>JAAVUU010000001.1 GCA_018449595.1 Rhizobiales bacterium dw_265
AGATTCCAGCGGAATGTCGGCGACGGAGGCATAGGCCTGTTGCCGGCCGGCATTGTTGACCAGGATGTCCAGCCCCCCAAGTTTCTCGACCGCCTCATTCACCATCCAGCGGCAGAAATCTTCGTCGCGCAGGTCGCCCGGTATAGCGATGCCGCTGTGGCTAGTTTCCTCTATCAAGGCGATGACCTGGTCCGCGTCCTCCTGCTCGGATGGGAAATAGTTGATCGCCACGTCGGCGCCTTCGCGCGCAAAGGCGATGGCGGCAGCGCGGCCCATGCCGCTGTCGCCGCCCGTGATCAGCGCCTTGCGGCCTGCCAGCCGCCCGGAGCCGCGATAGCTTTTCTCGCCGTGGTCGGGCGACGGCTCCATCTTGCAGGCCAAGCCCGGCCAGGGCTGCTGCTGCTTGCGAAACGGCGGCCTGGGATATTTCGCGCGGGGGTCTTCCAGTGCGGCATTCCCGGCTTGCGGGCCGGCGAACTGTCTGTGATCCTTGTCCATAGGGCTACCGCGACGGATGGGGCTGCTTGGCGTCCGGCCCCGGCGCCTTGGGATCACGGGCCTTGGGCAAACCGCCATACAGGCCGTCGCGGTTGCGGTCGAAATCCGCAGCGCCCGTCTTCTGGCTTTTGGCCTTGGGATCGAGCTTGTCGTCCAGTTCTTTATTCATCGCGAATCTCCCTTACCGGGAGAGAACTGCGCCACCCGGCACACGTTCCGGGAACTTGCCGGTTTTCCGCCCGTTCGGCTTTCCATGGCAACAAAAGATAAAAGCCCGATCCAACCCCAGGACAGCCGGCCCCTGCGGGTACTGCTGATCGCGGGTTCCCAGCGTCGACTGCATTCCTGTCCGGGTCTGGATTCCAAGGCCCGCGCCCTGATGCTGCGCATGGCCGCAATGATGCCGGCTGGCTGGCAGACCGATATCGAGGATATCGGTAACGAGCATGGCAAGCCCAAGATCCAGAGTTGCAATGCCTGCGTCTCGTCTTCCATGGCGTTGTGCGTCTGGCCCTGCAACTGCTACGGCCCGCAAAGCGAGAACCAGCCCGACCTGATGTGGAATATCGACCTTTATGGCCGGCTGGCGCGGGCCGATGCCTGGGCCATCATCGGACCCGTGAACTGGTATGGCCCCACCAGCAATATCAAGCTGATGTTCGATCGGCTGGTGTGCATGAACGGCGGCAATCCCCGGCCCGACCTGATCGACAAGAAGGACACCTTGAAGGCCCAGGCACTGGAACGCTCTCCCTTGTGGCGAAAGATCAGCCGGAATCATCTTTCCGGCCGCACCGCCGCCTTCTTCTGCTATGGCGATGATGGCGCCGATGAGGAAGACGGCAAAGGCATGCCCAGGCGGCTGAAGCATCCCGAATGGTTCGATGCCAAGGCGCAGCCGCAGCGCGGCGCGGACGTACGGCAGGCCTACGAGGGGCTGGTGTGGCAATGCCGCTATAGCGACGTCGAGGTCCCCGACAGCTTGTGGAAATGCACCGTGTTCGGCGCAGGCAAGCCTTATGCCGACGACCAGGCGGAAGACATGGTTCAGGAAGCGCGTGGCATGAAGGCATTTGACGACTGGGTGGCGGCCTTCATCGCCCATGTGGAGAAGAAGGGCGTGGTGCCGGGCGCCAGGGAAGCGGAACTTTCCGCGGCCACCACCACCAACCGGGAGCGCAAGACGGTCGGCTGAAATTCTCCGGTTCCCGGCAACAGGCCGGCGATGGAGACGTTACAGCACAACATGACAAACAGCTCGGACGAAACAGTTCCTCCGATCCTCATCGGCAACAATGGCGAAGCCGCCGCGGCGCAAGCCATGGCCCTCGCTTTCCTGGAGACGAAAATGACCATGCATGCCATCCGCATCCACGAGTTCGGCGGTCCTGAAGTGCTGCGCGACGATACACTCCCCCTGCCGGAACCCGGCGAAGGCGAAATCCTGGTGCGCATCCAGGCCGCCAGCGTCAATCCCGTTGATGCCAAGACGCGCGAGGGCAAGTTTCAGTCTGTGGACAAGGATGATCTGCCCCTCACCTTGGGGCGCGATTTGTCCGGCATCGTCGAACGCTCCGGCGTCGAGCGGGTGAAGGCAGGCGATGAGGTCTTTGCCTTCCTGGGAACCGACCGCGGCGCCTACGCGCAATATGTGATGGTCAAGGATGTGGAGTTCGCGCCCAAGCCGGAGAACCTATCCCATGTGGAAGCCGCCTCGGTGCCGCTGGCGGCGTTGACCGCCTGGCAGGGACTGTTCGAGCATGGCCACCTCACCGCAGGCCAGAAGGTTCTGATCCATGGCGGGGCGGGCGGGGTCGGTCATTTCGCTGTCCAGCTCGCCAAGGCCAAAGGCGCGTGGGTGGCCGCAACCTGCGCGGAACGCGACCTGGATTTCGTCAGGCGCATCGGCGCCGACGAGGCGATAGACTATCAGGCGGAACGGATCGAGGACGAACTGCATGATCTCGACCTGGTGCTCGATCTGGTCGCCGGTGAGACCCAGGAGCGGTCATTCGAGGTTCTGAAGAGGGGCGGCGCCTTGATCTCCACCCTCAAGGCGCCGGACGTGGAAAAGGCGCGCGCCCGGGACTTGCGCACGGCGCATTTCATGGCCCAGCCCAACGCCCGGCACCTGGGCGAGATCGGCCAGTTGCTGCTGTCCGGCCAGGTGCGCCCCTTCATCTACGCGACCTTCCCGCTGGAGGATGCGGGCCTCGCCGAAAGCGCGCTGGAACAGGAACATGTGCAGGGCAAAGTCGTCCTGACGGTTGCCGCTTAGGACGGGCGCGGGAACGTGCGGCATTTTGGGGCGTTTCTCACCCGCATTTCCAACAGGTATCGCGCATGGCAGACGGCAATTCTCCCACCACGGCCCGGATTGCCGGGAATCCGCTACATCCCTTGCTGGCATCGGTTCCTTTCACCTGCTTCAGCGGCGCATTGCTGACCGACATCGCCTATTGGCGGACCTTCAATATGCAATGGGCCAATTTCTCGGCCTGGCTGCTGGCGGTGGGACTGTTCGTGGCGGTATTCGCCGTGATCGTGGGGCTGATCGATTTTCTGGCCGACCGGCGCGTCCGGCAGCTGGGCCTGGCCTGGGCCTATGCCGGCGGCAACGCGCTGGCGCTGGTGCTGGCGATCGTCAATTCCTTCGTCCACAGCCGTGATGCCTATACCTCGGTGGTGCCCATGGGGCTCATCCTGTCGGCGCTGACGGTGCTGATCATGCTGATGACCGGCTGGATGGGCTGGGATCTGGTCTATCGCCATCGCGTCATTGTGGTGGAGAACCGGCCATGAACAGCAAAGCACTGCTCTGCGCCGCCGCGGCGCTGTCGCTGGCGGCCTGCGGCCCCGATCCCATCAATCCCAAGCGGCAGATCGGGGCGCATCCCTACTTGCCCGACATCCATCAATACCTACTGCCGCCCATGCATGTGGTGAAGAATGTCGGTTGGGGCGACAAGACGCCCAAGGCGGCGGCGGGTCTTGCGGTGACGGCGTTGGCCCGCAACCTGAAAAACCCGCGCTCGGTCTATGTGTTGCCCAATGGCGATGTACTGGTGGTCGAATCTGATGGTCCCCCTGCGCCAGTCAACCGCCCCAAGGAAATCGTGATGAACTGGGTCGAGAGCCAGGCTCATTCCAGCGTGAAGGCCGGCAATCGGATCCTCTTGTTCCGCGACACCAATGGCGACGGCATTCCGGACGCGCAGTTTGTCTTCCTCGATCACCTGCATTCGCCTTTCGGCGTGGTGCTGGTGGGCAGCGATCTCTATGTCGCCGACACCGATGCCGTGGTGCGATTCCCCTATCAGGAGGGCCAGACCGGCATTACCGCGCCGGGCACCACGCTCGTCGAGCTGCCGGGCGGTCCCATCGACCATCACTGGACCAAGAGCCTGACCGCCAGCCCGGACGGCAGCAAGCTGTATGCCGGCGTCGGCTCCAACAGCAACATCACTGAGAATGGCATCGGTGCGGAACTGGACCGCGCCGCCGTCTGGGAGATCGACCGCACCACCGGGGCCCATCGCCTCTATGCCACCGGCCTGCGCAATCCCAACGGCCTGAGCTTCGAGCCCGTGACCCACACCCTATGGGTGGTGGTGAATGAACGCGACGAACTGGGTCCCGACCTGGTGCCCGACTATCTGACCAGCGTGAAGGATGGCGCCTTCTATGGCTGGCCCTACAGCTATTACGGCCAGCATCTCGATCCGCGCGTGATGCCGCAGCGCCCCGATCTGGTGGCCAGGGCCATTCCGCCCGACTATGCGCTGTCCAGCCATGTCGCACCATTGGGATTGGTATTCAACACCGGCGACGGGCTGCCGGCGCAATACAAAGGCGGCGCCTTTGTCGGCGAGCATGGCAGCTGGGACCGTACCGAACTGAATGGCTATAAGGTGGTCTTCGTGCCCTTCGCCGATGGCAAGCCCAGCGGCACGCCGCAGGATGTCCTGACTGGCTTCGTCGAAGGCGATACGGCCCACGGCCGCCCCGTGGCGCTGGCCCTCGACAAACAGGGCGCCTTGCTGATTGCTGATGATGTCGGCGGCACCGTCTGGCGCGTCACAGCGGCACGGTAGCGAAACGACTTCGCAAGACGCGCGTTGCAGGCTGGCATGCGCCTGTTCCTCGCCCTACTCATCCTGCTCGGCCTGCTTTTTCAGGCTCAGCCAGCCCAGGCGGCAGACGCGGAGCGGGGCCGCTATTTGGCGATCCTGGGCGACTGTGCCGGCTGCCATACCAAGCCGCACGGCCAGGCCTTTGCCGGCGGCCTGCCCTTCAACGCCCAGTTCGGCACGGTTTACTCCACCAACATCACACCCGACCGCGAGACGGGCATCGGCGGCTGGAGCACGGATGATTTCTACCGGGCCCTGCATGAAGGGATGGCCCCCGGCGGCAAACATCTCTATCCGGCTTTTCCCTATATCTATTTCGCCCGCATCACCCGGCAGGACACGGACGATCTGTTCGCCTTTCTGCACACCTTGCGGCCGGTGCGTCGCCCACCCACGCCCAACCGTCTGATCTTTCCCGCCAACCTGCGCTTCGGCCTGATCGCCTGGGACTGGCTCTTCTTCGACAAAAACTCGCCGAAGGTCCCCGCCCATGCCGATGCGGCGTGGCGGCGGGGGGAATATCTGGTCAATGGCCTGGGCCATTGCGGCGCCTGCCACACGCCCAAGAACATGCTGTTCGGAGAAGATACCTCCAAGCCGCTGGCGGGCGGAACGGTGGACCATTGGTTCGCCGCCAACCTGACCGGCAGCGCGGCAGAAGGACTGGGAAGCTGGAGCCATGACGATGTCATCAGTTTCCTGGTCACGGGGCGCGGCAGCCATGCCACCGCCGCAGGCTCGATGCTGGAGAAAGTGACGTCTTCCACCAGCCGCATGCGCCGGGAAGATGTGGCGGCGATCGCCACCTATCTGAAAAGCCTGCCGCCGCAACCGCCATTGCCGGCGGAACGGCCGCGCCCCGAACAACTGGCGCGGGGCCAGGGCTTTTACCGGGCGCATTGCCAGACCTGCCATGCGCCCGATGGCCGTCCGCGCGACGGGAACGCCGGCTATCCCAGCCTGGCGGGCGACACGCTGGTGATAGGCCACGACCCCACCACCGTGCTGCGCCTCATCCTGAAGGGCGGCGCGGGTCCGGTATTGCCGGGCCATCCCATCATCAAGCCGATGCCGGGCTTCGAGAAACTGGATGAGGGCCAGGTCGCCGATGTCGCCAGCTATATCCGCAATGCCTGGGGCAATGACGCGCCCGCCGTCAGCGCCACCCAGGTGCACCGGCTGCGCCAGGCGCTAGGCGGCTGATCGCGCCGATCCAGCGCGCGAACAGGAACGTCGCCACCGCGAAGAAGACCAGATTGGCGGGCACCCACATCAACAGGCCCGCGAGTTGCTGGTCGGCCAGCGGCGTCAAGCCAAAGCGCGCGGCATTCTCATGCGGCATCACACAGATGGTTGTCGGCGCGAACAGCATGATGACCCCCGGCAGGTCGGTCAGCACCGCCGCCGTCATTACCATGAGGGCACGGGCGCCGTCACTCAAGACGCCCGGCCCCAGCACCCCACTCCAGAAACACAACGCCGCGGCCAGGATAGATCCCATCTCCAGCAAGGTGCCCAGGCGATGCACGGCCGCCCATCCGAAGGCCGCGGGCCAGTGCCAGAACAGGAAGATCGCGATGAACAGCACCCAGCCAGCCAGCGGCGGCAGGGGAATGCGCAAACCCGCCAGCGCCAACAGCGGCGCGGCCACGGCAATCAGGAGCAGATGCTGGGTCATGTGGAGGGAAAACAGCATGTCGCCCGCCAGCGACAGGGCGCCGGTCAATGCCAACGCCGCGGCCGCGGTCAGCAAGGGACCGCACCTCAGCCCAAGCATGGCGGTACCGCGATCGAGGCGATGACATTGAACAGGACGGCGGCGAAGAACCACAGGCTGGACATCAGCCCCCAGAGCGCCAGGAAGCCGTTGCGGCCCTGTCTCGCGCCAGGACCGCGCCAGGCCCGCCATGATACCAGCGCGCTCGCCACACAGGCCAGCAGCGCGATCCCGTCGCATGCGAAAAGCGCCGCGCGCAACAGGCTGGTCGAGGTCAGGCTGACAGGATGGTCGCCGGGATAGCAGGCATAACTGGTAACGCCATAGGCCAGCATCACCTGCCCCAGCCAGGCCAGCGGCGCGGCACCGGCGCTGAACAAAAGCCAAAGGAAGCGCGGTTCGCGCGTTTCGGGTGCGGGACCGGTGGAATCGAGACTCATGCCTTCAGCCCCAGGAGTGGCGTGATGTAGAAGGTGAAGAACACCGCGATCCACACCGCATCGACGAAATGCCAGTAGAGCGCACCGATATGGATATGGGCGAAGCGCCGGCTGTTGAACAGGCCGCGCCACGACCAGAAGGTGAGCGTCAGCAGCATCAGCACTCCCACCACGACATGCGCCATGTGGAAACCGGTGATGACAAAATAGAGCGACGAATAGGGCGTGGACGACAAGGCGAATGGCCGGTCGGCCCATTCAAAGCCCTGGATCACCAGGAAGACGGCGCCCAGCAGCGCGCCGCTCCCCAGCCCCGCCACCAGCCGCCATTTGTTGTCATGCTCGATGCCCAGTTGTGCCCAACCGACCGCGACCGATGAGGCCAGCAGGATCGCGGTATTGACCGCGGCGATGCCCAGCGGCGGCGGGCCGCCTTCGGGAAAAGTGCCCGGCACATGGGGCTGCACCGCCAGGTAGTAATAGGAAAAGAGCAGATAGGCGAAAAGCGAGGCTTCGGTGAAGATCGTGAAGATCATCGCCCACCAGCCGCTGGCGCGCGTGTCCATGGCGCCGACCGGCAGCTTTTCCAGCCGCTCAGTCATGCGCGGCCTCCGCGGTTTCGCCGAGTGCGCTTTGCGGCCACAGCCAGGCGAGCAGGCTGGCGGCTACCAGCACCACACCCATCCCGGTCACCAGCACATTGACCAGCACCAGCCCCACCGTCACCACCGTCATCGCCAAAGCGAGATACAGCGGCACCAATGTATCGCCCGGCATTTTCAGGATGATATTGGGCACGGCGTCCAGCGGCGTGGTGCCCAGCGCCTCGCGCCCCTGTTCCAACACCGGCCCCTGGTCCAGCACGCTGCGTTCGCCACCCAGCCGGTCTTCCCACAAAGGATGGCGGCTGGCGACGCTGGGGATGACGGCGAAATTGTAGGCGGGCGGCGGCGACGGCGTGGCCCATTCCAGGGTCGGCGCGTCCCAGGGATTGCGACCAGCGGGCGCGCCGCGCTTGTGGCTGATCCACACGTTATACAAAAAGATCAGTACGCCCGCACCAAACAGGAAGCTGCCCGCGGTGGTGACCAGGTTCACCCAGTCCCAGCCCATGCCGTCGCCATAGGTGTAGATGCGCCGCGGCATGCCCAGCAGGCCGGAGATATGCATGGGAAAGAAGCCCAGGTTGAAGCCGATGAACATGGCCCAGAAATTCCAGCGGCCTAGGCGTTCGTCCATCATCCGGCCGGTGAATTTGGGAAACCAGAAATAGACCGCGCCCGCCACGGGAAACACGTTGATGCCGATCAGCACATAATGCAGGTGCGCAACGATGAAATAGGTGTCGGTGAGCTGCCAGTCGACCGGCACCGAGCCGGTCATGAAGCCGGACACGCCGCCGATTGTGAAAAGAATGATGAACGAGGCAAAGAACAGGAAGGGCGTGGTGAAGACCGGCCGCCCCGTCCAGATCGTCGCCAGCCAGGCGAACACCCCCACCGCGGACGGCAGCGCGATGATGATCGATGCCGCGCTGAAGAAGCTCAGCGACACGCCCGGCAAGCCGGTGGCGAACATGTGATGCACCCAGACGCCGAAACCCAGCACCATGGTCGCGACCGTGGCCAGCGCCACCACGCTGTAGCCCACCAGGGGGCGGCGGCAGAATACCGGCAGGCCATCCGACACCATGCCCATGGCCGGCAGCACGATGGCATAGACCCAGGGATGGCCGAACATCCAGAACAGGTGTTGCCACAGAAGCGCCGAACCGCCGCCGGTCGCGTCGAAGAAATGGGTGCCCAGATTGCGGTCCATCCACAACAGCAGGAAGGCCAGGCTGACGGCGGGAATCGCGAAAATGTTCGCGGCGGACGCGGTCAGGGTGCCCCAGACCAGGATCGGCACCCGGTCGATCGACATGCCGGGACAGCGCATCCGCAGGAAGGTGACGATGAAGTTGATCGCCCCGACGGTGGTGGAGATACCCAGGAGCACCATGCCCAGGGCATAAAGATCGATGTTGGGCCCATCATTATAGGCCCGCGCCGCCAGCGGCACATAGTTGAACCAGCCGACATCGGGGCCGAACCCGACCGCGAAGCCCGAACACAGCACGATCCCGGCACAGAGATAGATCCAGTAGCTCAGGGCATTCAGCCGGGGCAGCGCCATGTCGCGCGCGCCCAGCAGCAGAGGCCAGAGATAATTGCTGAATCCCGACAGCACCGGCCCGGCATAGAGGAAGATCATGGTCATGCCATGCATGGTGAAGAGCTGGTCGTATTGTTCCGGCGTCAGCAGATGCAGGTTCGACCAGGACAGCTGCAGGCGGAAGACCAGCGCCTCGATCCCGCCCAAGACCAGGAAGGCGAAGGCGGTGACGATATAGCGGAGGCCGATCTCCTTGTGGTCCACCGTCGCCAGGAAGCCGTACAGGCCAGGCGCGGTTTCCCACAGCCGGTCCAGTCGCGCCGCCAGGCTTTCGCTTTCGGCGGCGACGGACGGAATGCGCTCATAATCCATGCCGGTCATCGCAGCGTTTCCAGATAGGCTAGCAGGTCGGCACGTTCGCGGTCGGTCAGCGGCACGGCCGGCATCAGGTTGCCCGGCTTGGCGCCTTGCGGATCGGCGATCCAACGCGCCAGTGTGGGCACATCATTGGGCAGCGCCGCCGAGGCGATGGTGTCACGCTGCATCAGATGGCTGAGGTCGGGCCCCAGGGTGCCGGCCGCTTCCGTGCCGCGCACGGCATGGCAGCGGCCGCATTTGTCGAGGAAGACCTGTGCTCCATGGGAGGACGCCGGCATCATTTGCCGCGCGCGCCAGGCGCGGAAATCCGCTGGCGACTGCGCGATCACCCGCAGCAGCATCCTGGCATGCTGCACGCCGCAATATTCCGTGCACTGACCGGTATAGACACCGGGCCGGTCGGCTTCGATCCAGGTCCGGTTAGTCTGGCCGGGAATGGCATCCATCTTGCCCGCCAGTTGCGGCACCCAGAATGAGTGGATCACATCGCCCCCGATCAGGGTCAGCCGCACCGGCGCGCCGGTCGGAATATGAATCTCGTTGGCCGTCATGAAGCCGGGCGCCGCATCGTCGGCCAGATAGCGCAACTGCCACCACCATTGCCGCCCGGTGACTTCGATGGTCGCGGCGGGGCGCACGGCAGGGGCCTGGATATCGGCCAGTACCTTCACCGTCCAGATCGTGGTGATGAGCAGGACCAGCGCGGAGATGCCGACGCCGATCCACAGCCAGTTCTGGCCGCCCTCATCTTTCGCCAGCGTGCTGCGTTCGCCCACGGCCATGCGAAGGCCGGGCCGGTGCCAGATCGCGCCGACGAGCAAGGCCGCGATCACCACAGTCACGACGACGGAGATCAGAAGCACGCCCCAGGTCAGCCAGACCACGGGTGCGGCCTTGGTTCCCGCACCGCTCAGATATTGCAAAGGTGCGGCATGCGCCGCCACGGGAACAAGAAAGGCAAATGCGAAAGCGGCGGCGCGCATCCGGCTGTCCTGGTGATCCCGGCTGATGCATTCCGCAACGCGCCCTGCCCGGTTTCGATCCGCAGCCGGTACCGTGTTAATGTACGCGACACTCACTGACGGAAAAGCGGATCGCCGGCCACTGGCCCCGGCGGTTCGCGATCCTCCTTCCAGCCGCCGCCCAGCGCCTTGTAGACCGAGACAAGATTGGATGTCAGGCTGCTGCGGCTTTGCGCCAGGCTGTCTTCCGCCTGCAACTGGGTGGACTGGGCCTGCAGCACATTGATGTAGGTGACCAGGCCGGTGCGATACTGCTGCAGCGCCAGCGCCGTGGAGGCACGCGCCGTCGCCGCCGCGCGATCCAGCGCCACGAAACGCTGCTGCTCGGTCTGGTAGCGGACCAGCGCATCCTCGGCATTCTGAATGCCGCCCAGCACCGCCTTCTGATAGGCATAATAAGCCTGCCGGGCTTCCTCGTCCTTGGCGGCGATGTTGGCGTGGATCTGACCGCCATGGAAAATCGGCCAGGTGATCGAGCCCAGCCCGATCTGGCTGATGCTGCTGCTGTTGAACATTCCACCGACGCTGCTGCTGGCGCTGGTGATTGCGCCGATCAGATCGAATTTGGGATAAAGGTCGGCGGTCGCAACCCCTACCTGGGCGGTGGCCTGGGCCAGCTTGCGCTCCGCCATGCGGATGTCTGGGCGGGCCCGCAGCAGGTCCGAAGGCAATCCCACCGGCAGCCGCGGCGGCAGGGGCGGCACCGGCGCATCGGCGGCGAGTTCGGCGTCCAGCGCCTCCGGCTGCTGGCCCATGAGCACGGCAATGGCATGGCGCATGGCCATGGCATCGGCCGCCAGAGGCGGGCGCTGGGCCTGCGTCTGTGCCAGCAATTGCCGCTGCTGGTTGACATCGAGTTCGGTGACAAAACCGGTCCTGGCCTTGGCGAGGGTCAGGTCCAGTACGGCGTTCTGGCTCTTTTCCTGGTTCGCCAGGATTGCCAGCCGCGCCTGGTCGGCACGCAACTGCACATAGTCGGCGGCGATCTCGGCGGTCAGGGTCACCTCGCCGTCACGCATCTGCCAGCGCGCCGCCTCGGTGCCAGCCTCGGCCGCCTCCACCGCGCGGCGCACGCCACCGAATATGTCGATCTCCCAGGTCGCATCGAAGCCCGCGGAATAGAGATGGAGATTGGTGTCCTGCGAGCCCGTCGTGCCCCCGCCCGACGATCCGGTTGTCAGGCCGGCCAGGGGATTGGAGCCGGAATGAAGCTGCACCGTGCTGGCGGTGGCATTGACCTGTGGCAGGCCCGCCGCGCCCGCGACGATCTCCTGCTGGCGCGCCTCGCGCACCCGACTTTCGGCCGTGAGCAGGTCGGGATTCTGCGCCAGCGCCCGGCCGATCAAGCTTTCCAGTTCCGCATCATGGAACTGCTGCCACCATTGCGACAGGTCAACGGCCTCGGCCACCGGCCGGGAGAGCGGCGCTTCGGTCTGGGCAGGCGCGGCATATCGCGCGGGCACCGGCATGTCGGGCTGTTTGTAATCGGGGCCCACGGTGCAGCCGGCCACCAGCAAGACAAGCGGGAGCGCGCGCTTCATGCCGCGCCCCCCTCGCCCGCCTGCAGCTTGTCGGGTTTTCTGAGCAGCAGCACCAGCGGCGTCACGGCGAAGACGATCCACATCAACACATGGAAGACATCGACATAAGACAGCATCGCCGCCTGCTGCTGCAGGGTGCGGTAAAGCTGCGCCGTGGCGGCGCGGGTGGCATCCGCAGGCGCGATGC
Organism: Rhizobiales bacterium dw_265; assembly: GCA_018449595.1. Lineage (GTDB taxonomy): Bacteria > Pseudomonadota > Alphaproteobacteria > Micropepsales > Micropepsaceae > Rhizomicrobium. Next base: position 12,071 of record JAAVUU010000001.1, read on the forward strand.
CGGAGGTCATCAACTGATGCGCCAGACCGGAAATGCCGCGCGCATAGTTGGCATTGAGGGGATTGAGGGTCTCGACATATTGCGACTGATGCACCTGACCCTGGCGCGCCAGCATGGTCTGCACCAGCGAGATACCAAAGGTGCCGCCCAGATTGCGCGACACATTCATCAGCGCCGAGGCCTGGTTGTTCTGCTCCGGTCCGATGCCGACATAGGCGATGTTGGTGATGGTGACGAACAGGAAGGGCAGCGCCACCGACTGGATCATCCGCGCGACCGCGGCGTCTTCGAAGGACATCTGCGTGTTGAGGCCCGCCATGTTCCACATCGCGAAGCCCTGCACCAGCAGGGCGAAGCCGATCAGCAAACGCGGATCGACGCGGGTGGAGAGGAAGCCCGCCAGCGGCATCACCAGCAGGGTGGCGAGCCCACCTGCCGTCAGCGCCAGTCCGGCATTGGTGGCGGTATAGCCCAATACCTGCTGCAGCAATTGCGGAATGAACTGGGTGGTGCCGAAAACGATCAGCCCCATCAGCAGCATGAACAGGTTGGCGATCACGAAATTGCCGTTGCGGAACAGCCTGATGTTGACGATAGGGTTCTTGCGCATCAACTCCCAGGGGATGAAAGCAAGGAAGCTCAGGGTACAGAGGATCGCCGTGGTGGTAATCAGGCCGCTGGAGAACCAGTCGTCGCGCTGGCCGCGGTCGAGCGTGATCTCCAGGCAACCCAGAAACAGCGCCACCAGCAGGAAGCCGACATAGTCCACCTTGATGCCCTGTTTGCGAATGCGCGCGGTCTGTTTCTTCAGTGCGGGCGGCTCTTCCACGAACAGGGTGACCAGTACCAGCGACAAGATGCCGATGGGCACGTTGATCAGGAACACCCAGTGCCAGGAATAGCTGTCGGTGATCCAGCCGCCCAGCGACGGGCCCAGCACCGGGCCCACGATCACCACCACGCCATAGGCGGCGAAGGCGACGCCCCGCTTGGCGGGCGGAAAGGTGTCCACCATCATCGACTGTTCGATGGGCGCCAGCCCGCCGCCGCCCAGCCCCTGGAAGATGCGCGCCACGATCAGCATGGGCAGGCTGACCGACAGGCCGCAGGCCAGTGATGAGACGGTGAACAGCGCCACCGAAAACATGTAATAGGGCTTGCGTCCGAACACGTCGCCCAGCCAGCCGGAAATGGGGATGATGATGGCGTTGGCGACCAGGAAGGTGGTGATCACCCAGGCGGCCTCGTCGGTGGAGGCCGAAAGCGAACCGGCGATATGTTCCAGCGCGACATTGGCGATGGAGGTGTCCAGCACCACCATGAAAGTGGCGATGGAGATCACCGCGATGATGCTCCAGGGGTTGCGCTTGCCGGCGACGGAGCGGGCCGGGGTCCATCCTTGTGCCTTGGCGCCTTGGCCCGCACCCGGCATCAGCGCACCGTGACCGTGGGTTCGACGCTCATCCCCGGACCCAGGGTGCAGCCCTGAGGGATATGGTCGAGCATGATCTTCACCGGCACGCGCTGCACCACCTTGACGAAATTGCCGGTGGCGTTTTCCGGCGGCAGGATGCCGAAGGCCTGGCCCGCGCCGCGCTGGATGGAATCGACATGGCCGTCGATCTTGCGGTCGCAACTGTCGACCGTCACCGTCACATGCTGGCCGCGACGCATATAGGCGAGTTGCGTCTCCTTAAAGTTGGCGGTGACCCAGAGCTGGCTGGGCACGATGGCCATCATCTCCTGCCCCGGCGAGACATAGTTGCCCAGCGCCACGCTGCGCTGGGTGACATGACCGTCGACCGGCGCCACCACATGGGCATAGGAAAGCTGCAATTGCGCGGTGGCGATCTGCGCATCCAGCACCTTGATCTGGGCATGCGCCCCCGCGATCTGGGCTGCTGCCTGGTCGCGCTGGGCGATGGCGTTTCGCGCCGCCGCCTCGGCCTGGTCCAATTGCTGCTGCGACATTGCCTGGGGTGCGGTGGCCTGCAATGTGCGATAGCGCGCCAGGTCGCGACTGGCATTGGTCACCTGGGCCTGGGCGGCGCGTTCCTGGGCCTGGGCCTGTTCGATCTGGGTCAGCGCCTGCAGGCGCTGGGCCTCCGTCTGCTCCAGTTGCGCCAATTGGTTGCGCGCATCGATCTCCACCAGCGGCTGGCCCGCCCGCACCAACTGGTTGTCGGTGACATGAATCTGCAGTACCTGCCCCGCAATCTGGGGTGCGACGTGGATAATATGCGTGTCGATGAAGGCGTCGTCGGTATCTTCATAATGCCTTGCGATCAGCCACCAGATGATACCGCCTGCGACCAGCAGCAACACCACCATGACCAAGGCGATTCTGACCCAGGGTTTGGAGAAAAGCGAAGGTTTTTTCCCGGCCTTCTCGTCATCATCGCTTTCCTCATCATCATCGTCTTCTTCGACCTTGTTTTCTTCGTCATCGGACGATTGTTCCCGGCCGCCTTTCGCATCTCGATTGGCAGCCGTCCAACGATCCAGCGCGTCGGGTTCTTCCTCACCTTCTCGCCGATCTGACGTCATCGTTTCACAATATCGCTTATGAAAATGCCGCGTCCAATCAGACGTCAGGTCAAAACGCGATGCGCTGGAAAATGTTCCCGTTGGGCCGATCATCGCCGCGGCGTGCCATGCGGATCGGACCTACGGCCTTATCCGGCCTGAGTTCCGGCACGGGATTTCCGTGGAGAATGCAGGTTCGTCGTCCACCTAGATCGGGGCGGACACCGTCGTCAAAGCTCCGCCCGCCTCGCCCAATTGCCACCCCGTCATAAAGGGCCACAATGGGTCACGCTTTTGGAGGGGCCTGCTTTCGCAGGAAATTCAGGACGGCGATCTCCTGCGCAGAAAGACCTTGCCGTCCCTTGGCGGGGATCCGCAGCGCCAGTTTGCCCGCTTCGAATTCGCTGATGATTCGGGGATGGATATAACACTTGCGGCACACGGCCACGGTGTTGCCCAGTTCGGCGGCAATGGCGACGATGACATCGCGAACAACCTTTTTTCTGGGCCCAGCGTCCAGGTCGTGAAACCACATCGCGGCCTTGACCGTCCCGGCCCAGGTGCGGAAATCCTTGGCAGTGATATCGCGGCCCGTCGCCGCGCGTAGATAGGCGTTGACGTCCGAGGATGAGACGCCGTGGCTGACGCCGTCTTCTGTGCGATATTCGAAAAGATGCTGACCCGGCAGTTCCTGGCAGGAACGCACCACCCTGGCGACACGCCGGTCCCGTATCGACAGATTCCACCGCTTGCCGCTTTTGCCTTTGAACAGGAAGCGCAGTTCGGCGCCCTTCACTTTCACATGGCGATTGCGCAAGGTGGTCAGTCCGAAACTATCATTGGCACGCACATAATCCTCGTTGCCGACGCGGATCAAGGTCTCCTCCAGTAATGTGATGATGGCGGCGACGACCTTTTCGCGGCAGAGAACGGGCCTGAGAAGATCGTGCTTCAATCGCTTTCGCAATGCCGGCAGCGCCACGGCGAATTCGGCTAGATGGGCATATTTGGCGGCGTCCTGCACAGCGGCGAAATCCGGATGATAACGATATTGCTTGCGGCCCCGGACGTCGCGGCCTGTCGCCTGCAGATGCGCGTCGGAGGACGCCGCGATCCACACATCGCTCCAGGCCGGCGGGATCGCCAGTTTGCGGATACGGGCGAGCGTCCCGGCATCCCTGACGGACTTGCCGTCGCTGTCCTGATAGCGGAAGCGGCGCGGCGCCCCGCGCCGATGCAAGCCAGGCGCTGTGTCACTGACATATTTTAGCCCAGCAGTGCGGGCAGCCTGTCTAGCCTTTTTTAACAGCACCGGCGCTCCATTGGTAGCATCCCTCAGGCGGCCTCCGGGGCGTCGGCTGCGACCGCGCGCTTTCGGATCTGCCTCAGGTCCGCGACGAATTTGGCAAAGGCAGCCGCTCTATCTTTCGGCGGCATCCGCAGCAGAAACGATGGATGTATAGTCAGATACCCGGCATGATCTCGAAATTCCATCGGACCGCGATTACGCTCCACCGCCACTGGATGTCCCGCCAGCGCCAGTGCGGCGGTGGCGCCCATCGCGACCACCAGAGTGGGCTTTACCAAATCCAGTTCTTTTTCCAGCCACCAGCGATAATGCGTCACCTCGCCTGCTGTCGGCTTGGAATGAATGCGGCGCTTGCCGCGCGGCTCGAATTTGAAATGCTTCACGGCGTTGGTGACATAGACCCGTTTGCGATCAATCCCCGCCTCGGCCAGCGCCTTGTCGAGCAGATGTCCCGCGGGGCCCACAAAGGGCTTCCCCACGATATCTTCTTGGTCGCCTGGCTGCTCTCCCACCAAAGCGATAGCGGCGCCGATGGGTCCCTCACCCGGCACGGCGCGAATGCCTCCCTTCACCATCGGCGCGGCCTTTGCCATCCAGCGATTGAAGATAGCAAGCGATGTGGCCTCTTTCATGCCCAGAGCGATCTTGTCCAAAGGCTCCTTGTCGGGGCGCTTGGAGGGGGCGGGGGGAAGTTTGGTGGACAAAGATACCATTGGAACTTCTGCAGGTCGTGAGTAGAGAACGGCGAGACCCATGCCGCGTTCCGCCTGCATCTAACTCAAGAGCGAAAAACGCCTGGCCCTATAAGGCTAGCCTTGCCGAACTCGTCGTTACTTCTCAGCCAAGCGGCCAAGTATGGGTTTCAATATGGCGACTAAATTCTTTCAATCAGATCGCGAACGCAGTTTGCGAATGTCCCCATCTCAAATGGCTTAGCGATAAGCGACATACCGGATTTGAGGAAACCGGAAGCCTGTGCAGCGCTCTCGGCGTAAGCCGTCATAAAAAGGATCTTCAGTTGCGGCCGCACCGCCCGGCCCATATCTGCAATTTGGCGTCCGTCGAGGCCCGGCAACCCAATATCGGTAATCAAGAGATCGAGCCGCTGCGCAGATTGTAGAATATCTGATCCCTCGCGCCCGTCCGCGGCCGCGATAATGCTATAACCGAGTTCCGTCAGGACCTCGACGATCAGGGTTCGCACGATTGCATCGTCTTCGACGACAAGGATCGTCTCGCCTTGTTTTGCACCTGTTCCCCCGCCCGGCGCCGCTGCAACAGCTTCTTGCTCCGTATCGGCTCCTTCCCATCGAGGCATATAGATGGTGAAGATCGACCCCAAGCCGATTTTGCTGTCGACATGAACAAAGCCACCGGACTGCCGGACGAACCCATAAATCATAGACAAGCCCAATCCGGTGCCCTGGCCCTGGCCCTTGGTGGTAAAGAAGGGTTCAAAAATTCGAGAAATTGTCTCTGAATCCATTCCGACGCCAGTATCTCTTACCGTGATGGTCACGTATTGGCCCGGCTCGACATCGCGCAGCCTAGACGCCGCTGACGCGTCCAAATCGGTGTTTTTGCTTTCAATGAACAACTTGCCCTCGCCGGGCATGGCATCTCGGGCGTTGATCGCCAAGTTTAAAACGGCGGATTCCAGCTGGTTCTGATCGCATCGCGTCGCCCAGAGGTTCTGGGATAGCACGAGTTCAAGCATAATCCGCTCGCCCAGGCTTCGCCGCAGCAAATCCTCCATCGATGCCACCAACGTCGTGACGTCTATTGACCTTGGCGCAATCGGCTGACGGCGCGCGAAAGCGAGCAGGCGATGGGTCAATCCTGCGGCCCGGCGCGCCGATTCTGCCGCGCCTTCGATGAAACGGTCGACATCGTTGAAGCGGCCTTCGGCAATACGCCGTCGGACAACCTCTAGACTTCCCGAAATCCCCTGCAGGAAATTATTGAAATCGTGGGCAATACCGCCGGTGAGTTGTCCGATCGCCTCCATCTTCTGGGCCTGGCGCAGCGCGTCCTCTGCGGCGTTTAGTTCGCTGGTTCGCTGATCAACGCGGGCCTCAAGCGAAATATTTAACGCCTGCAATGCTGCCTCGGCTTCCCGGCGCTCGATGACCTGGCGCGTCCGATCCGCAACCTCTTCCATAAACTCCACTTCATGTGGCTCCCAAGCCCGAGGATTCCGATCATTCAGATAAACTATCGTGCGGAGCCTACCGGCGCGCAGAAACGGTACAACAAGGATCGAGCATGTATCGACTGACTTCGCCGTGGCTTGGGTCTGTTCGTCATTGCTCAGACTATCCGAAAACAGGTCGGCGATGACCACGGTCTCGCCCCGGCCGAGCTTGGCGACAATTTTCGGGCCGAAGGCAGACGCCGGATAGCGGCCAATCAGCGGAGGGACCGTGCCGTCGGTCCAGCAGGTGGAATATTCAAAGATATCCTCTAAAGCGTCGAGCTGACCATAACCCACGCGTGTAACATGAAAATATCTGCCCATTAGAGCGCAGACATCCTGGAGCGCACCATTCGCCTCACTATCACGCAGCAGATCGCTCAACTCAAGCATGAAGGCATGTCGCGCCTCGCCGCGCCGCCGCTCACTAATGTCGCGGACAAAACCGACAAAGAGATATTCGCCGTTGGACGCCATCGGGATGATCGAAAGCTCGACCGGAAATATGCGGCCAGCCTTATCGATGGCATCAATTTCAATTCGTCGATTGATGACACGCTCTTCGCCTGTCGTCTGATAGCGATGCATACCGGCTCGGTGCGGATTCCGATGCTTTTCCGGAACAATCAGAGCCTCCATCGGGCTTCCAAGCGCTTCATTTTTTGTCCAACCGAATATCTGCTCGGCGGCTTGGTTCCACGTAATGACCTTTCCATGCTGATCAATCGCAATCACGGCATCAAGCATGGAGCTCGACATCAGGCGCAACGCGGCCTGCACCTCAGCCTGGAATCTACTGGTGGGCATTGAACGCGGTCCCCTGCCGCAGTCTTAGCGCCGTAATTGCGCTTGCAACGCGGTTAGGGAGCTTACGGATGATCGCTATTTTGGTCGAGATGGAAGGATGACATTGGCGCGTGCAGCTGCGGTAGCCTTCCCTATGTTTTCCGCGTATACATTTTTGGTTCAGGCTGGTCGCTTTCCATTTTTGGATGCCGCTGGCATTTCAGCAGGTATTCCCGGCATACAGCCAACCGTCATGAATGATGCCGGTGCCATGGCACCATGCGCTGCGCGTGCATAACAAGCATTATTGAACTGTCACACCATCCTTTCGGAGCAAACGATGTCTCCTCCATTGCGGCGAATGGCGCGGCGGCCAGCCTGGATCTCTCCCGCATAATCATTGCACATGCTAGTTTCCGTCCGCACGCAAGAAGAGTTTTGTGATACGTGGCCGACGCGACGCAACTGCGCCATGACCCGCTCGCAGGCCTCCTTCACTTGGTGTGCGGTCGTGCCGTCCTTGAAATCCAGCGTTGCCACCAGAAGGATTTCATCCAGTCCTAGGTACATGCCCCAAAGCTCTTCTATATTGGAGACGAGCGAATCCGACGCCAGAATATCGCGCACCCCGTCCAGGATTACCGACGGCACAGCCTCCCCGGTCAGAAGGCTCTCACTTTCCGCTAAAATAACACCGGCGAGCACAATCAGCAGGACGCCGATGGGGAGAGCGGCAGCGCCATCCGCCCAGCCCCAAAGACGGCGGTGCCGATGACGCCGATGGTGGCCAAGACCAACCTCATCCAGGACTTCAAAAACTCCCGGTTGTGGACTGAAATGAATGAACTGAACCAGCGAGACCCGCCGATGGCGACGGCGCGACAATTCAGGACGGCCGCGCTCGGATTCCCGCCAACTGGCGAGAAACGCAAGCGCTTCGAAGGCAAAGGACAGCGCGAGGACGCCAAGGATTAGCGGCACATGGCCGAGCGGTTGGGAGTGGCGCAGTTTCTCGATCCCCTCATACACCGCGATGCCGCCGACGGTGAAGATCAGCATTTCCACCACGAAGGTCCAGAAGGAATCCATGCCAAAACCGAAACGGCTGTTGATCGTCCGGCGGGCGGGCGCTGAGGGCCGCACAGCGCGTTTTTCAGGGGCAAACCGAACGGCGAAAACCATTTGCCCAAACGCCCCTCGTGTGAGCTTTCGTCATAAATGCAAGCAGTGCATCTGCCTAGTTGTGATCGCAGTTCTGACGTGATCAGTAGTATCGTCACTGGCCCATGACAAAAGATCGCACGCGGTTACGCAGCGATCCGCGGCGCAGTGAGCCCCCTGTAGAGGGAAACATAAGAAGTCGCAGACTGGTTCCAGCTGAAGGTACGCGACATGGCGCTCCGGCGCATTTTGTTCAAATGCCGTTTGCTGCCATAGGCAGCGAAGGCCCGCACGACGCCCCCTAGAAAGGATTCTGCAGAGGGGTCGGAGAAGAGAAACCCTGTCTCCCCATCGGCGATCGTTTCCGCCAGCCCGCCAGTTCGGCGTCCGATCGGCAGAGAGCCGAAACGCTGTGCGTACATTTGGCTGAGACCGCAGGGTTCGAAGCGCGAAGGCATCAACGTAAAGTCGCTACCCGCAAAAATCCGTCTCGCCTCACTAGGATCGAACCGAATGGCGGCAGCGATGGCATCCGGCCGCCGGCGCTGCGCTTCCACAAGCGCCTGTTCAAAGACGGGATCGCCCTTGCCCGTAACGATGATCTGGCCGCCAGCCTGCACTATTGCCTCTGCGGCGGAAAGCACCAGGTCCACGCCCTTCTGGTGAACCAGCCGCGCCACCAATCCAAATAGCGGCCCCCGTCCCACAGCGAGGCCGAACTCCCGGCGCAAGTGGTGCGCATTCACACGTTTGGCTTCCCACGATCCGGACGCGAAAGGCCGCACAAGGTCGGGGCATATCCGGGGATCCCAGCTTTCGTCTATACCGTTCAGGATGCCCGTGAGCTGTTGATCGTTGCTACGCCGCCGCAACAGGCCATCCAGACCACAGCCATGCTCGGTGGTAGTAATTTCCTGCGCATAAGTTTCGCTGACGGTGGTCAGATGAGATGAATATTGAAGACCCGCCTTGAGAAACGAAACTTTGCCGTAGAATTCGACACCTTCCATCTGGAAAGCGCGATCCGGTGCGCCGATACGGCCGAGGCTTTCGCGTGGGAACAGCCCCTGAAAGGCCAAGTTGTGGATAGTGAGCAGGCTGGGAATCCGCCAGCCCTTCCATTCCAGATAGGCAGGGACAAGGCCTGATTGCCAGTCGTTGGCATGGACGAGGTCGGCGGACCAGTCCGGATCGAGCGTCCCCGCCGCCAGTGCCGCGGCAACAGAGGCAAACCGCGCAAAGCGCAGATCGTTGTCGGACCAGTCACGGCCATGAGTATTGCCATAGATGCCACCAGGTCGTTCGTACAGTTCCGCACACTGAACAACATAGACCCAAAGCCCGTCGGCGGTCACCGAACGTACCAGCCGGCAAGCGGGAAGTCCGGCAAATGCCTCGCAGTCGGCGACATGTTCCAGACCCACAAGCCGGCGCATAACTTCGGGATAGCCCGGCAAAATGACGCGCACGTCGGCAAGGAACGAAATCGCGCGTGGGAGCGCCGCCGAAACGGCGGCCAGCCCACCCGTCTGCACGAAATCGCTCATTTCCGGAGTAACGAAGAGAACACGCATGGCACAGGCCTTTCCGCTGCAACGCAACGGGAAACGCTTCGTTCCGAGCTTTTAAGCCCCGCGTCATCGCGTACGATGAATAAGTGTTAAAGTGTCACGCGCGGCGTGCCGGCCGGCGAGATCGCGGCGACCTGCCGATTGCCGTTCCAGATCTCCACCACCTGCTTCTGACAAACCTCCATAGCGGAGTTCAGCGCGGCCTCATCGTCGGCGCGCTCGACATCCCACGAGACTCGCGTGGAACCGTCCGGACTTTGGATGCGAATTTCGTAACGAGCCAAGACCACCTCCGTGAAGGACAAGACAACGCCGCAATGGCAGCATGTTTCCAATGGAACTTTTTGCCGCGTCGCCGGATCGGAAGGGCATGGGCGCAGTTGTCTAGAGTGAGATTTTAAGGGGCCGGGATCGTGCGGCTATCGCCGCCAGCCCGGAATTCAATCATGGCTGTTCTACCCACCGCCCTGGACGCGGGCCGACCTTATCCTCTCGGCGCGAACTGGGACGGTTTGGGCATCAATTTCGCGGTCTTCTCCGCCCATGCCGAAAAGATAGAGTTGTGCCTGTTCGATGATGGCGGGCGGCGCGAAATCGCGCGCTTGCCGCTGCCGGGGTATGACGAAGAGGTCTGGCATGGCTATCTGCCCGATGCCGATCCCGGGCTGGTCTATGGCTACCGCGCCCATGGGCCCTACGATCCCGGTCGGGGACACAGGTTCAATCCCGCCAAGCTGCTGCTGGATCCCTATGCTAAGTCAGTGATCGGCAGCGTGCGCTGGACGGACGCCGTTTTCGGTTATCGCGTCAATTCGGCCCACCAGGACCTCAGCATGGACCGGCGGGACTCGGCCTCGGCCATGCCCAAGGCGGTGGTGGTGGACGACCATTTTTCCTGGGGGGACGACAAGCGGCCCCAGACCCCGTGGAGCGAGACCGTCCTCTATGAAGCGCATGTCCGCGGCATGACCAAGCTGTTCGACCAGCTGCCCGTGCCGCAGCGGGGCACGCTGGCGGGGCTTTCCCATCCCCGCATCATCGATCATCTGAAGCGGATCGGGGTGACCGCGATCGAGCTGATGCCGATCCACACCTTCCTGCAGGACCGCATGCTGCTGGAAAAGGGACTGAGCAATTACTGGGGCTACAACACGCTGGGCTATTTCGCGCCGGAGCCTCGCTATCTTTCCAGCGGCAATCCCCGCGAGCTGCGCGACATGGTGCGGCGCTATCACGCCGCCGGGCTCGAGGTTATCCTGGACGTGGTCTATAATCATACCTGTGAGGGCAGCGAGTTGGGACCGACGCTCTCCTGGCGCGGGCTGGACAATGCGAGCTACTACCGGCTGGCCGAAAATCCCCGCCACACCATCAACGACACCGGCACCGGCAACACCCTGAACCTGTCGCATCCCCGCGTCCTGCAGATGGTGATGGATTCGCTTCGCTACTGGGCGGAGACCTATCATGTCGACGGTTTCCGCTTCGACCTCGGCCTGACCCTGGGCCGCCAGTCCTGGGGTTTCGATCATGAGGCCAGTTTCTTTCACGTCATTCGCCAGGACCCGCTCCTGTCGCAGCTCAAGATGATCTGCGAACCCTGGGATATCGGCCCCGGCGGCTATCAGCTGGGCAACTTCCCGCCGGGCTTTTCGGAATGGAACGATCGCTACCGCGACGCGCTGCGGCGCTACTGGCGCGGCGATGGCGGCCTGCGCCCGGAACTGGCCGCGCGCGTGGGCGGATCGGGCGACCTGTTCAATCCGCACCGCAAGAAACCGCGCGCCTCGATCAATTATATCACCTGTCATGACGGCGCGACCCTGCAGGACCTGGTCTCCTATCAGGGCAAGTACAACACGGCTAATGGCGAGGACAATCGGGACGGTGCCTCCGACAATCATTCCACCAATTACGGCGCGGAAGGCCCCACCGACGATCCGGTGATCGCCGGATATCGCGAAGGGGTCAAGCGCGCCATGCTGGCGGCGCTGATGGGTTCGCTGGGCACGCCGATGATCCAGATGGGCGACGAAGCAGGACGCACCCAGAAAGGCAACAACAACGCCTATTGCCAGGACAATGAACTGACCTGGATGGACTGGACGCTCGTCGAATCCGAACGCGGCCAGGCGCTCACGGCCTTCATGGGCCGGCTTGCCGAGGCACGCCGCCGCTTCACGACCCTGCGCCATGACCGCTATATGGGACCGGCTGAAATCGCCCCGGGCATCCGCGAACAGTCCTGGTGGGACGAACGTGGGCTGGAGCTTTCACCCGGAGACTGGGAAAACAGCGACGCGCGCCTCCTCTGCCTGCGGCGCGCGGCGCGACGCACCGACGGGCGGATCGAAATCACCGCCCTGATGATGAACGCGACCGGCGAGCCGGTGCTGTTCAACCTGCCGGGCGATTTTCCCTGGCAGATGGTTTACGACACCGCCGCTCCCGATGCGGCCCCGGGGCCGCTGAAAGACAAAAGCTATTCGGTGGGCGACCGCGCCGCGGTTCTGCTGGCGGCCGAGATCGATGCATGACGCGGTCATTCGGGCCGACGGTCGCAGGTGGCAACGTATGTTTTTCCCTATGGGCGCCAGACGCGCAAAGCGTGGTGCTCGAACTGCGGGATGGCACCATCTGCCCGATGATGGACACGGGCGACGGATGGAAAGAGGTTGTCGTGCCGGGCGCCACAGGCATGGCCTACCGCTTCCGCACGCGCGATGTGACCTTTCCAGACCCCGCCGCGCACCTGCAGCAGGGCGGCGCGCATGGCTGGAGCATCGTCACCGCGCCGCGCCAGCCCCGGGGCCGATCCTGGAAAGGCCGGCCCTGGCGCGACAGCGTGATCTATGAATGCCACGCCGGGCTGATGGGCGGATTTCGCGGCGTCGCCGCGCGGTTGCCTGCGCTGGCCGCCCTGGGCATCACGGTGCTGGAATTGATGCCCATCGCGGTCTTTCCCGGCGCGCGCAACTGGGGTTATGACGGCGTGCTGCCCTATGCCCCCGCCGAAAGCTACGGCACGCCGGACGACCTGGCCGCGCTGATCGAGCAGGCCCACGACCTGCGGATCGGCGTGATGCTGGACGTGGTCTACAATCATTTCGGCCCGGACGGGAATTACCTGCCGCTCTATGCCAGCCCCTTCTTCCGCGACGACCGTGCCACGCCCTGGGGACCGGCACTCGATTTTCGCATTCCCGAAATACGCCGCTTCTTCGCCGACAATGCGCGTCACTGGCTGTTCGAATTCGGCTTCGACGGCCTGCGCTTCGACGCGGTGCATGCCATCCAGGATGAAGGCTGGCTGGCCGAACTGGCGGCGGACCTGCGGCACGAGGCGGGCGAGCGTCCGATCCATCTGGTGCTGGAGAATGAGGACAATGTCGCCAGCCATCTGCGCCAGGGCTTCGACGCGCAATGGAATGACGACATCCATCACGCCCTGCATGTCCTTCTGACCGGCGAAAGCCATGGCTATTACCGCGATTTCGCGGACAATCCCGCTGCCCTTCTGGCGCGCGGCCTGGCCGAGGGTTTCATCTATCAGGGCCAAGCTTCCGCCAACAGGGGCGGCGCGGCGCGGGGCGAGCCCAGCGCCGACCTGCCGCCCACCGCCTTTGTCAGCTTCCTGCAGAACCATGACCAGACCGGCAACCGTCCCTTCGGCGAGCGGCTCACCACGCTGGCCGATCCCCGCGCCCTGCAGGCCGCGGTCGCGCTTCAGCTGCTGGCGCCGCAGATTCCCCTGATCTTCATGGGCGAGGAGTTGGGCAGCCGGGCACCGTTCCTGTTTTTCACCGATCACGGGCCGGAGCTGGCGCAGGCGGTGCGCGAGAGCCGCGCCCGCGAATTCGCCATCCTTGCCGATGCCGCACAGGGCCGCGCCCTGCCGGACGCCAACTCGCAGGATAGCTTTACTGCCAGCGTGCCACAAACGGACGCGCCGGACCGCGAGGCCTGGCTGACTTTCTATCGGGACCTGCTGGCGCTGCGGCAGCGCCACATCGTGCCCCGCCTGGACGGCGCACGGACACAGTCTGCCGAAGCGGCCGGCGACAGGGCGGTGGTAGCGAGCTGGCGCATGGGCGACGGGCGGATGCTGACCCTGGCCTGCAATCTGGGGCCCGCGCCGGCCGCCGCGACCCTACCCGCTTCGCAACCTTTCTTTGGCCGGGCGGCAAGGCAGCTTCCACCTTTCGCCACCCTGGCGTGGCTGGAACGGCCATGATCCCCCGCGCCACCTATCGCCTGCAGTTCCACAAGGATTTCAACTTCGCGGATGGCGCGCGGCTGGCCGATTATCTCGCCGCCCTGGGCATCAGCCATGTCTATGCCTCGCCCATTCTCGCCGCGCGCGCCGGATCGCTGCATGGCTATGACGTGGTCGACCATTCCCGCATCAATCCCGAACTGGGCGGCGAAGAGGGCTTTCGCGCCATGGCGGCGGCGCTGCGCGCGAAGGGCCTGGGCCTCATCGTGGATATCGTGCCCAACCACATGGCGGTGGGCCAGGCGGACAATGGCTGGTGGCTCGATCTTTTGGAGAAGGGCCGGGACAGCGTCCACGCCGCCAGTTTCGACATCACCTGGGACGCGCCGGGACTGGAAGACAGGGTGCTGGCGCCGTTCCTGGATGGCCGGCCCGACGCGCTGTGGGCCAAGGGCGACCTCAAGCTCGTGCGCGACGCCCAATCGGGCAAATGGGCCTTCGCCTATTTCGGCCATCGCTTCCCGCTGCGGCCGGAAGACCAGACCATGACGGAGGCGCCCACCGACTGGGCCCCAGCATCGCGTCTTCTGGCGCGCCAGCATTTCGTGCTGGCCGACTGGCGGCAGGCCGACAGCCGGATCAACTGGCGGCGCTTTTTCGACGTTACCGATCTGGCCGCCATTCGCGCTGAAAATCCCGCCGTATTCGAAGCGGTGCATGCAAAGATCTTCGCGCTTTACGGCGAGGGCCTGATCGACGGCGTGCGGGTCGATCATGTCGACGGCCTGGCCGATCCCCGTGCTTATTGCCGGCTGCTGCACCGGCGCCTGTCGGCTCTCAGGGCCGGGCCCTATCTGCTGGTGGAAAAAATCCTGGCCGAGAACGAGCATCTGCCCACCGACTGGGGTGTCCATGGCACCACCGGCTATGAGGCGATGGACGCTCTGTCCAGCCTGCTGCACGCCGATGACGGCGGCGCGCTGGAAACGCTATGGCGGGCGGTGGGCGGCAAAAGCTTCGAGCAGGAGGAAACCGAAGCGCGGCAGGAATTGCTGGACACCAGCTTCGCCGCCCAGCGCAACGCCGTCCTGCGTGCCATCCAGGCGGCAATGCCCGGGACATCCGAACAGGCGCTGCGCCCCGCTCTCGCGAAGACCACCGCGGCGCTGCGCTGTTATCGCGGCTATGTCACCGGCGAGCCGGATACCCCGCCCCTCGCCCCACCGCTGGTCACGGCCCTCGCCCCCGGGCTGCGGCCCCTGTTCGACGACCGCAGCGGCGCGGCCGCGACGGTCGAGGCGGTACGCCGGTTCCATCAGCTGACCGCGCCGATCGCCGCCAAGGCGGTCGAGGATACCGCTTTCTATCGCTATGGGCGGCTGCTTTCGCGTAACGATGTGGGCTTCAATCCGCGCCGCGCTTTTCTTTCGCCGGCGGACTTCCATGCCCGTATCCTGGCCCGCGCCACCGACTTTCCGCACGCCATGGTGACCACCGCCACCCATGACCACAAGCGCGGCGAAGACACCCGCGCCCGTCTGGCCGCGCTGAGCGCCAGCCCGGCCCTGTGGCGGGATTTCGTGCAGGCGGCACGGGGCTGCGACGGCATCGACCCCAGCGACACTTACATATTATACCAGACCCTGCTGGGCGCTTGGCCGGACCAAGCCGATGCGGATTTCGCCGCCCGCATCGAAGGCTGGTGCCGCAAGCATCTGCGCGAAGCCAAGCTACGCTCCAGTTGGCGCGCGCCCAATATCACCTATGAAGAGGCGTTCTGCCGCTTCGCCCGCCGCCTGGTGCTGGACCGGGCGATGCAGGATTTCCGCGACCGGCTGACGGCACTGCTGGCGGCGCTGGCACCGCTCGCCGAGGCCAATATCCTGGTCCAGGCGGCGCTGCGCCATACCCTGCCCGGGGTGCCGGACCTTTATCAGGGTGCGGAGTTTCTCGATCTCAGCCTGGTCGATCCCGACAATCGCCGCGCGGTGGACTATGCCGCCCGCAGGCAGACGCTGGCCGCGCCGCCGGCCGCGGACGCGCCGCTGGCCGCCCGCAAGCAAAGACTGATCGCCACCCTGCTCGCGGCAAGAGGGGCCGATCCGGATCTGTGGACCTTGGGAAGCTATGAGCCCATCGCGGCGGGCGAGGGACTGATCGCCTTCGCGCGGCGGCACGCCGGCCGCACGCTGCGGGTGATCGCCCGCTGCAACGGATACCTCGCCGGCCGCGCCACTTTCACGCTGGAACAGCCGTGCCGCGATCTCCTCACCGGCCGCATCCTGCCGGCCGGTGCCGCCGCCGACCTGCCGCGGGAATGGCCCGTGGCGATCCTGACCGGAGCGGGCTAAAGCGCCAGCCAGCATGTGGCCAGCGGTCCCAGCATTTCGCCTTGCCGATCGACCGCGCCGCTGGCGAACAATACCCGGCCCTGGGCGAGAGGGGGACAGGCCAGCGCCGTATCGCCCAGATTGAACAGGCAGCGCAGGCGTTGACCATCCGCCGCACGCTCAAAGCCCAGCAACGGCGCCACCAGATGCAGAGGCGTGAAATCGCCGACGCGCAGGGCCGGATGATCCCGGCGCAGCGCCACCAGCCGCCGCGTGACGGCCAGCACCGAATCCGCATCCTGCTCCTGCAGCGCCACGGCCCGCGTCCTGTGGCCTTCGGGCACCGGCAGCCACGGCTCGGCGATAGAGAAGCCGCCATGTGTATCCGAAGACCAGGGCATCGGCGTGCGCGCGCCGTCGCGCCCCTGGGTGAGCGGCCAGTTGGCGATCGCCTCCGGATCGCGCAACCGCTCAAAGGGAATACTGGCCTGGCTTAGCCCCAGTTCCTCGCCCTGATACAGGAAGACATTGCCGCGCAGGGCCATCAGCAGCGCCAGCAGCAGCTTGGCCCAGGCGTCCGGCGCCTCGGGCCGGCCCCAGCGGCTGACCACGCGTGGCGCGTCGTGATTGGAGAAGGCCCAGCTGGGCCAGCCTTCATCCGGTTTCCAGGAGGCCAGCGCCTCCAGCACCAGTTCCGGCGTCAGCGTTTCCGCCGACAGGAAGTCGAAGCCGTAAGACGTGTTGAATCGGTTATCCCTCGCCGTGAACAGCCGCATCTCGCGTGGGGCCTGTTCGCCGCCCACCTCGGCCACGGTGAAGCGATCGGCGCCGAAGCCGCGCACCACACGGGCCAGCGCCTCGATGAAGGGGATCAGTTCCGGCTGGGACTGGTTGTGCAGATGGTGCTGGAAGTCGAACGGGCGCTTCCTGGGCAGAGCCGGATCGGTGACCGGCGGATTGTCCGTCAATATGGGATCGTGCATCGCGAAGTTGATGGCGTCCAGCCGGAAGCCGTCCACGCCGCGCGCCAGCCAGAAGCGCGCCACGTCGAACAGCGCTTCCTGCACCGCCGGATTGTGGACATTGAGGTTGGGCTGTGCGGGCAGGAAATTGTGCAGGTAATATTGCCCGCGCCGCCCGTCCCAGGTCCAGCTGGGCCCGTAAAAGACCGAAAGCCAGTTGTTGGGCGGCGTGCCGTCCGTTCTGGGATCGGCCCACACATACCAGTCGGCCTTGGCGTTGTTGCGGCCGGCGCGGCTCTCCCGGAACCAGGCATGGGCGTCGGAGGTATGGGCATAGACCTGGTCGATGATAACCTTGAGATTCAGCGCATGGGCCTGCGCCAGCAGCCTGTCGAAATCCGCCAGGGAGCCGAAAATCGGGTCGACGGCGCGATAATCCGATACGTCATAGCCGTAATCGATCATCGGCGAGGCGAAAAAGGGCGACAGCCAGATCGCATCCACGCCCAGCGACGCCACATGGTCCAGCCGTGCGGTAATGCCGTTCAGGTCGCCGATACCGTCGCCGTTGCTGTCCTGAAAGCTGCGCGGATAGATCTGATAGATGACGGCGCCCTGCCACCAGGGCGCGGAGGTCAGGACCATGCAGCAACCCGAAAGAATGGGTGAAGGTGTAGCTTGCGGCTCGGCATTGCGGTAAGGTTGCCAAACCTCACCGGCCTTTGCAAATCGCCATGACAACGCCCGCCGCGCCGCCACCTCTTCGACCATTCGCGGAACGGCTGATCGATACCCTGCTCCATCGCATCGGCAAGGATGAACGCGCCGCCAAGACACATGACTGGCTGGCCGCCACCATCCTCACCCTGCGCGACGAGATCATCGACCGCTGGATGGCCTCTACCCGCGCCATGCATGCGGCGGGCGCCAAGCGGGTCTATTATCTGAGCCTGGAATTTTTGATCGGGAGGTTGCTACGCGACGCGCTGTCCAACCTCGGCATGTCGGAGGAGGTCGACGCCGCCCTCAAGGCCCATGGCGTGGATCTGGCGAAGATCGAGGAGATGGAACCCGACGCCGCGCTGGGCAATGGCGGCCTGGGGCGGCTGGCGGCCTGCTTCATGGACAGCCTGGCCTCGCTCGACCTACCGGCAACTGGTTATGGCCTGCGCTATGTCAACGGCATGTTCCGCCAGCGCATCAAGGACGGCTGGCAGCTGGAATATCCCGAAACCTGGCTCGAGCATGGCAATCCCTGGGAGTTCGAACGGCGCGAGACCGCCTATCTGGTCGGCTTCGGCGGCGAGGTGATCGGCAATGTCAACGGCTCGGTCCATTGGCAGCCGGCGGAGGCGGTGCGGGCCGAGGCGCTCGACACCCCCGTGGTGGGCTGGCGCGGCAAGCGCGTGAACACATTGCGATTGTGGAATGCGCTGGCGCTCGATCCCATCCGGCTGGATGCGTTCAATGCCGGCGACCATATCGGCGCCCTGGCGGAAGAGGCGCGCGCCGAACGGCTGGTGCGGGTTCTCTATCCCGCCGACTCCAATGCCGCCGGTCAGGAACTGCGGCTGCGCCAGGAATATTTCTTCTCCAGCGCCTCGATCCAGGACATCCTGCGGCGTCACTTGCAATATTTCGGCGATATTCGCAGCCTGCCCCAGAAAGCGTCCATCCAGCTCAACGATACCCATCCCGCGCTGGCGGTGACCGAACTGATGCGGCTTTTGATCGACCATCACAAGCTGGAATTCGCCGAAGCCTGGGACATCACCCGCGCCACCGTCAGCTATACCAACCACACCTTGTTGCCTGAGGCGCTGGAAAGCTGGCCCCTGCCCCTGTTCGAGCGGCTGCTGCCCCGCCACATGCAGCTGGTCTATGCCATCAATGCCGACCTGCTGCGCAGCGCGCGGCGCAAGGAAGGATTCGACGGCCATGCCATCGCGGCCATATCGCTGATCGACGAAAGCGGCGAGCGGCGCGTGCGCATGGCCAATCTCGCCTTCGCCGGATCGCACAGCGTCAACGGCGTGGCGGCACTGCATACCGAGCTGATGAAGCAGACCGTGTTCGCGGACCTGCACCGCCTGTTTCCCGACCGTATCAACAACAAGACCAACGGCATCACGCCCCGCCGCTGGCTGAAGGAATGCAATCCCGGCCTGACCAATCTGATCCGCGAGGCGATCGGCGAGGCCTTCCTAGAAGACGCGCAGCAATTGACGGCGCTGGCGCCCTTTGCCGACGATGCTGCCTTCCTGGAGAAGTTCACCGCCGTCAAGCGCGCCAACAAGGTGGCGCTGGCCGCCCATGTCCAGGGCACCCTGGGGCTGCAGCTGAATCCCGATGCGCTGTTCGACGTGCAGATCAAGCGCATCCATGAATACAAGCGCCAGTTGCTCAACATCATCGAAACCGTGTCCCTGTACGACCAGATCCGCAGTCATCCCGAGCGCGACTGGGTACCCCGCGTCAAGCTGTTCGCGGGCAAGGCCGCGCCCAGCTACCACAATGCCAAGATGATCATAAAGCTGGCCAACGACGTGGCCCGGCGCGTCAATTCCGATCCTTCGGTGCGCGGCCTGCTCAAGGTGGCGTTCCTGCCCAACTACAATGTCACCCTGGCCGAAACCGTCATCCCGGCGGCGGACCTGTCGGAGCAGATTTCCACCGCCGGCATGGAAGCATCGGGCACCGGCAACATGAAGCTGGCGCTGAACGGCGCGCTGACGATCGGCACCCTGGACGGCGCCAATATCGAGATCATGGAGCGGGTCGGGAACGAGAATATCCTGATCTTCGGCCTGACCGCCGAGGAGGTCGCCCAGCGCCGCCGCGAGGGCTATGCCCCGCGCGCCCTGATCGAAAGCTCGCGCGAACTGTCGCAGGCACTTTCGGCCATCGCTTCGGGCGTCTTCTCGCCGGACGATCCGGGGCGCTATGCCGACCTGATCGGCGGTATCTACGATCATGACTGGTTCATGATCGCCGCCGATTTCGAATCCTACAACGCCGCACAGCGCCAGGCCGACACCCGCTGGAACGATCCCAAGGACTGGCACACGGCGTGCGTCCGCAATGTCGCGCATGTCGGCTGGTTTTCTTCGGACCGCACCATCTTGGAATATGCTCGCGACATCTGGGGCATGGCTTGAAGCCCGGGCGCGCCGCCATCGAGGCGCTGCTGGCGGGCCGGCACGCCGATCCCTTCTCGCTGCTGGGCACCTACGCCGGACCCCAGGGCACCTTCGCGCGCGCGCTGATCCCCGGCGCCGAAACGGCGGACGCGTACGACCTGGCGGGCAACAGCCTGGGACGCCTGGCCCGCACCGACGCGCGCGGACTTTTCGAAGGCGAAATTGCCGGCCCGCCGCAGCCGCTGAAATACCGCGCCCAAGGCCATGGTGCGGAATGGTGGATGACCGATCCCTACAGTTTCGGACCGGTGCTGGGGCCGGTCGACGATTTCCTGATGGGGGAAGGGACCCATAGACGGCTCTACGACAAGATGGGCGCGCACCTGATCGCCCATGAAGGCGCTCAGGGCGTGCATTTTGCCGTATGGGCTCCCAACGCCCAGCGTGTATCGGTGGTGGGCGACTTCAACGACTGGGACGGCCGCCGCCACCAGATGCGGCGGCGTCTGGATGTGGGGATATGGGAAATCTTCATCCCCGACATTGCCGATCACCGCGCCTACAAGTTCGAGATCATCGGCCCGCAAGGCGAAGCCCTGCCGCTCAAGGCCGATCCCTTTGCCTTCTTTTCAGAATTGCGGCCCAAGACGGCTTCTTTGACGATGGCGCCTTCCTCTCATGTCTGGGGTGACGCAGACCACCGCGCTCATTGGGCCACCGCCGATCCCCGCCGCCAGCCCATCGCCATCTATGAAGTCCATGCCGGATCGTGGCAGCGCGACAGTCACGGCTGGTTCCTGGACTGGGACGCGCTGGCGGACCGGCTGATCCCCTATGTCGCCGGCATGGGCTTTACCCACATCGAATTCCTGCCGATCAGCGAACATCCTTTCGATCCCAGCTGGGGCTACCAGACGACCGGGCTTTATGCGCCGACCGCGCGCTTCGGCGCGCCTGACGACTTTGCCCGCTTCGTGGACGGGGCGCACCGGGCCGGATTGGGCGTGCTGATAGACTGGGTGCCGGCGCATTTTCCCACCGACAGCCACGGCCTGGCGCATTTCGACGGCACCGCGCTCTATGAGCATATGGATCCCCGCCAGGGCTTCCATCCCGACTGGAACACCGCCATCTACAATTTCGGGCGCCGCGAGGTGGCCTCGTTCCTGGTCAACAACGCGCTTTATTGGGCCGATCGCTATCATGTTGATGGCCTGCGGGTGGATGCGGTCGCCTCGATGCTGTACCGGGATTATTCGCGCAAGCCCGGCGAATGGGTGCCCAATACGGCAGGCGGCCGGGAGAACTGGGAAGCGGTGGATTTCCTGCGCGCCATGAACCGCGCCGTCTATGGCGCCCATCCCGGTATTTTCACCGTGGCGGAGGAATCCACCTCCTGGCCCGGCGTGTCCCGGCCGGCGCATGAAGGCGGTCTGGGTTTTGGCTTCAAGTGGAACATGGGTTTTATGCACGACACGTTGCAATACATGTCGCGCGATCCGGTGCACCGTACCCACCACCATGACGACATCACCTTTGGCCTGGTCTATGCCTTCAGCGAGAATTTCGTCCTGCCGCTGAGCCATGACGAGGTCGTGCATGGCAAGGGCTCGCTGCTGTCCAAGATGGCGGGTGATGACTGGCAGAAATTTGCCAACCTGCGGGCCTATTACGCCCTGATGTGGGGCTATCCCGGCAAGAAGCTGCTGTTCATGGGCCAGGAATTCGCCCAGCGCCGGGAATGGGACGCCAACCAGGCCCTGGACTGGCATCTGCTGGCGGCGCCCGCCCATGCCGGCGTCCAGGCCCTGGTACGCGACCTCAACCGCGTCTATCGCGACAAGCCCGCACTGCATGCGCGGGATTGCGAAGGCGGCGGTTTTGCCTGGGCGGTGGTGGACGACCATGCCAATTCGGTCTTTGCCTGGACCCGGCATGCCCCCGGCGCCAATCCGGTGCTTGTGGTCGCCAACATGACGCCCGTGCCACGCACCGGCTATCAGGTTCCAGTACCCCGAAACGGCCATTGGAAAGAGATTATCAATAGCGATGCGCAACAATATGGCGGCGCTGGCGTTGGCAATTTTGGCGGCACGGACGCCGTGGCCGGGACTGTCACCTTGACCCTGCCACCGCTGGCCACCGTGATGCTGGAATACGAAGAATAAGACAGGCGAAGACATTATGGCCCCCGGTAGTCACCCGTTAGCGCGAGACGCCATGGCCTATGTGCTGGCCGGGGGGCGCGGCAGCCGTCTGGCCGACCTTACCGCCAAGCGCGCCAAGCCGGCGGTCTATTTCGGCGGCAAGGCCCGCATCATTGATTTCGCCTTGTCCAATGCGCTCAACTCTGGCATCCGCCGCATCGGCGTCGCCACCCAGTACAAGGCGCATTCCCTGATCCGCCATTTGCAACAGGGCTGGAATTTCTTCCGGCCGGAGCGGAATGAGAGCTTCGACATTTTGCCGGCATCCCAGCGGGTGACCGAGAACCAGTGGTACGAAGGCACCGCCGACGCCGTATATCAGAACATAGACATTATCGAATCCCGCGGTCCGGAATTTATGGTCATCCTGGCCGGCGATCATGTCTACAAGATGGACTATGAGGTCATGCTGCAGCAGCATTGCGAGCAGGAAGCCGATGTCACCATCGCCTGCCTGGAAGTGCCGCGCATGGAAGCGACCGCCTTCGGCGTGATGGCCGTGGACGCGCATGGCCGGATCACCGATTTTCTCGAAAAGCCGCTCGACCCGCCCGGCATGCCCGGCCATCCCGACATGGCGCTGGCGTCCATGGGTGTCTACGTCTTCCGCACCGCCTTCCTGATCGACCAGTTGCGGCGCGACGCCGCAGCGCCAGGCTCCAGCCGCGACTTCGGCAAGGACCTGATCCCCTGGCTGGTGAAGAACGCCAAGGCGGTGGCGCACCGTTTCTCGCAGTCCTGCGTGCGTGCGCCGGGCGAGAACCATGCCTATTGGCGCGATGTCGGCACGGTGGATGCCTATTGGGCCGCCAATATCGACCTGACCGACGTGCTGCCGCATCTGGATCTTTACGATCGAAGCTGGCCGCTCTGGACCTATTCCGAGATCACGCCGCCCGCCAAGTTTGTCCATGACGAGGACGGCCGCCGCGGAAGCGCCATCTCCTCGCTGGTATCAGGGGATTGCATCGTTTCCGGCTCGACCGTTTGCCACAGTCTGCTGTTCACCGGGGTACGCGCCCACAGCTGGTCACGGCTGGATGAGGTGGTGGCGCTGCCCAATTGCCGCATAGGCAGGGGCGCACGCCTGACCCGCGTGGTCCTGGACCGGGGCGTACAGATTCCGCCTGGATTGATCGCGGGCGAGGACCCCGAGGCCGATGCGTCACGCTTTTATCGGACGCCGGATGGTATATGTCTGATCACGCAGGAGATGATTGACCGCCTGTCATGATCCGCATCCTTTCTGTCGCTTCCGAGGCCTATCCGCTGATCAAGACGGGCGGTTTGGCCGATGTGGTGGGCGCCCTGCCCGGCGCGCTGAAGCCGCATGGCATGACGGTGACGACCCTGCTGCCGGGTTATCCGGCGGTGCTGGCCGCATTGGGCGAGGCTCGTGTCATCCACCAGTATGACGCACTTCTGGGACAGCGGGCGGCGCTGCGGCTGGGTGAGGTCGGCGGCGCGGCCTTCATGGCCCTGGACGCACCGCAACTGTTCGCCCGTGGCGGCGGGCCTTATGGCGACGAAGGGGGACGCGAGTGGAACGACAACTGGCTGCGTTTTGCGGCGCTGGCGCGGGCCGGGGCCGATCTCGCCTCCGGCGCCGTGGCCGGTTTTGCCTTCGACATCCTGCATGCCCATGACTGGCAGGCCGCGCTGGCCCCGGCCTATCTGCGCTATGCGCCAGGTCCTGGCACGCCCGCGCGCAGCGTGATCACCATTCACAACATCGCCTTCCAGGGGCGTTTCGATGCCGCGATCTTCCCGCGGCTTGGCCTTCCCTCCCATGTCTACGCCATGGATGGCGTGGAATATTATGGCGGCGTGGGATTCCTGAAAGCCGGCCTGTGGACCGCCGACGCCATCACCACGGTCAGCCCCGGCTATGCCGCAGAGATTCAACAACCCCAGTTCGGCATGGGGCTGGAAGGGGTGATCCGCGCGCGAACCGATGCCGTCAGCGGCATCGTCAACGGCATTGACCGCCAGACCTGGGATCCGGGACATGATCTCGCCCTCGCTGCCACCTATGATGCGCAATCCCTCTCACAGCGAAAGATCAACAAACGCGCCGTCGAGCAGACATTCGCGCTGGACGCCGGCGATGGCCCGCTCTTCACCGTCATCAGCCGCCTCACCTGGCAGAAGGGGATGGATGTGCTGGCGGGCCAGCTTGACGCCCTGGTCTCGCAAGGCGGCCGCCTGGCGGTATTGGGCACGGGCGAGCCCGCTCTGGAAACCGCCTTCCGCGATGCGGCGGCGCGCCATTCCGGCCGCATCGGTGTGCACATCGGCTATGATGAAGGCCTGGCGCATCTGCTGCAGGGCGGCGCTGACGCCATCCTGATCCCTTCGCGTTTCGAGCCCTGCGGCCTCACCCAGCTTTACGGCCTGGCTTATGGCTGTGTCCCGGTCGCCGCCCGCACCGGCGGTCTGGGCGACACCATCATAGACACCAATGAGGCGGCCATCGCCGCCGGCGTCGCTACCGGCATCCTGTTCGGCGAGGTATCGGCGGCCGGCATCCGGGACGCCATCGCACGGACGGTCGGACTGTTCGCGCAGCCTGCGCTTTGGCAAAATCTGCAACGCCAGGGCATGCGGGCGGATTTTTCCTGGCAGCGCATCGGCGCGCAGTATGCAACGCTCTACAACAGCCTGAGGACCGACAAGACCGTGATCCAGACCCATCCCACCACGCCTTTCGCGGACCAGAAGCCCGGTACCTCGGGCCTGCGCAAGAAGGTCAAGGTCTTCCAGCAGCCCAACTATGCCGAGAACTTCATCCAGTCGGTCTTCGACGTGATCGAGGGCAAGGAAGGTGCCACCCTGGTGATCGGCGGCGACGGCCGCTTCCACAATCGCCCCGTGATCCAGACTGCCATCCGCATGGCGGCCGCCAACGGCTTCGGCAAGGTGCTGGTGGGCCATGCCGGGATCCTCTCCACCCCCGCCGCCAGCAATATCATTCGCAAGCATGGCGCCATCGGCGGCCTGGTGCTGTCGGCCAGCCACAATCCCGGCGGTCCCGACGAGGATTTCGGCATCAAGTACAATGTCGCCAATGGCGGCCCCGCGCCGGAAAAAATCACCGAGGCCATCTTCGCCCGCAGCAAGGCGATCGCGCGCTGGCTGGCGGTGGAGGCGCCCGATATCGACCTGGAACGGCTGGGAACCAGCACCGTTGGCGGCATGACGGTGGAAGTGATCGATTCCGTTGCCGACTATGCCGAATTGATGGAGGCGTTGTTCGACTTCGCTGCCATTCGCAAGGCGGTGGCGGGCGGTTTGCGCATGACCTTCGACGCCATGAGCGCAGTGACAGGGCCCTACGCGCACGAACTGCTGGAAAAGCGGCTGGGCTTTCCCGCAGGCACGGTCGTCAACGGCACGCCGCTGGAGGATTTCGGCGGCCATCATCCCGACCCCAACATCGTCAATGCGCATGATCTCTGCACGCTGATGATGGGGCCGCAGGCGCCCGATTTCGGTGCGGCATCCGACGGCGACGGCGACCGCAACCTGATCCTGGGACACAGGCGCTATATCGCGCCATCGGATTCCCTGGCGATGCTGGCGGCCAACGCCCATCTGGCGCCCGGCTATGCCAGGGGCCTGAAAGGTATCGCCCGTTCCATGCCCACCAGCGCCGCCGCCGACCGCGTGGCGCAGGCGTTGGGCATTGCGCTGTATGAAACGCCCACCGGCTGGAAATTCTTTGGCAATCTGCTGGATGCCGGTCTGGCGACGATCTGCGGCGAGGAAAGTTCAGGCACCGGCTCCGACCATGTGCGCGAGAAGGATGGCGTGTGGGCGGTTCTCTTCTGGCTGAACATTCTGGCGGCGCGCGGCATCACGGTGGACGCCCTGGCAACGGAGCATTGGGCGCGGTTCGGCCGCAACTACTATGCCCGTTATGACTATGAGGGTCTGGAAACCACCAAGGCCGACGCCCTGATGGCGGATCTGCGCGCGCAACTGCCCACCTTGCCCGGCCGCAAACTGGGCCCGCTGACGCTGCAGGTGGCGGACGATTTTTCCTATCACGATCCCGTGGACGGCTCGACCAGCGCGCACCAGGGCGTGCGCCTGATCTTCGCAGATGATTCGCGGCTGGTGCTGCGCCTGTCGGGCACCGGCACGACCGGCGCAACCCTGCGCGTCTATCTGGAACGCTATGAGCCGCCGCAGGGCCGGCTGAACGAGGAACCATCCACCATGCTGGCCGACCTGGCCAAGGCGCTGGAGGCGATTGCCGGCATCGCACGGCATACCGGACGCAGCAAGCCCGATGTGGTGACATGACACCCGGCGTCCGCCTCACGCCGGACGGCGCCACGTTCACGGTCATATCGCGCGACGCAACGACCGTGGAGCTGTGCCTGTTTGAAGGCGAGCAGGAAACGCGGCTGGCAATGACGCGCGCCGATGACTTGCACCATGTCAGCGTGCCGAATGCCGGTCCGGGCCTGCGCTATGGCTATCGGGCCAGCGGGCCCTGGACGCCGCAGGCCGGGCATCTGTTCGACCCCAGCAAGCTCCTGGTTGACCCTTACGCGATCACGCTGGACCGCCGCTTTGCTTTCGATCCGAGACTGGCCGAGCGTGGTGTGGATACCGCGGCGCTGGTTCCCAAAGGCGTCATCACGGACCCGCCCGCCGTCGCGCCGCAGCCCTCGCTGTTTCGCCCCGGCGGATTGATCTACGAAGTCAATGTCCGCGGCTTCACCCTGCTGCATCCGGATGTGCCGGCGAACTTGCGCGGCACCATTGCCGCCCTTGCCCATCCCGCGATCCTGGCCCATTTCCGCAAGCTTGGCGTCAATGCCGTGGAGCTGATGCCCATTGTCGCCTGGATCGATGAACGCCATCTGCCGCCGCTGGGCCTGCGCAATGCCTGGGGGTATAATCCCGTAGTGCCGATGGCGCTGGACCCCGGACTCGCGCCCGGCGGCATCACGGAATTGCGCGAGACAGTGACCGCGCTGCATGCCCAGGGAATCGCCATCATCCTGGATCTGGTGCTCAATCACACCGGCGAAAGCGACATGCTGGGCCCCACCCTCAGCATGCGCGGACTGGACAGCCGTTATTACGCCCGCTCCCCGGACGGCACGCTGATCAACGATACCGGCACCGGCAACACCCTCGACGCGGCCGAGCCGCTGGTGCGCCGCATGATGTTGGGTACGCTGCGCCATTTCGTGCGCCATTGCGGCGTGGATGGCTTCCGCTTCGACCTGGCGACCGTGCTGGCGCGCGGCCCGGGCTTTGATCCGCAGGCGCCGATCTTCGCGGAGATTGCCGCCGATCCCCTGTTGGCGGACCGCCTGCTGATCGCCGAGCCCTGGGACATCGGACCCGGTGGCTACCGGCTTGGGCAGTTTCCCTCAAACTGGCTGGAATGGAATGACCGCTACCGCGACGATGTACGCCGGTTCTGGCGTGGCGATGCCGGCACGGCGGGCATCCTGGCGACGCGGATGATGGGCTCGTCGGATATTTTTGCGGGACCGCAAAGCCGCAGCGTGAACTATCTGGCCTCTCATGACGGCTTCACCCTGGCCGACCTGGTGCGCTACCGCGACCGTCACAACCGGGCCAATGGTGAAGACAACCGCGATGGCCAGGCGGAAAATTTCTCCTGGAACAATGGCGTGGAAGGGCCGAGCTCCGACCCATCCGTATGGCTGCGGCGCGAAGAGGATGTTCGCGCGCTGCTCGCCACGCTTTTCGCCTCACGCGGCACCATCATGTTGACGGCGGGCGACGAATTCGGCCGCAGCCAGAATGGCAACAACAATGCCTATGCCCAGGACAATCCCATCACCTGGCTTGACTGGGAGCGGCGTGACCGTTCCCTCGAAAACTATGTCGCCGGGTTGCCCCGCCTACGGGCCGCCAATCCCACATGTACCGGAACGCAGTTCCTGCGCGATGCGGATTGGCGCTCTCTGGGTGGCATACCAATGACGCCTGAACTGTGGGAGGCGCCCGATACGGATGGATTTTGCGTGACCCTGCCGGAAGGCTTCAATCTTTCCGTTGACCAGCAACAACGCCAAGTGAATTGGCTGCACGTCCATGATTGATGAAATCATGGTACGGACAGCGGTACCATACTCTCGGCTGTCACCCGCATAGCGGCACCAAGTCCACGGCCTCAGTAAAATACCAGACAAAATTGCCGATGATTCCATGTGGACTAACGCGGCGGAGACAGCCACCAGTCAAGGGAAAGCGCGCGATTTTGGCTGGAAAGGGGAAAATTGACATAAGAAAAAAGGCGGCTTCCAGCCATTTTGATGGACATATCTTGGCCACACCGTCTACCCGAACCTAAATCCGCTACCGAAATGTGTGTCGGTTCGACTTCGGCACCATCTTCGTACATTAGGTAGCGAAATATGGCCCATGGCACGATTTTCGTGCCGTTGCGTGGCGGTCTCCGAACACCAAATTGAAACCCGTTTAGTGAAGTCGACAGGCCGAGGTTACGTAAAAATCGGCAGCCTGACCTTGAAGATGCTGCCAGCGTTCAGGCCTGCGCTTTGTAGTGCGATCGTGCCGCCATGCATTTCGACGAGCTGTTTGACAAGGGCCAGACCAATGCCCAAGCCGTCCTTGGCATTCTTGGAGCCGTTGCTCACCTGGGTAAAGATGTCGAAAATCTTCGACTGCATGTCCGGGGATATTCCAATGCCGTTGTCGGAGACTTCGATTTCGGCGTAGGCGTCGTCGATCCGGGCGGCTAGACCGATTTTACCCCCCGGTGGTGTATACTTCGCAGCATTGTTGAGAAGATTGCTGACGACCTGAGACAGCCTTGTGAAATCACCATTCAGCCAAACTGGCTGGGGCGTGAGATCCACCGATAGGGTGTGGCGCTCGTTGTCAATTAGCGGTCGGCTGAGTTCGATCGCCGCCCCCAGGACAGCAGCCAGCTCCACCCGCTCCTTTTTAAGGGAAATCTTGCCCTGATCTATGCGTGAGATATCCAGCAGATCTTCGACCAGACGCGAAAGATGTGCGATCTGGCTTTCCATCTGGATGCGAATGCTCTGGGCTTTTTCGATATCCTCACCACGTCTTTTCAGGAGCGCCAAGCCGGCGCCGAGCGCCATGATGGGATTGCGCAGCTCGTGGCCCAGAATCGCCAAAAACTCGTTCTTGTGACGGTTGGCGGTGCTGAGGTTTATGGCATAGGCTTCCAGCTCGTCACGCTGAAGCGCGAGTTGCCGGCGTTGCTCGTACAGGTCGCAAAACACCCGGGCTTTGCTGCGGATGATATCTGGCTCGATAGGCTTTTGAATGAAGTCGACGGCGCCAGCCTCGTATCCGCGAAACCTGCGCTGAATGTCGGCGGTGCCGGCGGTCAGAAAGATGATCGGAATATGGCGCGAGCGTTCGCTGCCGCGCATGAACTCGGCCAGTTGAAATCCGTCCATGCCGGGCATCTGCACGTCCAGCAAGGCAAGGGCGAAATCGCCAACCAGAAGAAGCTCCAAGGCTTCCTCTCCAGATCGCGCTTTCACGCATTCCAGGCCGTCGCGGCGCAGAATGCCTTCAAGCGCCAAAAGGTTCTCGTCCAGATCATCGACCAACAGGATTTTGGTGGGGTCCGTCATGCAGCCCCCCATGCCAGGAGACTGGATGCCATTTGCTTTAAGGACATGACCTTAGCGGTGGGACACGCGGCGAGAGCAAAGCCGGGCATTTGCGCGGCGTAGGCAGTGGCGGGGTCTTCCACGACAGCGATTCCGCCGACCTTAGCCAAGGCGGCGAGACCCGCCGCGCCATCCTGGTTAGCACCGGTCAAAATGACACCCAACAGTCCGGGGCCATAAGCGTCTGCTGCGCTTTCAAACAGGACGTCTATCGCTGGCCGGGAATGGTTGACCAACTCATCCGATGATAGCGATACAGAAAAATCCTCTTCGACCAGCATGTGATAATCGGACGGCGCGAAGTAAACGACACCGCCCGTGACGGTCTCTTTATCCTCTGCTTCCTTCACGGTAATTTTGCAGCGGGACTCAAATAGCGGCGCCAAGACATTTCGTCTGTCGGGCGGCACATGGACCACGATGAAAACCGGCAGCGGATAGTCTTTGGGAAGATCGGGCAAAATGGTCAACAGGGCTTCCACGGCGCCGGCCGAGGCGCCGATCACAATCGCTTTGGGAATTGCATCGGTCACGCCGCGATCCTCTGGTAGATTTTTTCTTCCCGGTCGAACTCGGAAAAGTCATTGGCGTGTACCGAAAAGCGCAGGCTTTCCTTCGATCCCAGTCCCAGAAAGCCTTTGCGCGACAGCGATTCATGGAAGAGACCAATAGCGCGATCCTGCAGGGGCCGGTCGAAATAGATCATGACATTGCGGCAGGAGATCAGGTGCATTTCCCCGAAAACCGCATCGGTCACCAGGCTGTGGTCGGAGAACACGACCCGGCTGCGCAGGGACTTATCGAAAACCGCCCGACCATAATTTGCGGTGTAGTAGTCTGATAGAGAGGTCCGGCCGCCTGACTTCTGGTGATTTTCCGTGAATTTCTGGATGCGGTCCAGGGCAAAGATGCCGGCTTCCGCATCCTGAAGGGCGGTCGGATTGATATCCGTAGCGTAGAACAGGGTCCGGTCTTCAAGACCTTCCTCACGAAACAGGATCGCAAACGAATAGAGCTCTTCGCCCGTGCTGCAGCCGGCAATCCAGATTTTCAGCGAAGGGTAAGTGCGTAGGTGCGGAATCACCCTTTCTCGGATGGCTCGGAAGTAGGTCGGGTCGCGAAACATCTCGCTGACCTGCACTGTCAGGTAATTGAGCAGCCGTGGCAGCGTTGTTGGCTCATGCAGTAATGCATCCTGCAACGCCGATATGCTGGAGAAATGCAGTTGGTTGCAGGCCTGTATCAGGCGGCGTTTGATCGAGGCCTTGGCATAGTGGCGAAAGTCGTAATGGTAGCGTTGGTAGAGCGCTGCCAGAAGCAATTCGACTTCGATGTCTTCGATGTTATCGCGCACGTAGAATCACCGGGGCATCCAGACCCGCACTAGCGACAAGAGCTTGTCCACATCGATGGGCTTGGCCATATAATCGTTGGCGCCGGCTTCAATGCAGCGCGCCTGGTCATCAGGCATCGCCTTGGCCGTAAGCATGATGATCGGAGTTTTCGCTAGGGCAGGCGCCTTGCGAATTCTGCGCGTCGCCTCCAGGCCGTCCATCACCGGCATCATGACGTCCATTAGCACGAGATCAATGGGTTTTGCCGGGTCTTTGACATGGGCCTCGAGCGTCGCCAGGGCTTCTTCGCCATTGCGGGCGATCTCGACCTTCGCGCCGCGTGGCTCTAGGACGTTGGTGAGGGAGTAGACGTTTCGCACATCGTCTTCGACGATCAGGATGCGGCGGCCTTCCAGAACGGCATCGCGGAAGCGGGCCTTCTGGATCATCTTCTGTTGTTCGGCCGGCAGTTCCGCCACCACCTGGTGCAGGAAGAGCGAAACTTCGTCGAGTAGGCGTTCAGGCGACTTCGCACCCTTGATGATAATGGAGCTTGAATAGCGGCGAAGACGCTGTTCTTCATCGGCGGACAAGTCCCGGCCTGTGTAGACGATCACGGGCGGAAAGGAATGACTGGGATCGTGGCTGAGTGTTTCCAGCACCGAGAAGCCCGAGGCGTCCGGCAACGACAAATCGAGGACGACGCAATCGAATGTCTGGGTCTTAAGCTGTTCCAGGCAGTCGGCAGCCGTCCCTACGCCGGTCGTTTCCACGTCCGCTGAGGCCAGAAGCTTGCCGACGGCATCCCGCTGTACGGCGTCGTCCTCGACAATGAGGATACGGCGCATCTTCTGGGCGAGCTTGGTGATGAGCGCTTCAAGGACGTTCGACAAATCGGACTGCTTGACCGGTTTTAACAAGTAACCGACCGCGCCCAGGGACAATGCGGTTTGGCTATGGTCCGATGCCGACACTACATGGATCGGGATGTGACGGGTGGCGTCATCGCGCTTGAGGCGGTCCAGCACGGTGAGGCCGGATTGGTCGGGCAGCCCCACATCCAGGATCACGGCGCTGGGCTTGAACTGCTTGGCAAGCGCCAGTGCCTCTTCGGCCGTGTGGGCGACGATGCATTGAAAGCCGGCTTGCCGCGCCAGGTCGCTGACGATCTTGGCAAAGGTCGCGTCATCTTCAATGACCAGCAGAAGCCGCCGCTCGTTCGTCAATTGGTCCCGATCGTCGGGAACCGTTTCCTGGAATGATCTTTGCCGGATAGGCCGCGGCCCGGACGGAGCAGGCGTTGCCCCCGCCTGCGGCGGGGCCCGTTCTTCGCGTGGCGCCACCCGGGCGGAATCGTAGGCGAGGGGCAAGGTCACGATGAAGGTGCTGCCTTTGCCAGGCTGACTCTCCAAGGAAAGCGCGCCGCCGAGGAGGCGCGCCAGTTCCTTGGAGATCGAGAGGCCCAGGCCCGTCCCGCCATACTTGCGGCTGATCGTGCCGTCCGCTTGGCGGAATGCCTCAAAGATCGCCTGCTGCTGGTCGTGTGCAATCCCGATACCGCTATCGGTCACGGCGAGCAGAATTGTGTCCGCCTTGCCCCGCGCGAGCTTCAGTTTCACGCTGCCATGCTCGGTAAATTTGAAGGCATTGGACAAGAGGTTCTTCAGGACCTGCTCGAGCCGCTGACGATCGGACTCGAAGGTCGATGGCAGATCGTTCGCGATCTCGATGTCGAATGTCAGCTTGCGCTCGCGCGCCATAGGCTCGAACATCTGCTTCAGGTCGGTCGTCAGGCGCTGCAGCGAGACGCTTTCTGCCCGGATTTGCAGATGACCGGCCTCGATCTTGGAAAGATCGAGAATGTCATTGATCAGCGACAGAAGGTCATTGCCCGAAGATTGGATCGTGCGGGCGTATTTGACCTGCTCGTCCGACAGGTTGCCATCCTGGTTGTCGCCCAGCAATTTGGACAGGATCAATAGCGAATTTAGCGGCGTGCGCAACTCGTGCGACATGTTCGCCAAGAAGTCCGATTTGTACTGACTGGCGCGTTCCAGCTCTTGAGCCTTGAGCGCCACCGCAGCCCCAGTCTTCTCCAGTTCGTCGCGCTGGGTTTCCAGCGCCTGGGCTTGCTCTTCCAGCTGGCTGTTGGATTGCTCCAGCTCGACCTGCTGCTGCTCCAGCCGCACTTGCGACTCCTTGAGCGCATTGCCCTGTTCTTCCAATTCTTCGTTGCTGACCCGAAGCTCTTCGCTCTGAACCTGCAGTTCTTCAGACTGACGCTGGGTCTCTTCCAAGGCGTCCTGCAGCTGGCTGCGAAATCTCGCCGACCGCAGGGCGATGCCGATGGACGGCGACGCCTGGTCCAGCAGTTCCAGCATCAGCGCGTCAACCGATTTGAGAAAGCCGAGCTCGATGACGCCGTTCACGACATCGTCGGCCCGGGTAGGCGCGATGACGAGGTGGCGCGGCTTGTCGCGGCCCAGCGCCGAGCCAATCGTCAGATAGCCTTCGGGTACATCATTCAGAACCCGCGTGCGGCCATCGCTTGCGACCTGGCCCAGTACGCCTTCCTTCAAGTCGAAGTGCTCCGGGATAACGGCATCCGATGGCACGCCCAAGGTTGCGGCGCGGCGAAAATGATTGCTTTCGCCGTTGAACAGGGCACTCGCCTGAGAATTCAGGTATTGGGACAGGAAGGCGAGAATATCGCTTCCCAGTTGTTCAACGGTCTTGTCGCCGGCCATGGCGTTGGCCAAGCCAACCTGCGCCGATTGCAGCCATTCCTGTTTGGCACGGGCACGGGCTGCCCTGCGGATGAGGCCGAACACCACAAGCGTCAGGAAGGCTCCGAGCAGACCCGATACGACACCGCTGGTGATCGCCGTTTTGTAGGCGTTGTCCATTTCCGCGAGGCGAATGACGCGAAGGCGCAGCTCTTCCTGCCGCATGATCTCGAGTTGTGCCCGGATCGCGTCCATCTCATTCTTGCCGCGATCGGAATTGACCACCGCAAGTGCGGCTTCGATGCTCCGCGTCCGGCGAAGATCGATAGTCTCTTTCAGTTCGCTAAGCTTGGCGTCGACATGGCGGCGCAGCTGGACAAGATTGGTCTCTTGTGTCGGATTGTCCTGTACAAGCTCTTTGAGGGCGTCCAAGCGGGAGGGCGCGTCTTGCAGCGCCTTATCATAGGGTTCGAGGTACTTGTCGTTTCCCGTGAGCAAAAAGCCGCGTTGACCTGTCTCTGCGTCTTGCGTGGTGGACAAAAGCTCGTCCAGCGAGGTCAGGACAGCGTGGGAGTGCAGGATCTTCTCATTGTCGCCCCGCAGCATTTGCACATTGCTGTAGGCCACCACGGCGCTTATCACGAAAAACAGAAGGACAGTCGCCAAACCCACTGTGCTCCAGGTTACGACACCGGACGCAAGCGTTGGAGACGTGGCCGATTGCTTGGCTGCCATAGGATGTATCTCTGCAAAAATAGGAATGGTTTTGACTATGGGTATTGCGCAATCGGTTCAAATAACTAGGCGGAATTTGTAATCAGACGGATCGGACACGTGCAGCTATATAGCCGACGCACATGCATCGCTGTTAGCCTCCGAACCGGCTGCGGGCGTCATAACCTGGTACGGTTTAGTACGTTGCCCCATCCGAACATGTCCCCACGATCCTGCCAAAGTGGCGGCTAAGAGGGGAACTCGCGAAAGGCTAGCAAGTTCCGGACGGAATTGAGACGTAAACGCGCCCGGCGACGGTATCCGTCGGCGACCCGGGCGGTTGGGCTGGTGCACCTAAGTGGGATTTCGCGAGTGACGCGGTTATGTGACCGCTAGGGGGCCATCGCCCGCATCGCCGAAATGATCGTGCTGTGCTGGTAAGGCTTTTGAAAAATAGGGCGCCCTCGGGCAACTCTTCGTGCTTTGGCTGATAGTGCCCGGACACGACGATTATCTTAATGGGCGGCCAACGATAGCGAACCCAAAAAAATAAAAGTCGTGCTATCCGGCGTCCAAGCCGGATGGCACGACTTTATCTCCTAATGTTTCGCCGTGCCTGGCGCAGCTTCCTTGGTGTGCTGCTTGGCAAGCTGTTCGGCAGGCATCACGTGGCTCATTGCCACCTGCATCTTGTTCTTCCAGCCGGTGACGACCTGCCCGTCACCGGCAAGCATAGCGTCATAGCCCTGCTTGGCGACCTCGGCTGGGTCCATCTTCTTTTCCTGGCCGATTTTGGTATCCATCATGTCGGCGCGCTCGAAGAATTCGGTTTCCGTCGCACCAGGCATCAGACAGGTCACGGTGACGCCACTGTCCTTGATCTCCTCGCGCAGAGCGTAAGAGAAGGAATCCAGGAAGGCCTTGGTGCCATTATAGACAGCCTGGTAGCTGCCCGGCATGAAACCCGCAATCGAGCCGGTGATCAGGATGCGCCCTGTCCCCGCGTCGACCATGCGTCTTGCCAGTTCGTGGATCAGGTAGAGGGTGCCAGTGATATTGGTTTGCACCACATACTTGGCGGCAGCCCAATCCTGGTTCAGGAACGAATCGCCCAGACCACGGCCGGCATTGGCGATGAGATGCTCGATAGAGCGCCCCTTAATTGCAGCGATAAGTTTATCGACGCCGGCCTCGTTGGAAAGATCGGCCTGCAATGCCTCGACCTGCCCGGCGCCCAGACCACGCAAGGTCTCGGCAGCCTGCTCGATTTCCGGCTCGTTCGCCACGACAAGGATGTCCATCCCATCCCTGGCGCAGTTCTTGGCGAGTTCAAGCCCGATGCCGGTGGAGGCACCGGTGACGATCGAAAACTTGCCTGTGTGACGTTGTGCTTGTGCCATTCATAACTCCTTTGGTTAGCCGTTGGGTTTCATGACGACTTTGATGCAGCCATCCTCTTTCTTCTTGAAGGTGTCGTACATTCTTGGCGCATCATCGAGCGTGACCTTATGGGTGATAACAAAGGAGGGATCGATCTTGCCTTCCTCGATCATGCGCATCAACTTGTCGATGTAGTTCATCACATTGCACTGACCCATCCGAATGGTGACGCCTTTCTGGAAGGCGGCGCCCAAGGGGACCATGTTGAGGAAGCCGCCATATACACCGGACAGCGAGACCGTACCGCCGGCGCGGACGTTACGTAGACAATCGCGGAAAGCATGAATGCGGTCTGTGCCAAGCCCTGTTGCGGCCAGGGCGCGATCAGCAGCCGCGTCCCAGCTGCCATGGCCATGCGCTTCCATCCCCACGGCATCGATGCAGCTATCGGGACCACGGCCTTTGGTGATCTGGTTGAGACGTTCGTAGACGTCTTCCTTGTCAAAGTTGATGACCTCCGCGCCCGCCTTCTCGGCCAGGGCTAAGCGCTCGGGAATCCGGTCGATGGCCACCACATGGCCAGCGCCCTGCAGTTGGGCGCTGCGGATGCAGAACTGGCCCACCGGGCCGCAACCCCACACCGCGACCGCGTCACCTGGCTGAATGTTGGCGAAGTCAGCGCCCTGCCAGCCGGTCGGGAAAATATCGGTTAGGAACAGGACCTGTTCGTCCGTGAGGCCATTGGGAACCGCCGTGGGGCAGACATCGGCATAGGGAACCCGAACATACTGGGCCTGGCCGCCGGGATAGCCTCCGGTCAGGTGGGAGTAGCCGAACAGGCCGGCCGTGACATGACCGAACATCTTCTTGGCGTTGTCAGCGGTGCGATTTGTACGTTCGCAGACAGACCATTGCCCGTGGGTGCAGAACCAGCACTCGCCACAGCAGATGTTGAAGGGAACCACGACACGGTCGCCGACCTTAAGCTTTTTGTTCTCGGAGCCGACCTCGACAACCTCGCCCATGAATTCATGGCCCAGGATATCGCCTTTATGCATTTCGGGAATGTAGCCGTCATAGAGATGTAGGTCAGATCCGCAGATGGCGGTGGAGGTGACCTTCACGATCGCGTCGCGGGGAGCTTCGATAGTCGGGTCGGGAACATCTTCGACCCGGACATCGTATTTTCCGTGATAGACCACCGCCTTCATGCCGCTCTCCTTGGAATTGTGAACAGAGAACAGACGTGGTTTCTTTGCGTTCCAGGCGGGGAAACCCGGATTTGCCATCTTTTGAAAGTTCCCAATGAACTCAGTCTGGACCCTTCTTGTTTATGTCGTCCTGCCGCTCTGGGTGATCGCCGGGTTCTTGGATTATCTCTGCCACCGGACCAGCGACATCGAGCACGCGACCGGGGTGAAAGAATCCTTGATCCATTGGCTGATGGTGTCGGAAGTGGCTGTTCCCTTGCTCTTGGCGGTCTTTTTCCGGATCAACGCGCTGATCTTGACCCTGATGATCGTGTGTCTAATTGCGCACGAAGTAACGGGGTACCTGGATCTGAAAATCGCAATGGCCACCCGCAAGGTGACGATCTTCGAGCACCAGGTCCATAGCGTCCTGGAAATTCTGCCCTTCACCGCCATGCTGCTGGTGATGGCGCTTCACTGGCCGCAGACCGTGTCTCTGCTCGGTCTTGGACACGAGGCGGCAGATTTTAGCCTGGATCCCAAACAGGTGCCGCGATGGGGAGAAATCATTCCGCCCGCCGCAGTCTTCATTCTCTTCGTACTGGCGCCCTATGCGGAAGAAATGTTGCGCGGAAGCCGCGCGAAGCGGGTGCATCCCCATCCTGGCTCACGCTAGGTCCGGATTGCAGGGCTCGTGTTTGATGACGCTGATCTCAAACCTGATGGCTTTCACGTTTCCCAGACCATCTTCACCGCCCACGCCCTCCTGCAGCATGGCCACTTCGAGACCATTCTCGGAAATCATAAAGACGCGCAATGTCGCCCCACTGCCGCCACGTAAATCTAACAGGAACAAAGTTTCAGATTGCGAGTTTGTTAAATCACGAGGAACCTTTCGGTTTATCCGCAGTCCATCCGGTGGAGGAAATTATGGCATCTTCCTTGAAAATGACGTTGGCCTTGAGCTTGCTCTGCTCCGCCGTCGCGATTGCAGCTCCAGCCGACCAGCCCGGCCATCAGAGCCCGGCTCCGGGATCTAACTCTGAGACGATGAGCGCGGTTGAGGATACGACTGCGGGCGCGGTCGGTACGGTTTCGGCCGAAATGACACACACCACCAAAGGCTTTGCCACAGCTGCGGCAATTTCAGACATGTACGAAGTTACGGCGGGCAAAATCGCCGCGCAACGCTCCGACAGCGCCGACGTGAAGGCGTTTGCTGACAGGATGGTGGAAGCTCACACGGAGACCACCACAAAGCTCAAGGGATTACTGCCTGCGGGGATCGCGCCGCCAGCGCATGTGGATGATCGTCGCCAGGGCATGCTGGACAATTTGCGCGGCGCTTCGGCTGCCGATTTCGATCACCGCTATATCGCGCAGCAGGTCGCAGCTCATAAGGAGGCGAATATCCTTATGCGCGGCTATGCCAAAGACGGCGATAACGCCGCCATAAAGTCCTTTGCTGCCGACACGGACAAGGCAGTCAAAATGCATCTTTCGATGGCCGAGGCGTTGGCGAAGAAATACAAATAAGGCCGATACGCTACGCGCTTCGCGAATAGTCGCGCCACCGTGACTTTAGCCGCTGGCCGGCGTCTTTCCGCGGTCGGGCCTCTAGCCGACCACGTCCCGGATGGCAACGAATGCTAGGGCGTTGCTACGGTCGTCACGGCAGCCGCGGCGAGACGCCTATTCGAATAGTCGGCATGCGTGCCTAGGCGCGGGAAAACAACCTTGGTCTAAGTCTTTCCTTGCGCTGTCCTGAATGGGGCCTTGAGGTCCTGATTGCTTTATCAATTTCTCTTCCTATCGATAACCAAAGGCACGTTTGGCGCATTTAGTTCGGATCGGTGAGCGGCGGCTTCGGTTTCACCTTCGTCTTCTTCAGTTCTTTTTGGTTTGGTCGCTTACTGGTCCGGGCGTCAGGCGCCGCGCGCAATGGAGCTGGCCCGGCGATAGTATTGATGACTCGATCATTGTCATTTTCCGGCGTGGTAACCGTCTTAGCCAGGACCGCTGTCGCCGACAAAGGCAATACCATGCCCAAAAACAACAAAGGAATGGTTTTCATGAACTGGTTCCTTCCAGATAACTGGTTCCTTCCAGATTGGGAACAGTCAATTAAATGGCTCGTTCCGAAGATTATTCATACCTGGGATCGGTCTTGACGACTATGGCAATCAAACTCGTGTTGCAGAAATGCGAAGCGATGAAATCGCCAAGCCACAGCGCGGCGCATCGGCGTAATGAGAACATCCGTATCAAAGATCCGCATCGTCATGTCAAAGACGATCGAGAGGTAGCGAAATCTTCAAGTCCGCCGCTGCAGCGTCAACCCATGTCAAATACCGATCACCAGCGACGATGAATTTTGCCGTGATTGATGCCAAGAGGTGCGCCGAAGGCCAACCACTGTCAGCGGCTTTTCCGCTTGCTGTTGTCGTCGCCACCATCCCCATCCCGGCTATGGCCGGTCGTGAGATCGTTGTCCTGCGTTGCTTTCGCTGCACCTTCCTGGTTTTCCGGATGGTCATCAGCCGACCCTGTTTTCGCGGCATTTGAATCTTCAGGTTGCAGGGCATCGACTTTTGGAGAGGCTCCCGTGGAATTTGGCGTCGAGTTTATCATGGTCGTTGTTCCCCTCTTGGGTTTCGCTCCAGGCAATCAGTTCCCGGTCTGGATCGTTCCTATTGCAACCCGAGCCGTGGGTTCCCGTTCCCTAGAGCGGAGGTCAAAATGCCGAGAACTGCAGAGGCAATTTCTACAAAGCGCCCGATGCTCGCGAACCTCGGTGGGATTTCCAAGCCGTTCGACCGTGCGCGGCGAAAGTTCCTCAAGCTTTTCCCGAGAGGGTTCCGCGACGAAATTATGTGGCCTGGGAGCGAGACTACAAATGGGAGGCCCACCGCGAATGGGAACTCTTTCTCAATGCTGATGCCCTCGCATGCACATGGAACATTTTCAAGAGATTGCCATGCGCGCCGTTCGTATCGAATCGGGCCGTAGTTTCCTATTTTCCTTTGAGAATATGGCCTTGCGAGATGCGGTGCGCTCCAACGCGGGAGCCAAGATATTTGCCGAGGGCCTTTACCAATATCTGCACGGCAAAAAGCCACTTGAACAGCGATTTGTCGACTGGATATCCGCAATCGAATGCTTACCACGCAAACAGACCCTGTCCTAACCTGGCCTCTCGTCACGGTGTTCGGCTTCATCGCACAGCCAGAACAGCACATTTTTTTAAAGCCAAATACCACCAAAGAAGCCGCCCGCGTTTTATGGTTGCCTTTTGACTATGTCAGCCGACCAAACTGGAACACTTACGAGAGCTATCTCGAACTCGCGTCTATCGCGCGCCGGAAAATCCGCGACCTGCGTCGGCGCGACATGATCGATATCCAGTCTTTTCTATGGATCCAGGGCTCGGACGAGTATCGCTGAGCGTCGCATACGCGCAACACTCGAATTTCATTGATCAGCCGGGTCAACTGCAAATCCGACAAGGCCCCTCTCAACGGCAGTGCTGAGATCTTTCATGCGGTCCCTATCACGGCTCAACTACTGTCGAGCCTCAAAACAAGTCGTGCCATCCGCGAGCACCCAGGTTCGGAATTGTGGTGCGGCTGGCGCAAGCGCCGCTCAGTCACACAATCCGGTCCTTCCGGATGAGCCGCGACAAAGCCATGGCGTCGAACGGCGCCCGCACCTTGGCGTCATTGTCGAAATAGACATAGACATCCCGGACCTGCTTCACGGCCGGGGGGCCGGCATGTTCACCATCCGCCTCGTTGCCGCGCGACCAAGCTTTTATCCTGTCCGTCCAACGCGCCAGTGCCTTGGGACCATAGCCGCTGGTATAGAGCTGCTGCGAACCATGCAGCCGCACGTAGACGAAGTCGGCTGTGGCATCCATCAGCAGGGGCCATTCCACCGTGTCGGCTACCACCAGGCCGATGCGGAACTTGCGCAACAGCCCGATGAAATCAGGAGCGAGAAAGGATTCATGTCGGATTTCCAGTGCGTGACGGAGAGGCCGGTCGGCATCCGGTTTCAGCCAGGTACGGCCCTTCAGGCGCGCATCATGACCTTTCGCCAGCCGGGCCGCTTCGCTGGTGGAGCGCGGCAGAAGACGGAAAAATGCCTCCAGTCGTTCGGAATCGAAGACAAAGCTAGGTGGCAACTGCCATAGCACCGGTCCCAGCTTGTCCTTCAATGCCAGGAGGCCGGAAGCGAAGAAATTGGCCAGGGGTATTTCGATATTATTGAGCCTCTTCATATGGGTAATGAAGCGCGCGCCCTTGACGGCGAAGACGAAGTCATCGGGCGTCGCGTCGCGCCAATTGGCAAAGAATTCCGGCCGTTGCAGCGAATAGAAAGTGCCGTTGACCTCGATGGATGAAAACCGGCCCGCGGCATAGGCCAGCTCATCGGCTTGGCGCAATCCCTTGGGATAGAATTTGCCGCGCCAAGGCGCATAGCGCCAACCGGAAATACCGATACGAATTTTTCCTGTCATGCCGCAACAACGCACATTCAGGGCAAGACGGCGTCTCCCTACAGAACCCGATTCCGCCAAGAATAGTTTCATAGCGTCAATCCCGGAATTCCGGGAGCGATGGTCGTCCTCATGCGTTCCCGGAAGGAACGATGAGAACTGGCATGATCGGCTATACCCAGCCACGTCAGCCGTGGAACGCTCTTCTGAGCCCGGAGACGCCGCTCCTGCTCCCAGCGGCGCACGATGCGCTCACCGCCCGCATTCTGGAACAAGCCGGGTTTAAGGCTTATCAGGTTGGCGGCTTTGCCCTGACCGGTGCGCGGCACGGATTTCCCGACATCGATCTCACCCATTATGGCGAGCAGAGCGCCGCCATTCGTGACATCGTGACGAACTGCGCCCTGCCGGTATTGGTGGATGCCGATGATTGCTATGGCGATGTCAAGAACGTCACCCGTGTCATCCAGGGTTACGAGTTCCTCGGCGCATCCGCGATCTTCTTCGAAGATCAGACGTCACCCAAGAAATGCGGCCATATGGCAGGAAAGCAGGTCATACCCGCGAAGGAGATGGCGCAGAAGGTCGAAGCCGCTGTCGCAGCGCGACGGGACCAAAACACTTTCATCATTGCGCGCACCGACGCCATCGCCGCACACGGCATGGCCGATGCCCTGCGGCGCGGCGAACTATACCTAAAAGCTGGGGCGGACGGTCTCTTCATCGAGGGGCCGACCAGCGTCGAGGAGCTTGAACTTATCGCCCGGACGTTCAAAGGCATCCCCAAGATCGCGAATATGTTCGAAGGGGGCGGTAAGACGCCGGTCCTCAAACCGTCCGAGCTGCATGAGATCGGATTCGAGATGATTGTCTATCCGACATCGATCCTCTTTCAGACCGCCAAAACCATCCAGCAAGCCGCCCAGGCGCTGCTAGCAGGCCGACCGATGACATCCGCGGAAGGCGTCGATATGGCGGAGTTTGAAAGAATCGTCGGCATCGAAGACTGGAAGGCCATCGAGAACCGTTTCCAGCCAAAGGAAAACCCTGTCAGTCGCCTCGTTCACAAGGTGATAGGTTGATTTTGATCGCGGTCCATATGGAGAAAAAGGAATTTATGCCCGACACGAAAGAAGCCAAGTGCGTGTTCTCTACTGTATTCGCTGAATGCGCGAGATAAGGGGGTCTAGCAACGGGGGGGAATACATTGCAATTCGGCGCAAAGCGGATGGCTAGCC
The DNA here is from genome assembly GCA_018449595.1 of Rhizobiales bacterium dw_265. Taxonomy (GTDB): domain Bacteria; phylum Pseudomonadota; class Alphaproteobacteria; order Micropepsales; family Micropepsaceae; genus Rhizomicrobium. Next base: position 55,223 of record JAAVUU010000001.1, read on the forward strand.
ATCACTATCGTCCGTGGAGTGCCAATCGTGGCGGCTCGACTCGATAGTCAAGATATGTACTAAATAACCCTCGTCTCTGGCATTCGAGGTTTACATGGGTTCCAGAATTGGTGGTCCCTTCAACTATCGTTGCGACGAATTTCAATGTCCAAAGTGCGGCAAGCTAGGCGCTATTATCTGGGAGCCGGGACTGTCCACGAAGGGCCAGTGCCCCCAATTCATCAAAGTGACCGGAGACTTCTACGAGCGCATCGCCAACACACCACCCTATCCGATCGAGATGGTCTGTCGTAGTTGCGGTGGCATCCAGCAGGCAGTGAATATCTCAGGATTGGAGGTTCCAGATATTCCGCTCCTGTCCCAGGACGAAGCCCCCTGACCCAGAGACCCGGTGATTAGCTTTCTGGCCGGCTACAGCGTCCTGCAGTTATCGCAAATAATGATAGGATCGCCGGAGTCAGTCGCTCCATCTTCCGCATGAAAGCTACTCGCTACCGGATCAGCCTTCGCGGCCCAACTGTCAGCAGTTCCGCCCTCTAGCCGCGGTGCTAAAGGACAATGGCGGTGGGAGCATAATCACCAGAAAGTTTGAACCGTCCAAGATCAATCGGGCCGGTCGTCGTGCATGCCAACCTATGGGGCAGGGTCGTGCATGATCGAGAAGCTCTCTTGATCGGGATGCAGCGCTAGGGTTTTTCTAGCGTTAGCACAATTCCTTGCTTACCCTGCATCAAGAAAGCCTTCTCCGAGGTGCGGAGAGCTTTGCTGACCGCAGGCCAGTGGACGAGCGGGGCAGAATTCTGAAAGGGCATCAGATGTGGTCTTGTAATCGCGAGTGCCGTCCGAGCGTCAAGACATCGAGAAGTCGTCCCCATGCGTGCTGATCGGGCTTCGGCGGTATCGCCATCATCCAGCGGTTCCCTGCTCGAGGCCCTCGGCACAATCGTCGGACGGCGGAACGTCCTCACCAATCCCCGCGCCACAAGCCGCTTTCGGAAGGGGTTCCGCTTTGGCGACGGGCCGGCTCTGGCGGTGGTGCGACCCGGCTCGCTCGTCGAGATGTGGCGGGTGCTAAACGCCTGCGCGCAAGCGGGCAAGATCGTGCTGATGCAGGCCGCCAACACCGGCCTTACTGGCGGGTCAACACCGGACGGCGATACCTATGACCGTGAGATCGTAATCATCAGTACGATGCGGATCGCGAAAATCCACCTCATTAAGAATGGCGAGCAGGTCGTGTGTCTGCCCGGCGCCACCCTCTACCAGCTTGAGGACATGCTGAACCCAATCGGCCGCAATCCCCATTCGGTGATCGGCTCCTCCTGCATCGGCGCCTCGGTTTTCGGCGGCGTCTGCAACAATTCGGGCGGCGCGCTGATCCATCGTGGGCCAGCTTTCACACAGATGACCCTCTACGCGCGGATCGACGAGGACCGAAGCGTCCACCTTGTCAACCATCTGGGCATCCGGCTCGGCAGCGACCCCGAGGCAATCCTCCGCAAGGTCGAGGCCGGTGACTTTCAGCCCGCCGACGTCGAGGACGATCCCTCGCGCCATTGCTCCGACCACGACTATCGCGAGCATGTCCGCAAGATCGACGAGAGCACGCCGGCCCGCTTCAACGCCGATCCCCGCCGCCTTTTCGAATCCGCCGGCAGCGCGGGCAAGATAATGATCCTCGCGGTCCGGTTGGATACCTTTCCGAAGGAGAAGCGCGAAGCCGTCTTCTACATCGGCACCAACGATGCCGACGAACTCGCAGAAATCCGTCGCCATATCCTTGGTGAGTTCCGCAACTTGCCCATAGAGGGCGAATATCTCCATCGCGAGGCGTTCGATATCGCCGAGCAATATGGCAAGGATACGGTCCTCTCGATCCTCTATCTGGGCACCAAGCGGCTTCCGACGTTGTTCGCGCTAAGGGGGTGGTTCGATGCCTTCTGCAGCCGATTTAGCTTCCTGCCGAAGAATCCGTCAGACTGGATCATGCACCTTTCGGCGAGGCTGGTCCCGCGCTATCTGCCCAAGCGACTCTACGAATATCGTGACCGTTTCGAGCATCACCTGATGCTCAAAATGGCCGAGGACGGCATCGAGGAGGCGCGGACCTATCTGGCGAATATATTCCCTTCCGCTCAAGGAGCCTGCTTCGAATGCACGCCAAAAGAGGGCGAGAAAGCCTTCCTGCTACGCTTCGCAGCCGCCGGCGCAGCGATCCGGTATCGTGCTGTTCATCCCCGCACGGTGTCGGACATCGTCGCGCTCGATGTGGCGCTGCCGCGTAACGAGACAAAATGGCGTGAACATCTTCCATCCGAGGTCGAGTCAAAGCTGCTACACAAGCTCTACTACGGTCACTTTTTCTGCCAAGTCTTTCACCAGGACTACATCGTCAAGAAGGGATTCGACACAATGGAGGTCGAGCATGCGATGTGGAAGATATTGGATACACGGGGCGCCGAATATCCCGCCGAACACAATGTTGGTCATCTTTATCATGCGAAAGACCCGTTGGTTGATCACTATCACTCCCTCGATCCCAGCAATTCCTTCAATCCAGGAATCGGCCATACCTCCAAGAAGGCCAATTGGAAGTAAGCCGGCCCGCTGACTGCAACCCCACATTTGCTCGTAAGCTTTCGAGATATTAAATATCTGGAAAATTTGTTGGAGCGCCACTGGCCAAAGTACCAGCGACACAGGCCGAAGCGCTATTGCAGGATGAGCCCGTCCTTGCGCAGCATATGGTGCTTGAGACTTCCGCTTGGCAACGGTTGAGGATATCGCGCTCGGGCTTGGATAGGCCAAACCAGTCCATATCGGCATAGACGGCAAGCCATGTGCACGACCGGGGTAGTCACATCGGTATCGAGGTTAGAACGAACCGCATCCGTCAATATTTGGTGGACCAAGCTGGCATGGTTATGTCGCGGGCGCCGACACGCCGCGAACAAGATTCAGCACATGCTCCAGGAACGCTTCATCTGAAAGACCGTCGTCACCCGTCGTGGCTAAGGCGTCGCGGACCTCGACTTGGCTGTGCAGCCAGAATTGAATGACACTGCCGCTGAAGATGAGCGCCAAGCCTGGCGGCATGTCCTGTCGGATAAAGCCCACGTCCTGCGCCTTTTGAAAAAGAGCTACGCCGTGCCGAGCGATGTGTTCGGAGCGCGCCACACGCTCGCTCCGAGGGCCATCGAGCAGACGCCAGAGATTGAAGCGAAACGCCGTCGGATGCTCTTTCCAGTAGTTCAAATAGGAGCGGAGCATGGCTCTAATACCCTCATCCGCCGGCAAATCCGCGTCCACGGCATCGGCCATGTACGTCATAAAGTCAGCGGTGATCCTTTCCCCGACGATCCGCCACAAGCCGTCTTTCCCACCGAAGTGGTGATGCAAAAGGCCCTGCGAGACGCCCGCCTTTTGCGCGATCTCCCGCATCGTCGCGCCATGAAATCCATCCGCGGCAAAAACGGTCAGCCCGGCTTCAAGGATGGCGTTCCGGGCATCCACGAGGGGATAGACGGGGCATAGCTCGGACATCGGTCATATTTCCAGCAGAAGCCCCTTTCCACTACCACTGACTGGTCGATCGATCAATATTGACTGGTCAACCGATCAACGGTATGCAGCCGCCTGTTTGCGTCTGGGGGCCAGCAAAACTGGCCTCGTCCACGGAGGCTTCCGGTCATGAATTCGTCGAGTAGCGGACCCACGCGCACCTTCGTACTCGTTCATGGCGCAAGCCATGGCGGCTGGTGCTACGACCGCGTTGCCAAACTCCTGCGTGCGCAGGGGCATCAGGTGTTCACACCGACGCTTGCCGGGTTGGCGGAGCGATCCGAGGAGATTTCCCCCCGAATCAACTTGACGACCCACGTCAATGACATCTTGAGCCTATTTGAACGAGAGCATCTGGAGAACGTCTTCCTTTGCGGCCACTCCTACGGCGGCATGGTCATCAGTGGCGTTGCAGACAAGATTCCGGATCGCATCAGGAACCTAGTCTTTATTGATGCTGTAGTGCCCGAAAGCGGGAAATGCATGAACGATTATGTGTTTCCTGGCTGGAAGTTGATCCCGGTCCTGCTGGCAGTCTGGCTGTTGGGGCGCGGCTACAAACTGACGCCGCCGCCGCCGGCCTGGTATTTCAGGGTGAACAAGGCGGATCGAAAAATGGTGGACCAACATCTCACGCCACATCCGTTCGCTTCGCTCCGCCAGAAGATCAGCATAGGAAACAATGCCGACCGCATAGCGAGCCACACCTACATCTACGCCACAAACTGGGGATTTCCTCCGATCGTGGAACAATTCGAGCGCGCGAAGGCGCGTCCGGGTTGGAAGGTCTTTGAGGTCGAATCCGGCCATGACATCATGATCGACGCACCGGTTCGTCTGGCTGAGATCCTGAGTGGGCAAGACTAGAATCGTCCGCCGCACAGTGAGCGCGCTTATTCGACACCTCAAGACCAATGCCGGCGCTGTAAGATCACCAGGACTGCGATCACGGCGCGAAATATCTCGAGAGGGTGCTAAATAGCCCGTTTACGCGAGATCATCGCGGTGCGAAACGGATACGATGACCGCTCAGTGGCAGGTGTCGTCGAATGTCATGCCGTGACGCTTCAGATCTTCCAACACGGCCAAAGAAACGCCGTTGGTCCAGCCAAACCCGTCTTGAAGAGGATATTCCCCACCCCCGCCGGGGCTGTGTCCTTTGACGTCATATTTTTCCAGCATCCTTCCGCTGATGCAGTACTCGTGCATGACCGTCATCAGCCAGGCCGTTTCGATCCGCTGCGCCTCAGCCGGACGCTGATAGGCTCGCAAGCCGACAACCGCCACCCATTGCAACGGCGCCCAGCCGTTGGGCGCATCCCACTGTTGCCCGGTGACCTGCTCTGTCGACAGCAACCTACCGTCTGCGATGAGTGAAACCAAGGCGGACGCTGTCGTTTGGGCGCGGTTCTCGCTCGCCAGACCCGCAAATATTGGAAAGGCCATCGCCGCAGTCTTCCGCGCCGATGGGGCATGGCGGTCCAGGTCATAGTCAGCGTAGAAGGCCCCTTGGTTATTCCAAAGGTAGCGCTCGATGGCGATTCGGCGCTTTTCTGCCCGAACCTGGTATTCCAAAGCACACGCCCCTACTCCGAGAGAGCGACACGTCTGCTCGATCGCGCGTTCCATGCCATACAAGAGACTGTTGAGGTCAACCGGAACGACATGCGTAGTGCGAATGGTCGCAAGGCTGCCACCGTCGGAGAGCCAACGCGAGCTGAAATCCCAACCGCTCTCCGCCGCAGCGCGTATATCCCGGTAAACCGCATTTGGCGCGCGGTGGGTACCCTTCGCCAATGCCGTATCTTCCCGCCAGGATTCATCGCGGGGTTCAGCGCGATCGTCCCAATACCGATTCAGCAATTCACCGCCGGGAAGCCGGACCAATCGGCGGGCGGAATGACCTGGCCCTAAAGCAGCTTCGCCTTGCATCCAGAAAGCGTGCTCCGCTCGCATTTCACGTAAGCGCCTCCGGCGACCAGCGTCGCTTTGGTCGTCGGAAAGCGCCGTCATGAGATAGAAGACCGGCGGCTGGAACCGGCTCAAATAATAGGTCCGGGTCCCGTTTGGGACATGACCATATCGGTCGATCAGTTCACCAAAATCCGCGATCATGGCATCGACGAGATCTTGGCGATGAGACAGCTGTAGCCCCAGCATCGTGAAATAGCTGTCCCAATAGTACATCTCCCGAAAGCGGCCACCTGGCACGACAAACGACTTTGAAAGCGGTAGGGCGGAGCCTTGGTTCTTGCCCGTGGTACTTTCGCGTGTGAGGAGAGGCCATAGCTTACTGATATGTTCCGTTAGAGGCGGTCTACTAGATGAAACTGCGGGTGGCGTTTGATTTTCCGGCACATCGAACCAGCGGTCCACGAAATTTCGCAAGTCATCATCAGTCGCGAGGTGGGCGTGCTTCCAAGCCCTCAGGATTGTTTCTGCTGAAGCGCGGGGCGTTGCGTCAGCGAATGTCTTGGAGTCAGAGAAGATGTGGCGTTCCTGCACATCCGCATAGAGCGGGCCAAATATTTCCGCGGGCGGCCTGAGAGCCCATCCCGCAGCGTTGGCGTGTGCGAGCGTCGGTAGAGCGACAGCTATCACGAGCACAAAGATCGCCGCAACCTTGGACCGCCGACCATCACAGGAAAGCGTCTTCGCCGCACCTCGCGCCTGTCTTGCAAATCGCGTTGAGATGCCTGATGACTCCCTGGAATTTACCACCTGATCAAACAGAAGCCCGCCTTCTAAGGCCGCCTGGGAACGGCATTGTGCCTCCCGGGCGCTTATAAAGAGCGCTCAGCCATCGCTTTGACGGATCACCTCTCATAACGTCCGGTGATTAGCGCCACCTTTTCGGGCCCTTGCCACCACATCCGCACCGGCAGCCAATTGGCTTTATGTGCTTGTCCCAATATTCCTTGCCGTAATTGTAGCCGAACTCTTCGCCCGGAGTTATATCGCGCTTGGCGACAATAAAGATGCGCTGCTTCTCGTGTTCCTGCGGCTCACAATTCGGTGAGCAGGAATGGTTGATATAGCGCGCGACGTTCTTACGGCTCTTACCGTCTATAGCCTTTTGCTTCTCAAGTTCGAACAGGTACTTTCCGCCGCGACTGTTTGCTTCTTCCTCGGTGAGGATTTCGCCCCAGTATTCGGCAACGACCGCGGCTTTCTTGACAGGACCGGTGGCAAAAAGCCCGAGACCATGTGCACCCCGTTTCACCTTCACGTTCTTATGTACCTGCCGTTTCATGATCGTTGTATCGTATCTGTAAGAGGTTCCCATGCAAGTCCAAGATCTGATGACCCGCGATGTCGCTATGGTCAATCCCGACTAACCGGTGCAAAGGCCGCGCGCCGGATGGCCAGTTTGGATGTCGGCATCCTGCCCGTGGGCGAAGGTGATCGCCTGGTCGGAATTATCGCGGATCGGGATATCGCCGTCCGCGGCTTGGTGGAGGGCAAGGGTCGTCCCGACGCGACGGTGCGCGATGCCATGACGCCGGAGATCAAATATTGTTTCGCCCGTCAGGAAATCAACGAGATCACGGTCAATATGGCAAATATCCAGGTTCGACGCTTGCCGATACTCAATCGCGAAAGTGTTTGGTCGGCATCCTCTCGCTGTGTGATATCGCCATCAGCAATGATCTCGACCAGGCGATCGAAGCCTTAAGCGGTATCTCGCGCCCGACCAATGGCGGGACGCAGGTTCTGCCGCCTAATGACCGGCACCCGGGAAAAATAAGGCGATCAGCAGGAGCACAATGCAGCCGCCTAGTCCCGAGAGGAAGACGACCCGTTGCCAAGGCCGCTTAAGGACGATTTCGCCCCCGCGAGCTTTCTCCGCCGGATAGTTTGAAAGACTGTCTTTTTGCGAATTGGTTGGCATGAGAACTCTCACGGACAGCAGCCGAAAGGCATCAATGGATGACCTAGCCATCTCCGAAGTCCGGCCCGCTAATCCACCTTAGGTTCGCGCAGGACGTTTTCCAGGTGTTGAATGAGGGCCTGCGCTCCTTCCCTCTCCAAGATCAAGGGTGGTCCAATCGGCTTGCCCCCGTTGGAATGGGGTTGGAACTTGTATCGGGGCTGGTCGCCGTCTACCTTGGAAACATCGATATAGTCACATTGGATCGGTTCCAGCACCGGCATGGGACTCGGGATGTGCAGTGGCGGCTCGGTTCGCTCAAGGGTCATGTTATCGGTCCTTCGCCCAAGATTTCCACTGTTCGACATTTCCTCCCTGGCGCCCTTCCGGTTCAACCGGCTTCGGACGCGCAGAGGCTTTCGCAACGCCCTGCATGGGAGCTGGATGCTGGAACTCGCCATTCGGATTCTTCATGGATGCATCATTGGGTTCCCAGTCGCCCCGCGGTACTACGAACGCATCCTTCAGTTCGCGGTCAGCCTGCTCTTGGTTCTCAGCATATTTCGCATCAATGCCTTTGGCGTCCGCGAACTCCTTCCAGTGGCCTGAGTTAGGTTTTTTCGTCATCGGCGGACTGACTTCGATTTTGTGCCGATCAAAATATGTTTCATCGGTTGCCTCGCTAGTTCTCTAGCTGGAAAACGCGGGAACCCACATATCGCCCCACACTGTTTCTCCTGGGAGACGAATGCAAAAAAAGGCACGCCGCAATCGGAACGATCACGGCGTGCCCACGCGAATAACGCTTTCCGGAATTGAACTAGCGGCCGGTCGCAGTTCCGCTCGTTCCATTCGCGCCTGTTGCCGGAGCGCTCATGCTGTTCTGCGTACGATTGGTCGAATAGCCAGGCGTCGCAGTCGCATTTTGGTTCGTGCTGATATTTGCATCGCCGTAACGGTTTCCATGCATGCGTGTAGTGTAAGTGCTGTTGTTGCCACCTGCAGTGTCGGATGGGCTGGGCGCGGGATTGCTGTAGCCGCCAGTTGCGCCGGTGCCACCACCTTGCGCGCCTTGCGCCAGCAGCGGCGTTACAGACGCCAGAACGATAGCCAGGACGATAGGTACTGTAGAGTTTCTCACGATGTTCTCCTTCTTGTTGCCCCGACCAAGATGGGAACGGCGCGGGAGTGGAAGGGATGCGTGTCGTGTGAGAATTGAACCGTATCATCGCACCAGCGCGGTCGGTGACGGATGCGCTCTCGGGCTGCACTTCCGAGGATCACGGCAACGGTATCATCTATGCCAAAACACCAACTGGAAAGCATGTTGCGCTCGCCTATCTTGGCCAGATGATCGCAATGCCATCCAGATATCGCGCGATCTGATAATCGCGCGTCTGCAAGCCGCCCTCTCAGCCGTCCCATTCCAGACCAAAGACGGCGATTTCGGGTGCGCTGCAGACTTTTCTGGCCCTTGCCATCGTTGCCTATGCCGGTTGGCATTGGCTTCACGCGCCTAAGCCCGATTGCTCCGTTGGCGGAGCCGGTTGCTCATCGAAGAGCGTTACGCACGAGAACCGCCGACAACCTGTTTTCGGCGCCGATCATCACAATCGCATAAAATCGCATGTTTGGCAGATTTCAAGCCCTGTCGACCAGTGCCAACCTCCGCGCATGTCCCGCGCCACCAAATCCCTACGACCTTTGAGCCTGATCCGATCCGCACAGCCGTCCAAAAGCCGCGCCGATCACCACATCAATTTTTCGAGTGGCGCGACTTGGGATGCCGTCAGCGGTAAGAGCCGCTCGGTGCAATGAGATACATCCGCATCCCCCTGTTCTGCCAGCAAACTGGATGGAGCGAAAAAGCTGTCAGGCGAAAGTTAGAGGAGGGCGTCTGGATCGCGGGGCGTGAGTACAAGAGAGCGCCCGATGGATCGATCCTGATTGATGTGGAGGGCTACGAAAGATGGGTAGAGGGCAGCCGGGCAACGGCGTAGAAATCCATCGCGGCAAGCTTCGTATTCGCTTCACGTTCAACGGCAAACGATACGTCGAGCCCTTGAACCTCACGGCCACGGCTCCGAACATCAAGGCCGCCGGGCGTATCGCCACTGACGTGCGCGACAAGATCAGGCTAGGAGTCTTCGACCACGCCGCTGTTTTTCCGAATTCCAATAACATCCCGAAGCAGGAGGAGGAGCAGGAGCAGAAGGCTCCGGTGCAGACGCTCCGGGAGTATGCCGCGACCTGGTTGAAGACGCTGACCGGCGCCAAATCCACCCTCGATGGCTACCGGACGTCGATCGACAATTTCTGGCTGACCATCCCCATCACGGTGGAGGAGCAGGAAGCCCAGCTTGGCGATCTCGCAATCACCGCGGTGCGCCGCACCCACATCGCGACGGCCATCGCCGCCAAGGCCAAGGCGGGCATCAGCGGCAAGACCACGAACAACCATCTCATTCCGATCCGCAATTTGTTTGAAGCGGCCATCGCTGACGAGCTGATCGAGGTCTCGCCGGTTGCCAAGGTCAAAAACCGCAAGCACCAGAAGGCACCGCCCGACCCGTTCACCCGCGAGGAGATGGACAAGATCCTCGCCCACATGGAAGAGCACCGCCCCCATGTAATCCATGACTACTTTCTGTTCGCCTTTGCAACTGGGCTCAGGCCCAGCGAAGCCATTGCGCTGCGCTGGGGCGACATCGACTGGAATCGCCGGACCGTGACGGTCAGCCGTGCCCATGTCCGCCACAAGGAGAAGGACACCAAGACCCACAGCGTCCGGGACGTGGACCTGAACGACCTGGCCGTGGCCGCCCTGACCCGTCAGAAGGCCGCCACGTTCATGAAGGGGAGGAACGCCCACCTGTTCTGTTCGCCCGAAGGAGAGCCCTGGCTGAGCGAGAGGCGGCTTCGGGAGGACTTCTTCCACCCTGCCCTCAAAGCCTGCGGGATACGGCTCAGGAAGGCCTACAACACCCGTCACACGTTCGCGACCATCAACCTGATGGCCGGGATCAATCCGGCCTACATCGCCTCCCAGTTGGGCCATGCGGACACGACCATGCTGTTCAAACACTACGCGAAGTGGATCAGGGGGGCCGATTCTGGGGCCGAAGCGGCCAAATCCAGAGCGGTTTTTGGGAGTGGAAAACCGCTCGAATTGGCCCCAAATTGGCCCCAAACGGGTTCCGGAAAAAAATAATGCCACTAAATCAATGATTTAGTGGCGGGAGCGACGGGGCTCGAACCCGCGACCTTCGGCGTGACAGGCCGACACTCTAACCAACTGAGCTACGCCCCCGCGTGCTGCCTCCTGGGAGGCGCGCGAAGGGGGCCGATGTACGGGGGCGACCCTGCCCTGTCAATGTCTTATTGCGGCGGAGGACTGCCGCCGCCGCCGCGCCGGTGGTGACCGCCGCCCTGAGCGGGTTCCGCGGGCGGCTGATCCGGCGCATCGGGCTTTTTGGCGCCGGCGCGCTCCAGTTCCTTGGGCGACAGCTTGCCGTCATGGTCAACGTCCAGTTGATCGAACAGCGAATAGGGCGCGGCGGAGAATTCGGTGTAATCCACACAGCCGTCCTGGTTCCAGTCCACCACCGGCGTCGCGGCGGCCTGGTCGGTGTCCACGCGGTCCTGATTGATGTCGGCCACCTGTTCGGCATCCAGGCAGCCATTGTGATGGGTGTCATGGGCGGCGAACTCGGCCTTCAGGCCCCGGATCAGTTCATCGCGGGTCAGGGTGCCGTCATGATCGGCGTCATACTTCAACAGCAGGCTGGCATTGCCGCCATGGAAATTCTCTTCCCGCGGCTTTTCCGCCGGCAACAGCCAGGGCGGCGTCGGTTTCGGCGGTCCGCCGCAGCCCGCCAGCACGGCCAGCGCACAGCCAAGCAAAACAAGATGATATCTCATGCTGTGAACCTAGCGGGTGAGGAATGGCTTGGCGAATTACAACGCAAACACCGGCTTTCTTCCCCTGCCGGGCTCGGCACCATCGTAAGCCGCGCGGCTGGTGGGCGGTGACGGGCTCGAACCGCCGACCCTATCGGTGTAAACGACATGCTCTACCAACTGAGCTAACCGCCCCAGGCCTTGTGCGCCAACCCTTGTGGGTCAGCCGCGCCTCATACCATGCCGGGGGGCGGCAGCAAGGGCCGCGTCCGGCGCAACACGAACCAGAGTGCGGCGCCCGCCATTAGCATCAGCACGGCCAACTTGGCGGTCAGGAACTTGAGGGAAAGGATCACGGCCAGCAGAACCGCATGCGCCGCCAGCCAGATCACGGCCAGCGGCAGCAGCGCGGATTTCAGGCGCGACCGATCTGGAGACATTGTTGCCTCGCCACAAAATAGATCCCCTTCCCTCGCCGCTGAACGCGGCTCGCCGGGGAGTGAGGCCATAGAGCGAAAGGTCCAGTGGACCTTTCGCATGGCCGAACGCCGCCTTGGCGGCCTGTCAGTTCAACGAATCCTTGAGCTGCTTGCCGGCGCGGAAGCGTGGCTGCTTGGACGGCTTGATGGTGATTTCCTCGCCGGTCTGGGGATTGCGGCCCTTGCCGCCAGCCCGCGTCGCCACCACGAACACGCCGAAGCCCGTCAGGCGAACCTCGTCCCCCGCCTTGAGGGAGGCGGCGATGAGGTCGAACACCCCGTCCACGGCCTTGGCGGCGTCGTTCTTGGCAAGACCCGTCGTGTCCGAAAGCTTCTGGATGAGATCGTTCTTATTCACGGTTGGCTCCTTTATCTGTCGTCGCCCCGGCCCAGCCGGCGCTCCTTCGCGATTCTTCTCCCGCCCCGGGGAGTCTAGGGTCGGCTTGTCCGGCCCGTAAAGCCGAAAAGTCGCGGAATCAGGGGATTTTTGCTTCGCCCCCCTGGCCCGAACGGCCCCCCCAAAAATGCAAAAGGGGTCCGAAATCGCTTTCGGACCCCTTTTTTGAGGCATTTCGTCCTAGTGAGTGACCACCGGGTCGGCATCCGCGTCGGCCGGCGGCAGGGCCGCCGTCACGTCCGGCTCGACCCAGTCAATGGCTTCCGGCTGCCGGGTCAGGGCCACGGCCAGAACCTCATTCATGCTGGCGACAGGCACGATCCTGAGGCCGGTCTTCACATTGTCGGGCACTTCCGCCAGGTCCTTCTCATTCTCCTTGGGAATGATCACGGTGGTGATCCCTGCCCGCAGAGCCGCCAGCAGCTTTTCCTTCAGGCCGCCGATCGGCAGCGCCCGTCCGCGCAGCGTGACCTCTCCGGTCATCGCCACATCGCGGCGCACCGGGATGCCGGTGATTACCGAGATGATGGAGGTGGCCATGGCCAGGCCCGCCGAGGGACCGTCCTTGGGGGTGGCGCCTTCCGGGACATGGACATGGATGTCGATCTTATCGAACAGCGGCGGCTTGATGCCGAAGCTGGTCGCCTTGGAGCGTACATAGGACCGCGCCGCGTCGATCGACTCCTTCATCACATCGCCCAGCTTGCCGGTCGCCTGGAAGCGGCCCTTGCCGGGCAGCGCCACGGACTCGATGGTGAGCGTTTCGCCGCCGACTTCGGTCCAGGCCAGCCCGGTCACGACACCGACCTGGTCCTCGCCCTCGACCTCGCCGAAGCGGTGCCGGCGCACGCCGGCATAGGTGCCCAGGTTGTCGGAGGTGACTTCCACCGCCTTGGCCTTGTTGGACAGGATTTCCTTCACCGCCTTGCGCGCCAGGTTGGCGATTTCGCGCTTCAGGTTGCGCACGCCCGCCTCGCGGCTGTAATAGCGGATCAGGTCGCGGATGCCGTCATCCGAGATCTTCCATTCATCGTCCTTCAGGCCATGCGACTTGATCTCTTCCGGGATCAGGTGGCGCTTGGCGATCTCGACCTTCTCGTCCTCGGTATAGCCGGGGATGCGGATGATCTCCATGCGGTCCATCAGCGGCTGCGGCATGTGCAGGCTGTTGGCGGTGGTGACGAACATCACGTCCGACAGGTCGAAATCCACTTCCAGGTAATGATCGTTGAAGGTGGAGTTCTGCTCCGGGTCCAGCACTTCCAGCAAGGCCGACGACGGATCGCCGCGATAGTCCGCGCCCAGCTTGTCGATCTCGTCCAGCAGGAACAGCGGATTGCTGGTCTTGGCCTTCTTCATGGACTGGATGATCTTGCCGGGCATGGAGCCGATATAGGTCCTGCGGTGACCGCGGATTTCCGCTTCGTCCCGCATGCCGCCCAGGCTCATGCGCACATATTCGCGACCCGTCGCCTTGGCGATGGACTTGGCGAGCGAGGTCTTGCCGACGCCCGGAGGTCCGACAAGGCACAGGATCGGGCCTTTCAGCTTGCCGACGCGCTGCTGCACCGCCAGATATTCCAGGATGCGTTCCTTGACCTTTTCCAGGCCGAAGTGATCGTCATTCAGCACCAGTTCGGCGGCGACGATGTCGCGCTTGACCTTGCTCTTCTTGCCCCACGGCAGCGACAGCAGCCAATCCAGATAGTTGCGCACCACCGTGGCTTCCGCCGACATGGGCGACATGGAGCGCAGCTTCTTGACCTCGGCCTGCGCCTTTTCGCGCGCTTCCTTGGACAGCTTGGTCTTGCGGATACGGTCTTCCAGTTCGTTCATCTCGTCGCGGCCTTCTTCGCCCTCGCCGAGTTCCTTCTGGATCGCCTTCAACTGCTCGTTCAGGTAATATTCGCGCTGGGTCTTCTCCATCTGGCGCTTCACGCGCGAGCGGATTTTGCGCTCGACCTGCAGGACGCCGATCTCGGCCTCGATCAGCGAGAGGATCTTCTCCAGCCGCTCGGTGGTGCCGAAGGTTTCCAGCAGCGCCTGGCGCTCGCCGATCTTGACCGACAGATGCGAGGCGACGGTATCGGCCAGCTTAGCCGCATCGTCGATCTGCGCCACCGCGGCCAGGGTTTCGGACGGGATCTTCTTGTTGAGCTTGATATATTGCTCGAAATTGGCCTTCACCGTGCGCATCAGGGCTTCGGATTCCTGGGCGGCGCTTGAGCCTTCCGCGATCTTCTCGACCGTGGCCTGGAAGAAGTCGCTGCGGTTGCTGAAGCCGGTGACCCGGGCGCGGCTCTTGCCTTCGACCAGCACGCGCACGGTCTGGTCGGGCAGCTTCAAGAGCTGCAGCACGGTGGCCAGGGTGCCGATGGTGTGCAGGCCTTCCGCCGTGGGATCGTCCTCGGCGGCGTTCTTCTGGGTCAGAAGCAGTATCTGCTTCTCGTTGTTCATCACTTCTTCCAGCGCGCGCACCGACTTTTCGCGGCCCACGAACAGGGGCACGATCATGTGCGGGAAAACCACGATGTCGCGCAGCGGCAGGACCGGCGCCGCCAGTTCGGTATTCACGTCTTGGTCTTGGGTGGCGTCATCCGCCATGTCTTTGCTCCTGCCGGGACCGCCCGGCCCATAATGCAGCTCCCCCAACTGGGCGAAGCCTTAACGAAAGAGACGTCCCCACAGAAAGTATGCGAGCCGACTCCGGATACGACAAAGTGGGCTCCATTCCGGGGTGTTTCAAGACGTACCAAAGACCGGGAAAGGTTAAGTTCCCGGTCCCGCACAGAAACCCACAGCAAAGCTGCGTTTTTCGCTACCGCCGGGCGGATTTGCCGGGGCCGGGGCGTCGCGGCTATCGTGCGGCAACGAGAAAACGGAGGGAACCCGATGCTGAACCGGCGGAGTTTTACCACGCTTGCGGGCGTGGCCCTGCTGCCGGGCGCGGCGCGGGCGCAAAGCACGCTCCCTTTCTATGCCAGTGTCGGGCCCAGCCTGACACTTTACGGGCTGGACGTCGCGGCGGCGGCGGCAACGCCAAAGGCCAGCGTCGCCCTGCCCGCCAATGTCCAGTATGCCTGGCCCGATCCGCAGCATCGCTTCCTCTATGTCACGGCCAGCAACAACAAACCCGGTGGGCTCGACCCGGACGCCGGCGGCCACTCTGTCCAGGCCTTTCGCATCGCTGGCGACGGCGCGCTGACCGCGCATGGACCGCTGGTGAAACTGGCAGCCCGGCCGATCCACAATACGGTGGACCCCAGCGGCCGCTTCCTGCTGATCGCCTATAACCAGCCGAGCAGCATCACCGTTCACCGCATCGCCGGCGACAGCATGATCGGCGCAGAGGTGCCGCAGGCGGGGCTGGATACCGGCATCTATGCCCACCAGGTCCGCGTCACGCCATCGGGCCAGACGGTGGCGCTGGTGACACGCGGCAACGATGCCCGCCCCGGCCATGCCGAAGACCCCGGCGCGCTGAAGATTTTCCGCTTCGAGGACGGCCGGTTGTCCAACCTGCAATCGCTGGCGCCGGACGGCCAGGGACTGGGTTTCGGCCCGCGTCATCTGGACTTCGGCAAGCGCCATGTCTTCGTGTCGCTGGAACGCGAGAACAGCCTCTGCGTCTACGGCCTGGACAGCGACGGCAACTTCAGCGCCGAGCCGCTGTTTCTCAAAAGCGCGCTGACCGATCCCGACGCCAAGAGCAAATATCCCGGCCAGACCGCGGGGCCGATTCATGTTCATCCGGGCGGCCGCTTCGTCTACCAGAGCAATCGCGGTTCGGGCACGATGGATTATGACGGCCACAAGGTCTGGAACGGCGGCCTCAACGACATCGCGGTGTGGCGGGTCGATCCGGCGACGGGCGAACCCATACGCATCCAGAACATCGACGCGCATGGCTTTGAAATCCGCACCTTCACCATCTCGCCCGACGGCAGGCTGCTGATCGCGGCAAGTCAGCTGGGCCTGCCGGTGCGGGACGGCGACACGGTGAAGACGGTCAGCGCCGGGCTGTCCTTCTTCCGCATCGGAACGGATGGCAGGCTGACCTTCCTGCACAAGCAGGATGTGGACACCAGCGCCGGAACGCAGTTCTGGAGCGGGCTGCTGACGATGCCTTAGGAGGCGCTCTTTTCCCGAGCCTCGGCTTTGTCCGAGTAGGTATAAAGCGGCCGCGCCTTGCCATCCACCACATCGGCGGTGATGACCACTTCCTGCACGCCCGACAAGGTCGGCAGCTCGAACATGGTCTCCAGCAGGATGCCTTCCAGGATGGAGCGCAAACCGCGCGCGCCGGTCTTGCGCATGATGGCGCGCTTGGCGATGGAATGCAGCGCCTCTTCCTGGAAGCGCAGCTTGACGCCTTCCATTTCGAACATGCGCATATACTGTTTGGCCAGCGCGTTCTTGGGGCGGGTCAGGATTTCGATCAGCGCGGTTTCCTGCAGGTCGCCCAGGGTGGCGAGAACCGGCAGGCGGCCGATGAATTCCGGGATCAGGCCGAACTTCAGCATGTCTTCCGGCTCGACTTCGCGCAGCAACTCGCCGGTGCCGCGCTCGTCGGGGCCCTTCGGATTGGAGCCGAAGCCGATGGAAGAGCCCTGGGTGCGCTGGGCAATGATCTTGTCCAGACCGGCAAAGGCGCCGCCGCAGATGAAGAGGATATTGGTGGTATCCACCTGCAGGAATTCCTGCTGGGGATGCTTGCGCCCGCCCTGCGGCGGCACGGAAGCGACGGTGCCTTCCATGATCTTGAGCAGGGCCTGCTGCACGCCCTCGCCCGACACGTCGCGGGTGATGGAGGGGTTGTCGGACTTGCGGCTGATCTTGTCCACTTCGTCGATATAGACGATGCCGCGCTGGGCCCGTTCGACATTATAGTCGGCGGCCTGCAACAGCTTGAGGATGATGTTCTCGACATCCTCGCCGACATAGCCGGCTTCGGTCAGGGTGGTGGCGTCGGCCATGGTGAAGGGCACGTCCAGGATGCGCGCCAAGGTCTGGGCCAGCAGGGTCTTGCCGCAGCCGGTAGGGCCGATCAGCATGATGTTGGACTTGGCCAACTCGACATCGCCGTTCTTGCCGGACGAGTTGATGCGCTTGTAATGGTTGTGGACGGCGACCGACAGCACCTTCTTGGCGTGGCTCTGGCCGACGACATAATCGTCCAGCACCTTGAAGATTTCCTGGGGGGTGGGCACGCCCTCCTTGGACTTCATGAAGGAGGTCTTGTTCTCCTCCCGGATGATTTCCATGCAGAGTTCGACGCATTCATCGCAGATGAACACGGTCGGGCCCGCGATCAACTTGCGAACCTCATGCTGGCTCTTGCCGCAAAAGGAACAGTACAGCGTGTTCTTGGACTCGCCGCCGCTAGCCTTGCTCATCGTCTTCCACCGGGCCCTTTCGCCCCGCACAGCACTAGCCTAAACGGCATTTGCTGCTTTGCACAATGCAGGATTGATGCCGAAGCACTCCTGCCTCCCAACATTCGACCATGGTACGGCCGGTGGGATCAAGATTTGTTTAACTTGCCACAAGGCCGGATTTGCCTGGAATCCCGGAACTTTAGCCGAATATCGCCTCAGGATTCGCCCGATTCCGTCTCCGGCCGGCGCTCCATGACCTGATCGATCAGGCCGAAAGCCTTGGCTTCCTCGCCGGTCATATAGGTATCCCGGTCCAGCATCTTTTCAATGGCTTCCACGGTCTGGCCGGTGTGCTTGGCATAGATCTCGTTCAGCCGCCGCTTGAGCTTGACGATTTCCTGGGCGTGGCGGGCGATGTCGGCCGCCTGGCCATAGAAGGAGGCCGAGGGTTGATGCACCATGACCCGGGCATTGGGCAGGGCATAACGGAAGCCCTTAACCCCGGAACACAGCAGCAAGGAGCCCATCGAGGCGGCCTGGCCGATGCAATAGGTGTGAATCTTGGGCCGCACATACTGCATGGTGTCGTAGATCGCCATCCCCGCCGTCACCAGCCCGCCCGGCGAGTTGATGTACATGTGGATTTCCTTCTTGGGGTTTTCGGCCTCAAGAAACAGCAGCTGGGCGGTCATCAGGCTGGCGCCGTAATCCTCGATCGGCCCGGTGATGAAGACCAGCCGTTCCTTGAGCAGGCGGGAATAGATATCGAAGGCGCGCTCGCCGCGGGCGGTCTGCTCGACCACCATCGGGACCAGGGTGTTGTTGTAGAATTCGCCGGGATTGCCGAAGTCGGCCATTGGGATAGCGCCTTTCGATTCGAAAGCAGACAGTAACCGGAAAATCGCCGGTCACGTTTAATATAGCGTCGATCGGCGGGATTGCGACCCCGCCAGCCACCATGTCATGGCCGGCCTCCGAGCCGGCCATCCAGCAGCCCCGTCATGGATGGCCGCCTCAAAGGGCGGCCATGACATGAAGAGATCAGTCCTTCGCCGGCTCGTCCTCGGGATCGGCAAAGAGGGTATCCTTGTCCACCTTGCGGTCATTGACCGTGGCCAGTTCGGCGATGAAGTCCACCACCTTGTCCTCGAACAGGGGCGCGCGGATTTCGGCCTGGGCCTGCTGGTTCTGGGCATAGAACTGGAACACCTGCTGCTCCTGGCCGGGGAACTGGCGGGCGCGGACCATGATGGCACGCTGCACTTCATCGCCGCTGACGGTGATGCCGTTCTGCTCGCCCAGCTTGCCCAGAACCAGGCCCAGGCGCACCCGGCGCTCGGCGATCTTGCGGTATTCGGCCTTCAGCTCGTCCTCGGTCTTGCCTTCGTCGGCGGCGGTCTTGCCCTCGCGCTTCAGTTCGTCCTCGACCTGGGCCCAGATGTTGGTGAACTCATGCTCGACCATGGCGGGCGGCAGCGGGAAGTCATGGGCATTGTCCAGCGCATCCAGCACGCGGCGCTTGAGGTGCAGGCGGCTGGCGGCCTTGTAGTCGCCCGCGATCTGCTCGCGCACGCGCTCCTTCAGGGTCACCAGGTCGTCCAGGCCCAGCTTCTTGGCCAGTTCGTCGTCAATCGCCACTGCATCGGGCGCCTTCACTTCCTTCACCGTGACGGCGAAGACCGCGTCCTTGCCCGCCATTTCGGGGGCATGATATTCGGTCGGAAAGGTCACCTTCACGTCGCGATAGTCGCCGGCCACGACGCCGACCAGCCCGTCTTCAAAGCCCGGAATGAAGGTGCCCGAGCCCAGGGTCAGGCTGAAATCCTCACCCTTGCCGCCATCGAACGGCACGCCGTCAATGCTGCCTTCATAATCGATGACGACGGTGTCGTCCTTCTCGGCGGCGCCGTCCTTGGTCGAAAAGCCGCGCACATTCTTGGCCAGCCGGTCCAGCGCCTCGTCGACATCGGCGTCGGCGATATCGGCGGTCAGGCGCTCGACCGTCAGGGTGGAGACGTCGGCGGCGGTGAATTCCGGCATCAGGTCCACGATCACCGTGAAGGTCAGGTCGGCCTTGCCGTCCACGGCGTCCTCAACACTGCCCACCGGCTCGATGCGCGGCTGCAGCGCCGGCTTGAGCTTGTTGTCGGCGATGACCTTCTGGCTGCCCTCATTGACGGCGGCTTCCACCACCTCGCCCATGATGGACTTGCCGAACTGCTTCTTGAGGAAGGAGACCGGGGCCTTGCCGGGACGGAAGCCCTTCAAGTTCACTTTGGGCTTCATTTCCTCCAGCCGCGCATTGACGCGGCTTTCCAGGTCGGCGGCGGGAATGGTGACGGTGAACTGCTTGTGCAGGTCCTGGGAAACCGTCTCGCTGATCTGCATGTTCGAAGCGTCCTGTTCTAATAAGTCCTGGGAAACCGGGCTGATGAAGAGCCGATCCCGCCTGATCTGGCGGGAATCCCGCGATTTGGGCAGCCGCTTTACCCGTTTCCCCCTGCCCCCGCAACAGCGGGAAATCCCTTCGTCGCGGCCGGATCGGAGGAATGGAAAAATGCTGCCAAAACAGCGGGCTTTGCCTATACAGGCGCAAGGCGGCCGTGGCGAAACTGGTAGACGCAGCAGATTTAGGTTCTGCCGGGCAACCGTGGGGGTTCAAGTCCCTCCGGCCGCACCATTCCTGAACGGCAGCAGCCAGGTGCCGACATCCCAGAAGCGGCCAAACTTGCGCCCCACCTCCCGGTAAACCCCGGCCTGCTCGAAACCGAAGGCCTGGTGCAGCGCCACCGAGGCCGCGTTGGGCAGGGTGATGCCCCCGAATATGCGGTGAATGTCTTCGCCCGCGAGCGCCTCAAACAGGGTTTGATAAAGCCGCCGCCCCAGCCCCAGCCCCGTGGCATCGGGAGCCAGATAGATGCTGGCCATGACGGTGGTGTCGTAACCGGCACGGGGATTGTAGCGGTGGCTGCTGGCCCAGCCGATGGGTGCGCCATCCCGCACGGCGGCAAAGCACTGATAGCGGCCGGTTGCCGCGAAACTGTCCAGCCAGGCCTGGCTGGCGGCGGCGTCGCGCGGAACGGTGTCCAGGGTGATCGCCGTCTCGCGCACATAATGATTGTAGATATCGGTCAGGGCCCGCAGGTCGCCCTGCTCCACCCGCCGGATGATGACGTCAGTCATGCCGCAATTCCGTCAATATGCGCGGCAGGATCTCCGGCAAGTCTTCCGCGATCAGGCCGGGTCCGAAGGCGGCCGCCGCCGCGCCATGCAGCCAGACACCGGCACAGGCCGCTTCAAAACCCGCCAGCTTCTGCGCCAGAAGTCCGGCGATGAAGCCGGACAGCACATCGCCGGCGCCGGCGGTCGCCAGCGTCGCGGGGGCGTTGGCGTTGATCGCGGCCTTGCCGGATGCCTCGGCGATCACCGTGTCGCTGCCCTTGAGCAGGACGGTGCAGCCGGCGCGGGCCGCGGCGGTGCGCACGGCCTCCACCTTGCTGGCGGACTGGTCCAGCAGGCCGGGAAACAGGCGTTCGAATTCGCCGTCATGCGGCGTCAGCACGCAATGTTCGTGCAGCCGGTTGAACAGCGCCTCGGGATCGCCCTTGAACGAGGTCAGCGCATCGGCATCCAGCACCACCGCCGCGCCGCTCTTCAAGACCACATCCACCAGCGCGCGGGTTTCGCCGCTGACGCCCAGGCCGGGGCCGATGACCACGGCATTGAAGCGCTTGTCGGCCAGCAGTTGCGCCAAACCGTCCGCGCCTTCAAACGGCTTTATCATGATCGCCGTCAGATGCGCGGCATTCACCGCCACCGCCTCCGGCGGCGCGGCGACGCTCACCAGTCCGGCCCCGATGCGCAGCGCCCCGCGCGCCGCCAGCCGCGCAGCGCCGGTGGCATGGGCCGGGCCGCAGACCACGACGCAATGGCCGCGATCGTATTTATGGCCTTGCGCCTTAGGCCAGGGGAAGTGCCAAAGGGCGGGCGTGTTTTCATGAAGCTGCGTATCGGCGGCTTGCGGCGGGATGCCGATATCGGCCACCACCAGTTCGCCGCACAGCGCGCGGCCGGGCATCAGCAGGTGGCCGGGCTTCTTGCGAAAGAAAGTGACGGTCAACGCCGCCGTCACATGCACGGCGCCCAGCGGCTGCCCCGTATCGCCGGACACGCCGCTAGGCACGTCTATCGCCACCACCGGCAGATCGTTGAGGGCTTCGACGACCTGGGCCACGGCACCTTCCAGCGGACGCGACAGGCCGGCGCCGAACAGCGCATCCACCACCAGGGCGGCGCCGTCCAGCGCGGCGGGCGTCAGCGCCACGCTTTCGCCGTCCCAGGCGGCGGCCATGGCGGCGGCGTCGCCCTTATGTCCACCATCATGGGCGACACGCACCCGGAACCAGTGCTGCTTCAGAAGATGCGCCACTGCGAAGCCGTCACCGCCATTGTTGCCGGGGCCGCACAGCACCGTCACGGCGCAGGGCTTGAACCGCGCCACAATGGCATCGGTGACGGCGCGGCCGGCATTCTCCATCAACACCAGCGACGGCGTGCCGTGCGCCACCGCGAAGGCGTCGGCCTTCGTCATCTCCGCGGTGGTAAGGATTTCGCCGGTCATATCCACCTATCCAATGGTCAAGTCCTTGAATTGCCTGGGAGGCGCTCCCAATTGAACGTCACTTTTCGAATACCCCCTCCCCCCTTTTTGTACCGGAGTGCCGGAAGGGCGGCGATGGCCGGGCCGCAGTATAGACCCGCCGGGGGCCGCGTGGATAAGCTCACGGCACGGTGAAATATTTCTCCAGCCGTTCCAGCGACTGTTCGATCAGGGACTGCTGCTTGCAGAAGGCGAAACGCACGAATGTATCCGGCGTGCCGCTCTTGAAGAAGGCCGACAGCGGGATCAGCGCCACCCCGGCCTCGCGGATCAGCCGTTCGCAGAAAGCGAAGTCCTTTTCATTGGTCAGATTGGAGATATCCGCGGTCAGGAAGTAGGTGCCCTCGCAAGGCTGCACCGCGAAACCCAGCCGGGTCAGCCCCGCCGCCAGGATATCGCGATTGCCCTGCAGCCGCGCCGTCAGGGCGCGCGGAAAATCCATCTCATGCCTCAGGCCGTGCGCCACGCCGGTCTGCAGCGCCGGCGGCGTGGTGAAGGTCAGGAACTGATGCGCCTTGAACACCAGGCCCACCAGTTCGCGCGGCCCCGTCACCCAGCCGACCTTCCAGCCGGTCAGGGAAAATATCTTTCCCGCCGAACCGATGCGCACACAGCGTTCGCGCATGCCCGGCAAGGTCGCCAGCGGGATATGCGGCAGGCCGTCGAACACCAGATGCTCATAGACCTCATCGCAGATCACCACCGCGTCGGTCTCCAGCACCACTTTGGCCAGGGTTTCCATTTCTTCGCGGCTGAAGACTCGCCCCGCCGGATTGTGCGGCGAGTTGATCAGCACCGCGCGCGTCCCGGGCCCGATGGCGGCGCGCAACACTTCTTCCGTCAGCCGCCAGCCGGGCGGCGCCAGCTTGACCGTCTTCACCACCGCGCCCACCGCTTCGGCCATGGGGCGATAGGAGTCGTAGGTGGGCTCGATCATCACCACTTCGTCGCCCTGCCCGGCCAGCGCCATCAGGGAGCCGGCGATCGCCTCGGTGCCGCCGGAGGTGACCAGCACCTCGTCTTCCGGGTCGTAGGACAAGCCATAGAACTGGCGGGCATGGCCGGCCACCGCCTGGCGCAGCACGCCCAGGCCCTTGGACGGCGGATACTGGTTGGGGCCGTCCACCAGCGCCCTGGCCGCGACCTCGCGCAGCGCCATGGGCCCGTCCTGGTCGGGAAAGCCCTGGCCCAGGTTGAGGGCGTCATGGGCCTGCGCCAATATCGTCATATGCTGGAAGATGCTGGTGGGAAGGCCGGCGAAAACGGGATTGGGCATGGCGTCTGCTTACAGGGGTCACAGCTTGTTGTGGCGCAGTTCCGGCCCTTGCCTCAAGACCGGCTTTGGGGAACGTCAAGACCACGGAAATCGCACAATAAAGGTTCAACATGCATATTAATTGGGCCATTACTTGCCCGCCATTTTGGACATCTGTCCAAGCCACTGAATTTTCTGCGCTTTTTTTCGGCAAAAACCGGCACAAGTCCTGCTAACGCGTTAACCCAAGCGTCGCGGGCCCACCAGCCCGCGCGGAGGAGCACATGAAGAAAATCGAAGCCATCATCAAACCGTTCAAACTCGACGAAGTGAAGGAAGCCCTTCAGGAAGTGGGCGTCCAGGGCATTACCGTGACCGAGGCCAAGGGCTTCGGCCGCCAGAAAGGCCATACCGAACTCTACCGGGGCGCCGAATATGTCGTGGACTTCCTGCCCAAGGTGAAAATCGAGATCGTCATCAACGAGGACCGCCAGGACGCGGCCGTGGAAGCCATCCAGAAGGCTGCGCGCACGGGCCGCATCGGCGACGGCAAGATTTTCGTCCTCAATGTCGAGGAAGCCATCCGCATCCGCACCGGCGAAACCGGCTCGGACGCGATCTGATCGCGGCTGCGCCGGCAAAGGGCCGGAGCGGCCATCCAATAATCAACGTGAAGGGAAGACTGAACCAATGGCCGACAAGAAGACGACCGCCGCCGACATCCACAAGCTGATCAAGGAAAAGGAAGTCAAATACGTTGACGTCCGTTTCACCGATCCCAAGGGCAAGTGGCAGCATGTGACCTTCGACCTGCTGCTGGTCGATGACGACTTTCTGAACGAAGGCACCATGTTCGACGGTTCCTCGATCGCCGGCTGGAAGGCCATCAACGAGTCCGACATGATGCTGAAGCCGGACCTCGACACCGCGGTGATCGATCCCTTCTTCGCCCAGACCACGCTGATCCTGATCTGCGACGTGGTCGAGCCGCTGACCGGCCAGAATTACACCCGCTGCCCGCGCTCCATCGCCAAGGCCGCCGAGGCCTATGTCAATTCCTCGGGCGTCGGCGACACCACCTATTTCGGCCCGGAAGCCGAATTCTTCATCTTCGACGACGTGCGCTTCGACGTCGGCATGAACAAGTGCTTCTACTATGTGGACAGCAAGGAAGGCGCCTGGAACACCGGCACCGAATATGCCGAGGGCAATCTGGGCCATCGCCCGGCCGTGAAGGGCGGCTATTTCCCGGTCCCGCCGGTCGACTCCGAGCAGGACATGCGCGGCGAAATGCTGGCCGTGATGCGGGACATGGGCATCCAGCCGGAAAAGCACCATCACGAGGTCGCCACCGCCCAGCATGAACTTGGCTTCAAGTTCAACACGCTGACCAAGTGCGGCGACTATATGCAGATCTACAAGTATGTGATCCACCAGGTCGCCCAGGCCTATGGCAAGACCGCGACCTTCATGCCCAAGCCGGTCAAGGGCGACAATGGCTCGGGCATGCATGTCCACCAGTCCATCTGGAAGGACGGCAAGCCGCTCTTTGCCGGTTCGGGTTACGCGGACCTGTCGGACACCTGCCTGTATTACATCGGCGGCATCATCAAGCATGCCAAGGCGCTGAATGCCTTCACCAACCCGCTGACCAACAGCTACAAGCGCCTGATCCCCGGCTTCGAGGCCCCGGTGCTGCTGGCCTATTCGGCCCGCAACCGCTCGGCCTCCTGCCGCATCCCCTTCTCGTCCTCGCCTTACGGCAAGCGCGTCGAGGTTCGTTTCCCCGACGCGGGCGCCAACCCCTATCTCGCCTATGCCGCCATGCTGATGGCCGGCCTGGACGGCATCGAGAACAAGATCCATCCGGGTGGTCCGATGGACAAGGATCTCTATGCCCTGCCGCCGGAAGAACTGGCCAAGGTGCCCCAGGTCTGCGGTTCGCTGCGCGAAGCCCTGGACAGCCTGAAGGCCGACCACGCGTTCCTGACCAAGGGCGGCGTGTTCAACGAGGACTTCATCGAGTCCTATATCGACCTCAAGTATGAAGACGTGTACGCCTTCGAGCACACGCCGCATCCGATCGAATTCAAGATGTACTATTCGGTCTGATTTCCAGCCGGTCGAAACGAGGAAGGCGCGGCAGTTGCCGCGCCTTTTTTGTTGGTCCGGCTAGAAGACCGGCTCGATCCGTTCGCCGACGTCTTCCGGCTTCTGCGGCCAGAAGGCGATCGCAGCGCCTGACAAACCGCCCGGCAGCATGCCGGCAGCGTATTGCCACATATCGGCGTCATGGCGCATCAGCATCATCGGCACGGCGGCCGGAAGGCAGCCGGCCAGGAGAATTTGCACGATTCCGCCGCGTGCGGAAAATAGGCCCTCGAGCAACCGCACCGCGATGAAGGAACCGGCATAGCTCAAAGATCCAGGGATAAAATACAGGATGACCGCCATCCCCAGCAGAAGCACCTGCATGTGCTTCAGATGCAGGCTGAACGCCCAGATCGCCACCCAGACGAATGTAGACAGGATTGCAACCGCGATACCCTGCCCGACCTTTCCGTGCCGCGGCATGGCTTACGCCACCGCGCTGACCGCCTGCGGCTGCTTCACCGGCAGGATCACGAAGGCCGCGCACCCCCGGCCATATTCGCTTTCCAGCCAGGCGCGGCCGCCATGCAGTTCGGCCAGGCCGCGCACCAGCGCCAGGCCCAGACCCGTGCCGCCCGCCTGGCGGTCGAAGCGGTTGTCCACCTGGCTGAAGGGCTCGAAGATATTGTCCAGTTTCTCGCGCGGGATGCCGGGGCCGTTGTCGCGCACCATGATCTGGAAATCGCCGCTGGCGGCGCGGCCGGCGACCACGTCGATGCGTCCGCCCTGGGGGGTGAACTTCACCGCATTGGAAACCAGGTTGATCAGTATCTGCTTGACCGCGCGCTCGTCGGCATAGAGCGGCGGGGCGTTCTCGTCCACCGCGATCGCCAGGGTCTGGCCCTTCTCGCGCGCCTTGGTGCCGACCAGCTTCAGCGCGATGTCGAAGGTGCGCGCCGCTTCCAGCGGATGCGGCGCGATATCCATGCGGCCGGCCTCGATCTTGGCGACGTCCAGCAGATCGTTGATCAGCGACAGCAGATGCGCGCCGGAGGAATGGATATCGCCGGCATAGTCGCGGTAGCGGTCATTGCCCACCGGCCCGAAACATTCCTGGCCGATGATTTCCGAAAAGCCCAGGATGGCGTTCAAGGGCGTGCGCAATTCATGGCTCATATTGGCGAGGAAGGCGGTCTTGGAGGCATTGGCGGTCTCGGCCTCGAAACGCTTCCTCAGGGCGTCGTCGCGGGTCTCTTCCAGTTCGCGCGCCAGGTCCTCGACCTTGAAGCGCAGGCGCGAATCCTCGGCCATGCGCAGCACCAGCGGGCGGCCCGTGTACCACATCTGCAAGGCGATGAACGGCGCCAGGACGCCGACCGCGATATCGGCCAGCGAGCCACCCAGCAGGAAGCGCAGCGATGTCATCAGCGAAATCGGCAGCAGGTTGGCGACATACATGGTCATGTTGCTGCCCCGCGCCACCACCAGGCCGGCGATCACCGCCATCACGCAGGCCGCCAGGAACAGATGGTTCAGGGCATTGCCCGGTTCCCAGCACAGCCAGGCCATCAGGCCCCAGGCGGCGCTGCCCGCGCATTGCGCCGTCACAAAACAGTGAAACCAGGATTCCACATCGTCCTGCTGGTCGCTGTAGCGTTCATAGGCCGAGGCGATCAGCGCGCCCGCGCCGAGCGCCACCGTCACCGCCAGCGGCAGGAAGACCGTATGCGCGGCGGAGACATGCCCGAAAACGCCGTTGGAGCAGAAGAAAGCCACCACGGCCGCCCAGACCGGCGATGTGATGCGGGTGTTCTGCGCGCATCTGGCGGCAAGCGCCAGCTGCGCCTTGAGGACGCGCGGCTCGACCGGCTCGACGGGACGCAAAAAAGACACGCTCTGCCTCGAAAATGCCTGCTATGCCCACACGCCATTATGACGCGGGCCGTCTTAACAATTGCTGAGGCTTGCGGGTTTTGCGGATATGCGCCTTTTGGCTCGCTTTTCAGGGTTGAGAAACCGTAAAACTACGGCGATCCGCGCGCGATTCGCGCGCTTCCACGCACCTCTGTTCACCTAGATCATCATGGCAAAAAGCAATCCCGACCTGTTTGACGACGCCGCGAAATCCGCTTCCAAGGCCTATACCGCCAAGGACATCGAAGTGCTGGAGGGGCTGGAGCCGGTGCGCCGCCGCCCCGGCATGTATATCGGCGGCACCGACCTCAACGCGCTGCATCACCTGGCCGCCGAAATCATCGACAATGCCATGGACGAAGCGGTGGCGGGCCATGCCACCACCATCGCGCTGGAACTGCGCGCCGGCAATGTGCTGGTGGTGCGCGACAACGGCCGCGGCATCCCGGTGGACCCGCATCCCAAGTTCAAGAACAAGTCGGCGCTGGAAGTCATCATGACCACGCTGCATGCCGGCGGAAAGTTCGACGGCAAGGCCTATGAGACCTCCGGCGGCCTGCATGGCGTGGGCTCGTCGGTGGTCAACGCTTTGTCGGAATGGCTGGAAGTGGAAGTGGCGCGCGACCGCCATGCCTGGAAAATGCGGTTCGAGCGCGGCCATGCGGTGGGCAAACTCAAGGACCTGGGCGCGGCCAACCGGCGCGGCACCATCGTGTCGTTCAAGCCCGATGAAAAGATCTTCGGCGATATCCAGTTCTCGCCGGCGCGGCTGCACCGCATGGCCAAGTCCAAGGCCTATCTGTTCCGGGGCGTGGAAATCCGCTGGTCCTGCGATCCCGCGCTGATAAAGGACGAAACCCCGGCCGAGGATGTGCTGAAATTCCCCGGCGGGCTGCTGGACTTCCTGCGCGGCGAGATCGGCAAGGCGACCACCGTGACGCCGCGCGAATTCTCCGGCAAGACGGAAAATAAAGATGGTCGCGGTGCGGTGGAATGGGCCGTCACCTGGGCGCCTTCGCGCGACGCCTTCATCCGCAGCTATTGCAACACCATTCCCACCCCCCAGGGCGGCACCCATGAACAGGGCCTGCGCAATGCCCTGACCAAGGCGCTTCGTGCGCACGGAGAACGCGTCAACAACCGCAAGACCGCGCTGATCGCCGCCGACGACGTGATGGACAGCGCCTGCGCCGTGCTGTCGGTCTTCATCCGCGAACCGGAATTCCAGGGCCAGACCAAGGACAAACTGTCATCGCCCGACGCCCAGCGCCTGGTCGAGACCGTGATGCGCGATCATTTCGACCACTGGCTGGCGGAAAGCCCCAATGACGCCTCCAGGCTGCTGGACTTCGTCATCGACTGCGCCGAGGACCGGCTGAAGAAGCGCCAGGAAAAGGAAACCAAGCGCCAGTCCGCCACCCGCAAGCTGCGCCTGCCCGGCAAGCTGGCCGACTGTTCCAGAAGCGCGTCGGAAGGCACCGAGATTTTCCTGGTCGAAGGCGACAGCGCCGGCGGCAGCGCCAAACAGGCGCGCGACCGCACCACCCAGGCGATCCTGCCCCTGCGCGGCAAGATTCTGAACGTCGCTTCGGCGGCGGCGGGCAAGCTGCAGATGAACCAGGAACTGAATGACCTGGTGCTGGCGCTGGGCTGCGGCACCGGCGCGAAATACAGCGATAGCGACCTGCGCTATGACCGCATCATCATCATGACCGATGCCGATGTCGACGGGGCGCATATCGCATCCCTGCTGCTGACCTTCTTCTATCGCGAGATGCCGGGACTGATCGCGGACAAGAAGCTTTACCTCGCCATGCCGCCGCTCTATCGCCTGACCCAGGGCGGCAAGACCGTTTATGCCCGCGACGATGCCGACCGCGAGCGCATCCTGAAGACGGAATTCCGCAGCAACGCCAAGGTCGAAGTCTCGCGCTTCAAGGGCCTGGGCGAGATGATGCCGGCGCAGTTGAAGGAAACCACCATGCGGCCGGGCCATCGCACCCTGCTGCAGGTGCATATCCCCGATGGCGATGCCGGCTCCACCGAGAACCTGTTCGAGCGCCTGATGGGCAAGAAGCCGGAATTGCGCTTCCAGTTCATCCAGAAGAATGCCGAGTTCGCGGCAGAGGCGATTGACGTTTAACGGCCTGGCACGGAAATCGTCGCCGCCAATACGGTGCGGTCGCCGCTCTGGGATGTCGTGGCTTCGGCGGGGCGCGCCGCCTGCAGCCTGGCGCCGCCTTGCGGCAGGCCGGGGCGAATGTCTTTCAGCAGCAGGGATACGGGCGCTTTCGACGCCAGCCGCAGGGTCACGCGCGCCTGGGTGCAGTCCGGAGTCCAGCAGGCGATGAAAAGCCCCTGACCCGGCGGCGCTGGCCGGGTGACACCGCCAATAGTGACGGATTCAAGCGCCGCAGCCCTGGGCACATCCAGTTCGATCCCCTGCCCCGACGCCTTGATGTCCAGGGTCACGATATCGCCGGTGCGCGCCACGCTTGCCGAGGGCGCGGGGAAGCGCGCGGCGCCGGCGGGGGCGGCAAAGCCCGTCTCTGCCATCTGCATCGGCATGGCCGAGAAGGGCGCGGCGGCCCGCAGGCCGGCCGGCAGGTACGCCGCCAGGCTGGCCTTTTCCCAGGACGGATCGGCCAGCCACCAGGCCTTTTCATCCTGTTCCAGATACAGAAGGTTCAGGCGCTGGGGCGCGGCCTTGCTGTAGGCCGGTTGAAAACCCGCCGCCACCGCCAGGCCCAGCGCCGCGATCAGCGAAACCGCCAGCGAAAGATTCCAGGCCGCACCGCGCGCCGGCGCCAGCAAGGGCAGCAGCATCACAAGGCCGAACGCGGCGGTGACGGTGAACAGGGGATGCATCATCAGGCCCATGACCGCTTCCAGGCCCGCCGTCAGCCCGATCCACGGCAACAGGCCCGCAAGCGCCGCGATCATCAGGGCCGTGCCGCGCCCGCCGTATGAGGTCACGAGCAGCAACGGTCCCGCAACCAGCGACGGAAACAGGAAATAGGGGCTGAGCCCCGGCGCATAGGCGGCCGTGACAACGGCCAGCCCCGCCATCCACAGCCAGCAGGCAATGGCCCCTGCCCCGCGCGCCGCTACCAGGGCCACGGCGAAGACCCCGAAGGCCAGCGACCAGCGCAGGCAGACGGGAAAGGCAAAGGACGGATCGGGACTGCCGCAAACCCAGGCCGCGATGGCGTGCAGCAGAAAGCCCATCCCCAGGCATCCCGCCAGCAGCAGCGGCGGCATCAGCGCCTTGACCAGCGGCCGTTGCGGCGCACGGCTTTGACGCCGGCCCAGCAGCCCGGCCAGCGCGACCAGCACAAAGGCCAGAAGGGACAAGGGCAACGCCCAGCTTGCCGGCAGGCGCGGCAGCCAGCGGCCCAGCACATCCAGATAGATGGCGTTACCGCTTTTCAGTTGCGCGAAATCGGCCTGGCGCAGGCCGGCGGCCAGGCCCAGCACGCTTTCGCCATACTGCTGCAGGCTGGCGGGCTCGATATTCTCGCGGCGGTCCAGCCCGGAGTGATACTGCGCGACATTGCCCACCACGGCGAAATTGTAGCCGGTGACGCCCGCCTGCAGGAAAGGCGAAAGATCGGTATCGTTGGGCAGCACCTTGTAGATTTCGGCATAGAGCGACGAGGTCGCGTAATGCGCGACGCTGGCGGCATAGAGATCGATCAGCCGCGCATCGCCGGGGCTGGTCTGGAACAGGAAGCTGGGGCCGCGATTGCCCCGCGCCTCGATGTTGATCGCCGCGCCGACCGGCGCATGCGGCGCACGCAGCCAGGCGGCCGCGCCCAGCATGCCGCCTTCCTCGCCATCGGTGAACAGGACGGTGACGGGATGGCCGGGTTGCGGCGCCCGTGCTTTCAGGGCGCGGATCGTTTCCAGCAGGGTGGCGGTGCCGCAGCCGTCATCGCAGGCGCCGGGCCCCGCCGGAACCGAATCGGTATGCGCCATCAGCAGCACCTGGCCGCCTGTGCCCGGCAGCACATCCGCGACGATGTCGGTCACCGTTCCGCACGCGATGGCGCCCCAGCGCGGCTGGCTGAAACAGCTCATGGCGCTTTGGGTGCGCGCCGCGACGCCCATCGCCGCCAGCGCGTTCAGGATGCGTCCGCGCACCGCCGCGGCCTCGGCGCTGCCCACCGGATGCGGAACCTGCGGACCCAGCACCCGCGCCAGCATAGCGTCGGCGCGGGCGGCGGAAAATTCCGTGGCGGGCGCATCCAGTCCCAGCGGCCGGGGCCGGTACTGGCCATAGGCCGACAACAGCCAGATGCCGACCGCAAGCGCCGCGACGCCCCAAATGCGAAACATTTGTTTCAGGCTCTCCCTTCGCAGGAAGCCTATCGCAAAGTTCCGGCACACCGAACTGGACAAGCAGGCGCCGACATCAAACAATAGCGCATGGTCAAAACCGCCGCCCTGCTTGCGCTGATTGCTATGTCGCTGCCCGCCGCCGCCGAACCGCCCTTGCCGCCGGGCAAACCGGCGGGAGTCAAACAGGCCACCATCAATGAAGCGCCCTATCTGATCGGCGCCGCCGTGGTGGCGACGGTGGCCGGGCTGCTGCTGTTTAGCACCAGCAACAGCAGCAGCACGCCTGCAACTTCCAGCTGACGGCTTGTATTTTGTCGATGACAGCCAGATTGCCGTTTGATTAACTCGACATTAACCATGCGGGCAGCAGGTTCCCCTACATATTGAAGGGGACATTTGCGATGCGGCTTTATCCAGTGATCGCCATTTTGGCCTGCGCCACGACGGCGGCATCGGCACAAGACGCGCAAGATTATTCGGACAGCAAATCGGCCTCCAACAGCTTTACCGGCCTGCGGGGCAGCCTGGCTTTCGACAACACGATCGGCGTGCACGCCGCCACCAAGACGGCAGCGGCCTCCGGCAAGGTCAATTCCGACGTGGGCGGCGGCGCATCGCTCTATTGGGGCTGGCGGCTGCCCTATGGCTTCAAGACCGAACTGGAACTGCTTTACCGCAACCAGTCCCTGTCGGATGGGTCCGTCAATGGCGTCAGCGGAAAGATCGGCGGCTATACGCAAACCTTCGCGCCGATGCTGAACGCCTATTGGAACCTGCCGGTCGGCGACATCGGCATCCATCCTTTCATCGGCGCCGGTCTGGGCTATGCGTGGAACGAAGCCGGGGTCAACACTATCGCCGGCGCGTCCTTCCCCACCATCCACGACGACAAATGGCGCTTTGCCTATAACGCCATGGCCGGCTTGAGCGTGCCGCTCAGCGAGGGCTCGCGGCTGACCGGCATGTACCGCTGGTTCCACGAGGACATCGACGTGCCGGTCTGCAACGGATTCGGCATCAAATGCAGCGCCAACTACAATTCCTCCAGCGTGGACATGGGGCTGGAACTCGATCTCTGATCGCGAGCAGCCGCGAAATAACCCTGGCACCTTGCTTTTCCGGAGAATACCCCTATTTTGCGGTGCGATAAGAGTCGGCCGCCAATATGGGCAGGTCCGGTTCGGGCGCCACACCGAGCGCCCCTTTTCAGGAGCGTGCTACGACCAGTGTGACGATCTCCGGCGCGGAAGCCGGAACCATAGAAGCTATTGAAACTGTTGATGCTTCTACCCCCGCCGTGATCCCCGATGCGCCCGCCGCCGAAGTCTTGCCGGGTTTCGATGCGTTGGGACTTTCCGAGGACATCCTCAAGGCCGTGGCGGACTCGGGCTACACCACCCCCACCCCCATCCAGGCCAAGACCATTCCGCTCGCTTTGCAGCGGCGCGATGTGATCGGCATTGCCCAGACCGGCACCGGCAAGACCGCCAGCTTCACCCTGCCCATGATCGAGATGCTGGCAAGGGGCCGCGCCAAGGCCCGCATGCCGCGCGCCCTGGTGCTGGAGCCCACCCGCGAACTGGCCGACCAGGTGTCGGAAAGCTTCGACCGCTACAGCAAATACACCAAGCTGACCCATGCGCTGCTGATCGGCGGCACCGCCATGGACGAACAGATCAAGAAGCTGGATCGCGGCGTGGACGTGCTGATCGCCACGCCGGGCCGGCTGATGGATCATTTCGGCCGTGGCCGCATCCTGCTGTCCCAGGTCAATATCCTGGTGATCGACGAAGCCGACCGCATGCTGGACATGGGTTTCATTCCCGATGTCGAGGAAATCTGCAGGAAGCTGCCTTTCACCCGCCAGACCCTGTTCTACTCGGCCACCATGCCGCCGGAAATCCAGCGCCTGACCGACCAGTTCCTCAGCAATCCGGCGCGCATCGAAGTCTCGCGCCCCGCCACCACGGCGACCAACATCACCCAGCAGGTGGTGGAGGTTCCCGCCAATGACTGGGCCAAGCGCGAGGCGCTGCGCCGCCTGATCCGCGAGGCCGAGCCGACCCTCAACAACGCCATCGTCTTCTGCAACCGCAAGCGCGATGTCGATGTGGTGGCCAAGAGCCTGGTCAAGCACGGCTTCGATGCCGCGCCGATCCATGGCGACCTGGACCAGAGCCTGCGCACCCGCACGCTTGAGCGTTTCCGCGCCGGGGAATTGAAGATCCTGGTGGCGTCTGATGTGGCGGCACGCGGCCTGGACGTGCCGGCGGTCAGCCATGTCTTCAATTTCGACGTGCCGATCCATGCCGACGATTATGTCCACCGCATCGGCCGCACCGGCCGCGCCGGCCGCAGCGGCGCCGCCTTCATGCTGGCCACCCATCGCGACGCGAAATACCTGGAAGCGATCGAGAAGATCACCGGCCAGAAGCTGGCGCGCCGCGAAATGATGGACATCGAAGTCCGCGAGGAAACCCGCCCGCGCCGCGACGACCATCGCGGCGGCCCAGGCGGCGGCAAGGGCGGCGGCCGTGGCCGTGAACGCGGCGGCCGTGACGGCAAGCAGCGCGATCGCCGTCCGCCGGGCGGAAAATTCCACGACCAGGTCGCCAGCATGGAGCCGGTGGAAACCGCCGCCGCCCCGGCCGAAGCGCCACAGCCGGTTGCCGAAGCGCCCCGCGCCGAACGCCAGCCGCGCCCAGAATCACGACAGGAAGCACGGCAGGAGCCGCGTCCCTCGCGCCATGAACCGCGTCACGAGAGCCGCGAAAAGCGCGGCAGCCAGCGCCAGCACAATGAGCAGGCGGCCCGGCCCGAAGCGGTGGATCACAGCCAGCTTCCCGCTTTCCTGTTCCGTCCGGTCCCGGTCAAGAAGCCGGAACCCCAGACCGATTGATGGCCGACTGATGGCCGGCCGGCTTGGATCGGCCGGTCAAAGCCGCAATTCCCGCATTTTGCGGTTGCAAAACCGCCGCGCTTAACGCTTTTTTACGGGAGGCGCGCGCAGTGTTCGCCAAGGGGAACCCGGGAACTTCCTGGGGGCTGACGGGGATTTTACGTGTTCAAGCCGGATCGCGAACAGGCCTTTGCCAAGACCGCCCTTGCCCTGATGGGCGGCGCCGGCGTCATCGCCACGCCTGACAATTTCGAACTGTTCTATGCCTATGCCTCGGGCGAAAACACCGCCATCACCCAGGCGATGAGCGCCGCCATCAACGCCAAGATTCCCCTTACGCCCGAACTGCTGTCCGACCTGCGCCTGCGCTGCCTGTCGGGCGCGCGCGCGGCGGTCGCCATGGAAAATGTCGGCGGCGGCATGAGCAAGGTGATCGACGATGTGCTGGGTAGGCTGGAAGCGGCCGGCAAGGACACCGCCGACTACAAGCATGCGCTGACCGCCGCCACCGGCGAGCTGGGCGCCAACCTGGACCAGGGCCGCACCCCGGCGGATTTGCGCCGGCTGGTGGATGGATTGATTTCGGCCACCCGCGCCATGGAACAGCGCGCCAAGAGCCTGGAAGGCGAACTGCAGGCCTCCTCGCAGAAGGTGGACGAACTGCGCACCAAGCTGGCCGATGTGCGCAAGGAAAGCCTCACCGATCCCCTGACCAACATCGCCAACCGCAAGGCGTTCGACGATGCCGCCGCCGCCGCCGCCGAGGCCGCTTTGGGCGGCGAAGCGGTGTCGCTGCTGATCTGCGACATCGATCACTTCAAGAAATTCAACGACAACTGGGGTCACCAGACCGGCGACCAGGTGCTGCGCCTGGTGGCGGCCTGCCTGTCGGAAAACGTCAAGGGCCGCGACACCGCGGCGCGCTATGGCGGCGAGGAATTCGCGGTGCTGCTGCGCGGCAGCGGCCTGAAGGACGCGGCCCATGTCGCCGAGCAGATCCGCCAGACGGTCGAGACCAAGAAGCTGGTGAAGAAGTCCACCGGCGATGTGCTGGGCGCCATCACCATCTCCATCGGCGTGTCGCAGTTCGCCCCCGGCGAAGCGGTCGAGGCGGTGGTGCGCCGCGCCGACGCCTGCCTGTACGGCGCCAAGCGCAACGGCCGCAACCTGGTGATCGCCCAGAACGATGCGCGTATGGCTGCGCTGGAAACCTCAGCCGCTTAGAGTTCGGACTCAATTGCCGGCGGTTAAATCACAACTTGTCATGGCCCGCCGAGAGCGGGCCACCCAGTTGGTGCGCATACAATTTCGGCATGGGAGTCTGCGTCACCTGGGTGGCCCGCAGTCGCGGGCCATGACAGTTTTACTTTGAATTTCAATTGCGTACAGGCCCTAGGCCTGGGCGGGGGTGATCGCGACGCTTTCGCCGCAGCCGCAAGCGCTTGTTTGATTCGGATTGTTGAACACGAAGCGCGCGCCCAGTTTTTCCTGCACGAAATCCAGTTCGGTGCCGATCAGGAACAGGATGGCCTTGGGATCGATGAAGATCTTGACGCCGCGGTCTTCCATCACTTCCTCGAAGGGCTTGGCTTCCGAGGCGTAATCCATGGTGTAGCTCATGCCGGCGCAGCCGCCATTGGTGACGCCGACGCGCACGCCCTGATACTGGCCGGGCGCGTTCGCCATGATGTGGGAAATGCGCGCGGCGGCGGCATCGCTGAGCTTGACCGGCTTGGGGCGCTCTCGTCTCGGACGGGGTGTGGGGACCTTGTTGTCGGGCGTGGGGGTTTCCATCGTGCCTCAGAACATGTTCAGTTCGAGTTTGGCTTCTTCGCTCATCCGCTCCGGCGTCCAGGGCGGATCGAAGGTCATGTTGACCGTCACTTCGCCGATGCCGCCCACCAGTTCCAGCGCCGCCTTGACGTTGCCGGGCATCTCGCCCGCCACCGGGCAATTGGGCGCCGTCAGGGTCATGTCCACCACGACATCCTTGTTGTCGGCGACATCCACTTTGTAGATAAGGCCGAGTTCATAGATATCAACCGGGATTTCCGGGTCGTAGACGGTCTTCAGCGCGTCCACCAGCCTGGTGGTGAAGTCGCTCAACTCCATTTCGGTCAGCGCGGATGACTGGGGCTCGCTCATGTCGCGCCCTCCTCCACCGCATTTTTAAAAGTATGCCAGGCCAGGGTGGCGCATTTCACCCGCATGGGGAACGCGCTGATCCCGCCCATCACTTCCAGGGTCTCGCGGTCGTCTTCCGACAGATCGCTGGCGTCCTCGCCCTTCACCAGATGCAGGAAGCCCTGCATCAGCTTTTCGGCTTCCGCCTGCGAACGGCCTTTCAGCATGTCGGTCATCATCGAGGCCGAGGCCTGGCTGATGGCGCAGCCCTTGCCCTCGAACCTGATGTCGGCGACGCGGCCGTCCGCGCCCAGTTGCAGATAGACCGTGACCCGGTCGCCGCACAGCGGATTGTAGCCTTCCGCCTTGTGGCTGGCGCCGTCCATGGCACCGTAATGGCGCGGATGGCGCGAATGATCGAGGATTACCTCCTGGTACAGTTCCCGAAGTGCGTTATCCATCACATCAGTATCCCGCGCGCCTTGGCCAGGCCCGCAATCAGCGCATCCACATCGGCGCGCGTGTTGTACATCGCGAAGCTGGCCCGGGTCGTGCTCGCCACCCCGAACCGCTCCATCAGCGGCTGGGCGCAGTGATGCCCGGCGCGAACCGCCACGCCTTCCCTGTCCAATATGGTGGCGAGGTCGTGGGCATGCATCCCCTCGGCCTCGAATGACAGGATTGCGCCTTTGCCGGGGGCGTCGCCGATGACGCGCAGCCAGTTGAACTGGCCGACCTGTTCGCGGGCATAGGCCAGCAGGTCGTGTTCATGGGCGGCGACGGCAGCGCGGTCGAAGCCGGACAGGTAATCCAGGGCGGCGGCCAGGCCGACGCTTTCCACGATCGGCGGGGTGCCGGCCTCGAAGCGGGCCGGCGGGTCGGCATAGCTGACGCGGTCCTGGGAGACTTCGCGGATCATCTCGCCGCCGCCATTGAAGGGGCGCATCTTCTTCAGATGCGCCCGCTTGGCATAGAGCGCGCCGATGCCGGTGGGGCCGTAGAGCTTGTGGCCGGTGATGGCATAAAAGTCTATGTCCAGCGCCTGCACATCCACGACCGCATGGACCGCGCCCTGGCAGCCGTCGGCCAGCACCGGCACGCCCTTGGCATGGGCGCGGGCGACAATATCTTTCAGCGGCGTCACCGTCCCCAGAACATTGGACATATGGGTGATGGCGACGAGTTTGGTTTTCGGCCCGATGGCCGCGTCCAGCGCCTCGATGTCCAGGCTGCCGTCATCGCGCACATCGACCCAGCGCAGCACCGCGCCCTGGCGTTCGCGCAGGAAATGCCAGGGCACGATGTTGGAGTGATGCTCCATCACCGACAACACGATCTCGTCACCCGGCTGGAGGGCGGGCGCGAGAAAGGAATAGGACACCAGGTTGATCGCCTCGGTGCCGCCCTTGGTGAAGACGATCTCGTCCTCGCGGGCGGCACTGAGGAATTTCTGCACCGTGCGGCGGGCCGCTTCATAGCGGTCGGTGGCGGCGGCGGAGAGGAAATGCACGCCGCGATGGACATTGGCATATTCGCTGGCGGCGAAATCGCGCATCGTGTCCAGCACGATCCTGGGCTTCTGGGCCGAAGCCCCGCTGTCGAGATAGACCAGCGGCTTGCCATAGACCTGGCGCGACAGGATTTCGAAATCCGCGCGGGCCCTTTCGGCGTCGAATATCTTGATGTTAGCGGGTGCGTTCATGCGATGGCCTTCAGGGCTGTCAGCAGTTCCACGCGCACCAACTCGCGCTGGTCGGTATCGGCGATCTCGGCCACCGCGTCTTCCAGGAAGGCGTGCAGCAGCAGGCCCCGCGCCTCGGCCTCCGGGATGCCGCGGGCCCGCAGGTAAAACAGCGATTCCGCATCCAGGTCGCCGACCGCCGCGCCATGGGCGCACTTCACGTCATCGGCGAAGATTTCCAGTTCGGGCTTGAGGTCGGCCTCGGCATTCTCGCCCAGCAGCAACGCCTTGGCCGACTGGTTGCTGTCGCTGCCATTGGCGCCCTTGGCCACCGTCACCTTGCCCTGATAGACGGCGCGCGCCTGGCCGGCGGCGACATGCTTGAACAGTTGCGTGCTGCGGGTGTTGCCGGCCGCATGGGTGACATGGGTGGTGACGTCGCTGTGGCGCTTGCCGTCCAGCACCGACACGCCCGACAGATGCGCCTGCGCACCCGCGCCTTCCAGCGCGATTTCCACTTCCATGCGCGATAGTTTGCCGCCGAACGCGGCATAATGGGCGCGGTAGCGGGCATTGGCGGCCAGGCGGACATTCACTTCCTCCACCAGCACCGCTTCGGCATCGGCGGGCGACAGCCGCACATGATCCAGCCCGGCATTCTCGCCCAGCACGATCTCAAGCCCGGCATTGCGGAATTCGGACACCGCCGCGCTTTCGACCAGGGTCAGCGAGGCGCTTTCTTCCAGCACCAGCAAGGCGCGGACATGGCCCGTGCCGGTGAAGTCGAGTTTCAGGGGATCGGCAATCGCCATACCCTTGGGCACCCGCAACGCCACGCCGCCTGCGGACAGCGCCAGCGAGGCGGCGCTCATCACATTGCCGGTGGCATGGCCGAGATGGGCGCTCACCCACTCTGGCGGGTTGGCCTGCGAAAGATCAAACATCTCGACACCGGCCGGCAGGTTGGCGACCAGCCACTGGGCCACCACCGCGCCCACGCCCGCCTCGCCCAGCGCGGCGCGCAGGTCGGTGTATTTCCAGTCCTCGATACGGCGATGCGGCACGCCGCGGGCGCGAAACAGCGCCGCCGCCTCGTTGCGGCGCGCTTCCGGCAGGCCACGGATCAGGTTGGCGGCGGTCATGCCACGTCCTTCAGGATATGCTCATAACCCCTGGCTTCCAGTTCCAGCGCCAGTTCCTTGCCGCCTTCCGCCACGATGCGGCCCCTGGCCAGCACATGGATGCGGTCGGGCACGATGTAATCCAGCAGGCGCTGGTAATGGGTAATCACCAGCATGGCGCGCGCGGGATCGCGCAGGGTGTTGACGCCTTCCGCCACCAGCCGCAGGGCGTCGATGTCCAGGCCGGAATCGGTTTCATCCAGGATCGCCAGCTTGGGCTCGAAGATCGCCATCTGCAGGATTTCCAGCCGCTTCTTCTCGCCGCCGGAAAAGCCCACATTCAAGGCGCGCTTCAGCATCTCTTCCGACACATTCAGCGTCTTGGCCTTGGCGCGCACCAGCTTCAAGACGCCGATGGCATCCAGATCGCTTTCGCCGCGCGCCCGGCGCTGCGAGTTCAGCGCCGTCTTCAGGAAGGTCATGGTGGTGACGCCGGGAATCTCCACCGGATACTGCATCGCCAGGAACACGCCCTTGGCGGCGCGTTCTTCCGGGGCCAGCGCCGTCAGATCCTCGCCGTTATAGGTGATGGAGCCTTCGGTGATGTCGTAACCGGCGCGGCCCGCCAGCACATAGGACAGCGTGGACTTGCCCGAACCGTTGGGGCCCATGATGGCATGGACCTGGCCGGGCTGGATG
Organism: Rhizobiales bacterium dw_265; assembly: GCA_018449595.1. Classification (GTDB taxonomy): domain Bacteria; phylum Pseudomonadota; class Alphaproteobacteria; order Micropepsales; family Micropepsaceae; genus Rhizomicrobium. The sequence goes on from JAAVUU010000001.1 coordinate 95,594, forward strand.
GAAAGCGTCAGGCCCTTGAGGATCGGCTTGTCGCCGACGCTGACATGCAGGTTCTTGATCTCAAGCATTACTGTTCATTTCCAAAACAAATTGTATCCGGACGGCATTCGCCGGCGATGTATCACCTGGGTGGCCCGCATTTGCGGGCCATGACATGGGAGTGGGCTTCATCCGACGGAGCCCTCCAGAGAAATGCCCACCAGTTTCTGCGCCTCGACCGCGAATTCCATCGGCAACTGCTGCAGCACTTCCTTGCAGAAGCCGTTGACGATCAGGCTGACCGCCTCGTCCTGCGGAATGCCGCGCGCCAGGCAGTAGAACAACTGGTCCTCGGCGATCTTGGACGTGGTCGCTTCGTGTTCGATGCGCGCGGTCGGATTGCGGCTTTCGATATAGGGCACGGTATGGGCGCCGCAGTCCCCGCCGATCAAGAGCGAGTCGCACTGGGTATAGTTGCGCGCGTTCTTCGCCTTTCCATAAACCGACACCAGGCCACGGTAGGTGTTCTGTGCCTTGCCCGCCGAAATGCCCTTGGAGATGATGCGCGACTTGGTATTGGCGCCGATATGGATCATCTTGGTGCCGGTATCGGCCTGCTGGAAATGGTTGGCGATGGCGATGGAATAGAACTCGCCCACGCTGTCGTCACCGCGCAGGATGCAGCTGGGATATTTCCAGGTGATGGCCGAGCCGGTTTCCACCTGGGTCCAGGAAATCTTGGACTTGCGGCCACGGCAGTCGCCGCGCTTGGTGACGAAGTTGAAGATGCCGCCCAGCCCGTTCTCGTCGCCCGGATACCAGTTCTGCACCGTGGAATATTTGATCTCGGCATTGTCCAGCGCCACCAGTTCCACCACGGCAGCGTGAAGCTGGTTCTCGTCACGCTTGGGCGCGGTGCAGCCTTCCAGATAACTGACATAGGAGCCTTCGTCGGCGATTATCAGGGTGCGTTCGAACTGGCCCGTCTCCGAGGCATTGATGCGGAAATAGGTGGACAGTTCCATCGGGCAGCGCACGCCCTTGGGCACATAGACAAAAGTGCCGTCGGAGAACACCGCCGCATTCAGGGTGGCGAAGAAATTGTCCGTCACCGGCACCACGCTGCCGAGATATTTCTTCACCAGCTCGGGATAGTCGCGGATCGCCTCGCTGATCGGGCAGAAGATCACCCCCGCCTCGTTCAGCTTGTCCTTGAAGGTGGTGGCGACCGAAACGCTGTCGAACACCGCATCCACCGCCACCCCGGCCAGCGCCATCTGCTCATGCAGCGGAATGCCCAGCTTCTTGTAGGTTTCCAGCAGCTTGGGGTCCACCTCGTCCAGCGACTGTTTCAGCGGCGTGTTCTTGGGCGCGGCATAGTAATAGGCGGCCTGGTAATCAATTTTGGGATAATGCACCCGCGCCCATGTCGGCTCGCGCATCGCGCCCCAGCGCTTGAACGCGCCCAGCCGCCATTCCAGCATCCACGCCGGCTCGCTTTTCTTGGCGGAAATATAGCGCACCGTATCTTCCGACAGGCCCTTGGGCGCGCGCTCCATTTCGATGTCGGTGACGAAGCCGTATTTGTACTTGTCGCCGATATCGGCGACCTGCTGTTTGGTTTCGGCGGCGATGCTCATGCGGCCACCTTTGCCCGCACGCGCTCGCGCAGCTTGGTGAGCGAGGCGATGGCGGCATGCACGTCCGCCATGGTGGACGACCAGCCGAAACTGCAGCGCAAGGCGCCCGCCGCCAGCGCCTCTTCAATCCCCATCGCGGTCAGGACATGGCTGACCGTGACCTTGCCGCTGGAACAGGTGGCGCCGGAACTCATCATCACACCGTCCAGGTCCAGCCCCATCAGGGCGGTTTCCGCCGTGAGGCCCGGAATGGCGAAACATGATGTGCTGCACAAACGGTCTACACCAAAGATAACAGCTTCAGGCGCCGCCTGTTTCAGCGCCGCCTCGAAATGATCGCGCAGATGGGCGATGCGGGCGCGTTCGCCCTCGCCATCGGCCAGGGCATGCGCCGCGGCGCCGAAGCCGGCGATGCCGGAAAGATTTTCGGTGCCGGCGCGCAGGCCCTTTTGCTGGCCGCCGCCCACCAGTTGCGGCCGCAGCGGCGCGTCCTCACGCACCAGCAGGGCGCCGCTGCCTTGCGGCCCGCCGATCTTGTGCGCCGACAGCACCATGTAATCGCACAGCGCGAAATCCAGCACCGTCTTGCCGGCCGCCGGCACGGCATCCACCAGCAGCAGCGCGCCCGCTTCCCGCGCCAGCCGGGAGACTTCCGCGATCGGCTGGATCACGCCAGTCTCGTTGTTGGCCGCCATCACGGCGACAAGCGCGCGGCCCTTGCCTTCGCGCAACGCCACGCGCAGTGCTTCCAGGTCTACAATCCCATCGGCCGTCACCGGCACGATACCGACGCGTATCCAGGGAAAGCGTTCGGCCAGCCGCTCCGCCGTGGCCAGCACCGCCTTGTGCTCGATGGCGGAGACGAACACCCGCGTAATTCTTGAATCCTCGCCTTCCAGCGAGCCTTCCGCCGCCCCGAACAGCGCCAGGTTGCAGGATTCGGTGGCGCCGCTGGTGAAGATCACGGTCGCGGCATCGGCGCCGGCCAGCGCCGCAACCTTCTCGCGCGCCTCTTCCACGATGGCGCGCGCGGCGCGGCCATTGGCGTGAATGGAAGACGGATTGCCGCCGGCCGCCAGGGCATGGGTCATCGCGGACAGCGATTCCGGGCGCAGGGGCGAGGTGGCGTTATGATCCAGATAATGCATGTGCTACTCGGCCGCGACGGTTTCGCCATCCAGAACGGCATTCAGGCTTTCGCCGATATCGTTGCCCAACTCATTGCCCAGGTCGTTGCAGGGCTTGGCCCGGCCCAGCACCCGGCGCTCCACCACATCGGCGAGGCTGACCGACGACAGGAAGACATGAATCTGCTGGCCCAGCTCTTCCCACAGGTCATGAGTGACGCAGCGCGCCCCGGTCTTGGTGCAGCCCTTGCTCGCGCCGGGCTTGCAGCGGGTGGCGGCGATGGGCTCGTCCACCGCCAGGATGATGTCGGCAATGCGCAACTCGCCGCTGGGCCGCGACAGGCGATAGCCGCCGCCGGGACCGCGCACGCTGGTCACCAGGCCGCCGCGCCGCAGCTTGGCGAACAGCTGTTCCAGGTAGGAAAGCGAAATGTCCTGGCGGGCGGCGATATCGGCCAGCGCCACCGGGCGGGCCTGCATCTGTGCGTCGGCGGCGTTCCCGGCCAGGTCGGCCATGGCCATCACCGCATAACGTCCCTTGGTGCTTAGCCGCATCTGGCGTTCCTTCCAAAGTCTCAGCCCTACATGGGCCGCGCAAACGGGCGTTTTTCCTTGCTTCTCGACCCCCCTGTCGGTGTAGAGAGGGCGCCAAGCCGTCAGAAACGCCTGATGGGCCGGGGTATAGAGTTCCTGAGTAGTTTGGTCAAGTATTTGCATCGCATAAGTGGGCCGCTCTGCAAGCATATGAAATACAATGGTTTTATTCCGGTACCCGACTCCGGAAAAACCCAGTATTTCGCTTGCTGAGGACCGCGTTGGGGAAAAGAAGAGTATATGCCTGACATCATCCTGCCTGGCTCGGCCGGCCGTATCGAAGCCCGCTATCAGCGGCAAAAGAACCCCGGCGCGCCCATGGCGCTGGTGCTGCATCCGCATCCCCAGTTCGGCGGCACCATGAACAATCCGTTGGTCTATGACCTATTCCACATGTTCCACGGCCTGGGCTGCACCACCGTGCGCTTCAATTTTCGTGGCGTGGGCCGCAGCCAGGGCTCGTTCGATAACGGCGCCGGCGAGCTGAGCGATGCCGCCGCGGTGCTGGACTGGATGAACACGCTGTATCCCAACCCGTCCAATGTCTGGGTCTGCGGCATCAGCTTCGGCGCCTGGATCGGCATGCAGCTTCTGATGCGCCGGCCGGAGATCACCGGCTTTGTCTCCATCGCCCCGCCGGCCAGCATGTACGACTTCGCCTTCCTGGCGCCCTGCCCCGCCAGCGGCCTGATCGTGCACGGCACCAAGGACAATGTGGTGCCGGAAGCCGATGTGCAGAAGCTGGTGGACCGGCTGACGGCCCAGAAGGGCATCAAGATCACCTACGACAAGATCGACGGCGCCAACCACTTCTTCGACAAGCACGAGGCCGATGTGGTGGAGACGGTGAAGGAATATGTCTCCAATATGATGTCGAAGCCAAGGGAAGGCCGCTAAAGCGGCCTTCCCGGCCGCTTCATGCGGGTGGCCCAGTTTCAAAAGCCCGTTAGGCCTTCCAGTAGCGCCCGCCCGTCATCGGCTGCTGAACGCCCGTCGTAGTCGGCAGCGACAGCGGCAGCCCCAATCGCGACCGCATCGCCAGATAGGCGAAGGCTTCCGCCTCCAGCGCATCGCCATCCCAGCGCGCCCCTTCCGCCTTCAGCACCTGGGCGTTGACGCGGGCCTGCAGCATCTGCATCAGCGTCGCATTGTGCCGCCCGCCGCCGCAGACAATCCATGTCATCGCAGGTTCGGGGAAATGTTCGCGGGCGCGGGCGATCGAAGCCGCCGTGAAAGCGGTCAAGGTCGCTGCCCCGTCCATAGGCGACAGGCCCTCCACCGCCGCCATGCCGAAATCCATCCGGTCCAGGGATTTTGGCGGCGTGCGCGCGAAAAAGGGGTTGGCCAGCATCCTGTCCAGCGCCGCATCATTGACCTTGCCGGTGCGGGCGAAATCGCCATTGCGGTCCACAGCCACGCCCGCATGGCGCTGCATCCAGTCGTCAATCGGGGCATTGCCGGGGCCGGTGTCGAACGCCAGCACAAAGTCGCCGCTGATATAGGTGACATTGGCGACCCCGCCGATATTGACCACGGCCAATGGCCGGGCCAGTTGCGAATTCTTCGCCAGGGCGGCGTGATAGAGCGGCACCAGGGGCGCGCCCTGCCCGCCCGCCTTCACATCGGCGCTGCGGAAATCGTTGACCACATCGATGCCGGTCAGCCGCGCCAGCAGCGCGCCGTCGCCGATCTGCCAGGTCCAGCGCCGCTCGGGCCGGTGCAGGATGGTCTGGCCGTGAAAACCGACCAGCGCCACGGCCTCGCGCGGCAGCCGGGCGCGCTCCAGCAATGTCTTGACCGCTTCGGCATGGGCCTGGGTCAGCAGCCGCTCGGCCTCGCGGATGGAATGGGGCACGGGCGCGCCTTGCGCCACATCGCGCGCCGTCTCCAGGGCCTGGCGCAGCAAGGCGCGCGTCCCGCCGTCATAGGGAATGGTCAGGCCGGGGCCGGGACGGACGAAATCCTCGCCATCGGTGTCCAGCAGGGCGGCGTCAATGCCGTCCAGCGAGGTGCCGCTCATCAGGCCCATGACTTTCATGATTTCGGCCATGTGTGCTAAAGACCCGCCCTCATTTCAGGACATATAGCATGCCTGCCGCGCCGCAATTCCAGTCCGAATTTCTCAAGACCTTCGTGGCGCGCGGGGCCTATTATGACTGTTCGGGGCCGGGCGAGCTGGACGCGATGTTCGCGCGCGAGCGGGTCACCGCCTATATCGGTTTCGACTGCACCGCCGACAGCCTGCATGTCGGCAGCCTGGTGCAGTTGATGACCCTGCGCCGCCTGCAGCAAGCCGGCCACAAGCCGATCCTGCTGATGGGCGGCGGCACCACCAAGGCGGGCGATCCCAGCGGCAAGGACGAAACCCGCCAGCTTCTGACCGGCGAACAGATCGAGGCCAACAAGCAGAGCATCCTGTCGGGCATCCGCCACCTGCTGCGCTTCGGCGACGGGCCGTCGGACGCCATCCTGGTGGACAATGCCGAATGGCTGGACAAACTCGACTACATCCCCTTCCTGCGCGATGTGGGGCGCCACTTCTCGGTCAACCGCATGCTGACCATGGAAAGCGTCAAGCTGCGGCTGGACCGCGAGCAGCCGCTGTCCTTCCTGGAATTCAACTATTCCATCATGCAGGCCTATGACTTTGTCGAACTCTACAAGCGCTATGGCTGCCGGCTGCAGTCCAGCGGCTCCGACCAGTGGGGCAATGTGGTGTCGGGCATCGAGCTGGGACGCCGCATGGAACAGGCGCAACTGTTCGGCCTGACCACGCCGCTGATCACCACCGCCTCGGGCGCCAAGATGGGCAAGACCGCGGCGGGGGCGGTGTGGCTGAACCAGGAGCGCCTGTCGCCTTATGATTACTGGCAGTTCTGGCGCAACACCGAGGACGGCGATGTCGGCCGCTTCCTGCGCCTGTTCACGGACATGCCCGAGGCCGAAATCGCGCGGCTGGAAAGCCTGCAAGGCGCGGAACTGAACGACGCCAAGAAAGTGCTGGCGACGGAAGCTGCCGCCATCCTGCATGGCCGCGCGGCAGCGGCAGCGGCGGAAGAAACCGCCCGCAGCGCCTTTGAAGATGGCGCGTCGGCGGCGGGCCTGCCCACCATCACCGCTGCCCTGCCGGACGGGATTCTCAACCTGGCCGTTGCGGCCGGGCTGGCGGCGTCAAATTCCGAAGCGCGCAAGCTCATCGCCAACAACGGCCTGAAGCTGAACGACGCCGCGGTGTCCGATCCCCGGCTGACCGTTGATGCAACCGCGCTGAACAGCGACGGCGTACTAAAGCTGTCGAGCGGCAAGAAAAAGCATGTGCTGGTGAAGCCGGTCTAGGGTTTGGACTCAATTGCCGGCAGTTAAATCACAACTTGTCATGGCCCGCCGGAGAGCGGGCCACCCAGCTGGTGCGCATACAATGCCGGCATGGGAGCCTGCGTCACCTGGGTGGCCCGGATTCCCGGGCCATGACAGTTTTATTTTGAATTTCAATTGAGTACAGACCCTAGTTCGGCCTGGGCTGCGGTGTCGGTGCGGTGGCCTGCTGCTGTGGCGCCGCATTGGAGGGCGCATTCTCCACCGTCGGGATATGGCCCTCGAAGAGGCGGCGGAAGATGCCCGGCGCCAGCAGCGACAGCGGATTGGTGCTGATGGTGGGCTGTTCCATATTGCCGGTGGCCGAATAGGTCGCGCTCAGGATGCCCTCGCCCTGCTTGGACGCCAGGATGTCGCCCAGCAGCGGGATATTGCTCAGCACCGAATTGACGCCGCAGGCCGGGACCAGCGAGCCCTTCAACGCCAGGGTGCCGCGCGGCCGGTCGATATAGCCATCGGCGGTGGCGCAAATGGCGCGGCCCTGGGCGCGCGCATTGTTTATCCCGATGACATTATTCTTGGAGGTGAAAGGCAGGTTCCATTCCTCCAGGCTGATGCCGTCGCCACCCATCAGGTCGCCCATGCCGGTCAGCGAGCCGGCCGCGAACATGCGGCTGAGCAGCGGCTGGTTGGTGAGCTGGAAATTCTTGATGTTCAGCACGCCGGTAAAATCGGGGGCGCCGGGATTGACGGCGTCGCTGGCCTGGCCCGGCAGGTTGATGGTCACATTGAGCGCGCCGCCGCGCATGCTTTCGAACGCGAAAACCCCGCGCGCCAGCAGCCCGGCATCGCCGCTGGTCAGAGTCACCTTGCGGCCGCCGGCGGAGGTTTCCAGACCGGCGGCGATGGGCGCGCTCTTGTCGCCGCGCGCGACGTTGCCGCTGAGGGCAATGGCCGAGGGCCGGTTGCCGATGCCGGCCAGGTCGAGATTGAAGGGCTGGATCGAAACGCCGTCGCGCATCGCCATCCGGTCCAGCCTGGCATTGATGTGGAAATGCCCCTCCGGCGTGTCGTCCGGCGTCATGGCGCCGCCGCCGTTCACGCTGACATTGGGCGCCTCCTTGGAGCCGGTGCGGCCGATCCTGGAACCATCCAGCGAATGGCCGCGCAGCTGATAGTCGTCGCCGCCATTGGCGTTGCGCGACAACTGGAAGGACAGGTCGTTGAGCGGCCCCATGCGGACGGACGGAAAGTTCAACACCGTCAACTCGCCATTGCGGTTGAAATCGGCGGTGCCGTTCAGGTTCAGCACCGGCCCGCTGATGCGGATGGTCTCGTCCTGCACCGCATTGCCGGGGGCGAAATTGACGCCGATGCGCCCGCTGGCCGCCTGTCCCGGCGATTTTTCCAGGTTGACGATGGGCACGCTGAGCAGCGCCGGGGTGAAATCCACCGCCACATCGGCATGCAGCAGGCTGCCGCGATGGCCGGTGATGTCGGCGGTGATGGGCACCGCGCCGCGGAAGAAGCGCATCAGCCCGATATTGAGCGCCGTGCGGCCGCCTTCGGTCAGGGTGCCCTTGACCGTCATTCTGGTGGTGACGGGGTCCTTGGTCTTGAAGTCCTCCGTCCAGTCCACCGCCAGGCGCGAGTCTCCCAGGTTGATCTGCCCCGTCTGGTGCAGCCGGTCATTGTCGATGTCGAACACCACCGCGCCGTTGGTGATGCGGGTATTGGCGCCCAGCGACACCGAGAAATCGCTGACCGCCGCCTTGACGCCGATGCCGACATCGTCCACCGGCAGGTTCGCCAGCATCGGTACCGTGAAGGACAGGTCGGCGCCGACGGTGCCGCCGGTGGTCTTGGGATCGATGCCGAAGCGGGTGGGATAGTTCAGCGGCTTCATGTCTATCAGGGTCATGACATCGGTCATGGCGCCGTCCACATGCACGCCGAACTGGCCGACCGTGCCGGTCTTGTGCAGATCGGGGATCAGCACCGTGCCATTCCTGGCGGTCAGCGGACCAATGCGGCCGCTGGTGAGACTGGCCCTGAAGGTGTCGCCGGTCATGATGGCGTCGCCCATCACATTGGTCGCATGGGTCAGCCCGTTGATATAGCTGCCCTCGATATTCCTCAGGCCGAAGGTCAGCTTCAGCGAATCCTCCGGCAGGATCGCCTGGTCCAGCATGCCGGGCGCGAAGTTGGTCTGGGCGTCCAGCGGCCCCATCTCGCCGGCAAAGACATTGGCGTCGATCCAGCTGCGCGCGCCCGGCGCCGCCATCAGGGGCCAATATTTCAGCAGCGCCCGCGCCGGCATGGCCGGGATATGGGCCCTGGCGACGATGCCCGGCGCGCCGCTATCGTTCAGGGTGATGCTGCCGCCGGCATCCAGGGCAAAACCGGCGGCGGTGAGATTGAATTTTGTGATGTCGATCTGGCGCGGGCCGATGAGGTAATCCGCCGCCAGGGTCACCGACTGATACTCCACCGCCTGGGCAAAGACGCCGGGCATGTTCAGCGCGATGTTGCGCCCGCCCAGTTCGGCATGCACCCGCGCCAGCTTGCCGCCCGCCAGGAAGAAATCGCCCGTGCCCTTCAGGCTGGCTTTCACCTCGCGCGCCTTGAGGTCGACGGTGCCCAGCACCAGATGGTGCGATGCGCCGTCATAGGCGCCGATCAGGCGCAGGCGTTCGACATGGAGCGCCTTGTCCTTCAGGGCGGCCAAGGGAATATCGCCATGGGCGGTGATGTCGAACTTGGCATTGGCCAGCACGGCGCCGGGATCCATCCGGAACGAGGTCGAAAGGCTGGCGACAAGGGGAAGCCGCTTGACGCCGTCAAAGAATTTGGCGTCCCGGCTCAGGGCGCGCAGGTCCAGGCCGGTGACATTGACATTGCCCAGGATGGGGCCCCTGGCGGGCGGCAAAGTGAAATCGGCGGCGACATGGCTCTTGCTGCCGGAGATCATCACATCGGCGTCAAAACTGGCGCCGATGGTTTCGCCTTTGGAGCGCAGCACCAGATTGGCGCGCGGCGCCGTCACATAAAGCCCGGTGACCTCGTCATAGATGCCCAGCCGGGCGTCGCGCACCGCGAAGCTTTCCAGCGACGAGGATTCGCTGCCGCGCGCGTCGATCACGTCGCTGAGGCGGCCGATGATGTCGTCGTCGCCCGCATCCTTTTCGGCGCCCAGCCGGATGCGGCCGTTCTTCATATGGACCAGGGTGAATTCGACGCCGACCAAAGTGATGCGCTTGACCACGAACTTGCCGCGCAGGAACGGCGCGGCGGCCAGGCCGATGGCGGCCTTGGGGGCGCGGGCGACGACGCGGCCGTGTGCGTCGTAAAGGCGGGTGCCCTGCACCACCAGGTTGATCCGGCCCTGGTCGCGGCTCCATTCGATCGCGGCCTGGTCATAGTCCAGGTGGATATCGGGCAGCGCGGTCTGGATCGCGCCCGCCAGCGTGCCACGCAGCGGCCCCAGCGACACCGGCCCCCACAACAGGCGCAGGCCCACCCCCGCCACGAAAAACACGATAGCAGCGATCAGCACGCAACAACTCAGGGCTGCGTGGCCGACATGGTGAGCCTTTATGTACCGGAAAAAAGGCAGCTTCACTTACGCTCTCTTGCGCTCTCTCGGAGGCCCCCTTGGGGGCTCTCTTTGGGGGATTCTCTGGATGCGGCTCAAGTATTACGATTGTTGGGCTTAAAAAGGGCAAATGTTCCAATCCCGTCGCGGGGACGGCAGGGGAATGCTGCGATTGCGCTGACCCCGCCGGATGGGGTTAAATCCGATCTGTTAGAAGGGGTTGGGAACTATGGCGCTGGCGGGCAGCCTCTCCGGGAAAGACCTATCTGTGAGCGGCCTGTCGGCGGGAGACAAGGCCCCGTCCTTCAGGATCGCCACCGGCGCGGGCGAAACCGTTTCCGCGGCCGGCCTGAAGGGCCACCCTTATGTGGTCTATTTCTATCCCAAGGACGACACCTCCGGCTGCACCAAGGAAGCTATCGGCTTTTCCGAGGCGCAGAAGAAATTCGAGAAGCTGGGCGTGACCGTGATCGGCGTCTCCAAGGACAGCCTGGAGAGCCACGCCAAATTCCGCGCCAAGCACAAGTTGAAGATCGCGCTGGGCTCCGACCCCGATATCAAGATGGCGCAGGCCTGGGGCGTGTGGGGCGAGAAAACGCTCTACGGCCGCAAATATATGGGCATGGAACGCGCGACATTCCTGGTAAACGCCAAAGGTGTCATCGTGCAGGCATGGCGCAAGGTTAAGGTCCCCGGGCATGTGGAGGCCGTTCTGGAGGCGGCCAAGGCATCATGAAAAACTTTTTCCGCCGCGCGTTAACGCCCAGATTAACCTCGCGCTCGTTTTTCTGGCACAAAAGCTTGATCGCCAGGGATGGCGAGGGTGAAATACCGTCCGCCATGGCTGCAAGCGACGCGCGCCACAAGGGTTCCAAGATGCAGGCGTCGTTCCTGGAACGCGCCTGGACCTGGATTCACGCGACATTCCCCGAACGCCAGGTCTATATCCGCAGCGACGGGCGGGTGCAGTTCTTTACCTTCGGGCCGTCGCTGCAGGCGACGCTTGCCGGCCTGACCCTGATCTTCCTGGGCTGGGTGGCCTTCGCCACCGTCAATGTGATCTTCAAGGACCGCATCATCGCCGCCAAGGATCACCGCTACCAGCAGATGCAGGCCGCCTATGAAGGCCGCGTCGCCGACCTGCAGAATTCCTATGACGATCTCAACGGCGCGCTGGTCGGCGCCGAGGATCGCTTCAAGGCCACCGCCGATGCGCTGTCCGCCAAGCAGAACGCCATCGCCGGCTTCCTCAACCGCGCCAACCAGGTGCAGGCCGCGATCGGCGGCCGCAACCCGGAGCCGGCGCCCGCGCAAGCTTCGCTGGCCGTCCATGCCCCCGAAGCCGGCGGCCTGCCCGGCGGCCTGGATGTCGAGGCCCCCGCCGACATCAATGCCGACGATGCCGGGTCGTCGCAGCTGACCGTGATGCCCGGCCCCGCCGCGCCCCAGCCGCGCACCGCCCGCCCGGCCAAGTCCAGCGCCCTGGAAACGGCGTTTGGCCGTTTCGCCGCCTTGTTCCGCTCCGTCACCGAAAAGGTGCATCTCGCCGGCCGCCCGGCGCGCGACTTTCCCGCCGCCTATGCCCAGCATCCGGCGCTGCGCGCGCTGGCCGAACAGACCGCACGCGTGGCGCGCATCGGCGGCGATGAAAATGTCCTGATGGCCAGGACCGAGGGCGCGCTGGACCGGGGCGTCGGCAACCTGCGCAATGTGGTGCGCCGCACCGGCATCAATCCCGACGCTTTCGCGCGGGCCGCCAATGAAGGCGTCGGCGGCCCCGAAATTCCCCTGGACCAGGTGAAGATCGAGGGCATTTCCGATTCCCAGTTCACCCATGCCTATCTCAATGCCGCCGCCGTGCTCGACCAGCTCAACACCCTGTCGGCGGCGCTGGATCATGTGCCGCTGACCGCGCCGGTTTCCGCCGCCAGTTTCGACAGATCCAGCGGCTTCGGCCCGCGGATCGATCCCTTCACCGGCCGCTACGCCTTCCATCCCGGCATCGACTTCGCCGGCCCCTGGGGCAGCGCGGTGCATGCCACCGCGCCGGGGATCGTGGTGTTCGCGGGCAATCGCGGCGGCTATGGCAACATGGTGGAGATCGACCATGGCTATGGCATTCACACCCGCTATGGCCATCTGGCGTCCATCGCGGTCAGGGTGGGAAGCCGGATCGGCAAGGGCGCCGCGGTGGGCCGCGTCGGTTCCACCGGCCGTTCGACCGGGCCGCATGTCCATTATGAAGTCTGGTATGATGACGTCGTGAAGAACCCCAACAACTTCATCGAGGCGGGCCGCCATGTTCTCTAGCAGAAGCAAAGATGTCGTTCCCGCCCCGCAGCCGATGCTGTCGCAGCCGGCCCCCTCCACCAAGCGTTCGCGGGCGCTGTCGGCGCCTTCGATCGTCAGCGCCGACCTGGTGGTCAACGGCACCCTGACCTCGACCGGCGATATCCAGATCGACGGGCGGGTGGAAGGCGATGTCCACAGCGTCGGGCTGGTGATCGGCGAAAAGGCCGAGGTCCATGGCGAGATACTGGCCGAGGATGTGACGGTGCGCGGCCGGGTAGTGGGCCGCATCCGGGCCAAGAAAGTGCTGCTGGCCGCCACCAGCCATGTCGAAGGCGATATCCTGCACGAAGCCTTTGCGGTGGAATCCGGCGCCTTCTTCGAGGGCAATTGCCGCCACAGCGACAACCCGCTGGGCGAAACCCTGAAGAGCGATGCGGCGCGCCCGGCGACGAATTTCGAAACGGACACGACCCCGGCCGCGCTGTTCGCGCCCCTGTCGCCAATGGCGACCTAAATCAAGCCGCCAATGGCGACCTGAATCAAGCCGCCCCGTCACGACATGAATGTCATGGCCCGCTAATGCGGGCCACCCAGGTGACATGGATTCAGTTCTGGGAGTTTTAAACGCAATCAAACCTTCGAGACCGAAGCTGATCCAACTGGGTGGCCCGCTCCAGGCGGGCCATGACAGGTTCGGCTATTCCAGGTCTTCGATCTTTTCCTTCGGCTTGCCGCCAACCTCCTGGGCCAGCGCCGCGGCCATGAAGGGGTCGAGGTCGCCGTCCAGCACGTCGGACGGGGTGCGGCTTTCCACGCCGGTACGCAGGTCCTTCACCAGCTGGTAGGGCTGCAGCACATAAGAGCGGATCTGGTGGCCCCAGCCGATCTCGGCCTTTTCGCCGACAAAGGCCCCCGTCTCGGCCTTCTTCTTTTCCAGTTCGATCTCATAGAGCTTGGACTTCAGCATGTCCCAGCAGATGGCGCGGTTCTGGTGCTGGCTGCGTTCCGACTGGCTGGCGACCGCGATGCCGGTCGGCAGGTGGGTGATGCGCACCGCGCTTTCGGTCTTGTTGACATGCTGGCCGCCCGCGCCCGAGGCGCGATAGACGTCGATGCGAACTTCTTTTTCGGGAATGTCTATGTTGATGGACTGGTCGATCACCGGATAGACCGTCACGCTTGAGAAAGACGTGTGCCGCCGCGCCGCGGAATCGAAGGGCGATATCCGCACCAGCCGGTGCACGCCCGCCTCGGTCTTCAGCCAGCCATAGGCATTGGGGCCCTTGACCATCAGGGTGGTGGACTTGATGCCCGCGCCCTCGCCTTCGGATTCCTCGATCAGCTGCAGCTTGTAGTCATGGCGTTCGGCCCAGCGGGTGTACATGCGCAGCAGCATCGAGGCCCAGTCCTGGCTCTCGGTGCCGCCGGCGCCGGCATGGATTTCCAGATAGCTGTCGTTGCCGTCGGCCTCGCCCGACAGCATGGATTCCATCCGCATCTGTTCGGCGCGGGCGGAGAGCGCGAACAGCGCATTCTCGCCATCGATCACCATGGCGGCGTCGTTCTCGGCCTCCGCCATCTCGATCAGTTCCCTGGCGTCGGCCAGTTCGCTGGTGAGCCTGGCGACGGCGTTGAGGGACGATTCCAGCTTCTGGCGTTCGCGCATCAGCTTCTGCGCCGCCTGCGGATCGTTCCACAGGCTGGGGTCTTCGGCCCTGGCGTTCAGTTCGTCCAGGCGGCGGCTGGCGACATCCCAGTCAAAGATGCCTCCTCAGCAGGGCAAGGGCCTGCTCGATTTCTTCGGCGGTGCGGGTGATTTCGGGGCGCATATTTTCCTCAATGTCATGGCCCGCCCTCTTTTAATTGGAAGAGGGCCGGGCCACCCAGGTGACCCACACATGGTGGGCAAAGTGGGCGTAGTTCAATATGCGGGGACGGTGATTTGTTCAACTGGGTGGCCCGCTTTTGCGGGCCATGACAATTTTGCCGTCAATACAGCCCGCCGGTGCCCTCGCCCACCGAAGACGGCGGCGGCGCGCCCGGCGCGGTGCTGGCGGCGGTGCCGGTCAGGTTTTCATCCGGCGCCGGGGCATTGGCTTCGCCCGGCGCGGTGCCGGCCTTGAAGGCTTCGGTGATGGCGCCGGGCGTACCGGGGGGCACCGGGTTGCCGCTCTTCCAGTCGATGGTGACTTCCTCGATGCCGGGCGCGACGCGGAACGGCGTCGCCGGCGCATTGGCCAGCGCATCCTTCATGAAGTCGCGGAAGATGGGCGCGGCCACCGTGGCGCCCTGTTCCTTGGGCCCCAGGGTGCGCGGATTGTCGAAGCCGACATAGACGCCCGCCGCCAGGTCGGGCGAAAAGCCGATGAACCAGACCGACTGGGCGTCCTGCGAGGTGCCGGTCTTGCCCGCCAGGGGCTTTGGAATTTGCGCCCCCACCGAATAGGCGGCGGTGCCGCGCTGGACCACGCCCTGCAGCATGGAGACGATCTGGTAGGCGGTGCGCGGATCGATGATCTGTTCGCGATTGTCGGCCAGCAGCGGCTCTTCCTGGCCGTGCCAGTCCGCGTCGTTGCAGCCGTCGCATTTGCGCTCGTCATGGCGCCAGATGGTCTTGCCGTTGCGGTCCTGGATGCGGTCGATCAGCGAGGCGCTGATCTTCTTGCCGCCGTTGGCGAACTCGGAATAGCCGGTGACCATGCGGATCAGCGTGGTTTCATAGGCGCCCAGCGAGTTGGCGAGCAGCGGCGGCAGCTTGTCGTAAACGCCGAAGCGCAGCGGCAGCTTGACGACATTGTTCATGCCGATCTCATGCGCCAGCCGCACGGTCATCACATTGCGCGACAGTTCGATGCCGCGGCGAAGCGTGGTGTCGCCCAGGAACTCGCCCTTTTCGAAATTGTCCGGCCGCCAGATGCCCAGGCCGGGGCCCTGGTCCATCTCGAACGGCGCATCCAGCACCTTGCTGGCGGGCGTGTAGCCCATGTCCAGCGCCGTGGCGTAGACGAAGGGCTTGAAGGAGGAACCCGGCTGGCGCTGCGCCTGCATGGCGCGGTCGAATTGCGATGAGGCGTAGGAGAAACCGCCCGACATGGCCAGCACCCGGCCGGTGTGCGGGTCCATCACCACAATGGCGCCGTTGACCTCGGGCACCTGGCGCAGGCCGAATTCGGCAGGCTTGGCGGGCGGCGGCAGCGGCTCGACAAAAAAGGCATCGCCGACCTGGACCACATCCTGCGGCCTGGAAGGAGCCGGGCCCCACACCGCGCCCGGCAACTGCTTGCGGGCCCATTTGTAGCCGTCATAACGCAAGGTGCCGGTCGAACCGTCGGGGAAACCGATGCGGATGTCCTTGCCGTCATAGGCCAGCGCCGCGGCGATGCGCCAGGCCTCGATGCCCGACTGGTGATTGGGATCGCCGGCCAGCTTGGCCAGGCCTTCCTTCCAGTTGGCCGGATCGACATGCAGCTTGGTGCCGCGCCAGCCATGGCGGCGGTCATAACGCACCAGCCCGGAGCGCAGGGCGCTGACGGCATAATTCTGCAGGCGGGTATCCAGCGAGGCGCGCACTTGAAGGCCGCTGTCATACAGGCCCTGGGCGTGATAGCGCGCGATCAACTGGCGGCGCACTTCTTCCACATAATAGTCCACGTCGGCGGCCTGGCTGCCCAGGGCGCGGGTCTGGGTGATCAGCGGCTCGGCCTTGGCGGCGGCGGCCTGGGCGTCGGTGATGTAATTGTTGTCGGCCATCTGGGAGATCACCCAGTTGCGCCGGTCCTGCGCGGCTTCATGATGATAGCGCGGATCGTAATGGCTGGGCGATTTGGGCAGCGAGGCCAGGAAGGCGACTTCGGCGATGTCGAGTTCGTCCAGCGACTTGCCGAAATAGTTCAGCGACGCCGCGCCCACGCCATAGCTGTTCTGCCCCAGGTTGATCTCGTTGAGATACAGCTCCAGCACCTTTTCCTTGGGATAGGTGGCGTCGATCCGCACCGCCAGGATGGCCTCGCGCACCTTGCGCGCCATCTTGAGATCGGAATTCAGCAGGAAGCCGCGCGCCACCTGCTGGGTGATGGTGGAGGCGCCTTGCGGGCGGCGGCCTTCCAGCACCAGCCCGACATCCTTGATCGCGGCACGCAGGATGCCCGACGGATCGATGCCGGGATGGCTGTAGAAGTTGCGGTCCTCGGCGCTGGTGAAGGCCTGCTTGACCAGCTTGGGAATGAAGGTGGCGGGCACGAAGATGCGCCGCTCATGGGCATATTCGCCCAGCACCGTGCCGTTGCCGGCATAGACCCGGGTGGTGACGGGCGGCGCGTAATCCTGCAGCGTCTCCACGCTCGGCAGGTCGCGGGTCAGGGTATAGACCCAGAAGGCCACGAAGCCGATCACCACCACGACCAGCGCGGCGGCGGCCAGGCCCAGCCATTTCAGGAGTTTGGGAAGGACATTCTGCATGGAATGGAGCGACTTATAGACGGACGGGCCAAGGGGTTCCAGAGGGGGTTAAAGGGGTCAGCGGGCGGCCTGGGAATGGGCCGCGAACTGGGCATCCACCGAATCGGCGATGGCCCCGGCAACCCTGGTGCGCCAGGAATCCGCGTTCATCTGGGCGGCGTCCCCGGAATTGGAGAGATAGCCCAGTTCGATCAGCACGGCGGGAACATCGGGCGCCACCAGCACCGCCAGGCTGGCGCTGCGGTGCGGGCTGCGCGCCAGCAGTTCGGTCACCCGCGCCAGGTTCTTCAGCGCCACGGTGGCGAATTCCGACGACTGGTTGCGGGTGTCGCGCTGCGCCAGGTTGATCAGGATCGGCGCCACCGGATTGTTCTCGCCCGACAGGTCCACGCCCGCGATCACATCGGACTGGTTTTCGCGCCGCGCCAGCGCCGAGGCCTCGCGGTCGGAGCGGCCGTCATTCAGGGTGTAGATGGAGGTTCCGGTGGTGGCGGGATCGGGATTGGAATCGGCATGCAGGGCGATAAACAGGTCGGCCTTGTCGGCGCGGGCGATGGCGACGCGCTGGCGCAGCGGAATGAAAGTGTCGCTGTCGCGGGTCATGAAGACGGTATAGCCGCGGCTGCGCAGTTCCCGCGCCAGCTTCAGGCCCTCGGCCAGCGCCAGGTCTTTCTCCATCAGGCCGTTGACGCCGACCGTGCCGGAATCCAGCCCGCCATGGCCGGGGTCCAGCACGATCACCTTCTTGCCCGGCCCGCGCGCCGGGGTCTGGGCGGCGATCAGCGCCGCCAGCTTTTCCGCATCGCTTTCGCGTTTTTTCAGGTCGGCGGGCCAGCCGGCATTGGCGTCGAATTTGGTGCGGTTGGTGGGGAACAGGTCGATCACCACCCGGTAGCCGAAACCGGCCGAGGGCGGCAGCACCAGCGCATCCGACACCGTCACCGGCGAATTCAGGTCGATCACCATGCGCGAATTGCCGGCGCGGAACTGGCCATAGCGATAGGATTTGACCGGGCCGAACCCCGATGGCCGGGGCGGCGCGCCCAGCCGCCACGACACTTCCGGCATGTCGATCACCACCCGGTCGGGATTGGCGAGCGCAAAGGCGCGCAGGTTGACGGGATCGGACAGTTCGATCACCAGCCTTGTGCGGTCCTGGTGCTCGCCGATGCGCGCGCTCATCACCACGGGCAGCGGCCCCTGCGGCTTGGAGCCGATGGTGAGTCCCGGCCCCTGCTCCGGCAGCGGTTTGGGCGGGGCGACCGGCAGATTGGCGGAGGCGTCCTGGGTGCGCAGCAGCTGGCCGATGGCGTCGTCAGCGCCATCAGCCTTCAGGGCCGCAAGCGACAGCAATGCGGCGGCAACAAACAGGACAGCGGGCAGGCGCACCCATCGCTCCGAATCGGATAACCCAGAATAGCATGGCGATTTGTTTCACCCCGGTGCTTTTGCTAACCTGGAACTTCAAAAGAGGCGCATGATGTTTCTGGAAATAAAAGACTTTCTAACACCGGCGGAAGTGGCGCGGCTGCACGATCTCGCCGCCCGGATATCCTTTGTTGACGGGCGAATCTCCAATCCCCACAACCTGGCCAAGAACAACCTGCAAGGTTCCCCCACCGATCCCGCCTATGCGGAATCCACCAGGATCGTGGCCGAGGCATTTGCCCGCTCGGAAGCCTTCCGCAATTTCGCCCTGCCCCGCCATGTCGCGCCGCCGCTGCTGGCGCGCTATGAGGTCGGCATGCATTACGGCCCCCATTCCGATGCCGCGCACATGCGTTTCGGAAACGTGGTGCGGCGCTCGGACCTGTCGGCGACAGTATGGCTGAACCCGCCCGCCAGCTATGACGGCGGCGAGCTGGTGGTGCATCTGGGCACCAGGCCGGTGGTGATCAAGGGCGAGCCGGGCAGCCTGGTGGTCTATCCCTCCACCCAGCTGCATGAGGTCGTCCCGGTGCGCCGGGGCACCCGGCTGGTCTCCATCACCTTCATCGAGAGCATGATCCCCGACGAATTCCTGCGCACCCAGCTTTACGAGCTGACCGAGGTGGCGGCCCTGGAGGGGCTGAAAATGGCCTGGGAAAGCCGTATCCGGCTGGATGTGGTGCGCAACAACCTGCTCCGGCTGTGGACCAAAACCTAGATAAGACATTGTTTTTAAAAGGTAAAATACCGAAAAAGCCGCCGGGCGTCACAAATATGCCCATTAATCGCTTGTTGAAACCTTGGCGGCACCCTACAAAAACCAAGTCCGGCAGTGCCTTCGCGATTCGCGCGAGGCCGGGCACCCCTGATCAGGCCCCAAGCTCCGCGAAGTACGCGGACAGAATGGCCTTCCAGGTAATGCAAAGGCCCACCGGGCCCCTGAAGTAACAATGACTGTCAAATTTGCGCTCCCCTCCGACGCTGTCCCGGTCCCGATGACCGTTTCGATGGATGGGGTTACGCGCTTTCTTTCAACCTACAATTCGCGCCGCCCATTTCCGCCCGCCTTGCAGGCGATCCGCGCGCGCGCCGGAGAAATTCATGACCAAGCGCATGCTCATAGACGCCAACCACCCGGAAGAAACCCGGGTGGTCATTCTCGACGGTTCCAAGGTCGAGGAATTTGATTTCGAGGCTGCTTCCAAGCGGCCGCTCAAGGGAAACATCTATCTTGCGAAAGTGACGCGCGTCGAGCCGTCGCTGCAGGCCGCCTTTGTCGAATATGGCGGCAACCGCCAGGGCTTCCTGGCCTTCGCGGAAATCCATCCCGATTATTACCAGATTCCGGCGTCCGACCGTCAGGCCCTGATCGCCGAGCAGGAGGCCGAAGCCCGCCGCCGCTCCGAAGACGATATCGAGTCCTTCGAGATCACCGGCCCGAAAGCCGACGCCTCCGAGGAAGATGACGAGGAAGAAGAAGCCGACAGCGGCGAGGAAACCGCCGAGATGGCCCCCCTGGTGCCGCTGGACGCCACCGAAGCCGAGGAGAGCGAGGACGACGCCGCGTCCGACGATGACGAACATGAAGATGTGTTCGTCAACCATGGCGGTGCGCCCGTCCGCGAAGACCATGACCATGACGAGGATGTCACCAAGGCGGAAGCCGCCCAGGACCTGCTGAGCGATTACCAGGGCGACGCCGAAGTCGCCGCCGCCGAGGCCGCCCAGGAAAACGAGGCCGAGATCGAGCCGGTCGGCACCCCGCCGGAAGACGGCGAGACCCCGGCCGACATCGCCGCCGAGGCCGATGAAGAAAATGAGGGCGCCATCGCCCCGGTGAGCGCCGAAGACGCAGCCTCGCAGGAAGGCGAAACCGGCGAGGCCCCGACCGGCGAAGCCGGCGAGAGTCAGGCGCTGCAGGCCGGCCGCCCGCCCCAGAAATGGGTGCGCAAGAAGCACTACAAGATCCAGGAAGTCATCAAGCGCCGCCAGATCATCCTGGTGCAGGTGGTCAAGGAGGAACGCGGCAACAAGGGCGCCGCGCTCACCACCTATCTGTCGCTCGCCGGGCGCTATTGCGTGCTGATGCCCAACACCCCGCGCGGCGGCGGCATCTCCCGCAAGATCACCAACGCCGCCGACCGCAAGCGCCTGAAGTCCGCCGCCCAGGGGCTGGAACTGCCCGAAGGCATGGGCCTGATTATCCGCACCGCGGGCGAGAACCGTACCAAGCTGGAGATCCGGCGCGACTATGACTATCTGCTGCGGCTGTGGGACACGATCCGCGAAAAGACCCTGTCCTCCAACGCCCCGGCCTGCGTCTATGAGGAAGGCGACCTGATCAAGCGCGTCATCCGCGACCTGTACACCAAGGATGTGCAGGACGTGGTGGTGGAAGGCGAACAGGGCTTCAGGAACGCCAAGGACTTCATGCGCATGCTGATGCCGACGCATGCCAAGTTCGTCCACCAGTACAAGGACACGGTGCCGCTGTTCCAGCGCATGCATATCGAGACCCAGCTGGACTCGATGTTCTCGCCCACCGTCACCCTGAAATCGGGCGGCTATATCGTCATCAACCAGACCGAGGCGCTGGTCTCGATCGACGTGAACTCCGGCCGCGCCACCCGCGAACATTCCATCGAGGAAACCGCGCGCAAGACCAACCTGGAAGCCGCCAGCGAAGTCGGCCGCCAGTTGCGCCTGCGCGACCTGGCCGGCCTGATCGTGATCGACTTCATCGACATGGAGGAAAGCCGCAACGACCGCGAGGTCGAAAAGCGGCTGCGCGATGCGGTGAAGAACGACCGGGCGCGGGTGCAGATCGGCAAGATCAGCCAGTTCGGCCTGATGGAAATGTCGCGCCAGCGCCTGCGCGCCGGCGTCATCGCCGGCTCCACCGTCACCTGCCCGCATTGCGCCGGCACCGGCCTGGTCCGCTCCACCGAATCCACCGCCCTGCGCGTGCTGCGCGGGTTGGAAGAGGAAGCCGAGAAGAACCGCGCCGCCGCCGTGACGGTGAGCATCGCCAATGAAGTGGCGATCTACATCCTCAACCAGAAGCGCAACGAACTGTCGCGCATCGAGGCCGAGCATGGCATGGAAATCTCGTTCGAGCCGAAGGAAGACCTGGCGGCCGGTTCCTTCGAACTGGAACGCACCAAGAGCCGCGATCCGGGCGAACGTCCGCGCAATTCGGCGGTGAGCATCGAGGCGGGCTTCGTGCCCTCCTCCGAGCCCGAGCCGGACTATGAGGAAGAGGTCGAGGAAGAGGAATTCGTCGAAAGCGACGAACAGCCCGAAGCCGAGGAAGCCGAAGAGAGCGCGCCGCGCAGCGAAGCCCCCGCCGGCGACCGTGAAGGCGGCCGCAAGCGCCGCCGCCGTGGCGGCCGTGGCCGCAGCCGCGACCGCGAAGGCCCGCGTCCGGTTGGCGCCGATACCGGCGGAGTCGCGGCGGAAGCGCCGGCCGCCGAGGCCGACACGACCGCCGAAGATGGCGAGTTCGAGCCGGAGACCGAGGCCACCGCCGACGGCCAGGCGCCCGTGGGCGAGAATGGCGAGCCGCGCCGCAAGCGCCGCCGCCGCCGTGGCCGCCGTGGCGGCCGCGAACGCGGCGACCGCCCCGAGCCGGAAGGCATCGAGCATCACCAGACCGGCTTCGCGACGGAGGTCGACCGCTTTGGCGCCGTGCCCGACGAGATAGACACCACCCCGACCGACGCGCCGAGTGCGCCAGGCGCGCCGGGTGCGCCCTCCGCGCCGGTCTGGTCGCTGAAGGATGACGAAGTGGACACCACGCCCAGCGATGACATGCCCAAGCCCGCCAAAAAGGGGTGGTGGCAGCGGACTTTTAGCGGCGAGTAGCGAGCAGGCCCGCCGCTCGCCCAAGCTCGCGGCGTCGGCTCCCTCTCGCAGGTCCACTGGACCTGCTCGCGCGCCAAGGCGCGCCGGTCGCCAACGGTGGCAGCGGACTTTTAGCGGCGAGTAGCGCTGGATCAACCGCACAAAACAAAAGGCCGCAACATCCGTTGCGGCCTTTTTTGTATCTATCGGTTGGCAGAGGCTTCCGCCGTGACACCCGCGCCATGGGCGCCCGGATCGGACAGCGCGACACAGGCCTGGCTGTCGCAGGAAATCATGTTGACCGTATCGTAGGGCGCCGCCCCGGTGCCCCGCAGGTCGCCGCGCTTGCCCAACTGCCGGCCGCCCGCGGCTTCCAGCACGGCATAGAGCGCCGCCGCCGTGCCATTGGGACCGCCACTGCCCGCGCCTGCCAGGACGCCGTTGTCGGAGCCGGTGGCGATGACCGGGGTCAGGAAGGCATTGGCCAGGCCGCCCGGGCCCGATGGCGTCGCCGCCAGCTGGACGCCGACGCCCGGCACGGTACGGCCCGCGCCGAACGGCCCGTTCAGGGTGACGGCGCAGGATGCGGCCTGCCCGTTCGCATCCACCGCGGCAAAGCCGGTGGAGCCCAGATCCTGCGGCAGGGCGCCGACGCCGAATGCCGCCAGCGATGCCCGCACCGCCGAACTGGTGGCGATGCCGGGATCACGGCTGGCGGCCAGCTGGCTGGACAGGTTGTTCAGCAGCGAGGCCGAGAAAGCACCGGCGCCGGTTCGCCCGCCGGGCAGCCAGGTGACGAAATTGCCGGTGCCGCGCGACCGCGCCGCGCCCTGCTGCACCGCCGTCGCGGCCAGGTCGTCCATGCCGACCGTGCCGCCTTGCGCGGCGGTATAGGAGGCGATACGCGCCGCGACCGCGCCCTTGTAGAAGCCGTCGGCGCCGTCCAGCCGGATCTGGCCCAGGGTGTCGCCCAGCGGAAGGTTTTTGGTTTCGCTGCCGGCGGCGCGCGGCTGGCCGGACTCGTCCAGGAACTCCGCCGCCAGCCCCGCGTCCAGCCGCACCACATTCTGCGCCTGGGAAAGACGGGCGCTTAAAGCCTGAGAGATGGGAAAGCCCGTGGCGGCATAGGCCTCGCCCGGCGACACCACGCGCTGCCAGGGCAGCGCGCCGAACTGTTTCTGCATCGCCGCGAAGCCCTTGACCGCGCCGGGCACCGCATAGGTGCCGCCGGCGCGCGGGGCGCGGGCGAGAAAATCGAATTCCGTCACCTGGCCGCTTGTGTCGCGCACCAGGCAGATGCCGCCGCCGCCCAATCCGCCCGCCACCGGATAGGTGGCCGACAGGACAAAGAACATGGCGGTTACCGCATCCGCCGCACTGCCATAGCTGGCAAGCGCGGCCGCGCCCGCCTGGGCCGCCAGCGGTTCGTCGGCGACAGCTATGCCGCTGCGCACCGCTTCGGATACCGCGCTGTTGGTGTAGGACTTGGGCACGTCATCGGCCAGGCCCAGGGTGGCCGCGGTGTGGTCGCCCAGCTGCGAAATGGTCTGGCATCCGCCCAGAAAAAGCAGCGGCGCGGCGAATAAGGCTGAAAGACGCTTGGACGGCATGACGCCAAAGTAATCCTGTGAGGAGCGGGTCGCGGGCCTTTATGCCCCAGCCGGGCCCCGAAAGGAAAGCGCTCATCCGGTTTGATTTACCGGGGTTTTTTGCCTACGGTCCAGGCGGGCGGGACTGGCTGACAACTGGCGGACAAGCGCGCGATCCCGCGCTTTCGGAGACATCTCGCGTGAAATCTCCTCTCCTGCGAAAGCTGACCTTTGCCGCGGGCTTCGGCGCCGCCATGGCCGCCTGCGTCCTGCCGGCCGCGGCGCAGAACAACAGCATCTACGCCCTGCGCGACACCGAAACCGAGGAGATGCTGAGAAGTTATGAGATGCCGCTGGCCCGCGCCGCCGGCCTCGATCTCAACGCCGTGCATGTCTACATGATCGGCGACATGGAGATTAACGCCTTCGCCACCCAGCCGGAGGACATCTTCATCTTCGCCGGCATCCTCTTGTGGCTGCGCAAGCCCAACGAACTGATCGGCGTCATGGCGCATGAGACCGGCCATCTGGCCGCCGGCCATCTGTCGCGCGGCGCCTATGGCATGAAGAAGGCGATGATCCCCATGCTGCTGTCGATGGTGGCGGGGCTGGGGGCGATGATCGCGGGCGCCGGCGAACTGGGCATGGCGATCATGGGCATCGGCCAGGCGGTGGCCCAGGGCCAGTTCGCCCAGTTCACCCGCGTCCAGGAATCCACCGCCGACCAGATCGCCGCCAAGCTGCTGCTGGCGACGCACCAGTCGCCGATGGGCATGTACCAGACCTTCCAGCGCTTCGCCCAGGAAGAGGCGATGGGCGCCTACAAGGTGGACAAGTTCGCGGTCGACCACCCTTCCGGCCAGGACCGCGTCTTCGACCTCAACGACATGGTGGAAGCCTCGCCCTATCGCGAGGTGCAGGATTCGCCGGAAAGCCTGCACACCTTCCAGATGGTGCAGGCCAAGCTGGCGGGCTTCATCCTGCCGGTGAAGGACGCGCTGAACCGCTATCCGGAATCCGACAACAGCGAGCCGGCGCGCTATGCCCATGCCATGATCTACCTGCGCCAGCCCAACCTGCAAAAGGCGCTGGCCTCGATCAACAGCCTGATCGTGGAAGAACCCAACAATCCCTATTTCTACGAAGTGCGCGGCCAGATCTACATGGGCATGGCCAAGCCGGGACTGGCGATCCCCGACTATCAGAAGTCGGTGAACCTGCGCCCCGCCGCGCCGCAACTGCGCCTGGCGCTGGCGACCGCCCAGCTGGCGACCGAGAATGCCGGTGTCGCAGGCGATGCGCTGCGCAATCTCAAGGCCGCGATCCTGGCGGAGAATGACGATCCCACCACCTGGTACCAGACGGCGCAGGCCTACAGCATGCTGAACAACGAGCCGATGGCCAACCTTGCCACCGCCGAACTGTGGTACAGTGCCGGCGACATGAACAAGGCCCTGGTCTTCGCCACCCGCGCCCGGGGCAAGCTGCCCCAGGGCAGCGCGGACTGGGAACGGGCGCAGGACATCATCGGCGCCGCCGGTCCCATGGCGGCGCAGCAGCGGCGGGGCTAACGTCGTGATTTCGGAATCGGGACACTAGCGATGCGTGACTTTATCATCACCCTGGCGGCGGCCATTGCCGGCGCGGCCCTGGCCGTCGTCATCGTCTTTGTGCTGGCCCAGAACGGCAGGATGCCGATCAACGACCGCCAGATGCAGACCTATCTGATGCTGCATCCCGAACTGGCGCCGGCGATGATGGGCCGCGCGCAGCAGCTGGAAGACACCAAAAGCCAGGCCGCCCAGGCGGACGCGATCAGGAAGATCGGCCAGGCCGCCTTCTTCGATCCGGCGGTGGCCTTTGTCACCGGCCCGGCCGACGCCAAGGCGACGCTGGTGGAGTTCTATGACTATGACTGCCCCTATTGCAAAGCCTCGCTGCCGGCGGTGAAGAAATTCTACGAGGCGCACAAGAACGACACCCGTTTCTCCTTCATCGAATTCCCCATCCAGCAGTTGCACGGCCCCAGCGCCGTGCTGGCGGCGCGCGCCTCGCTGGCGGCGCGCAGGCAACCGGATCATTACATGGACTTCCACTTCCTGCTGCTGGGCGAGGACGGGTCCATCACCGACGACATGATCGCCGCCGACGCCGCCAAGGCGGGGCTGAATGTGGGCAAGCTGAAAGCCGACATGAACGATCCCGCCCTGGGCAAGGTGCTGGAATCCTCCATCGCGCTGGCCCACAAGGCGGGCGTGGACGGCACGCCGACCTTCATCTTCAACGGCAAGACCCATCCCGGCGCCGTGGACGACGAGACGCTGGCCGGCGAGATGAAGAGCTAGGATTTCGCGCCGGGAAAATATTCGATGTGGAAGTCGCCGGCGCGGCCGTAATAGACGGCGCGGCGGCCCGCGATAAAGACGTGATAGCCGGTGCAGCCGCCCGCGGCGATGCGGCGGCAGAATTCCCGGTACTGGATCTCCTGCCGCTGGATGGCGCGCACCGCCGCCGCGATGGCGGGAGCGGAGAAATCCGCCGCCGCCGCCGGAACGGTGTGCGATGGCACGCTCTGCGTGCCGCCCTCCGGCATGTAGAACACCCGCTCGTTGCGCGTAAGGTCGGCATGGTAGCGCTCGACGCCCGCCGCCATCAGCGCGGCGACGACTTCGGGAAAGGTGATGCGCTCCTCGTCGGAGGCGCGGGTGACGGTCTCGACGACGTTCCTGACGGACTGATCCATGGCTTTCTCTTTCATTGGGTGGGGATGCCGCGCAAATCGCGGTCCCGCACAAGTTGCTGCAACGATTTCCTCAGCGCCGCGCGATCGCGGACGTCCAGGGTTCCGAAAAATTCCGCGTCGTTGCGGTCGGCCAGCGCCGCCAGTTGCGGCACCAACGACCGTCCCTGCCCCGTCAGCACCAGGCTCTGCGCCCGGCCATCCGCCGCGCTGGCCTCGCGGCGCAGCAGCCTGCGCGCCGCCAGACGGTCGGCCAGCTTTGTGACGGCGCCCCGGGTCATGCCCAGGCTTTCGGCCAGCACACTGGGCGGCTGTGCGCGGTCATATAGTTCGCGCAGCATCACCCATTCCACCACCGTGACGCCCTTTGCCGCCAGCCGGCCGGCGAAAGCGGCCGAGACATGGTTTGAGACCAGGCGCAGCCAATAGCCCAGGTGATCCTCAAGCGCGGCGACGGACTTTGTTTCCATGGAAACTAAATAGGCGCGCGAAGTTTCCATGTCAACTATCTATCCGGCAAAATCAGATCAGGCCGCCCAACGGACTCGACGGATCGGCATAATTCTTCTTTGGCATCCGCCCCGCCAGCCAGGCCATGCGCCCGGCCTGCACCGCCAGTCTCATGGCCCCCGCCATCTGCACCGGGTCCTGGGCATGGGCGATGGCGGTATTGGTCAGCACCGCGTCGCAGCCCAGCTCCATCGCCACCGCCGCATCGCTGGCCGTGCCGATGCCGGCATCCACCACGATGGGCACTTTGGCATCCTCGATAATCATGCGGATGTTGACCGTCGCCTGCATGCCCATGCCCGAGCCGATGGGGGCGGCCAGCGGCATGATCGCCACCGCGCCGACATCCTCCAGCCGCTTGGCCATCAGGGGATCGTCGCTGCAATAGACCATCACCTGGAAGCCGTCCCTGGACAGCATCTCGGTGGCGCGCAGGGTCTCGATCATGTCGGGATAGAGCAGCTTCTTCTCGCCCAGCACTTCCAGCTTGACCAGGGTCCAGCCGCCCGCCTCGCGCGCCAGCCGCAGGGTGCGCACCGCGTCCTCGCCGGTGAAACAGCCCGCCGTGTTGGGCAGATAGGTGACTTTTTTGGGATCGATGAAGTCCACCAGCATGGGCTGGCTTTTGTCGGTCAGGTTCACCCGGCGCACCGCCACGGTGACGATCTCCGCCCCGCTCGCCGCCAGCGCGGCAGCGTTCATGGCATAATCCTTGTACTTGCCGGTGCCGATGATCAGGCGCGATTTGAACGTCTTGCCCGCAATGACGAAGGGCCTGTCTTCGTGGGGCACGGCCACCGGGGCATTGCCGCCGCCGATGAAATGCACGATCTCCAGCCGGTCGCCATGGGCCAGCGGCACCGCGTCATAGCGCGAGCGCGGCACGATCTCCAGGTTGCGCTCCACCGCGATCTTGGCGGGATCGAGCCCCAGGCTCTCGAGCAGGCCGCGCACGCTGACCGGCGCATCCAGCCGCCGCGTCTCGCCGTTCAGGGTGATTTCCAGTGCCATGAGAGCCGGTCCTTAAGCATTTCCGTATCGGTGCGCAGAGTTTATAAGGCTTGAATCATTTTGACCCGCGGAAAGTCTATGGCAAAAAACCCCAAGCAATCCAAGACCTTACCGATATATATTCTCAATGGCCCCAACCTCAATCTACTGGGGCACCGTGAGCCCGAGGTCTATGGCACCACCACCCTGGCGCAGATCGAGGCGATGTGCGCCGCCCAGGCCAAAAGCCATGGCCTGGCCATCGTGTTCCGCCAGTCCAACCGCGAAGGCGAAATCGTCGATCACCTGCAGGAGGCGCGCACATCCGGCAGCGCCGTCATCATCAATCCCGCCGGCTATGGCCACACCTCCATCGCCATTCTCGACAGCATCCAGGCGCTGCAGCTTCCGGTGATCGAGGTGCATCTGTCCAACATTCACAGGCGCGAGCCCTACCGCAACCACTCCTATGTGTCCAAGGGCGCCACCGGCATCGTCATGGGCCTTGGCGCCCAGGGCTATCTGCGCGCCGTGGACGCCGTGGCCGAAATTCTCAAGGTGAAGACATGAAGAAGAAAAAAGCTTCCGCCAAACCCGCGCCCGCCCAGGCCGCCCCCGTAAAGGCAACCAGGCCCGGCGTCGACGCCGCCGCCGTGCGCGAACTGGCCAAGCTGCTGAAGGAAACCGGCCTCACCGAGATCGAGATCGAGCATGACGGCGCGCGCATCAAGGTCAGCCGTGGCGCGGTCGCCGCCGCGGCGCCTGTTGCCGCGCCTGCCCCCGTTGCCGCCGCGCCCGCGCCTGCCGCGGCGCCCGCCCCGTCGGGCCCGCCCGCCGGTGCGGTGCCATCGCCCATGGTCGGCACCGTCTATCTGTCGCCCGAACCGGGCCGCCCGCCCTTCATCAGCGTCGGCAAGACCGTCAAGGAAGGCGATACCCTGTTCATCGTGGAAGCGATGAAGACCATGAACGCCATCGCCGCCCCCAAGGGCGGCACGGTCAGGGAAATCAACGTCGAGGACGGCACCCCCGTCGAATTCGGCCAGACCCTCTGCGTCATCGCCTGATGCGCTGCGACGCCGCCGCACATGCGCATGTCATGGCCGCCCTTGAGGTGGCCATCCACGACGGGGCGCGGGCGGGTGGATGGCCTGGGATCGCTGGCGCGTCCGGCGCGTGGCGACGCCCGGCCATGACAAGTGGAGTTTAAATGTTCGAGAAAATCCTCATCGCCAATCGCGGCGAAATCGCCCTGCGCGTCATCCGCGCCTGCAAGGAGATGGGCATCTCCACCGTGGCGATCCATTCCACGGCGGACAGCGATGCGATGCATGTGCGCTTGGCCGACGAAAGCGTCTGCGTCGGCCCGCCGGCCGCCGCCCAGTCCTATCTGAACATCCCCTCGATCATCGCCGCCTGCGAGATCACCGGCGCCGAAGCCATCCATCCCGGCTATGGCTTCCTGTCCGAGAACGCCAAGTTCGCCGACATCGTCAGCGAGCATGGCCTGACCTTCATCGGCCCGCGCCCCGAACATATCCGCATGATGGGCGACAAGATCACCGCCAAGCAGACGGTGAAGGCGCTGGGCATCCCCACCGTTCCGGGTTCGGATGGCGAGGTCAGCGACGCCGATGCGGCGCGCATGGCCAAGGAGATCGGCTATCCCGTGCTGATCAAGGCCACGGCGGGCGGCGGCGGCCGCGGCATGAAGGTGGCGCAGAATGCCGGCGAATTGTCCTTCGCGCTGTCGCAGGCGCGCACCGAGGCCAAGGCGGCCTTCGGCAACGACACCGTCTATATGGAGAAATATCTCCAAAGGCCGCGCCATATCGAAATCCAGGTCCTGGCCGATGCCCATGGCAAGGTGGTGCATCTGGGCGAGCGCGACTGCTCGCTGCAGCGCCGCCACCAGAAAGTGTGGGAAGAAGCCGGCAGCCCGGCGCTGAACGCCCAGGAGCGCGACGAGATCGGCGGCATCTGCACTCGCGCCCTGGAAAAGCTGGGCTATCTCGGCGCCGGGACCATCGAGTTCCTGTATGAAGACGGCCGCTTCTATTTCATCGAGATGAACACCCGCCTGCAGGTCGAACATCCGGTCAGCGAGGCGATCACCGGCATCGACATCGTGCGCGAGCAGATTCGCATCGCCTGGGGCGCGCCGATGGGGTTCAGCCAGAAGGACATCGTGTTCGAGGGCCATGCCATCGAATGCCGCATCAATGCGGAAAATCCCTTCACCTTCCGCCCCTCGCCCGGCACCATCACCCAGTTCCACACCCCCGGCGGCCTGGGGGTGCGTTTCGACAGCGCCATCTATTCCGGCTACAAGATTCCGCCCTATTACGACAGCCTGGCCGGCAAGCTGATCGTCCATGCCAAGAACCGCAACGAATGCCTGCTGCGGCTGCGGCGCGCCCTGGACGAACTGGTGGTGGGCGGCATCGAGACCACCATTCCCCTGTTCCAGAAGCTGGTGCGCGAGCCCGACATCATCAACGGCGACTATTCGATCCATTGGCTGGAGAAGTATCTCGCCAGCCTTGGATATTAGGCGCGGCCGCGCGGGGTCACTAGTGCGGCCGCCTTTTCCCGGCTAGAGTTCTCCCGCACAGCCGGGAGACACAGCATGGGCTTTCTGGACAAATACGCGCCGCAGATTCTGGGCATCACCCGCATCATTGTCGGCCTGCTGTTCCTGGAGCATGGCCTGATGAAGCTGGTCGGGTTTCCCGCGCCGATGGGCACCGGCCACCTGATGCCGCTGATGCTGGCCGCGGGCATCATCGAGACCGTGGGCGGGGCGCTGGTGGCGCTGGGCCTGTTCAGCCGCTGGGCCGCCTTTGTCTGTTCGGGCCAGATGGCCTTCGCCTATTTCATCGCCCATTTCCCGCGCGGCGTCTGGCCGGCGCTGAATGGCGGCGACGGCGCCATCCTGTTCTGCTTCATCTTCCTGTTTCTCGCCGCGGCAGGGCCGGGCAGCTTCGCCGTCAACAGCAAGTAGGCCGGCTTGCACGGCACGCCGAAACTGACG
Organism: Rhizobiales bacterium dw_265; assembly: GCA_018449595.1. GTDB lineage: Bacteria > Pseudomonadota > Alphaproteobacteria > Micropepsales > Micropepsaceae > Rhizomicrobium. The sequence goes on from JAAVUU010000001.1 coordinate 126,728, forward strand.
CCGGAGATCTTGCTGCGGGCCTATGCCGAAGGCCTGTTCCCGATGGCGGAGCGGCGCGGCGATCCCACCCTCTATTGGGTGTCGCCCGAGAAACGCGGCATCATCCCGCTGGACACCTTCCATGTGCCGCACCGCCTGGCGCGCACCATGCGCTCCGGCCGCTTCACCGTCACCGCCGACCAGTGCTTCGCCGATGTGATGGCCGCCTGTGCGGCGCCCGCGCCGGGGCGGGAAGAAACCTGGATCAACGACGAAATCCTGCGGCTGTACATCGCCCTGCACGCGGGCGGCCGCGCCCATTCCATCGAATGCTGGCAGGACGGCGCTTTGGTGGGCGGGCTGTATGGCGTGCGGCTGGGCGCGGCCTTTTTCGGCGAAAGCATGTTCAGCCGGGCGCGCGACGCCAGCAAGGTGGCATTGGTGGCGTTGGTGGACGCCTTGAAGCGCGGCGGCTTCACCCTGCTGGACACCCAGTTCCTCACCAGCCATCTGGCGCGGTTCGGCGCGGTGGAAATCCCGCGCGACCAGTATCTGATGAAGCTGGCGAATGCGCTTGGCCGCGAAGCCATCTGGCCGTTTTTCTGACTACTGCCCCGCCCCCTCGGGCAAAGCCTGAATCTGTTCCTTGTCGGAGGAATCCGGCGCCGCGACCTTGACCGGCGCGGTGGAGGTATTGGCTGCCACGGCGGGCGCGGGCGCATTGTTGCAGCTGATCGCCCATACGTCATAGAGCGGATGTTCCACGCCATTGAGGCCGGGGCTGGAGGCATACATCCAGCCGGAAAAGACCCGCCGCGCGCTCTGGTCGGGGCGGTGATCCTCGATCTGGACAAAGGCGGCGGTTTCCGGCGGCTCGCTGGGGGGCGTGGAATAGCAGAAGCGCGCCGTGATGGTCAGGGTGGCGAAATGCACGGGCGTACCGATGGGCGCGGTGATGTTGGTGGGGCGGCCGGTGATCTTGTCCAACCCGCGCATCAGCAGCACCGTGCCGCCTTTGGGCGGCGGCGCAGGCGCATCGGCCGGCGCGACAGGCCCGGTGGTGGACTGAGGCGGATCGGGAATGGCGACCTTGGATGCATCCGGCGCGATGGCAACGGACGCCGTTTGCGCCCAGGCCGCGCCTGCCGCCGCCAACGCAACGCCGGCCAGCAGGACGTGCTTCACGGACCCGCGCCCAGGTCTTGGGGCTTGGGTGCCGCCGGCTTCGGCGCGGGCTTGCCGCTGTCGCCGCCGATGAAGCGGCCGGCCAGGCTCATCAGGTCGGCGGAGTTGGCGGACTGGGTATTCTCGATAAAGCCGCCCGCCGCGATGTTCTTGTCGTCACCGCCCGGCGTGATGGACAGGTACGAACTGCCCAGGATGCCCGACGACGTAATCAGCATGGAGGAGTCGGTCGGCAGCCTGATGTCGTCGCGGATATTGAGATGCACTGTGACGGCATAGGTCTTGGGGTCCAGGTCCATGCCCGAGACCGAACCGATCTTGATGCCCGCCAGCCGCACATCGGTGCCGATGCCCAGCCCGTCCACCTTGGCGAGATGGGCATTGACCTCATAGCCCGACAGGCTGCCCGAGCCGGTGCGCAGATAGGCAAAGCCCAGGAACGCCAGGGCCACCAAAACGACCACGGCGCCGATGATGGTTTCGGCGATATTGTTCTGCTGCATGACGCGGGTACTCATTCAGTCCGGCTTCCAGGCCTGGTAATCGCCGGTGGCGGGCGGACGTATCCCGCCCTTGCTGAGGCTGCCGCCGGGCTTGTAGGCGCCTTCGGTGCCGGTGAGGTTGGGCTGGTGCGGCTGCTCGAAGCTGCGCGCCTTGAACGGCGCCTCGGTCGGCGGCTCGGCATAGGTATGGTGCATCCAGCCATGCCAGTCGGGCGGCACGCGGCTGGCCTCGACGGTGCCGTTGTAGACGACCCAGCGGCGCGAGCCGTCCTTGTTCTGGTAGTAGCGGTTGCCGAAATCGTCGGTGCCGACCGGCGTGCCCGACAAGGCGGTGGTCAGCAGGGTTCCCCAGGTCGCGGAGTTCCACCAGGAAAAGATCATCTTGAAGAGGGACATGTGGGGAGGCCCGAAGACTCGAGCGGGACTATAGGCGGCGGCGGTGTTTTTCGCCAATGCCGCGACGCACCAGACTCGGGCTTTTTGAGTTATCCCCAAACCGCCCCAAGCCGGCTGTGACGCTGTGATGAAAAGCAGCAAAAAATATTTCGGCGGCTTAATTTCCGCCCCGCTTGACTCGCGGCTTTTCCGGCCCGGCGGAACCCACCACATCTGGTGATTAAGCTCTTGGTAACCACTATTCGCTTGCGCGCGCCTTTCCTTGGTGTCCATACTTTGCGTCAGTCACCCCCGTGACCACCAAATCTGGCGGCCCCAAAGACCCCGCCGCGAAGGCCCCTCTTTAAAAAAAGGAGGGGGCCACCTTCGCGGGCGGGTAATTGTCCCCGAAATGGCGGTCCTTTCCGGGTGACGGGGCCAGTCAGATTGGGGTTGCCGCCATGCGTATTCGCCGTCAGTTCACGGTTGAGGGACATTCACCCTATGAAGGCATCGCCTTCCGTGGCGCCGCCAGCGAAATCCGCAATCCCGACGGCTCCATCGTCTTCAGCCAGGCCGACATCGAAGTGCCGGAGGGCTGGAGCCAGGTGGCCAGCGATGTGCTGGCGCAGAAATATTTTCGCAAGGCCGGCGTCCCCAAGGCGCTGAAGCCGGTGGCCGAGGAAGGCGTGCCGGAATTCCTCTGGAAGCGCCAGGCCGCCAACAAAGACAGCAAGGACACCACCGGCGAAAAATCCGCCAAGCAGGTGTTCGACCGCCTGGCCGGCACCTGGACCTATTGGGGCTGGAAGGGCGGCTATTTCGACGATGAAAGCGACGCCCGCGCCTTCTATGACGAACTCTGCCACATGCTGGCGTCGCAGAAATGCGCCCCCAACTCGCCGCAATGGTTCAATACCGGGCTGCATTGGGCCTATGGCATCGATGGTCCCGGCCAGGGCCATTACTATGTCGATCACAACAGCGGCCGGCTGACCAAATCCGCCAGCGCCTATGAACATCCCCAGCCGCATGCCTGCTTCATCCAGAGCGTCAAGGACGACCTGGTCAATGAAGGCGGCATCATGGACTTATGGACGCGCGAAGCGCGTCTATTCAAGTACGGGTCTGGCACGGGCACCAATTTCTCGCCCCTGCGCGGCGCGGACGAGAAGCTGTCGGGCGGCGGCAAGTCGTCGGGCCTGATGAGTTTCCTCAAGATCGGCGACCGCGCCGCCGGGGCCATCAAGTCGGGCGGCACCACGCGCCGCGCCGCCAAGATGGTGATCGTGGACATCGACCATCCCGACATCGAGGATTTCATCGAATGGAAGGTGATCGAGGAGCAGAAGGTCGCCGCGCTGGTTGCCGGTTCCAAGCTGACCGAGAAGCACCTGAAGGCGGTGCTGAAAGCCTGCGTCAATTGCGAGGGCTCGGGCGGCGACTGCTACGACCCGCAGAAGAATCCCGCCCTGCGCCGCGAGATCAGGGCCGCGCGCAAAAGCATGATCCCCGACAGCCTGATCGAGCGCGTCATCAGCTTCGCGCGCCAGGGCTTCAAGGAAATCGATTTCCGCACCTATGACACCGACTGGGACAGCGAGGCCTATACCTCGGTGGCGGGCCAGAATTCCAACAACAGCGTGCGCGTCACCGACGCCTTCCTGAAGGCGGTGCTGGATGACGGCAACTGGGACCTGGTCAATCGCGGCAACGGCAAGTCGCGCACCGTCAGGGCGCGCGACTTGTGGGACAAGATTTCCCATGCCGCCTGGGCCTGCGCCGATCCGGGCATCCAGTTCCACACCAGCATCAACGACTGGCACACCTGCCCGGCGGGCGGCGACATCCGCGCCTCCAATCCGTGCAGCGAATACATGTTCCTGGACGACACCGCCTGCAACCTGGCGTCGCTGAACCTGATGGCCTTCCGCAAGGGTGACGGCATCAAGACCTTCGATGTCGAGGCCTTCGAACATGCCGTGCGGCTGTGGACCATGGTGCTGGAGATTTCGGTGCTGATGGCGCAGTTCCCCAGCAAGGAGATCGCGCAGCTTTCCTATGACTACCGCACGCTCGGCCTGGGCTATGCCAATATCGGCGGCCTGTTGATGTCGGCGGGCGTGCCCTATGACAGCCGCGAGGGCCGCGCCACCGCCGGCGCCATCGCCGCCTTGATGACCGGCGTCTCCTATTCCACCAGCGCGGAGATGGCGGGCGAATTGGGCGCCTTCCCCGAATATGCCGCCAACAAGGATGCGATGCTGCGGGTGGTGCGCAACCATCGCCGCGCCGCCCATGGCGAGACGGCGGGCTATGAGAAACTCGCCACCCTGCCCGTGGCGCTGGACCACAAGGCCATCAGCGACGGCCCGCTGGCGGCAGCAGCCAAGCGCGCCTGGGACGAAGCCCTGACCCGGGGCAAGGAGCATGGCTTCCGCAATGCCCAGGCCACCGTCATCGCCCCCACCGGCACCATCGGGTTGGTGATGGATTGCGACACCACCGGCGTCGAGCCCGACTTCGCTTTGGTCAAGTTCAAGACCCTGGCGGGCGGCGGCTATTTCAAGATCATCAACCGCTGCGTCCCCGAGGCGCTGGCCAACCTGGGCTATGGCCAGGCCGAGATCGACGCCATCGTCGCCCATGCCGTGGGTTATGGCACCCTGGAAGACTATAACGGCCGCATCAATTACGACGCGCTGCGCGGCAAGGGCTTCGGCGCCGAAGAGATCGGCCAGATCGAGGCGGCGCTGGAATCCGCTTTCGACATCCGCTTCGTCTTCAACAAATACACCCTGGGCACGAAATTCTGCAGCCAGGTGCTGAAGCTGGACGCCGCCGCGATGGATGCGCCGGATTTCGACATGCTCAAAGCGCTGGGCTTCTCCAAGGCCGACATCGATGCCGCCAACCTGCATGTCTGCGGGGCGATGACGCTGGAAGGCGCGCCCTATCTGAAGGAACAGCATCTGGCGGTGTTCGACTGTGCCAACCCTTGCGGCCGCACCGGCAAGCGGGCCTTGAGCGTGGAGGCGCATATCCAGATGATGGCGGCGGTGCAGCCCTTCATCTCGGGCGCCATCTCCAAGACCATCAACATGGCCAACAGCGCCAAGGTCAGCGATTGCGGCGACGCCTATATGCTGAGCTGGAAGCTGGGGCTGAAGGCCAATGCGCTGTACCGCGACGGCTCCAAGCTGTCGCAGCCGCTGGCCAGCCAGGTCTTCGCCTTTGCCGACGAGGAAGAAGACGAGATCGAGGCGCCCCGCGCCCCGGCGCAGCAGACCCCCTCTCATCAAACGGTCGTCACCGAACGCATCGTCGAACGGGTGATCGAGAAAGTGCGCAGCCATGAGCGCGAGCGCCTGCCCCACCGGCGCAAGAGCTATACCCAGAAGGCCATCGTCGGCGGCCACAAGGTTTATCTGCACACCGGCGAGTATGAAGACGGGCGGCTGGGCGAGATCTTCATCGACATGCACAAGGAAGGCGCGGCCTTCCGCAGCCTGATGAACAATTTCGCCATCGCCATCTCGGTCGGGCTGCAATATGGCGTGCCGCTGGAGGAATTCGTCGATGCCTTCACCTTCACCCGGTTCGAGCCCGCCGGGCTGGTCATCGGCAACGACTCCATCAAGAACGCCACCAGCGTGCTGGATTATATCTTCCGCGAACTGGGCGTGTCCTATCTGCGCCGTACCGACCTGGCGCATGTCGTGCCCGCGGCGGATGAAGACCTGGGGCAGGACGGCGGCGGCGCGCCCGCCGAGGTGATGATTCCCCAGGCGGCCTCAACCGGCTATCTGCGCGGCCGCGGCGTGCAGATGTCGGTGGTGCGCGGCGGCGCCGCCCCCAAGATGCTGGCGGACGACCATGAGCATTTCGGCCAGTTCGAGGCCGACAACGACAGCCATGACGAAGCCCTGGACCTGTCGGAGATCCGCGCCAGCGTCGAAGCCACCCTCAGCACCGTGGGGGCGCAGGTGGCGCACCTGGAAGCCGCGCTGGCCACCAACCGTGGGCCCAACCGCGCGGCGCGGGCGGCGGAAGCACGGATGAAGGGCTTTGAAGGCGACAGTTGCGGGGCATGCGGCAACTTCACCTTGGTGCGCAACGGCACCTGCATGAAGTGCAACACCTGCGGTTCCACCAGCGGCTGTTCGTGAGGTCGCGCCGCGAAATCTAGCTGGCCCGGGGATACCGGCGCGGTTCCTGCCGCGCCGCCGCGTCTTCCAGGTCCTCCGCCACCTGCTCAAACATGGCGCGGTATTCTTCCTGCGCCGTCTGGGCCGCATGGGACCGGATACGGGCCGCCAGGATACGAATCTTGAGCGGCGGTGGCGGCAGGGAAAATTCCATCGGACAGGAACGATCGGGCGGGATGTCTGTTCCGTTGTCCGCGCTTTTCAACCAAATGGTAACCGGCGCTGTTCCACTCTGGCGCAATGTCCAGGCCGCCGCTCCTTTTCGCCCTGCTTTTGCTGATGGCTCCCGCCATTTTTCCGGCTGCGCCGGGCTTTTTTGCGGCTGCGCCGGCTTGGGCCGCCGATCCCGCCGCCGTGGCGAAGATCCATGGCGGCATCGTGGATTGTGTCGGCTGCAACCTGGCGGGCGCCGACCTGACCAACACCTGCGTCAAGGAGCACGACCTGCACGGCGCCGATTTCACCGGCGCCAACGCCACCTTGATGTGCATGTCCTTCGCCAACTTCACCAATGTCAGCTTTCGGGGTACCGAACTCAGCGGCGCCAACCTGGCGGGCGCGAAAATGGACGGCGCCGACCTGACGGGCGCCAGGACCTCGATCACGTCCTTCCTGGGCACCGACCTGACGCATGTCAGGGGGCTGACCCAGGCGCAGCTGAATGTCGCCTGCAGCGACACGGCGACCAAGCTGCCGCCCGGCCTGCACATCCACACCTGTCAGTAGCGGCCGCCCGCTCAAGCTCGCGGCGTTGGCACTCTCACATGTCCACCGGACATGCTCGCGCACTACGCGCGCCGTGACCTCACTCCGCGGCTTCCTTGAGCGGTTCGCGCTTCCAGCGCAGCACCGGCTTGCGCGCGGCCGCGGTCTCGTCCAGGCGGCGGCGCGGGGCCAGGTGCGGGGCGCCGGCAAAACGCTCGATCCTCTTGGCCTTGGCCTCGGTCGCCAATGTGTGCAGCACATGGATGAAGCGGTCGAGCGAGTCCTTGCTCTCGCTTTCCGTCGGCTCGATCAGCATCGCGCCATGCACCACCAGCGGGAAGTACATGGTCATCGGGTGATAGCCCTCGTCGATCATCGCCTTGGCGAAGTCGAGCGTGGTGACGCCGGTATCGTGCAGGAAACTGTCGTCGAACAGCGCTTCATGCATGCAGGGGCCGTCGCCGAAGGGCGCGCTCATCACATCCTTCAGCGAGGCCAGGACATAGTTGGCCGACAATACCGCGTCTTCCGATGCCTGACGCACGCCGTCGCGGCCATGGCTCAGCATGTAGGTCAGGGCGCGGCTGAACATGCCCATCTGGCCGTGGAAGGCGCACATGCGGCCGAACGGCTTTGCGCCATCGGGCGCGTCGTCGCGATCCTCGATCAGGCGCAGGCCCTGGGCATCGGCCACCAGCAGCGGCACCGGCGCATAGGCCGCCAGCCGATCCGACAGCACCACCGGGCCGGCGCCCGGGCCGCCGCCGCCATGCGGGGTGGAGAAGGTCTTGTGCAGGTTGATGTGCATGGCGTCCACGCCCAGGTCGCCGGGACGCACCTTGCCGGCGATGGCGTTGAAGTTGGCGCCGTCGCAATAGAAATAGGCGCCGGCGTCATGCACCGCCTTGGCGATGTCAATAATTTCACCTTCAAAAAGTCCGCAGGTGTTGGGATTGGTCAGCATGATCGCCGCCACATCGGGGCCCAGCTTGGCTTTCAGGGCCTCGGAGTCCACCCGGCCGTTCGGCAGTGCGGGCACCTCGTCCACCGTGAAGCCGGCAAAGGCGGCGGTGGCGGGGTTGGTGCCGTGCGCCGATTCCGGCACCAGCACGCGGGGACGGTGTTCGCCCCGCGCCTGGAGCGCGGCGCGGATCGCCAGCATGCCGCACAATTCGCCATGCGCCCCCGCCTTGGGCGACATGGCGACGGCGGGCATGCCTGTCAGGGTGGTCAGCCAGTTCATCAGCTGGGAGATCAGTTCCAGCGCGCCCTGGGTGGTAGATTGCGGCGCCAGCGGATGCAGGTCGCCGAAGCCCGGCAGCCGCGCCATTTTCTCGTTCAGGCGCGGATTGTGCTTCATGGTGCAGGAGCCCAGCGGATAAAGCCCGCTGTCGATGGCGTAATTCATCCGCGACAGCCGCACATAGTGGCGGATCACTTCGGGCTCGCTGAGGCCCGGCAGGCCGATCGCGTCCTTGCGGCGCACCCCGCCCAGGCGGTCGCCGGAAATCTGAACGTCCGGCAGGTCCACGCCGGTGGCGCCATGGCCCAGTTCGAAGATCGGCGCCTCTTCATGGTCCAGGCCGCGATCGCCGGAGATGGTCGACAATTCTTCCGGCGTATGGGTGCCCGGCGCGATGGGGGCGCGGCGGCTGGTTTCGACAGAGGTCGGGCGGCCCTGGTTGTTCATGGTCATCAGAGGACTTCCTCCAGCGCGCTCACCAGCGCGTCAAAATCTTCGTCGGTGTTGGTTTCGGTCGCCGCGACGATCAGCAGGTTCTCGCACGCCCTGTCCCTGGAAAGCAGGCGCGAGGCCGGCACACCGGCAATCACGCCCTTCTGCGCCAGCGCCTCGACGACCGCGCCCGCCGGCTTGGGCAGCTTTACGGTGAATTCGTTGAAGAAGGCGCTTGTCACAAGCTCCACGCCCGGCAGCGCCGCCAGGCGGTCGGCCAGCGCCGAGGCCTTGGCATGGTTGATCCGCGCCAGGCGCGTCAGCCCCTCCTCGCCCAGCAGCGAAAGATGGATGGTGAAGGCCAGGCAGCACAGGCCGGAATTGGTGCAGATGTTGCTGGTCGCCTTTTCGCGGCGGATATGCTGCTCGCGGGTGGAAAGCGTCAGCACATAGCCGCGCCGGCCTTGCGCATCCACCGTCTCGCCGGTCAGCCGGCCGGGCATCTGGCGCAGGAATTTCTCCTGGGTCGCGAACAGCCCGACATAGGGTCCGCCGAAATTCAGGCCATTGCCGATACTCTGGCCCTCCGCCGCCACGATATCGGCGCCTTGCGCGCCCGGCGGTTCCAGCAGACCCAGCGACACGATCTCCGTCACCACCGCGATCAGCAGCGCGCCCTTGGCATGGGCGGCGTCGGCGATGGGGCGCAGGTTGCGGATCAGGCCGAACACGTCCGGCGACTGCACCACGACGCAAGCCGTTTCATCGTCGATCAGCGCGATGATGTCTTCGGCGCTGCCCGGCGTCACCGGCGCGCGGCTGACCTTGCCGGTCAGGTTCGCCAGGGTCTCGACGGTCTCGGCATAATGCGGATGCAGGCCGCCCGACAGGATCGCCTTGCCGCGCTTGGTGATGCGCTGGGCCATCAGCACGGCTTCGGCGGTGGCCGTCGAGCCGTCATAGAGCGAGGCGTTGGCGACTTCCATGCCGGTGAGCAGCGCCACCTGGGTCTGGAATTCGAACAGATACTGCAGCGTGCCCTGTGCGATTTCCGGCTGGTAGGGGGTGTAGCTGGTGAGGAATTCCGAGCGCTGGATCAGGTGATCCACGGCGCTGGGGACATGATGCTTGTAGGCGCCCGCGCCGCAGAAAAACGGCGCCGCGCCCGCCGCCACATTGCGCGCCGCCAGCCTAGTCAGCGCCCGCTCGACTTCCATCTCGCCCTGGGTGTCGGGCAGATCGAAGGCCGACAATCCCGCCATGGCCGACTTGGGCACATCGCGAAACAGCGCGTCCACATTGGGCGCGCCGATCTTCGCCAGCATGGCGCGCCGGTCATCGGCGGTGAGCGGCAGGTATCGCATGTCAGAGGCCTTCCACGAACTTGGCGTAGGCGGCGGCATCCATCAGCTTGGCGAATTCACCCGCATCGGCGAGCTTGAGCTTGAAGAACCAGCCCGCGCCTTCGGGGTCTTCATTGACCTTGGAAGGTTCTTTTTCCAGTGCGCTGTTGGCGGCGGTAACGGTGCCGCCGGCCGGGGCATAGATGTCGCTGGCCGCCTTGACGCTTTCCACCACGGCGGCCTCGCCGCCCGCGGTCACGGTCTTGGCCAGCGGCGGCAGTTCCACGAATACCACATCGCCCAGGCTTTCCGCGGCGTATTTGGTAATGCCGACCGTGGCCTCGTCGCCCTCGAGGCGGATCCATTCATGCTGGTCGGTATAGCGGACTTCGGACATGCAAAACTCCTAGCGGCGATAAGTATGGGGAACAAAAGGCATTGGTGAAATAGTGGCAGGCAAGGCTTTTCCGCGCACGATCAAGTCTACCGGGGTGCCGTTGACGGCGAAAACACTTTCGACATACCCCATGGCCATCGGCGCGTTGAGGCTGGGACCGAACCCCCCGGACGTCACCTTGCCGATGATCCTGCCGGTTTTATCGGCAATTTCCGTGCCCTCCCGGGCGGGCGCCCGGCCATCGGGACGCAGGCCCACCCGCTTGATCGCCTGGGGGCCCAGGGTGGCGGCGGCGCCGGGAAAATCCTTTGCTTCCTTGCGGCGCTTGCCCACCGACCACATCAGGCTGGCTTCCGCCGGATTGCGGGTCTCGTCAATGTCATGGCCGTACAGGCACAGGCCAGCCTCCAGCCGCAGGCTGTCGCGGGCGCCCAGCCCGATCGGCAGCACCTCGGCCTCGGCCAGCAGGGTGCGGGCGACCTTTTCGGCATCCTCGCCTTCCAGGGAAATCTCGAAACCGTCCTCGCCGGTATAGCCGGTGCGGCTGACGATGGCGGGGCAGCCGGCGACCGTGGCGCGCCCCACCTTCATGAAGGTCAGTTCGGAAATACCGGGAGAATGGCGTTCCAGCACCGCCGCCGCCGCCGGTCCCTGCAACGCCAGCAGCGCCCGATCCGGCCTGGGCGTCAGTGTCGCAGCCCCCGCCAGCTTGCCGGCAATCAGGGCGAAGTCGCCTTCCTTGGTGTCGGCATTGACGACGACATACAGGTCCGCCTCGCCCTGAAGGCGGGAGAACATGAAGTCGTCCTTGATGGTGCCCGCATCCGTCAGCAGCAGGCCGTAGCGCTGCATGCCTTCCTTCAGGCCCGCGACATCGGCGGGTGTAAGCCTTTCCAGGGCGGCGGTGTCGCCAGCCAGGAAAGCCTGGCCCATATGGGAGACATCGAACAGCCCGGCTTTCTCGCGGGTGTGCAGATGCTCCTTCAGGACACCGGCGGGATATTGCACCGGCATCTCATAACCGGCGAAGGGCACCATCCTGGCCCCCAGCGCGATATGGAGGGCATGAAGGGGAGTGCGGCGCAGAACTTGTGTCGTCAGTGTCATTCAGATCCCTATGCGTGTGAGTCCACGCTCGCAAAAGCATGGCCCCTCTGTCATCGGACCTGAGAGATTTCCCCCAACATAATTGGGACTACCCCTTCGGTGGAAGCTTGCCCGTCCCTGATTAAAAAGACAGACAGCCACGCTTTCCAGAATTTCATCACCCGCGCGGTCCATTTTGCCTGAGAGTTTCCGGGGCGGTTGCTCCTTCGGCGGCCTTATCTGGCTCTCTCCCGCGAGGGATCATGTGCTGACCATTCCGGCGGCGTCTCACGACGGGCCCCATGTTGCAAAGCATCATAAAGGGGGGCAATTCGGAGTCAATAAAACCACACGAAAAGCCGCAAACCTGCTGGTTTCAGGCACATTCTTGATGGAAATTCACATCCGGGCGGGGGTTTCGATGCCCAGCACGCACAAAACCTGCGTGAGAACCGCCAGCACCCTTTCACACAACCCCAACCGGCTGGCCCGCAGCGCCAAATCCGATTCGGACAGGATGTGATGGGCGCCATAGAAGCGGCTGAAATTCTGGGCCAGTTCAAAGGCATATTCGCACAGCAGGTTGGGCGCCCGCTTGTCCTCGGCGGCCGCCAGGACATCGCCCAGGGAGAGTATCTGCAGGACCAGGGTGCGCTCTTCCGGTGCATGGACCTTGGGCGCCGCCGTCTCGAAATTTTCCGCCCGGCGCAGCAGCGACTGGATGCGCACCGCCGCATATTGCAGGTAGGGCCCGGTCTTGCCCTCGAATTTGGAAAAGCGTTCCAGGTCGAAAACATAATCCGTGGCGCGGTGGTTGGAGAGGTCGGCGAACTTGATGGTGGCGATGCCGACCTTGCGGGCGATCCCGGCGCGCTCCTCGGGGCCGATATCGGCGTCCAGCGTCTGTTCGGCGAGGCGCTGCTGGGCCTCCTGCGTCGCCATGCCGATCAGGTCGTGCAGCTTCATCACGCCGCCGGCGCGGGTCTTGAACGGCTTGCCGTCGGGACCGTTCATGGTGCCATAGCCGACATGCTCCAGATGTGCATGGCCGCAAAGCCCGGCCTTTTGCGCGGCGCGAAACACCTGCTCGAAATGGCCGTGCTGGCGATGGTCCACCACATACAGGATCAGATCGGGATCATAGGCGCGCACCCGTTCGACGATGGTGGCGAGGTCCGTGGTGCCATAGAGAACGCCGCCTTCCGATTTCACCAGGATCAGCGGCGGCAGCGGCTTCTTGTCATCGTCTTGCGCCACCGGCACCACCAGCGCGCCTTCGCTGCGTTCGGCCAGGCCGCGGGCCGTGAGGTCTTCGATCATGGGCCCAATCAGCGCATCCACGCTGGACTCGCCGTTCCAAAGATCGAAGCGGACGCCCAGCGCGCCGAATTCGCGGGCCAGGCCGGCCTCGGAAACCTTCACGAAATGCCGCCACAGGGCGCGATAGCCGGGCCGGCCCGCCTGCAGGTCCACGGTGGCGCGCCGCGCCGCCTCCAGCCGCGCCGGGTCGGCCTTGCAGGCGGCCGAGGCGCGCGGATAGAGCGTCTCCAGGTCGTCCATGCCGACGGGAGATTCTTCCGGGTACGGACCAACGCTGTTGGCGTCGAAATACGGCAGGCCGGGCTGCTCGATCTCGATCTGCGAGATCAGCTGGCCCATCTGCAGGCCCCAGTCGCCCAGATGCACATCGCTGATTACGGTCCAGCCGTTGAGCCGGTACAGCCGCTGCAGGCAATCGCCGATGATGGACGACCGCAAATGCCCCACATGCATCGGCTTGGCGATATTGGGGCCGCCGAAATCAATCACCACCGTCTTGCCTTCGCCGGTATTGGCGCCGGTGGCCGGCAGGGCGATGCGCGCATTCAGCGCCTCATCGGACAGGTCGAGGTTGAGGAAGCCGGGACCCGCGATATCCACCTTGGCGAAGAGCGGGTCGGCGGCCAGCCGCGCCTTGATTTTCTCGGCAATGGCGCGGGGGTTCGCCTTGGCGGCCCCCGCCGGACTGCCATCGGCAGGACGGCCACTTAAAAACTTCGCGGCGGCCAGCGCGCCGTTGCACTGGAATTGCGCCAGGTCGGGCCGGTCGGACACCACCACCCGGCCGAAGCTTTCCGCCAGGCCCTCGGCGGCGAAGGCCTGCCCGACGATCCCCGACAACTCGCCCGTCAAAGACATCTAGAGATCCGCGATCATGGCAGGTAGCGGCCCCGCATCTGGTTATACTCCATCTGCGCCTTGGTCAGCTGGAAGCCCGCCAGCATCTGGTAGTTCCACGGCAGCTTGCCGTTCTCGATGCGGATTTCCGGGGTCTCCGGCGTCTGGACGATGGTGCTGCTGGCCGCGCCCGGCGCGAAGGTGAACTTCAGGGTGAAATTGCGCTTGGCGTAGATCTTGGCGCCTTCATTCACCACCACGAAATAGGGCACCGAATAGCTCGCCGCTTCGCTGGTCGGCGCGCGGGTGGCGCGGAAGGTCAAGGCCAGCGAGGAGCGCACCACCGTGGTGGTCTGGTTGAAGACACAGTCCAGCTGGGCGTTCTGCAGGGTCACGCTGTAAAGCTCGTTGGCCAGGTCGGCGGCCGCGCCCGGGCGCATCACGGTCACCGTGGCGGTATCGGCCAGGATCGCCGGCACGGGGCAGACCACGATCTTGGTGCTGCAGCCCAGGAGCAGAAGGGCAGCGGCAAGGGCGGCGAAACGGGGCAGACGGCTCATCGAAACTGGTTCTTTCCTGGCGTCCGGAAAAGCGGAACGCTTGACTTTTGCCCGCCCCCGCCCGACTTCTCCGAACCGCCGATTTGGGCGGCGGACCATAGCCAAGCGGGCCAGGGATGCAAAGCATAGAACGCCAGAAAAGCCAAGGCTTTCGCGGTTTTAAGGCTGGCCCGCGCATCGAAATGCCCCGCTGATGGCTGTCTATACGGATGTCAGCTTTGAAGACCTGGAACGGCTGCTGGAGCAGTATGACATCGGCCAGCCCTTGTCCTTCAAGGGCATCGCCGAGGGCATCGAGAATTCCAACTTCTACCTGCAGACCGACCGCGGCGCCTTCATCCTGACCCTGTATGAAAAGCGCGTGGTCAGCGAAGACCTGCCGTTCTTCCTGGGGCTGATGGAACATCTGGCGCGGGCGGGCGTGCATTGCCCCCTGCCCGTCAAGACCAGGGACGGCACGGCGCTGGTCCAGCTCAACCGCCGCAATGGCGCCATCGTTACCTTCCTGACCGGCATTTCGCTGCGGCGCCCGGACGTGGCGCATTGCGCCGCCGGCGGCGCCGCGCTGGCCGGGCTGCACAAGGCGGGTGAAGGCTTCGCCCTGACGCGCGCCAATGCGCTGGGGCCCAAGGGCTGGCGGCCGCTGTTTGAATCCATTCACGGCGCCGACGGCATCGAGGAAGAGCTGACCGCGCTGATGCGGACGGCGCTGGACGAGCTGGAGGCAGGCTGGCCGCAAGGATTGCCCAGCGGCGTGATCCATGCCGACTTCTTTCCCGACAATGTGCTGTTCGTGAAGGAAGCGGTGGGCGGCATCATAGATTTCTATTTCGCCTGCAACGATTATTACGCCTATGACCTGGCGGTGATGCTGAACAGCTGGTGCTTCGAGATCGACGGCAGCTACAACATCACCAAGGGCCAGTCGGTGATCAACGCCTACAAGGCGGCGCGGCCGCTCAGCGATGCCGAGATCGCCGCCCTGCCCGTATTGATGCGCGGTTCGGCGCTGCGCTTCTTGCTGACGCGCACTTATGACTGGCTCAATCCCGATCCCAATGCGCTGGTGCGCCCCAAGGACCCGCGCGAATATTCCAAGAAGCTGCGCTTCCACAACAAGGTGAAACATGCGCGGGAATACGGGTTATGAGCATTGATATATTTACCGATGGCGCCTGTTCGGGAAATCCCGGTCCCGGCGGCTGGGCGGCGATCCTGCGCAGCGGCGGCCATGAAAAGGAACTGTCGGGCGGCGAGAAAGCCACCACCAACAACCGCATGGAGATGATGGCGGTGATCGAGGGGCTCAAGGCGCTGAAGACCAAAAGCGCCGTCACCATCCACACCGACTCCCGCTATGTGATGGACGGGGCGTCGAAATGGATCATCGGCTGGAAGAAAAAAGGCTGGAAGACCGCCGACAGGAAGCCGGTCAAGAATGAAGACCTGTGGCGGGCGCTGGACGACGAAATGGCCCGGCACACCATCCGCTGGGTATGGGTCGCGGGCCATTCCGGCCATCCGGAGAACGAGCGCGCCGATGCGTTGGCGCGCGGGGCGATCCCGGGCCGTTAATCACTGTCATTCCCGCTTTCGCGGGAATGACAAATGAAATTACGGCAACTGCCCCGAACTCAGCAGATATTCCGCGCTCGACACTTCAAACGCCCCCGGCGCTTCGATGTTCAGCGACTGCACCACACCGTCCTCCACGATCATGGAATAGCGCTGGCTGCGCTTGCCCATGCCGAACTTGGTGCCGTCCATCTCCAGGCCCAGGGCGCGGGTGAAATCGCCATTGCCGTCGGCCAGCATGTGCACAAAGCCGTCGGACTTCTGGTCCTTGCCCCAGGCGCCCATCACGAAGGCGTCGTTGACCGAGACGCAGGCGATCTCGTCCACGCCCTTGGCCTTCAGCGCCTCATAGTTGGCGACAAAGCCCGGCACATGCTTGGCCGAGCAGGTCGGGGTGAAAGCGCCGGGCAGCGCGAACAGCGCCACCGTCTTGCCGGCGAAGAACTTGTCGGTGGACACGGGCGTGGGCTTGCCGTCCTGCATTTCCATCAGGGTGGCGGAGGGGATTTTTTCGCCGACTTGAATCGTCATGGTGGTCTCCGTTGGGTTAGCCGGGTTCGGCCGCGGTATTGTAATGCCGGGCAATGTAATCCAGTGCCGCCGCGCCTTCGAGCGCGGGCGAAAAATAATAGCCCTGGCCGAATTCGCAGCCAATCCGGGTCAGGAACTGGGCATCGGCCTCGTTTTCAATGCCTTCCACCACCACGGCGCGCTTGAGGTCGTGCGCCATGGCGACGATGCCCGACAGCACCACCTCGCCATCGGTGTCGATGTCGGTGCCGCCATGGCGGGCCAGGAAGCTCTTGTCGATCTTCACCGTGTCCACCGGCAGGTTGCGGAACTCGCTGAGGGTCGAGGCGCCGGTGCCGAAATCGTCGATCGACAGCCCCGCCCCCGCGGCCCGGATGCGGGCCATGATCTCGGGCATCCTGGGATCGGCGGCGATGGCGCTTTCGGTGATTTCCAGGTTCAGCGTGCCTTCGGCGATGCCGCTGCCCGACAGGATGGTTTTCAGCAGCGCCTCGAAGCCCGCGTCCTTCAGCTGGCGGCGGGAAAAATTCACACTGACAAACAAGGGCGGCTTGAGCGGGAAATAGCGCTGCCAGTGCGCCAGGTCGGCGGCGGCGCGCTGCAGGGCGAAACGGCCAAGCTCCACGATCAGCCCCGTCTCTTCGGAGTGGGCGATGAAATCGCCGGGCGAGATCAGGCCCTTCACCGGATGCTGCCAGCGCAGCAGCGCCTCGAACCCGGCCACCGAACGATCCGACAGACGCACGATGGGCTGGTAGAAAACATCAAGCTGGTCGGCGGCCAGGGCATGGCGCAATTCGCTTTCCAGCGCCACGCTGTCGCCCGGCGCCAGGTTTTCCAGTTCGCTGGACCAGACCCGGGCGCAGGCCCCGCCCTGCTTCTTGGCGGCGATCAGGGCCAGTTCGGCATTCTTGATGAGGGCAAAGGGATCTTCGCTCTGCGCCCCCGATGCCAGGCCGATGCTGCAGGGCGCGAAAACCTCGCGGACGCCATTATCCGTGGGCACGCCATAGGGCTTGGCGCAGGCTTCCGCCAGGCCATTGCCGATGGGCTGCGGCGCGCTGCGCGGATTGGCATAGACGAAGGCGAAACTGTCGCCGCCGACGCGGAAAATCTGCGCCGGTTCGCCCAGCCCCGAAAGCCGCTCGGCCGCCATCTTCAAAATGCTGTCGGCGCCCTTGTCGCCCAGGCTGGCATGGATGGCCTTGAAGCGGTCGATGTCGAGCAGCGCGAACAGCGACTTGTCGAAGCCCTCGCCCAGCGCGTCCAGCGCCTCCATCAGCGCCACGCGGTTGCCCAGCCCGGTCAGCGCATCGCGCGGCAGCGCCGCCTCGCGCTTGCGCGCCGCTTCCGCCTGCTGCGCCGCGAATTCCGCTTCCTTGCGCTGGGTGATGTCGGAAATCAGGCCCAGGCAATCCGAAGGCACCTCCTGCTCGCTGACGATGGTGGCGCGCAATTCCAGCCAGCGATAAGGGCCGCTGCCGCCACGGGCGCGGAATTCCAGGCGGAAGGCGAGCCCCGGGCGATGGCGATATTCCTCCAGCGCCTGGCTGTAGACCTGGCGGTCATCGGCATGGATCAGCGCCACCCAGTCGCCATGGTTCAGCGTGGTTTCATGCGACGACAGGCCCACCATCTGGGCGGCTTCCTGCGACAGGGTCAAAAGTCCGGCGCGGAAATCCAGGTCGTAGACACCCTGGTGCGCCGCGCCGATGGCGGCGCGCGCCAGGCTGTTGAAAGGCGCGTTGAGGTCAACCGCCGGCGCTTCGACTGTCGGCGCCTGGGCTTCCAGCAACCGCGCGGCATACGAACCGTGCAGGAAGGGCAGGACCGCGATCTCTTCGCTGGCGATCACCGCCAGCGCCAGCAGGATGGCGCCCGCCGCGGCAAAGCCGCCGGTCGCCGCCGGGCCGGTCAGGCTTTCGCCCAGCCCGCCGACCGCCATCACCGCCGCGGCCACCGCCACCAGCGCAAAGGCCGCGGCGCTGGGCGCTATCACCTGCGCGGCGCGATGGCCGCGCCGCCCGGAAATGAACAGATGGGCCGCCACCGCGATGCTGCCCGCCACGATGGCGATATCGGTCAGCAGCGTGGCGCCCGGCAGCCCCAGATAGGCCAGCAGCCCCAGCAGCATCAGGCCGTAGATGGTGCGATGGAACAGTTTTTCATGCTTGGGCGCGGTCTCGCGCACCGGAATGATGGCATTGGCCAGCCGCGCCCCCGCCGCCAGCGCCAGCGCCGTCAGGAAGGCCGACAGGCCATAGGGACCGCCGATGCCGGTGGCGAGATTGCCGTCGAACATGCCGGTGCCCGACAGCCAGCTGAACAGCAGCATGGTCAGGGTCACCGCCACCCAGCGCGGCGCGGCATGGCCGATCAACACGGCAAGGCCGCCGGTGATCAGCGCCGCCGCCCCGATCAGGGCGCCGACAGCGGTGATGAAGATGGCAAGCTGGCGGTTGTGCGACGACAGGGCCGGCTCGGTCCAGGCCGACAGCGCCGGCGGGGCATCGGCCGAGCCGACGCGGATGGCCAGGCCCACGGTGGAAACCGGCGGCACGATCACGCGCCAGGCACGGCGGCCATAGGCGCTGGCCGTCTCCACCACGGTGCCGGAATCCGAACTCGCCAGGGCCAGGATGGCGGGCCGCGAGCGGCGCGGAATCAGCGACAGCGCGGCGCGCGGCGGCTGGCCCGCCAGCAGCACCCGGGTAGCGGGGCGCACCGAATCGTTGCTGACCTGCACGATATACCAGGCCGAGCCATCGGCCTCGGTGCCGCCCGGGGCGCGATAGGGCGACAGCGCCGGCTTGAGGTCGAGGACATTTTCCGCGCTGGCGAAATTGACCGGCTGGCCCTTGCCGGCCGCCCATACCGGCATCAGCGATGCCAGCACGCAGGCGACAAACAGCAGGGCAAGCGAGCGAAGTGCGGTCATGAATCTCTGGTGCGGGAGCGCGGCTAACCTAGCTGCGCTTCCTCTTTCAGCAAAGCAAATAGCAGATGGTCGGCCCATTGGCCGTTGATCAGCAGATAGCGGCGCGCCAGGCCTTCCTGGCGGAAGCCGGTGCGCGTCAGGAGCTGCCGGGAGGCGTCATTGTCGGTCAGGCAGGCCGCCTCGATACGGTGCAGGCCCAGGGTCTTGAAGATGAAAGGCACCAGCGCCTTCAGCGCCGCGGTCATATAGCCCTGGCGCGCGAATTTCGCGCCGATCCAGTAGCCCAGGGTGCAGCATTGGGTGACGCCGCGCCGCACATTCGACAGGGTCATGCCGCCCAGCAGCGCATCGTCGCTTTCGCGCAGCACGAAGAAGACATAGGCGGAGTCCAGCCGTGTTTCCTTCTGGTAGCGCTTGATGCGGCGGCGAAAGGCGCCGCGCGTCAACTCGTCATCGGCCCAGACCGGCTCCCAGGGCCTGAGAAACTCCCGGCTGTCGCCGCGCAGCTTGGCCCAGACCGGATAGTCGGCGGCACGGGGATAGCGCAGATAGACGCCCGCGCCGCGGATGACAGGCTGCTGGCCGCCGGGAAATGTAAGACCGCGCATGAAGGCGATGGGCCCCGCGATAGGCTTGGTCTTGGCGAGAGCGGCTTTGACGACCATCCGGCTATTCCGCCGCGCGCGCCAGCGAACCGCCGAAGCGGCCCGCGAAGGTGGCATAGGGTTCCAGTTTGCCGATGGGCCCCAGCGCGGCGATGGTGGGGCTGCCCGCCTGCATCACCCGCGCCGCATACCGCTTCACGCTTGCGGCATCTATGGCGTCAAGCTGTTCGACGATTTCCGCCGCCGACTGCACCCGGCCCAGGGCGAACAACTGGCCGGCGATCTGTTCGGCGCGGGTGCCGGGCCGTTCCATGCCCATCAGCAGCGAGACTTTCAACTGGGCGCGGGCGCGGTTGACCTCGGCTTCGGTGAGATTGCCGGCGATGGCGTCCATCTCGCCCGCGATAACGGCCGACAGTTCGGCGGCCTCGCGCTCGCCGGTGCCGGCATAGATGCCCAGGAAGCCGCAATCCTGGAAGCCGTTGGAGAAGGCATAGACGGAATAGCAAAGCCCGCGCTTCTCGCGCACTTCCTGGAACAGCCGCGAGGAGGCGCCGCCGCCCAGGGCGGTGGCATAGACCTGGGCGACGAAATAATCGGGATCGGCGTTGCTGAGGCCCGGAAAGGCATAGGCGACATGGGCCTGTTCCAGGTCTTCGATTTCGCGGAAATCGCCGCCGACATAGTGCGCCGGCGGGGCGGCGGGCGCCGCGCCTTTGTTCAGGCCGCCGCAGGTGTCTTCGGCCAGTTTCAGAATTTCGGCATGGTCCACCGCGCCGGAGGCAATCAGGGTCATGCCGTCCAGCCGGTATTGCGATGCCATATAGCCCCGCAGCATGTCGCGGCTGAACGCGTTGACCGTCGCCTCCTCGCCCAGGATCGGCCAGCCCAGCGGCTGATCCTTGAAGATCGCCGACTGCAGGTGGTCGAACACGATATCGTCAGGGGTATCGCGCGCCTGCCCCAGCTCCTGCAGCACCACCTGGCGCTCACGCTCCAGTTCCGCCGGTTCGAAGGTGGGGTTGGTGAGAATGTCGCCGATCATGTCCAGCGCCAGCGGCACATCCTGTTTCAGGACGCGGGCATGGAAGGCGGTCTGCTCGCGGCTGGTATAGGCGTTCAGCACGCCGCCCACCGCCTCGATCTCCTCGGCGAGGGCGCGGGCGCTGCGGGTGGTGGTGCCCTTGAACGCCATATGCTCCAGCATGTGCGAAACGCCCATCTGGTCGGGGTGTTCGTTGCGGCTGCCGGTGTTGACCCAGACGCCAAGGGCGGCGCTTTCCAGGCCCGGCATCGGGTCCGACACAACCGTCAAGCCGTTGGAAAGCTTGGATATTTGCAAACTCATGCCGCCAGTCTAGAAGAGATGAACCGCTTTATCAAAAGCGGGTCATTGGCCAGGATTTCCAGCCGCTCGGACAGGTTTTTCAGCCCGGCCAGCCGCGGCGGCTCGGGCGGGGCGATGCCGGTCGCCTGGGTCACCGCATCGGGGAATTTGGCCGGATGGGCGGTGGAGAGGATCACGACGGGCGACGGCGGCATCAGGCTTTGCAGCGGGCCCAGATTCATCGCGGCGCAAACGCCGACGGCGGTGTGCGGATCGATGATGCGGCCGGTCTGCCGGTAGACGGCGGCGATGGCCTCGCGGG
The DNA here is from genome assembly GCA_018449595.1 of Rhizobiales bacterium dw_265. GTDB lineage: Bacteria > Pseudomonadota > Alphaproteobacteria > Micropepsales > Micropepsaceae > Rhizomicrobium. The sequence goes on from JAAVUU010000001.1 coordinate 148,199, forward strand.
TTTCCAGGTCATCGGCGGCGAAGGCGCTGTAACGGGCGCGCAGGTTGGCCAGCACCTCCTGCGGAATGCCCAGGCGGCGGTCGCGGGCGAAATCGCTCATGGCGGCGGCGGTCCAGTCGGCGTCGCGGTCGCAGGCTTCGAACAGCGCGCGCTCGAAATTCGACGCGACCTGGATGTCCATCGAGGGGCTGAGAGTGGCGTGGCTGGCGCCGCTTTCATAGACGCCTTCGTTCAAGGCGCGCGCCATGATGTCGTTGGCGTTGGTGGCGATGACAAAGCGCGCCGCGTTCAGCCCCATGCGCCAGGCCGCCTCGCCGGCGAAGATGTCGCCGAAATTGCCGGTGGGCACCACGAAAGTCGCAGGCACGCCAAGCTGCGCGGTGGCGGTGAAGTAATAGACGCACTGCGCCGCGATGCGGGCGAAGTTGATCGAATTGACCGCCGTCAGGCTGACCTGGCTCGCAAACGCGGTGTCGGAAAACAAGGTCTTCACGATGGACTGGGCGTCGTCGAAACTGCCTTCCAGCGCGATATTGTGGACATTGGCATGGGTGCTGGTGGTCATCTGCAGCCGCTGCACGTCGCTGACGCGGCCCTTCGGATGCATCACGAACACATCGATGTTGGGCAGCCCACCCAGGGCCGCGATGGCGGCCGAGCCGGTGTCGCCGCTGGTCGCGGCCACGATGGTGGCGCGGCCGCCGCGCGCTTTCAGGGCGCGGCTGAACAACTGACCCAAAACCTGCAGCGCAATGTCCTTGAAGGCCAGGGTCGGGCCGTGAAACAGCTCCAGCAGGTAGCGGCCGTCGCCGACCTCGACCAGCGGCGCGATCTGCGGCGCATCGAAATCGGCATAGGCCGCTTCGATGGCGACTCGCAGTTCGGTATCGCTGAACGATCCTTCGGTGAAGCGCGACAGGATGGCGAAGGCCACATCCTGATAGCGCGCGCCCTTGAAGGCGGCGATTTCGGCTTGTGTGAATTGCGGCCAGCTTTGCGGCAGGTACAGGCCGCCATCGGGCGCCAGGCCCGCCAGCAGCACGTCGGAGAAGGAACTTGGGGCCGCCTGCCCCCGGGTCGAAATGAACTTCATTTGCAGGGGGTTATAGGGGGCCAGGCCGCGCCAGGCCACTTATTTGCCAAGAAACTAAAAAGCGATCCGGCCCTTGGAAATATGATAGGCAAACCAGATACCTAGCAGCCCCAAGGCCAGCCCGAACCAGGTCACGGCATAGCTGAGATGGGCATTGCGGAAACTGACCACGGTCTGGCCGCCCCGGGGCCAGCCGCCCGGGTTGGGCGCGGCATCGGCCTCGACCACCACCGGCGCCGCCAGGGCGACGTCATCGGCATGCGCCATGCCGATCACGTCGCGCGAATACCAGATGCGATGGTCGCGGTCGGGCGGCGGGGTAAAGGCTCCTGCCGGGTCGGGCAGCCGCCACACGCCGGTCACCCGCGTTTCGCCCGCGACATTGCCCGCCGCGCGCGTGGCGGGATCGAGCTTTTCCTTGGGCACCTCGCCCCGGTCCACCATCAGCACCCGGCCGTCATCGGTCTTCAACGGCGTCAGCACATGATAGACCGGCGCGCCATCGGCGGTGGTGAAGACATAGGCCTCATGCGTGTGGTCGAAGCGGCCCTGCAAGGTGACCTTGCGATACTGCGCCTCATCGCCCGGCAGGGCGGCGATCCGGTCCAGGCTCAGCGGCGCCGCCGCCATATGGCCGTTGACGCGCGCGATCAGCGCCAGCTTCCATTGCAGCCGCTCCAACTGCCAGGCGCCCAGCCCGCACAGCAGGACGAACAGGATCACGCAGGCGACGGTCAGGCCGGGATAAGGCCGGAAGGTCATTGCTCCCCCAGCCGACCCTCACCCGCCTTGTGCTTGTACTGGAGCACCAGCAGCGCCGATTTCGACAGCCGCAGGAAAATCGCCGTGAGCAGACAGATCAGCGGAATCCACAGCACGGCATGGACCCAGAGCGGCGGCTGGAAGGTGAACTCCACCCACAGCGCAAGGCCGCAGACGATAGCGCCCACGATGAGAATGCCGAACACCATCGGCCCGTCGCCGGCATCGAACATGGCATAGTCCAGCCCGCAGGCCGGGCATTGCTTGCGCAAGCCGATATAGCCCTGGAACAGCGGCCCCTGCCCGCAACGCGGACAGAGGCCGGAGACGATGGCTTTGAATGTGTTGGGCGGTCGCGTGGCTTTAGCCCTGCACCACGGGGCCTTCGCCCCAGACATAGACACAGGCGAAGAGGAACAGCCACACCACGTCCACGAAGTGCCAGTACCAGGCCGCCGCCTCGAAGCCGAAGTGGCGGGTCGGGGTGAACTGGCCGGCGATGGCGCGCGCCAGGCAGACGATCAGGAAGATGGTACCGACGATGACATGGAAGCCGTGGAAGCCGGTCGCCATGAAGAAGGTCGAACCGTAGATGGCGGCGAAGTTGCCCGCGCCGGATGCCAGCGATATGTGGTCCGGATCGGTGAAGGGCGCCAGCGCCAGGTTGTTGAAGCCGAAGGTGAAGGGCGCATGGGCATATTCATAGGCCTGCACGCAGGAGAAGGAGAGGCCCAGCAGCACGGTGATCAGCAGGCCCTGCACCGCGCCCTTCTTGTCGCCGGTCTGGATGGCGTGGTGCGCCCAGGTCACCGTGGTGCCCGAGGTCAGCAGAATCATGGTGTTCAGCAGCGGGAAGTGCCACGGGTCCAGGGTGACGATGCCCGCCGGCGGCCAGGTGGCGACGCCGACATCGGCATGGAAGATCGAGGCATTGAAGAAGGCCCAGAACCAGGCGACGAAGAACATCACTTCCGAGGCGATGAACAGCAGCATCCCATACCGGAGGTGCAGCTTAACAACAGGCGTATGGTTGCCCTTGACCACGGATTCCTGGATCACGTCGCGCCACCAGCCGGCCATGGTGTAGAGCACCAGGGCAAGGCCGATGAAGAAGATCCAGGGCTGGCCGTTCACCGGCAGGCCGAAGAAGCCGGTATAGTCCTTGTTGATCCAGAAGACCGCGCCGACCATCATCACGAAGGCGCCGGCCGAGCCGACCACCGGCCATGGGCTGGGGTCCACCAGATGGTAATCGTGCTTCGCTTCGCTGCTCATAGGCATGGCCCTCTTATTTATTGCCGAAATGTTCGTGCCACTGCACGATCGACATCAGGTAAAACAGTACGACAACACCGGCGAGCACAAGCCCCAGTGCGATATTGCGTTTGCGACGCGCCCGGTTGGCATCATCATCCCTCACCCGAGCGCCAAGGACAGGGCGGGAAGCCCGATCAGCTTCTCAAGGATAAGGGTGGCGAACAGCGCCGTCATGTAAAGCAGCGACACACCGAACAGGCGATGCGCCGCGGGTTCCCTGGCCTCGTCCTTTTCGCGATAGGTCGCGACGGCTTCCCACAGGAACCACAACCCGATGCCGCCCGACGCGGCCAGGTATAGCGGCCCGCCGATGCCCAGCGCGGCCGGGGCCACGCCCAGCGGCACCAGCACCAGGGTGTAAAGCAGTATCTGGAAACGGGTGTGGGGCTTGCCCTTCACCACCGGCAGCATCGGCACGCCGGCGCGGGCGTAATCCTCGGATCGCCACAGCGACAGCGCCCAGAAGTGCGGCGGCGTCCACATGAAGATGATCGCCACCAGCAGCAGCGGCGCAAGGCTCAGGGAGCCGGTCACCGCGGCCCAGCCGATGGCCGGCGGCAGTGCGCCCGACAGCCCGCCGATCACGATGTTCTGCGGCGTGCGGCGCTTGAGCCAGAGGGTATAGACAACGACATAGAAGAACACGGTGAAAGCCAGCAGCGCCGCCGCCAGTTCATTGACGAACAGCCACATGATGGCGACAGAGGCCACCGACAGGGTCCAGCCGAAGGCCAGGGCGTCTTCCCGCGCCACATATCCCATCGGGATGGGGCGGGTGGCGGTGCGGCTCATCAAGCGGTCGATGTCGTGGTCATAGGCCATGTTGAGGCAGCCCGACGCCCCCGCCGCCACCGCGATGCAAAGCAGCGCGGTGAAAGCGGTGAGCAGATGGACATGCCCCGGCGCCGCGACCATGCCCGCCAGCCCGGTGAACACGACCAGCGACATCACGCGCGGCTTCAGCAGCGCGAAGAAGTCGCCGACGGTCGTGACACGGGGATAGGCGAGTGAAAGCGACATGGGTTACTTGATCTTCGGTAGTTCGTTGAACTGGTGGAAGGGCGGCGGCGAGGACAGGGTCCACTCCAGGGTGGTGGCGCCCACGCCCCAGGGATTGTCGGGGGCCTTGCGCTTCTTGGTGAAGGCTTCCGCGATCATGACCAGGAACACCAGCACCGCGAAACCGGCGATGAAGGCGCCGATGGACGAAACATAGTTCCAGCCGGCATAGGCGTCGGGATAGTCGGCATAGCGGCGCGGCATGCCCGCCAGGCCCAGGAAGTGCATCGGGAAGAAGGCGATGTTCACGCCCACGAAGGTGATCCAGAAGTGCAGCTTGCCCAGGGTCTCGTTGTACATATAGCCGGTGAACTTCGGGAACCAGAAGTAGAAGCCCGCGAAGATCGCGAACACCGCGCCCAGCGACAGCACATAGTGGAAATGCGCTACGACGTAATAGGTGTCCTGCAGCACGACGTCCACGCCGGCATTGGCCAGCACCACGCCGGTGACGCCGCCGACCGTGAACAGGAAGACGAAGCCGATCGCCCACAGCATCGGCGTCTTGAACTCGATGGAGCCGCCCCACATGGTGGCGATCCAGCTGAACACCTTGATGCCGGTCGGCACCGCGATGACCATGGTGGCGAAGACGAAATAGGCCTTGGTGTCGACGCTCAGGCCCACCGTGTACATATGGTGCGCCCAGACCAGGAAGCCGATGAAGCCGATGGCGACCATCGCATAGGCCATGCCGAGATAGCCGAAGATCGGACGCTTGGAGAAGGTGCCGATGATGTGGCTGATCATGCCGAAGCCGGGAAGGATCAGGATGTAGACTTCCGGGTGGCCGAAGAACCAGAACAGATGCTGGTACAGTATCGGGTCGCCGCCGCCCGCCGGGTTGAAGAAGGAGGTGCCGAAATGGCGGTCGGTCAGCAGCATGGTGATGGCGCCGGCCAGCACGGGCAGCGACAGCAGCAGCAGGAACACCGTCACCAGGATCGACCACACGAACAGCGGCATCTTGTGCAGGGTCATGCCCGGCGCGCGCATGTTGAAGATGGTGGTGATGAAGTTGATGGCGCCCAGGATCGAGGACGCGCCCGCGATGTGCAGCGAGAAGATCGCCAGATCCATCGCCGGTCCCGGCGAGCCGTAGGTGGAGAGCGGGGCATAGATGGTCCAGCCGCCGCCGACACCGATGCCGCCGGAATCGCCCTCGACGAACATGCTCATCACCAGCAAGGCGAAGGAGAAGGGCAGCAGCCAGAAGGAAATGTTGTTCATGCGCGGGAACGCCATGTCGGGCGCCCCGATCATCAGCGGCACCAGCCAGTTGCCGAAGCCGCCGATCATGGCGGGCATGATCATGAAGAACACCATGATGAGGCCATGGCCGGTGACGAAGACGTTGAACTGGTGCGGTTCCTTGAAGACCTGCAGGCCGGGGAACATCAGTTCCGCGCGCATCATCATGGAGAAGAAGCCGCCGATGCACCCCGCGCAGATCGCGAAGATCAGGTACATCGTGCCGATGTCCTTGTGGTTCGTCGAATAGACGTAGCGCCGCCAGCCGGTGGGGTGGTGGGCGTGGTCGCCGCCGTGGCCGGCGTCTTCGTGATGGGCGTCGAAGGTGGTTGTCATGGCGGTATTTCCTATTTCGACGCGACGCGGGTGGCGTCGTTCTCAAGCGCGGCGAACTTCTTTTTCGAGGCGGCCAGCCAGGCGGCATAGTCGGCGTCGCTCACGACATGCAGTTCGATCGGCATGTAGGCATGCTTGGCGCCGCACAATTCGCTGCACTGGCCATAGAACACGCCGGTCTGGTTGGCCTTGAACCAGGTGTGGTTCAGGCGACCCGGCACAGCGTCCATCTTCACGCCCATCTGGGGCATGGCCCAGGAATGGATGACGTCGGCGCCGGTGGTCTCGACTTCCACCACCTTGTTGACGGGGACGTAAATGGCGTTGTCGGTGCCCAGCAGGCGCGGCTTGCCGGCCTTGACGTTATCGGCGTCGCTGAGGCCCAGTGAGTCGAAGGTGAAGCCCGCGGCCGAACCCGGATATTCATAGGTCCAGAACCACTGCTTGCCGATCGCCTTGATGTGGACATCGGGGGTGGGAATGATCGCTTCGAAATACAGCAGGCGGAAGGACGGCACCGCGATAAACACCAGGATGATGACCGGGATCAAAGTCCAGGCCACTTCCAAGAGGGTATTGTGATGCACCTTGGAGGGAACCGCATTGGCCCCGGCGCGATACTTGACGACGATCCACACCAGCAGGGCCAGCACGAACAGGCACACCGCCACGATGATGTAGAGCAGCAGGCGATGGAAATCCTCGATACCCTCCATCACCGGCGAGGCAGCGGGCTGCAGCCCCATCTCAAAATTGTAGGGCAGCGCCATGGCCGGCGCCGAGAAGGCCAAAAGGGCGGCCACCGCCGCACCGATGCCGGATTTCCGCAAAAACATGCTGCGACCTCGCATAAAGCCAAAGGCGGTGGAATCCCCGCCCTTTTTCAGATTCTTGGCGGGGATTTAGAGGGGTTAAGCCCTTAAAGTCATTGCGACCTTATGGCACGGCCCAGTTCTTGGGCAATCGCCCCCAAAGGGCGCGGGAGCCAAAAGGCCCCGTCCCGCTTGCCGGAACGGCCACGACGCCCGATATCTAGGGTCGAAACACCGATTGCGCGGGGCTTTTTGCCGCGCGCGCCGCACCCGGAGACCGCCCATGTCCGCCCCCTTCAAGCCCGACCAGGAGCTTTTCTTCACCCGCACCGGCATGGATCGGGGCCGGGTGCAGCAGACCGTGGACCAGGCGCTGAAGGGTTCGGACGACGGAGAACTGTACCTGGAGTACAGCCAGTCCGAATCATTCGCCTATGACGACGGCCGGCTGAAGGCCGCCACCTTCGACACCACCCAGGGCTTCGGCCTGCGCGCCGTGGCCGGGGAAGCCACCGGCTATGCCCATGCCAGCGAAATCTCCGAAGACGCCATCGCCCGCGCCGCCGGGACCGTGCGCGCCGTCTCCCGCGGCTATTCCGGGGTCGCGGCCGCCGGCCCGGCGCGGACCAACATCAAGCTCTATACCGACATCGACCCGCTGGAGACGGCGGGCTTCGAGAAGAAGGTCAAGCTGCTGGAAGAAATGAACGCCTATGCCCGCGACAAGGACAGCCGGGTGCGCCAGGTCTCGGCCAGCCTGTCCGGCGAGTGGCAGCGCATCGAGATCATCCGCGCCGGGGGCGAACATTATTCCGATATCCGCCCCCTGGTCCGGCTGAATGTCTCGGTGGTGGTGGAGGACAATGGCCGCCAGGAATCCGGCAGCTTCGGCGGCGGCGGCCGCCAGGGCTATGAGACCTATCTCGACCCCGCCTATTGGCAGGGCGCGATTGACGAGGCGCTGCGCCAGGCCCTGGTCAACCTGACCTCGATCCCGGCCCCCGCCGGTGAGATGACCGTGGTGCTGGGCCCGGGCTGGCCGGGCATCCTGCTGCACGAAGCCATCGGCCACGGGCTGGAAGGCGATTTCAACCGCAAGGGCACCTCCGCCTTTGCCGGCCTCTTGGGCAGCCGCGTCGCGGCGCCGGGCGTGACGGTGGTGGATGACGGCACCCTGGACGGGCGGCGCGGCTCTCTTTCGATTGACGATGAGGGCACGCCGACCCATCGCACCGTGCTGATCGAGGACGGCATCCTCAAAGGCTATATGCAGGACCGCCAGAATGCCCGGCTGATGGGCGTGGCCCCGACCGGCAATGGCCGCCGCCAGTCCTATGCCTCGCCGGTGATGCCGCGCATGACCAACACCTACATGCTGGGCGGCGACAAGGACCCGCGCGAGATCCTGGCCAGCGTCAAGAAGGGCATCTATGCCAGCAACTTCGGCGGCGGCCAGGTGGACATCACCAACGGCAAGTTCGTCTTTTCCTGCACCGAGGCCTATCTGGTCGAGGACGGCAAGCTGGGCCCCGCCATCAAGGGCGCGACCCTGATCGGCAGCGGCCCGGAGTCGCTGACCCGCGTCAGCATGATCGGCAACGACATGAAACTGGACACCGGCGTCGGCACCTGCGGCAAGAACGGCCAGAGCGTGCCGGTGGGCGTCGGCCAGCCGACCTTGCGGCTGGACGGTCTGACGGTCGGCGGCACGGCGCAGGCGGCGTGATGTCGAAATACTGGTTCCGGCAGAAGCGCTTCGGCTACGGCGCCACGCCCGCGACCTGGCAGGGCTGGGCGCTGACCGTTGCCGGGGTGGTGCTGGTGTTCGGCATCGTCACCTTCGGCCCCGCCATCCGCGACAACGGCCTGCGGGCGCTGTGGATCACCCTGGGCCTGGCGGTGGTGATCGTGCCTTTCTGCGTCATCGCCCATGCCAAGACCGAGGGCGGCTGGCGCTGGCGGCTCGGAAACGATGACTGACCTGATCTTCAAGATCGTGCCCCGCGCCGAATGGATGGCGTCCAGCGGCGACTATGACGGCTCGGCCCATGACAGGGCCGACGGCTTCCTGCATTTCTCCACCGCATCGCAGTTGCCGGAAACGCTGCGGCTCTATTATGCGGGCCAGAGCGATCTGATGCTGGTGGCGGTGGATGCCGCAGCCTGCGGCGCGGCGCTGAAGTGGGAACATTCCGCCTCGCGCGGCGAGGATTTCCCCCATCTCTATGCGCCGCTGTCCTGCGATGCCATGAAATGGGCGCGGCCTCTCGCGCAGGACGCGGACGGGAACTTCGTGCTGCCGGGGCTTCCCTAACTGTCATCCCCGGCGAGCCTCACATGCAACGCATGTGAGGTGAGGGAAGGGGACCCAGGCTGTCGAAACCTATCTTGTGTTGAAAGCCTGGGTCCCCTTCCCTCGCGCCGCATCTGCGATGCGTCGCTCGCCGGGGATGACAGTTGGGCTATTTCGCTTCGTAGGTCTTGTTATACCCGGTGCGCTCGTTGATCACGGTGATCTTGCCGTCCTTCTCGATGCGCAGGCGCAGGTTGTAGGCCTTGTCCTTCGCGGGATCGGTGCTGATGTTGGCGATCATCTGCGGATCGACATTCGCCTGCGGGTTGGCGGTGGAGGCATGCAGCTGCCACACGCCCTGAATGCGCGGCGAGTTCTGAATCGTCTTCATCCGCTCCGGATCGGCGCCCTTGCGCGCGCCATTGCCGGCGATGGCGACGATGGGCGCCAGCGCATTCACCGCCGCCGGGCTGCCCGACAGGCCGGTCGAGTGATGCGTGGCGATGTACACGTCCACCTTGCCGACCTTGTCGGTGGGGCAGAACAGGTCTTTCTCGCGGTCCCAGGTCAGGTCGCCGAAGGCGGCGATCCGCACCTTGCCATAGGAGATGACCGAGGCGGTGGAACGCGCATTCTCCTCGCCGCCATTGTTGGCCATGCCTTCCATGCCGACGCAGGCGGGATTGTCCTCTCCTGCCCCCGGCAAGGGCCTGGCCAGCGGCTTGGCGTCGGCCATCACGACGGTGACGGTCAGGCCGCCGACATGGAACACGTCACCCGCCTTGGCGACGATGTGTTTGTGACCGGCGATCAGCTGCATGTATTTGTTGTAACCGGCGGCGGTGGAACCCGGCGGCGGATTCTTGAGGTCGATCTGCGGCGCGCCGGGATTGGTCGAGGCCGTGGTCTCGCGATTGGGGCCATGGTCGATGAAGGTGCCGATCGGCATGCGCGCCAGCAGCCCTTCCAGGCCGCCGATATGGTCGCTGTGGTAATGGGTGATGATCAGATAGTCGATCTTCTTGACGCCCAAGGCGCTGGCCGCGGCCTGGATGCGTGCCGAACTGGGATTGTCGCCGGTGACCCTGCTGACTTCCGGGTTGCCGGTGTCAATCAGCAGCGACTTGCCGTCGGGCGTCACGAACAGCGTGCCGCCGCCGCCTTCCACGTCAACGGCCACCATCTGCAAGGCGTCGTCTTTCGCGCCCGCGGGCGCGGCCAGCAGCAGCGCGGCGAAAGGAATGGATTTGACGGCTTTGCGAAACAAGCCAATTTTGCGAAACAAAAATGCCTCCCGATTTGTTTTCATCACACTAGAGCTTTTGGCGCCATGCCGCTAGGCTGCGGCCATGATCCCGATCACCGGAAAAGCACACGACCTGGGCGACGGGTTTTTCGTCACCCGCCTGTTGCCGCAGATTGCGCGTCGCAGCATCGGGCCCTTCGTCTTCTTCGATTATTTCGGGCCGGTGGAGTTCGCGCCCGGCAAGGGCATCGATGTGCGCCCGCATCCCCATATCGGGCTGGCGACCGTCACCTATCTGTTCGACGGCTCGCAGATGCACCGCGACACTTTGGGATCGGTGCAGGAGATCAAGCCGGGTGACGTCAACTGGATGACCGCGGGGCGCGGCATCGCCCATAGCGAACGCACCGGCGATGCCGTGCGCGCGAGCGGCCACCGCCTGCACGGCATCCAGACCTGGGTGGGCCTGCCGCAGGCCGATGAGGACGCGCCGCCCGCCTTCCAGCATTTCGGCGTCGCCGACCTGCCGGAGCAGGAAGACAAGGGCGTGACCCTGCGCCTTATCGCGGGCGCGGCGTTCGGGCTGACATCGCCGGTGCAGGTGTTCTCGCCCATCTTCTATGCCGATGCGCGGTTCGCGCCCGGCGGCGCGCTGCATTACGGCGCCGAACATGAGGAGCGCGCTTTCTTCGTCGTCGAGGGCGAAGTCCAGACCGGCGAGAACGTGGTGCACGGTCCCGGCGCCATGCTGGCGCTGGAACCGGGCGAAGAGGTCACGCTGTATGCCGACGCTCCGGCGCGGGTGATGCTGCTGGGCGGCGCCAAACTGGATGGCGCGCGCCATATCTGGTGGAATTTCGTCTCGTCCTCGAAAGACCGTATCGAGCGCGCCAAGCAGGAATGGCGCGACATGGCTTTCGGCACCATTCCCGGCGATGATAAGGAGTTCATCCCCCTGCCGGAAGATCGCAAATGAAATCCCTGATCGTGTTAATCCTCGGCATCATCGTGCTGGCCGCCGGCCTGCTGTTCACCCTGCAGGGCGCGGGCGTGGTGCATTGGCCCGCCGACAGCTTCATGCTGGGCAAGCCCGACTGGACCGAGCGCGGCATCTTCGTCGCCCTGATGGGCCTGGCGCTTGTCTTCACCGCCCGCCGCATTCGCAAACCGTAACCGGAGCCTGCCATGAAATATAACCGCCTGGGCCACACCGGCCTGTATGTGTCCGAAATCTGCCTGGGCACCATGACCTTTGCCGGCACCAGCAACAGCGGCATCTGGGCCGCGATCGGCAATCTCGACCAGAAAGCGGCGAGCGAAATCGTCGGCCGCGCCGTCGCGGCGGGCGTGAACTTCATCGATACCGCCGATGTCTATTCCGCCGGCCAGTCGGAGACATTGACCGGCCAGGCGATCAAGGAACTGGGCATCGTCCGCTCCGATATCGTGCTGGCGACCAAATGCTACAGCCGCATGGGCGCCGGCCCCAACGACATGGGCGCGTCGCGCGGCCATATCATGGATGCGGTGGCCAAGAGCCTGGAACGGCTGCAGACCGACCATATCGACTTGTACCAGATTCACGCCACCGACCTGGTGACGCCGGTGGAGGAAACCATGCGGGCGCTGGAAGACCTCACGCGGCAAGGCATGGTGCGCTATTTCGGCTGCTCCAACTGGCCGGCCTGGCGGGTCATGAAGGCGCAAGGCATCGCCGGCAAGCATGGCTGGAACCGGATGGAAACCCTGCAGGCCTATTACTCCATCGCCGGACGCGACCTGGAACGCGAACTGGTGCCGATGCTGGAAGACCAGACCATGGGACTGATGGTGTGGAGCCCGCTGGCGGGCGGCTTCCTGTCGGGCAAGTACAGCAAGGACGGCGGCGGCCCCAACGATGCGCGCCGCGTGACGTTCGATTTCCCGCCGGTGGACAAGGAGAAGAGCTGGCCGATCATCGACGCCATGCGCGACATAGCCAAGGCGCATGGCGTGTCGGTGGCGCGGGTGGCGCTGGCCTGGCTACTGGCCAAGCCCTTTGTCACCACCGTGATCATCGGCGCCAGGACGGTCGCGCAGCTTGACGACAATCTGGAGGCGCCCGGCCTGACGCTGACGGCGGACGACCTGGCCAGGCTGGATGCGGTCAGCGCGCTGGCGGCGGAATATCCCGGCTGGATGGTGGCGCGGCAAAATACCGGCCGCGTGCCGGCGCCAAAGGCCTAGGAGCGTCGGCGCAAGCCGGCGCGACCAAAATCAAAGGAAATTATACTCGGTGAACAGCGGGGCGAGGTCGCGGCCCCACGCCCCGTAATAGTTCTTCAGCATTTCCTCGGCGCGGGTATAGCCGCGATTGACCAGTTCGCGCAGCGGATTGAGAAAGCCGTCCTCGCTCATGCCCGCGCCGTCCAGGGCGGCGCGGCGCTTGAGCCCGGCGGCGGAGATTTCCAGCATGCGATGCGCCAGTTCATGCACCGTGGCCTTGCGGAACGGCGTCTTGAAGCCCTGCTTGCCGACGCCATCGCGCATCGCCTGGCGCTCTTCCGCCGTCCAGTCCTTGACCAGGTCCCAGGCGGCGTCCAGCGCCACGCTGTCATAGAGGATGCCGACCCACAACGCCGGCATGCCGCAGATGCGCCGCCACAGCCCGCCGTCGGTGCCGCGCATTTCCAGGAACGATTTCAGACGCACTTCGGGGAAGATGGTGGTGAGATGGTCCGCCCAATCGCTCAACATGGGTTCAATGTGCGCGACCTCGGGAATTTCGCGCGCCAGGAATTTGCGGAAGCTCTTGCCCGTCATGTCGATATACTTGCCGTCGCGATACAGGAAGTACATCGGCACATCCAGCGCATAGTCCACATACCGCTCGAACGACATGCCGTCCTCGAACACCCAGGGCAGCATGCCGGCGCGGGCATTGTCCACATCGGTCCACACCTGGGCGCGATACGACAGAAAGCCCGACGGCCTGCCCTCGCGGAACGGCGAGTTGGCGAACAGCGCGGTGGTGACGGGCTGCAGCGCCAGGCCGACGCGGAATTTCTTCACCATGTCGGCTTCGGATTCGAAATCCAGGTTTACCTGCACGGTGCAGGTGCGCAGCATCATGTCCAGGCCGTAACCGCCGACCTTGGGCATGTAGCGGCGCATGATGTCGTAGCGGCCCTTGGGCATGACCGGGGTCTCGGCCAGGGTCCAGCTTGGCGCGAAGCCGAAGCCCAGCACGCCGGCGCCGATCTCGCTGGCGACTTCGCGGCACTGATCGAGATGGATGTTGGTTTCGGCGCAGGTGTCGTGGATGGTTTTGACCGGCGCGCCCGACAGTTCGAACTGCCCGCCCGGCTCCAGCGACAGCGAGGCGCCGTCCTGGGCCCCCGTTCCCTTCAGGCCGATGATGTTGCCGCCTTCCAGCACCGGCTGCCAGCCGAACCGCTGCATGCCTTCCAGCAGCTGGCGGATGCCGGGCCTGCCGTCATAGGCCACCGGCTTGTGGGTCTTGAGGTCGTAGACGAACTTTTCATGTTCGGTGCCGATGGACCAGTCGGCCTTCGGGCGGCAGCCCTTCGACAGTTGGTGGACCAGATCGTCGCGGCTTTGAATAGGACCGCAGGCAGACTGTGGAATGGACATGAAAATCACCTTTTGCCGGCTACTTAGGCACGGGGCGTGATACGCGCAAGGGGGAATGGCATGGCCGGCTCCGGGGCGTTACGAGCCGTCATGAAAAACTGCTACCCTATCCCGCGATTTTGGGGAGGCAGGGATGGCGAAAATTCCGGTCGGTGCGGCCATCGTGCATGCATACCGCTTTGGCTTTGGACGCTTCGCGGCCATCCTGGGCGTGATGTGGGCGTCATGGCTTCTGATGATGCTGGCGGTCTTTCTGTCGCGCGGCAGCATGGCGACGCTGCAGCAGGCTGCGGCCACGCGGGACTTCAGCCTGATGCAGGGCCAGTGGGCGCCGCTGATCGTGTTCTTTGCGACGGCGGCGATCCTGATCCTGGTCCAGATGGCGGGCCTGACGCGGCTGGCGCTGGGCCTGCCGATGCCGTCGCGCTTTTTCTATTTTTCGCTGGGCAAGCCGGTATGGCGATTGCTGGGCGCCGCCCTGCTGGCGATCCTGGCCATGATGGCGGTGGCGATCTGTTGCGCGCTGGTCTTTTTCGCCATCGGCTTTGCCGCGCGCACCGTCACGGCCGCCCATCCCTCGCCCATCGCCACCCTGGTAACGGGCCTGCTGATTGTCCTGGCGCTGCTGGTTGTGTATGGCGGCTTCCTCTTCATGATGGTGCGGTTCCTGTTCCTGCTGGCGCCGGTGACGATCGCCGAGGAACGGATCAGCATCTTCCGCGGCTGGTCGCTGTCGCACCGCAATTTCTGGCGGATCGTCCTGGTCATGCTGGCGATCCTGCTGCCGATTGCCGCCGTGGAGATCGCCGGCATGCTGCTGCTGGCCGGCCCGATGCCGCTTTTCCCCCACGGCGCTTCGCCAGAGCAACTGGTGGCATTCCGCGCCGCCCGCGCCGCCTGGCAAGCCGCGATGACGGCACGCATGCAGAGCCTGTGGTATGTGCTTTATCCCGCGATGGGGCTGTTGTCGGCGCTGTTCTACGGCATGTCGTCGGCGGCACAGGCCTTCGCCTATCGCGCCTTGACGTCAGAGCCAGTCGCCAGCGATTGACTGCCACACCGCCAGCGCCGCCAGGGCCGCGGTATCGGCGCGCAGGATGCGCGGACCCAATGTCACCGGCACCACGAAGGGCAAGGCGCGCAATGCGGCGCGCTCACTGGGATCGAAGCCGCCTTCCGGCCCGGTGAGAATGGCGCAGGGACCGCCACGGCTTTCGCGCGCCGCCTGGGTCATGGCTTTGGCGTCACCGCCCTCGTCGCAAAACAAAAGCCGGCGCTCGGACGGCCACGCCGCCAGCAATTTGTCGAACGCCGCGCCGCTGCGGATTTCCGGCACCGACAGCCGCCCCGACTGTTCCGCCGCCTCGATGGCGTTGGCGGCCATGCGCTCTTCATTGATGCGGCTGACGATGGTGCGGCGGGTGAAGACCGGCAACAGCACCGAGACTCCCAGTTCCACCGCCTTCTGCACCAGATAGTCCGATGGCGTCTTCTTCACGGGCGCGAAGGCCAGCCAGATGTCCGGTGCGCCATGCTGGAGTTCCGTCTGCCGCAGGCATGTGGCGGTGACGCCGCGCTTGCCGGCGGGCGATACCTGCGCCAGCCATTCGCCATCCCGGCCATTGAACAGCGACACAAGGTCCCCGGCTTTTGCCCGCAGGACGTGCAGAAGATAATGCGCCTGGCCCTCATCCAGGGTCACCGCCATGCCTGCGCCCAGATCGCCGGTCACATAGAGCCGGGTCTTATTGTGAGGGTCTTGGCCACCCGCTTCTGTTAGTTCTTCGGTCATGCCACAATTGATCCAAATGAACAGCAAATCGCAAGCCGCGCCCGCAGACGCCATCCCCGCCAGCCTGGTGGACTATGCGCCGGCGCGTGTGCGGCCCTATCTGCAACTGATGCGGCTGGACCGGCCGATCGGCACCTGGCTGCTGTACTGGCCCTGCGTCTTCGGACTTTTCCTGGGCGCCGCCGCCGACGAGCGCCGCTTTGTCGAGTGGCGCGACCTGTATTACGTCCTGCTGTTCGGCGTCGGGGCGCTGGTGATGCGCGGCGCGGGCTGCACCTTCAACGACATTGTGGACCGCGACATCGACGCCCAGGTGGCGCGCACCCGGGGCCGCCCCATCCCGTCCGGCGCCGTCAGCACAAGGCAGGCGGCGATGCTGCTGGTGGTGCTGTGCCTGATCGGGCTGGGCATCCTGCTGCAATTGAACTGGTTCGCGGTGGGGCTGGGCGCGGCCTCGCTGCTGCTGGTGGCGGGCTATCCCTTCATGAAGCGCATCACCTGGTGGCCCCAGGCCTGGCTGGGCCTCACATTCAACTGGGGCGCGCTGCTGGGCTTCGCCGCCCAGACCGGCCGCCTCGATACCGGCGACGCCCTGCTCTATGCCGGACTGTTCTTCTGGACCCTGGGCTATGACACCATCTATGCCCATCAGGACAAGGAGGATGACGAACTGATCGGCGTCAAATCCACCGCGCGGCTGCTGGGCAACGACTCCCGCAAATGGATCCTGCGCTTTTATGCCGTCGCCTTTACCCTGGTCCTGGCGGCCGGCTTTACCGAACATGCCGGCTGGCCGTTTGCCTTTGTGATGCTGGCGGCGGGCGCGCATATGCTGTGGCAGGTCCGGCGGCTGGACATCGCCAGCCCCGGCAATTGCCTGGCGCTGTTCCGCGCCAATCGCGAGACCGGCGCCCTGATCGCCCTGGCCTTCGCCGCGGCCAGTTGGTTCGGCTGATGCCGCTTTCCATTCTGACGATGCACGGCCTGCTGCTGTTCATCGGGGCGGAACTGGTCTTCTCGTTGACGCCAGGACCGACGGTGATGCTAATCAGCGCCTATGGCTTCAAGGGCGGCATGCGCGACGCCCTGGCCGCCATCGCCGGCACCCAGACCGGCAACGCGCTATGGTATGTCATCTGCGTCACCGGGCTGGGGGCGCTGGTGACCGCCTCGCCTCTCCTGTTCAAGGCCATCAAGCTGGCGGGCGCGGCCTATCTGGTCTGGCTGGGCGCCGTCAGTATCTGGAAGAGCCTGCGCGCCGCCAGCGATTCCCACGGCCCCAGGCTGCTGGGCAAGCCCTATATCCAGGCGACCCTGACACAACTGGGCAATCCCAAGGCCATCCTGTTCTTCGGCGCGCTGGTGCCGCAATTCCTCGACACCCATGCGCGCCTTTTGCCGCAATATCTCATCATGTTCGTCATTACTTTCATTGGCGAAAGCATCATCCTGACCGGCTATGGCTGGCTGGCGGCCCATGGCGGCCGCATCGCCAGCGGCTTTAATGGAAGTGGGCACGCCGTCTGGCGCGAGCGCATCAGCGGCGCGGTGCTGATCGTGCTGGGCGTGCTGGCGGCGGGCGCATGACGCCGGAAGAATTCATCCGCACCAATGCCGCGTTGATCGCGCCGCCACTGGTGCCGGAAGTGAAATTGTATCTCGCCATCGAAGTGCTGCCGCTGTGGCGGGCGACGGAAGACGAACTGGCCGAGATGGGCGTGCCGCCGCCCTATTGGGCCTTTGCCTGGGCCGGCGGCCAGGCCCTGGCGCGTTACCTGCTCGACAATCCCGAAGTCGTGCGCGGCAGGCGCGTGCTCGACATCGGCTCGGGCTCCGGCCTGGTGGCGCTGGCGGCGCACAAGGCCGGGGCAGCTTCGGTGCAGGCGGCGGACATTGATGCTTTTGCCTGCACCGCGATCCAGTTGAATGCCGCCGTCAACGGCTGCGCGATCGCCACCACGCAGGACGATGTGATCGGCGCGCATGGCGACTGGGACATCATCCTGGTCGGCGATCTGTTCTATGAGCGCCCGCTGGCCGAGCGGTTGCTGGCCTGGCTTGCGGCGATGGGCAAACCGGCGCTGCTGGGCGATCCGGGGCGCAGTTATTTCCCCAAGACCGGCGTGGTGAAACTGGCCAGTTATACGGTGCCGACCTCACGCGATCTGGAGGATCGTGAAAGTCGCGAGACCGGGGTCTATCGCCTTGTCGCACCGCAATAAAATTTCTAGGCGGATCGCCGCCGCTCTGCCAAGGTCGCATATCAGCCCCTGGGGACATGCATGGCAGCCGACATACCGGAAAATCCGACCGACGAAGGCGACCTGAAACGCTCGCTGGGGCCATGGCACCTGATTTCACTGGGCATCGGCTGCATCATCGGCGCGGGCATCTTTGTGCTGACCGGCCATGCCGCCGCCGGCTATGCCGGCCCCGGCGTGGTCATCAGCTTCGCCATCGCCGGCCTGGGCTGTCTCTTTGCCGGGCTGTGCTACAGCGAATATGCCAGCATGATCCCGGTCGCCGGCAGCGCCTATACCTATACCTACGCCACCATGGGACGCCTGCTCGCCTGGATCATCGGCTGGAACCTGGTGCTGGAATATCTCGCCGCCGCCTCCACCGTCGCGGTGGGCTGGTCGGGCTATTTCAACAATTTCCTCGCCAGCATCGGCCTGCCGGTGCCCGCCGCCTTCGCCAGCGCGCCGGTGGCGCTGACCGGCTTTCACACCATCGCCGCCACCGGCACCTGGTTCAACCTGCCGGCTGTC
Source organism: Rhizobiales bacterium dw_265 (assembly GCA_018449595.1). GTDB lineage: Bacteria > Pseudomonadota > Alphaproteobacteria > Micropepsales > Micropepsaceae > Rhizomicrobium. Next base: position 166,564 of record JAAVUU010000001.1, read on the forward strand.
GCCATCATCGGGCTGATCACCTGGGTGCTGATCGTCGGCGTCAAGACCTCCGCCAATTTCAACAACGCCATGGTCGTCATCAAGCTGACCATCGTGCTGGTGGTGATCTTCGCCTGCTTTTCCTACATCGTGCCCGCCAACCACACGCCCTTCATTCCGCCCAATACCGGCGAGGTCGGCCATTTCGGCTGGACCGGCGTGTTCCGCGCCACCGGCGTGATCTTCTTCTCTTACATCGGCTTCGACGCGGTCAGCGTCGCGGCGCAGGAAGCCAAGAATCCCCAGCGCGATATTCCGCTGGGCATGCTGGGATCGCTGCTGATCTGCACCGTGCTGTACATGCTGATGAGCTATGTGCTGACCGGCATCGCGCCCTACCAGACCCTGAACGTGCCCCATCCGGTGAGCGCCGCGGTCGAAGCCCTGCCCGGCACAAGATGGCTGGCGCCCTTCGTCAATGTCGGCGCCATTGTCGGCCTGGCCTCGGTGGTGCTGGTGCTGCTGCTGGCGCAGAGCCGGGTGTTCTACGCCATGTCGCGCGACGGGCTGATCCCGCCGGCCTTCAGCCGGGTGCATCCCAAATTCGCCACACCCTGGAAAGGCAATATCGTCACCGGGCTGTTCGCGGCGCTGCTGGCGGGGCTGCTGCCGCTGGATATCCTGGGCGAACTGGTCAGCATCGGCACGCTCGCCGCCTTCACCATCGTCTGCGTCGGCGTGATGGTGCTGCGGGTGCGGATGCCGCACGTCAAGCGCCCGTTCAGGACACCCTTTGTCTGGGTGACCGCGCCGCTGGGCATTTTCATGTGCCTTTTCATGATGGCCTTCCTGCCGATGGACACCTGGCTGAGGCTGGCGGTCTGGACAGCCATCGGGCTGGTGGTCTATTTCCTCTACAGCGCCAAGCACGCGCATCCGCCGCGCTATCTGATTGGGACTTTGTCGATGGGACCGGTTGGGCCCGCTGAATGAGCTACCGCTCGCTGCGTGATTTCATCGCCCGCCTGGAAAAGGACGGGGAGTTGGTGCGGGTGCGCGAGCCGGTTTCCACCGTGCTGGAGATGACCGAGATTCAGACTCGCCTGATCGCCGAGGGCGGCCCGGCGGTGATTTTCGAGAAACCCATCAAGGCCGACGGCACGCCATCGGACATGCCGGTGATCGTCAACCTGTTCGGCACCGTCAAGCGCGTGGCGATGGGCGTCACCATGGGCGGCGTGGAGCGGACAACCGGCACCGATTTGCGCGAGGTCGGCGAATTGCTGGCCCAGTTGCGCCAGCCGCAGCCGCCGCGCAGCCTGGGCGAAGCCGCCGAACTGCTGCCGCTGGTCAAGACCGTGCTGGCGATGAAGCCCAAGACCGTGTCGCGCCCCGCCTGCCAGGAGATCGTGCTGCGCGGCGACGACATCGACCTGTCGAAACTGCCGGTGCAGACCTGCTGGCCGGGCGAGCCCGCACCGCTGATCACCTGGCCCCTGGTCGTAACCAAAGGCCCGACGGATTCGCGCGAGGACAATTACAATCTCGGCATCTATCGCATGCAAGTGCTGAACAAAAACCAGACCATCATGCGCTGGCTGAAGCATCGCGGCGGCGCCCAGCATCACCGGCGCTGGGGCCAGGAAAAGACCGCGCCTTTGCCCGCCGCCTGTGTGATCGGGGCCGATCCCGGCATCATCCTGGCGGCGGTGACGCCGGTGCCGGAGACCTTGTCGGAATACCAGTTCGCCGGCCTGTTGCGCGGCAACCGCGTCGAACTGGCCGATTGCGTATCGCAACCGCTGAAAGTGCCGGCGGAAGCGGAGATCGTGATCGAGGGTGAAGTCTCGCTGTCGGACTATCGTGACGAAGGCCCCTATGGCGACCATACCGGCTATTACAATTCGGTGGAGCCGTTTCCCGTCTTCACCGTCACCGCCATCACCATGCGGAAGAATCCGGTTTATCTGTCCACCTATACCTCGCGGCCGCCGGACGAGCCCTCCATCCTGGGCGAGGCGCTGAACGAGGTCTTCATTCCGCTGCTGAAACAGCAATTCCCCGAGATCGTGGATTTCTGGTTGCCGCCGGAAGGCTGTTCCTATCGCATCGCCGTGGTCAGCATGAAGAAGGCCTATCCCGGCCATGCCAAGCGGGTGATGATGGCGGTGTGGTCGTACCTGCGCCAGTTCATGTACACCAAATGGGTGATCGTGGTGGACGACGACATCGATGCGCGCGACTGGAAGGATGTGATGTGGGCGGTCTCCACCCGCATGGACCCGGCGCGCGATGTGACCATCATCGAGCATACGCCGATCGACTATCTGGATTTCGCCTCGCCGGAATCGGGCCTGGGCTCCAAGATCGGGCTGGACGCCACCAACAAGCTGCCGCCGGAGACCCATCGCGAATGGGGCCGGAAAATCGCCATGGACGAAGACGTGATCCGCAAGGTCACGGAAAAGTGGGCGTCGCTGGGCCTGCCCGGCAGCGGTAAGCCGGTCTGGAAGTAATTTATTGACAGTGTAACACACTGTGTGTATCTTCTCCTGGTCGGATCAGGAGCCATTGCCATGTCCAAATATGCGCCCTTCGGCGATTTTCTCGACCGACAGAAAAACGACCAAGTTCAGCTGTCCTTCGATCAAGTAGAGAAGGTTTTGGGTTTCAGGTTACCCCAGTCCGCCTATAGCCAGCGCGCGTGGTGGAGCAACAACTCCGATAACAACGTAATGACCAAGGTCTGGCGCCGTGCGCACTTCCTGACGAAGTCAGTGGACATGGAAAAGCGTGTGATTGTGTTCGCTCGGCAGAAGCTAAAGCCGTCAGAACCACCAATGTCCAAAGAACAAATACTGGAGCAAAACGCGCGCCTCAAGGCAATGCTAAAAAAAAATAGCCCCCATGTCGCTGAACCTGCTCGCGTTTATTCGGCCGGCCATCCCCTGCGCGGCGCATTGAAGGGGCATTTGCGCCTTGTCGGCGGAACGGATCTAACCACGCCGGCAGACCCACATTGGGGCGATACATGACGCCTCTCCTGTTGGATACATGTGCGGCCATTTGGCTGGTGGAAGATGAACCGATGGCATCCGCCGCTCTTGCCGAAATAGACAGGGCGGCAGCGGAAAATGTGATTGTCTTTGTCTCGCCGATGACAGCATGGGAAATCGGCATGTTGAATGCGCGCGGACGGCTGACCATGTCCATGTCGCCAAGGGCATGGTTCGAGGCTCTGATGGCCGTGCCGGGCGTCTCTCTGGCTGATCTCTCCACGGATATCCTGATTTCTTCCTCGTTCCTGCCGGGAACACCGCCGCGCGATCCGGCCGACCGGATGATTGCAGCCACAGCACGCGAAAACGGCTTGAAACTGATTACGCGGGACCGGCTGCTGCTCGATTATGCCGCCCAGGGGCATATCGAAGCATTGGCTTGCTGATGCGCTTGACCAGCGCAGGGATTCCCGGCATCGACAGGCCATGACCAGTTCCCCCAAACGTGATTCCCAGGCCATTCTGGCTTCCCTGCTGGACGCCGCCAGGAAAGCCGGCGCCGACGCCGCCGATGCGCTGTATGTCGAGGGCGTGTCTTCCAGCGTTTCCTACCGCCTGGGCAAGCTGGAGGATGTGGAGCGGGCGGAGAGTTATGACCTGGGCCTTCGGGTCTTTGTCGGCCAGCGGGTCGCTTCGGTGTCGTCCACCGATTTCTCGCCCGAGGCGCTGGCGGGTTTGCCGGCCCGCGCGGTGGCGATGGCCAGGCTGGCGCCGGAAGACAAGTTCGCCGGCCTGGCGCCGCAGGACCGCCTGGCGACGCACTTTCCCGAACTCGATATGGAAGACCCGGGCGAGCCCAGCGCCGAAACACTGATCGCGCGCGCCCGCGCCGTGGAAGGCGCCGCGCTCGCGGTGAAGGGCGTGAACAATTCCGAAGGCGGCGGCGCATCCTTCTCGCGGCATGCGGTGGCGCTGGCGACCTCGGGGGGCTTTTACGGCCGCTATGCCGGCACCGGCCACAGCATCGGCGTCGCCGTGCTGGCGGGCGAAGGCACCGGCATGGAGCGCGACTATGACCATGCCAGCGCCCAGCATGCCTGCGACCTGCGCAGCGCCGAAGACATCGGCCGCACCGCCGGCGAAAAAGCCGTGAAGCGGCTGAACCCGCGTTCGATGAAATCCCAGAGCGTGCCGGTGGTGTTTCATCCCGACGAGGCGGCGGGTCTGCTGCGCCATTTCTCCGGCGCGATTTCCGGCGCGGCCATTGCGCGCGGCGTCTCCTTCCTCAAGGACCGCATGGGACAGGCGGTGTTCGCGCCCGGCATCGCCATCGTGGACGATCCGCACCGGGTGCGCGGCCTGCGCTCCAAGCCTTTTGACGGCGAAGGCGTCGCCAACCGGCGCCGCGCCTTGATCGAAAACGGCGTGCTGACCACCTGGCTGCTGGATTGCGCCAGCGCCCGCCAGCTTGGCCTGCAAACCACCGGCCATGCGGCGCGCGGCACCGGCGGGCCGCCCTCGCCCTCCGCCACCAATCTCTACATGGAAGCCGGCGCCATTTCGCCCAAGGACCTGATCGCCGACATCAAACAGGGCTTCTATGTCACCGAACTGATCGGCATGGGCGTCAATGGCGTCACCGGCGATTACAGCCGCGGCGCCGCCGGATTCTGGATCGAGAATGGCGAGATCGCCTTTCCGGTGTCGCAGGTCACCATCGCGGGAAATCTCAAGGACATGTTCGCCAACCTGGTCCCCGCCAGCGACCTGGAGTTCCGCCACGGCGTCAATGCGCCGACCGTCCGCATCGAAGGACTGACCCTTGCTGGCGCCTAAACCCGCGCTGTCCGGCGACCGCGAAGACCTGGCGCTGCTGGAAGACGCCGTGCGCGCCGCCGGCGTCATCGCCCGCAAATTCTATGGCGAGGATTGCAAGCGCTGGAACAAGGAAGGCGGCAGCCCCGTCAGCGAAGCCGACCTGGCGGTGGACAAGTTCCTTTGCGAAACCCTGACGGCGGCGCGGCCGGATTACGGCTGGCTGTCCGAGGAAAGCGCCGACAATCCGGCGCGGCTGGGCAAACGGTGCGTTTTCGTGGTGGACCCGATAGACGGCACCGTCGCCTTCCTGAAGAACCGGCCGCATTTCACCATCTGCGCCGCCATCGTGACGGATGGCCGCCCCTGCTGCGGCGCGGTCTACAATCCCATCACCGATGAACTGTTTTCCGCCCGCGGCGGCGGCGGCGCCTGGCGCAATGGCACGCCGATCCACCCCAGCAGCCGCGTCGGGCTGGAGGGTTGCGTCATGCTGGGCGACCGCACCCAGTTGAGCCAGGCGCCCTGGCCGGCCATGGACATACAGAATCGCAATTCGCTGGCCTATCGCGTGGTGCTGGTGGCGGACGGCAGCGCCGATGCCGCCGTCAGCCTGACCGGCAAGCGCGACTGGGACCTGGCGGCCGCCGATATCATCCTGCAGGAAGCCGGCGGCGTGTTGACCGACGCCAAAGGCAAGGCGCTGGTCTACAACAGGCCGGTGACAATCCAGCCCAACCTGGTCGCCGCCGGGCCGCAATTGCATACAGAAATCATGGAGCTGCTGCGACAATAAGAGAACTTAGTCGCGGGCCGCGATTGCGTTTGAATGCCGTTGCGCACAACGGGGTCATCATGTCCGAAGAATCCAAGCAGCTTCTGCATTTCGTCTTCGGCGGCGAGTTGAAAGATACCCAGGAGGTCGAGTTCAAGGACCTCGGCAAGCTCGATTTCGTGGGCATGTATCCCAACTTCGCCGAGGCCAAGAAAGCCTGGCGCGCCAAGGCCCAGTCCACGGTGGACAATGCCCAGATGCGCTATTTCGTGGTCCACATGCACCGGCTGATGGAGCCGGACGACGATCACCAGCACTAACCTTCTGGTTAAGATAGGTTTTTTCCGCTTCGCGCCCCCTCTGTGCCGTGCTACATGGCACCGGACATGCGTTCCGCGGCCGCTCCCCAGGCCTTCCAGGCCCCCCCAGACACCGGCACGGTCATCCGCCGCCTGTTGCGCGACTATGTCAGCGGCAACTGGGGCCTGCTGTCACTGGCCATCGTCTGCATGCTGTTCACCAGCGGCATCAGCGGGCTGGTGCCCCAGCTGCTGAACCTGGAGATCAAGCTGATCTTCCTGCGTCACCAGGCCGAGATGCTGCTGCCCATGTCGCTGGCGGTGATGGGCGTGGTGGCGTTGCGCGCCGTGTCGCTGTTCTTCGGCCGGATGTGGCTGGACTCGCTGGGCGAAAGGACGGTGGCCGCCGCCCAGCGCGACATGTTCGCCCGCCTGATCCGCCGCGACCTGGCCGACCTCAATGCGGTGCATTCCGGGCAGTTCGTCTCGAACTTCCTCTACGACGCCACCTTGATGCGCGACGGCCTGACCCAGGGCCTCGCCGCCGTCTTCCTGGAGACCGTGCAGCTGGTGGTCTATCTCGCCATCATCCTGGTCAGCGACTGGCAGTTGGGCGTGCTGGCGCTGACCATCCTGCCCGGCGTGGCCTGGACGATGGAGCGGCTGGGCGGCTCGATGCGGCGCGCCGCCACGCGCGGCATGCGCGAGACCGGCGACCTGTCGGTGGTGCTGTCGGAAGCGATGGACGGGCGGCGCATCATCAAGGCTTACGGCCTTGAGGAACACAGCATCGCGCGGGTGGATTCGCGGTTGAAGTCGCGGCTGGGCACCCTGCTCAAGGCCGTGCGCCTGCGCGCCGCCGCCGCGCCGGTCACCGACCTGTTTCTCGGCGTGGTGGTGGGCGTGGTGCTGTTCGTGGCGGGCTGGCAAAGCCTGCACGGCCAGATCACCCTGAATGCCTTTGCCGGCTTCCTGGCCGCGCTGCTGCTGGCGCAGCAGCCGTTGCGCAATCTCTCCCAGCTTTGGCCCACCGCCTCTTCCGGCCTGGCCGCGGCAACCCGTGTGTTCGACGCCATCGATGCCCGGCCCCGGATCGTCAACCGGCCCGGCGCAACAAGCCTGGCCCCGAAGGGCGGCGCGGTGGCGTTCCGCGATGTCGATTTCTCCTATAACAGCGATGCGAGCGCGACTTTGCGGCAGGTCACGCTCGACATTCCCGCCGGCGGCAAGATCGCGCTGGTCGGCCCGTCCGGCGCGGGCAAAAGCACGGTCTTCAACCTGCTGCTGCGGTTCTACGATGCGCAAAGCGGCAGCATCACGGTTGACGGCCAGGACATATTGTCGGTCAGCCTGGAGTCGCTGCGCGCCGCCATCGGCGTGGTGACGCAGGAGGCGGTGCTGTTCGACGAAAGCGTCGCCGACAATATCGCGCTGGGCAGGCCGGGCGCCTCGCCGGGCGAGATCGAGGCGGCGGCGAAGAATGCGGCGGCGGACGATTTCATCCGCGCCATGCCGGAAGGCTATGACACCAGGGTCGGCGAAGGCGGGCTGAAACTGTCGGGCGGCCAGCGCCAGCGCATCGCCATCGCCCGCGCCATGCTGCGCAATGCTCCCATCCTGCTGCTGGACGAAGCCACCAGCGCCCTGGATGCGGAATCCGAGCGCCAGGTGCAGGAAGCCCTGTCGCGCCTGATGAAGGGGCGCACCACCATCGTCATCGCCCATCGCCTCTCCACCGTGGTGGATGCGGATCGCATCTATGTGCTGGACAAGGGCGGCGTCGCCCAGTCCGGCACCCATGCCGAACTGATGGCGGCCAATGGCCTGTACGCCAACCTCTACCGCCACAATCTGGAAGACGCGCGATGAGGCCGCCGGTGCTGACCGCCTGGCGTCTGTTGACGCGCCTGGCATCGCCCGTGGCGCCGCTGTTGCTGCGCCAGCGCGCCTTGCGCGGCAAGGAAGACCCGGCGCGGTCGCGCGAGCGGCTGGGCATCGCCGCCATCCCGCGCCCCGAGGGCAAACTGGTCTGGGTGCATGGCGCATCGGTGGGCGAAAGCCTGGCGGCGTTGCCGTTGATCGAGCAATTGCTGGCTGACGCCAAGGTGCTGGTGACCAGCGGCACGGTCGCCAGCGCCATGCTGCTGGCGCAGCGCCTGCCGCCGGGGGCCGTGCATCAGTATGTGCCGCTGGATACGCCGGGTGCGGTGGCGCGCTTCCTGGAGCACTGGAAACCGGACGCCGGACTGTTCGTGATGTCCGAACTCTGGCCCAACCTGGTGCTGGACGCCCATGCCCGCGGCATTCCCCTGGCGCTGGTCAATGGCCGCATTTCAGAAGCGTCCGCGAAACGCTGGCGGCTGGCGAAAAGCAGCGTCGCCGCGCTGCTGCGGGCGTTCCAGGTGGTGCTGGCGGAAGACGAAGACGTCGCCATGCGCTTTCGTGCCTTGGGTGCAAGCGACGTGCAGGTGGTGGGCAGCCTGAAGGCCGACGCGCCGCCGCTGGCTGCCGATGAGGCCGCGCTCGCCGCGCTGCGCCAGGCCATCGGCAACCGGCCGGTGCTGCTGGCGGCGCAGACCCATCCCGGAGAAGACGAAACCATCCTGCCCGCGCACGACCTGCTGCGCGCGACATTCCCGGACCTGCTGACCATCCTGGTGCCGCGCCACATCGCGCGCGCCGGCGATATCGCCATGCTGTGCGACGCCCGGCCCAACAGGCGGCGGTCGCAAGGCGCGCTGCCGGAGCCGCAGACCGCCATCTACATCGCCGACACCCTGGGCGAGTTGGGGCTGTTCTATCGCCTGGCGCCCTTCTGTTTCATTGGCGCCACGCTGGTGCCGCTGGGCGGGCACAACCCGCTGGAACCGGCGGCGCTGCATTGCGCCATCCTGTCGGGGCCGCACAACACCAACAATCCCGCCGCCTTCGCGGCGGTGCTGGACGCACAGGGCTTCGGCCGTGTTTCCACCAGCGCCGACATTGCCCGCGAGGCCGCGCGGCTGCTTTCCAACACGGCGGCAGCGGCGGCGGCCGGCGATGCGGCGGCACGCGGCGCAGCCACCCTGTCCGGCGCGGTGGCGAAGACGGTTCTGGCATTGCGGGCGCTTCTCCATGCGCGCGCCTGATTTCTGGCGGCGGCGCGGGCCGCTGGCGATGCTGCTGTCACCGTTGGGCGCGCTGTATGGCGCCAGCGTCGCGCTCAAAGCCCGGCGCGCCAAACCCCATCACGCCAAAATTCCAGTGATCTGCGTCGGCAACCTGACCGCGGGCGGCAGCGGCAAGACACCCGTCGCAATCGCCGTCGCCGAAGCCCTGCGGGCGCGCGGCCAGCGGCCCTATTTCCTGACCCGTGGCTATGGCGGCAGCGAACGCGGCCCCGCCCTGGCCAGCCGCGCCCATAGCGCGGCGGTGATGGGCGATGAAGCGTTGCTGCTGGCCCGCACCGCGCCCACCATCGTGGCGCGGGATCGCGCCGCCGGGGCCAGACTGGCGGAAGAAAAAGGCGCGACCGTGCTGGTGATGGATGACGGTCACCAGAATTTCGGTCTGCACAAGACCCTGTCGCTGGTGGTGGTGGATGCGCAAAGCGGTTTCGGCAATGGCCTGATGATTCCGGCCGGCCCCCTGCGCGAAGCCGTGCCCCAGGGCCTGGCGCGCGCCGATGCGGTCATATTGGTTGGCGATGGCGCGCCTGATTTGAAAAGCTACCCCGGCCCCGTGCTGCGCGCCCATCTGCGGGCCGATGGCGCGGCCTTCGCCGGCAAGCCGGTGTTCGCTTTTGCCGGCATCGGGCGGCCGGAGAAATTCGCCGCCTCGCTGGATGAGAGCGGGGCCATCGTCACCGGCAGCTGCTTCTTTGACGATCATCACCCCTATACCGAGGATGAGATCATCGAACTGAAAGCCGTGGCGGGCGACGCGACCCTGGTGACCACCGAAAAGGACTTTGTCCGCCTGACCATCGCCCAGCGCGAGGGCATCCGCGTGCTCAAGGTCGCGGCGGTGTTCGATGACCGCGCGGCGCTGGACGCCTTGCTGGACAAGGTGACGCCATGAGTTTCGGCCAGCGACTGCGTTATGGCGCCGAGGCGGCCGTCTTCTTCGCCTTCATGGCCTTCTTCCGCGTCATCGGGCTGGAGACGGCGTCGCGGCTGGGCGGCTGGATCGGCCGCAACATCTTCCCGCTGCTGCCGCCCGACAGGATCGCGCGCGCCAATCTCGCCGCCGCCTTTCCGGAAAAGAGCGCCGCCGAACGCGACGCCATCCGCCGCACCATGTGGGACAATCTGGGGCGGGTGGTGGCGGAATATCCCCATCTGGAGAAATTCTCGCCTTTCGGCGACGATCCGCGCATCACCCTCACCACCCTGACGCCCGATGCTGTCGAGGACTATAAGGGCCAGACCCTGATGCTGCTGTCGGGGCATCTCGCCAACTGGGAGATGATGCCGATCCTGGGCGAGCAATATGGCCTGGACGGCGCCGGCGTGGTGCGCCCGCCCAACAATCCCTATATCGCCGGCTGGATCGCGCGCCAGCGCGCCATCAACGGGCCCGGGCGGCTGATCGCCAAGCACAGCGCCATGCGGCCCATGTTCGCGCAACTGCGCGGCGGCAAGACGCTCTACATGCTGATGGACCAGAAGCTGCGCGAAGGCGTGGCGGTGCCGTTTTTCGGCCGTGACGCCATGACCACGCCCGCCCCGGCGGCGCTGGCGCTCAGGACCGGCGCGCGCGTCCTGATGGCGTCCAACCGCCGCACCGGCGGGGCGCGCTTTCATGTCACCGTCATGCCGGGGCCGGACTTCACGCCCAGCGGCGACGATGCCGCCGACGTGCAGCGCCTGACCGCGCTTTACACCGCCCGCATCGAGGACATCGTGCGGGCCGATCCGGGGCAATGGCTGTGGATTCACAACCGCTGGCCCACCGCGCGCGACGCGGCATTGATGGCGGAGAAGAAAGCATGACCACGCGCCAGCGCATCCTGGACCAGCTGTTTTTCGGCCGCGATCCGCTGAAGGATTTCCCGGCTGATCGCTATCCCACCGACCTGCAGGGCTGGCACTCCCAGCATCCTTATCTGACGCGCGCCATCGAAACCGTGCGCCCCGCCATCGTGGTCGAGGTCGGGGTGTGGAAAGGCGCCTCGGTGGTGACCATGGCCAAGGAAATCCGGCGCCTGAAGCTGGACGCCGTGGTGATCGCGATAGATACCTGGCTGGGCTCGTCCGAACATTACCTGTGGGAGAAGTTCATCCCCGACCTGGATTTCGAATTCGGCTATCCGCGCCTCTATCGCAAGTTCGCCGCCAATATCGTCAACGAGGACCTCGGCGACATCGTGGTGCCGCTGCCGCTGGATTCGATCAACGGCTTCCAGCTGCTGAAGGCGCGCGGCGTCCGCCCCGATGTGCTGCATATCGATGCCGGGCACGATTATGCCTCGGTGATGGCGGACCTGAAGGCCTGGTGGCCGCAACTGACGCCCGGCGGCGTGCTGGTCGGCGACGATTATTTCAAGCCGCTGTTCGGTAAAGGCAAGTGGCCGGAAGTGCGCCAGGCCTTTGACGAATTCTTCGCCGCCACGCCGCATACCAAATTCGAAAGCGGCGACGGCAAGTGTTATGTGGGCAAGCCGGGTTAACCCCTTATGGTTCGACAAGCCCACCATGAAGAATTCCTCGCCCTGAGCTTGGCGAAGGATGACGGTGAAGAGCCATACCCTGGACTCAATTGCCGTCCATCAGATCAACAACTTGTCATGGCCCGGGAATCCGGGCCACCCAGGTGACACAGGCTCCCATGCCGACATCGTATGCGCACCAACTGGGTGGCCCGCTGTTGCGGGCCATGACAGTTTCATTTTGAGTTCCGATTGCGTGCAGACCCTAAAGCGGATCGGGCTTCGGTTTGCGCGTCGAGCGCGACGGGTCCAGCTTGACCTGGAACCAGTTCATCGCCCAGTGCAGGTGCGGGCCGGTAGCCCGGCCGGTCTGGCCGATATGGCCTATCAGCTGCCCGCGCCTGACCGCATCGCCGGCTTTCACCAGCCGCTTGCTTTGATGCAGGTAGGAGGTGGAAACACCCTGTCCGTGATCCAGCAAGGTGAAGCCGCCATTGAGATAATGGTCGGCGGACAGGCTGACCGTGCCGTCGGCGGGGGCATGGATCGGCGTGCCGACCGGCGCGGCCATGTCCACCCCGTAATGCGGCGACACCGGCACGCCATTGTCGATGCGCTGGCTGCCGAACACGCCGCTTTCGATGCCGGGCGCCGGCCAGTCGAAGCCCGACAGGAAATCGCTGCCGCCGGTGTCGCGGACCCGCGCCAGGAAAATCTCCTCCGCCTCGCGGGCGATGCGCGCCTTGACCTCGGGCGGCGGCGTCACCGTGTTCTGCGGCAGGCCATTGACCCGCTGGATTTCATATTGCCGTACCGTGGGCGTGAACGACCGGCTGTCGCCCGCGCCATCGGGATAGCGCACCGTCACCAGCGCGGCCGCCGTCTGGTCCGGCGCGAAGCCGAAGGCGAAACGCCCATCCGGCAACACATGCAGCGGCCGGCCATCCAGCGCCACCTGCGATCCCGGCGGCGCGCTGCCCAGCGCCAGGCTGCCCTGCTCCATCGCGCCGGTGACGGAAAAGCGCACCGGCTTGTCCTGCGCCCAGGCAGGCGGCGCGGTCAGGGACAGGGAAGCGCCGATCACGAACCGGCGACGCCTCATTTGGGAACGAGGCCTTTTTCCTGCGCCCGCGCGGTGGCGATATCGGGGCTGGCATAGGCTTCCTGCAGGTCCACGCTCCAATAGCGCAGCGCATCCAGCGGAATATGCGTGCCGGTCACGGCGCAGGCGACATAGCCGCCGGGCACGACGATCTCATATTCGCCGTCGAGATAGTGAAGCCTGGCCTCACCCTTGTCGCGTTCCATGATGTTCATACGGGTATTTTATCCGTTTCGATGTCAGAAAAGCGAGCCCTGATCGGTGGCCCGCTTCTTTTTGGACGTTTTCGGCTTGTCACCCGCCACCGCTTTGGCGTCACCATCCAGAAAGGTCAGGGTCAGGGCTTCGCCGGCCGTGACGGCGGCGGCGCGGCGGCGCACCGCGCCACCCTCGCCCCGCACCAGGGCAAAACCGCGCTCCAGCACGGCGCGATAGGAGATGCCGTCCAGCACCCGCGCCAGTCCCTCCAACTGCCGCCGCATCTGGGCCAGCCGCGCGCTCTGGGCCCGGCTGGCGCGCGCCCCCAAGGCCGCCGCGCGCTCGCCGGAAATTTTCATGCGATCCTGCAGCATCCGCACCCGCAGTTGCGCCGCGACTTCGGCAAATTCGGTGCGATGAACCTGCAGGTTGCGCCGCAGGGAATGGCCCAGCCTGTCGCTGGCCTGGTCCAGCCGCTGGCGCGGCGCGGCGAACAGGGTTTCGGCGCGCGGCAGCACCCGCGCCAGTTGGGCAAGATGGCGGCGGCGGTCTTCCATGCTTTTGCTGAAACTGCGCAGGGATCGCCGCTCGAAATCCAGCACCTGGGCCAGCAGTTCGGTGCGCACCGGCACCGCCAGTTCGGCGGCGGCGGTGGGAGTCGGCGCCCGCATGTCGGCGGCAAAGTCGATCAGGGTGGTGTCGGTCTCATGCCCCACCGCCGAGATCAGTGGAATGCGGCTGGCGGCGGCGGCGCGCACCACCGCTTCATCGTTGAAGGCCATCAGGTCTTCCACCGAACCGCCGCCCCGCGCCACGATCAACAGGTCGGGACGCGGCAGCCGCGTGCCGTCGAATTGATTGAAGCCGGCGATGGCGGCGGCGACCTCGGCCGCGGCGCGCTCGCCCTGCACCGCCACCGGCCACAGCAGCACCCGGCGCGGAAAGCGCGCCTCCAGCCGGTGCATGATGTCGCGGATCACCGCCCCGGTGGGCGAGGTGATCACCCCGATCACCTCCGGCAGGAAGGGCAGCTTCTGCTTGCGGTCGGCATCGAACAGCCCTTCGGCGGCCAGCTGCTTCTTGCGCTGCTCCAGCATCGCCATCAGCGCCCCCAGGCCGGCAAGCTCGACCTGCTCGACCACGATCTGGTAGCGCGACGATCCGGCATAGGTGGTGAGCTTGCCGGTGCAGATCACTTCCAGCCCGGCCTGCGGCTTGACCCTGAGCCGCGCCGCCGTGCCGCGCCAGATCACCGCATTCAGCACCGCCTTGTCGTCCTTGAGGTCGAAATAGACGTGGCCCGAGGAATGGACTTTCAGGCCCGAAATCTCACCCCGCACCCGCACGAAAGCGAACTGGTCCTCGACCGCCCGCTTCAGGGCGGCGGACAGTTCGGTGACCGAAAATTCCGGCAGGTTGGCCAAGTTGCTTTGGGGTGCTGCGTCGCTCATGGGACCATGATACAGGGTGGCGGCGAAAAATGGCGAGGTTCGGTTTGCGCGTATTGTTGGTGGGTTCCGGGGGCCGCGAGCATGCCCTGGCCTGGGCATTGGCGAAAAGCCCTCTGCTGACAAAGCTCACTTGCGCACCCGGCAATGCCGGCATCGCCCAGGTGGCGGAATGCGTGCCGATTGCCGCCACCGATTTCGACGCCATCGCGAAATTCGCGGTCGAGGCGCGAATCGATTTCGCCGTCATCGCCGCCGACGCCCAGCTGGTGGGCGGGCTGTGGGATGTGCTGGAGGCGGCGGGCATCCGGGCGCTGGGGCCGTCGAAGGCCGCCGCCGTGCTGGAAGGCTCCAAGGGCTTTATCAAAGACCTTTGCATCGAAGCGGGCATTCCCACCGCCGCCTACCGCCGCTTTCAGGAGCCTGTTGCCGCCAAGATATTTGCCGACAGCCTGGGATATCCCGTCGTCATCAAGGCCGATGGCCTGGCCGCCGGCAAGGGCGTGATTATCGCCGCCAGCAAGGCGGAAGCGGACAAGGCGATAGACTTCATGCTTGAAGGCGGCTTCGGCGGCCATGAGATCGTGGTCGAGGAATTCATGGAAGGCGAAGAGGCCAGCTTCTTTGCCCTCAGCGACGGCGTGAACGTCATCCCGCTGGCCGGGGCGCAGGATCACAAGCGCGTCGGCGACGGCGATGTCGGCCCCAATACCGGCGGCATGGGCGCCTATTCGCCCGCGCCGGTCCTGCCGCCGGCGCTGGAACAGGTGGCGATGGCGCAGTTCATCGAGCCCACCGTCGCCGCCTTTGCCGCCAAGGGGCGGCCCTATATGGGCGTGCTGTATCTGGGGCTGATGATTACCAAGGCCGGCCCCAGGCTGGTGGAATACAATGCCCGCTTCGGCGATCCGGAATGCCAGGTGCTGATGCCGCGGCTGAAAAGCGACCTGCTGGCCATGCTGCTGGCGGCACGCGATGGCAGACTGGACGGCTTCAAGCCGGAATGGCGCGATGACGTTGCCCTGACGGTGGTGATGGCGTCCAAAGGCTATCCCGGCAGCTATGACAAGGGCCATGTCATCACCGGGCTTGAAGCGGCCGCCAGGCTGCCCGGCGTGACCATCTTTCATGCGGGCACGGAGCAACGCGGTTCCGGCATCGTGGCGGTCGGCGGCCGGGTGTTAAATGTTACCGCCCTGGGCAAGACCGTGGCCGAGGCCCAGGCCCGCGCCTATGCCGCCGTGGACCTGATCCATTGGGACGGCGCTTTCTGCCGCCGCGATATCGGTTGGCGAGCCCTGAACCGCAGTTGACAGCCTCCTCGTGACTTGGCAACCAACCGCCATGCTTTTGCTGGCGGGTTTCCTTTCCATCTTCCTGGGTTTGTTGGCGCTGACGGTTGACCGGCCGCTGGCGCATTTCATCTATGACCATGTCAGCGGACGCGCCCACAAGGCGCTGGACAGCGTCACCCATTACGCCAAGGCGGGCCATTGGCTGGCAGCGGCGATCCTGGCCCTGATCGTGGCGGCGGCGATGCGCCATTTTGGCCTGTTCGCCGCCCAGGTGGTGCAGCTGATCAATTACAGCTTCGCCTTCATCGTCAGCCTGGTGGTCGGCAGCGCCATCCTGCACATCATCAAGCTGGTGCTGGGCCGCCGCCGCCCGCGCGACGACATGGAGATGGGGCTGTATGGCTTCATGCCGCTGGCCTTCAACCCCGACTATAATTCCTTCCCCAGCGGCCATGCTTTGACCATCTGCTGCGTGGCGGTGATCTTCACCTGCGTTTGGCCGATGGCGTGGGCAGTGTGGTTCGCCGTCGCCGCCTTGCTGGCGGTGACGCGGGCCTTGCTGACGGCGCATTTCCTCAGCGATGTGCTGATCGGCGCCGGCATCGGGCTGATCGCGGCGCGCGAAGTGCTGCTGCTGGGTTTTCCCGGATTTTCGCCGGGGTGGTTCTAGGAGCAGTGCTCTTTCAAAGCCTGTCATGCCCGCTTTCGCGGGCATGACAATCGGGATTTGGGCGATTCAATCTGATCGCAAACGACTCTAACCCCGCCGCGCCCGGAAGAAATCGCGCAGGATTTCGCCCGCCTCCGCCGCATGCGTCTCCACCTGTTCCACCACCGGACGATGATGACAGGTCGGCTGTTCGAAAAAGCGCGGCCCGTGCAGCACCGCGCCGCCCTTGGGATCGCAGGCGGCAAACACCAGCCGCCCCACCCGCGCCATCGCCATGGCGCCGGCGCACATGGCGCAAGGTTCCAGGCTGACATAGAGCGTCGTGCCGGTCAGCCGTTCATTGTTCAGCGCCCGCGCGCCCGCCCGCATCACCAGCATTTCGGCATGGGCGGTCGGGTCTTTCAATTCCACAATTCGGTTGCCGCCCTGCGCCAGCAGCGCGCCGTCCGCGCCCAGCAGCACCGCGCCCACCGGCACCTCGCCCCGCAGGGCGGCGGATTTCGCTTCTTCCAGCGCCAGTGCTATGGCTTCGCCGTCTTCCATGGTTCGAGGAACTACAGTGCCGGCCAAGCAAAAGCCAGTCGCCACCGGCGACCGCATAGCCAAGGTGATCGCCCGGGCCGGCATCTGCTCGCGCCGCGATGCCGAAAAGCTGATCCTGGAAGGCCGGGTGAAGCTGGATGGCGTGATCGTCACCTCGCCCGCCCTGAATGTCACCGCGGCCAATGTCGTGCAGGTGGATGAGAAGCCGCTGATCGAGCCGGAAGCGGCGCGCATGTGGCGCTATCACAAGCCCTCCGGCCTGGTCACCACCCACAAGGATGAAAAGGGCCGCCCCACCGTCTTCGCCAATTTGCCCAAGCATCTGGGGCGGGTGGTGTCGGTGGGACGGCTGGATTTCAATTCCGAGGGCCTGCTGCTGTTGACCAATGACGGCGAGATCGCGCGCCGCATGGAAATCCCCTCGGCGGGCTGGACGCGGATTTACCGCGTGCGGCTGTTCGGCAAGGTCACCCAGGCCGAACTCGACAAGCTTGCCACCGGCATCACGATAGATGGCGTCAAATACGGCCCCATCGTCGCCGACCTGGAGCGCAGCAAGGGCATGTACAGCTGGGCCACCGTGTCGCTGAAGGAAGGCAAGAACCGCGAGGTCAAGCGGGTGATGGAACGGCTGGGCCTCAAGGTCGCCCGCCTGATCCGCACCGCCTATGGCCCCTTCCAGCTGGGGCAACTGGTGGAAGGCCAGATCGAGGAAATCCCCGCCCGGCTGTGGCGGGAAAAGCTGGGAATCGGCCGAAAAAAACGTACTGACCATGACGGCTGAAAGCTGCTAGAAGCCCGCCTCACAGCACGGGAGCCGGCCATGGGCAGCATGAAAGACAAGCGCAAGAACCAGCTGCCGCAGCCCTATGCCGCCGAGACCAGGGATGCGCGCTTCGCCGGAACCTTCGAGGTGCTGGTGCCGGTGCCCGAGCGCAACAAGCCGCAGAAAGTGCCGCTGCAGTTCCCCACCATGTCCGCCGCCGAGAACTGGATTCACAGTCCCGACGGCAAGGAGATGATCGCGGAAATCCTGGACGAGGCGAAAAACGGCTGAAAAGCCGTACCGCCGGAACTTGCTTTCCTGTAACTTTTCCGTGCGCGCCACGAATTTTTCCGAACGGAGCCGTGTTTGATCGCCCAGGAGGCGCAATACCGGGACTGGATGCTGGCCGCCCTGGCGGGCGACGGCGCAGCCTACCGGATGCTGCTTCAGGGCCTGACGCGGCATCTGCGGAGTTATTACGCCCGCCGCCTGGACAGCGCGGCGGCCGAGGATGCGGTGCAGGAAACCTTGATTGCCATACACACCAAGCGCGCCACCTACGATCCGGCCCAGCCCTTCACAGCCTGGGTTTACGGCATCGCGCGCTACAAGCTGATCGACGAATATCGCCGCCACAAGCGCCGCGCCACCGTGCCGCTGGATGAAGCCGCCGACCTGTTCGGCCATGACGAAGCCGCCGAGGCCGTGGCCCGGCGCGACGTGAACAAGCTGCTGGAGAAGCTGCCGCCGGCCAAGCGCCGGCTGGTCAAGGACATCAAGCTGGACGGCGTATCGGTGGCGGAGGCCGCCAAACGCACCGGCCTGTCGGAATCGGCCGTGAAGGTGACGGTGCATCGCGCCATCAAATCGCTCGCGGAAGGTTTGGGGAAAGGACAGGAGGGCCGCGATGCGGACTGATGACCTGATCGCCCATTTATCGGAAGATATGCAGCCGGTACGCACGGGCATGGTGGCGCGCACCTTGTTGGGGGCCGCAGCGCTGGGCGTGGCGGGCTCCGCCTTGCTGATGCTGGTGGCGCTGGGCCTGCGCCATGATTTCACCGCCTCCATGTCCAGCTTCGGCATGTGGACCAAGCTGGTTTATACCTTCGCCATCGCCGCCTTCGCCTTCTGGCTGGTGGAGCGGGCCGGGCGGCCGGGGGCGGACATGCGCCGCCCCTTCCTGCTGCTGGGCTTGCCGGTCCTGGCCATCGCCCTGCTCTCGGCCCTGCAGATGAGCGCCCCAGGGGCCGATTCCCATGGGCTGGTGATGGGGCACTCTTCCCGGGTCTGCGCGCCCCTGGTGATCCTGACCGCCCTGCCGAGCCTTGTGGCGGCCTTCTGGGCGCTGCGGCGGCTGGCGCCGACCCGCCTGACCCTGGCCGGCGCCGGGGCGGGACTGTTCGCGGGCGCGGTGGGCGCCTTCGTCTATTCCTTCCATTGCATGGAAGGCGCGGCCCCTTTTATCGCCATCTGGTACACGCTGGGAATCGCGTTAACCACCGCAATTGGGGCTTTCCTGGGCCGCCACCTGTTGCGCTGGTAAGCGGTTATTCACATTTGCGGTGCTAGTTTTCGCATCCGAATCCGGTGGAGATCAGGAATGCGTAAATCCCTTTTGCTGGCCTTTGCGGCCCTCGCGCTTGGCGCCGCCCCTGTCCTGGCGGACACGCTGCAGGACGGCGCCCGCTACTTCCAGCGCGCCGACTACAACCGGGCGCTGGCCTCCTGGCGTCCGCTGGCCACCCAGGGCAATCCCGTCGCCCAGAACAACCTGGGCATCATGTATCTCGACGGCAAGGGCGTGCCGCAGAACACCTCCGAAGCCGTGCGCTACCTGTCGCTGTCGGCCGCCGCCGGCTCGTCGCTGGGCCAGAACAACCTTGGCGGCCTCTATCGCGACGGCAAGGGCGTGCCGCGCGACTATGGCAAGGCGGCGCAATGGTTCTCGGCCTCGGCCGGCCAGGGCAATTCCGCCGGCATGTACAATCTGGCGCTGATGTACGATTTGGGCCAGGGCATGAAGCCGGAGCCCTTCCATGCTTACATGTGGTACGCGCTGGCCGCCGACCAGGGCGGCATGCCCAACGCCGCCGCGCACCGCGACGCCCTGTGGCGGCGCATGACGCCCGCCGCGCAGAACCAGGCCCGCTCGCTGGCGGTGGCCTGCAAGCGCCAGGCCTACAAGGGCTGCAGATAAGTCCGACCTCTATCGGACCTGAAGAACGGCGCCGGCGACGGCGCCGTTTTTTCATGTGAAGCGCGAATAGAGTTCTTCGATCACCGCCACGGCGCGGTCGGCCTCGCCGCGGTCCACCACTTCATGGTCGTCGTTATAGCCCTTGAGGTCGCCACCCTCCAAAGCCTGCACCACGATGCCGTCGCTGCGCGACAAGACCGACACGTCGCGATAGAAGAAACCGTAATTGACCTCCGGCTGCGGGATCAGCCAGGCGATCTGGCCGCGCACCGGCACGATGCTGTCGTCTTTCCACAAAGCGCGCGCGCCATAGCCGGTGCAGTTGATAACCACCTTTTCCCGCAACTGCCCCATCTCGGCGGGGGCATGGAATTCGCGCCGCTCGACCTTGCCGCCCATGGCATAGAAATCCATCAGCAGCTGGTGGCCATAGTCATGGATGTTGAACTGCAACGTCTCAGACCGGCGCACATGCGCCACCGGGAAGGGCGTCGCGCCGGGCGGCAGTTCCTGCGGTTTGGCCGTGATGTCGGCAATGCGGTCCATATAGCCGGCAAAGCCCATGGTGTTCAGGCTTTCGGCTTTTTCATGCGCCTCGGCAAAGGGAATGTCGGACAGGTTGTAGCGGTCGGAAAACCGCACCGGATCCCCGGGCAGGCCCAGATAGCTGCGATACGTCTTCCATGAGGTGCGCGCCATCTGTTCCCACAAGGCGCCGAATTGCGGCCCGGCGGCGCTGGTCAGCGCGATGCGCGAATCCGGCGTCCAGCCGCCGGTGGCCCGCGCCGAGCGCGCCTGCTGCAACAGATCCTTGCAATAAATGGTCACGGCCGCGCCCGCGCGCTGTGCCGTGATTGCCGCCGTCAGGCCCAATGCGCCGCAGCCGATCACCGCGATCTCGCGCGGGCCGCGCGCCATCGCCTTGCCGACGGCGATCTCCGCCGAACCCCAGGACAGCGACCAGCCCGAACCGCCATGGCCGTAATTGTGGACCACCAGCGTATCGCCCAGCATCTCGGTATCCAGGCGCGGCCCCTGGGCGCGAAAAGGGCGCAGGCAGACGGTGATGTCGAACAGCCGGTCCTTATGCGCGCGCACCGGCGCCAGCGGCGGCGGAACATCTTCCACCGCCAGGCCTGTCTTCGGGCGTGTGGGCTGCGCGGCGCAGCCGCCGAGCCCAGCCAGCCCTCCCAGCACGGCGAGACGGCGATCCAAGGCGGTCATGACTCAATTCCCCTGATGTGCCGGGGCCAGGGTCGCAAGGCGCAGGCACACGGGCAAGCGATTGTATCAGGAGGCGCGGGTGCTGCGCTTGGCGGGCTTGGGCGGCGGCTTGGGAGCGGCGGCGCGGGCCACCGCCTCCTCCGCTTCCTTGGCCATGCGCAGCGCCTTGAGGCGGGCGGTCTTGGCGTCGGTGGCAGCGCTCTCCTTGATCAGGAGGTCCTTGACCATCTGGGAGCGCAGGTCGGACGCGGTCTGGGCGTCGGCTTTGTTCAGGAAGGGTTTGCGGGAGCTTGCCATGCGCCAGTCTAGCATGGGCGCCGGAGCAATGGGGGATAAATCGCCAAGCGGCTGAAAAGACGGGCTAATTTTCGGGCCTGCGGAAAGCGCGGGCAATCAGCAGCCCCGCCGCAAAGCCCAGCAGGCCCGCGATGATGGCGAATTTCAGCACCAGGCCGATCACCTTGACCACGGCCAGGACGACCAGGCCAACGATGACGGCGACGATGATTTCAAAGGCGCGCATGGCTAGTGCAGCGCACCCAGCAGATACAGGACCAGCACGATGACCAGGATGGTGCCGACCACGCCCAACCCGCCGCCCGCGCCGAAGCTGCGATAACCCAGGCCGCCGCCGCCAAGCAGCAGCACCACGATGATGATGATCAGAAGCAAGGACATGAATATTCCCTCCGAATATGGAGAGGGAATGATCCAGGGTGAGGAAAGTTCCGCCACTGTATCCTCCCCTTGAGGGAGAGGCGAACCGGCGAGCGCTGTGAGGCGGTTCCGGAAGGGGTCAACAGCACGGAGCGTTGGAATTGCCCCTCCCCGAATTTGCTTCGCAAATTCGACCCTCCCACAAGGGGAGGGTCAAGGAAGAATGCGGAATTTGCGCAGCACGGCATAACTGATGACGACCATCATCACGCACACCGCCATCACGATCCAGAAGCCTTGCGGGTTCTGCGCCCAGGGCATGCCGCCGACATTGATGCCGAAGGCGCCGGCGATGAAGGTCGGCGGCAGCAGCAGGGTTGAGATCACGGTCAGCGCGGACAGGCTGCGGTTGGTGCGGTCGGCGCGGCGGCTGCCGATTTCTTCGTAAAGCAGCCGGGCGCGGTCGGACAAAGCGGTGGTGTCGCGCTCGAAATCCTCCGCCTCCTGCTGCAGCAGCGGCAGGTGTTCCAAGAGCGGGCTGCCCTGCACGACATGGCGCGCCGACATGGTGCGATGGATGGCGCCGCGCAGGGTGGAGAATTCGCGCGCATAGCGCGACAGCTCGCGGCGCAAGGGGCCCAGCACCTCGCTGCCGATATGGTCGCGGTCGGCCAGCACTTCGTCCTCGATGCGGCCCAGGTCGGCCGACAGCACCATCATGCGGCGTTCGACGATGCCGACGAATTCCTCCTGCAGCCGCACCAGGGCCGACAGCGGACCCGGCATGTCGGCGCCGTCCAGGATGGCGTCGCGCAGATGCTCCACCGCGCGCAGGGAATGCAGCCGGGTGGTGACCAGGTGACCGGCGTCGAACCAGAAGGCCAGCCGGCCCGCGCCCAGCGAACGATCGGCGAAGTCGCGCTCGATATCGGGCAGGACGCCGAACGCCCCGGTCGGCGTCAGGTGAAACTGGATGCGGTCCTGATGCGGCGTGGTCATCATCTCGCGCGCCGCCGCGGGCAACGGCTCGAAGGTCTCCAGGAAGCGCTTGGCGCGATGATCGGCCAGGCTCAGATGCAGCCAGATCCAGTCATGGGGATGGCCGGCATGACCGGCGATGGTGTCGTCGCTGACGCGGGTGGCGCGGCCGTTGTGGAACAAAAAACCGAACACCAGCCCGGCGCAACGATCCAGGGGGCTAGACGTGTTGGCCGCCATTGATCATCAACTCCGCGCCGGTGACGTAAGAGGATTGATCGGTACACAGGTAATATATCGCTTTTGCGACTTCCGACGGCGCGCCCAGGCGGCGCAGGGGAATGGTTTCCACGATCTTCTCGGTGCCCGGCGACAGGATGGCGGTGTCGATCTCGCCGGGCGCGATGGCGTTGACGCGCACCCCCCAGGGGCCGAAATCCGCCGCCATCTCGCGTGTCAGGGCCGCCAGCGCGGCCTTGGAGGTGGCGTAGGCGGCGCCGGCAAAGGGATGCACCCGGCCGCCGGCGATGGACGTGACGTTGACGATGGCGCCATGCGCCTTGGCGAGTTCGTTCTTGAGGCCCTGGGCCAGCCAGATGGTGGAGAACAGGTTGACCTCGAACACCTGGCGCCACAGGTCCATGCCGGATTCCAGGGTGCCCAGCCGCTCGCCGTTCGGCCCCTTGGGCGAGATGGCGGCGTTGTTGACCAGGGCGTGCAGCTTGCCGTCCGCCCCATTTCCCGAATTAAGCCGGTCGCGCATTTCCCCGGCGGCGCGGGCGGTGTCGGCGGGGTCGGACAGATCGACCTGGATATGGTCCTCGGGGCCCGCCGCCCAGGGGCAGTTTTCGGGGAAGGCATGGCGCGAGCAGGTGATCACCCGCCAGCCGGCGCTGGAAAAGCGCTTCACGGTGGCATGGCCGATGCCGCGCGAGGCCCCGGTCAGGATCAGGGTGCGTTTCTCCCCCTCGTCCAGATTTTTGGAGGCAATGTGGTTGGGTTCGGCCATGGGGTGACCCTATCATCGGGGCGCGACTCCGTTCCACCCTGCCTGCAACAAGGTCAATGCCGTCACACGACAGTCTTTTCGCCCTCGCTTTGCTGCTGGCCGCCGCGGTGGGCTGCGGGTTGCTGATGAACCGGCTGCGGATGCCCGCCGCCGCCGGCTTCATCCTGGTCGGCATGGCGCTGGGCCCCACCGGCGCGGGGCTGATCCATGCCACCCGCGCCATCGAGACCCTGGCCGAGCTGGGCGTGCTGATGCTGCTGTTCATCATCGGGATGGAGATGCGGCTGGCCGCGTTCAGCCGCTCCCTGCCCAAGGCGCTGGGGGTGACGGCGGTCACCTGCGCGGTGATCCCGGCATCGGTGGGGCTGTTCGCCCATGCGGTGCATGGCGAGGTGCTGGGCGGCATCGTGATCGGCTTCATGCTGGCGATTTCCTCCACGGCGGTGGCGATGAAGATGATCGAGGATGCCGAGGAGAAAGACACCCCGGCCGGGCGGCTGTCGGTGGCGATACTGGTGGCGCAGGACCTGGCGGTGGTGCCGCTGCTGCTGATCACCAACGCGCTGAACGCGCCCTTGACGGTGCGGGCGCTGGCCGGGGTCGGCGGCAGGCTGGTGCTGGCCTTCGGGCTGCTGGCGCTCTTCATCGGCGTCCTGACCAGGGTGAAGAGCTTCCGCTTTCCGGCCAGCGAATATCTGCTGAAGAATTCCGATGTCGGGACATTGGGCGTCTTGGGCATCTGCTTCGCCAGCGCGGCGATTTCGGGCCTGATGGGGCTTTCCCCGGCCCTGGGCGCGTTCCTGGGCGGGCTGGCGGTGGGCCATTCGACGCTGCGGCGCGGGGCGCAGCGCATGGCCCAGCCGGTGCAGGCGCTGCTTCTGTTCGTGTTCTTCCTGTCGGTGGGGCTGCTGATCGACCTGGATTTCCTGGTGCGCCAGGCCTGGATCATCGCCGCGGCGCTGGTGGTGGTGACGGGCGGCAAGACGCTGCTGAATTTCCTGCTGCTGTCACTGGCGAAGGAGAAATTCGACACCGCCTTCGCCGCCGCGCTGTTCCTGTCGCCGGTGGGGGAATTTTCCTTCGTCATCGCCGGGGCCGGCCTGGCCGCGCATGCGCTGTCGCCCGCCGGCCACAAGCTGGCCATCGCGGTGATCGCCATGTCGCTGCTGGTGTCGCCGATCTTCTTCCTGCTGGCCCGCTTCGCCCACCGGCTGGCGGTCAAGCACCTGATGGGCGCACCTTCCGCCGTCAGCGGCTGAACAGCCCCTGCGGACCATTGAGGTCGCTGGAGAGGATCAGCTTGAAGGTCAGCCTGTCGCTGGCCGCTGTCAGGCCGAAACCCGCGCCGGCCTCCACCGACACCGGGCCGATGGCATGGTCCACCACCGCGAACAACTGGTGCGACTGCTGGCCCGCCGGCTGAAAGCCGCGCAGTTCGCCGAAGTCGTCATATTCCTCCGCCGCCAGGGTCCAGTCCGGGCTGACGGCATAGTCCAGCCGCGTCGCGGGCGCGAAATCCAGCCGCGAGACGCCCTTGTAGGAATTGTCGAGGATGGGATTGAAGGTAAGGCTCCAGCCTCCGAGCCGGTAGCCCAGTATGGGTCTTATCTCGCCCGTGGAGCGGTCTTCGTCCCAGTGACGGGAATTGTAGCTGAACTCGAAATTGACGCCGTAATAGAAGTTGCTGGCCGCATTGTCCGGATTGACAAAAAGCGCCCGCAGCTTGAACCCGTTCAACTGCGCGCCGCGATTGCCGGAAACGGCATAGAGCGGCAGGTACAGCCCGGCCTCGAACCAGGGCGTCACGCCATAGGCCCATTCGGTGACGCCGCTGAGGGAATGATCGTCGGCCAGGCCTTGCGGGAAATCCGGCGTCCGAAGGCCATCGGGCGTGTAATTGTCGTGCCAGGTCAGGTTGAAGACGCCGGGCGCGGCGATGTCGCCGGTATAGACCTGGATCTCGTCGGTCAGGGCAAAGGCCGGGCCGGCCGGCAGCAGCAGAGCGCAAAGGACCACGCGGCGCATCGCGGTCATCCCGCCAGCATCCGTTGCAGCACGCGGTCGTGCTTCACGAAATGGTGATACAGCGCGCCGGCGACGTGCAGGACGATGAAGCCCAGCAGCACATAGACCAGGACATTGTGGATGCCGCCCGCTGTGTGCGCCCAGGGCGTGCCCTTGGCCGCCAGCGCGGGCAGTGTCACCAAACCGAAAAGCTTCACCTCCCAGCCCCGGTAATTGGCGGCCGCCCAGCCCAGCATGGTCATGACAAGGACCAGCCCATAGAGTGCGATATGGGTGATCCGCGACAGCCCCAACTCCCACGGCGCCAGCGCCTCATGCGGCGCCACCGGATGCAGCAGCCGCCACAGCAGACGCGCCACGATCACCGCCAGGATCGCGGCGCCGAGGGAGAGATGCCAGGCGACCCAGCCCTCATCCAGGGTCTTGCGCCCGATATGCGGCATGATCGAACCCACGGCATATTGCGCCGCCAGCAGGAGAAAGATCAGCCAATGGAAAAACCTGGCGACGAAACCATAGCCCGCCGCCGCGCCCTTGCCTGACATCCAAATCTCCGCGCTCGCCGCGCAAATCATACGCAGCCGGATCGGAACGCGCGCATACGCTTTTGTATAGTGCGATTGATTTGCAGGATTATTCGCGCGCCTGGGCGTGGAAGGACGGCGGCGATTCCAGGCCTTCCGGGTCCTGGTGAATGATGACCTCGGCGCCGGGAAAGGCCGCCATCAGGTCGCGCTCGACTTCATCGCTGATGGCATGGGCCTGGGCCAGGGTCATCTGCGGGTCCATCTCCAGATGCACCTGGATGAAGGTGGAAAGCCCCGCCTGGCGCGTCTTCAGGTCATGCAGGCTGCGCACCGCGCCATGGCCGCGCACGATCCGGGCGATGCGGGCGCGGTCTTCATCGGGCAATTCGCGGTCCATCAGCTGGTTCAGGCTCTGGCGTCCCACGCCGAAGGCGGTGAACAGCATCACACCCGCCACCGCGATGGCGATCAAGGGATCGGCCAGGGTCCAGCCCAGATAGCCGGTCAGCACCAGCGCCAGCACCACCCCGACATTGGTGGCCAGGTCGCCCAGGTAATGCGACTGGTCGGCGTCCACTGCCAGCGAGCCGGTTTTCGTCACCACATGGCGCTCGTACAGGATCAGCCCGATGGCGCAGGCGATGGCGACGCACATCACGATCAGCGCCGGCACCGAATTGTCGATCGCCTCCGGCGCGATAATGCGGTTGACCGCCTGGATCACCAGGAACAGCGCCGAAGCCGTGATGAAAGCGCCCTGCGCCAGCCCCGCCAGCGGCTCGGCCTTGCCATGGCCGAAACGATGCTCGGCATCGGCGGGGGTCAGCGACTGGCGGATGGCGATCAGGTTGAGCGAGGCGGTGAACAGGTCCAGCGCGGAATCCGCCAGGCTGGCCAGCATCGCCACCGAATGGGAGGCGAAATAGGCGAAGGTCTTGATCGCCACCAGGAACAGCGACACCGAGACCGAGGCGATGGCGGCGCGCTTCATCAATGCGCCAGCCTGACGGATACGCAGGCTGTCCTCGACGACCGTCATGGAAACAGCCGTTCGGTGCGCCAGGGCGCGCCCGCATCGTCGCGGGCATAGACCAGCCGGTCATGCAGCCGGAACGGCCGGTCGCGCCAGAATTCGATGCGCGTCGGCGTGACGCGCCACCCGGTCCAGTAAGGCGGGCGCGGCACCTTGGCCAGGGCATATTTCACGGCGTTTTCCGCGATGGCCTTTTCGAACACCCAGCGGCCTTCCATGACGCGCGATTGCGGCGAGGCCCAGGCGCCGATCTGGCTGTCCTTGGCGCGAGTGGCGAAATAAGCGTCGGCTTCGGCGTCCGAGACCCGCGCCGCCGCGCCCTTGACGCGCACCGCCTTGCGCAGGCTCTTCCAGTGGAAGTTCAGCGCCACATGGGCGTTGGCCGCCAGTTCGCCGCCCTTGATGCTTTCGGCATTGGAATAGAAAACAAACCCGCCCGCATCCACGCCCTTGAGCAGCACCATGCGGACATTGGGAATGCCGCCGGCATCGGCGGTGGCCAGCGCCATGGCATTGGCGTCGTTGGGCTCGGAGGCTTCGGCCTCCTTCATCCAGTCGCGGAACAGGGCGATGGGATCGGGACCGGAGTTTATCCCGCCATCGTCAAAGGGGCCGCCCATCTCCATTGTCATGCGCGACGCCATAGCAGTTTCACAATTGGCAGGGTAGCCTTGGCGGACCATGCGCCCAATGCACAAGATTTTTCCGGTTCTGACAGCTTTCCTGGCAGCCTGCTTCTGCCTCGCAATGGCAAATACTGCGCTCGCCCGCAGCCATGACGAGATCACCGCCGCCTTCAATGCCGGCGTCGCCGCCTATGACGCCGGCGATTACCCCAAAGCCTTCAAGATCTGGTCGGATCTGCAATTCGAGGACATTGCCGCCATGCGCAATGTCGCCATGATGCTGCGCAAGGGCCAGGGCGTGCCCAAGGACCCCCGGAAGGCCGAGGAAATCTACCAGCGCGCCGCCGATGCGGGGCTTCCCACCGCCCAGGCCGACCTGGCCGACATGCTGCTGAAGGGCGAGGCCGGGCCCCCCAACCTGGTGGACGCCCTGCCCCTGCTGCAGGCCGCCGCCGCCGCCAATCATCCCATCGCCCAGTTCGAACTGGGGGAAATCTATGAGGTCGGGGCCCCGCCGCTGGTGCCGCAGAATCTGGAAGTCGCCCGCCAACTGTATTTCGCCGCTTCCGGCCATGGCATGCAGGAAGCCGCCGACCGCCTCAGGGTGGTGGGGATGCCCCAGGTGCAGCAGCAGGGCATCCAGGCGCCGGCGACACCGCCCGCTGCCGGCGCGCCGCCGCCCGCGCCCGTTCCGGCCAGGCCCGCCCCGGCGGTGCCGCCTGTCCCTTAAGCTGGCATAGGGTAAGCTGGCATAGGACTTGGCGCGCCCTATATTGAGGCCGGGAGCGAATCCGCCCCGAAAGGAACCTGCCCGACGTGAAAGACCCCTACGACATTCTCGGCGTGCCCAGGACGGCCAGCGAGGCCGAGATCAAGAAAGCATTTCGCGCGCTGGCCAAGAAGCACCATCCCGACAAGCATGCCGGCGACAAGGAGGCGCAGAAGACCTTCCAGGAAATCTCCGGCGCCTATGACATACTGGGCGACAAGGACAAGCGCGCCCAGTTTGACGCCGGGGCCATCGGCGCCGACGGCAATCCCAGAGGTTTTGGCGCCTCCGGCGCCGGGGGCTTCGATCCGCGCGCCGGCGGCGGCGGTTTCCGCCAGGGCAATCCATTCGGCAACGGCGGCGGCTTTGGCGCGGGCGGCTTCGATCCGCGCGCCGGCGGCTTCAAGTTCAGCTTCGATGACCATCCGGGCGCGGAAAGCGCGGGCTTCGAGGATATCTTTGAAAACCTGATGGGGGCGCGGCGGGGCGGCGCCCGCGCTTCGCGGGCACAAAAAGGCGAGGACTTCACCGCCGCCGTCACCGTCAGCTTCGAGGAGGCCGTCAATGGCGGCACCCGCCGCGTGGTGCTGCAGAATGGCGAACAGATCGACGTCAAGATTCCGGCCGGGGTGAAGGACGGCCAGACCATCCGCGTCAAAGGCCGCGGCGGCGCGGGCCGCGGCGGCGGCCCCAATGGCGACATCCTGCTGACGGTGTCGGTGGCGGCGCATCCCTGGATGACGCGCGACGGCAATGACATCCGCATGGACCTGCCGGTGACGCTGAAGGAAGCCGTGCTGGGCGGCAAGGTGCCGGTGCCGACCCTGACCGGCACGGTGTCGCTGACGGTGCCCCCCAATGCCAATACCGGCACGGTGCTGCGGCTGAAGGGCAAGGGCGTGGGCGGGACCGGCGATCTTTATGTCCGGTTGGTCGTCTCCCTGCCCGACAGGCCGGACGAGGCCCTGAAGACGTTCCTGGAGGGCTGGGAGGGGAACTATGACCCCCGCGCCCGGATGCGCTAAATACCTGCAAATGTTATATATTTCTGCCCCAAGATTTCCGCCTTGGAAACTGGCTTATTCGGGGTAAATGAATAAAGTTCGCGCACGCACACTCCAAGCCACCCGGGGATTTCGGCATGTCATTTGAAGGGCTCATGAAGGGCAAACGCGGCCTGGTCATGGGCGTCGCCAACCAGCATTCCATCGCCTGGGGCATCGCCCAGGCGCTGCACGAGGCCGGGGCGGAACTGGCCTTTTCCTATCAGGGCGAGCTGTTCAAGAAGCGCGTGACGCCGCTGGTCGCGCCGCTGGAGCCCGCCGCCCTGATCGACTGCGATGTCAGCAACCAGGGCTCGATTGACGCCGCCTTCGCCGAACTGGCCAAGGTGTGGGACAGCCTGGACTTCGTGGTGCATGCCATCGCCTTCAGCGACAAGGAGCAGCTGAAGGGCCGCTATGTCGACACCACGGCGGAGAATTTCCGCATGACCCTGGACATCAGCTGCTTCTCCTTTACCGCCGTGGCCCAGCGCGCCGAGAAGATGATGCCGAACGGCGGCAGCCTGGTGACCCTGACCTATCTGGGCGCCGAGCGGAACATGCCGCACTACAATGTGATGGGCGTGGCCAAGGCGGCGCTGGAGGCCAGTGTGCGCTACATGGCCGAAGACCTGGGCAAGAAGAATATCCGGGTGAATTCGATCTCGGCCGGGCCGATCAAGACCCTGGCTTTCGCCGGCATCGCCGACAGCCGCTACATCCTGAAGTGGAACGAGTACAACTCGCCGCTGCGCCGTACCGTGACCACCGCCGAGGTCGGCAATTCGGCGCTGTTCCTGCTGTCGGACCTGGGCAGCGCGGTGACGGGCGAAAACCTGCATGTGGACGCGGGTTATCATGTCGTGGGCATGAAGGCGGAAGACGCGCCGGATATCTCGGTGGCGCAGAAATCGGATGCCTCTTGAGCTTGCCGCCGGCCTGACGCTGTATTTCTCGCGCCATGGCGAGACGCAGGCCAATCTGGCCAAGCGTTTCTCCGGCAAGAAGAACACCCCGCTGACGCCGCGCGGCCGCGAACAGGCCCATGAGATCGGGCTGGTTCTGAAGCGCGAACTGGGCGCGGCCCCCGCCATCGCCATGGTGGCCAGCCCCCTGCAACGCGCCCGCACCACCATGGAGATCGCGCGCGAGGCCGCCGGGCTGCCGCGCGAGGGTTTCACCACCGATCCGCGCATCCAGGAGATCGACCTGGGCCGCTGGGACCAGTTGACCGATGACGAGGCCCGCGCCCTCGATCCCGCCTATTACGACCGCCGCATGGCCGACAAATGGAGCGTACCGGCGCTGGGCGGAGAGAATTACGAACAGGTCGCCACGCGGCTGATCGGCTGGATCGCCGATCTGAAGACCGACAGTTTCGCGGTCAGCCATGGCGCCGCCACCCGCATCCTGCGCGGGCTGTTCCTGGGGCTGGATGCCGCCCATATGTCGGCGCTGGACGAGCCGCAGGGCGTGGTTTTCCGCGTCCAGGGCAGCGACGTAGTGCAGTTGCCGCCGGCAGGCCCTGGCCTGTCCAATCCGGTTCCGATGGGTTAAATCCAGCCCATGTCGCACAACACTTTCGGCCACCTGTTCCGCGTCACCACCTTTGGCGAAAGCCATGGGCCGGCGATCGGTTGTGTGGTGGACGGCTGCCCGCCCGGCATCGCCCTGCGCGAGGCCGATATCCAGCCCTGGCTGGACAAGCGCCGCCCCGGCCAGAGCAAATTCGTCACCCAGCGGCAGGAGCCGGATACGGTGAAGATTCTGTCCGGCGTGTTCCAGGACGAGCGCATGCCGGAGCAACTGACCACCGGCACGCCCATCGGCCTGCTGATCGAAAATGTCGACCAGCGGTCCAAGGACTATGGCGATATCCGCGACAAGTTCCGCCCTGGCCATGCCGACTATACCTATGACGCCAAATATGGCGTGCGCGACTATCGCGGCGGCGGGCGGCAATCGGCGCGCGAAACCGCGATGCGGGTGGCGGCGGGCGCCATCGCGCGCAAGGTGCTGGACCAGATGTTCGGCAAGGTGACGATCCGCGGCGCGCTGGTGCAGATGGGGACGCAGAAGATCGATCGTTCGCGCTGGTCCTGGGACCAGGTGAACGAGAATCCCTTCTTCTGCCCGGATGCGGCGGCGGTTGGTCCGTGGACGGAATATCTCGAAGGCGTCCGCAAGGCGGGGTCGTCGGTCGGCGCCATCATCGAGGTCGTGGCCGAGGGTGTGCCCGCCGGCCTGGGCGCGCCGGTTTATGCGAAATTGGATAACGAATTGGCATCGGCCCTGATGAGCATCAATGCCGTCAAGGGCGTGGAAATCGGTGACGGTTTCGCCACTGCCGCCATGACCGGCGAACAGAATGCCGACGAGATGCGCCATGGCAACTTATCGCCTGAAGAGGGGGGCAAGCCGATCTTCCTGGCCAATCATGCCGGCGGGATATTGGGCGGCATCTCGACCGGCCAGCCCATCGTGGCGCGCTTCGCGGTCAAGCCGACCTCGTCCATCCTGGCGCCGCGCCGCACCATCGCCAGGGACGGCAGCGAAACCGAGATCGTCACCAAGGGCCGTCACGATCCCTGCGTCGGCATCCGCGCCGTGCCGGTGGGCGAAGCGATGATGGCCTGCGTCCTGGCCGACCAGGCGCTACGCCATCGGGCACAGGTCGGCTAGAAGCTTGCTAGTTCGTCTTTGAAACGACTTCTTTCACCATATAGGCTAGTTCCAAGATGTCGCCAGCCAAATTCTCGGCATCTTCGTCAGACATTCGATTAAGGGTATTTTTGACCGCTCCTTCCGCTGGATCGCCGTCTTTGATGACAGTCAACCGACTGTAAATTTCCTGCCAGCGTGTCAGCATTTCCGGGTCTTTGAAATCTCGGTCCTGCAAGGGATGAAATGACATGAAAGCGCCGAATAGACGATCCTGAACCGACCCGCCACCAACTAGGGAATGAAGCGCGTTATGAAGCTTCTCGTTCGCATAGCTTAATTCGTGAAACATCCTGATCTCTCCTATCGAAGGTCAGTGAGGTAGGCACCGGCTCCGGGGATTTAAAGAGACTATCGGCCGACAAAATATCACCTCCACTTGAAGTTCGCACCCACCTTCGGCCCGATGCTCAACTGCGGTTCGGACGGCGGGGTGGCGTGCATCTGCTGTTCGCGGAAGGCGACGCATTGGCGCGTCAGGTCGGCCTCTTTGGGAAAGCCGTCGGCCATCGGCAGGGCGCGCAGGAAACAGTCGTCGAAGAAGGTGTAATAGTCGCTCTCGCCGCAGCCGAAGCTGGTGCGGTCGGGCCGCGCCGCCGTCAGCACCAGGCGGTTCTCGCCTTCCAGCGTCCGCACGAACTGGCCGGAAAAACACGACGACATCACGATCACGCTGGGCTTCGACCCGCAGGCGTTCTGCACCACCGCGCCCAGCTTGTCAGGGTCCAGCACGCCCTGGTCGATCACGATGCCGTCGCCGGTGCCATGGGAGGTGAAATAGATCAGGCAGCCGTCGGGGGCGCGGCTGCTCAAATCCCACAGGGTGTTGGCGATAGCGCCGGTTTCGGAATGCTGCGCCGCCGGATCGGGGGTCACCGAGAATTGCGCGATATTGGCGGGCGAGAAGCCGATGGCGGTGAAGGCCTTGACCAGGTCGTGGCGGGCATTGTCGAACACCGCCGAGGGCGCCCCGGAATGGGCGTGGTTGTCGCCCGACACCACCAGCACCGCCCAGCCGGCGAACTGGTTGGCGAAAGCAGGCGCGGCCAGCGCCAGCGTGAAGACAACAATGGCAAAAACCCGTTTCATGTCCCCCTGCCCTTCGCGGCGCATGCGCCGCTACGGGCGTTCGGCGGACTTGGCCGTCCGCCTCACCCCCGTTTGAACCCCGCAACCAGCTCAATATGCGACGACCAGAGGAATTGGTCTATCGGGGTGACGGGTCCGATTGCGTAGCCGCCCTGCGTCAGGATGGCGGCGTCGCGGGCGAAGCTGGCGGCATCGCAGGAGACATAGGCGATGGTTGGCACCCGGGACTTCGCCAGCGCCCGGACCTGGGCCTGCGCCCCGGCGCGCGGCGGGTCCAGCACCACGGCATCATGGCGGTTCAGTTCCAGGGGCGTCAGCGGCAGCTTGAACAGGTCCCGGCCCTCGGTGGTGACGGGTTTCAGGCCGGACCCCGCCTTGGCCGCCGCCGCCAGCGCCGCCAGGGCGAGCGCGTCCTGTTCCACGGCATGGACCTTGGTCTTGCGGGCCAGCGCCAGGGCAAAGGTGCCGCAGCCGGCAAACAGGTCGGCCACCGATTTGGCCTTGCCCACGGTCTTCAGCACCCGCTCCTGCAGCGCCGTCTCGCCTTCCCTGGTGGACTGCAGGAAGGCCAGCGGCGGCAGCGCGACCGGCACCCCGGCGGGAGCGTTGCCGTCAGGCAGAGCGACCAAAGAAAAAGTGACGGTGGGAATGGCGGTCTCGAACACCCGGTCCCGCCCCAGCATCAGCCGGGCAATGCCCAGGCCCTTGAGGCGGGTGGAGAGTTCGGCTGTCAGCGCCGGCGTCAGGTTGCGCGGCCAGCGGAAGGCGCAGTCAAAACCGCTATCGGTCTGGGTCACATGCAGTTCGGCGGTTTCGCCCACTCCGAAAACGGGTTCGAGTCGGGCGCGCAGATGACCGACCAGGGCGAACAGGCCCGGGGTCAGCACCTCGCACTGGTGCATGTCGATGATGGTGTGGCTGCGCGCGGCGTGAAAGCCGATGTGCAGGCCCTCGGGCAGGCTCTTGATCTTGAAGACGGCGCGGCGGCGGGTCTTCGGCGGCACGATGATCGGCGCCAGGACTTCGGCATTGACGCCCGCGTTCATCAGCGCGTTTTGAACGGCGGCGCGTTTGGCGGCGGCATAATCGGCCGGCGGCATGTCCTGCAGCGAACAGCCGCCACATGATCCGAAATGTTGGCAGAGGGTCATCTTCCTCCCCCGTTCACGGGGGAGGTGCTGAGCGTAGCGAAGCGGAGGGGGGAGTAAGCTGGATGAGCGGGGATTGAACTACGATCACCGCGCATCTTCCCCCCTCCACCGCTTCGCGGTCCCGTCCGCACGCTGCCGCTACGGACCCCGTGAACGGGGGAGGAAAGGCTCAGGCCAACTTCCCTGCCAGATGCACCGCCTCGCCGCCGCGTCCCAGCGCGGTCAGCGCCGTGCGCAGGATGCCGTCGGCGTCAAGGCCGGCCTGGGCATACATCTTCTCGGGCGTGTCGTGATCCTGGAACACGTCCGGCAGGGTCATCGGGCGCACTTTCAGGCCGCGATCCAGCAACCCGTCCCAGGCCAGGAAATGCATCACATGCGCGCCGAAGCCGCCGGAGGCGCCTTCCTCGATGGTAATCAGCACTTCGTGTTCCTTGGCCAGGCGGCGGATCAGGTCGGTGTCCAGCGGCTTGGCGAAACGCGCATCGGCGATGGTCGGCGTGAGGCCGTAACCGGCCATGCGTTCGGCGGCCAGCAGCACCTGGGTCATGCGGGTGCCGAAGTTCAGGATAGCGATGCCGGAGCCTTCCTTGACGATACGCCCCTTGCCGATTTCCAGCGCGATGCCCTCGGCGGGACGGGCGACGCCGGTGCCTTCGCCGCGCGGATAGCGGATGGCGCTGGGCCGGTCGTCGATCGCGGTGGCGGTCGCCACCATATGCACCAGTTCCGCTTCATCGGAAGGCGCCATGATGACGAAGTTCGGCAGGGCGGCGAGATAGGCGATATCGAACGAGCCTGCATGGGTGGCGCCGTCCTGGCCGACCAGGCCGGCGCGGTCCATGGCGAAGCGCACCGGCAGCGACTGGATCGCCACGTCATGCACCACCTGGTCATAGGCGCGCTGCAGGAAGGTGGAATAGATGGCGCAGAAGGGCTTCATGCCCTCGCTCGCCATGCCCGCGGCGAAGGTCACGCCATGCTGTTCGGCGATGCCGACATCGAAGGTGCGTTCCGGGAAGACTTTCTCGAACAGGTCGACGCCGGTACCCGATGGCATGGCGGCGGTGATGGCGACAATTCTCGAATCTTTTCTTGCTTCGGCGATCAGCGCCTCGCCGAACACCTTCTGATAGGCCGGCGACTTGGGCGTGGACTTGGACTGTTCGCCGGTCAGCACGGTGAACTTGCTGACGGCATGATACTTGTCGGGCGCGGCCTCGGCCGGGGCATAGCCATGGCCCTTCTTGGTCACGACATGCACCAGCACCGGGCGGTTCATGGTGTCGCGCACATTCTCCAGCACCGGCACCAGATGGTCGAGGTTATGGCCGTCAATCGGGCCGACATAATAGAAGCCCAACTCTTCGAACAGCGTGCCGCCCATCGCCATGCCGCGGGCATATTCCTCGGCGCGGCCCGCCATCTTGAACAGCCCGCGCGGCAGCATCTTGCGCGCCAGGCGTTTGCCGAAATTGCGCAGGCCGGTATAGGAATGCGACGATACCAGCCGCGCCAGATAGGCGCTCATCGCCCCCACCGGCGGGGCTATGGACATGTCGTTGTCGTTGAGGATGACGATCAGCCGGTTCTTGTTGGCGCCGGCATTGTTCATCGCCTCATAGGCCATGCCCGCGCTCATCGAGCCGTCGCCGATCACGGCGATGACGCTGTTGTCGCCGCCCTTGAGGTCGCGCGCCACCGCCATGCCGACGCCGGCCGAGATCGAGGTCGAGGAATGGGCGGCGCCGAACGGGTCGTATTCGCTTTCGCTGCGCCTGGTGAAGCCGGAAAGGCCCCCGCCCTGGCGCAGGGTGCGCATGCGCGAGCGGCGTCCGGTGAGGATCTTGTGGGGATAGGCCTGGTGGCCGACATCCCAGATGATGCGGTCGGCGGGGGTGTTGAAAACGTAATGCAGCGCCGTGGTCAGTTCGACCACGCCCAGGCCGGCGCCGAAATGGCCGCCGGTGACGGAAACAATGTCGATCAGGTCGGTGCGCAGCTCGTCGGCGAACTGGCGCAGCTGCGACTTGTCCAGCTTGCGCAGGTCTTCCGGCAGGTCCACCCGGTCCAGCAGCGGCGTCTTGGTGTTGGGGATGCTCATGCGCGTTCGTTCTCTTTATTGGCGCGGCTCATGCGCGCTCCAAACTCTCTAGCACCGGGCCTTCGGCTCCCAGCACGATTTTTTCCAGGCGTCCCTCTGCCGATTTGAGCTTCTTTTCGCAATGGCTCTTCAGCAACTGACCGCGCTCATACAGCGCGATGGAGTCTTCCAGATCCACTTCGCCCTGCTCCAGCCGTGCGACAATGGTCTCAAGCTCCTTGAGCGCGCCTTCGAAGGAAAGCGACTCAAGGGCGGCTTCGGTTGCGGTGGCGGGAATGGCAGGCTCTCCAGGTGGCATTCTGACAGCTTCGGATATAGCCGAAACTGCAATGCACCATAGTCGCAATTATGGCGCGCCTAAGCCAGCT
The DNA here is from genome assembly GCA_018449595.1 of Rhizobiales bacterium dw_265. Classification (GTDB taxonomy): domain Bacteria; phylum Pseudomonadota; class Alphaproteobacteria; order Micropepsales; family Micropepsaceae; genus Rhizomicrobium. The sequence continues at coordinate 203,606 of JAAVUU010000001.1, forward strand.
TCGTGCCCCCGCGCTTCAGAAATTATAATTCAATGTTACAGGGCAACAAGCAGCATCCTTGCGAAAGCCGGGCCTGGCTGTTGCCAGACTGTCACGGTGGCTTCCGATAAACAGGCCGGGGCGTCACATCACAACGCGCCCATCGCAACAAAAGTGCCTTACCCGGCGCGCGATTCTCGTGCCCCGGCAAAGCGATCCGCATGCGGATGTTGGCTGCCTCAAAAGTGTCGCGCTCATTATTGCGGCAGGGGCCGGGAGCGATGTACTTCTTTTGTCCGCCGATTTATTAAGCAAATGTCATGATTGGCTAAAATTTCACCGAAAACGGCCTTCAGCCGTTGAAATATAATTTCTTGCCGAACAATGGGGCAGAATTTAATTTCAATAGGCCATGCAGAAACAACATATCAGACCGGCAAGTCATGAATCTGACGTAGCAGGGCCACACTTTCGTCTGAAATCCGATCCGGCCAGCCTTTGATGTTTGCTGCATTGCACGCCAGCCCTAGTTTATGGGCAACCGGGCTGGCTTCCGGGGGAACTGGCGCCAGCCCCTAACCGATCGGTCACAGACCGTCCTCCTAGGGGAATCATTGTGCTCAACCTGAAAAATCGAAAGTCCTTCATGCTGTCCGGCGCGGCCGTGGCTGCCATGGTGCTGGGAGCTGCCGCCGCGCAGGCCCAGGACACCGGCACCGAAACCGTCGTCGTCACCGGCTCACGCATTCCTTCGACCAATGTCAACAGTGTCAGCCCGCTGTCGGTCGCGACCTCGGCGCAGATTTCCGAAACCAGCGCCTTCAGCCTGGAAGACGTTCTGACCAAGCTGACCGGCCCGTCCAATACCGGCGGCACATCCAAGACCAGCAACAATGGCGGCGCCGGCTATTCCGATATCGGCCTGCGCAACCTGGGCCCGTCCCGCACCCTGATCCTGGTTGACGGCCAGCGCCTGATTCCGGCGTCCAGCTCCGGCTTCACCACCTCCACCCCCGACCTCAACGCGGTCCCGGTTTCGCTGGTGGACCGTGTCGAAGTGCTGCGCGACGGCGCCTCCTCGATTTACGGCGCCGATGCGATCGGCGGTGTCATCAACATCATCACCAAGAAGGATTTCGAAGGCCTGCGCTTTGACGGCTTTGCCGGCACCAGCCAGCATGGCGGCGACGACAGCTACAGCCTGTCCGCCACCCTGGGCGTGAACTTCGACAAGGGCAACATCACCTTCTCGCTGCTGAATGAAAACTCCACCCCCGTCACCGGCGCCAGCCGCGCCTGGGTGCAGGATACCCATACCGCCCAGGCCGGGCTCGGCCTGGAAGGCGGCAGCAGCTATCGCACCCAGCTTGCGGTGCTGCAGGACGCCAACGGCGCCAACGCGATCTGGGTCAACGGCGTTGCCGGCAGCCGCAAGACCCAGGGCTTCGACACCGATCCCTGCGACACCTACCTGCCGGGCGCCGGCGTGTACAAGCTGAACTCCAACTGCGGCGCCATCCAGCCCAGCGCCACCGTGCAGGGCGGCCTTGGCCGCACCCAGGCCAGCTTCAGCGGCCATTACGACGTGATGCCGGATGTCACCTTCGTGGCCTCGGGCTTCTTCACCCGCCGCAATTCCGAACAGCTGATCCGTCCGGAACCGCTGATCGGGCCCTCGATCGCCTCGATCTACCTGCCGAACGGCGAGTCGGTTTACGGCGGCTTCCAGGTGCCGACCTATGCCGACTTCGGCTATACCCCCAATGCGGCGCTGCCGGCCTCCAGCATCGTTCCCTGCGCCGGCGACAGCCTGGCGGGCGGCACGGCGAACTGCATCAACGCCAACCTGACGCCCGACTTCCTGGGCGACCGCACCTACAAGCAGATTTCGGACACCTATCGCATCCGCGTCGGCCTGGAAGGCAAGGTGTTCGACGACTACAACTGGGAAGCCGGCTATGTGCAGCAGCGCAACGACTTCACCCAGCACATCTACAATTCGGGCAATTTCAACCACGCCGCCCAGGCCACAGGCAACGTGCCCTGCCTTGACGTTCCCGGCGGTTGCACCACCACGCCCGACCCGCGTTTCGGCTATGTGATCCCGGTCACGCCGATCAATTTCTACAACCTCAGTTCGCTGACCCCGGCGCAGAAGGCGTATATGAGCACCACGCTCACCGACACCGCCTTCTCGTATGAAAACTACCTCTATGCCGATGTGAACGGTCCGCTCTTCGACCTGCCCGCGGGCCCGGTGATGGCCTCGGTCGGCGCGGAACGCCGCTTCGAGTATCTGCAGACCTTCTCGGACAATCTGGGCCAGGAAGGCTATGCCGCCAGCCAGTCTTCCCCCACCCAGGGCGGTTACGGCACCTATTCGGCCTATGGCGAGTTGCGCGTCCCGCTGCTGAAGGACCTGCCGATGGTCGAATCGCTGACCTTCACCCCCAGCGGCCGGTATGACCATTACTCCACCTTCGGCGACGCCACGACCTACAAGCTGGGCGCCGACTGGCAGGTCATTCCCGATCTGCGCTTCCGCGGCAGCTATAGCACCGGCTTCCGCGCCCCCACGGTCGCCGAATCCTATGGCGGCAGCGGCATCAGCTATGAAGGCATCTCGGGCGATCCCTGCGACAGCCGTGCCGCCGGTTTCAATGGCAACGCCAATGCCGGCCTGGGTTCGCTGGCGCCGGGATCGACCTGCTACAAGTCGCTGTCGGCAATCGGCCTGACACCGGCGCAGATCGCCGCGTATCAGTCGCCGGAAAACAACCTCAGGAACGACCAGCGCGGTTTTGTGGTCGGCGGCAACCCGGCCCTGCAGCCGGAAAAGTCGCACTCCTGGACGGTGGGCGCGGTCGTGACCCCGAGCTTCCTGCCGGGCGCGTCGCTGAATGTCGACTATTACGAGATCAAGATCAGCAACACGATCCTGACCGGCGGCGTTCCGCTCAACCTGCCCAGCACCGACCAGTACATCACCGACTGTTTCGTGGCCCAGGTTGCCGCCAATTGCGCCAACATCTCGCGCAACGCCGGCGGCATCTTCAATATCCAGAGCCTGAATGCGAACACCGGCACCGCCGGCGTGACGGGCGTGGATATGGAAGCCAGCTACGACACCGCAGCGGCCGGTCTGGACCTGCCCCTCGGCATACCGGGCGCGATCACGGTGGACGCGCAGGCGGAACACCAGATCACCAACTACCAGACCACCTTCGGCCAGACCAACAGCTTTGCCGGTACCTATCTGGGCACCAGCGGCTACATCCAGCCCAAGTGGAAGGCGACCCTGTTCACCGACTATCACATGGAAAACTGGACGTTCCATTATGACGCCCAGTATATCGGCGGCACGGATGACGCCGGTGGCGGCGTGGGTTACGGCTACACCCTGCCCGACATCATCTACCACAACATCAGCGTGGCCTATGATGTGCCGGAAGCGGGCCTGAGCAAGGGCGCGCGCATCTCGGTCGGCATCAACAACCTGTTCGACAAGGATCCGCCGTTCACCATCGAGGACGGCGCCGGCAAGAACAACACCATCAGCGGTCCGTATGACGATGTCGGCCGCTTCTTCTACACCCGCTTCTCCGTCAAGTTCTGATCGGAAAGCTGGCCTGAGCCTGGGACCGCGGAGGAAACTCCGCGGTCCTTTGCTTTTGGAGGGGGGCGGCGCGGATCGCCCGACAAGACGCTCGGCGTTACTTGATCCGCGACACGCGGTAGGTCGCGTTACGGCCGCGCACCACCATCACATAGCTGTTCAGCGAGCCCCGGGTTATTTCCACCGACGTGATCCGTTGATGGTCCATGAAGGTCTGGTCGCCGGCCAGTTGCCGCCAGACCTGGCCATTGTCGAGGGTGACGGTGAAGCGGCCATAGGGATCGAAGGCCAGGCTGGAGACGCCCGCCACCAGCTTTTGCGACTGTGCGGCGGTCACTGCCTGCGGCAGCCGCTCGCCGCCGAAGCCCGGTGGCGGCGCGGCTTGCGGAACATACGCGACGGGCGGCGGCGCCATGGTGGCGGTCATCGGCTGGGGCGCGCTGCGCGGCCGTGCGGGCGCCGCGATGCCCGCCTCGCGGGTGACCTTGTCATAGCAGGCCAGCCGCTGCAGCAAGCCGGTGATGGCCAGACAGCCCGACAACTGGGATTGCAGCGGCTCCTGGGCGCAGGCCGGCGTGATGGTCATCAGGGCCAGGCCGGCGGCCAGCGCAACAAGGGATTTCGGCATCATGCGTCCTGGTTTGGAGAGAGCACGCCCAGCATGTCACAGCCGCGCGCGGCATGTCACATTACGGGCGCGGCAGGTGATCGGCCTTGAGCGACAGCGAATTGCCCGGCGCGCCGGACGGCAGGCTGGAGACCTGGCCCAGCAGCGCCTGCAGCACCGGCAGGTCGAGCAGCGCCTCGATCCGCTGCAGCCCGCCCAGGCTGGCGTCCATGCCTTCCGACAGCCGCGACAGGTTGGCGAACAGGCCGCGGGGCCGCGGATAGACCCGGAACACCATCTGGCTGACGGGAATGTTGGTCAGGCCCGCCGCCTGCCCCGCCGCCGTCCAGAAACCGCCCAGCGCATCCACCAGTCCGCGCGACTGGGCATCGGTGCCCGACCACACACGGCCGCGCGCGATATCATGCACCTTGTCCAGCGGCAGGTGGCGGCCGTCGGCCACTTTCCGCGTAAAGTCGTCATAGATCACGTCGGCCTGGTGGTTGAGATTGGCCCACTGATCGTCGGTGAAGGGCTGCAGCGGCGAATCCATCAGGGTGTTCTTGCCCACCGCCACGGTCTCGGCATTGGCGCCGACCAGGCCCAGGGTCTTGGCGAAACTGACCTTGCCGGTCAGCACACCGATGGAGCCGGTGATGGTGCCGGGCTCGGCCACGATCTTGTTGGCGCTGGTGGCGATGTAATAGCCGCCCGACGCGGCGACGCCGCCCATGCTGACGACCACCGGCTTGCCCGCCTTCTGCGCCATCTTCACGGCATGCAGGATCTGGTCGGAGGCCGTCACCGAGCCGCCGGGCGAATCCACCCGCAGCACGATGGCCTTGATGGAGGTGTCGCGCGCCGCCTGGCGGATGGCGAGCGAAAGATCGTCGCTGGCGATGCCGCCGCTGGTATTGAACAGGGCATTGCCGGCGGTGCCGTCGCGGATTTCGCCCGCCGCCTCGACCAGGGCGATATTGGGCACGCCCAGCTTGTGTTCGGCACGGGCATAGTCGGCGAAGCGGACATCCTTGACGCCCGTGCCGGCGCGGGCGTTGGCGGCGGCGCGCGCCTCATCGTCATAGCCGGTGCGGTCGATCAGGCGGCGCGACTTGGCGTCCTCGGAGAATTGCGGGCTGGCCTCCAGCGCCGCGATCACTTCCGGGCGGGTGATGTGGCGCGCCTGGGCGATCTGGCCTACGGCATTGTCATAAACCGAATTCATCAGCGCGGTGAGCTGCTCGCGGTCGGCCGGGCTCATCGCCTTTTCCATGTACATGTCGGCGGCGCTTTTGTATTCGGCGCGCTTGGCGATCTGGGGTTCGGCGTCGATCTTCTCCAGCGTGCCGCGCAGGAAGATTTCCCCGCCGCCCGCGCCCGCCACCGAGAAGGGCGCCTTGGGCTGGGCCCAGATTTCGGTCGCCGCGCTGGCCGCCAGATAGTCGCCAAGCCCGGCGCCGAAGAAGGCGGTGGCCTGGGCGATGACGAATTTGTCCGAGGCGCGAAAACGCTGGATGGCGGTGGCGATCTCCTCGCCCTCGGCGCTGGAAAGCGCGCCATTGCCCAGCCGGATCACCATGCCCTTGACGCGCTTGTCGCGCGAGGCCGCATCCAGCCCCAGCACCACATCCATCACCGTGGCGCGCCTGGACGCCAGGATGTTGGCGGGCGCGGCGGCGCTGTCGTCTATCGGCTGGCGCAGGTCCAGCGCCAGCACCATGTTGGCGGGCAGCCCGTCGCCACGGGCCAGCGACCAGACCAGCACCAGCGCCAGCAGAAGGATGATCGCCATCACGGCAATGGCGGCGCCATTGACCACCGCCATCAGGATGGAGCGGAGCCAGGTCAGGAAACGGATCATGAAAATTCCTTCAGGCCCGCAATATGGCGGGCATATGCCAATCTCGCGAACAGCCTAGCGAAAAAGCCCGGCCCCCAAAAGGGACCGGGCTTCATCATGCTTTCCGCCGCGTTAGTGCTTGGCGGCGTCGCGCAGCGTATCCTTCAGCCCGCCCACGGCGTTCTGCACCTTGCCGGCGGCCTTGTCGGCGGCGCCTTCGGCCACCAGCTTGGAATCGCCAGTAACCTTGCCCGCCGCTTCCTTGATCGCGCCCTTGGCCTGCTTGGCGGAACCTTCGATCCTGTCCTTGTCCATCCTGAACTCCTGAAATTGCTGAGGTTTATGCGCTTTTGGGGAAACGCTGCGGTAACAACGGGCGGCGGGCGGGGCGGTTCCCGGTAACCGGCAAGGCAATCCAGCGAACTCAAAATCGCGTATAAACGGTACGAATGGAGACGGACATGCAGCGACGCACGCTTTTGGCCAATCTGATGGCAAGCCTGATGGGCAGCGCCCTTTTGGGTGTTTCCCCGGCCATCGCCTTTGAAGTCAGCAAGAGCGATGCGGACTGGAAGAAACAGCTTTCGCCCGCCGCCTATGACGTGCTGCGCCATGAAGGCACCGAGGCGCCCTTCACCAGCCCCCTGGACAACGAACATCGCAAGGGCATCTTCGCCTGCGCCGGCTGCGCGCTGGACCTGTTCGCCTCCGACACCAAGTTCGACAGCGGCACCGGCTGGCCCAGCTTCTGGAAGCCGCTGCCGGGCGCGGTGGACGAAGCCACCGACCGTAGCCTGTTCATGGTGCGAACCAAGGTCAGTTGCCACCGCTGCGGCGGCCACCTGGGCCATGTCTTCGACGACGGCCCCAGGCCCACCGGCCTGCGCTATTGCATGAACGGCGTGGCGATGACGTTTAAACCGGCTTCTGCGAAGCCGGTTTAAGGTCAGTAATCAAATAACTTGTCATGGCCCGCGAATGCGGGCCACCCAGGTGAGACCGGCACAAGTTCAACTAATTTGGCCGATATTTTTCCAAAGCAGCGCGCTTTATGCCCATCTGGGTGGCCCGCTCTGCGGCGGGCCATGACAGTATGGGCAAAAGAAAAAGGCCGGTCTCGCGACCGGCCTTTTTCATGCGCAAGGCAAAGTCTTACGGCGCGGGCGGCGGCGCGGCCTGCTGCGGCACCGCCTTGGCCTTCGCCTTGGCGTCGCTGACCATCTGGTCATGGGCGCCGGAGAAGCCCTTCAGCGAAATCTTCAGGTCATACGACTTGCCGTTGTCGGCCACGATCTTGATCTTGCCGTCGGGGCCGGACTTGCTGATGGCCTCGATGGTGGGATTGTCGATCGGCGTCTGCACAAAGCAGCCTTCGCGGGTACACATGCGATAGGGCAAGGGCTGCGAGGTGAAGCTGTCGGTCTGGATCACGATGCCCTTGGGGATCGCGACTTCCAGCGGCACGGTGACCTGGATCACATGGCGGTCGAGGCTGGGGATATAGGCCAGCGACACCGACACCACCCGCTGGCGGGTGCGCGGATCGTCCATCTCCTGATAGACGTCGCAGGGGCTGGGGCTCTGCACCGGGAAGCAGCGCACGAACCAGTCGCCCACCGTCTTCACATCGGGGCGGCCCGGCTGGGCCGAACCCGCCGCCGCCGCAGGACCGTCGGCGCCTTGCGCCAGCGCCGCACCGGCGGCCAGCATCACGCCCAGGCCGGCGCTCATCAAAACATGGGAAATCTTCATGACCAGAGTCTCCAGAACCAGGAATGACGCTTGGCGTCGCCGTTCTTCCAGGCGCTCAGCGCCTGGCTGTAGCCCTTGAAGGAAATGCCCGCGCCCTGCTTCTTGCCGTCGAGGCTGGCGAACATCACCTGGGCGTCGGTCGCGCCCTTGAACGACTTGGCCAGGTTGTCGTCGAAGGGCGTGGTCGCGAGGCAGCCGACCGTGTTGCAGGTGCGGTACTGATAGACCTTCACCGGGTCCTTGCCGAACTCAAGCCCCATGCCCGCCTGCAGCGCCACGCCGAAAGGCAGGGTGAAGCCGACGATCTGCTTGCCGTCCTTGTCGGTGGTGACGGTGATGCGGGCCACGGCCTGGCCCTGGTCCGAGACTTCGGTGACCAGTTCGCAGGCGCCTTCCTTGGTGTCGGCGGAAGGGCAGGCGACGCGCCAGTCGTCATAGGTGGCCACGGAGGCGGCCTTCACGTTGTAGGTGGCAACCCCGCGCACCGTCCAGCCCAGCAACAGGCCGACCAGCAACGCGACACCGCCCACAATCAGACGTTCAATTTTCATGGTTTGGTTTCGCTTTAATTTCTCGGCCTCGCCTGGCGGGAAATCACGCCCCCAGCCCAAGCCGGGGGGTGACCTACCAGATCGGAACGGCAAAGGAAACGGCCAAAAACCGCGGCCATGCGGCTTTGGGGGCCTTTCGGGTCCAGTGGTGAACCGGCGTGGGAAAATGACGCGCCCGTAATGGGTTACTTCTGGGCCAGCAGGACCGGCTTTGCGGCGAAATATTGCGGCCAGACCCGTTTCAGGGCCTCGATCTTCGGGATGTCGTTGGCCCGGATATAGGAGTCGCCGGGATTCTGGGCCAGATAGTCCTGGTGATAGCCCTCGGCCGGATAGAAGCCTTTCAGCGGTTCCACCCTGGTCGCGATGGGCGCCGCGAACAGCCTGGCCGAATCGAGCTGGGCGATATAGGCGCGGGCCGTTTCTGCCTGCCGCGGGTCGGCGGCGAAGATTTCCGAGCGGTAGCTGGTGCCTGTGTCCGGGCCCTGGCGGTTCAGTTCGGTGGGGTCGTGCGCCACCGAGAAATAGATGCGCAGCAGGGTGGCGAAGCTGACCTGGCGGGGATCGAAAGTGATCTGCACCGACTCGGCATGGCCGGTGGTTTCGGTGCCGACCATATTGTAGTGCGCCGTCGCCTTTTCGCCGCCGGAATAGCCCGCCACCACCTTGGTGACGCCCTTCACATGCTCGAACACGCCCTGCTGGCCCCAGAAGCAGCCGCCCGCCAGCACGGCGGTTTCGCTGTCGCCGGTCGCGGCGGGATCGGACAAGGCGGCGGGGATTTCCTTGTCCAGGTCGCCCGCGAAGGTCTGGGAGGCGAAGAAGAAGGGCGCGGCCGCGGCCAGGGCGGCAAGGGTGAGAATGGTGGGCAGCGGCTTGAAGGGCATGTCGGTCTCCTGACCCATTTACGTCTGCCAGTTCGGCGGGGATCACGCCCCGGTTACCAAATCCGGTTACGCGAATTTGGCGGCGGCCTCGCCGATCGCGTCATAAATCAGGCCGAGTTCCGCCGCCGTGACGCAATAAGGCGGCATCACATAGATGGTGTTGCCCAGCGGGCGCAGCAACACACCCCGGCCCTGGAAAAAGCGCGCCAGTTCCGGCCCCAGCCCCGCCAGGTAGCCCGGATCGGGCACGTTCAGGTCCAACGCCGCGATGGTGCCGGTGCGGCGGACATCGCCGAAGCGCGGGTCGGCGCGGAAGGGCGCGATGGCGTCTTCCTGCAGCGCCGCCAGCGCGGCGATGCGTTGGCGCACGGGTTCGTCGCGCCAGATCTCCAGATTGGCGCGGCCGGCGGCGCAGGCGATGGGATTGGCGGTGAAGGAACTGGAATGAAAGAAAGTGCGGCTGCGGTCGGTGGAATAATGGGCGTCGAAGATTTCCGGCATGCACAGCGTCGCCGCCAGCGGCAGGCTGCCGCCTGACAGTCCCTTGGCCAGGCAGAGAATGTCGGGCGTGATGCCGGCCTGCTTGCAGGCGAACAGCGTGCCGGTGCGGCCGAACCCGGTCATCACCTCGTCGACGATCAGAAGCGCCCCGGCGCGGTGGCAGATGGTGGCCATCGCCCGCAGGATGATGGGCGAATACATCATCATGCCGCCCGCGCCCAGCACCAGCGGCTCGACGATCAGGGCGGCGGTGTCCCTGGCCAGGATTTTCAGGGCATCCAGGGTTTCCTGTTCCCGGCCCGGCGACGGGAAAGGCAATCGCGCCACGTCGAACAGCAGCGGATCGTAGGCGGCGTTGAACACCCCGCGTGCGCCCGCCGACATGGTGCCCACCGTGTCGCCGTGATAGGCATGTTCCAGGGCGATAATCCGTGTACGGTCTTTTCCCTTGTTCCTCCAGAAGCCCAGCGCCATCTTGAGCCCGACTTCCACGGCGGTCGAACCGCTGTCGGAATAGAAGACATGCGCCAGCCCCTTGGGAGCGATCTCGATCAGGCCCCGCGCCAGGTCTTCGGCGGGCCGGTGGGTGAAGCCGGCGAAGATCACCTGGTCGAGTTGGCCGGCCTGTTGCTTGATGGCTTCGATGATCCTGGGATGGCGATGGCCATGGGTGATGACCCACCAACTGGAAATAGCATCGAGCAATCGGCCTTTGTCAGTTTCCAGCCAGGCGCCTTCCCCGCCCGTGACCATGGCGGCGTCGGGCGTCAGCGCATGTTGCGTGAAGGGATGCCAGACGGGAGACGTCACGCGAAATCCGCCGGATGGAAGTTTTTGACGAAGACACTCGAAAGGCGGGCCGGTGTCAGCGGTTCGACCACCGGCAAACGGCCCAGCCGTTTCACCTTGCCGAATTGCACGATGGCTTTTTCGCTTTCCGTATTGGCATCCCCGACGAAGGCCACGCCCAGCAGCGGGACGGCGCGGGCGCGGATCGCCTCGATGGACAGCAATGTGTGATTGATGGTGCCCATCCGGGTGCGGGCGCAGAGGATCAGCGGCAATTGCCAGCGCGCGAAGACATCCAGAAACAGCGTATCGTGGTTCAGCGGCACCATCAGCCCGCCCGCGCCCTCGATCACCACCGGACCATTGGGCGGCGTGAGCGCGGCGGGATCAATCGCGATCCCCTCTTCCGCCGCCGCCTGGTGCGGCGAGGCCGGCAGCTTCAGCCGATAGCGTTCCGGCACGATCTCGACACCGGCCAGCGCCGCCACGACTTCGCTGTCGGTCGGCAGACCCGCCTGCACCGGCTTCCAGTAGCGCGCCCCCAGCATCGCGCACAGGCCGGCGCAGAACACCGTCTTGCCGATGTCGGTGTCCGTTCCCGTGACGACGAAGCTCATGCCTTCGCCATCTCGGCTTCAAGGTCCGCGAACAGCACATCGAGATCGGTGGGCGTGACATGCAATGTCAGTGCGACGCGCAGCCTTGCGGTGCCTTCCGGCACCGTCGGCGGGCGAATGGCGCGAATGTCATGGCCCCGCGCCTGCAACGCCGCCGCCAGCGCCACGGCGCGGCTGTCCTCGCCCACAATAATGGGCTGGATCTGCGAACCCGATGCCGCCAGTCCCAGCCTCTTCATCCATCCGCCGGCATGGCGGACCAGCGCCTGCAACTGCGTCCGCTCCTGCTGCGCCCCCGCCGACACGTTCAACGCCGCGCGCACCACCGCCGCCATCAGGGGCGACGGCGCGGTGGAATAGATGAAGCCCCGCGCCCGGTTGACCATGAAATCGCGATACAGCCTGGGCAGGCAGACCAGCGCCCCCGCCGCGCCCAGCCCCTTGCCGCAGGTGTGCAGCGAGATGATGTTGGGCGCGCCTTCATATTGCGCGCCCATCTTCTCGTGAAGAAGGCCGCGCCCCCGGTCGCCATAGACGGCGGTGGCATGCGCCTCGTCCAGCAGCAGCATGGCGTCATGGCGCGCCGCCAGGGCGACCAGCTCCGGCAACGGCGCGCGGTCGCCGTCCATCGAATAGAGCGTCTCCACCGCGATCCACACCCGCCCGGTGTTGCCCGCCGCGCGCCACCGCACGATGGCGTCGTCCATCGCGGTCACATCATTGTGCGGGGTCAGCACATGCGGCGTGCGCAAGCCGTCGCGGAAGCTGGCATGGATCAGCGCGTCGCAGACGATCAGGTCTTCCTGGCGCGGCAGGGTGGCGGCGATGGCGGCATTGGCGGCGAAGCCGGTGGAAAAATAGAGCACCGTCTCGCCGCCGAAGAAGCTGGCGGCTTCCTCCTCCAGCGCCTCATGCTCGGGATGGTTGCCGCGCAACAGGCGCGAGCCCCCTGCCCCCACCGCCACGCCGCGCGCCAGGGCGTCCTGCGCCGCCTCGCGCAGCGCATGCGATTCCGCCAGCGCCAGATAGTCGTTGGAGGTGAAATCCAGCCCGCGCCGGGGCGCCAGGCGGCGCAAGCGCCCCTTGGCGGTCAGAGTGTCCAGAACAGCCTTGTGGGGACCCGTGGTCATCCGTGATGGATTCCACAGGCCCCCGCAAAGGGCAAGCCGGGCTAAAAACTCAGACGAACTGGCGCAGGATGAAGTACAGGCTGCCCGCCAGGAACATCGCCGCCGGCAGGGTGATGACCCAGGCCAGCGCGATGGAGCGCAGGGTGCCCCATTGCAGGCCCGAACCGTTGGCCGCCATGGTGCCCGCCACGCCGCTGGACAGGATGTGGGTGGTGGAGACCGGCACGCCATACAGTTCGGCGGCGCCGATGGTCAAGGCGGCGATGATTTCCGCCGACGCGCCCTGGGCATAGGTCAGGTGGGTTTTGCCGATCTTTTCGCCCACCGTCACCACGATGCGCTTCCAGCCCACCATGGTGCCCAGGCCCAGCGCGATGGCGACGCAGACCTTCACCCACAGCGGGATGAAGCGCGTGCCCTTGTTGAGGCCGTCGCTATAGCCCTTCAGGGACTTGGCTTCGGCATCGCTGAACTTGGCGCCCTGCTTGGGCAACAGGCGGATGGCGTCGTTGGTCAGGTACATGTCGTTGCGCAGGTTGGGCGTCTTGGCCGCCGGGACATGGCTGAACGACCTGTAGTTCTTGGCGTTGACGGCGATGTCGTTCGACAGCACCGACAGGGCCGAGAACACCTTCGGCTGGTTGAGCTTCTTGTCGCGCAGGGCGTCGCCCACGGTGACGCGGGCATCGGCCACCGTCGGCGCCGGCTGGCCGGCGGCATGGGCGGCGAACACCGTCTGCGCCGACGTGGCCGAGGACACGAACGCCGGGGTGGCGCTTTCCGGCATGGTGCGGTTCAGCGCATAGGCGGTCGGCGCGGCGCCGATCAGGATCAGCATGATCAGGCCCATGCCTTTCTGGCCGTCATTGCCGCCATGGAAGAAGGAGACGCCGGTGCAGGTCAGGATCAAGAGGCCGCGAATCCAGACCGGCGGCGGCGCCTGGGTCTTGGGCTCTTCATAGAGCTTGGGAACGCGGACCAGGAACTTCATCACCAGCAGCAGCAGGGCCGAGAAGACAAAGCCCATCAGCGGCGAGAACAGCAACGCCTGGAAGACATTGATCGCCTGGTTCCAGTCCACGCCCGAGGTCGCCTGGCCGGCCTTGGCCATCAACTGGTTGGCAAGGCCCACGCCCATGATCGAACCGATCAGCGCGTGCGACGAGGAATTGGGAATGCCCAGCGCCCAGGTGGCGAGGTTCCACACGATCGCCGCGATCAGCAGCGCGAAGATCATCGCGTAACCCGCGCCGCTGCCGACCTGGAGTATCAGTTCGACAGGCAGCAGGGTGACGACCGCGAAAGCGACCGCGCCGCTGGAGAGAAGCACGCCCAAGAGGTTCCAGCAGCCCGACCACACCACCGCCACCATGGGATGCATGGAGTGGGTGTAGATCACGGTGGCCACCGCATTGGCGGTGTCGTGGAAGCCGTTGACGAATTCAAAGCCCAGGGCGATCAGCAGCGCCAGGCCCAGGAGCAGGAAGACGCCGAATTCCAGCGGCTCGTTGACGGCATTGACGTCGTCCAGCAGGCCCTTGAAGCCGTAGCCGATGCCCGCCGCCAGCAGGCAGAGGAAGATGATCTTGGTCCAGGGGCTGCTCTTTTCGTCGAGATGCGGCGCCCCACGGCCATGATAGGCCTCTGTTTTCACGTCTACGGTGATGTCAGTCATTCTTGCTTTTCCCCAACCAGATCCCGGCTCCATAAAATGCTGTAGATGCAACGGTTTGATGAAGGCCGCCTTGCTGCAATGCAACGAATGCTGGCTTTCCCCAACCTTTCCAAGGACCGAAAGCCGCAGGGCGCCCTGGCCCCCGGTATTGACGCTGGCAACACCCGTTCGGCGGTCAAGGCTTTGGACGGCGACGCCGGCTTGCAAACGCCCTGCTTTTGCGCGGGTGGTTGGCAACGGCTATAAACCGCTCCTCCCCTCTCACATTTGGAAAGTTCCCTTGAACAGAATCGGCCACGTCATCGCCGCGAAAAACTACAGCGCCGGCCCGGCGACGCCGGTGTTCAACCCGGCCACCGGCGAACAGACCGCCGAGGTCGCAACCGGCGGCCCCAATGAGATTGACCGCGCCGTGGCGGCGGCGGCGGCGGCCTTTCCGGCCTGGGCCGCGACCACGCCGGCCCGCCGCGCCAGGGTGATGTATGAGATGCGCCGCCTTCTGGTGGCGCGCGCCGATAGCCTGGCGCGGGCGATCAGCGCCGAACATGGCAAGACCCACACCGATGCCCTGGGAGAAGTGGCGCGCGGCCAGGAGGTGGTGGAGTTCGCCTGCGGCATTCCCCATCTGCTGAAAGGCAGCTTCAGCAAGAATGTCTCAGGCGGCGTGGATACCCATGACGAGCGCCAGCCGCTGGGTGTGGTGGCGGGCATCACGCCCTTCAACTTTCCCGTCATGGTGCCCTTGTGGATGATGCCGATGGCGCTGGCCTGCGGCAACTGCTTCATCCTCAAGCCGTCGGAGCGCGATCCCAGCGCCCCCAACCTGCTGCACGAATTGTGGCGCGAGGCCGGGCTGCCCGATGGCGTTCTCGGCGTGGTGCATGGCGGCAAGGCGGCGGTGGACGCCATCCTGGATCATCCCGGCATCGCGGCGGTCAGCTTTGTCGGCTCCACCCCCATCGCGGAATATGTCTATGCGCGGGGCGCGGCGGCGGGAAAACGGGTGCAGGCGCTGGGCGGCGCCAAGAACCATCTGGTGGTGATGCCCGATGCCGACCTGGACCAGGCGGCGGACGCCCTGATGGGCGCGGGCTACGGCTCGGCGGGCGAACGCTGCATGGCGGTTTCGGTGGCGGTGCCGGTGGGCGAGGCCACCGCCGACGCACTGGTGGCCAGGCTGAAACCTCGCGTCGCGGCGCTGAAGATCGGCCCCGCCACAGATACCACGGCCGAGATGGGGCCGCTGGTGACCGCCGCCCATCGCGACAAGGTCACTTCTTATATAGACGCCGGACAGGCCGAAGGCGCGGAGCTGGTGGTGGATGGCCGCGGGCTGAAGCTGCAGGGCTATGACAAGGGCTTCTGGCTGGGCGGCACCCTGCTCGACCGCGTGACGCCCGCCATGCGCGTGTATCGCGAGGAGATTTTCGGACCCGTGCTGTCGGTCGTCCGCGCCCGGACCTATGACGAGGCCGTGGGCCTGATCAACGCCCATCCCTTCGCCAACGGCACCGCGCTGTTCACCCGCGACGGCGATGCGGCGCGCGACTTCGCCGACCGCATCCAGGTCGGCATGGTCGGCATCAATGTGCCGATCCCGGTGCCGGTGGGCACCCACAGCTTCGGCGGCTGGAAATCCTCGATCTTCGGCAGCCATGGCGTCTATGGCCCCGAAGGCCTACACTTCTATACGCGGCTGAAAACCGTGACCTCGCGCTGGCCCACCGGGGTACGCGGCGGGGCGCAGTTTCATTTCACCGAGCGCTAGGCACAAACCGGGGCGCGGGACGTTCAGACATCATGAGACATGCCTTGTGGATCGCGGCGTTGCTGGTGCTGGAAGGCACGGCCTGGGGCCAGACGCCATCGCCCTATACCTACACACCGCCGCCGCAGCAGCCGGTCATCCGGCATCAATACAGCGCACCCGGCCTGGTGGCGCCGATTCCCTTCGGGGGCCTTTATAATGTGCTGAGCGGCAATATCGCGCCGCAGCGTAACGGCCAGCAGCCGCTGACGCCTTTCAACAGCCCGGGCCAGCCTGTGGTGACGCCGTAAAAGCGACAAATCGCGACAGTCCCCGCACTTTGTGAACCTTGGCCCCTGCGCTAGGGTCGCGACATTCCGCACACGGCCCAAAGAGCCTGGCGCCTTCAGGACATTTCCAGGGATAGACATGCACGCGCTCAACCGACGTCTGATGCTGACCACCACCTTGGGCGGCATCGCCCTGGCGGCCACGCCCCTGCGGGCGCAACCGGCGCCCGCCGATACTGACTGGCCCACCTATGGCGGCAACCTGGCCTACTGGCGCTACAAGGCGCTGGATCAGATCAATGCCGACAATTTCAACCAGTTGCAGGTCGCCTGGGAGTTCAAGACCGACCATCTGGGGCCGCGCCCGGAATTCATCCTGCAATGCACCCCGCTCTTGATCAAAGGCCGCCTGTTCTGCACGGCGGGCACCCGCCGCGATGTGCTCTGCCTGGACGCCGCCAGCGGCGAGATCGTCTGGGTGCATCGCAGCCCCGATGAAGGCCAGCGCGCCATCAATTCGCCCCGGCAATATTCCGGCCGCGGCGTCGGCTACTGGACCGACGGCACCGCCGAGCGGATCGTCTATGTCACCATCGGCTACCAGATGATCTCGCTGGATGCCGCCACCGGCCTGCCCGATCCCGATTTCGGCACCGGCGGCGTCGTGGACCTCAAGCTGGAGGACGACCAGGACCTGGATCTGGCGAAGGCCGATATCGGGCTGCATTCGGCCCCCACCATCGCCAAGGGCGTCATCATCATCGGCGCCGCCCATACCGCCGGCAACACCCCGATGGTGAAGAACAATGCCAAGGGCTATGTGCGCGGCTTCGATGTCAGGACCGGCAAGCGGCTGTGGATATTCCACAACATCCCCAAAAAGGGCGAGTTCGGCTACGACACCTGGCTGAAGCCCGGTTCGGCGGAAGATGCCGGCAATGCCGGCGACTGGGCGCAGATTTCCGCCGACGAAGACCTGGGCCTGGCCTATCTGGGCATCGAACTGCCCACCGGCGACCAGATGGGCATCTACCGTCCCGGCAACAGCCTGTTCAGCGAGAGCATCGTCGCGGTGGACATCCTGACCGGCAAGCGCAAATGGCATTACCAGATGGTCCATCACGGGCTGTGGGACTATGACGTCTGTGCCGCCGCGATCCTGTGCGACATCCCCCACAACGGCAAGATCGTCAAGGCGCTGGTGCAGCCCACCAAGCAGAGCTTTCTCTATGTGCTGAACCGCGAGACCGGCGAACCGCTGTGGCCGATCGTCGAACGCAAAGTCACGCCGGGCGATGTGCCGGGCGAATGGTATTCCCCGACCCAGCCCTTCCCGTCCAAACCGCCCGCCGTTGATCGCCAGGGCGTCAGCACCGACGACCTGATAGATTTCACGCCCGAACTGAAGAAGAAGGCGCTGGAAGTCGCCGGCCATTACAAGCTGGGCGGGCTCTATACCGCGCCGATCATGGCCAAGAAGGGCGGGCCTTACGGCGTCATCAACCTGCCGGGCTATATCGGCGGCATCAACTGGCCGGGCGGCAGCTACGATCCCGAGAGCCACACCGTCTATACCTATTCCCAGACCAATCCGCTGAACATCGGCGGCATCATTCCCAATCCCGACCATACGCGCGGGGCGTTCGATTACGTCCATGCCAACCTGCCGCCCGACACGCCCGGCGGCTATCGCCCCAACGACCTGACGGTGGACGGGCTGCCGCTGATCAAGCCGCCCTATGGCCGCATCACCGCCACCGATCTGGAGCACGGCACCCAGCTTTGGCAGGTTGCGCATGGCGAGACGCCGGACGCCATCCGCAACCATCCGGCGCTCAAGGGGCTGAAGATTCCGCGCACCGGCATGATCGGCAAGATCGCGCCCCTGACCACCAAATCGCTGGTGATCTGCGGCGATCCCATGACCTATACCGACGAGACTGGCCGCAAGGGCGCTAGGCTGCGCGCCTATGACAAACAGACCGGCGCGGAAAAAGGCGCGGTGTTCCTGCCCGCCGAACAGTCGGGCTCACCCATGACCTATATGCTGAAAGGCCGCCAGTATATCGTGCTGGCGATCGGCGGGCGCGGCTTCACCTCGGAGTTCATCGCCTTCAGACTGCCGGGCGGGGAAGCATCCGCGCCGCGCCCTCGCGGTGACAATCAATAAGAACAAGCAAGGTATCCGATGCCGTCACCGTCACGCCGCAACCTGCTCCTGACCAGCATCGCGGGCTTTGCCGCCGCGCACCTGCCCGCCTGGGCGCAGGGGTCGAGCGATACCGAATGGCGCAATTATGCCGGCGACCTGGCCAACACCCGCTATGCGGCGCTGGACCAGATCGATGCCGGCAATTTCAGCAAGCTGGAAGTGGCCTGGCGCTTTCGCACCGACTCCCTGGGGCCGCGCCCGGAATATGTCTATGAGGGCACGCCGCTGGTGATCGCCGGGCGGCTGTACTGCACCGCCGGTTCGCGCCGCGACGTGGTCTGCCTAGATGCCGCCAGCGGCGAGCTGCGCTGGATGCATTCGATTGACGAAGGCGCGCGCGGCCGCAACGCCCCGCGGCAATATTCCGGTCATGGCGTATCCTATTGGAGCGACGGCAAGAAGGATCAGCGCATCCTCTATGTCACGCCGGGCTATCAGCTTGTGGCGCTGGATGCCCTCACCGGCATTCCCGTCAAGACTTTCGGCGTCGATGGCGTCGTGGACCTGAAAAAGAATGACGACCAGGCGATCGACCTGGACACCGGCGATGTCGGGCTGCATGCCACGCCGGTCGTCGGCAAGAATACCGTGGTGGTGGGCGCGGCCCATATGGGCGGCGGCCAGCCGCGCGGCCGCAGCAATGTCAAAGGCTATGTGCGCGGCTTCGACGTGCGCACCGGCAAGCGCAAATGGATCTTCCACACCATCCCGCGCAAGGGCGAGTTCGGCTATGACAGCTGGCTGCGCAAGGGCGAGCCGGAACAGGCGGGCAATACCGGCTGCTGGGGCCAGATCTCCATCGACCTGGAACTGAACACCGCCTACCTGCCCATCGAACTGCCCACCGGCGACGAGGTTGGCATCTATCGCGCCGGCAATGCGCTGTTCGGGGAATCCATCGTGGCGGTGGACCTTGATACCGGCAAGCGCAAGTGGCACTACCAGACCATGCATCACGGGCTGTGGGACCGCGACATTCCCTGCGCCCCGATCCTGTGCGACATCCCCCATGAGGGCCGCATCGTCAAGGCGCTGGCCCAGCCCAGCAAGCAGACCTTCCTCTATGTGCTGGACCGCGTCACCGGCAAGCCGGTGTGGGACATTCCCGAAGTGCCGGTGCCCGCGGGCGATGTGCCGGGCGAGGTCTATTCGCCGACCCAGCCCCAGCCGACCAGGCCGCCGGCCTATGGCGTGCAGAGCGTCAATCCCGACACCATCATCAATTTCACGCCGGAACTGCATGCCAGGGCGCTCAGGCTGATCAGCCATTACCGCACCGGCGGCGTGTTCGAGCCGCCGACCCTGGCGACCGCGACAGGAAGCTGGGGCACCTTGTGCGCCCCGGGTTTCCAGGGCGGCACCAACTGGCCGGGCGGCTGTTACGATCCCGAAACCAAAAAGGTCTTCGTGTTCGCGGAAACCACGGTGGAGCCGGGCAGCATCGTGCCGGGCAATCCCCGCGTCACCGAATTCGAATATGTGCGCGGCACGCCGGGCACGGCGCAGACCGCCAGCATGGCGATGGGCGCCGAAGGCGCGCCGGTCGGCACCAGCGGATTGAAGGAAGGCGCCGCCACCGCCGACGGTTTCCGCCCCGGCCAGATCACCATCGACGGATTGCCGCTGCTCAAACCGCCCTACGGCACCATCAGCGCCCTGGGGCTGGAGAACGGCACGTTGGACTGGCAGATCGCCCATGGCGATACGCCCGACAACATCAAGAACCATCCCGCCCTGAAGGGCTTGACGATCCCGCGCACCGGCCGCCCCGGCCTGTTGGGACCGATGGTCACAAAGACCCTGGTGATCTGCGGCGAGGCGGGCATGGTCACCACGCCCTCGGGCGCCAAGGGCGCGATGCTGCGCGGCTATGACAAGATGACGGGCGAGGAAAAGGGCGCGGTCTATATCTCCGCGCCCCAGACCGGCTCGCCCATGTCCTATATGCTGAATGGCCGCCAGTATCTGGTGGTGGCGATAGGCGGCGTCAACCATCCCGGCGAACTGGTGGCGTTCCGGTTGCCATCCGCCTGAAAAGACTGGCCGGAACCGGGGCCGCCATGGCATGTTTCCTGACCAGATACCGCACGGGATACCGCAGATGAAATTTCCAGCCCTTGTCGCCCTGACCGTCGCCAGCATCGCCGTCGCGGGCTGTTTCGGCCCCGAAGGCAATCCCAACGCCGCGCCCTACGCCAATGAGGATGGCGGCGTCATCGCGGTGAAGCCGGAAACCTCCGGCATGATCGCCTATGATCCCTATGGCAAGGCGACGCCCTTCAGTGACATGAATGCGGGCGGCGCGGCCATCGCCCCCTCGGCGACCCCGCCCCTGACCCTGACTCCCGCCGGCCAGGCGCCCGCCCCCGCCGGGACCATGCCCAGGCGCTGATATTGTCCGGCGGCGGGCTAGGAAGGTGGATTGGCGTCGGGGTCTTCCTCGACCGCATGGGTCAGGATATAGGACGGCGCGGTCGGCGCGAACGGGCTTGAGCCTTTCAGCAGGTACCAGCCCAGGCCCAACAGCAGCGCCAGCACCGGCAGCATGGCGATGGTGAAGGTGCCGATGGGCCAGTCCATCGCCATCAGCACCAGCACACCCACCAGGAACGCCAGCGTCGCCCAGGACATTACCCGTCCGCCGGGCATGCGGAAGGCCACGCGCGCGATCTCGCCGCGATCCTGCGCCCCGCGCAGCTTCATCTGGCAGATCACGATGAAGGCCCAGGTCGAGACCACGCCCAGCGACGAGATGTTCAGCACGATCTCGAACACCTTGCTGGGCAGGAAATAGTTCAGCACCACGCCGCCGGCATAGATCACCAGCGTCACCAATATGCCGCCATACGGCACCTTGGCGGCATTCATCCGCGCCACATATTTCGGGGCCGAGCCGCCCATCGCCAAGGAGCGCAGCACCCGGCCCGTCGAATAAAGCCCGGAATTGAGGCTGGACAGCGCCGCCGTCAGCACCACCAGGTTCATCACGCTGCCGATGCCGGGCACGCCCAGCGCGCCGAAGAAGGTCACGAACGGGCTGGTGCCGGCGCGATAGGCCGTCCAGGGCAACAGCATCACCAGCAGCACCACCGAGCCGACATAGAACAGGCAGATGCGCCAGATCACATTGTTGATGGAGCGCGGCAGCACGGCGCGGGGATTCTCCGCCTCGCCCGCCGCGGTGCCCACCAGCTCGATGCCGGCATAGGCGAAGACCACGCCCTGGATGATGACGATGGCGGGCAGGACGCCATGGGGAAACAACCCGCCATTCTCGGTGATCATGTGCAGCCCGGGCACGCCGCCGCCAACCGTATGCCCCATCGCCAGCAGCGAAGTGCCGACGACCAGGAAGATCACCAGCGCCGCCACCTTGATCAGCGAGAACCAGAATTCCATCTCGCCGAAGAATTTCACCGCCAGCATGTTCATGCCGCCGACGAAAGCCAGGGCGATGGCGGCGAACACCCATTGCGGCACGCCGGCAAAGGCGCCCCAATAATGCATGTAGAGCGCCACGGCGGTGATATCGACGATGCCGGCATGGGCCCAGTTGAGGAAGAACATCCAGCCGGTGACGAAGCTGGCCTTCTCGCCCAGGAATTCGCGGGCATAGGAGACGAAGCTGCCCGAGGTCGGGCGGTACATCACCAGTTCGCCCAGCGCCCGCAGGATGAAGAAGCAGAAGAAACCGCAGGCGCCATAGACCAGCGCCAGCGCCGGACCCGCCAGTTGCAGCCGCGCCCCCGCGCCCAAAAAAAGCCCGGTGCCGATGGCGCCGCCGATGCCGATCATCTGGATCTGGCGCGGCTTGAGGCTGTGGCTATAGCCCTCGTCCTGCGCCGCAAGCCAGGCCAGCTTGTCTTTGTGTCTGTTTTCCATGCGCCATGGGAACGGGCATGGGCGCGCTTTGTCAACACACAGACATGCCGCCTATTCGGGCAGACTGCACGGCGCGAATGCTGAAAAAGCGGCGGCGCGCTGTAACGCCATTGCCGTGTCCGCCGAACAGACTAATGTATCGCGCATCGGAGGCGCCCCTTGTCTCAGCCAGAGCCCCAGCCAGAGTCCGATTATTCCCTCAGCGCCCTGTTGCGGCCCGCCAGTCTTTTGCGCCTGGGCGCAATCGGGGTGGTGGTCGCCGCCGTCGCGGGCAGTTTCGCCTGGGCCGCGGGCTGGCTGTCGCCGGGGCGGCTGGACCAGAAGCGCATCATCAACGGCTTTGAAGCGGTGAACGGGCCGCATCCCGGCTTTCGCCGCAACCATGCCAAGGGCGTGTGCCTGACGGGATGGTTCGACAGCAATGGCGCGGGCACGCGGCTGTCGCATGCCATGGTGTTTCGCACGGGCCGGGTGCCGGTCTTCGGCCGCTTTGCCCTGGCCGGCGGCATGCCGCGCCTGCCCGATGGCCCGGCGGTGGTGCGCAGCATGGCGCTGGATTTCAGCCTGCCCGATGGCGAGACCTGGCGCACCGGCATGAACGATATTCCCGTCTTTCCCGTGAAGGACGCGCAGGGCTTTTACGACCAGCTGGCCGCGGGTGTGCCCGATCCCAAGACCGGCAAGCCTGATCCCGCCGCGATGAAGGCGTTTCTCGCGGCCCATCCCGAAGCCGCCGCCGCCATCGCGCGCATCAAGGCTGAGCCCATGTCGTCGGGCTTTGCCGATGCGGCCTATAACAGCCTCAACGCCTTCCGCTTCATCAGCGCCGCGGGCACGGCGACCCCGGTGCGCTGGAGCATGGTGCCGGTGGATGGCTTTGCGCCCGCCGCCAAGGTGCAGGGCAGCAACGGCCTGTTCGAGGCGCTGGCGGCACGGCTGCGGCACGGCCCGGCGCAATGGCATCTGATCGTCACCATCGGGCAGCCCGGCGATCCCACCAATGACGCCGCCCTGCCCTGGCCCAAGGACCGCGAGCAGGTGGATGCCGGCACCCTGACGGTCAGCGCCTTGCAGAGCGAGGCCGACGGCAATTGCCGGGACATCAATTTCGATCCGCTGGTGCTGCCGGCCGGGATCAAGCCGTCCGACGATCCGCTGCTGTCGGCGCGCTCGGCGGCCTATGCCGTGTCCTTCACCCGCCGCGCCCGCGAGCCCAAAAGCCCCAGCGCCGTCCAGCTGGGAGCCCCTTCATGAGCAGGCCCTTCGCGCCCTTGTCGCGCCTGCTGCACTGGACCATGGCGGTGCTGATCGTCGCCATGCTGTTCATCGGCATCGCCATGGTATCGTCGCTGTCGGACTATCACCGGCTGGTGGCGATTCACAAACCGCTGGGCATCGCCATCCTGGTGCTGGTGGCGATCCGGCTGGTCAACCGGCTGTTCAATCCGCCGCCGCCCTTGCCCAACGGCATGCCGGGGTTGCTGCGGTTCGCCGCCCATGCCTCGCACTGGCTGCTGTATGGCTTGATGTTCGCCCTGCCGCTGGTGGGCTGGGGCATGCTGTCGGCGGCGGGCTATCCCATCGTCCTGTTGGGGGCCTGGCATCTGCCGCCGATCCTGCCGCACAGCGATGCGCTGTATGCCGCGCTGCGGCCGCTGCACACGGTGCTGGCCTTCGCCCTGTTCGCCACCTTCCTGGCGCATCTGGGCGCGGCGCTGATGCATGCGCTGGTCTTCCGCGATGGGGTATTCCGCAGCATGGCGAAGTTCTGACCCTCAGCCCTTGCGGGCCGCGATATACTGGTCAATCACCGATGCCAGGACAGTCAGCGGCACCGCGCCGGCCTTGACCACCGTGTCATTGTAATCCGGCAGCGAGAAGCGCGCGCCCGCCGCCGCCTTCACCTTGGCGCGCAGCCGCAGCAGTTCGGTATGACCCACCTTGTAGCCGCAGGCCTGGCCCGGGGTGCCGCAATAGCGGTCCACCTCGCTGACCATGGCGTCACGCGGATCGCCGGTGCATTCCTGGAACCAGTTGACCGCCTGTTCGCGGCTCCAGCGCTTGGCATGCAGGCCGGTGTCCACCACCAGCCGGCCGGCGCGCATCTTCTGCCCCGCCAGGTAACCCAACTGGCCGAAGGGATCGTCGCCATACATGCCGATCTCGTCGGTCAGCTGCTCGGCATACAGCGCCCAGCCTTCGACATAGGCGTTGAAGCCGCCCAGGAGGATGCGGATCAGCGGCAGCTTGCCGGTCTCGGTGACATAGGCGCCCTGCCAGGCATGGCCGGGAATGGTCTCGTGATGCGTCAGGGTCGGCAGCGAATACTTCGGCCAGTTCGCATTGGTCTTGAGGTTGATATAGTAGATCGAAGGCCGCGCGCCATCCAGCGAACCCGAATTCATATAGCCCATCCCGGCGCCGTCCTGGATGTCGGGCGGCACCCGCTTGACCACCACCGGCGCCTTCAGCTTCAGCGCCGACAGCTTGGGCATCTGGGTGCGGGTCTTGGCGATCAATTCGTTGAGATAGGCGATGATCCGGTCGCGCCCGGCATCGGTTTCCGGGAAGATGAAGCGGCTGTCGCGCGACAATGCCGTCATGCGCGCGCCGACGCTGCCCTTGGTGAGGCCCTGCTTCTTCAGCAGCGCGTCCATGCGCGCTTCCAGTTCGGCATTCTGCGCCAGGCCCATCTTGTGGACCTCGTCCGCCGTCATGCCGGTGGTGGTGCCGACCTTGAGCAGCCAGGCGTAATAGGCTTCGCCATCCTTGAGCTTCCACACCCCGGCATCGGAGGTGGGTTTGAGCGCCTTCAGCGCCGCAAGCTGGCGGGCGACCGCGGGCAATATCTTGTCCGCCGTCAGTTTGGTGGCTTGCGCCGCATAATCTCCCGCGATGCCTTGCCTGGTCGCACGCGTCGCCAGCGAGGTGACGATGCGCTGTCTGGCGGCGGGCACGGTGAGGAACTGCTGCATCTGCCCGGTGGCGGTAGCCAGCAGGAAGTCCGGCGCGATGACGCCCTGCCCGGCATCGCGTTTGAGCCGCGCCGTCTCCTGATCCAACTGGACCGCAAAGGCTTCCATGCGCGCCAGATAAGCGTCTGCATCGGCCTTGCTGGCGATCTGGTGCTGACTGTCGAGGAATTCCGGTACGGCGACAAAGCTGCCGCTTTCCTGGCTCACCACATAGGGCGTGGTAGCTTCGTTCATGGTGGAATTGAGCGTGTTGGTGCCGAAGGCGAAACGGCCGCCGTCGCGGCCCAGCGCCAGGGCATATTCCACCACCTGCTTGTTCAGCGCCGCGTCGGGCGACAGGCCCTGCGCCGGAATGGCATTGAGCTTGCCCAGCCAGGCGGCGCAGCGCCCGGCGTCGCCGGAAACATGCGCCCAGGACAGGTCGGACAACCGCGACTTCAAGGCGGCGCGCTTGTCCTTGTCCAGGCCCAGCCCGGTGGCGCTTTCGGGCGCGTCCGCCAGCAGATAGTCCGACAGATCGTTGAACAGTTTGGCGATCCCGCCATCGGGTGCGGCATCGGCAGCGCCGGTCAGGGGAAGCGCGGCGGCCCCGGCCATCATGTCTCTGCGGTTCAGTTTCATGTCGCCCTCACAGCGCGTTGGTCTTCACGAGTTTCACCGCACGGTCGGCGGCGCGCGCCGTCAGCGCCATATAAGTCAGGGACGGGTTCACGCAATTGGTCGAGGCCATGCAGGCGCCATCGGTGACGAACAGGTTGGGGGCATCATGCGCCTGGTTCCATTTGTTGACCACCGAGGCGCGCGGATCGGCGCCCATGCAGGCGCCGCCCATTTCGTGAATGGCGTCGCCGGGGACATGCTCGTCCTGGTGGCTGCCGACATTGACCAGGCCCGCCGCCTTCAGCATCGCCTCGCCCTGGCGCTGGGCATCGTTCATCATCCTGGCTTCATTGTCGCGGAAGGTGACGTCGAACACCAGCAGCGGCATGCCGAAGCGGTCGGTCTTGCTGCTCAAGGTGAGGACATTGTCCTTATACGGAAGGCATTCGGCGAAGGCGTTGAAGCCGATCTGCCAGGGGCCATGGTTGCGCAGGCCCTCCTTCATGGCCTTGCCGAAACCGGCCGGCTCGGCATTGCGGCGGCCGCCCTCGCCCTGGAAGCCGTAGCCGCGCACGAAATCCGCATCGGCGTCCTGGCCGTCCAGGTTGCGGAAGCGCGGAATGTAAACGCCGGTGGGGCGGCGGCCATAGGTGGCCAAGCCGTCCAGCGCCGGATCGGGAATGACGCCATAGACCGTGGTGCGCATGGAATGATCCATGATGTACTTGCCCAGCAGCCCGCTGGAATCGAACACGCTGCGGTCTCCGCCTTCCGCGCGCGAGTTCAGCAATATGTGTACCGACGACATGGCCGAAGCGCAGAGAAAAACGATGCGCGAAGTATAAACGCGCGCTTCCTGGGTGTTGGTGTCAATCGTCCTGACCCCGGTGACGCGCTTGTGGCGGCGGTCATAGTCCAGGCCGGTGACCAGGTGATCCGACAGCAGGGTCAGGTTGTTTGTCTTGCGCGCCGCCGGCAGGGTCGAGGACTGGGTGGAGAAATAGGCGCCGAAGGAACAGCCGCGGGCGCACTGGTTGCGCTCCTGGCAGCGGAAGCGGCCCTGCTCCGGCTTGTCCTGCGTCATGTTGGCAACGCGGGTGTTGATCAGGTGGCGGCCCGGCATTGCCGCTTCCAGCCGCGCCTTCACCCACAATTCGCCGGCGTTCATGGGATGCGGCGGCTGGAATTCGCCGTCGGGCAGTTGCGGCAGGCCATCCCTGGCGCCCGCGATGCCGGCGAAGCTTTCGACATAGGAATACCAGGGCGCGATGTCGTCATAGCCGATCGGCCAGGGGCTGCCGTGACCGTCCACCTTGTTGGCGTCGAAGCTGAGCTGGCTCCAGCGCAGCGACACCCGGCCCCAGATCAGCGACTTGCCGCCCACCTGGTCGGGCCGCACCCAGCGGAACGGCTTGCTGGCTTCATAGTCATAAGGATTGAGGCGGTCATTGTTGAAGAAATGCGTGCGGTCGGTCGAACCCGCGCCGCCCCATTTGGCGTTGGAATAGTCGCGCTCGACCTCGGCCGGCGGCAGGTTGCCGCGATACGCCAACTCCCACGGCCCTTTGCCTTCGGTGGGATAATCCTTGCGATGCTCGACCATGCGGCCGCGATCCAGCATCAGCACCTTCAGGCCCTTTTCGGTCAGTTCCTTGGCGGCCCAGCCGCCGGAAATGCCCGAGCCGATGACGATGGCGTCGAAATCGCTCACGACGAGAACACCTTTGTGCCTGTGGCATAGGGATAGGCGCCGTCATAGCGGCCGGGCAGCGGCAGGTAGATGCGCTCCTGCCGGCAGCCGGTCTCGGAGGTGTAATAGCCCAAGAGCACGATCTGGCGCACATGCTCGAAGAAGCGCGGCGGCAGCGCCGGCAGAGTGTTCGCCATGGCATCGGTCAGAATCACATCCTGCTGCGCGGGCGTGATGGCGGCAAAGGCGCGGTCATGGCGGCCACGCGCCACGGCTTCCAGGGTGGCGAAGCCGGAAAGAAAATCGTTGCGGTCCACCGCCGCATACCAGTCCGCCAGCATCATCTCGATGAACTGCGGCACACCGGCGGCAACGGCGCCGGGGGTGTCGGTCGCCGGCACGATGCGGTCGCTGACGGCGGCGACCAGCGCCTGCTGGTCTTGTGTGAACAGCGGCTGCGAGGCCGCGAAGCCGGGCGCGGCCAGGGCGCGCGCCAGCGGCAGCGCCAGGGACACGCCGAAAAAGGCCCCGGCGCCGGCCAGAAGATCGCGGCGGTCCATATGTTCCCTGTGAGGATTTCTTGCGCGGCACTTTAGGGGGTAAGCGGGGCCGATGAAAAGGCATGCCAGCGCCGTTCACCCCGGATCAGCAGCCAGGACAGCGCCCCCAGCAGCAGGAAGGCCGAGGCCAGCGGCACCAGGGTGCCGTTGTAAAGCTGGCCGATCACCGCGCCCAGCAGCATCGAGATGATCGAGGACGCCGCGCTGATGACGGCCGAGGCGATGCCCGCCACCTCGCCCATCGGCTCCATGGCGATGGCGTTGAGGTTGCCGAACATCAAGCCAAAAGCAAAGAACAGCACCCCGGCATAGGCGACAAAGACCGGCAGGGTCGCCGGGCCCAGCAGATGCAGCAGCAGGAAGAAGAGCGAGGCCACCACTATTGCCAGCGCCGCATGGCTGCAGATGGCGCGCATGCCGACCCTGGCCACGATGCGCGCATTCAGCAGCGAGGCCACGCCCAGCAGCAGCGCCAGGCCGCCGAAATACAGCGCGAACTGGTCGCCGACGCCGAAATGATCCTGAAATATCTGGCGCGAGGCGCTGACATAGGAGATCAGGCTGCCGAAGACCAAGCCCATCGTCACGGTATAGGTCATGGTGGTGCGGTTCCGCATCACCAGGCCGAAGCCATGGGCCAGCGACGCCGGGGTGAAGGCCGTGCGGTGGCTGGGCGGCAGGCTTTCCTCCAGCCGGAACGCGATCCAGCCGCCGATGACGATGCTGTAGCCGATATAGAGCAGGAAGATGGCGCGCCAGCCGCCCAGGTGCATCACCGCCTGGCCCAGGCCCGGCGCGATGGCCGGGGCCAGGATGAAGACGGTCATCACCAGCGACATGGTGCGGGCCATGTCGCGGCCGGCATATTTGTCGCGCACCACCGAGATGGCGGTGACATAGGGCGCCGCGCCGCCGATCCCCTGGATGAACCGCCCCGCCAGCAGCGGCGCGAAATCGCGCGCCAGGAAACAGATCACGCTGCCCGCCAGATACAGCGCCAGTCCGGCATACAGCACCGGCTTGCGGCCCGCCGCGTCCGACACCGGCCCCGCCACCAGTTCGCCCAGCGCCATGCCGCCGAAGATGGCCACGATCACCCATTGGGTGCGGTTGACATCGCTCACCCCCATCTCGGCCCCGATCTGGCCCAGCGCCGGCAGCAGCGCGTCAATGGAAATGGAGACGATGGAGATCAGCAACGCCATCAGCAGGGTGAATTCTTTTTCGGAAATGCGCATTACGTGATGGTCACCGATACCCGCCCCAGCACGCCCAGATCGCCTTCGAACGCATCGCCCGCGGCGATGGGCACCGGCTTGACGCAGGTGCCGGTGGTGACCACCTGCCCCGCCTTGAGCGTCAGGCCATGGCGCGACAATTCATTGACCAGCCAGGTCAGGGCGATGCGGGGATCGCCCAGCACATTGCGGCCGCTGCCGTCTTCCGCCACGGCGCCATTCCTGAACAGGCGGCCGGTATGGGCGGCAAGGTCCAGGTCGCGCCATGCCGCATCGGTGGCGGGCCCCAGCACGAACAGATGGCCGCAGGCATTGTCGCGGCCACCAGTTGGGGCAGGCCCGCTGTCTCAAAATGGGCGAAGCGGGAATCCGGCAGTTCGATGGCGGGATGCAGGCTGGCGACCGCCGCCAGCACGTCGTCTTGCGTGTAATCCGTGTCGCGGGGTGTCAGGTCGCTACCCATCCTGAAGGCGAATTCCAGCTCCGCCACCCGCATGCGGTTGGCGCCCAGCGCGCATTCGCCGCCATCGGCAATCACCCGCTCCGCCAGCAGCCGCCCGGCCAGAGGCCCGTCCACGCCGATATGGCGCTGGCCCGCCAGGCCGGTGGCCGCGATCTTCCAGCCGAACAGCGGCGCGGCGCTATAGTCTTCCAGAAAAGCCTGTATCTTATAGGCCTGCGCGCGGTCAGCGGGGCGCAGGTCCGGCGGCAGCGCCTCCAAAACCGTGCCTTCGCGCCAGTGGCGATACAGCAAGGCGCAGGCGTCCTGGTCGGGGGTCATGAAACAAGCCTTTCAGAAAGCATATGTAACCCCGACGGCATAGGTGACGCCACTGCGCGTATTGACCTCCGGCCGCCGCGCGGTGACATCCGTATACTGAATGATCGGCTGGTCGGTGAGGTTGACGCCCTCCACCACCAGCTTGAGATGCTGGTCCAGCCGGTAATGGGCGGTGAAATCCACATTGCCGGTGGCGGCGATGCCTTCGCCGACATTGCCGCTGCCG
Organism: Rhizobiales bacterium dw_265; assembly: GCA_018449595.1. GTDB lineage: Bacteria > Pseudomonadota > Alphaproteobacteria > Micropepsales > Micropepsaceae > Rhizomicrobium. The sequence continues at coordinate 233,751 of JAAVUU010000001.1, forward strand.
CCGGTGCCGTCGAGATATTTGCTGCGATAGGCATAGGAAAAGCGCAGGCCCCAGCGGTCGATCTCATAATACAGCGTGGCGTTGGCCGACAGCTTGGACAGATCCACCAGCGGCAGCGACACCGGCGCGGTGCCGAAGATCACCTCGGAATTGCCGTCGGCATAGGTGAGGTTGCCGATGAAGCCCAGTCCGTCAAACGGCGCGGGCAGGAAATCGAACTCGCGCTGGAAGGCCGCCTCCAGGCCCACGATCACCGCGCCCTTGCCGTTGATCGGGGCGCTGTAATTGTAGGGAACCGACGCGCTCTGCCCCGGCAGCAGGAAGGACAGCGGATAGCCGGTGGCGCTGTAGGGTTCGATGGTGGTCACGGTGGTGATGAAGGATTCCATGTTCTTGTAGAAGGCGCCCAGCGCCATGTAACCCAGCCGCCCCTGATAGACTTCCAGCGAGCCCTCGATGGAATCCGCCATGAAGGGTTTGAGGTTGGGATTGCCGGCGCTGATGGTGCCGCCGAACGGCGCGGTGGTCAGCGTGCCCGCCGCCGCCAGCGCCGACAAGGTGGGGCGGCTGATGTTGCGGTTGGCGCTGAGCCGCAGCACGACATTGTCGGCCACATCCAGCGCCACGCTCGCCGCCGGCAGGAAGTCGTTATAGTGATGCTGGATGTCCACCGGCGTAAGACCCGCGCCAGTGTTGAGCGCGCCGATGGAGGTGAGGTCGGTGGAGAAATAGCGCAAGCCGATATCGGCGCGCAGCCGGTGGCCCAAAACATCAGTGTCCAGATTATACTGGGCATAGCCGGCAAAGGTCTTTTCCACCACCTTGAAATCGGACCCCGGCACATCGAAGGTGGACGTCAGGTCGCGGACCTGGCCGATCAGGGCATAGATATTATTGACGTCGCCCACGACATAATTTTGCACCGTGTCATAAGGCACCGTCCCCTTGTCGGACGCCGGGACCGCCATGTCGGCGGGGACATTGTGGAATTCCTTGTCGGCGCGCTGCCAGCCGTCATTGGTGAATTTCTTGTATTCGGCGCCGAAGCTGACATGCGAGGCGGGGTTCACCGTCCAGTCGAAATCCAGCTTGCCGTTGACATAATCGTCGGTGATGGCGTTTTCCTGGGTGTCCATCCGCATCAGGTTCCACGACGACGGATCGGCCGGGTTGAAGCCATAGACGTTGGACGGCTGGTTGCCCCGGTCGTCATAGGCGATGGACTGGTTCTGCGATTCCAGGAACACTTTGTCGAACACCGGCAGGGTATAGTCGGAGCGCGAGGCCCCCAGCAGCGCCTTGGCCGTGAGAGCCTGCGTCACCTGCCAGGCGGCATTGCCCACCAGTTGATAAAAGTTGGTGGCGTCGTGCATCACATTATATTCGCTGCGCATGTCGACATGGCTCCAGTCGGCGGCGACGATGGTATTGCCCTGGATGGCGACGCTGTTGAGCAATTGCGTGCCGTTGACATCGCCGGTCAGGCCGTTGGTGCCCGCCGCGGCCAGGGCATAATTGTTGCGGTCATTGGTCAGCCGGCCATAGAGCAGATCCAGGCCGAACTGGAAACGGTCGCCCGGCTGGTATTGCAGCGCCGCCGTCACCCCCAGCCTTTTGCGCCGGTCATACCAGGTGGAATAGGTCTCGGCCTGGGGCGCGAACAGTTGCGTGGTGGGCGAAACCGATTGCAGCCGCGCGGAATCCGCCGCGCTGACGCCGGGACCGATATTGCCCGGCGCGACCGTGATCTGGTTCCAGCCCCAGTTGCGATAGCCATATTCATTGGAGTCGCTGACCGACCAGGCCGCCGACACCAGCGCCCCGAAATCGCCCCAGCGATCCGAGAGCAGCGCCACCAGGCGCGGCGTCACCGGGCGGGTGTTGGTGTTGGTCATCGCCTTGGCGCTGACCACGCCGACAAAGCCGTCATAGTCGAAGGGCTTGGGCGTCGTGAGCGCGATGGTGCCGCCGATGCCGCCCTCGTCCTGGTCCGCCTGCCAGGATTTCTGCACATCCACCGCCTGGAACAGTTCGGAGGCAAAGACGCTGTAGTCGAAGCTGCGGGTGCGGCTGACCAGGCCGCGATTGTCCATGCCCGAGGCCGTGTTGGACAGCGCCTCCATGCCGTTGATCTGGGTGCGGGTGAAATCCGGCCCCAGCCCGCGCAGCGAAATCTGCCGGCCCTCGCCGGAATCGCGGGTGATGGTGACACCGGGAATGCGCTGCAGCGCCTCCGACAGATTGAGGTCGGGAAAGGCAGCGATGTCTTCGGCCAATATGCTGTCCTGCGAGCCGGTCGCGCCGCGCTTGCGCGCCAGGGCCCGGGTCAACTCGCCGCGAAAATCGGTGACGGTGACCGATTCAATGCCCTCCTCGCGGGCCGGGGGCGGCGCGGCCCCTGGCCGCAGCACATAGCCGCCGCTGACATAGGCCGCCTCGATCGCCTGGCCCAGCAGCAGCCGGGCCAGCGCCTGGGCGCTGGACATATGGCCCGCCACGGGATTGGCGGGGATATGGGCCAGGTCCATGGCGGTGACGATCTGGATATTGGCCTGGCGGGAGAATTCCTGCACCGCGACGGCCAAGGCCCCACCGGCAATGCGGAAATCATGCTCCTGGCCGGGAGGATAGGGGTCAGCCGTGGCCGGCACGGTCCACAGGCCGAGGGCGAAACACACAAATTGCCAAAAACGCATGCGCCAAAACGCCGGATCGCCACCCATACCGGCCCCAACGGCCAAATTGTCCTGGCTGCGGGCCGGAACCTATCCCGGCTCCATGTCACAAATATTATAGAGAGGGCGCGTAAGGCCTGTCCCCGATTGGGCGGCTGCCGCCTCTTCCAGGGAATCGGGACGCATCAGCTTGAGGCGCCGACGTCCTTTCGAGCCCCCGATGACCGATGCCGTTTCCGTATTGAAAGAGCATGAAAGCAAGCTCCTCGCTTACATCAACCGCCGCTGCCGTAACATGTCCCAGTCCGAGGATGTGATGCAGGAGACCCTGCTGCGGATGCTTGAGCAAAGCCGCAAGACCGAGATTGCCCAGCCTTTGGCCTATGCCTATCGGGTGGCGGATTCGATCATCTTCGCCCAGGCCCGCAAGGTGCGGCTGGAGACCGGGATCGGCGACAGCGACTTCGAGAGCGAATTGCCGCTGGCCGACGAGGTGCTGGAACACAAGCAGCGCGAGGCGATCTTCCGCCAGGCGCTGGAGGGGCTGACGCCGCTGCGCCGCACCGTCTTCATCAAGCGCCATCTGGAGCGCAAATCCCGCCAGGCCATCGCCGAGGAAACCGGCCTGAGCCTGGAAGCCGTCAAGAAGCACCTCGTCCGCGCCATGGTGCAGCTGGCTGACGCCATCGGCGCCGCCGAGGCCGGCGACAAGAACAAGAAACAGGTCACGCCATGAACGACAACGACGAAGACGAATTGACGGTGCAGGAACTGGCCGCCGACTGGCTGGAGCGCCAGCAGGAACTGTCGGAAGCGGAATTCGCCGCCTTCTGCGCCTGGCTGCGGGCGTCGCAGGAACATGCCCGCGTCTATGCCAACCTGCGCAAGACCATGCTGGACAGCGCCCTGCTGGATGCCTGCGAGGCCGTGAACAAGCCGATGCCCGTCGCGCCGCCCCGCCGGATGATTTCCGCGCGCCGCCTGGGCTGGATCGGCACAGGCCTGGCCATCGCTGCGGCAATTATGGTCATGCTGGTCATGCGCGCGCCCGCCCCCGTCGCGCCGCCGCAGGATTTCGCCACCGGCCTGCGCCAGCGCGCCGACTGGAAGCTGGCGGACAATTCGCATCTGTTCCTCAACGCCGATTCCAGGATCAGCGTCCGCTACCTGCCGGATGCGCGCAACCTGTCGCTGGCGCGCGGCGAAGCGATCTTCGAGGTCGCCAAGGACCCCAGGCGTCCCTTCCACGTCATGGCCCGTTCGGTGACGGTGACTGCGGTCGGCACCCTGTTCGGCGTGGACCTGATGAACGATGCCGTGGGGGTGCGCGTCTATCACGGCGTGGTGACAGTCGCCAAGGCCGATGGCGAAACCCGCACACTCACAAAGGGCGACTGGCTGACGCTGGACCCGCGCCTGGGCGCCCATGCCGGGCGTTTCGATCCCGCCGTCTATCAGAACTGGCGCACCGACTGGCTGGAGGCGGACAAAATGCCGCTCTCCTATGTCGTGGCCAAGCTCAATCACTATACCGGCACGCCCATCGTGATCAGCGATCCGTCGCTGGCAGGCGCGGTCATCAGCGGCCGTTTCCAGTTGAGCAATACCGATGCGACCCTGCGGCTGATCGCGGCGGTGCTGAACCTGCAGCCCGCGCGCCGCGACCATCGCGTGTACCTGACGGCGCATCGCAGCTAGTCGCAAAAACTTCACGGCGCCGGCGGTCCCCATCGCGCGGCCCCACCACTCCCCGAGGCAGCACGGCGACGCCGCTGCTTTCACACCTGCCCGCTGGGCAATCGAGGGGATCATGACGAAATCGAAATTGATGACGGGCAGCGCGCTGTCCGTGCTGCTGATCTGCGCCGCGCACACCGCGAAGGCGCAGGATGTCGAAACCGTGACGGTATCGGGCTATCGCGGCAGCCTGGAAAAGGCGCAGGACCTCAAGCACAATTCGGTCGGTTCCGAAGACAGCATCGTTTCCGACGACATCGCGGAATTCCCCGAACTGAACCTGGCGGAATCCCTGCAGCGTATTCCCGGCGTCGCCATCACCCGCGATGCCGGCGAAGGCCGCCAGATCACGCTGCGCGGCCTGGGCCCGGATTTCACCCGCACCCAGCTGAACGGCATGGAAGTGCTGTCCAACACCGCCTCGGGCATGGACAATCGCGGCAATGTCAGCCGCACCCGCAGCTTCGACTTCAGCATGTTCGCCTCCGAACTGTTCAACCGGGTGACGGTGCAGAAGTCCTATGCCGCCGACCAGGACGAAGGCGGCATCGCCGGCACGGTGCAGCTCTATACCCCCAAGCCGTTCGACTATGACGGCTTCAAGGCGGTGGTCTCGGCCAAGGGCCTGACCAACACCAACACCAACAGCGTGACGCCGCGCGTGGTGGGCCTGATCTCCGACCGCTGGGGCGATTTCGGCGCCCTGGTGTCGGTCGCCTATTCGCAGAATGATTCCAACGAATACGGTTATCGCAACTGGGGCTGGAGCCAGATCACCGTCGGCGCCAAGAATATCGGCCCCGGCGTCAGCGCCGCCGATGCGGCGCGGCTGGAATCCACCTCGCCCGCCACCCAGCTGTTCGCGCCCCAGGCCGAGTCCCCCTCCAGCTGGTACACCCATCGCGAGCGCCTGGGCATCACCAGCGCCCTGCAATGGCAGCCCAGCGACCGGCTGCAGTTCGGCATTGACGGGCTTTACGGCCATCTGGCGAACAACCGCGACGACTATGCGCTGGCCTCGGCCGGCACCAACGGCCTGACCGGCAATGTCTCGGGCACCCAGCTGCTCAACAGCCTCACCATCCAGGGCAACACCATCACGGCCGCCAACTGGAGCCATGTGGACATGCGCAGCGAGCACAACCAGGAGAACGACACCACCGACTTCTACCAGATCTCGGGCCATGCCGATTACCAGGTGACCGACGATTTCTCGGCCAAGGCGATGTTCGGCTATTCGCGCTCGAACTATGTGCTGCCGGACTTCGACAAGGTGTTCCTGGAAGCGCAGAACCAGTCCATCGCCTATGACGCCCGCACGGCCAATCCGTCCAACGTCTACGGTTTCAACACCGCCGATCCCAGCCAGTGGAACCTGATGCGGATGGACACCCAGGAAAACGGCATCACCAACGATTACGTCAACGGCAAGCTGGATTTCGACTGGAAGCTGGACAGCGACAACAGCTTCACCTTCGGCGCGGAATACAAGAAGTTCGCCAATGCCGGCTTCACCCGCACCAACAAGGTGTTCCACAACGTCCCCACCGACATGGCGATCCCCGCCAACCTCAAGGATGTGGTGCCGGTCAATTCGGTGCTGCCCTATGTCGTGGGCGACGTTGACGCCACCTATGCCTATATCGGCCAGATCCGCAACCTGAACGCCTCCTTCGACGTGCCGGGCTCGGACTTCGACGTGGTGGAAAAGACCCTGGGCGGCTATGCCCAGTACAATCTCAACACCCGGCTGTGGGGCATGGGCGTGCGCGCCAATGTCGGCGTGCGCTATTTCTCCACCGACCTGACCTCGGCGGGCATGCTCAACACCGGCACGACCTTGGTGCCGGTCAACATCCCGCACCACTACAACGACCTGCTGCCCGCGGGCAACCTGGCGGTGGACATCACCGACGACATGGTGTGGCGCGCCAGCGCCAACCGCAATATCAGCCGCCCGGCTTTGTCCGATCTGGCGGCGGCGGGCAGCCTGACCACCGCGCCGTTCGGCGGCACGGTCAGCGCCGGCAATCCCAACCTGCGGCCGTTCATGGCGGACTCGCTGGAAACCTCGTTCGACTATTACGACGATCACCGCGGCTATGGCTCGATCGGCGTGTTCTACAAGAACATGGAATCCTTCATCACCAGCCAGACCACCGTCGAGCCCTACAGCGCCACCGGCTTCCCGCTGTCCTTCCTGCTGCCGGGCCAGACCGGTTCGGTGCCCTACAACTACACCGCGCCGATCAACGGCAAGGGCGCGGTGATCGTGGGCCTGGAAGCCGCCGGCCAGCGCGACTTCGACTTCCTGCCCGCGCCGTTCAACCACCTGGGCGTGGAAGGCAACATCACCTATGCCGACGGCAATACCCCGGTGATCTTCAGCGGCAACGCCATTTCGCTGCCGCTGAGCAACCTGTCCAAGCTGACCACCAACCTGACGGTCTATTACGAAGCCGATGGTTGGGGCGTCCGCGTCTCCGACGCCTATCGCAGCCGTTATCTCGACGGCACCGGCGGCAACAACAATATCGGCGACTTCGTCAACTCCACCAACAATGTGGACCTGGAGGCACACTACAATATCACCACCGACCTCAAGCTGGTGTTCGAGGCCATCAACCTGACCGACCAGCCGATCGAGCAGTATCTCGACCAGACCGCCAAGCGGCCTGAGGTTTACACCCAGAGCGGCCAGACCTTCACCTTTGGCGCGACGTACAACTTCTAGTCCCGAGGCGTCGCGTTGCAGGGGCCGCTCTCCCCGGGCGGCCCCTGTGCTTTTGTGGAGAACCCATGACCGCGATCACAAGACGGCTGGCGATGGCGGGCCTGGTGGCGCCGCTGGCGGCGCACGCCAGGGCGCCTCTGCGGATCGGCGCCATTGCCGACTGCCAGTATGCCGACCAGCCCGGCAACGGCGCGCGGCTGTACCGCCAATCGCCCGCCAAGCTGCGCGCGGCGGTGGCGGCGTTCCAACACCGCCAGGTGGATTTCGCCGTGCATCTGGGGGATTTCATCGACGGCGGCTGGGCCAGCTTCGACACCGTGCTGCCCATCGCGCAAACACTTGGGCGGCCGTGGCATTTCGTGCTGGGCAATCACGACCTGCTGGTGGCCGATGACAAAAAGCTGCGGGTGCCCGCGCGGCTGGGCATGCCGGCGCGCTATTACAGCTTCAGCCGCGACGGCTGGCTGTTCGTGGTGCTGGATGGCAATGACGTATCCAGCTATGGCTGGCCCAAGGACAGCCCGCAGACGGCACAGGGCCTGCGCCTGCATGCCGCGCGCTGGCCGCAAGCCTCGCTGTGGAGCGGGGCGATCGGCACAGCGCAGATGAACTGGCTGGACATGGTGCTGGCCGATGCCGATGCCCTGGGGCTGAAGGCGATGCTGCTGTGCCACTTTCCGCTATGGCCGCAGAATGACAACAATCTGTGGAACGCCGCCGACGTCATCGCGCTGATCGCGCGCCATCCCAGCGTCAAGCTCTGGCTGGACGGCCATAATCACGACGGCAATTACGGCCTGCGCGATGGCATCCACTATCTCAACCTGCACGGCATGCTGGACACGCCGCAAACCGCCTGTGCGGTGCTGGAACTGCACCCCGACCGCATCGCCGTGGAGGGCTTCGGCCGCGAACCTGGCCGGATGCTGACGCTGCGTTAGGCAGCGCATTCGCGCCTGGGATGCGCCGCGCCACGGCACGCCCCTTGGCGCTGCCCATCGCGCGGTCTATCTTTCACGGAACTGGGGCAGACGCCGCATGCGCCGCACGACCGGATTGACCGTCCTGTTCGCCTTCAATGGCGGCTTTGTCGATACCGTCGGATTGCTGGGCCTGCACGGCCTGTTCCTGGCCCATGTCACCGGCAATCTGGTGACCCTGGCGGCATCCCTGGTGCTGGATCAGCAGGGCGTCATCGCCAAGGCGTTGGCCTTGCCGGAATTCGTGGCGACGGTGGCGCTGGTCCGGCTGGCGGTGCATCTGCTGGCGCCACGGCCCGGACGCTATCTCTTGTCCGCCTTGCAGGTCGGGTTGCTGGCGCTGCTTTGCCTGCTGGCGCTGACCTTGTCGCCGTTTGCCAAGGGCGATCCCCCGGCCCTGCTGCTGACCTGCGGCGCCGGCGTGGCGGCGATGGCGATGCAGAACGCGCTGCTGGGCAGTTATTGGCCCGACCTGCCGCCCACCACCTTCATGTCGGGCAACACGCTGCGGGCGGTGACCGACGCCGTGGATCTTCTGTTTCATCCCGAGCCAGCGAAAGCGGCCACGATGCGCCAGCGGCTGCGCCATGGCCTTATCGGCATTGCCGGTTTCGCCGCCGGATGCGGGACGGCGGCGCTGTTGCTGCACCTGGCCGGATTCTGGTGCCTGCTGTTGCCGGTGCTGGTGAGCGGGATTGCCCTGACGGCGGCTAATCGCGACGTGGGCGGCGCAGGGTGAAGCTTTCGAACGCCGCCAGTTCCGTCCCCACCACGTCATAATAGGTCACCGCGATTTCGGTGAAGCCGCCACGGACGCCCGGGTCCACGGTGAAGGCGGCAAAGCCATAGGCATGCGCCGCATTGCGCACCGCCGACCAGGGCGCCATCTCCTTCACATAGATGGGCGGGCGCTTTTGGGTCTGTGGGTCAACGGCCCCGACGGCGGTGATCACCCGGCATTGCGGCGGGTTGAAAAACAGTTCGTTGGACGGCGCCGAGGTTCCGCCGCCGCCGATCACCATATGCACGGTGCCCTTGGTGGTATCTATGACATCGGTGGCTTTGGCGGTGGGGACCGGCGTCAGGGTGGCGTTGGCCTCCTGCCCCCTTATGGGGTGCGAGCGTTCATAGTGATGCTCATGACCGCACACCACCAGGTCCACGCCATATTTGTCGAACAGCGGCACCCATTCCTGGCGGATGCCCAGGTCAGCGCCGTTGAATTTGTCCGCCGTGGAGATCGCCACCTGGTGCATGCAGACCACGATCCAGTCTATGCCGGGATCGGCGCGGGCGCGGCGCAGTTCCTGCTCCAGCCAGGCCTTCTGCGCCCCCGCCGAATAGCCCCGGACATAGGAGTTTCCCGAGTCCTGGTAGGCGACATCGTCATTGGCGATGCTGACCACGCGCACGCCACCGGCGGTGAAGGCGTACCACAGGCCTTTGGTCACTGGCGTCTGTCCCGACGCCTCGGGCAGGCGGAAATAGGTCTGATAGGCCCGATAGCCGATCGGCCCGTTGCCCAACTCGTTTTCATGATTGCCCGGAGACGGCATCCAGGGGCGCTTGCGGGCGCTGCGGCTGTTGTTGGCCCAGAAATCCCACCAGGTCCGTATGCGGTCCTCGGCCAGGTTGGCATAGCAGAGATCGCCGTTGAACAAATGAAACAGCGGCTGCACCTGTTCGATGCCCAAGGTGGTGTCGGCGGCGTGCGGCGAACCCAGATTGTCGTTCACAAAGGGCGGATCGGCGATGGCCACCCCGGCGGGCGGCTTGTAGCGCCTGCCCAGAGTCGGCGTGCCCTGGTCGCCGAAACTGGTGAAGGTGAAACGGGCGCGGCCGCGCGGCGCGGTGCGGAAAGCGCCGAACTCCGCCTCGGCGCCGTCATGCAGCGCGCCATACAGATATTGGGTGTCGGGCTGCAGGCCGGTCAGCCTGGCGTGCCAGGCATAGACGGGCTTGCCGGCCTTGGCATCGGTATAGCTGGCCTGTTCGGCCACAGCCTGTTGCACAAGCCCGCCGTCGAGATACCCCAACAACACGCGGGGCTGCTGAACGGGTTTGAGTGTGTGCCACGACACCACGACCTGCGATGCGGCATCCGCCCCGAACTGCAGATGCAGCCCGGCCACCGGAACGGCGGGGTCGCGCGACGATTCCGACGCCGCCCCGGCGGGACCGGAAGGAACAAGAGCGGCCGCCCCCGCCGCCAGCAGCCTGCGGCGGCTGATATCCAGGTCGAATCCGCTGTCATCCGTCATGCCCGCCACGTTGGCCGGCTGCCGGCCCGGTGTCTATCGCGATTTCATGGCAAGGCAAACGCAATGACCTCATCGGCGCCGGCGCGCTCGCCCCAGAAACCGCCCGTGACCACGGCCGCGACATACTGCTTGCCGCGCACGCTGTAGGTCATCGGGGTGCCATAGAGCGAGGCCGGCAGGCTGAAGGTCCAAAGCTCCTTGCCGGTCCTGGTGTCGAAGGCGCGCAGCCGTTTGTCGTCGGTGCCGCCGATGAAGACCAGCCCGCCGCCGGTAGTGATGGGGCCGCCGACATTGGGACGGCCGGTGTTGGGATCGGGCAGACCGTCGGTGACGCCCAGCACAGATTGCCACACGATGCCGCCGGTATTGACATCCACCGCCCACAGATTGCCCCAGGGCGGCGCCTGGCAGGGCATGCGGCTGGTCTTGTCCCAGAACCATTGGTAGCCGTCGCGCATGTCATAGGTGCCGTCCGGCTTGCGCACCATCACCTCGGGCGAACCCATGTCGGAGGTGTTGAGGATGTAATAGCCCGAGGCGGGATCGAAGGCGGCATGGCTCCAGTCGATGCCGCCCCAACTGCCGGGAAAACGCGCCACGCCGGAATCGGCGCGCTGCGGCTGCAGGAACCTGCCGCCGACGATGTGCATGTCCTGGATGATCTTGTCGCAGCCCGCCTTCTGCTGCGGCGTCAGGCTGGACAGTTCGGACATGGCGAAGCTGGTGCGGCCCAGCGGCGGCGTCACCGACATGGGCTGTGTCGGCGAAGGCTGTTCGCCGATCATGTCGGTGTCGGTGGGCACCGGCGTTTCGGTAATAGGATAGATCGGCTTGCCGTCGCGGCGGTCGAGCAGGAATAGAAGGCTGGCCTTGCTCATCGCCGCGATGGCGGGAATCGCGCGGCCGTTCTTCTTCACATCCACCAGCGTGGTGAGCGGCAGGTCATAGTCCCACAGATCGTGATGCAGCGCCTGGAAGTGCCACAGATACTTGCCGGTCGCGGCATTCACCGCCACCAGTGCATTGGAAAACAGCGACACGCCTTTGCGGTCGTTGCCCGACTGGTCGAAGGTGGGGGCGCCGAAGGGCAGATAGGCGATGCCGCGTTTCGCATCCAGCGTCAGCCCGGTCCAGACATTGACGCCGGAACGCGCCACCCAACTGTCGCCGTCCCAACTGTCGTGGAATTTCTCGCCGGGGCCCGGCACGCCGTTGAAATGCCAGACCTCGCGCCCGGTGCGCACATCGAAAGCCCGCGCCTGGCCGTTGGCGCCCTTTTGCGGTGTTTCCTGGTTGCGCGAGCCGGTGATGATGAGGTTCCTGTAGATCACCGGCGCGGAGGTGATGCCCAGCGCCGCTTTCGGATACCCCTGCATCACCGCATCGCTGTGCAGGTCGAGCGCGCCGCCCTTGCCGAAGCCCGCCACCGCCGCGCCCGTGCCAGCATGCAGTGCGATCAGCAGTCCGCCGCGGGTACCGAACACGATCTCGGGCTTTTTGCCTGGCCAATAGGAGACGCCGCGCGTCGCCGGCTGGTCGTTGCCCGGCACCTGATAGGCCCAGCGCTCCTGTCCCGTGGCCGCGTCCAGCGCCACCACCCGGCCATAGGGCGTGGAGACGTACATCACGCCCTTCACCACGATGGGCGTATCTTCCGATGAAGCGAAGCCGCGTATGGCATCCGCCGGACGCATGTGGAAGCGCCACGCGGGCTTCAGCGCGGCGACATTGCCGGGGGTGATCTGGGCCAGCGGCGAATGGCGCGTATCGCCATAGTCATGGCCATAGGTGGGCCAGTCCTCCGCCAGCGATGGCAGCGCCGCAAGAAGCAGGCCGAGAACCGCAAATGCGAACTTTTTCATCCGCCCCCCTGGCGGTTCATGATTTGGCGGGAAGCTTAGGTGGGGCATCCCTGCCGGACAATGCCGGACACGGACCAGAAAGGCCCGCAAATCTCACCGGCCGTGTGACAACTGTGTCACGCGGATCGCGTAGGGATATCCTGTACAAACGGGTCAGGACATGGGCGATCGCAGGACATTTTTGAAGACCGGCGCGGCGGGGCTGGCCGCGCTGCCGCTTTCCATCCAGCGCGCCTTGGCGTTGCCGGCGGGGGGCAAGACCGGCACCCTGATGGATGTCGAGCATGTGGTGATCCTGATGCAGGAGAACCGCTCTTTCGATCATTATTTCGGCATGCTGCGCGGGGTGCGCGGCTTTTCCGATCCCCGGCCGCTGATGCTGCCCTCCGGCAAGCCGGTCTGGTACCAGCCGGGCCCCGGCGGCGAGACGGTGACGCCCTTCCGCCTGGACAGCGCCACCAGCGCGGCGCAAAGCCTGGCCAGCCTGGATCATAGCTGGAAGGGCAGCCAGGCGCGCTGGAAGAACCATGATGCCTGGATCGCGGCCAAGACGCCGATGACCATGGGTCATTTCACGCGCGCGGATCTGCCTTTCTATTACGCGCTGGCCGACGCCTTCACCATCTGCGATGCCTATCACTGCTCGCTGTTCGGGCCGACAAATCCCAATCGCCTGTTCCTGTTCAGCGGCACCAACGGGCTGGCGGTGGGCAATGACGGCAAGCAGGCGATCGAGAACCCGCCCGACGAACCCAACGAGACCGCCGATCCCAAAAACGACGCGGCGGCATTCAAGCCCTATGGCTGGACCACCTATGCCGAGCGCCTGCAGGCGGCGGGCATCGACTGGCGGCTCTATCAGGAATACGACAATTACGGCGACAATGGCCTGGCCTATTTCGCCAGTTTCCGCGGCCTGGACCCGTCATCGCAATTGTATGACCGGGGGCGCGGCTGGGCTGCCACCTCCAACGCCGCCAATGCCAAACAGTCGCGCGGCGAGCATCTGATCGCGCGCTTCAGCGACGATGTGGCGAGCGGCAAGCTGCCCCAGGTGTCCTGGATCGTGGCGCCTTATATCCTGTGCGAACATCCCGCCGCCTGCCCCGCCTATGGCGAACAGTTCACGGCGCGGCTGATCGCGGCCCTGACCGCCCATCCCGAGGTCTGGGCGCGCACGGTGTTCATCCTGAACTATGACGAGAATGACGGCTTCTTCGATCATGTGCCGCCGCCGGTGCCGCCGGCGCAGCTGGGCAAAAGCACCGTGGCGCTGGACGGCGAAAGCTATCATGGCGAGCCGGTGGGATTGGGCCCGCGCGTGCCGCTGCTGATCGTCTCGCCCTGGACCAAGGGCGGCTTCGTCAATTCCGAACTGTTCGACCACACTTCGGTGATCCGTTTCCTGGAGCGGCGCTTCGGGGTGATGGAGCCGAACATCACGCCCTGGCGGCGGGCGGTGTGCGGCGACCTCACCTCGGCCTTCGACTTCACCAGCGGCGGAGATGGCAATGTCCCGCTGCCGGATACGGCGGGTTACAACGCCAGGGCGGATGCCGCGCATCTGTTGCCGCCGGTCGTGCGCCCGGCGGACACCAGTTTGCCCGTGCAGGAAGCCGGGCAGCGGCCGGCGCGCGCCCTGCCCTATGCGCTGGAGGTCACGGGCCGGGCGGACGGAAAATCATTCACGCTGCAGATCGGCAATCGCGGCAGCGCGGGCGCCAGCCTCGCGGTGCATGCCAGGGATGGAAGCGTCTGGTATTACACGGTCGAGGCCGGCAAGAGCGTGTCCGACCGATTGCCCATCGGCGGGGGTGGTTTCGGCTTCGTCCTCCATGGTCCCAACGGTTTCCTGCGCGAATTTTCCGGCGTGGCGGTTTCGCCCGCCGAGATTGAAACGCGCCATGACGCGGCGGACGAAAGCCTGGTGCTTCGGATTCGCAACACCGGCGCCGCCGCCTGCGACATCACCATCGCACCGCGCGATTATTCCCATGAAGCGCCACGGCATTATCAAATCGCGCCCGGCGCGGTGCGGGAGGACCGCTGGCCGCTGGCCGCCAGCGATCACTGGTACGACCTGGAAGCGCGCGGCGGCGACACCGTCTGGCGCTTTGCCGGCCATGTCGAGACCGGCCGCCCCAGCCGCAGCGATCCGGCCATCGGCCGGGTTTAATCGCGATAGCGCGTCACCGCGTCGCCCAGCGCGGTCTTGAGCGGTTCCAGCCAGGCTGCGTATTTCTTCCACTGGTCCAGGCCATCGCGGAAGATCGGCTGGCGCACCTGTTCGGAACTGGGGGTGCGCACGCTGCGCGTATTCTTGTGGAAGTCCAGGCAGGCCGGCTCGAACGGCAGGCCGCAATGCGCCAGCATCCGCCGCACGCTGCCTTCCAGGTCGGCGACCACGTCTTCGTGATGCACCCGCAAGACCCGCCCCGGCAGCGCCGCATCCCAGTGCCGCATCAATTCCAGATAGGTGCGGTAATAGCGCGCGATGTCTTCGATGCTGTAGGTGAATTCCTGGCCCTGGGCGAAAAGCTGCTTGAGGTTGGAGAAGCTGCAGGCCATCGGCTCGCGCCGGGCATCGATGATCCGCGCATTCGGCAGCATCAGATGGATCAGGCCGACATGGCGGAAATTGTTCGGCATCTTGTCGATGAAGAAGGGCTTGCCGGTGCGATAGACCCTTGTGTCGTCCAGATAGCGCGTACCCGCCTGCGCGAAGTCTTGCGCCGTCATCGCCTCCAGCACGCCGGGATAGCGCGGATTGTCCAGGTCGGGATCGCGGCCCTGCAGGTCCAGCACGGCGCGCTGGATGTCCGCCAGTTCCTGCGTGCCCTCGACCAGGGAATGGGACGCGAGAATCTGTTCCAGCAGGGTGGAGCCGGCGCGCGGCAGGCCCAGGATGAAGATCGGATCGGAGCGCGCATCGCCCCAACCCTCGCGATGAAGAAAGAAATCGCGGGTGCAAACCGCGACCTGCCCGGCGGTGTTGGTTTCGATGACCTGCGGGCGATAGCGGCTTTCCGCGCGCTTCAGCGCGTTGCCGCGTTCGTAATAGCGCCACGACGCCTCCGTCTCGTCCCGGTCTTCCAGCGCCTTGCCCAAGGCGAAACACAGATGATAGCGGTCCACCGCCCCCGTTCGCGGCGCGGCCTCTTCGGCCCGCATGCGCGTCATCTCCGCATCGTCGAAGTGGAACGTCTTGAGATTCGCCAGGCTCCACCAGGCATCGCCGAAATCGGGCCGCGCGGCGGCGGCGGCGCGGTAGGCATCAATCGCCTCCGACACCCGGCCGATGGTTTTCAGGGCATGCGCCAGCCACAGATTTATATCCGCCGCCTGCGGCGAAGACGCCGGCACATCGGCCAGCATATCGCGATAGAAGGCGATCGCCTTGTCGTGTTCGCCCAGGCCGACCGCGATGGTGGCGGCCAGTATGCGATAGTCCGGATTGCGCGGCTCCAGCGCCAGCAATTGTTCGACCTGTTCGCGCGCCAGCCCGTATTTGTGCCGCTTGACCAGGGTATCGGCATAGTCATAGCGGGCGGCGCGATAATCCGGCGCCAGCGCCAGCACCGATTCCAGCAGCAGTTCGGCATCGTCCAGCACATCGTGCGCCAGCCCGATGCGGGCCAGGAGGCGCATCGCTTCGGGATGATCGCCATGCGTCAGCAGGAAGGCGCGTGTCATCTGTTCCGCCGGCGCCAGATCGCCATCGGAAAACAGCGCCGTCGCGGCCACCACTTCGGGCGGCAGGTGCGCCAGGGTGGCGACATGGTCGGCGGCCATAGCGGCATTATTGACGTCGCCGGAAATGCGATAGACGCCCTCCAGCATGCGCCAGCTCATGGGCAGCGCCGGATTGATGTTCACGGCGCGCAGCAGCGCATCGATGGCGCCCGGCGCATCTTTCAGGGCGACGCGGCACAGGCCGCGTTCCTGGTGCATCAGGCTGAAACTTGGCTGCAACCGTTCCAGCCGCGCCAGAACCTCCAGTGCCTCCGGCACGCGCGCCAGATGGCGCAGGCTGGCGGCCGCGATCAGCAGCAGGTCGCGGTTCTCGGGCCAGTCGCGCAGCAGCGCCTGGGCCCCGGCAAGGGCCTGGTCGTGAAGCCCGTTTTTCTGCAAGGCCCGCAGGCGGCGGACTTCCTGCTCGACGGGGGACGGGATAACGGTTTCCATGACACCAAAATGTTTTGGGCGGACCTTGCGGCCCGCCCAAAATTGTAGCCCAGAAAAGGCCGGCTTAGAAATTGGCGCCGATCTTGAGGCCAACCACCCGCGGACGCAGCGGCACCTCGGATTTGATGAACTGGGCCGAGGAGGTGAAGGTGCTCGCCAGTTCGTTGGTCAGGTTCTGGCCGTAAAGCTGGGCATAGAACTTGTCGAAATTCACCCCGATGGAGGCGTCGACGGTGGTGTAGGACGGCTGCAGATAGCGCAGGAAGGTGGTGGTGGGCACGGCCACGCCCGCGCCGGGGGCATAAGTGGCCGGCTGGTTGTACATGCTGCCGGTATAGCTCAATCCACCCATCACGAAAGCGCCATAGCCATCCATCATCCAGTCATAGCGCAGGCGGACATTGCCGGCCCATTTGGGCGAGAAGGCGGCCGTGGTGCCCAGCGCGCCGAACGGATTGGGGAAAGGTTGGGTCGGTTGCCCCTTGGGCGTGATCTGGGTGATGCACTGGCCGAAAGTGGGCGATGCGGACAGATTGCTGACAAAGCATGGCGCACTGGCCTGGGTATCGTCGTTATAGGTGCTGGCGCCCGACAGGGTCAGGCCTTCCATCAGTAGCGCCTGAGCCTGCAACTCCGCACCCTTGACGTGATAGTCGGGGCCGTTGAGGCCGAAGGTGGTGTTGCCCAGATCGGTCGGGTTGAAGAACAGGAATTGCACATTGTCCCACTGCATCAGATAGGCGGACAGGTTCAACTGCAACCGGTTGTCCAGGAAAGTGCCCTTCATGCCGATTTCCTGGTTCTGCAGGGAGTCGGGACCATAGCCATTGGGCTTGTTGAACTGGTTGACGCCGTTCAGGGGAGCCACGGCACCCGTGGAGCGGTTGAAGGCGCCGGGGCGGAAGCCCTGGGAGAAGGTGTAATAGACCATCAGGTCCGGCTCGATATGCCAGGTGATATTGCCCCGGCCCTTGAGGCCGGAATAGGTCTTGTGGTCGTTGGCGGCGTCGATGTTGACCGTGCCGCCGGCGCACTGCCCATTCGGCACGTCCAGGCAGCCGGGGCCGGTGCCATACTGCGAACCGACCTCGAAATCGCGATACTGGAACCAGCGCAGGCCGCCGGTGATGGTGAGTTCGTTGGGGATGATGTCGTAGTCGGCCGAACCGAACAGGGCCTCCTGGTTGTAGCCGCGCTGCGTGTCTTCACCGAAGGCGGTGGAGTCGCTGCGGATGCTGGGGTCGTTGGTGGTCGACGCCGGATTGGGACGCACATCGGCCAGACAGGCCGGGCCGCCGCCGAGTGCCGCCGACAGGTTGGCCGGGTTGCAGGCCGGGATGCTCTTATAGTTGAAATTCATGTCGTCATAGATGCGGGTCTCTTCATAATAAGCGCCGCCGATCAGCCGCAGGCGCCAGTCGTCGGGCGTCGAGAGGCGCAATTCGTTGCTGATATGGGTCGAGTGGATGGTATCCTGCCAATAGCCGACGGGCGAATAGCAGTTCGGTGTGCCGGTACCGCCGGTGATGGGGTTGGAGCCGCCCGCGCACTGGTAATACATGCCGCCGCCGGAGCGCGAATAGTTGGTGTAATCCATCTGCTCATGGATGTTGCGGTCGGTGTAGCCGCCCGTATAGACCAGCTTGAGGTCGGCGATCTTGCCGGTGACGGTCCAGGCGGTGTTGGAATAGCGGTCCTTGTTGTAGGACGGCGAAAAGGACGTCACCTGCAGCGGCTGCAACTGCTGGAAATCCGAGCCGCTGGGATATTCGACCGACAGGCCCTGGGCATCCAGGTCTTCCAGGCTTTCGGAAATCAGCACATTCCAGTCGTCATTGACCTGGTAGAGCGCCGAAAAACGCGCGCCCTGATAGGTGACGGGATTGAAATCCTTCTGCGCGATCGCCGTGTTGTTCGCCTGGGGCGCGCGGGCGTTCGGCAGGGCGCAGAACCCGGTGGCCGCGCCGGCCGGCAAGCCGTTGGGGCAAAGGCCGGCGGTCGGCTTGATGTTGAAATAGGCGTTGCCCAAGTCCTGGTTAGAGCGGGTGTAGGTGGAGGGCACGTTGTCGATATAGCCGCCCTGCTTCTCGTCATAGATCACCGCGCGCACCGCCAGCTTGCCGGCGATGATCGGCACATTGAGCATCAGGTTGGCGGCGGTGTTGTCGGCACCGTCCTGGGTGAAGCCATAGCTGGCTTCCGCCTTGCCTTCGAACTTGTCGAGATTGGGCTTGTTGGTGATGTAGCGCAGCGCGCCGGCCTCGGCGCCGCCGCCGAACAGGGTGCCCTGCGGGCCTTCCAGCACTTCGACGCGGTCCATGTCCACCATGTAGATGTCCACGTTGCGCCCCGGGAACTGCATGGACTGGTCGTCCAGGTAGATCGCGACATTGGGAAAGTTGGCGATGGTGCCGCTGGACTGGTTGCCGCGGAAGCCGTTCGAGAGACCGCGCATGATGATTTCACCCTGGCCCGGGCCGTTGTTGCCATAGGTGACGTTGGGGGTGTAGCGCAGCAGGCTGTCCAGGGTAAGGACGTTCATGTCCTCCAGGGTCTTGCCGGTGAAGGCCTGCACCGTGTTGGGAACGTCCTGCACCGATTCATCGCGGCGGTTGACCGAAACCGTGACCGCTTCGATTCCGGTGGCGGCGGAAGCGACATTTTGCGCCGCGGCCGGAATGGAACCGCTGGCGGCGAGCGCGGCGACGGCGCACGAAATCAGATATTTGGCTTTCATGAGTACTTCCCCCTTAATTCGTGCCGGGCACGCGAAACCGCATGCGGAAAGACAGCAAGTCTTCCCGCCGGGCGTGCCTGAAATGATGACCCCAATTGTGCGTCGCAACGCAGATCGCGACGGCTCACCTATGGTCGCGCTGCGTGACGCTTCGGTGATGAAAAGATTTCAAACGTTCAAAGATCGCGCCGGGCGATGCGGCGTCCTGTCGCCGGACATGCCAACATGAAGGCGATGACACACGGCCGAGAGAGTTCGTTACATTCTTGCGCCGCTTGTCAGCAGGCTGCCCAGCAGCGGCGCAAAATCCGCGAAGGCGCGATGGGAGATTTCCGCGGCTTTTCCCATGTCATCGAATCGTCTCAGGGCAACCGCGTCGCGCCATCCGGGCAGGTTTTCGAAAAGCCGCCGCTTGCGCCGCATCAAAAGCGCCGCCCTGCAATACCAGTAGGTCGGGCGCCGCACCCCGCGCCTGTGCCAGAACGGCGCACTACAGGGCATGTTCCAGCTGGGTGACGCCCTCGCCGTAATGCAACCCGCCGCGTTCAGCGTACAGCTGCCCGATCTGCGGCAAATTCAATAGTTGCGGGCGTCTGGTCATCGACATCCTTCCGGCCGAGGCGGCGACGGAAATAAATCCCCGCGCCCGCGAGCAGCACAAGGCCCAGGGTCGCCGCAACATAGGAAATCATCATCAGGAAGCCGACCCAGGACAGCCGCACGCCCACGAAATTGTAGACCACCAGCAATGCAACCGAACTCATGTAACCGCTGGCGTCCGCGACATAGATCAGGAAGCCGGCGGTGCCGGTGCGACCGCTGGCGGCGATGAAACGGTCGAACAGCAGCGCGTTGAACGGGGTGTAGCCCAGATAGAGCCCCGCCCCCAGCGCGATCATCCAGGCGATGGGCCCGATCAGATGCATCTGGAAGGCCAGCGACGCCAGCCCGGCCAGCGCCAGCCCCACCCCCACCATCGCCAGGTTGGCAAGGAAGGCCCTGGTGTTGTCGCGGATGAACATCAGCATCGCCATCATCACCAGCACGATGACGGCCACCGGAATCTCGGAGTAGGAAAATATCTCGGCATTGTCCTTGAAGCCCAACCCGCGCCAGATCTCGACCGCGAAATTGTCGCGGAAATCCCTGAGCGCCGTCAGGCCGACATAGATGACGATCAAGGCGATCAGGCCGGGAGCAAAGGCCGCGAACATCCGCTTGCGGGCGGGGGCGTCCATCGGCGCGCGCGCCACGCGCAGCCGCTCATCCTCGGCACTGGGCGGCGGCATGACGGCCAGGCCCGCGACACAGAACAGCAGCAGCGGCACGAACAGCAGCCCGGTCACCGCCGGCATCCAGTATTCATTGGCCCAGCCCGCCAGCATCACGCTTTCGCCGGCCGATTTGACCACCCCGGACGAGACGATGAAGCTGGCGCAGAGCATGGCGCCCAGCAGTTCGGAAACCCGGCGGCCCTCCAGGAAGCCGAACACCAGGCCCCAGATCATGCCCAGCGCCAGGCCGTCGGCGAACAGGCAGGCGATATTGAAGGGCGCGGGGATCAGCGCGAACAGCACCAGGCAAAGTTCGGCGGTCCCGATCAGCGCCAGGATGGCCAGCGCGCGGCGGTGCGGCGGCATTTCCGAGATCACCTTGATGCCGGCGACCTTGGACAGCGCATAGCCGAACACCTGGGCGATCACCAGGGCGATCTTGTATTCGACCAGCACCGGCGCGGCATCGGCATAGCTGGCGACCGAGAAAGGTTTGCGGAAGGCATACATGGCGAAATAGGCCCCGAACGCCATCAGCCCGCCATACAGCGCAAAGACCGGCGCGGGCGCGCGCGACAGCCAGTCGCGAAAACGTGCCGTGACAGCGGTCATGAAATCCGCCGCGCGATTTCGTGGACCACGGGCATCAGCTGCGAGACATCCTCAATGATGAAGTCAGCACCCGCCGCTTTCAGTTCGCGCATCGCGTGGCCGATCTTTTCCGCGCGCGCTTCCGGCGACAGCGCCAGAAAATCTTCCCGATCCAGTCCGACGCCGTTGCCCGACGCCGACAGCCCCACCGTCCAGCAGCCGGCCAGGCGGCCTTCCTCGATCCCCACCGGCGCATCGTCCACCTTGATGCAGGCCCTGGCGGGCCAGGCATCCAGTTCCACCAGCGCCTTCCAGGTCATCAGCGGCGCGGGCCGGCCGCTGGGGGTTTCGCCGGCACAGACCACCACGTCCGGCGCATAGCCCTGCCCGGCGGCGGCGGGCAGGATGTCGGCCATCATCTCGCGGGTATAGCCGGTGCCGGAACCGATCTTCACACCCAGCGCGCGCAGTTCCGCCGCCACTTGCGCCGCGCCGGGGATCAGCAGCGAACTCCGCGCCGCGGCCCGCGTCATGGCCGGGACCAGATTGCGGTAAAGCCGCTGGATATCGTCTTCGCTGACGGGCGCGCCCTTCAAACCGTTCCAGCGCGCCGCCACGGCCGGGGCGGCCAGCAGGGCGCGCAGATGATCCAGCTTGGCCTTGCCCATGTCGGCGCGGGCTTGCGCGGGCGTGATTTCCAGGCCTTCGGCGGCGAACATCTCCACCAGCGCATGCACCGGCGCCATGCAGCCGAAATCGATCATGGTGCCGGCCCAGTCGAACACCACCGCCTTGACGGGAAAACTCATCATCCATTCTCCACAAGTTCGCCGATGACTTTTTCCGCGATACCGAAGCCGGTCGAAGCGCCGGTGCCGCTGGTAACGATGACCAGGCGCACATCCGCCGCCGGCGCATCCACCAGATACGTGCGGTCGTCGGCGACGGCATAAACGCCGGTCCAGCGTTCCAGCACCGGCGGCGGTTCGCGCCCCGTGGCGCGGCGGTATTCCTCCAGTATGTCGCGCTCCGCCGTCGCGGGCGCGAAAGGCCCGGGCAGCGCGTCATAATGATGGCTGTCGCCCACGATCAGGCCACCGTCAGCCCCCTGGGCCACGATCAGGTGCACGCCATTGTCGAAAGCGCCGGGCTGTTCGGCACGCAGCTTTGCTTCCAGGGCGCGGGCCTCGGCCAGGTCGGCATAGCCGCGATAGCGCGTCAGGCTGAGGTCGGACATTAAAGTGCCCGGCAACCGCAAGCCCGGATCGGCCAGCTTGAGCATGGAAAGACGGCATTTGCGCAAGCCGTAAGCCGCGATGCGCCCGGGATACAAAGTGACGAAATCATCGCCGGGACACACCACCACCGCCCCCGCCTCGATCACGCCGCGCGAGGTGCGCAGGCGCGGCGGCGCGATCTCGAAGACGGCGGTTTCGTTGAAGAAGACAACGCCCAGCGCCTCTTGCAGCCATGCCGCCAGGGCGGGAATGGCGGTGCGGGATTCCACCCGCAGCTCATGCGGGCTGTAGAGCGCCCCTTTCAGGTCGGGACCGCCCAGGCCATGCGCCAGTCCCCGGAATGTGTCCGCCGGCAGCAGGCGGCAGCCCTCGCCCATTTCGGTGGCGAGAAAGGCTTCGATCACCGCCATCGCCTCGGCCGAGCGGGCGGTGAGATAAAGTCCTTCCTGCTCGATGCGCACGCCCGCCTGGGGCGCCACCCCGGCCCAGACATCGCGGGTACGGCGCGCCAGCCGCCAGCTTTCGCCGCGCGCCTGGCCGGTGACGGTAATAAAGCCGAAATTGCGGATCGAGGCGCCGTTGGCGCGCGCATCGCGCTCGATGACCGCGACGCGCTTGCCCGCCCGCACCGCCATGAAGGCATGCGCCAGCCCGAGTATGCCGCCGCCGACAACCGCCAGATCGAAAGTCCGAGAATGCATCAGGCCGCCGCAAAACCGGCGCCCGAATGCGCCCATCAGCGATCCGTACTAGGCCCATATGACAAAACGGAGTCGGCGGGGACTAGGCCTGCTGCTCCAGGGCCGCCAGGGCATCGGCGATGCGCGCGGTCGCCGCCCCGGCGGCGGGGATCACGCCGCCCATGGTCAGGAAGCCGTGAATCATGTCGGCGAAATAGAGCGGCTCGACCGGCACCCCGGCCAGGGTCAGTTTCATGGCATAGGCCGCCGCTTCGTCGCGCAACGGATCGAAACCCGCATACAACAGGACGGTGGGCGGCAGGCGGGCGAGATCGTCGGCGAACAAGGGCGACAGCCGCCAGTCGTCGCGCGCCACCCCCGCGGGCGCATATTGATCGCGATACCAGGCATAAAGCGGCGCGGTGAGCAGGTAACCGTCCGCCAGCTTGCGGTGCGACGCCAGGGAGGCCGACATGTCGAGGCAGGGATACAGCAGCAACTGCCGCCAGGGCTGGATGCCGGTCTGGTCCCGCAGCACCAGGGCGGCGGCCGCCGCGAGGTTGCCGCCGGCGCTGTCGCCGCCGATGGAGATGCGCGCCGGATCGGCGCCCAGTTCGCGGTAATTCTGCTGGACCCAGCGCCAGGCTGCCAGGGTATCGTTCAACGCCGCCGGATAGGGCGCTTCCGGCGCCAGCCGGTACTCCACCCAGATCACGATCTGCCCGGTGGCATTGGCAAGGGCGCGGCAGAAGGGCTCATAGGTCGCCAGCGACCCCAGCACCCAGCCGCCGCCATGCAGATAGACGATCGCCGGCAGCGGGTCGCCCTGGCGGAATTTGCGCGGGCGGATCACGGTCAGGCGCGGCGCGCCGCGTTCCGCCGGCAGGATATGGAAGACGCTTTCCACCGGCTGCATCTCGGCCAGGAATTGGCGGCGATTGAGATTGTAGCGATGGCGAACGGCGCGGATGTCCGCATCCGGCGGCGCAAGAGTGTTGCCCAGGAGTTCAATGACGCGCTGGGCGGTGGGATGCGGTTCATCCGGCCCGGTGTGAACAAGGCGCAGGGCTGGCGAATGCGTGCTCATGACTTCTCCTTGGGCCCCCGCCGGAAAATAGGGGCGGCCGCAGATCGCTCCGCGGCCGCCCGGTTGGACGTTACTTCTGCGCCGCCGCGAACTTGACCGGCTCCGCCGCGCTGGCGGTCACTTTCTCGGCCAGCAACTGCTCGATGCGGCCGGTGAACTCGGTCTTGAGCTGGGTGTTGAATTCGCCGCTGGCGGGCGAGGCAAAGCCGGAATGCACCGCCCGCACCTTGCCGTCACGGCCGATGAAGACGGTCGCCGGCCAGGTGTCGAGATGGTTGAGCTGGGGCACCTTCTCCCACATCTCCGACGGCGAGCCGGCCTGCAGATAGCTGTATTTCACGCCATATTTCCTGATGAAGGCGCGTTCGCGGACCAGCGTGCCCTGCTGTTCCGGCTCCTCGAAGTCCAGCGCCACGATGCGCAGGCCCTTGTCGCGATACTGCTTGTCCAGCTTCACCAGATACTGCGCCTCGTCATGGCAGTTGGGGCACCAGGTGCCGGTGACGATGGCCAGAACCACCTTGTTCTTGTAGTCGGGATCGTCGTTGGAAACGAGCTTGCCGTTCACATCCTTGAAGCTGAACTTGAAGATCTCGTTGGGATCGCGCGCGACGGTATGGGTCAGGAAATCGTCCGGCGCGGGCAGCCCCTTGGCCTTGGCGACATCCTCGCGCCAGGCCGTCAGCACCTTGGCATAGCGGCCATCGGGGGGCGCGTCGGCGGCATAGCTGTTGCCGCCGGCCGGAGCCTTGGCGTCGCCGGCATAGGAGGCTTCCTGGGGCGCGGGACGGGCGCGCTGCTGCTCCACCGACAGCGAACCGTCGGCATTGGGCGTCACGGTGATGACGCCGGGCCGGCCGCCGTCGAAATGGCTCAGCACCCATTTGCCGTCCTTGAAGCTGCCGCTGTAGGAGCCGGTATCGCCATCGATGCGCAGGATCGAGGCCGCGACTTCCGGGCCCTTCTGGTCCACGATGACGCGGAAGGCCTTCTCGCCCTTGGACGACGGCGCATCGAGCGCCACGACATACGTGCCGGCAATGGCGGGCACGTCAGCGGCGGCGGCGGCGGTGTCGACATGGCGCACCGCGTGAAAGCCGTAATTGGCGCTGGATTCGCGGTTCTGGGCGACGGCGGTGCCGTCCAGCTGGCCGTCCTTCACATCGGCGCTGATGGTGGTCAGGTAATGTTCGACATTCAGGGTCAGCTTGCCGTCCTTGAAGCTGGCGCTAGTGGTGCCGTCATAGGGCTTGAAGCCGTCGTAAAAGACGCCCTGCAGCGTGTCGCCCGAGCCCTTGATGTCGAGCCGGAAGGGAATATCGGTGCCATCGCGGGTCAGCACCGCATCCCACCGGCCGTTCAGCGCGGCGGCGTCGGTGCCCGCGGCAACGGCCGCGCTGCCGCTCATGAGAACGGATGTCAGGGCGGCGAACTTGAGAACTGTTTTCATGGCGGTGTTCCTTCGGTTGGTTGTTGATGAATTCACGGGTTTGCGGCGGCCAGCTTCAGATGTTTGGCGCGGGCATAGTCCTGCCATTCGGCCGGCAGGCCGGGCTTGGTTTCCACCAGGATGGAAAGGATCGCCGCGCGGTCCCTGGGCGTGAGGTTGGCGAAGTCCGCGCTCTGGTCCTGGCCGCTCAAGACCTGCAGCAGGCGATGATAGACATAGCCCTTGGCCGGCTCGGGCAAGGTATCGAAGGCGACGTTGTAGATCAGATAGCTCAACGGATATTTGAAGATGCGGTCGTGCAGGTCGAAATCGCGCAGCGACCGGCCCTTGGAATCGCGCACGCCGCGGCTTGCGAACTCCCGCGCGAAGGCGGAGTCCCTGATGATCTGGCGCGCATCCAGCCCGCCCAGCGGGGTTTCGTTGGCGAACAGCAGGAAGCGCACCAACTGGTCGGCGGGCTTGCGGATCTGGCGCTGCGTCGCGTCCGGCAGCGCTTCCAATGATGGCGCTTCAACAGACGCCTGGCCGGGATTGGCCTTGGCCAGCGCATACAGCGCCAGGCGGGTCTGATAGTTGGTCTGGGTGATCAGATTGTGCAGCTGGGCCTGATGCGTCAGCACCAGCAATGCCACCTGGTCGCTGCCCGGCGCGAGATAGGCGGACGGGTCGTAGGGCGGCTTGTCGCCCAGCGGGGCCAGTTGCGGCGGCGTCGGCGGCGACGCTGGCGTGGTCATGGAAATCTGGGTGGCGGTCGGCGTGACCGTTTGATCCACGGTGACGGCATTGGCCATCGAGGTTTTGGCCAGCGCCCCCGACACAAACCAGCCGCCCCAGCGTTGCGTCAGCGGGGTTTCCTGGTCGGTGATATAGCTTGGCGCGCGCGGCGTCAGCGTGCCGCTGGCGGTCGGGAACACCGAACGCAGCAGCACGCCCGGCACGCCGCGGGTGCCCGCCGCGATGTGGCATTGGGTGCAATCCAGTTCGGCGCGCTGGAAGACCGGCTTGTCCACCTTGCGTTCGTCCAGCAGATAGAAGATCGCGCCCTGTCTGGGATCGAAGGAAACGATCTCGATGGCATTGCCGTCATGGACTTTGCCGACATAGACATCGTCATTGTAATAGAGCGCGCGCGGATGCTGCGGCGAAATCTTGGGATACTGGAAACTGGTCTTGGAGAAGACCAGGGTCTGGGACTCAACCGGCACCTTCAGCAGGCTCAGCACCGAACGCAGATAGCCCTGGTCCTGGTCATAGCTGAGGCTGGCATTGCCCGCCTCGATCTGCTTTTGCAGCAGCGCAACGGGGTCGCTCAGATCCTGGGAGCGGTAATTGATCGGCGCATCGCTGTAAGGAATATAGCCCTGGTTGCGCACCGCGATCTGCGCGAGCACCGGCAGCGCCAGGCAGCCCGCCAAACCCAAGCCAATGGCCGATGCCGGTATCCGGCGCAGACGGCGAACGACTCCGGTCAAATCCACGGCGTCACCCCTGCAGATTGAGGATCGCGGAGAGATGCACGGTCCTGGGCGGCTGGCAGACCCGGCCATTGCAGGTCTGGAACCGCACATCCACCGGAATCACCTGCGGGCCGGCGCCGGCATGCGGCTTGAAGCGAACCGGCACCGTCACCGTGAACGGACTGGTATAGAACTGGGTCTCCAGGCCGAAGGCGGGATCGCGCAGCTTTTCCGGCTTGCTGCCGGCGGGCGCGCCATCGGCCGCCGCCACATCGTTCGCCGCCACCGTCACCACAAGCGGCGTCGGACCTTGCGGCGACTGCTTGAGCGAATAGATGTGCCAGCCCGTGGCGACCGTGCCGTGCAGGATCAGCGCGGCGCGGCCCGGCTTCGCGGCGGCATCCGGCGGCTGCACCGTCCAGGAAACCGTATCGCGCGCGGCATCGTCAGGGGCCTGGGCCAGGGCGCCGCCCAGAGACAGAAACAGCGACAGAAACAGGAAAACCGGCGCGAAACGAATGAGCACTTTACCTCCGGAACATTATAGTATACTGAATTGATAGAGATTCAGAAGATTAAGCAAGAGACTTCTGCAAAACAGACTTATGAGCATTGCTCATAGGAGGCTTGATGGTGGTGAACCTGCCCACGGAACTGCTGCGCAGTTTCACGGCAATCGTGGATGCGGGCTCGATGCTCAAGGCCACCGAACGGGTGTTCGTCACCCAGTCCGCGCTCAGCCTGCAGATGAAGCGGCTGGAAGATCTTGTGCAGATTCCCCTGTTCCAGCGCGAAGGCCGGCGGCTGACCCTGACCCCCGCGGGCCAAAGCCTGCTGGGTCATGCGCGCGAAATCCTGGACACCAATGACCGGGCGCTGCAGGCGTTGAGCGGCGATGTCCTGGCGGGACCGGCCCGGCTCGGTTTTGTGCAGGATTTCGCCGAGACCCTGCTCAGCGGCGTGCTGGCCCGCTTCACCCAGCTCAATCCGGAAACCCAGGTCCAGGTGCGCGTGGGCAATTCGGCGGAACTGCTGGAACTGATGCAGGCCGGCCAGTTGGATGTGGTGCTGTGCATGAGCGGCCAGGACGACCCCATCGCGGTGCGCACGGCGCCGATGCTGTGGCTGGGCCGGGACGATCTCGCGCGGCAGCAGGTGATTCCGCTTGCGGTGCTGGAGCGGCCCTGCCGCTTCCGCGATGCCGCGCTGGCGGCGCTGGACCAGGCCGGCCGGCCCTGGCGCATCGTGCTGGAAACGCCAAGCCTGGCGGCGTTGCGGGCGGCGGTGGACTCCGGGTTGGGCATCACCTGCCGCACCACCCATTTCATGGATGCCGTCATCGGCGCCCATGAAGCGCTGCCGTCCCTGCCCCATGTCGCTTATGTGCGTCATATCCGCAGCAACCCGCATCCGACCATCAACCGCCTGGCGGATTTGATCCAGACGGCGGCACTGGAGCTTTAGCGCCTCGTCCTCATGATGCGGCAGCCGCGGCCTGGACGCTTATGATATTCCGTCAAGTAACGAATGAATGCGCAAAATCCGGCGATGCGGGCATCGCCGGATTCTGTGCAGGACGGATGAGGCGGGAATGCCTCAGAAGTTGATGGTCACGCGCCCATAATAGAAACCGCCATTGATGCCGTAGGGCGAGATGGCGTTGGGCTGGAAGTAGACCGAAGACCCGTCGATCGGGGCGCCGGCCTGGGTGATGCCGATGGCTTCGGGGGCCTTGTCGAACAGGTTGTTGGCCCCGACGGTGAAGGTCAGGTTGTCGAGGAGAGTCTTGCTGATCTCCAGGTCGGTGATGGCGGCCGTCGATACTTTTTGGGGAATGTAGGGCGTGCCGTTGCCGGAGGGCTGGTACAGCTGGGAAGACGGACCATAGATGGTTTCCCGCAGGTTGACACTCCAGCTTTCCCAGCTCCACAGCACCCCCAGGCCGATCTTGAATTTGGGCGAGGCCTGGGTCAGCGTCGAGATCGCCAGGGGCGAGACCAGCACGGCGCCGGCGGCCTGGAGCGGCGCGGGATTGGGCGCGATGCGCGAGACCGAGGTCTCGCCCCAGTTCAGCGCCGCGGTCCAGTTCACATTGCCGTATTCGGCGAAGTCGCTGATGTAGTTGGCGGTGATGTCCACGCCATGGGTCAGGGTGCTGACCGCGTTGGCGAAAACGGTGGTGCCCTGGGTGTTCACGGTGGGATCGAGCACATTGCCGTTGGCGGCGATGGCCTGGCCGATGATCGCGCCGCCCGGCTGTATCACGCCGCTGCGCTGGTAATAGACGGTGCCGGTGCCGACAATACGGTTGCCGATGGCGATGCTGTAGGCGTCAACCGTGGCGCTGAAATTGTCGAACAGATGAGTGACGAAACCGACGCTGAAATTGGCCGAGCTTTCCGGCGCCAACGGCTGGACGCCTTCAACCTTCGCCGCCGGCGAGTTCGGGCCGATCTGCACGGTGGCCGAAGTCGGGGAGACGTTGGTGGCGTTGTAATATTCTTCTTCCAGGGTCGGGGCGCGGAAGCCGCTGGCGATGGTGCCGCGGATGGCGAACGCCGGGCTGATGTCGTAGCGCGCCGTGATCTTGCCGACCTGGGCATCGTGGAAGTCGGTATAATATTCGTGGCGGCCGGCGATATCGAGCTGCAGGTCCTTGATCGGCGACAGGGCGACATCGATGTATTCCGCGTAGTTCTTGCGGCTCTTGGACAGGGCCTGGAATGGCGCATAGCCCGGGAAGGACTGGGCGCCGCTCTTGTAGTAAGAGGCCGGGTCGCCCGGCGTGATGGCATAGGTGTCCTCACGCCCCTCAAAACCGAACGCCACCGACAACGGCGTGGCCAGGCCGATCTCTACGCTTCTGCTGAAATCGGCGTTGAAAGTCGCTTGCGAGGCGATGAAGCTGCCGTCATAGAAATTTCCGGGAGAGGTATGGGTGTCGGTGAACAATGACAGGTTGGCCGAATTGGCGGTGCCGATCTTCTCATTGTCCTTGCCGTAGCTGCCCGACAAATCCCAGCTCCAGCCGAAGGCATCGCCCTTGGCGCCGAAGGTATAGGAATAATCCTCCTCGTTCAGCGTTTCCAGCGGCACGAAGCCGGCGGTCGAGAAGATCGCCTCGCCCGGATTGGTGTAGTTGTTGATCGAGGTGCTCGCCACCTGATAGCCGGGATTGACCGCGCCGCCGGGCAGATACTGCTGGTTGGAATACTGGCTGGCGATCACCGTGCCGGGATTGCGGGTGTTTTCGCGGGTCTTGCCGTTGCGATGGCCATAGCTGCCATTGGAATAGAGCGTCACGCCCGGCGCGGCTTCATATTCGGCGTTGTAGAGAATGGTGTTGAGCAGGGACTGCGGATCGCCGTCAATCGGATTGGTGCGGGGATAGCCCGGAATGATCGTCAGATCGGGATACGGCGGGCGGCTGGAACTGCCGACGGGAAAGGGCGTGCCATCCGCCTGGAGCAGGCGGGGATCGGCGCCGCCGCGCTGGCTGAAGCCGCGGAAACGCCGCTCGCCGGTGATGGTCAGGAAACCCTTGCCGCCCAGGTCGAAACCGACATTGCCGGAAAAGTCATAGGTGTCGCCGTCGCCCTGGAAATACTGCCCGCCCGACGCCTGGACCAGGCCGCCGCTGCTGTTGTGCTTGAGGATGACATTGATCACGCCGGCAATGGCGTCGGTGCCGTATTGGGCGGCGGCGCCATCCTGCAGCACTTCGATATGGTCGATGGCCGCCACCGGGATCAGATCGAGATCGGTGGTCGCCGCGCCCTGGAACTGGCCGCCGTCGACATGCAGGTTGGACGAACCGTGGCGGCGCTTGCCGTCCACCAGCACCAGCGTGTCGTTGGGCGACAGGCCGCGCAGCCGCGCCGACAGGGTCAGCGCCCCGGTGTCGCCGCCATGCGCCTCGGCATTGAAGGACGGGATATTCTGCGCCAGCGACTGGATCAGGTTGGGCTGGCCGACATGGGACAGCGCATCGGCGCCCAGGACCGTGATCGGCGCGGCGCTGTCGGCGGCGGTCAGGCCGGTGACGCGTGTGCCGGTGACGATGACGGCTTCGGTATCGTTGGCGGCGACCTGCTGGGCCCTGGCGGCGACAGTGCCGGCCATGAGAGTCAGAAGGCCCGCTCCCGCCAGAAATGACATGCGCTGCCTGGCAGCCAATTTCGAATAAAACATATGCAACCCCCGCTTAAATGACAGGCAGGCGTTGTGCAGCGCATTCATACTATAGTAAATTGATATATTATGTAGTCTATTATTTGGGCAACTCATGGATGGCGATTGGCGAACGCCGGCGTCCTCCTGGAGAAGGGCCTTCTGACCGAAGCGGCTTCGCTAAAGACGCAAGACCGGAAAAGCGCGATGAAGGCCCGGCCTTATCGGCATGCCCCCGCGCCGGGCGTTGCGGACGCGAGGATTGCGATGTCCCTGTCCGCGACGATGGCGCGCAATGCCGCCCAGCGGTCGCCCTTGCCGGCGCGCGCGGCCACACATGCCGCGACCATGTCCCGCGCCACGGTATAGCCGGCGACATAGGCGCCGAAGTCGCGGGTGAATTCCAGCAGCGCTTCGGGGCTTGAGACCTGCGCGTCCAGCACCAGATGCGCCATGGCGTCGCCCGAGGCCAGCCGCCCGTCGCGATAATCGCGCAGGATCGGCATCACCGACAGCGACAGGTCCGTCACCGCGCGATGCACTGCCAGGAATCGCGCCGCGTCGCGGGGCGCAAATCCCGCCATGGCAAACAGCACATCGCGTGTGAAGGCCAGCCGGGCCGCGGGCGGGAACGCCAGGTCCACGCCGGCATTGGCCGCGCCTTCCCGCAACACCTGGCCCGGCGAGCGCAGGATGACCACACTGTCTTCCACGCCGCCCATCGCCATCGCCAGGAACTGGGCATGATGGCCGGGATAACCCTCATGGCAGGCGACATCCAGCGCCGTGCCGGGATCGGCCACCGCCGCCGGATTGATCTCCAGGCGGCTGCGGTCATGGCCCTGATAGCGCTGCCAGGCGGCGGGCACGTCGGCGCCCCATGCCACCTCCACCTGCTCGTCGGCGGGCAGTTGCCAGTGCGCCAGGGTACGGGCGCGGCATTCCGCCAACGCGCGCAGGAAGACCGCGCGGCGGCGATAGTCCGGGATCATGAAACGCGCCCGCCAGGCCGCCAGGCGTGAGGTGAGATCGCCGTGCCCGGGCAGCAGGCTGTCCAGCGCTTTGCGCGCACGCGCCTGGGCCGCGCTGTCGGACGGCGGCGCGACAAGGCCATAAACGGCCTTGGCCTCGTCATCGAAGGACAAGGCGCGCGGTTTCGCGATCACATCCAGCAGCGCCAGCAGATGATCCAGCCGCCCCGCCAGCCGGTCGCGACGCGGCGATGGCGCATCGCCCGCGACCGCGCCGCGCAATTGTATCAGGTCGTGATGCAGCCCGGCCAATGTCGGCATGGGCCCGCGCGCGCGCATGTCCAGTTCCGGCGGGCCCCAATAGGCATCCACCTCCCTGGGATACAGATGCCCCAGCGCGGTCGCCAGCATCACAAAGCGGCGCGCCTGCCCGTCCAGCGGATTTGGCAGCGAGTCCGGCGCGGCCTGCACACAAGACGCGAACAGGACCAGCGCAACCGCCAGCGCTCTTTTCATCTATTCGGTGCGCAGCGCGTCTATAGGATCGAGCAGCGAGGCCCGCCGCGCCGGATAGGAACCGAACACCAGCCCCACCAACGCGGCGATGCCGATGGCCAGCGCGATGGCGCTGAACGAGACGCTGACCGGCCAGTCCAGCGCCCAGCCCACCAGGCGCGCCGCCACCAGCCCCAGCACCAGGCCGATCAATCCGCCCGCGATGCTCAAGGTCACCGCCTCGGTCAGGAATTGCAGCGCCACGTCGCTGGAGCGCGCGCCGGACGCCACCCGCAGCCCGATCTCGCGGGTACGCTCGGTCACCGAGACCAGCATTATATTCATGATGCCGATGCCGCCCACGATCAGCGACACCCCGGCGATGGAGGCCAGCAGCGCCGTCATGGTGTCGCTGGCGCGGTCCAGGGTGCTGGCCATCTCCTGCAAGGTCACTTCGTCCAGCTTGGGCAGGTTGGCGAGCGCGAAAGCGGCCGCCGGGGTGTAAAGGCCCTGGGTCAGCGCCTTGGCCGCCTGGGTCTCGACCGTGAAGTCGTCGGGGGCGCCCGCGCCGCCGCCCTGGGCGCTGATATAGCTCTGGTTCTTGCCCGCCGCGGCCAAATGATGGCGCTGGCGCAGCAGCGTCTTGGCGGCATCGGCGACGCTGGAGGCATCGCCGGCCCGCTCCGCCGCGACCACGATGGCCTGCAGATAACCGATGCCCATGCTGGCCTGCACCGCCTGCCACGGCACGAACAGCATGTCGCCATGGCCTTCGGACTGGTCGTTGGTCACGCCGACGATGGTGTACTCCTGCCCACGCACCTGGATGGTCTTGCCGGTGGGATCGAGGCTTTTGCCGAACAGGGTATCGGCCAGGCCGCGGCCGATCACCGCCTCATGCGAACTGGCGGCGAACATGCGGCCGGGGCGCACATCCCAGGCATAGGCCCCGGCGAAATCGGGCGACACGCCCAGGATTTGCGTGAACAGCCGCGAGGCCCCGGCGGCGACACTCGCCCGCAAGGACAGTTGCGGGCTGACCTGCGCCACGCCCGCCAGGCCGCGCAGGGCCTGCGCGTCGGCCGGGGTCAGGGTTTCGGCGGCGCCCAGGCCCGAGGCGATGCCGACGCCTTCGCCGCCACGGGTGTAATTGCCGGCACGGACGAAGACCAGCCGGGTGCCCGCCGACTTGACCTCGCCTTCCACGCTGGCGCGCGCGCCGGTGCCCAGCGCCACCATGGTCAGCACCGCCGCCACGCCGATGATGATGCCCAGCATGGTCAACAGGGTGCGCAGGCGGTTGCGGCTCAGCGACCGGATGGCGAGGCGGATATTGGTGGGCATCAAAGCGAACATGATTTCATTCCGACTTGAGGGCGATGACGGGATCGAGAAAGGCCGCCCGGCGCGCCGGCACGAAACCGAAGACGATGCCGGTCAGCGCCGCCATCACCAGCGCCGCCGCCAGCATCGCCGGCGAGGCGGCGCTGGCCCAGTGAAAGCCATACTGGGTGACCAGCAGCCCGCCCAGCCCCAGCGCCAGGCCGAAGACGCCGCCCAGCGCCGCCAGCGTGACCGACTCCACCAGGAACTGCATCATCACATCGCCCGCGCGCGCCCCCAGCGCCATGCGCAGGCCGATCTCGCGGGTGCGCGCCGTCACCGACACCAGCATGATATTCATGATGCCGATGCCGCCCACCAGCAGCGACACCGCCGCCGCGCCCGCCAGCAGCAGGGTAAAGGTGCGGCCCGCCTGGCGCAGGCTTTTGGCCATCTGCTCCCACGACGCCTGTTCGAAACCGGCGGTGTTGGAATGGACCGCCCGCGCCAGGCGCGGGTCGGAGCCCATGCCGGGCATCGCCGCCACGCTCTGGGTCTCGGCGCGGAAATCGTCCACCATGTCTTCGGGCAAATGATGCAGGGCGCGCAGCTTCTGACCTATATCTTTGGCCACCGCAGCGGTGACACCGACCGAAGTGGTGCGCACGGTGATAGAGTCATAACTCGTGCGGTGCAGCAGGGACTGGGCCAGCCCCACCGGCACATAGACCGTGGGCACCACGGCATCGCCCTGCCCGGTTACCTCAATCACGCCGACCACCGCGATCTTCTTTCCACCGGCGGCGATGGTCTGGCCTATCGGCGAGGCGGCATTCGGCCAAAGCTGTTTGGCAACCCTGGGCGTCACCAGCATGACGGGGCCCGATGCCCGATGTTCCGCCTCGCTGATCCAGCGGCCGTCCGTCAACTTCCAGTCGGTCATGTCGGGCCAGCTTTGCTCGAAGCCGCTGAAGCGGATTACATAGACCGGCAGGCCGGCGTCAGCGTCCAGGCTTACATTGCCCTCCACGCTCGCGGCCACGGCGCGCACGCCGTCCGTCTGGCGCAGCAGCGCCATTTCGGGCGCGCCCAGCGGCGTGGGCGGCGCGCGATAGCGCGTGCGCGCGACCGCGCGCATGCGCTTCCTGGCATCCATGGCGGCGGAGTCGGTGCTGACGGCGGTCATATCGCCGCCGCTGCCCGGCGTGCCGCCACTATAGGCGCCCTCCGAGGGTTCGCCGCCGCTGGAATCCTGCTGCCCGCCGCTGTCGATCGCCGATGGCGTGAAATTGCCGGCATGGATGGCGATGCGGGTGGGCCCCGCCGCCTCGATCTGGGATTCGATCTTGAGTTGCGCGCCGCGTCCCAGGCCCGAAACGATCACCACCATGGCAATGCCCACGCTCATGCCCAGGAGGGTGAGCAGCGCCTGCAGACGGTTCTGCGTCAGCGCCCGCATCGCCATGCGCAGGTTAGTGATCATGATGCGCGGCCGCTTTCTTCGGCGGGCCTTTTTTGGCGGCAGCGATCAACGCCGCGCCCGGCACTTCCACCAGGCCCGGCGCGCTGTGAAAGGTGAAGCCCACCCGCACGATGGCCTTGGCATCGCTCAGCGGCGCGCTCTTGCCCATCCAGAATACGCCGGTCGGATCAATCGTCACGTCCACCGCATCTGTTCTGGCGCCCGGATGATCCACTTCCACCGCCACGTCCGACACGGCGGAGGCCGGCAGCGGCTCGCCCATCGCGTCGGAGAAATAGATCTGCACCCCGCCCGCCGGCATCATGGCGGTTTCCAGATGCAGCTCCTTGTGCGGGCGCACCACGCCGCCATGATGCGGCTCGTCGTCAACGCCGTTATGGGCCAAGGCAGGCAAGGCGGCCAGCAAAGCCAGCGGAAACAGGATCGCGAATCTATTCATGACGAAGCGCCTCTATGGGATCGAGGGCGGCGGCGCGGCGCGCCGGCCAGACCCCGAAGGTGATACCCAGCAGCGCCGCCACCAGCACCGCCAGCGCCGCGGCGCCGGGAGAAACCACCGCCGACCAGTGGAAGAAACGCTGCAGGCTGCCCGACGCCGCCACGCCGAAGACGATGCCCAAGAGGCCGCCGATCACGCTGATCAGCACCGCCTCCAGCACGAATTGCAGGGCGATGTCGCCGCCGCGCGCGCCCAGCGCGATGCGCAGGCCGACCTCGCGGGTGCGCTGCGTCACCGACAGCAGCAGCAGGTTCATCACCCCGATGCCGCCCACCAGCAGCGACACCGCCGCCACCCCGGCCAGCAGCGCCAGCATGGTCCAGTTGGTGCGGCTGAGGGAGGCGGAAAGCTGTTCCACGGTGAGCTGGTCGACGCTGGACAGGTTGCCCATCACCGCCCGCGCCAGGTCGGGCGACAGGCCCTTGCCCAGCACTTGCTGGGCCATGGTGGTGACCTGGAAATCGTCGGACTGGGCCGCGCCGGTGATGTGATGGCGGCGGCGCAGCAGATCGGTGATCGCCTTGGCCACCTGCTTGGTGTCGCCCACCGAGTCGGTGGTGACCGAGATGCTGTTGAGCTTGCTGAGGTTGAGCAGCCGGTCGATGGTGGTGACCGGCACATAGATGGCGTCGAACTGGTCGTCGCCCGCCGCCGGTTGCGTGGCCCAGCTGCGGCTGCCGATCACCCCGATGACCTTGAAAGGCTGGTGCCACAGCAGCACGGTATGGCCGACCGGATCGGCGCCCGCCCCGAACAGCCGGTCGGAGACGACGCGGCCCAGCACCATGACCTGGGCGGCGCCCTCGACCTCGCCATCGTTCAGGAAGCGGCCATGGGGAATGGTCCAGCCGCTGCGGATTTCCGGCAGGGCGGCCTCGGTGCCGTGCATGCGCGTGAACCATTGGGTCTGGGTGCCCTGCACGAAGATGCGGACATTCTCATGCACCCCCGACACGACATGCTGCACGCCCGCAATCCCGGCGATGGCCTTGGCGTCGTCGCGGGTCAGGGTGGCGGCCGAGCCCAGACCCGCCGAGGCGTCGCCCAGGCGCTGGCGCGCAGTGGGATGGTCGTGGATGGCCATGGGGTCATCCTCGAAATGCGCCTGGATGATTTCGGCCGGCATGCCGTCGCTGCGGCAGCGCGGGGCAAAAACATCGCCGATGCGCGGCGCGGGATTGTAGGTGGCGGGGATCGCCGACATGCCACCGGGGCGCCATTGCGGCTCCAGCTCTGTATGGCCGATATGGCCTTCCGGGTCGGTGTCGATTTCGCGCTTGACCTTGTAGTTGCCGGCGGTGATTTGGATCAGGTTGGCGCCCGCGGCGCGCAGCTGTTCGTCCAGCGCCTCCTGTGCCCCGCGGCCCAGCGCCAGGCTGGTCACCAGCGCGGCCACGCCCACCGTCATGCCCAGCATCGCCAGCGCGGCCTGAGTCCGGTTCCGGATCAGCGCCTTGAGCGCCATCATGCCGAAATGCCGGACGTTGCCCACCCTAACCCGCTGCCGCCAGGGCGACCGGCGCGTCCTGCGGCAGGCCGCGCGGCACATTGGGCACATCGCTGAGGATCACGCCATCGCGCACCGCCACGATGCGCGTGCCGAAGGCGGCGATGTCCGGCTCATGGGTGATCAGCACGATGGTGATGCCTCGGCGCGCGCGCAGTTCCTGCAGCGCCTGCATCACGTCGATGCTGGTCTTGGTGTCCAGGTTGCCGGTCGGCTCGTCGGCCAGGATCAGCGACGGTTCGTTGACCAGGGCGCGGGCGATGGCGACGCGCTGCTGCTGGCCGCCCGAAAGCTGGTTGGGATGATGGTCGGCGCGGTCGCTGAGGCCCATCGCCGCCAGCGCCTTCAAGGCCCGTTCGCGCCGCTCATGCGCGTGCATCACCGGGCGCGAATAGAGCAGCGGAACCTCGACATTCTCCACCGCCGTGGTGCGCGGCAGAAGGTTGAAGCCCTGGAAGACGAAACCGATCTGCTTGTTGCGGATTTCCGCCAGGGCATCGCGCGACAAAGCCGAGACATCCTTGCCATTCAGCAGGTAGCGGCCCTCGCTGGGACGGTCCAGGCAGCCCAGGATGTGCATCATGGTGGACTTGCCCGAGCCGGACGGGCCGATGATGGAAACGAATTCCCCCGCCGCGATCTCCAGCGACACGCCGCGCAACGCATGCACGGAATTCTCGCCCAGCTTGTAGACTTTCTTCACGGACTCCAGGGTGATAACCGACAAGGAACAGCCTTTCCTGAAAAGGGATCGCCTTACATGC
This sequence comes from Rhizobiales bacterium dw_265, assembly GCA_018449595.1. Taxonomy (GTDB): domain Bacteria; phylum Pseudomonadota; class Alphaproteobacteria; order Micropepsales; family Micropepsaceae; genus Rhizomicrobium. The sequence goes on from JAAVUU010000001.1 coordinate 271,911, forward strand.
TCTTGGTGCCGGCGCCCGGGCCCTTGGACGCCGGAACCGGGCCGTTGAGGCCGGCATAATTGTAGAGCGCGGTCGCCACCGATTTCTCCGCCCCCGCCATGCCGTACACCTTGCCGGCGCCTTCGATCACCAGATACTCGTTGGCGGCATGGGCGTTGCCGCCCAGGCCCACCATGCCGCCCATGATCGGCACATTGACGGCGAAACCGGAGAACAGATAGGCCGGCCAGTAGCCGCCCATGATGCTCTGGTCGCTGTGCACCGGCGCATGGCCGATGTTGAACTGATCATACATCAGGTTGACCGAACGGCCGATCTCGGTGTCGGTCGAGGTCTTGGCCCATGGCACATCGCCGACCAGGTTGATCTGCACATCCTTGTAGCCGTGCTCGTCCAGATGCTTGCGGATCTTGGCGACGATATCGGGGCCGGTCATGTTGGGCACATAGCGGATATTGTGCTTGGAGACGATCCGGTTGGGCAGGATGGCGCCCGAACCGCCCGCGAACATGTTGCCGCCCCAGATGCCGTCGATATTGAACGAGGTGCCGTAGCTGGACATCTTCAGCACTTCATAGGGGTCTTCGGAGATGAAGCGGCCGACGCCCAGATTCTGCGCCGCGACCTTGAGGTCGTATTTCGCGGCGGCGGCGTGCAGCTTGGCGTCGACATCGGGCAGAAGCGGCTCGATATTGTCGTAGAAGCCCTTCACCTTCGAATGATGGGTCTCGTTGTCATAGAGCGTGTTCAGCATCTCGATATGGCGCCAGGCCACCGAATCCACCGAACGGCTGAAGCCGCCATGAATGTCGCTGTAGTTGGGGCCGCGGCCCCAGGCGGTGCCGCTGGTGATCAGTTCGATGAAGACACAGCCTTCCGAACCGGAGAGGCCGCGCGCCGTGCCGTTGGGCGACTGGCCGCCGAAGGTGTACATGGCGTCAACGCCCTGGAAGAGGTCCTTGTGCTCCTTCATGAACTGGCGGTAGCCCATGTCCATGCGCTCTTCATCGCCTTCCGCCACAAAGCGGATGTTCACCGGCAGTTTTCCGGTCACCGCCTTGATGGACATCAGGGCGTTCCATATGGACATTTCCGGGCCCTTGGAATTCACCGCACCACGCCCGATCAGAACCTTTTTATACGGCGCCTGCTCGACCAGGCGGCCCTCGAAGGGCGGCGCCTTCCACAGGTCGGGCTGCGTCACCGGCATGGTGTCGTACATCCAGTAGATGGCGACGGTCTTCTTGGCGCCCGGTGAATCGCAGCGTGCGAACACCACAGGATTGCCCTGCTGGCCCCATTCGGTGGTGCCGACGTCGTAAACCTTGCTTTGCTGGCAGCCGAGCTGGTCGAAGAAGCCCTTCACCATCTCCGCCGATTCCTGGATGCCCTCGCCGGTGTTGGAGATCGAAGGCTGCTGAATCCACTTCTGCAGGTTGTTGACGTGCTGGTCTATGTTCTTGTCAATATAGTCGTAGACCTTCTTCAGGTCCGCGTTCTGGATCTTGCTGGTGTCAATCTTGACGGTCTCGTCGCCATAAGGGCGGATGCCGAGGTGCGGGCCGGAAGATGTTGCGGCCTCCTTGGCGGGGGCCTCGCTCTTGGCGCCCTTGTCGCAACCCGCCAGCAACCCGGCGATGCCAAAAGCGACGGAAAGGAAAAGAGCTTTGTTCCGAGTCGTCATGAAAATTCCCCGCGGCGCGATACCCCGGCGACGCGAACCGACAGCACGACTGCGCGCATCGGCGCGAATAAAATCCGCGCCGGACGCACAAACAGGCCGGAAGCCAGCATCACCCAATGCAAGGATGCTAGAGCAATTCCATTTATGCTTTCCGGCTATTTTCCGGCGATTTCGGCGCTTTGAGTGCGAAATCCCCAATGGATCGCGCGGCGGGAATTGATTTCCATCACAAGCGGCGCGGACAGGCGCGTTTTGCTGCGCGCCGGCGCGCAAGCCCTGTTGAGACAAGGCACGACAGGAACCTATGGTCTGCGCATGGCTTGGCGGAGACGGTCTTATATGAAGTGCGCGCGGCGATTTCTTTGCATCCCGGTTGTCTGGCTTGCGTGTGGCCTTGCCCTCGCGCACGGCCTGGAGGGCAAGCCGGAATGGAACACCTTCGGCATGCCGGGCACACCGGGCGCCGCGACACGCACCATCGCCCTGGTCGCGGGCGACATGCGCTATTCCCTCAAGACCGTGGCGGTGAAATCCGGCGAGACCATCCGCTTCGTGATCACCAACCGCGGTCCCAGCAAGCATGAATTCGTCATCGGCGACCGCGCCTTCCATGCCCAGCACATCAAGGAGATGGAAGCGATGCCCGACATGCCGATGGACGAAGCCAATTCCGTGGACCTGAAACCGGGCGAGACCAAATCCCTGACCTGGCGCTTCACCCGGCCGGGCGACTATCTGTTCGGCTGCGATATTCCGGGCCATTTCCAGGCCGGCATGTCGGGAACCATCAAAGTGCGGTGATTTTGCTGCCTGCCTGCGAGCCTGTCCGCGCGCCGGGCAGTTATGCAGATTATCTGATAAGATAATCTTTACAGTTTACCTGTATATCTCTACCTTGCCGGCATGAATTCCGGGCTCCACAGCGATCAATCCCTCCGCGCCTCCGTGCTGGCGCAGGATTTGCGCGCCTTGTTCGGCAAGCTCAAGCGCCGGCTGCGGGAACAGGGGCAGACCGGCGATCTGACGCCATCCCAGATTTCCGTGCTGCTGCGGCTGGAGAAGGACGGCCCGGCGACGGCTTCAAGCCTGGCGCGGGCCGAAGGGATGCGTCCGCAATCCATCGTCCCGGTCATCGCCGCGCTGGAAAGCGCGGGCCTGGTAGGCGGCAAACCCGATCCGGCGGACGGTCGGCAGACCATCCTGTCGCTGACGGAGGCTTGCCGCAAACGATTCGCGCAGGGCCGCGCCGCGCGTCAGGACTGGCTGACACGGACCCTGCAGGCGCGCCTGTCCCCGCAGGAACAGAGCAAGCTTGCCGAGGCCGTCGCGCTGCTTCAGCGGCTGGTGGATGACTGACGCAAACCGGACGATTTCCAAGAGGTGACTTATGACGCTGACCACACTCGATCCCAACACCGCCCTGATCGTCGTCGACCTGCAGAAAGGCATTGTCGCCCTGCCCGTCGTACACCCCATTGATGCGGTGATAAAACAGGCACAGGCCCTGGCCCATGCCTTTCGCGAACGCGGCCTGCCGGTGGTGCTGGTCAATGTCGATGGCACGGCACCCGGCCGTACCGAACAGCCGCGCCCGGCGATCCCGCGCCAGGAAGGCTGGACCGACCTCATCCCCGAACTGGATCGACAGCCCGGCGATATCCTGGTGACCAAGCAGACCTGGGGTGCCTTCGCCAGCACCGGTCTGGAAGCGCAGCTGAAAGCGCGCGGCGTCACCCAGGTGGTGATCGCAGGCGTGGCCACCGCAACCGGCGTCGAGGCCACCGCGCGGCAAGCCTATGAACAGGGGTTCAACGTCACCCTCGCCCTCGACGCCATGACGGACCTGCGCCCCGAAGCCCATGATTACAGCATCGCGCACGTCTTCCCGCGCCTGGGCGAGAGCGGAACCGCGCAGGAGATCATCGCCCTGCTGCCGGGCGCCTGACATGCCCTGGGCGCTGTATATTTCCCATTTCTTCGGCGGCGCTTTCCTGGCGAACGCCATCCCCCATTTCGTCAGCGGCATGATGGGCATGCCGTTCCAGAGCCCGTTCGCCAAACCGCGCGGCGAAGGGCTTTCTTCGTCCACCGTCAATGTGGTCTGGGGCTTCTTCAATTTCGTCATCGCGTATGTCCTGCTCTGCCGCACCGCCGATCTCGATTGGCGGAATCTGGGCGATGTCGCCGTGTTCGGCGCCGGCGCGCTGGCGATGGCGCTGTTCGCGGCGCGGCACTTCGGCCGCTTCCATGGCGGCAACCGCCCGTGAGGCTGCCCCTTGCGGGCGCCTTCCGGTCCCTGCGCGGTTTCAACTACCGGGTCTGGGTGGGCGGCGCTTTCGTCTCCAATGTCGGCACCTGGGTGCAACGCACGGCCCAGGACTGGCTGGTTCTCACCCAACTGACTCACCATGATGCCTCCGCCGTCGGGATGGTCATGGCGCTGCAGTTCGGGCCGCAACTCCTCTTCCTGCCGCTGACGGGTTACGCCGCCGACCACTTCAACCAGCGCAGGCTGCTGATCGCCACCCAGGCGAGCATGGGATTGCTGGCGCTGGCGCTGGGCGTGCTGACCGTGACCGGCCTGGTCCGGCTCTGGCATGTCTATATCTTCGCCTTCCTGTTCGGCAGCGCCGCCGCCTTCGACGCGCCGGTGCGCCAGACCTTCGTCGCCGAACTGGTGGGCGATGCGGATTTGCACAATGCGGTGGCGCTCAATTCGACCTCGTTCAATGGCGCGCGGATGATCGGCCCGGCGGTGTCGGGCCTGGTGATCGCCGCCATCGGCACCGGCTGGGCCTTCCTCATCAACGGCGCCTCCTTCGTCGCGGTGCTGATCTCCCTCGCCTTCCTGCGCGTTGCCGAACTTCGGCCCAATGCCCGGGCCCACCCCGCCAAAGGCAGCTTCACCGAGGGATTCCGCTATGCCTGGGGCCGCCCGGACCTCAAGGCGATCCTGGTCATGCTGTTCCTGGTCGGAACCTTCGGGCTGAACTTCCCGATCTTCATTTCCACCATGGCGGTCGGCGTCTTCCATGCCGATGCGCGCGGCTTCGGCCTGCTGTCGTCCATCATGGCGGTCGGCACGATAACCGGCGCCCTGCTCAGCGCCCACCGCGAGAAGCCGCGCTTCGGATTGCTGCTGACCGGGGCGGGCGTCTTCGGCATCGGCTGCACCCTGGCGGCGCTGGCCCCGAGCTACTGGCTGTTCGCCGCCGCCCTGGTCGTCATCGGCGTCGCGGCCCTGACCCTCACCAACACCACCAACAGCCTGATGCAGCTTACGACCGAGCCGGCCATGCGCGGACGGGTGATGGCGCTGCGCGTCGGCCTCGCGCTTGGCGGCACGCCGATCGGCGCCCCCATCGTCGGATGGGTCGCCAATCATTATGGGCCGCGCTGGGCGCTGGGCGTCGGCGCCGCCTCCGGCTTTGCCGCGGCCCTCGTGGCCATTGCCGCTTCGGCACGCGCACGCAAACAGACGATCTAGCGGCCGGCGCCCCGCTTCGCCGGGGCTTTGAGCAGGGCGCGGATCTTGTCCGCATCGCCGGGCGTCGCCGGATTGTAGATCACCATGGCGAGGTCGGGCCGGCCATCGACCGCGAAGCCCGAAAATTCCATCGAGAGCTTGCCGGCGATTGGATGATGCAGGACCTTGCAGCCGTCGCCATGCCCCTGCACATCATTGTCGCGCCACATCGCCGCGAATTCGGGACTGGTCGCGCACAATTCATCGACCAGCGACTGGACATCGCGCGCCGCGCCGGCGCGCGCCACATCGGCGCGGAACGAGGCCACCACATAGCGCGCGACGCTTTGCCAGTTGGATTGCACGGCGCGCACATGGCTGTCGCGAAACATCATGCGCAGCACATTGCGCTGGCCTTCCGGCAGGGTGCTGTAGTCGGTCAGCACCGCCGCGGCGGCCTTGTTCCATGCGATGATGTCCCAGGTCGCGGTACGGACGAAGGCGGGACTGTATTCCAGCGTATCGAGCAGGCGCTGCAGGCGGGGCGTGATGCCGTCCGGCGCGCGATAGCGGACTTCCGGCGGACGGCCCAGCCCCAGCAGAAACAGATGCTCGCGCTCCACATCGGTCAGCATCATGGCGCGGGCGATGCGCTCCAGCACATCGGCGGAGGGCGCGCCGCCCCGCCCCTGTTCCAGCCAGGTGTACCAGGTGGCGCTCATATTGGCGCGTTGCGCCACTTCTTCCCGCCGCAGCCCCGGCGTCCGCCGCCGCTGCAGCGAATAGCCGAACGCGGTGGGATCGAGCTTGGCGCGGCGATCCTTCAGATAGGTTCCAAGTTGGGTTGCGCTGTGAATATCGTTTGGCATCCTGTTAGCGATTATACCCGTATAATCTCACGACTTTACCCGCATGCGCAGAGTAGCAATATCCCGCCCGTCCGAACAGGGAGTGCTTTTCATGCGCGTATTCGTCACCGGCGCGGCCGGATTTATCGGCACGGCCACCACCCGGGAATTGATCGCCAACGGCCATGAGGTGCTGGGCCTTGCCCGCTCCGACGCCAATGCCCGGGCGCTTGAGAAGCTGGGCGCCACGGTCCATCGCGGTTCGCTGGAAGACCTGGACAGCCTGCGCCAGGGCGCCAGGGAAACGGACGGCACCATCCATCTGGCCTTCATTCACGATTTCGCGAAATTCGCCGAGAACGGACAGATCGACAAGCGCGCCATCGAGGCGATGGGCGATGTGCTGGAAGGCACGGACAAACCCTTCATCGTCACCTCGGGAACCGGCCTCATCGCGCCGGGCGTGGTGATTACCGAAGACATGCGGCGCGATTCCAGCCCGCATGTTCCGCGCGTCTCCGAACAGGCCGGCCTGGCCTATGCCGCGCGCGGCGTGCGCGCGATGGCGATACGCCTGCCGCAAGTGCATGGCGCCGACGGCAAGGCCGGCCTGATTACCTACCTGCTCGAGGGCGCGCGCCGCAAAGGCGCGGCCGCCTGTGTCGGCGACGGCAGCGAGCGCTGGGCGGCGGCGCACCAACAGGATGTCGCCCAGCTCTACCGGCTCGCGCTGGAGAAAGGCGTTACCGATGGCATCTATCATGCGGTTGGCGAGGAAGGCGTGCCCATGCGGCAGATCATCGAGGTGATTGGCCGCGCTCTGAACGTGCCAATAGTTTCGATCAGGAAAGAAGAAGCAGGCGACTATTACGGACCATTGGCAATGTTTGCCGGTCTGGACATGCCGGCGTCCAGCGCCTTGACCCAGCAGCGGCTGGGTTGGACGCCCACCGGGATCGGCCTGATCGCCGACATCGGCCAGCCGGGCTATTTCAACGCCTGACGGATCTCCCGCGTCCTTCTCTAAGCCGCATTGCGATGGCTGACGCGCGCTATCAGTTCGTCTATGCGCGTCAGGAATGTCTTCAGCACCGCCGATCTGTTTGCCTTGCTGTAGCCGGCCACAAGGTCGATGAATGCGCCCTCGCCTGCGAGCGGCCGGCTGACGACCGACCATGGCAGGAAGTTGGTCGTGTAGGCCGGCAGCAGCGTCACCCCGCGTGTCGATGCCACCAGCGACATCGCCATGCCGAGATTGTCGATTTTGTGGACGGCCTTCAGCGCGACGCCTTCGCGCTTCAGATAGGCGTCAATAACTTTCTGCAGGACAGGCGCCGTCTGCGACATGCCGATGAAGGGTTCGCTGGCGACGTCGGCGATCGCGATGCTGTCGGACGATGCCAAGCGGTGATCGCTGGGAAGCACTGCCACCAGCGGTTCGCGGACGATCTGCCGGTATTCGAGTTCGGCCCCCTCCTCCCGCCGCATGAAGGCCAGGTCCAACTTCCCCCGCATGAGCGCGTCAGCCAGTTCGGGCGAATAATGGCTGCTGACGGTGACGTCGATGCTGGGCAGGTCGTGGCGCAATATGCGCATCGCCTCGGGCATCCAGTCCATTTCCTGCCCCGTGAGAAAGCCCAGCGCGAAGGATGCCTTGGCGGGCTGGGCGGCGCGGCGTGCCGCCGTCGTGGCCGCTTCCACCTGGGCCAGCGCCAGGCGGGCATGATCCAGGAAGGCCCTGCCCGAAGGCGTCAGCACAATGCCCCGGACACTGCGGGTCATCAGCTTGGCCCCGACCTCATATTCCAGGTCGCGCATCTGGCGGCTGAGTGAGGGCTGGGCGGTATGAAGGCGCTTCTCCGCCGCCGTAGAGAGACTTCCTTCCTCCGCCACGGCCACAAAAAACCTTAAATGCCGCAATTCCATAACCGCCTCCCATGCCTGACAGGCATCCCTGGGAGCCTACTAAGTCTTTTTCGGGGATGCCAGCGCCCCCTACATCGGGGGCCGTAGCAGACACCAACCCCACAGGAGATCGTCATGACCAATCTTTCCGGAAAAACCGCCCTGGTTACCGGCGCCTCGCGCGGCATGGGCCGCGCCGCCGCCCTCGAACTGGCCAGGGCCGGCGCCCAGGTGCTGGTCCATTACAGCGCCAGCCCCAAGGAGGCCGAAGCCGTCGTCGCGGAAATCCGCAAGACCGGCGCCCGCGCCGATGCGCTGCAGGCCGATCTGTCCGCGCCCGATGGCGCCCACAGACTGGCCAGGCAGGTCCGCGAAATCGTGGGCGGCCGCCTCGACATCCTGGTCGCCAATGCCGGCATCAGCAAAGCCGCCGTCATCGAGGACATCACGGTGGAGGATTTCGATCGCCTGTTCGCCGTCAATGTCCGCGCCCCCTACTTCCTGGTGCAGCAGTTGCTGCCCATCCTGGGCAGCGGCAGCAGCGTGATCCTGCTGTCGTCGCTGGCGGCGCATGCCGCGGTCGGCAACCTCTCGGCCTATGCCGCCACCAAGGGCGCCGTTGACACCCTGGTCAAGCACTTCGCCTTCGTCCTGGGCCCCAAGGGCATCCGCGTCAATGCCGTGGCGCCTGGCGTGGTCAACACCGACATGTCCAGCTTCGCGCGCACCGAGCAGGGCCGCGACTTCACCCTGGGCATGCAGGCGCTGAAGCGGGTGGCCGAAGCCGACGATATCGCGCCGGTGGTGGCCTTCCTGGCGTCGGACAATGCCCGCTGGATCACCGGCGACACCATCGCGGTGGACGGCGGTTCCAAACTCTAACCCCCAATTCAAAGGAGACTGTCATGTCGAACATCACGCTTTATCAATGGAAGGGCTCGCCCAATTCGCGGCGCGTCCGCATCTTCCTGGCCGAGAAGGGCCTGGAGATCGCGCAGCATCCGGTCAACCTGGGCGAGGGCGAGCAGCGCGCCGACTGGTACACGGCCATCAACCCGCGCCGCGTCGTGCCGACCCTGGTGCTGGAGGATGGCACCGCCATCGGCGAAGTGCCCGCCATCATGCGCTATCTGGACGAAACCTATCCCGAGACGCCGCTGCTGGGGACCACGCCGAAAGAAAAGGCCGTGATCGCCATGTGGGAACGCCGCATGGAGCTCGAAGGCTTCGCCGCCGTCATGGAGGCGGTACGCAATGCCGTCCCGGGCCTGAAAGGCCGGGCCCTGGCCGGGCCGCATGGCTATGAGCAGATCGCGGAACTGGCGGAACGCAGCCGCCAGCGCGTGACGGATTTCCACGCTGACCTGAACGACAGGCTGGCCGGCGATGTCTTTGTCGCGGGCGAACGGTTTTCCGCCGCCGACATCACCGCGCTGGTGGCCATCGACTTTGCCACCAATGCGCTGAAGCTGGGCGTTCCCGACGAAGCGGCGAACGTAAAGCGTTGGTATGGCGCGGTTTCCGCAAGGCCCAGCGCAAGCGCGTGACCCAGATCCCCTCGCCGTCATCAATCATGACGCGCGGGGGGGACGCCGCGGCGGACATCCTCAAAGCCGCGCAAGGCGTGCAGGTCATCGCCCATTGCGTGAACCCGCCCGGCTACAAGGACTGGGACAGGCTGGTGTTGCCGATGATCGACAACACCATCGCGGCGGCCAGGGCGGTGGGCGCACGCATCCTGTTGCCCGGCACCGTCTACAATTACGGCCCGGAGGCGTTTCCGCTGCTGAAAGCGAATGCGCCCCAGCATCCCATCTCCCGCAAGGGCGCGATCCGTGTCGAACTCGAAAAACACCTGGAACGCGCCAGCCGGGAGGGTGTGCCGGTGCTGATCGTGCGCGCCGGGGATTTTTTCGGCGGCAAGGCCGCCGGCAACAGCTGGTTCAATTTTGGTCTGGTGAAGCCTGGAAAGCCCCTCTCCTCCGTGGCGCGGCCGAACGATCCGGGCGTGGCCCATCCCTGAGCCTATCTGCCCGATCTCGCCGAAACCATGGCCCGGCTGCTCGACCTGGGGCCCCAGGCGCCTTTCGAACGCTACAATTTCGATGGCTTTTACGACGCCTCGGGCCATGACATGACCGACGCCATCCGCGCCGCGGCCGCAAAGCCGAAGCTTCCCGAAAAGAAGTTCCCCTGGTGGATGATCCCGCTGGGCGCGCCGTTCGTGACGGCGTTCCGGGAGGTGCGGGAGATGCGTTATCTCTGGCGCAAACCCCACCGGCTGGACAATTCCGAATTGGTGAAAGTGCTGGGCGAAGAACCGCGCACGCCCATCATCGAGGCCGTCAGGCAAAGCCTTCGCGATCTCAAATGCCTGGAGGAGGAATAGACCCGCGCGGCCGGTCAGAAGGTGAACAGCAAGGCGGTGTACCAGGCATAACGGCCATTATCGCCGCCATTCTGGATGTTCGGGCCCCAATGGGCCAGCAGGTGGTATTTCTCGCTGAGGTCGTACACCGCGCCAAACCCGATGGCGGTTTCGTGGCTGCCGCCCAACGCCTCATTGCCCTGGTGAAAGACTTCGACGCCCAGGTTCAGGTCGTCCGTCACCTGGCGCAGCAGGGCGGCGCCGCCCTGGCAGAAGCTGCGGCTGTCGCCATGGCGGTTGAGGGTGCAGCCGCCGCCGCCGAACACGGTCCATTTGCCGAAATCCTTCTGCAGCCAGAGCGGCAGGAAGAAAGACGTGTGATCGTCGCCGACATTTTTGGACAGGTTGGGCAGGCTGAGGGTCGGGAACAAGGCGGCATCGACGCCGAAATCCTCCTGGGTGAGAAAGCGGTACTTGCCGCCCAGGTGAATATTGCCGATGCCGGTGGCGCCGGTCTCGTCCCGCACGAGGGGCAGCACGGCGCTGATCTGCAGTCCCGGCAGGCCGCCATAGTTGAAGTCGATGCCGGTCTCGGTGGCCGCGCCGTCGCGCAGCGCCGTGCCCTGGTTGTAGGCGTAAATCTCGAAATGGTGCAGCTCGGTCGGCTCGGGATCGTCGGTGAGATAGGGCGGGCCGGCCCAGGCCGGGCTCGCGGCCAGCAGCAGCATGACCAAAAGACGCCTGAAACGCATCAGTGCGCCGCCGCGCCCGGCAGTGCGGGCTTGCGCAGCCCGGTCAGCGCGATCACCAGCGCCATGGCCACCAGCAGCACCGCCGAGGACTCGATGCGGTCCAGGTTCAGGCCGCCATGCGACAGTGGCTTGGTGACGATGTCGCCCAGGGTGGCGCCCAGCGGCCGGGTCAGGATGAAGGCGGCCCAGAACAGGATGGCGCGCGGAATTTTGGTGGCGAAATACAGCAGCGCCACCAGCGCGATCAGGCCGCCGAAGATCATGGCGCCGCCGACGAAACCCATGTCCAGCGAGTCCGAGGTGTAATCGCCAAGCGCCGTGCCCAGGGTGTTGGAAACGGTGATCGCCGCCCAATAGAATATCTCGTTGCGGCGGTCGGCGATATGGGCCACCGAAATGCTGCCGGTGGTGACGCGCCAGACGATCAGGATGGCGATCACCAGCGACAGCAGCAACGCCGAGGCCAGCGGATACCCCAGCCCCGCAGTGCGGTCGAGATAGTCGGAGATGGTGGTGCCGACCGTGGTGGTGGCGACGATCAGGAACCAGTAGGTCGCGGGATGATAGCGCCTGGCGCCGACCTGCAGCGCCAGCGCGACCAGGAAGACCACGGCGAAGATGCCGGTGGCGGCCAGGTAGCCCAGGTTCATCGACATGGAGACGGCGTCGCCGCCCGTCTCGCCCAGCGTCGTGGCGATGATCTTGGCCACCCAGAAGGCCAGGGTGACTTGCGGAACCTTGCTGGCCGCAAGCTGTTTGATGACGTCCTTCATGATCCGGCTCCGCAAGGCATGTCGGGGTTTTTGCAGTGGTTTTTTTGCAGAAAGAAGACGCAAGGACCGAGACGCAATATAAATCGGCCCAATCTATAAAGGGGGCATCTCCTTGCCGGCCCGACGCACGCGGCCAACCGGACCTTCACAGGCAAACACCGGATGGGAGATGGGCTTGCATTCTATCTATATTTCTGGAATCAATGAAATATGGAACAAAATGACGCCGTGAAGCGCCTGTCCGCCCTCGCCCAGGAGGCCCGCCTCCAGGTCTTCCGGCTTCTGGTGAAAGCCGGGCCTGAAGGGCTGGCCGCGGGCGATATCGCGCGCAAGCGCGATACGCCCGCCAACACGCTTTCGGCCCAGCTTTTGGTGCTGGCCAACGCCCAGCTGGTGCGCGCCCGGCGCGAAGGCCGCTCGATAATCTATGCGGCGAATTTCGACGCCATGGGCGATCTTCTGGTCTATCTGACCGAGGACTGCTGCGGCGGGCGTGCCGAAATCTGCTCGCCCGTGGTGGAAGCCGCGGCCAAGGCCCTCTGCTGCGCGCCACCCAGGACCAGGACTGCCCGCCATGAAACACGTCATCGCCGGTAACCAGGCTCCAACATGACCGTCACCATCTATCACAACCCCGGCTGCGGCACCTCGCGCAACACCCTCGGCCTGATCCGCAACTCCGGCGTCGAACCCCAGGTCATCGAATATCTCAAGACCCCGCCCAGCCGGCAGGAACTGGTGTCGCTGCTCGAACGCATGGGCTTCGCGCCCCGCCAGTTGCTGCGCCAGAAAGGCACGCCCTACCACGATCTCAAGCTTGACGATCCTACCCTTGGCGACGACCGGCTGGTTGACGCGATGATGGCCCATCCCATCCTCATCAACCGCCCGATCGTGGTGACGCCGCTGGGCGTCAGGCTGTGCCGGCCATCCGAAACGGTGCTGGATATCCTGGCGGACCCGCAACGCGGCGCTTTCACAAAGGAAGACGGCGCGCGTGTCGTGGACGACCAGGGCCATCGGTTGCCCTGATGGATATCCCGCGCCGCCTGGTGGCGGAATTCTGCGGCACCGCGTTCCTGCTCGCCGCGGTGGTCGGTTCCGGCATCATGGCCGAGCGGCTGTCCGGCGGAAATGCGGCCATCGCCCTGCTCGCGAACACCATCGCCACCGGCGCGGCTTTGGCGGTGCTGATTTCCAGCCTCGGCCCCTTGTCGGGCGCGCACTTCAATCCCGCCGTGACATTGTATTTCGGCCTGAAAAGGGAAATCCCGCCCTGGCTGGCCATCGCCTATGTCGCGGTTCAGATGGCCGGCGCGCCGGCAGGCGTTTGCCTCGCCCACGCCATGTTCGGAACCGATATCTTCGAGGTCTCCCAAAAGCTGCGGCAAGGACCGGCCCAGGCCTTGTCGGAGTTCGTCGCCACCCTGGGCCTCATCGGCACCATCGCCAGCGCGGTACGGTTCCGGCCCGGTCTAACGCCTTTTCTGGTCGGGCTTTACATCACCGCCGCCTACTGGTTCACGGCCTCGACGTCCTTCGCGAATCCGGCGGTCACCTTTGCCCGCGCCCTGACGAACAGTTTTGCCGGCATCGCGCCCCGTTCGGCGCCGGCCTTTGTCACCGCCCAGTTCGCCGCCGCGATTGTGGGCTATCTGGTCTTCGGCTGGCTCTTCGCGGCACAGGACAACCGGCATCCGGTCCCGCAAGGCTGACACCAGCTTTTCTTCAGGGAACCGGCCCCTGGCTGGTGCGCACCAGGTCGCCCGGACGCATCCATTTGCGGAATGCCGCCTGCACCTCCACCGGAGTCAGCGCGATGTAGCGGCTGGCAGCCGCCTGCGGTTCGTCGAGCGGCAGGCCGAGATCGACGCGGGCCAGCAGCGCCTGCGCGATCTCATCCGTCCCGGATTCGTGCAGCGGCATCTGCCGGATCAGAAGCGCCTTGGCTTTCAGCAGTTCGCCGGCCGTCGGCGGCATCTGCTGCATGTCCGCGATCTCCCGCTGCACGGCATCGGCCGCCTTGCCGACATTTTGCGGATCGCTGGCATAGCGGACGAGATAGGCGCTGCGGCTGCGGCCCGGCTGCATGTCGGAAGACACCGAATAGACCAGCCCCGCATTCTTGCGCAGATCTATACTGAGGCGCGTGGCATAGAAGCCGCCGCCCAATACGGCATTGCCCAGGGCCAGGGGATAATAGTCGGGATCGGCGCGCGGCACGGCCAGGGTTTGCGCCAGCACCACATTGTCCTGTACCCGGCTGGTGTCCGGCACCGCCAGCGCCGCGCTGCGGTTGGGCGGAATAACCGGCAGGTCGACAGCGGGCGGGGCGCCCTCGGCGCGCCAGCCGCCGAATTCCCGCGCGATGACGGCGCGCGCCTGGGCCGGCGTGACATTGCCTATGACGACGATCGTGGTCAGGTCGGGGCGGTAGACCTTGGCATGATAGGCCGCAACATCGTCCAGGCTCAGGCCCGTCAGCGAAGCCTCGCTGGCCTGGCGCAGCATCGGATCGCCCGCCGGATAAAGGCTCGCGCGCAGGCCGCGTTGGGCCAGATAGGCGGGACTGCGGTTGCGGGCAGCGATATAGGCGCTGAACTGCGCGCGAATGTTGGAGAACGCCTCCGGCGGCAACGCCGGATGCAGTTGGTTTTCCGCCAGCAGCGCCGCGGCGCGCGCGAAGTTCGGCGCCAGGCTCTTTATCCGGAAGTCGGCGCCCACGCTTTCCTCCGCGCCGATCGCATCCAGCGCCTGCTGGAAAGCGACGCGGTCATGCTGCCGGGTGCCGTAGGACAGGAGTTCCTCCAGCACCAGCGAAACACCCTCCTTGCCGGCGGGCTCTTCCATTTCCGGCCGGTTGCGCACATGCCCGAAAATGCTGACGGTATCGCTGACCCTGGTGGGTTGCACGATCAGGGTGAGGCCGTTGGGCAACCGGCTCACCACGGGATGCACGGTGGAGGCTGGTGGCGACAGATGCTGCAACGTGCCGACGGCCCAGGCGGGAAGATCGTCGTTCCTGGCCTCGCCCAGTGCAATGGACTCCTGGCCGCCAAAGCCGCTGCCGGCAGCGACCGGCCTGCCCGACCTTTCCGGGCGCAAGGTGGCGGACAAGGCGCCGTCCAGGCGCAGATACTTGCGCGCGACGCGATTGACATCGGCGACCGTGACTTTCTCCATCCGCGCCAGGTCGGCATCGGGAGACGGCAGGCCGTAAAGCGCCAGCGCGTCGGACCATGCGGACGCCAGGCCCTCGATGGAATTCTTCTGGAATTCGGCCTGGCGGCGTTCCTGCTGCTTGGCGGCGGCGACCAGTTCGGCCGGCACGCCCCGGGCCGCGACTTTGCTCAGGATGGCGCGAATGCGCCCATCCATGTCGCCGGCATCGCCATCCGCTGGAAAAGACACGGCGGCATAGCCGATGCCGGCCTGGCGCAGCGGGTCCATCGAAAACTCCGCCGAGAGAGCCCGCCCCTGCACGACCAGGCCATACAGATCGGCGCGCTGGCTGCCCAGCACATCGGACAGGATTTCCAGCGCCGGATAATCGGGGCTGTCCAGGCCCGGCAGGCGCAACGCAACGATCTGCGTCATGCTGGGCCGATCCGTCGCCAGTTCGAGCTTGCCGGGAACGACAGGCGCCAGATTCAGTACGGGCCGGGGCGACAGCTTCTTGGATGGGATGGAGCCGAACTGCTCGCGCACGCGCGCCAGCGTTTCCCGCGGATCGAGATTGCCGACGATCACAAGGATCGCATTGTTGGGCGCATACCAGGCGTCATGGAAATTCTTCAGCATGGCGGCGCTGGTGCGGTCGAAGGACGGCTTGGTGCCCAGCGCGTCATGCGCATAGAAGGAACCCGCGAACAGCTTTTCGCGCATCTGCGCATAAAGCCGGTAGAAGGGACTGGAGAGATCCTGCGCCACTTCCTGTTCTATGGCGCCGCGCTCCTTGTCCCAGCTTTCCTGGCTGTCGGACACATCGCGCATCCGCGAGGCCTCGATATGCAGGGCGATGTCGATATCCTCGCTGGGCACGGTATAGAGATATTGCGTCAGGCTCTCGCGGGTATTGGCGTTGAAACTGCCGCCCATGGCGCTGCCGATGTTGGCAAGCTGGTCGGCCGAGAGATCGGCGCTGCCCCGGAACATCATGTGTTCCTGCGCATGGGCGGTGCCGGGAAATCCTTCGGGCGCCTCATCCGACCCGACCAGATAGTTCACCGCGGTCGCCACCACCGGCGCCAGGCTGTTGCGCACGATCACGACACGCAGCCCATTGGGCAAGGTCGCGCGCAACACCGATGATGGCGGCAAGGCAGGCCTGGGCGCCGCTTCGGACGCACCCGGGGCCGCGACAACCGAAGCTGCGAAAACCATCAACACAGCGGCAAGGATTTGTCCGGTTCGCATTTTTGCATCCTTCAAGCAGCGCGACGATTGATGCGCCGGCCTTGCCCTGTCAATGGAAAGGCGGGTTACGCCGGCTTAAGACATGGTCATCTCTCCCATCAATTCGCGTTAACCGTTGAACTGAACCGCGATAAGGCCTAGAGCTTGTCGCGGCAAAACCGGCTGTGTGCGGATGACTCTCGCCTCAACCTCTCTACAATTGCGGGAACGGGTCTCTCTGGCCCGCCGGTTCTGCGTCCTTTTCGCCGCCGCCCTGCTTCTTATCGCCAATTGCGCCGTGCAGGCGCATGTTCATGGCGTGGCGCTGCATTTCGCACCGCTCCGGCATGCCGCATCCGCGCCTGTCCTGCCCGCCGACCAGGAAACGGCCTGCCCGCTTTGCCAGGCGATGGCGACAAGCGGATCGTTCCTGCTCCCTGTCGCACAAGTTATTGCGTTCGCTGGCGAATCCGGGCCCGCAACACAGGTCTGGACCCTGCCCTTGCTGCGCGCCAGGCCCTTCATGGGCTGGTACAGCCGCGGACCACCGCGCCGCTAAGACCGGCAATTTCTCCGTCAACTTTCGAAACCATCACCGCAGCACGGATAAATCCGTGTACGGAGCATAATCATGCAGAATACCGATCCGGCCGCGCCGCGCATTCGCGGCGCCGGCCTTGTGCTGGCGCGGGGCGGCCGCAATATCGCGCGCGTGCCGGACTTCGGTCTTGGTCCGGGCGAGACCGCCGCCCTGATAGGACCTTCCGGTTCCGGCAAGACGACGGCGCTGATGGCATTGGCGCTGATGCGTCCGCCGGCGGAAGGCGCGATTGCGATAGACGGCGCCGATCCCTGGGCGCTGTCGCGTTCCGCGCGGGACCGCTACCGCGGCCGTCACATCGGCTTGATCTTTCAGTCCTTCCACCTGGTCGATGCCCTCAGCGTGGAGGACAATATCCTGCTGGCGGCACGCTGCGCCGGGCTGCCGCCGGATTCGGCGCGCGCCGGGCTTTTGCTCTCCCGCCTCGGCCTGACGGCGATACGCCGGCATCGTGCCGACCGCATCAGCCATGGCCAGGCGCAGCGCACCGCGGTGGCGCGCGCCTTGTTCAACCGCCCCAGCGTGATCCTGGCCGATGAGCCGACCAGCGCCTTGGACGACGCAAACACCGCCGCCATGCTGGAGCTGCTGACGGACGTGGCCGCCGAACAAGGGGCCGCGCTTTTGATCACCAGCCATGACCGCCGGGTGTTGAACCGGATGGATCACATCCTGGCGATCGCGGAGATCGCGGCATGATGATGCTGGCGTTTTCCTATCTGCGCCGCCGCTGGGGCCAGGCGCTGCTCGCCATGATCGTGGGGGCGCTGGGCGTGACCGCCGTGTGCCTGGCTTTTTCCGGCTTCGAGGCATTGCCCGAGGCCGCCGAACAGGCCTGGGGCGGCGTGGACCTGGTGGTCGGCCCCAAAGGCTCGGCGCTGGACCTGGTCTTGTGCTGTGCGCTGCATGTTTCCGATCCGCGCGGTCTTGTTTCCGAGAAAGCCGCGATGGCGCTGGGCCGTCATCCGCTGGTGCGGGTGGCGGCGCCTATCGCGCTGGGCGACAATGTCGAAGGCGTGCGTATCGTCGGCACCACGCCCGACCTTCTGTCGGTGTATCGCGCCGGTATCGCGCGCGGCCGCATCTGGCACAAACCGCTGGAAGCGGTGCTGGGGGCGCAGGCGGCGAAGGCCCTGAACCTCGGCATTGGCGATCGCTTCGTCGGCGCGCACGGCCTTGCCGCCGGCGGCGAGATGCATTCCCAGTTCCCCTATCTGGTGGTCGGGATTCTGGCGCCCACCGGCTCGGTGCTCGACCGTCTGGTGCTCTGCGACATCGCCACCGTGCGTTACATCCACAAGATGCACGCCGAGGACGAAGCGGCACAGACCGGCATCACCGAAACCTATGTCAACCTGCCCGATGCCGCGACCGCCGTGGTGGCGTCGTACAAAAGCCCGGTGGCGATGATGCTGCTGCCGCGGCTGGTGGACGCCGATCCGGCCCTGAGCGCGGGATCGCCATCGCTGGAGATCGCGCGGTTGATGGGCTATGCGCGCCCCCTCACCTATGCCGCGACGGCGCTGGGCCTGCTGCTGGTGCTGATCGCGGCGGCGGGGGCGGCGGCATCGCTGATGGCAACCATGAACGCACGCACCCGCGACCTGGCGCTGCTGCGCGTCCTGGGCGCGGGACCGGCGGCGCTCGCGGGCGTGGCGTTCTGCGAAGCCGCCCTGATCGCCGCCGGTTCGGTCGTGCTGGGGCTGGCATTCACCGCCGCCGCACTCGGCATTGCCGTCCATGTCCTGGCCGGCCAGACGGGCCTGACCCTGCACCCCCATGTTGACGCCACGCTTTTGATCGCAATCGCCGGCGGCGCCATGGCGGTCGCACTCTTCACCGCCTTGTTTCCCGCCATTCGTGCCGCCACCACACCTGTCGAGGAGGTTCTCCGTTCATGAAAATCGTGAAACTGCTGGCAATCCTGCCCCTCAGCATTTTGTTTTGCGCCATGCGCAGCGAGAAGATCGCCATTCAAGGCCCCATCGGCCAGCCCGCCGACGAACGCGCCGCCCAGGCACAATTGCCCAAGGCCCTGAGCCCGGTCTGGACAAAATTCCTCAAGAGCAAGGTGAGCTACAACAACCGTTCCGGCCTTTACAGCATCGCCGTAACGCCGGAAATCAGGGCGCTGGCGGGCACGCCGATCACGGTGAACGGTTTCGTGCTGCCGCTCGACGGTTCCGACCATACCCGGCATTTCCTGCTGACCCGCAATACGCCGGTCTGCATGTTCTGCCCGCCCGGCGAGCCCAACGAGGTGGTGGAAGTGATCGCGCCAAAGCCGATCCCATGGACCGACAAGGTCGTCACCGTGACCGGCCCGCTGGCGCTGATAAACAATGGCGAAAAAGGCATGTTCTTCCAGGTCGCCGCGACCCAGGTTCGCTAGCGGACGCGGCAGGCCGCCAGCAGGCTTAAGATGCGCGCGCGGGTGAGAAGGCCGCGCCAGGCGCCGCAGGCGCTGCCGTCGGCGCGCGCCACGCGCGTGAAGGGCAGTATGCCGTCATCGTCCCCGGCGCGCCGCAGCCGGTCGCGAGGGGATCGTCCGGCGGCCAGGCGCGCCGTTTGCGCCAGGGATGCCGAGACTGCCGCCATATCTTCGCGGGCCCGCGCTTCCTCGCTGACGATCAGGATGCGGATATCGGCGCCCCTGGCCGCCGCCAGCACCGGCAATTCCAGCCGGCAAGGCGCGCAGGTCGAGGCGTAATAGACGTCCAGATGCGGCGGGGTGGGAACCATTGGCCAATCCTGCGATGGCGCAATGTCCCATGCGAGCCTGGAAAAGCAAGATGAGTCCTGCCGCGTCGCGGAATCGCTTTGCCTTTTCGCGAGGACCGCGCCTATCATCGGAGCGGATAAACGGGACAGGCGCGTGCGGGTGGCTCCTTTCAAGCTCACGGTCGGGCAGACGGCGCAACGGATTGCGCCGTGGCGCCGGGCTGTCGCCGTGCTGGCCACTTTGTCTTTCTTCTGGCTGTCGCTGATCGCGCAAACCCATATCCACCAGGCCGCGAACCCGCCTTCGGCCGCGTCGGCCAAGATATTCAGCCACGGCGGCGAGCAGGCCGCGCCGCGCAAGGCGCCCGCGCCCGACGACGTCGGCGATTGCCCGCTCTGTCAGGCGGTCAGCCATGGCGGGGCCTTCATCGCACCGCTCTTCACCACGCTGATTGTTGTCTCCCTCACGCAGGAAACGCTCGTCTGGGGCGTCATTCCCGCGAAATGGTCCGTCTTTCCGGGCCATAACCGGCAAAGCCGCGCCCCGCCCCGCCTCTAGCCATCATCCGCGGTTTCACCGCTCCGATGCATTGCATACGCATGTTCGCGCGCCCGTTGCCGCGTAACGGCGTCTAGGGGTTTCATCTTGAAGATTCCATTGCCTCAGGGAGCGCCACGCGCGCCCCGCCCGGAATTCCTTCCGGGGCTTGCCCTGCTCCTGATCGCGGGCGGCCTTTGCGCGCTCGTGCGCTATCGCGCCGGGCTGCCGCCCTGGCTGGCCAAGCTCTGTCTTGAGGCTGCCGCGCCGCTGGTTCTGGCGGCCGGTGGATTTCTGGCGGCCTGGTTCACGGCGCGCGCCCGCGAACGCGGGCCTTCGCCCAGGCTGACATTCACGCGGCGCGGCGCCGGCCGCCTGCCGCCCGCGCTGGAATGGCTGCGCAACCGGCTGGACCGCGCCCGCGAGGCCATCGCCAATATCGATTGGCGTGGCGACTGGCTGCCCCTGGGGCTGATGCTGGCGGCCGCCGCGGCGGCGCTGTTCCTGGACTATAAAGTCTGGAAACTCACACCGCCCGATCCTTCCGTGCGATGGGACCAGTGGGTGTTCGGCAGCCTGATCGGCCTGTGTTTTCCGTTGCTGGTGCTGGAACGCCAGTTCTCGGCCATGCCGGAACGCCGTGCCGTGGAATCCGGGCCGCTTGCGCTGCTGTTGCGGCTGATCCTGGCAAACCTGCTGCTGCTGGCGCTGGCGTTTCTTTGCCGCTGGCTTCAGCTGGCCTGGTGGACACCGCTGGAGCATGCCGCCGCCCTGCTGACCGCGCTGATAGCCGGCGAAATCCTGCTGCGCAACGCCGGCTATTTCTTCATGCCGCTGCCGCCGCTCGAAACGCGGCGCGGCCGCGCCGAAAGCCTGGCGGCGGGGCTGCTGCGGCTGCAGAAGCCAAGCCTCAGCGCGATGAGCGCGTCGGTCAGCGGCCAGTTCGGCATCGACCTGGGCCGCAGTTGGGCCTTGGGATTCATCCGCCGCGCGGCGGGTCCGGCGCTGCTGGGCCTGGCGATCGCGGGCTGGCTGATGACGGGACTGACGGCGCTGGATATCAGCCAGCGCGCCGTCTACGAAGCCTTCGGCCGGCCGCAGGCGGTGTTTCATTCCGGACTGCATATTCACCTGCCATGGCCGCTCGGCATCCTGAAGCCGGTCGAGTATGGCGTGGTGCGCGAGATCCCGATTGTCTTTCCGGCGGAAGGCGGCGGCGTGGCGGAAACCTCCGGCCCGGCGACGCCTTCCGGCGACATTGAAGGACCGCCGCCGGAAAGCGCCGAACGCTTGTGGGATGCGTCCCATCCTTCCGAAGCCAGCTATCTGGTGGCCAGCAACCGCAACGGGCAGGAAACCTTCGAGATCGTCAATATCGACCTGCAGATCCTGTATCGCGTGGGCCTTTCCGATCGGGCCGCGATGGATGCGACCTACAGCATCGAGGCACCCGATGCGCTGA
The DNA here is from genome assembly GCA_018449595.1 of Rhizobiales bacterium dw_265. GTDB lineage: Bacteria > Pseudomonadota > Alphaproteobacteria > Micropepsales > Micropepsaceae > Rhizomicrobium. Next base: position 293,424 of record JAAVUU010000001.1, read on the forward strand.
TCCGCGCCGCCGCCGGGCGCATGCTGGCCCGCTATTTCGCGCGCTACACCATCCCCGACATCCTGGGCCAGAACCGCGAACAGTTCATCCGCGGCTTCCAGCGCGAACTGCAATCCCGGCTGAATGTGCTGGCATCGGGCATCGATGTGCTGGGCGTTGTCGTGGAAGCGATCCATCCGCCCGCGGAAGCCGCCACCGCCTATCAGGACGTGCAGGCGGCCACCATCCGTTCCGTCACCGAAGTGGCGACGGCGCGCGGCGATGCCGCCCGCGCCGTGCTGCGGTCCCGATCCCAGGCCACCAGCATGCGCGATGACGCCGCCGCCGCCGCCGCGGAAACCGTCAACCAGGCCAAGGTGGACACCGCCTTGTTCGCGGGCGATGTCACCGCCTATCACCAGGATGGCGCGGCCTTCCTGTTCGAGCGCCGCCTGTCGGCCATCAACCAGGCGGTACACCCCTCCACGGCGCTGACCGTGCTGGATACGCGCATCCCGGCGGGCCAGATGCCGACCCTGGACCTGCGGCCGCCGGGTTCCGCTTCGACTCCGCCCCCCACCATGAACGACGACGATAACTGAGGCAGCCATGGCGCATACCCATCATCACGATCACGGGCACGGCCATGGGCACGGCCATCACCACCATCATCACGGCGGCGATGGCGATCACGATCCCGCCTTCTGGTACAGCCGCCGCTTCCTCATCGCCGCCGTGGTGGTGCTGGCGCTGCTGGCCTCGGCCTGCCTGGTGCAGGTCAGCCCCGGCGAGGCGGTGGTGATCACCCGCTTCGGCGATCCGGTGCGGGTGATCGTGGAGCCTGGCCTGGCGCTGAAGCTGCCGGCGCCGATAGACAGCGTGGTGCCGGTGGATTTGCGGCTGCGCACCACCTCCAGCGGCTTGCATGACGTGGGCACGCGCGACGGGCTGCGTATCCTGGTGCAGGCCTATATCGCCTGGAGCATCCCGAACGATCCCGAGCACGTCCGCCAGTTCCTGCGCGCCGTGCGCAACCAGCCCGCCGTGGCGGCCGAGCAATTGCGCAGCTTCACCGGCTCGGCGCTGGAAATCACCGCCAGCAGCTATGACCTTGCCAGCCTGGTCAACACCGATGTTTCCAAGATCAGGCTGGCGGCCTTCGAGGCGGCGCTGCAGAAGCGCATCGACGAACAGGCGCTGCGCGTCTATGGCATCACCGTGCGCCAGGTGGGGCTGGAGCGGCTGACCCTTCCCAGCGCCACCCTCACCGCCACCATCGACCGCATGCGGGCCGAACGCCAGACCGTGTCGGCGCAGCGCTCGGCGGAAGGCCAGCGCCTGGCGGCCCAGATCCAGTCCGACGCCGACCGCGATTCGCGCGTGATCGTCGCCCAGGCCAAATCCGATGTCGCCGACATCGAGGCCAAGTCGCGCATCGCCGCCGCCGACATCTACAAAAAGGCCTATGTCAGCGATCCGTCGCTCTACACCATGCTGCGTTCGCTGGACTCCCTGAACACGGCGATCGGGTCGGGCACGACGCTCATCCTGCGCAGCGATGCGGCGCCCTTCCGCGCCCTGGTGGAAGGGCCCGGCGGCGACAGCGGCGCAAGGCGGTCCAGATGAGCAGCGCCGCCGAAGACATGCGTGATGTCGGTCCCTGGGGCCAGGCGGTGGCACTGTCCTTCCGCTTCCTGCTGCTGGGCGCGGTAGTGATCGCCATCGGCTGGCTGGTCTCCAATATCCGCCAGGTGCCGCCCGACAGCCAGGCGGTGGTGGTGCGGTTTGGCGCGATAGCGCGGGTGCAAGGCCCCGGCCTGCTGCTGGCCTGGCCCAAGCCCATCGAGCAGGTCGTGCTGGTGCCGGCGGCGGCGCGGCAGATCCAGCTCCCCATCGCGCGCTTCCTGGACAGCGAGAAGGAAAGCTTCATGACCTCGACCTTCGGCTTTTCGCCCAGCGATACGGCGCGGCTGAACGGCGGCTTCCTGCTGACCGGCGATTCCAGCGTGGTGCATCTGGTCGCCCAGGTCTTCTACCAGATCAATGACGCCGAGGCTTACATGGTCGCCGCCGACCATGTCGGGCCGGCCCTGCAACGGCTGTTCATCGCCAGCACGGTGGATGCGCTGGCGGCGCGCGACCTCGATACCGTGCTGGTCGCGCGTCCCGAGATCGCCGCCCGCAATGCCGAAGCCGCGCGCCGCGAAAGGCTGCGCGGCGATCTGGTCAATGCCGTGAACCGCCGCCTGCAGGATCTGGCCGACAAGGGCGCGGGCCTGGGCATCACCGTCAGCCGGGTGGACCTGGTGCCCGCCATACCCGGCGGCGCCAAGAACGCGTTCGACGAGGTGCTGGTGGTGACCCAGGAAGCCGAGCAGGCCATCGCCGGCGCCCACACCGGCGCGGAAATGGCAATGCAGGAAGCCAACCAGAGCAAGGACCGCATCACCACCAATGCGACGGCGGCGGCAGAGGAACGCGTCTCCGGCGCGACCGTCGCCACCGCCTCCATCGCGGCGCTGGGCAAGGCCAATGCCGACATGTCGCGCGGCATGCAGATGTCGCGGCTCTACTATGACCGCATCGGCCCCATTCTGAAGAAGGCCGGTCATGTCGAAGTGGTGGCAAAGGACGGCACCGCGCGGCTGCTGTTGCCGGGGGCCACGCCATGAGCCATGCCCATTCGGCCGTGCATGAGCCGGTGCTTCTCAGCGCCCCCGAACAGCGCGCCCTGGCCTGGCGCCTCAGCCTGTCGCTGGCGGCGGCCGGCGCCCTGATCCTGTCGGTCGCGCTGGAAACCATCGCGCCGGCGCAGAAGGATGTGGCGCAGCTGATCGCGGGAGTCGCCGCCGTGCTGGTGGGTGTCCCGGCGCTGCAGACGGCCTGGCGCAGCCTGCGCTCTCCCGACCTGCACGGCATCACCGACCAGTTGATCGCGCTGGCCTTCATCGCGGCCTGGGCCAGCGGCGACCTCATCACCGCGACGCTTCTGCCGCTGATCATGATGGTGGGCCATATCCTGGAAGAGCGCTCGCTGCTGGGATCGCAGGAAGCGATCCGGGCGCTGTCCACCCTGACCGAAAGCACCGCCCGGAGGTTGGGCGCGAATGGCGAGATCGCGGAAATCGCCGCGACCGCGCTGCAGAGCGGTGACGTGATCGAAGTGCGCGCCGGCGACCGCATTCCCGCCGACGGCGTCGTGGTGTCGGGGACTTCCAGCGTGGATACCGCCTCGATCACGGGGGAATCGGTGCCGATGGAGGTGGCAAGCGGCACCGAGGTCTTCAACGGTTCGATCAATCTCGACGGGCTGCTGAATATCCGTGTTTCGCATGTCGGCGGCGAAACCACCCTGGGCCGCGTCATCGCCCTGATGCAGGACGCCGAAAACATCAAGCCGGCGGTCACGCGCCTGCTGGAACGCTATGCCGGCGGCTACATGGCTTTCGTGCTGCTGCTGACCGCGTCGCTATGGTTCCTGACCGGCAGCACCATGGGCGCGCTGGCGGTGCTGGTGGCGTCCTGTCCCTGCGCGCTGGTCCTGGCGGCGCCCGCGACCTCCATCGCCGCCATCGCGGTGGCCAGCCGCCACGGCATACTGGTCAAGGGCTCGGCCTTCCTGGAGCAACTCGCCAATGTCGATGCCGTGGTCTTCGACAAGACCGGCACCTTGACCACCGGCGAACTGCATCTGGTGGCGGTGGCGGCGGAGACCGGAATTGCCGACACATCCCTGATCCGCCTGGCCGGCAGCCTGGGCGCGGCCTCCAGCCATCCCGTCAGCCGCGCCGTCGGACAGGCCGTGCCGGAAGGCGAAAGGCTTGCGGTCACCGACTTCAAGGAGACCCGCGGCCTGGGCATCACCGGCATACTGGGCGGCGAAACGGTTGCGTTGGGACGCGCCGCTTTGTTCGAAAGCCTGGGCATCAGGACCTCTCCCGCGCCCGCCGATCACCGGGGCCCCGTGGCGGGCGTTGCCAAGGGCGGGAAATTCTGGGGCTGGGTGCTGCTGGCCGACCAGGTGCGGGTGGAAGCGCGCGAGGCCCTGCAAGAATTGCGGCAGCTGGGACTTTCGCACCAGATCATGATCACCGGCGACCGGCGGGCCGAGGCGGAGCGCGTCGCGCGCACCCTGGACATCACGCAAGTTCGCGCCGAGGCCCTGCCCGACGAAAAGATGCAGTTCGTGCAGGCCGAGGCCAAGGCCGGTTACCGCACCATGGTGGTGGGCGACGGCATCAACGATGCGCTGGCCTTGAAGGTCGGCGCGGTGGGCGTGGCGATGGGCGCGCGCGGCACCGACGTCGCGCTGGCGTCGGCAGACCTGGTGCTGATGACCAACGACCTGCGGCGGCTGGGCACCTGTGTGCGGCTGAGCCGCCGCTGCCGCCGCACCATCCTGATCAATGTCGGGGTCGGGCTGGGCTGGACCGCCGTGGTCATCGGCATCGCGGCGGCGGGCATCTTCGGCGCCAGCGGCGCGCTGGTGGCGGCGATACTGCACAATGCCGGAACATTGGCGGTGATGGCGAATGCCGGGCGCCTGCTGAAATTCCAGGACCGGGCGGCGGGGAATTAACGATGCAGCATGCCATCCTGATCCTTGCCATCGCCTGCGCCGCCTTCGTGGCCACCATGGTGGGCGGACTTTTTGCAATCGCGCTCAAGGACCGGCTGCATCTAGTGCTGGGCTTCAGCGCCGGGGCGGTGATCGGCGTCGCCTTCTTCGACCTGATGCCGGAGGCGCTGCAAACCGGCGCCGTCTGGGGCTCCCGCACCATCATGCTGCTCTGCGCGGCCGGGTTCTTTCTCTACACCCTGATCGACCGTGCCGTGATGCTGCACACCGCCGGCGAAGGCGAGCACTGCCATCACAACCATACGCGCGGCTGGATGGGGGCCGGCAGCTTCTCCGCCCACAGCTTCCTGGACGGCTTCGCCATCGGCATCGCCTTCCAGGCCAGCCAGGCCGTCGGCATCGTGGTGGCCATCGCCGTCCTGGTGCACGATTTTTCCGATGGCCTCAATACGGTGAATGTGGTGGTGCGCAATGGCGGCGACCGCCGCATGGCCCTGCGCTGGCTGGTGATGGACGCCGCCGCGCCGGTTCTGGGCGCGGGCGCGAGCCTGCTCGTCAATCTGCCCGAATCCTCGACGGCGCTGATCCTGGCGCTGTTTTCCGGCTTCTTTCTTTACATCGGGGCCAGCGATCTGCTGCCGGAGAGCCATCACGCCCATCCCAAGCTGCTGACCACCATCGCCACGCTCTGCGGCGCGGCCACGCTGCTCTTTGCCACCCAGGTCGCAGGCTGATGAAAAATTACGTTGCGAGGACACCATGACCGCACCAGACAGGACGAGCGGCTTCATCTTTCCAACGCTGGTGTTGATACCGGCGATCCTGGCGCTCGTTGCGTTCGCGGCGCACGCCGGTCCCGGCGAAAAGGCTTATATCGACCGCGATGCCTTCGACATTGCCGCGGTGCTGCCGGCCGCGCCTCTGGCCGGCACCGCCCGCTACCAGGCCGACCGCAGTATCTTCCGGCAAACCCGCAGCCTGGTGGGCTCGCCCCGCTGGGCGATGGCGACCGGCGATGTGCGAACCGATGCCGCAAGCCTGATGCAGGACTTCGCTTGCGCCATGGGTCTGGACCTGACGCCGAAGGCCGCCCCAAAACTGACGCAGCTGTTGTCGCGCGCCGCCGCCGACACCGACGCCGAAACCGCCATCGCGAAAGACCATTTCAAGCGCCTGCGCCCTTTCTTCATTGACCATGGCGCGATCTGCCAGCCGCGCGCCGAGGTGGCGGACAGTTACGACTATCCCTCCGGGCACACCACCATCGGCTGGACCTGGGCCAGCATCCTGGCGGAGCTGATGCCGGAGCATGCCGCGGCGATACTGGCGCGCGGCCGGGCCTATGGCGAAAGCCGCATCGTCTGCGGGGTACATAACGCCAGCGCCGTCGAAGCCGGCCGGACATCGGCTTCCGCAACCCTTTCCGCCATTCGCACCACCGCCGCCTATCAGGCCGACCTCGCCGCCGCGCGCGCGGAACTCGCAACCCTGCGCGCCAGCCTGCCCGCGCCATCCGAGAGCCAGTGCCGGCCGGAAAAGGCGCTGGTCGCGCTGGACATTCTCAATACCCCCAATGCGGCGGAACCCCTGCCGGCGCCGCACTGATGTCAGGCGTCACGGTCGCGGCAAGCGGCTGATTTGCCGGGGCGGCGGCGCCTGCGATTTCTGCAACCCCGCCCCGCGCCCCGCCGCGCGGAGTGGCGGCTTGGCATGATAACATTAGCATGCTAACTATTAGCCTCCTATAAGGAGGCATCCCCCAATGGCGCCACGTCCCGGCACCGAGGATTTCGGCCGCAGCCTGTTCCGGCTGGGGCAGGCCTGGCGCCGCCAGATGGATGTGGCGATGCAGCAGTTCGGCCTGACCGACGCGACATGGCGGCCGCTCTTCTATCTGGGGCGTTTCGGCGACGGCATGCGCCAGAAGGACCTGGCCGCCACCATGGACATCGAGAGCCCCTCGCTGGTGCGGCTGCTGGATGCGCTGGAGCGCCAGGGACTGGTGGAGCGCCGTGACGAAGCCGATGACCGCCGCGCCAAGACCCTGCACCTGACGCCCGCCGGACGGGCAGCCTACAAGCACCTGGCCGTCGTCTATTACCGCATCAGCAACCGCATCCTGCAGCGCATTTCCGATGCCGACATCGCCACCTGCAAGCGGGTCTTCGCGCAGATCGGGGCGGCGATGGCCGACCTTGCGGACGCGCCGCAGCCATGACCAGCCTGGCCTATCCGGCGGAGCGCCTGCTGCAGGCCCTGCCGCGTCCCTCGCCCGCTTTTGCCTATACCGCGCGGGTGCTGGCGGCGGCGGCGCTGGCCATCTATGTCGCCTATGCGCTGGAGCTGGAGACGCCCTATTCGGCCGGCACCACCGTCTTTGTGCTGATGAACGTCTCGCGCGGGGCCATCGTCTCCAAGAGCGTGTGGCGTATCCTGGGCAGCCTTGTAGGCGCCGTCGCCGCGGTCGTGATCGTCGCGGTCTTCGTGCAGGCGCCGGTGTTGTTCGTGCTGGCCACCGCCGCCTGGGTGGGAGTTTGCACCTTCGCCGGCGCGCTGCTGCGCTACAATCGCGGCTATGGCGCGGTGCTGGCCGGCTATACGGTGACGCTGATCGCGCTGGGCGCGGTCAATGCCCCGGAACGCATTTTCGACATCGCCATGGCGCGCCTGGCGGTGGTGGTGATCGGCGTGCTGGCCACCGCTTTCGTCTTCCTGGTCACCGACACCGGCCCCGGCCGGATGCGGCTGGAACAGGGCGTGGCCAGCCTGGTGGCGCGGGCGGCCGCGCTCCTCGACCAGGCGGCGCAAAGCGGCCGGCCGCAGGACACCGTCGCGGCACGCCATGGCCTGACGGCGGAGCTGGGCGCGCTCGATCAGGTGGTGGAATTCGCCGCCGCCGAGGATGCCGGCTTTGCCCGCTACAAGGACGACCTGCGCCTGGCGATTGCCGAGATTTTCGCGGTGCTGACCGGCGGGCCGCATGCGGTGACGCTGATCCATGCGCTGCCGGACGGCAAGCCGGGGCGGCTGATAGGCGGCGCGCTGGCGCAACTGGCGGCGATGAAACCCGGAACGCGCGCGGTGCCGCTGCGCCAGGAGATGCGCGACGCCATCGCGGGCCTGAAGGCCGAGGCGCAGGCCAGCCGCGACGCGGGCGCGCTGGCGGCCTTGAGCCAGGGCGTGGCGCTGCTGTCGCAATTCGACACCGCGCTGGCGGGACTTCAGGCGCTGCAGGATGGCGTGCGGATCGAACTGCCCTATCGCGTGCGCTTCTATGTCAATCCCGTCACGGCCTTGCGCAACGGTTTGCGCGCCGCCATCGCCGTGGCGCTGGCCGGGCTGTTCTGGATCGTCAGCCGCTGGCCCGACGGCGGCGCGATGGTGGCGCTGCTGGGTCCGATCTGCGCCCTGATCTCCCAGACCGACAGCGCCGCCAAAAGCAGCGTGCAATTCATGTGGGGCACCATGCTGGCGGCCGTCGCCGCCCTGGTCTGTGCCCAGCTGGTGCTGCCGCAGATCAGCGGCTTTCCCCTGCTGATGGCGGCGCTGGCGCCCTTTCTCGCCGCCGGCATCCTGCTCTCCCGCCGGCCGCGCATCGCCATGATCGGCATTGGCTATCTGGTCACCTTCATGACGCTGGTGGCGCCGCTCAATCCGCCGCGCTTCGATCTGTCCGCCACCCTCAACAGCGCCGTGGCCTATGTGCTCGCGGGCGTCTTCGCCGCGCTGTCCTTCCGTGTGCTGCTGCCGCCCAATGCGGAGAAGGAGACGCTGGTGCTGGCCCATTCCATCCGCAACGCGGTGTGGCGGCTGGCGAGCGGACGCAGGACTCCGCCGCGCCTGGTCTGGGAGCACCTGCAACACCAGAAGATCCTGCGCCTGTCCGGCCGCCTGGCCGAATTCCCCGAACGGCGCGCCGCGGCGCTGGAAAGCGCCACCGCCGCCGTCCTGGTGGGGCGGCACCTGCTGGCGCTGCGCGACCTCGAACCCAGCCTGCCGACGCCCGCCCGCGCCGCCGCCGCGCGGGTGCGGACGGCCTTCGGTCATCTGCTGAGCGCGCCCGACAAGGCATCGGCAGCGGCATTGACCGAATCCGCCGCTCTCGTTGCGCGGAAAGATCAGACGCCGGAGGAAACGCCCCTGGCCGTGCTGCGCCTGGCCGGGGCGCTCGACGATCTGGGCCGGCTGGTGACGGCGCATCGCGGCTTCTTCGCGACGAAGGCAACATCATGATCGGCGAAGTGCATATCGCGGGCGTGCTGCTGGCGCCGATTGCCGTCTATGGCGTCTTGAGCGCGATCCTGTTCCTGGCCTGCCGCATGGTGTTGGGCCGCAGCGGGCTTCTCGCCCGGGTCTGGCATCCGGCGCTGTTCGAGGTCGCCCTGTTCCTCTGTCTTCTCTACCTGCTCGTCCGCTTCTTTTAGGTGCCGCGATGTCTCGACTGAAATTCCTCCTTGGCCTGGCCGCAACGCTGCTGATCGTGGCGCTTGCCGTCCTGGCGGTCATCGACCTGTGGCGCATCTATATGGTGGCGCCCTGGACGCGCGACGGCCGCGTGCTGGTGCAGGTGATCGATGTCGCCCCGGAAGTGCCCGGAACCGTGGTGGCGGTGCGCGCCATCGACAACCAGTTCGTCCACAAGGGCGATGTGCTGTTCGAGATCGATCCCACACGCTATCGCCTGGCCCAGGCCCAGGCCCAGGCGCAATATGACGCCGCCGCGCAGGACCTGCGGCTGCGCCAGGCCGACGCGCGCCGCCGCCAGGGACTTGCCGGCGTGGTGTCGTCGGAAGACCAGGACCGTTTCGCCAATGCCGCGGCGGTGGCGCGCAGCACCCTGGAAGGCGCGCGCGCGGCGCTGGATGTCGCCCAGTTGAACCTGAAACGCACGGTGCTCTATGCCCCCGCCAACGGCTATGTCACCCATCTGCGCCTGCGCCCCGGCGCATATGCCAATGCGGGCCAGCCCGGCATCGCGGTGATCGATTCCGATTCCTTCTGGGTCGCCGGCTATTTCGAGGAAACCAAGCTGGCCGGCATCCGCCCCGGCGCCCCGGCGCGCATCAAGCTGATGGGCTATGACACAGCCCTCAGCGGCCATGTCGAAAGCCTGGGCCGCGGCATCGGCGACAGCAACGACGCGGCGAACAGCCAGGGCCTGCCCAACGTCAATCCCATCTTCACCTGGGTACGGCTGGCCCAGCGCCTGCCGGTGCGCATCGCCATCGACCATGTGCCGCAGGGCGTCACCCTGGCGGCGGGCATGACCGCTTCGGTCTCGGTCGGCGACGGGAAGCACGCGCCGCGCGGCCGCCTGTTGGGCTGGCTGGAGGATTATCTGTGAAACGGCTGCGCCCACTTCTGGCCGCCGCGCTGCTTACGGGTTGCACCACCGTCGGCCCGGATTACCAGAAGCCCAAGCTTGATCTGCCGCCCGGCTGGACCGAGCAGAAGATCACCGACGCCAATGCCCGCGCCGCGCAATCCCTGCAGGCCTGGTGGCTGGAATTCCATGATCCCGTGCTGACGGGACTGGTCGATGACGTGATCGCCGGCAACCTGCAACTGAAGATCGCCCGGCAGCGGCTGCTGGAAGCCCGCGCCGAGCGCATCGTCGCCGCCTCCGGCGACTATCCCCAGATCGATGCGGGGGCGCTGGCCAGCCTGTCCAATTCCAGCACCAGCCTGACCTGGCCGCCGGGCGTTGGCCAGTACCGCACTTATTCCTTCGGCTTCAATGCTTCCTGGGAGCTGGACATTTTCGGCGGCACACGGCGCGCGGAGGAAGCCGCCGACGACACCATCGAGGCCATGATCGAGGATCGCCGCGCCATCCTGGTGACACTGCTGTCCGAACTGGCCACGGAATATGCCGACCTGCGCACCGCCCAGGCGCGCATCGTCATCGCCCAGCACAATGTCGAGGCGGCGCGCCGCGCCCTGGACCTGGCGCAGAAGGCCTTTGCGCGCGGCCTTTCCACCGATACCGAAATACGGCTGGCGCGGGCGCGGCTGGAAAATGCTCAGGCCGCGATCCCCACCCTGGACGCCCAGGTGGCGCGCCTGACCCATGCCATCAGCGTGTTGACCGGGCGCTTTCCCGGAGAATTGGAAACAAAACTCGCCGCCCCCGGCCCCGCCGTGCCGGTGCCGCCGCAACTGCCGCTGAGCCTGCCGTCGGAAGTGGTGGCGGCGCGGCCCGACATACGCCGCGCCGAGCGGCGGCTGGCGGCCTCCACCGCGCGCATCGGCGTGGCGGTGTCGGAGCTTTATCCGCATTTCTCCATTCCGCTGATGCTGATGCCCACCACCTCCTATTTCAGCCAGGCCTTCTCGGCTGCCAGCCTGGTCTGGTCCATCGGCCTTTCGGCGAGCCAGAGCATCGCCGATGGCGGACGGCGCGACGCCCATGTCGATGAAGCGCGGGCGGTGGCCGAGGCGGATCGCGACGCCTATCGCCAGACCGTGCTCAACGCCTTCCGCGAGGTGGAGGACACGCTGGTCACCTTCCAGAATGAGGAACGCCGCCATGCCTCGCTGCAAGCCGCCGCCGCCGACAGCCAGGTCGCCGAGGATCATGCCGAAACGCTCTATGCCAGGGGACTGACCGGCTATCTCACGGTGCTGACCGCGCAGCATGCCTTGTATGAAGCCCAGGACCAGTTGGCCCAGAGCGACGAGATGCGCGTGCGCCAGGTGATCGCGCTTTATCAGTCGCTGGGCGGCGGCTGGCAGGCGGTGAGTTTCGGAGACGAAATCGCCGACGCCACGGACGGCGGCAAGACGGCACATTCACATTGATGGAGCGAACAATGACAGGCGGACGGATCAGGAATGCGGCGCTGGCCGCCAGGGTGATGTCGGCGGAGGATGCGGCCGCGTTGATCCTGCCGGGCAGCACCATCGGCATGAGCGGCTTTACCGGCTCGGGCTATCCCAAGGCGGTGCCCATGGCCCTGGCCAGGCGCATCGAGGCGGAACACGCGGCGGGCCGGCCCTTCAAGGTCAGCATCTGGACCGGCGCCTCGACCGGGCCGGAACTGGATGGCGCGCTCGCCAAGGCCGACGGTATCGAATTCCGCCTCCCCTACAATTCGGACCCGGTCGCGCGGGAGAAGATCAACCGCGGCACGATGGAATATCTGGACATGCACCTGAGCCAGGTCGCGCCCGCCGCATGGCAGGGCTTCCTCGGGCCGCTGGACACCGCCGTGATCGAAATCTCCGCCATCCGCGAGGATGGCGGGCTGGTGCCGTCTTCCTCGGTCGGCAACAACAAGACCTGGCTCGACCGCGCCGAGCGCGTGATCCTGGAAGTAAATTCCTGGCAGAGCGACGCACTGGAGGGGATGCATGACATCTATTACGGCACGGCCTTGCCGCCCCACCGTGTGCCGATCCCCTTGAGCCGGACAGATGACCGCATCGGCGGGCCGGTGCTGCTTTGCGATCCGGCCAAGATTGTCGCCATCGTCGAGACCGCGACGCCGGATCGCAATGCCCCCTTTGCCGGCCCCGATGCCACCAGCAAGGCCATTGCCGGCCATCTGCTGGAATTCCTGCAGCATGAGGTGAAAAAGGGCCGCTTGCCGGCGGGACTGCTGCCGCTGCAATCGGGCGTCGGCAATATCGCCAATGCGGTGATGTCCGGTCTTCTGGATTCCCCCTTCGATACCATGACCGCCTATACCGAGGTCATCCAGGACGGCATGCTGGACCTTCTGGAGAGCGGCAAGCTGCACGTCGCCTCGGCCACGGCTTTTTCGCTCAGCCCCGACGCGGCGCTCAAGCTCAACGACCGCATGGCCGAATTCCGCGGCAAGATCATCCTGCGGCCGCAGGAGATCAGCAACCATCCGGAGTTGATCCGCCGGCTGGGCTGCATCGCCATGAACGGGCTGATCGAGGCGGACATCTATGGCAACGTCAACTCGACGCAGATCATGGGGTCTTACATCCAGAACGGCATCGGCGGCTCGGGCGACTTTGCCCGCAACGCCTTCATCTCGATCTTCATGACGCCTTCGACGGCCAAGGGCGGCAAGATTTCGTCCATCGTGCCCCATGCCAGCCATGTCGATCACATCACCCAGGACGTGCAGGTGATCGTCACCGAACGCGGCCTGGCCGACCTGCGCGGCCTGTCGCCGAAGCAGCGGGCCAGGGTGATCATCGAGAACTGCGCCCACCCGACCTACCGCGACGCGCTCGCCGACTATTTCCGGCGCGCCATTGTGGGGTCCTACGGCCAGCAATCCCCCACCCTGCTGAACGAGGCGCTGTCCTGGCATCAGCGCTATGTCGAAACCGGCTCCATGCTGCCGCGCTGAGCAGGCCTGCCGGCAGGGCCTGATTTCGCCGGGCGCTTTGCCTTTCCTGAAAAAAAGGACCGCAGCTCTGCAGCTGCGGTCCCGGAAAACATTCACGAAACAGAAGGGACGGTGCGGCGCTTAGAGATTGCCGCGCACGCCGATGGTGAAGTAGCGGCCCATCACGTCTTCGCCTGGCGGGATGCCGCCGAAGATGGATCCAGGGTTGCCAGACGATCCGACGGTATAAGGCGGAACGTCGTCGAAGGCATTCTGCACGTTGAAGTAGGCGGACATGACCATGCCACTGTCGAAGGTGATCTTCTTGGTGAGGGTGAAGTCCGTCGTGCTGAAGCTGGTATAATAGGGCTGGGCATAGAACGTCTGCCCGGCACCGATGGTGGCGATGTTGGTCCCGCCACTGAACCAGTGCCACTGGGCGTCCACACTCCAGTCACCCAGCGCGTAATTGGCGAACAGCGTGGCATGGCCTTTCGGACTGGTGGTGTAGGTGAGCGGCGCACCCTGGAAACTGCTGCTGGTGTTCACCGGGGACACATTCAGCAAGGCACGCAGATTGACCTGGCCCGCCAGGTCGGAGGCCACGTCCGCCACGTCGAAACCATAATCGATCTCGTAGTCCTCGCCTTCGGTCACGTTAAACGCCGCGTTGAGGCTCTGGCTCTTGAGCAGGAGAGGATAGTTTTCAGGCCCGGTGTCGGTGTACGGGAATTGCCGCACATACAGGGAGCAGAAGGGCGATGTGCCACCGGATGCGATACAGATATTGGCGATCGCCGTATTGCTGCCGCTGATGGTGGTGATCGCGTTCTTCAGCTTGATCTGGTAGTAGTCCACCGACATCGTCAGGCCGGGAATGAAGCTCGGCGTCAGGACCACGCCGCCCGTATAGGTGCGCGAGGCTTCCGGCACCAGCGCCGGGTTGCCGCCGGACAAGGTCTGGATACCGCCCGGGTTGAAGTTGGTCAGGGGATCCAGGAAGGGTCCGCTGGCGGAGATGGTGGGCGAGAACAGGTCGTTCAGTGTTGGGGCACGAATGTCGACGGATGTCGTGCCGCGGAAGCGAACCGTGTCGTTCACATGCCAGTCCAGGCCGACCTTCCAGGTCTGCGCCGCGCCGGAAATGCTGTAGTTGGTGTAGCGGCCCGCAATGTCGGCATCCAGGCTCTGGACCAACGGAACACTCTTGAGGATCGGGACGCCGATTTCGCCCGAGAACTCCCACACATTTTCAGAAGCATGGGTGGAAGGCAGGGTGTTGTTGTCCCACAAGGTCTGCGTGACCGTGGCCTGGTTGACGGGGCCGGTGCCGGCGGCGTTGCCGCACAGGCGCAGGCCGGTACAATTGACCACCGCGGTCGGCGAGGCATTGGATTCGATCGAATAGTCGAGCCAGCGCATTTCGCCCGCCAACGCCACCTTGACCGGACCGGCCGGCAAGTCGAACAGGCTGCCGGAAATGTCGGCGGCAATATCGTCCATGGCATTGGTTTCGGCGAAATGGGTGGTTCGACTCCAATAGGCAAACTGCTGGTCGGTGGTCACGTTGTTGCCGAAGGTGTTGATCGGCACGCACCCGGGATAAAGATTGCCATACTGGGCGATCGCCGCCGCCGTATCGTTGTAGCAAACGATGTTGTGGGTGGCGGGATCGATCACCGCGTCCTGCGCCGCGTCATGGAACTGGTTGTTGCCGTTATTGATGCCGGAGGTCGAGAGGCGGGTTTCGCCATGGGTGTAATGCGCCTCCCAGGCAAAATCCTTGAACAGCAGGCCGTTCACGCCGGTGGTCGAGACGATGTTGCGCGTGACGTTGTTGGTATTTTTGGAACGGTTCTGGGCTGAATACCATTCCGACACCTTGAAGGTATTGGTGCCGTCGGTCGCCCAGTTGGGGTCCGTGGCGCTGTTATCGCCCAGCATCTGCTGCGTGGCCAGCGGCAGGAAGGGATTGTTCTTGTAATAGGTGATGGTCTGGCGGCTGGCCTCCTGCTGCGACGGGAAGAAATAGCCGAATTCGTTGGCCTGCGTCACCGAAAGCTGGGTGAAGAACGTCGTGTCCTTGTCGATGTCATAGCTGAAGCGGCCGAACGCCGAGGCGTTGCGGGTATCGCCATAGATCGATTCATTTTTGACGGTGGCGCCATCGCCGCCGACTGCGATGGCGGTCTGGCCCGCGGGGATGACGCCCAGATTGGCGGGCGTGAGTATGCCGGGCTGACCAAACTCGTAGCCGTTATACGCGCAGTTGCAGCCGGAAACGAGGCCGCTGAACGTCGAAACGGTCTGGCCGCCGTTTTGAACATTGGTCACCGGCTTGTCTGGAGTACTGCCGGTATTATAGCTGCTAAATCCGTTTGCGAATATAGGCCGGGCAGACTGCACCACGCCGTCAGCATTTCGATATTCGATGGCGCCTTCGATATGGCCCCGGCCGCCGAACACATCCATGCCCGCTGCAATATTCACCTTGTATTTGAAGCCATCGCCATATTCCGAAATGCCGCTGTTGGCTTCGTACTTCACGCCGCTGAAGTTCTTGTCGAGGATGAAGTTGACCACGCCGGTGATGGCGTCGGAACCATAGACCGACGAGGCGCCGCCGGTCACAACGTCCACACGGGACATCAGTGTCTGCGGCAGGGTGCTGATGTCGACACTGCCGTTCGCGTTCGAGGCCGGGAGGCGCATGCCGTCCAGCAGGACCAGGGTGCGCTGCTGGCCGAAATTGCGAAGGTTGAGGAAGTCACCGGCGCCGTTGCTGCCGGCGTTGGTGAGGTTACGGCTCGACGAGCTGTTCTGGAAAACCGGCAGCTTGTTCAGGGCGTCCGACAAGTTCGTCGGGGTGGTGGTCAGCAGCTGATCGGTGCTGACCTCGGTGATCGGCGTCGGCGAATTGGCGACGTCGGTAATGACGCGCGAGCCCGTGACGACGACGGATTCCACGCCCGGTCCCTCCGATGAGGCGGATGTGGTCTGGGCGCAGGCCGGATAACTGAACAGGCCGGCGAGCAGTGCAATGATGGATACGGTGGATTTTGAATCACGAAGCATGGCGTCCCCCTGTGTGTCGCAACGTCTTTTCTGCGGGGAGATGGAAACAGCTCCCTGCGCAGTCACATCACCGGAGAAGCCAGTTCCCTTGAGCATTACCTGCAATGCCTCGGGAACCGTGAGCCAACCTTTGACCGGATTGCTCCGGACCTGAGCCAGTTCGTAAGGGTACAGAACCACGACCCCTGTCTGCCGTGACAAGGCAGACAAGGCTGAATCCAGGTTCACCCACGAAATATCTAAGTTATATTTCGTGGCCTGTGCGTACGATGGCTCTGCGAAGGCTGGTCTTGAAACTGCCAGACATGCGCCGAGCGCGACCGCCGCGAGCGACTCTCCCCTAAACGTCATTTTCTGACCCAGTGGGTTGGCACAACGTTTTGCCTTCACACCGGCCTTATGATGATTGAGACCGGCAAGGAGGCCAATCCACCTAAGGCCGCCATGAAAAAATTTTGATCGCGCGGAGGCCGTGGCCGTTTTACAACGCCGCCTTGGCCCCGCGCGTTGAGAAGCAGCCGCACCGGCGCAATTGCAAGCGGTTACGGGGCGGGGCGCGAATAAAGATTATGCGCGTGATTCAAGCGCAACGATTTGCGCCGGCAGCCGCCTGGGTTTCCTGGCTCGATCAGCCCATGTCTCGCTGCATCGCACATCGCTTGCTGCAAATGCGAGCGGCGGGACGATCGCCGTCACCGCGCCAGAGCGGTCTGGTCCCCGGAGGCTGGCGTCTTGCTGCCTGAGGTAAAACGCACATGCTGCGGATCGATCCACTCCGCATGTATGCCGAAATTGTTTTCCAGCGCGGCGAAAATGGCCTCGATCTGGTCGGTCCTGAACGCGCCGCCGACCGGCAGGCTTTCCAGCGCCGCATCCGCCAGTTCGATCTTGATGTCCGAATAGCGGCTGATATCGGCAAGGACTTCTCCCAGGGGCTGCCCGGCATAGATCAGCTCCCCCTGCCGCCAGGCCAGCTTGCGTCCCATGTCGGCGCCGGACACGACTTCGGCGCGCGCGACTTCCTGGCCCAGCACGATGTCGTGCCCGGCAGCGACGACGCCCAGGCTGTTCGCGTCGCCGGAGACATGCCCGCCATTCGCGGGTGCAACCTCGACGCTTCCCCGCGTGACCCCGACCTCGACCAAACCCGTCTTTGACAGATGAACGTCGAATGCCGTCCCGATGTCGCGCACCACATACTTGTTCGCATAGACCGTGAACGGGCGCGTCTTGTCGTGCACGACTTCAAAATAGGCCTCGCCGCGCACCAGGTGAACATCGCGGCGATTGCCGGAGAAATCCACATCCAGCCGGCTGTTCGTGTTCAGGATCACCGATGAACCGTCCGCCAGGGCGACCTTCCTCTGGCCGCCGATCGCTGTTTCATAGAAAAGCTGGGCATGATTCCCGGACCTTGCGAGATCCGGGGGATGGGCAAGCGCCAGCCTTCCCGCGCTGGCCGATGGATGATTCCCGGACCTTGCGATATCCACGGGCCTGGGATGGACAAGCACCGCCGCGGCCGCAATCGCAGCCGCCGCGCAGGCCGCAAGCCAGGGCCTCGCCCGCTTCAGCACGGCGGGATGGGCATCGCGCGCGCCGGTCTTGCGCCGGGGTTCAGCGGTATCGGTGAGCAGCTTCAGGGAGTCGAACTCCGACCAGAGACTGCCATATGCCGCGATGGCCTCCCGATGGAACGCACTGCGGTTCAGCCATTCCTGGAATGCCGCCTGATCCCTGGCCGAGACATCGCCCGCATCGAAACGCGCCACCCATGCCGCAGCCTCGGCCTCGATGGCCGCCGTATCGGGAAACGCCAGGATTCTGCCCTTGTCGGTCATTACGCTTTCAAGCCTGGCACGGAACTACTCTGCCTTTTTGGCTTTGATAAGGACCGTTGGAACCTGTTCGGGCCTCCGGGAATTCCCCCTGCCCTCCTCAACCGCGCCGCCATGCGCTCGCATATAGGCCCTGCACCGCGACAGTCCGAGAGCAACATGGTTTTCAACCGTCCTGACAGAAATGTTGAGCCGGCCCGCGATCTCCTTTTGTGACATACCCTGCATCTTGCGAAGGATAAAGACCTTCGCGCACTGGCGCGGCAGGGCCGCAATCGCCTGCGCGAGCAGACGAATGCGTTCACGACTATCGACAACATCATCAACCGCGGCCTGGCTGCTATCTTCTAAGACCTCCTGGCCCTCGAAATCCCCTAGAGGCTCGATTGCCATTGCGGACTGCCTGGCAAGCTCATTCAGAGCCAAGTTCCTGGCAACTTTGAACAAAAAGGCTTTTGGAGCCTCGATCACGCGCCCGGATTCCGCGGCAAAGGCCCGCAGGAAGGCCTCCTGCGCAAGATCGTCGGCGGCCTCCCGAGACCTTATAAACCGCCTCAGATAGCGTTTAAGAGCCAGCTCATTTTCAAGATATGCTTCCAGGATCCTCGACAATTTTTGCCCACCTTGTGACCGGCTGCTGTATACAGTCTAGCGCAAGTCTGACGGAAACGACAGGTGTCAACCGAATCCGGCCACAGATTGCCGTGTGCCTGGCAACCGCCGTATCGCCAGGCGGAGCCCATGGGTTGGTCGTATCGGGATGGGCTGGCTTTGCTGTCGCCCGATCAAAGGCGGAAGCTTCGGGTTGGCCTTTTCGCCTGCCGCGCGCCCGCCAAAGTCGCTGCCACGCGCGTAACAAACGGCGCATTTCGCCCGGCCCGCTTTGGAAGCTGGTGAACCCGCCTTTCGGATTTGGCGGATTCCCCGGCATTCTGTTGCAACCGCAGGCCTGCGTCAGCGCCGGCCGGCTTCGTGAGGATGGCCGGTGTGCGGCCCCATGTGGGCGTTATGGAAGCTGTTAAAGCCCCCGGCGGCGGCACGCCGGAAATGATTGCCTTCGTCTCGAACGAAGGGCTGCCCTCTGCCGCCGGAATAGTAGAAGAAATTGTCGTCGCCCCAATAGCCGTCATACATTGGGCCGTAGTAGCCGTCGTAATAGCCGTCGTAATACACCGGCCCGTCAGCGCTGACACACCCGGCCAACGCGAGCAGCACGCAAGCGCCCAAAATCATTTTCAATTTTCTGTCCACGATAAACCCCCATCCCGGCATTCGCCGGATCACGTCCGGTTTCGGATAATATGACAGGCCGAACCTGCGGCATCTACCACCGGCGCACGCGGCCCACATCCACATGCACGAAATCGGACACGGGATAATATCCCACCCCGCCGCCGCGCAGCGCCATCGCCGTATTGTGCAATGCGCCCAGGGACCGCCCGGCGACACGAATGTCAACGGCCATGCCCTGCATGTGCAGGCTCTTCGCCGCCACACCGGAATGCTCATGCTCGCCGCGCAGCAGCGCATTGGTCGCCGGCGAGCGATAGCCGGAGATCACGCTGAAGGGCGCTGTCGTCTCAAGGCCATGGCGCAGCAGCGCCAGAAGATCCAGCAGGCGCGGGTCAATGGCGTGAACATCGCCGGAGCGGAAATCGCGCAACACGTGATTCACCAGCGCCAGTGCTTGCGGCACATACTGGCCCTGCTGCCAGTATTCGACCAGCAGCTTCTCGCCGGTATGAAGATTGTCCAGCGCGATGCTGCGCGACTCGCCGATGTCGGCGAGCGCGGGAGAAGCCGGCGCCAGCAGGGCCGCGCCCGCCCCGATGATGAACTTCCGCCGTTCCAGCATGATCCTGCGATGTTTTTCCCGAGGCAACGCCATTGATAACGAAGCGGGCCCTCGCCTGCAATCAGCCATTCGACACCCGCCTGCAGCCGGCCAGGGCGGCGACCTGCACGGCCCTGGCCTTGATCGCGGCGATCAGCCTGGCGTCGCGGCCATAGATATCAGGCCGGAATTGCAGAACGCCATCCTCGCCGGCGAACGCCGTCCAGTACAGAAAATAGACCGGCAGCGTTTTCGCCGCCGGAAAATATCTGGTTTCGCCATCCTGCAACGCCGCGGCGATGCGCTTTGCCGCCTGCGCATTGCCCAGCACATAGGAGGCGAGCGGCAGGATCTGCTCCACCCGCACGCAGCCGTGGCTGACGTCCCGCTCCGGCCGGTCGAAAGCGGATTTCGCCGGGGTATCGTGCAGATAGACCGCGAAGCGGTTGGGCAGTTCGATCTTGACGCGGCCCAGGGCATTCTGCGGCCCCGGCTTCTGGCGGATGCGATAGGGAAAGCGTGCGGCGGACACCGCATGCCAGTCGATGTGAAGACCTTGCGGGTCGTCGGCCGGGCCATTCGCCAGCACCATGTTCTGCGAAACGAGATAGGCCGGATTCTTCCTCAGCTTGGGCAGGATTTCCTTCACCGCGATGGACGACGGCACATTCCATGGCGGATTGACCGTGACGCCGGCGCCTTCGGCGCGCAATATCGGTGTCGGATCGTTGGGACGGCCGACCACGACACGCGATGCAAGCACGACCCGGCCGCCCAGCCAAAATTGCAGCCGCGCATCGGGCACATTGATCCAGATACGGTCGGCTTCGAGGCTGCGCGGCAGCCAGCGCCAGCGTTCCATGTTGGCGATGATGGTGTCCACGCGCGCCGCGGCGGGGATGTTGAGCGCCGCGCGCGTCCTGGCGCCGACGACACCGTCCTGCGCGAGCCCGTTGCGTCCCTGGAAACGCTTCACCGCGTCGGAGAGATTTTCCTCGGTCACCGCTTTGTCGTCTTCGAAAGCAAGCCGCTGGCGCAGCAGGGACGTGTCATCGGCGGTGACGTCGGGCAATTGCGGCCAGCCGCCCCGCGCCACGATGGCGCGATAGCGGGCCAGCGCCACCTTAAGCTGTGCATAATCCGGATAAGGCGGCGCCAGGCCCGCGATCAGGCCGGACACATTGTCCCCGGCCATGGCCGCGTCGAGCGTGGACGCGCCGGAATCGGAACGGGGAAGCGACACATCGCTGTCCAGCGCTTCCAGTTCGGGGCGCCCGGTGGAAACATCCCGCATGTAAAGCTCCAGCGCATCCCTGACGCCCGGATCATGCAGGCCAGCCCCAACCGGCGGCGCATACCGCCCGGAATCGAGACCCTCATCATCGGCATGGGACAGAATCGCGAAGGCACGCTGGGCGTCGGGACTCGCATGACGGGCAGCCTGGGAAAAAGCCACGGCGGGCAACATCAGGGCGAACAGCACGGCAATACGGAATGTGAACATGGCTGAAACAGATAAACGCCTTGGGCCCGGGTGGCCTTGATCCGCCGCAAGGAAAACCGCTCCGCCCGCCCCAATCCCGATTATGCGCGCCTCATGCGAACGGAATGACGATCCGTCCATCCACCTTGCCGGCCCGCAGTTCCGCGAACACCGCATTAATTTCTTCGAGCGGGCGGCGGTGGATATGGGCTTTGACCTTGCCCTCCGCCGCGAAAGCGACCGCCTCGGCCAGATCCCTGCGGGTGCCGACGATGGAGCCGCGCAGGGTGATGCGCTTCAGCACGACATCGAAGATCGGGGTTTCGAAATCGCCCGGCGGCAGGCCGACCAGGCTGACGGTACCGCGGCGGCGGACCAGCTGAAGGGCCTGGGAGAAGGCCGGGCGCGATACGGCCGTCACCAGCACGCCCTGCGCGCCGCCGCCCGTGGCCTTGAGCACCTGCGCCACGGCGTCGGGCTGGGACGCATCGACCGCGACCTCGGCGCCCATCGCGCGCGCCAGGGCCAGCTTCTCCTCCGAAACGTCCAGCGCCGCCACATGCAGGCCCATCGCCTTGGCATACTGGATCGCGATATGGCCAAGCCCGCCCACGCCGGAGATGGCGATCCATTCGCCCGGCCGCGCTTCCGTTTCCTTGATGCCCTTGTAGGTGGTGACACCCGCGCACAGAATCGGCGCGATGGCGGCGAAATCGACGCCCGACGGCAGCCTTGCGACATAGTCGGCCGCACCGATGGCATATTCCGCGAAGGTGCCGTCGACGCTGTAGCCGCTGTCGTGCTGGCTTTCGCACAGCGTTTCCCAGCCGGTCTCGCAATATTCGCAGCCTCCGCAGGCATCGTGCAGCCAGGCGATGCCCACCGCATCGCCTTCTTTCACATGCGTCACGCCCGGCCCGCGGGCGACGACGATGCCCGCGCCTTCATGGCCGGGAATGAAGGGCGGATTCGGCTTCACCGGCCAATCGCCATCGGCGGCGTGCAGGTCGGTGTGACAGACGCCCGTCGCCTTGATCTTGACCAGCACTTCGCCCGGCCCCGGCGTGGGGATCGGCCGCTGCTCGATGACAAGCGGCTTTCCCAATGCATGCACCACCGCGGCTTTCATCGTTCCACTCATCCTGTTCTCCCGCTGTCGTTGTTTTTCTTCTTTAGGGCGCGCGGTGCCTGACGGCGTTGATCGCCGTCAATCGCAAGCGCGACTCGCCTGCAAAATCAGCGGCCGGGCCGATCGCGCAGGCTCAGGATATAGGCCGAGACGTCCCGTATCTCCGAACGGGTCAGGGCGTAATCCGGCATTTGTCCATGCGACGAACTGAGGAATGCTGCAAGCGACATCTGCGTGGTCGAGGGCATCTGCGCGATGGCGGGGAAGGACGGAACGGCATCGCTGGCTCGAACCGGATCGCGTGCGACCTGATGGCAATTGCCGCACCATTGCCGGGCGATGCGTTCGCCCTCCCCGGCATCCTGTGCCGCGGCGCCGTGAACCGCCAGCGAAACGCATGCCACAAGAAGACCGAAAAGAACCCGCATTGCCGGGCCGCCGCTCAATCGGTCTCCCGCGGCCACAAGGCGGCGCATTCGCCGGGCGCTAGCCTGGCGAGGCGCGCATGCAGGGAAATGGCCTCATCCTCAAGACCGATCCAGCGCAGCTTCAGAATGAGCTTTTTGAATTCCGCGGGGCTGGTCGGCATCGGCAAGCTGTTCCTGGTGGCGGCTTCCTGCGCTGTCAGCATCTTCCTGCTCCCTGTTCCTGATTCTTTAATATTGGACGTCGGTCGAACCCCGGCCTTGATCGGAATCAAAACAGCAGGCGATCCCGTGCCAGGCCGCGCCCCTATTCCATCCCGGCCGTTTTCGGCGCGGCTATCTGGCCGCCCAAACCGGGAAACCGCAGGACGACGCGGCCCTGGCCGCTTTCGGGCACCAGGGCCAAGGCGGACGCGGTCTGTCCCTCCGTCTGCGCCTCGACATGATAGCGGCCGGCGCGAAGCCGGAACAGAATCCAGGGTCCGCCGCAACCGACCGCTGCGATTGTCTTGTCGCCCTGGCTCAGGGTCAGCCGCACGTCGCCAAGATATTGCCCGCCCTGCCCGGCAACCTCGATCTTGAGGGGATAGGAGGCCCAGAGCGGATTATCCCGCGCATCGGAGCCGACGCCCGTGCATACCGCTTCCACACCAGCGACCGCCACAGGCTTGTCCGGCGGCAAAACCCCCTGGGCCATGGCCCCCGCCGGGGCCAGCAGGAATATCAGGGCACCCCTTTTCCCGATCATGGAACAACTCCGCTTCTGCGAAAACCGCGGGGCAACGTAAGGGGACCGGAAGATCATTCGTTGATCGGCATCAATGCGCTGCGCGATTTGTTCGTATCTGATATGGTTGCTGCAGACGGGAGAATGACGACATGGTGGATCAGTCTTTCCGGGACCGGCAACCGTTGCACAATCACTGGCGGCTCATCCTCGCGGAAGGTCTGCTGCTGCTGCTCGCGGGCCTGGCGGCGATCCTGCTGCCGTCCGCGGCGGGCTTGGTGGCGACCATCGTCCTGGGCTGGCTGCTGATTTTCACGGGTTTGCTCGGTCTTTTCACCAGTTGGGTGATGCGCCGGGCGCCGGGCTTCTGGTGGTCGCTTCTGTCCGCCGTCATAGCCCTGGCCGTGGGCGCATCGCTGCTGTTCTGGCCGCTGAGCGGTCTCATATCCCTGACCCTCCTATTGTCGGTGTTCCTGTTCGCCGACGGCATCACCACCATCCTGATGGCGCTGGACCAGCGCGCCTGGCGTGCGCAAAGCTGGGGCTGGATGCTGGCCAACGGCCTTCTCGACCTGCTGCTGGCGGGCGCGATCGCCTTCTTCCTGCCCGCCACGGCGCTGTGGGTGATCGGCACGGTCATCGGCATAGATTTCGTGTTCGGCGGCATCGGCCTTGCCGCCCTGGCGCTGGCGGCGCGCCGCGCCGCACCGGCTGCTTGATCTCCCTCAAGGCCGGCGGGCCGCGCCCGCGCGATGTTTGGCACAGCGGCGCTCCGCCGCCCGCATGGAGGCGCAATGACACCCGACCTTTTCCAGCCCGTCCGCCTGGGACGCTATGAACTTGCCAACCGCATCGTGATGGCTCCCCTCACCCGCAGCCGTTCGCGGTCGGACGGCGTGCCGCATTCCTCGCTGGCGGCGGCCTATTACCAGCAACGCGCCACGGCCGGCCTGATCGTGGCGGAAGGCACCAACATTTCGGCCCAGGCCCGCGGCTATGCCTTTACCCCCGGCATCTATACCAAGGAACAGATCGAAGGCTGGCAGCCGGTGACCGAAGCCGTGCATGAGAAGGGCGGGCGCATTTTCGTGCAGCTGTGGCATGTGGGCCGCATCTCCCATCCCTCGCTGCAGCCGGATGGCGCGCTGCCGGTGGCGCCTTCGCCGCTGAGGCCCGATGTCCAGGCCTTCACCGAAACAGGCTTCCAGCCCTGCGTGACGCCGCGCCCGCTGGAGACCGACGAGATTCCCGGCCTGATCGAGGACTATCGCCATGCGGCGCACAGCGCCCTGGCGGCGGGTTTCGACGGGGTGGAGATTCACGCCGCCAACGGTTACCTGATCGAGCAGTTCCTGCGCGACAGCACCAACCTGCGCAATGATATTTATGGCGGCGCGCTGCACAATCGCGTCCGGCTGCTGCTGGAAGTGACCGAAGCCGTATCACGGGAATGCGGCGGCGACCGTGTCGGCATCCGGCTTTCCCCGGTGTCGCCGGTCAACGATATCGGGCCGGACCACGATCCCGCCGCGACCTATGGCTATGCGGTGGAGCAGCTCAACGCCTTCGGCCCCGCCTATATCCATGTGATCGAAGGCGCCACCCAGGGGCCGCGCGACGCCGTGCCCTTTGACTATGAGGCCCTGCGGCGCAGCTTCAAGGGCTTCTATATCGCGAACAACGGCTATGATCGCGCCCTGGCGCAGCAGACGCTGGCGCTGGGCCATGCGGACCTCATCGCCTTCGGCCGCGCCTTCATCGCCAATCCCGACCTGGTGGAGCGGCTGCGCATCGGCGCCAGGCTGGCCGCACCCCAGCGTGAGACACTCTATGGCGGCGGGCGCGAGGGCTATAGCGACTATCCTGCCCTCACCCCGGCCGAACGCGCGGAGGCGCAGTCCGTTCCGGCATGACGATGCGTGCGCTGGCGCTGTCGAAAGTCTATCGGCTCATAGAGCCGGGGCCCGTGCTGCTGATGACGACGGCGCGCAAGGGCCGCGCCAATGTGATGACCATGTCGTGGCACACGATGCTGGATTTCGAGCCGCCGCTGATCGCCTGCGTGATCGGCGAAGGCGATTACAGCTTCGCGGCCCTGAAGGCGACGCGGCAATGCGTGCTGGCGATCCCGGCGGCGCAGATGGCGTCGAAGGTGGTGAAGATCGGCAATTGCCATGGCGACCAGATGGATAAATTCAAGACCTTCGGCCTGACGCCGCTTCCCGCCGCCACGGTCGCGGCGCCATTGATCGGC
This sequence comes from Rhizobiales bacterium dw_265, assembly GCA_018449595.1. Lineage (GTDB taxonomy): Bacteria > Pseudomonadota > Alphaproteobacteria > Micropepsales > Micropepsaceae > Rhizomicrobium. The sequence continues at coordinate 319,056 of JAAVUU010000001.1, forward strand.
GAATGTTTCGCCAACCTCGAATGCAGGGTGGTGGATAGCGTGCGCCGATACGACCTGTTCGTGCTGGAAGTGGTGAAGGCCTGGACCGATCCGGCGCAGCGCAGTCCCAAAATGCTGCATCACCAGGGCTACGGCAAGTTCGCGGTGGACGGCCGGACCCTCCGCCTGCCCTCCCGCATGCGCTGACCAGGGTCCGGTCTCAATTGCCATTGGGCAAATCAACAACATGTCATGGCCGGCCTCCGAGCCGGTCATCCACGGATGGTTCGCGTCTGTTGCATGGATGGCCGGGTCAAGCCCGGCCATGACATGGAAGTTTTGGTTCTCAATCGAGTGTGAACCCTAACCCGCCTGCAGCGGGCCAGCGGCTTTTCGCCAGCCTTCGACCATGGCGAGTTGCCGCTGCGGCCGTTCCTCTTCCATGGCGGGCGCACCCGCATAAACCCGCCCCGTTTCTCCATCCAGCGTGATCTCGGCGCCTTCCGCGAAACGATGGCCCGCGATATCGCAGCTTTTCCCGTCATCGGCGACCTGCAGGGCGTTGCAGCCGACGACCGCCACCTTGCCCAGTTCGCGGGCCACCACCGCCGCATGACTGGTGCGGCCGCCACGCGCCGTCAGGACGCCCGCCGCGCAGGCGATGCCGTCGATATCCTCGGTGGCGATGTCGTTGCGCACCAGTATCACCGGCTTTCCCTGCGCCGCCTGGGCGCGCGCGGCGGCGACCGTGAGGGCGACAGCGCCGGTGGCGACGCCGATGCCGGCCGGCACCCCCAGGGCAATCGCGTCGCTGCCGCCCGCCACGCGGCGGCGCATAATCGCGGCAAGGTCGAGGCCCTCCAGCCGGGCCAGCGCCTCGCGGGGCGCGATCAGGCCCTCTTCCGCCAGGGCGACCGCGATCTGCAACCGCGCCCAGGCCGAGCGCTTGGCGTCGCGCGTCTGGAGCAGGAACAGTTCGTCTTCTTCCACCGTGAACTCGAAATCCTGCGCATCGCGGAAAACCTCTTCCAGCCTGGCGCCGGTGCGGTTCAACGCGCCCATCACCTCGGGCAGGATGCGGACCAGTTCAGCCGACCGCGTCAAAGGCCGGCGGCCCGAGACCACGTCCTCACCCTGGGCGTCGAACGCGAAATCCAGGTAAAGCCCTTTTTCGCCGGTTGCCGGATCGCGCGTGAAGGCGACGCCGGCGCCGGAGCGCGGGCCCGCATTGCCGAACACCATGCGCTGCACGGTCACCGCCGTGCCGGGCAGGCCTTCCAACCGGTTGATGCGGCGATAGCTGATTGCCCGCTCTGAGTTCCATGAGCGGAATACGGCATCGACGGCGCCCAGCAGTTGCTGGAACGGATCGTCGGGAAACGGTTCGCCGGCCAGATCCGCGAACAGGGCCAGGTGCCGCAGCACAAGCGCGCGCAAGGAAAGCGTATCGAGCGCGGCGACGCCGCCCGCCGCATCGCGCGACAGCTTCTCGAAAGGGGCGAGGTCGAGGCCCCGCACCGTCTGGGCATAGGAGGCGACAAGCCGCAGATGGCAATCCCAGGCCAGCCTGGGGTTGCCGGTCATCGCCACCAGGCCCGGCAAGGTGGCGCGCGTCAGCCCGACATCGAGAACGGTGTCGAGCATTCCGGGCATGGAAACCGGGGCACCCGAGCGCACCGACACCAGCAGGGGCTTTCGCGCATCGCCGAAGCGAAGCCCGGCCGCCTGCTCCAGGCATTGCAACGGTCCCGCGACCAGGGCCCGGAAATCCGCCGCCGGCGGCGGGCCTTTCTCGATCCATTGCCGGCAAAGCGAAGTGGGCAACACAAATCCGGGCGGCACGGGAAAGCCATTCGCGGCCAGCTTCAGGAGATTGAACGCCTTGCCGCCCACCGCCGCCAACGCGTCTTCCGCCGGTGGCAGGCCGGGACAGGCGATGATCTGGATACCGTCAGACTGCAAACCACTCTCCCAGGGCATGATCGCTGACCAGCCGGCCGCCGCGCAGCAACGCATCGGCCGTCCGTTCCAGTCCCGCCGCGATCGCGGTGATCAGATTCAAGGTCTTGGCGGAAACCTCCGCTCCCATCAGGGCGGAAAACACATCGCGTTCCGCCTTGTCGGTGGCATGTTCCTGATCGTGCAGTTTCTCGACGCAGTCCAGAAACGCGCGCATTTCCAGGCGCGGACTGCCGCGGCGCAGATTGCGCACCGCGCACAACAGGCGCACATAATGCTTGACTGCCGCGACCGCATGGCCGGAGAGCCGCAACAGGCCCTCCCGCACATCGGCCGGAAGATCCGCGGGAAGGAATTGCAGGCGGAACGCGACATCCTCAAAATCATCGGCCGCATCGTCGGCGACCGACGCGATACCGCGCCATGACCGTTCGCCGCCATGACCGCAGAGATCGCGGATGGCGCCGACCTGGCGGTCGGCAAGGGCTTCCCAGGCCGTGGCGCGCTCCACCAGTTCGCGGCTCGCGGCGCGGCCATCGAGAAGCCCGGCCCGCACCAGATTGCCCAGATCCAGCACCAGGGCGGCATGATCGATCGCCACATCGAGAATGCGGTCGGAAATCGAAGCGACGCGGGTCAGGAGTTCGGCACGCAGAAGATCGCGCACCGTCGCCGCCGGCCGGTCCTTGCGCAATTCCTCGCTCGCGATGCGCAGTGCCTCGCGCAGGAACTGCACCGTGCCATCCTCGCCAAGCGCGCCCAGCAGCGAGGTATAAACCGAGCCTGTCGCCTTGGACACCGTTTCCAGAAGGCCGGCGACGACGGCATCGCCGCCTGCTTCCAGATAGCCCCGGTGGCCGATCTCATTGTCGGCGGCCCAGTCCAGAAGCGATATCGCGGCCGCCTTCGGCACCAGGCGGCCAAGGCTTTTGCGCGCCTTGTTCCAGTCGATGAGGAACACCAGGCTGGCGCCCAACTGTTCCAGCGCCGCGTCAAGCCCGGCATCGTCCGCCGCCTCGAACACGCCCGTGGCAAGATAGAAGATTTCCTCTTCCAGATTGTCGGCGTGGCGGTTGGCCACGGTCCAGGAAAAGTGTTTCAGCCGTCGCAGGAAGAACTCCAGCCGCGGACGGTGGATGTCGCTATAGGTGACGGACAGGCGGCGGCCCTCGACATAGGCGATGAGGACATGGGCGTCTGTCGTGCCGATATCATTCTGGATGATCAGGCGGGCGCGGTCGCGCAAGGCATTGGTGGTGAGGCCCGGATGATCGAATTTGAGCGGGGCGGTGCGGCCCAGGCCGCGCATGAAAGCCGCGACCCGGATTTTGTCGCCGTCCTCCAGGCGATAGACCCGGGCGCCGGCGATGATTTCCTCGCCCAGGCTGGCGGCGATAGTGTTGATGGCCTTGTGCATTTCCATGACAAGACCGTGCAGACTGTCCTGCCCCTCCCGCGGCGGCCGGGACAAAGCGGAAATGAGCCCATCGGGGACGATATCGTCCGCAAGCTCAAGGGTCGCGGCGAGCTTCTGTTCCCGCTCGCGAACCGCCGCCACATCGCGCGGCGCGACGATGCCGGCCTCCGCCCCGGCTTCCAGCGCGGCGCGCATGCGCCCGATATCCTCCCCCAGCCGCGCCAGCACGGCGGCCGCATGCGGCAACAGAAGGCCGCCCGCGCCGCGCGTGACGGTTGGGGCCGCATAAAGCAGATCGTCACCCAGGCCCGCCAGCCGGCGCTCCGGCTCAAGATCGCCGAAGCCGGTGTGGCGCGCATCGTGCAACGATGCTTCAGCCGCCTGCAGCCAGCTCAGGGAGAATTTGATCCGGGCGTTCGCCGCCAGGGCTTCCGTCACCCGTTCGGGCAACAGGAGCGAGGCGCCTGCCAGGTCCGCGACGATCTTTGCCTTGCCGATTGTCATGCCACTCTCAATCATCTCTCATGGACACTCAGCCGAACCGGCCAGTGATATAATGCTTTGTGTTTTCGTTTCTCGGCGCCGTGAATATCTGCGCCGTCGGGCCGAATTCGACCAACTCGCCCAGGAACATGAAAGCCGTATAGTCCGACAGCCGGGCAGCCTGCTGCAGATTGTGGGTGACGATGGCGATGGTGTAGCTTTTTTTCAATTCGTCTATCGTCTCCTCGATTTTCGCGGTCGAGATCGGATCGAGCGACGAACAGGGCTCGTCAAGCAGGATCACTTCCGGCTTTGCCGCGATCGTGCGGGCGATGCAGAGGCGCTGTTGCTGTCCGCCCGACAGGCCAAGCCCGCTTTGCGGCAGGATGTCCTTGACCTCGTCCCACAACGCCGCCTGACGCAGCGCATTCTCCACATGTTCGTCCAGGTCCCGCTGTCCGAGTTTTTCATGAAGCCGGATGCCGAACGCGACATTCTCGTAAACCGACATCGAAAATGGCGTCGGCTTCTGGTAGACCATTCCGACCCGCGACCGCAGAATATTGACGTCGATGCCCGGTGCGAGGATGTTCTCGCCGTCCAGCAGGGCCTCACCTTCGACATGCTGGCCGGGATAAAGATCGTAGATCCGGTTGAAGATGCGCAGCAGGGTCGACTTCCCGCACCCGGACGGCCCCATGAAGGCGGTCACCTTGTTGGCATAGATCGGGACGCAGACATCCTTCAATGCGATGATCTTTCCGTAGCGGAAGGTGACATGCGAGGCCCTGAGCTTCTCGCGCAAGGGCCCCGCTTGCGGCTTCAGTAGCGGCGGCAAGCCCCCGTTCAGGAGAGAGTGGGGTAGAAGCGCCGGCATCCGATGCGATATCCAAACTGCGCGGTCAGTATGTGATCTTCGGGGGGAGATTGTCATTGCGCCGGATCATGTCGCAAAACTGTGATAATCGCGCGCGCGCCGATTTGATCTCGGACAACCCCCCGACCGCGGCGCGCTGGTATCCAGTTGGCTCAAATTGAACGAGGTAGGACATGGCGCGCGACGACAATCAACTGGCCGATAATTCCTGGTTCGGTCTTCTGGTGCCCACGGGCGATGTGCTGGGGAATGCCCAGTCCCTGTTCGAAAACGGCTATCGCGCCGTTTCGGAAGAAAGCCTGCGGTTCGTCAACCGGCGGCATGAACACAACAGCCGGACAATCGCGCAATATCGCGACAGCAAAGACCCGGAGTCATTCCTGTTGGCGCAACAGGATTGGGCCACCGGCATGTTGCGCGATTATTCCGAAGGCGCGGCGCGCATGATGGAAGCCATGTACAAATGCTTTTCCAGCGCCGCCGGAAAGTCCGCCGGGAAGAAGGATATCCCGACCGCCTCTGGCGCGGAACAGGACCATCCTGGCGCTGCGTGACACAGGGAACCTCCGGGACGCCGCCGGCCTGTCTAAGCCCCGCCAATCGGAAACGGGCCGGGCACTTTCAGGACACGGTCTCGCTCATCCCGGTTGAGCGCCGATCTGCCGGCGTTCCTTCGCGGCGGCTCTTCAGGCCCGCTGTGAAACTCCCACATACACTTGCACGTCCGGGGTATTGCGGTTGAGGCCGAAATTCACCCCGCCATCCAGCTGAAAGTCGCGCAAGGGCTGCCAGGTGGCATCGAGGTCAAAGGAATATTGCGATGTGACGCCGCGCGGATCGAAATCCTGCGACGTCCACAACTCCGTCCCCAATGTGAAGGCGCCCATGGCGCGGCCCAGGCCGACGACATTGACCGCCGTGGCGTGCCGGCCCGTTCCGGATGCGTTAAGCAGCAGGTCCAGTTCGGGTGTGGACGACAGGGACCAGTTCTGCCCCAGATCGTAGGACAGGGGCAGGACGACACCCTCCTCCAGCGCGCCATTGCCAAGCGCGCGCGTTGCGGTGGGAATTTTCACAAAGGGTTCGACCACGGCGGACAAAGGGCCGTCGCTCTCCAGGAAATTCCACTTTCCACGCAGGGAAAGATCGCCATGGCCGTCCAGGGACTGTGCCGAGACACCGTCATAGGCCTGCGCGTTGAGATAAGACACGAAGCTCAGTTCCACATCCACCGATCCGGTCAGGCCATATTTCAAGGTTGGAGCCGCGACAACATAGAGATCGGTGGAGGTTCCGCCGGAACGCGTGAAGGTGATGTCGAACGCATCGACTTCAAGCTGGAAATGGCCCGGATCCAACGTGCAGGGCGATGTGCCCTTGCCGGGCCGGTCGGGACACAGGGGACGAAGCTCCTGCGCCGAAGCCGGCATGGCGCCGAAAATCACCGCCGCGGCGGCGAGAACTGCAATTGTGTTGAAACGCATGTTTTCCTCATGATGTCAAAATGTCCCGCGACGCGCGGCGACGGGTCGGGGAAAAGCAGCCGGCATGTCCCGGCGGCTATGGGCCTGTCATGTGCGACCCGGCATGAAAATCGGCGTCGGCAGATAGATCTCCACGCAGGTGCCGCCTTCCTGCTGCGGCGCCAGGGTGAGATTGCCGCCCAGCTGCACAACCAGCCCTTCCGCCAGGCTCAGGCCCCAGCCTGTGCTGGCCCGGGGCGGCTTGGTGGTGAACATGGGGTCCGGGGCATTCTGAAGGACTTCCGGGGTCATGCCGCGTCCGCTGTCGCAGAGGCTCAGCCGGACGCCGGGGGCGGCGCCGTCCGTGTCCAGACCGGCCGCGTCCACGACCCGCATGGCCCAGACGATGCTGTCGCCCGCCCTCGTCGCGGCGCTGGCGTTGGCGGCGATCTCGGTCAGCAGGCTGTAAATCCTGGCCCTGTCGAAGAACACCAGATAGGGATCTGGCGGCAGGCTGAGCGAAACATCGAGCCCTTCCAGCAGCGGCAACCGGGACACTTCCAGGACCATCGCGCCCAGATCGAACAGTTCCGGCCGCAATTCCTGATGTCCGCTATAGGCCTGAAGCTTTTGCGCCAGGGCGACGCCCCGCGCCGTGGCGCGCAGCACGTCCGCGACGATCTCCAGGACCATTTCGTGGGGAAGCGGCTTGTACTCGATAAGCTGCAGGTTTCCGCTGATGGCGGTAAACAGATTGTTCAGCTCGTGCGCGAGCCCTCCTGCCATCCGCCGCAATGCGGCACTCTTGTTGGATTGCGCCATGTCGCCCGGGCCTCTAGGAAGTCGCCTCATCCGCCATGATGGGGACGGCGCCCAGCAAACTGCGGATATGCTCCATGCCCTGGCGCATCTCGGACATTATGAGGCCCGAGCGGCGCGCCGGACTGCCGCTGCCGGGTTTCGGAAAAACCTGGGCCCATCGGCTCATCTTGACCGCCAGAACGCATATGATGGCGGCGATGCCCCCCTGGTAGGTGCGGCATTTTCCGGGAAATTCGGCAAATCTCTTCGCGGTCATGGACGCCCAGACGTCGCGGGTGGAGCGCTCGAAGCTTTCGATGCGGCCGGTGACCTCGGCAAGCATTTCGTTGAGCGTGGCCTCGACCATGTTCAGCGTGGCGAGTTGGAGCGTATCGTCGCGCATCGCGCAGGTGGCGCGAAGGTCGCGGATCGACGAAAGCACGTCCTCGATCGGCGGCGTCATCTGGTTCAGGCACTGCCGGTAGAAGCCGAGCGACAGCACCGTGTCGGCATAGTCCTCCAGGAAGCCGATCACCGCACCGCTGTCGGCATCGAAGCCCTGGGCGAGGGCGCACAGCGGCGCCTGCACAGCCTCGTCCTCCCGCAGCCGCCGCAGCACGCCGCTGTAGGACTGGGGCTGATCGTCCCGCGGCATCACCCGCGCCGCCAGGGGGGCGACAAAGTCGGACAATGTCCGGTCGAGCAGGCCGGCTTGCCAGTCCTGTCGGCGGAACGCGTCCGGGGTTGCGAACGCGCTGCCCCGCAGCCCGATGCGCAGGGAATACTGGTCGAAGCTGGGCAGGGATTCGAGCAGGCGCAGGAGCAGCAGATCCGGGCCCGGCGGGATTTCGAAATCATTTGCGATGTTCTTCACCGTCGCCTGGCCGCTGCCGGTATGGTTGGCGGCGAACAGCTCGATGACCGTGTCCAGCCGCATGTTCTTGATCATGCGCATCCTGCGCAGCGCCCTGCGCTCGAATGGAAAGGGCGCCAGCGCCAGGAAATGCAGGCTTCCGAGATCGGCGCTGTCCGGAAGGACGGCACGCTCCTGGCTGAAAGCGATTTCACCCATGTCATGCTCCCAGGGACGCCAGCAGCTTGTCGATATCGTCCTGCGAATTCGCCTGGCCGGCCAGTTGCGGCCCGTTCATCAGGTCGTCCGCGTCCAGGGGCAGGCAGGCATCCGCCGGCGCCGCGTCATCGCAGCATCCCCGGACCAGCGCCCCGATCTGGTCCTCCATCTGCTGCAGCGACCGCACCGCCTTGGCGATGCGCTGGCCGGTGATGTCCTGGAAGGCGCTGGCCTCGTAAATCCTGGTTGCTTCGACGCGCAGGGCATCGCGGGTTTCGGCCGGCACGCCGGCGGCAATGCGCTCGATCGCCTCGGTCGCGTCCATGATCTTGTTGGTCGCCGACGCCGTCTCGCGCACGATTTCCTCCAGTTCGTCCACCGTGTTGGACAAGGGAGGCTGCTGCGCGTCCGTCCGCAGCGCGTTGAGATCGCTGCGGGTCCGCTGGATATGGCCCAGAAGAAAATCCAGCACCGCGACAAGCGGGCCTTTGCGTTCCGGGCTCATCGTGTGCAGGACCGCTATCACGCGTCCGAGATAATCCTCGGCTTCATGCAGGTGCAGGGGTTGGGCTGTCACGATCGTATCCTTCCGGTTCAGGCGGTGGCGAACACTTTGTCGATCTTGGTTCGCAGCGTTTCCGCGTTGAAAGGCTTGACGATATAGTTGGAGACGCCCGCCTTGCTGGCCGCGATCACGTTTTCGGTCTTGCTCTCCGCCGTCACCAGAATGAAAGGCAGGCGCCTTAGCTTTTCGCTGGCGCGCACCTGGCGCAGCAGGTCCAGGCCCGACATCACGGGCATGTTCCAGTCGGAAATGCACAAGCCGTAACGGCCGGCATTGAGCTTGGCGAGCGCTTCCTCGCCATTGGTGGCGTCATCGACATTTTCGATGCCGATCTGCTGCAGCAGGTTGCGGATCAGGCGCAGCATCGTGTTGTAGTCGTCCACGATCAGCACGGGGGTCGTCTTGAGGAAGGCCATTATCGTCTCCTATGGGATGGTGGCGCGGGCCGCGGCCAATTCAGGCGCCGCGGTGCCGCCGGGGGTGAAGATGGATACGGGCCTGGCGTCGGCCCGGCGATAGACGCCGCGCAGGCCGGCGACATCGGCGAAGGCGTCGCTGACGCCGTACATCGATTCCGAACCGCCCAGCATGAGATAGCCGTCGCCCGCCATCTGGCGGCCGATTGCCGACAGCACCGTGCGCTTGGTGGGCTGGTCGAAATAGATCAGCACATTGCGGCAGAAGACCAGATCGAAGCTGCCCATGCCGCGCAGGTCGCCCAGCAGGTTGCAGGGGCGGAACTCCACCATGTCGCCGACCTCGGACTTCAGGCGCCAGTCGCCGCCGACCTGCTCGAAATATTTTATCAGCAGGTGGACCGGCATGCCGCGTTGAACCTCGAAGGTCGAATAGGTCCGGCTCCTGGCGCGTTCCAGCACGCGCTCCGACAGGTCGGTGGCGACGATCTCGATGCGCCAGCCGGCCAGCAGGGCCGCCTGTTCGCGCAGCAGCATCGCCAGCGAATAGGGCTCCTGGCCGGTCGAGCAGGCCGCGCTCCAGATGCGCAGGCGGTTCTGGCCCGCGCGCGCCTTGAGCAACGCAGGCAGGACCGACAGGCGAAATTTTTCAAATGGCGCATGGTCGCGAAAGAACGACGTTTCGTTGGTGGTCATGGCGTCCACCACCTGCACGATCAGGGATTCCGAGCGAATCATGCGCAGCGCCGCCGCCAGTTCCTCCAATCCCTTGAACCCGTGAACGCGCATGATCGCGGACAGCCGGGCTTCCAGCAGATAGGTTTTGTCCGGGCCGATCACAAGGCCCGAACGCTCGCGCAGAAGGCCTGCGAGGAATGCGAAATCCGCATCGGTCATGCGCCATCTCCCGCCGCCAGCGCCGCGACGCGGGGCGCGATCTGGGACAAGGGAAGGATCGCGGCGCAAAGCCCCGCCGTCGCCACGGCGCCGGGCATGCCCCAGACCACGCTGCTCTCCTCATCCTGGGCAATGGCGGCTCCGCCGGCCTGGACGATCGCCTGGGTGCCTTCCAGTCCGTCGCTGCCCATGCCGGTGAGCATGATCGCGAGCGCGTGCTGGCCGAAGCATTGGGCGGCGCTGCGGAACAGGGGATTGACGGAGGGACGGCAGAAATTCTCCGGCGGTTCCTTGGTCAGCCCGGTGCAGAAATCGGATTTGTCCCGAACGATCTTCATGTGGAAGTCGCCGGGCGCCAGATAGACATGGCCCGGCTGCAGCACGATGCCGTCCAGGGCTTCCCAGCAGGGCCGCCGGCCGGCCTGCGCGACATGCTCGGCCAGTATGGGTGTGAAGGTCGCCGGCATGTGCTGGGCGATCAGGATGGGAAGCCGCATTGTCAGCGGAAGATCGCGGAAGAAGGCCTGGAGCGCCTGGGGACCGCCGGTCGAACTGCCGATGACCAGGACTTTCGGCGCCATCGGTGCGAAGGGCCGCAGCGCATGGTTGCGCGCCGGCGCCGGGGCGGCTTTCGCCGGCCGGGCGGGACGCGGCGGCGCCGTTACGCGGCGGCGCCCCAGGGCCCGGACCTTGGCGAGCAGGTCATGCCGGTAGATCTCCGCCGAGCGGAGCTGGCCGGTGCTGGGCTTGGGAATATAATCGGTGGCGCCTTGGGCCAGCGCGCAGAGACTGATTTCCGCGTTCCGCTGGCTCAGAGTGGAGGCGATGATGACATGGACGCCGCGGTCGATCTCCAGCAGTTTCGGCAGGGCCGCAAGCCCGTCCATCACCGGCATTTCGATGTCCAGGATGATCGTGTCCACGGTGCGGCGCGCAAGCTGCTGTACCGCCATCAGGCCGTTGCTGCAGGAGGCCACGACCTCGATGCCGGGGTCGGCCTCCAGCAGGCGCGTGGTCAGGCCCCGCACCACGGCGGAATCGTCGACCACCATCACGCGGATGCGCGGCGCGGAAACCGGGGCGGAACGGGCGCTTTCGTCGTTCATGCCGCTTCCTCTTCCACCGCTTCCAGGCCGAGCTGAATCAGCTTGTCGCGCAGGATTTCCCTGTCGAACGGCTTCATGATGTATTCGTCGGCGCCCGCCGTCATGGCGATGCCGATCTTTTCCAGGGTGTTTTCCGTGGTGCAGAGGATGACCTTGGGCTGCGGCGCCAGGTCCATCGCCCGCAGGGTCACAAGACAGGTGATGCCGTCCATGACGGGCATGTTCCAGTCGAGCAGGATCACATCGGGCGTGACCTCGCGGCACATCTCCAGCGCCTGCCGCCCGCTGGCGCTCTCCGCGACGATGTAGCCGAGGTCGCGGAACATCCCGCCGGCGATGCGGCGCACGGTGGTGGAATCGTCCACCACCAGGCAGAGACGCGGATAGCCGATATCGGGAATTGTCATCTTGTCCTCACGAAGCCCGCCGCGTCACGCGGCCTTCGGCGTGTTCGCCGCAGACGCCGATGACCTGCTTCAGATCGCGGGCCAGCGAGGCGCGGTGGCTCTTGCTGAAATAGTGATTGAAGCCGGCGGCGGTGCCCGCCGCGATGTCGGCTTCGCCGGCGCGGGCCGAAAGCGCCACCATCGGCGTGGCCCGCCAGCCAGGATCGCGGCGCACCGCCTGGGCGAGCGCCAGCCCATCCATCCGCGGCATGTCGATGTCGCTGATGATCAGGTCGAAATTCTGCCCGCCGTCGCGCAGCTTGAGCGCGTCCGCGCCGTCACCCGCCATCGTCACCTGCCAGCCGGCGGCGGAAAGCAGCGGCGACAGCATGTTGCGGAAGAAGGGGCTGTCATCGACCAGAAGCACCTTGCGGCCCGCCTGGACCGCGTCCCGCGCCAGTTCGCCGTCGCGCTCGAACCAGTCGGCGAAGGCCAGCGTCAGGTAATGGCCGATGTCCACGATGTCGGTCGCCTTGCCGGCGATGATGGCGCTGCCGACCAGGCCTTCGGTGTCCGAGGACAGTTCGACGGACATGGTGTCCTGGACGATGTCCACGATATCGTCGACCACCAGGCCCATGGTGCGGGTGTCGTCGGCAAAGACCAGGACCTGCTGCTTGCCGGTGTCCTTCCAGACATGCGCCGGATTGATCGCCACCAGCGGCACCAGGTGATCGCGATATTGCACGACATGCTGGCCGCGCGCGCGCTCGATCCTGGCGGTTTCGAAGTCCTCGATGCGGGCCACCAGTTCCAGCGGCACCGCCTTCAGGTCGCTGCCGCCGGCGCGGAACAGCAGGAACGAGGTGCGTCCGTCCGCGCGGCCGGCCTGGGCGGGCGGGGTTTCGGCGATGTCCGCGGCGGCGCCGAGCTGGGTCTGGCAGACCGTGCCCGCCAGGCCGCTGGGGTCCAGGATCATGATGACGCTGCCGTCGCCCAGGATGGTGTTGCCGGCATAGACGCCGATGCCCCGCAACAAATGCGAGACGGGCTTGACCACGATTTCCTCGGTATCGAAGACGCGGTCCACGATGATGCCGAAGGTATGGGGACCGACCTGGGTGACCACGATGAACTGGTTGCCGCTGTCGCCGGCCGCCGGCGCGTCCATCTTGAGCAGCTTGCCCAGGGAGACCAGCGGCAGCAGGCGGTCGCGCAGGCGCAGCACGGGCGAGGTGTTGACGGTCTCGATCCGCATGCCCGATTTCGCCGAGACCCGGACCAGTTCGATGACATTGAGCTGGGGGATCGCGAAACGCTCCCGGCCCGCCTCGACGATGAGGCCGGAAATGATGGCCAGCGTCAGCGGAATCTTGATGATGAATTCCGATCCCTGGCCGACCACCGACTTCATGTCGATGGCGCCGCCGATCTTCTCGATATTGGTGCGCACGACGTCCATGCCGACGCCGCGGCCCGAGACATTGGTGACTTTCTCGGCGGTGGAGAAGCCGGGATTGAAGATGAACTGCAGAATCTGCTGCTCGCTCATCGCGGCCAGTTCGGATTCCGCGGCCAGGCCGTTCTTGAGGGCCTTGGCGCGGATGCGCTCGACGTCCAGGCCGCGGCCGTCGTCGGCGATGCGGATCACGATATGGCCGCTTTCGTGATAGGCCTCCAGCGTGATGGTGCCGGTTTCCGGCTTGCCGGCGGCAAGGCGCGCGGCCGGCGCCTCGATGCCATGATCGGCCGAGTTGCGGATCATGTGGGTCAGGGGGTCCTTGATCAGTTCCAGCACCTGGCGGTCGAGCTCGGTCTCGGCGCCCTGCTGGACGAGCTGGATCTTCTTGCCGGAATCCACCGACAGGTCGCGCACGATGCGCGGCAGCTTGGCCCAGGCATTGCCGATGGGCTGCATCCGCATCCTTGTCACCACTTCCTGCAGGTCGGAGGTGATGTGGCTGAGGCGCTGCAGCGGCACCTTGAAGTCGCTTTCCGGCTGGCGCCGTGCGGTCTGCATCAACTGGTTGCGGATCAGCACCAGTTCGCTGATGAGATTCATCTGGGTCTCGATCACATCGACATTGACGCGGATCGAGGCGCCCGCGACCGCGGATTCCCTGTGCTCGGCCGGGGCCGGCGGTGCGGCGGCCGGTTCGGCCGGGGCGGAAGCGGCGGGCAGAGCGGGGTGGGCGCTCTGCCCGGCGATCGCCTGCTCGACTTCCAGAAGAAGTTCGGCGGCGACCGGGTAGCCGCCCTCCTCGTCCAGCGAGGCAGGGGCGGTGACGGTGTCGGATGTTTGCGCCGGAACGCCCGTGGCGGCGAAGGCGTCGATCTCGGCGATGAGGCGCGCATCGTCGCCCGCCGGTTCGACACCATTCTCTTCCAGGGCGGTCAGCAGGGCGCGTATCTGGTCGATGCAGGTCAGGATCAGGGTAACGGCGGCGGGCGTGACGGCGAGGTCCCCGTCCCGGAACTTGCCCAGGATATTCTCGCCGGCATGGGCCACCGCGCCCAGCCGCATCAGGCCGAGAAAGCCGCAGGTGCCCTTGATGGTGTGCATCAGGCGGAAGATGTTGCCGAGCAGCGCCGGATCGTTGGCGTCCTGTTCCAGCCGCACCAGCTCCAGGTCGAGGGTGGCGAGGCTTTCGCCGGTTTCGGTGAGGAATTCCTTGATCAGATCGTCTTCCATTGCGGCAGCTCCGTTCCGTCAGAATTTGATGGCGATGTCGAGCAGGCGCTCGATGTCGAGCGCGACCAGAAGGCCGCCCTCGATGCGGTAGACGCCCTCGGCGATGTCGCGCCACAAGGGGTCCAGGGTCGAAGGGTTGCTCTCGTGTTCGTGCGCCCCCGGGCTCATGATGTCGCCCACCGAGTCGACCAGCAGGCTGTAGAATTCGGCGCCGCTCTCGATGGTAACGCCCATCCGGCGCTTCTGCGCCGTGCCCTCGTATGGCGGCAGGGCCAGGCGCTTGCGCACATCGATCACCGTGACGATGCGGCCGCGCAGGTTGATCGAGCCGCTGATCTCCGGCGCGCTGAGGGGCACGGCGGCGATGACATCGGGCATCAGGACATCCTGGACGCGCTGGACGGGAATGCCGAAGAGCTGGTTGTGCACGACAAAGGTGACGAAGGTTTCGGAGCCGTCGGGCGCGGGGCGTCTGGCATTGGCGGCGGCGGCGATATTCGGCGCGGTGGACATGGCGTGATCCTGTTGCTTCAGAGGCGGAGCGGACGATCTGCCCGCGATGGGGGGCGGCTGGGCCGGGGGGACGGCACCGCCCCCCCATCGCTTGGGCAACCCTGGTGGGGTTCGGCGGATCAGGCGGCCTTGAGATTGCTCAGGAACTGTCCGACGAGATTTTTCAGCTCAGTCGAGTTCTCGCCAAGGCGGCGTGACGCCGACAGCACCTGGTTGGCCGCGCCGCCGGTTTCGTTGGCGGCCTGGGTGACGCCGGTGATGTTCGACGACACTTCCTGGGTGCCCTTGGCGGTTTCCTCGACATTGCGGGCGATCTCCTGGGTCGCGGCGCCCTGCTCCTCGACGGCGGCGGCGATGGTGGTGGCGATCTCCTTGATCTCACCGATCCGCTTGTCGATGGTGCCGATGGCGTCCACGGCCTGGTCGGTCGCCTCGCGCACTTCGGCGATCTGGGTGCTGACCTCCTCGGTCGCCTTCGCCGTCTGGTTGGCCAGGTTCTTCACCTCGGCCGCGACCACCGCAAAGCCCTTGCCCGCATCGCCGGCCCGCGCCGCCTCGATGGTGGCGTTGAGGGCAAGGAGGTTGGTCTGGTCGGCAATGTCGGTGATCAGGCTGACGATCTGGCCGATCTTCCCGGCGGCGGACAGCAGGCGCTGGACCAGCTGCTTGGCCTTTTCGGCATCGGCGACCGCGCTGTTGGCGATGGTGCTGGAATGGCTGACCTGGCGGCTGATCTCGGAGATCGAGGACGACAGTTCCTCGGCCGCCGAAGCGACGGTCTGGACATTGGCGGCGCTTTCTTCCGACGCCGCGGCCACGACGCTGGCCTGCTTGGTGGTTTCCTCGGCCGTGGCGCTCATCGCCGAGGCGGAGGATTCCAGCTGGCCGGCCTGGGCCGAGACTTCGGTGACAATGCCGCCGACGCCGGATTCGAAATTGCGCATCAACTCATTCAGGCGCACCAGCCGGGCTTCGGTCTGGCGGGCGGCTTCCTCACGCTCCGCCCGCATCCTGTCTGCTTCCATGCCGTTCTTGCGAAACACTTCGACATCGCCGGCCATGATGCCCAGTTCGTCCTTGCGGTCGATACCGGCAACCGTCACATCGTATTTTCCCGTGGCCAGCGTGCGCATGCATTCCGACAGGGACTTGATCGGCTTGACAATGCCAGTCTGGGCAATCAGCCAGGCGATGAAAATCCCGAACGCGATGCCGCCCACCATGATACCGCCGGAAAGCCACATGGTATGGCTGGTCTGAGCCGCCAGCGCATCGTCGCCTTCCTGGATCTGGCTCAGGATCTTCTCGCGCAGCCGATCGAGATCATCCGTCAGCTTGTCCTGCGCCGTGATATAGGGGCCTTCGGCCTTGCGCGCGGCCTCGTCGTTATCCTTGAGGGCGGCATCTATCATCGGCTGGGCAGCGGAGCGCGCATTGGCATATTCCGCCAGCACGGTATCGACCTCGTCGCCATGCTGGGGCGTCAGCGATTTGATCTCGGCGGCATATTTCTTGAGGTCGGCATCGTTCTGATCGATATTCGCCAGCAGGCCGCGCATCTGGGCCACGTCCGACTCGATGATCATGCCATAGACGTCCGACCGGAAATTGGCGGCGTCGACGCGCAGGCGCACAAGGTTCAAGGCGCTGGTCTCGTCCTTGTCCAGAAAGCTGGAATAGGAACCGGTGACGGAGCGCATCTGCACCATCATGAAGGCAGTGCCGCAGATGATGATCGCGGCAAGCGCCACAATCGAGCCGATGATTTTGGTGCTGATCTTGAAATCCTGCAGACGCATGGCAATTTCCCTCTTCGTTCCTGGCCGAAAGACCGTCCGCTATTTGCGGTGGTCTGGGCCGTTAAATCCGGGCCGTTGGGAAATCCCACCGGTCGGTAGAACGCTAGGAGCGCCTTGTGAACAGCGGTTGCCGCGATATGTCGCTATTATTTCGGATTGTCACAGAATATGTCGACGCGTCGGCGCCGGCTTTATGCAAGGGAAAGATCGCGGTCATGACCCCGCAACGACCGCGAATGATCTGGGCCAGTTTATGGCGCTTGCCAGTTTTGAAAACTACGGCAATATTAAATCAGTATAGACCAAGCGATTTTCGACTGTTCAGGCAGGGAAGCGAATTGTATCGCACCACATATTTTTAAGACAGCCGGCTGGAGAGCCCATTAATTCAACATGGTCAAACATATTTTGGTCGTCGAAGACGACGACGGCGTGCGCGTTGCATTGCAAAGATGGTTAACGTCCGATGGATTCCAGGTCACGGCGGTTGGAGAGGGAAGGCAGGTCGGCGAAATCCTGGAAAGGATGTCTATCGACCTTGTCGTCATGGACATATGCCTGCCCGATACGGATGGACTGCGCCTGACCACGCAAATTCGCGAAAAATGCGACCCCGGCATCATTATCCTGAGCGGCCGGGGCGACCTGATGGACCGGGTTGTCGGACTGGAAATGGGCGCCGACGATTACATCACCAAGCCCTTTGAACCGAGAGAAATCCTGGCGCGCGTCCGCAGCGTGCTGCGAAGGATGCGGCCCGCGCCTGCCGCCATTCCCGGCCGGGCCGCCGGCTACACTTTTGACGGCTGGCTGGTGGACGCCCAATCCCACGCCTTGTTCAACCCCAGCGGCGAACCCACCCCCCTGACCAGCGGCGAGTACCAGCTGCTGGAAGCCTTCGTCACCCATGCCAATCGCGTGCTGAGCCGCGATCAGTTGATCGAATGGACCAGCACCAATGATTCCCCGGCGTTTGACCGCAGCATCGACACCCGCGTCGGGCGCCTGCGCAAAAAGCTCAACGAGCATCCGCGACAGCCGCGCTATATCAAGACCGTGCGCAATGGCGGCTATATGTTCGCCGCCAAGGTGACACCAGCCTGAAATGCGGCGCGTTCGCGCGATGGGTCGGATGTCACGCAAGCCTGAAGGGGGCAAGCGGCGCCGGATCGCAAATCGGCCAGTCCGGCTCAGCGCGTCAGACTGGCTGTCGACAGCAGCGGCAGCGGGCCGCCGTTCGCATAAGCCGCGACCGCCAGCGCAGTACCTGCATAAAAGCGCCGCATCGCCGGCCTGGTCACGAAACCCAGATGCGGAGTCGCTGTAACATTTTCGAGTTGCGTGAACGGATGATTTTCCGGCAACGGCTCTTCGTCGAATACATCCAGCCCGGCGCCGGCGATCTTTTTTGCGCGCAGCACGGAAACCAGAGCGCTCTCATCGACGATCGGGCCCCGCGACGTGTTTATGAGATAGGCCGTCGGCTTCATGGCGGCCAGTTCGGGCGCCCCGACCAGTCCGCGGCTCCGATCGCTCAGGACATAATGGATGCTCACCACGTCTGCCTCCCGGAAGAGCGCGTCCTTTTCGACGCGCCTCGCCCCCGCCCTTTCCGCGGCTTCGGCCGTAAGATTTTGGCTCCAGGCAACAACCTGCATGTCAAAGGCGCGCGCGAAATGCGAGATCCTGGAACCGATCTTGCCAAGCCCGACAAGGCCGAGGGTTTTGCCCGCGAGTGGCTCTCCGAGTGTATGCTGCCACTTGCCTTGCCGCAGCCGTGCGGCCTCGGAAGGGATATGGCGCACCGTGGCAAGAATGAGCCCCCAAACAAATTCCGCCGTGGAGTTCGGCGCAGAGGGTAAATTGTCCGGTGCCCTCGCCTCCAGTATCTGAATTCCCCGCGCCGCGGCTGCTTTGTAATCGATGGTCCTGACATGATCATCGGTGACCACGATAACCTTAAGGGCCGGCAGATGATCCAGAACCGCCTTCGGCAAACAGGTTCGCTCTCGCAGGGTGCAGATGACGTCGAATGATTGCAACGTCTCGACAATCTCGGTGTCGGACAGGTGCCGATCAAATACCTGAATCTCGGCCAACCCTTTCACCGCAGACCAATCCGCAAGCGTCAACGCGCCGCCCGCATAATCATCCAGGATCGCGACTTTCACCATCTATTTCATTCCCATGCGGCAGATCGGTAACGCGATCCGATGGCGGAAGTACCAGAACTACAGAGCAGCCTTGATAACGCCGCCATCAACGCGAAGCGCCGCGCCCGTGGTCGCGGAGGCGAGCGGACTGGCGACATAGGCGACCATCGCGGCCACCTCGTCCGGGGTTGCGAACCGCTTTATCAAGGAGGTCGGCCGTACTTTCTCGAAAAATTCCTTCTCGAACGCGCTGAAGGACTTTCCTTCCTTCTGGGCCAAGGCGTCAACAAAGTCTTCAACGCCCCGCGACCTGGTCGGGCCGGGCAACACGCTGTTCACGGTAATGCCGGTGCCGGCAAGCGCTTCGGCCAGCCCCCGCGCGACCGCGACCTGCGCGGTTTTTGTCATGCCGTAATGGATCATTTCCTGCGGGATCTGGACCGCGCTTTCGCTGGATATGAAGATGATACGACCCCAATCGGCCTGGCGCATGGCCGGAAGATACAGGCGGGCAAGGCGAACGCCGCTCAGGACATTGGCCTCGAAGAAACGAATCCAGTCTTCGTCCGGTATGTCCTCAAATGATTTGGGCTCGAATATTCCCAGGTTATTCACCAGTATCTCGACGTTCGGATGCTTTTGCGCGAGCGCCTCCGCCACGGAGGCCTTGCTCAGGTCTCCAGCGAAGCCGATAACGGTGCCGCCTGTTGCCGACTTTAACTTTCCGGCCGCGTCATCGACCGCGGCCTGCGATCGGCCATTGACGATGACCCGGGCCCCTTCCTCCGCCAGTTTTTGCGCTATCGCGAAGCCAATACCGGCGGTGCTGCCGCTGACGAGCGAGAGTTTGCCAATGAGCTTGAGGTCCATGCTTGTTTCCCGCCGATACGACAATCCGACCGATATGTTAAAGAAGCTCGCAAAGGTCGCAAGCCGTAATATCCAGACCGTTGCTAGCCAAGTTGTAATCGGGGTCGGGGTTGGAACGGCCGCCACGATCCTTCTGCTTGGACGTGCGTGCCCTTTCCGGCCCGCCATGGTGATCGCCCTTGTCGCCGCGTCTGCCGTCACGGCGCTTTGGCGGCGGCCCGTTGATATCATCGCCAGTCGCTTCGGCGAACTGCCATAAATCCCTCCGACACCGCACTTGCCTCTGATCGTACCCGTTACAGTCCTACGTCTCCTAACCTTCGCCTTTTCCTTTGCGCTGATCGGTGCGTTGGAAACGCTGGTTTCCGCGCGGTTCGAGGCGAAATGCGGGCTTTTCCCATGTTTGGGCGTGCGCAAGCATGGAATGTGCCGGAAACAGGTGAGAACCTGATCCTGCTGAATTCCCACACTGCCCCCTTCCTGAACGTCAGCGAAAGGCCGCCCTCAGCCCCCGTTCAGCCACCGGAAGGCAATATCGCGCCAACGGTCAAATGAAAGGAGATTCGATCATGAAAAAGTTCACGAAAATTGCTCTTGGCGCGCTCCTCCTGGCAGGCACCATCGCAGCCCCCGCCTCGGCGCGCGTGTTCGTCGGCCTAGGTGGGCCTGTCGCCTACACGGCGGGGCCCGTCTGCGACCCTTATAGCCCCGCCTATAACGCCTACTACTGCGGCTACGGCCCGGCCTATGTGGGCGGCCCGGTGGTCGGGTTTGGCTTCGGTGGCGGCTGGCACGGTGGCGGTTTCCACGGCGGAGGCTTCCATGGCGGCGGTCACCGCTAAAGGCCTCCAGGCCTGAAGAAAGACGGCTCCGCGAAACCGGAGCCGTCTTTCTTCTGCCCCCCTTCACGCGAGAAAGGCCGCCACCCCGTCGCGCTACCCACCAATCTCAGTCGGGATTAAGGCAAGCCAATTTTTGGTCGCGTCCATGGCGACCGGCGCGTTTCTTTTTTGATGCCGTCATGACGCGCCGGCATCGCTTCTTGAGATCCTCGATATCAGCCGGTTTTCCGGCATACAGAGCGGCTGAAATTCCTTCAACAAGCGCGTTGATGTCGTCTCTTTCGCTCTCTGTCGCGGACACGATGCGCGCCGCGAAAATCTTTTCCAAAGAGGCATTTCTTGCTGCGCCCCAATGTTCCTGCGCGTAGGACTGGAGGAACGCCTTCAATTCCCCCGGTTCGCGTGCATGCCTCAGCGCCGCCGGGCCGGCGGAATCAGGCCGCGACTTTTGAGGACGCGGCATTGCCTTAAGAACCACAGAGCGGTCATTCCCCGCAAAGCGGCGTTTCCACAGCCAAGTCAGCCACCAGACGGCAAGGGACAGCAGACTGAAAATCAGGGCGGCCCCAAGGATTTTCCAAAGCCCCGCCCTGACATTCGCAAATCCATTCGGCGGTTTCGATGGCGTCGCGCCACGCGGCATCCCCCGATCTCGCGCCGGATCGCCATCGTCATTGACCGCCCCTTGCGCTGCCCCGCCGGGAAGCACCTTTATGGAGCGCTGCGGCAATTCCGCCGTGGCAATCCTGTCGGTGACCACGTTCCACCAGGAGACTGTAACCGTGGGCAGAACAAGTATTCCCGGATGCTGTGGAACCAGACTGAAACTTTCCGTGCGCCAGGCCAGAATTGCGCCTGTCTTGTCGATGGTCTGCCCCATTGCCGGCTTGTCGGCATAGACCCGGAAATCCCGGTGATTCTGCTGCTGCTCGACATCGGGAAGCTGGCTGCCGACCGCACCATTCGCCGACAGCGTGATTTTCCGGCTGATCAGATCGCCCACGCGAACGGACTGCGCCGCGAGCATGTCTTCCGTCATTTTCAGCGATGCCAAAGGCAACCAGGGTTCCATTGCCGCAACGGCGGGCCTGACATTCAGGACGGTCTTGTTGCTGGCGACATCGAAAGGCTGGCCGCCAGCAAAGGAAGATATGGCGTTCATCGCCCGCAACATGCTCGCCATGAAGCCTCCCCCGAATGGATCGGAAGGCGCGCCATCCGGTGTTTCGATTTCGCCTTTCAGGACAACCGGCGGGATGATGGTCGGTCCCGACTGCAGGGGCGTGACGATAAAGTGGAAGTCGACGAGATTAACAGGGGCGCCATTTTCCATGGAGCGTCGAACTTGCGGTTCGCCCTGCCTTTCGATGATGGCGTTATCGACATGGAGTTCGCCCAGGGAAACATTCGATAAACCCGCGCGCGCTGTCACCCTGACGGTGTATAATAGGGACTGGTTCTGATACGGCGCCTCCGTACTGGCCGACGCCGAGATCGATACCGCGCCATCCCCGGCCGCGAAAGCAGACGCCGGCGGAAACAATAACAGCAGCGCAATGGCGAACCACCGGGTCATGTCCTACTGATGCTCACTGCTCTGACCTTCTTCGATCCTGAACTGATTTCTCAGGAAAGAACCAGAATCATTTGGCACGCGGGTCAGCCATTGATCGGCTTTGGCGTCCAGCTGCTTGCGCTGGTCCGCGCGGGCCGAGCGGCCACCCGGAGAGGCACCATTTTCACGGCCGGCGTTTGGCTGCCCCGACCCCGCCAGCCCGCCCGGCGACGACGGCTGTTGTGCATTCCCTGATTTTGCTTGCTGCCGCCCCTGCGGCTTGGCTTGGTTCGCGGCTTGAGATGGGTTCGACGCATTGCCGCGCTGGCCTTGATCCTTTTGTTGCCCGCCTTGCTGCTTGTTCTGATTCTTGGACCCGCCTTTGTTCTTCTGGTCGGATTTATCGTCCTTGTTCGGCTTCTGATGCTGCTGTTCCAGCATTTTTCTCGCAATGGCCAGATTGTGTTGGGCGGGGACATCCCCTGGTCTTTGCTTCAGAACCGCCTCATAGCTGGAGATGGCGTCTTCGGGCTGAAGCTGCATAAGTTGGGCGTTTCCCAGGTTGTAAAGGGCATCCACGTCATTGCTGCGCCTGGCGGCAGACTTAAAAAGTGCCGCGGCTTGCTTATATTTTCCGGCCCTGTAGGCCACGACACCGCGACGATAGTCCGTATCGAACTTTGCCAGCGCGTCTTTATAGTCCCTTTTGTCAAAGGCCGCGTCTGCCTGCTGGTTTCTATTGAGAAACAGCTCGACTGCCGTGCCGGCCTGGGCATGGGCGGCCGGAAGCAGTGTCATCGCCAAAATACCGGCTACAGCAAAAGCGGCATTTTTCCTGAAGAGCGGCAACAGCAATGCAAGCAGGGCCAACAACGGAATATAGAAGCGATCTTCCCAGAGGCGCACGCTCGTCGCCGTTATGCGCGCGCTGCCTTTCGCGGTATCCATACGATCCAGAATAGCGCGCGTATCGCTGTCGGAATAGTTTGCTTCGACATATAATCCGTGCCCGGCGGTTGCCAGTTGCTGCAACCGGGTGGCCTGCAAGCCCGGAACGCCCGCCGCCGCACCGACCCCCATTGTATAGATTGCCGCATTGCCGGCGGCGCGCGCCAACCCTGCGAAGTCATCTTCCTGAAACGCGCCGTCGCTGATGACAAGAATGGAATTGCTTTTGCTGGGTTCGGCTTTCAGCATCCTTGCCGCCATCTCCAGCGCCGGTCGCAGGCGGTCGCCCTGCACGGTCACGAGAGACGTGTCCAGATCCGGCAGAAGATTCTCGATCGTTCTCACATCGTCTGTCAAAGGCGTTACCATGTGGGGGACGGCGGCATAAGCGATCAGCCCGATGTCTGCTCCACGGCTGAGATCCAACAAGTCCTGGATCTCCTGTCGCGCGCGCACCACCCGCGACGGCTTCACGTCTTGCGCATTCATGCCTTGAGAGAGATCAAGGACGATGACGAGGTTTTCCGCGGTCTTGAATGTCTGCTGCTCGGTGTAATTCCAGCTTGGCCCCGCCATGGCCACGATGCCGCACACCCACGCCAAGGCCCAAAGCAGGAAGGGCCGGCGAATGTTGCTCACCGACAAAGGCCGCCGCCTGATCAGGTGCGGCAACAGGTGCGGGTCCGCAAATCGCTCCAACAAATGAGCCGGCGTATTGGCCCTGTAAAGCGCGGCGTAGATCAGCATCGCCAGGGGAATAACCAGCAGTCCCCAGAGCCATGCGGCCTGTATGAAATGGAACTGGTTAAACGCCATGGCGCGGCGTCCTGAGCATCGGCGACAATTCCATCATCAGCAGCAGGATCAGCGCGATCGCGAGCGGGTAACGGTACAGCGGTCTGCGAATGGTGTAGGTGCGCGCGTCCGCGTTGGTTTTTTCCAGTTTGTTGATTTGGGCATAGATGTTCTGGAGCGCCTGCGTATTCGCCGCACGAAAATAGCTTCCGCCGGTGGTGCTGGCGATTTTCTGCAGCAGTCCCTCGTCCAGGTCGAATTCCGTCAGCACTGTCTGGCCGAAGCCCTGGGGAAAAGGCGCAAGGCCCTTGCTGCCCACCCCAATCGTATAAATCCTGATGCCATATTGCCGTGCCAGTTCTGCCGCCGCGAGCGGCGGAACGGTGCTGGCATTGTCGACACCGTCGGTCAGCAGGACAATCACGCGCGATTTTTCGGGACGGCTGCGCAGGTTATGGACCGCCAGCCCGATGGCGTCGCCAATTGCGGTCTGGTCCCCCGCCTCTCCGACCGCCACATTGTTGAGCATGTTGCGTACCGACAGCGTGTCGAGGGTCAATGGTACGTGCAGGTAGGCGTTGGAGCCGAAGAGAATCAAACCGACCCGATCGCCTTGCCGCTGGCCGACAAAATTGCTCACGACCGATTTGACGATATTGATCCGGCTGATCTGTTCGCCATTCTGCTGATAGTCCAAGGCCTGCATGGAACCCGACAGATCGACCGCCAGCATCAAATCATATCCGCTGGTCCGCAGCTGCGCGAACTGATCCACAAGCTCGGGCCGCATCAGGGCGCCGACCAGGCACAGCCATAGCAACGCCAGGGCAGGCAGATAAAGCCCGTTGGCCGGCTTGACCGTCTTCTGTCGCGGAAAGATTGCCTTGAGGCGGTTGATGTTGGGAAAGAAAATTTCCGGCGCACTTTGTGCCGCATCGGTTCTCGCGCGCTTGCCCAGGGCGTGGACCAGAACAGGCAGAACCAATAAAACAGCCATCCAGGGCCAGGCGAAAGAGAACACCTACTTCACCCATTTCTTGGCTGCGGAAATCAGGCTTTTCAGAGTTTGGGGGGGAATATTGCGCCCCGGCGGCGCGTAAGGCGCTTGGACCATCAAGACCGCGCCGGTGACCCAGTCAAATCCGCCGGGGTCCTTTTTGGACAGCCATCGCAGCCAATCCTCTCCCCAAAGCCCGGCGCATTCTTGCCGGGAATGACGCTGCATCGCGATGCGGCGCAAAAGCGTCGACAGGCTGGCCGCGGTCTCCTGCGCATTCTCGCCGGTCAGCCTCGCATCGAGCCGGTCGAGTGCCTTTCTCGCATCGCCCTTCCAGCTGCGCCAATACGCCCGGCGACGCCAATAAATCGCTGCCGCAACCAGCGACATCAGTGCGAGCAAGCCCCACCAGCCAGGGGCCAGCGGCCACCAGCTGATTTGGCCCAGCCCCCTGATATCGTAGAGTTGCGCCAACAGGTCATTGGGCGCGTTTGTCATCGCCTGCCGCTTCCGCCGCCCAGGCGCCGCAGCCCGCGTTGCAAATCCATATAGATGTCTTTTCCCGTGTGAAGATCGACGATGCCGATGCCCCGGCGCCTGGCGATATCCTCAAGCTGCTTGCGGTTTTCATTCCACTGTTTCTCGTAAGCGTCACGCGCCTCCTGGCTACCCGACGGGAACGTCAGCTTTTGTCCCGCATCGTCCGAAAAAATGATCGTGCCCATCGCCGGAATTTCGCGGTCGGCGGGGTCCTGGACCGCGACGAGCACGACGTCGCACCTGCGATGCAAATTTCCGAGCTGTCTTTCCAATCTCTCCATCGGCTCGGAGAAATCGCTTACGATGAGAATCAAGGCTCCCGTCGGCGCTCCGCGCTCAAGACGGGCGAGTGCGACTTCCAGCGAGACCGGCTCCTTGTGCGCGCCGGTTGCTTGCTGACTCAGAAGCGTCAAAGCCTGCCAGAGCGCCTGTCTTGACCGCCTGGGCGTGAAGAACTGCATGCCGTCCGGCACGTCCCCGAACACCATGCAACCGACACGGTCGTTAAGGCCATTGGCATGCCAGCCCAGAAGCGCCGCGGCCCGGGCGGCCTGGACCGATTTGAATGTCCCGCGCGTTCCAAACCGCATGGAGGCATTGGCATCGATGCACAGAATAACGGTGCGTTCCCGCTCCTCGACAAAAACCTTCACATGCGGCTCGCCAGTCCGCGCCGTCACGCGCCAGTCTATGCTGCGAATGTCATCGCCGGGCCGGTACTCGCGCACTTCGTGAAATGCCAACCCTTGCCCCCGGAACGGCGACGTATGATCGCCCGAAGCGATGGCCGTCGATTGACGGCCGGAGCCAAGCGACAAATGAGAGGCCTTGCTTTTCAGGCCAACCAGTTCGGCGAAATCGGGATATAGCACCGCACAAGTCCCTTACGGCACTGCCACGACATCCAGCAGGCGCCCAACTATGTCCCCGCGCGACACATTGTCGGCCTCCGCTTCAAAAGACGGCATGATGCGATGGCGCAGAATGTCGGGCGCCACGGACTGGATATGATCCGGCGACACATAATCCCCTCCTTGAAGCCACGCCAGCGCCTTTGCACAGCGCAGCAGCGCCAGTGTTGCCCGCGGCGAGGCCCCATGCCGTATCCACCCGGCCAGCTTGTCATCATACTTCCCCGGCTCGCGCGTGGCGCTCACCAGGGACACGACATACTGCTTCAGCTTTTCGTCAACATAAATTTCCGTGCAAGCCCGGCGTGCGGCAAAGAGCTCTTCCTGGGTACATACGGTCATCGCAGGCTCCGGCGCGGTTCTTCTGCGCCGGGTTTCATCGTAATCGAGAATTCTTCGTTCTTCTTCCGGGGTGGGATAGCCCACCACCGTGTACATCAGAAAGCGATCGAGCTGCGCTTCCGGCAGGTTGTAAGTGCCTTCCTGCTCGATGGGATTTTGCGTCGCCAGGACCATGTAAAGCTCGGGCAGCTTGTAGGTATGATGTCCGACAGTGACCTGCTTTTCCTCCATCGCTTCCAGGAGAGCGGACTGCACCTTGGCCGGCGCGCGATTGATCTCATCGGCCATCAGGATATTGTTGAATATCGGCCCGCGGCGAAATGTAAAATCGCTCTTCTCGTGGATGTAAATTTCCGTGCCGATCAAATCGGACGGCAACAGGTCCGGGGTGAACTGAACGCGATGAAAGTCCCCCTCCATCCCCTCGGCAAGGGCCTTTGCCGCCGTCGTTTTGGCCAGGCCAGGCATGCCCTCAATCAGGATATGCCCGTCGCATAGCAGGCATATCAGCATGTTTCGGATCAGCACATGCTGACCGATAATCCGGTGTTCGATGGCTTTCTGCAGATTGGACAGTTTGCGCGGCTGCCGGGATGGCGCGACGGTTGACAGGTTTTCCAAGAGATCCGTTGCCTCCAAGGCAATGCTGCGAGACGATTTTGCATGATATTTTCAGAACGGCCGACCATACCAGATGCGGACCTGTCATGGTGCATGGTAGCGCCTGATCCATTTGGCGTACCAGACATGGTGGTCGCTATTAGCGCAATCCCTACGGAAGGTTCATCCTCACATGTTCTAAACATCGTGTAATAGTACGATTTTTGGGCAATTGGGCCGAACCTGATGCCTCCCTGGCCCAGTTGCCAGGTCGCCAACGCCTGGGCCGATCAAGCGCCAAGGCCGCCCGGCGCAAGCCCGCGGTTGGCGATGGAATCCCCGCTTGGCGGGTATTGTCCAAAGGCGACCGGCTCTTCCCGCTCCGCGCCCGCCCGGGCGAATCGCAAACCGGCGCGGCCGGATGACTGCCAAGGCCGGCCAGGCACATATTCCAATCGAACGTCGATGGCCGGCGCCCCCTGGCTTGAACGTCAATCATTCAAGACAAACAAAACGCCAGACCAAAGTTCGCGATGGTCAGTGGATTGCCGGGTCTGAGGGCTGCATATCCGGATTTTGGCGCTGCGCCCCGAGGTCCTCTTTGCCGGGATTGTCTATCGGGTCGGCGTTCATGATATCGCGGTTCACCCGGCCTTGATCGTACTGGGCCGAACGATGAGGAATTTCGTAATGCTCCAGCGCCGCCCGGTGTGCTTCAAAAGCCTGTTCGTCCGCCGGCGTCCGTTTATCGCAACGCGCCGCGGGCAACTTGGCCTGCTCCTGACACCATAAGTCGAAATTCATGGTCGCGCCGTCGCGGACGGGTTGGGCCGAGCATACAGTGACCGCGGCGACAAACAGACCGCAACCGATAATGCCGGTTTTGAATTCTCGATTTCGCATTGCTCTATAACGCACAGGGATTGGCGGGATTGGCGGGACACTTCGCCACTTTCAGCACTATAATCGAATTTTGTACGAAACCATACCAGAATCCAGTGGCTCCCTGGCGTCGGAAGGCCCACTTCCAGGTGATCGCTGACGTGAGCGTCGCTTCGGAGACGGCAATTCCCCCCATGCCAATCCCGTGAGAACAAAGCCGATGGCCCCGCATAAAGTCGTCGTCATCACAGGTGGATCATCGGGTATCGGTCGCAGCACCACGGCTTTGTTCGCGCATCATGGCTGGCGGATCAAGGCACGGTGCGTCCAGGCGGACCTTCCGCACTGTTCAACACATGGCCTGCGCAAAGCTGGGGCCACCTTCGCGGCTGAGAACGCGGCAACTGAAAGCCAGCTAAAGGCAATGTTTGGCTGGCGCAGCGCAAAGATGGCTGCGGTCCATACGCGATAGGCGCAGCAGAAGAAGCTAACAGGAGCCGGTATGGGCTACCTGTCGCCGAAAGATGGAAACTAGCCTGTTGGGCCAGGGTACCGGATCAGCGGCGGATGCTTCAGATCATGAATGCGCCGGTGCAGGCGCTCCTTCATCCCCGCCATATCGCGACCCTGCTCTAGCATGATTGCATAGTCGGCAATCGTAGCGGATGGATTGTAGTGAACATGCCGCTCAGAAGAGATGAGATAGTCGCCATATTCATACGCTGAACAGGTGCCGTCCGTAGCCGTGTACCGCCAATGAATGTTGCGAATGATCGGATGGTTGCCCGGCGTGGTTTCCACCTGCTCGATTTTCCACGAATAACCGACACTCACGGTCCACCTTTTGTCTGTTGTTCCCGCACAGGTGGTAGTGCCATTGCCTATTTCAATGCCCGTCAACGAACAAAACAGGACGAAAAGTGTCCCACTTTTAAGAGCCGCGGGACAATCCGGGGAAACGTCCGCCATCGAGAGGGATGAAGTTTCCAGGTTCGCCGATCATTGGGGCGGAAAAAACAGCGCCAACCTTTTACTTGTTTGCCTGGACGGATGCGTCAGCCGCGGCAAGATCAAATACCGAACACGCGTCGATTGGGCGGAATGCAGTTCATTAAGCGGATTTTCATATTGCCGGAAGCAGGCCTTCATCCGAAGCGGTTAGGTTGGCCGGGCTGTGAAATTCAGACCGGAAACAAGCACCTCCGAGCGACAGTTGGTACTGGCCCTGGCGGCTCAGGGCCGTAACGTCGCCTTGGGCGAGCTTGTCGCCTGGCGCAAGGACGGTTTGCTGCCGCCATTGGCCAGCTGCGGCGCGGGCAACGGCCGCAGCTATTACTGGCGCGAACCCGACATCATCGCCCGAACCGAAATCGCGCATGATGCCCTGCGCCGCCATGGCCGCGTGGACATGGCGGTCGTGACCCTTTGGCTGCATGGCTTTTCGGTGGCCCCTGCCCAGCTGCGGCGGGCCTGGCTTTATCGCGCCAAGTCGCGCAAGCCGCCCTGGGTCCGGGCCGCCGCAGGCCCGATACCCGATGTGATGGCATTCATGCCGGGTCTCCCCGGCGTTCTGTTGCAGGCGATGATCGGCATGGGCGCCGCCGTGGAAACCGAGGTGCGGCCGTCCGGCGCCATTCTCGCCTTGCTCGACCGGGCGCTGGCCGCGTTGGGCGAAACACCGCGCGGCAATCCCCGCGTCGCCGGGCAAATCTGGCGGGCGGTGCAGGCCCTGGCCGCGTGCCTGGAAACCAGCGCGCTGATCCGCGAGAGCAGCGACGCCGAAATGCTCACCGCCCAGCGCCATCTGTGCGCCGCGATGGATTTCATCCTGGCGTTCCGGGAACACGAAAAAGAGCGCGACGTGGTAGAGGCGCTGGGGCCCAGCCTGTTCACCGCGATCCTGACCCTGTTGCGGTCGGGCCAGAACACGCTGCTGGAGGCGGCCATGGCGCGCATCGCGACCGCGAACCTCAAGGACGACGACGTGGCCCCGCCGGAACCGCTCTACGCCCAAGCCTGAAGGCCTGGGCCGGCGCGCCAGCGCCGGCCCGGCTCTTTCCTTACGGCTTGATCTTGAGCGTGGTGCCCCAGGACGCTTCGATCTGTTTGACGACGCTATCGGGCATCGGCACATAATCCAGCTTCTTGGCGTCTTCCTGGCCGTTCTTCAGCGACCAGTCCAGGAACTTCAGGATCGCCTTGTTCTTGTCGGCCGGATAGTCCGCGCGCAGCAGCATGTAGGTCGCAGCCGTGATCGGCCAGCTGGCGGCGCCGGGCTGGTTGGTCAGGATCTCATAGAAATCCTGGACCTTGGTGAAGTCGGCGTTGGAGGCAGCCGCCTGGAAGGCTTCCAGGGTCGGCTTCACGCGCTTGCCGGCGGCGTTGATCATGTCGGTCCACACCAGCTTGGACTGCATGGCATAGGCATCTTCGACATAGCCGATGGAGCCTGCGGTCTGCTGCACGTCGGCGGCGACGCCGGCATTGCCCTTGCCGCCCACGCCGCCCGGCCAGTCAATCGCGGTATCGGCGCCGACCTTGCTGGCCCATTCCGGATTCACCTTGCCCAGATAGTTGGCGAAATTGAAGGTGGTGCCGGAACCGTCGGCGCGATGCACGGTCAGGATCGCGGTGGACGGCAGGTTCAGCTTGGGATTCAGCGCCTTGATCGCCGGGTCGTTCCACTTGACGATCTCGCCCAGGAATATCTTGGACAGCACCATGCCGCTCAGCACCATGTCGCCGGACTTGATGCCCGGCAGGTTGACGATCGGCACGATGGAGATGATGACCTGCGGAAACTGGACCAACTGGTTGCCGGCCAGGTCGGCATGCATCAGCGGCTTGTCGGAATTGGCGAAGTCCACCGTCTTGGCTTCGATCTGCTTGATGCCGCCGCCCGAACCGATCGCCTGATAATTGATCGCGTCGCCGCCGCCCTGGGCATACTTCGCGGCCCAGACCTGCAGCACCGGATAGATGGCGGTGCCGCCGGCGCCCGTCAGCGATTCCGCATCGGCGGCGAACGCCGTGAAAGCCAGCGCCGCGGCGGCCAGCATCAGTGTCTTCGTCTTCATCGAAACCCCTTTGGTCATGCGCAACCATCTGCGCGCGCTTGCGATAGGACGGCAATGTTGCGGTACCGTGACAACCTCAACTGCATTTCATGCTGACACGCGAATACTTGTTCCGTAAATAAACGCCAATTAAATGCTGCATTAAAATTCACTTATAAATCGGCCCTGTTGCAAAACTGTTGTGCGCCGCGACTACCCACGCGCGTGACGGCTGCTGTTGGCCGTGAGCGGGAATGGGATACATCCAAATGAAGATCAGAGTTTCGAAGCGCGCGAGCGCAGGCATTGGCGCGCTGTTGACGATGATGGCGGCGACGCCCGCACTGGCCGACAGCACAACCGATTTCGGCAAGGTCAGCGTCACCTTGGGCGGCTTCCTGGCGATGGAAAGCGTCTATCGCTCGCGCAGCGAAACCGCCGATATCGGCTCCACCTATAGCGGCGTGCCCTTCGGCAACGCGCCGACGGCGCATATGTCGGAACTGCGCGGCACCGCCCGCCAGAGCCGGTTGAGCCTGCTGGCCCAGGGCGATGTGGACAGCGATACCCACCTGACCGGCTATTATGAAATGGACTTCCTCGCCGGCCCCCAGACCGCGAACTCCAATCAATCCAATTCCTTCAGCCCGCGTATCCGCAATATCTATGCGACCATATCCTGGGACTCGCTGGGCCTGGAAGTGCTGGCCGGCCAGAACTGGTCGCTGGTAACCGCCAACACCCATGGCATCTCGCCGCGCAACGAACTGGTCCCCGCCACCATCGAGGCGCAGTATGTCGTCGGCTACAACTGGGCGCGCCAGCCGCAGATTCGCGTCACCAAGAACTGGAACAAGGAATTCTGGGCCGCCGTGTCGGTGGAAAATCCCCAGACCACCTTCGCCGGCAATGCCGCGGCGGCGAGCGGCGTCAGCGTCACCAATGTCCATGTCGGCGCCTCGCAGATTGACAACACCGTCAACGTCTCGCTCAACCATATTCCCGACATCGTGGGCAAGCTGGCCTGGGAACCGATCCTGGGCGGCGCCCAGCCGCTGCACATGGAAGTGTACGGCATCTACCGCTCCTTCTACGACCGCGTGAACGTGGCCGCGGTGAACGGCCTGGGCCTGCCCGCCAGCATCGGCAACGCCAACCGCGACGGCGGCGGCGTGGGCGGCAGCATCACCTGGGCGGCGATCCCCAAGGTGATTGACCTGCAGGCGACCGCGATGACCGGCACCGGCATCGGCCGCTATGGTTCAGGCTCGCTTCCCGACGTGACCTTCCGTCCGGACGGCACCCTGGCGCCGGTGCAGGAAACCACCTTCCTGGGCGGCATCACCTGGCACACCACCCCGGCCCTGGACCTGTATGTCTATGGCGGCGAGGAAGGCGAAAAGCGCAAAACCTATGTCACCGGCGCTGTGACCAGCGGCCTTGGCAGCCCCACCCTGAGCCTGGCGGGATGCCTGGTGGAAGGCGGCGGCTGCTCGCCCAACCTGCAGAACGAAAGCCAGGTCACCGGCGGTTTCTGGTGGAAGGCCTATCAGGGCAAGTTCGGCCAGGTCCGCCTGGGCGCCCAGGCGTCCTACATCCACCTCAGCGCCTTCTCGGGTGCGGGCGGCGTTCGTCCGACCACGGACGACACCATGATCTTCACCAGCATCCGCTATTACCCGTTCTGAGGGTTCACAGACCTGAAAGACCAGTGGCCGCCGCGATATCCGCGGCGGCCATTTTGCTTTCGGCGGGCTGCAGCGGAATCTCGACCCGGAAGCAACTGCCGAATTGCGGCACGCTGCGCAGGGATACCGTGCCGCCATGGGCCTGGCAGATGGATTTGACGATGGCGAGCCCCAGCCCGGCCCCATGCTCGCCCCGATCCGGGGTCACGCGATAGAAACGGTCGAAAACCTTGTCCTGATGGTCCGGGTCTATGCCGATGCCATTGTCCTGGACCGAAACGAACCCATTCTCGCCTTCCGTGCCCACGTCCACCGTGACGCGGCCGCCGTTGGCGGTGTATTTGATGGCATTGTCTATCAGGTTGACCAGCACCTGCTTCAACCGCTCGCGGTCTCCCGCCACAACCACCGCCGCGCCGGCAGGCCGCGCCAGGGTGATGTTTTTCTCCTCGGCCAGCAGGTTGATCTGGTCGATCGTCTCGGCCGCCAGTGCCATCAGGTCCACCGGCGCATGGCTGCGCTTGCCCCACAGGCTTTCCATCCGCGACAGGGTGATCAGGCTGTCCACGATGCCGCTCAGCCGCGTCATCTCCTCCAGCGCATTGGCCACGGCATGATCCACATCCTCCGAGGCCCGCGCATTGGCGGCGACCAGCTCCAGTTCGCCGCGGATGATGGTCATGGGCGTGCGAAGCTCATGCGCGGCATCGGCGGAAAACCGGCTGACATGGGAATAGGCGCTGTCCAGCCGGTCCAGCATCCGGTTCAGCGCCAGGCCCAGCGCCTCGATGCGCGGCTCGGCGCCGACCAGCGGCAGCCGGTTGTGCGGATCGTTGAAGGTGTAGTTCTCCGCGGCATTGATCATCGCCTCCACAGGCGTCAGCGCCTGGCGCATCAGGAAATAGCCGGCGAGCGCCGCCGCCAGCAACAGAATGGGCAGCCCCACGAACAGCGACCCGGCCAGCCGCGACTGCAGGGTTTCGGCGAAAAGATAGGATTGCCCGGCATCCACCGTGATGATCCTGCCGTCGGAAGCACGAAAACTGCGCGAATACAGCAGGATGTTGCCGTCCCGTTTGACACGCGGCCGGGTCAGGGTTTCGGCTCCGGCCGTCATCGGCACCGCTGCGGGCTCGAAGTCTCCGCTGACCGGATTTCCCGACACATACAGCAGATGGCGTCCGGCCCGGACGCGGAAGAAGCGATCCTGGGTCTCGGGCCCAAAGCGCCGCTCGATCGTGTCGGCCATGACGCGGGGCCGGTCGAGCAGACCCTCGACATTGTGCCACACCTCCTCGGTCCTGGCCGCGAATACATTGGTGAGGGTTTCGCGCGTATAATAGTTGAAGCTCAGGACCGTGAAGGCCAGGAAGGCGCCGCCCAGCAGCACCAGCAGCAGGCAGTACAGAAATACCAGCCGGGATGTGATGGACCGCAGGATCATTGCGGGTGGTCGGTATCGAGGGTGTAGCCCAGGCCCCTCACGGTGCGGATCAGCTTGTGGCTGTGGCCCTCGTCCACCTTGCGGCGCAGATGGCCGATATAGACATCCACGATGTTGGTCAGGCCCTCGAAGGACTGGTCCCAGATCTTTTCCACGATCATGCTGCGCGACAGGACGCGCCCGGGATGCAGGAACATGTATTCCAGCAGGGAATATTCCTTCGGGCTGAGTTCGATGCGCTTGCCGTCGCGCTTGACCTGGCGGGTCAGGCGGTTGATCTCCAGGTCGGCCGCTTTCAGCACATTTTCCTGCAGCGCCGGCCCGCGCCGCAGCAGCGCCTGCACCCGGATCGCCAGCTCCTGCATCGCCACCGGCTTGACGACATAATCGTCGGCGCCGGCCTGGAAATTCTCGACCTTGCTTTCCAGCTCGCTCTGCGCGGTCAGCACCAGCACCGGCATGGTGTGGCCGGTCTCGCGCATCCGCCGCAGCAGGCTGTTGCCGGTGCCGTCGGGCAGCTGCAGGTCCAGGATCACAAGGTCGTAGTGATAGCTCTTGAGATACTCCACCGCGTCCGCGGCGGTGCCGACGCCATCGGTGATATAGCCCTCGCCCTTGAGACTGCGCTGCAGGATATCGAGATATTTCTTTTCGTCTTCGACGATCAGGATACGCATTATATTTGCCGCCTTTCCGCGGCCTTCCCGGCCGCAAGAGAACCCCTTTTGGGGGCGATTTTCTTCTTTAAACTGTCACATATGGCGATCTGTCACGTCCGTTGGTTTACTGAAATTGTCAGCCAGGTCAGGCATTTGTTGCGACGACCAGCCCCCGCCGGTGGCCCGGATCAATCCGACACTGGCCTGGAGGCGCCGGGTATGAAGGGTCAGCGCCGCCTGCTGGGCCTGGAGCGCCGTGGTCTGGGCCACCACCACGTCCAGAAAGCCAAGCGCGCCATTGCGATAGAGCGCCAAAGCCAGGTTCTGGGTCTTGGTCGCCGCCGCCACGGATATGGCCTTGGCGTCGGCGGCGTCGGCCAGCCGGTTCAGCAGCGCCAGATTGTCTTCCACGTCCTGGAACGCCTTCAAAACCGTGCCGCGATAGGCCGCGGTGGCGCCGGCATTGGCGGCTTTGGCGACCGCCAGCTGACCCTCATGGCGGCCGTTATCGAATAAAGTCAGGGCAACATTGGGGCCCAATGCCCAAAAAGCATTGGGCGCGGCGAAAAGCGGATTGCCGCCGGTATTCTGGAACCCCGCCAGCGCCGACAGGGAGATGTCGGGATAAAATGCCGCCCGCGCCACCCCGATGCCGGCATTGGTGGCGGCGACATCCCGCTCCGCGGCCGCGACGTCCGGGCGGCGCTGCAGCAGGGTGGAGGCAATGCCGGCCGGCACATTGGGCACCGGCACGTCCACAACCTGCGGCGCGATGGCAAAGCTGGGGGCCGGCTCGCCCACCAGGCTGGCGATGGCGTGTTCCATCACGGCACGCCGTCCCAGCACATCGGATAGCTGCGACCGGGCATCGGAATATTGCGACTGGGCGCGGCCCACATCCAGGCCCGAAGCGATGCCCTTGTCATGGCGGTAGTTGGTGAGGTCCAGCGCCTTGCCGTAAATGCCGATGGAATCGCGCAGCAGGCGTGCCTGGGCGTCGAGTTCCCGCAGTTCCAGGTAATTGTCGGCAAGCTGGGCCTGAAGGCTCAGGCGCACGCCTTCCAGGTCGGCAAAGCTGGCCTGCGCCTCGGCCCCCTCGGCCGCCACCTCGTTGCGGATGCGGCCCCACAGGTCCAGGTCCCAGGACAGGCCCGCCGCCGCCTCGTCGTCGCCATAATAGGTCGGCTGGCTGGGGCTGCGCAGCGGCCGGTTGGCCGACTGCTTGTCCGCGTCGGCGTGGCCGCCGATGCCGAAGCTGGGCAGGGTGTCGGACTGGGCCTGTTCCAGATAGCCCCGCGCCGCGTCATAGCGCGCCTGGGCCTGCGCCAGGGTCGTGTTGGCCGTCGCAATACGCTCTTCCAGGCCGTTGAGGGTGGCATCGCCATAGAGCGTCCACCATGCCTGGCGCGGCAGTTGCTGTTGCGGCGTGGTGGCGACCCAGGGCCCGGTCTCCTTGTAGGCAACAGGCTGCGGCGTCTCCGGCACATGATAGTCGGGCGCCAGATTGCAGCCCGATACCAGCACGCACAGCGACAGAGCCAGCCTAGTCCGCATGGGCCACCCGTACCTGGTCGCCGGCGGAGAGCGAATCCGGCGGATTGTCCACCACCCGGTCGCCGCGCGCGAGGCCCGAGGCGACGATCACCTGCGTCCCCAGGTCGGTGGCGATGCTGATGGGCTTCATCAAAATACGGTCGCCCGCGCCCAGCGTCGCCACCTGCAATCCGGCGGCGCGGAACATCAGGGCGCTGGCCGGCAACCGGAGCGCGCCGCCATTGGAGGGCAATGTCATGCTGACCTGGGCGAATGCGCCCGGCTTGAGCAGGCCTTGCGGATTGTCCGCCGCGAACTCGACCTGCAGGCTGGCATTGCGGGCGCCGATGGCATCGGAAGTTGAAGCCAGTTTCGCCGGAAAGCTGCGGCCGGGATATTCCGGCAGGCTGAGCGAAACTTTCATGCCCGGCACGATCTGCGCGGAATAGCTCTGGGGCACCTCCACATAGACGCGGAGCGCATGCATGTCGGCCACCGTGAACAGCGGATCGCCGCTGGAGGCCGAACCGACCAATTGGCCGATATCGGCGGTGCGGCGCGTGACCACGCCGTCGAACGGCGCCACGATCCGGGCAAAGCCTTTCATCGCCAGCAGCCGGTCGAGATTGGCCTGCGCCGCCTTGGCCGCGCCCGCCTTGCCGGCCAGGTCCTGGTTCTTCTCTTCGGCATCCTGCCTGGACACCGCGTCCAGCGGCAACAGGCTGTTCCAGCGCTGGGCGGTGGAGGCCGACAGGGCCTGCGCCGAACGGGCGGCGCCCAGGTCGGCCCGCGCCTGCGCGATCTGCTGGTCCAGTTCCGGCGTGTCTATGGTGGCGAGCAGGTCGCCCTTCTTCACCCGGGCGCCGATGTCCCTGTACCAGCCCTTCACATAGCCCGGCACGCGCGCATAGATCGGCGCGTCGTAATAGGCCTGCAGCGAACCCGGCAGCACCAGGGCCTGCGCCTTGCCGCCGGCCGTGGGCGCGACCAGCGCCACGGTGGGAATTTCGGCCTCATGGGTCCAGGTCTTGAGGTCATGGGCTTCGACCAGCCGCATGCCCGTCCCGGCCAGCAGGACCGCGCCCAGCACACAGGCGGCGACGATGCCGCCGCGCCGCAGCCTGCGCGTCAAATCCGGGTCACTCGGCGGGGACATGGCTGGCTCCAAAAGCGGATTCGGTGTTTTGCCGCCCGCGCACCAGCGCGAAGACGGCGGGCACGAAGAACAAGGTGGCGAAGGTGGCGAAGGCCAGGCCGCCGATCACGGCGCGGCCCAGCGGCGCGTTCTGCTCACCGCCCTCGCCCATGCCCAGCGCCATCGGCGCCATGCCGATAATCATGGCCAGCGCCGTCATCAGCACGGGACGGAAACGGGTGACGCCCGCCTCGATCGCCGCCTGCACCGCGTCGCCGGTGGCTTCCAATCGCTCGCGGGCGAAGCTCACCACCAGGATGGAATTCGCCGTTGCCACGCCCATGCACATGATGGCGCCGGTCAGCGCCGGGACCGACAGCGTGGTGTGGGTGGCGAACAGGGTCCAGACGATGCCCGCGAGCGCACCGGGCAGCGCCATCACGATCACGAACGGATCGGTCCAGGAATGGAAGTTCACCACGATCAGCAGGTAGATCAGCACCACCGCCTCCGCCAGGCCGAAGAACAGGCCGGAAAAGGCCTCGTTCATCGTATTGACCTGGCCGCGAATGGTGACCGAGGCGCCGGCGGGAAGATCGCGGCTGGTGTGGTTCAGCACCGATTGGATATCGGCGGCGACGCCGCCCAGGTCGCGATCCTGGGTGGCGGCATAGACGTCGAAGGCGGGCTGGATGGCGTAATGGGACACCACCGCCGCTGTCTCCTGGCGGCGGATGCTGCTGAGCCCGCCCAGCAGTTGCGGATTGCCCGGATCGGCGCCGGTGATCGGCAGGGCCTTGAGCTGGCCCAGCGAATCCAGCCGGTATTGCGGTGTCTGGATCACGATCGGATAAGACACGCCATTCTTGGGATTGAGCCAATAGGCCGGCGCCACCTGCACGCTGCCCGCCAGGTTGACCACCAGCGAGTTGGTGACGTCGCGCTCGGTGACCCCGACCAGCCCCGCCCGCGTGCGGTCCACATCGATGCCGAAGGTGGGATAGTGCGAGGATTGCTGCAGGCGGACATCGGCGGCGCCGGAAATGCGGGCGATGCGGCCCGCCAGTTCGAGGGCATAGGCTTCGGCCTTGCCCTTGTCGGGCCCCGCCACCTGGACATCAATGGGCGCGGGCGAGCCGAAATTGAGCACCTGGCTCACAATGTCGGCGGGCAGGAAGGAAAAGGTCGAGCCGGGAAACCGCTGCGGCAGGATCAGGCGCAGCTGGCGGACATAATCCGCGGTCGGGGCATGGCCCTGGTTCAGCGACACCAGGATGTCGCCATCCTCCGGCCCCAGGGTACCGGAATTGAGATAGGCATTGGCGGTGACGCTGACCGGCAGGCCGATATTGTCCACGATGGCGCCCAACTGGCCGGGCGGGACCACATCGCGGATGCGGCTTTCGATACGGTCGAACATCGCGGCGGTTTCCTCGATGCGGGTGCCGATGGGGGCGCGCACATGCAGGCTGATCGCCCCCGCATCCACGGTGGGAAAGAAGTTGCGGCCCAAAAACGGCACCAGCAGCAGCGAAAGCAGCACAAAGGCGAGGAACCCGGCGGCGAACAGCCCGCGCCGCGCCATGGCGAATGTCAGGGTGCGGTGATAGCCGGCCCGCACCGTCTCGAAGCGGGCCTCGAAGCCGTGCTGGAAGCGCACCAGCCTGTTGGCGGGATGATGGCCCTGGTGCGCGTCGTGGCTGCGGGCGACCGCACGATCCTTGCGGTCGCCGTGCGCCACCAGCAGGTAGCTGGCCATGGTGGGCACCAGGGTGCGCGACAGGACGAAGGAGCCGATCAGGGCGAAGACCACCGCCTCGGCCATCGGCGCGAACAGATAGCCCGACACGCCCGGCAAAAAGAACATCGGCACAAAGGCGATGCAGATGCAGAGCAGCGAGACGAAGGCGGGACCGACGATCTGCTGCGCGCCGTCCAGGATCGCCTGCTGCACCGGCTTGCCCTTTTCCAGGTGCCAGTTGATGTTCTCGATGGTGACGGTGGCGTCGTCCACCAGGATGCCGACCGCCAGCGCCAGCCCGCCCAGAGTCATGACATTGAGCGTCTCGCCTTTCCAGGACAGCAGGGCGATGGAAAACAGAATGGCCAGCGGGATCGAGATCACGATCACCAGCGTCGAACGCCAGCTGCCCAGGAACAGCAGGATCATCAGCCCGGTCA
Source organism: Rhizobiales bacterium dw_265 (assembly GCA_018449595.1). Lineage (GTDB taxonomy): Bacteria > Pseudomonadota > Alphaproteobacteria > Micropepsales > Micropepsaceae > Rhizomicrobium. The sequence continues at coordinate 358,612 of JAAVUU010000001.1, forward strand.
GGGTCGCCGCGATCAATCCCTCGCGCACCACGCCCGACAAGGCGGCGCGCACGAAGATGGATTGGTCGGCCAGCGGCGTGATCTTGAGCGAGGGCGGCAGGCCGGCCTTCAGCCTGGGCAGCAGCGACTTGACCCCGTCCACGATATCCAGGGTCGAGGCCGATCCGCTTTTGAGGATGGTCATCAGCACGGCGCGGTGGCCGTCCATCCGCACCACATTCTGCTGCGGCGGCGCGCCATCGCGCACATGCGCCACGTCGCGCATATAGATGGTGGCGCCGTTGACCTGGCGGATCGGCAGGTTGTTCAGCTCGGCAATGGCCTCGGGGCTGTTGTTCAGCCGCACATTGTATTCGAACTGACCCACCTTGATGGTGCCGGCGGGAATGATCTGGTTCTGGGCGGAAAGCGCGTTTTCCAGATCCTGGGCGGAAAGCCCGCGCGCCTGCAGCGCCTGGGGATCGAGATCGATCTGGATCTGGCGCACCCGCCCGCCCAGCGGAGATGTCACCGCCGTTCCCGGAACCGAGGCCAGCGCGGGACGGATGAAATTCTGCCCCAGGTCGAAAATGTCCTTTTCCGCCAGTGACGGACTGGACAGGCCCAGCTGCAGGATCGGCACCGTGGAGGCGTTATAGTTCAGGATGAAAGGCGGGGTGATGCCGGGCGGCATCTGCCGCAGCACGGTCTGGGAGATCGAGGTGACCTGGGCGGTGGCGGTGCGGATATCCACCGTGGGGTGGAAGAATATCTTGACGATGCCGATGCCGTTCAGCGACTGGCTTTCGATATGGTCGATGTCGTTGACCGCTAGCGACAACTGGCGCTCGTAATAATAGATGATGCGTCCGGCCATGTCGTCGGCCGACAGGCCGGCATAGGTCCAGGCCGACGCGATCACCGGAATCTTGATGTCGGGGAAAATGTCCGTGGGGGTGCGGACGGCCGCCAGCCCCCCGAACAGCACGATCAGGATGGCGAAGACGATAAAGGTGTATGGGCGCCGCAGCGCCAGCCGCACGACCGCCAGCATGTCAGAAAGCACGGCCGGACTTGCGTCCGGCCGCCGGCGATCGGGGCCTGTTCAAGAAGGGTTGGATGAGCCTGTCCTCAGTTGGGGTCGGGAAGCAGCGCGCCTTCCAGGCTGGCGACGCATTCGCCGAACAGCGCGCCGCCGGGCATCAAACCCAGCTGGGCGCAGGAATAGCGCTCGCGCTGGAATTTCACATCGTTGGTGACGCTGTAATAGCTCTTGCCGGCCTCGGTCACTTCGGCCGAAAACGCGACGGGTTCGGCGGCCAGCGGCGCGGGACGGCCGGCGGCGCCGCTGTCCAGCATGCAGGTGGCCATGGCGGCGGAGTCCATCGGCAGGCCCTGGCGGCGGCAGGTTTCGTCGCTGGCCGCCGTCCGATAGGCCGCTTCACGCCGCGCCAGCGAACGCGCCAGGCTGTCCCGGCATTCGGCGAAATAGGTTTCGCCCTTCCTGAGGCCCATGACCTTGGTGCAGGTCGCGCTGACCAGCTGCGCCTGATCCGGTGTCATGTCATAAGTGTCGTCGGTGTTCGCGAATGCGGCGCAACCCATCAGAAGGGGCAATGCGGCAGCCGCGGCGGTGAGTGTGCGAAGCATGGGGCGTTTCCTCGTTATGACCCGCACGGTTTAGGCTCCGGCCACTGAATATGTCTGCGACGCGAAATGAAAATCCGTTCATTCGATGCGTACACGATGGATTTGCGGGTTGCGGCGCGCGATAGAGAGGCGGCTTCCGTTGACGAAAGGAACGCCATGTTTCAACGCACACGCCTTGCCCTTCTGCTGTTCGCCACTGCCGCAATGACCAACACGGCGCTGGCCAGCCCGCGCGAAGACATGCTGGCGGGCATTTCGCGCTGCGCCGCAATACCCGACGACCGCACGTTCCTGGACTGCGTCTATGGCGCGGCCCAGCCGATACGCGCGCGCCTGGGCCTGCCGCCCGCGCCCGCCGCCCAGCAGCGCCTGGTGCCACCGGCCATGACGAGCCAGGCATTACCGCTCGGCGCTGCGGCTGCGCCGCAAGCCGGCGGCGTGATCGGGCTGTTCAAGGATAGCGGCCTGCAGATGGCATCCTACAGTTTCGACAAGCGGGGCCTGTTCACCGTGACTTTGAGCGACGGCACGGTGTGGCGGCAGGATGCCAACGACACCAACTTCGCGCATTTCAGCGCCAGGGCGTCAGACTATCCGGTGACCTTGATTCCGGGCGCCTATGGCAAAAGCCGGCTGGATGTCCGCGGCGAGGCGGGTTCCTATGTCGTCGAGCGTGTGAGATAGCGTATGGCATCGGTCACATGCCACAGCCAGCCCCGCAGAAAGCGATAGGCGTCGCCGATGGAAATACCGGGTCTCCGGAATTTCAACTTTCAGGTCATCGCCCCAATTGTTGGCATGAGATTGGGCTGGACGGCCGGACTTGGCGGTTTCCTGCAGGGCGGTCAGGCGGTCGAGAATTCACTTGCCATCATTTGGTCGGTCACGCCTTGCGCCGCCATGTCGAACGGGACCGGGACGTCCTCGATGACCAGGCATTCGCCATGCGCGGCATTCCGCGCGATGAAACCCAGGCTAACACCCTGTACCAACGCGAGAATATCGAGATCTTCATATCCGGCGGATATGGCTAACAAAGTCTTATAAAGCCTCACGTTGTGGATTTTCACTTACGCGCATTTCCCGAATATTTTCGACTGCGGATTTCCCTCAAGGTCTTTGCGAAACTGATCTTGAGAAGCAGACATGCAGCCCGATCAAATTCTCATTCTCGTCGCCACCGAGGACAGCGTTGCGCTTTGCGCGAATTGCAACGGCGCCTCTCACCTGATCCGGAAATTCGCGACAATCGAGAACGAAGGTGACAGCCCAGCCGATTTCGTGCGCACCCAGGCGTCGCGGCGGACGCTCGCTCGCAACATCGCAGCCGTGTTGAGCGCAAGCACCGCCGCCGCCCCATATGAAAGCATCGTCATTATCGCTTCAGCAGAAATGATGACGGACTTGAGGCGCGCGATGAACTGCGCACGCTCGACCCTCGCGATCACCGAAATCCTGAAGAAAACTTCGAACCGCAAGACCTATGCCGACATGGGGCCGCGATTCACGCTCCCGCGCGCGGAAGACGTGAGGATCGCATCATGATCATCCGCGCCGCCTTTGCGATCGGTCTGGTTGCGCTGCTGATACCCAAGGAACCGGACGTCGGTCTCGGTCATCCCCAAAGCATTCTCTCCGCGCCGTCGGCAATTTTGGCGGCCGCTTGCGCACAACTCGCACAAAGTACCGGCCCTTGCTCCACCATGTCGCAACAGGACGTGTCGCATGCGGCGGACAATGCCGGTGATACGTCCGTTTTCGAAAAGCTCCATCGCGTCAAGGCCGAGATCGAAGAGGACATGCACCGCCGCGCGGCAAGCAGAATTATGGTGGGAGAAGAACAGGGGGCGGGCCGAAACAAGACGGGCCGCCCCGCTGTCGCCACCTCCCAAACCGATTTCGAAAGTGACGCGCGATGAACACACCCTCTAGCAGCGACGTGCGCGCCGTGAACGGCAAGCTGGACGTGGACCAGATTGCCGTGAACCCCATATTTCATTTCGATCTCACCCCCGTGCTTGAGCATTGCGACTCTGCGATTGGCCGCAACCATGACTGGCTGCAACTCATGTGCGAGCGGCACATCGCAAAGATCGCACCGAAAGAGATCGTGCTTTTCAAGGATAACGGCTTTTTCCTGGTCGTCCAATCCTGCAGCGGCGGCGCGTCGCTTGCGGTCGCCAATACGGTCAACGTCGCCCTTCTCAAGCACTTCTTCGGCACCGAAAGCCTGAGGCCGGAACTTGGAACGCTATTTCGTGTGGCGACGCGCTGCGAACTCGGAGAGGATGTTCCCCCCGAAATTTTCCAGAAAATCGCATCGCCGGAACAGGTTTCCGAACCGGCGGTGCGGAACGGCGCTTCCGTCGGGGATACCGCCAAAGACACGGATCTGTTTTTCCGCCTCGACGCCAGCGGCATCACGGGGTGCAGCGGGCTGAGAACGGCCTTCGTTCCTGTCTACGACCTGCGCAGAAACACACCTACCACGTTTTTTTGTGCGCCGGTTTCCGCCGACATTTCGGGATCCGTGATCGGCGCCAAGGCGCTGAAAAACATCGATCCGCGCGACCGCCCCTGGCTCGACGAAGCACTGCTCAAGCAGGCGATCGACCTGACCAGGCAGATCGCAAAAGCGGATTTCGTGGCCGCGATCGGCGTGTCCGTCAGCTATGAAACCCTGTCATGGTCGCGTGGCCGACATCTTTATCAGAGCGCGCTGCGCGGCGCGGACGCCATGGCAAATCCGTTCCTCCTGATAAAAATCGAGGACATTCCCGTCGGCACGCCGCTGACTCGCATCGCTGAAGTCGTCGGCGCCATACGGCCCTTTGTGCGGCGCATATTTCTGCACCTCCCGGAAAGCGAGATGCGATCGCTGGAAAGCGGAAATATCGGAATGTCGGGGGTTGTCGGTACATTGCCGGACGACGTAACGCCCAGAACCTCTGTCAAAATCGCAACCTCGCTGATGCGGGTCGCAAATGCCCAGCGCGCTTTTCCCTGCATGCATGGCGTGAACAGCGAACAGTCCCTTGGTCTGGTTCGTGCCGCGGGCATTCGCTTCGCGTCCGGCAGAGCCCTCGGCCTCGACCTTCTGTGTGACGGTCGGCCGCTGAAGATGATCGGGTCTCTCGCGCGCGGTTGCGCGCAGGCCGCCTAGGGGGCCCCGACGGCCGGAACATATCCGCCAAAACGGCTGTCCACATCTGCCTCGGTCGCTTCCTCGACAGGCAGATGGAAATGGAATGTTACGCCTCCACCGGGATTCGGAGTTAGCCAGATTTTTCCGTCATGGGCTTCGATAATCGACTGACAGATCTTGAGCCCGAGCCCCATTCCGTTCTGCTTGGTCGTGGCAAACGGTTCGAACAGATTGTTCACAATCTCGGGTGCGATGCCGGGGCCAGTGTCGGAGACGGCCACGCCGACATATCCCGGCTCGCTCATTCCCGTCGCAATCGTGAGCTCGCGACGGCTGACGCCTTGCATGGCGTCGATGCTGTTGCGAAACAGATTGACCAGCACTTGCTGAATTTGGACCTTGTTGACGATCAGGGGCGGCAACGCGGGATCGAGTGCGATATGAACCTTCACGCCCATCTGCTCGCCGCCGACCAGACCCAGCGCAATGGCCTCCTCCACCACCTTGTGAAGATTTTCGCGCGTCCTGTTGACTTCCCGCTTTTCGATGAACTCGCGCAAATTCGCGATGATCGCGCCGGCCTGCTTGGCCTGGTCCTTGGCTTGCACCATCAGTTCGAGGGCCGGCGCAATCTGCGGAGCGTCCAGCTTGTCGATCGTATAGTGTGCGGCATTGATGAAGTTCATGATCGCCGCCAGCGGCTGGTTGATCTCATGCGCCAGCGTTGAGGCCATCATGCCCATGGCATTCCAGCGCGACACATGGGCCAGTTCGGCCTGAAGGCCGTTCATCATTTCCTGGGAGCGCTTGCGCTCCGCCATCACGGCCTGCATTTCGCTTAATTCGCGCGCCGCGCGCGCCTCGACGGCTTCCAGTTCCTTCTGTACCAACTGTTCGCGAAAGAGCCGATTCTCGTCTTCAAACTGCTTGCGCCGGATCTGCGCCAGCACGCGCGCGCGCAACACCTCGAATTCGTTCGACTTCGCGATGAAATCATCCGCGCCCGCGCCGAGCCCCTCGATCATGGCATCGCTGCCTTCAAGCGCCGTCAGCAGAACAACGGGTATCGTCCGCGAGAATGGCGAAACTTTGATGCACCGACAGGTCTCATGGCCGCCGATTCCAGGCATGAGCAGATCGAGCAGAATGCAATCGACGGATTGCGCCGAGAGCAGGTCGAGCGCCTCCTCGCCCGACCGCGCCAGCACGACTTCGTATCCATCCAGACGCAATTCGCCCGCGAGCGCCTGAAGATAGGTCTCGCTGTCGTCCACCGCGAGTATCTTTTTAGGGCCGAGAAGGCTTCTGCGGGCATGGCTTTCCGCCCAGCCCTCGCCCGCGCTCCGCAGGACCGCGCTCAATCTTGCGAGGACGACCGCAATGTCCTGGCCCTTGCGCACGAAAGCATCCGCACCCGCGTCAAGCGCCCGCACCTCGGCGCCATGTTCGTCCGACGCCGTGAGCAGAATGCACGGCGTGTGGCGCAGCGCCACATCCATCCGGATGCGCCGCATGACCGAAACACCGTCTATGCCGGGAAGCATCCCGTCCACGATCATGGCGGTGGGGCGCGCGTCCGCCGCCAGGCGCAAGCCTTCCTCGCCCGAACTCGCCGCGAGCACGTCATAGCCCGCGCCCTCCAACGCGTCTTGCAACCGGTCGCGAAATGTCGGGCTGTCGTCGATGATCAGGATCGTCTCGCGGGCTTCTGCGTCCACGGCCTGCCCGCGACGCAGCAATTCGCGCGCGCGAGAGACGACATAACTGGCTTCGTAAGGCTTTCCGATATATTCGTCAGCGCCGGTTTTCAGGCCGCGCACACGATCGCGCACCTGCGCCTCGGTCGAAAGAAGCATGATCGCCGTATCGGCCCATTGCGGTGTCTCGCGTATCTCCTTGAGAAGCTCCACCCCGTCCGCGTCCGGCAGCAGGACATCCAGAATGATCAACCCGAACAGCGCTTCATCCGCCAGACAGCGCCTGGCCTCCCGCGCTGTCGCACAAACGACGGGAACGAAACCGGCTGCCTCCAACGCCTCCGAGAGGTTCATTCGCACGGTCAGGCTGTCATCTACGACAAGGACGCGGACGTTCATGCGGGAATATCCGTCAAAGGCGCGTTCATAAGCGCGGCGAGCGCCGGGCCGATCCGATCGATGGGAAGAATTTGTTCCGCGGCGCCGAGAAGGATTGCTTCGCGCGGCATCCCAAAGACGACCGACGTTGCTTCGTCCTGCGCGATCGTAAGACCGCCGCCGTCACGGATGGCGCGCAGCCCCGCAGCGCCGTCACGCCCCATGCCTGTCAAAAGACAGGCCGCCACCGCGGGCGCGAGCGTCTTCGCGATCGACTCAAACAGCACATCCACCGACGGCCTGCAGGAGTGCCGCTCCGGGCCGGATGTAAGACGCAATAACCCGTCCTGAACGATGAGATGCCGGTCGGGCGGCGCCATCACGACCCGCCCCCGGACGCCCGACAATCTTTCGCCGTCTTTGGCAAAGGAAACGCGATGTCCGCTTTGGCCGTCGAGCCAGTCCGCGAAGGCCGCGCCAAACGGCTCCCCGATGTGAATGACAAGCAGCACAGGAACAGGAAAAACCACCGGAAGCGTTCGCAGGATTTCAACAACAGCCGCCGGCCCGCCTGTCGATGCGCCGATTGCCACTGCCGTGCATTTCCCCGGCCCGGACGGCCGTTGTGGAACCGGCGGCCCAGCGGGCGAACGCCCCAGCGTTCCGATGCGCAGGCGTGGATGCGTTATCACCTTGATCCGGGAAACGAGTTTCACCGTGGAAATGAAGCGCCGCTCCCACGCGCCTTCGGCCTCATCGCCTGCCGGCTTCTCCAGCACTTCGACCGCACCCGCCGCCAGCGCGTCGTAAGTCCGGAAAAGTTCACCGCGATTGGTGGACGCGGAAACGATCAGAATAGGCGTCGGAAAATGCGCCATGATGTATTCGGTGACGGCCACGCCAGTCATGACCGGCATCATCATGTCCAGCGTGACCACATCCGGGCGCAGATCCCGGCAAAGCTCTATGGCCTGCTTGCCATCGCCCGCTTCTCCGACGACATCGATTTCCGGATCAGACGCGAGGACTTCCACCAGGCGGCCGCGCACGGTCGCCGAATCCTCCACCACCAGAACGCGCAATCTTGTCATGACCGTTCCAGCAACTCACGGATGGTTTCGAGAACCTGCCCCTGATCGAATTCGCCTTTTATCACATAGGCGCGCGCGCCGACATCTATTCCGCGTCGCTGATCTTCGGGCGAATTGCGCGACGTCACCAGAATGGCCGGGATCGCGCGCAGGTCCGGATCGGCGCGCGTTCTTTCGACGAAAGAAAATCCGTCCATGCCGGGCATTTCGACATCGACCAGAAATAGCGCATAACGCCGGTGCTTCACTTTCTCCAGCGCTTCTTCCGCAGAGGTCGCGAGTTCGACTTCGTACCCGGCGGATTCCAGAATGCTTTGCTCCAGCACGCGCGTCGTGAGCGAATCGTCGATAATAAGGATGGGCGCCAATGGAACCGCAGCCGCGTCCCGGGACAGTCCGCCCGTTCGCAGCGCCGCCGCCACGAGACCTTGTGGATCGAGTACAAGGCGGGGAATGCCCTCTGCATCCAGAGAGACGCCGGCGACCATCGGATCGGCAAACGCACCGGCCGGAAGCGGGCGCACGACGATCTCAGACGCGCCCAGCAAACGATCCACGCCGATCGCGGCCAGCGCCGCGGAACCTTCGACGAGCACGGCCGAATGATTGCCCGTAATGCGCACCGGCGTGCGTCCCTTGAGCGCGCCGGAAAGCGGCGCAAACGTAATAACCTTGCCGTCATGGGCGATACTCGCCCCGTCCGCTGTTCGCGCAATATCGCCGGCCGCGAGCCGCAAACTGCCGCGAACCGCGCCAAGCGGCATGGCGAAAACAGCACCTGCGGTTTCGACGAGGAGCGCCTCGACGGAAGAGAGAGATACCGGAACGACCAATTCGATGCCGGTGCCTTTGGATGTGGTGCGCGCGCTTACCTCGCCGCCCAGATGCGACGCCACTTCCCGAACGATATCCAGACCAATGCCGCGGCCGGAAAGTTCGGTTATCACGCCGGACGTCGTGACGCCGCCTTTGAGGAGAAGCGCCAGCAGATCGTTCGCCTCCATCGCCTGCACCTCGGGGGCGGACAGACCGCCGCCGCGCAAGACTTTTCGAACCGCGTCCAGATCCACACCGCGTCCGTCATCGCGGCAGATAAAGGCGACGCGATTGCCGCGGCGCACGACTTCGAGTTCCACATGACCGACAGGCGGCTTGCCGGCATTGGCACGGTCCTCGCCGGTTTCGATTCCGTGCACGACGGCGTTTCGAACCAATTGCAGAAGCGCGCGCTGGACCAGCGACAGCACCTGCGCGTCGAGGCGAACGTCGTCGCCCTTGAACGAAAAGGAAACCTGTTTCTTAAGCGATTGGGCGGCATCGCGGGCCGCACGCTCCAGCGATGCAAGCACGACGCTGCACGGCAACAGCCGAAGCCTTTCGGCTGCCGTGCGGGCCTGCTGCATTTCGCGCTCCGCCAGATCGATGCCGCTCTTGAGCGCCTGCTCCATCGTTGCGATGACGCCCCGCAGTTCTTCGGCAACCGCCGACGTCTTGAACGCCGCGGCATCGGACACCGAAGCGGCTTCCTTTGCGCGGAAAGACGCTTTCCCATCGACGAGGCGGTCGGCCAGGCGGCGTGCGCGAACGGCGAGTTCGACGGTGTGGCGCATCGCGCGCATCTGCACGCCGGCTTCGGAAATTGCGTCCAGCAGCGCGTCCATCTCCGCCGCACCGCCGCGCAGGACCGTGGAGGCTTCATCGAGAACCGCGCGTTGCGCCGGGCCGGAATCCCCGGATTTACGTGGTTCGAGCTCCGCGACCAGCGCGGCGATCGCATCGACATGCGCCAATATCCCGTCGAATGCGTCTTTGGGGATGTCGCCTTCTTGATCCCGGAACGGCGACAGCGCGTCCTCAAGAGCATGGGTCCGCTCGGCGATGGCGCGCTGCTTCACGACACCGGCCGCGCCCTTCAGCGTATGCGCGAGTCTGAGCATACGACCGACAAGGTCCGGTGCCATTTCTTTTTCGAGATCCAGGACTCCGCGTTCCAACGCGTCGGAAATCTCCCGCGCCTCGACACGAAAATAACGGAGCGGGTCCCTGGCTCCGCTCATGCACGCGCCTCATTCCGGATGATGCGGGAGAGATCGCGCGAGAGGTTTGAGAGTTCGGATGCGGTCTGCAAAATCTGCCCGGAGCTGGCCTCGGTCTCCTTCGTCGCCTGCGCGACGTTGGAAATCGCGACATTGACCTGCTCCACCGCGGTCGCCTGCTGCTTCGTCGAAAGTTCGATTTCTTTCGCAGCTTCGGTCGTGGTCGATACGAGGCCCGATATCTGCTTGAAGGACGACGCGACCTCCTCGAACTGGCGCGTCCCCTGATCGACCGCCTTCGACCCGCTTTCCGTCGCCATGACCGTGGTGTTCACGGCGGCGCGGACATCGTCGATCAGCCCGCGGATCTCTTTCGTGGAACCCGCGACGCGATCGGCGAGCTTGCGGATTTCGTCCGCAACGACCGCAAAGCGCCTGCCGGTTTCGCCTGCGCCTGCCGCCTCGATCGTGGCGTTGATCGCCAGAATATTGGTCTGCTCCGCCAGTTCGGAAACGATTTCGAGAACCGATCCGATCTGCTGCGATTTCTTGCCCAGGTCGAGCATATGATTGACAATCAGATCGACCTGACGGCGGATGCTGGAGATCGAACCATTCGCCTTTTCCACCGTCCCGTCGCCCAGACGCGCCGAACTGTCCGTGTCTTCCGCGACCTGCGCGACACGCCGGGCGCTTTCCGCGATCTGACGCGAAGTCGCGATAAGTTCGCGAATGGTGGTCGCGATTTCATTCATCGCGCTGGACTGTTCCTTGGCGCCGGTCGCCTGCTGGTTGGCCGCGGATTGCAGTTCCGCCGACGAGCTTTGAACGAGTCCCACCGCACCGCCGATCCTTTTGGTGAGGGAGCCGACGATCAGCCAGCCGATCAGGGCAACGATAATGACTCCCGTCAAACCGCCCCAAAGGATAATTCCCATCGTCCATTGCGCGCTGGCATTGGCTTCTGCGGCGCGCTGCTCAAGCAAATTGGCTTCCTCATGGTCGCCCGCCGCGATAATGGCGCGCATCTGGTCCATGAGTTCCTTGCCTTCGTTGCCGCTGATGACTTTAAGGGCGGCATCGAAGCCCTGCGTCCGCCTCAGATCGATCGTTTTCTGAAGCTCCGCCAGCTTTGCATTCATCAGCGGCAGAATGGCGTTGAGCCTTTGCTGCTGCTGGGGATTATCGGCCGTAAGCCCACGCAGCCGTGCAAGAACGTCTCCCGCAGCCAGGACCGCCGCATCGTGGGGCGCAAGATAGCTGGGGTCTCCCGTGAGGACGAAACCGCGCTGACCGGTTTCCGCGTCTTTGAGGGTCGATAGCAGGTCGGCGAACTGGCGCCGAACCTCATGGGTGTGATTCACCAGCGCGCCGTTTTCGATCAGGCTGGATGTGCTCCGGTACCCCACCAGCGCGACGATCAGCAGCGTCAATGCGGCCAGCGCATAGCCCGCGCTGAGCTGCTGTCCGAAAGTCCAGTTTCTTGTCATGCGTCAGTCCCCCTTTGGATGGCGCCCGCGGTGTCGATGCGGGCGGATATTCTCTTTACGATGGAAGCGATGGAAATCACCGGGCGTGGTCCGCCTGCCAGCATGGCTGTCGCCCGAACATGCCCGTTTTGCGCATTGTCCCGTAGCGACGAGACCTGCGCTCCTGGAAGCTGGACATACCCGTCGAACCCGTCGAATGCGAACGCCGCGATCAGATCGCCGCCTGTGCGCATCAGCCAGCGCGGCGCATCTTCGCCCGCGCTGTAACCCAGAAAGACGGCCAGGCTGTAAACCGCCACGATATCGCCGCGCAGGCCCGCGACGCCGAGAAGCCCAACGGTCTCGCCGGGCAGCCACACAACCTTCCTGTCAGCGAAAATGCCTGTGATTTCGGTCAGCGCGACGGCATAGGGATCGCCGCCCACCCGGATCGCGAGGAACTTCCCGATATCATGGCCCACCGGCTCCGGCACCCTGGCAAACCCGTTGTCGAATGCTTCGCGGAGATCTTGCGCCCTGTGTGCCACGTCGGCCTGTTCGCCCATCATGCCGCCCCCCTGCATCCGGCCAGTTCCGCGCGGCATAATGCGACCAGCGCCTCACGTCCGAAACCGCCGCCGAACAGAAGCAGGCGCGACGCGTCCTCGCGCTGCAAAAGCACGAGCGCCTGCTGCAACTCCTGCCGCGCCGTTGCGCGATCCTCGCTGCGGCGTGCCAGCAGGCCAAGATGAAGCCGCGGCATCGCAAAATCGGGATCGAGATAGACTGCGACCTGATCGTGATCCGCGGCCCCGCCCGTATCGCCTGCGCTCTCCCGGCAAAGCGCCATGAGGTAATGCGCCGCCGCACTCATTTCGTCGCGCGCCAGAAGATCCTCGCAGACCTTCTCCGCATTGCCCAAATCGCCCCCGTGGGTGAGAAGCACCGCCGATAGCAGCAACACCTCGGGTGCCTGTGCCGTGTCCGACGGCAGCGCCTTCAGCATTGCCTGTGCCTCCGAGAATCGCTCACGCTTCAGAAGTTCGAGCGCAGGCGCGAGGTCCGGCTTCCGCGCATCGCGCTGTGTACCGACCATGACGCGTTCTTTCGCCGGCGTTGCCGTGAGCGACTGAACCCGTTCGGATGCGCGCCGGATGGTATCGACCCAAGAGTCCTCCGCATCAATCGCCGGCACGATATTGCCGGGAAGGAACGCATGGGCCAACGCCATGTCGGGATCGGAGCGGCGCTCGTTTCCGTCCTTGCGCTGGTAATAGAATGTTCCGTGCGTGTGGCGCAGATGAAATTCCTGCGAAAGACCGCGCAGGGTTTCAGCATGGCCGAGAAACAGAAAGCCGCCGGGCGTCAGGCTGGCCGCGATGCGCGCAATGATGGCCTGCGCGACCTGTGGCGTGAAATACATGATGACGTTGCGGCAAAATACGATGTCGAAAGACTCCGGCTGCCAGAAGGTGGCGTCCGGGACGGCAAGATTTCGCTCCTCGAACGTCACCATGTCGCGGACCCTGGCGTCGAGAACAAAATCCCGTCCCTCGGCGCGAAAGTAGCGCGAATGGAGCGCGGCCTCCGTCTGGCGCAGCGACCATGTCGAATAACGCGCAGCGGCGGCCTTCCTGAGCATCGCGACGTTGGCGTCGATGCCGTGAATCGATACGTTCCAATCGCCCGCCGTCAGCGCATCGCGCACGATGATCGCCAGCGAATAGGCTTCTTCGCCGGATGCGCAGCCCGCCGACAGCATGCGAAGCCTTCGATAGGCAGAGCGCGCATCGAGCCGGTTCGGGAGCGCCGTCTCCGCGAAAGCGCGCATCTGGTCGGTGTTCCGGAAAAAGGATGTTTCCGTCACAGTCAGTTCCTGCACGAGCGCGCGCATTTCCTCGCGTGGCGGATTCGGGGATCCCAGATCGCGCAGATAGCCTTCGGCGCTACTGCCGTTCGCTTCCATGCGCCTCTGCAACAGGTCGGAAAGAAATTCCTGCTTGCCGACGTCGAAATACAGGCCGAGCCACCGTGACACGAAGGCCTGAAATCGCTCGACATCGGCGATGCAGGCGGTCGCTTTCACCTCACGCCTCCTGCAAAGCGAGAGCGTCTTGCATCTGCTCCGGCAGCAACCGGGCAGCCCGCAATACCAGCAGAAATGCCTCGTCCAGCGTGGCGATGTCCGCGATAACGGAGGTGGTGGCTTCCCGAAGCAGCGGCGGAAGCTGCTGAAGGGAGGCCGAAGAAATATCCTGAACGCCTACGACCGCTTCGACGGCCAGGGCAACACAGCGCTCGCCGATGCGCAAAGTGAGAAATCTTGTTGTCCTCGGCGCGTCTTCCGCTCCCAGAACGGCTCCCACATCGACGACCGGAATAACTGCTCCGCGAACAAGGCAAAGCCCCAGCACAAAGGCGGGCATATCGGCCAGCGCTTCAACGGGAAGAGGCCGCATCGTCTCCACTATTTGAGACGCCGGCAGCGCGCACAAGCGGCTTCTTGCCTTGAACAGCACCATCAAGGACGGGTTTCCGGGTGCGCCGCTCAAATACAACCCCTTTCATTCCCGATTCCCGCCCGGCGATCCCGGAGCAATCCCTCACAATAGCAATATGGAATCGCATGGGACGGCCAATCCGCAGACCTGGAAAAGACGCGGCCAGAAACCATCCGTGTTCCTTCGGCCGCGGCTGCCCCTCGCAGAGGCCTGGCTTTTTATTGTCCCGGAAAACCCGGGCTGCACGACCCAGCCCAATTCGATAATTGTTTCTTTACCTCAAAAGCCGATTATTAAAATCGGGTTATTCATCTAAGATGAACAGTAGGGCGATTCCAAGTCCCCACCTAAGGGTAATTGGGATTGGTTGTGTCTGTTTGTCTCAAACGCCGAGGTCATAGATGCCCCATGACGCGACGGTTTTTGTAGTGGACGACCATGACGGCGTGCGTGCATCGCTGCGCGCATTTCTGGAGGCGGTCGGATTGCACGTCGCGGACTACGCATCGGCGGATGTTTTTCTGGAGCAGACGACCGCGGAACGCGGTGATTGCATCCTGGTGGACATGCGCATGCCGGGGATGACAGGTCTGGAATTGCGGGAAGAACTGACGCGGCGCGGAAGCGCTGTACCTGTCATTATTATAACGGGACACGCCGACGTGTCGTTGGCCGTCAAAGCCATGAAGGCCGGCGCCGCGGATTTCATCGAAAAGCCCTACGACAACGACACTTTGCTCGACAGCGTCAGGCGAGCATTGGAGGTGAGCGGCCATGCGCGGGTGCAGGCTGAGGAAGCCAAAGCCGCGACGGGCCTTATCATGCTGCTGACCGACCGCGAGCGCGATGTCCTGAGCCGACTGGTGCTTGGGCAATCCAACAAGATCGTTGCCCACGAACTGGGTATTTCGCCCCGCACCGTCGAGGTCCACCGTGCCCGCATCCAGAGCAAGCTGCAGGTGCGCGGCTTGTCGGACCTGGTGCGAATCGTGCATGCCGCCGAAATGCGCGAACCGGTCTAAGTAGAAATTACTTATGTTGCCGGACTGGCGAACTCGATAAGTCTTTGGGACAATGCGCAAATGCACCCCAGAGTTGTCGTGAAAGATTTGACTGGCAAAATCGTTTGGGTTGTTGACGACACCGAATCGATACGAACCTCCGTTCGCGCGGTTTTGGAGGCTCGAAGCCACAACGTGCGTACCTGCGCATCCGCGAGCGAATTCCTTCAGCAATTCGTGCCCGGCGAGGCCGGGTGCCTCATCGTCGATTTCCAGATGCCGGGGCTGACTGGACTGGAGCTCTTGAAACAATTGAGGGTCTCAGGCCACACTTTGCCGGTCATAGTCGTCACGGGCGCAGGCGACGCCACATTGGCAAAACGCATCGTGGAGAGCGGTGCAATAGCGATGCTTCCCAAGCCTGTCGATGCCAGTCATCTCGTCACGCTGGTCGAGCAAGCGCTTTCAACCCAACGATAGCCTTTCTTTCTGCGGCTCCCCGCAACGGTTGAAACGTCTCATGTGGCATTTTGTGCAGATACCGGCATGCCGGCTTTGACGGCGGCGGGCGCTACGTCTTCATCGTCCGCCGATGTGTCCGTGACAGGCGCATGCCGGCATCCGCTTCACATCGGCGCCCCGCAACCGCCCATCGATGATCTTGGGGCCGGCGCTGCCACAGGCGAAAGCCCCCCCGTATCTGTCCCACCCGCTAACCCTCTCGAAACCGTCATGTTTCGGCTTCATCAAAACTGTCTCATTTTGTCCAGCCCGATTGATACTTTGCCGCGCCGCACTACGATGCCGAAGCGGGAACCCGTGCAGGCCAGCTTTTCCGGATTCGCCCAACACCATGACCAAACTTGATGACATGACACCCCGGCGCAGGCACCAGATATTCGCGGCGCTGGGGGTGGCGGCGGTGGCGCTGGTCGTCTGGGTGATCTTCCGTCCCCGGCAGCAACCGCCCGCGGCGCCGCACGCCGTGCCGGTCACGGTCGCGACGGCGGCCGCCGGGAATGTTCCGGTTTCGATCAACGCTCTTGGCGCGGCGCAAGCCTGGACCGGCGTCACGATCTTCGCCCAGGTCAGCGGCAAGCTGCTGCGGGTAAATTTCACGGAAGGCAGCGACGTCAAGGCCGGCGAAGTGCTCGCCGAGATCGACCCTGCGCCCTATCAGGCGGTCCTCCTCCAGGCGCAGGGCGCGCTGAAACGTGACCAGGCGGCCCTCGCCGAGGCCCGCCTCGACCTGGCGCGCTACCGGGCATTGCAGGCACAGAACGCCATCGCCACCCAACAGGTCGATACCCAGGCGGCCCTGGTGCAGCAGGACGAAGGCGTCGTGGAAACCGACAAGGGCCAGGTCGCGGCGGCCCAGGTCAATCTGGGCTGGTGCCATATCGTCTCGCCCATCACCGGACGCGTCGGCGTGCGGCTGGTCGATCCCGGCAACCTGGTCAGCGCCGGCGGCTCGGTCAGCAGCGTGCCCAGCACCGCGGCGCCCACCAACAATTCCAGCAGTTCGGGCGGCGGAGGATCGGGCATCGTGGTCGTCAACCAGATCGAACCCATCGCCGTCACCTTCACGGTGCCGGAAGGCGATTTCCAGCGGCTTTCGGAGGTCTCGCAGGGCTTCCGCGTGTCGTTGGCCACCGTCGCCCTCAGCCAGGAGACGGGGGCCGAGCTGGATGCGGGCGAACTCAGCATCGCCGACAACCGCGTCAATCCCGCGACCGGGACGGTCGAACTGAAGGCGCGCTTTCCCAATGCCCGGCATCGCCTGTGGCCCGGCCAGTTCGTCAATGTGCGGCTGACGCTTGAGACGCTGAAGGGCGTGGTCGCCATCCCGGCGGCGGCGGTGAATCGCGGCCCGCAGGGCAGCTTCGTCTATGTGGTGGGGGCGGACCACAAGGCGGCGCAACGGCCGGTCAAGTTGGGCTGGACGCAAGGCGAGATGGCGGTGATCCAAAACGGCGTCAAGGCGGGCGACACGGTGGTGACCGACGGGCAGATGACGCTGAAGGACGGCTCGCTGGTGCATATCGTGCCGGCGGCGAAGGCGGCCGCAACAGGAAAAGCCGCGCCGTGAATATCGCCGCTCCGTTCATCCGCCGCCCCGTCGCCACGACCTTGATGTCGGTGGCGATCCTGCTGGTGGGCGCGGTGGGCTATTTCAAGCTGCCGGTGGCGGCGCTGCCCAATGTCGATTTCCCGACCGTCCAGGTCAGCACCGCCTTGCCCGGCGCCAGCCCGGAAACCATGGCCTCGAACGTGGCCACGCCGCTGGAGCGGCAATTCTCGCTGATCCCGGGCATCGTTCAGATGACCTCGGTCAATGCCCTGGGCACCACCAGCATCACCTTGCAGTTCGAACTGTCGCAGAACATCACCACCGATTTCGAGCAGGTGCAGGCCGCGATCAACGCCGCCAGCGCCCAGCTGCCCAGCAACCTGCCGGCCCAGCCCACCATCCGCCAGGTCAACCCGGCCGACGCGCCCATCATGATGCTGTCGCTGAGTTCCGACACCCTGCCGCTGGACCAGGTCGACAATTATGCCGACGTCATCCTGGCCCAGCAGGTCTCGCGCATCGACGGCGTCGGCCTGGTCAATATCGGCGGCCAGCAGAAACCGGCGGTGCGAATCCAGCTCGATCCCCGCAAGATTGCCGCCCGCGGCCTGCAGATCGACACCATCCGCACCCAGATCGTCGCCGCCACCACCAATGCGCCCAAGGGGTCGATCATCGGCCCGCAGCGCGGCCTGACCGTCTATGCCAACGACCAGATTCTCGACGCGGGCCCATGGGACGACCTGGTGGTGGGCTATCAGGACGGCGCGCCGGTGCGCATCCGCGACATCGGCAAGGCCTATCAGAGTGTCGAGAACAACCAGATCGGCGCCTGGGTGTTTCCCGGCAAGGCCAGCACCGACCCGACCATGAAGGCGCAGCAGAGCGTGCTTCTGATCATTTCCAAGGAACCCGGCGCAAACGTCATCGACACGGTCAACCGCATCCGCGCCGCCCTGCCCGGGCTGCAGGCCAATATCCCCCCCTCCATCGCCATTCACGTCCTGATGGACCGCACCCAGACCATCAGCGCCTCGGTGACCGACGTGAAGACCACTCTGCTGATCACCATCGTGCTGGTGGTGATCGTCATCTTTCTGTTCCTGCTCAATCTGCGCGCCACGCTGGTGCCCAGCGCGGTGATCCCCCTGGCGCTATTGGGCGCCACGGCGGTGATGCTGCCGCTGGGCTTCAGCCTGGACAACCTGTCGCTGATGGCGCTCAGCATCGCCGTGGGCTTCGTGGTGGACGACGCCATCGTGATGGTGGAGGTGATCTGGCAGCATATTGAGCAAGGACAGGAGCCGTTCGAGGCCGCGCTGGCCGGTTCCGCCGAGATCAGCTTCACGGTGCTGTCGATCTCCATCTCGCTGATCGCGGTGTTCACGCCGCTGATGTTCATGGGCGGCGTGGTCGGGCTTCTGATGCGCGAATTCGCCTTCACCCTCAGCGCCGCGGTGCTGGTCTCGGTGGTGCTGACGCTGACGCTCACGCCCATGCTGTGCGGCCAGTTCCTCAAGCCGCCCAAGCCGCCGTCCAACCGCTTCACCAAGGCGATGGACCGGGGCTTCCGCAGCATGG
Source organism: Rhizobiales bacterium dw_265 (assembly GCA_018449595.1). Classification (GTDB taxonomy): domain Bacteria; phylum Pseudomonadota; class Alphaproteobacteria; order Micropepsales; family Micropepsaceae; genus Rhizomicrobium. The sequence goes on from JAAVUU010000001.1 coordinate 377,211, forward strand.
AGACCCATTATGCCCAGGCGCTGGACGTGGTCCTGCGCCACAAATTTCCCACTTTGATCGTCTTTCTGGTCACCATCGCCGCCGCCGGGGTGCTCTACGCCACCGCCTCGACCGGCTTCTTCCCGCAACAGGATACCGGCTTCCTGTCCGGGGTGATGCTGACGTCGCAGGACGCCTCCTTCATCAAGACGCGGCAGAAGATCCTGCAGGTCGGCCATGTCATCAGCCAGGATCCCGCCATCGCCGATTTCGGCATCTTTGTCGGCAGCGGCAGCGCCAACCAGGCCAACATGTATGTCGCCCTGAAACCCAAGAACAGCGGCCGCGATGTGACGGCGGACCAGGTCATTACCCGCCTGCGGCCCAAGCTGGCCCAGCTGGTTGGGGTGCAGACCTTCCTGCAGGCATCGCAGGACATCAATGTCGGCGGCCGCGCCGGCCAGGCGCAGTATCAATATACCCTGTCGGATTCCGACCTCGCCGAACTGGATGCCTGGTCGCCCAAAATGCTGGCGGCCTTGCAGGAGTTGCCGGAACTGCGCGATGTGAGTTCCGACCAGCAATCCCAGGGCGGGGCGGTGAACCTCACCTTTGACCGGGCGGCGGCCGCACGCTTCGGCATTTCGCCCGCCAATATCGACGCCGCCGTCTATGAATTGCTGGGCCAGGATGAAGTGACGCAATATTTCACCCAGCAGAACAGCTATCATGTGGTGATCGAGGGGCCGCCCGGCCTCCAGGCGACGCCCGAGCTGTTCAATTCGGTCTATCTGCTGTCGCCGACCACCGGCAAGACGGTGCCGCTGTCGCTGTTCGTGCGCGTCGATCCCAACGCCACCGGCAGCCTGACGGTCAACCACCAGGGCGAATTTCCGGCCGTCACCTTGTCGTTCAACCTGGCGCCCGGCGTGGCGCTGAGCCAGGCGACCCAGGCGGTGGAGGCGGTGCGCGAAAAGCTCAACGCCCCGGTGACCCTCAGCGGCGCCTTCCAGGGCACGGCCCAGGCCTTCCAGCAGTCGCTGGCGGACGAGCCCGTCCTGATCGGCGCGGCGCTGATCGCCGTCTATGTCATCCTGGGCGTGCTGTATGAAAGCTTCATCCATCCCCTCACCATCCTGTCCACCCTGCCCTCGGCCGGCGTCGGCGCCCTGCTGGCGCTGAAGGCGGCGGGACAGGATCTCAACGTGATCGGCATCATCGCCATCATCCTGCTGATCGGCATCGTCAAGAAGAACGGCATCATGATTGTCGACGTGGCGCTGCGGCTGGAACGGGAAAAGAACATGGAGGCGGAGGAAGCGGTGCGGATCGCCTCGCATCAACGGCTGCGCCCCATCCTGATGACCACCGCCTGCGCCGCGCTGGGCGGCATTCCCATGATCCTGATGAACGGCACGGGATCGGAATTCCGCCAGCCGCTGGGCTATGCCATCGTCGGCGGCCTGGCGGTGTCGCAGGTGCTGACCCTGTTCACGACGCCGGTGATCTATATTTATCTCGACCGCCTGCGCAAGCGGAAGGCCAACGGCGAATCCGGAATCCCTGCCGCGGCGGCGACGGCGGAATAGTTTACCGCCTTTCAGCTATTGTCTTTCGCGGCGGACAGGTCGGGTCTATCGAGCGGGCCGGAGATGACAGCCGGTTATCAGATGGCCGCGGCAATGGCCGTGACCGGGCAGCCAGATCGCCCGTGCAATCTTGGTCGGGATTACGGGTGGCCGGCGCGCCTATAGCGATCCGATCTGGGTCGCAACCGGCCTGAGTCCTACCGGCCTCGGCTGACGACCCGTTCCAGCAGGGGCCGGAAATCCTCGAAGGTCTCCACACGCACGCCGGCGATCTTGCCGCCATCGTCCCATAGGCGGACACGCACCGCCTTCCGGTGAAAGGTCATACGAAAACCGGCGATCTCCGTCTCATTCATGAAGCCGCCCTGAAGCGACAGGCCATGTTTGGAAGCCGCGGAGAGCCGGTCGCAACAGGATCGGTCGCTTGGCGCACAGATTCCAACGGATGTCATTCGTCACGCACGCTCCGGCCGCGCGCACCCTCCGGCGGCCCGTCCGCGACGAGATACTGCAGCACGCGTTTTTCGAGCACCAGCAGCGCGCTGGCGTTGTTGGTCCGCATGACGAGCCCGTCGGCGAGCGGCTTCGCGGCCTCGCGCGCGGCGTCAGCCAGGCGCAGGAAGTCCGCTCGCGCCCGTCCGCCAGTGCCATGCAGCGCGCACAACTGACGCCAGTCTTGCACAAAACTCTCCAGCAGCACGCCGAACCGCGCGGCGCGCGCCTTAACTTCAACAGTATCCGCGGCGACGGCGAGTTCGGCACGCAGATCGTCGACCAGCAGCTGCACTTCGGCGGCAGGCATCACCGGCAGGCGCTGGTCAGTCTCGGTGAGCAGTTGCGGACGAATCCTGGGGTCCCAGGCGACCCTCCGCCATTGCTCGCGCGGCGGCGCCTGTCCGCAGGCGAACTGCCAGAACGCCGCCGTGCCGGTGGTGTCCGCAACCAGATGGATGCGATCCGCGCTGGCCTTGTTCTCGACATGGTGCCGGCGCCAGTTGTCGAAGATCCAGGCTTCGCCCGCGGCCATGTGCACGGATTGCCCGTCGCAATGGAAGCGCACCTGCGGCTCGGTGAAGATCGGGATGTGCAGCCGTACCCGCGTATGCCAGTGGTAATTGATATCGGCATGCTCGGGCACGCCCGTGCCCGGCGCCAGGCGCATCAGCCGCGAGCGGCTCCATACCACGCCAAATCCCGCCAGGACCTGGCACAGGTAAGGCATGGCGCCAAGCCATCGCGTCGGCAGCATCTGCCCATTGTGGGAATCCGTCTCAGCCCCGCCGGCGCTGATCAACCGCGCCGCGCTGTTGCCGGGCACGCGATCCGGATGTGGTGCCCATGCCCCGGCCGGCAACGCCGCGACCTCAGCCTGCAGACGCTCCCCCTCGAAGAGCACGGGGAGCTGGAAGAAAGGGCGCGGCAGCCGCATGGATCAGGTCCTGTAGCCGGTCAAGGCGTCGCCCAGCGCGTCCCGCAGCGGCACAAGAAAGGACGCGTAGTGCCGCCATTGCTCCAGACCTTCCCGGCCGATGGGCCGGCGCACCTGCTCGGAACTGGGCGTGCGGACGCTGCGCCTCGTCTCGTGGAAAGCCAGGCAGGCCGGCTCGAAGGGCAATCCGCAATGCGCCAGCAGGCGGCGCACGCTGCCTTCAAGATCCTCGACCACGTCCTCATACTGCACCCTTAACACCCGCCCGGGCAGCACCTCGTCCCAGTGCCGCATGAGGTCGAGATAGGCGCGGTAATGGCGGGCAACAGGATCGACGCCATAGGTGAATTCCTGGTTGGTGGTGCCGAACAGCTGTTTGAGGTTGCTGAAGCAGCAGGCCATGGGTTCGCGCCGCACATCGATGATGGTCGATCCCGGCAGTATCAGGTGGATCAGGCCGATATGCCAGAAATTGTTCGGCATCTTGTCGATGAAGAACGGCTTGCCCAACCTGCGATAGGTGCGGGTTTCGGCCAGGAAGCGCGCGCCGAGCAAGCGGGCCTCCTCAGGCGTAAGGCGCAGCAAGGCCTCAGGATGCAGCGGCAGGCCGCAATCCGGATCGCGGCCGCAGAGTTCGCCGGCATAGCGGTCGATTTCGGTCAGTTCCTGCGTGCCCTCCACGCGGGAATGCGAGGCCAGGATCTGCTCGATCAGGGTCGAGCCCGAACGCGGCAGCCCCAGGATGAAGATGGGCGCCGGATCGGCCACGCCCCAACCCGCGCGCGTGGCGAAGAATTCGGCAGTGAACACATGCTTTAGCCGGCGCGCGCAGGATTCCGCGACCTCCGGGCGATAGCGGCTGGCGGCGCGCCGCACCGCATTGCCCTTGCTGTAGTATGCCCAGGAAGATGCATAATCGCCCCGGTCCTCCAGCGCCTTGCCCAGGGCGAAACACAGATAGATGCGATCCATGTCCTGGATGCCGGCTTGCGATTCCGCGGCGCGCAAACGCGCGATTTCATCGTCGGCGAAGCGATAGGTCTTGAGGTTGGCGAGGCCGAACCAGGCCACGCCATAGTCCGGCCGCGCCGCCAGGGCGGCGCGATAGTCCGCAATGGCTTCCTGGCTCCGGCCCGTGATCTTCAGGGCGTTCGCCCGCCACAGACGCAGGTCGGCGACCTCCGTCCCTGATTGAAGTTGGCCGGACAGCAGCCTCTCATAGAGATCGATCACCGGCTCGTGTTCGCCCAGGCCGACGCAGGCCGCGCCATACTGCTTGAGGTATTCGCGGTTGTCCGGATCGTGCCCGAGCAAGTGCTCGGCCTCCCGCCGCGCCTGCAGGTGCTTCTGCCGCTGCAACAGCACCATGGCGTAGTCGAGGCGCGCCGCGTGGTAGTCCGGCGCGCGCTCGAGCGCCGATTTCAGCAGCGCCTCGGCCTCATCCAGCGCGCCCTGCTCCTTGCGGATACGCGCCAGCAGGCGCAGGGCGCCCACATTGCCGCCGTCCGCCCGCAGGTAATCCCGGATGACCTCCTCTGCCGGCGCCAGGTCGCCATCGACGAACAGGCTGTTCGCCACCACCACCTCCGAAGGCAGCTGTCTCAGTGTGGCCAGATGCTGCGCCGCCATGGCCGCCTGGGCGGTGTCGCCCAGCATGCGGTAAAGCTGTTCCAGCATGTCCCAGCTCGCCGGCAGCGTCGGATTGAGGCGCACCGCTTCGCGTAGCGCGTCGATGGCCGCCGGCGCATCGGCAAGCAGGACATGGCAGTGGCCGCGCTCCTGATAGAGGCGGCTGAACGCGGGATGCAGCGCCTGCAGCCGCGCGAGGATGGCCAGCGCTTCCGGGATGCGCCGGCGGGCGCGCAAGCCCCTGGCCTCCTGCAACAGGGCGTCACGATCACGGAAATCAGTGGGGGAACTCACCGCGCCGCACCGGCGAGCAATTCCAGCCAGCCCGGCTCCGGCTGGTCGGCGTCGTAATACTCGAAGATCAGATGAACCCGGTCGGTGCCGCCGCCGTTACGCACCCAATGCGGTCCCATATTGTTGACCTCCACCGCCTCGCCCGGCGGGAAATAATGTTCGCTGCCGCCGAAGAAGGATACCACCCCGGCATTGGTCGATAGCGGCACATGAATTTTGTGCGGCCACTTCGCCGCCAGGTTGGCGTCGATGTGCGGCTGGATCATTCCGCCTGGCGGCATCCTTGCCAACATGACCCGTGGGAACACGCCGCGCGCATAGCCATAGCCGCGGACGGCTTCTTCCAGCACCGGCTCCAGCAAGCCGCGCCACTGGGGCCACGCCGCGCGATCGTGCGAACCGCGCCAGTCGCGCAGACTGTCGACGAAACGGAAAACGATGTGGCGGGTCTCGTCCAGCACCTCGAACTTGTTCGGCTTGCCGGCATTCTCCACATTCCAGACCTCCTCAGGGATCGCCAGCACGGCCGCGCGCAGGTTCGCGATGTCGACCGAACCGAGCTTGCGGACGGTCATGGTCTTGCGCGGGTTGGCGGCGCGTTGGCTCATCGCATGCCTTCGAAGGTGTAGCCGAACAATTCCAGATCCTGGGCGTAGCGTGCGGCGACGCCGTCGATCAGGGCCTGGTCGTAATAGTGGCGATAGTCGCCGTGCCGGCTGCCGTTGACGCGGTCGAGCGGGCGGGAGGGAATGCCGATGCGCGCGCAGATCGCATCATACGACCCCTGCATCTCCTCGACGCGGCCGACCATGTCGGTCAACAAGGTCCTGCCGTCCTCGCCCACCAGCAGCGAAGCCTGCGGCTGGAACAGGATATGGTTCTCCGGCGGCTCCCCGAAAAGGAAGTGGCGCATCGCCTCCCGCGGGTGCTGCGCGAAGACGTCGCCGCCGCGCAGCATGAAGGCGCAGTAGGAGACGAAGCGGTCGAACGGGTTGCGCACGAAGGCAAACTTGAGATAGCCGCCGAAAGCGTCCTCGCCAAGGTATGGACGCACCTGCCGCAGGGACAAATGGCCATGCTGGATCGCCGCCAGGTCTTCCCACGGAAAGCGCTTGTTGACGAACAGCCCCACCTGCTCGACGTCGCCGCCGCCCAGTTGCTCGCGCAAGGCCTGCCGCACGGAATGGGTGCCGGTCTTGGGCACCGCGGCGAAAATGAAACGGTGGCGATGGGAAACAATCACGTTTCAGGACACGGGAAAAAGGCGCCCCCTCCCCCATGGGAGGCGGGCGCCCAGTCTATCACAATGCGGTCGTCTTAGAACTTGTAGCTGACACCGCCCATGTAGGTCGTGCCGCTCTGGGTCTGGGTGTAGAGATAATGGCTCTGGCCGAAGAACTCCGTCTCCTTCTCGTTGGTCAGATTGATCGCGTCCAGCGTGAACTGGAGCTTGTCGGTGATGTTGTAGGAGGCCGCGGCGTCCACATAGTTGGTCCCCTCGAAGCCGCGCGTGCTGGCGCTTATGACGGAGGAAGCATCCCGGCCCGTGTAATAGGCGCTGCGGTGGTTCAAGGATGCACGGACGCTCCAGATGGCGGTTTCGTAATAGAGTGTGGCGTTATAGCTGGTCGGCGAAATGCCGGTGATCGCCTGGTCCGCGTCCACATAGGTGTAGTTCACCACCGCGCCCAGATTGTCGAAGGGGGCCGGCAGGAACCAGAACTGGCTCTGCGCGGCCAGTTCCACGCCGGTCAGTTCCTTCGTGCCCGGGACGTTGATCGGCATGGTGAATTCCTTGACGATCGAGGTGGCCGTCGCGCCCGTGACCGTGCTGTACGGCACGCCTGTCTGGCTGAAGGGGATATTCTCCAGGGTCTCCGAACCGATGAAGTTCTTCAGATACTTCTGGAACACACCCCCCGAAATCAGGCCCACCTTGCCGAAATAATATTCCGCCGTCAGGTCCACCGTGGAGTCCAGGAACGGCTTGAGGTTGGGATTGCCGCGGGACGCTTCGATATTGCCGGAATCGTCCAGTGACGCGCTGCCCTGGGCCGCCAGCGAACTCAGGGTCGGACGGTTCAGGTTCTGCGTGGCGGAGAAGCGCAGCAGCATGTCCGGCGACAGCTCCAGCACCGTGTTCAGGGCCGGCAGCACGCCCGAATAGTGGCCTTTCACGTCCGCCGTGCCGAGATAGGCATAGCTGTCGCCCTGGATCCAGCCGGTGCTGTGGGTATCGGTTTGATAGCCACGCAGGCCGATATTGCCGCGGAAGCGCTTGCCGAACAGCTGGCTGTCCCAGTCCACCTGCACATACTCGGAAACAGTCGCTTCCGTGACGTTGAACACCTGCTCGATGTCCTGGATCGCGCCGCCCGTCCCGTCGGGCTTGGGCCCGAGCCGGTGGTACTCGTCGTACTTCTTGAAGGCCTTGTCGAAATCGCCGACCAGCCACGACCCCAGGCTGTTGGTGAACACATCGGTGATGTCGGCGACGGAGGTGCCCTGCGTCTCGCCATCGGTTCCATTGACGTTGCCGTCATAGTAATAGTTGGCGCCATTGTTCGAGAAACGGTGGTAGGCCACCCCCGCGCTCAGCGTCCAGGTTTCGTCCAGCTTGTAGTGCCCGTTCAGCACGCCCTCCGTCAGACCCGATGCATTGTTGAAGGCGCGATAGTAGAAGTCATCCATCGCATAATTGGCCGGGTCGGTCGTATCGAAGCCCGGATACTGGAACGAAGCCGACTTGCCGTCGGCGCCGTAATTGGCGACCAGGTTGCCCTCGGCGCGCATGTAGAGCTTGTCGTCATAGGGCGTTTCGTAGGTCGATCTCTCATAGCCGACATGCCCGTCGATCGAGAAGCTGTCGGACACGTCCCACTTGCCGGTCAGCGCGAACTGGTTGAATATGCTTTCATTCAGCTCCCGGCGGTGCTCGCTGCCGAAGGTCGAGTTGGTGACGTCGATGTCGGTGACATAATCGTTCGAATCCCACGCCAGGTTGTTGATGACCGACGACTTCTGGAAGACGGCCGGCCAGGGCGCGCCGGCCGGGGTGTCGAACGCCCAGGATTCCGTCCCGGACGCGAGCGGCCGCGAAGCAAGGTGATACTCGTCGCGGTGGGTGGTGAAATCGCTGTGCAACACATCGAGCGTCAGCAGCACGCTTTCCACCGGCTTCCACTGCATCGCGCCCGTCACGCCGAGGCGGTCCTGCTTGGCGTTAAAGGAGTCGATGCGGTTGCCGTCCGGGATATACAGGCCGCCAGCCAGGAATTTGGCCTGCTGTGCGGCGGTCAGATGGGAGATGTCCAGGCCGTTATTGACCAGGCTCTGCGCGCCGTCCGCGCTCAGCTGGTCGTAGTTGTAATTGTCGACGCCTTCTTCCGTGGTCTTGCGGTGGCTATAGGCGACCGAGACCGCCACGCCGAACTTGTCGTTCCAATTGTAGCTGAACAATGCAGCCACGCGCGGCTGCACGTCCTGCGTATACTGGTTGCTGCCCAGCTTGAGCGACACCGCACCCTTGAATCCCTCCTCATAGTCGAAGGGCTTGCCGGTGAACAGGCCGACCGTGCCGGCCATGCCGCCCTCATTCTGGGCCGCCTGGAAGGTCTTTTCGACCACCACCTTCGAGAACATTTCCGAGGCGAAGATGTTGAAGTCGAAGGCGCGGTCGCGCGAACGCTGGCCGCGCGCATCCAGCGCGGAGTCGTCGTTGCCCAGCACTTCCATGCCGTTGAGCTGCACGCGGGTGAAATCCGGGCCGAGGCCTTGCAGCGAGATTTCCCGGCCTTCGCCCGCCTCGCGGGTGATCTGCACGCCCGGCAGGCGCTGCAAGGATTCGGCCAGGTTCAGTTCCGGGAATTTCGCCATGTCTTCGGCGACGATCACGTCTTCCTGGATGACCGCATCCTTCTTGATGTCGCGCGCCTTGCCCAGCGACCCCTCATAGCCGGTGACGGTCACCGATTCGACCTGGTCGCTGGAGGTCTGCTGCGCGAGGGCAACCGAAAAACTGGCGTCGGCGGCCAGCGCCGCAACGGTGGCCAGCAAAAAGCTCTTGAGGCTCGGGCGCGTGGCCCGAGCGAGATATTGCTTCGACATGATTAGCCCCTCAGAATTGATATGAACCAAGCCGCCTGATCGAGCGGCCGTCAGAAGTGCCCGCTAACGCCGCCGCTTGGTTGCGCAGTATTTAGCCCTGGCCCATTGCAATCATGTGACATATTGTGGGAATTAAATTGGCAACGTGTGGTTTTCGCGTTGAATTTTGTTTCACTGGTGTGGGTTTACGATGAGCAGCTCGACTTCAAGCATGAAGCAACTGAACCAGGGCGCCCGCCTCGCGGCGATCCTCCAATTGCTGGAGGAGAAGGCCTTTTGGGCCGTCTCGGAGCTTGCGGATCGTTTTGAGGTTTCCGAGGAGACCATCCGCCGCGACGCGCGCCATCTTGAGCAGAGCGGTGTTATCCAGAAAATGCATGGCGGCATCTCGGCGACCAGCAACAAGATCGAGGCGCCCTATCGGATCCGTTTTCGTGAAAATGTCGCGGCGAAGCAGCGCATGGCCCAAACGGCCGCGGCGCTGGTGCGCGAGGGGATGACGCTTCTGCTCGATTCGGGCACGAGCTGCCATTGGCTGGCACGCAGCCTCGCACATATGCAAAACCTCACAATCGTGACCAACAGCGTCGAGATCGCCCACGAAATCCTCGGCAACCCAGGGCAGCGGCTGCTGCTTGCGGGCGGGCCGGTCAACCAGATCCATCATGCCGCGTTCGGCCCGGAAGCGAGCGCCTTTTGCCGCCGCTTCGCACCCGACCTCACGATCCTCTCGATGAGCGCGGTCGACCCGGAGCGAGGCTTTCTCGATTTCGACGCCGACGAGGCTGCGTTCAAGCAACCCCTGCTCGAGCGGGCGAGGCGGGTCGTCGTGCTTGCCGACCATACGAAATTCGCCAAGTCCGGCTTCATCCAGGTCGCGTCCTTCGCCGATGTGCAGGATCTGGTGACGGACCTCGAGCCGCCGGCGAGCACCGTGCAAGCCGCCTCGCTATCGGGCACCAGGCTTCACGTCAGCGAGGACACGCCCGGCGATCATCACAAGGGCAATGTCGATTTGGTCTAGACTTGCTGGTCTGGACTTGGGTCATGCGGTGAGGGTCACTGTTCCGACACGCCATCGATGACCTGGGACAACACCAGGGACCGATAGGTGTCGAGGCCTTCAATCTCGACATCCGTCGCCTTGCCCATCTCGTCGTAACGGCGCAGGCGAATGGCGTCGGCAGCCCCTGGACGGTTCAAGAACGCCTCCGCCTCGGCCGGGGTCATGGGCCCGCCCTGCAAGGCCAGGCTCTGCAGCGAGGCCGGGCTGAGAAGTTCGATATAGCCGGGCTCGGACGCCGCCAGATAGCGTTTCGCGGCCACATGCCAGAGGACCGGCTCGGTGACCGCCGGCCCAAAAGCCTTGGCCAGGTAGCCGGCGCCGATCTTTTCGTGCTGGCTGTCCAGGCCGCGATCGGCGGCATCCTCCCCCAGACGCTGCAGCAGATGCCCGACGTCATGCAGCAGGGCCGCCGCAATCAGCGCCGATGAGGCGCCGTCGCGCCTGGCGTGGTGCGCCGTCTGCAGCGCGTGGTCCAGTTGGCTGACCCCCTCGCCATAGTGGCGCTGACCCCGCTCGGCGAACAGATCGAACAGCCGGTCGACGAAAGTTTCAGCGAAGGTCATGAACAATCCATGGATCGAGAAGGCAACGGGACTATACCAGGCGGCGGAACGGTTGGTGACGGCGGCGCGGGACCTAGAGTCGCATGAGGCCAATGCCCGGATCGGTGCGGCTGGCGCTCCCCCTCTCGGCATGGCCGGCGAAACACCGGAGGAAATGGCCTTCGGCAGAAACAGTCAGGCTGTACCAGTGATCGCTCGCCGCCACCTTCCAGACGCTTTGCGTGGATTGGCCCGGTTCGATGGCGATGGTGCGCCGGCGGCCGCCCGCGACCGGATACGCTTCATCCATCGCGACCTCGACCTCGCGCATCTTCGCGCTCGCGTTGGCGAGGTTCAGAACCACATCGGCCCCAACCGTTTCTGTCAGGGTGACGCAGAGATCCGGATCGCTCCGACCCGCGAAGCGCCGATAGAAGCCGTTGGGGCCGTGCAGGATCAGGTCGTAGGTTTCCAGAGGCTTTGCCCCGTTCCAGTGACCCGCCGCATAGCGCTCGCCGGCGCCCAGGGTGAAGCGCCATGGACCCGCGGAGTCGGCGGCGTCGAATATCTGGAACACCGCCCCCGTGCTGCCGGTGTTGACGAGGTCGATCCACAGCTTTCCGTGCTCGACACGGGCGTCGGCGGAAAGCCGGTAGGGCAAGGGGCGTGACGGCCGCTGGCCCTCGTCCTGGCGCGCCGGGGCCTGCTGCGCCGGTATCTTCAGGCTCGGCGAGGCCAAAGACCGGGCGACCCTTTGCATGTAATCGGCGGTGTCCGGCAGGGCCAGGCTGGTCCAGTCGCGGTTGGGCGACTTGAAATCGAAGGCCGACGTCAGGTCGCCGCATACCGCGCGCCGCCAGTCGCTGATGTTCGGCTCCCCCACCCCGAAGCGTTTCTCGATAAATCTTAGAGTGGAGGTATGGTCGAAGACTTCCGAGCAGACAAAGCCGCCACGGCTCCATGGCGACACGATAATGGCGGGCACCCGGATGCCCAGCCCGAGCGGATAGCGGCCGCGATTGGCGACCCCGGCGACGCCGCGATAATCCTTGGCCTCGCCTTCGACCCCGACGGTGCTGAACCCGTCCGCTTGCGTGAGCGGCGGCATGGGTGGCGGCATATGGTCGTAGAAGCCGCCCGCCTCGTCATAGTTGATGATGAAGACCGTCTTGGCGAACACCTCGGGGTTTTCGACCAGGGCCTCGATCAGCTTGGCGCAGACATGCTCGCCCTTGGACGGCACGGCCGTGGGATGCTCCGACAGGTCCGCCGCGGTGACGATCCAGGACACCTGCGGCAGCCGGCCGGTGGCAATGTCGGCGCGGAACGCCGCCACCAGTTGCTTGCCGTCCGAGCGCGTGCGATCCGCGCCCGTCTTGTGCTCCGACACCCAGGCGCGGCCGCGTTCGTACAGTGCCGAATCTTTCGCGCAGGGCCGGAACGGCTTGAACACGGACAGGATGTTGTCGCCGAAATTGTCGTATTCCTGATAGACCTTCCAGGAAACGCCAGCCGCCTGCAGCCGCTCGGCATAGGTGGTCCAATCATGCGGCCCCTGCGCCATGGGCCGGTCCTCGGCCATGTCGGCGCTCGGGGTTTCGTCCTCTCCGTAGTTGCTCATCTCCGGGTCGCCGCCGACCTTGCCGCCCCCGTTGCACCCGGTCCACAGATGCAGCCGGTTGGGATAGGTCTGGGTCAGGGTCGAGCAATGATAGGCGTCGCAAATGGTGAAGGCGCTCGCCAGGGCGTAGTAGTAGGGCAGGTCTGAACCCTTGTAATACGCCATCCGCTTGTGGAGTTCGCCGCTGTGCCCCCAGCGGTCGTAGCGGCCGCCATGGACGATGGTGGTGTTCTCCTGGTGGCTCTGGTCAGACCCATCGACGACATAGGCGTCGGTTGTCCGCGCATCGCCATGGAAGGGCATGACATAGCCGTCCGGATGCTCGGTGCTGGGCTGGCGCCACACCGTGGCGCCGCCGGGCAGGCGTAAAGGGCGCGGATCGCCAAACCCGCGCACGCCGCGAAACGCCCCGAAATAGTGATCGAAGGAACGGTTCTCTTGCATATAGATCACCACATGCTCGACATCCATGATCGAACCGCTGGCATTGTGGGCGGGGATGGCCATCGCCTTGCGGATGCTCGCCGGCAGCGCGGCCAAACCGCCTGCAATCCCTTGCAGGAATTCGCGCCGATCGTTTCCCATGACGTTCTCCAATAGATGTTCGGTTAGTACGCCGCCGTCGCCAGGGCGGCCGCCTCGGCGCGGCAGACCGCGGCGCTGGGCGACGGCGCGCTCGCGCGGACTGTCGCCATCTCGGCGCGGGCAGCCTCCAGATCGGCGCGAAACGCGGCGGAGCCGTGCAGCGCCGCGGTCGCCGCGGCGCCCGCCAGCCATCCCGCCTCGACCGCGCTCAGGCTGTGGGCGCCGCAGATCAGCCGGCTTTCGCCGAAGGCGCGTCCCCGCGCCAGGATCTCCGTCGCCCGATCCGGCGCGAGTTCCGCCAGGATCAGCGCCTCCATCCACCCGTTTGCGGCATGGCCGGACGGATAGTCGCCGTTGGCGGCGAGATCGGCCGTCTTCGCCTGGCAGATCGGCGCTTTGGTGCCGATATAGGGGCGCTTCACGCGATAGAATTGCTTGACCGGATCGACCACCCCGGCGGTTCCGGCCCGGTCGAGCAGACGCGCCGTGACCGGCGCCGTCTGGGAGGTCAGCTTGACGCCCAGGGCGCAGGCGAAATGTTCAAAAGGCCCGGTGTCGGCATCGGATGTCGCCACCTGCCAGCGCGGCGAGCCCTTGAGCCGGCGCGTCGCCGCGAACACCCGATGGTCCGCCGTGGCGACCGGACCACGCGGCGGCGGCGGCAGAATGCGCACGCCATCGGGCGTGGCTTCCGGCGAGAGATAGGCGCTGCTCGCCGCGCCCACTGTCTCGACCGGCAGTCCCGCGCAACGTCCGGCGGCCCGCACCGGATTGCACAGCGCCGCCACGCCGCCCGGCAAACGCACCTGATAGTCGTTATGCAGCCGGGGCTCCGGCCAGAAATAATCCGTCGAGACGAATTGGGCGCCGGACGCCAGCGCCGCGTCGCGCCGCTGCGTGTCGTTGCGCCGGGCTTCGAGCGTGCCGGAGTCGGCGCGGGTGCGAACGATGAAGCCCGCCGCGACCGCCTTGCGGATACGCTGGGCCTCCGCGACCGGATCGTTGAGCGTCAGATAGGCCGCCGCGGGCGAGTTCTCGTCGGTGTTGACGAAGAACACCCTGCCCTCCAGCGACCGCCGTTTGCCGCGATAGACAGCGACCTTGTCCGCATCCTCATCGAGGGCGAACAGCACCTTGCCGCGCGCCTGCCCCAGCGCCGGCCAGGCGCCGTGCAGCACCGCCTCGCGCAAGGTCGGATAAGTGCCCTGGACATTGTCGGGTGTGATCAACGCCTGGGGCGGAAACACCGCGCGAATTTCGGCGTCCAAAGCATCGAAGGCGGCGGCGTCGAACGGCAGGGCATCCACCCCGCCAGGCATCGCCGCGGAGTCCGTCTTGGCATTGAACATCAGCATGATCGGCGCATGGCCTGGATGGGCGAGCGACCAGCGCCGCACGATGCCGAGGCAGTCCCGCAAGGTCACGCAGGCACTGAGGACGTCAATGTCCGGGACATGCATCACCTTGAACCCCGGCTCGGCCAGCGCCGCCCGCCGCGCGGGGTCCAGCGCGACACCGGCGGCGCGCAGCCCGGCGGGATCAAGGAAACGCCCACCCTCGGGATCGTAGTAAACATCAATCTCGATCTGGCGGACGCCGGCGTCCAACTGCTCCGACAGTGGACGATGCCGATAGTCGAGCTCGTCCGCGCGGTCGGGCGCGGCGGCGCGGATCAGGGCCATGACCGCGCCCGGCACCTCGGTCTTGTAGCTGTTGTGCGTGCCGACCACGACAAGATCGTTGAGCTTCAGGTTGCGGTCCATCCAGGCGCGCCGACAACCGGCGCCGGCATGGGCCGCATCCGCCGCCGCGAGGTTGCAGGCCGCGTCGTGCGCGCTGGCCGACAAGGCGAAACTGGCCGCAAGCACGGCCGCCATCTTCCACATACCGGCGTCACCCAACCATCACATCGGCGGTCTAGACCACGGCAATGCGACGAATGGGTGACGGGTGACAAACAGACCAACAACGCGGGATCGCCGCAGCTTCATCCGCGCCATGATGGCGACGGCGGGCGCGGCGGCGGCCTATACCCCCGCCATCGCCCGCGCCCTGGAGATTCCCGCCGACCGCCGCACAGGCACGTTGCAGGATGTCGCCCATGTCGTCATCCTCACGCAGGAGAACCGCTCCTTCGATCACTATTTCGGCACGATGCGCGGCGTCAGGGGCTATGGCGACCGCTTCGCCATTCCCGCCCCGCCGCTTCCCGCCGCGCCGGATCGCACCGTCCTCCTCCAGCCGAACCAGCATCCGGGGGCCGAGCCGGCGCTGATCGCCCCGTTCCGGCTCGATACCGCGGTGGATTTCCGCCTCTATCGCCCGCCCGGCACGCCCCATGGCTTCGTCGACAGCCAGGCGGCGTGGGACAATGGGCGGATGGGCGCATGGCCGCTCTCCAAGCAAAATCACGCCATGGCGCATTTCACGCGCGCGGACCTGCCGTTCCAATACGGCCTGGCCGAGGCCTTCACCCTGTGCGACGCTTATCACTGCGCCATGCACCTGTGCACCAATCCCAACCGGCTCTATATCTGGACCGGCACGCACGATCCGTTGGCCAGGGGCAACGGCCCCGCCATCGACAATGGCTATGACAGCCTGGACGCCAATCCGCTGCACCATGGCGGCTATCTCTGGACGACCTATCCCGAGCGCCTGATGGCTGCCGGCGTCGGCTTCCAGATCTATCAGGACATGGCCGACAATTTCACCGACAATCCCCTGGTCGGCTTTCAGCGCTATCGCCAGGCGCATGGCGCGGCGGCCCTCCTCTCACACCGGACGATGACGACCCGCTCGCTGGATGACTTGCGGCAGGACGTGTTGGACAGGCGGCTGCCGGAGGTTTCGTGGATCATCGCGCCCGCGGCCTTGTCGGAGCATCCGAGCGTTTCCACGCCGCTGCAGGGCGCGGACTATGCGGCCCGCGTACTCGATGCGCTCACCGCCAATCCGGACGTCTGGGCGCGCACGGTGCTGCTGATCAATTTCGATGAGAATGACGGTCTGTTCGACCATGTGCCCCCACCGGCCCCGCCGGCGCGTGTGTCGGGTCGCATGGTCGGCGCCACCAGCATCCCGGCGGATGACGAATATCATGTCCATTCCCAGGCGCCCGCGGATGCTGCCTATCTGGACCGGCCCTACGGCCTTGGCATGCGGGTGCCGATGTATGTCGTTTCGCCCTGGAGCAAGGGCGGGCATGTCGCGTCCGAGGTCTTCGACCACACCAGCATCCTGCGCTTCCTCGAAGCCCGCTTCGGTGTCCATGAACCGAATATCAGCGCCTGGCGGCGCGCCGTGTGCGGCGACCTGACCTCCTGCTTCGATTTCGGCGCGCCCGACACGACCCATTTCATGGCGGCGCTTCCGGCCACCGCCGCCCTGTCCGACCGCGCGGCGCGCCTGGAGGAAATCGCGCCGCCGCTTCCGGATCATGCGATCGCCCCCGTGCAGGAAACCGGCCTCAGGCGGCGGCGCGCGACGCCCTATCGCCTCGATGCCCGGTTGCGTACCCTGGGCGCCAGCCACGCCTTGTTTTTCGCCAACCATTCGGCGGAACGCGCGGCCGTTTTCCACGTCTATGACATCACGAAACTGGACCAGGTTCCCGCCCGCTACACGGTGGGCGCGGGCCAGGAAATGGCGCACCCGCTGCCTGTCTCCGGTGCGGACATCTTCGTCCTCGGGCCGGACGGTTTTCATCGCCGCCTGACCGGGAGGAGCGACATCTTCTCGGCCAGCATCGAGATAAGCGTCGAGGGCGGCGGCGCTCCCGCGCTCTACGTCGAAAATCTCACCGCGGCGCCCCAGTCCATCGCCATGACGGATCGGGCCTACGGCGCCGCTCCCGATGTGATCGACCTGGCAGGTGGAGAAGCGCGCAGCATCCGGCTGGACCTCACACACAGCCACGGCTGGTATGACCGGCAATTCGTGGCGGGCGGCCAGGCCTGGCGCGTGGCGGGCCATGTCGAGAATGGTGAGGCGTCCTATTCGGATCCCGCCGCCGGCGGACCCGGCCCCCTCCGGCTGGCGCCCTCGGCCTGGCGGGAGAATTCCAGGTCGTGGTGACGATTCAAGGAATTGGGATTCCCACAAGGCGGCAAATCAGATTCAACGCTGGTTTTGGAGATCGGCGATGAATATCCGCCGGACGCAAGACGCCAGCAATCCGGCGGGGACGACGTTACCAAACCACAACGTCATCGCTTGACACCCTTACTTGACCTGTGTCGAAGTCTCCGACAGGTTAATAAAACAAAAGTGCGCATATCGCACATTCGAGGAGGAACCGAGTCATGTTGAAGAGCTTGGCACTGATGCTTGGTCTTGCCGCCCTGGTGACTTCGGCGAATGCGGAAACGGCGCCGCCGGCGCCGGAATATGTCCGCCTGGGCAGCGCCAACGGCGCTCTCTATCGGCCCGCGACGGCGCCCCACACCGCGTTCATCCTGATGCACCGGGTCGGCGATTTCATGCGCCACCCCGCTTGCAAGGGTCTTTCCGAGCGCGGGTTCATGGTGCTGTGCATAGCCCCCACCCAGACCGACAACGAGTCGATTGTGGTATGGGACCAGACAATGCAGGACGTTGCCGCCGGCGTGAATTACCTGCGCAAACAACCTGGCATCACCAAGGTCGTCCTGTTCGGCCACAGCGGCGGCGGCACCGTGATGGGTTCCTATCAGGCTGTCGCCGAAAAGGGCCTTGCCTATTGCCGTGATTCCAACCGTATCTCCTCCTGCAGCGAGAAGCTTGCCCATCTGCCGCCGGCCGATGGCGTGGTTTTCGCGGATGCCCATCCCAACGACGGTGTCATGAAGATGCGCGACATCGATCCGGCCATCGCCGCGGACAAGGATGGCGCGATCCGTATTCTCCCGGACCTGGACCCGTTCAACCCGGCGAATGGGTACGATCCGGCCGGATCGCATTATTCCAAGGACTTTGTCAGCCGCTATGCCAAAGCCCAGGCCGATGAAATGGCTGGATTGATAGAGCAGGCCAAGCGCCAGGCCGCCGGCCTGAAGCAGGACGGCATGACGCGGGCCGACCAGGATTTGATCCTGATCCCGACCACCAAGTCTTCCGCCTGGATTCAGCGCTACGATTCCGGCATTCCAGGCGCACGCGAAACCACGCATGCCGTGAAGCTCCTGCAGAACGACGGCAGCATCAAGCTCGGCAAGGTCACCAGCGTGGCCGTCGCGACCGGACCGGCGGACACCAAGACGCTTCAGACCCTCTATTACAATGTGCATTCCTTCCTGACCTCGCACAGCATACGGGCGACGGACTCCATCAACGGCATCGATTATTGCTCGTCCAATTCGTCGTCGATCTGCGGCGCGCAATCCGTCACCGTACCGGCGATGGTCGCGGGCATGGGCGGCTACATGTTCGTGCGCGACAGCGAGAGGCTCTATGACAACCTGGCCTCCAAGGACAAAGACATCATCATCGTCGAAGGCGCCGTGCACGGCTTCACCGCCTGCACCGCCTGCGAGAAAACGCCCGGCCAGTACGCCAATTCGGAAAATAACCTTTTCGACTATGTGCGGGACTGGGCCAACCGCCATTTCCCGCAGTAATGCTAGAGGCCCAGCCCGGGCAACCAATAGCCGCGGAATACGGGCATGTGCAGGAACTGGCTGAATACCAGCCAGATAAATAGAAAGCCCAGGCCCGCGGCGATGACCGACGTCGCCAGCCGCAGGCGCGCGATCAGGAAAAAGAACACGAACAGGAAGAGCGGGATCGCGACGTAAAAGCCCGCCGCGAAAATCACCGCGATCAACAGCCCCAGGGCCGCATATATGCCGATGGCCCGCTTCCAGCTGACCTCTTCCCGCTCCGCTGTCGGCGCCGGAGGGAAAAAGCCGCGAATCACGGTTGCCGCCAGGACCAGCGCCGCCAGACCGAACAGAATGCCGCCATAGAGGGAAGGCGCCTGGGCGGATGTCGGATCATCGAAGCCTTTGGTCCGCGACAGATAGCCGAGCGCGAGCGCCGCGAAAACAAGCGGCGGCCCCAACCGCACCGGATCCAGCTTGAACTGCCCAAGTTTCATGTCGTTTCCCCGCGCATCGCGCCATTCGATTCAAATCGTCCGCCGGCCTACATGCAAGACCGCCGGCGGAGGGCGCATGTAGTGCGTATTCCGCACAATTGTTCAATAACCGTTGACCCCTCGCCGGTCAACGCGTTAGGAACAGCCGGTAGCGAAATCCAGGCTGACCGCCCCCGGTCGGCATTACGGAACGGAAACAGGATGTCCGCAGAAACCCAGCGCCCCCAGGCAAGACTATGGAGCAAGCGGTTCACATATGACGACTGGATGGAAAGCCAGAACGTCCCGGTCCATCGCGGCTATTACATCGCCGACCTGCGCACCATCGAGCTGGCCTGGTGGGAACTCGGCCAATGCAACGCGGCGTTCATCCAACTGGTCGGCCAGGAAGGCGTGACCTCCACCCGGGTCATCGAAATACCGGCAGGCAAGAGCCTCAAGGTCAATTCCTTCGCCTTCGATGAGATCGGCTATGCGCTCGACGGCCACGGCCTGACCACCCATATCCTGCCCGGCGGGGAAAAGCGCACGTTCGAATGGCAGCCGAGCAGCATGTTCATCATGCCGCGCCACCAGGCTTACCAGTTGACCAACGCGGAAGGCAGCAAGCCGGTGCGGCTGATGTTTTTCAACTATCTGCCGATGGCCATGTCGGTCGTCCCGGATCCGGAATTCTATTTCAACGGCCCCCCCCCGGGGCAGTACGGACAGACGCAAGACTTTTACGCCGAAGCCCGCATGGTGAAACCCAACGCGGTCGGCGACGGCGCCTATCTGGGCAAGCGCGTCTACTGGTACGGCAACTTCTTCCCCAGCATGAAGGACTGGGACAAGATGGCGAGCAACGCCCACCGCGGCGCGGGCAGCACCAGCGTCTATTGCCAGTTCCCGGATACCGAACTGTCGGCGCACATGTCGGAATTCGCCGTCGGCACCTACAAGAAGGCACACCGCCACGGGCCTGGCCGCGCCATCGTCATTCCCCGGGGTGAGGGCTATTCCATCATGTGGGAAGAAGGAAAAGACAAGGTCATCATTCCCTGGCAGGAAGCCAGCCTGTTCGTGCCGCCGGATCGCTGGTTCCACCAGCACTTCAACATCGGCGACGTACCGGCCCGTTACCTCGCGATGCATCCACCGATGCAGTTCCACGGACATGCCGAGAAGGTCACCGACCGCGCCAAGGACCAGATCGAATATATCGACGAGGATCCCACGGTTCGCGAACGCTTTGAAGCCGAACTGGCGAAGCGCGGCCTGACATCGGGCCTCGACCCGAAAGTCTATACCGAGCGCGATTTCGACTGGGCAAAATTCGCCACGGAGGTGCACGGCTCGGGCACGAACTGATCGCCGGCACGGTTCGCAGTCCAAAGCTGCGGACCTTTTTTTGGAGGGCTCGTATGATGTTTTCTATTTTTTCTCATATGATCAGATATGCCCTGGGGTTCGCCGGCGTAGCCGCCCTGACGTGTCCTTTCTCGGGCGCGACGGCTGAGACGTCGGCCAATCAGACAGAGACCGTGGTCGTGACGGGCCGGGCCGTCGACATGACCGGAATCGCGGCATCCGCGAACCAGGGCGTAGTGAGCGCCGCCGACCTTGCGCAACGGCCTTTCCTGAGGCCCGGCGAGGTGGTGGAGGAGATACCGGGCGTCATCATCACCCAGCATTCCGGCAGCGGCAAAGCCAACCAGTATTTCCTGCGCGGCTTCAACCTGGATCACGGCACCGATCTTTCGGTCAATCTCGACGATGTGCCGGTCAACATGCCCAGCCATGCCCATGGCCAGGGCTATGCCGACCTGAACTATCTGATCCCCGAACTGGTGGAACAGGTGGACTACAAGAAGGGCCCCTACTATGCCGACGTCGGCGACTTCGGCTCGGCGGGCGAGATCAATCTGCAATATTACCGCACCCTGCCCCAGGGCTTCATAAAGGCGGAAGGCGGGCAATATGGCTATGGCCGGATCGTCGGGGCGGACAATGCCCGTATCGGCGACGGCAATCTCATCTATGCCGGTGCGTTCGAGCACAATGACGGCCCATGGGCGAAAGGCGACGACGAGCGCAAGCTGGACGGTATTTTGCGCTACACCACCGGCGATACCCGCGAAGGTCTGACCGTCACCGCCATGGCATATCACAATGTCTGGAATTCCACGGACCAGGTGCCCGATCGCGCCATAGCGGGCGGGATCGATCCCGTCGGGGCACCGGCGCCGCCGGCTGCGGACCTTATTCCGCGTTGGGGCGAGATCGATCCGTCGGACGGCGGCACGACCGGCCGCTACTCGCTCGATGCGGACTGGCACCTGAACGCAGGCGACAACCGACTTCATGTCACGGCATACGGCCTTTACTACAATCTCGCGCTGTTCTCAAATTTCACCTATTTCCTCAACGATCCGGTGCATGGCGACCAGATCGGCCAGAAGGACAACCGGTTCGTGCTCGGCGGCAAAATCGAAGACGGTTGGACCCAAAGTCTGTTCGGGCATGATTCCGACACCACCGTTGGTCTTCAGATCCGCAACGATGACATTCACAACGGTCTCTACCACACCGAAGACCGTGCCATTCTCGACGTGACGACGCTGAACGACATCACCGAAACGACAATCAGTCCCTACATCCAAACCGAAACACACTGGACACCCTGGCTGCGCACGATCCTGGGCCTTCGCAGCGACGCCTATTTCTTCAATGTCGACAATCTGGCGGGCGGCAATTCCGGCAATGTCAGCTCAGCCGTCCTCAGCCCGAAAATCAACGTCATCCTTGGGCCCTGGGACAAGACGGAATTCTATCTCGATTTCGGCCAAGGCTTTCACAGCAACGATGCCCGTGGCGTGGTGGCCGCCAGCGACCCCGCCACGCCGCTTCCCCGTTCCACCGGCGCGGAGATCGGCGTGCGGACGACGCTCCTGCCCGGCCTGCGTAGCGAGGTTTCGCTCTGGATGCTGAACCTTCAATCCGAACTGGTATGGGCCGGTGACGAGGGCGGCAATGAACCGAGCGGGCCGACGCAGCGCTACGGCGTGGAACTGGCCAACTGGTATACGCCCACGTCCTGGCTGACCATCGATGCCGATTATGCCTGGAGCCGCGCCTATTTCACGGACGCTGAAGTTGGCGGTGACCATGTGCCGGAAGCCTTGGCCATGACCTTCGATGGCGGCATAGCCGTCCACGACCTGGACGGCTGGGCAACCGGCTTTACCGCGGGCCTGCGTCTTCGTTACTTCGGTCCCCGCAGCCTGACCCAGGATGATAGCGTCCGTTCCCAGGCGACCCCATTGTTCTACGGCGACCTGGGTTACCGCCTGGACGAGGCCTGGGCTGTGGGGCTGGAGGTCTTCAACATCTTCGACGCCAGAACGAGCGACATTGACTATTATTACACGTCACGGCTGCGCGGCGAACTGCTCGGCGGGATCGACGACATTCACACCCACCCCTCCGAGCCGCGAGAGTTCAGGGTGTCCTTGACCCGCATGATTTGATTGTTTGGACGCGCCGCCGGAGCCGGCACGGCGGACAAGGCCCCGGCACCGGCACCGTAAGGCAGCATTTGAGGATATTGAGATCACGGCGGTCCCCTGCTAGATTTGTGAGACAAATGTGCGATATTCGCACAATAAGGGAGGGTGGGCTTTCCGTTATGATCATCGACATTCACGGCCATTACACGACCGAACC
Source organism: Rhizobiales bacterium dw_265 (assembly GCA_018449595.1). Classification (GTDB taxonomy): domain Bacteria; phylum Pseudomonadota; class Alphaproteobacteria; order Micropepsales; family Micropepsaceae; genus Rhizomicrobium. The sequence continues at coordinate 399,833 of JAAVUU010000001.1, forward strand.
GGCCGTGATGCACGCCTTCCGCGACAAGCAGCTGGCGGGCTTGACCGATGCGATGCGCCGTCCCCAGGGCAGCGAATTGGGAATCAGCGACGAGGAAATCGTCAAAAGCGTCCAGCCCCAGATCAAATTCCAAAAAGAGCGCGGCAGCGACCTGACGATCTTCTCGCCGCGCGCCGCGGGCATGGGCCACCATGTCGGCACGGAGGCGATCGGCCAGGAATGGTCTCGCCTGTCCAACGACATGATCCACCGTGTCTGCACGCTGTTGCCCGAGAATTTCGCCGCCGTCGGCCAGCTTCCGCAAGTGCCAGGGGTGTCACCCCGAAACTGTATCGGCGAGATGGAACGGCTTGCCGACCTGGGTTTCGTGGGCGTCAACCTCAATCCCGATCCGTCCGGCGGTTACTGGACCGATCCGCCTCTCACCGACCGCTATTGGTATCCGGTCTATGAAAAGCTGGTGGAACTGCGGATGCCGGCAATGATCCACGTCACCGGGTCCTGCAATCCAGCCTTTCACCATACCGGCGCGCATTACATCAACGCCGACACCACGGCCTTCATGCAGCTGCTCCAGGGCAACCTGTTCGGGGATTTTCCGGACCTCAAGTTCGTAATTCCGCATGGCGGAGGCGCCGTGCCGTATCACTGGGGCCGCTATCGCGGCCTCGCCATGATGCTCAAAAAGCCGTCACTGGCCCGGCATCTGATGAACAATGTGTTCTTCGATACCTGTGTCTATCATCTTCCGGGTATCGAGCTTCTGACCACGGTGATCTCCGTCGAAAACATTCTGTTCGGCTCGGAGATGTTGGGAGCGGTGCGCGATATCGATCCCGAGACCGGACATCATTTCGATGACACCAGGCGCTATGTGGATCAGGTTTCGCGCCTGAATGAAGACGACCGGTACAAGATTTTCGAAGGAAATGCGCGCAAGGTCTATCCGCGCCTCGACCAGCAGCTTGCGGCGCGGGGCAAGCCCGCCCGCCCCATTTGATCAGGAAATCCCCATGTCGCTGCCCCGCCTGAATGGCCTGATCAAAGCCCTGGAAACCGGCAGGCATGCGTTTTCCTTGTTCGCGCCGATCGAACCGGACGTATCGATCGCGCTGCAACAGTCCAGGTATGACGGCGTCTGTTTCGAGGGCGAGCATCAGGGTTGGGATATCAAGGGCCTGCGCGATAGCCTGCAGTTCCTGCTCAACCGGGGCCAGATCGCCCGTTCCGGATCGATGGCGCCGGCGATTACGCCGATCGCGCGCGTGCCGGCCAACGGCGTGGAGATGAATCAGTTCCTCGCCAAGCAGGCCCTTGACCTGGGCTGCTACGGCATCGTCTGGCCCCATATCTCCACGGTGGCCGAGGCCTACAATGCCGTCGCCGCCTGCCGCTATCCGCGCCTGAAGGACAAGCCGCTGTATGAGCCGGCGGGCATCCGCGGCGACGGGCCCTTCCAGGCGCAACGCTACTGGGGCGTGGAGCCCGACGAATATTACGCCCGTGCCGATGTCTGGCCTCTGGCGCCCCAAGGCGAGCTTCTGGTGGTCTTGCAGATTGAGGACACCGCCGGCATCGCCAACCTGCGCGACATGCTGAAGAATGTTCCCGGCATCGGGGTAATCCTGATCGGCCAGGGCGACCTGTCGCAGGAACTGGGTGTCCCCCGGCAAAGCGAACACAGGCTGGTGCTGGATGCGATGGCGGAGATCCGCGCCATCTGCGCAGAATTCAAGGTTCCGGTGGGCCATCCCAGTGTGCTTGCGGGCAATGCCGAGCGGGTGTTGTCGGAGGGATATCGCTGGCTGATGTGCCCCGCCCCGCGCAGCTTCGCAGCATTGGACAAATTGCGCGCCATGACGAACCGGAACTGACGATGGCAACTGTACTTCTTGACGGCATCCGCACGCGCTACGAAGTGACCGGCGCGGGCCCGCCATTGCTTCTTTTCTCGCCAGGCGGATTCGATGCGACAATCGAGAAATGGTCGACACTGGGCATTTACGCCAGGACAAGACCGCTGGAACATCTGAGCCGCAGTTTCACCTGCATCGCCTTCGACCGGCGGGAATGCGGCCAATCCGGCGGCCGCGTCGAGCGCGTGACCTGGGCAGGCTTCGCCCGCCAGGGCAAGGCATTGCTGGAGCATCTGGGTATCGAACGCGCCCATCTGATGGGCGGCTGCATGGGCTGCTCGCCGGTGCTGGCATTCGCACTGCTCTATCCTCAAGCCACGAACCGCATGGTGCTGTACTGGCCGGTCGGCGGTCCCCGGTATCGCATCAGCACCCACCAGCGCTTCATCGACCATCTCGCATTCGTTCACGCCCATGGTCTGGAAGCGGTGGCGGAGATGGTGAAAGAGAGCGGCAAGCCCTTCGGTGGCGACCCCCGCGGCGGCCCTTGGGCATCGGTGATCAAGACCGATCCGGATTTCGCTGCCGCCTACGCCCGGCTGGATGTCAACCAGTACAAGCTGATCGTTACCGGCATGGTGCGCACCCTGTTCGACCGCGATACGGCGCCGGGCGCGGAGCCTGAAGACATGATGCGCTGCACCACGCCCGCGCTGATCATTCCCGGAAGCGACGCCTCCCATGCGACCTCGGCCGCACGTTATCTGGCGGAGTGCCTGGGCGGCGCCGAATACTGGGACATGCCGGCCGACAGGCAGAGTGAAGACACCACGGCCGCACGTCTGCAGTCATTTCTGGCCGGTTGATCAGACGGGATAGTACATCTCCGCGACGTCATAGACCTTGGGCGTGATCTTCTGGTCGGCCGAAAATTGCATGCAACACTGCAGCGAGCCGGCATTCCCGGCAAAACCATAGGCGGGCGGCGGTTCCGCGCCATCGGCGATGGCGATTTCCCGCGCCTTGTCGAACAGAGCCATCAGTTCCCCGGCCAGCCAGGGATGCTGGGCGACCAGGGCGATCCGGACGGTCAAGGTGTGGTTGATGGGATGGATGCCGCTACGGCGAATCCAATCCCGGGCGATAGCCTCCGCATCGGGGATCACCGGGCGGATGCCGGCCGGATCGACCACCCGCTCTCCCATAATGGCCGCGAACTCGCCCTGCAGCATCAGTTCCCGAAGCCCTGGCGGCGCGGTGTAACGCCGGGTGTTCGGCGGATCGACATATTCGGGCAAATGCGCGTCCTCCATCGTGCCCCAGGTTATGCTGTCCAGGTCCACGCCATATTCCGTCGCCAACACGCCCCGCACCCACACGCCCGAGGTCTGGGCATAGGCACGCACGCCGATGCTTCGTCCGTTCAGGTCGGAGGGCACCTGCACACCGCTCTGCACGGGGCAGACGAGATTGGTGTGCGGCAACCGGCTCCAGAGCGGAATCGCCAGCCCCCGGATGGGGCGCCCATAGTGATGGGCCAGCAGATGCGTCACCACCGCCATTTCCGAGACATCCAGGCTGTCGCCCCGCACCATCTCACGAAACGCCTTCGGCAGCGGATCGAAATCGACGAACTCGAACCTGAGGCGCGGCGAGGTCACACGGCCGTCCCGCAGCGGCTTGACATGATCGTGCTTTCCCAGGGCGGTACGCAGGTGCAATTGGTCTGCCATTGTCGGCCTCTCGCTATCCGCAGCAGTCGCAGAAGGGAAATTCATCCAGGATGAGCGCATCCCGCATCCACCATGGCGGCAGGTCAGCCAAGATCACCCGCGCCGCCGGCTTGAATATCCGATACTGGTGTTCGGCATCGTTGCCCGTCCAAAAGGTGATGCGCGTTTCGCGTGGCGGAAAGCCGATCTCGGTGGTCGCCATCTCCACAACCCGGATCGGCACCGATGGCTTGAGCCGGAAACGATCACGCGCGAGCGCCTCGATTCGGCCAACCGCTTCCGCCTGGGCCAAAACGGGCCGATGCCGGCAGTGCGGCCCATGCACATGACGGTGGGCACGCGCCGCCATCGCCTATTCCCAGGGGATCAGCGAGGCGTGGATCACGCCCTTGAGGCCGCCTTCCAGGTTGCCGACCGAGCGGATCGCCAGATCGACGTCCTTGAGGCCGAAGCGGTGCGTGGTGACGAGCTCGAGCGGGAAGCGCTTGGAGGCAATCTGCTGCAGCGCCAGTTCGCAGGAGCGGAAGGAGTGCCCCCGCGCCGACTTCATGGTAATGTATTTCACCGCGATCTTGCCGATGGGATAGTTGGGAAATTCCGGCATTTCGCCCTGGACAACCATGAGGCCGCCCTTGCGCTTCATCGCCTCCACCCCCAGCAGGACCGGCACCGTGCCGGCGCCGGCCGTGCAATCCAGCACGACGTCGACACCCTCACCGCCCGTGATTTCGCGGATGCGCGCCAGCGGGTCCTCCTTGTTCACGTCAATGACATAGTCGGCGCCCAGCTTCTTGGCGACTTCCAGTCTGGCGGCATCCTTGGACGTGCCCGTGACGATGATGAGCGAGGCACCGGCCTGCTTGCAAATCACGGTCTGGGACAGCCCCTGCTGGCCGGGCCCCTGGATGAGCACGCGGCTGTTATAGCCGACGCCGCCATCGAACAGCGACCATTCCACGCCATTGGCCATCGGCGTCACCAGCCCCGCCATCTCCGGCGTCACGCCCTTGGGCACATGGTGCAGCACAGAGTTCCACGGCAGATAGGCATATTGCGCAAATCCGCCCCACAGCGCAGTCGGTGGACGGTCAACGGGGGTATAGCCATAGCGAATGCCCTCGGGATTGGAACGCCAGTCGGTGGCCTCGCACAGCCGGTATTCGCCCTTGTGGCACCATTCGCACTTGCCACACATCACATAGTGCTCGAGGAAAACGAGATCGCCTTCCTTGAAGCCCTTCCGGCGGGTGAACTCGCGGCCCGCCCGTGCGATATATCCGATATTTTCGTGCCCCATGATCACCGGCTTGGTGGTGGGCGGGTGCATGTAGAATTTGACATCGGTGCCGCAGATGCCGGCGACATCCATCTTCAGCAAGGCGGAATCGTCCGATAATTCGGGCATGGGAAATTCCTGGAATTCCATCTTGCCCGGCGCGACCCGTACCGCCGCCAGCACTTTCTCAGTCATGAGACACCCTGATGTTCACTATGCGCACAATTGTATCAGATATTTACGTCCGCCTGATCGGCCTGTCAACGCCGGGGCGACGCCAAAGCCGCCGCGCCAAAAAAGCGCCCGGCAGATACAGGATCGCCAGCGCAACGACCGCCAGCAGGAACAGCGAGACCGGATCGTGACGGAAGACATCGAGCGTGCCGTTGGAAATCATCACGCTCTGATCGTAATAACGCTCGATCTCCGCGCCCAGAATCAGCGAGATCACCAGCGGCAGGCGCGGATAGTCGATTATCGTCAACACATAGCCGATCACGGCGAATACCAGCGTGACGACAATATTGCCGATCGTCTGATTGACCGCCCAGCTTCCCAGGATCGAGATGCCCACCACCAGCGGCACCAGGACATTGGCGCGCAACACCGTGATGCGGGACAGAGATTTGGCCAGAAAGATACCGGCGATGGAGGCAAAGATGCAGGCCGCCACCAGCGCCCATACCAGTTCATAGATCAGATCCTGATGCTGAATCAGCAGAAGCGGCCCCGGATCAACCCCATGCAGGATCAGGATGGCAAGGAAAACCGCCATTTCCGCGCTGCCCGGAATACCGAAGGCCAGGGTCGGCACCAAAGTGCTGCAGTCCTTGGCATTGATCGCCGCCTCCGGGGCGATCACGCCTTTTATATTGCCCTTGCCGAAGCTTTCCCGGTCGGCCGACGATTGTGAAACCAGCGTATAGGAGGCGAAAGCGGCAACCACGCCTCCCACGCCCGGGATCGCTCCGATCACCGTGCCCACCAGGGAACCCGAAAGCACCACACGCCAATTCCGGAAGGTGGCGCGCACCCCCTCGAATGTCTCGGCCATGCGGAAGCTGTTGCTGGTCTCCGCAATGGATTTGCCGCTGACGAACAGCCGGACCATCTGCGTGATCGGAAACAGCCCGATCAGGGCGGGCACCAGGGGAATGCCATTCCACAGATAGGGAACGCCGAAGGCATAGCGGATATCGCCGGTCACCGAGTCATAGCCGATGGTCGAGATCATCAATCCGAACATCCCGACCATCAAACCTTCCAGCAACCGTCCGCCCGAGGTCAGCGAAACAACCACCAGCCCAAAGACGCACATGAGGAAAAATTGCGGCGGCCCGAACGACAGCACGATCTCCTGCGCCACGGGGATGATCGCCAGAAGGAAGAATGTCCCGAAAATGCCGCCAAGCGCATTCGCGCTGGCGGCGGCGCCGATCGCCAGACCACCTTTGCCCTGCTGCGCCAGGGGAAAACCGTCCAAACAGGTCGCGGCATTGGGCGCGGATCCGGGTGCATTGATCAGGATGGCCGATATGGAAGCGCCCATGGGAACCGCGCCCATCACGCCGGCGGCGAAAGCGATGGCGGTTGAAGCTTCCAGCCCGAACGTCAGGGGGATGACCAACGTCAGGCCGGTCGTTCCGCCCAATCCGGGCACCAGTCCGAAAAGCATGCCGAACGCCACGCCCAGGAACAGATAAGCGAGGTCTTTGATGACAAAGATGCTCTGAAGACCGCTCAACCACACATGGAAGATCATTGCCGCCCCTTGCTGAACCCGCGTCCCGCCACTGTCACGATTGTTCCGGCGCGGGTCATGACGCAACCGCGTTGACATGCACCGCCCGTGTGTACAAAATGTCCGTATGGCGCACTTTTGTATCGTAAAAGCGCATCTGACCCGCGTCAAGAGATGTCGCTGAAAAGACAGAAAAAACAAGTTTTTAGACAAAAAAATAGCCTCGGCCGCCGTGTCTTCGTTAGCATGGATTTGACTTGGCAATGGCGCGATGCAGGTTGTTTGGAATGGCGAACGGCAGTTCTTTGAAAGAGATTTCAGTGGTCATGGACGCGGCCTTGCCCCCGTTCCGGCGGATGCACGAAATCGACGGCGAGCACTATCACGACGATGACGCGTGGGCGCAGGACTACGATCCCCGCAGCCACGCGCTGTGGCAATCCGATGTCGTGGAACTGATCAGCGTGGGAATCGATGTCGGTTCTTCCGGAACCCAGATCATCTTTTCGCGCATCCACATGCAGCGGATGGGCGACCACCTCAGCAGCCGATACTTCGTGGCGTTGCGCGAGCAGTTATATCAGTCGCCGGTGGCGTTCACGCCCTATGCCCAGGGCCTGACCATCGACAAGGACGCCCTGTCGGCGATCATCGCGGACGCCTATCGCGCGGCGGACGTCGAACCGGTCGACATCGACACCGGCGCCGTGATCCTGACCGGCGAGGCGCTGCGGCGCGAGAATGCGCAAGCTGTCGCGGATATTCTGGCCGAGCGCAGCGGGGATTTCGTCTGCACCATGGCAGGCCATCATATCGAGGCCCAGCTTGCCGCCTATGGGTCGGGCGCGGCCTGGCTCTCGAACCAGGATAATAAGCGGATCCTGAATATCGATATCGGGGGCGGCACGACCAAATATGCCGTCGTCGAAAGGGGCCGGGTCATCCAGAGCGCCGCGCTTCATGTCGGCGGACGGCTTCACGTGTTTGACGGGGACAGCCTGCTGGTGCGGCAAGAGCCCGTGGGCAAGCAGATGGCCTCGCAGATCGGAGCGGCATGGCGCCTGGGCGCGGCAGCGTCGGACGCGGAGAAAGACCGCCTTGCCGACCGCATGGCCCAGTACATCATCCAGGGGGCCTCGGCGGAGACCGACGACCCGGGCTTGCAACGATTGATGCTGACCGATCCGCTCACATTCGTCGGCCCCATCGACGGCGTGATGTTCTCCGGTGGCGTCTCCGAATATATCTATGGCCGCGAGGCCCGTGATTTCGGGGATATGGGACCCCGGTTGGGCGCAAGATTGGCGGCAATGGGTCAAGCAGGAAAATTGCCCTGGCCGATGCTGCCCGCCGGCACGGGCATTCGGGCCACCGCGCTGGGACTTTCGGAATATTCCTTTCAGCTCAGCGGCAACACCATCTATATCTCCGATCCGCAGCAGGTATTGCCGCGCCGCAACCTGCGCGTTGTGCAGCCGGATATCCCCCTGCCCGACGACATCGATTCCCACGCGGTTGCGCGCACGATCCTGGAACGCAGCAAGTATGAAAGCGGCGATGAAACACTCGCTTATGCCTTCCGCTGGGCAGGTCCTCCCAGCTACCGCCGCATTTCCGCATTCGCACGTGGCCTGGCGCTCGCGCTTGCCGACCGGGCAGAGGGTCCCAATCCGATCTACATCGTGCTGGACGGCGATATCGCCCGAACCCTGGGCCAGATCCTGCATGACGAACTGCACGTCACCGCCCCGCTGCTGATCATAGACGGCATACTGCTGTCAGAGTTCGAGTTCGTGGATTTCGGCCGTGTCCGGCTGCCCTCCAACACGGTGCCCATCACCATCAAATCCCTGCTCTTTTCCAAAGACCCCAGAGATCCGCAAGCTCTGCGGCGCGAATGACCGACCCAAAAAGAGGAACTGCCATGGCCAAGAACGCGATCGTATCCGAAGAACTGGCGAAAAAATTCGCCACCGAGAAGGATACTCCCTATCGGCGCTGGGTGGCCAATGAGGGGCTGGACATCATCAGCGCGCACTATATCCCCGACCTGAATACGGTGGAGCTGAAACCCTGGGCGCGGCGCGGCGGACGGGGCGTCTATATCAACCACGAGGCATCGCGTACCTCCAACGACTGCTATGTGTGCGAAATTCCGCCGGGTGCGGAACTGGCGCCGCAGCGTCAGCTATACGAGGAAATGATCTATGTGCTGGATGGCACGGGGTCCTGCACGGTATGGAACGATTCCGGTCATAAGGTGACCTTCGAGTGGGGCAAGGGATCGTTGTTCGCCATCCCGCTGAATGCCTGGCATCAGTTCTTCAACGGCAGCGGACAAAAGCCCGCTCGCTTTGTCGCCGTCACCAACAGCCCCGGCATCATCAACCTGTACGAAGACCTGGATTTCGTCTTCAACACGGCGCACGACTTCAAAAGCCGTTTCAACGGCGAGCCGGACTATTTCGCCAACCGCGGAGAACAGAAGGGGCTGCTGCTGGACACCAATTTCGTCGCCGATGCCATCAACCTGCCCCTGATCAGCGCCAAGGAACGGGGTGCCGGCGGCGGTCATATCCGCTTCAACCTGGCCAAGGGATCGATGAATTGCCACATCTCGGAATTTCCCATCGAGACCTACAAGAAGGGCCATGCGCATGGTCCGGGCGCGCATGTGATCATCATGAAGGGGGAAGGCTATTCCCTGATGTGGCCGGAGGGCGAGGAGCCGCGGCGCTACGACTGGAAAGAAGGCGCGATGATTGTGCCGCCGAACATGTGGTTCCACCAGCATTTCAACACCGGCACCACGCCCAGCCGCTATCTGGCGTTCAAGCATGAGGTGGTTTCCGTTCGCAATGCCCAGGGCGTGCCAAAAGCCTGGATCAGCCGGCGGCTGGGCGGGGACCAGATCGACTATGCCGACGAAAGCCCGGTCGTGCGCCGTCTGTTCACCGATGAGCTTGCCAAAAAGGGCCTGAAACCCAAAATGGACGACGCCTACGATTTCGAGCAGCAGGAACTGGCGCGCCAGGCGGAGATGGTCACCGCCCAATGATGGGGAAAGTCCAGCATGCATGAAGCGGACTTCGATCATGACCATGAGGAACTCTATGCCCGGTCCAGTGATCTGGAGGGCATGGAGTTCATCACGCTGACCAGCGTCGGCGTCGATATCGGGTCGTCGACCTCACATGTCATGTTCTCACGCCTCACCCTGCGGCGCGAAGGCACCGCCTTTTCCACCAAATTCCATGTGACCGAGCGCCGTCTGATCTGGGCCTCTCCGGTGCTGCTGACGCCGTACATTTCGGCCACCACCATCAACTTCGATGCCTTGAAGGATTTCGTCGATCGCTGTTACGACGATGCCGGAATCGGCCGGAACGCCGTCGACTCCGGTGCCGTGGTGATCACCGGCGAGGCGCTGGCAAAGCAAAACGCCCGCCCGATACTCGAATATTTCTCCGGGCACGGCGGCAAGTTCGTCTGTGCATCGGCCGGTCCCCATCATGAGGCATTGCTGGCTGCGCATGGCAGCGGCGCCGTCGATCTTTCCCGCGCGAGCCACAGCCGGGTGCTGAATGTCGACATCGGTGGAGGCACGACCAAGTTTTCCCTGATCGTGAACGGAAAGGTGCAACGAACCGCGGCCGTCAATATCGGCGCGCGCCTGGTCGCGTTTGACAAGATGGGGCGGGTGACCCGCCTGGAGAATGCCGGTGCGCGCCTGGCTTCGTCCGCCAGCGTGTCCGTACTGATGGGACAGCCGATATCGCCGAAAAGCCGTGCCGCGATGGCGAGGGAAATGCGGGACGTTCTGGTGGAAATCATTACGGGCAAGCCCGGCGCATTGGCGCAGGAACTGATGATTACGGCAGGGATTGAGACCGATCTCGACCGGATCGACTATCTGATGTTTTCCGGCGGGGTATCCGAATATATCCATGACGGCGGCGCACCGGCTTTCGGGGACCTGGGTCCATTGCTGGGAGATGAACTGCGCCGCTTCGTGAAAGGGCTGCCCGCCGGCATGGTGGCGGAACCGGCACAGGGCATCCGGGCGACGGTTATCGGCGCGAGCGAATACACCCTGCAGGCCAGCGGCGCGACCAGCTTCTCGACCGGCACGTCATTCCTGCCGCTTCATGGGCTGAAAGCCGTGCGCGCGGTCTATGATCCCTCGCGTCCATTCGCTGAGGTGCTGAGGGAGGCGTTTGAAAAGTTCGACATTCCCGCGTTTGGAGCCGGGCTGCTTTTATCGGTGTCGATTCAGGAGGATATTGACTATCCCGTGCTGCGAAATATTGCTTGCGGCATTGCAGCGGTTGTCCGGCACAATCCGGATGCTCCGGTCACCGTGAATATCGAGGAAGACGTGGCCCGCTCGCTGGGACACATCCTGCACGGCGAATTCGCCCCGCCAAATCCGCTCCTGTCAATTGACGGAATCGTGCTGGGCGATCTGGACTATGTGGATATTGGAGAGCCTTTGGGCGCAATGGGGACGTTTCCCGTCACGGTCAAATCGCTGCTGTTCCCCGACACGGGCTCGCTGCTTTGAGGATCAGCGCCCCGGCGCGTCCGGGAAGCCCGGCCTTGTCCAGCTCGGCAATGGTGCTGGAGTTATAAAAGTCCTGCAGGGGCCTTTTCCAGCCCGGCAATCAGCAGAGATTTTTTCATGCTCCCTCCCGTTTTTATATTTGATTCAGAGAGCCCCGCTCCACTTGGCGACAAGCGCGCTTTGCGCCTGGATCATCTTGGCGGTATCGGCCGCGTCGAGCGGAAACAGGCCGGTATCCAGCTTGGCCGCCCAGGCCTTGGCATCGGCGGATTTCGCGGCATTGACAAGCGTGCCCGATAACCTGGCGACGATGTCGTGAGCCAGCCCCGGAGGCGCGGCAACGGGGCGCCACTGGAATATCTGGCCCAAGTCCGGCTTGCCGACCGAAGCGGCATCCTGCGCGCCCGCGACCGAGGTCTTCTCCTGGAAGACGAACAGTATCTTGGCCAGGCCGGACGCCGCCAGCTGCTTCAGCGTGGTAAGAGAATGCACCACGGCATCGACATCGCCGCGCGTGACCGCGATCACGGTATTGGGCGAATCGCCATAGCCCGACACCAGCCGGACCCGGATGCCCAGCGACGCCGCGAATACCTTTGTGGCGAAATAGTCGGTCGAACCGATGCCGGTCGAAGAGAAGACGATGGGCCGCTTGTCGCTTAAGGCCTTGAGATCGGCGACAGTCTTGATGCCGCTGTTCTTGCCGACCGCCAAGCCATAAGTGTCGCGGCCGAGATTGGCGATCCAGGTCAGCTTGCCGAAATCCATCGGTCCCATGTTCTTTGACATGAGAATGCCCGGAACGCTGACCAGGCTGATATTGTAGCCATCCGGCGGATCCTGAAGCAGTTGGAAGATGGCCTGCTTGCCGGCCGCGCCCGGTGCGTTGATCGGCGCGACATTGACGGAGCCCAGGCCGCTCTGCAGCAGCGCCGCGAACTTGCGGCCATAGGAATCGAAGCTGCCACCCGGTCCGTATGGGATGATGAAACTGATCGGCTGGCTGGGATAGGACGCGGCCCGCGCCAGACCAGCGGTACCGAGGCACATGGCACCCCCGACGGCTGCCGTCGGCAGAAACCGTCTGCGTGACATTTGCGGCGCCATGCGAAACTCCCATTGTGCGCTTTGCGCACTTTTGTTACTTGATTAAATCATACGAGGTCATGGCGCAGAGTCAACGTCGCGTTATTCCGCCGCCCTTGCAGACGCCGGGTCCGCCCGCTGCAGCCTGTAGATCAAGCTGCCGACAATCCAGCTGAGCGCCAGGACGGCGATCATCAGATAGCCGATCATCCCGAAATTGTCGCTGACGGCGGCGACACCGGACCAAAACCGGCCGCTCAGACTGTAATGTGACCGCAGCAGTGCCAGAACCTCGGCGCCACCCACGGCAAGCGCGACGAAAACGGAGATGCCCGTAACGATCACATTGTAATGAAGTTTGCGCAACGGATTGACCAGCGACCAACTGTAAGCACCCAGCATCAGGATGCTATCCAGGGTGTCGATCAGCGACATGCCCGCGGTAAAAAGTGCGGGAAAGATCAGAATGGTCCAGATCGCCAGGCCGCGCGTGGCTTCCGCCGCGGAAAGGCCCAGCAGGCCGATCTCGGTGGCCGTGTCAAATCCAAGACCAAACAGCAGGCCGATCGGGTACAGATGCCAGCTGGCCGACACCAGCCGAAACAGGCGGCCATAGAACCGGCCCAGCAGGCCGCGCTGTCCCAGAATGCGGGCAATATCCTCTTCGCGCCATGCCGTGCCGTCCCTGGCGCCGCGAAGCGCACGGAGCAACGCCAGCAACACATGCAGATTAATGGCGGCCAGCAGGAACAGGACCCCCGAGGAAATCAGCGTGCCCGCCACACCGCCAAATTGTTCGAGCAGATTCAATCTCGTGCGCAGTCCGGCCGCCGTGATTGCCAGCGCGACCGACAGGACGACGACGATGGTGGAATGTCCCAACGAGAAGAACAGTCCCACACCGACCGGCCGCTTGCCATCCTGCACGAGCTTGCGCGTGGCATTGTCGATTGCCGCGATATGATCGGCATCGACCGCATGACGCAGCCCAAGGCCGAACGCCAGCGCCGCCGACCCGGCCAGAAGGACGTTGTGGCGGAACAGCAGGATCGCCGTCAACCAGGTCATGCCGTTGAACAGAAGCACCATGCCCAGAATGCCGGCAATCCGCAGCTTCAGGCTTGCAGTGAAGAGGCGCGCGACGGCCGGAAAATGCGCTCTCATGCGCCATGCCCAATATGCAGCAAGCGGCAATTCATCATACCGATGGCCGCGTATATTCCGGTTTGCGCTCCATGCTGGATCATGAAATCATCCCGGGGTCACGAAAGGATCGGCGAATGGAACGCGTAACTATCACGATCGACGGCGAACTGCTCGAGACGGTGGACGCCATGGTGCGCGAGCGCAACTATCCCAACCGTTCCGAAGCCATACGGGAAATGCTGCGCGAAGCGGCCAGCGCCCGCTATGCCCAGGCCGGCCGCGCGCCCTGCGTTGCCACTCTCACATATGTTTTCAGCCACAGCACGCGTGAACTGTCGCAGCGCCTGACGCAACAGCAACACAACCACCATGAACTTGGCATTGCGTCCACCCATGTCCATTTCGATCATGACACCTGCCTGGAAGTATCCATCCTGCGCGGCCCCATCGATGCGGTGCGGAAATTTTCCGATGATCTGACGGCGCAACGCGGTGTTCGCCACTCCAGCCTGCATATCATCCCTGTAAAGACGTTGCGCCATCGTCACAGCCACGAGCCCGGCGCCACCCATCACACCCATACCTCGCTATAGGATCCTAGCCGCCCAACGCATGCAGTATGTCGGGCAGATACTCCGCATCCTGCGTCAGGGTCAGTATCCGCGCCCACGGGCGCAACTGCTGCAATGCCAGAGAGGTTTTGCCTTCATCCGCATCGGCCGTTCCAAGAAGCACGGCCCCAACCTTGATGCCGCGCGCAACGCAATAGCTGCCGACTTCCCGCGCCAGATCCAATGTGTAACCCACACGGCCCACCATGACGACCATGTCGAAGCTGCCTTCCGCGGCGGCATCCGACCAGTCGCCAGGCAGCGTAGCCGGCCCGGGCGGCGCATCGAAATTGACGAACCGCACATTGTGCCAGCCCTGTCCCGCGAACAAAGACCACAAGTTCCTGCTCCGGGCGTCAAGCGCCACGACCAGGATATGGCGCGGCGTCGCGTTGGGATCGCCGATCCGAAAACGGGATTGCGTCGCCGAATTGTTATAAGCCGAATCCGATTGCATCACGACCCTGTCTTCACACTGACGCGAACGCCTTCCCGGGCTTGACGGTCAGGAATTCCTTGCGCCCATCAATGAACGCCTTGTCGGGGGACAACACAATCGCCGCGGAGCGTACCTGCTGCTCCTCCGGCATGCGGCCCGGCGGCAGTTCCGCCTTCTGCGCCAGCCCCTTGGCGGCGCGGATCAGCTTCAATCGCGCCATGATGATGCCGTTGTCGGTCGTGGTCAGGTTTTCCTTGGTCCGGTCCACGATCGGTCCCATGCTTTCCTGCAGCGACGCGTCCTGCATTCCAATGCCCTCAACGCCGCTGTAGCTGGTACCGGCCTTCTGCGCGGCACGGTCCATCAGATAGTCGTTGTCCTTGTTGGCGGCCGGCCGATAGGTGCCCGGGACATACTGGACATGAATGCCCTTGCCATCCCGCATCGCCCCAACCTCCGCATCGGTCAGTTTGCGGGTCGGATGGTAGTCGAAGCTCCAGGCCCAACAATTTTCGTCGTCGATCGGAATCCAGAAATGGCCATGGATCGGATGGTCGCCGCGGGGCGGCACCATCGTGAAGCACGGCATGATCCAGGGGGTGATCCGCCAGTAATAGTTTCCGCCTTCGGCACGGCGCCGGGCGCCGATATAGAGGCCGGCGGAATGATCGCAAACCTCGAAATAAGGCTGGGAGTCGCTGAGATTGTACTGGTT
Organism: Rhizobiales bacterium dw_265; assembly: GCA_018449595.1. GTDB lineage: Bacteria > Pseudomonadota > Alphaproteobacteria > Micropepsales > Micropepsaceae > Rhizomicrobium. The sequence goes on from JAAVUU010000001.1 coordinate 415,000, forward strand.
GCCCTTGGCGCCCTTGAAAAGCGGATCGGATGAAAGATTGCCGCGATGCAGGAAGGAGACATGCGCGCTGTCGATGCCGCCCTCCATCGCCTGGAGCCAGTTGCATTCCTGCAGCCGTTTGGAGGTGAAGCTCTGTTCCGGCGGAACCATGATGAATTCCCATTCCGGCAACGGCGGCTGCCGCTCGGGCGGCCCCATATAGGTCCAGAGTATTCCACCCCGCTCGACCAATGGATAAGCCTTCAGCTTGACCCGCTTGCGAAATCCACTTTCCTCGGGCTCGGATGGAACCTCCAGGCACTCGCCAAGCACATTGAATTTCCAGCCGTGATAGGGGCAGCGGATCCCGCAGTCCTCGTTGCGGCCGAACCACAGCGACACGCCGCGATGGGCGCAGAATTCGTCTATCAGGCCGTAGGCGCCGCTCGTATCGCGAAATGCGATCAACCGTTCCGACAGAAGCTTCATGCGAACCGGCGGACAATCGTTTTCCGGCAGTTCCTCCGCGAGCAAGGCGGGAATCCAATAGCACCGGAACATTTCGCCCATCGGCGTGCCCGATCCGGTCTGCGTCACCAGCTGGTTCTGTTCAGTCCTCAACATCCTTGAGCCCTCGTCCACATCGTATTCATTGTTATGCGACCTGCCGTTGCTGCTTGGCCCGCCGCGCGATATCCATCAAAGGGAACGCCGGATCCGCCAATTCGGCGTCCGAAACCGTCACCCTTGACCCGATTAAGTCTTTTGCGGATCGCAGTTCGCGCGCAGCGTTGAACCCCGCCGCAAAAACCAGTTGTCCGTCGAGCGTCTGGAAGTGCAGCCTCGCGCCATCGGGCTTTTCCCGCGTAATCTCCCGCGCACGGTCATGACGCAGACCGAACATCTGCAGGTTCAGCCCATATTGATCGCTCCAGAACCAGGGCACCTCGGCATAGGGCAGCGCGGCCTTTTGCCCGGCCAGGTTCTTTGCAAGGGCTATCGCGGAGTTCTGGGCATATTGCCAACTCTCCAGCGTCACATGCCGGCCGAAAAGCGGCGAAAACTGGCGCGCGACATCACCCACGGCGAAGATAAGGGGATCGCTGGTGGCGCCGAACGCATCCGTCACCACCGCGCCATCAACGGCGAGCCCCGCAGTCACGGCGAGTTCCGCGTTGGGCACCACACCGATACCGGCAACGATGACATCCGCTGCGATGCTCTCACCGGCGGCGGTATGGGCAATTCCCTTGCCTTCATCCTGTTCAAACCGTTCCAGCCGCGCGCCGAAATGAAGCGAAACGCCCTTGCGCTTGTGAAGGTCTCCCAGAGCAGCACCAAGACCCGCCGGTGCAATGCGCGAGACCGGCACGGCCGCCGCTTCCATCAGAGTGACCCGGCAACCACGCTCCACCGCGGCGGCGGCAACTTCCAGCCCGATGAATCCGGCGCCAATGACAAGAACATGCCGCTCCGGCTGAAGCCGGGAACGCAATACCCTGCTGTCGGCAAGATCGCGCAGATAGAGACACCCCGCTTTCGCCGCGCCCGATACCTGAAGATGGCGCGGCCGCGCGCCGGTGGCCAGGACAAGGACGCCATAGTCCAATACCCGGCCATCCGACAGATGAACCTGCCTGGCGGAACGATCAATATCGACAGCGCGCACGCCGGCATGGAACGCAATCTGATGCGTCGACAAAAGGCCGGGCGGATGGACCCAGGTAATCGCTTCCACATCCCTTACCAGCATATCCTTGGACAGCGACGGCCGCTCATAGGGGGGCTCGTATTCGCTCCCGACCAGGGTCAGGGCGCCGGAAAAGCCATTGGCGCGGATGGCTTCGACGAAGCGGCCCCCCGCCTGGCCGGCGCCGACCACCACGACACCCCGTTCAGCCGCGGCCTGCCGGGCATACGCCATGATGTCGCCGGCATCCCCTGCGCCATTCATGGTGCGGCCCCGCCGGCAGGTGTCCCGATATAGATCGTGCCGTCCCTAACCACCACGCGCCAGGTCTTCAAAGGCAATATGCACGGCGCCGCGGTCGGCAGCCCGGTCAGGATGCTGAAACGGCCCTGGTGGAAGGGACATTCGATTTCCTCTCCCTCGACATACCCCTCCGACAGAGAGCCCGGCCCATGGGTACACATATCCTGTGTCACGTAATAAGCGCCGTCCACTTCAAAAACGGCCAAGGGCTCGCCGTCCAGCTCTGCCCGGAATGGTTGGTCGGGGCTGACGTCGCTCGTCTGGCAGACTTCGTGAAATGCCGTTTCCGCGTACAAAAAAACTGCTCCCGTAAGATGCCCAATGGGGCGCTTCGGGATTTGCCGGTTGTTCGTATCCCGCACTTTCGTTATAATATAGAGGTCGGTTCGGGTCAATGTCTGACATCGTCCGCATACGAAAAATGGCCATGCGCGCAACTGGATGCGCCAATTGTCACATCGTCGAAAAATGCGGCAGACGTAAATGTCATGCACGCGGAAACGGGGGAAATAATGAGTGAACTTCGTCAGGTCGATACCACCTCTAAAAAGGGAGCGCGCACGCTGCTGTTGCTGATGGTTCTGGTCTCGACCGCCGCCTTCCTCGAAGGCTTCGACGGACAGATTCAGGGCTACACGGCGCCGGTCCTGATTCGGCTATGGCATATCCACAAGAGCGCGTTCGGCCCGGTCTTCGTCCTGTTCCAATTGGGCTTCCTTCTGGGCGCGCTCGGCCTGGGCAATCTCGGTGACATCGTCGGCCGCCGCCGGGTGATCATCGTCAACGTGCTGCTGTTCGGCCTGTTCACCATCGCGGGCGGTTTCACCGCCAATGTCGCGACCCTCGCGGCGACACGCTTCCTCTCCGCCCTGTTCCTGGGCGGCACGATCCCGAATGCCATTGCGCTGCTGATCGACTATTCCCCCACCACGCGCCGGGCGCTTGGCGTCAGCGTCATGTACGTCATATATGCGCTGGGCGGCTCCAGCGGCGGCTTCGCATCCGCCGTTCTTGTCCCCACCCTGGGCTGGCAGTCGGTCTACTGGATTTGCGGCGCCGTTGCGATCGCCTATAGCGGCGTGTTGTACCTGTACCTGCCGGAATCCATCTACTTCATGCACGCCGGCGCGACACTGCCGCCGGCGGATGCCGCACCGCGGAAAGGAAAGACAGCCTGGGTGGGGCAATTGTTTGCAAATCATCGCGGGGTCATGACCATCGCGCTATGGGCCGCGTTTTGCGGCAGCCAGATCGCCTTGCAATTTTCCAACAGCTGGATGCCGACCATCCTGTCCGGCGCCGGTCTCAGCTATGGCCGCTCGGTCGTTTCTTCGGCACTCTTCCAAGGCGGCGGCGCGGTGGGCAGCGTTGTCTGCGGCTGGCTTTTGGGACGGCCCGGCGGCATCCGCTGGCTTTTCGCCCTGAGCCTCGGAGCCGTGCCGGTTCTGATCGGAATTGGACATGCCGTCGCGGTACCTTGGCTGCTGACCAGTCTGGCGTGCGGCGCCGGCTTCTGCATCATCGGATCCCAGACCGGGCTGAACGCCTCGGCCGGCTTCCTGTACCCTGCCAATATGCGGTCCACCGGTGCCGGCTGGGCAAACGGGGTTGGCCGGGTGGGTGCAATGTGCGGTCCTGCCCTGGGCGCGGCGCTGATCAGCCTGGAAATGCCCATAGCGACGGTCTTCCTGGTGGCATCCATCCCCAGTTTTACCGTTTCTCTTTTGGCGCTGGCGGTTCATGCTACAAATCCCGCGAAGGACTGAAGCAGGAATCGCCACGATGGTGCCGAAAAGCACGACAAAAGCCCGGAACACAATTCCGGCGGACAATATCGAGAAGGAGAGCCTCTCCGAGAAGAATTATATTGCCGCCCTGGCGAGGGGGCTATCCGTCATTCGCGCCTTTGCCAATCAACGCGACCGGCTGACCCTGGCGGAACTCTCCAAGATCGTGGAATTGCCCCGGGCCACCGTGCGCCGCTGCCTGATCACCTTGAGCACTCTGGGCTATGTCGAAACCAATGGTAAGTATTTCCGGCTGTCGCCCCTCGTCCTGACTCTTTCCCAAGCCTATTTTTCCTCCAGTTCGCTGCCGCGCATAGCGCAACGCCATATCGAACAGGTCAGCGACACGGTCAGCGAGTCCTGCTCCGTGTCGGTTCTGATGGGCGACGAGGTCTTCTATATCGCGCGGTCATCCCGCAAGCGCAAGGCGTCGCTGCATCGCGATGTCGGGGTGAACCTGCCGGCTTACTGCACCTCGATGGGACGGATCATGCTCGCCAATCTGACGCCCCAGCAGTTGAATGTCTACTTCGCGCGCGTGTCGCTGAAAAAGCTCAATCATAAAACCATCGCCGACGAGGACACCTTGCGAAGCGTGCTCGATCAGGTTCGCAAAGACGATTACTGCATCATCGAGGGCGAACTTGAGATAGACCTGCGCGCGATCGCCGTGCCGTTGCGCGACATGGCCGGCAATGTCGTGGCGGCGATCAACGTCAGCACCGATATCAACCGGCTTACCCGCAAGCAACTGGTGACCGAAGTCCTGCCGGTGATGCGCCAGGCCGCATCAAAGATCCGTCACTCCCTGGTTTCCCTCTCCGCATGACCGTGCCGCCCTGATGCAAGAGCACTGTACCGTCCCCTCTTCTTCATGCCGGTCGGTGCCAAGCGCACGCGAGCTTTTTTTCCTGTTCTGCCGCGTCGGCCTGACCAGTTTCGGCGGTGGCACGAGCGGCTGGCTCTATCGCGAGATGGTGCTGCAGAAGCGGTGGATCGCGGAAGGGGAATTTCTGGATGTCCAGGCGCTGTGCCAGGCGCTGCCCGGCGTAAACGTCACAAACCTGGCTGTCTGGATGGGGCACCGCCTCCTCGGGCCGATGGGGGTGGCGAGCGCCTTGGCCGGCATCATCCTGTTGCCTTCGGTGCTGATTGTGCTGATTGCCGTCGTGTTTTCGAGGATCACGCATTACCCGCTGACCAATATCGCGATGACGGGTGCGGTTGCCGCCGCCATCGGTTTGCCCTTCTCCATGGCCGTAATGATGGCCGTCCGCGTGCGCCGCGCGGCCGTGCCGCTTCTTGTCTGCGGCGCGACTTTCGCGCTCATTGGCCTGTTCAAGGTTCCATTGATCTGGGTCGCGCTGGGCTGTGGCGGCTTCAGCGTGATCGCGGAGTTCATCCGGCAGGATACCGCGTGATGGCGAAACCGCTGGCCGGTCTTTTTACGGTCTTTCTGCCGCTGTCTTTTTTCACGATAGGCGGCGGCCAGGCGATCATCGCGGAGGTCCAGCGGCAGTCCGTTACTGTCCATCACTGGATGACGAACAGCGAATTCGCCGAGCTTTTCGCGGTCTCCCGCATGGCGCCCGGGCCGGGTTCTCTTTACATCACCTTGATCGGCTGGGATGTCGCCGGGCCGGCCGGCGCGGTTGTGGCGACGGTCGCGATATTCGGCCCCAGTTTGGTGCTCACCTACATCATCGCCCGGATATGGTCGCCGCACGGCAAGGCACGATGGCAGCGATCCTTGGAGGCGGGCTTGCGCCCTGTCGCTGCCGGCATGGTGCTGGCCAGCGTATATGTGCTTCTGATGAGCCTCAACGGCGGCTGGTGGGCGCGAGGCATCGCGCTATCCTCGACCGCCGCCCTTCTCGCCACGCGCGTCCACCCCTTCCTGGTGCTCGCCGCCGGCTCGTTGGCGTTTCTCGGCATCAGCCATTTCATACCGGGCTGAAACACCGGCCCGTACCTCAAAAAACATCGCGGGCCGACCCAGGGGGAGCCGGCCCGCGACAACACCAGACGGGCAAACAGACCCGCCTAGAACTCCTTGACGAGGCGAATGCTCCACGTCCCGCCCAGCGCACTTGCCTCGTTCGGATCGAAAAGCAGAGCCGGCTGCCCCGCGGCATTGAGGACAAACGGCGGCTTCTTGTCGAGAATGTTCTGGCCATAGATCTGGAGGCGGGTCCCCTGCAGATAGGACGTGCCCAGCGCTTCCAGGTTGTAACCCAGCGACAAATCCCAGGTCACATTCCCGGCCACGCTTCCATATTGCGGGCCGGCGCCGACCGGCAAATACGCGGCCGAAACATGGTAGGGATTCACATAGTTCATGAACAGGGTCCCGCTGTAAGGACCGTTGTCCAGACCCGCCTGCAGGCGGCCGCGCCAGCGAACGACAAAGCCAAATTGATTGTCTTCCTCAATCGCGGGAGCGGCTTCCGAGACTTGCGTATTGAACGAGTCCACGAATGTGGCCGTCGCCCCCAGATGGGCCGTGCCCCAGTCGGTGTCGAATATATACTGGGCGGAAATATCGAACCCGTCCGTGTTGGTCGCGCCGGTATTCACGTTCTGGCCGTCGGAAATCAGAGCCAACGGGAAACCGGGGTTTTGCCCGGAGGCGCCCGGATACAGCGGATTGCTCTGCAGCGCAGGCAAGATGGCATTGAACTGTGCCTGCGTCAGCGCCGCGCCGCGTGTCAGGCCCGCATTTGGCAGGAATGACAGAACGGCGGTGTTCACGACGGCCCTGTTTGGGAAATAGGTGGGATTGAGGGCGACCAGATCGTTGAAATAGCCGGTATTGACGACCTGGTACGGGAAGAAATTGCCGTCGGACCCCGGCTGCGAGATCTGGCCGGTATAGTGCAGGCGATACCAGTTGATCGAGGTCGTAAAGCCTTCCAGGAATCTGGGCGTCCAGTCGAAACCCAGGCTCCAGCTCCGGCCCTGCTGCGGTTTCAGGTTGGGATTGCCGCCATCGACGGAAATCGCGGAAATCGGCGAGGCCGCGCCAATCGGACAGGCCGCGAGATTGATGCCGGCATAGCTGCCGCAGGTGTACTGGTTGGTGTTGTCATGCAGGCCCGCACTGACTTGCGGCAGCGCTTCGGTGAGGTTCGGCGCCTTGAACGAAGTGCCGTAGCTGCCATGAATCCGCAGGTCTTCGATGGGATTGTAGTTGAACCCATATTTCGGATTCGTCGTCGTGACGCTGCCCAGACTGTACCAGGAATAGCGCCAGGCCACCGTGGCTTCCAGCTTGTTGACGAACGGTATGTCCATTTCCGGGCCGATGAGGGGGACATAAAGCTCGCCGTAAGCCGACTTGTCGATGCGCTGCAGGCGGGCATCATTGAAGCTGGGAAAGTCCGGCACGCTCGAAACGCTGATCGTCTGACCCCGGTACAATCCGTCACCGGAATCGAGATACTCATGCTCATATTCCAGGCCAAGCGCCAAGCGAACCGTTCCACCCGGCAGATCGAAAAGCGGGCCATCGGCATGAAGATTGACGTCCCATGTGCTGTTCGTGATGAACGGCTTCAGGAGCGAATAAGGGCTTTGCTGGAGATAGAGATCGGTCGTGGGGTTGTTGCAGGGGCCGTTTTGATCGGAGCAGAAGGGGTTGAGCATCGGAACACCGGACGGAAGGCCGACACCAGACAGAGCCTGAGTCAAAGCCGTGGTGTTAACCGTCGGCACCGTCGTGGTATCGACGATGTCCTTGCCCCAATACCCGGTCACCGAACTATGCCAATCCCATGGCAGGTCAACCGTAAGGGCCATGTCGCCGGCATAGTTCTGCTCTTTGAAATGCCGCTGTTCGGCGCCCAGTTCGTTCACGAAATCATAGGCAACCTTGAGTGTCCCGTTGGCCGGGCACGAAAGCCCCTGGGCGTTCACCTGGCTGGGAGCCGGCAGGCCCGCCGAGGCCGCAGCGGCAGCCGTCGCGCACGGGCTGTAGGGGTTGGTGTTGGGCACGGTCAGCGTTTGTTGCGGCTGCGTCGCCGAACCATAAGCGGATGTACCCGAACGGCGATTGAACTCGCCCCAAGACGCAAAATGCAGCCAGGGAGCCATATCCTGCTTCATGTTGTAGAAGAAGGTATCGCGCGTGATCTGGGGGATCACATCCTGCACGTTCGTATAAAGGCTGCTGTAGTTGGGCTGCCCCGCCGGGCCGAGCTGGCCGAGCGTCAACTGCCCCTTGGACCCGATACCGCTTGCCGGCACGGCGTACAAAGTCTGCTGTTGCGCCGCGGTGGCGCCAAAGCCGAAAACGTTGCCCGGTGAGGACGATGTCGATTGCAGCCCCGCCGTGCCGATATAGGGCACAAGGTTGTCGTTGTAGCCATACGACAGATTCCGCGCACTCGACGGCCCCTCATAATCGCGGGCATAGTCGAAAATGATGCCGCCATCGCCGAAATTGGGAAGCGTCCAGGTCCGTCCCAGCAAAATGCTGGTCTGCCAGTTGCCGGCGCCGCGCTTGAATTGATACTGGCCGGTGACCTGGGCGATATCGACCGGCTCGCGCAGCACCAAATTCACCGTGCCGGCAATGGCGTCGGAGCCGTAAATCGCCGACCCGCCGTCCGCCTGGATATCGACCCGCTGCAACATGTCGGGCGGAATGATGTTGGGATCCGTGGCGCCGGACTGGCCGGCGGTGACGACACGTTGGCCGTCGATCATGGTGAGCGTCGCTTCGATGCCGACGCCGCGCAGGTTGATCGAGCTTTGATACGATTGGTTGTTGCCGGCGCCCTGGGAACGCGTGCCGCCCACCGATGTGTTCGATGACAGGCCGATATTAACCACTTGCGGCTGGGTATCGAGCAACGCCTGGACGTTCGGGGCATTGTTCACCAGGAAATCGTCCTGGCCCACGCTGATATTGCTGGAACCCACCACCGCAACGCCGTGGATGTGGGAGCCGGTCACGACCACAGACTCAACGGATTGAGACTGGTCGGCAGCCTGGCCCTGGCCGGAAGCGCCTCCCGAAGCGGATTGCGCGAGCGCGACCCCAGCACTCATAAGCAACGCCAGCGCCGTTGTTCCAAGACCTACCGCGCGAAAAGTCCGACTAGCCATGAATTCCCCTATCTCGGCCTGTCGGCCGCGTTTCGTTATTATTTGCTCGAATCAACTTGGCGATGGATGGATGGACGCAGACGCGCGACGCGCATTGCTAATGCATCTGACTTAGACTGCATGTCAGAACCTCCCTCAGGCATCGCGCTTTTTTGCGCTATTTTCCTCACGCTAATCAGCAGATACCCGAAGCGCAATATCTGTTTGTGCGACTGACGCACAAACATGCTTTTTTTCGCACTTCACCCCCTTTGTTTCCTGGGTTAAATCAAAACGCGCCTTCACCGCACGTCAGGACGTGATCGGCACCGAAGGATTGGCGGTGGATCTGCGACAAGAAGAGATGCTCTTCGGTCGGCATTTCAATAGAATGGCCGTCAAGACACGGCGAAGAAACGGAGCATCGAAAATGAAGCTTGGCGCTTATTTCATGTTGCTCGCATGGGCTTGTTGCAACGCGTCAGAAGCGGCACCTCGGGACGACGCCGTCTCCGGCATCGCGCGTTGCAGCGGTTTGGCTGACGATCGGCAATGGCTTGATTGTGTATACGGAGCTGTTCAACCGGTGCGTGGCGAGCTTGGCCTGGCGCCGGCCTTTAATGGGCAGGTCAAGATGGTGCCCCCCGCACAATCGCCCACGCCCCGCGCAATCGCGTCAATGCCTCCCCCGATGCCGGCGAGCAGCGATGGAGACTTTCTTTCGGGATTGTTGCGGGGAACCATCATAGTGCGGCCGGTTCATTTGGCGTCTTATAGCTTTAACGCCATGGGGCACTTCACCATCGAACTGCCGGATGCGGAGATATGGCAACAGGATGCCGGCGATACCGCCCTTGCTCACTGGACGGGCCCGGCTTCCAAATATCTGATATCGATCCGCGAAGGTTCCTTCGGCAGCGCCAATCTCGATGTCCACAGCGATGGAAAGGTATTCAAGGTTCACCGCATTCGCTGAGACCCTCACGCAAATCAGAGCAGGGCCACGCCCCAACGGAAGGGGGCGCTTGTCGAAGCGATCGCCACGACGGTATGGGCCCGACCTACGGCAATTTCCGAGCAGCCTCCCGGCCCGCCATTTCAGAAGCCGGCGATACGCTCCCGCAAGTCCGGGTCGTCCAGATCGGCTACGCCGCTCTCGATGGCATCGTACAAGCGCGAAGACCCGCCTTCCCGTTCTGCTCCGTCGATCACCGCCGCCTCCGCGCTCATGAACGCCTGTTCTCGTGAACGAGAATGGAAGGCGAAACCTCATTCCGCGACCATCCCGCAGGAGCGTTTGGCGCCCCTCGTAACCCATTGATTTTGCTTGTCACGGCTTGTCACCGTTTGGCACGCGAAACCGCGGGCCAAATCCGGCTTCGTTCTTCAAGAAAGTGCTGTTTTTAAAGGCTTAAAACGATGGTGCCCAGGGGGAGAATCATCCTTGACCAACGAAACCGACACGCGGACTTTCGATCCGCTGTTCTTGTTCCCGGATTCAATCCGATCTTCACGCTTCGCGGAACGGCATAATTCTGAATGTTACCGTCGCCTACGTGAAAAATGGGCGGTAGTGTGGTCGATACTAGGCGGCTTCACCAAATTTTACGCCTGCGCCCCCCAGTCTGTTGCAAGAGTTATTCGGTTTGTGCCCTGCGGGGCGCCTGGCTCAAAAGTCCGATATTCAGGCGCATCTGCGCCTTGGTGGCATCCACGATATCGAGCAAAGAGATAATTGTTCGATGTCGGCGTTGAAAGCACCCCATTTTTGCGGTTCGCCGATATTTTTGGCGGGAAAATCCGGCGAGATGCTGATCGCTTTGGCAAAACGGACATGAAATGGATCAAGCCGGGCAGCTCCACCAGGACAATGCACGAAACTTCTGCGGAGAAACTCGACCTACCACAAACATTGCGACGCCAGCCGAAAGCAGATCACGATTACCGAAGTTGCTCGGCCCCTCCCCGCAAATCTTTTCGTCTCGATTCTTATCTAGTCATATAGTTGACCGTATGTTATTTTACATTTATTCGACTCCCTGCGCGTAACCGTGGGGCAAAAGAGCGGCTAACTGCTCGTGGAGGGGGCCGGTGTTCTTCAGATTCTTCGTATCGTCAGCGTTGATCCTGGTGGCGGCATTGCAAGGAGACGCGATTGGCGCATCGCAGTCGGCAAACGGCGTACCGCAATCTCAACTGGATGGCGCTTGGCCCAACCGATGAGCCCGAGCGCAAGTTCAGCGGAGATGGGGCGCGGGAGTGGAGCACTGTCCACGGTGTATATATTACTCCGGACGGCGTCGCGTGGGTTGCGGATCGTAAACAACAAGAGAGAACAGCGGGCGATGCTGGCTTATGCGGTCCCCGCCGCCGGCAGTGCCAAATATGCGCCCGATCCGCAGCGTTTTCCCAACGTATTGATTGACCGCAAGACCACAAAGATGACTCTCGAAGGCGAGTATCTTGTGCTTCATTATTTTGGGCCTGCACATACCAGCGGCGATGTGATCGTCGAATTGCCCAACGATGATTCAAAACCCGAAGACCGCGGCGATGTCGGCACTGCAATAGAACAATTTGACTGCCAAGATTGTAAAAAACAAGGGACAGGGAGAGAGTCAGAATGAAGAAGAGCAAAATTATCGCCGGCTTGGCAGTGATGCTTTTGACTACAGGCGCGGCGATAGCGGACGTGAAGCTCGCGCCATTTCAACCGGACGATGAGAGCAAAAGACTTGCTGCCGAGAGATCCGCGGTGCTTGAAAAACTCACGCCCGTAACGGACGAAATGCTTCGCATGCCGCCGCCGGGTGAATGGCTCCAATGGCGCCGAACCTATGACGCCCATGGCTTCAGCCCGCTTGCTCAGATCAATAAGACAAACGTCAAAACTCTTGTTCCGGCATGGACATGGTCAATGCCTCCGGGAAGCGCCGAATTCGCGCCACTGGTGCATGATGGCGTCTTGTTTATCTGGGGCACGACGGACGACGTGCAGGCCATAGACGCGAAGACCGGAAACCTTCTCTGGGAATACAAGCATGCCTTCAGCGGCCCCGCCTGGCCCGGGATCGCAGGCGGTTCGCGGCGCAGTTTCGCTCTTTATGGCGACAAGCTCATCTTCCCGACTTTTGACAGTCACGAGATCGCGCTGGACGTCCATACCGGCAAGGTGGTGTGGGACCATCAAGTCACTGACATCAAGCTGCCATACCGCGCGTCCGCCGGGCCGCAAGTTGTCAATGGCAAGGTAATACAAGGTTATACCAACTGCTCCCGCCTGCAACCGGGCGGCTGCATCATCGTGGCGATGGATGCGAATGACGGCCATGAGCTTTGGCGCATCCATACGATTCCGAAGCCCGGCGAACCGGGTGACGAGACCTGGAAGGGCGTTCCTTATGAGAAGCGTCAAGGCGCTTCAATGTGGACAACCCCAAGCTATGACCCGGACCTGAACCTCCTCTATTTCGGTACCGGCAATACCTACGCCTGGCAGTATCTCGACAATGGCTCAAGCAAGCGCGATCCAGGTCACGCCGGCCTCTACATCAACTCGACCCTGGCCATCAATCCCGACAACGGAAAGATGGTCTGGCACTATCAGCACCTTCCGCAAGACAATTGGAATCTCGACTGGGCGTTCGAACGCCCAATCATGACACTGAACGTCGGTGGCACCGATCGTAAGGTGGTTTGTGGAACGGGAAAGATCGTCTGGACTGACTGCATGGACGCCGCAACCGGCAAGTGGCTGTTCTACCATGACGATGGCTTGCAAGATATTGCCCTGGGCGCCGACAAAAATGGCAACAAGATCATTAATCCCGACGTCATACCGGACCTTACCCGTCAAAAGAGCAATCTGATTTGCGGTCAGATGAAGAATTGGCCGGCAAGCTCCTACGATGCGTCGCAGAAACTGCTCTACATCGTGGTGGTCACAACCGGCTGTACGGAAGAAGTGCCGCGCAATTACGCATCCGACAGCGATTATGGCGGTGGCGAACAATCCTCTGCCGCGACGCGTTACAATCCCAAGTCGCCACCTGGCGTGACTGGACGCATCGATGCCATCAACCTCCAGACCAACAAAATGGCATGGAGTGTTGACAGCCGGGTCAATATGGCCAGTTCGGCGCTAGCAACTGCGGGAGGGTTGCTGTTTGTGGGCGATCAGGAGCGATATTTCCGTGCCTATGACTCAGCTACCGGCGCGGTTTTGTGGCAGACGCGCCTCAACCACACCGTAAATGCTACTCCGATCAGCTACAGCGTGGATGGAAAGCAGTACATCGCAATTCTGGCTGGCAAGGGTCAGGCTGGCCACAACGTGACGCAAGAAACGCAGTGGCCCAAGCAGGATGGAGCTGTGCTTTGGGTGTTTGCGCTACCGGACAACTGACTGCTTTTTGGTACAACCGAGATCGAGAGCCGCGCTTCAGGTGCGGATTTTTTCTTGCCCGGCTTCGCGCAAACGATGGGGATCGTGACCTGAGTCCCTGAACTTCCTCCAAAATGAGTAGAGTCCGGTCACCTTGAAGGAGACGGATGATGAAGCAAGGGCTCCACTGACCCTGCCGCAGGGACCGAGCCAGCGCCGGTCGCTAGACTTCGTGAGCGATACCTTGGCCGACAGCCGCCGATTCCGGATGCTGGCGGTGGTGGATGACTTCACCCGCGAGTGCCTGACCCTGGTGGCGGATAGCCGAGTGGATCCCACTTATTCTAATTTCTGGACATGCCATTTGCCTCAAGCGCTGAGTCGAACGCCGATGTTCCAAGCACCTCAATCACTTTTTTTGCCGCACTTGCGTCGCCTCGAGTGCCGATACCTACGGAAAGATTCACCGGCAGTTGGTAAACTTCCGGGATAAGCCCAAGATAGTTCCAGCCTTTTAACGGAATGACCTCGCTGGCCAAATTCAGGATGAGCTCATACTGACCTGCGGACAGCGCAGCTTCAGGCGCAGGTTTACCAGTCCCCAAGGGGATCATCTTGCTCTTCGTGATGTCAGTCAGAGCTAATTTGGAGAACAGGTTATCCAATGTTGGAACCGACGCGCCAAGGCCATAAAAACGACGAATGGAAAGCGCTCCCAGTATCGCCTTTTTCAAGCCTTCGGGCGTTCCAATGTCGAGGGTCGGTGCATCGCCGCGCACTGCGACGCCCACTCGCACAACCCCAATGTCAACGCGGCTGCCCGCGACAATTCTGCCCTTTGAGATCATTTCATCCACCACAGGGCACGTAATCAGCGCTGCCTCGAAGGGTTGCCCCGCTTCTATCTCGCTTTGCAGCACTCGGGACTCGCTCACCTCCATGACAACTTTCTTGCCTGTCGCTTGCTCGAGTTGCGGCTGCACCGCCATCAGGGGAGCACGCAGCGCGCCCGAAACAAAAAGCCGCACATCCTCGGGTCCGGCATCGGCGAGTTTCACGCGCGCGGCGATGCCCTCCTGCCCGAAAGAGGGCTCTGAACTCGATACAGCCAGGATGAGGATTGACAAGGCCAGAACATGTATCGCAGGGCGCATGACTTACCTCACAACTTGAAAGTGTTCATATGACGGTCGCCGCCATTACTTGCCTGGCAGGGCCGGGCCGACGGCAGCAGCGTACCAGGTATGGCCGCCTTTTGCGGGAAACGGGATGGGCCGGGTTATGTGCTCCGCCAGGCGCCTGTTTACTTCCGCATTTGCCGCCGGAATGTCGTAAGCGGAATAGGCGTAGTCGGCTAGGTAGTCGGGAAACTGCGCGCCGGCCGGAAGGATATCTGCTTTTTTGGAGCGCTGGCCCCACTGAATGCCAGGGTTTCGGATGACGTCCGGAAAATGCTCTTCCGAATAGCCTTTGTTGAATTCCTCCTCATGATCCTTCTGGGCGTTGACGAAGGCCCAAAGGTGGAAGTTTTTCAACTCAGTCGCGCCGGGAATTTCAGGCGCCGCGGCGGTGCCCGGCACATCCTGGGCCATCAGCCTTGAACCCAAGGGCGCAAAGACCACGGTGACGCCGCTGTCTTTTTCCAGCAAGCCGCTGGCCTTGGACAAAAGCGCCGCCAGCTTCATCGCTGCCGCATGTTCGTTCGCGGTGTCCAGCGTCATGACCAGCACATCCGCGGGATAGGGTGGCCCGGACCGCTGGGCCTGTTCGATCCGGAACCGCTGGACTGTCTTTACGCCCGGCACGCGCTGCGTCTCGGGAACATGACGTGTCGTATACCATTGCTCGAACGCAGCTTCCTGCCCAGCAGCAGGCGTGCTGAATTCGAACACCTGGTAGGTCTGCGCCTGGGCGGCGACCAAAGGCGCCGCCCCGAGGAACAAAGCCGCAAAGCCAAGGACGCAAAGAACTTTCAAGAAAACCTCCTGACTAGAAGCGCACCCGGGCGCCCATTGAGTACACGCGGCCGATATCGTCATAATAGGGTGACGCCGCCGCCAGCGGCTTTAAGATGTTCGTCGGGGAATATGGCGGCGATGTGTTGAAGACATTGCCGATCTTGCCGAACAGCTGAAGGTGCTCCACCACGTCCCAGGACCCGGACAGGTCCAGGTAGGTGCGCGATGCAATATGGTCATCCGAGGGGCTGATGGTGACACCCTGGATGTACGTCGCATTGAGGGTACCGCCCTGGGTGTAGCGCATGTTGGCCTGGATGGAGATGGGATCCCAGTCCCACACCGTGGTGAAGTTCAACCGCAGATGGGGCAGACCCGTCGCCAGGCCGACTTGGCCAGCATAATCGATCGTCTGCCCGCTAGCGATGGTTTGCAGGTGGTCCACATAGTTGCCCAGCAGGCGCAGGGTGAAGTCACCCGGCAACGCGTCAAACAGCTGCTCGCCGGCAAAGCGGTAGGTCAGCTCGGTATCC
This sequence comes from Rhizobiales bacterium dw_265, assembly GCA_018449595.1. Taxonomy (GTDB): domain Bacteria; phylum Pseudomonadota; class Alphaproteobacteria; order Micropepsales; family Micropepsaceae; genus Rhizomicrobium. The sequence continues at coordinate 430,722 of JAAVUU010000001.1, forward strand.
ACGCCTTCGGTAAACAGCTGCTGGAAGTTGAACTTGACGGCGGACACGGCGGTGATCGAGCCGGTCGCCGGATTGCCCGTGGTGCTGGTGATGGCCGAGCAATAGGATGTCTGGCCAGCAAAGCAATAATCAACAACCTGCTGGTTGGTCAGGGTGTTGATGGCGCCGTGAACCGTGGTGCGGAAATAATCAATCGAGCCTTGAAGACCCTCGATGAAGTTCGGCTGGAACACAAAACCACCCGTGAAGCTGTTCGCCTGCTCCGGCACCAGGTTGGGATTGCCGCCGGTGTAGGTGCGGATGGTGGTCTGCGCACCCTGTTGGAAATCGTTGGACACCGTGTTGATGTTGTAGACCTGTGGCTGATAGAGCTCGGCCAGGTTGGGGGCGCGCAAATCGTGGCTGAAAGTGCCGCGGAAGCGAAGCTGATCGTCAAACGGTGTGTAGTTCATGCCCAGCTTCCAAGTGTTCGCCGTGCCGGATGTGCTGTACCCGGCCTCGCGGACGGCGGCATCCACTTCCAGATTCTTCGCCCAGGACAGGTCTTTGGCGAGTGGCACCACGGTTTCGACATAGCCTTCCGCCACCGTGTAGTGACCCTGGATCGCCAGGGTCGCGGTGAACAAGTTGCCCGTCAAAGCATTGGGATCATTGACGCCATTTTCCGATTCACGCCGCCATTCGAAACCCGCCGCCAGTGAGACATCGCCGGCCCAGTCGCTGAAGGGCGTGCCCTGGACGTCGAACGCCGTGTCCAGTTCGGTTTCGGTTTCGGGAAGGCGGAAGGTTTCGTTGGTGTATTTAGTGACCGCCGGGGTGATGGTGTTGGAACCGAACAGATTCACCGGGACGCAGCCATCATTGGGGTTGGTCAGGGTGGAGATGCAAGTCGGCTGGCCCGTCGCCGGATTGATCTCGGAATTCACCGAATTGGTGAAATTTGACAGGATCTTGTCGTTCTGGATCGAGTCGATCATCGTGTCGCTGTTGTACTGGGTGAACCATTTCCAGCTCCAGCCGGAGATGTTGCCGTTCGCCCCTATCGCGGTGTGATAGGTGTTGTAGCGATAATCGGTGATCGCCATGCCGCATTCCTGCACGCCGTTCCACTTGGTGCAGGGACCCAGGTCGAAGTTGGGGCGGCCGAGCTGAAAGCTGGTGACATTGTCGGCGGTCATCAGCGCCTTCAGCGATGACGGCAGATAGGCATTGTTGATTCCGACCGTTATGTCACCAGAATTGAAGTTGGTGATGACCGGGTAGAAGCTCTGCTGGCGTCCGGCCAGCACCTCGGCAAAAACGTGAAAATCGTTGGACACGTCATACTCGGCATGCGCATAGCCGTTCATGCGCGCCTGTTCCGGGAAGATATTGCCGAACTGCGCAAAGTTGGTGCCGCCGCCGCCCGTCTGGAACACTGTGCCGACATTCTGGCCATAGGCGAAGGCAGTCGGCGTGCCGTTGGCGGTGAAGGTCGTTCCTTTCAGCGGACCGCTGGTGATCAGGCCATTATCAGCCTCGACCGACAGATTGGTGTTGGACGCAATCTTCAATTGCGGAATGCCGTTACCGGGCTTGGAAGCGGGATCGGCGATCAACCCCACCGACTGGTTGCCCCAGGGGCGGCTGCCCTGACAGCAGACGCCGTTATTTTGGTACATTTCACCGGCGATCACGACATGGCCGGCGCCGCCCGCAAAGTCGGTGCCGAAAGCGGCACTGATGTCGTAATTCTTGTAGTCGCTATATTCGCTCTGGCCGCCCTGAATGCTCCCTCTGAAGCCATCCAGCTTGTTGTCTAGCGAAAGATTGACCACGCCCGAAACCGCGTCCGAGCCATAGCTGGCGCCGGCGCCGCCCGTGACGACGCCGATATTGTTGATCAGCACCGCGGGAAAGGTGTTGACGTCAATGGTGCCTGCGAGAGGATCGGTTGGCATGACGCGCATGCCGTCCAGAAGTATGAGGGTACGAGTGGCACCAAGGTTACGCAGATTGTAGGTCGAAAGCGCGCCGCCGCCGGCCTGGCCCACGGTTGTTTCGTTGGGGGCGAGTTCGGGAATATCGTATTCGAGAGCTTCCAGGCCGTTTTCGACGAATGCCTGCAGCGCTTTGGGACCGAGCACCGTCATCGGCGTGGGTGCTTCAAAGCCGGGCGTCGAAATGCGCGATCCGGTGACCGTGATGGCCTCGACCTCGTCGCCGGTTGGGGCTGCAGCGTTCTGGGCCATCGCGGCCCCGGCGGTAAGAGCCAAAACAGCCACGCTCGAACACATGCACGCACGATAACGCACGGTACCGGACATATCCTACCCTCCTATAGTCATTTATATGACTTTGTGACCATGTTATAGACGAGGGATTTGAGAATTGTCACTAGGCGAATCCAAAAATCATTGGCTTCATTCCGACGGAAGCAGGAATCGGGACGTATGTGTTTTCGTCGCCACAGGGCTATGCGCGACAAGAAAGGGCAGCGCATATTGCACTGCACATGTTGCGGCGCAGCGTCTGATTCCTGCGCAATGGTGTCGTTGCCTTGTGGACAACGCGCGATCATCCCTGGTTTTGATTTCCGTGCCAGGACTGGCAACGTGATCGCGTTACGAACACAATGCCGTGGACGCTCATGGAATTGCACGAATGAGAGAAAAAGGGGGCCGACCACCTACCGACACCCGCGCAACACTTGAGGCGTTACGGTCCTGGGTCGCTTCAAGTCCGGACAGCGCCGAAGCGAATTACAAACTGGGACTTTTCTTGGCCCGGCACAACAACCCGGCGGAAGCGATGGCCTATATCTCGGCGGCGACCAGGTTGGAGCCCGATCTGACGGCGGCGCATTTCGACCGCGCCAATATCCTGCTTCAACTGGAAAAGGCCGGAGAGGCGGAACAGGCCTATCGCAAGGTCATCGCCGATTCTCCCCAATATGCTCCGGCCCATTTCAATCTTGGCGTGGCCTTGTGCCAGCTCGACCGGATTTCCGAAGGCTTCGCAGCGTTCACGCACGCTGCGCAAATCCGGTATTCGAGCGGTACTGGCACATCACATCCGCAGAAACCCCACAAAATCCGGCACGACAAGGAACAGCATGACCATCTGGCGGCCGTCCATGCCGCGTCTGACGGGCCTGCCATGGATGATGTTCTCCTGCTGGCAAAGGCTCCGCGCCTTCCCTCTGAGGCGATCAATCCCGCCAATGCGAGGAATGTTTCGCGTGAATGGGCGCAAAGCACCCCACAGGTCGTCGTGATTGATGATTTTCTGACGCCCCCGGCGCTGACCTCGCTGCGGGAATTCTGCTGGAATTCCACGATATGGCGCCGGGCCTATGACGATGGCTACTTGGGGGCCATGCCCGAATTCGGTTTTTCTCCGCCGCTGCTCGCGCAGATCGCGGAAGAATTGCGCGACACATATCCGGATATTTTCCAGGATCACCCCCTGAAATATTTTTGGGCGTTCAAGTATGACAGCAGGCTTACCGGCATAAGGGTCCATGCCGACCACGCCGCCGTGAATGTGAATTTCTGGATTACGCCGGATGACGCCAATCTCGATCCCAAGCGGGGCGGTTTGGTGGTGTGGGACGCAAAGGCGCCGCTCGACTGGGCGCTTGGAAAATACAATGGCGATGAGAAGGCGACGCGCGCTTTCCTGGCCAGCAGCGGCGCCAACGCAGTCCGGGTGCCGTACCGCGCAAACCGGGCCGTGATTTTCGACTCCAGCCTGTTCCACGAAACAGACGCCATTCATTTCAAGGAGGGCTATCTCAACCGCCGCATCAACGTCACGCTGCTTTATGGCACCAGAAAGGGATGAGCTGTCCCGCGAGAGAAGCGATGGCGTTCTGCGTCTACATTTGACAGAACGCCGCTATACGCAATATTGTTGCGCAGTATACAGGGCTACACATTTGAATGATTGACCCAAGGCTCCCGCGGTATCTCAAAGTTCGTGATTTTGTGGCCCAGGCGATCACCCATGGCGAATGGAACCCCGGCGACGCCATTCCCACGGAATCCCAGCTCGCCAAGATGCACGAGGTTTCGGTCGGAACCGTCCGCAAGGCGATGGACCTGCTGGTCGCGGAGGGCCTGGTGGACCGGATGCACGGCAAGGGCACTTTCGTGCGCCGCTCCGGCTTCGCCACGCCGCTGTTCCGCTTCTTCGGTCATCTTTCCCAGAACGGCACCATCCTGGTGCCGCATGGCCGGGTGGTGGAGCGGCGGCGCATGACGCCGACGCCCGAGGTGCGTGCCGCGCTGGAACTGAAGCCGGGACAGGATGGCATCCGCATGAAGCGCGTGCGCATGCGCGACGAGCATATCTTCCTGGCCGAGGATATCTGGGTCTCCGCCGAGCGGTTCGACGGCATCATGGACATCGATCCGGACACGTTCGAGCCGCTGCTCTATCCGGCTTATGAAACCCATTTCAAGGTGGTGGTGACCCGGGTGGAGGAAAACCTGTCGCTGGCCAACGACGCCGCCATGGCCAAGCGCCTGGGCGTGATGGAAGACACCATGCTGATGGAGATCAAGCGGTTGGCCTTCGCCAAGGACGGCCAGCCGGTGGAATGGCGCCGCTCCTACTGCCGCGCCATGGATTTCCAGTACAAGGTCGTGGTGCGCTGACCGCCTAGGGACTGGTGTTCAGTGCGGGCCGGACATGCTCTTCAGCCTGTCATCATCCGGTGGCAACTCCGCCGTTCCCGCCGTGACCCCATTCTTGCTGAGCAGGAAGGCAACAATATCGGCATAGACCTGCGGCGAAAGCGAAGCCGGCGAACTGGCCGGCATATTGGCGCTAGTATAATCATACAGTTCGCTCAGGGGCTTTGCCCCCCAGCCTTGGGAAAAGGCCGGTCCGACTAGGTTGGGCGCTCCGTCACCGCCGCCATTGTCCAGCTTGTCGCCATGGCAGCTGGCGCAATTGCTCATATAGGCCTGTTCACCCCGAGCCGCCTGCGCCTGGGTATAGCTGGGAGGAACCAAGGGCTGGGCCGCTGCTGCGCCGGCCAGCAGAAGCGCGAAACCGATCCCGAACATAATACGCATCACTTGCCTCATATCCGCTCGATCGCCATGGCGGCGCCCTGCCCTACACCGACGCAAAGCGTCACCAGCGCATGGGCCGCCTTCTTTTCCTCGAGCCCGCGCATCGCCGTCAAGGCGAGCCTGGCGCCCGTCGCGCCCAGGGGATGACCAATGGCGATGGCGCCGCCATTGGCATTGACGTGCATGGCATCGTCGGCCAGGCCGAGCTGACGCAGAACTGCCAGCGCCTGCGCCGCGAAGGCCTCATTCAGTTCCACCACGTCGAAATCCCCGATCTTCAGGCTCGTGCGCGCCATCAGCCGCTGTGTCGCCGGCACGGGGCCGATGCCCATCACGCGGGGCGCCACCCCGGCCGTGGCATAGCCGTTGATGCGGGCGCGCGGCGTCAAGCCATGGCGCTTCACCGCATCTTCGGACGCCAGGATCAGGGCCGCGGCGCCGTCATTGACGCCTGAGGAATTCCCCGCCGTCACCGTGCCGCCCTCCCGCACAATGGACTTCAGCTTCGCCAGCCCTTCCAGGGTGGTGTCGGGACGGGGATGTTCGTCGCGCGCGACAGTGACGAACCCGGCCTTGCCGTTCGGCACGTCCACCGGCATCAATTCCTTGTCGAAAAAGCCCCTGGCGACGGCGGCGGCGGCGCGTTGCTGGCTGCGCAGGGCGAAAGCATCCTGGTCGGCGCGCGAAACCCGGCAATCGTCGGCGACATTTTCTCCGGTCTCGGGCATGGAATCCACGCCATAGGCCGCACGCATCGCCGGGTTGATGAAACGCCAGCCGATCGTGGTGTCCTCGATCCTGCCGGCACGGGAAAAAGCCGCATCGGTCTTGCCCATGACAAAGGGCGCACGCGTCATGCTTTCCACGCCGCCCGCGACAACCAGGTCCGCCTGGCCGCTGATGATGGCGCGCGCGCCAGTGCCGATCGCATCCAGGCCGGAGGCGCAGAGCCGGTTGACCGTGACGCCGGGAACGGTTTGCGGCAGCCCGGCCAGCAGCGCCGCCATGCGCGCGACATTGCGGTTGTCCTCGCCCGCCTGGTTGGCGCAGCCCAGCACCACTTCGTCAATGGCGGCCGGATCCATGGCGGGATTGCGCCCCACCAGTTCCCTGATCGCCAGCGCCGCCAGATCGTCGGGCCTGATGCGCGCCAGCGCGCCGGCATAGCGGCCGAACGGGGTACGAATGCCGTCGCAGATATAGGCGATGCTCATGCGAACTGACCCATCTTGTACTGTGCTGCGGTCTTGGCCCGCACTTCTTCCTCGGTCACGCCCGGCGCCAGTTCTATCAGCACCATGCCGCCCCTGGCGCGGTCGATGTCGAACACCGCCAGGTCGGTGATGACCATGTCGACGCAGCGGCTTCCCGTCAGCGGCAAGGTGCAGACCGGCAATATCTTGGGACTGCCCGACTTGTTGGTGTGTTCCATCACCGCGATAACGCGCTTGACGCCCGCCACCAGGTCCATCGCGCCGCCCATGCCCTTGACCATCTTGCCGGGGATCATCCAGTTGGCGATGTCGCCATTTTCCGACACTTCCATCGCGCCCAGAACCGCCATGTCTATATGGCCGCCCCGGATCATGGCGAAGCTGTCAGCGGAGGAAAAGAAGCTCGATGTCGGCAGCGCCGTGACGGTCTGCTTGCCGGCATTGATCAGGTCGGCATCCTCATCGCCCTCGAAGGGAAAGGGCCCGATCCCCAGCATGCCGTTCTCGCTTTGCAGCGTGACGTGCAGGTCGTCGGGAATGAAGTTGGCCACCAGGGTCGGAATGCCGATACCCAGATTGACATAGAAGCCCGGCTTCAATTCCCACGCGGCGCGCGCTGCCATCTGTTCGCGTGACCAGCCCATCAGCCACCTGCCTGGTGCGGACGCGTGGTACGGTGCTCGATGCGGCGCTGATAATCCCGGCCTTGGAACAGGCGGTTGACATAGATGCCCGGGGTATGGACCTGGTCGGGATCGAGCGTGCCCTCCGGCACCAGTTCCTCCACCTCAGCGATGGTGATCTTGCCCGCTGTCGCCATCATCGGATTGAAGTTGCGCGCGGTCTTCCGATAGACCAAGTTGCCGGCGCTGTCGCCGCGCCAGGCCTTGACGATGGACAAATCCGCGCGCAGCCAAGTCTCGCGCAGATAGACCTCGCCATCGAATATATCCGTCGGCTTGCCCTCGGCCACCACCGTGCCGACGCCCGTGCGCGTATAGAAGGCCGGGATGCCCGCACCGCCAGCGCGGATGCGTTCGGCCAGCGTACCTTGCGGGTTCAGTTCCAGTTCCAGCTTTCCGGCCAGGTAAAGCTCCTCGAACAGCTTGTTCTCGCCGATATAGGACGAGATCATCTGGCGGATCTGCCCGTTGTTGAGCAGCTTCCAAAGGCCAAAATTGTCGGCGCCGCAATTGTTGGAGATGACGGTGATACCTTTCACGCCATCCTGCTTGAGCGCGTCAATCAGGTTTTCGGGATTTCCCGTCAGGCCGAAACCGCCTGACATGATGGTCATGCCGTCGAATGTCACACCCGCCAGCGCCGAGCCAGCGTCGCGATAAACCTTGCCCTGCGCCGCGATAGTGCGGCCAGTCACTTCATGCTGTTTGCTATGTAATCCAGACACCGATGTTACCCAACCATATGCTCTTTAAAAAATGTCCAGCGGCTTTCGCGCCGCTGGACTTCAAGTTCAACGCCCTGTCCCTCAGGGGAAGTACAAGACGATCATTGACCGGCCGGGAGACCCGCACCAACAATTCCATGGGCGCGACGCCCTTAATTCCTCACTTCAATGTTGAGACGACGGTGCTCTTTTCCATGCCATCCGCCTTCAATGCCTCGTCAATCGCGGGCCCCTGCAGGAATTTGATCAGGGCGCGCGCGGCTTTCGGATCGTTCGCGTTCTTGCCAATCACCGCCTGGATGATGGCGGGAACCTGCAGCGCGGGAATCACCGGACCCAGATTCCTCAGCTTCTTGTTGGGAATGATCTCGCTGAGCGGATACAGGTTGATTTCATACTCGCCCGCCGCCAGCGGCACTTCCTCGCGCAGGGTGCTAGAGTCGTGAACCTTGTCCGCGATATCGAACTTGGCCATGACGTTCCTGACCGTCATCAGGGCGGCGCCAGTGGGCGCATACTTGATGGATTTCGCCGCCAGCATGGTCTTCTTCAGCGCTTCGGGCGTGCTGACATCCACTTCGGCATCGCCGCGCAGACCGATGGCGACGGGAACCCGCGCGATCTCGAAGGCCTGCGGCCCGATCTTTCCGGCGGCCAGAAGCTGCTCGTTGACGTCGGGCAGCAATATAGCGACCTCGAAATCCTGCCCCTTGAGGATTTCATCCTTCAAGTTGCCGCGCGCCGAACCATATTCGGCCACCAGCGGCTTGCCGGCCACGGCCTGCGCCTTGTCCATCACCGCATCCAGCGGCTCGCGGATCGCTGCCGTCACGATCACCCGGATGTCGCCGGGCTTGGCGTCGGCTACCTTCGGGCCTTTGAACCCTTGCGCCATGGCAGCGGGCGCTGTCGCGAAAGCCAGTCCAGCACACAGAATGAAATTTGCAATCCTCATCCACTTTTCCTTTTTAACGGGCATCGCCGCCGCGCGGCGGCTTGGGCTTGAACGGTGTGATGTCATCATCGTCGCGCCACACCACCCGTTTCTTGAACTTCCAGCCCTCGGCGGTCTTGACCAGCCAGTCGTTGTAGATGGCGATCTCCACCCAGGCGTCCGGCGTCGCGCGCGCGCTGTAGAGCAGCAGGTAGCACGAGCCCTTGGCCCCTTCGGGTGTCCTGGTGACGACGAGATTGGCGGTGAAATGGCGCGTGCCGCTGGTATTGCCCATCTGGACCAGGGCTGCCGTGCCCTTGCGGGGCGTGCGGTCGTCATTGGCCTTGCCGGGGCCGCGCCCGCCGGTGAATTCTCCATCGGGCGTGAAACAGGCGGCAAAGGCTTCGCCAGCGCCCATGTCCAGCGCATGGCAATAGCGATGATAAAGTTGCTGGATTTCGACATAATCGTCGGTCGAAACCTTCAACCCCCATACGCCCTTGGCGTTGGCCAAGTCGTCGGCCCCTGTTTGGGATTGGGCCCGGGCCGTATCCGCCCCGGCCACCGCGCCCAGCAGCGCCGCCAGCGCGGCGCCGCCCGTCAGAACATCACGCCTTTCCATGTCTTTTCCCCATGATCCGCACGTCCGGTAGGCGGCGCGGAATCTTTGTTTTGTTCCTGTCGTCATATATATGACTATAGCACGATAGCGGAGGTTGTCGAGAAAAGGCGTGGCGCCGGAGCGGTTGCCCCGATCCGGCGCGCGCCATCAGAACTTGAACCGCACGCCGCCCTTGTAGGTGCGCCCGATCAGATCATAAGGGTCGCCGCCGGTAATGAAGGCGACAAAGGCGAAGGACGGCGGATCCTTGTCGAACAGGTTGGTGACATTGCCGTACAGCGTCACGGCCTGGCCGTGATCGGACCAGATGTCATAGGCTTCCGAGAGATCCACATAGACCTGCGCCGGGAACTGGTTGATGTTGACGCTATTGGGCAGGGCTGGGCTGTAGCCATTCTGGCCCGGCCCGATCATCGTGGCGTCGGCGCGGATGTCGGAGGTGTAGCGCAGCTGCACATTGCTGACCAGGCCATCCAGGGCATAGGTGATGTTCATGTTGCTCACCCAGTTCGCCACGCCGCCACCGATGCCGCTGCCGGCGAAGTCGGTATAGGTCACCGCCGAAGTGGTGGACAGGACATCGGTCCAGGTCGTCAGCCAGCGGATGCTGAGGTCGCCGGGCAGGTTCCATTCATCCAGCGGCGCATGATAGCTGAGCTCGAAGTCCATGCCGTTGGTCTTCTGCTGGTTCAGGTTGGCTGGCGTGCTGTTGATCAGCAGGCCCCCGCCCGGGCCCCCGCCCGGCACGATCAGGGCGCAATAGGAGGCGATGCCCTGGGCGCAATAGGAGTCGATATTGATGTTGGAAACGGTGGTGATCACCTTCTGGATATTGACGTCGAACCAGTCAATGGAGGCGCTGAGCCCCTCGAACCAGCCCGAGGACGGCGTATAGACGACGCCGATGGTCGTGCTGTCGGCGCTTTCCGGCTTCAGGTTGGGGTTGCCGCCGGTGGCGGTGTATTCCGGACCGGAGGTGTGCTGGCTTGCGCTGTTGAAGCTGGCGGTGATGCCCAGGCTGACCGTGGAGTCCAGATCGGTGATCGAGGGTTCTCGCACGTCGCGCGAGCGGGTGGCGCGGAAGCGCAGGTCGTCGAGCGGCTGCCAGTTCAGGCCCGCCTTGAACGTGGTGACATTGCCGAACAGGCTGTAGCCGGTTTCGCGCACCGCGATATCGGCGTCCAGCGACTGGGCCCATGACAGATCCTTGGCGAGCGGAACACCGACTTCGACATAACCGTCAGTGACCTCGAAGGACCCCGAATAGTTGGAGCCGTTGTTGGACAACGAATAGTTGTTGGTGCCTTCAAAGTCGGTATAGGACCGCCCGCCCTCGCGGCGATGCTCAATACCCAGGGCCAGCGACACCGGCCCCGCCCACAGCGAGAAGGGTGTGCCGCGCACATTGGCCGAGATCACATCCTGCTGATAATAGAAGCCGCTGTTGGTCTGATGCTGGAAGTATTGCGCGGCGGCCGGCGAGCCGACATTGCCGTTCGTGATGGACGGCCCCAGGCCGGCAACGGAGAAATTGCGGCCATTGCCGGGCACGACGTTCAGCGTGGTGCCGAAAATGTTGAACGGCACGCAACCGGCAGAAACCTGGCCCTGGCGGCCGGCGCCTATGCTGCCGGCGGCGAGGTTGGGATTGGATCCAACCGGGCCGCAGACCGGCACGCCATTGGGACCTGCCACCGCGAAAATCGATTCCAGGTAATTGCCTTCCAGAACATTGGTCAGCAATGGCGTCGTCTGTGGCGACTCGCCATGGATATAGTTGGCATCCCAGCTCCAGTCGCCGAAAATCTTGCCCTTGAAGCCGGCGGCGGCGCGCCAGGTCGTGTCACGCTGCTCGAACTGGTAACCACCCAGCGCTTCTTCCTGCTTGCCCACGGTAATGGTGGACAGGTTGTTGGCGTTGGCGATCGCCTGGATGGCGGCGGGCACATACGGATTGGCGTAAGGCCCCGACACCGGCACGATGATGTTGGTTTCCTGGTGGAATGTGCTGAGGCCCGTGGCCTCGCCATGGCCATACATGTACTGCACATAGGCGCTGGTATCGTCGTTGATGTCGTAGCTCGCCTTGCCATAGGCTGTCCAGCGACGATGCGGCGCTTCCAGCACCAGGTCGCCGTTGGGATTGGCATGCGGATCACCCGGATTGGCGGCGCCGCCATACATCAGGATGCCGGCGAGCGTGCCCTGCTGAAAATTGTACGGCGTGCCGTTGGGACCAAAGGCGACATTGTTCAGCCCGTTAAAGGCCGCACCCGTCGCGGTCTTGGCGCCCACGATCAGGGTGCCCGCCGCCTGGGTTGACCAAGTACAGCCATTGACCAGTGACGAAGCCGGCGCCCCCGCGGCGCGCTGCGCGGCGGTGTTGGTGACCAGGCAGGCTTCCTGCTTGCCGTAAAGGTCGGGGCGCGAATAGATCGTGCCGACGCCGTGATTGTTGGACCAGTCGCCGCCCCCGACCAGGTGCAGCCGGTCGTGCAGCAGATCCGCGCCGCCGGCGATGCTCATGGCTGGTTCGATATTGTCGCCACGCTCGGATTCGCCGTACTGAACCGACCCGATGATGCCGTCAATGTGATCCTTCATGCGGAAGTTGAGCACGCCGGCAACGGCGTCAGAACCATAGGCCGCCGATGCGCCGCCGGTCACCACGTCCACTCTGTCCACCAGCAAAGTAGGAATGAGGTTGATGTCCACCGAACCGCCGATATTGGTGGGCACGGTGCGTTGGCCATCAATCAGCACCAGGGTGCGGTTGGTGCCCAGGCCGCGCAGGTCAACCAGGTTCTGGCCGTTGGCGTTGCCGCGCGGCGCCTGGGTGGTGCCGGTGGTCTGGCGCAACTGGGGAAGCTGGTTCACGACATCGGAGATCGTGGTGGGCGCGCGTGCCTGGATCGCGGCGGAGTCAGTCACCGTCACCGGCGTGGGGGTGACAAAGCCGCCTCCCAATCGCGAACCCGTCACCTCGACCTGCTCCACCGCTTCCGGCGTGGCGGCATCCTGGGCCATTGCCGCGCCCGCGGCGACCGTCGCCAGCATGGAGGTAGCAAGCAAAACACTCTTCAGATGCATGGAACGGTGCGGCGACATTGGTGACCCTCTCCTGGAATTTTTTGACCGTGAATTTCCCCCAAGCAGAACAATGCCTTGGTGAAAAGCGCGGCGTTTTTCGTTTCCTCTCGGGCCGGTTTTGGCCCATTTTTATTTCGTGCCGAGACGTTAGCCGTCTCTAACAGTCATATATATCTCTATATCAAAGATATCATCTATGAAAGTGCCTTCCCGCAGTTTGCAGGACGATGTCACATTTTTGCATGGGCTATTTCAGTTCGGCGGCGCGGTCGCTGCGCTCGTTGAACTCGACATTGGACAGGCTGAGATAGGGAATGCCGCGGCAGCCGCTGGCGTCCTTGGCCGGATCGCCCATCGCTGTTTTCACCTCCACCAGCGACTTGCCGGAATCAACCAGCGCATCAACCTTGTCCTTGATGCCCTGATATTCGGACACCCGCTTGCGCAGACTGTCCTTGGTATCGAGATCCCTGGCATGGCCGCCGACATAGGAATCGACGGCCAAACCCAGCAGGCCCTGCGCGTTCCTGAACCAGCCTTCAAAGGTGCCGTTCTTTTCGGGATGGACCAGGACCGTGCTGGTGATGATGTCGCCCGTAAAGGCGATCTTGTAGGCGGGAAGCTCCACAATCAGGTCGCCATTGGTGTGGGCGGGTCCGAAATGGTGAATGACAAAATGCTCGCCGTCCAGCGTGGTGGAAACCTTGTCGTTGTAGATGATGACATTCGGCAGGCGGTTGGCGGGCGGAATGCACTTGCCGCCGCCCACTTCCACGGCGGCAAATTGATAAACCGCCATCTGCTCCATCTTGTTGTTCTCGTGCGCGATGATCTTGAGCCCGTCGGGAAAGCCTGCCAGACCATTGACATGATCACCGTCGCTGTGGGTGAGAATGACATGGGTGATGGGCTTTGGCGTTAGCTTGGCGACTTCGGCCACCAGTTGTGCACCGGCCTGCGCCGTCGTCTTGGCGTCAATCACCACCACACCCTTGTCGCCGATGATGATGCCGGAATTTCCGCCGCCGCCTTCGACCCAATAGAGCTTGCCGTCCTTGATTGCATGCACGGTCAAGCCCTGCCCCTGCTGCGGGCGGGCGGCCTGTTCCTGCGCCGTGGCGGTCATGGCAAGCACCAAGGCCGTAAGGGAGAAGACGGCAAATCCCGTGAGCGGTTTCATGTCCTGGTCCTTTCGCATCCTGTCAGCGGCTCTGATTGCTGGCCTTGAGGACCGGCTCGAATGCTGAATCCATCAGATACCGCACAATTCCGCGCGCCGCAGCGGCATCGCCCTTGGCCCCGATTCCGGCCATCAGCACCACCGGCACTTCCAGTGCGCCCGGCGCATTGCCAAGAAAGACGTAAGGGGCGCGGGCGCTCTCCCCCACGATATTGATCAGGATTTCATATTCACCCGGGGCGAGCGTTACTGACTGCACCGGCTGGCCCATCACGGTCTTCTGCACCCTGCCCCTGATCGCCTCGGCGATGCCCAGCGCGTCAACGATGTGCAGCGCCGTCGGCTCGGCCGCAGCATTGGCCGACCAGCGGATGGACTTCGCGCCCAGCAAGGCGCGCTTCACAGCCGCCGGTGACGCGACATCCAGGGGCGGCACGTCGCCACGCTGAAAGAAACCGACATGGATGCGCGCCACGACCGGGTGGTCCGCCAGCATCGTGCCCTTGGCGATTTCGGCTTCAACGACGTCCTGGGTGACGAGCGCCAATTCGAACGGCTGGCCGGTTTCCATTTGCCGCTGCAGGACATGGGATTCGCTGTATTCGAATATCAAAGGACGGCCGATCAGGGCCTGCAAATCGGCGCGGACCTTGTTCATCGGCACCTTGAGCCCATCGGTGATCATCAGCCGCATATCGCCCGGCTGGGCGTTCGCGACATTTTCCGGTGTGGTGGTCTGGGCCAGCACGGGAAGCGACAGCAGCGAAAGAATGAGGGCCAGGCGCGCGATCATCATGTCCATCTTCGAAAGCAAAGGCCCGCCCGGTTTTACCGGGCGGGCCATACGCACTAGTTGCCGGTGACCTTGGCTCTTTCCGGGTGCAGCACGAACCGCTCGACACGATCGTTCACGAACTCGGCGGTGTAGATGAGGTTTTCCGACGGACAGGCCAAGCCATGGATCGAGCCGGGATTACCCCACTCCTTGCCGACATGACCGAAATAACCCAGCACCTTGCCGCTCAGGTCAATCTTGTAGACGCGGCCGGGATAGATGTCCCCCAGCAGCATGACATTGGGATTGTCCTTGGGCTGGCACAGCGCGTCGGGCGTGCCCGGACGCGGTTCCAGGTTCTGCTTCTTGTCGGGCGTGAAGGCCTCATACTTGCTGGGATACTGATGGCCCATCAACGGCTGGTACTTCTTGGTCGGCACATTGACGATCACCTGCCGCAGATAGTTGCCGTTGGTGTCGAAGATCTGGATGCGGCCGTTGGTGCGATCGGCGACCCAGACATGGTCATTCTTGTCTATCTGGACATTGTGGACGGTATGGAATTCGCCCGGCCCGGTGCCGCATTTTCCGAACGAGCCGATCCAGTTGCCAGCGGGGTCGAACTTGGCCACCCGGCAATGCACATAGCCGTCGCTGACATAGATATTGCCCTTGGAATCCCAGGCGACATCAGTCGGCGCGGCAAAGCCGCCTTCTTCCGGCGGACGATCGCCGCGCGCATCGGGATCGCCCTTCCAGTAGGGCGCGCTGGCTTCGGCGCGGCGGCCCAGCACCAACAACTGCTTGCCGGTCACACCGTCAAACTTGGTCACCATGTCGGCGCCCTTGTCCACCACCCAGATATTGTCGTCCTTGTCGGCGCGAATGCCATGGCCATAGGCGAAGCCGTACATGCCGTGACCGATCTCGCGGACAAAGTTGCCCTTCTCGTCGAATTCCAGAACCTGGGTGGCATTGCCGCCATAGACATTGCCGCGCACATCGTTGCGATTAAGCACGAAGACATGGCCCTTGGAGTTGGTCGTGACGGCGGAAACCTCGCCGAAGTCCACGTCCTGGCCATAGGGGGCGCTGGGCGGCAGCTTGAACCAGTGCGGATCCACCGGGTCGAAGGGAATTTCGGGCGCGATCTGCGGCTTGGCGAATTCCGGCGGATAATAGATGTCCTTATAGTCCACGACCGGGCGGACCTCGAGCTGGGCGAAGGCCGCCGTCGCCACGCCCACGCAAGCCGTCGCCAGCAGCGCGGCCTTCAACATACGCTTCATGTCATCATCTCCCATTGCGATTTTGAAAAGCAGGTCATCAGAAGCCGCCGCATTTGAGGATGTCGGCGCAGTAGTTTGGGGGTGCCCGACCACTGACGGGATTGCGATAGGCAAACCACATCGGCTTGATGTCGGGCCAGTTCGTGTTCTGCATCCCTTTCCAGCGATAGCCGTCCAGGACGGTGCGCGGAATATCGGGAGGGAAGTCGATCGTGTTGGTGATGCCCGTCATGGGCGCGGGCATGCCCGGGCGCCAGCCGGCATCGCCGGTACCGGCGCGATCGGATCGCTCCGGCACCCTGCCCCAGCCGTCCTTCCAGCTGGAAGACCGGATATAGGTTTCGTCGATCTCCCCGCCCACCTGCATCTTCCACACCCCGCCTTCCTGGGTGAAGGTCTCGTTGGGATACATGCCGGTGCTGAAGCTACTGGGTTCCTTGCCCTTCTGGCTGGCGTGGTACAGGAACAGGCGGGTGCGCACTTTGGCCGTGGCGCCATCGGGCGCGATCTCGATCACCGGCTGCAACCGCTGATGGATGTTGATGTGATCGCGCGGATTGGTGGGCGATGGCGGACCGCTGAAATGGGTCTGCGTCATCGCTTCCAATATATGCTTGTGGCCGACATAGAAGCCGGGCCCCTGCGGCCGCGTACCGTCAATGGCGAAATTCTCCGCCATCTGGTCCCACATCGTGTCGTCGAGATAATAGCCGAAAGTGTTGGAGACGTTTTCGACCGCGTCATAGGCCTTGGCGACCGCCAGCTTGCGGCGCGCCTCCGCCAGGCGCTGTGCGACAGAGCCGGATGCCGCCGCCGGCGCAAGCGGCGCTGGCGCGGGCAACAGGCGATCCGCGCCGACCACCTTCAACCCGTCGGGATAAACCACCGCCTTGCCGGTGCCCGGATTGGGGAAATCGAACACCGGAATCGCGCCGCTGACCTGCGGGGAATTGTCGGACGATGACGGCTTGTCGGGCGCTGCGGCGCCGATGGGCCGGGGATCGATGACATCGCTCTTGCCCCAACCCTGATAATAGTCGGCCTTCATCTTGGGATAGAGCCGCATCTCGCGGATACGCCACTTGCCGTCGGCGCCGCGCAGGTAGCGGTTTTCGAAGATGGTCACCGCCCAATAGGCCTCGCCCAGCTTTGGCGACAGCATGGCAAGCTCCAGGCCGCGCGCCCGCGCCTCGTCGCCATCCACGGTGACATACGCGTTCATCTGGATATGATCATTGGCTTGGCCGCGCTTCAGGCCTTCGGGCCCGTCGCGTTCCAGCGCGCGGCGGATGTTCCTGGGACCAGACCAGATCCCCTGCCCCGCGATCTCCAGCACGCCGTCATCGGCGAACAGGTCCACAACATCGGACCACATCTTGCGGTCAATATAGTAGCCATAGATGTTCTGCAGGTTGCGCACCGCATTGGCGTCGTTCATCGCCGCGATGCGCTGCTCGCTTTCCGCCAGGCCAAGCTTGTGGCTGCGGTCCACGCCACTGGGCTGGTCCGGCACCGGCCGGCCCGCCTGGCCAGGCGTATAGGTGTAGGGCACAAGCGGCAGGCTGTCCTTGCTGGCGTAAAAGCCCGTTTCATAGGGGCCGGAATATTGCGGGTAGTAATGGATGCGCGCCAGCTTCCACACGCCCTTGACCCGCATATAGTCGTTCAACTGCATGCCGCCGGTGATGCCGGCGCTGCCGGCCTTGGCGCCGTTCAGTTGTCCGTCCAGCGACATGCGGGTCCAGCGCGCCGTGGCGCTGTCGCCGTCGTAGGAGAGGATGACAACCGGCTGCATCACCAGGTCGGTATGCAGCTGGCCTTTCGCCAAGCCTTCCTTGCCGCCATTGAATTCGTCCTTCAGGTGCTGGACGAAATCACCGCGCCCCTTGAACGCCACCTTGTCATTTGAGACCAGTTCGACATCGTCGGTGACCAGCCCGCCGATCTCGTCCCACAAGCCGAATTCCGCAAACTGGGTATAGAGGATTTGCAGGTTCTTGATCTGGCGCAGCGATTGCGCGCGCTCGACATCACGCCCCAGCGCCTCGACCCGTTCCGGGCTGTCGGCGGCAACCGTCAGCAGTTCGCCGCGGCCCTGGGCTGCCACCGGCAGGGAACGGCCGGCAATGATCGCCAGCCCAAACGCCACAGGCAGCACCGCGAGGCGCAAGATGCGCCCGCCGATTCCGTGCTTCCCGGAACGTCCCATATTCCCTCCAGCAGGGCCGCTCTTGTCCGGCGGCCTTTGCGTCCGACCAGCCGGGAATGCCCAACTGGTTCAGTCGTATATATGACTTTAAACACAGGCTTGCGCTTTTGTCGAGGCGCGCGGAAGCGATTTGGTGCACTGCACACGGTCAGGGGATCAACCAGAGCGACAGCGAGTACAACACAAGCGACACCGCGAAGGTGATCGCGGTGTATCCCATCACCCGCTGGATGCGGATGCCGGCGATGGCGACGACCGGCACCGCCCAGAAAGGCTGCAGCATGTTGGAGACATTCTCCGCCATCGCCACGCCCATGATGGAATGCGGGACCGAGGCATGCAGCGCCAGCGCCGCTGGCACGACAAACGGCCCGTCAACCGCCCAATGGCCGCCGGCGCTGGGGATCAGCAATGTGATGATCAGCGAGCTGAGGAAGCTCCACAGCGGCAGGGTCGCCGGCGTCGCCACCGCGACAAAGCCCTTGGAGATCGCCGCCGCCAGGCCGGTGCCGCGCATGATACCCATGATGCCGCCATACATGGGATATTGCAGCAGCATCGAGCCGGTCTGGTGCGCCGCCCGGCGAATGGACTCGGCATAAGCGATCGGCGTGCGCTGCAGCGCCAGGCCGATCAGGAAGAACAGCAGAATGGTCATGTTGATGTCGAGTTCGAAGTCGCCGCGCGACAGCAGCAGCCCGATGTAGGAAAGCCCCAGCGCCAGCAGCAGCAGGGTGCCGGTCATCGAACGCTCGGCCCAGGCGGCAAAGGAGCCGCCTTCGCTGGTCTTGCCATGGGGCTGCGATGCCGCGGCGGGGCCTTCCGCGAAGGTCACGATGCCGTCGCCCGTGGGATGGATGCGGATGAAGATCACCATCATCACCACGACCACGGCAACCGTGGGAATGAACACAAAAGGCGCGAAAATCGTGGTCGAAAGCGGCACGACACGGCCGCTCAACTTCTCCACGAAGTTCAGCGCGTTGCCATGGCTGGCCTGCGACAAAGCGATGGAACTGGACAGGCCGCTGTTGCAGATGGACCATGCGGAATAGCTGCCCGCCACCAGCCAGGCGAAATCCACCCGGGTGCGCCGCGCGATCTCGCGTGCCAGCAACGCGCCCACCACCAGGCCCAGGCCCCAGTTCAGCCAGGCGGCGGCCGCCACGGTCGGAAACACGATCAGCGCCGCCTTGGCGGGAGTCTCGACTCGCGCCGCCAGGGCGCGCAAGGCCCGCTGCACCGGCGCGGCGTCGGCAATGGCAAAGCCGGTCGCCAGGATCAGGATCATCTGCAGCGCAAAGGCGAGGATGCCGAATGCGCCGGTAAACCAGGATGTCAGGATGGTGGGAACATCGCCCTTGGGCGCGAAGCCCGCCGCCATCAGCACAACCAGCAAGGTGAGCCCGATCGAAAGCACGAAGGGATCCGGCATGATCTTCTCGAACAGAAAGACCAGGCCCGCGACCACGCCGCGCCCCTTGGCGGCGGCCGGTGCATCGTGCGGCAGAGGAGATGACTGGGTCATGCCATGCTACCTTGCGCCATGGCCACACCGCGAGCCACAGCGGTGCGGCGAACAATATGCCTGCCGCATCGCGAAAAGCATTGTGCGCCGCAATATCCCTCGCGCATGCGCGCTTGTTTCGCGTACTGAAGTGTCCTGATCATCTTCCCTCCGGATATTTTTCCGTTTTTTCTTCACGCCACCGCCCGCGACGTCTTGCAACAAACTGGCAATGGCGGTGGAATGTGGTACAGAGATATATATGACATAAGGTCCGTGCATTCGTAAATCGGCATCGACCAGGGAAAAAGGGGACACATCGTGAAACTGACACTGACACAAACGGTCTTGGCCGCATCCATCGCGGCTGGCCTGGCCGGCACATCCATCGCCTGGGCGCAATCCGCCGAACGGCCCGCTGTCGGGCCCGTGGGCATCGCGCCACGCATCCAGCCGGACGCCAAGGCGAAGGAGATTATCGCCCAGCGCGCCGCTTTGGCCGCCAGCATCACCCCGGTGGACGACGCGATGCTGCTCAATCCCCCGCCCGGCGACTGGCTGTTGTGGCGCCGCACCTATGACGTGCACGGCTTCAGCCCGCTGAAAGAGATCAATCGCGACAATATCGCCAGCCTGAACACGGCCTGGGCCTGGTCGCTGCCGCCCACCACCACCCAGGTGACGCCGCTGGTGCATGACGGCATTCTTTATGTGAACGCCGCCGGCGGCCGCGTGCAGGCGCTGGACGCCACCAATGGCGAACTGTTGTGGGAATACAGCCGCCCGCAGCCGGCCGAAGGCGAAGCCCGCGCCGGCCAGGCATCGGTGCATCGCAGCTTCGCCATCTATGGCGACAAGCTGTATCTGGGCACCGACGACAAGCACGAGGTCGCGCTGGACGCCAAGACCGGCAAGGTGGTGTGGGATCATGCCTTCGCCGATGGCAAGGACTGGCGCTTTACGTCCGGCCCGCTGGCGGTGAAGGGAAAGATCATTCAAGCCACGGTTGGCTGTGAAGCCGGCGGCTGCCCGGTCATTGCGATGGATGCGCAGACCGGCAAGGAATTGTGGCGCTTCTACACGGTCGCCCATTCCGACCAGCCCGGCGGCGACACCTGGAACGGCCTGCCCGACGACCAGCGCTTCGGCGCCTCGGTCTGGACCACGCCGAGCTACGATCCCGAGCTGAACCTGATCTATGTCGCGACCGGCAACACCTACCACTGGCAGGAACTTATGAAGGGCGGCCCGGGCAAGAAGAAGAACCGCGACGGGCTTTATGTAGATTCCACCATTGCCCTCAATCCCGATACCGGCAAGCTGAAATGGTATTACCAGCACCTGCCGCAGGATTACTGGGACCTGGATTTTGCCTTCGAGCAAACCATCGCGACCGTCAACTACAAGGGCAAGCCGCGCAAGGTGGTATGCTCCACCGGCAAGATGGTGTGGACCGACTGCGTGGATGCGGCCACGGGCCAGTTCCTCTTCGCCCATGACGAAGGCCTGCAGAACATCGTCAAGACCTACGATCCCAAGACCGGCCGCAAGACTTATAACGAGCAGGCCATCCCGGACCTGACCGGCCAGCGCCGCGACCTGCAATGTTCGGCCGGCTATGGCGACAAGAACTGGCCCTCCGGCTCCTACGACAGCGCCACCGGCATCGACTACACGTCCCTAGTCGAGGTTTGCGGTGAAAGCGCCCCCACCATGTTCGGGCCCAACACCAGCGCCTATACCGCCGGCGAGGAAACACGCATGGCGCGCTACCAGCCCGGCACCGACGGCAATATCGGCCGGCTGGATGCCGTAAACTGGGCCGACAACAAGATCCTGTGGTCGGTGCGCCAGCGCGCCTCCATCACCAGCGCCACCGTCGCCACGGCGGGCGGACTGATCTTCGCCGGCGACGCCGACCGCTGGTTCCGCGCCTATGACCAGACCGACGGCAAGGTGCTGTGGAAGACCCGTCTCAACGACGTCATCAACACCTATCCGATCACTTATGCCGTGAAGGGCAAGCAGTATGTGGCGGTGGTGACGGGCTGCTGCGGCAACGGGCGGCTGAACAACATGCACCAGCTGACCCCGGAAATCCTGCAGCCGCGCCCCGGCGGCTCGGTCCTGTGGGTGTTCGCCCTGCCGGACGCCAAGCAGTAAACGGTTTGCCAGGGATGCGCGCGGCGACCGCATGTCTTGGGTTGATAGGGCTGGTGGCGCTTCTGGCGCCGCCAGCCGTCGCCGCGCCCCTCGCCCCGACCGGCCCCGTTATTTTGACGGCCAAAGATTATTACGACATCGAACAGCTCTACTACACCTATTCCAGGGGCAAGGATTCGGGCGATGGTAAGCTGCGCGCCTCGACCTTCACCGGCGATGGCGTGATGCTCAGCGATGTCAACAAGCATACGCCCGAGCCGATCGCTTCGGTGGCGCGGCGCACCGGCGATGGTACCCAGGGCTGGGGCGGGCGGCATCGCATCTTCAACATCATACTGACGCCGACGGAAACCGGCGTGGACGGCACCTGCTATGTCCTGATCAGCGACGGCAAGGACACCCATGACGGCACGCTGATCGCCTTTCCCGGCATCTATCACGACCGGCTGGTGAAGACGCAACAGGGCTGGCGCTTTACCTCGCGCGAGGTCTGGAACGAGCGCGAACCGGCATCGCCCTACCGGGGCCGACCATGATCCGCACCGTCTTGGCGGCACTGGCTCTGTCGCTGTTGCCGATGCCTGGGCTGGCCGCCGCGCTATCGCCGCAGGACTATATGGACATTCAGCAGCTCTATGCCCGCAGCGCCGCCGAGGCGGATGCCGGTCGATGGACGCGCCATATGGTCATGAATGTCCTCCTCACGCCCGATGGCAACGGAGCGCACGGTGTGGCCTATGCACTGACCGTCGGCGACACGCACCCACAGCCGCAGAACCTGATGAAGATAACCTCGGCCATGTATGACGACCGACTGGTGAAGAGTGCCTCGGGATGGCGCTTTGCCGGGCGACACCTGTGGCAGGACGAGGACCCCGCCACACCGTTCCAGAATCGCCATTGCCACGGCGGCATGAACAATTGCCAGCTCAAGGGGACGAAATGAAGCTTGCGCTCTTGCTGCTGGCTGCAACCGCGTTGCCAACCAGCGGCGCCCTGGCCGCCGTCACACCGCGGGACTATGCCCAGATCCGTGAACTCTATGCCCGCTATGCGATGGCGCAGGACGGCGGCGATGCCGGGACGCTGGCCGCACTGTTTGCGCCCGACGGCAAACTCAGCGGCGCCGAGACCCATCACCAGCCCCGCGCCGCAGTGTCAGCCCTGAAAACCCAGGTGGCGGAAGAAGGCCGCTGGGGCTGGGATCGCCATTTCCTGACCAATATCCGGGTCCGCGAGGAAGACGGTGCGGTTCGGGCAAGTTGCGTCCTGCTGCTGCTAGACTCCCGGCCCAACACCCGCTTCCTGGTGCATGGCCGCACTGGCGTATACGAAGACCGTCTGGTCAAGACGGTCACGGGCTGGCGTTTCCAAGACCGCGAACTCTGGATGGATGGCGAAACCGCGGGCCCTTATACGCCGAAACCCTGACCGAACGGATACCGTTGCCGGCTCACTGGAACAGATGGAGATATTCTCTGTTCGGGTCGAAAGATATGGAGCGTGCTCGCCCGGCCGCGTTCGCAATTTTCTCGATAAGTGGGCGTACCACGATCCCCAAGCCAAGCAATGTAGGCCGATTCGGTGGGGAAGACGGTGCCACATCGAAATGGCATCAAAGCGTATAATATTTTCAATGAGTTACAGACAAAATGGTGCCCAGGGGGTGGCACGGAGATCCCCGCCGACGCATTTCTACGCTGGAATTGCAGAAATTACGACCCACATTCGTTATTCCTGGGCGCGTGGTCGACGGGATAACCTCTCTGGGACAATAAGGGGGTCGGCGCCTTTATACCGCAGCGGAAGCCTAAAAGGACCCGCCAGGAAGTCGCCCTGTTGGCCGGAGTGCGGTCAAATATCTGTCCAAATCTGGTATATTCGTAGGGCTCGGGCTGGGCTCTCCACGTATTGGAGATTTTGTTTCCATTGGGAGGCGAGGATCTCATGCGTGCATATTTGCGCGCTAACGTGCGCGCAGGCCATGAGAATTGCCATCGTCACTTCCCTGCTTGCCGGATGTGCCTCCGAACCCCTGTCGTCACTGGCATCCGCCATTCAAGGCGGCGCGGTCGCCGATAACAACGCTCTTGCCGATGCTACCGATCAGATTCTGCTGATCAATATTCTCAGGGCCCGTGACCGAGCCCCTCTAGATATGGGCGACCTGACATCCGTCAACGACGCACTTTCTCTTTCGGGGACGGTGGGTTTCTCAATTCCATTCGGTTCAAAGCCGAGCACATCGCTCCCCTTTCCCGGCAGGCGATTGCCCTATTCCAGCAACTCCGCGACATTTCCGGCAACAGGCAGTTTTTGCTTCCGAACCGCCGCGACCCCAGAAGATATATTATGTTGATCTCAGGGTCATCGATTCGTGGGTATTCGCAGCCATTCACTGAGCAAGTCTAAAAGCCAATTTTCGCACCATCCGGTCGCGTGCGCGCGACGAAGCCCCGCAGCCTGGTCCGCAAAGGCGTTCATCCGTCCCATGACCGGCAACAGGCAATCGCCAGGCAGGTCTCAGAGAACAAGCTAACCCTCGACAATGTTGAATGAGGGGGGCTTCGATTCCGATGTGATTGCGCGTCAGCTGGCGCACCAGGAACGCGACCCGGTCCGTAGAAGCTACAACCACGCCACCTACATGGATGAGAGAAGGGTCATGATGCAGGTCTGGGCAGACATGGTCGACGAAATCCGCAATCCCGAGACCAAAGTGCTCCACTTTATACGTGCGCTGTCTCACAAGCCGGGTTGAGCGCGAACCACCGACTAGCACCCAAGCTTCCGGACCTTTAACCGCATTTTTCGACCGCATAGGCTTCCACCGCCGGTGTCCCGCCGCGCCGCCGCAGCAGGAGCAGCAGGACAAGGGCCGCGCCCGCCATCGCGGCGCCGGCCACCGACACGGCCGGATAACCCAGACCCGCCCTTATCACGCCTCCGCCCATGGCCGCGCCGATCGCATTGCCAAAATTGAAGGCGCCGATATTCACGGCCGAAGCGAGGTTCGGCGCATCGCCAGCCTGCTCCATCACCCGTGTCTGCAAGGGCGGCACGATGGCGAAACTCGCCACGCCCCACAGGAAGATTAACGGCGCCGCGCTGGCTTCCCAGCGCATGCCGATCACGAAAATCAGCAGCAGCCCGATGAGCCCCAGCAGCGAGACGATCAGCGTGCCGTCGACCGAGCGGTCCGCGAAGTGCCCGCCCACCCAGTTGCCCACCGTAAGTCCGACGCCATAAAGCACCAGCATCGCGGTGACGAAGACCGCGGAGGCCTGCGTCTGCAACTTCAGGATCGGCACGATATAGGTGAAGACGGTGAACATCGCGCTGGCGCCCAGCACGGTGAGCGCGAGTGCCCCCAGCACGGATCCGCGCTGCAGGACACGCAGTTCCGACGCGATGTCTGCGCCTTCAACCCGCAGGGGCGGCAGGGCCAAACGCAGCGACAGCATGGCGATCACGCCCACGCCGGCGATGCCCCAGAAAGCCGCGCGCCAGCCCAGCACCTCCCCGATCCAGGCCGCCAGCGGCACGCCGCCGATGGTGGCGATCGTGAGGCCGGAGAACATGGCCGCCACCGCCGCCGCCCGGCGCTCTGGCGGCACGATGCCGGCCGCCACCACCGACCCGACACCGAAGAAGGCGCCATGGTTCAGGGAGGTGATGATGCGTGCGGCCATCAGCGCCTCATAACTGCCGGCGATGGCAGACATGAGGTTGCCGAGAGTGAATATTCCCATCAGGCCCACCAGAAGCGTACGGCGCGGAACGCGGGCCAGGCCCAGCGTCATCAGGGGCGCGGCGATCAGCACGCCCAGGGCATAGGCGCTGACCAGCAGCCCGGCGGAAGGGATCGAAACGCCGAGATCGGCGGCGATCAGGGGCAGCATGCCCATGGGTGTGAATTCGGTCACGCCGATGCCGAAAGCTCCGATCGCCAATGCCAGCAGCGGCGGATTGATTTTGGCCATGTCCCATCCCTTCATCTGTTCCCACCACGCACATGATGCAGAACAGCATGGCGCAGTAGTGCGGGAATCGGACCAATATCTGTGATATAGATTCACAAATGAGACGGGACGCAACAGACCGGATTGGGGAGATGGCGGCGCTGGTGGCTGCGGCGCGGGAGGGCAGCCTGTCCGGGGCGGCACGCGCGCTGGGCCTCACCCCATCGGCCGTCAGCCGGATCGTCGCGCGCACCGAGGCCCGGCTCGGCGTACGCTTGATCGTCCGCACCACCCGGTCGCTGCACCTCACGGCCGAGGGCGAAGCCTTCGCGCGCGACGCGCGGCGCATCCTGGCCGATATCGAGGAATCCGAAAATACCATTGCCGACCAGGCAAGCCCGCGCGGGCGGGTGCGGATCAGCATGGCCTCGGCCCATGGCCGTCTCGTGGTCGTGCCGTTGCTGGAGGAGTTCGTGGCGCGCCATCCGGGCATCACCGTCGAGATCGAACTGAGCGATGAGCTGGCCGACATAGTCGGCGGGCGGACCGACCTCGCCATACGCTTCGGCCCGCTGGCGGACAGCCCGCTCACGGCCCGGCGCCTCAGCGAGACCGGCCGCACCGTCGTGGCATCGCCGGCTTACCTGGCGCGGTTCGGCACGCCGCGAACACCCGGCGATCTCATCCATCACAATTGCCTGAATTTCAGTTTCCGGCGCATCGAACCGGGCTGGCCGTTCCGGGAAGGCGGCCGCGACTATATCCTCGCGGTCAGCGGCAATATGACCGCGAACAATGGCGAGACGCTGGTGCAGCTGGCGCGCAGCGGTATCGGCATCACGCGCGTCGGAAATTTCCATATCGACGGCGAGATCGCCACCAAGCAATTGGTCCCCGTCCTGGAGGACTATAATCCCCGCGACACCGAAGCCATTCACGCCGTCTTCCTGGGCGGCGCCAGCATGCCGGCCCGCATCCGCGTGCTGGTGGATTTCCTGGCTGAAAGGATGCGCCCCGCGCGTGACCGGGACGCATCGATCTGACACGGCATTCGTTTCACGCCAAGCAGCTCAGTCCTCGACGCAGGTTTGAATCACCTCGGCCAGTATTTGACGGACGGTATCGAGCCCCTCCTCCAGCCCACGCAGTTTTAACCCGAACCGTGCCGTTGCAAATCCGAGGATACGTAACATTGCGCACCGGCGCCTATTGATGCAGGTTATGTGCCACGCAATCAATGCCGTGCCCGCCGAGGCGGCACAGTTTCCTGCGAACGAGCGCACGCGGAAACGTCGAAGCCACCCCGCTGACGCACCGACTGACGGCACAATGACTAGTTGAACCCATATTGAAATTCGAGCGACTTGGCTTCTGTGATGCGCCCCGCGCTTCCTCAGAAGCCGCTTTTCAAAATCCGAAAATTTCCCTCGGTAAACATCCTTCTCATCCGGGCACTTGGAGAGTAGGTAGAGGCGCTGCCTCCCCCCTCAGTAAACAAGTTCTTAGACCATTCCAAAATCACGATGTCAGAGACTTTTTGAATTGACGGGTCGTATGAGCAGTTGCCCACAACACGCATGGAAAATCGAGTGTCTCTGGTAGTTTCTGCGCCCTCGTCGGTAGCAGTCACCTTGTACTTAGCATCAAACGATACCGCTATCGCGGACGGCTTCGGGGTGCTGAAGCCCGTCAGCGTTATTGTCTCAAATTCTACGCTCAACGATCCGCTACGACCACCATTGTTGGCAATTGCTTCGGCCTCCGGACTGAGCTGTTCCTCAATCAATTCAGCGACTTTTCCCTCATCAAGACCTTTATCTTCATCGCCGATGGAACGAAGATAATCGCTGATGGTGGGATGAAGCGTTATCGGATGCGCACCACCTGCCATGTCATGTTGCAGATTAGTCGCCATTCCGTTCAAATGCGTCCCGCCGCGATAGAAAGCCTTATCACTGGTGATGAGGTGCACTGGCGCTTCAG
Organism: Rhizobiales bacterium dw_265; assembly: GCA_018449595.1. Classification (GTDB taxonomy): domain Bacteria; phylum Pseudomonadota; class Alphaproteobacteria; order Micropepsales; family Micropepsaceae; genus Rhizomicrobium. Next base: position 458,121 of record JAAVUU010000001.1, read on the forward strand.
ACGCCTTGGAAAGCGCGACATCCCATATGCAGCAATCGCGGAACTGCTCGTTGTTTGGCCCGCACGGCGGCAGCTTCGCCAAGATGCGATCCAATGCGAACCGAGCTTGTTCAAAGGTAAAGGGCACCCTTTCAACGATCCCCGAAATGGCATTCCATCTTTCGGATAACGCCTGTGCAATTGCTTCCTGGCTGGGCACGATTATAGCTTGCGGGTGATTGGCCAACTGGGAAATCAGGTCCGCTGCTTTGTGCATATCCTCTGCTGCTTCGTTGGCGAGCCTTAGGAGCACCACCGTCGTCTCGCGTTCCACAATTTCGGGCAGCAGAATAGTTACGGTGTGTTTCGCGGCGGAGTGGAGCATCGCGCTACCAAGTGCGCTTAACAGCAGCCTCTCTGATACAAGCGCATTGGAGTCGAGCAAGATGTAATGCGCCAGTGACGGAGTTTCGGTCATCGCTCGCTCTGTTGCAATGCAGAACGAGAGCTTACAACAACCCGCCCGGATCAGAAACGGTCGGCTTTCTCCGCTTCTGCGAAGTCGCCCGCTCTTCCCCAGTCTGAGTCTGACGGATGCCTTCGGCAGCTTGCATGTGGCTTAGCGGCGGCCCGGTGATTGCCGCCCTCGCCCATATGGGATGCTCGGTGTGCCTGCATTTATGGTTGCGGTTGGCAAAGCGGCTAGCGGAGACCTGCCAGTTGTTAATCCATTCTGACCAGTGGAAATTGGTGCAAAATCTGAAGTGGCATACGCGACCTTGCAGTGCCGAATTGCCCCCTATGGCCCTCCGCAAGCCTGCCCATGGCAACCGATGTGCCCTAGCGCTGGCGGTAAACGGTCCTAGCACACACATCAGCTACACGATGGGAGGGCCAGGGCTTTGCGCTCAGCCTCGCGAAGGCGACCAACGGCGACGATGCCGTGACGCGCGAGCATCATTGGCAACATGCCGAACACTATCTGCGCTTGGTGAACGGCTCGGCCAGCTAGTCCATCCGCCCCGTCGCGGCGTCTGCCATTATGTGGCGAACTCGCCCGCGATCGCCGCGAACTGAAGCGCGACGGCGAACAATACAAAGCCGTGCCAGATCGGCTTGTGATACGGAAGCCGCTCGGCCAGGAAAAATCCGACACCTGCCGAGTAGACCAGGCCCCCCCACCAGAAGCCAAAGATCGATGGAGGCCAGCGCCGCCGAAAGCGGTTTAGCCACCGCCAGGATCATCCAGCCCATGGCGAGATAGGAGGCCACGCTCAGTCGCTCGAAGCGGTGAGGAAATGTAAGTTTCAGGATCACTCCCACCGCGGCGCACAGCCAGAGATGGCGGTGAGCAACGCGGTTCCGGTGCCAGGACCGAGCCGATTTGCCGCGAAGGGGGTGTAGGTCGCGGCGATCATCAGAAAGATTGCGGCATGGTCGATCCGGCGGAGAAATTCTTTCGCCGGTCCCTCGCGGCCGAACTGATAGGCGGCCGAGGCCGAGAGCATCGCCAGCAGGCCCGCGCAATAAATCGCGACACTCATTACCACCGACATGCCGGTGATATGGGCGAGTAGCCACAGACTCGCATTGATGGCAAACAGGATGCCCACGATATGGACGGCGGCATCCAGCCGCACTTCATTGCGGCTATAGCGGCGAAATGTCGGCAGAGTGATTGTCATCGCGGCGGCGCATCCCGACAGGCTTCGACTTGCTGCTTTTACGCTCTACATAAATTTATTCTTGCAGACGCGGCGGAAATACCCTCACTACGTTTCAGCATGCCGCAAGGCGCGGCACCAAATTGGACTTATCAATAAATGTTTGATCTTCCTAATCAATATTCCATTCCCGACCGTACTAAAGAGCACCCGGACCAACTGAAAACTTCGCTGGCCGCTCAGCATGAGAAGTTACCTGATCAACTTTCACTCGAAACGCCCGCCGATCAATTACCTCCCGTTTGCCCCGCTCAACCTTCATCGGAGTGCGACATTCCTGGATCGATCAGATTACCAACGCATGTTCGGGTAGCAGGTCTATCGCCGGAAGAAAAAATTATAGAAATCGCTCGCGCCATTGCGCGGCGACTTGCTCGAGAAGAATATACGCGCATGTACGAACCTGGGTCAGCGGCTGGAACAGATAATTCCGGACCCGTCCTTGCCCCGAAACGAAAGAGGTGAGATTCGCCGTGCTTAGGTACTGGTCGGCCCGTTAATACCGGATCTGCACCTTGGAAAAGACCTTACTCCGAGCTACATTCTCGGGCTGACCTGCCTCAAGAGCACCGTGCTCGGCAGCGACCGCTATGGACGACCGACCAGCCGATATTGAAGCCAGTACCGGCAGCCAGGTATGAATGGGTCTTGACAGAAGAAATAACGCACCCGTACCGGTGGCGCGCCTTTTATCGAGACACTTGGTAGCCCAACCTCTATGCGCGACGTCCCACGATTACGAGGCCCGCACCTACCACAATTGCCGCGATTCCGGCTGCTGTCGGAATCCAAACAGAATGGCTCTCTTCCCGATTCACCTCTATGGGACCCGCCTTTACGACTGGCTTTGTCTCTGTCCAAGAAACACGGCTAAAAGCGAGCCCTCCGACACCGCAGAGAATGAGCACAATCCCAATAACTGCAATCGGCTTCATTGCTTCACTCCTGCGTTTTAAATATCCTAAGAAGACAAAGCGACGGCACAACCTTTTCTCTTGGCCGCCACCGTCAACAATCCGGATATCGTCCCAGGATTGGTAGATCGGACGGACAAATCCCCGGTCTGTGCGTGCCATCCGCCGACGAAGGCTGATCCGTTTCCGATACGACAACGCAGCTAGCGGGTGGTCGCAGGATCAGATTCGTCATCGCGCTGGCTGCCGGCGAGCGCAGCCGTCGCGCTGGCGATAAAAGCGCCGATAACGAGCGAAAGGGCGCTCACAAGAGCAAAGATAGCGCCAGCTTTCCTCGCCGCATCGGCAGCCTGCCTAGCCTTGATCTTCGCCTTATCGATACGAGCGACGACGGTATCGATGCGTGCATTGGCATCAGCTTCCGATAAGCCAGTGTTTGCGGCGATCAGTCGAGCCAGATAGGCCTTATCGTCAGGAACAAACGATCCCGCCGCTGCACTCTGTGCCAGAATGCGCGTAACTTCGCCGGCCGCCCTCGTCCGGCCATCCGGGCCACTGGCTGGATCGCCCGGCCGCAAGAGACTGTCAACGAAATATGAAATACCGCCGGTCTTATCCGACGCGTCGTCGGCGAAATGAGCGGCCCCAACGGTCGCTCCCGAGGCAGCGCCGGACGCAATCGTAGATGCGGCTTGAACGCCGCCGCCGACAGCGGCGGTCAGGCCAGAGCCCAGTACGCCGACGACCAGGATGGTCGCCAAGGCCCACGCCATGAAACCGTGTGCGGTATCACGGAAAAAGATCTCATCCGAACGGACACCGACCCATTTCGTACGAAGTCGGCCCGCAAAATAGCCGCCGGCTCCGGACGACAGCCATTGGACGACAATCAGCCCGATGGCCGTCGACACCGCAAACGTGCTCAGACCAGCGCCGTGGCCGGGCCATGGGGACAGCACGGTCAGACCCAGGCCCGAACCCACCAGCGTCAGGATAACGGTGATCGTCGATGCGGCAAGGGCGCCCGCGATGATAGCGCCCCAGCTGACCGCGGATTGCGATGATTCAGTTGGGATCGCCTGGCCAACAGGAATGGACTCCACCATGACCGCCTCCTACCGTAAGAACAGCATGATGAGGATAATAACGGGGATTGGCACACCCAGAAGCAAGAGCAAGATTCCACGACCCATATTGCCATTCCTTTATTTTGATTTGATCTGGCGAGTCATCAACGTGGCAGAAATATGTTGGTTCCCGTGTCTAACGGCACTCGTCAGCGACACCAAGGTACGCTGCTTCCGTTTTGATGCTATGCATGAATACATCTGCACACGCTCGCCAAAGAGCCCGACTGTTTCACCGCAATCCACTCCAGCAAGTGCTGGCATAGGATATCTAGGCTGCAGACCGCGTTCTCGAAAGACATGAATGGATCATTGGGGATGATGCAGTTGCATCAAGCCAAGGCCATCTGGCGCCGTCGATTATGCGATAGAGGGCTACCGTCACACGCGGCATGTGAAACAATCAGACGGCAGCGTAGGGAAACTCTTATACGTGCTTAAGACACCCCCTGGCGTGCCGGTGCGTTCAGCACATCCAAAAATGAATCCGGGATGCGGAGGCAGATCGGTCACGCCAGCCTTCAAAGCATCCGCGAGAGTCCATGTCTTCCGTCCCGAGACCAATCTCGGCTATGGACGGTTTCAATCACCGCCGCCCGGTTCCGGTGCAAGATACAAATTGAATAATCATCGCCTAATCGTTCGGCAAACGCGGCTGTGATTATCGAAGCTGCTCAGTCAAGACCGAAAACTCGGTTAACATCGCCGAACCGAAGGATGTGGTGATTGCGGTGTCGGCGGCATCCCGTCCACGGGCGATCAGGATACGGCCTATTCTGGGCTGATTATGGCGCGCATCCAGAGTATGCCAAGTGCCACCCATATAGACCTCGAACCAGGCACTGAAATCCATAGGCGCTGGATCAGGCGGCACGCCGATATCGCCGAGATACCCCGTGCAGTAGCGGGCGGGAATGTTCATGCAGCGGCAAAAGGCGATGGCGAGATGTGCATAATCGCGGCAGACGCCAATTCCCTCAGCATGCGCTTCCGAGGCGGTCCTGTCGTTACGCGCATGAGCATAGCTGAAATGGATGCGGTTATGAACATACTGAAGAATGGCATCAAGCCGTGGCCATCCTTCGGCGTAGGCGCCGAAGAGTCTCCAAGCCTCGTCGGTGAGTTTCTGGGTATCGCAATAGCGGCTGCCGAGCAGATAGACCAGCGTGTCCTCCGGAAGTTCGCCGACCGGATGCTGGTTTGCGTACATGGGCAATACTTCTGGCAGTCCGCTATCCACGATGACAAAGCGGTTCCAGAGGGAAAGGCGGCCCGGAGGAGCGATTAGCCGGGTACAGATATTGCCAAAGCCATCCAGATATCTGGTGAAGGGAATCTGCGGATAGAGCGTGAAATTCTCGGACTGGACGAAGTCGGATTGCCGTTCAGGCCGGACATGGACCATCAACAGCATAGGCATATAATCGACGCAGTCGAAGGCGAGGTTGAATCCGCCCTGGATCAACATCTGCCGGGTGAACCTGCAAGGCTCCGAACGCCGCCCCACTTCCGTATCCATCCCGTGTGCATCGACCCGCACACCCTCCCACGGCAGGCGATTTCCGAAATCAGCCGACATTCCTGCTCTCCCGTGGGATTCGAACCTCCAAAGCAGTACCGGTGCCGGGCCCCATGGTCATGGTGGCGCCGAGCTGGTCGACGACGCCGCGGACCAGGCGCATTCCCAGGCCGGTGCCGCCGGCATTGCCGAAGGCCATGCCAACACCGGCATCGCGGATACGAAGGCATATGTCGCCATCCGTCGTGAAAGCCTCCACATGCACGCCGCCCTGTTGGCGCGGCGGATAAGCATGCTTGAAACTGTTCGCCACCAGTTCGCTGACGATCACGCCCATCTGCATCGCCTTAGCGGACGGCAGATATAGATCGCCGTCTTTCACCGAGACCTCGACTGCCGCAATGTTGTCCGGCTTGTTCTGCGCCAAGGAGGCGCACAGGCCCTTGAGAAATACTCCCACATTGACCATGTCGGTGCCCGAGGCGCGATAAAGCTGTTCATGCACCGCGGCGATAGCCATGACGCGCTGGCGCGCCGCCACCAGTGCCTTCCCGGCCTCGCCATCGGTCACGCGCCGGCCCTGCAGGCGCAACATGGAGGCAACCACCTGCAGCGAATTCTTCACCCGGTGATCGATCTCCTGCATCAGCATCGCATTGCGTTCCAGCAGCGCGTCCTTCTCGGCCACCAGCCGCTCCGCAGTCTGTCGCGCGGTTCGCTCCGCCAGCAAGGTCCGGCGTAGTTCCAGTTCCGCGACGGCATGCCGGGCCAGGGCTCCCAGCACCGTCTTCTGTCCGTCGGTGAAGCTTCTCTTTTCGGTATCGAGTACGCATAAGGTGCCGATACGAAAGCCATCGGGGGTCTCAATGGGCGCGCCAGCATAGGATCTTGGAAAGGGCTCTTTCAGGAAATCGGCCAATCCTTCGAAACGGGAATCGGCTGCAATGTCGTTCACGACAAACACGCCCGCTTGCCCGATTGTATGGCTGCAAATGGCCGCGTCCGCCGGCATGTTCAGATTGTCGATTCCCACGGCCGCCTTGCTCCATTGGTTCTGTCCGTCGATGAAATTGATCGCCGCGATGGGCGTCTTGCACAGGAGCGCCGCGACCGCCGCAATGTCCCTGAACGAAGCGGTATCGTCGGTATCCAGATCGTCATAGCGATGAAGCGCGGCGAGCCGTGTGTCGGGCTGGTCCATGCGCTGATCCTCCTCGAAATGCGGAAATCTCCGGGGCGGAGGTTTCGCGAGATGCATTATGTGAGCGGATTTAGGCCGGCCGCACCTGATGCAAAAGAGCCAGTTGCATCAGTACGTATTGATACAAGTGTATCAGCGGGTGGGGCGACGGGGCGGCGCGCCCTTCTTGGCGGGGCCACCGGTGAAGCCGCGTTCGCGCGCCCAAACAATGGCGGCCGCCCGACTGTGCACCTGAATCTTATTGTAGATGCGGGCCACGTGGTTGCGCACGGTATTGCGCGTCAAACCGAGCTTTTTGACGATTTCCGCATCGCCCAATCCCTGACACATGAGACCCAGGACATCGATTTCGCGGTCCGTGAGGTCGGACAGGCCGGCGGTGGCGGTTTTGGGCCGTTCGGGATGGCGCATGATGGCCAGCTTCTCGATCACCGTGCGGCTGAACCAGGATGTGTCCTGCATCACCGCTTCGATGGCGGTGATCAATTCGCCCTCCGAGCGTTTGCGGTCGGTGATGTCCTGGATGACGGTGAGGACGCATTCCTGGCCCTGGATGGTGACGGTCTCGGCCGACAGCAGGCAGTCCAGAACTTCTTCCCGCTTGGTGCGCAACTGAAGTTCGAAATTGCGCAAACTGCCGCGCTGTTCGATCTGCTGTTCGAATTGGCGGCGCGTAGCGGGATTGATCCAGATGGCCAGTTCGCTGCCCAGATGGCCAACCGTCTCTTCCTCGGTATAGCCGAGCACCGCCATGAACGCTTCGTTGACGTCCAGAAGCCGCATGCTGTCGCGGGTGGACAGAAACGTCGGCACCGGCGTCAGGCGGAACGAACGCGCAAACCGCTCTTCGCTCTGGCGCAGCGCGTCTTCGGCTTTTTTGCGCGGCTCCATGTCCATGAAAGTGAACAGCATGCAGGCTTCCTCGCCCATCTCGATAGGCTGGCCGGCGACGACGACGAACTTGGAGCCGCCGCCCGGAAGCCGCAACGTCGCCTCGGTTTGCGGAATGGTACGACCTTCGCGCAAGGCGACAATCGCGGTTTCGCGCGTCGCGGCATTCTCCAGCACATCCACTTCATAGGTGGTATGGGCGATGACATCGTCGCGGCTATAGCCGGTCATCTCCAGGAAGCCTTGATTGACCTTCACATAGCGCAAATCGGAGAGCCTGCAGATAATCGCCGGCGCCGGATTGGCGTTGAAGGTGCGCTCAAAACGCTCCTCCGCCGTAAACCGCTCGGTCACGTCGGTGATAACCAATACGAATGACTCCGGCTTTTCCTTGGAATCCGTCAGCGCAAGGCCGCGCAACTGATGCATGCAGTGCCAGCTGTCCTCCGGTGCACCGCCAGCCTTACGGACTTCAACGACGACGTCCTGGAATGTTTCCCCGGCAAGCAGCCGATCGATGGGATATTGCGCGTCGCTGAGAGCGTGATTGTTGCGATATTTGAGGACAAAGCGTTCACGATAGTCCTGGGCCGAAGCCCCCAAATCGGCGAGTTCAGCCACGTCGTGCTGGACAAGAGCACGTTCGTTCGCCCACACGATGCCTTCGATGGGATCGATGAGGATAACGCCCTCCCCCAAGCCCGCGATGATCTCCTGCAACTGGCGGCGGTCGACCTGTTGTCGCAGAACGGCTTCGTCCGGAACCTCGTTCGTCATGCTGGCTCATGTTCTGGCGGAATGCTGGCCGCTGCCGGGCGCGTTTAGGGCAACCAAGCTGCATGAAATCCTGGCCGTAAGCAAACGCGGCCGGACCGTCCTTTGCCTTCAGGAAAGCCGCGTGCCGGAAAGCGCGCTCCCGCTTCCCGGCACCGACTGGAGCTAGCGCTTAAACGCGTCGCGTGCCGCGTCCTTGGCTCCGCCCACGGCGTTCTGGACCTTTCCCGCGGCCTTCTCGGCGCTGCCTTCGGCTTCGGTCTTGGCATCGCCCGTGAGCTTGCCGACGCCTTCCTTGATGCTGCCCTTGACCTGCTTGGCGGCGCCGTCGATGCGATCCTTATCCATGATGTTCTCCTGTTCAAAAAGGAAAGCGCACGGCATGATGCCATGCGCCCCCATCCGACATAGGAGGCGTTCGATCGCGTCAAAAGACCCAGTTCGATCAAGCGCCTTGGTATTCCTGCATCAATCCAAAGCTGATCGAACTGTTACAAGACGATTGCGGAACAACACCACACACGCAATGCCGATCGGATCGAAGAACGCCGCCAGAGACCGGGAAATATTCTCCCGCTTTAAGGCTGGAACGGCGCTAGAGGTTCTCTACCAAGACTACGGTCTAAGAGAGAGCCGCCTGCGGACCATTTTGCGTGCAGAACATCTGCGGCGGCAAGTCAGCACAGATCCCTATTACAAATCACTGCGGGCAGCGCGCGATGTCGAGTGAAAAGCCAACCGCCGATATCGAAACAGTGACCCTAGAGCGTTCGAGGTCAAGGACGCAAAAAGGTGACATGTCACGCTGCGTCGCAGCGTGAAAACTTCACGCTTGGCGGCTTGACGCGTCGGTATAACCGCAGTCACGGTGAACCCGTATCGACTTAGGATTGAACCTGAGCGCATCAGTGGAGGGATGAATGGACGTACATGGCATCATTGCATGGCTCATCATCGGAGCGATTGCCGGCTGGCTGGCGGGAACCCTGGTCAAGGGTGGCGGTTTCGGCCTACTCGGTGACATCGTGGTGGGAATTGTCGGTGCATTCATCGGCGGCTGGTTGGCCGGTGTTCTCGGAATTGGCATTGGCGGCGGACTGATCGCCTCGATCATCACCGCAACGATCGGCGCGGTGGTCCTGATTGTCATCTTGCGCATGATCAAGCGAGCCTAAAAGGCCGAGTTCTTCCAGGCCGCGCCCGTCGCGCCTCAATGCGGTTCGCAAGGTCCGAAGGGCCGAACTTAGTTGCATCGCTGTGGGACATGGCGCCCGTATCGGCGCCCAGCGGCTGTCATTGCTTCGCGCCCAGCGCGGCCTGCCGAGTTCTCGGATGGGGCCCCCTGACATCATCAGAAGGCATGACCGCGTGTCCCGGAACTTTCCCGAAGCCGGGACGTTCTGTGCCTCATACAAGCAAGAATGCTGGGCGGGCACGGCGCTGGGCTTGATCGCCGCCAATGCCCCCCACCATCTGGAGGGAGCCTTCCATGCCATCCGTCAAAAGCACGAGCGCAACGAAGAAGTCCGGCAAGCCGCAAACCAAAGCTCGATCGTCAGGCATAGCATCTGAGGGCCGGTATGCCGAACGCCAAGGCGCGGGCGGCGAAACCCATCAAACTGTCCAAGGTGGTCAGGATACCCTCACCACGCAGCAAGGCACGCCGGTCTCGGACGACCAGAATACGCTGCGCCAGGGCGCGCGCGGTCCCGCTCTGATCGAAGATTTTCATTTTCGCGAGAAGATTTTCCACTTTGACCACGAGCGCATTCCCGAACGTATTGTGCACGCGCGGGGCTATGGCGCCCATGGCTTCTTCGAGACCTACAAGCCACTGACCGATCTGACTCGCGCGGACATCTTCCAGCGCGCGGGCGAGAAGACGCCCGTGTTCGTGCGCTTTTCGACGGTGGCCGGCAACAAGGGATCGGCCGATCTGGCGCGCGACGTGCGTGGCTTCGCGGTGAAGTTCTACACCAAGGAAGGAAACTGGGACCTGGTCGGCAACAACATCCCGGTCTTCTTCATCCAGGACGCGATCAAGTTTCCCGACCTCATCCATTCGGTGAAGCAGGAGCCGGACAGGGATTTCCCGCAGGCTGCGTCCGCCCACGACAATTTCTGGGACTTCATCTCCCTGATGCCGGAATCCATGCACATGATCATGTGGGTGATGTCGGACCGCGCCATTCCGCGCGGCTTCCGCTTCATGGAAGGCTTCGGTGTCCATACCTTCCGGCTGGTCAATGTCAAGGGCCGCTCGACCTTCGTCAAATTCCACTGGAAGCCCAAGCTCGGCATGCAGTCGGTGTGCTGGAACGAAGCGGTGAAGATCAACGGTGCCGATCCGGACTTTCATCGCCGCGATCTGTGGAATGCGATTCAGAGCGGCGACTTCCCGGAATGGGAACTACGTCTGCAGACCTTCGACCAGAAATTCGCAGACAGTTTCGATTTCGATGTGCTTGACCCCACCAAGCTGATCCCGGAAGAGATCCTCCCTGCCAAACCCGTCGGTCGCATGGTGCTGAACCGTATGCCGGACAATTTCTTTGCCGAGACCGAGCAGGTTGCCTTCATGACCCAGAATGTCGTGCCCGGCATCGACTTTTCCAACGACCCGTTGTTGCAGGGCCGCAACTTCTCCTATCTCGACACGCAGTTGAAGCGGCTCGGAAGCCCGAACTTTGTACAATTGCCGATCAACGCGCCCAAATGCCCGTTCCATCACTTCCAGCAAGATGGGCACATGGCGTTCCACAATCCCAAGGGACGCGCCAATTACGAGCCGAACTCCTGGGGTGCCGAGGGCGGCCCGCGAGAATCTCCCGAACGCGGTTTCACCTCTCTCCCAGAAGAAGCAGACGGTCCAAAGGCGCGGCTGCGGGCCGAAAGCTTCGCCGACCATTACAGCCAGGCGCGCCAGTTCTTCATGAGCCAGACCGCCATCGAGCAGAAGCATATCGCCGACGCGTTGGTGTTCGAACTGAGCAAGGTCGAACGGCCTGATATCCGCGAGCGTGTGGTCTCCCACCTCGTCAATATCCACCCGGACCTCGTGAACGCTGTCGCGAAGGGTCTCGGCCTGTCGAGCCTGCCTAAGGCGGCGAAGGCCGCCATGGCGACCAACACCAAGCTGGCGCCATCGGATGCACTTAGCATTCTCAAGAATCCGCCGGGCAGCTTCAAGGGCCGCAAGCTGGGCGTGCTAATCACGGATGGCATTGACGATGCGCTTCTGGTAGCGCTTGAAGACGCCTCCCGGAAAGAAGGCGCGACCGTGGAACGCATCGCCCCCGCTGTCGGCGGCGTCACTGCGGTCAATGGTACGCTGATCCCGGCCCACCACAAGATCGACGGCGGGCCCTCGGTGCTATTCGATGCGGTCGCGATCCTGGCCTCAGAGGACGGTGCCAAGGTGCTTTTGGCGTTGCCATCGGCACGCGATTTCGTCGCCGACGCCTATGCTCATTACAAGTTCATCGGCTTCACCGCCGCCACGAAATCCCTGTTCGCCAAGGCCGGCTTGCCGCCCAAGCCCGACAAAGGCTTCCTGCCGCTTGAGAAGCGGGCCGACGTAAAGACCTTTCTTGCTGCGTGCCGGAATCTGCGTTTCTGGGATAGGCCGGACGGCGCGTGAATTGGTACCCTGCGTAAAAGGCTCATCGTGCATAAGGTAGGGTAGCGCTCCAAATGCGATGCGGCCACGGACCACAGCTGGAGCCAACAGCGTGTACGCCCAAGTGCTCTCCGGCAAAATCGGCGGAGCGTCCACCGCTTAGGACAACCTGGCGTTGCCCAGTCTTTGGCGCAGGCGTGGCGCGGTAAAGTCCATGAAGGCCCGCAATTTGAGGGGCACTCGGACATTGCCTCGGTAGACGAGATGCACCGGCCAGGGTTTCGGCTCGAAGCCGGCCAACACAATCTTCAGGATCTTCTCCTTGACGCGATCCGCGACTTGATAAGACAGGATCCGCGTCAAACCGACCCCGGCAACCGCCGCGTCAATGGCAGCTTCCGACGTATTGACGACCAGTCTGGAATGGAGGCCAACGGCCCGGTCTTCGTCCCGGCCCAGGCGCCAGACCCCAGGTTCTCCCATGGCCTGCGCTTCGACAATTGCGTGCCGCGCAAGGTCACCGGGCGTTTTCGGAGCGCCATGGCGTTTGAAGTAATCGGGTGCGCCACACACGACGCGCCGGACTTCACCCAAGCGCGTGGCGGTCAACTCGCTATCCGGTAGATCGCCGATCCGCAGGGCCACGTCGATATGTTCTTCGATAAAGTGCGCAATGCGGTCGCTCTGTACCAGGCGAACCGACACATCGGGATAGGCCGCCAGGAAATCGGTGATGACCGGCAACATATGAAGCCGCCCGAAGACGATGGGCGCTGTCACCACCAGCTCGCCGGTGGGTGCGGTGTATTCGCCGGAAGCAGCACGTTCGGCCTCGGTAACGTCCACCAGGATGGATCTGGCGGCAGCGACAAAACTATGACCGGCTTCGGTGAGGGTGAGACCGGCGCGGGAGCGGATCAGCAGGCTGGTGTTGAGATAGGCTTCCAGTTCAGAAATCTTCCGGCTCACCGTGGGAAGCGGCGTGCCCAGCTGCCGCGCCGCGGCCGACAAGCTTCCCGCCTCCACCGCTTTGACAAGCACCGTCATCGCTTCAAGCCTGTCCATGCCAGTTTCCACATTTCAAGAGGAATCCTTCCGAAGATAGCGTCTGAACATAAAATCTGGAAGGACCTAACAACAGGCAGCCGGGCTGATCCGGCGTGCTCGGAAGGAAACTCGCATGTCCCGCATCGCCACCCCGCCCACCATCGAAGCCGCGCCCGCCGCTTCCCACGCCGGCCTCGAGGCTGTGAAGAAGTCACTGGGCGTCGTGCCCAATCTGTTTCGCCTCGTTGCCACCAGCCCCGCCGCCCTGGAAGGCTATCTGAGCCTCTCCGGTGCGCTGTCCAAGGGCGCCATTCCCGCGCAGCTGGGCGAGCGGATTGCTCTGGCGGTCGCCGAAGTCAATGGCTGCGATTATTGCCTGTCCGCCCATGCCTATCTCGCCAAGAACCTCGCCAAGCTGGACGACGCGGAGATCACCGCCAACCGCTCCGGTGCCTCCAACGATCCCAAGGCCGATGCCGCGGTGCGCTTCGCCGCCAAGATCGCCCGCGAGCGCGGCCATGTCAGTGAGGGTGACGTGAAAGCCGTCAAAGATGCCGGTTACACCGACGCCCAGGTGATCGAGATCATTCAGCATGTCGCACTCAGTGTCTGGACCAACTATCTCAACATCGCGCTCGACACCGAAATCGACTTCCCGGTCGTGAACGCACGCCAGGCAGCCTGACGATGAACAGGACCGGCGGTGATAGCCGCCGGTCCTTCCTTTTAAGGACAAATCACAATGGATCGCCCGCCGCTGCCGCCCTTCAACGAAGAGACTACCGTGCAGAAAGCTCGGCTTGCGGAAGATGCCTGGAACAGCCACGATCCGGCGCGCGTAGCGCTGGCCTATACCGTGGACAGCGTGTGGCGCAATCGCGCCGAGTTCGTCACCGGACGGGCCGAGATTGAGGCGTTTCTCGCCCGCAAATGGGCGCGCGAGCATGACTACCGGCTCATCAAAGAGATATGGGGTTTCCGCATCAACCGTATGGCCGTGCGCTTTGCCTACGAGTTCCGTGACGACAGCGGCAACTGGTTTCGAGCCTATGGCAATGAAAATTGGGAATTTGACGAGCACGGTCTGATGCGCCGCCGCTTCGCCAGCATCAATGACCTGCCCATCAGAGAAGCCGACCGGAAATTCCATTGGCTGCTGGGCCGCCGCCCGGACGACCATCCGGGGCTGAGCGAACTGGGTCTTTGATTCACCGTCACCATTCAGCTGGCACATCCACTACCGGCAGCGCAAATCGGAAAGGAACGAAAATGTCCGTTCAATATCTCAGCCAGAAAGTCGGCGAGATCGACGTGTTCTACCGGGAAGCCGGACCCAAGGATGCGCCGGTCATCCTACTGCTGCACGGCTATCCCACGTCCAGCCATATGTTTCGCGACCTTATTCCGCGCCTGGAACACTCTTTCCGCCTGATCGCGCCCGACCTGCCCGGCTTCGGCCTGACCCAGGCGCCGCCGCGCGGCCAGTTCGCCTTCACCTTCGACAACTTATCGAAGGTGGTGGATGACTTCACCCAGGCCATCGGTCTTAGCCGCTACGCCATTTATGTCTTCGACTATGGCGCCCCGACGGGCTTCCGCTTGGGCGCGGCCCACCCGGAACGGGTTACGGCCATCATCAGCCAGAACGGCAATGCCTATCTTGAAGGGTTGAGCACCGCCTGGTCGCCGTATCAGAAATATTGGGCAGACGGTACGCAGGAATCGCGCGATGCCTGCCGGGCCGCCCTCACGCCCGAGGCAACCCGCTTCCAATATCTAGAAGGCGCGGACTCATCGCGGGTCTCGCCGGATGGATACAATCTGGACATCGCGTATCTGGCACGGCCCGGCATGGATGAAATCCAACTCGACTTGATCTACGATTATCGGACCAATGTCGCGCTCTATCCCGCGTGGCAGCAATACTTCCGGGATCACCAGCCGCCGCTTCTCGCCGTTTGGGGCCGCAACGACATTTATTTCCTGCCTCCCGGCGCCGCAGCATTCGCGCGCGATATTCCCGCCGCGGAAATCCAGTTCGTGGAGTCAGGCCATTTTGCCCTGGAGACGCACGCAATGGAAATCGCCGACCGTATCGCGGTCTTTCTCGGTGTCGCGTTGAAGGACGACTAGCCCTCACGACCTTTGACGAGCCCCTGCGTGATCACGCGGTAGTTTGTTCGGTGGTTTGTGCCGTCTCCCCTTCGGTAAACTTAATGATTTCAATGGCTAGTGAGGATTTTCGGTGGGGTAGATGATTCACCCACCGGGGAAAACGCAATAATGCCAAGTAGATAAGGAGATATATGGTGCCCAGGGACAGAATCGAACTGCCGACACGCGGATTTTCAATCCGCTGCTCTACCGACTGAGCTACCTGGGCACGGCCAACACGTGGCGGAGGGGCTTATTAGGCGATGGTCCCCGCCCTGTCCAGAGTCCCGCCGTTAATCCTCGTCGGAGTCCTTTTCCAAGAGATTCCCGGGGGATGCGGGGTCCGCCGGGGCGCCCGGAATGGCATAGCCGCCCTTCAGCCAGCTGTGCAGGTCCACATCGGCGCAACGCTTGGAACAGAAGGGTTTGAACCCCTGCTGGGTGGGCTTGCCGCAGATGGGGCATTTGGCGGCCCCCTTAGCGCTCAAGGCCGGCTCCCGCCAGCAGCGAAACGGTCAGGGCCAGCGGCAGCCCGACCACATTGGAATAGGAACCGGCGATCTCTTTTATATGGGCCTCGAAACGCCCCTGGATGGCATAGCCGCCGGCCTTGCCCTCGCCTTCGCGGCATTCGACATAGCGGGCGACCTGCTCCGCGCCCAGCCGCAGGACCGTCACCCGTGTCAGCGCCACCCGTGTGCGCAGCCGTCCGTCCGGCGTCACCAGCGCCACCGCCGTCAGCACCTGGTGGCGGCGGCCCGACAGCAGCGCCAAGCAATCGCCGACCATCGCCGCATCCAGCGCCTTGGGCAGGATGCGCCGGCCACAGGCCACCACCGTATCGGCGGCCAGCACGAAGGCGCCGGGGCGCTGGGCCGCAACCTTGCGCGCCTTTTGCGTCGCCAGGCGCAGGGCATGGGCGCGCGGCTGCTCGGCCTTGCGAACGCTTTCGTCAATATCGGCGGGAAGAATGGCGTCGGGCACGATGCCCACCTGCGCCAGCAAGGCGGCGCGGCGCGGGCTCTCGCTGGCCAGGATCAGCAAGTTACCGGAAGCGATAAGTGATGCGGCCCTTGGTCAGGTCATAGGGCGTCATCTCGATCATCACCTTGTCGCCCGTCAGCACGCGGATGCGGTTCTTGCGCATCTTGCCGGCGGTATGGGCGATGATGATGTGGTCGTTGGCGATCAGCTTCACGCGGAAGGTCGCATTGGGCAGGAGCTCCTCGACAATACCTTCGAACTCCAGCAATTCTTCCTTGGACAAAATGATCCTCTGGTGGCGCGTGACAGGGGGGTGAGATAGGGCGGGAAAGGCCAGAAAGCAAGACTTTCCAGCCATTTCTCCTCAGGTATCGGCCGCCGCAGGGGTCAGAAAGCGGCCCTTTAGCCGCTCCATCAGCTGGTCGCGCACGGCGCGGTAGGCCGCCAGGCGCTGCTCGCGCGAGCCTTCCACGGCGGTCGGGTCCATGGTCGGCCAGTATTCCACCTGGGTGTCGGCGGTGCGGGTCAGTTCCATCGCCTTGTGCTGGGCCTCGGGCGACAAAGTGATGACCAGATCGAAAGAGCCGTCTTCCAGGTCCTCGAAGCGGCGGGGCTTGTGGGCCGCGATTTCCAGCCCGATCTCGTCCATCGCCTGAACCGCCAGCGGGTCCAGTTCGCCCGCCCGCACCCCCGCCGACTCGACATACAGGCCCCCACGTCCTTGAAGATGACCGGCCAGATGGCGCAGCATCGCCGCCGCCATGGGCGAACGCACCGCATTCATGGTGCAGGCGATCAGCACGGCTTTCGGCGATGCGCCCATTCAACCTCGCATCTGCAGCACGCAGACCAGGGTGAACAGCCGCCGCGCGGTGTCGAAGTCGGTTGCCACCTTGCCTTCCAGGCGCGCCTGCAACTCCCGCGCGCCCTCGTCATGGACGGTCTTTCGCGCCATGTCGAGCGCCTCGATCTGGTGCGGCGGCGCGGTGCGGATCGCCTTGTAATAGTTTTCGCAGATCAGGAAATAGTCCTTCACCACCTTGCGCAGCGGCGTCAGCGACAACATCACCTTGCCATGGGCGCGGGCGTCTTCCAGGCGGATGTCCAGCACCAGGCGGGTCTCTTCCACCCCCAGCACCAGACGGTACGGCCCGCCGGGCGAGCCTATCGGCCGGAAGACATTGGCTTCCAAAAGGTCATAGATGGCGACTTCGCGTTCCTGCTCGATGGCGCGGCTGCGCTGCACGACGCTGTGTTCGTCGAGGGTGATCGCGGTCAGGCGGTAGTCCAAGTCTCAGTCTTTTCCAGGTGAAGTGGGGCGGTTCAGGCGGGCGGCGATGGAGCGGGCGTGCGCCTCAAGCCCTTCGGCCTCGGCCAGCACCAGCGCATCGGGGCCCAGGGCGGCGATGCTGCGCGCGTCCAGCCCCAGCAAGGTGGTGCGCTTCATGAAATCCAGCACCGACAGGCCGGAGGAAAAGCGCGCCGTGCGCGAGGTCGGCAGCACATGGTTGGGCCCGGCGATGTAATCGCCCATCGCTTCGGGGGTGTGCCGCCCCAGGAAGATCGCGCCGGCGTGGCGGACCTTTTTCGAGAAGGCTTCCGGCTCGTCGGTGGCGATTTCCAGATGTTCCGGGGCAAAGGCGTCGGCTAGCGGCGCGGCATCGTCCAGCGCCTCCACCACAATGATGGCGCCATAGTCGTTCCAGCTTTTGGAGGCGATCTCGCGGCGCGGCAGGATGGCGATCTGGCGGGCGGCGGCCTCGGCCACCTTGTCGGCGAAACCGGCATCGTCGGTGATCAGGATGGATTGCGACGAGGCATCATGTTCGGCTTGGCTGAGCAGGTCGGCGGCGATCCATTCCGGGTCGTTGTGGCCGTCGGCGATGACCAGGATTTCCGATGGCCCCGCGACGCTGTCGATGCCGACCTGGCCGAACACTTCGCGCTTGGCGGCGGCGACATAGGCGTTGCCGGGGCCGACGATCTTGTCCACCGCCGCGATGGTTTGGGTGCCGTAGGCCAGCGCCGCTACCGCTTGCGCGCCGCCGACGCGATAGATTTCCGAGACCCCGGCGCGGCGCGCCGCCGCCAGCACCAGCGGGTTCAGCACGCCACCCGAGGCCGGCGTCACCATCACGATGCGCGCCACGCCCGCGACATGGGCGGGAATGGCATTCATCAGCACCGAGGACGGGTATGACGCCGTGCCGCCGGGCACATACAGGCCGACGCTGTCCACGCTGGTCCAGCGCCAGCCCAGCAGCGCGCCGGTGTCGTCTGTGAAGCGGTCGTCGGCCGGCACCTGGCGCTTGTGATAGGCCTCGATGCGGGTGGCGGCGGTTTCGATGGCCGCGAACTGTTCGGAGGTGACCTTGACCAGCGCTGCGTCAATCTCGGCGGCCGACAGTTTCAGGGTCGCCGCCGTCACGCCCGCATGGTCGAAACGGTTGGTCAGTTCGATCACCGCCGCATCGCCGCGCGCGCGCACATCGGCGATGATGCCGCGCACCACGGCGGCAACGTCTTCCTCCTCCTCGCGCTTGGCAAAGAGCAATTTCTGGAAGTCCGCATCGAAGGATGCGTCAGACGCGTTCAGCCGGCGCGCCATTATATTCTCTCATGGTCAGGCGTACCGATGGCCGCCCAGGGCCCGGTCATGTCGGCCAGCTCGGCGTCAATACATTCCACCGTCAGCCGCAGCCCGCCGCCGCCCGCCAGCACGATCTCGATCACACCGCCGGGATCTTCGCCGCCATTAGGCGTGAACTTCAGCGCCAGCACCGACACCACCGCCTCGCCCGCGCCCAGCTTGACCTTCTGCGACTGCACCTTCAGCACGCCGTCGAAATGCAGCCCGGCGCGCACCCGCGTCTTGCCGCCCGTCTCCCATTGCAGGCGGTTGACCACCGCCGCAAAGCGCCGCTTCCTGGGCAGCCAGGTCAGGTTCTTGAGCTTGACCACCGCATCCTGCAGCCGCGCCGACAGCACTTCCAGGTCTTCGGCATCTTCCGCCGCCAGCTTTATCATTCGCTGATCCGCGCGATATCGGCGCCGACGCGGGAGAGCTTCTCTTCCAGCCGGTCGAAGCCGCGATCCAGGTGATAGACCCGGCCCACCACCGTCTCGCCTTCCGCCGCCAGCCCGGCCAGCACCAGCGACACCGAGGCGCGCAGGTCGGTCGCCATCACCTGGGCGCCCTTGAGCGTCTTGACCCCGCGCACCGTGGCGGTGTCGCCGTCGATGCGCACATCCGCGCCCATGCGCGCCAGTTCCGGCACATGCATGAAGCGGTTCTCGAAAATCTTTTCCTTCACCACCGAAGTGCCGTCCGCCACCGTCATCAGCGCCATGATCTGGGCCTGCAGGTCGGTGGGAAAACCCGGATAGGGCGCGGTGGTGACATCGGCCGCGCGCGGCCGCGAACCGTTCATATGTACTTTCACGCCGCGATCGGTGGTCGTGACCTCGGCGCCGCTTCTGGTCAGCAGCGCGGTCAGCGAGGCGATGGTGTCGGGCCGCGCCCCCACCAGTTCGACGTCGCCGCCGGCAATGGCGGCGGCAATGGCATAGGTGCCGGCCTCGATGCGGTCGGGCATCACCCGGTGTTCGGCGCCATGCAGCGCCGCCACGCCCTCGATGGTGATCTCGCCCGTGCCCAGGCCCGTCATCTTCGCGCCCATGGCGATCAGGCACTGGCCCAGGTCCACGGTCTCCGGCTCGCGCGCGGCATTGACGATGCGGGTGGTGCCGTGCGCCAGGGTCGCGGCCATCATCGCGGTCTCGGTGGCGCCGACCGAGACAAAGGGAAACACGATCTCCGCACCTTTCAGGCCGCCGGGCGCGGTGGCGGTGACATAGCCTTCGGCCAGGTCGATCTTGGCGCCCATCGCCTCCAGGGCATTGAGATGCAGTCCCACCGGCCGCGCCCCGATGGCGCAGCCGCCCGGCAGCGAGACCTTGGCCTCATGCTGGCGCGCCAGCAGCGGCGCCAGCACCTGGAAGCTCGCCCGCATCTTGCGCACCATGTCATAGGAGGCGAAGACCGAGGTGATCTCGCCCGCCTGCAGGGTCATGGTGTCGCCATCGCCCAGCCCCGGGCCCATGTTCACCTGGACGGTGACGCCGAAGCTCATCAGCAACTCGGCCATGGCGCGCACATCGGCCAGGCGGGGCACATTGGCCAGACGCAGGGGCTCCGCCGTCAGAAGCGAGGCGGCCATCAGCTTGAGTGCGGCATTCTTGGCGCCGCTGATGGGGATTTCCCCCTTCAGCGGGTGGCCGCCGCGGATACGAATACGGTCCATCCGGTGTTTGTAGCCGCCCCGCCATCAGAGGGAAAGGCTGGGAAAAGCACGGCTTATCCCGGATTTTGCGGGGGCTTGGGCGGCGGCTTGGGCTGGGCCTCGGACGGCTGGGGCTTGGGCGCACGGCCCGCGCCTTGCTTGCGGCGCTTGAGGTTGGCGCGCAGCGCGGCGGCCAGCTTTTCGGGCGGGGATTTGGGCATGAATAGCTCGGGGTGATTATCCGAAAATCGCGGCTTTCCTTCGCGGAATCCTTACGTTATAGCAGCGCACCCTTGACCACAGTCTGGCAAGGTTTCCGGTCTAACATCGGGAAATACCACGGTTGCCGTAGTAGCGTAGTGGTAGCGCAATCCCTTGGTAAGGGATAGGTCGTGAGTTCGATTCTCACCTACGGCACCATTCATTTGCGCGCTGCCAGCGCGCAAATGAATGCCAAGCCCGCCCGCGGCGGCCTAGCGACAGCGTCGTGGCCGCGCGCCTTGAGGGCGGGCGCGGCAGCAGGAGAGCACCGACCTTCTTTCCAACATCCTCCCCATGCGAACTAATCGCGCGCCTCGGCCCACGTCCGCTTTTCGAAAATTCCAACCAGCAGTTGCTGCGTCGCAATATGATTGCTGCACTGCGACATAACCGCTCCCGAGAGCCCGGGTGGGCGATTTGGGATTGCATCCCTTCCCGGCACGTTGCAAATTTATCTCACGTTAAGCCGTTGACTTACGAAGGTTTTGACAAGACCCAAGAAGATCAACAGCAGGTTTGGCGTAAAGAATTCACCCTTGCCGTCGCCTTCGCACTTGCACAACAAAAGGTCGCTGCTTCGGTTTGTTGCGTACCCAGAAAATGAATATTCAGGGCGGAACCAGGATTGATCACCCCAACCCAATGGAGATCATCATGCTTCGCACAGTCACCGCCGCCGCCCTTCTCGCCCTGACCGCCGTCACCGCCCAGGCCGATGAAACCCTCGCCACCCGCGTCCATCTCGCCGCCGTGGCGGCCTGCGCCCCGGAAACCGCCTCCAGCCTGCCGGTTTCGCACTATGGCGCCATCAGCCAGTACTGCGTTGACCGCCTGACCAAGACCACCCTGGCCAGGATTCAGGCCAATGCCTACGCCAAGACCCAGGCGTCCACTGCCCTCAACCTGAACTAAGCTGATCGCTGGCATGGGCGTCCTTCACCCCGGAAGGGCGCCCGCAGGCTTCACGGTATAAGGCTGCTACTGGCCTTCGCGCTTCAGCGCAACCTGGTGTGGCGCGCCATCCATCAGCTGGCCGCGCGCCAGTTCCTCGACCAAGTCGGCATCGCCGCCTTCACGCTCCATCAGGGCGATGCGATGTTCCAGCCGGACGCGCGCATCCTGCAGCGCCCCCAGTTGCTCCTGCCGGATGCCCAGTTGGGCGCGGGCATCTTCCAGCGCCAGCGCGCCGCGATGGCCCCAGACCGCATAGGTCGCGAAATAGCCTGTCCCCACCATCGCAAGCGTCGGAACGAGAAGAACGGCAAAAGACCGGGAAACCGAGGCTCTGATTCGCACGCACCTAACGAATCACACGCTGATTCTCAGCGTCAAGCGATAAGCGGCGCGCCTAGTGAATCACTTCCAGCACGGCCAGCGCCGTCGCGGCCAGGCCGAGCGCGGGATAAAGAATCTCCGACCAGGAATGCAGCGGCTTGTCGCTATGTTCCCATTCCAGGTCGCGCAGGGCGCGCGACTGGGTGCGGGCGAAGAAATAGTCTTCGTGGCGATAATCGGCGTGGGAGGAAATGTGCTTCATGGCGCCCTCGACTTTCGGGTGCAGAAATAGTCATGCAAGGCCGGCCGGTGACCCCCGACCCCGCATGCCGGCCATGCCGCCCACGGATGGCTCGGAAGCACGCCGCCCCGAACGTCTTATAATACAGGCGCGAATCACTTGGCGGTTCGCCGGGGGACGGATGCAACGCTGGCTGGCGGGATTGTTGATGCTCGGCCTGGTGCCGCTGCCCGCGCTTGCCCAGGACGATGACGGCACGCGGCTGTTCCAGCCCGCACCCAACGCGCCCATGCAGCCGCAGGCGACCGCGGCCCCCACGCCCGTCACCCGCAGCACCCTGAGCGACGTGCCGATGACCGTCGCCACGCCGGCGCCCATGGCGCTGTCGGCGCCGCCGCCCGCCATGCGCAGCGCCCTGGTGGATGCCCCACCCCAGCCTGTCTCCCCGCCGCCGCCGCTGAGAAGCACCCCGGTGCTGATGCGCCTGCCGGTCAACACCGCCGCCGCCGGCTATGGCCCGCCGAAGATCGTCTTTGCCGGCGGCGTCAGCGCGCAATTCGATCTCACCTACGCCACCCTCAACGGCTTTCGGCCCCTGACCCTGGATCTCTACCAGCCGCGCCTCACCACCGCCGCGCCCCTGATCGTCTTCATCCATGGCGGCGGCTGGAACACTGGCGACGCCCGCCATGCCGCGCCGTTCGACGATTTCCCCCGCGCCCTGGCCGGGCTGGCGGCGCAGGGCTATGTCGTGGCCAGCGTCAATTACCGCCTGTCGGAAGAGGCGCGCTTTCCCGCCGCGCTGCAGGATGTGAAGGCGGCGATCCGCTGGCTGCGCGGCCATGCGAACGATTACGGCATCGACACCACCCGCGTCGCGGCCTGGGGCATGTCGGCGGGCGGACAGCTTGCGGCGCTGGCGGGCGTCAGTTGCGGCGTGCCGCGCTTCGAGCCCGATGGCGGCGCCGACCGCGACCTGCCCTCGGACTGTGTCGAGGCGGTGATCGACTGGTACGGCGCCACCGACCTGGAGGCGCTGGCCGCCGACAATGGCAGGCCGGTGGAAAAGCCCGCCGAGGGCACATTCACCCAGGCCGGCAGCACCGCCGAAGGCACCTATCTGGGCTGCGAACCGGCCACCTGCCCGCCCGCCACGGCCCGGCTGGCCAGTCCGCTGGCCTTCATCAATGCCATGAGCCCGGCCTTCCTGATCCAACACGGCGCTGCCGACACCACCGTATCGCCCCGACAGTCGCAGAAACTGTATGACGCGCTTCGGGCCAAAAACATTCCCGCCGAGATGGCGATCTATCCCGAAGTGGGACATGAGTTCGCCCGCGACGGCCGTTCCGATCCCGTCGTGACCGCCCAGGCGATGGACAAGGTCAAGGCGTTCCTGGCCGCCACCTTCGGCGGTATGCGGGTTGCGGCCACAAAGCCCGCGCCGCCGGTACGCGGCCCGCTGAATTAACCCTGGACGTTGTGCTGGCCCGCTTCTTGAAGCGGAAAGCCCGAGATTATGCCGTTCGGGGCAAGCACGCACATGGATCAGCAGATTTTCACCGATGGGATCGGACGCATCTCCGTCATCGGCGGGATCGTGCGCCTGGACCTGGTCACCTATTCCGCCACCCAGCTGGATGCGCGCGGCCAGCCGCAGCCGGTCCTGACCCACCGTATCGTGATGGGCACCGACGCCTTCCTGCGCTCGTCCGAGAAAATCCTGCAGGTAGTGCGGCAACTGACAGGGCCGCAGCCGCCGCGTGTCGCCGCATCCCAACCCGCGCCACCCAGGCCGCAGATCGCGGCACCCGCGCCGGAACAGCCCAAGCCCGCCGCGCCGCCGCCGAAAGCCCCCTTCCCATGAGCGCGCAAGGAAAACCCGAGCCGCAAGCGGAACCCACCGCCGCCAACAGCAATGCCCAGCGCCATGACAGCGGCATCCGCGCCCTGGCGGCGGTGGCGCGCCACTACCAGCTCGACTGGAGCCTGCAGCGGCTGTTTCACAAATATGCTGGCGACCGCGAGCCGGACGCCAAGGAACTGGCGCGTATCGCCCGCACCGAGGGGCTGAAGGCCAGCGCCGAAAAGACCAACTGGAAATACCTGCAGCGGCTGCAGAAGCTGACGCCCTTCCTGGCGCGGCTGGACAATGGCGCCTATTTCGTCGTGCTGAAGGTGGGCGAGGCGGCGGGGCCGGATCAGGTCGTGCTGTTCAATCCCAAGATGCCGGAAGCCAATCTGTTCCCGGTGGCGAAGGACAAGTTCTGCGCCCATTGGACCGGCGAGATCGTGCTGCTCAAGCGCGTCTACAAAGCCGGCGATACCAGCCGCCGCTTCGGCCTGGGCTGGTTCGGGCCGGAATTCTGGCGCCAGCGGGCGCTGCTGCGCAACATCATCGTCGCCGCCCTGGCCATGCATGTGCTGGCGCTGGCGGTGCCGATCTTCTTCCAGATCGTGATCGACCGGGTGCTGGTCTATCTCAGCGACGCGACGCTGGCGGTGATCGGCGTCGGCGTGGTGCTGGCCATCCTGTTCGATGCGACCTTTACCTGGTTGCGCGGCTATTTCGTGCTGCGCGTCGCCAGCCGCATCGACATCCGCCTGGCGCGTCTTACCTTCCGCCACCTGATGAGCCTGCCGATCAGCTTCTTCGACACGTCGCGGGCCGGCGTCGTCACCAAGCATATGCAGCAGGGCTCGCAGATCCGCGAATTCCTCACCGGCCGCCTGCTGACGACGCTGCTCGACCTGCCGGCGCTGTTGATCTTCCTGCCGCTGATGCTGTGGTATTCGATGACCCTGACCGCCGTGGTGCTGGCGGTGACGGCGCTGCTGGGGGCGGTGATCGCCGCCATGCTGGGGCCCTATCGCAAGCGGCTGCGGCACCTGTACCAGGCCGAGGCCACCCGCCAGTCGCTGCTGGTGGAAAGCGTGCACGGCATGCGCACCGTCAAGTCGTTGAACCTGGAGCCGCGCCGCGAGGAAGCCTGGGATGACGCCGCCGCCGATGCGGTCAAGACCTATGTCCAGGTCGGCAAGATTTCGCTGGCCGCCAACACCCTGTCCGGCTTCATCGAAAAGGCGCTGAGCGTCACCATCGTCTGCGTCGGCGCCTATCTGGTGTTCGGCGGCGCCCTCACCGTGGGCGGGCTGGTGGCCTTCAACATGCTGTCGTCGCGGGTGATCTCGCCGGTGCTGCAGTTGATCGGCCTGCTCAACAACTATCAGGAAGTGATGATGTCGGTGGAGATGCTGGGCGAGGTGATGAACCGGCCCAGCGAGAACGGCGCGCGCGGGCTGACGCCGCCCATCGCCGGCGAGATCGAGTTCGACAAGGTCACCTTCCGCTATCCCGGCACCGAAAAGCCCGCGCTGAAGGACGTGTCGCTGAAGATTCCCGCCGGCAGCATGATCGGCATCGTGGGCCGCAGCGGCTCGGGCAAGACCACGCTGTCGGCGCTGCTGCAGGGCATGCACCAGACGACCGAAGGCGCCATCCGCATCGACGGCCACAATATCCGCGACATCGACCTGGCCTATCTGCGCAGCCAGAACGGCGTGGTGCCGCAGGAACCCTTCCTGTTCCGCGGCAGCATCAAGGACAATATCCGCATGGGCGAACCCACCGCCTCCTTTGAAGATGTGGTGCGGGCGGCGCGCATGGCGGGCGCCGACGAATTCATCCAGCAACTGCCCAAGCGCTACGACACCGAACTGGAGGAAAGCGCCGTCAACCTGTCGGGCGGCCAGAAGCAGCGCATTTCCATCGCCCGCGCCCTGCTGCGCAAGCCGCGCGTCATCATTTTCGACGAAGCCACCAGCGCGCTCGACCCCGAAAGCGAAGCCGTGGTGGTGAAAAACCTGAAAGAGATCGCCAAGGGCCGCACCGCCATCGTGATCTCCCACCGCCTGGCCACCATCCGCGACGCCGACGCCATCCTGATACTGGACAACGGCACTCTCAATGATGTCGGCACCCACGCCCAGCTGATGCAGCGCAACTTCATCTACAACCAGCTGTGGAACCAGCAGCATGCGGGGGCGGCATGAGCGACGCGTCTTTCAGCAAACGCGGCCAACGCCACCGCGACGCCGACCTCGACCGGGTGAGCACCGACTTCCAGTCCGACGCCAGCGCCATCGAGGAAGCGCCGGTACCGCTGTCGGCCCATGCCGCGCTGTGGCTCGTGCTGGCGCTGCTGGTCACCGCCATCGTCTGGTCGGTGATCGGCACGGTGGACCGCATCGTGGTGGCGCCGGGCAAGATCGCCACCCGCACGCCCATGCTGGTGATGCAGCCTTTCACCACCTCGAAAATCATGTCCATCGACGTCAAGGCCGGCGATCATGTCCGCAAGGGCCAGGTGCTGGTGCGCTTCGATCCCTCCTTCGCCCAGGCCGATGTTTCCTCGCTGCAGCAGAAAGTCGCCTCGCTCGGCGCCCAGGTGGAGCGCCTTGAGGCGCAACTGTCGAACCGCAACTTCACCGCCCGCAGCGATGACACACCCGAACGCCTGACCCAGGCGCAGATCTTCGACCAGGAGATGAGCGACTATCAGGCCGAGATCAGCCAGCGCGACAGCCGCCTGGCCCAGATCGATTCCCAGGTCGCCACCGACGACAGCGCCCTGCCCGGCCTGCAGCAGCAACTGGTCATGGCCCAGCGCGTGCTGGAAATGTACGACCGGCTGCGCCGCCAGCAGGCGGCGGCGACGCTCGACATCCTGCGCGCCCAGAACGGGCTGATCGACGCCCAGATGAAACTGCGCAACACCCAGGGCGACCGCGACAAGCTGGTCCAGCAGCGCGCCGAAACAGTGCATGAGCGCCAGGCCTATCTGGAAAAATGGCGCAGCGACCACAACCAGTCGCTGGTGCAGGCGCGCCAGGATCTGGCGGAAGCCGGCGAGACCCTGAACAAGGCCAACCGCATGCACGAACTGACCGAACTGACCGCGCCGGTGGACGGCGTGGTGCAGCAGGTCGCGGATCGTTCCGAGGGCTCCGTTCTGAAAGAAGCCGAAACCCTGGTTACCATCGTGCCGGATGGCGCCGACCTTTATGTCGAAGCCAATGTGCCGTCGCGCGATGTCAGCTACCTGGCGGTGGGCGATACGGTGCGGGTGAAGCTGGAAAGCTATCCCTTCCAGCGCTTCGGCACCGTCACCGGCGTCCTGACCGTCATCAGTCCGGATTCCATGCCGCTTGGCGAAGGCGAGGAAAAATCCAAGCTGGTCTATCGCGCCCAGGTGCGGCTGGACGAGAATGCCGGCACCCTGGCGGCGCGGGGCATTTCCCTGAAGCCCGGCCTGGTGGCCTCGGCCGAGATCAAGACCGGCACCCGCTCCATCGCCTCCTACATCTTGAATCCGGTGCTGCGCCTCACCGACGAGAGCATGCGCGAGCCCTGACGGAGCGGCGCCGCAACTATCCGCAAACATGGTTAACCGCCTAACGCGGCGGTTTTCCTGGCTTTTTGCGAGGGTTCACAATTGTGCCAAAAGGAAACAGCCGCCACCCCCCTTGCCTTGCGATCTGTTTCATTATGAGACTCGTAAAGTAGGGATCGCGCCATCCAAGGCGCCAGCCAAACGGGGATGAGCATGGTTACCAAGGTCAACGGCACGAAGGGCACCAAAGGCACCAACGGCAAGAATCCGACGGCGGGGAGCAATGGCGGCGACGCCACCTTCACCCAGAACGGCCAGATCGGCGCCGACACCCTCAACCTGCAGGCCAATGGCGGCGACGGCGGCGCGGGCGGCAATGGCACCGGCACGGCCAATGGCGCGGGCGGCGGCAATGGCGGCAATGCTTCCGCCACCCTCAACGGCAACATCTTCAACGCCCCCGCCGCCAACAACCTCACCGTCTCGCTGACCGCCACCGGCGGCGACGGCGGCGCGGGCGGCACCAGCGTCAACGGCACGCCGGGCAAACAGGGCAATGGCGGCAACGCCACCGTCGCGGTGAACGGCAACATCATCCAGCCCTCCAAGAACATGAACAATATCGAACTGGACGCCATCGCGGTGGGCGGCGACGGCGCCAAATACGGCAATGCCAGCGCCACCCTCAACGGCAACATCGTCCAGCCCACCAAGGCCAACAGCGTAACGCTTGAGGCCGTCGCCTCCGCCGCCGGCCCCGACGATGCCAGCCATGACGGCGACAAGAGTTTCGGCACCAAGACCGCCACCCTCAACGGCAATATCGTGCAGGGCAATATCAACAATGTCTGGCTGTCGGCCGATGCCTATGCCTCCAACGGCACCGCGACCGTCAACGGCAACATCGTCCAGACCAATGCCGCCAACACCGGCACCGTGACCCTGGAAGCCTCGGGCAACCACATCGCCATCACCCAGAACCAGGTCACCCTGGGCAAGCAGGAATTCGACCTCAGCGTCGGCCCCTATGCCGCCTATGACACCACCATCAAGGGCAATACCTTCAAGGGCAGCGGCAGCAACACCTTCGTGTTCAGCGACACCGCCACACCGGGCCCCAGCACCGACACGGCGAGCGTGGACCTGGGCGCCGGCACCTTCATCTTCAACGGCCAGTCCAACAGCCTGACCGGCTTCGCCAACGTCACCGTCAACGGCGACGCTTCCTACACCCTGACCGGCGACAGCAAGGCCAATATCCTGACCGGCGGCAGCGGCAACGACTTCCTCTATGGCCTGGGCGGCAACGACACGCTCTACGGCCTGGCGGGCAACGATTATCTCGACGGCGGCGCGGGCAACGACAAGCTTTATGGCGGCGACGGCAACGACACCCTGGTCGGCGGCCCCGGCAACGACACGCTCGACGGCGGCACGGGCTTCAACAAGGCGGTGCTCTCCGGCCTGCCGACCAGTTTCAGCAGCAACGGCACATCCCTCACCGTGACCGGGCCTGACGGCACCGACACCCTGACCAACATCCAGGAAATCGACATCACCGGCAGCACCTCGCACATCCTGGTGGTGGGCGACGGCGGCTATGCCACCATCAATGACGCCATCGCGGCGGCCAATGCCGGCGACACCATCCTGATCGCGCCCGGCACCTATGACGAGAATGTCGTCGTCAACAAGAGCGTGACCCTGGAGGGCGCGGGCAATCCCGGCGATGTTGTGATCCATGGCAGCTTCGCCACGGACAATGGCATCACCGGCTCGGTGACGGACTTCCTCAAGACCGCGCCGGGCTATAGCGGCGCGGCGGGCACCGGCATCGCGGTTTCGGCCGACAATGTGACGCTGTCGAACCTCACCGTCGAGGATTTCCTGACCGGCGTGGCGGCTTCGGGCCCCAGCGTTTCGGGCCTGACGCTGAACGGCGTGAACATGCAGGATTCGGTGAACGGCTTCTCCAAGCCGGACGACACCGCGCTGAACGGCCTGACCATCGACAACAGCGCCTTCTCGGACGATTACATCGGCGCGGGCTTCTACAACGACCAGGGCGCCGCCGGCGGCCCCGGCTCCGGCAAGGACGCCACCAACACCACCATCGAGAACAGCACGTTCAACAATATCCTGCAGAAGGGCGTCTATATGGAGACCGCCCAGGGCAACACCCTGCTGGACAACCTCACCATGGACAATGTCGGCCAGTATGGCGGCGCGCCGAGCTTCGGCCAGAACGGCCTCAACGGCAACGGCATCGACATCAACCTGAAGTACCACACCTATACCGGCGACCTGACGATCAGCGATCCCCATATCACCAACACCGGCGGCTCGGCGGGCCAGAGCGGCGCCGTCGTGGTGGAAGGCCGCGACGATCCGACCGGCTATAACGGCATCCCCGCCGACGTCAGCGGCCTGAACGTGACCGTCGAAGGCGGCACCATCCAGACCGGCGGCACCGGCATCCGCGCCGGCGAGATCAAGAGCGATCCGTCGCAGAATGTGACCGGCCCGGCGGTGACGATCCAGGGCGTCGACATCACCGCGGCGCAGGGCGATATCGACAATCACACCAACTCGGTGATGACGGTGCTGGGCACCAGCGGCAACGACACCTATGCCGCGGCGCAGACGCCCGGCTCGACCGGCCCGATCCATTTCTTCGGCGGCCTCGGCAACGACACCTTCACCGGCGGCACCGGCACCGACGTCTCCTATTATACGGGCCGCGAGACCCAGTACACCATCACCGGCGCCCTGCCCGGCACGGTCCAGGTCAATGGCGGACCCGACGGCAACGACACGCTGAACAATATCGAGCGGCTCAAGTTCCTGTCGCCCGCCCATGTCAGCGATACCGACAACAACGGCAAGGGCGACCTGCTCTTCCAGGCCAGCAGCAACGGCAAAATCCAGCTGGGGCTGCAGGGCCCCAGCAGCCTGGTCAACGTCCCCGGCACGGGCGTCACCTGGAAGGCGATCGGCACCGGCCAGTTCACCGCCGACACCGACCGCAAGGCCGGCATCCTGCTGCAGCAGACCGGCACCGGCAACCTGGAACTGATCACCTCCGCCGGCCCCACGCCGGTCACCACTGCGTTGACCCTGCCGGTGGGCGTCACCACCGCCGGCTTCACCGCCATCACCGCCGGCGACTTCAACGGCGATGCCGCGTCCGACATCCTTCTGCAGAACACGGCCACCGGCGCTGCCGAAATCCTGTTCCTCAATACCAAGGCCGGCGAAGCCATCGGCACGGTGGACAGCGCCGCCACGGTCGCATCGCCGGGCGCGGGCTGGACGGCCATCAGTTCCGGCGATTTCAATGGTGACGGCACCAGCGACATCCTGTGGCAGAACACCGCCACCAAGCAGACCGAGGTCTATCTGATGAACGGCGCCAAGGTGGCCGCCACCAGCGGGGCCCTGTCGCCGGGCGCCAACTTCACCGCCATCGGCAGCGGCGACTTCAACAATGACGGCAAGAGCGACATCCTGTTCCTGAACAACAGCGACGGCTCGGCCCAGATCTGGACCATGAACGGCGCGACCCCGACCGGGTCGCCCCTCACCATCGCCGCGCCCGCCGCCGTCACCCCCGGCGACAAATTCGTGCTCAAGGGCGCGGAAGACATCAATGGCGACGGTTTCAGCGACCTGCTGTTCGCCGACAGCCAGAACAACATCAAGGCGGTGGAACTGACCACCGGCGGCGCGGTGTTGAGCACCGTGACTCTGACCTCGGCCAACAGCAACTTCCACCTGGTCGCCTCGACCGGCGGCGGCTGATCCGGGCGGCATCGCCTATCGAAGGGCCGGGGCAACCCGGCCCTTTTTTCTTGCCCGCAATGCCCCTAGTCTGGCACCGCATTTGGTGGGGCCGGACATGAAACGCGCTTGGATCGCAGGGCTTTTGGTCGCCACCTTGTCGGCAGCCCCCCTGGCGGCAATGGCTGACGAAGGCATGTGGACCTTCGACAATTTCCCTTCAGCGGCGGTCAAGGCGAAATACGGCGTCACCGTGGATGCGCCCTGGCTGGCCCGGGTGCGGGGCGCCTCGGCGCGGCTGTCGGTTGGCTGTTCCTCCTCCGTCGTCACCGGCTCGGGCCTGGTGCTGACCAACCATCACTGCGTGCGCGCCTGCGCCCAGCAGCTTTCCACCGCCGGGACCAATTATGCCGAGGACGGTTTCTCGGCCCTCAAGCGCGAAGACGAAAAGCTCTGCCCCGGCATGGTGGCGGAAATCCTCGACACCATCACCGACGTCACTCCCGCCATCAACGCCGCCACCGCCGGCAAGAACGGCGGCGATTTCGTCAAGGCGCGCGACGCCGCCATTGGGGCGACCGAGAAACAGGGCTGCGCCGGGCGCGAGGCGCTGTATCGCTGCCAGGTGATCGCGCTGTACCAGGGCGGCCAGTACAAGCTTTATGCCTACCGCAAATATTCCGACGTGCGGCTGGTGTTCGCGCCGGAGGGGCAGACCGCCTTCTTCGGCGGCGATCCCGACAATTTCAACTTTCCCCGTTATGACCTGGATTTCTCCTTCCTGCGGCTTTACGAGAACGGCAAGCCCGCCGCCACGCCCGCGCACCTGACCTGGAGAACCGCACCGCCGAAAGACGGCGAACCGATCTTCGTCTCGGGCAATCCCGGCTCGACCCAGCGCCTGCTGACCGCCGAACAGCTGATGACCCTGCGCGACCAGAACCTGCCGGAAACCCTGCTGCTGTTTTCGGAACTGCGCGGCCGGCTGATCCGCTTCGGCGAGGAAAGCGCCGAGCATGAGCGCATCGCCAACGACCTGCTGTTCGGCATCGAGAACAGCTTCAAGGCCATTCGCGGCGAGGAACAGGCGCTGGTGGACCCGGCCCTGATCGCCGCCAAGACGAAATACGATGCCGACCTGAAAGCGGCGACGCAGAAGGATGCGACATTGGCCGCTACCATCGGCGATCCCTGGGGCGAGACCGCCGCGGTGCAGCCGCTGCGCCGCGCCCTGTACAAGCCCTATTATTTCCTGGAGGCGCGCGCCGGGCTGGGCTCGGACCTCTTCCATTATGCCCGTCTTCTGGTGCGCGCGGGAGAAGAACGCACCAAGGCCGACCACGACCGGCTGCCGGAATATTCCGATTCCAAGCTGGCGCTGCTGGAGAAACAGGTCACCGACGCCCAGCCGGTCTATCCCGAGCTGGAACAGCTGACCCTGGAATTCTGGCTGTCCAAGCTGCGCGAGAACCTCACCGCCGACGCCGAAGGCACCAAACTCTTCCTGGGCAAGGAATCGCCGGAGACCCTGGCGGCGCGGCTGTCGAAATCGAAGCTGGCCGACGCCGCCTATCGCAAGCAATTGTGGGACGGCGGCAAGGCCGCCATCGCCGCCAGCGATGACCCGATGATCCGGTTCGTGCTGGCGACCGACGCTGCCAGCCGCGCCATCCGCAAGGACTATGAAGACAAGGTCACCGGACCCAGCGACCGCGCCGCCGAGCGCATCGCCAGGGCCCGCTTCGCCGTCCATGGCACCAGCGATTATCCCGACGCCACCTTCTCGCTGCGCCTGAGCTATGGCGCGGTCGAGGGCTGGACCGACAATGGCGTGACGGTAACGCCCTTTACCTATTACGGCGGACTGTGGCAGCGCGCCACCGGCCAGTTCCCCTTCAACCTGGCGCCCAAATGGCAGGGTGCCGAAAGCAAGGTGAACCCCAACACGGTGTTCGATTTCGTCAGCACCAACGACATCATCGGCGGCAATTCCGGCTCGCCCGCCATCAGCGCCAGGGGCGAAGTGGTGGGCGCGGTGTTCGACGGCAATATCGAAAGCCTGGGCGGTTCGTTCGGCTTTGACGGCCGCGTCAACCGCGCCGTCACCGTCTCCACCGCCGCCATCACCGAGGCGCTGAAAAACGTCTATGCCAACGACCGGCTGGTGACGGAATTGCTGGCGCGCTGATCCATGCGGCACACCACCCGGCTGCTATCTGCCCTGATGCTTTGCCTGGCGGCGTCGCCTGCTCCGGCCCAGCCGGACCTGGCGGCGCGGGTTAAGGCTTTCGGCAATGCCCATCGCCGCGAGATCGTCACGGAATTCCTCAAGCTGGTGTCGCTGCCCGACATTCATGGCGACGCCTCGGCGCTGCAGAAGAACGCCGCTTTGCTGCAGCAGATGATGCAGAAGCGCGGGCTGGAGACCGCGCTGTGGCAGACCTCGGGCGGGGTGCCAGTGGTGTTCGGCGAAAAGAAGGCGCCCGGCGCCACGCGCACCATCCTGTTCTACATCCATTATGACGGCCAGCCGGTGGAGGCGAAGCGCTGGGCCCAGCCCGATCCGTTTGTGCCGGTGGTCCGCACCGCCAGCATCGAGGCCGGCGGCAAAGACGTCACCGATCTGGCCAACGCCGCCTTCCCCGATGACTGGCGCATCTATGCCCGCGCCGCCGGCGACGACAAGGCCCCGATCGAGGCGATGCTGGCGGCGCTGGACGCCATCGGCTCCGCGCCCAAGGTCAACGTCAAGATCATCCTGCATGGCGAGGAAGAAGGCCGCGGCCCCGGCCTGGATGAAGTCATCAGACAATATCCCGACCGGCTGAAGTCCGACCTGCTGGTCATCCTGGATGGGCCGCAGCATGCCAGCGGCAATGCCACCATCTTTTACGGCGCGCGCGGCGGCGCGGGCCTTGACGTCACCGTCTACACAGCGCGCCAGGGCATGCACAGCGGCAATTACGGCAACTGGATGCCCGACGCCAATGTGCGGCTGGCGCAACTGATCTCGTCCATGGTGTCGCCGACCGGCAAGGTGGTGATCCCCGGCTTCTACAGCGATGTACTGCCCTTCAAGCCGGATGCCCGGGCGATGATGGACGCGGTGCCCGACAATTCGCGCGATATCCAGTTGGCCTTCGGCGTCGGTTCGCTGGACGGGGCGGCGTCGTCGCTGCAGGAAGCGGTGAACCTGCCCAGCTTCAGCATCCACCAGATGCAGGGCGGCGAAGTCGGCGGCGTCATTGCCGCCAGCGCCACCGCCCAGATCGCGATGCGGCTGGTGGCCGACAACGATCCCAGCGTAATGGTGGAGCGCGTCACCGGCTTCATCCGCGCCCAGGGCTATTTCATCACCGACAAGGATCCCGATGTCGCCACGCTGGCCGCCCATGCCCGCATCGCCAGGCTGATCCCGCGCGTGCCGTTCGACGGCAGCGGCGCCTGGCGCACCGATCCGGGCAACCCCCAGGCGGTGGCGGCGACGCAGGCACTGCGCTCGGTGTGGGGCGCCAAAGTGGTGCGCATCCGCACCCTGGGCGGCACCGTGCCGGCGTCAGCCTTCATTGACGCCTATCATGTGCCCACGGTGGGGGTATCGCTGGCCAATTACGACGACAACCAGCACAGCGACAATGAGAATGTCCGCATCGGCAATATCTTTGACGGCATGGTCACGCTTTCTGCACTAATGATGCATTAGGAAATATCGTAACCGCTGACCACGATCTGGCGGCGCAAGGTTTCGGCATAAGCCTTGCGCTTGATGCGGGCCTCGTCGCTGCCGTCGAAGGCCGCGCGCTGGGCGGCATCGCGGAAGACAAAGACCCGGCCATGGTTCCAGGCGCTTTCGCCGTTCGGCGTCAGCGTCACCAGTTCCAGAAACGTGTCCGCCTTGTGCGCCGCTTCATCTATCGGCGTCACCACGTCGCGCAGGTAATCGCCATAGGCCCGTTCCCTGCCCGGCAGCACCAGGAACTTGAACATACGCGCGGTCTTCATTGCGCCGCCTGCGCCGCGACAGCGCCGCCCCGGACATGGATCACCGTCCAGGTCGCCGCTCCCGGCAGCGCCATCGCCGCCAGGGCGCCCGACCAACTTCCACCCTGCGCCGTCACCAGGTTCGCCATCAGCAGCGGCCCCAAGGCCGCCGCGCCATTGGTCAGCATGCCGTTCCAGGCGGTGAGGATGGAGGTATCGTCGCCGCCGATCTCTTGAATCGTTGACCAGGTCGAGGCCTTGTCGCGCACCGTCTCTCCCTGCCCGGCCGCGATCAGGGCGCGTTCGCTATCCGAAACACCGGCATGCGCCTCAGGCTTGTCGCGAAACAGCAGCCACCAGGCCAACGCGCTGACGATGCCCGACACCAGCCAGATGGTCAGTGGCGCCCCGATGATCGGCCCCAGGTAAACCCCGGTCAGCAGCGCCGCATTGGCGCGCGCCCGTTCCGACAGCGGGAACCAGTGGCGGAAGGCGGTGACCGAGGCCGGCATGTCCACCGCCTGGAAGCCGCCCAGCGCGAAACGCAATCCGATCAGCGAGGCGGCGCTGCCCGCGAAGGGGATCGCCAGGGTCAGCGCCGACCAGGCGGCATTGGCGATCAGCAGCGCCACCCGCGCCCCCGCCCAGGCGGTGAAGATGCCGGCGGGAATGGACGAGACGGCATAGGCCCAGTGGAAGGCGGTCAAAATCCACGACATCTGGGCCAGGGTGAAATGCATGTCCTTCTGGATGATGGGGGCGGCCACCGTCATGGCGGTGCGGTCCAGCGACATGATCGGCAGCACCAGCAGCCAGGCCAGCTTCCAGCGTACCGATGTCATCTCATCCCCCGATCCAGGCCGTCAGGATAGGACCGCGGGACGGCGCGATGCCAGTCCCGCATTGCCGCGATCCGTTGACCTTGATTTGTGCAGGGCTGAACGGTTTCACGGCAGGCGGCGGGCGCGGGATTAACCTTGATCCGCGCCTGTGATCGCTGCCGCCCGGCCGCCGGTGTAGCGTTGCGGACCATATCCGCCCGAGGCCGCCATGAAGAAACTTGTTCCCGCCTTGCTGCTCGCCGCACTGCTGCCGCTGCTCGGCGGCTGCGTCGTCTATGGCTCGGGCCCCGGCCTGGGCTATTCCAGCAGCGCCTGGGCGAATTATGACGGCGGCTATGAGTTCGGCGGCCAGGGCTATGGCCCCGGCGGCTATTGCCCGCCCGGCTATGGCGATCCCTATGCCTCTTATGGCGGCTATCAGGCCTATGGCGGCTATAACGGCTATTACTGAGACCGCGCCAGCCGCACCTTGTAGGCGTGGGATTCGCCGCGCACCCGCATGTTGTAGCCGCCGATCAGGGCGGAATAGATGTCCACCACATAGCTTGCCGCCGGCTTGTCCCATTTTGCCCGCGCTCCGGAATCGTTGAGCTGCCGCCAGACCTGGCCATTGGCAAGCGTCACCACGAACGTACCGTCGCCGTTGAAGCTGTAGTCGCGCATGGCCTGGTCGCCGTATTTCAGGTTGCCGAACAGATTGCCCAGGAAGCCGTCATCCTCCTGTGGCGGCGCGGTGGAAACCCGCTGGGGCCGTGGCGGGCCACCATCATGCGGCACCAGCCCGACCTGGCTGGACGGGGCCGCTGGCAGGCCAAGCTGGGCGCGCATCGGCTGGGCCGAGCCATAGAAACAATCCAGCCAGGTGCGGTTGTCGGTGAGGCCATCGCAGCGCGCCGCCCCCGACATCACCTGCTCGCGGGTGGGATCGGCCAGCGCACCGCCCGCCAGCAGAAGAAAGACCGCCAGGACCGCGCGCATGCTCATGCCCAGTTCAACAGCCGCTGCAGGTTGCCGCCCTTGACCTTGGCGATGTCGGCGGCGGAATAGCCCGGCATATGGACATCGGCGATGTGCGGGCTGTCGCCGCTCCACACCATGCGGTCGGCGCCGAACTCCTTGATGATGCGGCGGGTGAAGGGCATCACGCTCTGATAGTCGGGCGTGTCGGTGGCGAAATAGCCCAGCCCCGACATCTTCATATAGACATTGGGATATTTCGCCAGGTCCAGCACATCGGCATATTCCCAGGTCATGCAGACCTTGGGATTGGCGAGATGGTCGATCAGCACCTTGCAGCCCGGAAAGGCCGCGATCGCCTGGCCGACCTGCACGGCATAATCGGAGCCCATGTCCAGTTCGATCACTAGGCCCAGGTCCACGCCCTTCTTCCACAGCGCCCGCACCCCGTCATCGGCGAAGCTGGTGAGATAGGCGGTGTTGCCGCGATGGGCATGGAAGCGGGTGGAGACAATGCGCGGCTGGCTTTTCACCAGCGCTTCCAGCCTGGCGGGCGCGTCGGCGTCGCGCGGATAGAACATGCTGGTGCCTTTGAACTGGGCGGGCGAGGTGCGCGCCAGGCAATCCAGCACCAGGCTGTGATCGTCGCCATAGGGTTCGGGATGCACGAACATCGCCCGGTCGATGCCGAAGCTGTTCATATGGCCCAGGTAGGAGATCAGCGGATCGATCGGCAGCTTGGCGGCATCCGGCTTGTAGGTGCCGCGCGGGCTGAAGGGAAACCTGGCCGTGTTGCTGGAGAACATGTGCATGTTCCACTCGATCACGGGCGTCGCGGCCGCGGCTTGCGCCGCCGTCGCGCTGACGGCGGCCGCCCCCATGGCCAACACTGTGCGCCGGTCCAATCCCTTGGTCATGCCGATCCCCCTTGGGCCGCCCATTGATTTTCGGGCCCCGCAAAGAGATACCATGCCGGGGAGGCCTGCGAAAATGAAGACCCAGGAATTGCGCGACCGGGCCGTGGCGCTGCACCGCAGCGGAAGGCTGGGGGAAGCCGAACAGCTTTATCTCGACGTGCTGGCCGGCGCGCCGCGCGACTTCACCGCCCGTCACCTGCTGGGGGTGGTGCGCGCCCAGCAGGGCCGCCGCGAGGAGGCGCTGGCCGAGATCGGCGCCGCGCTGGCGATCCGCCCCGATGACGCCGAGGCGCTGCTGAACCAGGCCAATGTCTTCAAAAGCCTGGGCCGCGCCGCCGAGGCTCTGGCCGGGTTTGGGCGGGCGCTGGCGCTGCGCCCCGGCTGGCCCCAGGCCCTG
The DNA here is from genome assembly GCA_018449595.1 of Rhizobiales bacterium dw_265. Classification (GTDB taxonomy): domain Bacteria; phylum Pseudomonadota; class Alphaproteobacteria; order Micropepsales; family Micropepsaceae; genus Rhizomicrobium. Next base: position 496,381 of record JAAVUU010000001.1, read on the forward strand.
AACAATCGCGGCACCGTGCTGCAGTCGCTGGGGCGCTTTGACGAGGCGCTGGCCGATTATGACGCCGCGCTGGCCGCCGGTCCCAATGCCGAGGCGTTGAACAATCGCGGCAGCGTGTTGCAGGACATGAAGCGCCCGGCGGAGGCGCTGGCGGCCTATGACCAGGCGCTGCGGCTGGCGCCGGGATTTGCCATCGCGTTCAACAATCGCGGCAGCGTGCTTTTGGAACTGAACCGTCACGCCGATGCGCTGGCCTGTTTCGACCGGGCGCTGGCGTTGAAGCCGGGCGATGCCGAATTGCACAACAATCGCGGCAACGCCCTGCAGGGATTGCTGCGCCATGATGAGGCGGTGGCGGCCTATGACCGGGCGCTGGCGCTGCGCCCCGACTATGCCGAGGCCCTGAACAATCGCGGCAGCGCGCTGCAGCAGCTGAAGCGCCATCAGGAGGCGCTGGACAGCTTTGACCGCGCCGGCCTGCCGCAGGCCTTTGGCGGCGCGGCGATGGCGGCGCTGAACCTGTGCGACTGGGACCGGGTGGCGAAATTCGCGGCGCAAATGGAAAGCCGGGTGACGGCGGGCGAACCCATTCCGCCCTGGGTGCTGCTGGGCTATAGCGGCGATGCCATGCTGCAGCGGCGCTGCGCGCGGAATGTGATCCGCAGCCGTTTTGCGATATTGCCGCCGCCGCTGGCCACAGCGCGGTATACCCATGACAGAATACGCCTGGCCTATATCTCATCGGATTTCGGGCATCATCCGGTGACGGCACAGATGACGCAGTTGATCGAAATGCACGACCGCGCCGGGTTTGAGATCATCGGCCTTTCCACCGGCAGCGATGACGGCAGCCCGCAGCGCAAGCGCATCGCCGGTGCCTTCGACCGCTTCCACGATCTGCAGCAACAGCCGCCGCCGGACGCCGCGCGCTTCATCCGCGACCTGGAAGTGGACATATTGGTGGACCTCAACGGCCATACCAAGGGCGACAATTTCGACATCCTGGCGCATCGCCCCGCGCCGGTGCAGGCGACCTGGCTGGGCTATGCCGGCACCAGCGCCGCGCCTTTCATCGACCACATCATCGCCGACCGCATCGTCGCGGCGGATGCGGCGGCCTTCAGCGAGAATATCATCGCCCTGCCCGGCTGCTTCTTTCCCACCGACAGCGGCCGGGCCATCGGCACCGCGCCATCGCGCGCCGAAGCCGGGCTGCCACAGACCGGCTTTGTCTTCTGCTCCTTCAACAACAACTGGAAGATCACGGCAGCCGTTTTCGCCACATGGCTGCGCCTGCTGGCGCGGGTGGAGGGCAGTGTACTGTGGCTGAAGCATGCCGGTGACGCCGCCGCCGCCAACCTGCGCGCCGCCGCCCGGGGCCACGGCGTCGATCCGGCGCGGCTGGTGTTCGCCAGACCGGCGGCGCTGGAGGTGCATCTGGCCCGCCACCGCCTGGCCGACCTGTTCCTCGACACCCTGCCCTACAATGCCCATGCCACGGCCTGCGACGCGCTGTGGGCGGGGCTGCCGGTGTTGACGCTGGCGGGGCGCGCCTATGCCGGGCGGGTCGCGGCCAGCATGCTGACCGCCATGGGCGTGCCGGAACTGGTGACAGAGACGATGCAGGACTATGAGGCCATGGCGCTGACACTGGCGCGCGACCCGGCGCGGCTGGCGGCCTTGCGCGCGCGGCTCGATCCCGCCGCCGCGCCCCTGTTCGACACACAACACTTCGCCCGCGATCTGGAAGCGGCCTATCGCGGAATGCTGACCTAGCTGGCGCTGTGCAGGCTGGTCCTGATCTTGGTCACCGTGTCCGCCGACACCGCCGGCGCGACATTGCGCCAGTTGTTGCGGATGTAGGTCAGCACGGCGGCGACCTGTTCGTCATTCCAGCGCCAGGCAAAGCTGGGCATGGCCGGGCCGGTGGGCGATTTCACCGTCGCCGCGCCCTTGGCCCCCGCCAGCACCACCCGCGCCAGCGTCTCCGGGCTGGACTGGGTGACGATGGGGTTGCCGGCCAGCGGCGGGAAGATCGCGCTGCCCTTGCCGTCGCCGCCATGACACGCCGCGCACGACACCTGATAGATGCGCGCGCCGGCCTGCATCTGGGCCTCCGCGCCGGTTGCGCCGCCGCCATTGCCGGGTCCGGGGGGCAGGTCCTTCAGATAGACGGCGATGGCGTTCAAGTCGCTGTCCGTCATCCTGGAGGTGGAGTTTTCCACCGCCTCGGCCATCGGGCCCGAAGCCAGCGAGTGCGCGTTCCGCCCCGTCTGCAGATATTGCACGAGCTCGTCATTGCTCCAGGCGCCAAGACCGGCGCGGCCGTCGCCGGTCAGGTCGGGCGCCCACCAGCCTTGCAGCGAGGCGCCGGAGAGCCCGCCCTTGTCGGCGCCGAAGAAATTCCTGGGCGAATGGCATGCGCCGCAATGGGCCGGACCCTCGACCAGATATTCGCCGCGATTCCACGCCGCGTTTTTGGACGCATCATTGGCGAAGGGCGCGGGCTTGAAGAACAGCAGGTTCCAGCCGCGCATCAGGAAGCGCAGGTTGAAAGGAAACTTCAGTTGGTTGACATCAACACTGTTGCGGACTGGCTTGACCGTCCTGATGTAAGTCCACAGCGCCGCGACATCGGCATCGGGCATAAGGGCATAATTGACATAAGGCATGGCGGGATAGAGCGGCTTGCCGCCCTTGCCCATGCCCTGTTTCATCGCCTTGCGGAAATCCTCCTGCGACCATGTCCCGATGCCGGTCGCCACGTCCGGGGTGATGTTGGGCGTCACCAGCTTGCCGAAGGGCGTCGCCAGCGCCACCCCGCCCGCCAGGTTCCTGCCGTGGCAACCCTCGCAGTCGCCCAGCACCGACTGGTATTTGCCGGCCTCGTTCGCGGCAAAGGCGGGCGTGGCAATCAGCAGCGCGGCGAGGATAAAGCACCTCATGCGGGCACCAGCGCGCCGGGCGATTTGATGTACTTGGTCGCGATCGCCTCCGCCGCCCAATAGGCCAGCGCCCCCACCGTGCCGGTGGGATTGCGGCCGCCATTATGCCCGAAGGCGCTCGCCCCGATGACGAAGACATTGGGCACGTCCCAGCTTTGCAGATACTTGTTCACCGCGCTGGTCCCGGGGTCAGCGCCCATCACCGCGCCGCCGGTATTGTGGGTGCTCTGGTAGGGCACCGCATCCCAACCCTTCTTGAGCCGCGACACCGCCCAGCTTTTGGCGTTGAAGGATTTGGCGATGGTTTCCATCCGATCGGAGACATAGTGCGACATGGCGATGTCATTGTCGGGGAAATCGAAGGTCATGCGCAGCAGCGGCCGGCCATGGCGGTCGGTATAGGTCGGGTCGAGGTCGAGATAATTCTCCCGCACCGGATAGGACGAGCCCTGCGACGCGAATCCCATCGAGTTCTGGTAATTCTTCGCCGTCTCGGCCTTCCACTTCGCTCCCCAGCGCGGTGTGCCGGGCGGGGTGGGCCGCGAACCGATCGGCCGGCCGCCGGTGATGATGCAGTTGATCTGCGCCCCGCCCACGAAATCCAGATGCGAATGATCGAAGGCGTCGCCGTTGAAATCGTCCATGGTCTGGCCCAGGGCGCCCGCCCCGATGAAGGGATTGAAGTTCTTGCCGTCGAAGAACAGACGCGCCGCGGCGGAGGTCTGGTAGCAATAATTGCGGCCGACCACGCCCTTGCCCGATACCGGGTCGTAGGGTTGCCCGATCCTGGACAACAGCATCATGCGCACATTCATCAGCCCATAGGCGCAGAGCAGCACCATGTCGCCGGGCTGTTCATATTCCACGCCCTGGGCATCCAGATAGGTGACGCTGCGGGCGTGCTTGCCGTCGGGCGTGAGGTTGATCTTCAGCACCTCGCATTCGGTGCGGGCCTCGAAGTTGGGCTTGCGCATCAGCACCGGCAGGATGGTGGTCTGGGCGCTGGCCTTGGAATAGTTGCCGCAGCCGAAGCGCTCGCAGAAGCCGCAATAGGTGCATTGCCCCAGCGCCACCCCCAGCGGATTGACATAGGCGGTGGAGAGGTTGGCCGAGGGGGTGGGAAAGGGATGAAAGCCCAGTTCCGTCACCGTCCTGGCGAACAGGCTGGGGGCATAGCTCATCTTCATCGGCGGGGTGGGATAGCCGCGGCTGCGGGGGCTTTCGAACGGATTGCCGCCCGCCTGGATCTGGCCCTTGAGGTTGCCGGCCTTGCCCGAAATGCCGCAGAGATATTCGAACTGGTCGAAGGAATGTTCGAGCTCGTTCCAGGTCACGCCCCAGTCCTGCAATTGCAGTCCGGTGAGCTTTTTGGCACCATAGCGCCGGGTCAGCTGGCTCCTGATCTGCAAATCGCCGTCCCAGAAGCGCCAGCTGGCGCCGTTCCAGTGTACCCCCGCCCCGCCCACGCCATGGCCGGGCAGGAAGCTGCCATAGTCGCGCATCGGCAGCGCCGTCTGGGCGGCGTTGTTGCGCATGGTCATGGCCTCGACCGCCGGCTGCAGGAACAGTTCCTTGCGGATGCCGTAGCGCAGTTCGTCCTGAATATAGGCGATGTTGAAATCGCTGGCGGTGTCGCGCCACGGCCCGCGCTCGATGGCGACGACATTCAGCCCGGCCTCGGTCAGTTGCTGCGCCAGGATCGCCCCGGTCCAGCCCAGGCCGATGATCACCGCGTCGCGTTTGGGAAGCAGCCGCGCCATGGTCAGGCCTCGCCATAGATGGAAACGGGGTCGCGCGGATAGCGCACATTATGCTTGTCGATATGGTCGCGGTAATCGTAGCGCGCGCCGGGAAAGCCCAGCATCTTCCACGACGCCATGCCCCTGTTGCCGCCATAGAGCGGATCGGCGAAGAAGCCTTCCATGGTGTTCTGCAGCACCAGTTCGAAGAATTCCCGGGTGCTGAAACCGGGCTTCAGCTTCAGCACGATCTTGCCGGTGTCCAGCCCGTTCAGCACCGCATCCTGCTCGGCGGGCGAAAGCTGCACGAAATCTTTCTTGTAAGCGCCGTGGGTATAATCGGCGAGCGCGCGCAACCCGAGCCGGTAGCGCCCCGCCGGGGTGAGGTCGCCCTGATAGCCCTGGATCGGCAGGCCCACCGCGAAGGGCGCTTTGGTGTAAAGGCTGTTGGCCTGGCCGAACGACCCGGCCAGCTGGCGGTCAATGAAGACGGCGCAACCGCAATCCTTGCCGCCGGGGGTCAGGTGATCGGCGGGGATCAGCCGGTCCACAATGGCCTCCACCGCCGCGGCTTCGCCGGGCGTGAAGAAATACCAGCCCAGCGGATTGACCGGCCGGGGCGGCGCGCCGGCAAAGGGCGACCACGGAACCTGCCCCGAGATCGAACGCCCACTTGCCGAAAAGAAGTCGGCGGTCGCGGCCAGGATCGGCACCGCCGCCACCGACGCCAGCAGGCGGCGGCGGCTCAAGGACCGCGCATCTGTGTGCATGTTCTTCCCCAGCCGATTCTTGTTTTGTTGCAGTGATCCTATGCGCAGGCTTTGCCGGGATCAATTTTGCAGACGCAAAAACGGGCAAGCCCGGTCTTTGGGCAAGTGTTTGAAATGAAACAAGAAACCTTGGGAACCGCCGGAACGGGGAAAGCCAACGGGGGTTCACAACCAAGGCTGGGACAACCCTCCATGAAGGACAAGAGCATGACCAACCAGAACAACCCGTCTGGCCAGAACGATCAGCAGAAGCACCAGAACCAGCCGCAGCCGGGCCAGCAGTCCGGCCAGCAGCAGAAGCAGGGCGAGCAGCAGAATCCGGATCGCAACAATCCGAACAACAAGAATCCGAACAATCAGAACAACCGCTGATCGCGCGGCCTGGGAGCCCGGCGTCATCGCCGGGCTTCTTTTCAATAAATGTCGCGGCGGTAAAGACCCGCCTGTGTCATCCGGTCGAGACGGTCCTGGCCGCAGATCGCCACCAGCGCCTCCTGTACCCCGGCCGCCATGTCCAGCCCGCCGCACACCAGCAGCGAGGCGCCGCGCTCCAGCCAGGCGCAGATTTCCGTGCCCCGCTCCGCCACCAGATGCTGGACATGGCGTTTGGGCAGGCTGTCGCGCGAAAAAACCATGTCGGTGCGCGCCAGGGTGCCGTCGGCCTGCCACGCCTTGATGTCTTCGGCATAGTAGATGTCCGTCGCGGCGCTGCGCTCGCCGAACAGCAGCCACGCCTCGCCCAGCTTTTTGTGCTGGCGATGCAGCAGATGCGCCCGCAGGCCGGCAAAGCCGGTGCCGGCGCCGATCAAAATCTGAGGGCCATCGGCGGGCGGATGAAAATTGGGATTGGGCCGCAGCCGCAGCTTTATCACCCCGCCCGGCTGGGCATAGTGCGTCAGCCAGCCCGAGCCCAATCCCAGCGATCCGTCATTCTTCACCGCCTTGCGCACCAGCAATTCCATCCGGCCGCTGCCGGGCAGCGAGGCGATGGAATATTCCCGGTGCGGAAAGGCCTCCAGCCGTTCCACCAGCCAGTCCAGCGCGATGCCTTCCACTTCGTGATCCTGCGGAATGCGGCTGTGGGCGATGATGTCGCTGAGGAAGGTCCACTGGCCGCGCCAGCGGAAGCTCTTGCCGCCGTCCAGGCCATGCCGCGCGAGAAACGCCGCAACCGCGGCGTCGGTGTTGCGCGGCCATATCTCCGCGATATCGCCCGCCGTCCAGTTCAGATGCGCGGGATTTCCGGGCGTCAGCGCGACATGCCAGGTCTCGCCGCCTGGACTGCTGGGATTGAGCAACCGCCGTTCCGCCAGCAGCCAGTCCTGCGGCGGTCCCGGCATCAGTTGTCCGGCGCTGGTCTCGGCGCCGAGCCGGTTGAGCTGTTCGCTCCATTTTGTCATCGCGGCATCGTCGTCATCGCCGTCCACGCAGACGATGTCGAACAGCCGCTTCGCCTTGCCCGCCACCAGCCAGCGGTCCAGGCTTTTGCCGAAGCCGCAAAAGGTGGCGTCGTATTTGCGGTCGCCCAGCGCCAGCACGGCGAAATCCAGCCCCTTGAAAGATGCCGCCGCCGCCATCTGCTTCCTGACAAAGGCGCGCGCCGAATCCGGCGCCTCGCCGGCGCCATAAGTGCTGGTGACCACCAGCAGGGTGCCGGCCCCGGCGATCTGCGCCGCCGTCAGCGCGCCCAGCGCCGCGACGCTGACACGGTGTTTGGCAAGGCCGGTAGCCAGGGCATTGGCGCTCAGCCAGGCGATCCGCTCGGCCGCGCCGGTCTGGCTGGCGAAAGCGACCAGGATTTTGCCGCCACCCTTCGGTACGGTTTTGAACAGGGAACCAAAAACCATGGCCAGCCCCTAACATGGGCCCGGTCATACGGTAAACCCCGGTTTTCCAAAGGCTTTTCAGGGAGCCGGCGCGCCCGCGGAACTTTCGTGCGTCCGCGAACCCGTCTCGCGCGTTTCCTTGGCTTGAGATCCAACAGGCCGGAAAAGCCCGATGCATATCAACATCATCATGATCCAGCCGCTGATCGCCCTTCTGTTCGGCGTTTTGATACTCATCCTGCCGCGGCTGCTGAATTACCTCATCGCCATCTACCTGATCTTCATCGGGCTGGTCGGCCTGTTCCCCCACATCTTCTCCACCCTGACATAAGGAGCGAAGTCATGAGCATTCGCGTCGAAAAGCCCAAAGACCATGAGGTGATGCCGCAGCATCACTCCACGGACAAAAAGCCCAGGACCCAGGACGAAAAGATCGACGCCCAGATGGCGGATTCCTTCCCCGCCTCCGACCCGCCCTCCTTTTCGGGCGGCGGTCATTTCGTCGGCGCGCCGGTGAACCGCGAAAGCGACAGCCCCGACGCCGGCCATCCCGCGGTGGTCGAGGCCGAGAAGAAAGTGAAGGACGGCAAGACATCCGAACCGCATAAATATTGAATCAAAGCGTGAAGCGAAAAAGCCGGAGTTCCCTATGGAACTCCGGCTTTTTTGACTCTCCATTAAGCCTGCGCTTCTAGGCTCGATGACGGCTGGGGGCGGCAACAGGAGCCGCCTCATGAAGAATGTATCGTCGTCCAAGCTTGGCAGCACCGTCATCGGACCCGATGGCAACGTGCTGACGCCAGCGAATCTGCCGCCCAACAACCTCACCCGCTGGGTGGCGCGCCGCAAGGCCGAGGTGATCGCCGCCGTCAATGGCGGCCTGCTCACCATGCCGCAAGCCTGCCAGCGCTACCGCCTCTCGGTGGAGGAGTTCATGGAGTGGGAGCGCCAGTACAAGGCGGCGGGGCTGGCGGGCCTGCGCGCCTCCGCCAGGCATGAACATCGCGGCCCGAACGTCTTGCACTGAAGCGGATCAGCCGCCCAACTTACCCGCCAAGCGCCGCCAGCACCCCGGCCTCGGTCAGGATCTGCGGCAGGATCACGGGCTTGGCCGCGCCCGGCGCGTAATACAGGTACAACGGCACGCCGGAGCGGCCATTGTTCTTCAGCAAAGCGGTGATCTCCGGATTCTGGTTGGTCCAGTCCGCCACCAGATAGGCGACGTTCCTGGAGGCGAAAGCGCTCTTGATGCTGTCCTTGGACAGCACGGTGTCTTCATTGACCAGGCAGGTGATGCACCAAGCGGCGGTGGCGTCCACGAACACCGGCCGGTTGGCAGCGCGCAGCGATGCCAGGGTTGCGGCGGTATAAGGCTGGCCCGCTTTGGCGGTCTGTGCCGCCACCGGCGCGGCCGTCGCATCGCGCAGCAGCGCCACGCCATACAACGCACCAGCCAGCACCAGCAGCGCCACCAATGCGCCGATGCCGCGTCCGCGCGCACTGAGATTGCGCGTCACGCCCCACAGCCAGGCGGCCAGGGCCAAAGCGATCATCGCGCCCAATGCCAGCACCACGCCGCGCGGGCCGGCTTCCTGCGCCAGCACCCAGACCAGCCAGGCGGCGGCGGCATACATGGGAAATGCCAGGAACTGCTTGAAGGTCAGCATCCAGGGGCCGGGCCTGGGAATGAAGGCCAGAGCCTTCGGCCATATGCCCAGCAACAGGAACGGCAGCGCGAAGCCGATACCCAGCGACACGAACACCGCCAGCGCCGGCAGTGCGCCTTGCGTCAGCGCGAAGCCCAGCGCCGCCGCCATGAAGGGCGCGGTGCAGGGCGCGGCCACCGCCACCGCCAATACGCCGGTGAAGAAGGCGCCGGTAAAGCCCGGCTTCTGCGTCAGGCTTTCGCCCGCCGTGACGCTGCCGACCTCGAACACGCCCGACAGGTTCAGCGCCACCGCGAACACCAGCAGCGCGAAGCCCGCCACCGCGATGGGCGATTGCAACTGGAAGCCCCAGCCCACCGCCGACCCACCGGAACGCAGCAGCACAATGGCAAGCCCCAGCACCGCGAAGCTCGCCACCGCGCCGAAGGCATAGGCGAAGCTTTCGCTGCGGCCATGCGCGCCATGGCGTGCGATGCCCAACGCCTTCATGGCAAGAATGGGCAGCACGCAGGGCATCACATTCAGGATCAGCCCCCCCAGCAAGGCGAAGGCCATCGCCAGTCCCAGCGAAAGCTCGCCGCTGTCGCCGCTGCTGTTGAAATCCGCCGGCGGCACCGGGCCTGGGACCGCCGAAATTTCCAGCGCCTGGGTCGAACCGTCGGTGGAGGTCAGCACCAGCAGCCCGTCCAGGGCGCCATGCACCTGCGCCCCGGGCGCCAGCCGCAGCACCAGTCCGTCCTTGGCATAACCGGCCAGTTGCGGCGCGGCATTCTTGATCAGGCCGCTGCGCGCCGGAAAGAAATCGGCGGTGGCGGGATGCGCGCCCGCCAGCGAGGGCGCGGCGACATACAGGTCGAGATTGCTGCCCAGCGCATAGCTGACCTTCCAGGGCGAAGCGACCGGCAGCAGCGCCCGCGCGGCGGCGAAATCTTGCACCACCTTCGGATCGGGCTGCGCGGCGCCGACCGGCAAGGTCAGGGTGACCTCGGCATCCTCCGGCACGCAGATGTTCTGGCACACCAGCCAGCTCGCATGCGCCTTCAAGGTCACCGGGCCGGTGGCATCGGCGGGCGCGGTGATCCTGGTCAGCAGCCAGGGCGTGCCTTCATAGCCATAATCCATCAGCGGCCCGACCGGCAGCCGTTTGGGCCGGGGCCATTGAATGGCATTGGCTTTCCAGCCCGCCGGCAGGGTCCAGTCGATGGTGGTGGGCGCGCCGGCATCGCCGGGATTTTTCCAATAGGTATGCCAGCCGGGCGCGATCTTTTCTTCCAAGGCGATCGTGACACTGCCGCCGGGGACGACCGCCGTCTGCTCCGCCACCAGCCGGGCATGCACCTTCAGGGGCGCGCCGGACGGCGGCAACGCATCTGCGAAGGCCGGCGCGGCCAAAAAAACCATCAAAGAGAGAAGAAGATGTTTCATGCCACTGCCCTATAACCGCATCCCGTGTTATTCGCCAGATGGAGCAATTTCGTTACCCATGACGAGACTGGGGACATGAGGATAACAGGGGGCGTATTTCGGGGCCGGGTGCTGGTATCGCCGCAGGATACGCGCGTGCGCCCCACCAGCGACCGCACCCGCCAGGCCATATTTAATATGCTCATACATAAGGATTTCGGCATCGGCTTCGCGCTGGAAGGCAGCATGGTGGCCGACCTGTTCGCCGGCACCGGCGCCTTGGGGATCGAGGCGCTGAGCCATGGCGCGCGCTGGTGCCTGCTGGTGGACGACAATGCCGACAGCCGCGCCTTGCAGCGGCAGAATGTCGAGGCGCTGAACCTGACCGGGGCGACGCGCATCTGGCGGCGCGACGCCGCCGACCTGGGGCCGATCAACCCGGCGGCGGGCGGGCCGTTCAATCTGGTGTTCCTGGACCCGCCCTATCGCAAGGGACTGATCCCGCGCGCGCTGAAGAGTTTGCAGGATGGCAACTGGCTGGCGCCCAATGCGCTGCTGGTGGCCGAGACCGAAGGCATGGAGCCGCTGGAGGCGCCGGGCTTTCGCATCCTGGACGACCGCGACTATGGCGAGACGCGGGTGCGGTTCCTTACCCAGGCTTGAGGGTCAGCGTTTGGGAAATTCCGTGAACACATAATCCGTCCTGGCCGCTGCCTGGTGGCAGGCGGTGCCGCAACTGGGTCCCTTGCCGAGCGGGGTGAAGGTGTCGGACGCCGTGTTGTAGTTGAACTGGGCATAGCCCCAATGGTCGTCGCCGGTGTATTTCGCGCTGTCGCGCACCATGAAATCAATATCGTGCAGGGTGTCGGGCGACTGGACGGGGAAAGCGTCCGAGAATTTCTTCGAATTCCAGTGGATCTTGGCCATCCTGGCGCCATCGGGGAATGGCTTGCCGTTGGCGGGCACGCCGGACTTGTAAGCCGCGATCATCGCGGGATTGCCGACGATAACGTCGATGATGCCGGGATGCTGGCTGACCGAGATGACCTGCCAGGTTTCATACCCCTTGAAGTCGGCCATGGCCGGCCCGCCGGGCACCGCCGCCGTCTCCTTGTTGTCCGCAATCGCCGCGCCACCCAGCACGACGACACATACGATGGCGCCGATCGCCAATGTGGGTATGAAAACTGCCGGAATGCGCAACATGATAGCCCTCCATATCTGACGCCGGAAAATTCCGGCCAGGTGAAAATGGAAAATCCACGGGGAATGGGTGCTATGCCGTGCCGTGAAACGATGCGCGCACGAGCACCGCTATCATGGGAAGGATTCAGCTTTGCGTCAATCGTGGGCCATAAGCCCTTATCCACAGGCGGAAATCGGCGGGACCGTCAGCGCCGGCCGAAGAGTTTCTCGATATCGGCCAGCTTGAGTTCGACATAGGTGGGGCGGCCGTGATTGCACTGGCCGGAATGCGGCGTGGCTTCCATCTCGCGCAGCAGGGCGTTCATCTCCTCGCCCGTCAGCCGCCGCCCGGCGCGCACGCTCATGTGGCAGGCGAGCGTGCCGGAGACTTCTTCCAGGCGCTCTTTCAGCGACAGCGCATTGCCGGTTTCGGCGATCTCGTCGGCCAGGTCGCGCACCAGCCCCTTGATGTCCAGCCTGCCCAGCATGGCGGGCACTTCGCGCACCACCACGGCGTCGGGACCGAATGGCTCGATCACCAGCCCCAGTTCGGCCAGTTCGCCGGCCCGCGCCGAAACACGCACGACTTCCGACGGGTCCAGGTCCACCACTTCTGGAATCAACAGCGGCTGGCGCGCGATGCCGCCATCGGCCAGCGCCTTCTTCATCCGCTCATAGACCAGACGCTCATGCGCGGCATGCTGATCCACGATGACGATGCCGTCAGCGGTCTGGGCCACGACATAGGTTTCATGCAACTGCGCCCTTGCAACCCCCAAAGGTGTTTCGGGCGCGACTTCCGCTACAGGCTCTTCCATCCGCACCGACATCGGCACGGCCTGCGCATAGGCAGGCATGGCCTCGCGCATCGCCACGGCGGCGGAGAAGATGTTGGGCGACTGAAAGGCGGACGGCGCCTGCCGCTGCAGCGACGAGAAGGCCGAGGCCGCCACGGTGGTCGAGGCGCGATGCCCGGCCTCGCTCAATGTGTGTTTCAGGGCGCCCACAATAAGTCCGCGCACCAGCCCGGCATCGCGGAAACGCACCTCAGTCTTGGCGGGATGCACATTCACGTCCACAAAACCCGGATCGCAATCCAGGAACAGCGCCAGCGCCGGATGGCGGTCGCGCGCCAGGAAATCGGCATAGGCGCCGCGCACCGCCCCCACCAGCAACTTGTCGCGCACCGGCCGCCCGTTGACGAACAAAAACTGCATCTGCGCCGTGGCGCGGTTGTAGGTGGGAAGGCCGGCATAGCCCGTCAGCGTCACGCCCTCGCGCCCCGCATCCACCAGGGCGGCATTGTCGCCGAAATCGCGGCCCATGATGCGCGCCAGGCGCGGCAACCGCCCATCCATCAGGTCGGGCTCGATGGGCAGGTCGAGCGTGCGCCGCCCGTCCAGGGTCAAGGTAAAGCCGATATCGGGCCGCGCCATCGCCAGGCGCTTGACCATGTCGGCGATCGCCAGGTCTTCCGAGCGGGTGGATTTGAGAAACTTCAGCCGCGCCGGGGTGGCATAGAACAGCTCGCGCACCTGCGCCCGGGTGCCGTGCTGGCCCGCCGCCAGGAAAGCCGCCGGCATCGGGCCGCTGACCGCGCCGCCCTCGACCCGGATTTCCGCCGCCTCGCCGTCCCGCGTCCGGCTGGTCAGCGACAGCCGCGCCACCGCCCCGATGGACGGCAACGCCTCGCCGCGAAAGCCCATGGTGACGATATGCGAAAGATCGTCCTCGCCATCGGCCACCGGCAGCTTCGATGTCGCGTGGCGCGCGATCGCCAGCCGCAGGTCGTCGGCCGACATGCCGATGCCGTCATCCTCGACCAACAGCAGGTCGGCGCCGCCATTGGAAGCAGCGATGTCGATGCGGGTGGCCCCCGCATCCATCGCATTCTCGACCAGTTCCTTGACCGCGGCGGCGGGGCGTTCGACCACCTCGCCGGCGGCGATGCGGTTGACGGTGCCTTCGGACAGTTGGCGGATTCGGCTCATGCCGCAGTCTAGCAAAGGCGCGTGGCCGGCGGCGCAAAACCGCGCGGCGCCCACAGTTTCAGGGCGCGGTGTTCGGACTGGTCACCGGCCCCGCCAGCGGCTTGTCGGCCGGCTTTGCCGATGGCGTGACGGCGGCACGGGCCGCGGCGGTTCCCGGCCGCACCGTGGCGGGCACCGGCGCACCGGACGGCAGCGCCGGGCGCGCGGGCGCGAAGCGTCCGTCGGCGGGGGTTCCGCCGATCACCACCGTCAGCCGCGAGGGGTCGAACAGGCGTTTGCCCACCCGCTTCACATCGGCCAGGGTCACGGCATTAATCAGGCCGTTGCGCCGGGCGACATAGCCGATATCCAGGTTCTGCCGCTGGAAGGTGCCCAGCTGCGCCGCGGTGCCGCTGTTGGAGGCGAAGGCCAGCGGGAAGGAGCCGGTCAGATAGGTCTTGGCGTCATCCAGTTCCGCCTGGGTGGGGCCTTCATCGGCGAACTGCTTCAGCGTGTCCTTCACCACCTGCACCGTCTGCTTGACGGCATCGGCGCGGGTGGCGACCTGGCCCACCAGCACGCTGGCCTTGTTCATCGAGGCCAGCGAAGTGGAGATGCCATAGGTCAGCCCGCGCTTGACCCGCACCTCATCGGTCAGGCGCGAGGAGAAGCCGCCGCCGCCCATGACATAATTGGCGACATAGCCGGGAATGAAATCGGCATCGGCGCGCATGATGCCCGGCAGGCCGAATTCCACCGTGGGCTGGGGCACCGCCAGCGGCACGACATGGATGCCCGGCGCGCCCAGCCGCCCGACATTGGGCAGCGGCGGCGGCGCCACGCCCGAGACCGGCAGGAAGGTGTCGCCCAGCAGCCTGGCCAGCGCGGGCGCGGTGATGTCGCCCGCCACCGCCACTTTCAGGCCGCGCTTGGTCCAGTGGCTTTTGACGAAACCGCGCAGGTCGCTGGCGGTGACCGAGGAAATGCTGTCCAGTTCGCCACTGACCGGATGGGCATAGGCATGGCCGCCGAAGAAATCGCGCATGAAGACGCGGCTGGCGACGCGCGGCGGCTCGGCCTGTTCCTGCTGCAGCGACTGCACGATCTGCGCCTTGACCCGCACCAGCGCCTCATTCTCGAAGCGCGGCCTTGTCAGCGCCAGTTGCAGCAGGTGCATGGCTTCCGGCGCGTTCTCCTTCAGGGTGGAGACCGAGATCACCAGATAATCGCGCTCGGCCCGCGCCGAAAAGACGATGGCGCGGCTGGCCAGGGCTTCATGGAAGGCCTTGGAATCCAGCCCCCCCGCGCCCTCGTCGATCATCGCGCCCGCGAACGAGGCCAGCCCAGCCTTGCCGGCCGGGTCATAGGCCGAACCCGCGGGCAGCGAGATGTTGAACGAGATCATGGGAATGGTGTGATCCTCGGCGAACCACACTTCGGCGTCCTTGCCCAGGTCGATGTTCTGGATGTTGGCGGCGCGCGCGGGCGCGGTCAGACAGATGGCGGCGAAGATCGCAAGAAGAATGCGCTTCATTTCGCACCGCCCGGAACCAGATAGGCCGTCACCGCTTCCTTGCGGTTCAGCAACTGCGCCGCCTTCTGCACCCCGGCGGCATCCACGGCGCGGATACGCGCCGGCCAGTCGTTCACGTCATCCACCGTCAGCCCGATCACCAGCGCCTGGCCATAGGCCGACGCCAGCGCGAACTGGCTGTCGCGGCGATAGGTGACCGACGCCACCAGTCCGGTCTTGGCGCGCTGCAGGTCACTGGCTTTGGGCAGCGCGGCGGCGCTGGCGGCCAGCACCTGGTCCATCGCCTTTTCCAGCGCTTCCAGCGTGACGCCGGGGCGCGGCACGGCATAGACCGAGAATTCCCCGGCATCGCGGGCATTGCCGTCGTAACCGGCGCCGGCATCGGTGGCGAGTTTCTTCTGCTCCACCAGCACCCGGTACAATTCCGAGGTCTGGTCGCCGCCCAGCCACTGGGCATAAGTCTCAAGCCCCTCGGCCTGGCCGGGGCGTCCGGTGGAATAGGACGGCACGCGATAGATGCGGCTGACCAGCGGCACCCGCGCATCGGGGCGCACGATGGTCATGCGGCTTTCCGCCAGGCGCGGCGGCTCGGCATTTTCGGCACGCGGCTGCAGATCCCTGGCGGCGACCTTGCCATAGGCGTCCTGCGCCATCTTGCGCACTTCGTCGGGCGTCACATCGCCGGCAATGACCAGGATGGCGTTGTTGGGGGCGTAATGATGATCGTAGAAATCCTGCGCCGAGACGCGGTCGATATGGCGCACTTCCTCGGCCCAGCCGATCACCGGGCGGCCATAGGGATGCGACAGATGCAGCGCGGCGCGCATCTGCTCGCCCATCAGCGCTTGCGGCTCATTGTCCACCCGCATGCGGCGCTCTTCCAGCACCACGTCGCGCTCCGGCCCGACATGGGCGTCGGAGAGATCCAGATTGGCCAGCCGGTCGGCCTCCAGTTTCATCGCCAGCGGCAGCCGGTCCTTGGCGATCTGCTCATAGAAGGCGGTGTAGTCGTGATCGGTGAAGGCGTTGGTCTCGCCACCATTGCGCGCGATGGTCTGGGAGAAAGTGTCGTCGGGGTTCTGCCTGGTGCCCCGGAACATCATATGCTCGAAGAAATGCGCCAGGCCCGAAATGCCGGCGGGATCGTCCACCGCGCCGACCCGGAACCACAGCATCTGGGTGGCGACCGGGGCGCGATGATCGGGGATCACCAGCACCTGCAACCCGTTCGCCAGCGCGAACTGGAAGGTGTTGTTGCCGCTCTGGCGCGGATTGAGCGGCGCGGGCTGCGACAGCTTCCTGCGGTTGGCGGCCGTGTCGGCCTGCTGCGCCAGCGCCTTATCGAATTGTGCGTCCGCTATCGCGGCCGCGGGCGCGGCGGCAAAGAGGCAGATCAGCGAAAAGACCGCGTGCCTAGAGCCAGTCAAACCAGCCGCCGCTGTCGTCTTTCTTGGGCGCCGTGGTCTTCTTGCCCCTGCTGATTTCCAGGTCGCCGTTGATCGGCTTGCCGGTGTCGGGCGTGGGGGCCGTGCCCAGCACCTTGTCGGTGAAGCTGGCATTGGAATTCTGAATGGCGGCGCGCTGGTCGGCGGCCAGGCGCGAACGCACCGCCGGATCGGCATTCTGCGCCCCGGCATTGGCCAGCAGCATCTTTTCGCCCGGCGTGTAGCTGCCGCGCATGCCGGCGGCCACGGTCTGGGGATCGGCTGCGCTGTTGAACAGCGCCTGCTGGGCATTGTCGGTGGGATCGAGCTGGTTGGTGGGCGCCGCGCCGGGCACCGGCGGGCGCAGGTTGAAGTCGGGCGGGATCACCAGCGGCGCCTTGGTGGTGACGGCGAATTCGTCGGGCGACTTCTTGGTCAGGCCCGCAGCCTGGCGCAGGCCATCGCAGCCCGCCAGCAAGGGGACGCATAGGCCGATCGTCAGGGCTGTCTTCAGCAGTCTCATGTCAAACCTCTTGGCCCGGCCCCGGTGACGGCTGGGGCTTGAGCACATCATACAGGATGGCTATCGCGCCCAGGGTGATCGCCAGGTCGGCTATGTTAAAGACATACCAGTCATAGCCGAAGCCGTAAAAGTGGAAAAAATCCGCCACCTTGCCGTACAGCAGCCGGTCGATCAGGTTTCCCAGCGCCCCCCCGATGATCAGGCCGAAACCGGCGGTCAGGGCCCGGCTGGTCGAGCCCCACAACCACCAGGTAAGTCCCGCCACCGCCACCAGTTCGATGGCGACCAGGACAGCGGTGCCCCAGGCGCTGGAGGCCGGGAACAGGCCGTAGGAGATACCGGGATTCCACACCATCACCAGATTAAAAAATGGCAAGACGGGAATGGCGCGGCCGGGCGGCAACTGGGCGAAGTGGGCGCCATACAGCATGAACAGCTTGGAGCCCTGGTCGGCCACCAGCCCGATGGCGGCGGCGATCAGCCCGATCTCGCGCGGTTCGAGCTTGCTCACGCGGGCTCCAGGGCGGCGACGGCATCGGTGCAGCGGTTGCAGAGATGGGTGTCGGGATGGGTTTCTTCCAGCACCCGCCAGCAGCGGGCGCATTTGTGACCTCCGGCGACAAAGGCTGATTCAATTAAAACTGAGACCTCGGGCATATCCGTGTGGGTAAAAGCTTTTGCGGGAAGCACGAGCTTTCCATCAACGAACCGTGCAAGAAGGTCGCGTTCTACAAACCCCTCAACTTCGCCAGTTGGGACGAAGACAATGTTTGCCCCCGAGGCAATGGCAATTTCTTCAAAAGGCAGCGAGCTAAGTATGTCGGCATCGGCCTTACTCAGACAATAAATGGTGGCTATCGCCTCTAAGCTAGACCCAATGGCTTTGTCAGCACGCTTGATCTCGAGCGCCCCTGTAACCACACGACGCAGCCTGTTAACGCGCTTCCACTTTTCGACTAGTTTGGCATCCGCCCACATCTCCGGCACGGCAAAGAAATCCTGCAGATGCACGCTATCGCCGGGGAAGCGCGACACCCAGGCTTCCTCCATGGTGAAGCACAGGATGGGCGCGAACCAGGTGACGACGCGGCGGAAGATTTCGTCCGTCACGGTGCGGGTGGCGCGGCGGCGCTCGCTGCTTGCGGGATCGCAATACAGCGCATCTTTCCGGATGTCGAAATAGAAGGCCGACAGGTCGTTGGTGCAGAAATTGAACAGCGTCGAATTCACCAGCCCGAAATCGAACTTCTCGTAAGCGCCGCGCACGATGACATCGAGTTCGGCCAACCGCGCCAGCATGAACTTTTCCAGTTCCGGCATCTGGCCGTAATCAATGCGCTCCACCTCGTCGAAGCCCGCCAGGTTGGCCAGCATGAAGCGGATGGTGTTGCGCAACCGGCGATAGGCCTCGACATTGGACTTGATGATGTCCTGGCCGATGCGCAGGTCTTCGGTGAAATCGGAATTGGCGGCCCACAGGCGCAGGATTTCCGCGCCATTCCTGTCGGCGATCACCTGCGGCGCCAGCGTGTTGCCGAGGCTCTTGGACATCTTGCGGCCCTGCTCGTCCAGCACGAAACCATGGGTCAGCACGCCGCGATAGGGCGCGACCCCGCGCGTACCGACGCCTTCCAGCAATGACGACTGGAACCAGCCGCGATGCTGGTCCGAGCCTTCCAGATACAGGTCGGCGCGTTCAGCGCGTGGCCAGTTGGGATCAATCGGCTCCTCCACCACAAAGACATGGGTGGAACCGCTGTCGAACCAGACATCCAGGATGTCGGTGACCTGTTCGTAATCGTCCGGGTTGCGGCCCTCGCCCAGGAAGCGCGAGACGGGCGAGGTGAACCAGGCATCCGCGCCCTCGGCTTCAAACGCGGCGGTAATGCGGTCGAACACCGCCTTGTCGTTCAGCACCTGGCTGGTCTTCTTCTCGACAAAGATCGCCAGCGGCACGCCCCAGGCGCGCTGGCGCGACAGCACCCAGTCGGGGCGGCCTTCCACCATCGAACCGATGCGGTTCTGGCCGCGCGGCGGATACCACTTCGTCTCGCCAATCGCCTGCAGCGCCAGTTGGCGCAGGGTCTTGCCATCATGGAACGCTTTATCGATCGCCACGAACCATTGCGGCGTGGCGCGGTAGATCACCGGCGCTTTCGAGCGCCAGCTATGCGGATAGGAATGGCGCAGGCTGCCCTTGGCCAGCAGCTTGCCATGGGCGATCAGTTCCTTGATGACCGCGCCATTGGCGTCGCCGTCCTTGCCCTCGTCGGTCAGGATGCGCTTGCCGGCGAAATGCGGCACGGTGGGCGCGAACGAACCGTCCGGCAGCACCACATTGAAGGCGTCGGGATTGGTGCGGGCATAATCGGGGAAGGCCGACATCACCAGTTCAAAGTCTTCCTCGCCATGGCCGGGCGCGGTGTGGACAAAGCCGGTGCCGGTATCGGCGGTGACATGGGCGCCGGGCAGCACCGGCACGTCGAATGTGTAACCCAGGCTGCGCAGCGGATGCGCCGCCACCAGGCCCTCGAGTTCGTCCGCCGTCACGCCGCGCACGCGGCTCAGCATCATCTTGGCCTGTTTGGCGACCTGCTCGGCCAGTTCATCGGCCAGCAGCAGATGCTCGCTGACCCGCGCCAGGCTGCCGTCGGTGGCGTCGGCCACCTCATAGACGCCGTAGGAAATCTCCGGCGAAAAGGCGATGGCGCGGTTGCCGGGAATGGTCCAGGGCGTGGTGGTCCAGATCACGATGAAGGTGTGCGCCAGTTCGGGTGACGACTTCAGCAGCGGAAACTTCACATAGATCGTGGGGCTGGTCTTCTCGTGATACTCGACCTCGGCATCGGCCAAAGCGGTCTTCTCCACCGGCGACCACATCACCGGGCGGAAGCCGCGATAGAGCAGCCCGTTCTCCACGAACTTCATCGCCTCGCGCGCGATCACCGCCTCGGCCTTGAAGGCCATGGTGGTGTAGGGATGCTCGAAGTCGCCGATCTGGCCCAGCCGCTTGATCTGCTCGCGCTGCACATTCAGCCAGTGCGCGGCAAAGGTGCGGCAGGCGCGGCGCAATTCGTCCTTGGGAATGGAATCCTTGGCCCGGCCCTGGCTGCGGAATTGCTCCTCCACCTTCCATTCGATCGGCAGGCCGTGACAGTCCCAGCCGGGCACATAGGGCGCGTCCCTGCCCAGCATGCCCTGCGAACGGACGACGAAATCCTTCAGGATGTGGTTCAGGCCGGTGCCGGAATGGATGTCGCCATTGGCATAGATCGGGCCGTCATGCAGCACGAACAGGGGCCGGCCCTTGGCCTTGGCCCTGAGCTTGCCGTAGAGGTCCATTTCCGCCCAGCGCGCCAGCCATTTGGGCTCGGCCTCGGGCAGGCCCGCCTTCATGGGGAAATCGGTGGCGGGCAGAAACAGGGTTGCCCGGTAATCGGGCGCATCGGCGGGTTTGTCGGACATGGGGAATGGCTTCTAACAGGGGGGCCACAAACCGTCCAGCATCGGCGCGCCGTCAAAATCCCCGTGGCCGGTCCATGGCATAGGTGATGTGCGGGCGCAGGGAATGGCCCTGCGGCAGGCTGGGATGCTCGAAGTCCATGTCCCACAACCGCGTCATGCCCAGCCGTTCCATCAGCCCCCAGCTTCTTGTGTTGGTGACGGCGGTGATCGCCACCACGCGCGGCACGGTCAGATTGCGCCAAGCCCAGTCCAGACAGGCCTGCGCGCCCTCCCGCGCATAGCCCTGCCCCCAGGCGTCGGCACGCAGCCGCCAGCCGATCTCCACCTCGCCCGCGATGGGCCCGGCATTAGCGACCTTCATGCCGCAAAATCCCAGCAGCGCGCCGTCGGCGCGGCGCTCGGCAAGCCACAGACTGAAGCCGTGTTCCTTCTGGCAGGCATCGATGCGCGCGAAAATGCCTGCAAAATCTTCCGGCGCCATCACCCCGCCCAGGGTCGCCATGACTTCGGGCGTGTTGGTGACGCGGACGAATTCCGCGACGTCGGCCTGCCGCCAGGGGCGCAGGACCAGCCGCGGTGTCTCGATCACGCTATTGCCGCCAATATCTCCCGCGCCTTGGCGGCGTCCAGGGCGATCTGGGCGATCAGGGCCTCCAGGCCGGCGAACTTGGCCTCGGGCCGGATATAGCGGACCAGCTCCACCGACAGGTATTTTCCGTACAGATCGCCGTTGAAATCGAACAAATGGGTTTCCATCAGCGGCACGCTGGTGCGGTACATCGGGCGGATGCCGAAATTGGCCACCCCGTCATGGCGCGCCACGACCTTGTCATTGTCCAGGATGTTGACCCGCACGGCATAGACCCCGAAGGCGGGCGCCAGGCAGTGGCCCAGATGCATGTTGGCGGTGGGAAAGCCCATGGTGCGGCCCCGCGCATCGCCATGCTCGACCCGGGCCTCCACCGCCCAGGTATGGCCCAAGAGCCGCGCCGCCTCGTCGGGGCGCGCCTGCTGCAGCAGCTGGCGGATCAGGGAGGAGGAAATTTTCCCGTCACCGGCGGAGGTGACGGTATCGAAGGCGGTGACGCTGAAGCCTTCCATCTCGCCCATATAGGACAGCACCGCCAGGTTGCCGGCGCGCCTGTTGCCGAACTCGAAATCATGGCCCACCACCGCGCCGCTGATGCGCAGGGCGTCCATCAGGATCTGCCCGACGAATTCCTGCGGCGTGCGCCGGGCCATGTCGGCGTCGAAGGGCAGCGCCAACAGCGCGTCCACCCCAAGCTCGGCCAGCAGCCGCGCCTTGGCGCGCAACGGCGTCAGGCGGAAAGATTCGGCCTCGGGATGGAAATATTCCTGCGGATGGGGCTCGAAGCTTAGCACCGCCAAGGGCGAGCGCCGCGCCTCGGCCTGGACTTTTGCCTCGGCAATAAGCGCGCGATGGCCCCGGTGCACGCCGTCGAAATTGCCGATCGCCACCACAGCGCCTTTCAGGGCGGCGGGCACATCGTCGAAGTGGCGGAAAATCCTCAATGCTAGACTTTCGCGGCGGGCCGACGCGGCGCCAGCACCCGCGCTTCGGATTCCAGCACCTGCTTGCCGCCGACGGTGCAGACGCAGTCCATGATGACTTCGCGGCCCTGGATTTCGCGCACCGTGGCGGTGGTGGTGACAGTGTCGCCGATCCGCACCGGCGTCTTGAAGACGATGCTGGCCGAGACGAAGATCGAGCCGTCGCCCGGCAGCACCGTGCCCAGCAGCGCCGAGATATGGCCGATGGACAGCGCCCCGTGCGCCACGCGGCCCCGGAAGATGGTCTTGCGGGCGAAACCCTCGTCGAAATGCACCGGATTGAAATCGCCGGTCGCCTCGCCGAACAGCTCGACATCGCGTTCGCTGACGACGCGCGCGGTGGTGGCGGACATGCCCGGTTTCAGTTCATCGAGATAGACGGTTGCCATGGCCCTACCAGGTCAGCCTTGCGCAGGCGCTGCCCGCGCTGGCCCCGAAACGGGCGAACAGGTCGGCCAGGTGTTCGGCAGTATAGGGCCGGGTTTCCTCGCCATGAACCCCGTCGGCGACGAACAGCACATCCAGCCCGGCGGCGTTGGCGCCCCTGACATCGGTCAACAACCCGTCGCCCACCGCCAGCGGCTTTTGGGGGCTCGGTCTGCCGGCGGCTTGCGCCGCCGCGGCAGCCGCCGCCAGCGCCGCCCGATACACCGGCAGATGCGGCTTGCCGTAATAGATGACCTCCCCGCCCAGCGCCTCATACGCCCTGGCCAGCGAACCCGCGCAATAGAGCAGCCGCGATCCGCGATGCACCACCAGGTCGGGATTGGCGCACAGCATGGTCAGGCCCCGCGCCTTCATCGCCGCCAGCACATCGGCATAGTCGGCGGGCGTCTCGGTCATGTCGTCCACCAGGCCGATGGCCAGCGCCACCTCGGCCTCGGCGATGCCGCTGCGGCGGATGTCCAGCCCCTCGATCATCGGCAGGTCGCGGTCGGGACCGATATAATAAAGCGGCAAGGTTTTGGCGGCGCTGCGCCGCGCCAGTTCGTCGCGCGCCGCCCCGCCCGACGACACGATGGCGTCGTAACAGCCGGGCGGCAGGCCATAGCTGGCGCACTGGGCGGCGACTTCGGCGGGCACGCGCGGGGCATTGGTCAGCAGCACCACCGGGCCGTACCGCTCCTTGAAACGCAGCAGCGCCTCGGCGGCGGCAGGATGGTGACGCGCCCCGTCATGGATCACGCCCCAGACGTCGCAGATCAGCGCGTCATGACCGGATGCGATAGCGGAAAGGCCGGAGATCAGGCGGGGGGCGGACATGGGGCGAAGGGGTATTGTGCGCCGCTTCTCCGGTCAATGCCGCAGCAAAGGCGCGGCCCGAAAAAGCGCTCAGTTCCCCGCCAGCGGCGTCTGGAGTGTGTCGTTGCTGTAAAGCCCCTGCTCCAAGAGCTTGCCCTGGGCGTCATAGACCGCGCCATAACCGTCCAGCACGGCGTTCTTCCAGTGTCCGATGCGGACCTTGCCGTCGCGGCGATAGGCCACGGCATAGCCGTTCATCTGGTCGGCATAATCGCCCACCCGCTCCTTGAAAACACGCTCCGGCGCGCCGGTATAGACGCCCACGCCGTCGCGGCGGCCCTGCCTGGTCTGCCCCGCATAGCGGTCGCCATTGGCATAGGTGACGACGCCGATGCCGGGGCCGTCGCGCCCCTGCAGGCCGAAACGGCCGGCCCAGCGCGGGCCATTGCCCTGGATGACGCCATAGCCGGGCGCCCCGGCCTCGGCCAGCTTGGCGGCCTGTTCGGCTTCGGCGGCGGCGTCGCGGGCGCGCCTTTCCGACGCCCGCGCCATCTCGACCGCCATCGCGACATTGCCGTCCAGCCTGCCCGGCTCGGGCTTGGCGTCCGGCCTGACGGGCATCGGCATGGCCATGGCGGGCGCGGTCATCGGCGCGGCCTTTGCGGCGGTTTTCGCTTCGGTCTTTTCCGCTGGGGCTTTTGCCGGTGCCGGCGCGGCGGCGGCTACCGCCTTTTGCAGGGCGGACAGCCTGGCCCGCGCCGCGTCGGAGAATGTGCCTTGCGGATATTTCCTGAGATAGGACCGCAAGGCGGCGTTGTCGCCGCTGTCCTTGACCGCATCCCACAGCGCCAGTTCCATCTGCTGCCCATGATCGGTCGCGGTATGCATGACGACGGGCGGCGGCCCCGGCTTGATCACCCAGGCGGCGGCGACAGCCAGGAACAGGACGGCGATGCCGCCCCCCAGCATCAGGGGCAGGCGCCGCTGCTCCGCCTTGTCCGGGGGTGGCACCGGCGCAGGCGCCGCCGTCGCCGTCTCGGGCTCGGCTTCGGGCTTGTCCTCGACATGGCAGACCGGCCAGGACATTTCCGCCATTGCCGGGGCACGGGGAATGATCGTCTCGATCTGGCGGCCGATCCGGTCCATCGCCTGTTCCCAGTCGCCGAACAGATCGATCCACTGCCGCGTCGCCAGTTCGTAGGTGAAATCCTCGCTGGGAATCACGTCCTCCGCCCGCACCGGAATGACCATCACCTTGGCCTGGCTGGCCAGCGCCAGTTCCTTCTTGATCTCGTCGGAATTGTTGGCGTTGGCGGAAAACACCATCACCATCATGCCGGAAGTGCGGATGGCGCGCACGATGGCGCCCTGGTAATTCTCGCCCGGCGCCACGTCGCGCGACGCCATCCAGCAGGCATGGCCGCGCGATTCCAGGGCGGCGCAGATGGACTGCGCGACCTTGGCGTCCTTGCTGGCGAAACTGATGAAGACTTTTTTCGTCATGGACCCCCGCCCATGGCAAGTTTAGACCGGGCGGCGGACCTTAGCCAGCTTTCCGAAACGGTATGACCGGCGCGGATTCCAGCGCATTGACGGGCTTCACCGACTCCTCACGCACCGCGCGCGGCTCGCCGAACAGATAGCCCTGGGCATAATCTACGGCATAATCCAGAAGCTGGATCACGGTCTTTTCGTC
Source organism: Rhizobiales bacterium dw_265 (assembly GCA_018449595.1). Lineage (GTDB taxonomy): Bacteria > Pseudomonadota > Alphaproteobacteria > Micropepsales > Micropepsaceae > Rhizomicrobium. The sequence goes on from JAAVUU010000001.1 coordinate 521,343, forward strand.
CTCGACCCGCTCGGCGATCAGGTTCAGCCCATGGCGGGTCAGCAGCTTCTTGAAATCCTCGGCCGCGACCGGGCTGCCGGAGGCGTTCATGCCGCGCGTCAGGGTGTGGCTGCGGACCTTGATGTGGCGGAAGCCGATGGCCTTGAGACGCAGGAAATCGATGGCCAGGCTTTCGACATGGTCCATCGAAAGCGCAAAGCCCATGGTCGCCAGCGCGGTGAGGTTCTTCTCGCCCTCGACGCCGGCCTTGAGTACGGCCTGCTGGTTGAACTCGAAGATGATCTGGCCCGCCAGGTCGCGGTTGTTCTGCATGTATTCGACGAATTGCGGAAAGAATTCGGCATCGGCCAGGGTCTCGCCGGAGATGTTGCAGAAGATGCCGATGTCGCGGCTTTTCTGGGTCAGGCGGCGCACGATCTGCACACAGCGGAACAGCAGCAGATTGTCCACGATGCTCATCAGCCCGGCCGCGCCCGCCACCTCGATATACTGGGCGGGCATGATCACCTGCCCGTCCTGGGCGCGCAGCCGCGACAAGGCCTCGTAATAGCGCAGCTTGCGCTGGGGCAGGCTGACGATGGGCTGCAGGTACAGGTCCACGCGATTCTCTTCCAGGCTGGAGCGGATGGTCTCCAGCAGGACATTCTTTTCGCCCAGGGTATTGAGATAGGCCGATGCCGGGCCGCGCTGCTCGCGCACGGGCGCGGCGGGAATCGCGGCGGCGGTGCGCGAAATCTTCTGCGCGAATTCCCGCATCAGGCTTTCCAGCACCTGGAGTTCGGAAACGATCTTGCGGTTGCTGGCGCTGGTGCGTTCCTCGATCAACCCGTCCAGTTCGCCCAGCCGCATCCGCGTCTCGTGCAGCGCGGTTTCGAATTCCAGGTGGCCCTTGCGCAGCAGGGTCATTTCCTTCGCCAGGGCGCGCTTGTCCCTGCGGCGGGCAAAGGCGGAAACCACCTGCTGGATGGCGATGAAGCCGACGATGCCCGACAGGATCGCCACCGGCCAGCCGGTGAACAGCGCCAGCGCCGCGCCGACGGTGGCGCAGACGAAGAACACGCTGAGGGTCACAAGCGCCCTGGTGATGCCGGAAATGCGGTCGGTCATGGCGCGACTATCGCCGCGAGGCCGTTTCCAATTCCTTAACCACGAAAACCCGGCGGGCCCCCAAAAAAGACAAGTCCCGCCGGTTAATCGGAAGTTAACGCGGCGGCGGCGGCGCGTCATAGCGGTCGTCGCCGCGCGCCGAGCCCGGAGCCGAAATCAGCCGCACCACCACGCGGCGGTTGCGCGGCTCGCGCACCTGGTCGCCGGTCTGCACCGCCGGGTCGCTTTCGCCCAGGCCCTGGGTCTCGATACGGCCGCGGGTGACGCCCTCGCGCGCCAGCACATCGGCCACGGCGCGGGCACGGGCGTCGGACAGCGCCTGGTTGTGCGCGCGGCTGCCGCTGGTGTCGGTGTGGCCTTCCACGATCAGGCGGGCATCCGGCTCGTTCCGGGCGGCGTCGGCGATCTCGTTCAGCGCCGCATCGGCGTCACGCGAGATGCGGGACGAATCCAGGTCGAACAGCACGCTGTCGGGTAGCTCGAAATCCGTCTCGCCCTGGCGATGGGTGACATGCCAGCGGCTCTGATCGGGCTGCGCCATGGCCTGATCCGGCGGGGGCGGCGGGGGCGGCGCATCGTCATAGTCCGGATAATCCGGCGGATAGGGCGGCGCGTAATAATCGGCATAGGGATCGGCGTAATAGGGCCAGGCATCGCCCCAGTAATCGGAGCCATAGCAGCAGCCGAAGCCAAAGCCGTAACCGCCATAATAGCCGCGATAGCCGCCGCGATAGCCGTAACCGCCACGATAGCCGTAGCCGCCGCGATGGCCGCCACCGTGGTAACCGCCGCCACCGTGAAAACCGCCACCGCCATGAAAGCCACCGCCGCCGCCATGGAACCCGCCACCGCCGCCGTGACCGCCGCCACCACCGTGACCGCCACCATGCTGCGCCAGGGCCGGTGTCGCGAGCAGCGCCGCGCCGGCCAGAAGGGCGATGCCCAGAATCTTCTTCATGATTATTCTCCCGATACTAAGATTGCAAAATGAGGCCGGCTACCTGAACTGTAGCTGAACGAAACAGGGCATTCAGCGGCCATGGTGCCCGCCGCCGTGGCCGCCCGCGTTGTGGCCACCGCCATTCCAGTTGTGGCCGCCGCCGCCAGACTGCGGTTGGGACTGTGCGGCCTGCTGCCGGTAGTGGTCGCCGCCGCGCCAGCCGCCGCCATTGCCGCCACCGAAGCCGCGATTGGCGAAAGCCTGCGCCTGGACATTGCGCTGGGCGAAGTTGCCGCGCTGATAGCCGCCGCGATTCACAAAGCCGCCGCGCGCCGCCAAACCGTGACTGCGGAACTGGTCGCGGCCCAGCGCCGGGCCGAAATGGCCGCCACGGCTTTCGCCATAGTGCCAGCCGCCATGGACCCAGAACTGCCGGTGGCCGCCATAGTCGCGATAAAAGAACGGGCCGTTGTACCAGCCGCCGTCCCAATAGACCTCGCCGTCATAGACCGGCAGGTCGTAATAATCGTCCGGGCAGCCATAATAGGGATCGCAACTGCCGTCATCGCCGGCATAGGCCTGGTCATAAGGATCGGGCCCGTATTGCTGCGGCCCATACGGCTGCGCATAGCCCTGCGGCCCGTAATAGCCGTCGTCATAAGACTGCGCGCTTGCGGGCACCGCCAGCGCGCCTGTCACACCGAAGGCGATGATCGCCGCTTTGGTGATGTTGCGCATCGTTTCGCTCCACTGTCCTTGCGCGGAGGATTCCGCGTGATGGCAAGCCTGTGCCTTCGCCGCTGAACCCTGTCTGAACCGATCATGTTCTCTTTGTGTTGTGGAATCCTGCGCCAGCTACCTCCCCATGCGCGCGCGTCAGCGCGCTTGCACATGGGGAGGTGGCCGTAGCTGGGCCTCGGGCGCGAAGCGCCCCTTAAACAAATCGCGCGCGAAGCGCGCGGGCCCAGCGAAGGCCGGAGGGGAAAAGAAAAAGCTCCGGCGCATGACGCCGGAGCCGTTTCTTCTTCCGATCGCGATGCGATCAGCGATGACCGCCATGGCCGCCGCCGCCATGACCGCCACCGCCATGGAAGCCGCCACCGCCGTGGAAACCACCGCGATAACCGCCATAGCCGCCGCGGTAGCCGCCCCAACCACGGCCGTAGCCGCCATAGCCACCGAAGTAGATGCTGGGACCGTAATAGCCGCCGTAATAATAGGGGTCATAATAGGCCGGGTACGGATAATAAGGCCGGCCATAATAGCCGCCGTAATAACCCGGGCCGCCGATGCCCACGCCGACCACCACACGGGCCTCGGCAGGGGCGGTTGTCGCCACGGTCGTCGCGGTCGCCACGCCGGCCACCATCGCCGCGCCCAGGGCAAGTTTCGCGAAAGTCTTCATGTTGGTCTCCTTAAGTTCGAATGCCGTCCCTCAACTGACCTGCATTTTGAGAGGAGGCGGCTGAACCGCACATGAACAACGTCAAGACCCGCGCACCCGTTGCCCCAAAGGCCCAAATACCCTCAAAAGGCCCCAGACCTGACCGCCTGTTCATCGCCGCAAACTGCCCTGCCCACCTTGACCCGGCCCCATGGGGCTCCTAAATACCGCTTGCGGGCTTGGCACTCACCGCAGGCGAGTGCTGCGCCCCGCTTAAAATCAAATATTTTCAATCCCTTAGGAAAGAGGAACCCAATGAAATTCCGTCCGCTTGGCGACCGCGTGGTGGTCCGCCGCATCAAGGAAGATCAGAAGACCGCTGGCGGCATCATCATTCCCGACACCGTCGCGGAAAAGCCCCAGGAAGGCGAAGTGGTTTCGGTCGGCCCCGGCGCCCTGGACGAATCGGGCAAGCGCGTCGCCCCCGAAGTGAAGGCCGGCGACTATGTGCTGTTCGGCAAATGGTCGGGCACCGAGGTCAAGCTCGATGGCGAAGAACTCCTGATCATGAAGGAGAGCGACATCATGGGCATTCTCGAAGGCAAGAAGGCCAAGAAGTAAGCGCCCCGGCCCTCACAGAGGGCCACTTAAACAAAGTGCTCGCTTCAAACCCCAACAACAGAATTCAGGAGACAAGTACAATGGCAGCCAAAGACGTGAAATTCGGCGCCGACGCCCGCGAGAAGATGCTGCGCGGCATCGACATCCTCGCCGACGCCGTGCAGGTGACGCTGGGCCCCAAGGGCCGCAACGTCGTGATCGACAAGTCGTTCGGTGCCCCCCGCACCACCAAGGACGGCGTGACGGTCGCCAAGGAAATCGAACTGGCCGACAAGTTCGAAAACATGGGCGCCCAGATGGTGCGCGAAGTCGCCAGCAAGACCAATGACATCGCCGGCGACGGCACCACCACCGCCACCGTGCTGGCCCGCGCCATCGTGCGCGAGGGCAGCAAGTCGGTCGCGGCCGGCATGAACCCGATGGACCTGAAGCGCGGCATCGACCAGGCGGTGGAAGCCGTGGTCGCCGACCTCAAGAAGCGCTCCAAGAAGGTCAAGTCGAACGACGAAATCGGCCAGGTCGGCACCATCTCGGCCAACGGCGACAAGGAAGTCGGCGACATGATCGCCCAGGCGATGGCCAAGGTCGGCAATGAAGGCGTCATCACCGTCGAGGAAGCCAAGGGCCTGGTCACCGAACTGGATGTCGTGGAAGGCATGCAGTTCGACCGCGGCTATATCAGCCCCTATTTCATCACCAACCCGGACAAGATGACCGTCGAACTGTCCGACGCCCTGATCCTGATCCACGAGAAGAAGCTGTCGAGCCTGCAGCCGATGCTGCCGGTTCTCGAGGCCGTTGTTCAGTCGGGCCGCCCCCTGCTGATCATCGCCGAGGAAATCGACGGCGAAGCCCTGGCCACCCTGGTGGTCAACAAGCTGCGCGGCGGCCTGAAGGTTGCCGCCGTCAAGGCGCCGGGCTTCGGCGACCGCCGCAAGGCCATGCTGGAAGACATCGCCATCGTCACCGGCGGCCAGGTCATCAGCGAGGACATCGGCATCAAGCTTGAGAACGTCAAGCTCGACATGCTGGGCAAGGCCAAGACCGTCAAGATCGACAAGGACAACACCACGATCATCGACGGCGCCGGCCAGAAGAAGGACATCCTGTCCCGCGTCGCCCAGATCAAGGCCCAGATCGAAGAGACCACCAGCGACTATGACAAGGAAAAGCTGCAGGAACGCCTGGCCAAGCTGGCCGGCGGCGTTGCGGTAATCCGCGTCGGCGGCGCCACGGAAGTCGAAGTCAAGGAACGCAAGGACCGCGTCGATGACGCCCTGAACGCCACCAAGGCTGCTGTCGAAGAAGGCATCATCCCCGGCGGCGGCACCGCCCTTCTCTACGCCGCCAAGGCGCTGAAGGACCTGGCCGGCGAAAACGAAGACCAGACCCAGGGCATCAACATCGTGCGCCGCGCGATCCAGTATCCGTTGCGTCAGATCGTCAGCAATGCCGGCCAGGAAGCCAGCATTGTCGTCGGCAAGCTGCACGACCAGAAGTCGAACACCTTTGGCTACAATGCCCAGACCGGCCAGTATGTGGACTTCATCGACGCCGGCATCGTCGATCCGACCAAGGTGGTGCGCGTGGCCCTGCAGAACGCCGCTTCGGTGGCGGGCCTGCTGATCACCACGGAAGCCATGATCACCGACCGTCCCAAGAAGGACGCTGCCCCCCAGATGCCGGGCGGCGGCGGCATGGGCGGCATGGGCGATATGGACTTCTAAACCTGTCATCCCGGCTAGCGAGCGTAGCGAAGCGCGAGCCGGGACCCCACAGTCAGAAGTGCGAAAGGCCCGGTGGAAACACCGGGCCTTTTGTTTGGAGCGAGAAGTATAAGAAACATATCCGTTATTGATTATGCTTTTTTACCCACTCACGAGCAATTTCCGGCAATCGCTCGACAACTTCACGGCCGAACAACACCTCAGTCACATACCCCATGTGCAGCATGTCGATTAAGCGGCACAGATAGGGTTTTCCTTTTTCCCACCAAGTAAAATGAGCATCAACAATCAACAAATGTTCGACGGATATGCCTTCCGCCATTCGGAGGTTTTTCAACTCCATTCCATCGAGTAAAGTTTCATAAACTCCATCAGCGACCCGGCTACCGAAAGTCGTGGTGTAATAATATTCCTTGATTTCCCAAATAGCGGTTGGGTTGACGGTCGAAGGAAATGCGCCGTCCACCCTCCGCGAAAGCGTACGGAGGGGAGCGCCATTGCCGGTGAACGTAGTAAGTTCACCGGGATCAAATTCCACATCAAGGCCATTCACATTCTCTTCGATCATCATATTGACCAGCCCCGTTAGATAGGCGCTGGCCTTCTTCTCGCCTTTTTGCTTGTTCATTGGAATAAGACATTTCGGATTAAGTCGCTTGAAGTGCGACTCAAACAACTTCTTAGCGGCATCGGCATCCATCAAATTTGGCTCTACGTGCTTCGTCAATATTTCGGCTCTAGCCAAAAAATAATCGACCAACTCCGTTGCCAAAATTGTGGGCTTGCCGTCTTTGATAATTGCCGCTTCGTCTAGATTCAAATCTCTGAACGCCTTAGCAATCCTCCCTACTGTTGGTACAATGATTGCGCCTTTCTTGCTGTAGCCAATCTTTTGACTCAGCGAGCGAACGCAAGCCCAAAACGATTCCGGCTTCTGAAGAAATTTCTCAATGGGTTTCATCGCAGCGCGCCCGCGCGCTGCTCAAGTACCGCAACTAACTCCGTCAGCGAGATTTCGAGAGCGACACAAACCCTTTGTGCCTCGACCAAATCGAGCTTCCTCTCGCCGCTCTCATATTTGCTGACAAATGATTGCGGGACGCCAAGACGGCTTGCAACTTCCGCCTGCTTAAGACCCACGCGCTTGCGAAAAGTCTTTAGCAAATCTCCAATTACCGCTTGCTGTTGTACATGTCCCATTAGAATCGTGCTTTGATTCAATGGGTATTGCTATATATCCAAATTCAGGATATCCCATATTGGGATATATTTTACACTTCGGGTCACAGAATGAAGCAATCCGCCCTGCCTTTGGAGACGCCTGAAGATTGGATTGGTCAAGTTGACTATCCGACAACTTGGAGTGCGCCCAAAGGCCAAGTCTTAAAATGGATAGGTAATAAACAGCGCTTTGCAGCGAGCATCATTTCTCATTTTCCGCTTCGCTATCGAACCTACTTCGAGCCGTTTTTCGGCTCTGGTGCTGTATTGGCGACCATGTATCCCCGCAAAGCGGAAGCATCAGATATTTTCGGGCCCTTGGTTGGAATTTGGAAAGCGGTGCAACTACAACCAGCGTTAGCCAAACACTGGTATTTTGAGCGCCATCAGATGACGGGGCTTCTGGGGAAAGAAGGCGCCTATTCAGCAATCTTGGAAAGATATAATACAAAGCCAAATCCTGCAGACCTGCTGTTTTTAAGCAGGGCGTGTTACGGCGGCGTCGTCCGCTTTCGTATGAAGGATGGCTTTATGTCCACGCCTTGCGGCCCGCACACTTTGATGCCTCCTGACAAGTTCGATGTCCGAGTAGACGATTGGAACGAACGTCTTTCTGGCACTCAAATTTTTGAACGACCTTTTGAGGAAGCGATTTCGCGCGCTGGGGAGGGAGACGTAGTTTATTGCGATCCTCCGTATACTCATAGCCAAACAATACTTTACGGCGCGCAGAAATTTGACCTTGATAGAATGTTCAAATCAATCGAAGCCGCAAAGAGGCGAGGGGCGTTTGTTGCCGTAAGTATCGACGGCTCGAAGAAGTCTGGGAACCAGATTTGCGATATACTCATCCCTCGAAGCTTGTTTGCTCGTGAGGCTATGCTGACGGTAGGCCGCTCCATGCTTCGTCGATTTCAAATGGAAGGCGCTACTCTGGAAAAGGAAGTTGTCAGAGACCGCTTGCTCCTTACGCACTGACCCCCATTTTGAGATGTCAAGGCGTCTTCCTCGGCCAGGCGGTGCCTTCATTGTCCACCGGCGAGCTGCGGGGCGATGGCGCCCGGCCAAGCGAAATCCCGCGGCGGCGGAACATCGCCCGCGCCGGCGCGTTCCCGCAGGTAGCGGAATCCCTGCGGGTCCATCCGCAGATGTGTCCGCGATCTTCAGGAGATGCCCATGACCGACAAGACCAAGACCCCGGACGAGATCAAGAAAGAGAACGCCGCCGTGCCGCATCCCGGCATGCTGGGCGACGGGACCGAGGAGCAAAACCTGAACCAGCCCGGCAACCCCGATGCCCGCATCGTGGAAGACGAACTGGACGCCGCCTTCGCGCCGATCAAGAAATAGCCATCGCGGCATGGCGAGTTGCCCGGTTGGGGCGCTCGCCAGTTCCGCCATGTCGGCTACCCCCGGCCGCCGTTGCCGGCATCATGGCTGGCCGCCTCCCGGCCCTTCGCTTGCGCTCCGGGCGTTCGTCGCTCGAAATGGTTCGCAGAATCATTTCGTTCGCGCTTCGCGCCCGAAACGCCCGCGGTCCCGGCGGAATCGGGTCCGCGAAACGTGGGACAGGCCCGCGCTGCCCTGTCCATCAAACTGTCGTTAACGAGTCCGGCTTAGGGTGACGCTGTTTCAGCCAATGCCATCGGAAAGCATTCCCATGTCTGCCCACCGCCAGCCCCTGCCGGCCGCGACTGCCCGAAACCGGCGCGATCATGACCGCACGGCCCTGCGGCTGCCCGGCCAGCTTTACGTCCCCGCGGAGCAATCCGCGCAAAGCTGCACGGTCACCGACCTGTCGGCCGGCGGTGTGCGCCTGACGTGCGCGGAAATGCTCCCCGCCTCCACTTCGGTGATCCTGCATATCGAAGGCTTCGGCCGCTTCGAGGCGGTGACCGTACACTTCACCGACGGCGCCCTGAGCCTGCGCTTTGCCTGCAGCCAGGCACGCCAGAAACGCCTGCTCAAGCAGATCGACGCCTTCCTGGACCGCGGCGTCTCCGCCGCCGCCCGGTGCGGCCTGGATCTCCACTGAAGGCCCGGATCGCACCTTCCGCAGCCTGACCGCGCCCAAGGGCGCCCGGGCCGGCCGGATTCTCACCCGTTGCCGCAGGCTGGAGACTAGTGGATCAGGCTATCCAGTCCGCCGAAGAAGGAGTTGATGGTCCCGCTGGCGTCAATCGAATTGGAATTGTTGATCTGGTTGAAGCTGCTGCTGCTGTTGGAATTGCTGTTGCTGTTGTGATTGCTGTTACCGTTGCTGTTGGTGTTGCTATTATTGTTGTTGTTATTGCTGCCGCCGCCCGTATTGCCGCCGCCGCAGGACGTGCCGCAGCCGCCACCGCCATAACCGCCCCCAGACCCGCCTCCCCAATGGCCGCTGGTGCTGGCGCCGCTGCTGCTGGAACTGCCGCCCGCGAAATTGAAGATGTTGGTGGTGCTGACGTTGATGTCCTTGTTGACGCTGATGTTGGTCGAACTGTCGATATATTTGGAATTGTTGATATTGACGTTGGTGCTGATATTGCTGGAATTGTTTATATTGTTGGTGACATTGACCGGGCTGTAGACGTTCAGGCTGCGGTTGACGTTGATGTTGCTGGAATTGTTGACGTTGTTGTTGATGTTGGTCGGCGAATAGACGTTCAGCTTGCCGCCGCTGGAATGGGAGCCGGTACTGACCTGATGGCCGCCGCCGCCCGTGCTGGGCTGCCTGCAATTGACCTGGGTGCGCGGCACGCGCACGCCCGACATGCCGCCGCCAGCTTGCGCCGACAGCGCCGTCGCCAGCAATTCCACCGCGACCAGCGCGGAGGTGAGCGTGATATTTCGCCTGAGCATGGCGACCCCTTCGGTACAAAGAACCTCGGGCCTCACGCTTCATGGAATGTGCCAGCGATTTCGTGGCCCTGACGTCCGGTTCTGTGCCGCCACGGCACAGTTTACCTTTCGCTTTTGTCAGGAACGCAGGTTCTGCGCCAAAACGGATGGCTAGCGCAGATAGGGCTCGACCTTGCCCTTGTACTTCACGGTCATCGCATTGCCGTGGCGGTCCACGGTCTTGCCCACCGCCAGCCGCACCCAGCCTTCACTGACGCAATATTCCTCGACATTGTTGCGGTCCACGCCGTTGAACATCACCCCCACGCCGCGCTCCAGCAGTTCGGCATTGTGGAACGGGCTGGACGGATTGGTGGAAAGCCGGTCGGGCATCGCCGGGCTGCCCGCATTTTCATCAGTCATGCCATCGGTCATGGAAGTGTCTTTTCAAATCGGCCCCGCTTCCTAAGCCGTCGGCGCCGCCGGCTCAAGTCCCTTGAATCGCCGGGGTTGCAAGCGGCCCGGTTTGGCCGTCAAGTCCGGCCACAAAAACCACATATGGGAAGACACATGACTTACGACATTTACGACGCCTCCATTCCGGCGCTGGTCCACATGCTGGGCAGCCTCGACACCATCCTCGCCAAGGGCGAAGCCCATGGCGGCATCGATACCAACGAAGCACGGCTGGCGACCGACATGCTGCCGCTCAAGAACCAGATCTATATCGCCACCGACGGGGCCAAGGGCTGCGGCGCCCGGCTGGCCGGGGTCGAGATGCCCAAATATGAAGACGTCGAGACCACCTTCCCCGAATTGCGGGCGCGCGTCGCCAAGACCATCGCCTTCCTGAAGGGGCTGGACCGCAAGGCGTTCGCGGGCGCCGACAGCAAGGAAATCGTGCTGAAATTCTCCAGCGGGACGCAGGAATTCAGCGGCGCCGACTATGTCGCCAAATTCGTGCTGCCCAATGTCTATTTCCACATCACCACCGCCTACGGCATCCTGCGCAATCGCGGCGTGGTGCTGGGCAAGAATGATTACCTGGGCGGCGGCCAATAGAAGCGAAAAGGGCCGGAGATAACCTCCGGCCCTTTTTCAATCATGCGTGCAGCTAGTGCTTTGGATGCCTTGACGCTTTTGGGGGCTGGAAAAGCCCCACGGCCGGGCTTATATCTGTTTATCAGGATTGTTCTATTCTCCCCTCCCTCCCCCCGCAATCACAGGAGCCTGCCAATGGCCAAGAAAGCCGCCCCCAAAACCAAGGCTGCCGCGCGCCTGTCCACCCAGACCGACCTGTCGGACAACGCGATTCCAGAAATCGCCGAGGCCCTGAACGGCCTGGTCGCCGACAATTACGCGCTCTACACCAAGACCAAGAACTTCCACTGGCACGTCTCGGGCCCGCATTTCCGCGACTATCACCTGCTGTTCGACGACCAGGCGACGGAAATCTTCGCCTCGGTGGACGACTTGGCCGAGCGAGTGCGCAAGCTGGGCGCCAAGACCGTCCATTCCATTGGCGAGATCGCCAAGCTGCAGACCATCAAGGATAACAACAGCGATTTCGTGTCGCCGGCCGACATGCTGGTCGAACTGATGAACGACAACAAGCACATCATCGGCCGGATGCGCGCGGCGCATGAGATCGCCGACAAGCACGAAGACGTCGCCACCGCCTCGATCCTGGAAAACTTCATCGACCAGGCCGAGAAGCGGAACTGGTTCTTGTTCGAGGCCAGCCGCACCGGCACCGACGGCGGCCACTAGATAACGGCGCAAGACAAGAAAAAGGCCGGTCTCGCGACCGGCCTTTTTTCATGGCGCTATTTCGAAGCCTGCTTGGCCGCGGGCGGATCGAATTTTCCCAGCACGCAGACCTGGCCGGACTGCAAGACCCGCAGGCTCTGCTGGTTCTCGCAGACCTGGGTGTCGCCGGAATGGAGTGTCCAGACAAAGCCGTTGAATTTCAGGTCGGAGCAGACGCCCTGCAGATGGTTCACCAGGGTGCGGCCGTCCCGCATCTTGATCACCAGGGTCTTGCCGTCCTTGGAGTTGGTGCTGACAATGTCTTTGCTGTTGATGCACATTTTGTCCGCCCAGGCCGGCGAGGCTAGAGCCATGGCCGCCAGAACAAAAGACGTAACCAGAGTTTTCAAAATAACCTCCATCGATCCGCCCTCCAGAAACCCGAGTATCTGCCTCCTTCCGTTGTTCCGCAATGTCTACCACACTTGTCGTAAGCCGGCAGGTCTTGACGAGGCCCGCGACAGGGGCCAAAGGTCCGCTCCCATTGGCTTTTCAAGGAGATTCCCGTGTCCGCTGCCCCTGAACAGGTGACCATGACATTGCCCGACGGCAAGGCCATGACCTTCACCCGGGGCGTCACCGGCGGGGAAATCGCGGCCGCCATCGGCCCCGGCCTGGCCAAGGCCGCCCTGATCGTCATGGTCAATGGCCAGGAATATGACCTGTTCCGCCCCATCGAGCAGGACGCCCAGATCCGCATCATCACCAAAAAAGACCCCGAGGCGCTGGAGCTGATCCGCCATGATATGGCGCATGTGCTGGCGATGGCGGTGCAGGCGCTTTATCCCGGCACCCAGGTCACCATCGGCCCGGCCATCGAAGACGGCTTCTATTACGACTTCGCCCGCGAAACGCCCTTCACGCCGGAAGACCTGCCCAAGATCGAAGACGAGATGCGCAAGATCATCAAGGCGGGCCTGCCGACGCGCCGCGAGGTGTGGCCGCGCGACCAGGCGGTGGCGCACTTCCAGGGCATCGGCGAGAAGTACAAGGCCGAACTGATCGCCTCCATCCCGTCCAATGAAGACGTCTCGATCTACTGGCATGGCGACTGGCATGACCTGTGCCGGGGGCCGCATTTTCGCACCACCGCCGAGATCGGCGACGCCTTCAAGCTGACCAAGATTTCCGGCGCCTATTGGCGCGGCGACGCCAGGAACGCGCAATTGCAGCGCATCTATGGCACCGCCTGGCGCGACAAGAAGGAACTGGACGCTTATCTGACGCGGATGGAGGAAGCCGAGAAGCGTGACCACCGCAAGATCGGCAAGGAGATGGACCTGTTCCATTTCCAGGAGATCGCCACCGGCCAGGTCTTCTGGCACGCCAACGGCTATACCCTGTACCGGGCGCTGGAAAATTATGTCCGCCGCCAGTTGGTGCGCGCCGACTATATCGAGGTGAAGACGCCGCAGCTTCTGGACCGCAAGCTATGGGAGCAGTCGGGCCATTGGGCCAACTATCGCGAGCACATGTTCCTGGCCGAGGTCGAGGACGAGAACAAGACCCTGGTGGTCAAGCCGATGAACTGCCCGGCGCATGTCCAGATCTTCAACGAGGGGCTGAAATCCTATCGTGAACTGCCGATCCGCATGGCGGAGTTCGGCAGTTGCCATCGTTATGAGCCGTCGGGCGCGCTGCACGGCATCATGCGGGTGCGCGGCTTCGTCCAGGACGACGCCCATATCTTCTGCACCCATGAGCAGATCACGCCGGAGACCACGTCTTTCTGCAAACTCCTGCTGGCCTGCTACAAGGACCTGGGCTTCGACGAGGTGCGGGTGAAGCTCGCCACCCGGCCGGAGAACCGCATCGGCAGCGATGCGGTATGGGACCAGGCCGAACAGGCGCTGGCCGAGGCGACCAAGGCGGCGGGCCTGGAATACGCCCTCAATCCCGGCGAAGGCGCCTTCTATGGCCCCAAGCTGGAATTCGTGCTGCGCGACTCCATCGGCCGCGACTGGCAATGCGGCACCCTGCAGGTGGATTTCAACACCGCCGAACGGCTAGGCGCGACCTATATCGCCGCTGACGGCAACCGTCATCCGCCCGTCATGCTCCACCGCGCCATCGTCGGCTCGCTGGAACGCTTCATCGGCGTGTTGATCGAGCATTATGCCGGCAAATTCCCGCTGTGGCTGGCGCCCGTCCAGGTGGCGGTGGCCACCGTGGTGGCGGACGCCGATTCCTATGCCGCAGAGGTGGTGGCGGCGCTGAAAGCGGCGGGACTTCGGGTCGTGCTGGACACCGAAAACCAGACCGTCAACTACAAGGTTCGCCAGCACAGCCTGGCCAAAACCCCCAATCTGATGGTTCTGGGCCGCAGGGAAGCCGAAAACCGCACGATTACCCTGCGAAAACTGGGGTCCGACAGGCAGGAAAGCCTTGCGCTGGAGGCGGCAATTTCTATGCTGGCCGCCGAAGCCGTCCCGCCCGACCTGCGTTGAGCGGCCGCGAAGGAACCAGACCGAAGCACTGATCGAAACCGTTTCGTGAGGCTGGCTGGAAACCCCTCGCGAAGCCGTCGGTTTGCGCGTGGACGTTACACAGGAGAGAGTCATAGTACCCAGACGTTTTCAGCAGGATCAGAAGGCCCCGGCCAAGGACGGTCCACGCATCAACGATGAAATTACCGCCCGCACCATCTTCCTGATCGGTGACGACGGCCACAAATACGGCGAGATCGGCCTGGATGAGGCCCTCGCCCTGGGCGAGGAAAAGGGCTTCGACGTGGTCGAGGTTTCGCCCGACAACAAGCCGCCCGTCGCCAAGCTGATGGATTACGGCAAGTACAAATACGAGCAGCAGAAAAAGGCCAACGAGGCCCGCAAGAAGCAGAAGGTCATCGAGATCAAGGAGATCAAGATGCGCCCGACCATCGATGACCATGACTATGACGTGAAGATGCGGGCGATGAAGCGCTTCTTCGACGAAGGCGACAAGGTCAAGGTCACGCTGCGCTTCCGTGGCCGCGAAATGGCACACCAGCATCTGGGCATGGACCTCTTGACCCGTGTCCAGAAGGACACCGAAGTCTTCGCCAAGCTGGAGCAGTATCCGAAGATGGAAGGCAGACAAATGATGATGGTTTTGGCGCCGCGATAGCGGACCTGGACCATCCACTTGCGCACAAATACCGATCTCGATGTGATCGGCCGCGGCAGCGGCCGATGCGGGGCCAAAAGCGCGGCGCATTGCGCCGCGCCGGCCCTGGCGGCCGAAGGCCGCTTCCGGCGATGCGATTTAAGAAGAAACTGGATTCCCGCTTTCGCGGGAATGACAAATTAAATCCCCTGCATCGCCTTATACGCCACCCGCCCGCTGCGGATCAGGAAGACAAAGCGGCCCGGCGCGCGCGGCGCGGCATTGGCGGCCATGAAGCCGCCTTTTTGCGGCGGCTCGAACGGGAAAATCTGCACACTGCAGCGGTCGGGCGCGTCGAAGCAGGCGCGGATCACCGGGTCCAGCCGGTCGAAATCCCGCGATGTTTTGGGCATGAAATATTCCTGCACCCCCAATCCGGTCAGGGTACGCGCCTGGATGCGGGTGGTGTCGAAGCCCAGGGCGGCAAGTTCCGGCTGCAAGGTGCGGCCCGGCTCCACCCGGTCATAGGCGCCCTGCAGGCCGGCCGAGGCGAAATGGGTGAATTCCTCCGGCACGCCGCCGCGCGCCCACACCACCGCTGCGGCAACCGCCAGCAGCATGATGACGGAAGCGGCCAGCAGCAACGGCAGCATGCGATGGTCGTCGCGCCAGCGGATCAGGTCGGGCATGTGTCCAGGCTCAGGAATGCGCCCGAAGCCTTAACGTAACCGCGCCGTCAACCAAGCGAAGCATCGCGGCGTGGTAAACGTCTTAACGAGTGTTACCGCACCATCACTGAATTTCGTGCAGCTGGTTCACGCGATAGACGGTGACATGCACGCTGCGGCCACGCGAATAGTTGAAGCCCGACAGATCGCTCACCGGCGCCGCATCGGCCTGCAGTTCCGCCAGCCGCGCCAGGAAATCGCCGCGCGCGCCGTCCTCCACCAGCGCCAGCCCGCCCAGCTTCGCGCCCGACTCTGCGGCGCCCTTGCCATCGGTCAGCAGCGTGTCCGCGCCCAGCGCGAATACCAGGCTGGGCTCCTCATAACCGGCCAGGGCGGGCGGCGGATCGCCCGGCTTCGCAGCCGCCGCCACCTGGGCCTTCAATTCTTCGCTCAGCCACAATTGCGTCAGGCGCGGCGCGGCCAGCGCGGTCAGGCCCGGCGCAAAGACGAACAAGGCCAGCAGCGACAGCAACACCGCCAGCATCTGCTTTTTCAGCAATGACAGGACCAGCGCCGCCAGCGCCAGCGCCGCACCGATACCGGCCGCCGCCAGCAACGGCCATTGCCGCAGCAAAGGCGTGCCGTCATCGAAATACCCGGGCAACAGCAGCAGCGCCGCCGCCAGCAGGCCCGCGCCGATCACGAACTGAACCGACGACACCCAGCGCGCCGCCGTCGCCCAGACGCCGGCGGGCGGCGCCAGCACCGCCATCGCCGCCAGGATCGCCAGCGCCGGATAGGCGGGCAGGACATAATGCGGCAGCTTGGTCGGCACCGCCTCCACCACCAGCCACCAGCCCAGCGCCCAGACCAGCAGGAAGCGGATAGCGGGCTCGCGGCGGCGCAAAACGCCCATCACAATGCCGGGGCCGACGAAAAGAATCGCCGGCCAGAAGCTCGCCGCCGACAGCAGCAGGAAATAGCCGGGCGGCGCGCCATGGCTTTCCTGCCCGCCCGCGATCTTGCTGGCGAAGTCGTTGCCCAGCGATTGTTGGAAAAAAGCGCCATGGCTTTGCAGGGCGATGGCGATCAGCCAGGGCGACACCAGCAGCAGGGTCAGCACCAGCCCGCGCAGCGGCCTCAACCCCGCCAGCCAGCGCCATTGCCCCCCGCGCCATTGCCGGTCCCAGGCAAACAATCCAAGAACCGTGACGATGGCGACACCCGGCACCACCGGAAACTTGACCAGCACCCCGGCCGCCACCGCCACCCAGCCCCACAGCACGGTGCGCGACGATGGCGCGGGCGCCCCGTCGCGCGCCGCGCGCCACACCCGCAGCAGCACACCCTGCGCCCCCAGGACACAGGCCAGCAGCACCGCATCGGTGGTGGCGATGGTGGCTTCCGCCGTCAGCAGCACCGAGCCCAGCATCAACAGCCCCGCCAGCAGCGCCGCCTCCGCGCCGGTCACCGCCAGGGCACACCATACCGTCAGCCAGGCGGCGGCTATGGCCCCCAGCAGCGACGGCAGGCGATAGGTCCAGATATGGCTGTCGCCCTGTCCGGCGAGGGCGGTCGAGGCCGCCTGCAGCCAATAGATGCCGACCGGCTTCTTGTAGCGGGGGACATGGCCGAAACGGATGTCCACCAGATTGCCGCTTTCGACCATCTGGCGGGAGGATTCGGCAAAACGGCTTTCGTCCCGGTCCAGCGGCGGCAGGCTCAGGACCCCCGGCAGCCACAGCAGCAGCCCCAGCAGGGTCAGCAGCGCAAAGGGCCGCCGCGCCAGCAGGGTCAGGAAGCGGGGGGCTGCCTCCGCGGGCCAGGGAGCCGCCTCGGGGGCTGTTTCCGCAGGGATTTCCGTCGCTTGTGAGTCGGTCATCGGGGGGAACTATGTCCGCCTCACCCCTATGTTGCAAAGAGCCGGGCCTGTATAAGGCCCCCCATTCGGGCTGAGAAACAGGTTTATGACGATCGCCATATCCGCAGTGGTGCCGGTGAAGGACGAGGCCGGCAATGTCGGCCCCCTGGCCCGCGAGATCGCCGCCGCCCTGGCCGGCGAGGCCCATGAGATCATTTTCGTGGATGACGGCTCCAGCGACGGCACCGCCCAGGCCCTGGCCGCCCTGAAGGCCGAAATCCCCCAGTTGCGAGTGCTGCGCCACAGCCGCAACCTGGGCCAGAGCCGGGGCATCCGCAGCGGCGTGCAGGCCGCGCGGGGCGCCATCATCGTCACCCTGGACGGCGACGGCCAGAACGACCCCGCCGACATCCCCAGGCTGCTGGCGGCGCTGGCGCCCGGCGTCGGGATGGTATCGGGGGTGCGGGTCAAGCGCCAGGACAGCGCCAGCCGCCGCCTGGCCTCGAAACTGGGCAACCGTTTGCGCAGCGCCATGCTGGGCGACGGGGCCACCGATACCGGCTGCGGCCTGAAGGCATTCCGCCGCGACGCGTTCCTGGACCTGCCCTATTTCGATCACATCCACCGCTTCCTGATCGCGCTGGTGCAGCGCGATGGCTGGAAGGTCGCCTATGTGCCGGTGAACCACCGCCCGCGCCTGACCGGGGCATCGAAATACACCAATCTCGGACGCCTGCTGGTCAGCGTACACGACCTGCTGGGCGTGCGCTGGCTGCAGCGCCGCCATCGCGGCCCGGCGGGAACGCAGGAGCTGTAGATGAACTTCGTCTCCCATCTTTACGCCAACATGATGCAGCATCCCTCCGATGTGCTGTGGAACAGCTTCGGCTTTGTGGGCGGGGCGATCTTCGGCATCCGCTTCCTGATCCAGTGGCTGAGGAGCGAGAAGGAAGGCCATAGCGTCATTCCCACCAGCTTCTGGTACGTAAGCCTTGGCGGCGGCCTGATCTCGTTCATCTATGCCATTCATCAGCAAGCCTGGCCATTGGTGTTCCAGCAGGCCCTGCCGCTGCCCATCTATGCCCGCAATATCTGGATGATCTACCGGGACCGCCGCCGCGCGGCCGAATCCGTATAGGATCGCAGGCGCAATCCGGGCCGGGTACCATGGGCGCATTCCCCCTCCTTCTTGTGGCGGTGATTCTCTACAATGTGATCGCGCTGGGTGGCGGCCTGGCGGGGCAGCATGACGTGCCGGCGCTGCTGGGCCAGAGCTTCACCATCGCCATGCCCTCGACGGACGCATTCCGCTTCACCTATGGCGATGTCTTCGTCGCCTTTGCCCTGACCCTGCTGTTCGTGGAAGTGATCAAGGCCTCGCGCACCGGCCGGGGCGAAATCCTAAACCATGCCTTCTCGACCCTGACCTTTGTGGGGGCGCTGGTGGAATTCCTGCTGCTGAAGGGGTTCGCCACCCCGGCCTTCGCCCTGCTGGTGGCGATGAGCCTGTTCGACGTGGTGGCGGGCTATACCATCGCCATCGTCTCGGCCCGCCGCGACCTGATGGTTCCGGGGCGGGATTGACCGTTTGGGGGGCTTTGCCGGCCAAGGCTTGCGGGAGCGGGCCGGGCAGTATATCTCCCCGCTTCCCATGGTGAGGACAGGTGGCCGAGTGGTTGAAGGCGCACGCCTGGAAAGTGTGTAACGGTGAAAGCCGTTCGAGGGTTCGAATCCCTCCCTGTCCGCCAAAAACTGTCGCCAACCATTTGAAAATGCTTGCTTCTTTTGTTCTCCTAAAGAGAACACCCTAAAAGCCACCCTAAAAGAAAATATTTTTCGGGGAGACGGCTAGTTTGGCGAACCATGGCGCGTCGCCGCGTAGAGGCACCATGCCGACATGCATCTTCTGCGATAACGAACTGACAGCCGCGACGAAGCCGGAGCACATCCTGCTGAGCGCTTTGGGCGGTCGCAAAACCTCTCGCTGGGTGATCTGTTCCCAACACAACCAAACATTCGGCAACACGATCGATGCAGCGGTCGCTGATCAGGTCGCTGTCTTGCGAAACCAGCTTCAGCTCGAATCTGGAACGGGAAATGCGCCACCGGGACTGGGCCGCAGACAGGCCGGCGACGAGACAATTAAGATCAACAGCGACGGAACACCGGAGTTGGTCGGAAAGCCCTTCACGCTGACGCCGCTCGGCGAGGGCCGTTTCAATCTCCACATATCGGTGAATTCTGCCGAAGAGCTTTCGTCCTATATCCCCCACATCGCTGCGCAGATGAAGACCACCGAAGAAAGGGTGCGCGAACAACTCATGGCCGCCGACGCTACGGTGGTTTCACGTCGGCCCGGCACGGTTCACTTTCACACCCCGTTTGGCGGAGCAAAGGAGTGTAAGTCGTTTCTCAAGTCCTGCCTTGTTCTCTGGGCGACGTTGGTTGGCAATGTCGAGGTAAAGTCCACACCGTACCGGGCTGCCCGAGACGAAATCGTCACGGCCGCAGACAATGACCAAACGGAACTCCCTTCCTCTCCGAAGGTGAAGCTGGATTCCAGACCGTTGCCGCAGCTCGATATGCTTAAAGAGCGCTACGGTGAATTCTTCAATCTCATTTACATCCGCAGCGACGACACCGGCCGAGTGGTCGGTCACTTCACCTTGTACAATATAATTTCCTGGCAGATGGTACTGGCCGAAAATGGCGGCAGTCACAACCGAAAGATCGCACTCATCGCGAACCCGCTGGATCCGGGAATTTGGTCCGATCGCATTGCAGAAGAACTCGATATCGATATGTCGTGGCTCAACAGCCCTGACTTCGAAGTGTCGCGCTCCCATGCCCGACTATCCGCCGCGATCGGAAAGGCGCAGCACGACGGAATGATGAGGGAGATCGGCAGAATATCCGACGCAGTCTTCCTGAAATACGGGTTTGCTGGCGACGACCCAATAACCGACCCCGCCTTGACACAAGCAATCAGCAGCGAGATAGCGCATCGGGTCGCCTATCACATCAGAGGCATTCCCTACACGGAGGTCGTCTCCGGCGCGGAGCTTCTGACAGGGAAAAGCGACCCAAAAGGCCCATAGACGCGCGTTGCGCGCGTCCCGTACGGACTCGCCGGTATTGCGCTTCAAGCGGCCTTGACCGCATGGGCGCGAATATCGACCCCCAGACGCTTGCGGACGACGCCGAAGATCGCCGCGAGATTGTCCATGCTAGGATTGCCGCGATCCGACAACATCCGGTGCAAGCTCTTGCTCGGTGTCTGCGTTTCGGCCGCCAACGCCTCGAATCCGATGGACGCGTTCACCAGGTCGCGCAGCACCAGTCGCGCGGTATGCGGATCGCCGTTGAGAAACAGCGTTGCCGCCTCGTCGAGCAGCGCTTTGGCAAAGGCCGGATCCCGCGCCGCGCGCTCGGCCACCGTCTCCTTGAAATTCCGCGTCAGTGCCATTCGTCTACCTCTTGCTCTTCCCTCGCGCCGCCGCAGCCTTCCGGGCCTTGTATTCAGCGAAAAGCTCCTCTGCGCGGGAGATATCCCTCTGCTGCTGCTTCTTGGTCCCGCCTGCCAGCAAGATGATCAACTCCTGTCCATCGCGCCCGCAATAAATCCTGTATCCCGGTCCCCAATCGATCCTGTACTCGCCGATCTTTCCAATCCATTTGACGCTGGAGGTGTTCCCCAGCTCCAGCCTAAGCGTCGCGGTCGCCACCTTGGCGGCCGCCTGGGGGTCAAGACCGTCGAACCAGGACTTGAAAGGGTTGGACCCATCCGCCCGGACATATTCAACGACCTTGATTACCGTCATATAGTAACCTATGTGTTACTGCGCCACCAGCAAAAAGCTGGGGTGCCCGACCGGCCGAAAGGGAAGCCAGATGAGCGGGAATCGCGCTCCGGAGCGCTATTTTTACCATAGTTTCCCGAGACGGCCGCAGTCGGAGGGCAATGGGCATGGCCTTGCCGTCCTGGAGATGATCCGCGATTTTGGCCTCCTGATGACCCCCGAGATTGCCCGCTGGCAATACAGCCATGCCGACGGCTCGCGGCCGCGCGTCCAATCGATGGTCCAGCGCCGCATCAGCTTCACCGAACTCGCGCCCCACGAACTTCCCGGCCACGCCCGGGATTTCGGTCCCTTCGCCCTGGAATTCGAGATCGACGCGCTCAAACGGCTGGGCGCGATCCCGGTTGCCTACGTGCCGCAATCCGCAGCAGACGCCGGAGGCCTTGGCGGCACGCTCGTCAATCACGTCATCGATGCCATGCGGCTGACAGATCGCATGTCTCAGCTGGTGGACATTCTTCGCAAGGCGCCACCCGAAGCATCCCGCGTGCCCATTACCATCCCCACCAACGACGGACCGGTGCTCTTCGACCTCGATATCCAGGAGGCGCGCGAGACCCTTCGTGCCCTGGGTTACAAGCTCGCGCCGCCAGAACAACAGGCTTCGTTCTTGGAAGGCGGCCTCAACTATTATTATCCGGCCGATGGCCGCCGCAACGAGGCCCTACTCTATTACCGCCAGCGCGAATGGCGGATCGCCGGAAACATTGCGATCAACAACCAGGAAATGATGCGCCGGCTCTCCGACACGATGATCGCCCGCCTCCTGGCGCTGGACATCGATTTCTTCGGCCGGGAATTACCGCCGCGGAACGAAGTCATCTCCAATGTGTCCCTGCACAATGAGCCGCCCCAACGGCTGGTGGATTGGTGCTGGGTGTTTCAGGAGTTCGGCGGGCGACGCGCCCTTCAATGGGCGCGCCGTGTCATGGTGCCCGAAGCCGCACTCGACGACGCCCGCCGGATTCTTTCGGGGCTGGCCGAGCCGCCGCCCCTGGTCGCGCTCGAAAGCTTCGCCGCCAATCCCGATTTCGCTGCGACGTCTTAACCGTCCATAGGCTCGCCCGCATGGGCCTTGCGGATGAATTCGGCCGTGAACCGCTCGATCACGCCGTCGCGGATTCCCAATTTCCGCTTCACCGGTTCCAGCAACTCCTGAATTCGCCGGTCCATCTCCCCGAATTTCTCGCCCATGTCCGTCAATTCGGCGATCATCCGGTCTCGCCCATCGCGCGTGACGAATTCCGTCGAACGCTCACGATAGTAATGGTGGGCAAGAATATCCCGAAGACGCTTGCCCTCGGCGACCACATCCTTCAGATCCTGCGGAATCCCGATCACCCGCTCGAGCCGCTTGATCAGATTCCCGAACGACTGAGCGTACTGATCGTTCATATAGGCATCGAACTCCGCTTCATAAATCTTGCGGTCGAAAGTGGCTTTTCCCTCGCGCTCGATCCTGTCCTTCCAGCCCATGAGAAACTCGCCATAGAGGAGCGCATTAGCGATCCCGGATTCGATGACGCCGGACTCGTAATAGGCCAGCCCGAAATGCGCATACACCTCCTTGCAGTGCTCGCTTTCATCATACGGCGCGCCGTCCTGCTCCTCGCCCATGCCGTCACCCGTTCAGCGTGTAGGAGGTGACCGCCATCGGCAGCTTGTCGGCCAACCCCCAGAACCGGATCATCGCCGCGACATAGCGCTCGATGTCCCGGGGCCGGATGCACAACCACTCGCTGTCCGGCGTTTCCTGGGCGATCAGATCGATATAGTCCCGCTTGCTGCGATCGATGAGATGGGCGGCCGATGTTCGCACCTTGTCCAGCGAGCTCCCCTCCCCGTGCCGCACGGCATTGCCGACGATCAGAGCCTCCTGGAGCGTGGCGCGCAGATCGTGCCCAACGAGGTCGATGCCCGCCTTCTCCGCGACCGCATCGATAAGCGCAATCAGGTCTCCATACCTGGTCTTGACTCCGGTTCCAGCCAGAATCTGCGCAGCCCACAGCCTGAGATAGCGCTCGAAGAGTGCGATCAGGACCAGGGCGTAAACCTTGTTCGCCTCATTTGCGGTGTAATTGTCCACCTGGGCTGCTGCCCGGTCGAGGAATTCGTCCATGGTGGGTGCCTCGCCCGTCATCAGCTTCGGGTGGACCGGCGCACCCTTCATCGCGGGCAGGATGATGCGTTCATAGAAGCGATGGAGATTGGCCTGGATGGTGCGCGGCCAGGATTCGACCGCTTGCGCAGTGGCGTCATCGGCTTCGCTCATTTCCGCCGCCCAAATGCCGGTTTGCCATCATGCCTGGCCGGGAAAGGAGCAGGGTGCAGGCGGCGTCTATCGATCATCGTTGTCACCAAACCCTACTTGGACGCACCAATCGGCGGCGCCTCGCTGTCCTCGCGATCGGCAGCGCGGCGCATGAACGGCGGAAGTCCATCCGTCTCGTACCGCTGCATCGATTTCAGCCTCGCTTCCTCGGCAATCGAAAGCCTTTCGCGCGCCTCCCGCGCCTGTTCGGCTGTGAAAGGCGCATCCATCGTCGCGGCCAGCCGGGCATCCATCGCTTCGCCGACGCCTTTGAATGAAAAATCGCTGTTCCAGCCGTTTTCATAAGCATAGTGGAGTAGGTCGATGCAGCCACCCGGCAGATCCTTCTCCTTCTGTGATTGGTGATAGAGCCACAGGACAATGTCGGTGACCTGGATGCCGGCGCTGGCATGGTCTTCCTTTACTTCGAAGGTGCTGCCCACCACCCGCTGCATCGAATAGGTCTCGCCCGCCCACTCTAGCGTCTCCGGCGAGGCGTTCGAATACATCTCATGCCAAGCCGCAAGCGTCTTTTCGAATTCCCCCTGCGTATCGTGCGTTATGCGGGCGACCGGCCGCTTGAAGCGCCGCGAATGCTCCTCAAGCCCTTCCAGCAGGTTTGCGAACGCCACCATGTTCGGAAAATGACCCTGCCGCGCGCTGCGACGGTCGGTATGGATGTGGATGCACTCCGGAAATTTTTCCGCCCAGTCCAGTCCCTCGACGAGGACCTTCCTCGCCGAAGCATCTTTGAGGTGAACCAGTCCGTCTTTCAGCGCCCGGCAAATCTCCGGGATCATCGCAGTCGCCTTTTCTTCTTTCGGCTCCAAGATACATCGCCAAAACTGCTTGGCCGTCTCGTAATCTATGCGCGTCGCCAGCTTGAACACCAGCATTAGCTTGAACGGGCGATAATTGTAATGATGCCAGGCGACCGCTGCGTTTTCGCCGGAGTCGAAAAAGGTGTCGAACACCTTCGTCGCCAGAAGGTATATCTTCTCGACGCGGGAAATGAAGAACGATGCCTTCGCCCGCGACAGTAGGCGAATGATGTCAGGCGCAATTGCCGCGATGCGATGGACGCCCAGTTCCTTGCCGTGCAGCGCCTTTACGCCGAGCTTATCCGCGATGGCCATGACATCGGCGCCAAACACGGCGTCGAAGTCGCCGCGCGTGATGAGCGCCGCCGTGTAGAAATCCGGCTGCGCCTCGTCAAAGAGATTGTGGCCGGTATTTCCCGTTTCATCGACATAGGCAAAAAATGGGATCTTCGATTCACCCATTGGCGCGCCCCTTTCCGGTCCCGTGGCAGTATCTCGGCACGGTTTGATCTCCCACCGCCAGCGTCGCCCCTCCGGCGGTCGGCTCGAATAGCTGATGCCCAGGTGCTGATGCCTGCCGCCCACACCCCTACCCAGTGCCTGCAATACCTAAAATGTAACCCGCGCAACAGCCCAGGCAAAGGCAAGCGGGCGAGCCCCTGCGGGTACGGCTCTAGGACGGCCCTCCCAGGGTCGGGCCGTCCCCGGCCCCGCTGGCCGGCGGTGCCGGCCCGTTCGGGTCACGATCCTCTCGCAAAAGCTATGGCCGGCCCCAGCGGGCCGACTTATGAGGCCAGCCCCGGAAAATCCGGGGCTGGCCGGACGCCCTTTTGGCACGGCCGGGCGGGCCGGGCGCGTCGCGCCCGCCCGGCCGCGCGCGGGCGAGAATACCGCCCACCCCTCCATTCGGGGGCTGATGTGCTTTGGGGAGACCGGCATCGGGCAAATGCGCCGGACGCGGCGGGCATCGCGCCCGGCACCAGGACCGGTCACCTTCTAACGGCGCGACCCCGCGCCCTGCGGCAAGAGGAAGAGGCCAGCCCGGCGAAGGCGAAGGGCCGGGTCCGAGAGAGGCCAGCCCCACGCCGGCAGCCTTCCGGGCGCCCTGCCGGTCAGAGGCCGCCCGCTCAACCGAAAGATCTCCCATGCAAACCCAGTCCACCGGGCGCAGCCATCTGCCGCCCCACACCCTCCCCGCGTCCGCACTGTCGAACGGCGGTGCGCCATGACCGCGCCCGCCTCCACCGCCCTCATGCCCCGCGCCACCGTCGAAGGCCTAGTCGCGCAGCGCAACGCCGCCATGACGGCCTTCGAAGCCGCCCACGGCGCGCTCTCCCAGGCCGCCAACGCCGTCGCGGACGCCAATCGCCTCCTCGCGGCGGCGACGCCGGGCCTCAACAGCTACAACCATCATCTTCGCGGCGAGAAGGTCAGCTTCCACCAGGCGCAAGCCATCCCAGCCCTCCCGGACTACATGATGACCGCGCGGCGTATCGTCGATACCGATATTTGGGCCCATGTCATCGCCATCACCGACCTGCAGCGGCTGATGGACAAGAAGGCCAAGGACCAATTCCGCCAGCAGCTCCTGGACGACCCGCCCGAAGTCACCGAAGACAATGTGCTGGCAACCCTGGAGCAGTTCTTCCTCGATGCCGACACCATCTTCAAGCGCGGCATCGCGGAGTGCTTCTCCAACCTCGACCGCCGCTTCCGCTCCCATGACGGCTGGGAAATCGGCAGCCGGATCATCCTCACCCGCGCCTTCGACGAATACGGCTCCTGGAATTATCACCGCAATCACCAGGACACCTTCGCCGACATCGAGCGGGTCTTCCGCACTCTCGACAACAATCCGGCCGCCACTTGCGAGATCGTCTGGAAGCTCGACCAGGCCCGGCGCGGCCATCACGGCCCGCGCCAAACCGAGATCGAGACGCAGTATTTCACGATCCGCGCCTTCAAGAACGGCAACGCCCATGTCTGGTTCCGACGGGACGATTTGCTGGTGCGCGTCAACCAGCTTCTCGGCGAGTATTACGGCGCGCCCATCCCGGAGGACCGCGAGCCCGACGAAGACACCGGCCTCAACGACCCCAAGACGGTGCCGGCCAGGCGCTACGGCTTCTACCCGACGCCGGACGCTGCCGCCGATCTTCTATTGCGCGACGTGCCCCTCTATCAAGACAAGAACGCGCCGCGTCTTCGGGTGCTGGAGCCCAGTGCCGGCACCGGCAACCTCGCCCGCCGCTGCACCGCTGTTCCCAAGTCCAATGTCTCGCTCTATCACCGGGACGAATACCGCTTCGATCCGTTGGTCGACTGCGTCGAAATCCAGCCGCAACTGGCCAGGGCGCTGGAGGCCGAGAAACGCTACGGCCGCGTCTGGACGGTGGATTTCCTGGCGCTGTCGTCGGAAACGACCGGGCTCTACGACCGCATCGTGATGAACCCGCCGTTCGACCGCGAGCGCGACATCGACCATGTCATGCACGCGCTCAAATTCCTGGCGCCCGGCGGGCTCCTCACCGCCATCATGTCGGCCGGCACCGAATTCCGGCAGACCAGGAAGGCGACCGCCTTCCGCGACCTGATGGATTCGATGATGGCGGGCTGGCGCGACCTGCCGCCTGGCTCCTTCTCCAGCGTCGGCACCAACTGCAATGCACGGATCCTGCGCGTCTGGGCGCCGGACGAAACCGGCTACCGCCGGCACGGCTGAGTGCAAGAGCGGCAACACCCAGCAAGAGGAAGAGGGCGGCTCAAGACCGGGCGATCGGTCGGGCCACGAGAGAGGGCCCGGCCGGTTCCGGCCGGGCCTTGCGGGCACCCCTGCCGGTTCAAGCGCCCGCTCAACCGAAAGGACTATCCCATGTCGAACGAAATCCTTGTTCCCCTCAAAGACCTTCACGTCTCGCCCTTCAACATGCGGGCCGAGAAGAAAGTACCCTCGCTCAAGCGCATGGCCGAAATCTCGGCCAGCATCCTGCCCACCGTGCGCGAGAAGGGCGTCCAGACGCCGTTGATCGTGCGCCGCAACAACTCCGGCCTGGAAATCCTCGCCGGACGGCGCCGATTCTACGCCGCCACCGTCGTGGCGTCCGAAACCGATGTGCCGGTCACGCTACGCTGCGACCTGCGCGAGAATATCACCGACGCCGAAGCGCTGGAAATCTCCGCCATCGAGAATGCCGGGCGAGAAGACCCGGACGAGATCACCAATTATGAGACCTTCAACGCCCTCATCCATCTCGGCCGCACCCCGGCCGAGATCGCCAAGACCTTCGGCAAGGAGGTGAAGGAGGTGCTCCAATGCCTGGCCATCGCCAACCTTATGCCGCCGATCCGCGAACTCTATCGCGAATCCCATATCGAGGTCGCGACGCTGCGCCTGCTCACCATGGCGACCAAGACCCAGCAGCGCGATTGGCTCAAGCTCTATGGGCAACGCGAGGCCCCCTATGGATCGCGGCTCAAGAACTGGTTGTTCGGTGGGAGCGCCGTCGCCGCCAAGTTCGCGCTGTTCGACGCGGCCCCGTTCAAGGAGCAGATCGTCGACAATCTGTTCGGCGACGAAGGGTATTTTTCCGACGCCAAGCTGTTCTGGACCCACCAGGACCAAGCCATCGCGGCGCGGCGCGACGCCTATCTCGCCGCGAAATGGGCCGAAGTCGTGATCCTCGACCGCGGCGCCCAGTTCCAGGTCTATGACTATGTCAAAGCGCCGAAGAAGGATGGGGGTCGCGTCTATATCGAGCCGACCCACACCGGCGAGGTCCGCTTCCATGAAGGCTATCTCGGACGGCGCGAGGTGGAGAAGGCGATCAAGCAAGCGGAGAAGGCCAAGGCCGCCAAGAAAGGCGCGAAAGGCGAAGACGAGGCGCCGTCGCGCTCGCCCATCACCAGCGCGATGCAGAATTATCTCGACCTGCATCGTCATGCGGCGGTGCGCCTTGCCGTGCTGGCCCGGCCCAAGGACGCCATCAAGCTCCTGATCGCCCACGCCGTCGCCTCCAGCGGCAACTGGTCCGTGCATCGCGACAGCCAGAGCACGCGCAGCGACGATCTCAGAAAGAGCATCGCCGCCAGCCCGGCCCAGGCCGCTTTCGAGGCCGAAGCCAAGAAGGTGTTCGCCCTGCTCGCGCCCGCCTTCAAGGAGGCTGGCGCCCGCGCCAACGGGCGGGGAAACACCCAGGTGTCCGGGCTTGCCACCCACCGGCCGGAAGTCACCTTCGCGGTGTTCGAGCGCCTGCTCAAATTGAAGGACGCCGAGGTCGCCAGGGTCGCTGCTTTCGTGATGGCGGAAACGCTGGCCGCCGGCAGCGACGTCACCGATGCCTTCGGTGCCTTCGCCAAGCTGGAGACTCGCAAGCATTGGTCGCCGGATCCGCTGTTCTTCGAACTCATCCGCGACCGGCAGACCGCCAACACCATGCTGGCCGGCGCCGCCGACAAGAAGACGGCGGACCGCATGGTGACCGCCAAGCTTAAGGAGCAGAAGGCGACGCTTCTGGACGCCGCGGCCAAGAACGCCGCCTGGTGTCCCGCCTGGATGGCCTTCGCGCCCGCCAGCGCGGCCAAGCACTGAGCCCTCGCCGCTGCGTCCGGCTTCGGCTGGGCGCGGCGGCCCCCTCCTCCCATTCCGGGACCACAATCATGACCACCGAGACCAACGGCGCGGCGCGCATCCGCCGCCTCAATGACATTGCGCGCCGGATTCCCGCGCTTGCCAATGCCACCTGGTTGATGACGCGCGGCGTAAACGCCCTTCTCATCGGAGACGATCCGGCCGACCTGCCGGACGATCTCCACAACCGCGTCGCCCTGCTCTACCAGACCATCGCCGGCTACGACCGTTTCAGCGAACGGAACGATCCGCACGGCGAACATGATTTCGGGGACTTCGAATTCCTGGGGCACGCGCTCTATTTCAAGATCGATTATTACCATCCCGGGCGCGACGTCCTCTCACCGGACCCCTCGAACATTGAGCTCTGCCGGCGGGTGCTGACCATCATGCTGGTCGAGGAATATTGACCTCGATCCGGACTTGCGCCGTCCCGAGCCGCCCCTGCCCAGCAGGGGCGGCTCTTTTTCTGGGCCCGGCTGCGGCCGGAGAGGAAGAGGAGGGCGGGAAGCGGGAAGCGGGTTCATGGGCGAGAGAGAGGCTCTCGCCGGCCCGCGCCGGAGCCCCGCCATGATACCTGCAACCCGCCCAGCGGCCAAAGCCAGACCGTCATCCATCGCCTTCAGCGTCTTGCGGACGATCCGCGACGCCCTTCGCGACACCGACAATGAGGAGCCCAGCCACGATGAATGGCTCGCCCTCAACCGAAAAATCGAAGCCGTGATCGACGCGTGCCGCCGGGGGCGCGATGGCGTGATCCGCTGGTTCGAAAACCTCACCGGCGTCGATCTCTTTCGCTGCGAAGTCTGCGAGACCTACAAGGATGTCGCGGGCAGCACGGTGCTCAGCAATCGCCGTCTCTGCGACGATTGCCACAGCACCCACAGCCTCTGCGAGGACTGCGACGCGTTGGTGCATGATGATGACGGGCGATGGGTCTGCAACGATGCCCGTCGGGTCTGCGACTCCTGCGCCGAAGACTACCCTTCCTGTTCCTGCTGCGATTATGAGGGCCATCGCGACAACATGCACCGCGACCACGGCGCCTGGTATTGCGACAATCATGTTCCCAGCGAGGACGACGACGAGGATGGCGACGGCGTCCTCAGCGCCGAAGCCGATGTCACCCAGGAATATCATGGCCGCCCCTGGCTGGCCCTGCCCGGTGAAATCACCGACGGTCACGGCAATCGCAAATCGGCCCGGCCGACCATGTGGCTGGGCTTCGAACTGGAAGTCGTGGCGCGGGACGGCCGTTGGGCCGCCGTCCACGCCATCCAGACCGCGCTAGGCAAGCGCGGCATCATCAAGAATGACGGCAGCATCCCGGAGGACGGCTTTGAGATCGTCTCGCTGCCCGCCACGCTCGCCTATCACCAGGCCGGCTGGGGCGACGCGTTCTTCGTCACCCTCGCGGCCCATGCCCGCGGCTGGGACGAGAAATCCTGCGGCATGCACGTTCACATGTCGCGCGACGCGCTGACGCCCTTGCAGATTGCCCGGCTCCAGGTCTTCGTCAATGGCGACGGATTGCACGTCAACAACCGCGCCTTCATCGAGAAGATCGCCGGTCGCGGCGCCACAGATTATTGCCGTCATTACGACAAGCGGCTGACCGACTGCGCCCCGGTGATCGAGCGCCACACGCCGATGAAGCCGGTGAACTATGACGAGGATTGCCGGTGCGCCGCCTGCGTCATCCAGCGCGACGCTTATGAGCGCGCGCTTGAGGCGTCCCGCGGCAGCGAGGCCCTGCGCCACCAGTTCCGCCAGATGCACCGCGCCAATGACGGACGGCTTTCGCGTCTCTGCAAAGACCGGCGCAACCATGACCGCTACCAGGCGATCAACCTGCAGGCCGAGAAGACGATCGAATGGCGCATCTTCCAGTCGAACGTCTCCAGGCTCGGCTTCCTCAAAAATCTGGAGTTCTGCCACGCCGCCGCGAAGTTCTGCGCCGACGCCGGCAATACCGGGCTTCACAGCGACAACTTCCTGGCCTGGATCGACCGAAGGCGTGGCGAATACCCCAATCTGGTGCGCTGGGCGGTGCGCGAGCGATTGATCGCCCGGCGGCATGCCGACGCCCCCGGCGCCGTCGCGCCCGCGATCGCGGCGTGAGGTGGCTGCCATGTGCCTCATCGCCTTCGCCGCGCAGGATCGCGGCCAGATCCCCGACAACCATCTCGCCTGGGCCCATGCCCGCAACGACGATTCCTGGGGAATCATGTTCCCCGAGGACGGGCATGTGCGGCTCTTGCGCGACGTGAGCGACCATGCCGCCTTTTGCAAGGTCTGGAATGGCTCGCCGCGGCAACGACCGATCGCGGCGCATTTCCGGTACGGCACCAGCGGCAGCATGACGGCCGCCATGGCCCACCCCTTTCCCGTCCTGGAGGACGAAGGCGGGGTGACGCTCGCCGTCATGCACAATGGCGTCATGTCCTGTGTCGCCGATCAGGGCGCGCTGTCGGATACCGCGGTCTTCATCCGCGACGTCCTCCAGCCCCAGCTCGAGGCCAGGCCCGACCTCATCGAGGTCGAGGGTTGGCGCGAGGCGATGGGCGCGATCCTGGGAATGGAGAACAAGCTCCTCCTCATGCGCGGCGACGGTGAAGCCTTCCTGGTCAATGGCTGGCAAGGCCATTTCGAGGACGGTGTCTGGTACAGCAACAGCTATTCCATCGAGCCGCCCAAGCCGAGGCTGCTCGACCTCGATAGCTATGGCGCTTTCGGCGGCGGCGGCCGGTCGCACCACGACCAGGGCGAACTGTTCCGCCAGGCGCCGCGCGGCGAAGTGACGATCCGCAGGCCTTACGCCGATCCACTCGAAGATCTCGACGAGGGGATCGAGCCCTGCCCGCGCCTGTTCGAGATGTCGGAGACGGAAATCTACCACTACGTCCTCGACAACTCCCCCGAAGACGTGACGGACGCCATCCTCGAGATGCTCTGCGGCCGCTGACCAGACGGCCCGGCCTGGACGCGCGCCCAGGCCGGGATTCGTTCCCATGCGCGCTTTTCCAAGGAGACTATCCATGCACTTGAAACTCACAGCCTTCCTGCATTCCGATGACCGCTACACCTGGCGCACCCTGCCCGCCATCCTCCGCGGCGGTTTCATGCTGCAGGATGTGCTGGAGGCGCTCAAGGCGGCGCCGACCGCCTACGAAGTTCGCCTCGGTCAGGAGGGCGATCTGTACCTCAAAGCCGCCTGATCCACCTGCGACGTCCGGGGGCTCTCGCGGCGACGCGAGAGCCCCTCGCTTTCCATCCATCCCAAGGCCCGGCCCGCGCGCCGGGCCTTTTCGTTTCGGAGACACACCATGAAGAATTCCGAATTGCTTCTGCGACTGCCCAGTTCGCTTAAGGGCCTCGACCGGCAGCGCCATTATGTTCTGAGCCTCCTCACCCAGAAAACTCCCTGTCCCAACTGCGGCACGCTGCAGGACTTCTTCGAGGGCGCGGGGATCGAGATCGACGACTGGGAGGATCGCGCCGGCGGCACGCCATGCCGCTGCGTCTCTTGCGGGCGCGGCCTTATATATGTGGTGCCGATGTTCGCCATTCTCGCGCGACGGGCATGGTTCTGGGAACTGATCCCGATCTCCCCGAAGGACGGGGGCGCATCATGAAAGCCTTCATCGCCACCGTGGACCTTGTGATCAACGCCCAGAATTGGGCGGATGCCTGCAATGCCCTGCAACGGCTGCTCACCACCCAGGGCATGTACGCCGGCGCGCATTCCGTGTTGATCGATTGGGCCTATATCCCGGCACAGCGCCAATCCTCCGGCGCCTGGCCGAAAGCCGTCACGCTTTCCACCGACTGGCTCAAGACGCATGTCGGTGAACGCGACGCCAGCCTCCTGTTGCCGTCTCACCAGCATGTCGAACCCATGCTGATCCTCAGCAATGCCCATCTCAATCCCGACATGCGCCGCAAGCTCGAATCCCTCGCGCCAGGCGTCATCGAATATGACTGGGGCTGGATCGTTCACACTAGCAAGACATTCGAAGAAGACCTCGCGCCCCTCGCGCCCCTCATCGCGTTTGCGCGGGAGCAGGGCTGCCCCTGGATCAAGTTCGACCGGGACGCACCGCTGCTCGAATTCCTGCCCGTGTTCCGCTGGTGACAAGCAGCGCGGCCGCAACCCGCACCTGGAGCGGCCGGTGCCCGGCGGCACCGGTTCAGCGAGAGAAAGAGGATGGCGGGGTCAAGTGAACTCGGGCGCATAGCGAGCGACCGAGCGCAGCCCGCGGGGCGGTTCTCCTCTTCTGTCCCGCACCCACCTCGGCGCCCGGCATCGTGCCGGGCGCCTCTTTTTCAGGAGCGAACGATGACAAAGACACGCACCCAGGATTTCGGCGCGATGATGAGAGAGGTATTGGCCGCGTTCAGCCGTCAACACCGGCTCGAAGGCGACGTCTTTCCCCGCAACAAGGCCGCGCTGCTCGCTGCGCTGCGCGCCAGGGGCATCACCCTGGTGATAGCCGATTTTGATGGCGGCGGCGACGACGGCCAGATCGAGCGGATCACCGTCCATGCCAACGACGCCGAAATCCCGATGCCCGCCGGCGACGTGGAATTTGCCATGGTCGAGGGCCATCCCGAAGAAGTCACGGCGAGGACGATCACCCTCGAAATGGCCGTCGAGCACCTCTGCTACGACGTGCTGCGGCTCGCGCAGCCCGGCTGGGAGAACGGTGACGGCGCCTTCGGCCAGGTGCGCTTCGACGTGGCCGCGCAAATGATCGTCCTCGGCTTCAACGGCCGCTACACGACGTCCGACTTTTCCCAACACACCTATTGAGGAGACCGCTATGGGACATTGCTATCATCACGCACTTTCTTCGGTGAAGAAGTGGGGCGGGACGCCGGAAGATTTCCTGCCGCTGCACCAGTGGTTCGACGAGCCCTCAAAGCTGATCGTCGCCGATTTCCGGCACCGCGCGCTGCGCCACCACGCCGAAGGCATCTTCATGCTGGAGCGCTTCTTCGGGCCGGTGCGCAGGATCGCCACCGGACGCCTGGTGCCGGTGCGCTTCATCGGCGAGCAGCATGTCCGCGAGGATCTGGGCTTCATTCCCAGCTTCGCCGATTGGGTGCGCTGCATCCGTCCCGAACCCTGGATGGGCCGCGCCCAGCCCATTCACCGCGACGTCGACCCCTTCGCCGTCGCTGCCTGATCACCTTCCACCACCAGGAGAAAGCCATGGCCGAACATTTTGAAATCACGATTGTCCGCGAAGCCATTCCGGTCACCGACATCTCCCCCCTGGAATTGATGTTGCTGTCGCGGGTCTTCGTTGCCGTTTGCATCGAGGATGCCTGGTACTTCCACGCCATGCGGGCGCCCGGATGTTTTGCGATAGCGAAGCGGGCGGCGTGGCAGGAGGCGATCGACGCCACGCGAGACTTCGCCGGCACCGCCACCGACATCGTCTTCGACCAGATGTCAAAGGCATCCGGCGAAGAGATCGAGATCGACCTGATGGAAGTGGGCTGGGAGTTCCTGCTCCAGGACATCCTCCGTCGCTCCGCGACGCTGCGCTATGTGTCGGTCGTCTCCGTTTCCACCTGCTCGCGGATACGCGGCGACAGCTTCGGCGCCGGCGCCTGGCTCATCACACCAGACAAGGTCTTGGTCAATTCCACCGAAGCGATGATCAAGGACTTCCTGCAGGATGCCGGCATCGCCCGCCAGCATGGATGGCTCGACTATCGAATGGAGCGCGCCGATGTCGCTCGATGAACTCGCAGCCTCGATCATGATGCGGCGCTACCGGATGCGCTTTGTCCCCGAACACAGGATCAAGCACGTTCCTTTCGCCCAACTGCGGATGCCGGTTCCCGGTGTGCTGCTGCGTCCGTTCTGGCGGACGGGCGCACTCGCCGGCTACGACCACTACCGCTTCTTCGTCAAACGCTGGCGGCAAATCCCACCGCCATCCCCCCGCCCCAACAAGAGGAGTCCGTGATGCCGATCTTCCGCATCGATACTGTCGTGTATGCCTCGCTGTATGTCCGCGCCGATGATGCGCCCCAGGCTGCGCGCCACGCCAAGGTGCTCGCCAACCGGCTGCTGGTGGTCCGCGACGCTGGCGGCTCGGAGGTTCCGATCTCAGCCTGCCGTTTCGACGATCCCGCCCTTCCCGACATCTCACTCGCGCCGGCCATGACCGTCATCGGTCCTGGCGACAATGACGAACCCGAACTGATGGGAGCCTGATCATGATCCTCAATGCCTGGCAGAAATCTGTCGCACGGACCTACAGCGAGGGCGACTTCTCGCATTTCGCCGACAAGGGCGAGATGGACGATGACGATCTCGCCGGATGCGGCGACTCGCTGTTCCGCTTCCTGATGACCGAACTCTCCGACCGCGAGGGTTGCGATCGCGTCGAGACCGCCATCGGCCGCATCACCTGGGCCCGCAACCGGCTCGACGAGACGCTCGCCGGCCTGGAGGCACCATGACCAGCTTCCGGGTCTATGGCTCGCATGGGGTGCTTGTCGTGGCCGCGATGTCCGGTCGCGTCCTCGCCTATGAGCCGGACGGTGATACCGATTATGCGGACATCTGCTTCTTCAATGTCGACGAATGGCGCCGGGCCTATCCGGGCGGGGTGCCCACCGTCATCGACGTTCTCGACATCGGCTATTGGACGCTGGATGGCGCCTATGAGCCGCCAGTCGAG
The DNA here is from genome assembly GCA_018449595.1 of Rhizobiales bacterium dw_265. GTDB lineage: Bacteria > Pseudomonadota > Alphaproteobacteria > Micropepsales > Micropepsaceae > Rhizomicrobium. The sequence goes on from JAAVUU010000001.1 coordinate 556,905, forward strand.
GACTGGCGCAAGACGTGGCGTCCGCCCGCCGCCGCGCGGGTCGCAGACTGATCTCCACCCCTGTCGGGGAAAGCGCGCAGGCGCGGCCTTCAAGAGGGCGATCTTGCCGGAGCCTGGCGGGCCAGCAATGGCAGGACACCGCTATTTTCCGCCGGCGCGTGCCGCGCCTTTGCATCGCGAAGCAAAATAGCGGTGTCCCGCCCTCCTCCTCTGCGTTCCGGTCCTTCGGCCGCACGCCTTTTGAAAAAGGCGAGAGGTGCGGCCTCGGATGCAGTCCCGCCTTGCGGCCCCAGCAAGAGATCGCCGAAGGCCGCGCGGCTGGCGCGCGGTCCCGACAGAGGAGATCAAGATGCGCGACCCCGACGACGACAACGAACCCGAACACACCGCTTCCGCCACCCATGACGCCATGCTGGCAATGGAGCTCAACGGCTATCGTCCCGCCGATGGCGAACCCGATGACAGGCCGCCGCCCGAACCCGAGGCGCTCGAAGGCGCCGTCGCCGAAATGTTCGACGCACTTGCCTTCTCGCTCGATGCGACCTGCTCCGAATCCGACCTCCCCGACCTGCTCTGGTCGCTGGTCAATGTCTTCCATCGCGGCTGCGATCGCGTCGAGCGCCGCCTCACCGCCAATGAAGACGCGCAGAAAGCCAGTCAGCGGGTCCAGGACGGCTCCGAAATCCGCTCCGTTGAACTCGAGCGATTGATTGCCGACGGCCAGGTCCTGCAGGACCGGCGCGACGCGATGGAAGCGATGCGCGATCTCGCCGTCGGCCGCTACGAACAGCTTCTCGGCACGGCCTGGCGGCCTTACAGCGGATCGCTGGTCAACCATCGCAAGCTCACCGCCGCGGTGATCGACAGCCGCGACCAGCTCACCGCCCGCCGCCGGGCCCAGCAGGAGGTGCTGCTTCCCAAGGGTCCGCGCATCGCCTTCTCCGCCGGCGCCGACTACAACGACACCGACGCGATCTGGAAATGCCTCGACGAACTGCACACCCGCCATCCCGACATGGTCCTCATCCATGGCGGAACGCCCAAGGGTGGCGAGCGCATCGCCGATTCCTGGGCACGCGCCCGCAAGGTGCCCGCGGTGCCCTTCCCGCCGGAATGGGATCGTCATCGCAAGGCCGCGCCCTTCAAGCGCAACGACAAGATGCTCGACGAAATGCCGATCGGAGTCGTGGTCGGACCGGGTACCGGCATCCAGGAAAATATCGCCGACAAGGCCGTGCGCCGTGGTATCCGGGTACGTCGGCTTGGTGGAGGTGGCAAATGAGCCGCATCACATTCATCGTCGCGCGCGGGGCATTGGCCCCGCCGCGATCTGTTTGGACATATCATGTCGCTGCCTTGATCTATCAAAACATATTATCAGCAGCGCGGGAGGTATCGCCATGATGACGCTCGAAGGGTTCGCGGAGATGATCCGCACCAGGCGCAAGGCCAAGAAGTGGTCGCAGCGTGTTCTGGGTTCCAAGTCGGGACTGCCGCAAAGCCATATCTCCAAGATCGAGGGCGGCGCCGACCTCCAGCTTTCGACCCTGATCGAACTGGCCCGGCTCCTCGACCTTGAAGTCGCCCTGGTGCCCAAGCAGCTCATCCCGGTGCTACGTTCTCTCGGCGCCCCTCACCGTACCCGCGAGGTCGAGGAACGGCGGCCGATGTACGCCTTGGACGAATCCGAGTTGGACGAATCCGAGTTCGAGGCAAACGCCTCCGACAAGCGGCACTGGCTGGAGCGCTAGCCGCGCTTCCGAAATCTGCCATTTCGCCATCGCGTGGACCCCGAAAATCGGGATTCCCCAGACGGCGGCAATCCTCTATACTGCGCCCTGCGCCATTGGCGGATGGTGGAGGCGCGCAACCGTAATCTATTAACGGAGCGCACCACTATGCTCGTATTTGGCATTCTCTTCCTGTTGTTCGTCCTGGTCCTTCTGCGCCGCCTCCTGTTCGACCTGGCACGCCTGGTCGTCGGCCTCATGGCCCATACCCTGCCCTTCTTCATCGGCTTCACCGCCGGGACGATGGGCTACCGCCACGGCGCTGGCGTCGTCGGCGCCGTCCTGCTGGGTGTCCTTGTGGCTGGTGCCGCCGTGGCACTGGGCCAGATGGCGTTCAACCTGGCCCGATCGGCCGCACTGCGCGGTGTTATCGCACTGGTCTATGCGGTTCCGGCCGCGATGGCGGGCTATTACGTCGCCCTCAACCTGGCGCGCGTGGTGATAGCTTCGCCGGGATTGTGCCAGGTCCTCGCCACGCTCAGCGCAATCGTCGCCGGCGGCGTCTGCGTCCTGGGCATGATCCGCCTGGCCCCGCCGCTCGCTGAAACCGAAGCAGAGGCGCATCGCCCTACTGCCGGTCTTGCCGCGTCGACGCAGGGCTGACGCTCCGCCCACCCTGATGGGATCGCCGCCGGGTTGAACGGCCCGGCGGCGATGCTCGAAGCGCGTGTCACCGTCGCCGGCCGCGACGGATCCCTCTCACCTGACAGGCTTGTTTAGGCGCCGCATCGGGCGGCTGGCCTGAAATCTCACGCGCCTTTTTGCGCGCCAACATTTCTTTTCCTGCGCCTCAAAGCCTCGGGCGCTTGAACGCACCACGCGATGCTCGTCAATCCTTCTCGAAGCTGTTGCGGTTCAACGCGCGAACCAGCACGGCCTCTCTCTGGCGCGATCTGGCCGGAGACCGGCTGCGCCTCTCACGCCCTATGCCGCAACGCCGCCGGTGCGACTTTCTTCCCCTGGGCTTGCCGTTAGTAGGTGGCAAGCCCATTCCTCGCGGAACCAAGAAAGTCTCCCGTCGGCGTCCTCCGCTCGCGCTGCGGCCCGCGGGTGCGGCGGCGTTCGCCCCCGGCCGACGATCGCCATCGAGGCCGCGATGGTCGCGGGCTCGAAGCAACAGGAGAAGTTTCATGGCTCACATCGGTACGTTCAAGGAAATCGCCAACGGCTACGAAGGCGAAGTGTTCATGATGCCGCTCACCACCAAAGGCGTGCGCATCCTGAAGGAGACCAAGCCCAGCGCGAACAAGCGGGCGCCCACCCATCGCATCTATGTCGGACGCTCGGAGATCGGCTCCGGCTGGCCGAAGACGACGGAGGACGAGCGCGATTATCTCTCGCTCACCTTCGACTTCCCGGGCCTCACTCAGCCGGTCTACGCGATCCTGATCAAGGATGAGGAAGGCGAAGGCTGGAGCGCTTTCTGGTCCCGCAGCAAGAAGCCGGTCTTCGAATAAGGCCGCTACGCCCCGTCCGGTTCGCCGGGCGGGGCCTTTTTTTGCGGACGTCTGCTCAGTGTCCACGGGCGTAGCCGCCAGATTTGCGCGAGCGCCTTCACCGGCATGGTGTCGGGCCGTCTTTTGCGCTGGACATTACAGCTGCAGGCCGTCGCCCACACTTCCAGGTCGATCCTTCTCAATCTGGAGGGAACGCCCGTCGCGGGCATCGAGCCCACGATGGGCGTCAGGGCCTTTTCAGGAGTCCCATCCTACCCTGCCGGATCGAACCGCCTCAAGGGACGACGGGGCCCCACCATTTTTCCCGGCGGCGAACACCGGCGTCCAGGCTTTCACGAACAAACCACGCCGGAAAAAATCGTGACCCCCATCGCCGAACGGTCGCGGGCGATGCCGCGATCCCTTGACCCGGCTCGCCCGGCAGGAAGGCAGCGCTCCCGTCTTAAGACAGAAGGAGATCACGATGACTACGCTTTACGATCACATTCAGCAATTGCAATCCGAATTGGGGAACAGCGTTTCGCGCCGCGAACGGGCCGCTATTGCGGCCGAGTTGAAGAAGGCCGTCGCGGAGCAGACGGTGCTGGACCGGGAGTTCGACCAGGCGTTGGACGCACTTATCGGAGAGGTTCACTGATGTGCAAAGTTCTCAATGCCAAGCGCGTTGGCAAACGTCCGACGGCGGATCGCGTTTATGTCGGCCGACCGAGCAAATGGGGCAATCCGTTCGTGATTGGCCGCGACGGCACACGCGAGCAAGTCGTTGTGAAATACCGGGAATGGATCGTGCAGCAACCCGCCCTGATGGCGGCGCTGCACGAACTGCGCGGCATGGATCTTGTGTGCTGGTGTGCGCCGGAAGGCTGCCATGCGGACGTGCTCATGGCGCTGGCGAACAATAGCTCATGAGGGAGGCGGGACCGACCCGCCATATGATCACGCAGCGGCAAAGAGGCGCCGCCGGTTCGGCACGGGCCAGTCAAGTCCGCCGCGCCGAAGCGCGGCCCTGACGGCAAGGGACATTGACCAGCCCTCCTTACGGACCGAACCGGCGTCGCGGGCGCGGAGGACCCGCGCATATGGCGTGACCGCTGGCGCGGTCACAGGGAGCGCGCGTCGTCCAAGCTTACCATGAGGGCTCCCCGCCTTACCGCGTCAAGGCACGCTTCGCTCTGAAGACCTTGACGCGGGCGGACCTCATGGCGGCGCGACGACGTCGCTCAATTCCGAGTGACATCTTTTTGGAGATCTCACCCATGTTCAATCTCAAGTCACTCTTTTCGAAATCGCCGAAGGTTCAAGTCCTGTTCGATGGCGAAATCCCGAACAACACGTTTCGGATCGGCAACGAGTGTGTCTGGGTCCGCCACCTTGGCTGTATCGACCTTCTCATCGACTTCAACAACAAGGAACGCACCATCGCGGCAGTTCCGGCGGAGATGCCCGACGAAATTCGGCTTTACATCTGCCGCAGCTATTTTACCGGGATCGCCCAGCAATGCGTCGAGTTCTGGACAACCCCGAACGTCTTCGAGGCGCAGGAGAAGGTGGAGAAATACAATGCGCTGGAAAAGTCAGGGATGCTCGAAAAGCTTGATCAGCTCGATTAGACAAAGGGGGCTTCGGCCCCCTTTTTGCTTGGACCGGACGTGGGCGCGCAGAGGCCCGTTACGCCGGTCGCGCGATGTCGACCACATGAAGTTCCGCGCCGGCGTCATCGCGGAAGGCGACCCGCAGCCGCTGGCGATTGACCGCACACGCGACGAAGCCCGGCTGCAGGGCGCAGAAATCGCTGCCGTTCAGATCGCAATGGTCCGCCAGCAGGGAGCCCGCGCCGGTGCAGACGAAATGCGTCTGCCCGTGCAGGACATGCGCGAGATTGTGGTCGTGGCCGTTGAGATAGAGCGGCACGGCATGGCGCTGCAGGATCGGATCAAGGCTGGCGATCAGGTCCGGCGAACCGCCTGCCCTGCGGGTCGGTTCATCCGGATCGCCCGCCCGATCCGCGCCGATCAGCCGGCCCGAATAGACCGGATGATGACCGATCACGATCTTCCAATCCGCTTTGGACGCCTCCAGCGCCTGGTCCAGCCAGGCCAGCTGCACCGGCACATTCTGCTTCTGGTCGGCCACCTTCACCGTCTTGGCGCCGTCCTTATAATACTGGCTCATCATCGGGGAAGTATCGATCACGAAGAACTCCGCCACCGCGCCGTCCGGCGCCTGGTCGCTATAGCTGTACCAGCGGGCGGGCATCCGCCAACGGCTGCTTTTGGCAACGTAATCCAATTGGGCCTGGGCGTTGCCGCGATAGTCATGATTGCCCAGGATCACATTCCAGGGCACCTGCAGCGAGGGCGCGTCATAGACCTGCTCGAAGGATGTCTGCCAGGCCGGATCGTCCACCCCGGCGACGCCATCCTCGTAGAAATTATCGCCCACCGAAATCACGAAGCGCGCGCCGATCTCCTGGGCACTCTTGCCCATCCGGACCGCGACCTCGCGCTGGTGATTGGTGCCATGCCGGCCCCAATCGCCTATCGCCAGGAAGGTCAGCGACGGCCCGCCGGCATCCGCCCAGGCACGCGACAGCGGCCAGACGGCGGCGGCAGTCGCGGCTGCCAGTGTCCCCATGGCACGGCGGCGGGTGATGTCGTGGCTGGTCATGCAAGGCTTCCCTTTCGACCCATTGCCGCCACCGCTAGACCCCTTCAGTGACAGTTTGGCGACGGCCCTCGACGCCGGAGACTAGCGTTTCCGCGCTGGACTTTTGGGCCGAGCCACGCGCGGGGATGCGGTTTTCAGGCGCGACGCGAATTCGGCGGCGGCTTGCTTATTGAACAAGTCGGCCCACTCGCATTCCAGGACTGCGGCCACATGGCCGATGTTCAGGATCGTGATGTTTGCTATGCCACGCTCGACCCTGCTGAAATGGGCCCGGTCGATGTGCATCCGGTCGGCGGCGGCTTCTTGGCTGATGCGGCCGGGCATCCCCAACCGCAGCCGGCGCACATTAAGACCGAATACAACGCGGATATCCATGACAGGATGGACACCGAATTCGGCTTTTATGACCACGGCTTATATGTCGAATTAGCTTGACGGAGGCTGGATTTGGCCCGCAAATCGGGCGTTCGACCTTCACCCCGAATCCGAACTGTCACGTTACCAACACAGAATAGAGTAGCCCTTTCTGGCATCCGCGATGGAGTTCGCCATGCCGTCATCGCAGCCGCCCGTCGCAGACGCCGCGCCCGACGACCCTCTCGTTACCGATTACGACCTGCAACACATGGTCACCTATTGGCGTCTCATCGCCGCACAGGGCCAAGGCGCGGACTGGCGCAAGACCGCCAAGGAGGTGCTGGGGCGCGATGCCGAAAAGGACGAGTTGGGCGCCCGTCGAACCTGGGAGTCGCATCTGTCGCGGGCGCATTGGCTTTACGAACAGCTCGACGGCGCAGGCTTTGCGTCATCGCACGCGCACGGGCCCTTGCCGCTGCAGCCGCCCGTCGCCGATCGCGCTCCGGATGGGCCCCGGCTGACGAAATATGACTGGCATCACTTCGTGACCTATTGGCGTCTCCTCGACGCCGAAGCCGACGGTGCCGACTGGCGCGAGGTCGCCAAGATCGTCCTCTTTCTCGACCCGGATATCGACGAAGCCCGCGCGCATACCGCATGGGAATCTCATCTTGAACGCGCCCATTGGATGACGCGATCCGGCTGGCGCCAGATCTGAGCGGCCGCCCGGGTGCGGATTCGCACCAGACGAGAAGGCCAGCCGGATGGACCGTCGAGTCGTTGCCGCTCTGCCACCGGCGTGTGCAACCTCGCGCCGCCATTGTCGACAGAATTCAATGGAGACGCCCATGAGTCGCCCGAACTGGCGGGATGAGGGCGCATACGGAGGATTGTGGTCTCCCGATGCCCCGTCGCTCGCGTGGGAGTTCCTGAAACGAAATTCCCTCTTCGTTCAGGAGTTGCGTTTTCTCCGGCGTGTCGCCAAGCACCGCAACCTCACGCGCCTTGAACTGGAGCTTTTCGCGCTCCGTTGGGGGGTGCGATTTTGCTGGACTCAGCGAAGACAGCGACGGCCAAGACGTTCGCTGGACCGTAGCTGCGCTTCCTAGCACGACGGTCCTTTCGCCCTGCCCGGACGCTCTGATCGATCCGAAATTCACCGTCTCTTTCGCCAAGCTCGCCGCGCTCGAAGCGAACGCCGAAGAGCAGCCGCTCCGTGATCGCGGCCAGATTTTTCGGCTCGCGATGACGGGTGACTCCAGCGGTCCGCTGTGCGCGAATTTACCGTTCGACCGCTATTTCGAGCTTCGCGCCCGCTTCGCGATCCGTCTCTGGCGCGCACTCGGCAAGCAGCCGCCAGGAGCCGATCCCGCGGCGCTCAGCCGGCAAACCCGTGACTATTTGGTGCTTGCTCTGCGGGCGCTCGACGGGCGCCTGGCCGGTGCCAGCATCCGACAGATCGGCGAGGTCTTGTTCAAAGCACCGCCCATGTCGGCCCGCAACTGGAAGACGCACGATCTTCGTTCCCGCACCGAACGCACGATCCGCAAAGGGCTCGCGATGATGGAGGGCGACTACCGCAAGCTCCTGCTTCATCCCTACCGGCGCCGTATTCCTCAAGGTCACCTTTCGGGCATCGATCTCACCCACCCCTGAGATCGCGGAGACCCCGTACCGCCGCCTTCCCTCCACCGTTGCCCCCGACCGCCGCGAATAACCCGTGGCGCGCAAATGCAGCGGAGAGCAACACATGGCATCCGGCGACACGCCAGGGCGCTTCCTGCGCGTCGAGGAGGCCGCGCGGTTTCTCGGCCTTTCGGCCCGAACCCTCGAAAAGCACCGCACCTACGGCACCGGTCCCGTCTACCGGAAGCTCGGCGGCCGCATCGTCTACACGGTCGAGGATCTTGTCGCCTGGGCGAACCGCGGCACCCGCAATTCCACATCCGATCCCGGCAGGGACACGATCCTGCCCGCCCGCCGCAAGGATGAGCAGACGCCGCCCCGCGGCTCACGCCGGGGCCGCCGCCGCAAGCCCCCTGATAGCCCGGCCGACCGCGGGGAGACGCCGCGATGACTGCTCCCAGGAACACAGGCGCGACGCGCGAGCAACTCGAACTGTTCCGCGCCCTGCCCGGCGATCTCGCCCCTCGCGATGCGCAGGACCTGATGGCCTATCCTTTCTTCAGCCTGGCGAAATCCAGGCGCACCGCGCCCATCGATTTTCACGCCGGCGCCATCGCGATCCGCGTCGAGGCCGTCGCCGAACACGGCATGGCCACCATCTGGGACGCGGACGTGTTGATCTGGGCCGCCAGCCAGATCGTGGAAGCGCGCGACCGCGGCTTGCGCCCGTCCCGCCTCCTGGCGACCACGCCATACGACATCCTCACCTTCACCGGCCGCGGCACCGGCGCGCGTGACTACCAGCGCCTCAAGGCGGCGCTGGACCGCCTCCAATCCACCACCGTCGCCACCTCCATCCGCCAGCCGAGCGAGCGCAGGCAGCATCGTTTCTCCTGGGTGAACGAATGGAAGGAGCGCGCCGATGCCTCCGGCCGGCCGCTGGGCATCGAGCTTATCCTGCCCGATTGGTTTTATGCCGGCGTGCTGGATGAGGCCCTGGTTCTCACCATCGACCGGGCGTATTTCGCGCTTACCGGCGGGCTGGAACGCTGGCTTTACCGCCTGGTGCGCAAGCATGGCGGCAGGCAGCAAGGCGGCTGGAGCTTCGATTTCCCGCATCTCCATGCCAAGTCCGGCAGCCTCTCGCCCCTCAAGCATTTTGCGTTCGACCTGCGCGACATTGCCCGCCGCCAGACTCTGCCGGGCTATCGCTTGCAGGTCGTGCGCGACGCCAATGATACCGAGCGCCTCCTCTTCGCGCCGCTTCCGGCCGATCCCCTCGCCCAGGCGCTTCGGCGCAAGGCGCAGCCTGGGGCCAGGCTGTGAATCCCCTCGTGCTATCGGGGACCGTCCCTATCGTGCCATCGGGGACTCGATCCTCGTGCTATCGAGGACCGGAATCCCTCGACTGCCGAGATGGTTCAGGCGCTTGCGGCACCCGTAACGTCTCTAACCCAGATTCCTTCGGAATCTGTCTAACGCGGCCGCGCAATCCGCGCCGCGCCGGGTGCGCGGCCCGCGCGGCGTGCCCGCGATCCTATCCGCCTTCCCACAACATCCACGGAGGAACGCCATGACCGACAGGCCAGGGCCGCCAGCTGCCCCTCGCAGACCCGATCACACACAGGTCGAACTCACATTCATCGCTCAGCGGATCGAGCAATGGTGTCCCATTGGCCTTGCGACCGAAGAGGTGGTCACCGACAGCGAGCACCGCACGCTGTTCTTCGCCCCAGGCAGCATCTTCGCGCTGGCGCGCTGGACCACTACGGCCCTCGGCACGGTGGTGGCGCGGCTCGACATCCTGCGCGCCGTCGCCCCCGGCCAGTCCTACACCACGGTCCCGTTCGTCCGGCCGGGCGCAGAGATTCTGCTCCGGCTCGACACCTGGCCCAAGGTCGAACAGGCGCTGCAGGCCATCGCGCTTGTACGCGCCGCCGGCATCGATCCGGCCGACGCCGCGCCAGATTACTGGCTGCATGTCGGCAACCGGATCGCGGCCGACCAGCGGCCGCGGCCCTACACCCGCGCCCGCCATGCCGTCTGGAAACTCCGCCGGAAGATCGCGCCATGACCCGCTTCGGCTACGTCATGATCACCTATCTGATGCTGCTGTTCGTCATCATCAGCTGGGTATTCCGGCCGTCACCGCACCTGCTGTGGAACGCCAGTCCCAGCGTTCCCACTGGCCTCTATGCGCTGGCCTCGATCGACACGTTCAAGCGTGGCGATCTGGTCGCCGCGAGACCAGCGGCGGCGCTCGCGCAGTATATGGCCGTCCGCCATTACCTGCCACTCGGCCTGCCCCTCATCAAGCATGTCGGGGCGTTGCCGGGACAGACCGTCTGCCGCCACGGATTGGCCGTCTCGATCAACGGCCACATCGCCGCCGCTGCGCGGCCGAGCGATCATCTCCACCGGCCCCTGCCGGTGTGGCAAGGCTGCCACCCAATCGCGCCCGGCGAAATCTTCCTGCTCAATCCCGGCGTGCCGGACTCCTTCGACGGCCGGTATTTCGGCGTCGTGGCCATGGCCTCGATCATGGGCCGCACCGTGCCGCTTTGGACCGCCCACGAGCAGTTGCCATGAGGCTCGCACTCACCAGCGGCATCGCCATTCTCGCCCTGGCGGGCGGTGCACAGGCCGCCTCGCTCGCGCCCTATGACGGCGCCATCGCCGACGCCTCGGACACCTTCGCGATCCCGCAGACCTGGATTCGGGCCGTAATTCAGGTCGAGAGCGCGGGCAATCCTCAGGCTGTTTCGCGCAGCGGCGCGCTGGGCCTGATGCAGATCATGCCGGACACCTGGGCGGTGCTGCGCCAGCGGCTCCATCTTGGCGCCGATCCCTTCAATCCGCATGACAGTGTCATGGCCGGCACGGCGCTTCTGCGGGAGCTCTATGACCGCTTCGGCCCCAGCGGCTTTCTCGCCGCCTACAATGCCGGCCCTAAGCGGTATCTCGCTTACCTGACGGGCGGCGAGCCGCTCACCGCCGAGACGCGCGGCTATCTCGCCCAGATCGCCCCGCTCCTGGGCGATCCGGTGCTGGCCGCCGCCGTTCAGACGCCGGCTGGCCTAGCTGACTGGCGCAGCGCATCCCTCTTTGCCGCTGCCGCGCAGCAGCAGCCCAGTGTGCTTTGGGCCGCTGCGCGGCCCGGCAATTCCCCGCCAGCCGCACCCCCTGCTGCCGTCGGTTCGGATGACCCTCCAGTCGCCGTTCCGTCGCGGCTCGAACCGCAATCCAGCGGTCTTTTCGCCACCCTCTCTGCGGCGGCATCGCCGTGAGCGCCGGGCCGGGCTGGACGCCCCCTCTGATCCGGCGTCTGGCGGGGTTGGCTGGGCAGACCCGAAACGGCGAACTAGAGGAACTAGAGCCAGATAAAACACCCGACCCATCAGGGTCGTATGTGGTTGGTTGGATTGGAGAAACACCCGAATTTTCGAGTCACACGGGCCATACACAGTCCGAAATCGTCCAAGAAATTCCGAGCTCCGATGTATGGCGCGGCCAATCCGGGGCCATTTCATGACCAGCCGCGACGACCATGTGCGCGTCCGGCCGGGACGCATCCGCGACAAGAGCTTTGTTGGCCAGGTGATGCGCGCCGCCAAAAAGGCCGGCCATACCGGCAAGCGATTTGGCGGCGGAAAAAAGCGCGGGAAAATCTCAACCTTCGGACGCGGAAGGCGGGCGGCGGCCGCGCTCAACCTGCGAACGAATTCGCGCCGGGTTGTCATTAAGGCCCGCGTGGTCCGGCACCAGGGCACCCGCTTCCGCTCCGCCCCGCTCGCCAATCACATTTCCTATCTGAGGCGCGAGGGCGTGACGCGCGATGGCGCCAAGGCCCGCATGTTCGGTGCCACCGAGGAAATCGCCGACGAAAAGGCCTTCGCGGAACGCTGCGCCGAGGACCGGCATCACTTCCGCTTTATCGTCTCGCCGGAGGACGCGCCGCAGATGGCGGACCTGCGCGACTTCACCCGCGACTTGATGCGCCAGGCGGAACGGGATCTCGGCACCAAACTGGACTGGATCGCCGTCGATCACTGGAACACTGACAACCCGCATATCCATGTACTCGTCCGCGGCGTCACCGATGACGGCCAGGACCTGGTGATCAGCCGGGATTATATCAGCTTCGGTCTGCGCGCACGGGCCTCCCAGCTCGCCACCCTGGAGCTTGGCCCGCGCAGCGCCCAGGAGATCAAGGGCGCCCTGCAAAAGGAGGTCGAAGCCGAGCGCTGGACCGGACTGGACCGTGTGCTACAGGCTGCCGCGGACGAAGGCGCCGGCGTCGCCGATTTGCGCCCGGAAGCCGGCGGCGAGGACAGCGAGACGCGCCTTATGCTGGCAGGCCGGGTGGCAAAGCTGGAAAGGCTGGGCTTGGCCGAACAGATCGCTCCCGGTCGATGGACTCTCAGACCGGGCATGGAGCAGACGCTGCGCGATCTCTCCATCCGGGGCGACATCATCAAGACCATGCACCGCGCCATGAGCCGGGGCAGCGCCGAGCCAGACGTCTCCAACTTCGCCTTGCACGCGGGCGCTCCCGCCCAGCCCATCTTGGGACGATTGGCCGAACGCGGACTCCATGACGAACTCAAGGGCACCGCTTATGCCGTGATCGAGGGCGTGGACGGCCGCACCCACCATGTCCGCTTTCCCGACCTCGATGTGACAGGCGATGCGGGACCAGGTGCGATTGTGGAGACCCGCACCTATGAGGATGGGCGCGGGAAGAAGCGCCTCGCACTCGCCATCCGGTCTGATCTCACCATCGAGCAGCAAGTGACGGCGCGGGGTGCAACCTGGCTCGACCGTCGCCTGCTCGACCGGGACGCAGCCACCAGCGCATCGGGCTTCGGCGCCGAGGTGACGGCCGCGATGGAAAAGCGCGTCGAATTTCTGGAGAGCGAAGGCCTCGCCCGCAGGCGCGCCCAGGGCATCGTTTTCGCGCGGGATTTGATCGCCACACTGCGCAAGGCCGAGCTGGACGAGGCGATTGCAAGGATTGCGCATGACACCGGCCTCGGCCACCAGCCGGTGGTGGCGGGCGATCATGTTGCGGGCACCTATCGCACCCGTATCACATTGGCCTCCGGCCGCTTCGCCATGATCGATGACGGTTTGGGCTTCCAACTCGTTCCCTGGCGCCCGGCGCTCGACAGGCATCTGGGCGAAGAGGTGAAGGGTCGGATGCGCGCATCGGGAATCGAATGGAGCTTTGAGCGCAAACGCGATCTCGGCCTATGATTCAGAAAGTTCGAATTTCAGCCATTCGTGTCGAATATAGACAATTCAGATCGCGCCAGACTTCAACTTCGTCGTCCTGGTCGGCGAGCAATTGCGCCCGCCGCACAGCGGCATAATCGCTCGCATGGGCACCGGCGATAATCACCGGGCCCTGTCCCTTCTTCACAATGCGGATTTCATAATTATCCACGCGAGGCTCCCTGAATGCCCCCGCCCAATTCAAATGCGGAACACATCAGCCGTCCAATGAATTTTCGCGACAGGTGCATGACGATGTTTCGCGGTTGCGGCATGTCTAACAAACAAATACAAATTCGTTCCGATGTGCGCGTCCACATGATGCGCGTGGCAACAAAATATCCACGCAACCCATGCTATAGGCCAACACCTCTCGACAGATAGGTCGAGGCCCGAAACAAACAAGGAGTGAGAATGGCCAAGACAATCAAAAAGAGGATCAAGCGGCGCCCCTGGAGCAAGGAAGATATTCGCGAGTTCAGGAGTCTCGCGCGGCAGAAGATTCCGGTAGCCCGCATCGTGAGGAAATTGAAGGTCAAGCGCTCCGTTCCCGCACTTCGGCAGAAGGCCATGGCGCTGGGGATTTCTCTCAATTCACGCGCAAGCGCCAAGCGCAAGTCCGCGCGATAATCACGCGCCGCGCGTCCGCCTCTCTAGCGGCCCAAGGCCGAACCGAAAGGTAGACGGCTCACCAAGGTACAGTCCGACCTTGTCGGTCGAGATATTCAAGGCCGGGCTTGCCGCGCTTCGCGAGCAGGAGGTCCACCAAGAGGGGCATGCTTTCTTCGATGGTGAAGGAAGCATCCGGACCGCCCAGGTCTGTGCGAATCCAGCCGGGCGCCATCAGCACCATCGCCAGCGGCGTTCCGGCCTGTTTGGCAGCAAAGCTTCGCATGAACATGTTCAGAGCCGCCTTGCTTCCGCGATAGAGTTCCCACTTCCCGGTTTCGTTGTTGCTGATGCTGCCTAAGCCGGACGACATCACGCCGACCAAACCCGCCGGCTCAATATTCCCCTCCAAGGCGTTGATTACGCGCATGGGGCTCAGTGCATTGGTGATCATGACCTCGGTGAATTCCGCAGTCGAAACCTCACCGATCGCCTGGTGTGGATCGCGGTTGGAGATCCCGGCATTGACGAACAATATGTCAAACACTCTGCCGTCAAGGCGGTCCCGCAGGGCCGTAAGCTGCTCGGGTTCATTGATGTCCAGGCTCTCGATCGCGACTTGGCCGCTATTGGCGTCTGCCAAGTCGTGCAGCAAGGTCCGCCCACCGCCTCGCACCGTGCCAACGACATGCCAACCGCGGCTTACGAACTCTGCTGCCATGGCGTGGCCAAGCCCACGGGAGGCGCCGATTATCAAAATGGAGGGGCTGGGTCGTTTGGACGGAGTCATTGGCGGTTCCTTCTTTGGCGGCCTAGGCGAATTGCCCTATCGTTGAACAGACAATCCGACTGGCAGCTACGGGGCGGAAAGCGGCCATAGGTCAGCCCGATTTGTCGAATGGATTGATTAGATCGATGCCGCAGTCCGCGAAATCGCGGACGTTGCGCGTTGCCAGACTGGCCCCGCGTGATTGGGCTATAGCGGCGATCTGCGCGTCCGCGTGGGAAATCGGTACGCCGCCCGCGCGGCGTTGCGCGGCCATGAGTGCGTAGATTTGCGCAGCATTGGAATCGAAGGGCAGGATGCGCCCTTGAAAGTCCTCTTCGAACATCAGGACCGCAGCGGTCTGCAGGGTCGACTGGCGGCGGCCCTTTGGCAAAATGGCAACGCCATAAAGAATCTCCGCTTGCGTAATGGCCGTCGTGAAGACACTCGCGGGCGGGAGTCCTTTGAGCCATGCGCCAACCCGTGCATTCGGCTCTGGGCGAAACACTTCCGACAGGACGTTCGTATCGAGGACGATCACGAATCCAGCTCGACTGGCCGAATGGGATCGCGGGCAATGGCGGGCAATTCGACGCCGCCCAGGGGCGCGATGCGAGCCCGGATGGCATCGAACAGATTACCCTCTTTGGGTCCAGTAGCCGCCATGGTGGAGGTGAGGATTTCACGCGCCTCCTCTTCCATCGAGCGGCCATGCTCGGCCGCGCGAACACGCAGGCGGGTCTTCACCTGCTCATCCAGATTGCGAATGGTGATGCTGGCCATGACATGCCTCCTATGATGGCATTGTATGCAATGCAATCATTGATTGCAATGTATCGGCAGGAGGCGGATTTGCTGGGTTTCCGGCGGCCGGGGTGAAGGTGGGCCGGGAGCGGTAGCCACGATCTCGCCACCTTCCTGAACGGAGAAGAAACACCTCCCTCAGATCCGGTTCAGCCGCCAGGGACCATGATTGCGTCAACGGTCAATCAAAGGAGACCAATCATGAAACGCTTCACGAAAATTGCTCTGGGTGCCCTGATGCTGGCGGGCGCCGCCACGGTTGCAGCGGCTCCGGCTTCGGCGCGCGTGGTGGTCGGATTCGGTGCGCCGGTAGCCTATGCGGCCGGTCCGGTCTGCAATCCCTATAGCGCTTATTACAATCCCGACTATTGCGGCTATGGCCCGGCCTATGTCGGCGGCCCGGTGATCGGGTTCGGCGTCGGTGGCTGGGGCGGCGGTTGGCATGGTGGTGGCTTCCACGGTGGCGGCTTTCACGGTGGCGGCTTCCATGGCGGCCATCGCTAATCGAACATTTTGAAAAGCAGAAAGCCCCGGCGCTCGCCGGGGCTTTTTCATATTCAGGAGATATTCTAACACCCTCGCCAAGCTCGACATGGCTGCAATTCTCGCCTCGGCATCACGCCAATCATTGTCGCCGCTATAACCTGCGGTACGAGCCGCCGCGCCATAAGCGACCGTGTAATTTCTATTTGCACGACATTCCCGCCGTCTTTCCGATCACCACCCAGCCCCTGTTGCTCTTCGCAAAAATTGCCTCTTTTTAAGCGTCTCCAACAAATGCCCGTTCGGGCGGGGAGACACACATGCAACGCATTCTGCAATCGCGCGGCCGATCGCTGCCGCCTCTGCGCTTGACCGGAAAAGGCAGGCAGTGGCTCGCGCTGCTTGGATTAATCGGGGGCCTGTCCTTCGCCAACGCCGCCTGGGCCCAGAACATTGGGACCGCGGGAGGCTTTGCCGTCGATTTTGGCGTGCAGGACCAAACTGCGCAGACAGTCCAAGATACCGTTTTGGGAACCAACTCGGTTACCCTCGGCTGGGGCACAACAAGCTCCGGCGACAACGCGGTTGTCTTGGGCACGCTGTCCAGCGACGACGGCCAAAGCAATGTCGTTTCGGTTGGCAACGCCAGCACCGGCCTGACACGCAGAATCACGAATGTTGCGCCCGGCGTCTTGTCCACCGATGCCGCCACGGTCGGTCAGCTCCAGAGCATCGGGTCCGATTACCTCACGCAAGCGAATGGCTACACCAACAATGCCGTCAGCGGAATCCTGTCCCAGGCCAATAGCTACACCGACAATGCTACCTCAGGCATCCTGGGAACGGCCGAGACCTATGCCAGCGGCATCGGCAGTTCGATGCTCGGCTCGGCCAATGGCTATACCGACCAATCGAGCGCGGCCACTCTGTCCGCAGCGAAAACTTATGCCGACGGCGTGGGTTCCTCGATCCTCACCTCCGCGAGCAGCTACGCGGACACGGTCGGCGCCAATACGCTCTCTTCCGCGAAACTCTATACCGATAACTCGATCACTTCCGCGCTGACCGTCGCGCATACCTATGCCGACTCGGTCGGCACCTCGACTCTGGCGTCGGCCAATTCCTATTCGGACAATGTCGGGGCAACCACGCTTTCCTCGGCCAAGAGTTACACGGACAATTCGGTGTCCGTGGCTCTCAGCACGGCCAAGACCTATGCCGATGGCGTCGGTTCCAGCACGCTCAGTCTCGCCAATACCTATGCCGACACGGTCGGCGCCAACACGCTCACCACCGCCAAGAGCTACGCTGACAGCGTCGGAGCGGCCTCCAACAGCTATGCCGAAACGGTCGGCGCCAACACCCTCGCGGCCGCCAAGATCTATACCGACAATTCCAGCGCGGTGACGCTCTCCAGCGCCCAGACTTATGCGGATACAGTCGGCGCCTCGACCCTGTCTTCCGCAAACCAGTATACCGATGCGGTCGGCGCTTCGACGCTGGCAGCCGCCAAGGGCTATACCGATACTTCGAGCGCGACGGCACTCTCTTCCGCCAAGACCTATGCCGATGGTGTGGGTACCTCCACCCTCAACGCCGCCAACCTCTTCGCCACCACCTACGCCGACAGCGTTGGCACCTCCACGCTGATCCAGGCCTCCCATTACACCGACAATTCGGTGGCGACGGCACTGACCTCCGCCTCAACCTATGCCGATCAGGTCGGGGCCAATACCCTCACCGCCGCCAACGCCTATACCGACAGTGCGAGCGCGGCCAGCCTCTCGGCGGCCAAGACTTATGCGGATTCCGTCGGCAGTTCAGCCCTTTCGGGAGCAAACAGCTACGCGGATATGGTGGGGTCCAACACGCTCGCCAACGCCAAGACCTATACCGACACTTCCAGCGCCACCGCTCTAGCCTCGGCCAAGACCTATGCCGACACGGTCGGCGCCTCGACGCTGACATCGGCCAAGAGCTACACCGATAGCGCGGTGGGCGGGCTGCTGGCCTCCGCCAACGGTTATGCGGACGGTGTCGGGGCCACGACGCTCAGCGCGGCCAACACCTACACCGACACTGCCAGCGCCACGGCCCTGTCTTCCGCCAAGACCTATACCGATACAGTCGGCGCGACCACGCTCACGACGGCCAACCAATATGCCGACAGCGTTGGCAGCAGTACCCTGGCGTCCGCCAACAGCTATACGGATCAGTCCAGCGCCGCGACGCTCTCCAACGCCAAGACCTACGCGGACGGCGTCGGGACGGCGACGCTGACATCGGCCAAGACTTACGCCGACACTGTGGGCGCCACCACCCTCACATCCGCCAACAGCTATACCGACCAGTCCAGTGCCGCGACGCTGACTTCGGCCAAGAGCTACGCCGACGGGGTTGGCACGGCCACGCTCACCTCGGCCAATCACTATGCCGACACGGTCGGGACGACGACCCTTTCCGCCGCCAACGGCTATACCGACCAGGCCAGCGCCGCGACCCTCACCACGGCCCAGACCTATGCCGACAGCGTAGGCGCCACCACCCTCAATACCGCGAACGGGTATGCGGACACGGTGGGCGTCAATACTCTTGCGGCCGCCAATGGCTACACGGACACGGCGACGGCAGCAACGCTCGTCACCGCTAAGAGCTACGCCGATGGCGTGGGCGCAGCCACTCTGACGTCCGCCGAGAATTTCGCCACCAGCTATGCCGACAGCGTTGGAGCCAGCACGCTCACCGCCGCCAACCAGTATGCCGACACGGTAGGCGCGACCACGCTTTCGGCCGCAAACGGCTACACGGACGCGTCCTCCGCTGCGACGCTGACCGCCGCGAAGACCTATGCCGACAATCTGGGCAGCAACACCTTGGGGGCGGCGAACGCCTATACCGACTCTTCCAGTGCAGCGACCTTGGTGTCGGCCAACAAATATGCCGACAATGTCGGCGTATCGACCCTTTCCGCCGCGAACAGCTACACCGACCAGTCCAGCGCAAACACGCTCTCCGCAGCCCAGCTCTATGCGGACAATGTCGGCAGCACCACGCTGACCGCCGCCAATACTTATACCGACGCCTCCAGCGCGGCGACACTGCGGTCGGCCAATGCCTATGCCGACGGCGTCGGTACGGCCACGCTGGCGTCGGCGAAGTCCTACACCGATGCGATGGGCGTGACCGTGATCAACGCGGCCAATAGCTACACCGACGCCAAGACACAGTTTTTCGCGGCCAATTCCACCCTCGCACCTGCCCAGGCATCTGGCCTCGAAGCCCTTTCCCTGGGGGGTGGCTCCGTCGCCTCCGGCAACAATTCCGTGGTGTTGGGCTCCAATGCGCAGGCCACGGCCGACAATGCCTTTGCCGGCGGTTACGGCGCGACAGTCCTTGCGACTGGAGGTGTTGCCCTCGGCCAGGGCGCCAGCGTTGCCACCGTGAACTCCGCGGCAATCGGTGCCGGCTCGACCGCACTGCGCGGTGCTCAAACGGCCTATGTCGATCCGCTCTCCGGGCAGACCACAAATTCCGCCGGAGAGGTTTCGATGGGCGCTGTCGGCGCCGAACGCCAGATCACGAATGTCGCGGCGGGCTCCGCCGCCACCGACGCCGCCAATGTCGGTCAGGTCGCCTCTGCCGAGATGGTCGCCATCGGCGTCTCCGAGGGCTACACCAACGCCACGGCCAATTCGATTGTCTCCTGGTTCAACAGCTACGGCTTCAACACCTCGACCAACAATGGCCCCGGTGCGGTCGCGGTTGGCACCGGCGCGGGTGCTACCGGGCAGAACTCGACAGCGGTGGGAGCGGGCAGCTCTGCGCCCGCCGATAATTCGGTGGCCCTGGGTGCGGGTTCGCAGGCCAACCGGGGCGCGCAGAATAACTACAAAGATCCGATCTCCGGGCGAACCGCCAATTCGGCCGGGGAAGTTTCGGTGGGAAGCCCTGGCGCGGAGCGCCAGATCACGAATGTCGCGCCGGGCACAGCCCCCACCGATGCCGCCAATGTCGCGCAAGTCCAGGCCGCCATCGCGGACGCCAACGGCTACACCAACGCCATGTTCGGCAAGGCGGCGCAGCAGACGTGGAGCGTGGCGGCGGTATCCCAGGCCCTCGCCAATCTTCCCCAGGCGCCCGAACCAGGCCAATCCATGATCGGCATGGGCCTGGGCCTATCTCACGGCGAGGTAGGCATGGCGGTTGGCGGTTCCTATTACATGCCCGACGACAACGTCATCATAAAGGCATCGGCCAGCTATGGAGGCCAGGCCGGCCTCAGCGCCGGCATGGGAGCGGGCTTTGTCCTCAACTAACCGATTAATCTCATGACCACCAGCCAATCCATTGTCGGTAAGCATTTCCTGTGTATCGTGCATTCAGGGAGGACATAATGTATCGAGCGACGAGCATCGACGAATTCAGATCGGCGTCATTTTGCTGGCGCTTCGCGTATCTGCTGCTCTGGTTGGCAGGGACCGCGATCATTGGATTGGCCCACCCGCAATTTGTCATCCTCGTTAATCTCCTCATCCTGCCCTGGTTCTGTATGGCTTGGATGCGTAACTTGCCGTTCGATCAGATTGGCGCCGCCATTGCCAGCACGGTGGCGACCACCATTCTAGGACCGGCTTTACTTGGCCTCGCCTATCACCCGGCTATTGGGACAGTCAGCAAGCCGGCCGTCATCGGTACGATGGCAGCGATTATCCTGGCCGCAATGGCCGCTGGATTTGCCCTTGGCCGCTGGGTTGCCCGCGCGCCCACGACCTAGGGCGCCTCGCGCAGCAGTGACGGCCATGCCGGCCTCAGCGCTAGCATGAGGATGGGTTTCATCCTTCAACTGACGCGTCGTGCGTATTGTCCGCACCAGCCCTGCAACCTTTGCGCTCCAAATGGGTTTGTGGAGTCACCAGACTGTCGTTCTCCGGCAGCATGGTTCGGGCGCGGGGGAATCTCTAACGGGGTTCCAAATGGTCAATGATGCAGACGTAAACAAAGATACCAACCGTCTCATGGCCTTGACGATCTGAGGCTCACATCGGCAAGCCGCCTTCCTCACACCGATTTTTCCGTATCGAGTCCCGTTCTATGCTCCCTGTTCTTGCGATCGATTTCGAAGCGTCCTGTCTGCCTCGTCATGGCAAATCCTTTCCGATCGAAGTTGGAGTGTCCGATATTACAGGATGGACACGCGCCTGGCTCATTCGGCCACACGCCTCCTGGGAGGGATGGGACTGGACAGCCGAAGCCGAAAGCCTGCATCGGCTGTCGCGCGATGATCTTTGGCGTCATGGCCTACCCGCCAATGTGGTGCTCACAGAATTGACCGAGGCAATGCGGGGTCACGTTGTCGTTGCCGATAGCAACCTTGACGGCTATTGGCTGGAAACCCTTTCTACTGCCGTTGGCGTGCCTGCACCCTGCACCATTCGCCATGTGTCGGAGTGGGTCGACAAGCTCGCTCCCTCCCCGGATGAATGGACGAGCGCGTTAGCGGAGCTTGAGAGGCAAGCTATTCCGCGCCACCGTGCTGCCGATGATGCACGCTGGCTGGCTACATTGATGCGTTTCCTTCAACAAGAGAAGGCCGCACGCCCGACCTGGGGCACACGTTCGAACAATGCAGGTTTCGCGCTACGTCAGGGGCTACAGCCGGCATTGCAGCAGTAGCGATTGGCGCGGGTATCGTCCTCAATTACCGCCGAGGGGATCGCGCAAGGGCATCGGCGATGAAGTTCACATAGCGGACCACGAACTCAGCGCAGGCGCGACCCCGATCTTCCAGATGCAAGCAATGGCCGTCCGAATAGCTTTGCACCCGGTAGACGCCATTCTCCGCCTCGATGCCCCAGCCGCCGGCGATGCGTTGGTCGTTGGCGCGTTTCAGCCAAAGGTCTGTCAGGTTCGGATCGCGCTTGAGGATGCCTTCGACGTCGTCAACGCGGAGCGCCTCGCGGTTTTCCGTGAAGCCGGCATCCTTCAGCAAGCCGGCCGTCGATTTGTCACTGCTATTGTAGAGCTTCGCCACCTGGCTCACCCGTTCGGCGAGCTCGTGTGTATTCGGCGTGTCCATCGGATATGCCCTGGGGTTGGGGCGCAATGTCGGTGCGATGGCCAAGCATAGCCCGCCGGGCGGGGGAGTGTGCAACGCCTGATCTCATCGCCAAGTTTTCCCCGGCCGTTTGCCCCGGAAAGCTTGATTCGCCTCCGGCCACGTTCCCTTTCTGTTCCCAATCGGCTATGGATGAACGGGATGGGATTCGATACGCGGAAGATCATTCACGTCGACCTGGATGCCTTTTATGCATCCGTCGAACAGCGCGACAATCCGACTCTGCGAGGAAGGCCGGTCGCGGTCGGCTATGCCGCCAAGCGCGGCGTCGTCGCGGCAGCGAGCTATGAGGCGCGCAAATTCGGCGTTCGCAGTGCCTTGCCCTCCACCACCGCGCAGCGCAAATGCCCGGATCTGGTCTTCGTACCGCCGCGCTTTGAGGTCTATCGCGCCGTCTCCAAAGAGATTCATGCGATCTTTGCGGACTACACACCGCTGATCGAGCCACTCTCGCTCGATGAAGCCTATCTGGACGTGACGGATAATCTGCGCGCCATTCCGACCGCTGCGGCCACAGCGGCGGAAATCCGCGCCCGCATTTTCGAGAAGACAGGCCTGACGGCCTCCGCCGGTATCTCCTACAACAAGTTCCTGGCGAAGCTGGCCTCTGACCATCGCAAACCGAACGGCCAGTTCGTCATACCGCCGGGCAAGGGCGCAGCGTTCGTGGAAGCGTTGCCGGTGGGGAAGTTTCATGGGGTGGGGCCAGTCACGGCCGAGAAGATGAGCCAGCTTGGTATTCGCACCGGTGCGGACCTGCGCACACGGTCGCTGGAATTCCTCGCGCAGCATTTCGGCAAGTCCGGGCCCTGGTACTATGCAGTCGCGCGCGGCGAGGACGACCGCCCAGTGGTGCCGGACCGGCCGCGCAAATCGTCGGGATCGGAAACAACCTTCTCGGACGATTTGACCGACGCCGCCGCGATCGAGAAGGCGGTGCTGGAACAAGCCGACGAAGTGTGGACGTGGTGCCTCAAGGCAAACGCCTACGGCCGCACCGTGACCGTGAAGATCAAATATGCCGATTTTCGGCAGGCCACGCGCAGTCGGAGCGTGGGCGGAATGATCGACAGCCATGCGATACTGCATCAGACCAGCCTCGATCTGATCCGTTCCGTCTTCCCGGTCGAACTAGGCATCCGGCTTGTGGGCGTGTCGGTTTCAAACTTCGACCGCAGCGGCCAAGAAACGGCGCAATTGGATCTGGCGCTTTCGGCCTGACATCCGCGCCATTTGTGCCGCGTAATTGGGCGGCGACTAGACCAAGTCCAACGGCTGCACGAAATCCGGTTCGCCGCTGGGTGCGAGTTGCCCAACGCTCGGAGCAGGAACATGCACCAACTTCTTCTTCCGCGCCGCTTTCTTCTTCGCCGGCTTGGGGGCCGACGGCGCAGCGGAAGCGACCGATGCCTTTTTGGCGACTGGCTTCTTCACACTTTTCGCTGGGCGTTTCTTCGCGGCCTTGCGGACAGCCTTTTTGGGTGTCGCGGCCCTCGCCGGCTTCGCGGCCTTTACGGGTTTGCGCGACACTTTCTTGGCGGCTTTGGCTTTCTTGGCTTTCTTGGCCTTACGGGCGGGCTCTTTGCCCGACAGCAACTTGGTGAAGGCATGTTCCAGCGCTTCGACGCGTGCGAACAGTTTGCTGAGTTTCTTCGCCATGAACGAGCCCCTGGGGTTTCCCAGAGGATAGACCGATTCGTAGCTTGCCGTCCGACGAATGCCTGTCAATCCGCCAGACGGAACTGCGCCTGCAACTCCGCAACCGCATTGCGCGCCTCGTCATCGGCGCTGGTCGGCAATGGCGGGTCGATCTCGATTACGATCCAATTGCGCTTGGCATTTGGCCGCGGCGCTACCACGACGCGTTCGATGTGCTGAGAGTGCGACTGCATGCGTAGATAGGACAGACACATCTTCTCCAGTTCGGCCTTGGAGAGCGATTGTTGACGCAGTTGAACATTCATTTGCCACCCCACAATTCTGTGCGCCGGAGATTAGCGCGATTCGATTGTCGCGAAGACAGCGACCGTTTATGCAACGCCATGCCCGTCGGATCGTAGGATTCCCGCAACTCGGTGATATGGACGGTCTCATCTTGGGATAGCTCATGGATCGACGCCGGACCCCTTAGAACAATCGCCCGCCGGGATCGCGCACCGTCGGCTTCGCGCGCGGAGTTTTAGCGGCGCGTTCCTCCTTGGTCATCGTCCATTTCACGCCTTCCACAGTTTTGAGGCATGCCTTGGCTTCTTCCGGCGAGGCGCCATTCTCACCCAGCCAGATCGCCCAATCCTCGTTTGCCAGAATGGCTGGCATCCGGTCGGTGGGAAGTCCGGCGATCAGCGTATTCGCCGGGACGGTGACCATTGCACACGCAAGAAGCGGCGCGGGCAATTCGGCGATCTCGAAGCGGCGCCATAGGACAGCGATGCCGACGGCCGGAAGATCCCCGGGTGTGATGGTGTGCTGTATGGTTGGTCCGGCAATATCGGGCGCCTCATTGAAGGTCTTGGCCATTAGGATGCCGCGCTGACCACCGCGAAACGCCTCCGCGAATGTGGGCTTGGTGTCGATGGTCTCGGCGCGCG
The DNA here is from genome assembly GCA_018449595.1 of Rhizobiales bacterium dw_265. Lineage (GTDB taxonomy): Bacteria > Pseudomonadota > Alphaproteobacteria > Micropepsales > Micropepsaceae > Rhizomicrobium. Next base: position 581,441 of record JAAVUU010000001.1, read on the forward strand.
CATGAATAGGATCGGGCGAACGCCAGTTGCCTCTGCGGGGAAACCCCCAGCGCATCGGCACCACGCGCCGCTTGCCCTGCTCACGATCGAAGATGATGACCGGCAGTTGGCTCATCACCTTGAAGGTGACGGGCTGGTCGTTGCTGTCGGCCCCACCACTTGCGCTGAGCGCCTCAGAAAAATCCACCACCTCGGACCAGGACGCCATTGCCGTGAACTTGCCGCACATGCGCGCGGACTAACTGCTCTTGGCGCGGAAGGCGCGAGCGATCAAAAGCCCGGCCACAAAGCCGACTACCGCCGCGATCAGGGCGAACTGGATCACCAGGCCGATCAGCTTGAGGACGATGAAAAGGACGGCCGCCACCACCAGGGCAACGATAATCTCGAAGGTCCGCATATCTGGCTCCGTCCTGTGTCGCTGCTCTGGAACGTGGTGGTGGCAAATTTTTTCCCAAGGGCAAGTCCAGCCGATTCCACGGATTCCGCAAGGTTCCCACCCCGCCGGCCGGGATCGCCCCATTGACTCAAAACCGGATTAGAACAAATGAAGAACATACCGGAGGAAAAGCAGTTATTCCAGCCATGCCCGCAGCCCCAGCCCAGATGGACGCCTTGCGCGAGAAAATCCGCCGGATCGAGGCGGGAAGCCGGGTTTTGCGTGAGGTTTTGCCCTTCGGGGTGCCGGAGATCGACAACCGGCTTCCGGGCGGCGGGCTGGCCCTGGGAGCGCTTCATGAAGTGGCCGGAGGCGGCAATGGTGCCTTGGACGGAGCGGCCGCAGCCCTGTTCGCGGCGGGCATTCTGGCCCGCACGCAGGGGCCCATCCTGTGGTGTGTCAGCCGCCGCGACCTGTTCGCACCGGCCCTCGCCCAGGCCGGCTTGCATCCGGACCGGGTGATCTACGCCGAGGCCGGGACGGACAAAACCATCCTGGCCTGCTTCGAGGAAGGTTTGCGGCATGGCGGTCTCGCCGGGGTGGTGGGCGAAATCGGTCGGCTTCCCATGACGCCATCCCGGCGCCTCCAGCTCGCCGCCGAAACCAGCGGCACCATCGGCATCGCCATCCGAAGGTGGCGAAGACCGGCGGAGGCGGCGGACTTCGGCCAGCCCACCGCCAGCACCACCCGCTGGCGAGTGAGCGCCCTGCCCGCCTCGCCTTTGCCGGTGCCTGGCGTGGGCCGGCCGCGCTGGTTGGTGGAGTTGATCCGGGCGAAGGCCGGCGAGTGTGCGGATTTTGAGGTTGAGTGCAGTGACGAAACGGGTCGTATCGCTATTCCTGCCGAGCTGGTCCACCGACCGGCTGCGGCGGAAGATGGGCGCGAACGCGCCGTCGCTTGATACACCGCTCGTCCTCATCGGCCATGAAGGACGAAAGCGCGTGGTGCTCGCGGCTGACCAGGCGGCGCGCCGCGAAGGTCTCAGGCCCGGCATGGCGGCGAGCAAGGCGCAGGCGCTGGTCGCCAGCCTCATCATATTCGATGCTGATCCGGACGCCGACCGCGCCGCTCTCGAAAAGCTCGCCATCTGGATGCAGCGCCACTATGCGCCGCTGGTGGCGGCGGACAATGACGGGCTGATGCTCGACATCACCGGCGTTGCCCATCTCTACGGCGGCGAGACGAACATGCTCACCGAGATGGTGCGCAGGCTCGCCAGCGTGGGGATCGGGGCAAAGATCGCGGCAGCACCAACCTATGGGGCGGCCCATGCGACGGCCCGTCATGTCGCCAATCCCGTCTTCCTGCTGCAGGACGACAAGCTGGCCAATGCCCTCGCTCTGCTGCCAGTCTCGGCGCTACGCCTGCCTCCCGAAATTCTCACCGCGCTCAAGCAGCTTGGCTTCGACCGCATCGAAGAACTGGCCAACACGCCCCGCGCACCGATCGCGTTGCGCTTCGGCGGCGTTGTTAGTCGGCGCCTCGACCAGGCTCACGGGCGCGCCGACGAACCTTTCGATCCAATCGTGCCGCCGGAAGTCCCGCATGTCCGGCGCAACTTCGCCGAGCCAATCGGGGCGCCGGAAACCTTGGCGCGCTACACCACCAAGCTGGTCGAGCAGCTCTGCGCCGAACTGGAAGTAAAGGGCCTGGGCGCACGCAAACTCGATCTGCTGTTCTTCCGCGTCGACAACCGCATCGAGGCCATCCGCATCGGCACCGCCAAGCCGGTGCGCGATGTGAAGCGTCTCGCCAAGCTGCTCTGTGACAAGATCGAGACTGTCGATCCCGGCTTTGGCATCGAGACCATGACACTCACCGCCCTGGTTGCCGAGCCGCTCTCCTATCGCGCGTCGCCGTCCAGCCTGGTCGAAGCCCCGGCGCCGGATGTGTCCGGCCTGATCGACACGCTGTCAAACCGCATCGGCGAACAGCATCTCTATCGCTGCGCGCCGGTGGAGAGCGATATTCCCGAACACGCCGTCAAGCGTGTCACGGCCTTGGCGCCGGCGACAGGCGCAAACTGGCCACCGCATTGGCCGCGCCCCTCCCGCCTGCTCGATCCGCCGGAACGGGTCGAGACCGTGGCGCTCCTTCCCGATCATCCACCCGCCTTCTTCACCTGGCGCGGACGGCGCCGGCGCGTCGCCCGTGCTGACGGGCCGGAGCGTGTCTTCGGCGAATGGTGGAAGGCCACTACTGAGACGAAGGCTGTGCGCGATTACTTCCAGGTCGAAGACGAGGCGGGCGAGCGGTTCTGGCTCTACCGCGCCGGCGACGGCGAAGATCCGGTCACCGGCTCCCAGGACTGGTTCGTGCATGGCATCTTCGCATGACGCGCTATGCCGAACTGCAATGCGCCTCGTATTTCTCGTTCCTGCGCGGGGCGTCCTCGGCCGACGAGCTGTTCGCCACCGCCGCCGCCCTCGGCATGGAAGCCCTGGCGATCACCGACTGGAACAGTCTGGCCGGAATTGTGCGCGCCCATGAAGCTGGCAAGGCCACCGGCGTCCGGCTGATTGTGGGCTGCCGCCTGCAGATCACCGACGGCAGCGAGATCCTGGTCTATCCTACCAACCGTCCGGCCTATTCGCGGCTGTGCCGGCTGCTCAGTCTCGGCAAAAGCCGCGCCGGCAAGGCGCGCTGCGATCTGACCTGGGATGATGTTGCGGCCTGGGGCGAAGGGATGGTCGCCGTTCTGGTCCCCGACCGCGCCAATGGTTTGTTGCGGATGCAGCTCATCAGGCTGCGCGACATCTTTGGCGCCAACGCTTATTGCGCTCTAACCTTGCGGCGGCGGCCGCGCGATCACATGCGGCTGCACGAGATCGCCAATATGGCGGCAGGCCTGCGCATCTCCACCGTCGGAACCAACGATGTGCTGTTCCACGTTCCAGATCGCCGCATCCTGCAGGATGTCGTCACCTGCATCCGGGAAAGAACCACCATCGACGCTGTGGGGTTCAAGCGCGAGCGCCATGCCGACCGCTATCTCAAATCACCCAATGAAATGGCAAGGTTGTTCAAGCTGTGGCCGGAAGCTGTGGCGCGCAGCGTCGAGATCGCCGACCGCTGCCGCTTCTCGCTGGATGAACTGGCCTACCAATACCCCCACGAAGTCTGCATCCCCGGCCTGACGCCGCAACAGGCGCTGGAGAAACTCACCTGGGAAGGTGCGACAGGCCGCTATCCCGAAGGCGTGCCGGAGCATGTCGAAAAGTCCCTCCGTCATGAACTCGGATTGATCGAAACGCTTGGCTATGCGCCATATTTCTTGACGGTGGATTCCATCGTCCGCTTCGCCCGCAGCAAGGGTATTCTATGCCAGGGCCGCGGTTCCGCCGCCAATTCCGCCGTTTGCTATGTCCTGGGTATCACTTCCATCGATCCCGAACGCAATGATCTTCTGTTCGAGCGGTTCGTCAGCCAAGAGCGCAAAGAACCGCCCGACATCGACGTGGATTTCGAGCATGAGCGGCGGGAAGAAGTGATCCAATGGGTCTATGAGACCTATGGCCGTCACCGCGCCGCGCTTTGCTCGACGGTAATCCGCTATCGCTCCAAGGGGGCGTTGCGCGATGTCGGCAAGGCGATGGGACTACCGGAAGACATGATCGGCCTTCTTTCCAGCCAGGTCTGGGGCTGGTCCAAGGAAGGCGTCGAACCAAAGCAGGCCGAGGAACTGAACCTCAACCTCGCTGACCGTCGCCTCCAGCTCACTCTGGACCTAGCGCGGCAATTGATCGGCGCGCCCCGGCATCTCTCCCAGCATCCGGGCGGATTCGTCCTCACCGAAGAACGGCTGGACGAACTGGTCCCCATCGAACCCGCCGCCATGGACGACCGGCAGGTAATCGAATGGGACAAGGACGACATCGACGCGCTGAAATTCATGAAAGTGGATGTACTGGCGCTGGGCATGCTCACCTGTATGCGTATCGCCTTCGACCTAATGCGTGAGCACAAGGGTCTAGATCTCGACCTGGCCTCCATCCCGGCCGAAGACTCGCGCACCTATGCCATGATCCGCAAGGCCGACACACTGGGCGTCTTCCAGATCGAAAGCCGTGCCCAGATGTCGATGCTGCCCAGGCTCAAGCCGCGCACCTTCTACGATCTGGTGATCGAGGTGGCGATTGTGCGGCCCGGCCCCATCCAGGGCGACATGGTGCATCCTTATTTGCGCCGCCGCGAGGGCAAGGAGGAAGTGGTGTATCCCAAGCCCGAACTGGAGCGCGTGCTGGGCAAGACCTTGGGCGTGCCGCTGTTCCAGGAGCAGGCGATGCGGGTTGCCATCGAATGCGCTGGCTTCACGCCCGGCGAAGCCGACCAATTGCGCCGTGCCATGGCGACCTTCAAGCATACCGGCGGGGTTTCCGCCTTCGGCGAGAAACTGATCGCCGGCATGATGGCGCGCGGTTATGATGAAGAATTCGCGCGGCGTACCTTCAGCCAGTTGGAAGGTTTCGGCTCATACGGTTTTCCTGAAAGCCATGCTGCCAGCTTCGCGCTCGTCGCTTATGCCTCCTCCTGGGTCAAATGCCATCACCCCGACGTGTTCTGCGCCGCGCTGCTGAACGCCCAGCCGATGGGGTTCTATGCCCCGGCCCAGATCGTGCGCGATGCGCGCGAGCATGGCGTCGGAATCCGCCCCGTCGACATCAATGCTTCACGCTGGGACTGCACCTTGGAGCCAACAGCAACAGAGGGGCGGTTCGCGGTGCGGCTGGGGCTTCGGATGGTACGGGGACTTGCAAATACAGAGGCCGCTGCCCTCTGCGTAGGTCGCGCGGATACACCATTTGCGACGGTCGAAGATGTCTGGCGGCGGGGCGGCGCCCTGGTGGGATCGCTGGTGCGATTGGCCGAAGCCGATGCTTTCCAGCCTTCCCTTGGTCTCGCACGGCGCGAGGCGCTCTGGGCGATCAAGGCACTGCGCGATAGTCCGCTTCCTCTGTTCGCCGCCGCCGAAGGCCAACCGGCGCCGGAGACCAACGACCAGGCGGTTGCTCTCAAGGCGATGACAGCCGGACATGAGGTGATCGAGGATTACGGCCATGTCGGCCTGACGCTGCGCCGTCATCCGGTCAGCTTCCTGCGCGACGAACTTTCAAGAGACAAGATTCTCACCTGCGCCCAGGCCAACACCCGTCCCGACCGCCGCCGCATCAAGCTGGCAGGCCTGGTCCTGGTGCGCCAGCGCCCCGGCACCGCCAAGGGCGTGACCTTCATCACCATCGAGGACGAAACCGGCATCGCCAATCTGGTGGTGTGGGCCGATCTTTATGAGCGGCAGCGCCGCACGGTTCTCGGCGCCAACATGCTTGGCGTCGAAGGACGGGTGCAGCGCGAGGGGCTGGTGGTCCATATCGTGGCGGACAAGCTGATCGACCTCACCGACCGGCTGGCCGCCATCGGCGACCAGGATACAGTCGTCATGCCGCATGGTCGGGGGGATAATTTCAAAGGCGAGATGCCGCCGGACCCGCGCGATCCCGCGCCGCTGCGGCTCAAGACGCGGACTTTTCACTGAGTTTTGCAGCAAAATGAGGACGCCTGACACATTCTTGTGGAAGCATCACCGGGCGACTCAAACCCCGGACGTTTCACGGGCCTCACGATCCCTGAATCGCCGGAGCGTATTCTCAATAATAAAAACATGATTGCTCACATCAATGAGCGTCCGGTACCACTGGACCGGCCGGTCGATACTATTCGCGATCCACCTCTGATGTTCGGCCTGTATCTTTTCGGCGTGGGCCCGCGATGACGCATAGTCCGCATCCATTTCCTCCTACGGCGTCGGCGGCGGATCATTGGCGATACGGTCGCTCCGCCGGCCATCCTCCGTCGCAAGGTCATGCACCACGGCATTGCGCAATCTGCGGAAGCGAAAAATCTCCACCGCCATTATGGGCAGCTTGGCTTGTGACTCCGCAGCCCATCGGTCCGCGATGCTCACCGAGGCCGCCTCCGCGAACGGTGTGGCATAGTCGGATCGAGCTTTTTCCAACCAGGAACCGTTCTCATATTTTTTCCTGGTTGTGCGGAAATTCGCTGCGATGAACAGATCGCGGATACGATCCGACGCCGCACCGAGCGTCATCATTGCGGAAATCAGGTGCAGATGGAACATCTCGTTCACCTCGAATTGGGTCGAGGGCGCGGCTCTCTCATTGAAGATGGCCAAGCCGATGGCCCATCGCGCCGCTTTCATCAAACCTTCGAAATCCCCACCGCTGCGGATGAGATATTTCTGCCATTCTTCCAGGACCGGCACTTTCACGCCCCGCGATTGCAGCGCCTCGATATGAGCGTCCAAGACCCGGAACGCTAGGGAATCGGTCTGGTTCATCGCGTGGCCGACATACTCGGGATCGACGTCCTCCGCATTGAGCCAGCCGTAACTGTCCGGCTCGTAGAGCCTCAATTCATGCAGCACCAAGGTGACCGCCTCCCTGACGGCATCGCTAAGCGCTTTCGAAGACGGGCCAGTTTCGCTCACATCGCCTTCCCTCTTGAATGTGGAAATCCGCCACTGGGGGACCAGGAACGGGCGGTAATTGCGCGCTAGATTATCCAATTTCCCTACAGAGTTGAAATCCCCCTTGTCCCTGACAGCATTCCGGCATTGAAGCTCGGCCGCAATGAATCCGACCAAGATACTTTGGGGCCAGGTCATCGCGGTAACCACCACCGCGCTGCTGTTTCTTTGGATTGCCACAGAGTGGACGGCCTACAAACTCGACTTCCAGCCCGAGCTTGGCGCGCCCTGGTTCAAGGCGCTTGGCTGGCCTGTTTATCAGCCGCATCTCTTTTTCTGGTGGTGGTTCGGCTACGATGCCTACGCCCACGACGTGTTTGTGCAGGGCGGCTACATCGCCGGCGCTGGCGGCATCGCCGCGTTCGCTGTCGCGCTGACCCTCTCGGTTTGGCGCGCACGCGAAACCAAACGCGTCACCACATATGGTTCGGCCCGGTGGGCGAACCTTGATGAGATTCGTCAAGCCGGATTACTGGATCCCGACGGTGTTGTGCTGGGCCGCTTGCACGGGCACTATCTTCGCCATAACGGCCCAGAACACGTCCTATGCTTCGCACCAACGCGATCCGGAAAGGGTGTCGGCCTGGTCGTCCCAACCCTTCTCACCTGGCCCGGCTCCGCCATCGTTCACGACATCAAGGGCGAAAACTGGACGTTGACGGCAGGCTGGCGCGCGCGTTTTGGCCGCGTCCTGCTGTTCGATCCCACCAACGTCGAGAGCAATCCCTATAATCCGCTGATGGAAGTCCGCCGCGGTCCCTGGGAGGTTCGCGACGTGCAGAACATTGCCGATGTGCTGGTCGATCCCGAAGGTGCGCTGGAGCGCCGCAACCATTGGGAGAAGACCAGCCACGCACTGCTTGTCGGCGCCATTTTGCATGTCCTCTATGCGGAGAAGGACAAGACCCTGGCGGGTGTCGCAAACTTCCTGTCCGACCCGAAGCGTGGCATCGAAGTGACCCTCAAAGCAATGATGAACACGCCTCATTTTGGCGACGCCGGGGTCCATCCGGTCGTCGCTAGCGCAGCGCGGGAACTGCTCAACAAGAGCGAGAACGAACGCTCCGGCGTTCTGTCGACCGCCATGTCATTCCTGGGCCTTTACCGCGATCCAGTTGTCGCACAAGTCACCAGCCATTGTTCCTGGCGCATACGCGACCTCGTCGAGGCCGACGCCCCGGCTACGCTTTACTTGGTGGTGCCGCCATCCGACATCAGCCGCACCAAGCCTCTGGTTCGGCTCATCCTCAACCAGATTGGCCGTCGCCTCACCGAAGAACTGAACTCCAAGACCCGCAAGCATCGGCTTCTGCTTATGCTGGACGAGTTCCGCGCGCTGGGGCGGTTGGATTTCTTTGAAACCTCGCTCGCCTTCATGGCGGGGTACGGCATCAAGTCCTTCCTCATCGCGCAATCCCTCAACCAGATCGAGCAGGCCTACGGCCAGAACAATTCGATCCTGGACAATTGCCATGTGCGGGTGTGTTTCGCCACCAATGACGAGCGCACGGCCAAACGGGTTTCCGACACCTTGGGCACCACCACCGAACAGCGCGCCATGAAGAATTATGCCGGCAACCGTCTCAGTCCCTGGCTTGGCCATCTCATGGTTTCCCGCCAGGAAACCTCCCGCCCCCTTCTTACGCCGGGCGAAATCATGCAACTGCCGCCCGCCGACGAACTTGTCCTGACCTCCGGCATCGCGCCGATCCGGGCCAAGAAGGCCAGATACTTTGAGGATCGGGAGCTTCGGGCCCGTATCCTGCACCCGCCGAAGGTCAGATCCGCGAGTGGGCCCCCTCGACCCATCGTTTCGGACCCTGGGATGGCCGGAAAGGAATGGAATGAGGTCGTGGAGGCGCCCGGCATGATTGAGCCGCCTGCGCCGCCCCGGCAAGCCAGCGACCGCGCCAATGGAAGCCCGCGCCGCGAGCCGGAACTTCCAACCCATGAGGATGTCCTTCCCCCGCCCAGCAAGGCCGCGCAGGAATTCGAGCCGCCACGTCAACCCACCCCCGCGCCCGCGCGAAGAAATCTCCAAAGGCGCTTCATCGACACGGCGCGCCAAGCCTCGCTCGATCTTGGCGATGATATGGGGATGTGATGCGCATCAAGCGGACATATTGGCTGCCATCGGAACTCGCTGGCCAGATCGACGATTATGCGAGCCGCAAACGAATCTCCAAGACCATTGTGCTGGAGACGGCGCTGGCTTCCTTTCTGTCGCCGGATGGCCCCGACCGCTTGGAAGCAGCGCTGGCGCGTCGCCTGGACCGCTTCGGCCGCCAGATCGAGCGCCTTGAGCGGCATGCCACTATTACCAACGAGACGCTCGCCCTCTTCGTTCGTTTCTGGCTCACGCATACGCCTGCCCTGCCCGACACAGGCGAGGCGGCAGCACAAGCCAAAGGAAGTGATCGCTATGAGGGCTTCGTCGAAGCACTCGGCCGGCGCCTTGCGGGGGGCCGCACACTGTTTGACGAGATTGCGCAAGAAATGCCGTCGCACGAGTAAGCTTGACGCCCATCCGCAGCGCCAGGCGGGTATCATCGAGTAGCCGGGCTTAGATTTCCCCTTCGCCGGGAATTCCATACTCGGTAGGCGCGACCGCCATCCATAGTGGAGATGCCGGGACAACCAGCGGGTGCTTGCGGCCTTGGCAATCTTTGCTAGCCGGAAGGTAGGGGACGGACCGCGGGCCTCGATGAAGGGTCGCATCCGCCACGCTTTGCGACCGCACATCTCCTCCGGCCCGGAACGTCATGGATAACCACCAGCTTGTCGCAGATGGGCGATCACCGCGATCGCGCGGGGGTTCCAGAGACACCCGGCGGCCGCATCCCATCCATAGTACCAAGCCGTCCCTGGCCAATCCCGCCGTTCGCGACAATGCGGAGCAATGACGATGGCATCGTAACGCTGCGCGACCGCTTCCCATGCGATCCGGTCGACAATGCGCCGGCCGCGCTTGGTCTGGGTAGCAACGCCGTAGGTTTCGGTGAAGGCGTCGATGTCCTGGGCGTTCTTGAGCGTGACGACGCGGGAGCCTTGGTGCAGGACGATCTGGATCGCGTGAACGTCGCGGGGCACATCGTCTAGGAACCTTGGCGCCTCGCCCCAGTCGCCTGGAAAAGCGCCGAACCAGAGGCCCCGTGGCATTGAGGAAGCGGTTGAGAATTGCGGCACCCAAAATACCCCACCAAACGGCTCACGACTGAAATGGATCAGCCTCATGCCCACATGACGGCCCCGCCCGCATCAATTGTTGCTGCTGATAACCGCGAGGGAGGCGAGCGCCACGGCGAGCGAACTGAATATGCCCGTCACATCAAGAATTGTCTGTCGGGTGTCGATGGGGGTCAGATCGCGCGGCACCACGATGGCGCTGCCTGGCCGCAGTATCGGGGCGTCATAGGAAAACCAGGAGGACTCTATGCGGTGCGCCCGGCCGTCCGGGTCCACCACGAAGGTCAGGGCGTCATCGGAGAACTGTGCAAACCCGCCGGCTTCCTTGAGATAGTCCTTCACGCTCATACCCGGCCGATAACTGTAGCTACCCGGCTGCATCACCTCGCCAAGCACGGCCACGGTGGAGGGCCGCTGCGGAATGAACACCACGTCGCCAGCTTCCAGCAAAGGGTCAAGCACCGGGTTGGATGCAAGGACGCTGGGATCGGCGGCAACGGTGATGCGGCCCAGCGCCTTCTGGCTGCGCAACTGAACGACGAAGGACTGCATGGCCGTAAAGCTCTCGGCCGGGATTTTGTCGTTGCCGACCCGCGCCATGCCCGCCAGCAACTGAGTCTGAATCTCGTCGGCGGCACGGTTATAGCCGTCCTGTTCCAGCTTGGCGGCGGACCGGCGAAGGAAAACCGTGCCTGTCGGATAGGCGTATGGTGTCAGACCACCGACCTTTAGGAGTACCTCTGACAGATGCTCGCCGCGCACCAGGGGATAATTTCCGGGAAACCGAACTTCTCCCTGGACAGTGACGGAGCCAACGCCGGTCTGGCTGTAAACCTTGTTGAAGTGGAAATAGTCCCTGGGGCGCACCACGTAGCTGGCCAGGGCGCCTTTGTGCAGTGGCAGAATCTGATCTTGCGATTCCGAGCTACCCGCAGCGGTATCGGTGGCGGTGCTGAGGAGTTCGACGCCGCTCTCGTCGGCCCATTTGACGGTGCCGCCGGCCGCTTCGACGACGTCTTGGAGAGTGGCATAATTGCCGACAAAATAGGTGCCAGGCCCGCGCACCGCGCCGTCCAACTTGACGCGGTAGTCGATCAGGAAGTTGAGCAGAACCAGGGGATCGATGCCCAGTTGGCGGGCGAGTTCGCCGAAGGTGTGGACTTCCTGATTGCTGGCATAGGAGCCGGGGCTGGTCGGCTGCTCCTCGAAATTGGCCGTGGGCGCGGTTCTGGGAAAGGCCGGAACCGCCGGACCATTGCCCTGGAAGCCGCCCTGCCCGCCACTCGGGCCACCGTTCAGGCCGGAGAAGCCGTCCAGGCCAGATGTCGAATTGGGGACTTGGGTATTGCGGTATTGACCCGTCTGATAAGGCGAGAAGCCGCTGCCAGTATCGGTTGCCGTCACACCATATTGCGACATCGCTAGAGCGGTCTGCTGAGCTTGCGCCAATTGGGCGGGCGAGGTCGCGGCATTGGGCCCGCTGGTCGCGGTCGCCAAGGCCTGCTGGTAGGCCGCTTGGCGCTGGTCAGCCAGGGGCGTGCCAGGAGCGGCCACGTTCAGCAGGGCGACGATGTCTGACCGCTGCATGTCGGTTGGTACGCCGCTGAAGTCGTCCAGGTTGAAATTGTCCGACTCAAGCTGGCCGGGCTGAAGGCCGAAGGGATTGTTGGGGGACACCGAATTGCCGGTGAGTTGTCCCGTTGCTGCGGCGGCGCCGCCGCTGGCCGCTTGTATTGCGGCGGCTGCGTCGGCCCGGTTGGTATCCAGCGGATTGCGGACCCGGTTCTGGTCGTAATTGAGCTTATCGATATAGGTCTTGACGATGTAGGACAGCAGTTCCGCCTCATTGAGGCTGACGGGGCGCACAATGTCATTGCTCTCCAGCGCTACATCTTCTGAACCTCGCAGCACCGCGGCTGGTGTGAAAGCCAGGAGCGTACGTTGCAGCGTTTGCGGATTGGTGCGGACGATGAGGCCGAACAGAGTGTAGGGATTGGCTCCCAACGCGCCGGGCGAACGCAGAATATCCGACAGTTTGGAGCCCTGGATTACAGCATAAGAGCCGGCAAGTCCGGTCGCGCCAGATAGCGTGGCTTGGGATTGCGGCCGATCGCCATTCAACTCGATCCGGAGGATTTCGCTGTCGTGAACCGGGGCGGTGAGGTTTTGCAGCGCGACCAGGGTGAGGTGGCCGTCGCCGTCGATCCTTTGCAGCGAGACGCGATAGCGCCCCTGCACTTCTTCCCCACCGGCGAGCGTGAGAAGGGCCTGGGCGGTGATGTTTTTGCCGTGCGGTGGCAGCTCATAGATGCCGGGCCGGCGCACCAAGCCGGCGATCGCGGCAGTAGCCCCCAGCGTCGGGACCACAATGCGGTCGCCATCGGCGAGCCGGGTGGCGGCCGAGCCGCCAATGCCGCTGAGCGCGCTATAGAGGTCAACGTCGATCTCGCGGTCGCCCCGCAGGATGCGAACGTCGCGCAATGAGCCGGTCTTCTTGACGCCGCCGGAAAGCAAGATGGCGTCGATGACAGAGGACAAGCCGGTGACAAGACGGACGCCCGGCAACATGACTTCGCCCGACACGAGCACGCTCACCTGCCGGATTCGGGCCAACGAAACCGTCGCTTGGGTCGCGACATAGGCGCGACCAATCGCGGAGTCCACATCCTTCCGGAAGGCGCCAAACGTCCTACCGGCAGCTGGGATTGGATTTAGACGTGGAAGCACCACCTGACCTTCGCGGGTCACAGAGGTGCGGATCTCACTATTTTCCTGGCCTACGAGGGAGACGACGATCTGGTCGCCCGGGCCAAGGATGTAGTCGTCTGCGACAGCGCCGGTCTCCGGCACCTGCACCTGGCGGCCGACGCCAAGCTGGTCGTATCCGTATTGACTGAGCCGAATACCTGCACGCGCGGAAATAATCTGCTCAAGGCGCGAAGGTGGCTGAAGCGTGGCGGACATGAATTGCGGCTGAAGCACCTGGCTCTGGGGGCCATTCGATGTGGTGTCGATGTTACCCCCGGCCCCATTCAATAGGCTGCCAATGCCGCCACCCATGCCGCCAGTCATCGACTTCAGTGCCGACAGAGGATCTGATCCACTCGTTTGTGCGCTTCCCGAATTGCACAGGGCCATGCAACTGACGATCACGAGAAGAACAACGGCTGCGCCACGCGAACTGGGTGCCCGTGCTTGGGCAATGCCCTTGTCGGGATTTGGGCTGTGTACGCACGCTTTCAGCGCGGTCAGAACCTGGCGGACGGTACGCGGGAGCCCCTCTTGGCGGATCGTGCATTGTCGCGGCTCACCAAAGCACCACGCCATGACGCGCGGCATCGCGTGCAGAAAGGGACGGGCGGCGGCAACGGGATGCCGCCGCCCGATTTCGGCGACCTGGACGCGAGGGGTGGCGTCCGGGTACGAGACCGCCGACTGGGAAAAGAACAAGTGGCCAGAATGTGCCACCCAAGTGCGGCGCCTGAGAGTCATCGGGGTCTACTCTGAGGCGTCGGTTATGGCGTCACTTTGAGGGTCTTTGCCCAGGACGCCTCGATCTGCTTCACCACCTTGGCCGGGAAGGGTACATAGTCCAGCGCGGTAGCGTCCGCTGCGCCGTCCCTCAGCGCGTAGTCGAGAAATTTGAGAATCGCCTTGTTCTTGGCGGCGTCATAGTCGGCGCGCAGCAGCATGTAGGTGGCGGCCGTGATCGGCCAGGATTGCGCGCCCGGTTGGTTGGTCAGAATGACATAGAAATCCTGCACACCGGAGAAGTCGGCGTTGGCGGCGGCGGCCTGGAAGCTTGCCAAGCTCGGCTTTACGCGCTTGCCGGCGGCATTGACGAGATCAGTCCAGACCAAATTCGATTGTTTGGCGTAGGCATACTCGACATAGCCGATAGAGCCGGGGGTCTGCTGGACGCTGGCGGCGACGCCGGCGTTACCCTTGCCGCCGATGCCGTTCGGCCATTCCACAGCGGTGTCGGCGCCGACCTTGCTCTGCCATTCCGGGCTCACCTTGCCCAGATAGTTGGTGAAGTTAAAGGTGGTGCCTGACCCATCCGAGCGGTGCACGGTGAGGATCGCCGTGGCGGGCAGTTTGGCCTTGGGGTTGAGCTTGACGATGGCCGGATCGTTCCAGGTCTTGATCTCGCCCAGGAAAATTTTGGACAGAACATCGCCGTTGAGAACCAGCTCGCCGGGCTTCACACCGGGCAGATTCACGATGGGGACGATGGAAATCACCACCTGCGGAAACTGCACCAGGTTGTTGGCGGCGATGTCGTCATGGCCGAGCGGCTTGTCGGAATTGGCGAAGTCCACGGTCTTGGCTTCGATCTGCTTGATGCCGCCGCCCGAACCGATGGCCTGGTAATTCACTTCTTGGCCGGTCTTGGATTGGTATTTCTGCGCCCAGACTTGCAGGACTGGGTAAATCGCCGTGCCGCCCGCGCCGGTGAGCTGGTCCGCGGATGCGGGTGCAACCGTCGAGAGCGCCGCTATGATGATGGCCGCGCCTATCGATGAACGCATCGCAAGTCCCTTTCCAGAATGGCGCCGCTTTCGCCCGCGCCGGCAACAACGGAGCATCCCCCGCGCGAGCTCCGCGCGGGCGTGACCAATGCCCAAGAGCCGACAGCCCCTTACTGACTCGACGGATCACCGGCCCGCGAGCGGAAATGAACATTCTGTAATCTTCCAGTGAGTTGCCGCAGCTTCAGGCTCGACGGCTTCTAACCGCCTCCACAGTTCACAGAGGAAGGCCGGCGCGGTCGTGCGGCGGCCCCTTCGAACCGTGCGACCTTGCCTTCCCACCAAACATTTCTATTTGCGCGCGATAGCCCGACGAAGCCTTTGATCTTGTTGCATTAGTCCAAATCAGGCTCTCTCTACTCGACCCCGTTGAGGCCGCTATTCCCGGCCGATTTCGCGGGGTCCGAAGTGAACATCCAGCCACTCCACACCGAAGCCTTTATCCGCGGCGCCCGGATGCTGCGCACCGCGCTTGGCCAAGCGATCGCCGGCTATCTCGAAGATCCCGGCATCGTCGAGGTCATGCTCAATCCCGACGGCCGCCTCTGGGTCGATCGGCTCTCCGGCGGGCTTGAGGACACGGGCCAGCGCGTCAGCCCAAGCGACGCCGAGCGCATTCTGCGCCTGGTTGCCCATCATGTCGGCGCCGAGGTCCATGCCGGGCGCCCCCGCCTTTCTGCCGAGCTGCCGGAAACCGGCGAACGCTTCGAGGGACTGGTGCCGCCGGTGGTGGCCGCACCCTGCTTCGCCATCCGACGGCCGGCCGTCGCGGTCTTCACCCTCGACGACTATGTGGCCGCGAACATCATGTCTGCCGACCAGGCAGACCAGCTGCGCGATGGCGTCGCCACGCGCAAGAACATCCTGGTCGCCGGCGGCACCTCCACCGGCAAGACCACCTTGGTCAACGCGCTGCTGGCGGAAGTCGCCAAGACCAACGACCGCGTCGTCCTGATCGAGGATACCCGCGAACTGCAATGCGCCGCGCCCAACCTGGTCGCGCTGCGCACCAAGGACGGCGCTGCCTCGCTTTCCGATCTCGTCCGCTCCTCGCTGCGGCTGCGCCCCGACCGCATCCCCATCGGCGAGGTGCGCGGCGCCGAAGCCCTCGACCTGCTCAAGGCGTGGGGCACTGGTCATCCCGGCGGCATCGGCACGCTACACGCAGGAACCGCGATCGGTGCGGTGCGCCGTCTGGAGCAGTTGATCCAGGAAGCGGTGGTCACCGTTCCCCGCGCCCTCATCGCCGAAACCATCGATCTCATCGCCGTTCTGTCCGGCCGTGGCGCTGCGCGCCGGCTCGCCGAACTCGCCCGCATCGAGGGCCTCGATGCACAGGGCGACTACATCCTCAAGCCCGCAGGAGAACTGTGATGCGCCTTCAAACCATGAGGGCGCGCGCCCTCACCCCGAACGACCTGTTCCTTCTCACTACCGGACTTTTCTTCTGCATGGTGATCACACATCCCGCAACAGCCGCCGGCACCAACATGCCGTGGGAAGCGCCGCTGCAGCAGATCCTGGATTCGATTCAGGGTCCGGTCGCCAAGGTGATGTCGGTAATCGTCATCATCCTGACCGGCCTGGCGCTCGCCTTCGGCGAGACCAGCGGCGGCTTCCGGCGCCTCATCCAGATCGTGTTCGGCCTCTCCATCGCGTTCGCGGCTTCGAGTTTCTTCCTCACATTCTTTTCCTTCGGCGGCGGAGCGGTCATCTGATGTTCGGCGCCGATGTTCCCGAAGGCTTCTACACGCCCGTCCGCCGATCGCTGACCGAGCCGATCCTCTTGATGGGCACGCCACGCGCCGTCGCCATTCTCAACGGCACCCTCGCGGCTGCGATCGGGCTCGGCCTGCGGCTGTGGCTTGTCGGTCTGGGCTTTTGGCTTGTCGCCCATCTTGCCTGCGTGTGGGCGACGCGCCGCGACGCGGCCTTTGTAGACGTCGTGCGGCGCCACCTGCGCTACCCGGCGCACATGGTGGCGTCATGATGAACCTCGCCGAATACCGCTCCAAGGCACAGCGCCTGGCGGACTTCCTGCCGTGGGCGGCGCTGGTCGATAGCGGCATTGTCCTCAACAAGGATGGTTCACTCCAACGGACCGCGCGCTTTCGGGGACCGGACCTCGATTCCTCGACACCGGCCGAACTCATCGCCGTCACCGGCCGCCTCAACAATGCTTTGCGGCGTCTAGGCTCCGGCTGGGCGATATTCGTGGAAGCCCAGCGCATTCCGGCCAACCGTTATCCTAAGAGCGATTTTCCCGATGCGGTGTCGCACACCGTGGACGCGGAGCGCCGGGCGCAGTTTGAGGAGGAAGGCACACACTTCGAGAGCAAGTATTTCCTGACGCTGCTGTGGCTGCCGCCCGCCGATGAAGCCGCGCGTGCGGAGCGCTGGCTCTACGAGGGCCGCAACCAAGGCGGCAACGATTGGAACGGCCACCTAAAAAGCTTCAAGGACCAGACCGGCCGGGTCTTCTCGTTGATCGAGGGCTTCATGCCCGAATGCGAATGGCTCGATGACGCCGAGACCCTCACCTATCTCCATTCTTGCGTCTCTACCAAGCGCCAAAAGGTTCGCGTGCCGGAGGTGCCGATGTATCTGGACGCCGTCCTGCCGGATGAAGATTTCGCGGGCGGGTTGGAGCCTCGGCTGGGCAAGGCGCACCTGCGCACCCTGACCGTGATGGGTTTTCCCACCCAGACTTGGCCGGGCATTCTGGACGATCTCAACTGGCTGGCCTTCCCCTATCGCTGGGCGACGCGCGCGATCTGCCTCGACAAGACCGACGCGACGGCAGTGCTGTCGCGCATCCGGCGCCAATGGTTCGCCAAGCGCAAATCCGTCATGGCCATCGTCAAGGAGGTGATGACCAACGAAGCCTCAGTCCTCACCGACTCCGATGCCGGCAACAAAGCCAACGACGCTGACCTGGCCCTGCAGGAACTCGGCTCCGACCTGGTCGGCCAGGTATATGTCACCGCCACGGTGACGGTGTGGGATGAGGACCCACGCGCTGCCGACGAAAAGCTCCGCCAAGTCGAGAAGGCCATTCAGGGCCGCGACTTCACCTGCATCCGCGAGACCGTCAACGCCGCTGAGGCCTGGCTTGGGAGCCTGCCCGGCCATGTCTACGCCAATGTGCGCCAGCCGCCCCTGTCCACCCTCAATCTCGCCCACATGATGCCCTTCTCGGCGGTATGGGCGGGTCAGGAGGAGGACGAATATCTAAAAGCGCCGCCCCTCTTCTTCGCGCGCACCGAAGGCTCAACCCCGTTCCGCTTTTCGCTGCATGTCGGCGACGTCGGCCACACTTTCATCGTGGGTCCGACCGGCGCGGGCAAGAGCGTGCTTCTCGCCATGATGACCCTGCAGTTCCGCCGCTACCCCAACCCGCTGGTCTTTGTCTTCGACTTTGGCGGGTCCGTTCGTGCCTCCGCCCTCGCAATGGGCGGTGAGTGGCACGATCTGGGGGGCGCGCTCGCCGACACCGTCGACGCCCCAATCGCGCTCCAACCCCTGGCGCGGATCGACGAACCCGGCGAGCGCGCCTGGGCGGCGGATTGGGTCGCCACCATCCTTGCCCGCGAAGGCCTCACCGTCACCCCCGAACTGAAGGAGCATCTATGGTCCGCTCTCACCTCGCTTGCGTCCGCTCCAACCGCCGAGCGCACCCTTACCGGGCTATCGGTGCTCCTTCAATCCAACGCACTCAAGCAGGCGCTGCAGCCCTATACCGTCGCCGGGCCTTGGGGGCGCTTGCTCGATGCCGAAGCCGAACATCTGGGGGATGCCGAGATCCTCGCCTTCGAGACCGAAGGGCTTTACGGCACCTCCGCCGCGCCGGTGGTTCTCTCCTATCTCTTCCACCGCATCGGGGCCCGCCTAGACGGAAGGCCTACCCTTATCATCATCGACGAAGGCTGGCTGGCCCTCGGTGATCCTGGCTTCAGCGCGCAACTGCGCGAATGGCTGAAGACGCTTCGGAAGAAGAACGCATCCGTCATCTTCGCCGCCCAGAGCCTGGCCGACCTCGACCAGAGCCCTGTCGCAGCCGTCATCATCGAGAGCTGCCCCACCCGCATCTTCCTGCCGAACGAACGAGCCCTGGAGCCACAGATCGCCAAGATCTATCGCAGCTTCGGACTCAACGACCGGCAGATCGAGATGCTGGGCCGTGCCACGCCCAAGCGCGACTATTACTGCCAATCGCGCCGCGGCAATCGTCTGTTCGAACTTGGTCTGTCGGAGGTGGCGCTGGCGTTCGTCGCCGCTTCCGACAAGACCAGCCAGAACGAAATCGCCCGCATCTTCGCGCAAGCCCGCCGCGAGGACTTTGCCGCCCAGTGGTTGCGCGCGAAGGGCCTGGATTGGGCCGCGGACATCATCGCCGGCAATTCCCAGGAGACCTGACCATGCGCCGAATCCTCCGCGCCGGCGTCGCCGGCGCCGTGCTTGTCGCACTTCTTGCCGCACCCGCCCAAGCGCAATTTGGCTTCGGGGGCATCGTCTACGACCCCACCAACTATGCCCAGAACCTGCTGACCGCCGAACGCGAACTCCAACAGGTCAATAACGAGATTCAGTCGCTTACCAACCAAGCCTTGTCCCTGGAGAACCAAGCGACTTCGCTGGTCAACCAGGCGCGCAATCTTGCCAGCCTGCCCTATTCGGCGCTGTCGAGCCTGGATCAGTCCATCACCCAGACCGAACAGCTTCTCACCAATGCCCAGCGCATCGCCTACAGCGTTTCCACCATCGACCAAGCTTTCACCCAGACCTATCCGATGTCCTATCCAGCCGGGACATCGTCGCAGCAGCTTGTCACCGACGCGCAGAGCCGCTGGCAGAATGCGCTCGCGGGATTTCAGGACGCCATGCGGGTCCAGGCCGGCGCCGTCCAGAATCTCGACAGCACCCGCACCCAGATCGATGCCCTAGTGGGGGCCAGCCAGTCGGCCACCGGCGCCCTACAGGCTTCACAGTCGGGCAACCAGCTCATCGCCCTTCAGACCAAGCAGCTCGCCGATCTCACCGGGGTGATGGCGGCGATCGCCCGCGCCCAGAGCCTCGAAGCAGCCCGCAACATCGAGAGCCAGCAACAGGCCCAGGCGCAGACCACCAACTTCCTCAACTATGGCGCGGGCTACCAGGCCGGCAACGCCCAGATGTTCCACTGATGCGCGGCTGTCTTTCCTCTCTGGGCTGCATGGGATTGCTGTTGGCCTATGCCGCCTGCGGTACCGGCATCATGGCGGGCTTCTATCATGCCCTGCATGGCGGACCCGGCAGCGAGCGGCTGCTTACCATCCTGCCCTTCGACACCTATGCCCTGGAAGGCGAACTGCATCGCTGCCGCGATCTCGGTGTCGCCGCCTACAACGATATCCGCTGCGAGGTAGCCTGGAAGGAGGAGCGGGTTCGGGTCGAAGCCTGTCCCCAACCGGATGCGACGCGTGCCGCAGGGGAGCACTGACCCGTGGGGGGCACCGGCGTCATCGACAGTTTCCTGGGGACGTTCACCCAGTATATCGATTCCGGCTTCGGCCTGGTGCAGGGCGATGTCCATTGGCTAGCGGGCGTCCTGATCGCCATCGACATCACGCTGGCCGGCCTTTTATGGGCTCTCGCCCCGGACGAGGACGTAATCGCCCGTCTGATCCGCAAGACACTTTATATAGGGCTGTTCGCCTACATCATCGGGAACTTCAATTCCCTGGCCCAGGTGATCTTCAATTCCTTCGCGGGATTGGGTCTGGAGGCCGGCGGGGGAACCCTCACCCAGGCGCAACTTCTGCAGCCGGGCCACTATGCCCAGATCGGGATCGATGCGGGCAAGCCGATCCTCGCCGCCATCTCAAACCTCTCCGGCCTCACTAGCATCATCGCCAATGGAATCCAGATCGCCATCCTCTTCATCGCCTGGCTGATCCTGGTCCTCAGCTTCTTCATCATCGCCATCCAGCTCTTCATCACCCTGATCGAGTTCAAACTCACCACCCTGGCCGGCTTCGTACTGGTACCCTTCGGCCTATTCGGCCGCACCGCCTTCCTGGCCGAGAAGGTGCTGGGCAACGTGGTCTCGTCGGGCATCAAGATCCTAATGCTGGCGGTGATCGTCGGCATCGGCTCGACCATCTTCGGCCAATACACCGCCGGCATGGCCGATCCGCCGACCATCCATGACGCCCTGACCGTGATCCTGGCCAGCCTCACCATGCTGGGCATCTCGATCTTCGGGCCCTCCATCGCCAATAGCCTGATCGCCGGCGGCCCCCAGCTTGGTGCCGGCGCAGCAGTCGGCACGGGCCTTGTCGCAGCCGGCGTGGGCGCGGCCGCGACCGGCATGACCTTTGGCGGGGCTCGGGCGCTAGGAAATGCTGCCTCCGGCATCGGCCATTCGGCCGCCGCAGCGGCCGGCGGCGCTTCCGCCGCCTATCGATCAGGCGGCCTGCCCGCCGTCGCCAAGGCTGGAATGTCGGCGGCTGCCAGCCCCTTACGCAAAGCCGCAGCAGGTTTCTCACAGAGCTATAGCGCCGGCGCCCAGGCCGCCACGCAGCGGCCCGCCCCTGGCGGCGGTCCGGTCAGCCCCGGCTCCGGCGGCTCGGCTCCCGCTTGGGCGAAGCGCATGCAGCGCACCCAGGCCATCGGCCAGGGCATCACCACCGCCGGCCAGGCCTTGCGCTCCGGCGACCAAGGTGGTGCCGGCCACGCCCCAGACCTTTCAGATGGAGAGTCCTGATGTTCCGACGCCCCGCCGTCCGCTATGGCGCCACGCCCGAGCCGGAGACGCCGTACCAACTTGCGCGGCAGATCTGGGACGACCGCATCGGCTCCTCCCGCGAGCAGGCCAAGAACTGGCGGCTTGCGTGCTTCACCGCGCTTCTCCTTTGCGGCGCCATGGCGGCCGGCTGGTACTGGCAGTCCGCCCGCGGCACCGTCGTCCCCTGGGTGGTCCAAATCGACAAGCTGGGCAACGTGGAAGCCTCCGGTCCCGCCACCTCCAATTACCACCCCACCGATCCGGTCATCGCGCGCGATCTCGCCGATGTGATCACCGCGCTGCGCTCCGTCACCGAAGACAAGGTCCAAATGGGCGCCCAGTGGAAGCGCGCCTACAAGTTCTTCGACGCCAAGGGCCAACTCGTATTCAATGACTATGCCCAGCGCAACGATCCCTTCAAGCGCGCCGGCGATGAACAGGTCTCCGTCGAGGTGACCAGCGTCGTGCGCGCTTCCGACCAGAGTTTCCGCATCGCTTGGATCGAGCGGCATTTCACCGATGGCGCGCTCTCCGCCACTGAACATTGGAGCGCCATCGCCACCGTGGTGATCGACCCACCGCCCAAACCGGATGGCGACACGCTCAACGTCAATCCCCTCGGCATCTACATCGATGCCCTCAACTGGTCCAAGGAGCTAAACTGATGCGTTTCTCTTCGCTTGTTCTTGCGCTCGCCGTAGCCGCCACGCTTGCCGGTTGTTCGACCTGGAAGCCGCCGGCGATCAAATATGACGACACGCCCGTCGCGGCCGTTGCCGATGCTCCGCCGCCCAGGCCGGTCCAGATCGTGGAAGTGCCCAAGCCCCTTCCCTTGCCGGACCAGCTCAAGCCCTTGCCCGAGGTCTCCGCGAGCGAACCGGCAGAACCACCGCGCGCCACGGTCGCACAGGCCAACAAGGAGGCCCGCATCGAACCCAGCCATGATGGATTTTTCAATGCGGTGCAGGTCTATCCTTTTTCGGACGGCGCTCTCTACCAGGTCTATGCCGCGCCGGGTGAGGTCACCGACATTGCGCTGGAAGCGGGCGAGCAATTGGTCGGCTCAGGTCCCGTCGCCGCCGGCGATACCGTGCGTTGGGTGATCGGCAATACCGAGAGCGGCACTGGTACGACGAAACGCACCCACATCCTGCTTAAGCCCACGCAAACAGGCCTCACCACCAATCTGGTCATCAATACCGACCGGCGAACGTATCACCTGGAACTGCGCGCCGTGGACAAGACCTATATGGCGTCCGTGTCCTTCAACTATCCGCAAGATCAGCTGATCGCTCTGCGGGCCCAGAACAAGACCGCCGAGCAGATCGCGCCGGTGGTGACGGATGTGGACCTCAGCACGCTGCTGTTCCGCTATTCGATCGAGGGCGACAATCCGCCCTGGCGCCCCTTGCGCGCCATGGACAATGGCCGGCAAGTCTTCATCCAGTTCCCTGCCGGAATCGCGCAAGGCGAGATGCCGCCGCTGATCGTGATCGGCACGCAGGGCAACGACCAGATCCCGCGCTATCGCGTCAACGGCAACTACATGATCGTGGACAATCTCTTTGCCGCGGCCGAACTGCGGCTCGGCACAGACCCGCAATCGATCGTGCGCATCGTCCGCACCGACGGAAAGACGCCGTGATGAGCGGCGATCCCAACAGCCAACCCCAAGCGTCCCAGCCCGACCAGCCCCAACCGTCGCAGCCGCAAACGCCGGGACCGGCGCCGGCCCATCCCAACGGCATGCGCCTTCGCGCAACGCCGCCGTCCGTCACGCGACTGTCCCGCCGCGTCCTGGTGGGTCTCGCCTCCGTCGCCATCGGGGGCATCGCCGTCGCGCTGGCGATCGCGCTCTGGCCTCATCCGCCGGCGGCGCCCAAAGAAGACACGCACACCGCAAGCAACCTGTTGCCGGAAGCTGTGGCCGATCTGCCCAAGGATTACTCGCAGGTGCCGCAGGCTCCCAAGCTCGGCCCGCCACTGCCCGGTGACCTGGGCAAACCCATGCTGCAGGCGGGCGTGACGCCGCCGCCGATTGCCAGGCCGCAGACGCCGGAACAGCAGCGCGTCGCCCAGGAACGCGACGCCGCCCGCACGAGCCATCTGTTTGCGACGACCAACACGCCAACTGCGCCTGTCGCCGCGCCCGCCCCGTCGGTGCCCGCCCCACTGGCGGGGGATTCGCAGGCCTCTTCCGATCCGACCAGCACCGAGAATATGCAGGCGAATAAGATCGCCTTCGCCAACAGTGGCGGCGACCAGCAGAGTGTCAGCCCGGCCCGCATCGAACGGCCGATCTCGCCTTACATTATTCAGACGGGATGGGTGATCAATGCGGCCCTAGCCAGGGGCACGAAATCCGACCTGCCGGGCGATATCCACGCCATGGTGACCGAGAATGTTTATGACAGTCCGACGGGGCGTTATTTGCTGATTCCGCAGGGCTCGATGCTCCACGGCCATTACAACAGCCAAGTGTCCTTCGGCCAAACCCGCACACAGATGGCCTGGACGAGACTGGAATTTCCCAACGGCGGTTCCATCAACCTTGGCCATCTTCCCGGCGCGGACGGCGAAGGTTATGCCGGCGTGGAAGACGGCGTCGATGAGCATTGGGATTCAATCTTCAAGGCGGCGGTTCTTTCCACTGTCCTGAGCGTGGGCGCTGAGGCAGGGACAAGCGATACCGAAAACAATCTGGCCCAGGCCATTCGCTCCGGCGCCTCCATGAGCATCAACCAGGCCGGTGAACAGATCGTGGAACGTAATCTCAATATCCAGCCCACCCTCACCGACCGATTTGGCCTGCCGGTCACGGTTTCGGTCGATCAGGATTTGGTTCTTGCGCCTTACGGCGAGCAGGAGGCGTCGCGATGAGCAAGCTGAAACTGGGCTTCGTGGAGACCGACAAATGGGTGCGCGTAACGGTCCGGCTGTCGCCGCAGACCTACCGCGATGTGGTCGCCTATGCCGCCGAACTCTCCAAGGAGACGGGACAGCCCGCGCTGGAGCCGGAAAAGCTCCTTCCCGTCATGGCGGAACATTTCATGGCCAGTGATCGCGGCTTCGCCAAGACCCGCCGCGCATCCTCCCCGCATGCGGCAGGCTCACAAAAGCCGTCGTGACGCCGAAACCTCCTGCATGAAGCTGACAAAGCGGCCGACCACGGGGTCCTTGTTCTCGGGCACCCAAACCAGCTCCACCTCCAGTTCCGCATTGTCCTCGTCTATGGGTCGGAACACCACGCCCGGAACACGGACCTGCGCCTGGGCCTCCGTGACCAGCGTGACCCCGAAGCCAGCGCCCACCAGGCCCAGGACCGATTGTTTGCTGGCGGCGTGACTGCCGAAGCGCGCGCCGCTTCCCAGGAAGCCGGCGTAATATTCGCGAGCAGTGTGACTATCCTCCCAGCCCTGGACCAGGAGGGTTTGCTCGCGCAGAGCCGCCCAGGTGAGGCGCTTGCGCCGGGCTAAGGGGTGGTCCTTGGGGAAGGCCACCAGCAACCGCTCACGATAGATCGGCTCCGCCACAGCATGCGGCCATAGCGTGTGCTTGGTCATCAAGGCGGCGTCGAGTTGCCGGTCCTCCATCCCCTTGACGATATCCCGTTCATTGAGTTCATGGATCGTCAGATGGACGCCAGGATAGCGTTCTCGCCAAACCCGCAGAATACCTTGGAGCGGCTCTCCCACCGCGGGAAGCCGCACGGCCAGCCGAATACGTCCCACCTGGCCCAATCCGGCTCTACGAGCCGCCATGAGCAGATCGTCAAACTCGGCCAATATCCGCTTCACATGAATGATGATCTCCGCTCCTGCGGAGGTGGGGCGGATACTGTCGTGGTTGCGCTCAAAGACGGTGAAGCCCAGCTCTTCCTCGATGCGTTGGATCCGCTTTCCCAGCGACCCAGCGTTGATTTCAAGGAACTCGGCCGCACGCACAAATCGGCCGCCGTCTGCGACGGCGAGCAAATAGCGCAGCGCCTCAAAATCTATCGTGCTGTGTCGCATTCCGCCCTGTTTTATTGTTGTGGACTGTGAGCTACGCCTGCACTCTCCTTCGACCTTTCCACTGACCCCGGCATTCGGGACCGCCAGCAACACCACTCACGCAATCAATCCGACACCGGGACTTTGGCTGGGCGGAGCCCTGCGCAAATTCCGCGACCCCTTTTCGCGATCATTGGACCGTCACCGCCGCCGCCGGGGCGGCGCGCGCCAGCTTGAAATCGATCGTCGTCTCCTTCGCATCCAAGCCCGCGACAACGATGGGCGTTATGTCCATATCGGTATTTCCGGCGAGAATGGATTCACGGGCCTCCAGCAGACCGCAATGCTGTTGCCGGTACGCCGCGTTGATGATCGGCCGAAGGTCGGCGGAAATCCGAGCCACCACTGTCTGCCGCGTCGACTCCAATGCCCTACCGGCATCTGCAGCGTCACTGCGAAAATCCTGGAGTCGCTTCGCAAGATCGCGGCTGCGCTTCTGGTAGTCTGCGGCGGACAGAGTTTCCTTCTGGCTCTCTAGAAGCTGACCTTCGCTCGATATTGAGGCTTGCTCGGCGTTGAAGTGGCTTTGAACCTCATCCCGCATATGGCGATAGCGATCATTGGCCACCTTTCCGATCTTGGAATCGTCGATCACGGCTTGACGGCTGAGGATGCAGAGACCCGGTATGAGCGGTCCACCGTTTGCCATTTGCGTCTCCACTGGGACTGAGGCACCCGCCGACGCTACTGGCCAGTTGCTGGCCACCCACACAATACCCCCGGAGGCCACCGCGATCAGTGCATAGGAAATATAGGTGCGCATCAACTACTCCCTGCTTTAGTTCGCCTGTGGTGCGTTGCGCCTGCGGCGTTGGTCTTCCGTATCGGCATCGGCGCCGCCATAACCGATCACTTCGACCGTGAAAACCGATGGGAATTGCGCCGGAGGTGCTGGAGGCGCCGAAGTAGCTGCGCGGGTGGCCGCGCCCGACGCGTTCGACGCCGCCGCCAGTGCTCCAATGTTGGGCGCGACAAAGACCGGCAGGCCAGTGGCCGTGCCGCCGAACGTGATATTGCCGGCATTGAGCACCGCGACGGCCGCGATGTTGATGTTGCCGGAAACCCGGATGCCAGCATCGCCGGCATCAACAAAACCATTCGGCGCGATAAGATCTACATCGGCTGGGGGTACATTGGGCAAAGTTTGCAACGTGCCAATGCCACCGCCCGTTGCTAGCCCCGCAAGATCGAGGAGAGGCGCGCCCGTGGTTGGATCAATGAGAAACCGTGTCGGAGGCGCAGACTGCAACGTCTTAGCCGCACTGCCCGCTGCAATGTTGCCGAGACTCGACCAGATGATTTCGTTGCCGCCCTCGAAGGTGAAAATTCGGGAGGTTCCGACGGTCACATTGCCCTTTGTAAAGATGCTGACATTGCCGCCCTGAAGCGTGAGAATACCCTGATCCAGAGACTGCTTGTCACCAAGGTCAAATCCAACGAGGAGTTGTCCGCCCGGATCGAGAATATCAATATCGCCACCTGTGGAGGTTTTGATCTCGCGCGATGTGAGCGAGATGTCTCCGGCATAGGTCGTCGCTGGAAATAAGGCGTCAATCGCCTGGAAACCCTCGAAATAAACGCCAAACCCAGCGCTAGTTGGATCGTTATGGTCGCGTCCGGCGTCGCGCAGGACAAGATAGAACACGTCGAGCGCTAGTTTGGCTTTCTGTTCCGGAGTTAGACTCTGGAATGTAGTCCAGACTTGGCCATTGCTCTCGCCCTTCAGCCCCATAAGCTCCGCTAGGTCGGGCAGATATCGCGTGGCTTCGTCGCCCGCGGTCGAGGGATTGAGGAATTTGCTTGCAAAGACGTCTACGTCGAGCCCGCTCCCAGCCAAGCCAGATCCGGGCATAGCGCTTAACCCGCCGGCGGCAATAATCGTCGCGCCCTGGTCTGACGGGAGATAGGGATCGCGCGCGTTGCCAATGCTGACAAGGCCCACCCCTGTTCCATCCGTGTTAGCAGCGCCGACGCCCAGATTAAGGTTGCGCCCCGCCAGCACTTCGATTGTCCCCGGACCGCCGACGGATATATCACCAGACAAAGGAGCGCTGAGAACCGCAGCCACAAAATTACTGGGAAGGTTCGAGGCGTTAACCGCCTGCAATTGCGTTTGGCGATCCGGGCTGTTGAGGTCATAGGCAACGATGTCGCGGCCAGCCTGTACGATCGTCGTATCGTCGGGCGTGTTGTTTTGCAAATAGAGGGCAATGTCGAGAATGTCCTGCCCGGCCAATATCCGAGCCGGCTTTCCGGCCAACAGTGTCAGATCGGCAACGTCACCAGTTCCAGCATAGAAATATATCGGTGCCGGATCGTTCAGGTGCAGCAACCCGGGCGTGTGAAGGGCATCCTTGATAGCGGTGTTGGCATAGACGCCCGTGGTTGAGCCGGATTCTGCGAACAGCTGATTGAAGCTCGTCAGCGCAGCTGTGAGCTGTGCCGCCGTCGCCAATTGCAATGGGGTTCCGTCCGGGCCCGCTGGCACCAGGGGGTTCCCCGGATCGGGGACACTGCTCGGATTGGCGTCAGACAGATTGAACTTTGCGCTCGCATAACTCTGTAGCGATTGGCCGCTAAGGGTAATGAAGCCCGCCGCTTGGTAGCCGTTGATGGAGCCAGCTGCCTCCAGGTTCACTGTGCCAGTCGCCGATGGCGCGAGAGTGAAATTTCCCAGCGGATTTATGTCGCCGCTAAATGCAGTGACTTTGAGCGTCGCGGGCATCAGCCCGACCAGGCTCCCGTAAACCGCTCCGCTGGCCGACGCGTCGGTTAAGCGCAACCACGGCCGAACCGTCGAAACCGAGTGATTGTTTGAGTTGCTGACATACCCTTGCACGTTGGTGATCCAAGTCGTCAGTGAACCGGCACTTGCCGTCGCGCTTCTCAGGTCAACGTCGCCACCAAGAGAAGACACCGAAACTGTGTCGTCGGAACCGTAAGTGCTGAAATAGCTCCGGTCGCCATAGCCATTGTTTTCGCCGGCAGGCAACAAGAATGGATTGGCCACGGGCCCAAGCAGAACATCGCCATTGGCTGAAACATTAAAGTCGCCTTGGCCCAAGAACAATGTTGTCGGCAGCCAAGTGTTGGGATCATTTGATAGGTTGAGCTGGCCAGTGTTGAGAAGGCCCAACGCCGTGCGGGTGGCATTTGTCGTGATATCGCCCCCGGCCGAAAGGGTGCCCTGGCCCTTTTCGACGTAATAGACGCCGGCATTGATGTCGCGTCCGGCCGTCACGCTCACGTCGCCGCCACCATACTCGAATAGGGGCTGATCCGCCGCATTGTTGTCGACCACGCTGCCAGATGCCGTGATGGTGGTCGTTTGATAGGGAGACCATGCATCGGTTGGCGCTACCGCATCCACATTCTTGACGTCGCGACCGGCATGCAGGGTGACATTGCCCCCGCCCAATGCGCCGACGCCCTCGAAGAAGTTACTATAGTCCACCCACCAGGCGGTCGACCCGCGATCCAGATTGTTGGTCGGCGCAAACACGCCGCCCTGAAGATTGTCACGGTGATACAGCCAGTTCGACGGCAGCTCCTGCGTGGAATCGTCGGCGCCGTTGGACAAATGGATGATGTCTTCGCCAGCGGTGATGGAGACGTTTCCGCCATTGGACGCAAACTGCGCGGGATAAGCCGGGCCGATCGTGCTGCCCAGCGTGTTGGTCGCGCTGTTCACGAACGCCGTATTGGGGGTGTCAAAGGAGTAAGCGGAGTTACCGTCGGTGAGCGGAAGGTTGATCGTCAACGGGGCCGCGCCCGCAGCCAGTGCCAGGCTACCATTTCCATCGAGAGTAATGGAACTGCCAGCCATGATCGTGGTTGGCGTGTTGGCGACAATTGGCGTCGATGCGTTGAATGCAACTGAGCCTCCGGACGGGAGGCTCGCCTGGACCTTGCCCCCTCCGACAAGATTGAGTGTGCTTCCGGGTGCGAGCGCTCCGAACTGGATGTCGTTGTAGATCCCGGCCGAACTCGGCGTGTCGTGCGCCGTCGCCGTGTAGGAGCCGGCAGGCAACTGGAGCGTGACGGCGCTAGTCCCTGTTTGGACCAGCGTGCCCGCGCCACTCATGTAGATTGTTGTGCCCCCAGTGACATTGGTGAATGGCGTGCCGGCCGGTACGGTTTTGGTCACCGTTCCGACCGTAATTTTGACAGGAACGGAAGCAACCAAAGTAGTTGATCCAGCGGCCGCGGTCACTTGAAGCGTCGTAGCGGCCATAACCGCGAGTGTGGCCCTGCCGCTGTTCGCTCCGAGAGTGAGGACGCTAGCAGCGGGGGTCGTCAACTGAACTTGGGCTGAGCCTGTGTTTAATGTTGCGCTTGATCCATTCACGAAGGAAAGCTGAGTTTGCGGCAGAAAGGTTGGTATCGTGCTGCCGCGCGTCACCAAGACCGGTAGGTTTGCGAAACCATTCGCTGTGGTCACGATCGTGTCTCCCGCCGGCGTTCCGCTTGGCAAGAGCGCAGGCGTGTTGGCCGAAAGCTTGACACTGCCACCTGGGCTAATGGTGGTTGGCGTGCTGGTGGTGACTTGGGAACCAGCGGTATAGATCGTGGCGAACTGGTTGAGGAATTGCACATCGCGGGCAGCCGTAATGTCGATGTCGCCCGTTCCAGTACGGATGACCTGGTATTCGTTCTGAAGCAGAGCCGACGAGGGTTGCGTCGCGCTATTATTCACTCCGGCTCCGGGTTTGCCCAACATAAGCGAGCCGCTACCGGTCGAAGCCACGACGTCTCGGAAGTCGACTCCGCTGAGGTCGGCGCCCGCCGTCAGCCTGTAGCTCCAGGATTGAGATCCAGGTGGGAGCAAGCTTGCTTCCCATGGGGCTGCGGCATTCGTGCTGGGATCGATAGGGGGTAGTCCAAAACCGTCGGTGAGTGAACCGTTGAAAACGAGATTGCCTGGAGAGCGTAACGTCAAGACCCCTGGCTCTCCCGATCCGAGGACCGAAGTAACACTGGGACCATAGCGATAGGTGTTGAGATTCCAGTCGCTGTTGAGAGTAAGATCGGACACTAGATTGAGGTTGCTAGTACCCTCCGCGACATAGGTTCCAGCCCCCAACGACAGGGAAATCGGATTCTTGCCGCTGAGAAAGTCGACGGCTCCGGCGGTGGCCATCTTTGCAGTCGCCCCATCGGTGAGCGTACTGACTGCAACGCCGCTGCCGACAGTGAAAGTGCTCGCGGGCAAAACGACCGGCAATGCTGCGCTGCCGCCCGCGAGGGTGAGTGTGCCACTAGCAAAGCTGGTCCCCGTTGGAAGCTGTGTGATGACGCCGGTGGTGGCATACAGGCCGGCCGGAAGGGTCAGGTTGACCGCCGGACTGCCAGCCTTGGCAACCAGCGTGCCTGATCCGGTCCCTGTGGCGAACGTTGAGCCAGTTCCGAGGCTAATGATTGAGGTATTGTTCGACAAAGAATAGCTGCCCCCCGGCAGCGACACAGCGACAGGCGTAGAACCGCTGGCAAATGTCAGCGCACCGCCGGTCGTGCTACCCGCGAACGAAATGGTGCTGCCCGGAGCCAAGCTCACGGGACTGTTGACGTTGAGAGTGGAAGTGTGGCCGGCGCTGTCGGTAAGTGTCGCCCTGACCGTCACGAAAACGGTCGAACCCGTGGGCGTGCCATTCGGGAACGATAGCTGGGTGGTGGCGTCCTTCACCGTGACGCTCGATTGGAAAGCCGAGTTCAAGGTAACACTCGCGCCGCCCGATCCGGCATTGACGACAGCGCCGCCGATGTTGTTGGTAAGAGATGACCCGGCAGGAATCGCAATCGAGAGGCTCACACCCGCGGGCAGGCTCACGGATTTGCCGCCTGCCAGTGTTACCGCGGCGCCATTGGCGATCGTCGTGAACGCACCGCTTGTCGTGATGGAATCGCCCTGCGGTAGTGTCACGGCCGTAGCGGCACCCAGGATAATTGATCCGCCTGGCGTCGCCAGCGTCACCAAGCTGCCATCCACAGTGGTGGTGTAAGTTGTGGGACTGCTCGCGCTAATGATGTCGCCGCTCGGCAGACCGCCCTGAAAGGTGATGGTCGTGTTGGCCGGAAGCGTGAGGCTACTACCGCTATTCTGGAGGGCCAATCCGGTGCCGTTGCCAGCGTTTAGCGTAGTTCGGCCGCTGATCTGTCCTGCCCCGGACGCTTTGAGATTGAAAGTGAGGGGCGTCGTTCCGGACGCCAGTGTCATCGTGGCCGCGCCGCTGAGTGAAACTGTGGAACCGGGGTCCAAGGTGAGAATCTGACCGGCACTAAACTGCGTGACCGAGCCGGCGGCGCTGGTGATGGTGCCGGAATTGTTGAAAGAAATAGTGTCGCCGCTTGCAGTACCAGCGGCAAAGTTCAAACCAGATCCGGCTGGTACACTCACCGTTGCTCCAGCCGCATCAAGGGTCAACGGCAAGGATGCCAAGCTGACAATCTCCTCGCCCGGTTGGACATGCAGTCTGCTCAACAGGCCAGCGTTACCCGTGCCGGTAAGAAGGTCGTCAACTATCGAGCCCGCGACGCCAACCGCTCCGGTGTTGGCAGCGAAGTTTTGCGCGTTGAGGGCAACATTATTCTCCGCTGTCGCGTCGATAACGCCGCCCGAAGCGGTAAGATCGAAGACCGCGAACCCCTCGATCACGACGCTGGCCGGATTGATAATGGTTGCGCCGAGGGGCTTGATGGCAAGACCTGTGGCACCCGCTACGCTATTTACGGCGATTGGGACGGCTGCGCCGGAGGCATCGACGCCGCTAATCTGCGGCGCGCGCAAATGCAGGATTCCGCCTTCGCTACCGTTCACCGAAAGATCAATCGTCGCCCCGGCTTGAAGGTCGATCCAGCCCGTCCCAGGCGTCATGACGCCGCCAACAAGCTTGGCCTCGCCGGTTTCAATATCGACAAGCCCGCCCTTCCCGGCATCGTCGAATTGGGCGCCTGCGACCGAAAGCCTGGCTCCAGATACCAGTGTCACACCCTCATAGGCATAGAGATCGATCGTTCCTCCGGTCACACCGGACGCATTGACCGAGCCGGTGACCGCGATCGCGCCAGAGTCGGCTGAAACGCCATAACTGCTGCTGATCGCTGAACCGTCGACCAAAACATTTCCGGTGCGAATTCGGTAAGCGCGCGCATCGTCGAAGCCGCTGTCATTCAGCAAGCCATCCAACCTGGCCAAGCTTTGGTTTCCATTCGTATCCCCTGCGAGCCCCCCCACGTCGAGCGAGAAGCTTCCCCCGACACCGCCCGCCCCGGCGACTCCCAGAAGCTGTCCGGCCGCCTGGAAGGTTCCGGCCGGCGCGCTGACTGAGATCAGCCCAGCATTGCCGGCTGGAGAGGGCGCGGCAACCGAAACGACGCTGCCGGACCCAAGGCTGACTGAGCCTTGATCCGCGGTGAGGCTGACCACGCCACCGCTCGAATATTGTGTTTGGTCAAAATTGCTTACGGCGGCCCCGCCGGCGTCAAGAACTCCGCCGACGCCAAGCGCAATCCCGCCGCTCCCGGTGGCGTGAAGAGTGATATTGCCGCTGGGCATGGCGATATCGGTGGTATCGATTATACTGGCGCCGGTGAGAACCAGGCTGGCACCCAGGCCGCCGTCGATGGTCGCCTGCGCGTCTCCACTTGGTTGCAGCATCAACACACCAGCGGCGGCGATCGACTGGCTCGCGCCGGCCGCGCCGCGAATAACGGGGCTAGTAACCGCAAGGTCGCCGGCGGTTGAGAAGGTACCGGTGCCTGAGAACAGCAACCCGCCCGCTGCGCTGAAGGTGGCGGATTGATATCCAACAATCGCGAAATCGTTTACGCCAAGGTCGATTGTCGCCCCACTGAAGCCAATGGCGCCGACGGGCACGTTATCTACACCATCAACCGCAGTAACATCTTGCGCGCCGGTGCTGTTGTCGAGCGTAATGCTTTTGGCGGCGAAAAGAACTCTTGTACCGTCCGTACCGAACCCCCGGATACCGCCCGCATGGAGCGTGAGACTTGCCAGGTCAGGGGACCCCACGCTTCCCTGCCCGTAGATATCGATCGAAGAATAGCTGGTAAGAGAGAGCGAGCCGTCAGCGCTTTGCGCTGCAGCCAACACGGTTGCGGGGAGGACCAAGCCGGCTCCTGGTTGCAAGACGGCGTCTTTGTCGAATTCCAAGCTGATGCGGCCTGCACCGAAGGCCAGAGCCTGGCCCGTTACCAAAGCAGAGGGGTCGAAGCTGGCCTGGTTGGTCGAGTCCAGGATAACTGCTGTGCCCGAAATGGTGGCGCTCGCGCCGACTTGCAAATTCGCCAGGCCGCCGCCGAGGGTGACGGATTTGTCGGAACGAACGACGGTCGCGGTTGGGTCGCTGCTCACGCGCGCTACCACGCCGTTGCCACTACCGGCAATCGATTGATTTCCGATTGTGAAAGCATTGGCTCCGGCGGCCAGACTTCCCTGGCTTTGCAAGTCGGCTGCCGCATCCACGGTTAGATTGTTGAGGGCGACCAGAGTGATATCCGGTCCCGTCAAGGGCGCCTCGGAATCGTTCGCCAACTCAATGTTCGGCGTTACGATAGTAAGGGTTTTGCCATCGGCACTGGCGCCGCCGATCAGCAGGCTCTCCGCGCCGAAGTTCGTGAGCCCGGCGGCGCTGAGATAGAGCGTACCACTTTCAGTACCGGTGCCTGTGTCATTGATGATAACATTGTCAGGAGTGGAAATGCTTACGATGCCGCCCACACCGCCGCTGGGGGCGCTCATGGTCGTGGTCCCATTGATCGTCATCGCGAGAGTCGCGGATAGAGCCAGCTGTCCAGCGTCAATGGGCAGACGCGGCGCCGGCTGGTCGGCCGCGATCGCACCGGCCTTCAACGTCGTGTTCGCGGAGAAGTCATCATACTCAGCCCGCGCTCGAACAACTTTGCTGGAATCAACCTCGAATAGACTCGCAAGCGGGGCGAGCACCTGTGGGGTGTCGTCGACGTTGTAGCGATAGCCCGATACAATGCTGGAACCGTCCGGATTCGCGACACTCCCTTGAACAACGGTGCCTTTCTGCGGCGTGATCAGATAGGCACCCGGAAGCAGTGCATAGCGCGCCGGCAGGAGCGTGTAGTCCCCAGCTGGGAGACCATTGGTGCTTGTTCCGAGGGAGATCTCGTCCCCCACGGCAAGATTGGCATTGCTCCAGCCAGTTTCCGAGACAGTGGAATTATCCGGGTTCTGCTTGATAATTTGCACCGACGGCGCGAAATTCGACGTATAGCCTGGAATGATCGCGAAACTCGTGGACGTCGCCAGGATATCGTTACTTCCACCGATCCCTTTGACCCAACTATAGGCGTAGAGATCCCCGCCGCCGGTCAGGTCAATCGTTGCGCCGCTGCCGATATCCACCGTCGCGCCAGCTATATTGATGGCCTTGGCCGGCACGCCGCCGCTGGTGATGTCTGTGCCTGAGGGGTCGATCCAGTTGAGATCGTTCAACTCGGTTCCAAATGGAATAGTGAGCCCAACTCCCGAGTTGGCGGGGTCGACCGCGGATACCGAGGTGATGCTCCCAGCTCCAAGGCTGATCGTGGAGGCCGGGTCAAAGGTCTGCGCCGTTGCACCATTCCGCGGGTCGAACGCTGATACTGGCGTAGTACTGCCCAGATTGATCGTGCCAATAGGCGCGCGCACGACACCGTCCTGGGTGATGGTGCTGGCATAAAGGTTTAGGGTGCCGCCCGCGGAGAGCGGCAACGGCGGAGGCTTTGCACCGACGCTGCGAATTGCCAAACTTCCTTGCGTGTTGGCAGGATCGAGCACGGCCAGTGTGAATACGGTGTCGGTGACAGGATAAACCTGCCCAGCAGTTACCGTGACGGCTCCCGCGGCCTCGAAGGTACCGTCCCCCCGCACGTCATTCGTCGCCGACAGATCGGTGGCGCCTATCCCCTGCAGCGCCACGGTGCCGATATCGAGGAGGTCGCCCGCATTGATCGTGAGGTTTCCGGCCCCGCTACTCGGGCCGACCGTATAGATCACTGGGCCGCTTGCCGACTGCACCGTAATTTGCGGCGCGAGAATGGCCTGCGGCGCAGGTCTTGGCGCAGTGAAGGCTTGACCCAGCATCACATATGGAGCCGAGAGATTGACACTATCGTCGGCAGTGAGAAGTCCGCCGTCTCCCACAGTCAGGCTGTTCCGCGCGGAAATCGTCACGGGACCACTGAATGCCACCAGGCCCTTCAAATCGAGACTATCGAAACCGCCATTGGTGAATGTGGACGCTGCAAATTGGCCAGTTCCAAGGGCGGAGCCCTCGACGACGACATTCTCCCCGATAGCGTCCAGCCCTGAGTCGAACGTCACACCGGAAGGTAGGTCTCCGGTCACAACAAGATTGGGCGTGCCCTGTCCGGAATTGCTTCCGGAGGACACCGACAGCGTGCCGCCTAACGCTTGGATACCACCCGCAGCGCCCAGCAGATCGCCCGCGATGTAAAAGAGCTCATTGCCCTGGATGGTGATCGTGCCACCGTCACTGTCGACACGCTGTGCACTATATGGGTTCGTGCCCAAGCCCACTGCGCCGGTTGGAACATTCTCCGTTCCGGTCGCGCCACTGACATCGACCAGCGCACCATGTTCCTCAAGGATATTCCCCGCGAGCGTGATCGTACCGCCCGGCAGCACCTCGCCGAGAGGGCGCCCAATGCTATCAATGTTGGCGACTTCCGTACCGGCAGCAGAGACAATGCTATCTGATCCCAAATCCAAAGATACGGACGTGTCGCCAAAGACCTGCCCTGTTGTCGAAAGGGAAATGCTGCCGCCAGGAGCCGACAACGTTCCCAAAACGGCAACTGTATTGCCTTGGACGGCGATGGCGCCGGTTCCACGCGAGGTCGCATCCACCAACACTGTGGCTCCCTCGCCAACAACGGCACTGCCCCGCACCAGGAAATTGCCACCAAAACTCAACCCCGTTGCCGCCAAGTTGATAGAAACGGGTGCCCGCAGAACTGACGAAAAGAGTACGGGAGCGAGGCTTACGTCACCGGGAACGCCCACCTGCGGTTGATAGGACCAGATCTCCGGCTGCACCACGGTGTTGTCCGCGATTTCGATGCCGGCAGCATTGCCGCCAGACTCAAGGGGTTGCCCACCTTGCCCTTTGAGCGAAAAGTTCTGAAAGCCGCCCTGATTGAAAAAGGCCGCCGAAAACTCGAGCGAACCTGGGCGTGCGTCATCCGCGCGCCTACCACCAATTTCAATTGCCGGAGCAGAAATATTGAGCGTGCCGCCCTGCCCGCTATCGCCGACACCATACCCCGTCAACGTCGCATCGAGGTTGAACAGGCCCGCCACATCTGGAGCGAAATTGCTATCGACGCCGCCCGTTAGACTAATCGTACCAGCATTGCCGAATGTCTCCTTGCCGTTGCCTGCGATGGCAAGGCCACCCGAGACGTCAATGCTGCTTCCCAGTTCAAGGTCGAGAAAGAAACCACTGAGCGTCACGGTGCCGCCACCGAAAACGATAGGCAGGGCGTTTGCGTCTGAAGCGCCCCGGCGATCATCCACGACGAGCCCGGCAACGTTGATCGCCGCGCCGCTCCCCAATGTCAGAGAACCTCGGTCATCGATCGACTCAAAGAGAGCCGACTGTGGCGGCCCAACGTTGGGGTCAACGTCCACCGCTGAAAGGACGACGGTGCCGCCTGGAACTGTAATCGGCGCCTCAATATCGAGATTGGCACCGGTCAGTGAGAGGTGGCCTTGCGGCGGAAGCGTGACGGCCGACAATACCGATATCTTGCCGTTGGTGCTATCGATCGCGACCGAGCCAAAGCCGTTCTCGGATATCTGCTCCGGTGACAGATAAAAGTCGGTTGGCGGATCGGCCGGCGCATTCGGATCGAAGGGTGGGGTCGGAGTACTTCCGGTGTCGGCAAGCACGACGTTCGGGGTTGTTGCGGCATATTGGGCATTGATCCCGCTCGCGCCGGTGCCCACGAACGCTAGCGCCAAAGAGCTTGTTGCGGGCGGGATGATGCGCTGATAGTCGCCTGCCAGCGTATCTCCAAATACCGTCCCGTTTAGCTGCAGGGCTGGCGCCCTCAGCGAAAGCGCGCCGCCCGCTCCGCCTTGCTGATAGGCTTCATCATAGGTTTTGCCATTCACGAGCGCGCCGCCAAACGTATCGCTCAAGCCCCAAGTGCTATGTGTGGCGGTATAGCTTCCGGCAATGCCGCTATAATTGATATCCGGAGACGCCTGGCTGATGTCGTAAAGATGGCCACCGGACAAAAGTCTAGTTACCGGAACAGTCGCGCCCTGATAATCGATCCAGCCGCCCGCTACGTTCAGCAAGGCGCCCTTCTGCACACTCACCGCACCGCGGGAATTCAAATCGATGGTTCCGCCCGCTATGGTCAGTTCGCCGACAGTGTGCTGCACCAATGCGATGTAGCCGGATGCGTCGGCAAAAGGCGTCCCGACCCAAGTCGATCCATCCTGATTCGTGCCACTATTTCGCAGATCGACATACACGGTCTGCCCGCGCAACGGGCCGTTCTGCTGTAAAGGCGAATCGGCCAGTTCCGCACCCAGAAGCTGCACGGCAACGACATTTTCGCTTGCCGATGCCTGGACGTCTTCCGAGCCGGAGACATCGATGACTGCGTGATAATCCAGGTAGATATTACTAGCGGTAATGGCGGGAAAGTTTGGCCAGCCGTTGCCGAAGGTCACTGCGGCACTGGGCGCCTCGATGAGCCCATCGTCATAGATGGTATTGCCGATGACGTTGACCGAAGAATT
The DNA here is from genome assembly GCA_018449595.1 of Rhizobiales bacterium dw_265. Lineage (GTDB taxonomy): Bacteria > Pseudomonadota > Alphaproteobacteria > Micropepsales > Micropepsaceae > Rhizomicrobium. Next base: position 619,769 of record JAAVUU010000001.1, read on the forward strand.
GAGCGCTAGCTGATTGCCAACCACGGTGTCCGTATCGGACAGTTGTGGCAGAATCTCCATCAGGCTGCCGGTTGCCAAGGTGGCATTGCCCGGCGTTCCCGGATTGAACGGACCGGTCACACTATCGGCGGTCTGCCCGACCGCACCGGATGCAGCTTGCAAGAGTATGCTGCCATTGAGCGCTACTGAGGTGGTGGAAACCAGTCCACCCGCCTGAGTGATAACGGGCCCCGCCAGGGTGATATTGCCCCGATCCGCCTCGATGATGCCGGTGTTGGTGACAGTTCCGGTCTGCTCCGCGCTTGCAGAGCTGTTCGTTCCAATCGCGGGCGCCAGCGTTTCCCCGACATATACGTCGAACCCCCGCAATGTCGGATCGGAGGACGGATGGGGCATGAGCGCGACTTGTTGCCCTGCGGCCAGGATTGTTTGTCCGTCAGGCGTACTGATCGATCCACTATTCGTGACTTCCGGCCCGATCAGAATAACGCGGCCGCCCGTGTGGACCGCCGAAGCGGGCGTGGATATCACTGCGCCAGCTTGCACTACGACAGCACTGTCTTGGGAATTTGTCGTCGCAGCTAGCGGCGTGAAGGCGTCGGTCGGCCCCTGTGTGCCACCCGGCTGCGAATAGGCAGAGAAAGTGAATTGCGTATCAAGATTGCTGTAGAGGCTGCCTGCGCTAACGAGAGCGTCGTTGATCGGCAGCGCCGATGCGACCAGCGTGTTGACGTTGACCTGGCTCGATCCGCCGAAAATGATGCCGTTGGGGTTGATAAGATAGACTTGGCCATCCGCCTTGATCTGTCCCAGTATCTGGCTGGGCAAGGCGGTCGGGTCGTTCACCTTGTTAATGGCTATCCAGTCGCTGTTTCCACCTTGGTTGAATTGGACAGTGGTGTTTTTGCCGACGTTGAAGGTTTTCCAGTTCAGCAGTGCCTGCTGGCCACTCTGGTCGATCGTAACCGTCGTCTGGCCACCGGCTGTTCCCTGGCTCAGGCCGCTAACATTCTGCCAACTGGCCGGCACCGAACCGGTTGATGGCGCGCCTGAATCCGGCTCCAAGCCTCCGACGACCAGGCCATTGGGCACGTTCGAAGGCGAAGCAATGGCAAGATTTGTCGCCGCGGTTTGCGCCGCCTGCAGGGCTTGAAGCGCCTGGGTGGCAACGGAGAGCGAATTGCGGGCATGAATGGCGGTGGCGATGCTCTGCGCAGTCGCCGCCTGCTGCGCTGCCGTAGCTGCGGTCACCGGTGCAGCCGCCGCGTTTCCGCGCAAAATGTCCGCAGCCCTTGCCTCCTGAACATTCGCGAGAATCGTCAACAGAGCCAGGACGCTTGTGCCAGCCAACAGCAACCCACGATACCCGCTTGACCTTCGGGCGTCTCGTATTCCCCCAGATGTCTGCTGAAGAACCCGCATTAAGCTACTCTCTAGATATCCACTGATGTCAGGAAACGGCTTTGTCTCGTGCGGCCAGCGCCTGGCTAAGCCCCTTGAAGGACAGCGGCAGAGTTACCGAATGCTGCGCGCCATCCTCGATAAGAAGCCGACCTGGCCCTGACTCGCCTTTGAGCGCCGTCAGGTTGGCAGGGGTCAGCGCGATCTCCGCCATGCAGGTTTGGGCACACCGCGTAAACGTTGCGCGGATGGCTGGAAGCTTGTCCGCCGTAACCGTCGCGCCCGCTGGCAACCAGGCGCCGAGGGGCACCTGCGTCACCATGAACATCGGTTGTGTCTTGTTCAGCTTACCAAACACAATCTCCGCAATGAATTGAGGCTGCTTTTGGTCCTTCTGGGGCTTCACCGCGATGGTTTGTGCCACTTCGCAGATCTTGGCTCCCCCCGCAGCGGCCTGACACCGTAGAACCCAATCCCCGAATGGGGTCCGGGACAGTTGCGGCGTCTGAGCGGTCGCCTGCACGATCGAAAGTGGGATCGCAGCCAAAATCACGGTTGCTCCGAACCGTCGCATCCGCCTCGTCAGATGGCGTTGAGCAATCATGACATCCTCCTAGTAGCTGAGAGCAAGGTGAACCTGAGCGTTCCAGTCGCCCTGGTGCGTGCGGATACCGTCCGTCAAGGCATTGCCACCGGCGACGTTGACCGAGAAATTCTCGGCGAGCTGGTAGTCCGCGCCGATGCCGATACCCACCAGCGATGCGTCTTGTGTCGCCAGATGGTACTGCTGACCAACACCGTAATCGACATAGACGAAGGGGCTCAGATTGTCGTGCCAGCGACCACTGTCGATCAACGACACCTGCGGCAGGCGCAGTTCGTTGCGAAGGAACAAACCCTTGTCAACCACCCCATCGTCCAGGGTGAACGAGCGCGTGCCATAAAGGCCGCCAAGCGCAAGCTGCTCGGTATCCGGAAGCGCTTGGTCGGCATAGAGGCCGCTGAAATGAATGTTCCAGGCCATGCCGCTCCCGAGGTTGGTCGAACGGTCGGCATTGAGAAGCACATAGGCGTATTCGGCGCCGGTCACGCGTCCGGCACTGAACAAATTCCATTTTGCGTCCGTATTCCCGCCCATGACGGAGCCGGGATTGTCGCGGACCTCAAGGTCGAAGGACGTTTGGCCGATCACGTCGGTCCATTGGTCGGACCAACCGAGGGCAAACTGAAACAGATCGGCGCCGCCACTGCCGATTTTCGTGCCGGTGAAGTAGCTTGTACGATTGAGGTGCTTGAACTCCACGCCGGCGCTGATATCGCCCAAATAAACGCCGGGCAGAATATTTGAGATTGCCGAGCGGTACATCACGGGGACTTCGAGAATGTCGTTGTCGAGCCGGATGACCGAATCGATGGTCGAGCTCGTGGAGACAAATGACGGCGTAATCTCGATTGCCTGTCGGGCGAAAGTCGGAATGACGATGCGGGCGGAGTGGCTGAGATACTCCGGACGGTTGCTATCACTCAGGTTGATGCTGCCCGGATCCGACCAGAAATCCGTGCTGCCAGTGAGCTGGTATGACACGAGGGTGTCATTCAGCCCTTCGATCACGGCGCCAGCGCCGATAAAGGCGCGCGAATAGCCGGTGGCCGCAGTGCCCGTATTGGAGTAACCGCCAAACACCTGCCAGGGCTTATCTTCGGAGGTTTGAAGCGTCAGCTTGCTGGTGCCGATATCATCACCTGGCGCGAACACGCCTTGGACCCGCCGGTACGGGTTACGATTGATCCAGTCGAGATCCTCTTCGAGCGCCCGCGCCTCGATGCGGTCGCCTGGCGCGGTGCGGATACCGGCCGCCAGGCCTTCGTCGCCGCCCTGGACGCCGACGCGCCCCATGCGAAACTCGACGACCCGCAACTGCAGGATACCGGCGCCCGCATCATGCGGCGGGATGGTGATGGACACGAAGGGATAACCCGCCGCGCGGTAGACGCGCGCGACGGCTGCTTCGACATCCGAGATCAGCTTGCGGCTGATGGGCTTGCCGACGAAGGGTTGGATCGCGCCCTGCACCGCGCCGTGGCTGATCGGACCAATGTCGCCCACCGCAATACCGGCGGCGGGTGTCTTCGATACCTCCTCCTTCGGCCCGAGCACCACGATGCCCGAGAGATTGGCGCCGAGCGGGGTTTCGTCCGTGGACCCGGCCAGATTCTGGTCGCCCAGCAGCAGATTGCCTTCATGGTGCTCGACCGGCGGCGGAAGATTGCGCTCCACCTGGGCCAGGACCGGTGAGGCGGTCAGTGCCAGAAAGCATGCCCCGGCAAGCAGACGCGCGCTGAGCCGCAGATCGCCACGCGACCGCAGATACTCGAAATGTTTCATCGTCAATCTCTTTCAAATTGGAGTTGGGTCAGTGGGTCGAAGCGAAAACGATCCAGGGACCGAAATTGCGGTTATCGGGGAAGACGTCGTTGGTGGAGTTGCCATTGTCCGGGCCGTTCGAACCGATAGCCGCGCCAGGCCCATTGCCCGCTCCCGCGACCGGGTTCGATCCGGTGAAGGCGGTGCTGTTGTTGGGGCCGACGCCGATTTGCGGCGTAGGCTCGACCACGTTGGGCGTGGTCTGGATCGCGTCCACCACTTGCGGCGGCAGACCCGGCGTACCAGTGATCGTCAAGGCGCTGGCGTTGCCGGGAGCCTGAACGAAGACATAGTTGCCGTAATCGGCATCCAGCCCCGAGCCGTTGATCGCGTAACTTCCCGGAGGACTGGAGCCATCGGCGTCCGCGGCGAATACCAGGCTGCCGGTGGTGGCATTGGCCTGGGTTTCATTGTTCACGAAGCCGGTGACCGTGCCGCTGAAAGCCGGGTCGGGGCGGCCGGCCGCCCGGGTTGCCGTATTGGCGGCGTAGGTCAGGGTTGCTGGCGTAATATCGGCCGCGCCGGTGAAGGCTCCGCTCGCCAGCTGATAATTGGCTGCATCCGCGCCGCTGAGGACATAGGTGCCGCTCACCGACTTGCCCGCGCCCACATTCTTGTCGACAAAGCTGATGTCGTTCAATGCGAGGTCTACGGTGTCGGAGCCGATGAGGCCGGCCAGGGCGCCATTGTTGGTCGCCGTCGCCGCCGTGGTCCCATCATAGACCTTGTTCGCGATGGTGCCCGCCGCGGCGATGGTAAGGGTCGCGGGGGTGATCGAAGCTGTACCGGTGAAGGTCGTGCTGTCGGTCAATTGATAGTTGCCCGCGCCGGCTCCCCCCACCGAATACATACCGCTCACGCTCTTGCCCGCTCCAGCATTCGCATCGGCAAATGTGAGATCGCCCAGAGTCAGCGTCACGGCATCGCTGCCGACGACACCGCCGAGTGCCCCGTTCGTTGCGACTGTTGCTGCGGTACCGCCGTCATAGACCTTATCGGCCACCGTTCCGGCCGTGGCGATGGTCAGTGGCGCGGGCGTGATGTTGGCCGAGCCGCTGAAGGTCACTGGGCCGGACAATTGGTAATTGCCCGCCGAACTGCCGCTCAGGCTCACATTGCCCCGCACCGTCTTACCCGTCCCGACATTGGGATCGGCAAAACCGCCGGCCAGCATCAGCGTTAATTGATCGCCAGCGACCAGATTGCCGTACTGTGAGCCACCAAGAGACGCGTTCGTGGTGGCGTCATAGACCTTGTTTTCCGCCGAACCGAGATTGGTAATGTCGAGCAGCAAGGGCGTGATGGTGGCGTGGCCGGAGAACACCTGTGCCGCATCCGCCAGGACGTAGTTGCCGTTGTCATTTGCCATGAGCGAGTAAGTGCCGGTGACGGATTTGTTGGTGCCGGCATTGGCATCGCTGAAGGTCAGGCCACCCAGACCAAGCGACACCAGGCTCTCGTCGCCCGACACGACATTCCCCAGCGTTCCGACCGTATTCACGGTCGCGGCGTTGCTGCCGTTGTAGGTCTTGTCGTTGACGGTGCCCTGGGTGGCGATCGTCAACTGCCTGGGATCGATGATCCCCGTGCCGCCGAAATTCAGATCGCCCGGTGCGATGATATAGTCTCCCAGCGCCACCTTGCTGCCGCTGAGCGAATAGGTGCCGGTGACATTGTGCGATCCGGCATTGGGTCCGTCGAATGTGAGGCCGCCGAGGGTGAGCGACACCGCCGAAGGATTGCTCGCGTCGGCCGAAACGACGCCGCCGAGTTGGCCGCCGGTGGCAGCGGTGGCGGCATTCGTGCCGTCATACTGACGCTCGACCACTGTGCCGGCGCTCGTGATGGTCAAGGTCACCGGCGTGATGGCGCCGTCGGTCCCGCCATAGGTAAAGCCGGAGCTTGCCAGGACATAGTTGCCGGCGCCTGGCCCCGTAAGGACGTAGGATCCGTTGATAGACTTGCCGGTCCCGACATCCGCCGCATTGGTGCCACCATAGTTCGCGGTCAGCACCAACTGCGGAGCATCGCCGCTGCCGGCGACTATCCCGCTGACAGTTCCCGCACCCGTCACGTTCACCGATGTTGTGCCGTCGTAGATTTTGCTGGCGTTGATCGTGCTGTCGGCGGTGATCGTGAGCTGTGCCTGATTGATCGTGATGTGACCGACGGTGCTGTGCGACACGTTGGGGTCCACGGCGTATAGACTTGAGCCGGGGCCGCTCAAGGAGATCACCTGCTCGGTATAGCGGCCCGCCGGTATGAGGCCGACCGACGACCAGGTGACGGGATTGCCCGAACTGTCGAACAACCCGATCGTGTAGTTGATGCCGTTCAGCACCGTATTGGCTGTCTCGTCGGTCAGGACCGCGGTGCCGAAGTCGGTCGTCGCAGTGGTCCCATAAGTTGGATTGCCGACCCCCGAAATGACATAGGACACAGGCAGCGCCGTCTGGATCGTCAACTGTGATGTCAGCGCGGTTGCCACGACCAGATAGGCATGGCCATTGGCCATCATCGGCTGGCTCGGATCGAGCGTGATGGTGTAGGTGCCAGCCGGAGACGTTGTGTCGCTGTTGCTGGACAGCGCCGCGCCAGTCGTCACCAGGGGCGCGGGCGTGGTGATGTTCTTGGTGCCCGCCACCGACGTTGCACCCGTATACGTCGCAACAAGGTTCGGTGCTGTGCCAACAGCAGTAACCGCGTCCTGCGGCGTCGCCTTCAGGACAGTGACGCCGAATAACTGCGGATATTTGGCGTTGCCATCGGTGGGATCGGCAACCATCGCCCAGGTATTTGTGAAGTCCCATCCGACGAAGTTGGTGACGCCATCGGTTGGAGATTGCAACTGCTGTTCGGTAAGCCCCTGCGAATTTGTGAGGGATACAGGTACAACTCCGGGTGCTGCCGGCAAACCAGGATTCTTGTCGATGTCCCAATAGCTCCCAACAATTGAAATTGTCCCGCTGCTACCTCCTCCAATAATTCCGCCGCCCTCGTTGCCGGGGGCACTGACTGTTCCCAAGGAATAGTAGGAATTCGTGATAGTAGGCGAGCCGGTAGAACCGGTGCCGACCAATCCGCCAGCTTGACCACCCGAGACATTACCTGTGGCGTAGGAGTTGGAGATACTCCCCGAACCGTTGAGCAAGCCAACGAGACCCCCGGCGTTGCCACCAGCCGTCACATTTCCCGTCGCAAAAGACGCAGTGACAGGAACGCCGTTCACATACCCGACAAGTCCACCGACATCCGCAGTAGTCGCCGAAAGGCTCGATGATACCGCGTCGGCCGCAAAGCTTTGCGCAATAAGGCCATTTTGGAGAAGGCCAACAAGACCACCGGCATTACCCCCGCTGGTGACGCTGCCGCCTTGCACGAAATCATTTGTAATCATTGCGCCGGAAATCACTGCGCCCACCAACGCGCCCACGCCATCGGGCGTAGAAGCCGCCGTTGAGACTCCGACATGCGAGCCGGTGATGTTGGGTGCGATCAATCCGACATTGCGAATAAATGAAGCTGCAGCCCCGCTATCGCCGCCAAAGAGACCCACGTCCGTCGCGGTTGTGCTGTTGTTGATGTAAAGGCCGGTGATCGTATGGCCCATTCCGTCGAAATTACCCTTGAAGCCCGTTGCCGTGACACCGCCCAGCGCGATCGGGATGAAGCCCGTCGTGGTTCCCCCGGACGGATTCCAGCTAAGCGTACCGGACGCGTCGATGTTGCTGGCCAGCGCATAGGTCATGTTCGCCGGACCCATCACCGTCATGTTGGAGGTCCCGTTGCTCTGGCCGCCCGCCATGCCCTGAAGGCCGTAAACGTCGGTGATCAGCCAAGGATTGGCGACCGTACCCGCCCCGCCGCCGAAGCGGCCGAAATAGGCCGGCGTGCTCGAGCCGCCGATAATCTGGAAGTTCGTGGCGGAGAAGGCCGGCAGGGTAGCACTGTTCTGCACCCAACTGCCCTGTTGCAGGATAAACGTCCCGACGTTGACCGATCCGTCGGCGCCAGTCGTGATCGTGGGCGTCAGGGCAGCAATCGTTGAAGTGCCTGTCGTCGCAGCGCTGAGCGCCAATCCACCTTGCGATGCGCTGATCGGCGCATTGATGACGATGTGATTGGTTGCCGTGAGAGAAAGGACACTGGAGTTGGTCCAGTTGATGGCCTCGGCGACGGTGATGTTACCGGCATCCGTGCCTGCGCCAGTCGTGTTGACGACCACATTGCCGCCCGCCAGGGCGGCTTCCAGGGTGGCGACACTGATGTTCGAGGTGCCGGTTGGTGTGAACGTACCCCCACTATTGCCGGTATTGGTGTCGCTACCTCCGATCGTGACGTCATAGGGATCGAGCAGCAAGGTGCCGGCGGCCCCGCCCGTGCTGAGGAGGTTCGCGGTGCCGCTGAAGTCCAGCACCCCATGGCTCGACACTTCGGCATTGCCACCATTGCCACCATCGCCGGTGGCCGATATGGCGCCAGCGTAGCTGGTGTGGTCGTTCGACCACACCACGACATTACCGCCCGCGCCCTTGGCTCCATCGGCCTTGATGGTGGCTCCCGCGTCGACGTTGGTATTCTGGGCTGTACGAACTGTCTGGCTCACCAGCTTGGTCGCCGGATTAGCGCCGCCCTGCTGATCGCCACCGATCAGGATGGTGCCGCCTGTCGTGCCGCTGGCATCCACCGCTGCGGTCGATTTCAGGGTGACGTTCTGGCCCTGCACAACCACCGTGCCGCCAGCGCCATTGGCGCTGTTGGCCTTGACCGTGCCTGCCACGGTCACCGAGCCGGTGTCGCCCGCGTCGAAATAGATATGACCGTCACCATTGGTGATGCCGCTGGCCTTGACGATGCCGTTGGTGTTGCCGGCCAGGGCGAAAATGTTGCCGCCGTTGGTCTTGAGTTCGACATCGGCGGCCTTGATGGCACCTTCTGTCGTCACCGCATCGCCCGCGCCGCCGGCCTGCACCAGCAGCTTACCGCCATTGAGGGTGGAGTCGCTCAGCAGCACCTGGGTGCCCGCCGCGAGTCCAACCGTGCCCTTCGGCGCCGTAATCGTGCCGCTGTTCTGCACCTGGCGCGCGATCAGGGTCACATCGCCACCAAGCGAGCCGACTTGGCCGTAATTAATCACCGCCCCGGTCGAATTGCCGCTGAACTGCTTCTTGCCCGTGTTGAAGTCGGCATCGGAGATGTCCTGCGTGGAGGCGATGAAGTCGCCGCCGGTCGAGACGCGACCGGTCTTTCCGACGACCACACCGGACGGATTGACGAGGTAGACACTGCCCGTCGCGGACAGGGTTCCGTCGATGCTGGAAGGCAGCGGGCCGGTGACGCGGTTGAGGGTGGCGCCAGAGCCATTGTTGAACTGCGCAGCGCCCCCCTGCCCGATGGAGAAGCCGTTCCAGTTGATGATGGCGTTCCGCGACGATTGGTTGACCGTCACGCTGTTTGCGCCGGACGAGATACTCGCCTGGCCCGAGGCCACATTGCCCCCAGTTGGCAATACCGGTCCGGCATAAGCCGGCATGGTAAGCAGCAGCGCGCCAATGGCAGCGCTGGTCATCAGAAGGGCAGTTTTGCGGCGGGACGGTATCATTGGGAATCTCCTGAATTCGGGCGTGTGAGAGTGCAAATCAGGCGCTGGCCTGGCTGGAATTGATGCTTTCGGACGGCTTGTCGTGCGCCGCCGGCGGTGTGGCGGGGCTGGCGCGCTCGGCAAATGAGCCGCGCAGGAACGGCACCAGGTCCTGCAGCAGCTGGTCCCAGAGTTCGATATGGGCGCGAAAGTTCGCGATCCGGATACCGCCCCCGATCACCACGTCGAGGCTAGCCAGGAGGAACCCCTGGTTCAGGAACAGGCGGCCAAAGCGCTTCTCGATATTCCAGCGATTGAGCAGGTCGAGTGGAAAGTCATCGCCCTCCACCTTCAATGCAGCCAGCAAGACGATATCGACGGCGCTGTTCGGCTTGCTGGCGAGGCGATTGCCCAGACGGAGTTCGAACGGAAGCCCGCTGGTCGCGGAGCGCACAAGCTCCACCTCTCCGATTGTAACAACCTCGCCCCTGTACCCCATGCCCTGCAACAGAGCCGCTAAGGCGTGCGGGGTAACCGACTCAATAATGTCGTTGGGAACAGAAGTGTCTTTTGCGGCAGCCGTCATGAAACGTTCCTTTCATCATCTGGTGGGGACGCGGCGGCCTCGCCTTTGGCAGGGCGCGGCGGGGCCGCGGATTGGTCGAAGGCAATTACATCGAAGCCGCCGACCTGGAACCGCATAGCGCTGCCATCGAAGTTGCGCATCAGATTGCGCAGCGACTCCGGCAGGGGCTCTCCCGGGTCCGCCAGCGCGAAATCGTCGGGTCTGCCGCTCATGGCGTGCCCCTCTGGTCGAGGAGCTTGTCCTGCTCGTCCTGGATTTCGTTCTCCAGTTCGACATGCGCTGTCCCGATGAAGGGTTCGCCATGGGCGATAACGTCGCTCATCGTCACATGCGCGTAGCGTTCGAGAATGTCGTTCGCGACCTTGAACAGTGCCTCGTTCTTCGCTTGGAGAGCCGCATTCCGCTTGGTCAGATCGTCGATCTGCTGCTGTATCGCCTTCTGGTCCGGCTGCTTGGCGACCAAATCGTCATAGGCCGACTTCCATTTGGCGATCGCCTCATTCTGGGCGGCGAGCTTTTCGTTGAATTCCGCGACCGCCGCCCTGAGCGCGGCGGCCTCCCGCGGCGAGGCGACTTTGGGCGCGGGAGCCGAAGGCTGCGCCTTCAACCGCGCGATTTCCTGCTGGTCGGCGGCTTCCTTGCTTTGGACCGCCGCAAGCTGGTCCTGGACGCCGCCGAGTTGCGCCGTCGCCGCGCGCAGGGCGTCGCGCAGCCGCTGCTCGGTCGCGTCGTCGGCACGCGCCGGCGCGAGAGCGGCGAGCAGGATCAAGGTTGCGAGGATGGCGCGGCGCATGGTCAGAATTTCGCGTTGAGATCGAACATGACGACGTCCACTGCGTAAGGCGGCCCCGCGATGCTGTCGGCGCTCATCCAGGTGACGGTCGTGGACACGCGCTTGGAAAGCGCGAGATTGCCGACCACGGTGAAGCCACGCAGGTTGGTGCCGCCCAAGCCGAAGTCGGGATCGTTGAAGCCGTCCATCACCGCGTCGGATTCGACATAGCGGTAGCCGACGCCGAAGTTCCAGTTCCAGCGTTGCTTGAGCTCCGGCTCGCCCAGATTGAGGTTGGCGAAATAGCCCTTGTTGCCGCCGGCATAGGGACCGGTGGTCTCCGTGCCGGTGATGGCGCCGCGATTGTTGACCGCACTGGCGGCGATCGCGTTCTTGTCAAAGGCCAGATTGTCGACGAACTCGGCGGTCGCCCAGATGTCGAACGGGGCGTAGCGGTCGAAATCCATCCGCCCCGTGACGGCCAGTTCCCGGAAGCCGGAAGCAAGCCCGAAATACTGGTACTGGCTGGTGGTGCCGAAATTGTTGGCCGAGGTGGCCACGATGTTGCGCAGCGCCATATAGGTGTTGCCGTTCTGCGCGTAGGACGGCCTCAGATCGTCGGTGTTGCAGATGTCGGACGCCGAAAGAACCGTGCAAGGCGCCGACAGCCGGCCCTGCACATTCTCGAAGTCGTAATAGGCGCCGGCGATCTTGAACTTCCAGGAGTGGTTCAGTTCGAAATCGGAACCCACCTGCGCGGCATAGAGCCACTTGTCCTCGCTCTCGAACTTGGCAGGCTGGTTGCTGGCGAAGTTGAGATCGGTATTGAAGATCGGGAAGGCGCCGCCGGTGATGAAGGGTGTCACACCCTTGAAGACCTCGTAGCTGCCCTTGACCGCGGCGCCGTCGAAGCCGATGTCGCTCCACCAGGTCAGGTTGGTGGAGAAGAAGGGATTGTCGAAACGGCCGACATCGACTTCCAAGCTGTTCGGGCCGGTCCAGGGCGCGTACTTGATATAAGCGCGGTCGATCCAGATCGCATACTTGCTGAAGTCGCCGCCCTGCCCGCCATTGGCATAGCCCATGGTCTGATTCTCGGAGACAGGCTGGTCGTCCTGGCCCGTCGCGATCCGCAAACCCGTCGAGAAACCGTCGCCCAGATCGGCATCCAGGCCGAAACGGGCGCGCAGGCGGAAATAGTTGCGGTCCTGGTCGACATTGCGCTGGGGCGCGAAGTTGGGATTGGTACTGGAAACGTCGTAGGGGCTGCCGGTGTTGATCGAATTGAAATTCGGGAAGGCGCCGGTGTTGTCATTGCCCTTGGGGAAGAAATTCCCCTCATAGCGGACGCGCACATCGCCATAGAGGTGAAGGCCTTCGAGCCAGGACGGCATCACATTGGGGGCAAGCCAGCCTTCCTTGCGGGCCTTGGCTTCCAGGTCGGCCTCGGCCTTGTCGAGCAGCTGCTTGCGGACCACTTCGGGCACATAGGTGACATGCAGGGCGCCATCGTCGGGCGGGATTGTGGTCACGCTGGCGGGCGTCGCCGCAGCTGCCGATGCCGATGCGCCAGCGGGCCTGGGTTGGGGCGCAGCGGGCACGTTCTGTGCGGACTCGGTCTTGGCCTCCTTCAGAACCTGATCGGCCTCCGCTTGGGTCAGCACATGCTTGCGGACCAGAATCTTGAGCAGTGCCGGGTCGGACACCTGATCGGACGCCGGGGTGGCCTCCGCGGCGAGCACCGAGTTGGGGAGTACCGTGCCAAGCAGCAGGCTCGCCAAAAGCGCCAGTCGCGACCGGCTGTGACGGCGGCTGTGCGCCCTCACCGGCTGCAGAGCAGATGCGTCCGCTCCGGCCGCGGACGGCGTATTGCTGTGTGACACGTAAATTCCGTAAAGCATGAAATCCTCGGTGGAAGACTGTCGATGGCCGGGAGCTGGGGCATTCATTGCATCGTGTTCCCGGTCACGCGCATCACGATCGGCATCGGCATGTCGGTGGGCGGCGGCTGGCGCAGTTGGAGGCCCTGCAGGACCTCACGCGTCAGCGTGGCGTCGATATTGGGATCGCCCGTCGAAGTGACGAGCTGAACGCGCTCGATCCGGCCGGCAGCGTCCGACCAGAGACGCACTTCGGTCTTGAAGCGCGAATTGCGGGTCTTGGCGTTGTCACGCAGCGCTTGGGAGACCTGCTCCTGAACGATGGTGGCGTACCAGCCCCAGCGCGACCCGCCGCCGTCGCCGAGGCCGGTGCCGCCCGGCGTTCCGGCCAGGTCTAGGCCAGCACCGCCGGGACCGGGCGAAGAGTCGATTCCGGCGGGCTTCGCGGCCGCATTGGGCTTGGATGCATCGACATGCTGCGGCGGCTGGCGTTCCGGCGTGAGCATTTTGGGCTGCTCGATCATCTTCTGCTCAGGCGGCTTGGGTGGGGGCGGAGGCGGCGGTGGCGGGATCACCGTGACCACCTGGAACAGCGTCTCGTGCTGCGTCGACTGCGGCGTGCGGTGGCTCATCAACAAAGCGACGGCGCATGCGAGAAGGACGGCAATGAGTCCGACCACGACAGCCGGACGGTGCTGTCGCAGGAAGCCGGGCGTCGGGCGCATGACTTCAACCATGGTCGCCGCCCTTGGTGGCTCGCGCTATGCCCAAGACATCCGCAAACGGGAGGCATCGGTCCGCCTGCCGCGCGTCGACGACACAAAGGCGGAAATCAAAGGGAATTCGGGACAACAGAAGCGCGCCGACGGCTATCGCAACGACAACGCCACCTACCCCCAGCAGGGCAGCCAGATCGACTCGCCAATCGTGCTGGATTTCCGGCAAGGTCATGCCTGCCCCCTAGGACGGGTGGCAAGGCCGACATTGGGAATGCCCAGGCGTTTGACCAGGTCGAGCACGTCTTCGACATTCTGGTAGGGCGTCTGGGCATCGCCCTTGATCACCACCTGCACGTCCGGGGTGGACGCCTTCTCCTGCGTGAGCCGCTGCTCCAGTTCGCCCATGCTGACGGGCACGGTGTCGTAGAAAATCGTGTCGTCCTTGGTGACGGTGATTGAGCGGGTCTTGGCCGCGCTGAGGCTCACCGAACTGCTGGAGCTTGGGAGCGTGATCTTGTGTCCCTTGTTGGGCGGCGAGATCGTCACGATGATGATGACGAGCACGACCAGCAGGATGTCGTTCATTGGGGTGGTATTGGGCTGGTCGATGACGTCATCGTCGTCGTGGATTTGCATGGCCTATTCCCCGGCCGAGGACGCGAGCGCGCCCGGGCGATAGAGCGCGCCGATGCGCGCCACGATCTGATCGGCCAGAACCTGCATCTGGGCTTCGGGGAGCGCCTCGATCTCGGGCCGATAGAACTCCGCCATCTTGGTGACGAACTCGTCGACGAAGATCTGCATCTCGTCACGCATGTTCTTGATGACGGATTGGAAGATGTTGTAGGCGAACAGCGCCGGCACGGCGACGCCGAGGCCGAAGGCGGTCGCCATCAGCGCGCTCGACATGCCCGGTGCCACCGACTCGATATCGACGCTGCCGGAGGCGCCGATTCCGGCGAAGGTGTTCATCACGCCGACCACGGTGCCGAGCAGGCCGATAAACGGGGCACCGGCGATAGAGATGGACAACACCACCATCATGCCACGCAGCGACTGGAGCTCGCGAATGAGCTTGCCGTCCATCGAAGCCCGGATGGCGGCCAAGGATTCCGCCGACAGGCCCGAGGACGCGAAGTTCTTGTAAACGGTGGCGCGGTGGGCAATCTCGCGCGAGCCCACATGGTATATCTGGAACAACGGCGATACGCCGATCGCCTGCTTCTCGCCTTCCAGGACCAGGCCGCCCATCGACACCGCTTCGTCATGGTCGAGGGCCGTCAGATCGCTGGAAAGCTGCTCGAACTTGCGCTGAAACAGCCTGTTGCCCTTCAACACCCGGAGCAGCGTGGCGGTCTTGTCCACCATCAGAACCAGGCAGACCACCAGCATCACCGTCAGGATGCCGATGACGATCCACCCGTCCACGCTGATGGACTTGAGGATGACGAGCAGGCCGACCGGCAACCAGCTGCCGCCGCCATCCTCGTCATTGGCGAAGCTCTCGAACTTCGAATTGTCGCTTCCCTGGCTCACGGCGTTGGCGGCGATGGTGCCGGCGGAGCGCGCCACATTGGCGATCTCCAGTTCGTCCGCCTGACCGGTGAAGCCCGGCGCGCCCGCGCTGTCGCCGCCCAGAACAGCGGGCGACGTGAGTGCAGGAATGGAGGCCGCCACGGTCCCGACCTGGTCACGGTCGAGATAGAGCGCAATACGCCCGGCCGAGGCCGCAACGGTGAGGAGGTGCCAGGAATTGGCCGCAACGGGAGCGGTGCCGGTGGCGCGCTGCGTGCCCGCTGGGCCAGTGACCGAGACGAAAGGCACGCCGTTGTCGAAGCCGATCACAAAGGCGTTGGCGCCGTCACGCCGGGAGAACAGCACCGCGCCGGGCTGCGGCGGGCCGCTGTTGACCAGCAGCGCCCAGGTCAGCGCCTGACCGTCCCGCCAAGCCAGCGACGCCGAGGCAGGCAAGCGCACTTGGGTTTGGCCGTCCAGCCGGATGCCGCCGCCGATGACCGCAGCGGCGTCGGGCAACCCCGCATTCTGGGCGTTGTTGCCCCAGCGGGTGGTGTCCTGGGCGGGGCCCGCCTTCTCGCCGAAGTGCCAGACCAGCACCGTGCTGGCGTCATAGGTGCCCTTGGCATCCTCGGCCCCATTGGCCTTGGCGTTGCCGTAATAGACATAAAGGTCGGTCTTGGCGCCCGGCGGGAGATCGGGGACGTTCACCCAGACCAGTGCTTCGCCCAGCAAGCTGTCGAACTTCTCGATGTGGAAGCGCAATGGCGTCTTGTCGTCGCCGGCCAGGAAGCGGATGTCGCTGCCGTCCTGCTTGGCCTTGTCGAACTGGAAGTTGCCCGAATGCAGCCGCACCAGGACGGGCACGCTGCCGATGGGATCATTGATATTCGCGCCGGCGCTGGTGGTATCGAGCGTGATCTTCGCCCGCGCGGTCCAGTCGCCGTTCCACCAGGCCAGGGCCGGCACCGGCTGGAGCGCCGCGCCCAAAACCAGGACGAAAAGCAGCAGGTTCGCCGCGTTCGCTTTGACCGTGTTCAAGATCCTCTTCACGTCATTCTCCTAGAGATCCATCCAGACACGGAATTCGATGCGGTTCTGACGCGCCTGGGTGGACGATTGGCTGATCAGGGGCATCGCGTAATCGATGGCGCCGTTGATGTGGCCCAGCAGCCGGGTCCGCGCGCCCAGGCCGACGCTGGCGAGGTCGAACTGCGCTTGCTGCTCGGGTAGCGGGTCCCAGATGGAGACGTGACCGCCTTCGGCGAAGGCGAGAACCTGGAATTCGTCGAAGATCGAGGCGAAGCCGACGCCGAAGCGGGGGCTGCGCATTTCCAGCGTTCCCAGAATGCCGTTGTCGCCAAGCACTTCGGATTCCAGATAGCCGCGAACCGTGTCGGAGCCGCCGGCCGAGAACTGTTCACTGTTGACCAGCGGTTCGTTTGCGACCTGGCCCTGCAGCTTGGCGAACAACTCATAGCCCTTGGGCAGTTGCCAGGTCTGGGCGAGATCGGCCTTGAAATAGGCGAAGTCGCCGCCGGAATCGAAGCGCTTGGCGTCGAACTCGGCGGGACTGCTGCCCATGCCACGCAGGTGCATGGTGAAGTTGGCGTTGAGCTGGGTGAGTGAAGACTCGCCTTGCCAGGTCGCGCTGTAGGTGGCGCTGATCGGGTAATAGGTGATCGGCGTGGCGTTCGCGGTGCCGTTGAGGTTCAGGTCTTCGTCGAAATGCTTGTAATCGAAGCCCACGCTGAGGGTTTCGAAGAAGCCCTGATCGCTGGGAAGGGTCAGGACCGCGCGGCCCCCGATCACCTGCCCACGGCCCGCGACATTGGCATCGCCCAGGGTCGAGACGTTGCTGTCCGAACTGAGACCATAGGCGAGAAAGCTGAGGAATGGCAGCGAGGGTATGCGGGCCAGATAGGAGGCGGAGAACACCTTGGCGTCGGTCAGGCTCTCGGGGGCGGCCTGAAAGCTCAGGGTGAGCGAATGGCCCATCTGCCAGAGATTGTCGTAATGGACCGAGCCGTTGAGGCGCAGCGGCGACGTGCCCTGGCTATAGCGGTTGTTGATCTCCAGGCTGTCATGGAGCGGAAACCGGTCATCCACGTCGAGATCAACATCCACCGTGCCGGGCGTAACGCCGGCCCTCAGTGCCGGGGTGATGCGCCGGTCGGGCTGCTGGTTGAGAGCGACGATGTCCGACGAGACATCGCTGAAATTCGGCACCGTGCCCTGCGCCATTGACGGCGCTTCCGACTTGATCTCGTTCAGGGAGTAGTAGCGCGAGCCCTTGACCCGCAGGCGTCCCACTTTGTTCTCGACGATTTTGAGGGTGACGACGCCGTTGACGACATGCTGCGGCGGGATCTGGATCGCGACTGTCTGGTAGCCCTTGGAGGCATAGTAATCCTGCAAGGCCTTGCGGGCGCTCTCGACGTCATCCGTCGTGCGGCCCGGGCCCAGGAAGGGATAGAGAACCTCCTCGATTTCCAGATCGGAAAGAATGTGCGTGCCCTCGACGCGGTACTCGTTGATGTCGAAATGCTGCGGCACCGCCGGCGCAGCACTCTGAGAGCTTTGGGCGGGTTGGCCGTTCGCGGGCCGCTGCGCGGACGCAGGTTCGTCCGCGACGGAGAGACCTGATGTTGCCACCAGACCTACTGCCGAAGCCGCGAAGAGAAACAAGCCGCGTCGCAGCCCTGGCCAACAGCCAATGCTGCATGCTTCGGCAACCAACATGCCCAACCGCCTTAGTGTTCTATTGAGGAAGACGGATGTCGCGTCGCGGCGCGGAATCTGTTTCGCGCATTTTTTTGGCGGGCATGGACGCGGAATCTGTGCGCCGCATCAGATCCGCCCATAGCGATGGCCGCGCGACGCAGGGCAAACATCACGCCCCGCTCTATGTCAGACCAATGGCACCGGCTAAGTGCTTGTATTCTCAGGCCGAGAATTTCGACTTTCGCCCGCTGTATCCGCTATGCAGGACCATCCGCGGGAAGGACGAGATGCTCCCTCTGGTAAGACGGATCAGGACGCCCGGAGCGGAATCACTTTTTTGGAAAAAATTCTTGCCGAAAAGAAGGTTCGCCGGGCCGAGGCCGGCGGTTCAGGTCAGCACGACCACGTTGCGGGTGAGGTAAGTCGCCTTGGCGCCCACCAGTTCCTGCACTTGGTTCACTACGTCATTAATCTGTGACAAATGGAAGTTCGCATTCACCCGGCGGTCGCCTAGGCCACGGTCCGCCAAGATAATGCGCCCGCTCCGGTAGCGATTGACCTCTGCGATCACATAGCTCAGCGGCTCGTCATGAAAGACCAGCAAACCACGCTGCCAGGCGGTCACGGTTTCGATATTGGCCGCGGCGACCGGCTGCATCGCCTCGTTGTTGTAGATCACCTGCTGGCCAGTGCGCAGAATGACGGCAGCGCCAGCCTGGGCAACACGCACGGCACCAGCGACGCAAGTCACGCAGATGTCGTCGCCGTCCTTGCGGACATTGAACTTTGCGCGCGTCGCGCTGGCCTGGCCCTCCCCTGCGATTACCCGGAAAGTCGCCGGCTCGACCAGCGCCGCCGTGATAGCAGCCTCGCCGCCGATTAAGCGGATACCTTTTTCATTGCCGGAGCGGCTGATCGCGATGCTGGTCTGTGTATTGAGTTCCGCCATCACCTGGGGACCCAGACTCACTGTGCTCTGCTGGCCGGTCACGGTCCTATAATCTGCTCCCAATTCCGCGAGGGAGGGCCACAGCCCCAAGGGCGGGCTGATGATCCCATACGCCGCAACCGCCGCAGCGGACGCGGCAAGACCGCCACCCAGGAGGGCACGGCGGGTCTGCTTTTGGCGAGCCCAGGACTGAATGCGGACAACCTTGGAGCCGGCCGCCCGGTCCGCGGCTTCCTCCCGATCGAGGTCCACCAGCATTTTGCGCATTTGGCAGGCGCGGCGATAGGCGGCCTCGTGCATCGGCCCCTGGGCGCGCCACCGCTTGAGGCCCTCGACATCGTCCTGGGTCACATCGCCGATGACCAGGTGTTCGACCCAATCCAGGGCCTGACGGTCCAGCGTGTCCACCTCGCCCGGCGAGTTTTCGGGATCGGTCATGTCAAACGGTCCGAACCAAACTTGCTCAATCCAGTCCCCGAAGTACGACGACGCCGGGAGGCCAAACGCCCCCGTTCATTATCTAAGACGTTGGAGACCGCCCCGCGTGGAATCAATGTTAACACAGGCTTCCGCGCGAATGGCGGGACCAGGCCGCTCGAATCCTCGGTATTTCATAGCTGATTCGGTCCAAAATCGACTGGCCTGCCAATCCTTTGGCCGCTTGATCCAACAGGTATTTGAGCGTCGCGGCCCGGCGGAACGCTGCCTCGTTGGCCGGGCTTTGGGCCCGCCATCGCATCAAGGCCCTCGCCGCGTTCGGCGAGAGCTCGCCCATGATGATTAGCTCAAGCCACTCAAGGGCTTGACGCTCCGGCCAGCTCAATTCTTCTGTCGCCTGCAAAGTCTCGGACATCGCGCAACCTGTCCCCGAGAACGCCGCAATCGCGGGTGCCGGAAGACAGCCTCCGATTACTTAGACGGATTTGGAGGGTCCGAGAGGAATCAGGTTGTTAGATTTTTTTCTTGATGCGGGCGATGCAATGCTCGCGGGCCTTGCGCAATTCCAGCCGGATGCTCCGGTCGGAAAGCTCAAAACGCTCAGACAATTCCTTGGGGGTCAGCTCCTCGACCCATGCCGCGCGGAAGATCGCCTGGCAGCGGTCGGGCAGTTCGGCCAGGGCCGCGGCCAGAGCTTGCATCCCCTGCCGCGAGCTCGCGATGCGGGAGGCATCGGGGGTGTCGTCTTCGACGTTCAGCAGTTCGGCAATATCGCTGGCGGAAGGCCGTGCCCGCTCGGCGCGCTGACGGTCCACCACCGTGTTCATCGCCACGCGGAAGAGATAGCCGCGCGGATTTTGAATGGCGCCGATTTCGCCGGCGCATTCAACCCGCAGATAGGCGTCATGGAGAACGTCGCTCGCCGCGTCCTCGGAGCCCAATCGCCTGGTTAAGGATTTCTTGAGATCAGGGTATGCCGTCAGGAAGGTCTGGCGGAGTAACGCGCGTATGCCGTCTGCCATAATCCAGCCCCAGACCCAGGATGCGAATTCGGCAGGTTCCGATCAGCCGCGCGCCCAGCACCGCCCGCCAAAGCCTTCCCCGTCTTCTGAATTGGCGGGACCAGCGCTGGGAACCTAGTCGGGCTCTGTGAAGCTTCTGTGACATTCGCGTGGCGGGCGCGTTGCGGTGCAACGAGTCGCAGGTCGATGATCACTTCGGCGAGAATTCGACCGGGAGAAGAATAGTGAGTTGCTGGGGGAGATCGGCGGGAATCTGCGGCAACGGCGCGGCGCGCCTTACCGTGTCCACCGCCTCCTGGTCAAGCAGCGGCGAGCCGGAAGATATTTTCAACTCGACCGCCAGGAGCCGCCCCTTGCGGTCCATCGAAAAGAGAACCTGTGCCGTACCGCGCAGATTCTCCGCCTTCGCAGAATCGGGATAGTGCTCGAATTGCCCGATGTGCATATACAGCTCTCGCTGAAATTCCGCCGCCTTGTCGTTGGTGGCCGGCTCGGCATCGCTGCGGGGAACCGGCACTGAGGTATCCACCGACGCCAGTTGGCTCTGGGCCGAAGGATCGGAAAGCACGCTCTCGGTCTTCGCCGGGTTAAGGGCCGTATCATGCGCGGCGACGCCACTTTGCAGGCTTGCAAGGGTCTGCCGCGGTGGCCGGCTTTGCACGTTCGGCGGCGAGATGAGAGGCCCGCTGACCACATTGACATGCACCAACGTATCGGCCGCTGGCGGCGGCGGCACGAAGATAGCCGCGCGCAGCCAGAACACTGCGACCGTGAATAGTATGGACGTAATAAGCGCCACAACAAGAAGGTGAGCCTTCTGGAGCCCTGAACCCGGCAACAGCAGTGTCCAAGCGCTTGCCTTGCGCGCGTTGCGATTCAGCGGCGAATTCATTGGGCGCTCGCCTGCCATCGCCGCGCCACGACCACAACCTTCACAGGCTGGGGCATATTATCCGGCGGCGATTGACTAATTGCCAGCGTCGCCAACGTCTTCTGCACCAGTGCGTCGCGCGTCGGGTCTCCGGTCGATTGGAAAATCTCCGACCGCGTAATCGCTCCGGACTTGGAGACCCATAGTGCCACCCCGATCGTATAGCGCCCGGAAAGCACCTGGGAATCGCGGTCAAATGCGTGTTGCACGACCGCCTGCACCACGGTCGCGTAGGAGCGATAATCGTCTTCGTGCAGCTGAGGGCCAGGTGTGACATGCAGGGTCGCAAGCGGCATCACGCCATCCTGGGCCATCGCTCCCGCCGTCGACGTTGGGTCGGCCTTCGCCACCAAAATGGCAGAAGTCCGATCAGGATTGGTATAGTGAACAAGTAAGCCGGTCCCTGTCAGCAGTTGCGCGAGCGCGCTGTCCGCCGCGAGATTTCCGGACACCGCGACCGATGTTCGCCCTTGGGCGAGGTTGCTGTCGTAGAGAACCTGGACATTGGTCTGAGCAGTGAACGCATCAAGCGCCGAACGCAGCGATTGAGCAGGAATCGAGAGATGGGACATGCCCATAACAGTGACCGCCGCCTCAGCTCCCTTCTCCGTCGTGCCCGCGACAAGCAACATGACAAGCGCCAAAGCCGCAGCGCCGCCCTGGACGTCTCGCTTGCGGAAGCGGCCAATCATGGGAGGGGCGCTCCTGCGCGAAGCGGATTGCCGTATACCGCGGCCGGCGGCCGATATGGGGTCGCCGACTTTCCCCAATTCGATCCATATTGCTGGCTCATCGCGCTTTGATTGAAGCCACCCGTGCGCAGCGATGACGAATTGGCATTCAGAGGCGCAATTTCGACATCCTCCGCTGCCGGCGATATGGCGCCCACCTCGTCCTGCATTTTCTGGTTCAGACACGACCAATCGGGGGCCTTTTGTCCACCGATCTCCACCTGCACACAGCTTGAGGATGGCCCAGATGTAGTTCCCGACAGATCGGCGCCCGCCGCGCGGGCCATCGGGCACACGAGCGCAAGACACGCCATCAGGATCGCCAATCTGGGTTTCATGGCGGAGTTCTACCACAGCTCATCGAAATCGTGCCGCTCGCCCCAACGTCCGGTGCGGCAGTCCGCGGACTGATACTAGAGTGATTTTGTAACAGGTTATTGTCCCTGACCAGCCCTGGCCCCCCATTTCCGGCGGCACCTGGTCACTTTTCAGAAATGATTGCCGCTGATGGGGTCGGAATCCGTCTTAGAGATTAGAAGCCTTCCGAAGCCGAGTGGCGCAAACGCGATCGCGTTGCGCCAACAGTGGCTTGCGCCGTCCCGGACGAGCCGGATCGCTGTTGCGTCGCTATCTGGATTTCGCGATCGGACCACCGAGATTTCAGACCTCCAGACGAGACTGAAGACCACGAGGAACGGATCAATGAGCACCCTTATTTTCGTTGGCTGGCTGATCCTTAGCGCCCTGGTCGGCTGGCTCGCTCGCGGTTCTGTGAGAGGAGAATTCGGCTTAGTACTCGCTACCATTGCGGGGGTCATTGGCATAGTCGTCGGCGCGTGGCTCACAAGTCTCATCTACACCATGATCCACGGCCCTCTAATTGTAAGTGGGATCGCCCTCGGGGGCTTGGCCTTCCTCGTTTTCATGGTTCGGCTTGCCTTATGCGCCGGCAATGACACGACTGGGGAAGGCCTTGGCATTTCTTCGACTGACTAGTCAGGGCGCCCGACGCCTTCGATCTGCCCGACCCGTTACGGAGACCGGGTTCTGAGAACAAGGGACCACGATAATTTGCCATCGCCGGATCCTGCAATTCATCGCTCACGCATATAGCCCGGTCGCCCATGGCTCCAGAGACTTTAATTTTCCGAAACTCCGAGATTTCCCGATCTATCGCCGCCCAATCTTGACGCTTTTGTTGCCTGAGCGCTTAGATTTTCCGAATTCCAAATGCGTTACGGCACGATGAACACAGCGGCGAAAATCCTTGAAGAATGTCTGCCAGATTGGAAACTGGCCTACCGGGTTGATGAAGCTGTCGCCGCCACGGGCATTGGGCGATCCAAAATCTACGAAATAATCAAAGCCGGGAAATTACAAGCGCGACGCGCTGAAGGGATGACAGTCATCCTTCGCGACGAACTTCAACGTTATCTCCATTCACTTCCGCCCATCAATCTCTAGGCGGCGATCAGTTGAACCGATTCTATAGCTCCCGTGGCGCAGTAATTCGCCCAGGCCACCATCAGCTTTCGCCGCAATTCCAGCGCATCGCGACGACGATAGGATCGCTCGACGGCGTCGCCGATCGCGTGAGAAAGAGCCGCTTCCGACACCTCCCTCGGGAACAACGTGCAATCGCTGGCCCAGTCCTTAAATGTGGACCGAAAGCCGTGAACGGTGAATTCCCCATACCCCAGCAAATCCAACATCTTCAGCATACACATATTGGACAGCGGCCTGGGCTCTCGATTTCTGCGGTGCGCCAACCCGGGGAAGAGATGCCCATCGCGCGCGCGCGGCAACATCAACTTCACAAGTTCCACCGCCCTGGGGGACAGTGGAACGCGATGTGGAAGCTCTCGCTTCATTCGTTCCGCTGGAATGGTCCATACTGCATTTTCAAGATCAAATTCGCTGGGGCTTGCGCAAAGTGCCTCACTCGTGCGAACGGCCGTCAGGATCGTGAACTCAAGCGCCAGCGAGCTTATACTTTGCGACTTTCTCAAAGAGGCCATGAATGAAGTCACGTCCTCATAGGGAAGCGCCGCATGATGTCCGCGGGCGAGCTTGCGGCGCTTCGGCAGCATCAGGGCCAAGTGCCCTTTCCAACGAGCCGGATTTTCGCCAGACCGAAGGCCCTCCACCTTCGCGGCGTCAAGAACCCGTTCGATCCGACCACGAAGCCGAGACGCGGTTACAGCCTTGCTTTGCCAAATGGGTCGCAAGACTGAGAGCACGTCGTTTGTGGTAATCTCGCTCACGGGCAAACTCCGCAAGCGCTTGGCATCTACCTTCAGTGTCCGACGCCACTGCTGGATGTGAACCTTACTCTTCCAGGATGGCGCCTGGTTCTCGATAAATCGATCAGCCACGGTTCCGAACGTTACCGGCCCTCCCGTTTGTTCTTCGGGCAAAAGTGCCAATTGGCGTTTTTCGAAAATGGGGTTTTTGCCGGCCTTTACGAGTTGACGAGCTTCGTGGGCGCGATCGCGCGCTGCCGCCAAAGAGACGTCCGAAATCGGGCCGAGCCCCATCTCTTTGCGCCTTCCCCCGAATTGGAATATAAAACTCCAGCGCTTTGCTCCGGTGGTTTCGACCACCAAGTACAGCCCACCGCCATCGGCGTAGAGCTTCGGCGGCAATGCCGATGATAGTGTCCGTGCCGACAATCGATTAAGGGTTCTATTCGCCACCCTAAACTCCACCCTAAAAGTTGCTGCGGATTGGACCGCACCAAGATGGATGGATATGAATATTGGAGCGTAAGAAGTTCAAGGCCACCAAGGGCTTCCCGACTGCGCTGGATCAATCTGGAAGATTGTCAAAGGCCTCTCTGTCCGCCATTAAACCAGGGCCCTTTGTTCGACATCAACGCCGACAGGCGTTGGTAGGCGTGAGCAAAGCGAGCGATCCAAGCATTCAAGGACGAGGAACATGCCTTGAGCATGTTCCGAGCAATCCCTCTCTGTCCATCAGGGTCATCTGCGCCGCTTCATTCGGGAAGCGGATTTCACGCGGGGAAAATTACCGGCAGGTTCCGTAAAGCGCACAGCTGGCGTCGCTGGATTGCCCCTGCGTCAGGCCTGCCCCGCTTCCATATCGCACCTGGGGATTGTTCCAATCGCGTCCCTGGGAAACGCCGCTGTACAGCGAGAAATTCCCGAACTTCGTCCCCGCGCCGGACCATTGATCCCCGGTTCGGGCATCGAATTTCTGCCACGGCGTCACGGCGCCGTCCGGCTGGCCGCTTTGGCTGCCCGTGAATGCCTGAGAACAATTGGCCACGGCGTCGCCGCAAAAGGCTTGCGCTTGGCCGGAGATCATCGCTGCGCTGACGGTCATGGCAAGAACGAGAAATCCTGTCTTCATCGCCCGGGTTCTCCTGCTGTCTCCGGCTACGCTATCACGGGAGCCGCGCCAGACACGTGTCGAAACCGCAATGCGGATCGCTAAAGCGGATTTAAGCCATCGGGGGCCATTCCTCTGCTTGGCCAAGCTAAGCCCTTGATCTGTCTGGGTCATGGCGGGCCTTCCCTGGCCCCTTCCTGGCCGCCCTCTTCCGGATCAAAGCCGGGAACACCCGGCCACTCGCGCCAGCGCGCGGCGCAAGCCGTCGATGTCGCAGCAATAATACCGCTGCGTCAGATAAAACTACATATGTCATAGGATTGGAGCGGCGATGCGGATTGATCCAGACGCATGACGCGTAAAAGTCAGCGGAAAATCTGAAAAATGGATAGATATGGATTGATGTGGGATGCCGGATACATTCTCTCTGTCCGCCATACCGAACTGATGCAAGGACAATCCATGATCGGCGACGATGACGAATATGTCTATGACGAAGAGACGGGGGAATGGCGTCCCGCCACAGCGGCCGCCGTCACGAAGCCTGGCCGCGCCGAGGTCCGCGATGCCGCCGGAAATCTTCTCACCGATGGCGATTCGGTCACCCTCATCAAGGATCTGAAGGTCAAGGGCGCAAACCAGACCCTGAAGCAGGGCACGGTCATCAAGGCGATCCGGCTCACCGACAGCGACCAGGAAATTGACTGCCGCTTCGAAGGGATCAAGGGCCTGGTCCTGCGCGCCGAATTCGTGCGCAAGCGCTGAGGCGGCAAGCACCTTCTGTCATTTTGCCCGTCCGATATGCCAGCCCCCTTTCGCCGGCGGATGGACCGCTTATTGTCTTCGGATGAAGATGACGGAGGCACAAATGCCCAAAACAGCCAAAGCCCATGTCTATAAAACCATGCCCTCGCCGGTGGGCAAGCTGAAGCTGGTGGCAAGCGACGACGGCCTGGCCGCCATCCTGTGGGAGAATGACGATCCCGCACGTGTGCGCTGCAATGTCGTGGCCGAAGACAAGGCCCATCCGGTGCTGGTGGAAGCCGAGCGCCAGTTGACAGAATACTTCGCCGGCAAGCGCCAGACATTCACCGTCAAGCTGGATTTCACCGGCACGGAATTCCAGAACAAAGTGTGGCGGGCGCTGCTGGCCATTCCGTTCGGGGAAACCCGCAGCTACGGCCAGATCGCCCGGCAGTTGGGCAAGCCCAGCGCATCGCGCGCGGTCGGCGCCGCCAACGGCAAAAATCCCATCTCCATCATCGCCCCCTGCCATCGCGTGATCGGCGCCGGCGGCAAGCTGACCGGCTTTGCCGGCGGGCTGAAGGCCAAGGCCCGGCTGTTGGCGCTGGAAGGCGCGCGGCCCTAGCCTCTGTTCGCCCTCGCCTTTCGCACTATGATCCGCCCGCCGCGACCCTGCGTAACAAAGGCAAAAGGGCTGGACCGATGGAATTTGCGACCTATCTCGCCGAACATACCCCGCTTCCCGACGCCGTGATCCGGGCCGCAATGCGCAAGGTGATTTCCGGCATCGAGAAGCGCCCCGCCACCACCGACGCGGACTTCGCCCGCGGCATGGCGGCCTATCCCATCGCCGAACACACCGACACCGCCAACCAGCAGCATTACGAACTGCCGCCCGCCTTCTTTGCCCTGTTCCTGGGGCCGCACCGCAAATATTCCAGTTGTCTCTATCCCACCGGCAAGGAAAGCCTGGGCGAAGCCGAAGCCATCGCGCTGGCGGAAACCTGCGCCCATGCCGCGCTGGCCGATGGCCAGGACATATTGGAACTGGGTTGCGGTTGGGGCTCGCTGTCACTGTGGATCGCGTCGAACTTTCCCGGCGCGCGCATCACCTCGGTTTCCAACTCCGCGCCCCAGCGCCGCTATATCGAATCCCAGATTCAGGCGCGCGAACTTTCCAACCTGAGCGTCATCACCGCCGACATGAATGTGTTCCAGCCCGATCGGGTCTTCGATCGCACCGTTTCGGTGGAGATGTTCGAGCATATGGCCAACTGGCGGCCACTGCTGTCGCGCGTGCGGGGCTGGCTGAAGCCGGACGGCCGGCTGTTCCTGCACATCTTCACCCATAAAAGCCGCGCCTCGCGCTATGACCGCAGCGACGCCAGCGACTGGATGGCGCAGCATTTCTTCACCGGCGGCATCATGCCCACCCATGGCCTGATCCGGCAGTTTCCCGACCTGTTCGCGGTCGAGGAGGAATGGCGCTGGAGCGGCGCCAACTACAAACGCACCGCGCTGCAATGGCTGGCGAATTTCGACCACAACCGCATCGCGATCGACGCCATCCTGCGCGATGTCTATGGCGCAGACGCCGTGTTGTGGCGTAGGCGCTGGCGCATGTTCCTGCTGGCGACGGCGGAATCCTTCGGCTTTGACGAAGGTCGCTCCTGGGGCCTCAGCCATTACCGGCTGAAGCCCAGTTAAAACACCGACCAGCCGGTCAGCGCCGTCAGCCGCTGCAGCGCCATCGAACCGACCAGGGAATTGCCCCAGGCATTGAGGCCCGGCGACCAGACGCAGATCGAGGCCTTGCGCGGCGCGATGGCCAGAATGCCGCCGCCGACGCCGCTCTTGCCCGGCAGGCCCACCCGGCAGGCAAAATCGCCCGACGCATCGTAATGGCCGCAGGTCATCATCACTGCATTGATGCGCCGGCTTTTGAACGGCGTCGTCACCCGGCCCAGGCTGATGGGGTCCACCCCGCGATTGGCGAGATAGAGCCCGGCGCGCGCCAGCTGGCGGGTGTTCATGCGGATGGCGCACTGGTGGAAATAGACCCGCAGCACGTCTTCCACCGGGCTTTGCAGATTGTCGAAGGCGCGCAGGAAATTCGCCAGGCTGGCGTTGCGGAAGCCGGTATCGGCCTCGCTCTCCGCCACCTCCTCGTCAATGACGATGGAGGGATCGCCCGCCAGCCGGCGCAGGAAGGCGCGAATGGAGTCGATGGTCTTGTCCACGTCGCCGGCCGCCAGCAGGGCATCGGTCACCGCCAGCGCGCCCGCATTGATCAGCGGATTGCGCGGAATGCCCTTTTCCTGCTCCAGTTGGACGATGGAGTTGAAGCGCGACCCGGAGGGTTCGCGCCACACCCGGCTCCATAGCGCCCCGCCCAGCCGGTTCAGCGCCATGGTCAGAGTAAAAACCTTGGAAATGGACTGGATCGAGAAAGGCACATGCGCCAGCCCGGCGCTGGCGGTGCGGCCATCGCAGGTCACGATGGAGATGGCGAAATTGCGCGGATCGATCCGGGCCAGGGCCGGAATATAATCGGCCACCTTGCCGCGGCCCAGGTGCCGCTGCATGTCGTGATGCACCTGCGCGACGATCGCCGGAAGGTCTTCGGGTTGGGACATTTCTCTCCTGGCGGTGTTATGCGGCCTGTGCGGACAGGCGGATTTTTGGCTATAGTTCCCGTCATGCCGGGCTTGTACAAGAGCCCGCCGGGCGGAGCCCGGTCAATAATCAATAAGCAGAACAACAGGGCGGGGCGTCATGACATATTGTCTTGGAATTGTGCTGCCGGCCGGGCTGGTGCTGGCGTCGGATTCGCGTTCCAGCGCGGGCATCGACCAGATCACGCGGGTGCGAAAGCTGGAACTGGTTTCGCTCCCCGGCAACCGGGTGATCGCCATCCTGTCGGCGGGCAACCTGGCCACCACCCAGTCGGTGACCAGCCAGCTGCGCGAGGCGCTGGGGTCGGGCAACGCGCTCGATCTCCATGCCGCCCGCAGCATGTTCGAGGTCGCCAACATCGTGGGCGACCGATTGCGCGACGTGATCGCCAAGAACAGTCAGTTCGTCACGCCTTATGGCGATCCAACCGGCAGCTTCCTGGTGGGCGGGCAGATTTCCGGCGAAACGCCGCGGCTGTTCCAGATCTATCCCGCGGGCAATTTCATCGAGGCGTCGCTGCGCTCCTGCTTCCTGCAGATCGGCGAAACCAAATACGGCAAGCCGATCCTGGACCGGGCGCTGACGCCGGACTGCACGCTGGATGAAGCGGCCAAGCTGGCCCTGCTCTCGTTCGACGCCACCCTGCGCTCGAACCTGTCCTGCGGCCCGCCGATAGACATCCTGCGCTATCAGACCGACAGTTTCTCCACCGCCAACCTGGCGATGCTGAAAGAGGATGACGATTACTGGACCGCATTGAAGCAAGGCTATGGCGAAGGCCTTTCCAAGCTGGTCCAGAGCCTGCCGCCACCGCCGGACTGGCGCACATGAAATCCTGAGCAGAAGCCCGGCCGCCAACACCGGGCTTTTTGTTTTCGGCCCGGCCCGCAACTATCTGCTGTACATAGGTACCTATTTGTGCAAGATACCTATCTGTACACGGTAGGGGCGCATTTTGAGCACCAGAACAGCCATATTGAGGACCGGATTGCTGGCTTGCAGCCTTTGGGCTGTCCCGGCCGCGGCGCAGGACAAGGACAAGGGACTGGAAAGCTATCCGGCCGCCTTCTTCGCCGATTCCCATCCCACGACCGCCGCCGACATGCTCGCCCGCCTGCCCGGCTTCCTGCTGGACACTGGCTCCACGGCGCGCGGCTTTGCCAGCAGCGCCGGCAATGTGTTGATTGACGGCGCCCGCCCCACCGCCAAGACCGACGACCTCAACACCATCCTGGGCCGCATTCCCGCCGCCAATGTGGAACGCATCGAACTGATCCGCGGCGGCGTGCCCGGCATAGACATGCAGGGCCAGACCGTCATCGCCAATGTCGTGCGCCGCCACCAGGAATATAGCCAGACCATCCTGACCCTGGAAAATATCCTGATCGAGGACGGCGAGTGGGCCCCGGACGGACAGCTGGAATATCACGGGCGCAACGGCGCCCTCAGCTACGAAGCCTCGCTGGCGCGCACCGCCGAAACCGCCGACGACTCGCCGGGCAACGGCTATCGCAGCCTGCTCGCGCCCGGGGGCGTGCCGCAATACGACCGGGCCAAAAGCTACGGCATCATGCGGCTGGGCTATTCGGCCCACGGCGGCGTCACCGCGCCCCTGTGGGGCGGAGAGTGGAACAACAACCTCACCCTGCAGACCAATGATTTTTCCAACGGCATCGCCTATTCCGGCAATGGCGGCTCGCGTTTCGACAACACCCAGCGCAAGCGCGACGGCGAATTCGGCAGTCATTGGCAAGGCATGGTGTTGGGCGATGTCAACCTGGAAACCCTGGTGCTGGAACGGCTGGGCGACGAGCATGACAGCAACACCGATGCGGCGCCCGCGCTGGGCGAAGCCTTCCTGTCCAACAACACCAGCGGCGAAACCATCGGGCGTGTCACCGCGCGCTATGGCCTGTTGCCCAACCTGAACCTCGAGGCCGGGGGCGAGGCCGCTTACAATTTCCTGGACGGCAACTCCAGCTTCATCTCCAATGGCGCGACCGTGGCCTTGCCCAATGCCAATGTCACGGTGGACGAGCGGCGCGGCGAAGGTTTCGTCAACGCCACCTGGAAGATCACGCCGCGCTGGACGCTGGAGAGCGGCGTGCGGCTGGAATATTCCAACATTGCCGAAAGCGGCGACTCCAACCTGTCGCGCACATTTTTCTATGCCAAGCCGCGCGCGCTGGTGACCTGGAACGCCGATAACGACACCCAGCTCCGGCTGCGCACCGAACTGAAGGTCGGCCAGCTCAATTTCAGCGACTTCGTGGCGTCCAGCGACCTGAACAGCTTCGGCGTGGCGGGCGGCAACGCCAACCTGCGACCCGAACAGCGCTGGCAGTATGAACTGGGCATCGAGCGCCATTTCCTGGGGCGCGGCGCGCTGGTGCTGACCTTGCTGCACGAAGACATCACCGACCTGGAAGACTATGTCCCCATCGGCGGCGGCCTGGACGGGCCGGGCAACATCTCCCACGCCCTCAGCGACACCCTGACCCTGACCGGCATCGTGCCGCTGGACTGGCTGGGCATCAGGAACGGCCTGTTCAAGCCCAACCTGACCTACAACACCAGCAGCCTGCACGATCCGGTGACGGGCCTGAACCGCCGCATTTCCGGCCAGCGCGACCAGCGCCTGAGCTATGAGTTCGATCAGGATCTGACGGGATGGCATTCCAGCTGGGGCTTCGGCTTGCAGGTCCAGCCCCAGCACTGGCGCAACTACCGCATCGACCAGATCAGCATGATCGGCATTCACACGCCCTACAGCTATCTGTTCTGGACCTGGAATCCCGCGCCAGACTGGAGCCTCAAGATCGAGGCCGACAATATCACGCCCTACCGTTTCGAGCAGGAGCAGGACATCTATTCCGGCCCGCGCAACACTTCGCCGCCGACCAGCATCCAGGACGTGGAACTGCGCACCCGGCCCAGGCTGTTCGTGCAGTTGCGCAAGACGCTTTGATTATTTCTGGCGGGCGCGGCGCTCGGCCAGGATGGCATCGAATTCGGCGCGGGGCATCTTCAGCTTGCCCGGATTGGCGTTAATCCAGGCCGTCAGCGCCTCATATTTCTTCGCCGTCCAGCCGCCCTCGAAGGCGCCGCCATTGCTGCCCTTTTTGTTGAGCTCGAAATTGAAGGCGTCTTCCAGGCTTATGAATTCGGCATGGGCGATGGCGTCTTCCGCCAGGATGGCGGGAATGAAGATCACGCCCTCGCGCTTGGCCAGCACCAGGTCGCCCGGCAACACCGTGGCGCGGCCGATGCGGATGGGCGCGTTGATGCTGGTCAGGGTCATGTCCTTCCAGGCGCTGGGATCATAGGCGCGGTAAAGACCGTTCATATTCTCCAGCGCGCGGTTTTCCTCCGCATCGCGGATGCCGGCGTCGAAGACAAAGCCGGTATGGGAATGGGCCGCGATGCCCGAGCCCAGGTTCGAGCCGATGAGCGTGCCCTCCACGATCTTGCCGAAGCCGTCTGCGACATACATGTCGCCGATCTGCAGATCGGCGATCGGCCACTGGTTGTTGCCGGTGACCCGGCCCTCGGCTTTGCCCTCGGCGCTGATGGCGCGGAACATGTCGGGGCGCAGCGGCATGTATTGCGCCGTCAGGGCGCGGCCGGCAAAGGGCTTGTCGGGATGCAACATCGCAAAGCCGGTGTCGAACTGGCAGTTATAGCCCTTGTCGCGCAGGTAATCCCACACGTCCTCGATGGAAACATCCAGGGCTCGGACCAGCAGCGAGTCGGCGATCCTGGGCCGGCCATCGGGAAAGCGGTCGCCCTTCCAGTCCGCGGTATAGAACAGCATCTGTTCGCGGCTCTGCTTGACCTGCGCCATCGCGGGCGCGGCAAACGCCACACATCCAATCACCGCCGCCGTCAAAATCCTGCGCATCTCTAGCCCCACCAACTTTCACCGGGCGCAAGGTGCGCCTTCACCACATCAGGATTCAAATCCACGCCCAGGCCCGGCTTGTCCTCGATATGGAAATAGCCGTCCTTGAAGAAGGGCCCTTCATGGGTGACCATCTCGAAGGTCCAGGGATCGCGGCCGCCCGCCAGTTCATGCACCCGGAAATTGCGCACCGAGGCGGCGGCGTGCGCGGACGCAATGGTGCCCACCGCGCTGGCCGGATTGTGGCACGCCGTCCAGATGCCATACAGGTCTGCCAGGTCGGAGATGCGCTTGGCCTCGAACAGCCCGCCCGACTTGGGAATGTCTATGTGCACCCCGGCACAGGCCTGGCGCAGGATGATCGGCGCGAACTGCGACAGGCCGTAGAGATTTTCGCCGGTGCAGATCGGCACATTGGTGGCGCGCGACACCCGCTCCAGCGTTTCGGGATTTTCCGGCGGGGTGGGGTCTTCCACCCACATCGGATGAATGTGTTCCAGCGCATTGCAATACTGGATCACGTCATTGACGGAATATTTCCAGTGGCATTCGATCGCCATGTCGATGTCGGGGCCGATTTCCTTGCGCGCCAGGTCCATGCGCTCCACCAGGCGGCGGATATCGCGATTGGTGAGCTGGTTGGTGTAGCGGTCATGCCCCGGCTCGCTGAAAGTCGGGTCGGCGGTGGGCGCCACACTGTCGCCCTGGAACTTGAAGGCGGTAAAGCCGAAGGGATTGTCGGCCACCGCGTCATGCGCCTGCTTGCGCCAGGATTCCGCCAGTTCGGGATGATCGGAAGGCGGCGACGACAGCGTGCGATAGAAGCGCACCTTGTCGCGGAAACGCCCGCCCAGCAGGTTGCACACCGGCGTCTGCAGCAAGCGCCCCGCCAGGTCCCACAGCGCGATCTCGATGCCGGTGGCGGCCTGCACCGTGACGCCGGCGATGGCGCCATAACCGCCGTTGAACAGCAGCAGGCCGGTATAGAGCTTGACCACATTCATCGGGTCCTGGCCGATCAGTTGTTCGCGGAAGCGCTTGAGGATGATGTCCTTCACGCCGGGGCCCCAATAGGCCTCGCCGATCCCCGACACGCCGGCATCGGTCTCGATCTTGACCAGGTTCCAGTCCCAGGTCGGCCCGCGCACGATCATCACCTTGACGTCGGTGATCTTGACCTTGCGCCGCAGCGCCTCGGCCCGCGCCTGGAACGGCAGGGCAAAACAGGAGGCGGCGCCGAGATTGGCGAGAAGCGTGCGGCGATCCATCAAAGATATCCCTTAATTGCCGGCTGGCGCATCGGTCTGGACATAATGCACCTGGCCTTCCTTGTTGCGCGGGGTCATGGCCAGGCGGGTGCAGGCGCCGGTATTGGGCGTGCAGGTGGCGCGGTGCCAGCGTTCATTATTGGCCTGGATCACATCGCCAAGCTCGCCGCTGACCACGCCTTCGCCCGAAACCAGCACGCTCAGGCCGCCTTCGATCACCACCCAGGCTTCCACCATATTCTCGTGGAAATGGCCCCAGCTGGTGTCGGGCGGCAACTGCTTCAGCGCGCCGGCACGGATGATGTGGGCGCTGGTGTGGCCGTCAAAGGCGAAGTCGCGGCTCTTGCCGCCGCCCGCGATATAGGCATTGAAGTCCAGCGACGGTTGATTGACGCCGTCATAGCCGCCGGTCGAGGTCATGCGCGCCTTTTCATAGACCCAGCCTTTCACGGGCGTGGGCGTCTCATTCTCGGGATAGGACGGCACCTGGCCCGCCGGGGTGGAGCGGTAGAACACCACCGGCTCGGTACCGGTATTTTCCAGGCAGAAGGACAGGCGCGGCGCCACGTCGAACAGATAGCCCTTGGTCGCGGTGATGGGTTGCTGGCCGTCGATGGTGATCTTCACCTGGCCGCTATAGATCCAGCCGAACACCCGGTCATCGGCATAGAACAGGCACTTGGTCTTTTCGCCCGGCGCCATCGAGACGTAGTGCCCGTCGAAATCGCGGGTCAGCAGTACCGGCTGGTCCCAGCTGGCCTGCCCCTTGTGCGCTTTCAGGATGTCGGCGATGTGCCAGACCGGCCTGTTGGGCGCGGTATAGGGCGACTCCGGCACCTTGTGCGCCGCCCAGACGATACGCGACGGACCATTGTCGCCGCCCGCCTGCGCCAGTGCGCCGGTCGCGGCCAATGCCAGACCCGCAAGTCCGCCCGCAAGTCCGATTGCCAGAGATTTCATGACGCCTCCCCTGTCGTGTTTTTGTTTCGGGCAGATTGCAGCGGCATGCCAAAGGCGTCAACGCCGGACCAGATGAGCAGATGCAGCATCACCGCGCTTACAGGCACGGTGGCGATTTCCGCCAGTGACTCTTTAACGCGGCGGGTGGGGCCATCCATGACGTTTTGCCCATTTTGGGCTATGAAACCGGAATGTTCGACCTGATCCCCGCCTTCGTTACGCTGTTCGTGGTTATCGACCCGATCGGGCTGGGGCCCATGTTCCTGGGCCTGACGGCGGGGCTGCCGCCCAGGACCAAGCGCAAGATCTCGCTGGAGGCCTGTTTCATCGCCCTGCTGGTACTGGCGGGATCGGCGTTGTTCGGCGACTGGCTGCTCAATGCCCTGGGCATCGGGCTTGCCGCCTTCCGCATCGCCGGCGGGCTGCTGCTTTTCGCCATCGCTTTCGAAATGGTGTTCGAGCGCCGCCACCAGCGCAAGGCCGGCGAGGCATCGCCGCAGGCGGGAACCCATGTCGCCGCCTTCCCCTTGGCGATCCCCCTGATGGCGGGACCGGGTGCCATCACCGCCTGCGTGCTGCTGGCGGGGCGCACCGGCGGCAATCCCGCCCTGCTGGCGATGCTGATCGGGGTGATCGCGGTGATCCTTGGCATCTGCCTTGTCGTATTCCTGACATCGGGCCTGCTGGAACGATTGCTGGGGGTGCGGGGTTTGATTGTATTCGGGCGGCTGCTGGGCGTGCTGCTCGCGGCCCTGGCCGTACAATATGTGGTGGATGGGATCATGGCGCTGGAAGGACACCATTGATGCTTCGCGGATTTGTCCTGTCGCTGGCCTTGCTGGCATCCCTGCCCGCCTTCGCCGCCCCGCCCGAGATCGCCAATGTCATCAAGGCCGACAAGCCCTATGGCGAAGGCCATATGAATTTCCTTTTCATCAATGCCTACAACGCCCGGCTGTGGACCGATGCGCTGCGCTGGACCATGGACCAGCCCTTCGCCATGGAAATCACCTATGGCCTGAGCTTCGACACCGACGACCTGGTGGAGCGCACCTTCAAGGAAATGAAGACCGTGGACCCGGGGCTGAGCGGCGCCGAGACGGCGCGGCTGACGCCGGAACTCAACAAGGTCTATCCGCCGGTCAAAAAAGGCGACCGGCTGACGGCGCTGTATGTGCCCGGCCAGCCGGTGATGTTCAGCCACAATGGCGCGCTCACCGGCAGCATCGCGGGCGACGGTTTCGCCAGGGATTTTTTCGGCATCTGGCTGTCGCCCAACACCTCGGCCCCGTCGCTGCGCGACAAGCTGCTCAGGCTGAAATAGGCGCCTTGCCGCTGAGGCGCGCGCCCCAGCCCAATATGGCAGGCGCGCGGCGGATGATCGCCAGGCTGGCGGCGCGGGCCGGGCCGCGCATGGCAAGATGGGCGAAGACGGACGCGGCGCGGATGCGGGGGGCGAAGCGGTGTTTCCATTCCTTGGCATAGGCCTCGCCGCGTTCCGCGATCAGCAGCCTCGCCAGCAGCCCCGACGACTGGATCGCCATGCTAATGCCTTCGGCGATCACCGGATGCGCCTCGCCCACGCTGTTGCCGGTAAAATAGATGCCATCGCGTTGGCGCGGCCGGATGCCGGGATGGATCGGCCCGACCGAGAGGAAGCCGCCCTGCAGGGTGGCATTGCCCAAGGCGTCGCGGGCGCCGCGTGTCGTTTCCAGAATATGCGCCAGCACCGCTTCCGCCGCCCGGCCGCCATGGCGTTGCCGCGCCCGGCTCAACGCATCGCGCCGGATGCAGCAGGACAGCGAGATGCGGCCGGCATCGGTCTGCACCAGCCCGCCATAGCCGCCGGGAAAGGCCAGCAGCGGCATCAGGCCCGGCGGCAATTTGCCGTCGATGAAATGCGCCTTGAAGGCAAACAGGTCCGAGGCTTTTGCTTCGCCGGCCGGGACCGCGAAGAGGCCTTTGGCATTCCACGAGCCACAGGCGGCGATGATGGTGCGGGCCGCGATTTCGCGCCCGTCTTCCAGGATGCAGAGATGGCCCTGGGCCGTGCGCGTAACAGCGGTGAGTTCCGCGGGCTGAAACAGTTGCGCGCCCGCCGCCACCGCCACATCGCGCAGCATGACATCAAGGCGCTCGCGCCCCAGCGCCCGGCCCCACATCCGATCGCGCGGATCGGCCAGCAAGGCGTTGCCGGCATAGAGCCCTATCCGCGTCACAGGCGGCCCGGCGGCGGCCAGGAATTGACCGGCGACGCCGCAGGATTCCAGCACCGGCATGGTGGTGGCGGAGATGAATTCGCCGCAGACCTTGCGGCGAGGAAATTCCGCTTTCTCGATCAGCGCGACGCGCCAGCCCGCCTGCGCCAGCAGCCGCGCGGCGGAAGACCCGGCCGGACCTGCGCCGATGACGGCCGCGTCAAACATGACCCGCCGCGAAAAGATGCGAAAAGGGAAAAACACCGTCTTCGCCGATGCGCCACTGCTCGCCGGCAGGCCACAGCGCCGAAAGCTCGCGGCCGGTGAAGCCGGCACGCACACTGGCGACCGCGTCATGGCGGGTGACGTCGTTGGCGCCCAAGGCGAAGACCAGCCGCGCCCCCAAAAGCGCGAAGGCCGAACGGCTCGGCTCACAGGCGACGAAGCCGCCGGCCCCGGCCGCCACCGCCGCCAGCAGCTTCGTCAGCGCGGCATCGTCGAAATGGTGCAGGAACAGATTGGCGATAGCGATGTCGGGCCGAATGCGCGGCAAGGTGTCGAACACATCGCCCGCAACACTCTCGCAGGACCAGCCCAGGCTTTCAAAGCCGGCGCGGGTCCGGGCGCTGACAATATCCTGCCTGTCCAGGATCAGGGCTTTGACGCCGGGCCAGCGCGACGCCATCCGCTTCGCCACCTGCAACAGGAACCTGCCGTCGCCGCCGCCCAGATCGGCCAGGCTGGCCGGCGCAGGAAAGCCCGCCAGCGCCTGCGCCACGATCTGCGGCTGTCGCATCACCCAGTTGATGCGCGCCAAGTCGCGGCGCGAGGCGATGGCGCGCGGATCGTCCGGCGCCAGCAGGTCCAGCAGTTCCGGCACCAACGCGCGCATCACGCCGCCATGCGGAATTTCATCGTCTCCGCCACCAGGCCCGGACCAAAGGACATGGCGCAGCCTTCCGCCCCGGCGCGCGCTTCGCGCATGATGCGGTCCAGCACGAACATCACCGTGCCCGACGACATGTTGCCGTAATCGTTCAGTACCCCGCGCGACGCCGCCAAGGCCGCGGCGTCCAGCCCGAAGGCCTGCTCCACCGCATCCAGCACGCTGCGCCCGCCGGGATGCACCGCCCACAATTCGATGTCGTTGGCGCCGCCCAGTATGTCGTCGCGCGATATCGCCAGCGCGGTCTTGATCGCTCCGGGGACCGCGCCCGATAACACCATGTCGAAGCCCTGGTCGCGGATATGCCAGCGGATCAGTTCGCGGGTATCCGGCACCAGGGCGGCACGGAAGCTTTTGATCTCCACGCCCACCGGCTCGGCGCTGACCAGGGCGGCGGCACAGCCGTCGGCGAACAGCAGGAAGGACAGGATTTCCTCAAGCTCCGCGGTTTCGTGCAGATGCAGCGTGCAAAGCTCCAGATTGACCGCCAGCACCCGCGCTTGCGGCTCCGACCGCACGATATGGCGCGCCAGCTTCAGCGCATTGATGGCGGCATAGCAGCCCATGAATCCGACCATGGTGCGCTCCACGCCGGGATTGAGGCCGCAGCGCGCGACCAGGTCAAGATCAATGCCGGGCGCCGAAAGCCCGGTGCAGCTGGTGACGATGACATGGGTGATGCGGGTGCGGTCTTCGCCCTGCAGCAGTTTTTCCACCGCTTCCACCGCCAGCGCGGGGGCACAGGTTTCAAACTTCTTCATGCGCGCCGCGGTGTCGGGAAAGGCGCCGAGCCGGTAGAAGCCTTCGGCATCCACCGCCGCGCCGTTTCCGCCGGGCTCCAGAAAGGAATAGCGGCGGGCGATGCCGCTGCGTTCGGCCATGCGGTTGAACAAGGCGAGGCGGCGATTGTCGCCGTGCAGCATCTGTTGTCCGAAGCGCAGGAAGGCGCCATGCACCTCATGCGGCGGAACGGCCGTGGCGATGCGGTTGATGAAGGCTTGGGCCATGGCTGTGTCCGTGCTGGGCACACCACCCTAGCCCAGCTTCGCACCCGCCGCCGCACCTTATATTACAGGTGTAGGCGAAAACCGTTCATCTGCGGTTCAGCTTCACCACAGATGCACGCGCTCCGCCGGTGGCAAATAGTAATGATCGCCCGGCTTCACATCGAAGGCCTTGTACCATTCATCCTGGTTGCGCGTGGGGCCGATGACGCGGAACTCCGCCACCGTATGCTCGTTCGACAGGGTCTGGGTGCGGGTGGCGCTGTCGCGCATCTTGGTGCGCCACACCTGCCCGAACGACAGATACAGCCGCTGGTCGCCGCTATAGCCGTCCAGCACCGGCGCCGGCTTGCCGTTCAGCGCCACATGATAGGCCTTGAGCGCGATCGCCAGCCCGGCATTGTCGGCGATGTTTTCGCCCAATGTATTGGCGCCGATGACATGCAGGCCCGGCAGCGGCTCATAGCTGTCATACTGCGCCACCAGCGCCTTGGTGCGGGCGTCAAAGGCGGCGCGGTCCTCTTTGGTCCACCAGTCCTGGAACACGCCCTTGCCGTCATACTTGCTGCCCTGGTCGTCGAAACCATGGCTGATCTCATGGCCGATCACGGCACCGATGGCGCCGTAATTCACCGCATCGTCGGCGGCGGGATCGAAGAAGGGCGCCTGCAGGATGGCGGCCGGAAACACGATCTCGTTGAAGGAGGGATTGTAATAGGCGTTGATGGTGGAGGGCGTCATGTCCCATTCGGTCCTGTCCACCGGCAGGTTGATGCGGGCCACCTCGCGGTTCCACTCGAATTCCCCGGCCCGCTGGGCGTTGCCCATCAGGTCGTCGCGCGCGATGCGCAGGGCGGAATAATCGCGCCACTTGTTGGGATAGCCGATCTTGGGCGTGAACTGGTGGATCTTGTCCAGCGCCTTGGCGCGGGTGGCCGGGGTCATCCAGTCCAGGGTCTTGATGTCGGCCTCATAGGCCTTGAGCAGGTTCTGCACCAGCTGGTCGGCCTTGGCCTTGGAGTCCGGCGGGAAATAACGCGCGACATAGAGCTTGCCCAGCGCCTCGCCCATCTGCTGGTCCAGCAGGTGCATGGCGCGGGTCTGGCGGTCCAGCTGCTTGGTGCGGCCGGTCAGGACGGTGCCATAAAAGGAGAAGGCCAGGTCGTCGAACCGCCTGGGCAAATAGGGCGAGAAGGTGTGCAGGTAATGCACCGTCAGGTAATCGCGCCAGGTCGAAACCGGCGTGGCGGCGAAAATCCTGGCCAGCGGCTCGAAGGCGCTCTTTTCCGCCACGATGACGTAGCGCTCGCTGCCGTCGGGCCTGGCCAGCGGGATACGACCTTCCGACAGGAAGGCGTCCCAGGCGAAGTCGGGCGCCAGCTTCTTCAGCTCCGACACCGGCATGGGATTGTAGACCTTGTCTTCGTCGCGGCGGTCGGCGCGGTTCCACGACACCTTGGCGATCTCGGTCTCCACCGCCAGGATGCGGTCGGCGCGCGCCTGCGCGTCATCAAGGCCGGCCAGCGCCAGCATGTCGGCGAGATATTTGCGATAGGCGTCGCGGGTTTTCAGGATGGCCGGATCGCTGGACAGGTAATAATCGCGGTCGGGCATGCCCAGGCCGCTCTGGCTGAGATTGACCGAATAATTGTCGGGATTCTTGTCGTCCACGCCGACGCCGATATTGTAGAGGCTCATGGTCGAAAGCCGGATCGAGCCCATGGCGTGCGCGACATCGTCCAGGGTCTTCAGTCCGGCCAGGTAGGCGAGATCGGCGCGGACAGGCGCCAGGCCCTTGGCCTCGATGGCGCCGGTATCGACAAAAGCCTGGTACAGGTCGCGCAGCTTGCGCTCCTCGGCCGACAATTGGTTGTCGGGCTTCTTGACCAGGTCGCCGACAATGGTCTTGAGCCGTTCTTCGCTGAGGATCTGCAAATCCTGGAAGGAGCCGGTGGAGGAACGGTCGGCCGGAATCTCGGACGTGCGCAGCCAGCCGCCATTCACATGCAGGAAGAAATTGTCGCCCGCCTTCACCGCCGGATCGAGCGAGGTCAGGTCCACGCCCCATTTCCCCAGCTTGGGTGTTTGCGCAAGCACCGGGGTTGCGGCCAGGACGGCGCCACAC
Organism: Rhizobiales bacterium dw_265; assembly: GCA_018449595.1. Taxonomy (GTDB): domain Bacteria; phylum Pseudomonadota; class Alphaproteobacteria; order Micropepsales; family Micropepsaceae; genus Rhizomicrobium. The sequence goes on from JAAVUU010000001.1 coordinate 660,616, forward strand.
AGAAAAGCCAGGACACGAGACATGGAGATTCTCCGAAGGACGGGAAAGCTTACGGGTTGGATGGCGGCTTTTCCACGGTGGGATTTTTCTCGACCACCACACCGGGGGTGACGGATTTGCCATCCGGCAGCTGGGCCACCGACACGGTAACGGTCGCGCCGGCGACCAGCAGGCTTTTGTCGCCCATGGTCAGGGCGCGGACGGAGGTGCCCGGCAGCACATCAATCGTGGCGTCGGCCTCGCAGGCCAGAGGGCTGGCATAGGGCGCGGGCGTGGCCCTGCCCTCGCACAGCGCCTGGCCCTTGGCGACCTGGGTCAGCACCGCGCCGTGATAATGCAAAGTGAAACTACTGTCCTCTTTGCCCACAGCGGGCTTCACGGCGCTGACGGTGCCGTTGACCAGCAGCCGCCCGCCATCGGGAAAACGGCCCTCGCCGCTGCCGCGCAGGGCATCGGCGTAGAGATAGACATCGGTGGCGCGCAGGCCCTGGCCGCGCGGCTCGACCGCCGCGCCGGCATAGGCGCCGGGCTTGAGGGCATCGAACGTGGCCGGGTCGCTGCTGACATAGCGGGTATCGGGCATGATCGAGACGCTGAGCGGCGCGCCTTTCCTTTGCTCAGATGGCGTTTGCGCAGATGGGACCGGCTGCAAGGTCAGGACCATGCCGTCGAAGGACACCAGTTTCGCTTTCACCCGGGAGACGATTTTCCCCTGGGCATGGGCGTCAAACGGCTGCGCCGCGATGACCAGCATCGCGGCGCAGGAAAGCAATGAACCGACGCCAGGCTTCAATGGCGCGGCTTCTGGAATTTGAGCATGAACTGGTCGGTATGGTCATGCTCGCCCGCCTCGAACACCCGCTTGGTGTTGTCGTCGGACGGATTTTTCAGCAGCGTGTCTTCGGACACCAGCTTGAAGCCGGCCGATTCGACTTCCTGCTTGGCGACATCCTCGTCCATACGGTGCAGGGTTTCGGTCGCGGCCAGGCCGGCGCCCTTGGCGGCACGATGATCGACGATGATGTAAAACCCGCCCGGCTTGAGCGACTTGAAGATCGCCTTGTCCACCGTCACGGAATCCACGCCGAACGACTTGTTGTGCATGTCGTGATAATTCTGCTCGGTCCACACCACATCCACCGGCTCCGGCGTGACGAACTGTTCCAGCGGGCCATGGATCACGCCCAGGTTGGGATACTTGGCCTTCAGGTCGGCGAACTGGTTGTCGGGGTCCTTGCCCTGGCTTTTCAGGCGCGCATCATACTGGGTGCCGAAATAGGCATAGACCCGGCCCTTGGGGCCGACCGCCTTGGCGAACAGGCGGGTGAAATAGCCGCCGCCCGGCAGCAGGTCCACCACCACCAGGCCGGGCTTGATGCCGGCCCAGGCGAGTTGCTCGGCGGGCTTGCGGCCTTCATCGCGCTTGGTGTCGGCTTCGGGGCGGCCGGAGTCGGACACCGCGTCTTTGATAGTGGACGGAATGGCCGTCGCGGCCATGACGGCGGTGGAGGCCAGCAGGGCTCCCGCCAGGAACAGGTTTGCGCTTTTCATCTTCCCACTTCTCCAAAGTTATTTTGGTTTTTTGTGGGCGGGAGCCTAGCATTTCCGCACGCCCATAGAAGGGCTATCGCTGCCTTTTAAGCGGGCACTTCCAGGGGGTAACCGGGCGCCGCCTTGGAGGCATGGATCACCAGCGAACTTTTCACGCTGGCGACATTTTTTTCCGCCGTCACCGTGTCGGTGATGAAGGACTGGAAGGCCGACAGGTCGCGGGCGACGCATTTCAGGATGAAGTCCACCTCACCCGACAGCATATGACACTCGCGCACTTCCGGCCAGCGCCGCGCGCTTTCCTCGAAATGCTTGAGGTCGGCATCCTTCTGGCTGGCCAGGCCGACAAAGACAAAGCCGGTGACCTCGAAACCCAGCGCCTTGCCGTCCAGCTCGGCATGATAGCCCTTGATATAGCCCGCCTTCTCCAGCGCCCGGATGCGGCGCAGGCAGGGCGGCGCGGTGATCTTGGCGCGGCGCGACAATTCCACATTGGTGATGCGGCCATCCGACTGCAGTTCCGACAGGATGCGCAGGTCTATGGCGTCCAGCTTGCGGGTATCCACGAAGATCCTGGTGATGGGAACAAGGCTGGACGTTAATAACGTGCGGTTGCAGGCAGAGCAATAATATTTCTCGAATCGCGGCGTAACAGGCAGAAGTTTGCGCCGAACTGACGCAGCGTAAGCTTATGCAGGGGTTAAGGTTTTGCGCCGCCTTGACCCGTGGCCTCGCCATAACAATATGACATACCCAGACCCGCGATAGCCGCAAAGCACGAACCCGACCATGACCGCCAACACCGCCAGACATTCCAAAGTCATCATCCTGGGCAGCGGCCCGGCCGGCTGCACCGCCGCCATCTATGCCGCCCGCGCCATGCTGGAGCCGACCCTGATCGCGGGCATCCAGCCCGGCGGCCAGCTGACCATCACCACCGAGGTCGAGAACTATCCGGGCTTCGCCGAGGCCATCCAGGGCCCCTGGCTGATGGACCAGATGCAGGAACAGGCCAGAGCCCTGGGCACCAACTTCGTCACCGACACCATCGCGGAGGTGAACCTGTCGCGCCGGCCCTTTACGCTCTTGGGCGACGGCGGCGACGTCTATACCTGCGACACGCTCATTATCGCCACCGGCGCCAGCGCCAACTGGCTGGGCCTGGAGAGCGAAGGCAAATTCCAGGGCTTCGGCGTCTCGGCCTGCGCCACCTGCGACGGCTTCTTCTATCGCGGCAAGAAGGTCGCGGTGGTCGGCGGCGGCAATACCGCGGCCGAGGAAGCCCTGTTCCTGACCAACTTCGCCGACAAGGTGACGCTGGTGCATCGCCGTGACACCCTGCGCGCCGACAAGACCAACCAGGCGCGGCTGGCCGCCAACCACAAGGTCAATGTGCTGTACGATACCGAGGTCGCCGAGGTGCTGGGCACCAGCGAGCCCAAAGGCGTCACCGGCGTGGCCTTGCGCAACACCGTGACCGGCTCGCTGCACACACAGGACGTGGACGGCGTGTTCGTCGCCATCGGCCATTCGCCCGCGACCGGGCTGTTCCACGGCCAGCTGGAGATGGATGCCGAGGGCTATATCACCACCGCGCCGGATTCCACCCATACCAGCGTGGCGGGCGTGTTCGCGGCCGGCGATGTGAAGGACAAGGTGTTCCGCCAGGCGGTGACGGCGGCGGGCATGGGCTGCATGGCGGCCCTGGAAGCGGAACGGTTTTTGGCGGCATCACATTCGGGCGATTTGCCGCTCAGCGCATAGGCGGGCGGAAGGGGGACAGGATGGATTGGGACAAGCTTCGCATCTTCCACGCCGTGGCTTCGGCGGGCAGCTTCACGCATGCCGGCCAGACGCTGGGGCTGTCGCAGTCGGCGGTCAGCCGCCAGATCAGCGCCCTGGAGGAGGAAATCTCCACCCCGCTGTTCCAGCGTCACGCCCGGGGACTGACCCTGACCGACGAAGGCGAGCTGCTGTTCACCGCCGTCACCGATGTGCTGGGCCGGCTGGCGGCGGCGGAAGAGGCGCTCAAGAATGTCCATGACTCCCCGCGCGGGGCGCTGAAGATCACCACCGCGCATGGCGTCGGCGCCTATTGGCTGCTGCCCCGGCTGGGCCAGTTCCTGGCGCAATATCCGGAAGTGGAAATCCATCTGGTGATGGACGATCGCGAGCTGGACCTGGCCCAGCGCGAGGCCGACCTGGCCATCCGCATGCGCGCCCCGGTGCAGGCCGACCTGATCCAGCGCAAGCTGTTCACCGTCCACTACCACATGTACGCCTCCAAGGCGTATCTGAAGGAACATCCCGCGCCCATATCGCTGGACCAGATCGCCGGCCACACCATCATCGTCTATGGCGAGACGGCGGTGCCGGAGATCCGCGACATCAACTGGCTGCTGGAAGCGTTCAAGCGGCACTCCAAGCCCGGCGGCCCTCCCAATGGAAGTGGGGGCCATATCATCCGCATCAACAATATCACCGGCATCCTGCAGGCGGTCGAGGCAGGATTGGGGATCGGGGTGGTGCCGGACTATGTCGCGGCGCAGCATCCCAGCCTGGAGCGGGTGCTGCCCGATGTGGCGGCGCCGGGCTTCGACGTGCATCTGGTCTATGCCGATGCCCTGCGCCAGTCCAAGCGGGTGGCGGCGTTCCGCGATTTCGCCATCAAGAATTCCAGGGACTGGCAGTACTAGCCGGGACGCCTAATAGCGGTCGCCGTAATAGCCCCGCCGGTAGCCGTAATAGTCCGGCGGCGGGGGATAATAGCCGGGCGGCGGGCCGTAATAGTCCGGTGGCGGCGGCCCATAATAACCCGAGGGCCTGGCGCCCAGGGCAGCGCCCAGGATCGCAAACGGCGTGGTGGCGATGGTGGCGGCCCCCACCAGCACACCGCCGACAAGTCCCAGGACCGGGCCGGGACCGCCATAATAATAGCCGCCGCGATAGCCGCCATGACGGCCGCGCCAATAGGCATCGGCCGAGGACGCGGAGGCCGCGACAAAAACCGCCGCCAGCGCGCCCGCGGCCAATGCGCCTTTGATAAGGGCCCTGCTCTTCTGCATGCCGTATCTCCCTGCTGGATCGGGCAGTTTGGGCATTTCATTCCTGAACCGCAAATGAACGGCCTGTCGCATCGCACCCGAAAGAAAGTGATCTTGAAAGCCTCGCGCGCCGTACTATCTCTGTTGTGTCGCCTTCTCTCCCCCCGGAGGTGACACCCGACCCCGCTCTCTCCCCCTTGAGCGTGGTTCCCTGGGCCGGAGCGCGGTAATTCGCTGCTTCGGCCCATTCTTTTTTATCGCACGGCCTTCGCTTCACCACCGCCGGAGCTTCGCCATCCGGCACGCTCGGCCGGCAGGCTCTTTTTTCTTGCCATGGCGGATATGTTAGGCTTGCCGCCGGGCTATTTCGGGGGAATTCCATGTGCGAAAAAATTGACAGACGAGCGTTGGGCAGGCTGCTGGCCGGCGCGGCGGGAGCCGGCGTGCTGCCGGGCGCGGCAAAGGCCGCCACCGTCTCGGCACTGGCCATCACCTGCATTGACTACCGGCTGGTGGACGACGCGGTGCGCTTCTTCAACCGGCGGCACATGACCAACGATTACGACCAGGTGTCGCTGGCAGGGGCCTCGCTGGCGGGCGTGTCGGACAAATTCCCTTCCGCCAACGCCGCCTTCTGGGACCAGATCGGCATCGCCCATCAACTGCACCATATCAAGAAGGTGATCGTAATCGATCACCGCGACTGCGGCGCCTACAAGGTGGCCTTCGGCACGGACTATCAGGGGCATGGCGCGGCCGAGACCGCCCAGCACAAGACCGTGATGGAACAGGTCAAGGCGAAGCTGGCCCAAACCCATCCCGAACTGGCCGCCGAATTCTATCTCATGGCGCTGGACGGCAAGGCCGAGCGGGTGGTCTGAGCAGCCGGCCGGTGCTGCATGAATTGGAACAGGAAAACCAGAATCAGCGCCACGACGATCCATATCGCCAGGCTTTCAAAGCGTGTTTTCTGCGGACGCTTGCCGGTGCGATAGGTTTCCGGCGCCGCGCTAAACCGTCTTTGCAATTCCGCGTATCCGTGACGCCGCCAGACGACCGCCAGCGTAACCAGCACGACCGAGACGCAAAGCAGGAAGAATACGAACAACATCTGGTCGGACGTGCCGGTCCAGGGCGTCGAAAACGCCCTGATGGTGACACCCACCATTTTCACAACGAACAAAAACACCGTCGCAAGCGCGAGAGGAAACCGCCAGTTCATCTCAGCCTTCTTGCCGGGGCACTTGCGGCACGGACGCCTGAGCGGCCGGCGCGGACTGCCGGGCGGCATCGGCCTTGGCCATGTTCAGCGCGAAGGCCGCCGCCCCAGGATTCATCGCGTCCACCATGGAGGTCGGCATCAGGATGGTGGCGCCGCGTTCCTTGGTCGTCTCATAGATGATGTTCATGGCGCGCAGCTGCAGCGCCTCCGGGCTGGAGACATAGAGTTTCGCCGCATTGACGAACTTCTGGGCGATCTCCTCTTCCGCCGAACCCAAGGTGACGCGGGCCTGTTTCTCGCGCTCGGCCTGGGCCTGGCGGCTCATGGCGTCCTGCAGGTTGGCGGGAATGGCGACATCGCGGATTTCCACCGAATTGACGGTGACGCCCCATTCCGCGGTCTTGGCGCCGATCACCTCTTTCAGCGCCGCATCGGCGGTCTTGCGATCCGACAGCAATTCCGACAGCAGCGAGGAGCCGATCATCTCGCGCAGGCTGGTCTGGGCGACGCGCTGCACGGCGCTGACATAGTCGGTGATTTCCAGCGCGGCGCGCTCGGCGTCATGCACCATCCAGAACACGATGGCATCCACATTCACCGGCACGGTGTCCTTGGTCAGGGCCTGTTCGGCATTGACCTCGGTGGTGCGGATGCGCTGGTCGATCCAGTTGGTGACCTGGTCGAAGATCGGCACCAGGATGAAGAGGCCAGGCCCCTTGACGGCATGCAGCTTGCCCAGCCGCAAGATCACCGCCCGCTCCCACTGCTGCGCCATCTTGATGGAATAGCCCAGGAAGAAGCCGACCACCGCCAGCGCAATGGGAATGACGATGGGCATGCGGGCCAGGAAGGACAACACCGCCCCGCCGATGAAGACGATGAAGATCAAGGCGCTGATGGCGTTCATGTGAACCTCCGTGGTTGAAGAAGCATTGCGGGAAATTGTGTCGGATCGCCGTGCCGGCGCGCGGACCTGACGGTCTTTCGCCTGCCGTTCGGCTTTGCGCATCGCCTGGCGCAGCCAGCCCCACAGCACGAGCAGGCCAACCAGGATGGCGAAAAAGCCGAACGAACCGCTCATCATGCGCCACGTTCCACCAGCTTCGCCAGCGCCGCGGCAAGTTCGTCCAGGGCGATGCCCTGCCCTTTGGCCTGGGCGGCGACCTTGAAGGCCAAGTCCTGGGCCTGGCGACGGCGGTTGCGCGGCGGCGGCGCGGGATCGGAGACGAAGGTGCCCACGCCGCGCTGCTTGGTCAGCACGCCCTCCTGCTCCAACTCGCCATAGGCGCGCTGTACGGTGTTGAGATCGATCTTCAGCGCCACCGCGACCTGGCGCATGGTGGGAATCTGGGTGCCGGGCTTAAGCGCCCCGCGCCCGATCAGCGCCAGGATCTGCTCGCGCAGCTGCACATAGATCGGAATGCCATTCTGCTGGACCGAGAGCCCATCAAGCATGAAACCAGTGTATGACAATTATCATACACTGGCAAGGCCGCGTCAGCCCCGTCTTCAGGTCAGGCTGTTGCAGAAGCCCTGGATGCGCTTGCAGGCTTCTTCCAGCGCGGTATGCGAGGTCGCATAGGAAATGCGGAAGAAGGGCGACAGCCCGAAGGCCGCGCCATGCACCACCGCCACGCCGGTTTCCTCCAACAGTTCCGAGGCGAAGTCGGCGTCGGTGGCGATCACCTTGCCGGCCCTGGTCTTCTTGCCGATCAGCTTGCGGATCGAGGGATAGACATAAAACGCCCCTTCCGGCTTGGGGCATTCGATGCCGGTGGCCTGGTTCAGCATGCTGACCACCAGGTCGCGGCGTTCCTCGAAGATTTTCTGGAAGCCGGGGATGAAATCCTGAGTGCCGTTCAGCGCTTCCACCGCCGCCCATTGCGAGATCGAAGTCGCGTTGGTCGCCGACTGCGATTGCAGCTTGGCCATCGCCTTGATCAGGTCTTCGGGCCCCGCGCAATAGCCGATGCGCCAGCCGGTCATGGCATACGCCTTGCTGACGCCGTTCATGGTCAGGGTGCGGTCATACAGGCCGGGCTCGACCTCAAGGATGGTGGTGAATTTGAAGCCGCCATAGACCAGATGCTCATACATGTCGTCGGTCAGCACCCAGACATTGGGATGCTTCATCAGGACATCCGTCAGGCCCTTGAGCTGTTCGCGGGTGTAGCAGGCGCCGGTGGGATTGGACGGCTGGTTGAAGATCAGCCACTTGGTCTTGGGCGTGATCGCGGCTTCCAGCGCTTCCGGCGTCAGGCGGAAACCGCTTTCCAGCGAACACTCGATGATGACCGGCTTGCCCCCGCCCAGCAGCGCGATGTCGGGATAGGACACCCAATAGGGCGCGGGCACGATCACCTCGTCGCCCGGGTTCAGGGTCGCCAGCAGGGCATTGTAGATGATGGTCTTGCCGCCGGGGGCCACGAAGGTCTGCGACGGCTTGTAGTCCAGATTGTTCTCGCGCTTGAACTTGGCGGCGATGGCGGCGCGCAGTTCGGGAATGCCTTCGACGGCGGTGTATTTGGTCTGGCCGTCGCGGATCGCCTTGATGCCGGCTTCCTTGATGTTGTCGGGGGTGTCGAAGTCCGGCTCGCCCGCGCCCAGGCCGATCACGTCGCGCCCCGCCGCCTTCAACTCGCGCGCCTTGCTGGTCACCGCGATGGTGGGCGAGGGCTGGATGCGGCCAAGCGACTCGGCCAGGAAACCTTTGGGCAGCGGCATGGGGAAGACTCTTCCGAAAAATTCGACAGGGGGATAACAACCGCCGCCGCCCGGAGCAAGAATTGGTTCATCAAACCAGCCATTCGCGCACGGAAAAAGCCCGGCTTCGTTGTAATATCCCCGCCAAAAGAGGCGAGTCGCCATGCGTGTTGCCATCCTCCTGGCCGGACTGCTGCTGGCGGGCTGTTCCCGGCCCGCGCCGCCGGTCGGCAAGTGGGAGGGCGGCTATGAGGCGGGCGGCGACATGGTGGCGGCCCGGGTCGAGGTGCTGGCCAGCGGCCGGGTCAGGGTGATGGCCCCCGACATCACCAATGCCATCGGCAGCCGCGAGCAGATCGACAATTTCCGCGCCCAGCTGGCCGCCGACCTGGTCAATGGCTGGAGCGCGGTGGCGCCGCGGACCTTCGACTTCGACGGCAAGACTTTCAGGAAGCCCGGCGGCGTGGCGCCGCAGATGGAATGGGACAAGGAGACCAACCAGATGGTGCTGGAACTGTTCATCGGCGCGCGCCCGGCGCTGCCGGTGCCGCTGCGTCCGGTTGCGGATTTTCACGACAATCCGTTCCGTTCCGGCTGATGAAGCCGGCGCAATGGTCCGGTGGACCATTGCGAGAAAACAAACGCCGCGTCCTTGGGCGAGCAGCAACGGACGAGAGAAGAACGATGACGCCCAAAATGTCCGTGTGGGATTTTCGCGTTGAAAACGTCGCGTTGACAATGCGTCGCTAAAGCCTGCATTTTCGGCGCAAAAGCGGGATGGAGCCCGCCATCGCCGTCCCTCGCGGGCGGTCCCAGGGTCCGAAATCAGGTGTGTCCATGAAAATTCGCTCGTCGTTTGCCGCCATTTCTCTGGCGTCGCTGTTGTGTGCGGGTGCGAGCGTTGCCCAGACTCCCCCGCCAGCCGGCATGACCGAGGGCATGGACCCCGCCATCGCGGCGCGCATGCGGGTGGAGCCCGCCACGCCCGGCGCCATGCCGCCCGCCACCACCTATAACGACTGGCCGACCTGGGGCTATGACCAGACCCGCACCGGCTGGAACCGGGGCGAGACCGTCCTCAGCACCAAAAACGTCGGCAAGCTGAAGCAGATCTGGTCCACCCAGCTGGCGGTGCCGGTCGACAAATATGTTCTCTCGACCATGACCGCGCCGGTGATCGCGGCGGGCGTCAGCGTGGACGGCACGCCGCATGACGTGATGTTCATCCTGGGCGCCAACGACACCCTGTTCGCGCTGGACGCCTCCACCGGCAAGCAGTTGTGGGCCAAAAGCTTCCCCAATCCCGGCCATGCCCTCAAGCCCCGCACCTGGCTGTGCGCCGACGCCCCCAACGACACGCCGACCATCGACAAGGCGCGCGGACTTGTCTTTTTCATCACCGGCGACGGCAAGCTGCGCGGCGTCTCCATGAGCGACGGCAGCGAGAAGCTGACGCCCACCGACTTCGTGGCGCCCTTCGCCCGCGCCTGGAGCCTGAACCTGGTGGACAATGTGATTTATTCCACCAGCGGGCGCGCCTGCGGCGAGGTCAGCGATACCTCATCCCCCATGTATGCCGCCGCCATGTCGGGCCTGCGCCGCAAGGGCGAAGGCCCGCTGCTGGACGCCTCCGCCATCCAGGCCGCCGATGTCAGCGACCTCAGCCATCCGCGCGTCATCCATTTCTACACCAGCGGCGCGCGCCCGGCGGCGCCCTGGGGCCGCGGCGGCGCGGCGCTGGGCCCCAATGGCTCGTTGATCCTGGAGACCAGCGACGGCCGCTATGATCCGGCGGCGGGCGATTTCAGCGAAAGCATCCTGAAGGTCGCGCCCAAGGCGACGCGGCTGATGGACAGCTACACCCCCACCAACTGGCTGGACAACCTGCAGCACGACATGTCGGGCTCGGCCACGCCGGTGGTGTTCGACTTCGCCGGCAAGACCCTGATCGCGGCGTCGCAGAAGGAATCGGTGCTGCGCATTCTCGACGCCAATGCCCTGGGCGGCGCCAACCACATGACGCCCTTGTGGCAGTCGCCCAAGCTGGGCAATGACGAAAAGACCGGCACCGATCCCAGCCGGGGCGTGTGGGGCGGCATCGCGACCTATGAAACGAACGGCAAGCGCTACCTGTACCTGCCGCTCTATGGCCACCCATCCAAGGATGCCCCCGTATTCTCCACCACCAACGGCCCGCGCGAGGACGGCAGCATCATGGCCTTCCAGGTGGTCAGCGATGCCGGGAAGATTTCGGCGGTGCCGCTGTGGACCTCCACCAACATGATCATGCCCGATCCGCCAGTGGTGGCGAACGGCGTGGTCTATGCGCTGTCCACCGGCGGTCAGGCGATGCAGAACATGCTGCACCCCGGCGAAAAGCGCATGGCCTATGACGTCAGCGCGGTGCTGCGTTCGACGCCGGTGGCGAACATGGTGCTCTATGCCTATGACGCCGAGACCGGCAAGCAATTATGGTCCAGCGGCAAGACCCTGCCCGATTGGGTGCATTTCAGCGAACCCGTTGTTGCGCTTGGCAAAGTCTTTGTCGTGACCCACGACGCCCATGTCGTGGCGTTCGGATTGCACAAATAGGGCGCAAGGGTGCTGCACTGCAGGATTAAAAAAGGGCCAGCACAGCGATTTTTCAGAGATAATTTAGTATAATCAAGAACTTGTGATGACACGGGCAAAGACCTGTCTCTCGGCGGCCAGACATCGAGCCCCAAGAGAAACACCATGAAGCTCATCGCTCTTTCCGCCGTCGCCCTGATGGCCATTGCCGCTCCGGCCTTCGCCGACCGCGCCAACGATCGCAAGTGGGGCTTCGGCGTTACGCCCACGCCGGTTGATCAGTATGGCAATCCCACCGACCGCAACTGGAAGGCCAACCAGCGCCAGGAGCAGAACAACCGCCATGACCGCATGAACCAGGACAATATGCGCGCCATGCCGACCGACCGCAGCACCGCGTCGCACGCCCCTACTGGCCTGTAAGAACAGCCGCATACGCGCGAAAAAGGCCCGCGATGAAAATCGCGGGCCTTTTCTTTGCCCATCCGGCCATTTGGCAGATTTGTTTCACCACCATCGGCAGCGGCGGCTTTTACGACAGATCGTTACAAATATGAAAGACGGCAGGCTTCCCGTCGGTGGCGGTAAGCGCGAAGCTCTACTCGGCCTTGTGTCCGTTCGGCGCTCCACCTTAAGGATACAGCCACAAGGACGGCCGGATCGGTTTTGGTGCCCCCCACGTAAAACCAATGGTCCGGCCGTCCATTTTTCGTTGCCCGGCGCCCGTCGGCTGCCCCGCCCCGCGACATATTTCCTTCCAGAAATCAGCGGCTTGGCCCGGAAATCGGTCAAGTTCGCGACTTTTTTGTCGCGCTGCTGCGGCGCGACAAAGCTTTACAGGTCCGGGGCCTTGCCTCCCGGCTTTTGACCGCCATATTTGCGGAGCAAGGCCGGAGCGGGTATCAGGGCCTTGGCAAGACGACCCCTATTGTCCGCGGCTCGGGGCCGCCCATTTTGGCAAAAGAGAGTTCTATGAAGTCCTTGTTCCGTGGCGCCCTTTTCCGTGGCGTGAGCGCCGTTGGCCTTGCTGTCAGCCTGGCCGCCTGTACGTCCAATCCCACCCCCCTGAACCGTCCCGGCGACCTGCCGGCGACCTTCACCGCCCCGGTGGACAAGACCGCCCCGATCTGGCCCAAGGCCGACTGGTGGAGCAATTTCACCGCCGAGGAACTGGGCCCACTGGAAGACACCGCCCAGAAGGAAAATCTGGACATCGCGGTCTATGCGGCGCGGGTGCTGCAGGCCGAGGCGCAGGACGGCGTCGCCCTGTCGGCGCTGTTTCCCACCCTGGGGCTGCAGGGCAGCGGCCAGCGCAGCGGCGGCAACTCCACCCGCAGCGGCGCGCTGGTCAGCAACACCTTCAACACCTTCAATTTCGGGCTGTCGGCGGCCTATCAGCAGAATGTGTTCGGCATGGAGTTCGACCAGCTGCGTGCGGCGCGTGAAAGCCTGCGCGCGGCGCGTTATGCCGCCGCCACCATCGGCATCACCACCACCGTGACGGTGGCCGACCAGTACTTCACCATCCTGTCGCTGCGCGAACGCATCGCCATCGCCAATGCCAACATCGCCGCCGCCAAGCGCATCCTGGCCATCACCCAGGCCAAGGTGACCAGCGGCGTGTCGTCCAACCTGGACCTGGCGGAACAGCAGGCCATCCTGGCGCAACAGGAATCCACCCTGCCCGGCCTGATCCAGTCGGAAAAGGCCTCGCGCTATGCGCTGGCGATCCTCCTGGGCCGTGCCCCGGAAGGCTTTGACGTCAAGGCGCAGAATCTCGACGGCATCACCTCGCCGCTGGTGTCGCCGGGCCTGCCGTCGGAACTGCTGTTGCGCCGTCCCGACGTGGCCCAGGCTGAAGCCACCCTGTTCGCCGCTCATGCCAATGTGGATGCGGCGCGCGCCGCCTATTTCCCCTCGGTCAGCCTCAGCACGGTCGGCGAATGGACCGCCGGCGCCATCTCCGGCCTGATCAGCCCCGCCAACCTGGCCTTCAGCCTGGGCGCCACCGTGGCCCAGTCCATCTTCGACGGCGGCGCCGTCCATGCCCAGAGCGACCTGGCCAAGGCGCAGGAACAGGAACTGATCGCCACCTATCGCAAGACCGTCTTCACCGCCTTCAGCGACACCGAAACGGCGCTGGACACGGTCAAGAGCACCACCGACCAGCTGGCGCTGCTGGAAGAACAGGTCCGCGCCAGCGCGGAAGCCTTCCGCATCTCCGAACTGCAGTATCGCGAAGGCACGATCGACATCCTGTCCCTGCTGCAGAACCAGCAGAACCTGTTCACGGCCCAGCAGTCGCTGGTGCAGACCAAGCTGGCGCGGCTGGAAGCCAACCTGGCGCTGTACAATGCGCTGGGCGGCGGCTGGGAACAGAAGGCGGATGACGCCAATTACAAGAACCAGCTGGATTGGTGGCCGCTCTAATTTTTGTTTGACCCCCTCTGCCTTCGCTGGCGTTCGGCCGGGCCAGCTACTGCATCTCCCCCTTTTTGACGCGCTTCGCGCGAAGGGGGAGGCGAGCCTCTGGAATTCCTAGATTTAAAGGGCGCCTGTGTGGCGCCCTTTTTATTTATGTCGTCAGCCGGTCCAGCGGCACGGTCATTTCGAACACTACCCCCGATGGCGCAAAGCTCAGGTGGCCCGTGCCGCCGAACTGGCGCGGGATGCCGCTCTCGATCAGCCGGGTGCCGAAGCTTTTGACGCCGGGCGCGACGACCGGCGGGCCGCCGCTTTCCACCCAGCGCAGGATCAGCGACCCCGCCTCCTGCGCCCAGGACAAGGTGACGGCGCCGCCCTCCCGCGACAGGGCGCCATACTTGGTGGCGTTGGTGCACAGTTCGTTCAAAAGCAGCGACAAAGGCAGGACGGCCGCCGACGCCACCTCGACCGCGTCGCCCCGGATCAGGATGCGGCCCTGGGCGGTGTCATGCTGGGCCACCGCCGCCCGCAGCACGCCGGCCAGGTCGGCGGATTTCCAGTCCAGCTGCAGCAGCAGGTCGTGCGCCTTGGCCATGGCGATCAGGCGCGCGCCGATGGCGGCTTCGGCATCGGCCAGGCTGGGGGCGGCGCGCAGGCTCTGGCGGACGATGGCCGTGACCATCGTCAGCATGTTCTTCATGCGATGATGGATTTCGTCCGTCAGCACCGCCTGGATGCGCGCCGCGACGACCTGCGCCTCGGCGTCCAGCCCCGCCTGCCGCAGCATTTCCGTGAGATGAGCGTTCCGGGCCGTCAGCTTGCTGTCTTGCACGGAGCGTATCTAGCATGCCGCCGGCTGGAACACACCCGCGCCGCTATTTATGGCCGATCACCGGCTTGGGCTGGTAGGGCTCGGCCAGATAGGCGATTTCCTCCGCGGTCAGCTTGATCCTGGTGGCGGCGATGGCGTCGTCGAGGTGTTTGGTCTTCGAGGCCCCAACAATGGGGGCGCTGACCGCCGGCTGGTGCAGCACCCAGGCCAGCGCGATCTGGGCGTTGGTGACGCCGTGATTTTTCGCCGTCTCCTCCACCCGGCGCAGGATCTCGACATCGGCATCGCCATGCTGCAGGTCGAAGACATGGTCGCTCTTGGCGCGGGTGGTGTTTTCCTCATTCGCCTGGGCATGGCTGCGGCCCAGATAGCCGCGCGCCAGCGGGCTCCACGGAATGACGCCGATGCCGTGCGCCCGGCACAAGGGCAGCATCTCGCGCTCTTCCTCGCGGTACACCAGATTGTAGAAATCCTGCATGGTGGCGAAGCTGGTCATCCCCATCGCCTGCGCCTTGTGCAGATATTCGCCGAACTGCCAGGCGAACATGGAGGACGCGCCGATATAGCGCGCCTTGCCCGCCTTCACGACATCGTGCAGCGCCTCGATGGTCTCCTCGATCGGCGTCTCATAATCGAAACGGTGGATCTGGTAGAGATCGACATAGTCCAGGCCCAGCCGCTTCAGGGAATTGTCGATGGCATGCATCACATGCTTGCGCGACAGGCCCTTCTGGTTGGGCGACGGCCCCATGGGATTGAACAGCTTGGTCGCCACCACGATGTCCTCGCGGTCGGCGGCGAAGGTCTTCAGCGCCTTGCCCACCACCTCCTCCGAGCCGCCCACCGAATAGATGTCGGCGGTGTCGAAGAAATTGATGCCGGCTTCCAGCGCCTGGCGGAAGAAGGGCAGCGACGCCGCCTCGTCCAGCACCCAGTCGCGCCATTTGGGCGAACCATAGGTCATGGTGCCCAGGCAGATGCGCGAAACCTTGAGGCCGGTATTGCCGAGACGAACTTTTTCCATTGGTCGGATGCTTTCAGAAAACCCGGGCGGAGTCTTAGCGCAGTTTGCGTTCAAACCCATCCATCAAAACTGTCATCCCGGCCAAGCGATTCGGCAGCACCGCGCAGAGCCGGGACCCATCGGTTCGCTTCGCAATGGATCCCGGCTCTCGCTGCGCTCGGCCGGGATGACAGTTCTCCGATTCCATCCGACCGCAAGCGACCCTAGAAGCCGAAGAAGGGGCCTGCAATCTTCTGCAACAGCTTTTCGAAGCGCAGCGCGCCATGGGTGACGGACAGATTGATACAATCTTCGCCGGGATCGGCGACGGTGTTGTGAACCAGGCCGGCATCGGCGATCTGGAAATCGCCGGGCCCGTAATTGCCGGTCACATCGGTATAGCCGCCCTTGAGCACCAGGGTCAGTTCCGCACCCGCATGGCTGTGGGCGCCGGAATCCGCACCCGGCACGCCGCGCAACAGCCGCACGGTGACGTCGCGGCGGCGGAACAGTTCCACAAAGCTCAGGCGCGGGCCCATCCGGCGCCAGCGCACGTCGCGCAGATCGCCGCCCAGATACGTCCGCAGCACCGCCGGCGTGCCGTCGCGCGAGGCGGCGCGGCGCGGCCGTTCATAGGGCGTCACCTGGTCCAGCCGGGCCAGGGTGTTCTGCAGCGCGTCGCCAGCCAGGGGCGCGGGCGTCAATTCGTCCAGCATGGCGCCGCCCAGACTTTCCAGGGTGCGGCCCTGCATCCGGCACAGGACGCAGAAATGCATGTGGGTGGCGACGACCAGACTGGTCGCTTCGTCGGCAGTACCGGCGGCATAGGCCAGCAGCAGCGCCTCATCCGGGTGATGGTGAATATCGTGGGAGGCGCTCATGGCATCTCCCCCAGCGCCTGCTTGAGCCGCGCCATGGCCAGCCGCAGCCGCGACTTCACCGTGCCCAGCGGAATGTCGAGTTCGCCGGCGATCTCGCTGTGCGGCTTGTCGGCGAAATAGCTGAGTTCGATCACCGCGATCTGGTCGGGCGGCAGGGTCTTGAGCGCCAGGCGCAGGCGGCCCTCGCCGTCCTGCTGGGAGATGGCCGCGTCGGCATCGGGCCCGGCCTCCGGCATCAGGTCCTGGGGATCGAATTCGGGCCGCTTCTCGCGGCGCAGGGCGTCGATGCGCAGGTTGCGGGCGATGGTAAACAGCCAGGTCGCGGCGCTGGCCTTCTGGGGGTCGAACAGATGGGCCTTGCGCCACAGGTTCAGCAGCGCCTCCTGGGCCAGGTCTTCGGCCGTGGCGGAGGGCGCGCCCAGCCGCAGCAGATAGGCCTTCACCCGCGGGGCGAAATAGGCAAACAGGGCGGCAAAGGCGGCGCGATCCTGGCATTGGGCCACCCGGACCAGCAAGGCGTCCATTTCCAGAGCTTCGGCCGGGCGGGTCATTTTGAGCGGAAAGCGCAGAAGCTTCGCCGTCCGCCGGATCGCGGGGACGGGAAAGCGGGAAAGAACGCGCTGGGCATGAGCCACCATAGCCGAAATTACGCAAAGCAGGCCCGGATGGATCAATAGCTTGATCCGCCCCCCGCCCAAGGGCGTAAATAAGCCATGAATTACCCCCTCCGGCCTTCGCATCGCAAGCGCTGCTATGGCCACCTCCCCCATTTGTGCGCGCTGACGCGCGCGGGGGAGGTGTGGGCATGAGCTTGTCGGCAATCTACCAAGGCTGGGTGATGCACCGGCGGCTGACGCCCCGTCACCACCGCTTCAAATACAGGGTCTTTTCCCTGCTGCTCGACCTCGACGAACTGGCGAGCCTGGACAGAACGATGCGGCTGTTCAAATGGAACCGCTTCGGCCTGTTCAGCTTCCATGACCGCGATCATGGCGATGGACGGCCGCTGAAGGAATGGCTGGATGGCCTGTTGGCGCAGCACGGCCTGGCGGCGGACGGCGCGCGCCGCCTGCTGTGCTATCCGCGCATCCTGGGCTACGTCTTCAATCCTCTCAGCGTGTGGTTCTGCCATGCCGGGGACGGCGCGCTGAAGGCGATCGTCTACGAGGTCCACAATACCTATGACGAGCGCCACGCCTATGTATTGCCGGTCGGCGAAGAGCAGACGCTGATCCGCCATGGCTGCGCCAAGGATTTCTATGTCTCGCCGTTTTTGTCGCGCGACTGCCGCTATCACTTCCGCATCCGTCCGCCGGGCGTCACTGTCGCGGTCGCGATCAATGAAGACGAGGCGGGCAACCCGATACTGACCGCCAGCTTCACGGGCGCGCGCCGCGCACTGACCGACGGCGCCTTGCTGAAAATGCTGCTGGCCTATCCGCTGATGACCTTGAAGGTGGTGGTCGCCATCCATTACGAGGCGGTGCGGCTGATGCTGAAGGGCGTGCGGCGGCACCCGCATGCGCCCAAGGCCGTTTACGCGGCGCCTGCCGAGTGAGCCGCGGCGCGCGAAGCGCGTGAGCAGGTCCAGTGGACCTGCGAAAGCGGTGAACGCCGCGAGCTTAGGCGAGCGGCCGAGCACCTATCCCGAAAACAGAAGGGGCCGGCAGAAAGCAGAAGAGGCGGGCGCTTTCGCGCTCGCCTCACTGCATCATCAGTGCGCCGGCTCTGTGTACGATCCCTTGCGGGACCCTCACCCTTCCGGCTGTTCGCGACGCACCAACTGAAGGGCCATTTGCATGTCCCATCCGCCGGCTCCGCCGGACACCACACTTTTCGACCCGGCCTCGCGGCCTGGCTTAATCGGCTCGGCCTTGCGGCCTGGTCTCGCGACCCGGTGTCTTGCGGCCTGCATTGCGGTTACCGCCGCTTGCAGGTCCATCGGTACAGCGTCCTTGCTTTCGCTCTTACGCTGCCCCCCAGTGCTCTCCGTTTTCCTTGGCTTGCGCCTCGGTCCCGGCAGGGGCCAGAGGTTTCCGGTTCATCACGGCGCCCTGAGCATCAGCGCCGTTCCCCGGACCTCATGTTGAAATCAAACCCCCGATTCGTTTTGACCGCAAGTACAATCATGCAGTTATCCCCAAATGCCGACGGCAATCGGAACTCATGGAACTTTTCATCAGTTTCTCGCATTGTAGTTCTAATACAGCGTCGTATTCTCCGGCGCGCGGGACATCGTCTTGACCTCCATTGAAGCCGTAGCCGACGAGCCGGACGCCTGGTTCAAGCTGGACCGGGGCGTGCTTGCCGTGGGCGGTGCCTGGACCATCGCCGAAAGCGCCCGGCTGGACCGCGAATTGAATGCGCTAAACGCCGATGGCGCCCAAGAAAAATTCAAGGAGATAGACGCCAGCAAGATCACCCGGCTGGACAGCGCCGGCGCCTGGCTGCTGCTGCGCACCCGCCGCGCCATGGGCGGCCAGGGGGCGCTGAACGTGCCGGCGCAATATGGCCCGCTGCTGGAAAACCTGGACCAGGAGCAGAAGGCCGAGCCGCACCGCTCGCGCATTCCCCCCGGCTTTCGCGGCCGGCTGTACCGGATCGGGCGTGCCACCATGCATGCCTGGGGCCAGACCGTTTCGATGCTGGAGTATCTGGGCCGGGTCACCATCGAGAGCGGCGAAGCCATCGCCAGCCCCCGGCACAACCTGCGCATCGCCGCCATCGTCCACCAGGTGGAAGAGACCGGCATCAACGCCCTGCCCATTGTCGGGCTGCTGTCCTTCCTGATCGGCGTGGTGCTGGCCTATCAGGCGGTGGATCAGCTCAAGCAGTTCGGGGCGCAGAACCTCACGGTGAACGGCCTTGGCATCATCGTGCTGCGCGAGATGGGCGTGCTGATGACCTCGATCATCGTGGCGGGCCGTTCCGGCTCGGCCTTCACCGCCCAGCTCGGCACCATGCGCGTCAATGAAGAGATCGACGCCATGCAGACCATGGGGCTCAACACGGTGGACACGCTGGTGCTGCCCCGCATCATCGGGCTGGTGATCGCCCTGCCGCTGCTGACCCTGTATGCCGACATCATGGGCATCGTCGGCGGCGCCATCATGTGCTATTTCGACCTCAACATGACCATCCCGGTGTTCATGCGCCAGTTGCAGGGCGCGGTAAGCGTCAACACCTTGATGGTGGGGCTGATAAAGGCGCCGGTCTTCGCCTTCGTGATCGCGCTGGTGGGCTGTTACGAAGGCTTCCAGGTCGAGCGCAACGCCGCCAGCGTCGGCCTGCTGACCACGCGTTCGGTGGTGGAATCGGTGTTCCTGGTGATCGTGCTGGACGCCGCCTTTTCCATCATGTTCTCGGTGCTGGGGATCTGATGGCGGACAGCACCGGCGAAAAACAACCGATCATCAGGATCCGCGGCCTGGTCAACGGCTTCGGCTCCAATATCATCCACGACCATATCGACCTGGACGTGCGGCGCGGCGAGGTGCTGGGCGTGGTCGGCGGCTCGGGCACCGGCAAGTCGGTGCTGCTGCGTTCCATCATCGGCCTGATCCAGCCGCTGGACGGCACCATCGAAGTCTTCGGCAACCGAACCGGCGATGTCGAAGGCCGCGCCATGCGCAAGCTGGAAATGCGCTGGGGCGTCTTGTTCCAGGAAGGGGCGCTGTTTTCCGCCCAGACGGTGGCGGAGAACATCCAGGTGCCCTTGCGCGAATATACCTCCATGTCGCAGGCGCTGATGAATGAGATCGCCGCCATGAAACTCACCATGGTCGGCCTGCCCGCCGACACCGCCAACAAGTTTCCCTCCGAACTGTCGGGCGGCATGAAAAAACGCGCCGGCCTGGCGCGGGCCCTGGCGCTGGACCCCGAACTGCTGTTCCTGGACGAGCCGACGGCGGGACTGGACCCGATCTCGGCCAACCAGTTCGACGAGCTGATCAAGCGGCTGCAAAAGGCCCTGGGCCTGACGGTGTTCCTGGTGACCCATGACATAGACACATTGCGCGCCGTCACCGACCGCATCGCGGTGCTGGTCAACAAGAAGCTGGTGATCGGGACCATCGCGGAACTGCGCAAGAACGACGACCCCTGGATCAAGGACTATTTCTCGGGCGTGCGCGGCCGCGCGGCGCTGGCTTCGATGGACCCGGCTTCAATGGACAAAGTCTGATGGAAACAAAAGCCAATTACGTCGCCGTCGGCGCCTTCGTGCTGGCCTGTGTCATCGGGCTGGTGGTCACCATCCTATGGTTGGCGGGCGCGCAGTACAGCCAGGAATACGCCTATTACCAGTCCTATTTCAAAGGCCCGGTCACCGGGTTGGGCAAGGGCACCATCACCCGCTACAACGGCATCGAGGTCGGCCGCATCACCGCGCTGGAGTTCGATCCCAGCGATCCGCAGCGCGTGATCGTGACATTGCAGGTGCAGCCCAACCTCAACATCCGCGAAGACAGCGTCGCCTCGATCGACAGTCAGGGCTTCACCGGCGGCAGCTTTGTGGAAATCACCGGCGGCACCGCCAGCGCGCCGTTGCTGGTGGCCAAGGAGGGCGAGCGCTATCCGGTCATAAGGACGCGGCCTTCCACCTTCGCCCAGCTGCAGCAGTCCGCGCCCGAGGTCGTCGCCAAGCTCAATGTGGCGGCCTCGCGGCTCAACGACCTGCTCAACGACGACAACCGCCGCGCCATCGCCCATGTGCTGGCCAACCTGGACGAAACCACCGCCACCATCGCCAAGCGCTCGGCCGACATCGACGCCACCATCGCCAATGCCAACAAGGCGATGGCCAATCTCAGCGCCGCCTCCAACGGTCTTCGGCCCACGCTGGAGCATGTGGACCTGACAGTGCAGAAATACGGCAAGGTGGCCGACGATGCCGACGCCTTCATCAATGGCGACGGCCTGGCGCAGCTGTCCGACCTGATCGGCGAAGTGCGCCGCCTCGTCGCCAACCTCACCCAGTTTTCCGACCAGCTCAACCGCCAGCCGACCAAGCTGCTGTTCGGCGACCGGCGCAAGGGCTATGAGCCCAAGGACAGTTCCAATGGGGGGGACGCGAAATGATCGCGCGGCGTATTTTCCTGACCGGCGCAGCTTCGCTGGCGCTGTCGGCCTGCAGCGGCAACCTGATCGGCCCGCCCGAGGCGGGCATGATCTATCCCCTGCGCCCCGCCTTGCCCGCCGCGGGCGGCGACAAGGTGCATTGGTCGCTCGCTATTGTGCTCTCCGACCCGGCCGGCGGGCTGGATGGCGACCGCATCGCCCTGCTGCAGCCTGACGGCAGCATGGACTATTACGCCAAGGCCAACTATCCCGCGCCGCTCCCCACGCTCCTGCAAGAGGTGGTGGTGGACGGCTTCGAGGCGTCGGGCCGCATCGAGGCCGTCGCCAAGGAACAGGACGCCTTGCATGCCGACTATAACCTGGTGCTCGCGGTCAAGGATTTCGAGACCCGCTATGCGGAACGCGACGGCATTCCCGTCGCGCAGGTGACCTTCTATGTCAATCTCGCCACCACGCATGGCCGCAGAATCCTGGCCGGCTTCACTACCACGCAGACGGCACCGGCCACGGCCAACACCGCCGCCGCCGCCGCGCAAGCACTGCAGCAGGCTCTGGGCAAAGCGGTGGCCGCCATCGTGGACTGGACCTTCGCCAATGCGCCCGCGACGGTGCCCGGCCAGCCGCCCGGGGCCGCCTCCCCGGACAAGCCGGCGGAACAGCTGCTGCACGAGATGACCCACACACGCACGGCACCGCAATAGCTTTCGCGACAGTTTGTCGTCACGCGGGGAACTTTCGCGCTTCGATTCGCATTTCCACTAGGATTTCGAAACGTGGAGTAGCCTCATGCTGAGATGGGCCCTGATTTTCCTGGTTATCGCCCTGATCGCGGGCGCGCTGGGCTTTACCGGCGTGGCGGGCGCCAGCATCGCCATCGCCAAGACGCTGTTCTTCATCTTCCTGGTGATCTTCGCCGTGCTGCTGATCGCCGGCCTGACCGTGGCGCGGCGCGTCGGATAGCCGCCCTGCGGCTTGACGACTTCCAGATCATCTCGATCTGCAGCACGACGTTGTTCAGGCTGCGCTCCAGTTCCTGCAGCTGGGCGGTGCCGAGTTCGCCGCTGCGGTAGCGCGTCAGATAAGGCTCGTCCAGTTGCGACATTGCATGGACCAGTTCGAAGTCCACGCCGTGATGCAGCGCCAGCGGCGTGTTGGCGACATTTCCCGCCTGCCATTCCAGATTGCGGCGGCGCGAGAACATTTCCATGGTGGCGGGGATGGGGCACCACGATGCGCACTTGCGCGCCGCCGCGGCAGACCCGGTACAACTCCTTCATGATGGCGATGAAGGTGCGCGGGGCCTGGCCCAGATGTTCCAGTGTGCGGTTGAGCAGTACCTCGTCCACCGTGCTGTCCGGCCACGGCCAGGGAAAGGCCTCAAGATCCCAGCGCAGGTCGGGCGCGCCGAACAGGTCCACATTGACATAGCCCGGCAATATCTGGCCGCCGCAGCCCAGGTTCAGTTTCACGGGGATATTCCCATCACTCCGGCAATGCTTTTACCGCGTCCGCCAGCGTCTGCCACGGCCCGATGTCCCAGTGATTGGCGGCCAGCGGCGACGGCGACGGCAGGATCCACACCCGCGTCCCGCCCAGGGTTGCGGGCTGTTCGCCGGCGACCGCCTTGCCGCCCATCGCCTTGCGGCCGCCATTCAGGCTGGTGAAAGCCAGGATGGCGGGCCGCGCCCTGGCGATGCGCGCCTTCAGCGCCGCGACCGCGTCCGGCCCCAGCGCGTCGGCGGGCAGCTGGTGATCCATGCCGAAGGTGAACTTGGCGATGTCGGTCAGCCCGATGCCCATGTCCAGCAGCAGCGGATAATCGCCGGGCGCGAACAGGCGCGGCGTCAGCCCCACCGCGTGCAGGGTGGGCCAGAACTTGTTCTGCGGATTGGCGTAATAGAGTTTCTTCAGCGCCGATTGCCGTCCGGCGGCGGTGCCGCAGAATACCAGTCTCAGTCCCGGCCGCAGCCGGTCGGGCAGGACGTGTTTTGTCCTGCTCACGAATGCGAACGGATAAAGGCGATCATGTCCTGGCGCAGGCTTGTCATGCCGCGAAAGCCCGGCACCAGCGACAGCAGGATGCCGATATGGCCGGTGCCCCGGTACTTTTTCACCGTCACCGGGCTGCCGAACTGCCTGAGCTTTTTTTCCATGTCGTCGGTGTTGCCCATCCCCACTGTAGCGTCCGCGGTGCCGGTCGCCAGCAGCATGGGCGGACGCCTGCCGTCCACATGATAGACCGGCATGCCGCCGGTGTTGTTGGTGCCGTGGAACATGTCCACATAGACGGGATCGCTCATGGGCAGGAAATTATAGGGCCCGGAAATGCCGATCACGCCCCGTATCCAGGACAGGTCCCCGCCATGGGCGGCGAGGAATTCGGGCTCGCTGGCCAGCATCACGGCATTGAAGGCGCCGGCGGAATGGCCGCTGACGAAGATGCGCGCCGGATCGCCGCCAAGTTCGCGGATATGGCCATGGACCCAGGCCAGCGCGCCGGCCGCGTCCGCGACAAAGCCGGGATATTTGACCTGGGGATAGAGGCGGTAGTCCGCGACCGCCACCACCATGCCGGCGCTGGCGAAGGCCTGGCCGAACGCCAGATAGTCGGCGCGCCGCCCGCCCTGCCAGCCGCCGCCATAGAAGAACAGCAGCACCGGCGCCGGCGCCGTCAGCCCGTCGGGCACATAGATGTCCAGCATCTGGCGCGGATCGCCGCCATAGGCGAAGCCGCGATGCACCGCATAGCCGGTCCTGGGCACCAGCAGGTTGATGGCGGCGAAGGGCGAAAGCCGCGACAGCAATGCGGTGACGCCCGCCGCCATAAAGGCTTTGAATGTCGGCATAATTCCGATTTCTGGGGGAGATTTGCGTTCCTGTCTACGCCCGAATGGGCCTTCCGGTTCAGGCCCGTGTGTGCAAATCTCGCCGCAACCAGAAAAACACCGCCAAAAAATATCGGGAGCCCGCCATGAACCGCCGCCATTTCCTGCAGACTTCGGCCGCCCTGGGCGCCATTGGCATCGGGGCCGCCGCCGCCAGGCCCCTGCCCTTCCGCTATGCCTATAGCGCCATCTCGTGGGAGACCGATATCGAGGAGGCCATCAAGGTCGGCGAAAAGCTGGGCTTCCCCGGCGTCGAGCCCTTCCGTCACAATGTCGTGAACTATCTCGACAAGCCGCTGGCGCTGAAGACGCTGATGGAGGACCACAACATCCGCATGGCGAGCTGCTCGAACGGCGGCGGGCCCAACTTCAGCGGCAATTTCTTCGATCCGGCGGTGGCCGACAAGACGGTGGCCGATCACATCAACTTCGTGCGCGGATTCATCAAGCCATTCGGCTATGTCAACCACTTCAAGATGAACATGGGCCCGCGCCCCGACAGCTATGACACCACCGACGAGCAGGTCAAACGCTGCGCCGACAGCCTGAACCGGATCGGGCGCGAAATCCTCAAGGACGGCATCAAGCTGGCGCCCCATCCCCATGTCAACTCGCTGGTGGAGACCCAGCATGAGCTGGACCTGCTGATGAAGGAGACCGATCCCAATTTTGTCTGGATGACGGCCGACACCTCGCACCTGGTGCTGGGCGGCATCGATCCGATGGAAACCCTGACGACCTATTGGCCGCGCATCGCCGAAATCCATTACAAGGATGCGCCCAAAAACCTGCGCGGCAACCGCAAGGTGGCGGTGCCGCGTTCGGGCCCCGAAGCCGGCGGCCATGGCTGGTTCCGCAGCATGGTGGGAACCGATTCCGGCGGCGTGGATTTTCCCGCG
This sequence comes from Rhizobiales bacterium dw_265, assembly GCA_018449595.1. Taxonomy (GTDB): domain Bacteria; phylum Pseudomonadota; class Alphaproteobacteria; order Micropepsales; family Micropepsaceae; genus Rhizomicrobium. Next base: position 685,710 of record JAAVUU010000001.1, read on the forward strand.
ATCCAGAAATTCCTGCTCGCCAGGAACTACAGGGGCTGGGTGACGCTGGATTTCGACGCCTCGATGATCCCCAAGGGCGGCACGATGGAACAGTTGCTGGCGGAGAACAAACAGTACATCGTGGATGTGCTGAAGGTGGACCCGAAAGACAATTTCCACGGCGCCAGCCGGATTTCCTGACAGGCAGTTCAACGACCGATGCTCCGACCGCTTGCCACTTTTCTCTCAATCGCACTGCTGGCGGCGGGGCCGGCCTGGGCCCTGACCGTTCTGGGACCGGCCTCCGTCCTGCCCGGCGCCCAGGCGGTGGCGGCGCTGTTCACGGCCAAGACCGGCGTCGCCGTCACGGTGTCGGGCGGCAGCCGGGACAAGGTGCAGCAGGCGCTGGCGGCGGGCGGCGGCGATGTGGTGTTGCTGCCTTCCACCGACTTTCCCGCCCTGGCCGGCGTGGCGGGCATGACCCCGATCGGCAGTGTGCCGGTGGGTGTGGCGGTGAAGGCCAGCCAGCCCGTGCCCGACATCTCGACGCCGGAAAAATTCCTCGCCGCCTTGAAGCGGGCCAAGGGCGTCGCCTATGCCGATCCGTCCGCCGGCACCTCGGCGGGGGTGATGATTGACGGCTTGCTGAAACAGCCCGAATACCAGGGCGTGCATCGCGTGCCGGTCAAGGGCCTGGCCGTCGGCGGGCTGGCAAGCGGTCAGGCCGACATCGCGCTGCAATTGCTGCCGGAACTGGCCAACGATCCGGCGGTGAAACTGGTGGGCCCCATGCCCAGCGGCATCTCGGTGGATATTTCCGCCGGCATCGTCCTGGCCGGCATGGACACAACCGGCGCCCAGGCCTTTATCGCCTTTGCGGCATCCCGCGCCGCCGCGCCCGCCTGGAAGGCCGGCGGCCTGCACCCTATCGCCCAATAGCTACGCCTGCTGCACCGCACGGTTTTTGGCGGGCCGCCGCCGCGAAATCCTTTGACCCTAAGTTTTATAGGCTCTTTTCAAGCCCCGGTTTTGATGCCTTAATGGTGCGGCGCAATATGGGGAACAGCAGCATGGCCAGGCCTGAGACCGACACCACCTTCAGCCACGTCAAGCCGGGCGATACCGAGTTCAAGCAGGGCGGCTTGCGCGATTTCTTCATGTACCGCGACCTGGGGATCGCCGACGCCACCAAGGGCAAGGTGATCGCCCATCTGGTCAAGGCCAACAAACCGCCGGTCGAAGGCACAGGCTGGCATTATCATGTCTGCGACTTCCAGATCGTCTACATGACCAAGGGCTGGGCCAAGTTCATGTATGAGGACAAGGTCACGCTGGTCGAGGCCGGCGACGTGGTACACCAGCGCCCCGGCATGACGCACTATCTGTTCGATTATTCCCCCGACATGGAATATCTGGAGATCGTCAGCCCGGCCGCTTTCGGGTCCGAGTTCGCCGAGCCGGCGACGGACTTCATTCCGGTCGTGACGCCCTGGCCCCAAACCGAGCCCGAGAAAACCGACGCCTGACGCACGAATGGGCTATTCGCCCGGGCGATAGGTTGCGGTGATATGGCCTTTGAGGTCTTCCGGCCAGAAATATACCGGCCGCAATTCCTCATGGGCATAACGGATTGCCTGGTCGAAGAAATGCGGTGACGCGGGGTCGCCGCTTTCGCCGCCGGTGCTGATGGCGATGGCGCGCACTTTCGGCCCGAACTCCACGGCCGCGACAAAGCTGTTGCCGCTGGTGCCATAATAGCGGCGCGTGCCCGGATAGCGTTTGGCCCCGAACGAGGCCAGCGAGCCCCATTGCGACGAGGCGAAGGGCACCGGGATCGAGGGCTTGGCGTCGTCGAAATGCTGCACGATGGCGCCGTCATTGCGTTGCAGGCGGTTGATCTCGCCCCATGGGGTGCGCCAGTTGCCGAAATCCTTTTGCAGCCGCGCGCTGGCTTCGGCCAACGCCGATAGCCGCTGCTGCGGCGTGCTGCTGGCGATCATATAGTCCAGCACCTGCACACCGGCGGCGTTGGCGGCGGCGGCGCATTTGTCCCACAGCGCCTCGCCCCAGAACACCGCCAGCGAGGTCGCCAGCGAATGGTCGGACCAGCGGCGGTCCCAGCCCTTCAGCAGTGCCACCTGTTCCGCCAGTTTGGCGTCCGGCGTCCTGGCCTGGTCCGCGACCAGCAGTGGGATCAAACGGTCGAAAGCGGGCATGTGGGAATCATGCGCGATCTTCTGCACCAGATCGTCCAGCGTCAGGTTGCGGTGCGCGGTCAGCACTTCGGTGGCATGCCAGCCGCGGGCATTCTCGCCCAGCCTGTCGGTGTAGCGGGGATAGTCGCTGCGCTTGGGGCTGTCGGGACCGGCGCCCGACCAGGGGCCATTGTTGGTGTTGTAGAGCCAGCCCAGCCTGGGATTGGTCACATGCACCAGCGCGTCCAGCGGCGTCAGGCCCTGCCAGTCGGTGGCGGGATCGCTGCCATCCACCGGCTTCAGGTAATCGAAGCGGTCGTCGCGCCTGGGATCGAACTGCGGCAGCAGCAGTGCGATCTCTCCTTTATCGTCGGCGAACAGCGTGTTGTTGGAGGAATTGGCCTGCAGCCCCGCCACCTTCATGAAGCCGGCATAGTCGCCGGCCTTGGTGCGCAGGAAGCTCTGCTCCAGCGCCTCCACCGGCTTGTTCATCATGGCATAGGCGATCCACTTTCCGCCCCCTTCCTTTTCAGAAGCTTCCCGCACAATGGGGCCGTGATGGGTGGCAAAGGTGGTGAAGACGCGCTTGTCCATCGAGCCATCGGCGGCCTTGTAGAACACCGTGACGCGCTTGACGATCAGCGGCCGTTCCTCATTGCCATATTTGTAAAACCACTTGCCGTTCTTCTGCGTCACCGTTTCGGCGAATTCGTCAATCGCGTCCAGCGTCGTCGAGGTGTGCATGAAGCCGACATGCTCGTTGAAGCCTTGATAGATAAAGGGCTGGCCCCAGGTCGCGGCGCCATAAGCATGCAGGCCCTCGTCGCTGGTCATCTGCAATTCGCTGCGGAAGAAGAAGGAGGTGTGCGGGTTTATCATCAGCAGGGCATGGCCGCTGGCGCTGTCGCTGGGACCGATGGCGAAACCGTTGGAGCCCACCGGCTCGCGATAAGAGAGATCGGGCTTTTCGACAAAACCCGTGCGGGCGTTGCCATAGAAAGCCTCCAGCCCCGCCGGGGCGATGCGCTCGATATCGCCGCCGATCGAACCTTCGGTGAAGCTCAGCGCCATCCAGGGTTCGAAATGGCGGATGACGCGCGGCATCACCCTGGTATGGGTCATCAGATAATAGTTCAGCCCGTCGGCCCAGCCGTTCATCACCGCCTTCAGCCACGCCGGGCTTCTGGCATATTGCGCCTTCAGGAACACCGGATCGAGGAACAGCTTCTGGCGCAGGTCGGCCCAGATGGCTTTCTCGCCTTCGGTTTCGGCGGTGCGGCCAAGGTTGGTGACGTAGTTGCTTTCGACCCGGTTGAAATCGTCCTCGGCCTGGGCATAGACCATGCCGAACACCGCATCGGCGTCGCTCTTGCCATGGACATGGGCGATGCCCCAGTCGTCGCGGGTGATGGTGACCCGCGCGGCCTGGTCTTTCAGGCGCGCCATTTCATTGTCGCGCATCCGCGCGGGGTCATCCGCGGCGGCGGCGGGCAGGATGAACAGGCAAAGAATGGCAGCGGCGGCGAAACGCATGGCTCAGGGGATACGCGGGTCTTCGCCGACATGGGCGCGGCGGATCGCTTCAATCAGCCTGGGGTCGAGCAGGGCGGAATCCAGGATCACCTTCTCGGCCTCGGCGTCCTTGATGGCGCTGAAGGGGATTTCGAAGTCGCCGGCATTCTCGACATAGACCACGATCTCGTTCTTGCGGACTTGGCGCACGGCGCCGAAGGATTTCTCCCCGTCATGGAGGAAGACATCGAAGCCTTCGCGGATTTTCTCGTGCATGGGATGCCTTTCAATAATAACGCGGAATCGGGCCGACCTGCGGGGTGGTGAAACCGCCCAGGTCGAACGTCACTTCATCAACATAGCACCAGCCCCAGCCCTCCGGGGGATCATAGCCCTCGATGATGGGATGCTTGCTGCGGTGAAAGTGTTTGGTGGCGTGCTTGCCCCGGCTCTGGTCGCAGCAGCCGACATGGCCGCAGGTGCGGCAGACCCGCAGGTGAAACCATTCCCAGCCCAGCGCCAGGCAGTCTTCGCAACCCCTGGCGGACGGCGTGACTTTTTGGATGGTGTCGAGATGCGAACAGAAATCGTTGTCGGCCATCAAACTCTTTCCTTGTCATGGCCCACCACCGCGTGGGCCATCCAGGGCAAACGGTCAAATATGAGAAGCGGCTCTGGATGGCCCGGTCAAGCCGGGCCATGACAATAATGGCTTATTACTCCGCAGCCTCCGCCATCCCGGCGCGCTGGCGGGCGAGATAGGCATGGATGGCCGACACCACGGTCGAGCCCTCGCCCACCGCCGCCGCCACCCGCTTGACCGAGCCGCAACGGATATCGCCCACCGCGAAGACGCCCTCGCGGCTGGTCGCCAGCAGATGGTTGTTGTCCTTGCCCGTCACCACGAAACCCTTGGCGTCGAGCTGGATGTCGGAGCCTTCCAGCCAGTCGGTGTTGGGATCGGCGCCGATGAAGGAGAAGATGTGGCTGACGGGATAGGTGTTCTTCTCACCCTTTTCGTGATGTTGCAGGGTGACGCTTTCCAGCACGCCTTCGGCGCCGCCCAGGCCGCAGATTTCCGTGCGCAGCACCACTTCGACATTGGACAGCGCCCGGATGCGGTCAACCAGATATTGCGACATGGTGGCTTCAAGGCTGCGGCCGCGCACCACCATCCAGAGCTTCTGGACCTTGCCGGCCAGGAACACCACCGCCTGCCCCGCCGAATTGCCCGCCCCGGTCAGTACCACTTCCTGGCCGGCGCAAAGCCGCGTTTCCACGGCGCTGGCCCAGTAATGGATGCAGGAACCTTCGAACTCCGAAAGATTGTCTATGTTCAGGCGGCGATAGCGCGCCCCGCCCGCCAGCACCACCGTGCGCGCCCTGACGGTCTCGTCATTGCCCAGCGTGAGGGTGAACAGTCCGCTGTCGTCGGGGGCCAGCAGCCGGGCTTCATCGGGAATGGCGATCTCGGCGCCGAATTTCTGCGCCTGGTTGTAGGCGCGCGCCATCAGCGCCAGGCCGGAAATGCCGGTGGGAAAGCCCAGGTAATTCTCGATGCGCGACGAAGCACCCGCCTGGCCGCCGAAGCTGCGGCAGTCCAGCACCAAAGTGGAAAGCCCCTCCGACGCGGCATAGACGGCGCAGGCCAGGCCCGCCGGGCCGCTGCCCACCACGGCCACGTCATAGACATGATCGGGATCAATAGGCTTGACCAGGCCGATGCAGCGCGCCAGCTCGCTTTCGCTGGGATTGCGCAGGATCTGGCCGCCGGGACACAGCACGATGGGCAGGTGCTCCGGCTGGATGGTGAATTTTTCCAGCAGGGTCTGGGCGCAGCTGTCGCTGCCGGAATCCAGCGCACGAAGGGGATGGCCGTTGCGGCGCAGGAAATTCTCCAGCCGCAGCATGTCCATGCTGCCGGCCGGCCCGATCAGGATCGGCCCGGTCTGGCCGGATTGCAGCAGCCCGACGCGGCGCAGAATCAGCGCCCGCATGATGCGCTCGCCCAGTTCGGCTTCCTGCACCAGCACATCGCGCAGCCGGCGCGGCGGCACCACGATGGCTTCCACATCGGTCTCGGCGACGGCGTCCACCAGCGCCGGGCGGTTGGACAATTGCGCCAGTTCGCCCAGGAAGGAGCCGGGACCGTGCTTGACGATGGATTCGCGCCCCGACACCGCCCCGCCCTGGCGCACGTCGATCTCGCCTTTCAGGACAAAGGCCATGCCCGGCGCGATGTCGCCCGCCTTCATGATGCTGGTACCGGCCGCAAAGCTGCGCACTTCGCCGAAACGGCGCAGCCGCGCGAAGTCGTGTTCGTCCAGATGGGGAAACATCTGGGCGCGGCGCGTGTCTATCAGCGACGGAACGTCTTTGCTGTCTGCCATGGCGCGGGAGCGTACTGAAGGCGGCAACGGCTGGCTAGGGGTTCTGAAACGCGAAGACTTTCCGCGCGTTACCGCAGGCACCACAAGGAAGGAACCCGATGCCGCGCCTGGTTCTGCTGATTGTGCTTGTTCTGGCGATCCTGGGATCGGTTCCCCTGTGGGGTTATTCCACCGGCTGGGGCTATGGCCCGTCCGGCGGCCTGGGCCTGGTGCTGGTCATCGTCCTGATCCTGATACTGGCCGGACGGCTTTGATCAGCGTTTCTTGACAAGCCCGGCAGCCGTCAACGCCCGCCGGATGAGGTCTTCGATCCGGTTGCGGCGCACCGTGGGCGGCTCGTCGGCCATACCCAGCGCCGCTTCGATCTGCGGCAGCGTCGTCTGTTCCACCACCGCTGGCTGCTCGACGGGCTGCTCGACCGGCGGTTCCACCGGCGGCACGATGCGCACCGGCTTGGGCTTGGCCGCCTTTTCGGTCAGCCCCCAGAATTCCGCGATGCGGCTGGAAGACGAGATCCCCGCCTCCAGGATGAAGGGCATGGGGGTGCCGGCATCGCGCGATGCGATCGGCGTGCCATGGCCCAGGGCCGGCAGGGTATAGACTTCCAGCGTATCGCCCCAACTGAGCCGGATGGCGCCGTCCACCTGCTGCGGCTTCGCCGCGGTCAGTTCGAGGCCATGCACATCGGCCCATTGCGCCACACTGGCCTGGGCATTGGTGAGATTGACCGTCGCATCCATGCCGCCATGCCAGATCGAGATACGCGGCCAGGGGCCTTTGAAATCCGATGCCGCGCGCACCGCATCGCCCCATTGCCGCGGCGTGCGCAGCGGCGCGCTGCGCATGGACTCCAGCGCCTCGCGCACATTCGCCGCCGCGCCATAGGGCAGGCCCGCGATGATCGCGCCGCCCGCGAACAGTTCGGGATAGCTTGCCAGCATCGCCGCCGTCATCGCCCCACCCGCCGACAGGCCGGTGATGAAGACCCGCCTGGCGTCGAGCTTATGCGCATCCAGCATGGTCTGGATCATCGCCGCGATGGAAGCGGCCTCGCCCACGCCGCGCGCGATGTCGTCGGGCAGGAACCAGTCGAAACAGGTGTTGGGATTGTTGACGGCCTTTTGTTCGGCCGCCAGCACGGCAAAGCCCAGCCGGCCGGCCAGTTCGTTCCAGCCCGTGCCAAGGCAATAGCCGGCGGCGGTCTGGCCGCAGCCATGCAGCAGCACCACCAGCGGCGCGCCGGCCTTTATGCCGGGGGGCAGATAGCTGAACATGCGCAGATTGCCCGGATTGGGCGCAAAGGCGGTTTCCACCAGTGCCGTCGCCGCCGGCGCCGGGCGGCGCTTCAGCGGATTGGCCTTGCCACCAGGGCCCAGAGTCTCGAACCGCATGATGCTCACCAGTTTCCGCCACATGACGTGCTACTCCCATATTATGTTGCAGTGCAACAATTACAAGATATGGAATTGCGACAATCGGCCTTTCGCAAAACGCCCCGATTTCACGCAACTTTAACCAGAAAGTCAGGTTTCGCAGGCTGTTGCGCGTGATCGCGCGTTATTGGTTGCATGGCCCATTCTGCAATCGGCAGCGATCTTCGCAACCTGATGGGCGTGGCGATCAAGCTGCGCCAGCTGGCGGCCAACACCCCGCCCAACAGCGACCGCAAACTGTATCTGCAGGCTGCGACGGCGCTGGAAGAACGCGCCAAGTGGATGGCCGCGTCCCTGCCGTCGGATGCCCATGACAAGGACACCGATCCGCACCGTCCGGTGGACATCATCGTCTGAATGTCGCGGGCGGCAAACTTCTGACACCGTTTTAATGTGAGCATCGGCATGTTGTGCCGTCACAATGCGCGCACACACTTGGAGACAGGCCACACGGATGGCGTCAACTAAGGCTCGGGTCATGTTCCTGCGAACGGCTTTTGCGGCGATGCTGCTGCTGTCCCTGCCCGCCCTCACGCCCGCTTTGGCCCAGGCGCCCGAGGCACCGGCAGCGGTGGATGCGCCGCCGCCGCCAGAATCCGCCCTGCAAGAACCCGCCGCCGCTCCAGCGTCCGCTGCCGCGGCGCCGGTGCCCTTGGACAATCCGGTTTATACGCAGGATACGCCGGTGGAAAAGATCGCCGCCGATCCCCAGGCCAAGGCCATCCTGGATCGCGACATCCCCGGCCTGTTGAGCGACATCCGCTATCCTTTGTTCAAGGGCATGAGCCTGAAGGCGATGAGCCAGGCCTCGGACGGCGACCTCACCCAGGAAACGGTGAACAAGACCGTCGCCGACCTGCAGGCGCTGTTTCCGCGCTGAGATGGAACAGTATCTCTATTTCGGCAGCCTGGGGCCGCATGAACGCCAGTACCATGTGCCGCAATTCATCGGCCTGGCGCTGGAGCCGGCGCATGACCGCGAAGTCCGGCACAATCTCACCGAACCGCTGCCCTTCGCCGACGGCGTCATCGCCAAGGTCCAGGCCCAGGACGTGCTGGAGCACCTGCCGATGGACAAGGTGCCGGCGGTGCTGGATGAAATCTGGCGGGTGCTGAAACCGGGCGGGGTGTTTCGCCTCAGCGTGCCGGACTATCGCTCGCCTATCCACAAGCGGCGCTCGGTCTATGACGCGCGCGGCCGAGTGATCGGCGACATGCTGATGGGGGCCAGCCCCTGGCTGGACACAGCGACCGGCGATGCGCGGGTGCGGTTCGCCGGCGGCGGCGAGGCGCATCTGTGGTTTCCCCGCTATGAACTGATCACCCATCTGGTGCTGAAATCGGAAATCCGCAAAAGCCAGGTCACGTTTTACCAATGCTTCCTGGACGATTTCACCTTCCTGGCCGAACCGATCCCGGATGAAGAGATGTTCGTGCAGCGCGCCTTGCCGCACGACCGGCGCAGCGGCGGCGCCCCCATCTCCATTGTGGCGGATTTTGTGAAACTGCCCGCGCCCTGCTAGGGAAAGCCATGGCCAAACGCGGTTCGCTCGCCCATCTCGCCTATGTCACGACCATCGCCATCAAGGGCTTTGACGGCGGGTTGGAGACATTGGCCGGCCTGGTGATCTGGATCACCGGGCCGCAACGCCTGTATCGCTGGGTGATCCGCGTCACCGCGCCCGAACTGTATGACGGCAGCCATGAGCGCGCCGTCCATGCCATCCGCCGGGGCGCCGAGCATCTGGCGACCAGCGGCGCCGGCTATATCGTGTTCTATTTGCTGGTGCACGGCCTTCTGAAACTGGGCCTGGCCACGGTGCTGCTGAAGGGCGGCGGGCGCTGGATATTTCCCGTCGCCACCTTCATCCTGGTCGGCTTCATCGCCTATATGGGCATCAAGCTGAACGAAAACTGGTCCAACTGGCTCTTTGGCTTCGCGCTGTTCGATGCGCTGACCCTGGCCCTGGTGCTGAACGAGTGGTGGCGCGGCGCGGCGCAGGTCAGAAGACCTTGACCAGCGATTTCGCCGCCAGGAAATCGCGATTCATCTGTTCGCGCTGTTCGGCGGAGAAGTTCTCCTTCACCTCGTCCCAGATGTTCTTTTCCTCTTCCCGGACGTGATGGTCGATCAGTTCCTTGAGCACCTTGGCGGCGGCCTTGAACTGCGGCGTGTTGGCGGCAAGCTTGTCCAGTTGCAGCAGGGTGGCGCTGGCCAGCGCGTGTTCGGTATAGCCTTCGGCGCCGTCGATCTTGGGCTTCTCGCCGCGGAGCGCCGAGACCGGATCGTAAACCGCCTGCTCCTCGGCCTTGGTATGGGGCACCAGCGCCTGCTTGATTTTGGCGACCAGCCGCTTCTGTTCCCGGCCGTCCTCGCTCTTGGTCAGCTTTTCCAGAAGTTCCTGCACCTCGTCATGCTCGGCCTGCAGGGTGTCCAGGATATCGGTTTCGTCCTCGCCGGGGGAAAAAGCGCCCAGCACGGATTTTGTGGCCTGTTCGATGGCGGTTCTGACGGTCATGGCGGGTTCCTTGGCAAAGCTTCCCTTGCCCAACGTGCCTGCGGTGCCGGGGTTTCCCACACGGCATGAGAAACTCGGTGCGCAAACGCACCTTCGATTTTGCGAAAGAGAATTCCGAGTGTCCCGGCAACAACAGGCGGCACGCCGCGTTATCGCTGGACACCAACATTGGAGGAACGCATGACGACCCCCAGCGGCCACACCACCGCCATTCTCGCATCCAAGGTGAAGGGCACCGCCGTCTACAACGACGCCGGCGACAAGATCGGCACTGTCGAAGACGTGGTGCTGGACAAAGAGTCCAATCAAATCCTGTTCGCGGCGCTGGGTTTCGGCGGCGTGCTGGGCATGGGCGAGAAATACTATCCCGTGCCGTGGTCCCTGCTCGACTATAGCGAGGACAAGGGCGGCTATATCGTTCCACTGGCCAAGGAACAACTCGACAGAGCGCCTTCCTATGACCTCAAGGATCTGACCAGGCATGACGGCAGTCTGGGCAGCATCCGCGACACCAGCTATTCCTTCTACAAGGTGGATCGCGACTGGCAGTAAGGCGCCAAAGGCATCGGGCCGTCGCGGGACATCGCGGCGGCCTCAGCCGCCGAATTCCACCAGATAGCCGGCGACACCTTCCTCGGCGTCGCCGTTGCCCAGCACGGTGCTGAACTGCGGCACGCCGTATGAAAACAGCGTGACGCAGCAGACCCTGGCGGTGTCCCATTTGCCGCCATGCTGGAAGGCCGATGTCATCCAGTTGGCATATAGCCCGCCCGCCGCCTCGCCCTGCTCATAGCCGCGCCAGAACAGCCGGCCCTTGCCGCCATCGGCGGCGCCGTCCGGGCCTGTCGTCCAGCGCCATTCGCCCGGCGCGGTCTGGCGGCCGCCCAGAAGGGTGACGTCGGGATATTTCCGGGGAAAGACGTGATCCACGATGAACTGGTATTCCACGGCGCTGTCTATGGTCGCCAGATAGCCCGGATGACCGCGATAGGTCCGCGCCGCCGCGCCGGCGCGCGCCGCATCCCAGGCGATGTTGCGCGCCGCGACATATTCATAGGCATGGCCGTCGGGCGCGGGGATGATCTCGCTGGTCTTGAGCTGGGACGATTGCAACTGGCGCATCGCCAGCCACGCCGACGCGCCGGCGATCACGACCGCCGCCAGCAGGCCGGCTTTCACGCCCAGTCTCATGCAGGATGCCCTTCAGCGGGCGCAAGCTAGGGTGATTTGCGGACTGTCTCAATATAGGCGGCGGACAGGGTGCCTGACCCATCGGAGTCTTCCGTAGTCCACCACAGTCTATAGCCGCCTCGAATAAACAAGCCATTACAATTACTTACGTCGCATTCCGTCCGGCGCAATCTGTACAGGTACCGCATAATCCGCTCGAAATTCGGGGTGGATTAAGGGGTACAAGACATGGCCCTTCATTGCTTGGTGGCGCTGGACCTTTCGCGGGATATGAAGCCGGGCCGGTACTCGGATGGCGGCGGCCTTTGCCTTGTTGTTTACCGCAACAGATCGCGGTCCTGGGTTTTCCGCTACATGCTGAACGGGCGGTTGCGGGAGATGGGCCTTGGTTCTTTCAATGCAATACCGCTCGCGGAAGCCCGCAAAAGAGCTTCCGACTCCTGCCTCCTCAAAAGTGAGGGGACCGATCCGATAGAAGCCCGCCGCCGCAAGCGGCAGGAAGCCAAGCTGGAAGAGGCGCGGGCGCTCACCTTCCAGCAATGCGCGGAAACCTATATCGAGCCATACGGTGCTGATCACCAGGCGCTGAGGCCACGCCTTGGTGGTTATCCGGAATTTATTTGTCCGCGTTCCGGCGCTAAATTACCCGCGGATTCGTCGACGGAGATGTAGGCGCCCTGCCCTATCGGCTGATGTTCGCATCGCGCCTTGTGCCCGAATCCGGCACGGGCGGCGCCTTGGAAACCGCCGCCACCGGGGCCTCAAGAAGCCCAACTCATCAGGGCCCGATTGCTCGGGCTGGTCATGCTGACGACGGACGGGCAAATCAACCGGCCCTTGGCGGAACTGGTCGAAGTGTCGATCCGTTCAAACCATCCGGACAACCCCCGGTGTTGATCCAAGTGGAGACAGGGATATTCCTGCCCCGCGACGACGCGGGACTTTAAACGGCCCTTATCGCTGCTGCCCTGCCGGCAGGAGGACGCTCGTCAGCGCGCCGTATTCCATCGCAGTTGCCTCCTCGTCATGCCTTCGGGGTCGAAGCGAGAAACTTTAGCGGCCGATAATGGCGACAGGGTGGAATTGGCGCGCATAAGCGCCGCCTGGAGCCCGCTGCTGTGCAAAACCGATCCGGGCCGCCTCGAAGCCGAACCGCTCAGGCCTGGTACATGGTGCGGCTGCCCACAACGGTTCGCACCACTTTGATGTTCACGATCTTGTTTGGATCGACGGTATGCGGGTCGTCGTCGAGCACAACGAAGTCGGCAAGCTTGCCGGGCGTGATCGAGCCTTTCTGCGTCTCGTCATGGGTGTTGTAGGCTCCGTTATAGGTATTGATCTTTAGCGCCTCGTCCACCGTCACCTTCTGGTTTGCGCCCCAGGTCTCGCCGTTCCAGCCCCTGCGGGTCACCATGCCGTCGATACCCATCATCGGCGGGAAAGGACCGGCGCCGAAGTCGGGACCGACCGCCGCGACGATTCCATTGTCGATAAAGGTCCGGAAGGCCATCATGTTCTTGAGGTAATCTTCGCCGTAATATTTGAACTTGTCGGAGTTGTAATAGAGATAGGTGTTGAACACCGCCGGCACGGCATTGATCGCCTTGATGCGCGAAACCAGGCCGGGGTTGATCAAGCTGCAATGGGTGATCTTCGGCCGCGTATCGGGCCGGGGAAACAGCCGCATCGCCCGCTCATAGGCGGTCAAAGTCTGGTCGATGGCGCGGTCGCCATTGGCATGCGTGTTGACCTGGATGCCGGCGCGGTGGACGCGCTCCACCCAGCCATTGAGCACATCCTGGGTTTCCTTGAGGTTGCCCATATAGGCCGGCGTGATGCCTATATACGGCCGGCTGATCGCCATGGTGCGCTCGGACAGCGAACCATCGACGGTATGCTCCGCGGTGCCGCCGAAGCGTATCCACTCGTCGCCGAAGCCGCTCTTGATGCCGACCTTGATCATCGATTCCAGGACTTCGCCATTGGACTCATAGGTGATGCGATGCAGAAGATCGCCGCGCGCCCGCACATCCTGCATCGCGCTCAGGTCGCCACCCTGGTGGCAGACCCCGGTCAGGCCGTATTTGACGAATTGCTTGGAGAGAAAGGCCAGCCCGTTGCGATCGCGCTCGGCCGTCTGGGCGGGCGTATATTGGACGCGCTTGCCCACCTTGTTGATCACTTGCATGCCCAGGTCGGTGACGCGGCCGTTCAACTCGCCCCGCGCGTCCTTCTCGAAGGTGCCGCCGAAGGGATTTGGCGTATTCTTGCTGACCCCCGCCATTTCGAAGGCCTTGCTGTTGTAGAAGGTGGTATGGCCGCCGCGATGATGAACGCAGACCGGCTGGGTGGTCGAGACCTTGTCCAGATCGTGAATGCTGAGTTCACGATTGTCCTTGACCTTCGTGTCGTCAAAGAAATAGCCGTCGATCCAGGTATCCGGCGGCGTCTTCAAGGCCCGCTCCTTGAGCTTGTCGATCACGCTCTGGATGGTGACGAACTCCACCTCATAGGGATTTCCCACAATCACATCGTAGAGAAGAACAGCGCCCTGGGCATGATTATGACAATCAAGGAATCCGGGCGTGACGGTCAGCCCCTTGGCGTCGTAAAACTGGGTCTTCTTTCCCGCCAGCGCCTTCATGTCGGTGGTGCCGCCGACGGCGATAAAGCGGCCGTCCCGCATGGCAAAGGCCTCCGCCTTGGGCATCGCCGGATCGACCGTATAGACTTTGGCGTTTATGACGATCAGATCGGGATCTTCGCTCGCGGCGAATGCGGCGCCGGCCCAGGAACTGCCCGCGCCGACCATGGCCACAAAGTCACGGCGATTGTATTTCGACATAGCCCCTCATTCCCTGCCGGAACGCGCCGACCCCAGCAATGTGCATGACAAGGCTGCGAGCATGCGCGATGCGCCGCCGCGCCAGCAAGCCTGTTATTCGGATTTGGTAATTCCTTATTTTCTGAGGCCGCGGCGCAGGAGCGATCAGAATAATCATCATAAGATCGCCGACGAAGTCACATCACGGCCGGCCGCATACATGCTTGGAAATGACATTCGCCCATCAGCGATTCTCCGCCGTGCGCCGCCCGTACAACAGCGTCACATTGATCCGCCGGTTCAGATAACCGTCGCGGAAGGCGATGACGTCCGTCTCATGAAACAGGTCGGAATCGAAGATCACGGCGCGATTGGCCCGATAGGGAATCGTCACCGCCTTGGCGTTGCCGTCGCGCAGGAACGCGCGGCAGGCTTGCGTGTCCCCATTGTATCGCCGGAAGTCCCAGTCCTGTGGCGCGGCGGCATCCCACACCACCAGTCCTCCGCTGCCCGGATCGAGATTGGCCTCGTCTGGGGTCAGCCAGAAATTGACATTCACCGCGGCTTTGTCGGCATGCAGTTCGATGCCCGAAAGGCTGGCGTCATATTTGAACCCCCACAGATAATGCAGCGGATGGTTGGAAAAGATCGCGGGATAGCTGGCCCGCAGCTCCCCGGCGATCTGGGCCAGCAAGGGACAGGCGAAACCCTGTTCCGGAAGCGCCCCCAGATAGCCCCCGTCATAGGCTCTGCGCCAAACCGTTGATCCCAGGCAAAAGCGGCGCAGTCCATCGAACGCCGCTGGCGTGAGAATGTCGTCGATTACAACAATCTGGGGCCGGCTGGCGACCCAGCGCGCCGCCGCGCCGCCTGTGTCGGGGTTGACAGCGCCCCCCGCCACGCGGCCGCCATCGGCCAGGTACAGCTCTCCCGCCACATCGACGAGGCGACCCGTTTCCTGCGCCAGATAGGCCTGCTGCTCGGCGTCATGCCGGATCTTGTGTGGGGCCGTGGGCGGGACAGTCGCGGCCATCAGCGCCGCATGGCGGGCATAGACGGCAAAGCCATTCTCGACGCGTCCGCTTTCGCACAGCACCGAAGCCATATGCTTAAGGGCTTCGGCATCGTCGGGCCGCAAGGCCAGTGCCTGAACATGGCTGGCCAGGGCTTCGTCGAATCGCTGCAGGCGCTGCAGGCTGACGCCGCGCTTGACCCAGGCTTGCGGATAATCCGGCCGGGCCGCCAAGGCACGCTCCAGGCTGGCCAGTGCCTCCCGCGAGCGGTGCATGTCTTCCAGCACGACACCACGATTATACAGCGCCTCCGCATGGTCGGGCCGGAACGCGACGGCTCGGCTAAAATCGGCCAGCGCCGCATCCAGCCGCTCCAACCTTTGTTGTGCGATGCCGCGATTGTTCCAGGCTTCGGCATGATTCGGCAGCCTTACGACCACCTGGTCGAAAGCCGCCAGCGCCTCTTCTGTGCGGTTCAGCTCCAGAAGCGCGGTGGCATGATTATAAAGTGCGCCGTCATGCTGCGGCGCCAAGGCCAGGGCGGCGGCGAAACTTTCCATCGCCTCTTCCAGCCGGCCCAGGCTTTGCAGCGCAGCCCCGCGGTTGTTCCAGGCCTCGGGCTGGGCGGCCTCCACGGACAAAGACCGATCGTAACGGACTATCGCCTCCCCATGCCGTCCGGCCGACTGCAGCAGATACCCGGACAACGCCAAAAGCCGAACGTCCTCGCCATTGAAAGCGGCGGCCTTGTCGACGGTGTCGAGAGCGTCATTTAACCGGCCGGACTTTGCCAGCAGCATCGCCAACAGATGAGCTGCCCCGGCATGGCCCGCGTCGCGGGCCAGAACTTTGCGGCAGAGCTTCGCCGTCCCCGCCGGATCGTCGCGCGCATGCCGTTCGAGAGCCTGCTGCCACAACAACTCCGGGTTCATCGCCAAAAACCCTGGGCCATCCGCGGCGCTAGCGGCGGGTATAGCGGACGACGGCTTTCTGCTCGACCTGGGCGCCATAGATGACGCCCTTGTCGTCGGCCCAGATGCCCTCGGCTCCGCTGGTGGCGCCGGCATCGGGATTGGGATCGGTGTCGGGAATGAACGCCGTGACGACGCCATCCTTGAGGCTTCCCACGCGGATGCCGCGTTTCCAGTCCGGATTGTAGCCATAGCCCATGGGCGCGCGCGATTCCGAATCCGTCACATACAGGACATCGTGCTTGTCGATATAGATGCCGCTGGGCCGGCTGAACTGGGTCAGGATTTGCAACAATTTGCCGTCCTGGTCGAACACCTGGATGCGATTGTTCCAGCGATCGCCGACATAAAGCCGCCCCTTGGAATCCATTGCCAGGCAATGCGGCACGTCGAACTGGCCGGGCCCGATGCCGTGGCCGCCCCATTGCCGGACGAACTTGCCGTCCTTGTCGAATTTGACGACGCGCGCATTGGCGGCGGCACCGGCGGTATGGCCGTCGCTGACGAAAATGCTGCCGTCGGGCGCCACCAGCACCGCATTGGGTTCGTGAAACGTATCGGGCCCGTTGCCGGAGACGCCGGGCTTTCCCAGGGTGCGCAGGAGATGGCCATCCTGGTTGAATTCGAGAACCACCTCGCCCTTGCCGTTGCCGACATGATTGTCGGTGATCCAGATATGATCCTGGTGGTCTATATAGAAGCCGTGCGGGAACAGGATTAAGCCCCCGCCGAACGCCTTGATGAAATTGCCCTGGGCATCGAATTCCATGATGGGGTCCAGCGTGCTGCCCGCACAATCATTGGCGCCGCAGCGCTCCGCCACCCACACATGCCCTTTGGAATCGGTCGCCACCGCGCTGGTCGAGCCCATGCTGCGGCCGGGGGACATTTTGAAGAAGTTGGTGTCTGCCCGGTAGGAATTGGGCTGGCTGTTGGGAGCATTGCGCGGGTCCGGGGCCGCCGCCGACAGAAGGCCGGAAGATCTGTCGGCTGCCGCCAGGGCGGCCAGATCCGCAGGAGCCACACGCGCCGGGCGATTACCTCCTGCCGCGGGGATATTGGCCGCGGCCTTGTGCGGGTTGCCCGCTTCGAACTTGATCGCTTTGAGATATTCGCTGCGGCGGTCAAGCTCCTTGGCACCGGCGGGAAAGCCGTTCGATTTCAGGATGAAGGCCAGGATGTCGGCATACTGATCGCGGCTCAGGCCGCCGGGATTGTCCAGCGGCATGGTGGTGCGGACGCGGTCGAAGATGTCGCCCACCGTCTCGTCGTTGAAGTCGCCCAGGAACTGTGCGCCTTCCAGCGCGGGCGCTTCGCCGCTTCCGGCCAGGTTGCCGCCATGACAGCCCGCGCAGGAGCCGGCAAAGGCCGTCGCGCCGCGCGCCGCCTGCGCCTCGGTATAGATGCCGTCCCAGACCGACGCGGTGCCTTGGGCGCGCGCCGCCAGCACACCGGCCAAGCCCAGGCCGATGACGATCAGAAAGGAATATGTCTTACGCATAACGGCCCCTGTGAGAAATCCACGCGAACCGCTCAGTCGGGCAGCGCGTAGCAGATATATTCGCCGGAATAGTCGCCGCCGCTGACCGCCACCAGGATATACTGCTTGCCATGGACCATATAGGTCATGGGCGAGCCGCTTTGCGGCGCGGGCATCAGGACGTTCCCCACCTCCTTGCCGGTCTTTTGGTCATAGGCATGCAGTATCGCGCCGCGAGGATGGTCCGGCGTGGTCGTGACCCCGCCATCGCCGGCAATCACCAGATCCTTGGTGACCAGCGTGCCTATGTTGAAACCCGGCTGGCCGGTGCGCGGAAGGTCGATGCCCTTCAGGGCGGGAGAATTGCGGATATAGTCCGGCGTGTCGCCATGGGGCACCGACCATTCGATGGCCCCGCTGTCCAGGTTGATGGCGCTGATGGTGCTGTAAGGCGGCTTTACCAGCGGCAGGCCATCCACGGTCAGCGGACGGCGCCCGCCACCACCACCGCCGCCACCCGGCGCCGGAGCGCGTTTGGCCAGTGGCGCATCGGCGCCCTGCCCGGCGCCAGCGGCATTGACCATCACAACTTTCTGGCCGGCGGTTCCCACCACATAGGGCAGATCGGTCATGCCCGGCGGCGGTGGCACCAGCCCCACCGAAGACACACAGGCCTGGCAGGCATAAACGTAAACCGTATGGTTTTCCGGGTTGAACGAGCCACCCGGCCAGTTGGTGCCGCCATTGGCGACACCCAGGGTCAAAAGACCGACCGGACCCGCGGCGTCGCTCAACACCGGCGGCGTATAGATCGGGCCGATCTTGTAATCCTTGATCAGGTCCAACGCCTTCTGGCGCATGGCGGGCGTGAAGTCGATCAACTCGTCTTCCGTCAGGCCAGTGCGGGAATAGGCCGCCGGCTTGCTGGGAATGGGCTGGGTCGGGGAATACCACTCGCCCGGCACATGGCCTTGCGGCACGGGCTTTTCCGGGATCGGCCAGACGGGCTTTCCGGTGATGCGGTCGAACACATAGAGATAGCCCATCTTGGACGGCACCGCGACCGCCTCGACCGGCTTGCCCTTGACATTGATGTCCATCAGCAACGGCGCCGAGGACATGTCATAGTCCCAGATGTCGTGATGGATGAACTGGAAATACCACTTCACCTTGCCGGTCTTCAGATCCACCGCGACCAGGCTGTCGGAATAGACATTAGCCCCGGGGCGCTTGCCGCCGAAGAAATCCGAGGTGGGGGATTCCACCGGAAGATAGGCCAGACCCGCCTTGGTATCGGCAGTGATCTGCGCCCACACGCCGGTATTGCCGGTATGATCGGCGGAACCGCCCATCCAGGTCTCGTAGCCGGGCTCGCCCTTGCTGGGGATGGTATGGAACTCCCAGACCTTCTTGCCGGTGCGCACGTCATAGGCCCGCGCCGAGCCCTTGTTGTTGTCGCCGCTACTGGGGGTAAACCCTTCGCGGAAGGCGGAGCCGACCAGGACCAGATCCCCCGCCACGGTGGGCGCCGCGTGCAGGCCGATTTCGCCCGTCACCAGATCGGGCGTGATTTTCTGGTCGTCGTCGGCCTTGAGATCCACCGCGCCGTCCTGGCCGAAGCCGGGCACGCGCTGGCCGGTCTTGGCGTCCAGGCAGATCAACTGATAGCCGGGGGTGACATACAGGATGCGCCCATCCTTGCCGTCGCTCCAATAACTGAGACCGCGGCCGGAAAGCTGACGGGGCGCCGCGGCGCCGCGCGCGCCTTCCTTTTCGCCATGCACCCACAGCAGCTCGCCGGTCGTCGCATCCAGCGCCACCACGCCCCGGCGCGAACCGGCCGTGGCATAGACCACGCCGTTCACCTCCAGCGGCGTTCCTTCCAGCTTAAACTCCGGGCGGTTGCCGATATTGTCGGTCTTGAAACGCCAGGCCACTTCCAGCTTAGAGAAGTTGGAGGCATTGATCTGATCGAGCGGCTTGAAGCGGCTGCCGCTGATATCGCCCGCATAGCTGGTCCAGTCCACACTGGCCGGCTGGGCCGAGGCCATCTGGACCACAAGGGCGAGAAGAGCCAGGCCCGAGCCGAAGCCCAGGGCAGTCGTCTTACGGATCATGACATGTTCCTGCATCGTAAAATGAACCGGCCGCCGCGAGGAGCGCGGCAGCCGTCAGCCACCGCCCATTTCCCGGATCTGGTCGAAGCCGCGCTTGATGATCTCCTTCTGCGCGTCGGTCACATCGGGAAAGGGCGGGCGGGGATAGGTCTGTTTGGCGCCCATGCGCAGGCTCAAGGCGTATTTCATCGGGCCGAATTCGAACAGGTCGCCGTCGCGCATGATCTTTTCCTTGGCGCGCAGCTTGGCCAGCGGCGCGGCAAAATCCTGACCCGCCCGGAACGCCGCGAAAACTTCGGCATATTCCTTGGTGAACACGTTTCCGTCCGCCAGGATCGCGCCCATGCCATGTTGCAGGGCATATTCCAGCTTGTTGCCGGTGCCGGTGCGCATGTTGAGGTCGGGGAAATTCTGGACGAATTCCATATACCCGTTCAAGTCGCCCTGGGAATCCTTGATGCCCGCCAGATTGGGATACTGATGCAGCGTCTTCAGCAGGTCGATGGAGATCGGCACCGCCGACATGCTCGGATAATGATAGAGATTGAACGCCAGGCTCGGAGGCAGCGCCTCGAACAGCATCGTATAATAGCGCAGGATGCCTTCCGGGGCCGGCTTCTTGAAATAGAAAGGCGGGATGACCAGGATGCTGTCGGCACCGTGATCGACGGCATGCTTGGACAGGTCCAGCGTCTCCGGATAGTTCGGCGTACCCGTGCTGCACATGATGTTGAGGCCATTTTTGTTCCTGGCGACGACCTCCATCACCTGCTTGCGCTCGGCGACGGAGAAGGACGGATACTCGCCCGTCGACCCCAGCACGACAACGCCGTCCGCGCCCTGGTCCTTGAACCAGGCCAACTGGTCCTTCATCGCGCCCGGATCGAATTTCAGGTTCTTGTCGCAGGGCGTCAGGCTTGCCACCCAGAACAAGGCCTTGGTTGACGAGCCCAAAACTTGGGCAGCCTGGGCGCTTCCGCCGGCCATGGCCGCCATGGCGGCACCACCGATCAAACCCATTGCGTCTCTACGTGTCTGTTCCATCCACCTCTCCCGTTAGGCCATGAACATCAACTTTGCGCCCCGTGCCATCCCCTGGCAAGAGGCCCGAAGCCCTAGAAGTTGAACCTGACGCCAGCGCGGTAGGTCCGGCCGTTGGTGTCGTAAACGTCGCCTCGGACAGGCGCGAAGTAATAGGCATCCTGCCCATTGCCGTTCGTGGAGGGAATGATCGCGGGCGACTTGTCCGCGACATTGTCCATGGCGCCATAGAACTGGAAGTTGTCGTTGAAGTTATACGAACCGCGCAGGTCGAAATAGGCGAAGAACGGCACGTTGTTGTAGTCGACGTTCGTCGCATTCCAGGCCGTGTTGATCTTGGCGGAGCCGATCAGACGGGTCTGGGCGGTGAAGGAGAACGGCCCTTCCGCGTAGGTGGTGGAAATGGTCGACCGTAACTTCGGAACGCCAACATCGACGCACTGCGGACCCAGGCAGTTGGCGGCATCCTGCAAGCTGCCCAGCACGCGGCGGGTCTGTTCGTCGGTGTAGTTGCCGATCACGCGCCACATCAGGTTGCCGCTGTAGAAGGGCATCGTGTAGTCGGCCTGGAAGTCCAGACCCGACACGGTTTCCGCCGCGGCATTGACCGGCTGGGTGATGACCTGGCTCGGCACATTGGGGGACGAGAACGCATAGAATTGCGAACCGCAATAATAGGTCACGCCCGCGATGCACTGCTGCACGACCGTGGTGGCCGGGACGGTATAGATCGCGCTGTGGATCAGGATCGAATACCAGTCGGCCGAGAGGGTGAAGCCCTCAAGCCAGGTCGGGGTGAAGACCACGCCGCCCGACAGGGTCGTCGCTTCTTCCGGCTTCAGGTTGATATTGCCCTGGCTGACGGTATAGCCCTGCACCGGCGTATAGCTGGGCGGGTTGAAGGGATTCTGGAACGAGTTCGACGTGAACTGGCCGGCGCTGAACAGTTCAGACAGGTTGGGCGCACGAATGTCCACCGAATAGGTGAAACGCAGCTTGAAATCGTCGGTCGCCTGGCTTGTCAGGCCCAGCTTGTAGGTTTCCACCAGGCCGCTGGTGGAATAGCCGGTCATGCGGCCCGCGGCGTTGAGATCCAGCGACTGGACGAAGGTGTCCCTCAGCAGCGGGGCATCGACTTCGAGGAAGCCTTCCTCGACGCTGTAATGGCCGTTGAAAGCCTTGAAATTGCCCACCGGGAACGCATTCGCCTGCGCCAGCGGATCGTCGGTGATGTTGCCGCTCTCCGAGCGATATTCCGCGCCGAACGCCACCGCGACGGGACCGGCCGGAAGTTCCCAGGGCAGCTTGCCCTGCACGGAACCCGACAGGACGCTTTCGTCGAGCACGATATGCTCATAGTCGTTGCCGTAGGTGACGTACTTCGCCGCCGCCGGGGAGGCAACGCCGTCACCGAATAGATCCAGCGGCGAACAGCCATTGCCGGAAGCGGTCAGGGTCGAACGGCAGGCGATCGATCCGATCGGCAGGCCCGACGTGCCGACATTGGCCGCGGTGACGCGCACCGCGTCCACCGCATTGTTGTAATTGGCGTTGTAGGTGTTGTTGAGGACGTGGTCGTTGATGCGGGTCTGGCCGAACTGGTAATAGGCGTTCCACGACCAGTCGCTGCCCAGGGCGCCGTCCAGGCTGAAGACGACGCGCTGCAACTGGCGATCGGTGCGGTTCACCGGAATGCCGAAGGTCTGGGCCATGCCCTCCAGCGACGGATCGCCGAAGTTGGTGTAATTGTTGGTGTTCAGCGTTCCGATGGTGATGCTCTTAACGCCGGCCGTCTGCAACCGCGCCGCGATCGTGGGATCAAGATACGCATTGTCGGCCATGATCGTCTGATTGGCGAGCTTGGTGTTGGGGATCGACGCGTTCTCGGTATAGGAACGGCCCCAGTTCAATTGCAGGCTGGCCTTGATGTCGGGCGTGATCTCATAGGTCGCCTCGGCGAACAGCGTGGTCTTGTGCTGGTTGACCGTCAGGCCGCTGATGTCGGCGTAATAGGTCTGGGCGCTGGGGCCGGTCGCCAGCGAGCCGGACACGATACCGGCGTTGAAGGGCGTGGGCGTGGCGTTGGGGCCGACGAACTGGATGCCGGCCAGCGCATTGGCGGCCAGGCCGGTGCCCGCGGGGTTGGCCGTGATCAGGCCACCCGAGGTCGCCTGGGACAGGCCGACCTTGGCATGAAGATACTGAGGCTGCCCATTGCCCGCGGCGTAAGCCGGATTGTTGATCAACGCGGTCTGCTGACCATACCAGTTGGTCTGGCGGGGATACAAAATGCCGGGGGTGGCGGAATAATCGCCGGCAACCACGATATGGCCGCGGCCGCCATCGAAGCTGGTGCCGTAGGCCGCGTCCATCTTGTAGTTTGGAAGTTCCCAGTTGACGTTGTCGCCGGCCTGGGCATTGCCCTTGAAGCCCTCGAAATTCTTGTTGATGATGACATTGACCACGCCCGCGACCGCGTCCGAGCCCCACACGGCCGATGCGCCGCCTGTCACCACGTCCACGCGCTGCACCAAGGAGGTGGGAATGGTCGCCAGGTCGGTGATGCCGGTGATGTTGGACTGAACCACGCGCTGACCGTCGAACAAGACCAGGGTGCGGTTGGTGCCAAGGTTGCGCAGGTTGACGGTATCCAGACCGACGGTCGCCGCCGAGATATTGCCGGCGCTGGCGCCGTTGGTGGCAGAGGAAGAGTTGCCGACCTGGGGGAGTTCGCGCAGGACGTCGCCGAGATCGGGCTTGGCTTCGCGGTTGAGGTCTTCGATGCCCACCACGGTCACAGGCGTCGGCTGCTGATAGCCGCTGAGCGTGATGCGCGAGGCGCTGACCTCCACCTGCTCGACATCGCTTCCCTGGGCGAAAGCGCCCCCAACCGCGGCAAGAGTCAAAAGAGACGATGTCAGAAACAGATGTGATTTGCGCATTACGAACCCCCGATCAATAGAACGCCACTCATGCGTTCACTACACAGGAGTGATGATCTATGACCCATTGCAATTCACAAGTCTGTTATTTCAGTTTCGCAAATTGCTGATTTTGCGCCTTGTACGGCGGCACCGATCACAATACCGATCATCATGAATTACGGCTTGCATTTCGCGGTAAGAGCTTTGAGCCGGGCTTGGCGCCATGCATCGGGCCGCGCGCGGCCTGGCAGACGCTCCGTACAGAGATTTTTTGTCCCGGCGCCCGACAGCACCGAACCGTGCAGCGATTGGACCGGCGTGCATGCATGCATTGCGCACGCCTAAATGGGAGATTCGATCCGGGTTGCCGGACGGAGCCGGGCTTGCGGTCGGCGGCAGGCAGCCGCATGAATTCACCGGGATCGCCGCCCGGTGAATTCATGCGCTATCGGAAATGGTCGGGACCGGACGGGAGCGCCCGGTCAGCCCTGATAGCGGACCACTCCGCCCACCACCGTCTGCACGATCTTCACGTCCTTGATCTTGTCCGGGTCCATGCTGTGCATGTCGTCGGCGAAGATCACATAATCGGCCAGCTTACCCGTGCTGATCGAGCCCTTGATGTCCTCTTCGAAGGTCGAATAGGCGCCATTATAAGTGCCGCACAGGATCGCCTGGTCGATGGTGATCTTCTGGCTGGCGCCCCAGGTCTCGCCGTTGAAGCCCTTGCGGGTCACCATGCCCTGGATCGCCATGCGCGGGTCGAAGGGACCGGGATAGAAGTCCGAGCCAGTCGAGGCCTTGATGCCCATTGCCAGCATGTCCTTGTAGGGATGCATATGCTCGGCCAGGTCAGCGCCGAAATATTTGTATTTGTCGGTATTATAATAAGTGTAGGTGCTGAACTCCGAGGGCTGGCCGTCCAGCACCTTGATCCGGCGCATCTGCTCCATGCTGGGCAGCGAGCAATGGACGAATTTCGGCCGGGAATTGGGCCGGGGGAACAGCCTGATGGCGCGCTCGAAGGCATTGAGCGTCATCTCGATCGCCGGTTCGCCATTGCAATGGGTGTTGAGGCGGATGCCGGCGCGGTGGATGCGCTCGGCCCAGGCATCGAGCGAGGGCTGGGTGTCGGTCAAGTTGCCCTTATAGGGCGGCGTCACCCCGATATAGGGCCGCGTCATCGACATGGTGCGTGACGACAGGCCGCCGTCGGTGGAGTGCTCGTTGGAGCCGCCGAAGCGTAGCCATTCGTCGCCGAAGCCGGTCTTGACGCCGGTCTTTATCATCAACTCCAGCACTTCCTGTCCCGGTTCGTAATTGATGCGGGTGGCGAGGTTGCCGCGCGCCCGTACCGTCTGCGCCACGCTGAGAAAATCGGGATCGCGGCCATTGTCATAGCAGACGCTGGTGATGCCGTATTCGGCGAACTTCTTGGAGATGAACTCCAGGCCCGCGATGGCGCGGCGCTGCGTCTCGTCCGGGGAGAATTTCTCATGGTCGCCCTTGGCGTCCAGCACGCGCTGGGCCAGGTCGGTGGCGCGGCCCGACAACTCGCCGCGCGCATCCTTTTCGAAGGTGCCGCCAAACGGGTTGGGCGTGTTCTTGGTAACGCCGGCGAGCTGGAACGCCTTGCTGTTGTAATAGGCGGCATGGCCGCCGCGCAGATTGACCTTGACGGGATGGACGCTCGAGGCCTTGTCCAGGTCGGCGATGGTGAGGGAGCGGTTGTCCTTGATCTTGGTATCGTCATAGAAGGCCGCCTCGATCCAGGTGCCCGGAGGCGTCTTGGCGGCACGTTCCTTCAGCGCGTCGATGATGCGCTGGATGGTCCAGTATTCGACGATATAGGGATTGCCCGCCAGCACGCCGAACAGCAGCCCCTCGCCCCGGCCGTGATTGTGGGTGTCGTTGAAGCCCGGCGTGACGAACATGCCCTTGGCATCATAGGTGCGGGTCTTGGAGCCAGCCAGACTCTTGATCTCGGTGGTGCTGCCGACGGCGGTGAAACGGCCCCCTCGGATGGCGAAAGCCTGGGCGGCGGGGAGCCTGGGATCCATGGTCGCGACCTTGGCGTTGATCACGATCAGGTCGGGCGTGGGATCGTCCTCGAACGCCTTGGCGCTGGAAAGCCAGGAAGCCCCCAGCATGGTCGCCGCAGTGAAACCGGACGCTTCCAGGAAGGCGCGGCGGCTCTTGATGATGCTCATGACACTCTCTTTGCGTTCGCGGTTCAGGCCTGGTGGCGGACGACGCCGCCCACCGTGGTCTGCACGACCTGCACGTCCTTGATCTTTTCCGGGTCGATGGCGTGGATGTCCGCGGCCAGCACGACAAAGTCGGCCAGCTTGCCTGGCGTGATGGAACCCTTGAGGTGTTCCTCGCGCGTGTCATAGGCGCCGTTCAGCGTGGCGGCCTTGATCGCCTGGTCCACCGTCACCTTCTGGTTGGCGCCCCAGACCTCGCCGTTGAAGCCCTTGCGCGTCACCATGCCCTGGATCGCCATCATCGGCGCGAAGGGCCCCGGCGTGCCGAAATCAGAGCCGGTGGAGGCATTCACGCCGGCGTCCGCCATGGTCTTGTAGGCCATGGCATGGGCCATGAAATCAGCACCGTAATAATGGAACTTGTCGGAATTGTAATAGGCATAGGTGCTGAACAGCGCCCCCACCGCGTCGATCGCCTTCATGCGGCGGATGATGTCGTCATTGACGAAGGTGCAATGAGTGATCTTGGGCCGGGAATTGGGCACCGGATAGACTTTCAGCATATGCTCGAAAGCGGTCAGCGACTGGGCGATGGCGACGTCGCCATTGGCATGGACATTGACGCGGATGCCGGCGCGATGGACGCGCTCGGCCCAGGCATTGGTGTCTTCCTGGCGCTCGGTGACATTGCCGGTATAGGGCGGGCTGATGCCGATATAGGGCCGGCTGAGGGCGGCGGTGCGCTCGGAGAAGGAGCCATCCACCCCATGCTCGGTAGTGGCGCCGAACTTGATCCACTCGTCGCCGAAATCGGTCTTGATACCAGTGCGGATCATCGCCTCCAGCACCTCGCCCAACGGCTCGAAGCTGATACGGTGCAGCAGCTTGCCGTTCTGGCGCACCGTCTGCATCGCCTCCAGCGCATTCTCGTCGTGGCAGACGCTGGTCAGGCCGTACTCCACGAACTTCTTGGAGATGAACTCCACCCCCGCGACGGCGCGGCGATGCTCCTCGTCCGGCGCATAGGTGACGTATTTGCCCACGCCGCGGAAGATGTCGCGGGCGCGGTCGGTGACCCGGCCGTTCAATTCGCCACGCGCATCCTTGTCGAAGGTGCCGCCGAAATGCGGCGGGGTGTTCTTGGTCAGGCCGGCCATCTCCATGGCCTTGCTGTTGTAGTAAGAAGTGTGGCCGCCGCGATGACGCACCACCACCGGATGGACGGTCGAAACCTTGTCCAGATCCTTGTTGGTCAACGGCCGGTTGTCCTTGACCTTGGCGTCGTCGAAATAGAAGCCCTGCACCCAGTAGCCCGGCGGGGTGACCGCGGCGCGCGCCTTCAGCTTGTCGATGATCGACTGGATGGTGACATATTCGACGACATAGGGATTGCCGACCAGCACTTCATACAGAAGGATCGCGCCGCCGCCGTGGTTGTGAGTGTCGATGAAGCCGGGCGCGATCATCATGCCCTTGGCGTCATAGATGCGGGTCTTGGGGCCAGCCAGGCTTTTCATGTCGGTGGTCGAGCCCACCGCCAGGAAGCGGTCGCCCTTGACGGCGAAGGCCTCGGCGCGGGGCACGCTTGCGTCCATCGTCGTGACCTTGGCGTTGATCACGACCAGGTCGGGCGTGGAATCCAGTTCGGCGGCGCGCGCCGTCGACAGCCAAGACGATCCCGCCAGCGTGGCGGCGGAAAAGCCCGACGATTCCAGAAAGGCCCGGCGGCTCTTGATGATGCTCATGTCTGTCCCCGATGATGGTTCATTAAGCCTGGTATGCCACGTTACCACCCACCACGGTCTGGACGATCTTGATGTCCTTGATCTTGTCCGGATCTATGGTGTGCATGTCGTCGGCGAAGATCACATAGTCGGCCAGCTTGCCGGCGGTGATCGAGCCTTTGATGTTTTCCTCGAAGGTGTGATAGGCGCCGTTGATCGTGCTGGCTTTGATCGCCTGGTCCACCGTCAGCTTCTGGCTGGGGCCCCAGGTCTCGCCATTGAAGCCCTTGCGCGTCACCATGCCCTGGATCGCCATACGCGGGTCGAAGGGGCCGGGATAGAAGTCCGAGCCCGTCGTGGCGTTGATCCCCGCATCGGCCATCGACTTGTAGGCCATCATGTGTTCGGCCATGTCCGCGCCGTAATATTTGAACTTGTCGGCATTGTAATAAATGTAGGTGCTGAACAGCGACGGCTGGCCATCCAGCGCCTTGATGCGCTGGATCTGGGTTGCCGACGGCAACGAGCAATGGGTGAATTTCGGCCGCGCATTGGGCCGGGGAAACAATTTCAGTGCACGCTCATAGGCGATCAGGCTGCGCTCGATTGCCGGCTCGCCATTGCAGTGCGTGTTCAGCCGGATGCCGGCGCGGTGCATGCGCTCGGTCCAGGCGTTCAGGCTGTCCTGTGGTTCGGTCAGATTGCCCTTATAGGGCGGCGTGACGCCGATATAGGGCCGCGTCATGGACATGGTGCGCGAGGATAGCGCGCCGTCCTGCACCCGCTCCCAGGTGCCGCCGAAGCGAATCCATTCGTCGCCGAAACCGGTTCGGATGCCGGTCGCGATCATCGCTTCCAGCGTCTCGTTGCTGCCCTCGTAGTTGATGCGGGTCTTCAGCTTGCCCTGCTGGCGCACGATCTGCATGGCACCAATGACGCTGTCGCGGCCCGAGTCGTAGCAGACCCCGGTGATGCCATATTCGGCGAACTTCTGCGAAATGAACGCCACGCCGGCGATCTGGCGCTGCTCGATCTGGGCCGGGGTGAAGCTCTCCTGCTTGCCGAACTTGGCCAGCACGCGCTGGGCATTGTCGGTCACCCGGCCGGACAGCTCGCCCCGTGCGTCCTTCTCATAGGTGCCGCCATACACGTCGGGCGTGCTCCTGGTGACATTCGCCAACTGGAAGGCGCGACTGTTATAGACGGCCGCATGGCCGCCGCGCAGGCTGACGGCCACCGGATGCGTCGTGGTCGCCTTGTCGAGATCCAGTCGCGTCAGCTGACGCCCGTCCTTGATCTTGGTGTCGTCATAGAAAGTGGCGTTGATCCAAGTGTCGGGCGGCAGGGTCTTGGCCTTGGCCGCGATCTTGTCGATGATCGACTGGATGGTGACATACTCCACCACATAAGGATTGCCCGCCAGCACGCCATAGAGCAAGCCCTCACCGCGGCCGTGATTGTGGGTGTCAATGAAACCCGGGGTGATAAAGGCGCCCTTGGCGTCGTAGGTGCGGGTTCTGGGACCGGCCATGCTTTTCATGTCGGTGGTCGAGCCCACGGCCATGAACCGGCCGCCGCGCACGGCGAAAGCCTGAGCCATGGGCTGCGCCGGATCCATGGTGGTGACCTTGGCGTTGATCACGATCAGGTCCGGCGGCGCCTTGTCGTCGGCCCAGGCGTTCCAGGACGAACCCATCACCATGGCGGCGGTGAAGCCGGACGATTCCAGGAAGGCCCGGCGGCTTTTCAAGATACTCATCGCAATTCCCCTTGCTTACCCTTGCTGGATGGCGGCACCCTCACCGGCCCCGCGCGAAAATCCCCTTCACGCCTGATAGCGCGCGACACCGCCGACCACAGTCTGGACGATCTTCACATCCTTGATCTTTTCCGCATCGATGGCATGGAGATCGTCCGCGAACACGACATAATCGGCCAGCTTTCCAGCGGTGATGGTGCCTTTGATGTTTTCCTCGAAGGTGTGATAGGCGCCGTTGCTGCTGGAGGCGCGGATGGCCTGGTCTACCGTGACCTTCTGGCTGGGCCCCCAGGTCTCGCCGTTGAAGCCCTTGCGCGTCACCATGCCCTGGATCGCCATGCGCGGATCGAAGGGCCCTGGCGGGAAGTCGGAGCCAGTGGTGACATTGACGCCGCTGTCCAGGAAAGTCTTGTAGGGCATCATGTGCTCGGCCAGGTCGGCGCCGTAATATTTGAATTTGTCGGCGTTGTAATAAATGTAGGTGCTGAAGTCTGAAGGCTGGCCGTCCATCGCCTTGATGCGGCGGATCTGGTCGGCCGACGGCAGCGAACAATGGGTGAATTTCGGGCGCGGATCGGGCCTTGGAAACAGCTTCAGCGCCCGCTCATAGGCAATCAGGGAGCGTTCGATCGCCGGCTCGCCATTGCAATGGGTGTTGAGGCGGATGCCGGCGCGGTGCATGCGCTCGGTCCAGGCGTTCAGGCTGTCCTGGGGTTCCGTCAGGTTGCCCTTATAGGGCGGGGTGACGCCGATATAGGGCCGGGTCATCGACATGGTGCGCGACGACAGGCCGCCATCCTGCACTCGCTCCCAGGCGCCGCCGAAGCGGATCCATTCGTCGCCGAAGCCGGTCTTGATCCCAGTCTTGATCATGGCGTCCAACGTGTGGTCGCCGGGCTCGTAATTGATGCGCGTCATCAGGTTGCCACGCTGGCGCGCCGTCTGGAACACGTCCAGCAGGCTGGGGCCGGACATATCGCCGGCCACCTCTTCCACCGCGGCGTCGAAGCAGACGCTGGTGATGCCGTATTCGGCCCATTTCTTGGAGATATATTCGAAGCCGGCCAGCTTGCGGCGGGCCTTTTCAGCGGGCGTGAACGTCTCGTGCTTGCCCAGCTTCATCAGCGCCCAGTCGGCGGTGTCGGTGACGCGGCCCGACAGTTCGCCCCGCGCATCCTTCTCATAGGTGCCGCCATAGGGACCGGGCGTGTTCTTGGTGATGCCGCCCAGCTCGAACGCCTTGCTGTTATAGACCGCGGCATGGCCGCCGCGCAGATCGACGCGGATCGGGTGCTGGGTCGAGGCCTTGTCCAGGTCGATGCGGGACAGCGGGCGCCCGTCCTTGATCTTGGTGTCGTCATAGAATTCGGCCATGACCCAGGTGCCGGGCGGGGTCTTGGCGGCGCGCGCCTTCAGCTTGTCGATGATCGACTGGATGGTGACGAATTCCGCGACAAAGGGATTGCCGGCATTGACGCCGAACAACACTTCCTCGCCGAAGCCATGGTTGTGGGTGTCGGTGAAGCCAGGCGTGATGAAGCCGCCCTTGGCGTCATAGATGCGCGTCTTGGGGCCGGCCAGGCTCTTGATGTCGGAGGTCGTGCCCACTGCGGTGAAGCGGTCGCCCTTGACCGCGAAGGCCTGGGCCAGGGGCTGGTGCGAATCCATGGTGGTGATCTTGGCGTTGATCACGATCAGGTCCGGCATGCCGTCCAGCTCGGCGGCGCGCGCCGCCGACAGCCACCCACCCATGCCGACCGTCGCCGCGGTAAAGCCGGCGCACTCCAGAAATGCCCTGCGGCCCTGCACGATACCCATTGCAATCCTTCGCGCGTTTCACCGTTGCAAGTCATCTTCCCGTCGCTTTGATGCAGCGCACAAGACTGTTATTTCAATTGCGATAAATGGCTGTTTTCGCTGTATGCCCCACTACCGCGATCAGAATAACGATCACCATCAACAACACATTGCGCATGGGCGTGCGCGGATGCGCGCGTCGTCATTCGGACGACGGAAAATCGCCATCATCGGGACAGGAATCGCGGCGCAATCCGCGTCAGGCGCGGGCGCGGCGCACGAAGAAATAGGCGCCCAGCACCACCAGCAACAGCAATCCGCTGATGTAGAATTGCGCCGCCAGGTCAGGGGTCAGCGCCATGGCCACCAGCACCGCGGCGATTGCCGCGATGGTCGCCCAGCTGGCATAGGGGAAGAGCCAGACCTTGAAGACCAACCGCTCGGGCTCGGTCGCCTCGATATGGCGGCGGATGCGGATCTGGGAGACGGCCACCAGCAGATAGATGATCAGCATGGTGGCGCCCGAGGCGTTCACCAGGAAGGTAAACACATCCTTGGAGAAAACCTGCGCCAGGATGGCGAGATAGGCGAAGGCGCTACCCAAAAGGATGGCGCGGGTCGGAACTTGGCGGCTGTTGACGGCGACAATCGCCTGGGGCGCGTCTCCCTTTCCCGCCAGGGTGAACAGGACTCGCGAGGTGACATAAAGACCCGAATTCAGGCAGGACAGCACTGCGGTGAGGACGACGATGTTCATGATGATCGCCGCGCCGGGCACATTGATGCGCTCCATCGCCGCGACAAAGGGCGAATGGCCGGAAACGATCTGGTTCCAGGGCACGATGCAGACGATCAGGAAAATTGAGCCGACATAAAAAAGCACGATGCGCAGCATCACCGTATTGGTCAGCTTGGCGATGGTGCGGGCGGGCTCGGGCGATTCCGCCGCCGCGATGGTGGCGATCTCCGCTCCTGTGAGCGAGAAGATGACAGTGGTGACACCGGCCAGAATGGAGGTGATGCCGAAGGGCGCGAAGCCGCCATGGGCAGTGAGGTTGGAAAAATCCGGGCCTTTGCCGGTGGAGATGCCAAGGATATAGGCGCCTGCCACCAGGATGAAGGCGACGATGGCGGCGACCTTGAAGGAGGCGAACCAGAACTCCAGCTCGCCATAGGTGCGGGTGGAAAAAAGATTTGAGCCGGTCAGCAGCGCCATCAGGACCAGGCCGATGGCCCAGACCGGCAGGTCGATCCATTGCTTGATGAGATTGGCGCCTGCGATGGCCTCGATCGCCACCACCACGACCCAGAAATACCAGTAGAGCCAGCCACTGGTGAAGCCGGCCCAGTTGCCCAGGCCCCGGCGGGAGAATTCGGTGAAGGCGCTGACGCCGGGCAGGATCAGGGCCATCTCGCCCAGCATCCGCATCACCAGCAGCACCATCAGCCCGGCCAGAATATAGCTGAAGATGATCGCGGGACCGGCGGAGGCGATGGCGGCGCTGGAGCCCACGAACAGCCCCGCCCCAATGATACCGCCGATGGAGATCATCGCGACATGCCGCGCCAGCAGGGTCTTGCCCAGTTGAGCGGGTGGAAGGTCTTGCAGTTCCAGTGCGGGCAGTTTCATGACAATCCTGAAAGGGGGACCCGGCCGGCGACGGGGGGCCGGCCGGGTCCAGTTCTACTGGCGGAATGACACCGTCACGCCGACAGTCCGGGGTTGAATTGTACTCGCGGTATAGACCGGGCTGGTGGTGCTGGAATGGCCATAACTCAGCAGCGGGGCCTCGTCGGTGAGGTTGTTGACGAAGAGCGACGCATCCACATCGTCATAGACGAAGCCGACGCGCAAGTCCGTCTGCGTATAGCCCTCGTCCAGTCTTACCTGTGCATCGTAGCTGTAGGTCGCCAGGTCCGTCGAGCCGCTACGGCGGGCTTTGCTGTTGTACGAGACGTTGCCCACCACATAGAAGGGCAAGCTATGCAGCTTGAAGTCGTAACGGCTGAACAGGGTGGTGCGCAGCGGCGGCCCCGAGTTGGGGACCGCGGACCCGGCCGAATAGACCTTGCTGCCGCCCAGGACCACGTTTCCGGTGAAGCTGGTTTCGTTATAGCCCACCGCCGCGACAAAGGTCAGGCCATCCAGCGGATGCAGCGTGGCCTGCAGGTCGAAGCCCTTGGCCGCGGCACCGCCCAGATTGTCGGTGATGCTCTGGTTGCAGGTGCTGACGCTGACCGAGGTCTGGATCGAACGCCAGGTCACCAGATAGGCGCTGGTATCGAGATCGAGCATGCCGTCGAACAGCTTGTTCTTGGCACCGACTTCATAGCTCCACACCGAGTCCGACTTGTACTGGGTCGGCGGGTTGGCCGAGAGACCGCCGCTGCCATTGGGCGTGGCATAGCCCAGCTGGATCAGCTGGTAGTCGCAACCCGAGTTGAGGCGGGCCTGCGAACCGCCAGGACGGAAGCCCTTCGAGGCCGTGCCGTAGAACATGTTGTCGTCATTCATCTGCCAGGACAGGCCGGCCTTGGGCGTGAAGGACTGCTCGCTCGAGGTTGACGCGCCCGAAGGATAGGCGATCTGGAACGGGCCGGTGCCCGGCGCATATTGGCCAACGGCCACCGACTGGCAAGCCCCCTGGCCGGGACCACCCGTGCCGGGCACGCAAGGCAGGCCGTGCGGCTGGTACAGGTTCGAAGTCGCCCCGCCATAAACCGACGAGAAGTCGCTGTCGATCTGGGCGAGACGCGCGCCCAGGGTCGCGGTGACCGCATAGGGCAGCTTAAGCTCGACCTGGCCAAACAGCGCGTTCTGGTCCTGGTGGGTGACCAGGTGCGACTGATAGCTGACCACATAGGGATAGCTGCCTGGGGCCGCGCCCGGCACCGTGAAGGGCGAAGTGGCGGCGTTGAAGGTCGGCAGGTCCTGGCCGAAATAGTTCACCCAGGCCGAGGTGGTTCCGCCGAAGGGCGCGCCGCCCGTCACGCCGCCCGGATAACTCTGGCCGTTGACAGAGGTCGGAGTTCCGGTCTGGGTCAAATCATGGAAGTAGTTGGAAAGGGAGTACTGGTTGGCTTCCTGGCGGAACCGGCTGAAGAAATAGCCGGCGGTGCCGGTGATCCAGGAGTCCGGATTGTCGTAGGAAACGCGCAGTTCTTCGGTGTAATTGTTGTAGTTGCTCATGCGCACGCCGTCGGCCTTGTCGCCCGGCAGCACGCAGCACCGCCGGCCATAGCTCGTCTCATAGCTGGGATATTCGGTCCAGCCATACTGTTTGCGCACCAGCATCGAGGAGTTGTTGGTGAGTGACCAGTTGTCGTTGATATTCCAGACCGCCTTCAGGTCGGGCAGGACGAACTGGTCGTCCGACGGCTCGTTGAGCGGATCGGGGATCGCGACATGTCCCTGTACTCCAGGGGCCGGGGCATTGACCGTGGGCACCGCCATCAGGTTCACATAGGTATCGGACCCGGGATTGGAGGCCTGCACATAGAAGGTGCCGCCCTGATAGTGCAGATACTGGTCCTGATACTGGATCGAAGGCGTGATCACGACGGATTCGATCGGCGACCATGCCAGCGCGGCGCGCAGCGATGTCGCGGTCTGCCAGTTGGAGTCCCTGTCGATCAGGCCGGTCGGCTGGAACTGGATCGGCGTGGTGGCGTTGGGCGTAACATTGGCGGGGAGCGGGCCGCCGGTAGCGGAGTTGATAAGGTTGACCTGGCCCTGCTCTTCATTGATCCAGCCGGCCTGCTTGCGGTAATAGCCCGACAGGCGGAAGCCCAGCTTGCCGTCGATGATCGGACCGCCGCCGGCAAGTCCATATTCATAGCCGGTTGTGCCGTCCTGGCCGACCTTGTTGCCTTCGGCGCGGGCCAGGAGGTCGTAGTCCGTCAGGCTGGGGTCCGGCTGGATGAAGCGGACGGTGCCGCCCTCCGAACCCGAACCGAACAGGGTGCCCTGCGGACCGCGCAGCACTTCGATACGCTGCAGGTCGAACACCACGGGGTAGGTCTGGCCATAGCCGCCGGTGCCCAGCGCCGAGGCCTGGATCGGCACGTCGTCGATATAGATGCCGGTGGTGGAAGAACCCGTGGACGAGGCGATGCCGCGGATCGAGATGCTATTGCCCGAATTCTGCTGAGATGTGCTGAGGTTCAGGCCGGGCGTGAGACGCTGCAGGTCGGACAGGTTCTTGACACCGCGCTCCTCCATCGCCTCGTCGGTATAGGCCGCGACACTGATTGGAACCTTGGAGAGGACTTCCTCGCGCCGGTTGGCGGTAACCACCACCTCTTCCGGACCATCGTTATCTTGTGCGATGGCGGCGCCGATGCTGAATAGCTGCAGCGCGGTCGCCGCCAGCAGCCATGCGCCAATGCGCCTAGGATTCGAAGTACCAGTCTTTGGTTCGGTCATGTCGTTCCCCTCTTCCGCCTGTGGCGGTGTCAAAAAGTTCGTCCATGCCTTCCTCCCCTCGATTTTGCGGCCCCGGCGCCGGCCTTTTTGTTCGCGCCTCTTCTTATGCGGTCACGCTCTCCTTGGCGGTGTGCTTGAGGCCCAGGTCGCGCGCGACGCTGGGCTCGGTCAGCGAGCCCTTGAAGATGTTCAATCCGTCAGCGAGATGACGATTGGCCTTGAGCGCCGCCATAGTGCCCAGGTCAGCGAGCTGCAGCACGAAAGGCAGCGTCGCGTTGTTGAGCGCGTAGGTGGAGGTGCGCGCCACCGCGCCCGGCATGTTCGCCACGCAGTAATGCACCACGCCGTCCACGATGTAGGTGGGTTCGGAATGGGTGGTGGAGCGGCTGGTTTCCGCGCCGCCCCCCTGGTCGATCGCCACGTCCACGATCACCGAGCCGGGCTTCATCGCCTTGACGTCCTGGGCGGTGATCAGCTTGGGAGCCGCGGCGCCGGGCACCAGCACGCCGATAATGACGACATCGGCCTGGCGCAACAGCAGCGCCACGGCCTCGCGAGTGGACACGGCGGTCTTGAGCGCCAGCCCGAAGCGGGCGGTGAGATTGCGCAGCACCGTGATGGACTGATCCACCACCGTGACATCGGCGCCCATGCCCAGGGCCATCGCCACGGCGTTGGAGCCGACGATGCCGCCGCCAAGTACCAGCACCTTGGCAGGCTCGGTGCCGACCACGCCGCCCAGGAGCACGCCCATGCCGCCTTGCGACTTTTCCAGTGAATGCGCCGCCGCCTGGATGGACATGCGGCCCGCCACTTCCGACATCGGCGCCAGGAGCGGCAAGCCGCCTCCGGCCGCGGTCACCGTCTCATAGGCGATTCCGATGGCGCCGGACGCCAGCAATTCCTCGGCCTGGGGCTTGTCAGCGGCGAGATGGAGATAGGTAAAAAGTGTCTGGCCGGGGCGCAACAGCTTGCGTTCGGACGCCTGCGGCTCCTTCACCTTGACCACCATGTCGGCCTTGGCGAAAACCTCGGCGGCGGCGTCCGCGATCTCGGCGCCGACCGCGGCATAGTCCGCATCGCTGGCGCCGATGCCGGCGCCAGCGCCGCTCTGAACCAGCACCGCATGGCCGCGGCGGGTTAGTTCCGCCGCGCTGGCCGGCGTGAGTCCGACCCGGTATTCATGCACTTTTATTTCTTTTGGTACGCCGACAAGCATGCAACTCTCCGAAAAACACAAACAATCAGGCGATGGACTTCAGGACGGTCGCCAGTTTCTCCACGATTTCATCAATCTGGGCGGCGCTGACGATCAAGGGCGGCGACAGCGCGATGATGTCGCCGGTGACGCGCACCAAAAGCCCGTTGTCGAAGCATTTGTGGAAGACTTCCGTGGCGCGCGCGCCGGGCGCGCCAGGGCGCGATTCCAGCTCGATGCCGGCCACCAGGCCCAGGTTGCGGATATCGATCACCGCCGGCAGGCCCTTGAGGCTATGGACGGCCTTTTCCCAGTGGCCTTCCAGGCCCGCCGCGCGCTCGAACAGCGCTTCCTCCTCATAGACCGACAGGGTGGCGAGCGAGGCGGCCACCGCCAGTGGATGCGCCGAATAGGTGTACCCATGGAAGAATTCGATGCCGTCGCCGGCCGCGCCCAGGATCGTGTCGTAGATCCAACTCGCACTGACCACCGCGCCCATCGGCACGGCCGCGTTGGTAAGCCCCTTGGCCACGGTGATCAGGTCGGGCGTGACGCCCAGCCGCTCCGACGCCGTCGCGGCGCCCAGCCGCCCGAAGGCGGTGATCACTTCGTCGAAGATCAGCAGGATGCCGTGGCGCCTGGTGATCTCGCGCAAGGCCGACAGATAGCCGACCGGCGGCACGATCACGCCGGTGGACCCCGCCATCGGCTCGACGATAACCGCGGCGATATTCTCGGCGCCGTGAAGCTGGACCAACCCTTCCAGCTCCTGGGCCAGATGCGCACCCCAGGCGGGCTGGCCGCGCGTGAACGCGCTTTCGGCGATGTTGAGTGTGTGGCTGAGATGATCAACGCCCGGCAACTGCACGAAAGCGCTGCGGTTGCTGGCGATGCCGCCCACCGACAGGCCGCCAAAGCCCACGCCATGATAGGCGCGCTGCCGCCCGATCAGGCGGGTGCGTGTGCCCTCGCCGCGCGCCCGGTGATAGGCCAGCGCGATCTTAAGCGCGCTGTCCACCGCTTCCGAGCCGGAATTGGCGAAGAACACCTTGTCCATGCCGTCGGGGAACTTTGCCGCCAGGCGCGTCGCCAGCTCAAAAGCGCGGGGATGGCCGACATTGAAGGTCGGCGCGAAATCCAGCTGGGCCGCCTCGGCGCGGATCGCCTCGACGATCTTGTCGCGGCAATGGCCCGCATTGCTGCACCACAGGCCGGCGGTGCCGTCCAGGATCGCGCGGCCTTCCGGCGTGAAATAATGCATATCCTTGGCGTGCGCGAGCATGCGCGGATTGCGCTTGAACGCCCGGTTGTTGGTAAATGGCATCCAAAATGCACTAAGATCGTTTGACCGCATGTTCATCAGATTCACGACAAGACCATCACGCCGTGCAGTGTTCGCCGTGGATGCCGCAACGCACAAGTCTGTTATTTGATTTGATATAAGATGCTGTTTTTGTTCGCGCACGGATTTTTGCGATCACAATAACGATCATCCTTATCGCGATGGAGATGAATGTCCGCCGGGCACGCTGAACAAGGCGGTTCGACGTGGCAATACACAAAGCGCCGTGCGCGCCGTACCGAAAGAAAAACGCCGGCGGCAAGGACCGCCGGCGTTGACCGGATAATGTCACGGTGAACGCGCTCGCAGCGGCCGCGTCAGAATGAGGGTGGCGTGCAGGCGCTGATCAAGACGCAGGGCAACTGCCCGACATTGCGAAACCGATGCGGCAGCTTGCTGTCGAACAGATAAGCATCGCCGGGCCCCAGCACCCGCTTTTCGTCACCGACCGTGACTTCCAGGCGGCCCTGGACGACGATCGCGCCTTCCTGACCCTCATGCTGCAAAGGAACGCGCCCGCTGTCCGCCCCTGGCTGATAGGTCTCGTACAGGATTTGCAGCGTCGAATGGCTGAGGTCGCTGCCGACCTGGCGATAACTCACCGCGCCGCGGCTGATCTGGGAAAGCTCCTCGCTATGGAAGAAGCATTGCGCGCTTTTCGGCGCGTCGAAGCTGAAAAATTCCGACAAGGAGGTGCCCGCCGCATCCAGCAGGCGCTTGAGGGAACCGACGGACGGGCTGATCCGGCCGCTCTCGATAAGGGAAACTGTGCTGCTGGCCACGCCAGCCTTCTTCGCCAGGCCACGTTGCGTGAGACCGGAACGAGCCCGGAAATTGCGCAACCTGGCGCCCACATTATCCGTCACAGCTTTTGCTCCTGATCCCCACCGCAATGGTGTCACATTTACAAAAGAGTGAAAGTGACTCGATGCACAAAATGAGCGCTTTATGCGTAAATTAAGCCGCTTGCTTGGTCATCGTGCTGTTTTTTTCCGCAAAGTGAACATTAACGAGAGAATGGCCGACGACCGACGCGCAGGAAAGCCAATAAAAATGGGTTCCAACGCGACTCCGCAGCGGCATCACGCGGTGCGGGTGCGATCCGGTTCCCGGCAGGCGGCTGAACGACCTGATGGGTATGCTCGATTTTTCGAGCGTTCCGTCCGGGCGCGGAGCAAAAACAGAGGCTTGCCCGCGTTGCAATAACAGCCTTGTGCGCAGTGGCGCGCGCCCCAAAGATCATGGCGAGGGGACGAAA
Organism: Rhizobiales bacterium dw_265; assembly: GCA_018449595.1. Taxonomy (GTDB): domain Bacteria; phylum Pseudomonadota; class Alphaproteobacteria; order Micropepsales; family Micropepsaceae; genus Rhizomicrobium. The sequence continues at coordinate 725,010 of JAAVUU010000001.1, forward strand.
GAAAAGCGGCGCCGACACGGCCACAAGGCCGGAAAAAAGCCCGCGCAATCCGGGATGGCTGGATGAACTTGCGGCACGATGCCCGGCGGAAACGCCGGCATCGGCGCCGATGGCCGAGGGAGATTGCGGGTGGCGGATGAAGCGCGGGGGACGCCGGTATCGCGGGACGCCGCGGCACGACCGGAGCCAGTCACGGCGTTGCTGCTGCTGGTTGTGGGCGGCGGGCTGCTGATCGCCGCATTGCTGCGCCATACGGCGACCTTCTATCTCAAACCACTGCTGTTCCAGCTTTCCGCCGCCTTCCTGATCGCGGCGGCGGGATTTCTCGCCGCCTGGCTCACCGCCTGGGCGCGGGCGCGCGGGACGCGCGAACGCCGCGTCCTCGACTGGGAATCCCGGCGGCCACTGCCAAAATTCGCCGAACAGGCGCGGCGATATGCGTTCGCAGGCGTCAACCGGATACTGGCGATCGATTGGCGCGGCGACTGGCTGCCGGTCACGACCGCCGTGCTGCTCGCGTTAGTGGCGCTGTTCGCGCTCTACAAGGGCTGGCGCGGCGACGCCGCGCTGCCGGCGGCGCGGCTGCCCTGGATCACCGGCGCGTTGGTGGCACTGGCCTTCCCGCTTCTGGTGCTGGAGCGCCGCCTCACCACCCTGCCCACGGGCCGCACCGGCGAGGGCAAGTCGCTTACCTATCTGCTGCGCCTGGTACTGTTCACCCTGATGGGGCTGGCGCTGGCCCATGCCCTGCGCTGGTTCGCCCTGCCGCTGCCGATGGCGGTGGAACATGCGGTGATCCTATTCAACGGCCTGGTGGCGCTGGAACTGGCGCTGCGCGGCCTCGCCTATCTCTTCATGCCGCTGCCGCCGCTGGCGGAGCGCCGCCACGCCACCAGCTTGGTCGCCAGCCTGCTCAGGCTGCAGCGCCCCAGCCTGGTCGCGATCCAGGCCTCGATGAGCAGCCAGTTCGGCATCGATCTGGGGCGCAGTTGGGCGCTGGGCTATATCCGCCGCGCCTTGCTGCCCATGCTAGGCGCCCTGGTGGCGGCGAGCTGGCTGCTGACCGGCGTCACCACCCTGGGCCCCCGCGAACGCGCCGTCTACGAAGCTTTCGGCACGCCATTGTCGGTTTCCCATCCCGGCCTGCATGTCTATCTGCCCTGGCCGTTCGGCCGGCTGCGCCCGGTCGAATATGGCGTGGTGCACGAAATCCCGATCGCCTTCCTGGACGAGGAGGTCTACGGCCCGGCGCCGCCGGAAAAGCCCGCGGCGCCGGAAGTCGCCACCATCGAAGGGCCGCAGCCCGACAGTGCCGACCGGCTATGGGAAGCCTCGCGCCCCACCGAGGCAAGCTATCTGGTCGCCAGCAGCCAGAACGGCCAGGAGAATTTCGAGGTCATCAATATCGACCTGCGCATCCTCTATCGCATCGGCCTGTCGGATACCGCGGCGATGAACGACGCTTATAATCTGGCGGCGCCGGACGACGTGATCCGCGCCGCGGCGGGCCGCATGCTGGCGCGCTATTTCGCCCGCTACACCCCATCGGCCATCCTGGGCCAGAACCGCGAGGCCTTCATCCGCAATTTCCAGAAGGAATTGCAGGCGCGGCTCAGAACCCTGTCCGACAGCATCGATATCCTGGGAGTGGTGATCGAAACCATCCATCCGCCTGCCGGGGCGGCGGAAGCCTATCAACAGGTTCAGGCGGCGGCGATCGACGCGGTTACCAAGGTCGCCAATGCCAAAGGCGACGCAGTGCGCGACGTGCGCCAGGCCGAAGCCGACGCCATCCAGGCACGCGACGGCGCCACGGCGCAGGCCGCCGAAACCATTGCCGACGCCAAGGTGGGCACCGCGCTGTTCGCGGGCGATGTCGAGGCCTATCGCGCCGGCGGAGCGGCTTTCCTGTTCGAGAAGCGGCTGGCCAATCTCACCAGTGCGATCACGCCGGAAACCCCGCTCGTCATCCTGGATTCGCGCATTCCCGCCACCTCGTTGCAGATGCTGCAACTCCGCCCGCCCGCCGCCCAGCCCGGCGGCGGCGGCCAATAATCCGAAAGCAGAAGGTCATCGCCATGTCCGAAGTCGCAACATCCGAACCCTCCGCTCCCGGTGAAGACAGGCTGGCCTTCTGGTACAGCCGCCGCTTCCTGATCGCCGCACTGGTGGTAGCAGTGCTGGTGCTGTCGGCCTGCCTGGTGCAGGTCAGTCCCGGCGAGGCCATCGTGGTCACCCGCTTCGGCGATCCGGTGCGGGTGATCACCAGTTCCGGTCTGTCGCTGAAACTACCGCAGCCGATCGACAATACCGTGTCGGTGGATTTGCGGCTGCGCACCACCTCCAGCGGCCTGCATGACGTGGGCACGCGCGACGGACTGCGCCTTCTGGTGCAGGCCTATGTCGCCTGGCAGGTGCCCGATGACGGCGAGCATGTCCAACAGTTCCTGCGCGCGGTGCGCAACAATCCCGACGTCGCCGCCGAACAACTGCGCAGCTTCACCGGCTCGGCGCTTGAGGTGACCGCCGGCAGCTTCGACCTCTCCAGCCTGGTCAACACCAATCCCTCCAAGATCCGCCTGGCGGAATTCGAGGAGGCGCTACGCCGCCGCATCAACGATCAGGCGATGAAAGTCTATGGCATCACCGTGCGCCAGGTCGGGCTGGAAAGGCTGACACTGCCCAACCAGACGCTGGTCGCCACCATCGACCGCATGAAGGCCGAACGCTCTACCGTGGCGGCGGAACGCTCGGCCGAAGGCACCCGCCAGGCGGCACAGATCCAGGCCGACGCCGACCGCGACGCGCGCGTGCTGACCGCCCAGGCCAAGGCGGACGTCGCCGATATCGAAGCCAAGTCGCGCATCGACGCCGCCGCCATCTACAAGAAGGCCTATGCCGCCGATCCGCAGCTCTACACGATGCTGCGCTCGCTGGATGCGCTGGGCACCATGGTCAACGGCAACACCATGGTGGTGCTGCGCACCGACGCCGCGCCCTTTCGCGCGCTGGTCGAAGGCCCCGGCGCAAAGGGCGGCAAATGAGCCAGGCCACCGCCGAAGACACACGCGACGTCGGAGCCTGGGGCCAGGCGGTCGCGCTGTCCTTCCGCTTCCTGCAGTTCGCCGCCGCCGCCATCGCCATCGGCTGGCTGGTGTCCAATGTCCGCCAGGTGCCGCCCGACAACCAGGCGGTGGTGGTGCGCTTCGGCACCGTGGCACGGGTGCAGGGTCCGGGCCTGCTCTTCGCCCTGCCGCGCCCGCTGGAGCAGGTCACTTTGATCCCTGCCTCGGCGCGGCAGATCGGCTTGCGCGTCGCGCGCTTCGACGATGGCGGCAGCAACGACAATTCCAACCGCACCATGGGCTTCGACATCAACGAGAAGCCTCGGCTCAATTCCGGCTTCCTGTTGACGGGGGATTCCAGCGTCATCCATCTGGAGGCCGAAATGTTCTACCAGGTCGACGATCCCCAGGCCTATATGGTGGCGGCCGACCATGTCCGCCCGGCGCTGCAGCGCCTTGTGATCGCCAGCGCCATCGACATCATCGGCGCGCGCGACCTGGACGCCATCCTGGTGGCGCGGCCGGAAAACGCCTCCAAGACGGAGGAAGCGGCGCGGCGCGAGCGGCTGCGCGCCGACCTGGTTCATGCCGTCAATGAGCGGCTGCGCAAGCTGGACGAACAGGGCGCGCCGCTGGGGGTGGTGGTCAACCGCGTGGACCTGATGCCGTCCATACCGCGCGGCGCCCATGACGCCTTCGACTCGGTGCTGGCGGTAACCCAGGAATCGGCACGCGCCATCGCCGCCGCCGAGACCAATAAGGAAATCACCGCCCAGAAGGCGCAAAGCGACGCCGACGCCATCAAGTCCAACGCCAGCGCGGCGGCGGAGGAGAATGTCTCCAAGGCCACCGTCGCCACCGCCTCGATTACCGCATTGGGCAGCTCCGACAAGGACATGTCGCGCGGCATGCAGATGACGCGCCTCTATTACGACCGCGTCGGGCCGATCCTCAAAAAGGCGGCCAAGGTGCAACTGGTCTCGGCCGACGCGCATGCCAACGGGGGAACAAAGCCATGAATGCCATCGCCCAGGCCGCGCCGGACGCCGACGATGCGTTGCTCAGCGGCAGCGAACAGCATGCCCTGGCCTGGCGGCTGGGCCTGTCGCTGGGCGCGGCCTGCGCCCTGCTTCTGTCGGTGGGGTTGCGCTTCTTCAGACCGCAACAGGAAGACGTGGCCCAACTGGTCGCCGGCATCGCCGCGCTGATGGTGGGAATTCCCGCACTGCAGGCGGCGTGGCGCTCGCTGCGCCATCCCGACCTGCACGGCATCACCGACCAGCTCATCGCGCTGGCCTTTATCGCGGCCTGGGCCGGCGGCGACCTGGTCACCGCCACCCTGCTGCCGCTGATCATGATGATCAGCCACATCCTGGAGGAGCGTTCGCTGCTGGGTTCGCAGGAAGCCATCCGCGCCCTCACCAGCCTGACGGAGAAGACCGCCCGCCGCATCGCCGCCCATGGCGAGGTCGAGGAGATCAACGCTGCCCACCTCAAAAGCGGCGACATCATCGAGGTCCGCGCCGGCGACCGCGTGCCGGCCGACGGCGAAGTGCTGACCGGCTCCTCCAGCGTGGACACCGCCTCCATCACCGGCGAGTCGGTGCCGATCGATGTCACAGCGGGCTCGCAGGTGTTCAACGGCTCAATCAATATGGATGGCCTGCTCACCATCCGCGTCTCGCAAGTGGGCAGCGACACCACTCTGGGACGTGTGATCGCCCTGATGCAGGATGCCGAACACATCAAGCCCGCCATCACCAAGCTGCTGGAACGCTATGCCGGCGGCTATATGGCGCTGGTGCTGCTGGTGTCGGCCTGCACCTGGTTCCTCACCGGCAATACCGGCGCCATGCTGGCGATCCTGGTGGCCTCCTGCCCGGTGGCGCTGGTGCTGGCGGCGCCCACCACCTCCATCGCCGCCATTTCGGTGGCCAGCCGTCACGGCATCCTGGTGAAAGGTTCCGCCTTCCTGGAACAACTGGCGGGCGTGGACGCGGTGGTGTTCGACAAGACCGGCACTATCACCTCCGGCGAGTTGCGCCTGGTAGGAACCGCCGAGGACCCCGGCGTGGATGCCGCCAGCATGGTGCGGCTGGCGGGCAGTCTGGGCGCGGCCTCAAGCCATCCGGTCAGCCGCGCCGTCGGCATGGCGGTGAGCGAGGCCGAGCGACTGCCCATCAGCGACATCAAGGAGACCAGGGGCCTGGGCATTGTCGGCACGCTGGACGGCGCCAAGGTGGCGCTGGGCCGCGGTGCCCTGTTCGAAAGCCTGGGCATCGCCGTGACGCCCGCGCCTTCCAGCCATGACGGGCCGGTGGCGGGTGTCTCGCATGGCGCACGCTTTCTGGGGTGGGTGCTGCTGGCCGATCAGATCCGCCCGGAAGCCGAAACGGCGCTGCGCGAGCTTCGCAGCCTGGGTCTTGGCCGCCAGATCATGGTGACGGGCGACCGCCGCGCCGAAGCCGAACGGGTCGCCGCACGCATGGGCATCACCGAGGTGCGCCCGGAAGCCCTGCCGCATGAGAAAATGCAGTTCGTGCTGGAAGAGGCCAAGGCCGGCTATCGCACCATGGTGGTGGGCGACGGCATCAACGACGCGCTGGCGCTCAAGGCCGGCGCGGTCGGCGTCGCCATGGGAGCGCAGGGCACCGATGTGGCGCTGGCATCGGCCGATCTTGTGCTGATGACCAACGACCTCAGGCGGCTGGGCACCAGCGTGCGGCTGAGCCGCAAGAGCCGCCGCACCATCATGATCAATGTCGGCATCGGCATGGGCTGGACGGTGGTGGTGGTCGGCGTCGCCGCCTGGGGCGTGTTCGGCGCTTCCAGCGCGCTGGTCGCCGCCCTGATGCAGAATTTCGGCACTTTCGCGGTGATGGCCAATGCCGGACGGCTGCTGAAGTTCCAGGACCGCGAGCCGGACGAGGACGCGGCCTGACCTGCTGATCGCTTTGATGCGTATTTCGATCAATCGGCGCGGGAGATCAGCGAAAATATGCTCTTACCGCACATGCAATAACAGAATTGCCGGAACGGGCCCGCCGTGATGAATCCTGTTCATGTGGAACGTCTTTCCTGTCGAATGTCTGCGCGGGCCGCGATGAATATCGCGGGCGAGGACGCCGGCTTGCCGGCGACGTGTGCGTCTGCGCGCGCCCTGCAGGTCCGCCTGCCGCAGGGCGTTACGGTGTTGGACGCCACCGGCGGTGACGGCCGCATGGGCGCGGGCCGTGACCGCGAGCGCATCGCCGCCGCCCGGCGCGCTGCCGGACCCGGCGCCGCTACGGTTGCGGAACGCAACCGGCTGCGTCAGGCGGTGGCGGCGCTGATGCCGCCTTTGCTGGATGATATCTCCTTCGCCGCCTCCGGGGCGCAGGCTATCGCCCGCGCCATCGCCATGGTCGGCGACTATCATCGCAGGCGCGGCCAGGCCGGGCGCCAGCGCATCATCATCTGCGCCGGCCGTCCCAAGGACGATCCTTGTCCGGCGCCGTTCCATACGGCAGACGTCTTTGTCGGCCGGGCGTTGCGCAACGTCGCCGCCCAGTTGGCGGCGCTGGGGCCGGAATGCGTGGCCGCGATTCTGATCGAGCCGCTGGGTCTGGCCGATGAGATGATGCCGTTCAGCGCCGCCGACATGCAGGAACTGCGCCTGCTCTGCGAACGCAGCGGCGTGCTTCTGATATCGGACGAAAGCGTGGCCGGGCTGGGCCGCACCGGCGCAGCCATCGCCGCCCAGCGCCTGGACGTGATACCCGACCTGGCGGTGATGGGCGAAGTGCTGACCAACGATGTCGCGCCACTGGGCGTGGTGGTGGCGCGGGCGGAGATAGCAGGATCGTCGGCCGAGGCCGAACCCATGGCCGGCACGGTCGCCGCAGCGATGGAAACCCTGGCGATCTATGACCAGGAACAACTGTTCCGGCGTAGCGCCGAACTGGAGCTCTATTGGAAGCGGAACATCCATAGCCTGGCGGGCGCGCCCGCCATCGCCGAGATCCGCTGTCTGGGACTGGCGGCGGCGCTCGTGCTGGCGCCCCGCCCCGGCGATCCCGGCGGGCGGGGACAGCTTCTCCACTGCTACAGCCTGGACTATGGCGTGCTGACGCGGGTGCAGAAGGACACAGTGCTCCTGACCCCATCGCTGGTCATCACCAGGGACCAGATTGACGAGATCGTCGAAAAGCTTTCCGCCGCCTTGCGGAAAATCACCTGAACACAAGCGGGAGCAAAGTACGTGCGCAAGATCGGACATTTCATGAATGGGGCGACGGTCGCCGGGACCGGCGCGGAAGCGGATATCTTCAATCCCGCGACCGGCGAGGTCGTCGCCCGTGTCGCGATGGGCGGTGCGGCGGAGCTGGAAGCCGCAGTCGCCAGCGCCCGGATCGCACAACCCGCCTGGGCCGCAACCAATCCCCAGCGCCGCGCCCGCGTGCTGACGAAGTTCGTCGCGCTGGTCTATGACAATATGAAGCCGCTGGCCGAACTGATGTCGCTGGAACATGGCAAGACGGTGGCCGATTCTGCGGGCGACCTGCAGCGCGGCGTGGATGTGGCGGAATTCGCCATCGGCATCCCGCATCTGGGCAAGGGCGAGTTCACCATCGGCGCCGGTCCGGCACTGGACATGTATTCCATGCATCAGCCTATCGGGATCGGCGCCGGCATCTCGCCATTCAACTTCCCGGCCATGATCCCCCTGTGGATGAGCATGCCGGCCATTGCCTGCGGCAACGCCTTCATCATGAAACCGTCGGAGCGCGATCCCTCCGTACCGATGCGGCTGGCGGAACTCTTGATCGAGGCTGGACTGCCCAAGGGCATCTTCAATGTGCTGAACGGCGGCAAGGCGGCGGTGGAGGCGATCCTGGCCCATCCCGATATCGGCGCTGTGTCCTTTGTCGGCTCCACGCCCGTTGCCGCCCATGTCTATGCGGAAGCGGCGCGCAACGGCAAGCGGGTGCAGAGTTTCGGCGGCGCCAAGAACCACGCCATCGTGATGCCCGATGCCGACATGAACATGGTGGCGGACGGACTTATCGGAGCGGCTTACGGTTCGGCGGGCGAACGCTGCATGGCGATCTCGGTGGCGGTTCCGGTGGGCGAAGGCACCGCCGAGCGCATGATGGAGGTGCTCAAGCCGCGGGTGGAGGCACTGAAGGTAGGCCCCTATACCGCCAGCGATGTGGATTTCGGCCCCGTCGTCACCGCCGCCGCCCAGGACAAGATCAAGTCGCTGGTGGACAGCGGCGTGGACCAGGGCGCCGAACTGGTGGTGGACGGCCGCGACTTCCGCCTGCAGGGTTATGAAAAGGGCTTCTATGTCGGCCCCTGCCTGTTCGATCGGGTCACGCCGGAGATGGAGATCTACAAGCAGGAAATTTTCGGGCCTGTGCTGTCGGTGGTGCGGGCCAGGACCGCCGAGGAGGCTCTGACGCTGGTCAACCGCCATGAATATGGCAACGGCGTCTGCATCTTCACCCGCGACGGCGATGCGGCGCGCAATTTCTCGCGCCAGGTCCAGATCGGCATGGTGGGCGTCAATGTCCCCATCCCCACGCCGCTGGCCTATTACGGCTTCGGCGGCTGGAAGCGTTCGGTGTTCGGCGATTTGAACCAGCATGGACCGGATTCCATCCGCTTCTGGACACGCACCAAGACGGTGACCGAGCGCTGGCCCTCATCGATCCAGCGCGGCGCGGAATTTTCCATGCCGGTCTTTTCGGCCAACAAATAGGGATGGCGGACCTCAAGAACTGGACAGGCGCAGCGCGGCCGGTACGCAGCGTTCTGGAAGGCCGCTACACCCGACTAGAGCCGCTGGACGCCGGGCGCCATGCGGCCGACCTGCTGGCGCCGGGAGCGGAAGCGCGTTTCTGCTATTTGTTCGAGGCCCCACCGCGCAGCGCCGACGACATGGCGGCGTGGCTGGCCAAGGCCGCGGCATCCGAGGATCCACTGTTCTTCGCGGTGGTGGACCGGCAAAGCGGCGTCGCCCATGGCCGCCAGTCGCTGATGCGGATAGACCCGGCGCACGGCGTGATTGAGGTCGGCAACATCCTGTGGGGGCCGGGCATCGCGCGCTCACGCATCGCCACGGAGGCCCTTTACCTGTTCGCCCGCCATGTCTTCGAAGATTTGGGCTATCGCCGCCTGGAATGGAAGTGCAACAGCCGCAATGAAGCCTCGCGCCGCGCCGCCCTGCGCTTCGGCTTCCAGTTCGAGGGCATGTTCCACCAGCATATGGTGGTCAAGGGCCAGAATCGCGATACCGCCTGGTTCGCCATGCTGGACGCAGACTGGCCAGGGCTGAAGGCGCGCTTCGCATCCTGGCTGGCGCCGGACAATTTCACTGCCGATGGCGAGCAAAAGCGGAAACTGGCTATCGCGTCCTGACGCGGAGAGCGCAGCCGACGCCGATCGAGGCGATCGTCGTTCCCGGGATGGTGAGATCGAGCCAACTGGCCTGCACCCGGTTCGGATGACACGCAGTTAAGCTAATCCTGCCTTCGTCTCGAAGTCCATTGGGCTCATATATCCGATTGTCGAATGCCGTCGCTTTGGGTTGTAGAAGCGTTCAATGTAGTCGAACACATCGGCCCTGGCATCGTCTCGTGTCCGATAGGTCTTGCGGGCCGTGCGCTCGGTCTTCAGCGAGGAGAAGAAGCTCTCCATGGCCGCATTGTCCCAGCGATCGCCGAACCGGCTCATGGAACATGATGACGCCATGATCGGCCATCAGCCGCTGGAACTGCTCGCTGGTGTACTGGCTGCCACGGTCTGAGTGATGCAGCAGCGCGCGGGGCTTGCCTTTTCGTTTATCGCAACGGATCGCGATCCTGGTACTTCCGCTACATGCTGAACGGGCGGTTGCGGGAGATGGGTCTTGGCTCTTTCAATGCTGTAACGCTTGGGGAGGCCCGCAAAAGAGCAGCCGAGTGCCGCCTTCTTAAAAGCGGGGGAACCGATCCAATAGAAGCCCGCCGCCGCAAGCGGCAGGAAGCCAAGCTGGAAGAGGCGCGGGCGCTCACCTTTCAGCAATGCGCGGAATCCTACATCAAGGCGCACCAGCCATCCTGGCGCAGCGCCAAGCACGCCGCGCAATGGACAAGCACACTGAAAGCCCATGCCTATCCGGTATTCGGCAGCTTATCCGTCCAGGCCGTGGATACCGCCCTGGTGATGAAGGTGCTGGAGCCATTGTGGGCCGAGAGGCCGTCAACGGCCGCCCGCCTCCGGGGCAGGATCGAGAGCATCCTCGACTGGGCCAAGGGTCACAGGGCCGGGGAGAACCCGGCCCGCTGGTGGGGCCATATTCAAAACATGCTCCCCCGCATTTCCAAGGTGCGGAAGGTGAAGCACCACAACGCGCTACCCTAATCATTCGGAATAGAGTTAGGCCCGCGCCTTCTGTCCAACAGCGTCCGTCCCAGTCCGTCTAAATCTCGCGGTCATTTGGGGTACATTTGGGGGTAGAGCCCGTCCCCAAAACTATCACGTTGGAGTGACTCGATAATTTCGCTGGATTTGGCGGACAGGGTGGGATTCGAACCCACGGTACCCTCACAGGTACGCCGCATTTCGAGTGCGGTGCCATCGACCACTCGACCACCTGTCCGCCGGCGGTGATAAGGGAGGCGGGCGGGCAACGCAAGTGCGGTTTCCGGGTGGCTTTTCAATGGCTTCCGGCCGGCCTACCAGATCTTCACCCGGTCGCCGGGGGCAAGGTACATCTTCTGGCCCGGCCGGACGGAAAAAGCCTCATACCAACCATCCGCATTGCGGACCTCGGCGGCGCGCCATTCCCCGGGGGAATGGGGGTCGGTGGTCAGCGCCCGGCGCATGAAATCCTCGCGCGACAGCGAGCGATAGACCTGGCTGTACGACATGTAGAAGCGCTGGCTGGCGGTGAAGCCGCCGATGACCGGCGCCGGCTTGCCCTTCAGGCTGACGTGATAGGCGTCATGGGCCAGCGCCAGCCCGGCCAGGTCGGCGGTGTTCTCGCCCAGGGTCAGGTGACCATTGATGTGCATGCCCGGCAGCGGCTCATAGCCATCATACTGTTTGGCCAGCGCCTCGGTCGCGGCGGTGAACTGCGCGAAATCCTGGGGCGTCCACCAGTCGTTCAGCGCGCCATGCTCGTCATACTTGGCGCCCTGGTCGTCGAAATGATGCGACAGCTCATGGCCCATCACCACGCCGATGGCGCCGTAATTCACCGCCATGTCGGCGCCCGGATTGAAGAACAGGCCCTGCAGGATGCCCGCCGGGAACATGATCTTCTGCAGCACCGGATTGGCCTGGGCGTTCACCGTCTGGGGCACCATGCGCCATTCGCGCCGGTCCACCGGCTTGCCCAGCTTGTCCAGGTCACGCTGGTAGGCGATGCGGGCGGCGCGCAGCACATTGCCGAAGGCGTCGTCGCGCCTGACCGCAAGCGCCTCATAGGTCCGCAACGGGTCCTGGCCGCCCACTTCGATATTCACCGCCTTCAGCTTGGCCAGGGCGCGCGCCTTGGTGGCGTCGGTCATCCAGGTCAGGGCGGCGATGTGCCGGCCCATCGCCGCCTTGATGGTCAGGGTCATGGCCTGGGCGCGGGCGCGCACCGCGGGCGGAAAGTAATTGGCCAGGTAAAGACGGCCCAGGGCATGGCCCATGGCGCGGTCCATCACCGCGCCCGTCGCCTTCCAGCGCGGCGGCTGTTCGGGCGATCCGGTCAGGGTGCGGCCCTCGAAGGCGAAATCCTCCGCGACGAGGGCCCTGGGCGCGACCGGCGCGAAGCCGCGGATCACGCGATAGGCCAGATAGTCGCGCCAGTCCGCCAGCGGCACCTCGCGGGCCGCCGACGACGCGGCGGCGATGGCGCTGGGCTCATTGACCAGGAAGGTCTGTTCGTTGGCAAAGCCGGCCGCGTCCAGGAATGCGTCCCAGTCCAGCCCCGGCGCCTTGGCCGCCAGGTCGGCGCGGGAAAACAGATTGTAGCGCTTCTGCGGATCGCGCTCCTCCACCCGCGACCAGTGCGCCTTGGCGATGCGCTCCTCCAGGGCATAGACGCGGGTGGCCCGCGTCTGCACATCGTCCAGTCCGGCCAGAGCGAACATCGCCGCCAGATGGGCGCGATAGGCGTCGCGCACCCTGGCGAAGCCGGCGTTGTCGGCGACCAGGAAATAGTCGCGGTCGGGCAGGCCGATGCCGCCCTGCCCCAGCGCGGGCAGATAGCGGGTGGGATTCTTGATGTCCACCGCCACGCCCGCACTGACGGGCGCAGGCGGGATGGGCGAGGCCCCGCCCGGCAAGGGCGGCAACCAGTCCCAGGACAGTTGCGCCAGGGCGCGCGCCAGATCGGCCGGGGTAACGATGGCGGCGATGCGCGCCAGTTCGGGCTTGAGCGGTTCAAGCCCCCGCGCCTCGATCCCCGTCTCATCCATCAGGCTGGCGTAGAAATCGCCCAGCCTGGTTTCTTCCGGCGACTTGGGAGCGGCGGCGGCCGATTCCAGCAGGGCGCGATTGCGCTGGGCGTTGAGCACATCCAGCCGGGTGAACTCCACCCAGCGGCCCTGGTCGGCGGGAATAGGCGTGTTCTTCAGCCAGGCGCCGCTGACATAGCGGTAGAAATCGTCGCCCGGCGCGATGCTGCGATCCATCGCCGCCAGGTCCAGGCCCAGGACGCCCACTTTCTGCGGATCGGGAATAGCGGCGGCGCGGACAGCGCCGGCCAAGGCCGTTCCCAAGGCGCCGGCGGTGAAGGTGCGACGTGTCAGCGTCATGATGATGCCCCTCGAAACCCCACTCCATCCTGCCTGCCTGGATGCGCAAGGAAAAGGCCGTTCAAGGCGCCGCGCGCACCGGCAAGGGAATATTGCAGACATCAATCCGCCCGGCGGGGCGGATGAAGAACGGCCCGCCCCGGTTGCGCCGCGCTTCGACATAGGCGGCGAAGCTTTTGCTGGCGGTGGTCAGCGCCTCCAGCCTCGGCTGGTCCGCCGCCGGCATGTCGGCGGCGATGCGGAGGAAGAGGATCGGCACATGCGGCGCGCTCTTGCCGTAAAAGCCCATGGTCTCGGCGCCACGCGGCAGCGCCGACAGCAACTCCATCCCCTGCACCACCCGTCCGACCAAGGTGATGTTGCGATCCAGATGGCGCGGCGCCTGGCCGGTCACGGCATACAATTCCGCGCCATTGCCGGTGTTGGGGGCCAGGTCGCGGCCCGCGCCCACCATGCCATAGCAATGCACCAGCCATTCGCTCTTGCCGTCGCCGGCGGCGGGGAAGTCGCCGTCAAAGCCGGCTTGCGGTGCGTAGGTGTCGGGGTCTTTCAGGGCATGAAACGACGCACTGGGGCGGCGCTCAAACTCGACCCAGCCGCCTTTTGTCGGCGGCTCGGGATCGCGCGACCATTGCACGACATAATTGTCCTGCGCGCGGATGATGGCGGCGTTCTTGTTGAAATAGCCGTCCTGCACCAGCTTCCTGATATTGCCCACGGTGCGCGGCGCGAAACCGGGCGCAAGCTGGATCACCACCCGTCCGGTCTTGAGTTGCATCACCAGAAGCTCGGCGGGGTCCAGCCGGTGCCAGTCGCTGGCGGGCGATGCCTTCAGCACTTCGTCGGGCGCCGGCGCGGCCATGGCCGCGGTGGCGAACAGCAGCGCAGCGGCGATTGCTGCGCGCACTATTGGCCCAGCATCGCCTTGACGTCGGCTTCCTTCACCGCCGTCTTGTAGTTGTTGCCGAAATGGGTGCGCACATAGGTAACCACGGCGGCAATCTGCGCGGGGCTCAGCAGATCGGTCAAGGGCGGCATCGCGCCCCGGCCCTGCACGATCATGCCGATGGGATAGCCGGGTTCTTCCAGCTTGGGATTTTTCGCCAGCGCCGGGATATGGCCTGCGCCCACCCCGCCCTTGGCGTCGGCCATGTGGCAGCCCTGACAGACCTGGACATAAACCTGCTCGCCGGTGACCGGCACCGGCGCGATGGTGCTGGAACTGCCGGCGCTGTCGCCGCCCTGCGGCGCCTGGGCCAAAGCCGGGGTTGCGAGAAGCAGAAGCGCGAAAGCCGTGCGTGCGATGTTGGTCATGTTCACGCCTCCAAAGCGCGCTTGTGCAGGCGGGTGATGGCGTCGAGGGAGGACAGCAGCGCGCCTTCCATCCAGCAGCCGACATAGGAGGCATGTTCGCCGGCCAGCACGATACGGTCTTCCAGCGCCACAAGCGTCTGGTAGTGCGTCTTGCGCACCTCCTCGTTCCAGCGGGCGCAGCAGCCCATGGTCCAGGGCACCCGGCTCCACGCCACCGAAGCGCCGTTCTGGAATTCCTTGCGATAGGTGCCCGGATGGAACACCGAGCCCTGGTCCAGCGCCGCCTGGATGCGCTGCTCCGGCGTCATGCCCGCCAGGCGGAAAGCGCCCGGCCCGTTGGCGAAAGCGCCCAGCAACACACCCGGCCCGTCCTCGAACAGATGGTAGTTGGGATAGCTGACCAGCGCGATATCCTGGCTGGTGAAGCTGTGGCCGCCATAGATGAAATCGTCGGTCTCCCAGAAGCGGCGCGCCATCTGCAGCCCGATCTTGACCTGGTTGCCATAGGGCACCGCCGCGATGGCCGACTTCTTGGCCCCCGACAGATTGTTTTCGATCTGGTTGAGCACCCCCAGAGGAATGGCGCAGACGCAGAAATCGGCCTTGGCCTCGGTCATCGCGCCGCTGCCGGTGTCGTTATAGGTGACGGTGACGCCGGTCTTGTCCTGCATGATCTTGGTCACCTTGGCGTTCAGGGTGATCATCGGCGCGACATTCTTCCAGAACGCCTTGCCGATCATGCCCATGCCGCCCACCGGCTGGAACATGGTGGTCTGCATCTCGTGGTTCATGAAGAAGGCCATATTCTTCCAGACCTGCGACGCCACCACATCCTTGAAGTCGAACACCGCCGACGGGATCGGCTCGCCATTGACGCCGCCGCCGGGCGGACGGTCATAGCCGCGATGCTCCGACGACAGCAGGTTGGACTTGTACTTCATGTCCTTGTCCAGCATGCCCCAGCCGCGCAAGGCTTCCTTGAGCTTGTCCTTGTCGTCGGCGGTCAGTTCGGCATCCAGCGCCTTCTGGTCGATGGCCTTGCCCAGCAGTTCGGCGACATTGCCCTCGAAGTCGGCGGCGGCCTCGCGGTAATGCACCGGCTTGCCGCCAAAGGCATTGGCATTGTGGACATAGGCATTGTGGTTGAACTGGATGAAGGGCTCCAGCGCCACGCCGAACGCCTTGCAGTAATGCAGCAAGGTGCGGTGGTGATAGGGAATGCGCCAGGGGCCGGGGTTCAGGTAATGGCCTTGGTCGAACTGGACATGCTGTGTCGCGCCGCCCAGTTCGGTATAGGTGTCGCCGCCATAGAGCGACCAGTTCCGCCCGCCGGCGCGATTCTGGTATTCCAGGATGCGGACCTTGTAGCCCGCCTTGTTCAGTTCATAGGCCGCCACCATGCCGGCCAACCCCGCCCCCAAGACCAGCACCGAAGCGCCCGCGCGCGCGCCGGTGAGGTCGGGCGAACCCTTGTACTGGGTCTCGCTCGCATGCCCCATGGTGGTCATCGCCTGGTAGAGGGCGGCGGTGCCGCCCATCATGCCGATGGCCGTCAGAAGTTGGCGGCGTGTCGTGCCTGGCGTGTCCATGTCCGTCCCCTTGTGCAACCGCGTAAACGGTAGCAGGCAGGGCGCGCGTCACAACGGCGATATGAGCCCCGGCAAAGCCTCTGATGAAAAAAACTTATGCATCAACATGTCTGAAGCGTCCCGGGCAGCGCGGCTGCACAATTTCCCGGCGAACCGCACACGACATTGCCCAAAACATGCCCAAGGAATTTTCGCCACGCCGTCACGCCCATGACATGATGCGGGGACCATCTTCGCGTCAAAGGTCCCTTCGAAAGGTAGAGTTCCCATGCGCCTGCCCCTGATCGCCCCCGCCGACCTCACCCCCGAACAGAAGCCGCTTTATGAAGACATGAAGAAAGGCATCGCCGGCAACTTCAACGCTTTCAAGACCCTGCGCGAGGACGGCGCCCTGATGGGGCCGTGGAATCCCTGGCTGCACGAGCCCGGCATCGGCAAGGCGATCTGGGACCTGACCCTGGCGATGACCGCCAATGCCAGCCTGCCCGACAATGTACGCCAGATCGTGATCCTGGTGGTGGGGGCGTATTTCGATGCGGGTTATGAAATCTATGCCCATATCGCGGTGGCCGAGCGTGACGGCATGACCGAGACGCGGCTGGCCACCCTGGTTGCCAATCTCAAGCCGGTAGACCTGTCGCCGGACGAAAGCGTCGGTTTCGATGTCGCCTATGCGCTGGTGCGCGGCGGCACCCTGCCCGAGCCGCTGTACCGGCTGTGCCTCAAGACCTTCGGCCAGCATTCGACCAACGAGCTGATCTATCTGGTCGGGCTGTATGCAATGGTGTCGACGACGCTGAACGGCTTCAACGTGCCCGTTCCCGAACGGGAATAGTCAATCCTCGCCCGCCAGCCAGCGCACCCCGATGGCGGCGTCCATCGGGGACGCAATGACGGCGGCTGCGGCGCGCATCGCGGCATCGAAACCGTAGGGCGGATTCAGCACCAGAAGGCCGGCGCGGTCGAGCCTGCCTTCGGGGGCGGCGATCTTCACCTCCACCGTCAGCGCCTTGGCGGCGCCGGCCGCCAGCACTTCGCCGGTGAAGCCATCGGCCTCGGCCTGGGACTTGATGGGGTACCAGATGAGATAAATGCCGGTGGCGAATTTGCGCAACGCCGCGGCAACCGCGCGGGCCAGGGTTTCAAATTCGCCGGTGGCTTCAAAGGGGGGATCAATCAAGACAAGACCGCGCCGCGCCGGCGGGGGCAACAGCCTGGGCAGCCGGGCATAGCCGTCCTGTTGCTCCACCACGGCGTTGCGGAACGGCGACAGCGTATCCTTCAAGGCGGCGAATTCCTCGGGATGCTTTTCGATGGCGGTCAGCCGGTCCTGCGGCCGCAGCAGTTGCGCCGCCAGCAGCGGCGAGCCGGGATAGGCGCTACCCTTTGCCAGATCGAGATAGGCGGCCAGCGCCTCCGGCATTTCGCCGCGCAACCCGCGCAAGCGCGCAATACCATTCTGTGATTCGCCGGTCTTGGCGGCCTGTTCGCCGGACAAATCATAACTGCCGCGCCCGGCATGGGTGTCCATCACCGCGAAGGCCGTGTCTTTCTTCTTCAGATGCTGCAGGATCGCCACCAGCGCGATGTGTTTCACCACATCGGCGAAATTGCCCGCGTGATAGCCGTGACGATAGTTCATGACTCCGTGAACGCGCGGTGCATGACCAGCGCATCCACGAAACCCAGCGCGGGGTGACGGAAGGCCCCAGGAAGCCGCGCCAGGGTTTCAAATCCCAGGGAGGTCCACAAAGCCACGGCCCGTATATTGCTGCTCACCACAAAGTTGAACTGCATCGCCCGGAAGCCCCGCGCCCGCGCCAATTCCAGCGAGTGAACGCACATCCGGGTCGCCACGCCCCGGCCTGCGAACGCCCCGTCGGTGGCATAACCGCAATTGGCGACATGACCGCCGCCGCCCGCCTGGTTGGCGCGCAGAAAATAGGTACCGGCGATAGCGCCATCCAGCTCCATCACAAATGTCTGCCGGCCCGGACCCATCCAATAGTCCAGGGCCGCCGCCTTTGTCATGTCGCGGTCCAGCGCATAGGTTTCGCCGGCGCGGATGATGGGCTCCAAAATCGCCCAGATGGCAGGCGCATCTGCCTCGGTCGCGGGGCGGATCATCGGGAGATCTGCTCCAGCGGCAGGTCCTTGGTCCTGGGGCCGAAGATTCCGATCACCGCCGCCACCACGCCCATGCAGCCGGCGATGAAGACGAACACCCCGGCTGCGCCGAAGCCCTTGAGGATGGCGGCAATGGCGAAGGCGCTGAACACAGTGGAAAGCCGCGAAAAGGAATAGACGAAGCCCACCGCCCGGGCGCGGATGCGGGTGGGATAAAGTTCCGGCTGATAGCCGTGATAGGCGAAGGACAGAATGTTGTTGGCCAGCGTCAGCGCCACGCCGCAGGCGATCACCCCGGCCATGGCGTGTGCCTGGGTGAAGGCCAGGCCCGCCGCCGCGATGGCCAGCGCAGAGCCCGCCACGATCCATTTGCGCTCCACCTTGTCGATGAACAAAAGGCCGATCAGCGGCCCGAAGGGCGCCGCGATGGCGATGATGAAGGTATAGCCCAGCGATTTGGTGACCTCGATGCCGCTGGCGATCAGCAAGGTCGGCACCCAGGAGGCAAAGCCGTAATAGCCCGCCGCCTGGAACAGGTTGAAGGCAACCAGCATCAGGGTACGGCCGAGATAGGGTTTGCGAAAGACTTCCCGAAACGAACCGCGTCCCTGTTCCATCGGCTGCATCTTCGGTTCGGGCAAGGTGATGCCTTCCATCCTGGCTTCGATTTCCCAGGTTTCGACGATCGCTTCCGCCTCGGCGCTGCGGCCATGGCTCGCCAGCCAGCGCGGGCTTTCCGGCAACCGCGCGCGCACGAACCATACCAAGAGCGCCCCCAGCGATCCCGCCATCACCACAAAGCGCCAGCCGTCCAGCCCGAACAAGGTGCGCGGCACCAAAAGCCAGCCCAGGAAGGCGACCAGCGGAATGGCCAGGAACTGGATGACATTGGCGAAGGCAAAGGCGCGGCCACGCACGCCGGGCGGCGCCAGTTCGGCGATATAGGTGTCTATGGTCACCAGCTCCACCCCGATGCCGATGCCGCAGATAAAGCGCCACAGATTCAGCCCGAAGGCATCGTGCTGGAACGCCATCACCAGCGAGGCCACGGCGTACCACAGCAGCGACACCATGAAGATGGTGCGCCGCCCCAGACGGTCGGCGACAAAGCCGAACAGCGCGGTGCCGACGAACAGCCCGGCGAAGAAGGCGGCGACAAAGCCGGCAATGCCGGTGGTGCCGAACAGTCCCGGCGTGGTGGCGGTGAGAATGTGAGACCTGACCAGGCCGGGCGCGACATAGGCGGCCAGGAACAGGTCGTAGAATTCGAAGAAGCCGCCCAGCGACAACAGGACCACACGCCGCCAGAAACCGCGCGTGGCGGGAAGGCGCTCCAGACGGCCGGCGACCGCCGACCCGTCAGCCTTCATAATCGCGATGCACGTCGTGGGTCACGACGCCGATTTTCTTGGGCGGCATCGCCAGCCAGTCCTTGCGCTTCAAGGTGGCGATGGTGTCCTCATAGCCGTTCTTCCAGTGCTCATGCATGGAATCGGGGCTGAATTCGTAATCGCGCGCATTCCCCTCATAGGGCTTCTGCTGGTAGATCAGCTGCAGAATGGTGGCCTGGGGCAGGCTGGAAAGCTTGTCGCGCATGGCGCGTTCCTCGTCGGTCAGCGCCTCCTCCGGCACCTTCAGCAAGGCTTCATAGGTGCGGGTCTTCCAGCGCTGCAGCCGGGCGAACATGTCGGTCACCGTGCGGGTGCGCGAGGAATAGATGATCTCCTTGTGGCGCCCCATCACGTCCGACATGGTGCGCGGCAGCGCCCCGCGGGCGCTGAACAGGTCCACCTGGAACACCAGCGAATTGATGTCGTCATCCTGGGCCAGCAGATGCGCCAGCGGCGTGTTGGAGACGATGCCGCCGTCCCAGAAATAATCGGTGCCGATCTGCACCATGGGGAAGGCGGGCGGCAGCGCGCCGCTGGCCAGGATATGCTCGACGCCGATGTCTTCCTTGCGGTTGTCGAAGAACAGGAAGTTTCCGCTCGTCACATTCACCGCGCCGACCGAGAAATGGGTGTCGCCGTGGTTCAGGCGCTCGAAATCCACCAGTTCGTTCAAGGTCGCCTTCAGCGCATCGGTGTCATAGAAGCTGGTGGCGTCCTTGGCGCCAGGCGGCAGGAACCAGGGATTGAGCTTGTGCGGCGTGAACATGCCGGGCTGGCCCAGGAAGGTGGTGGCCAGCGCCGAAACACTGTTGCGGGCCTGGCGGTAGATGTCGCCATCGGGCGTATAGGGCCAGATGGCGCGGTCGGTGATCCTGTCCCAGAATTCACACAGCGCCGCCAGGCGGCGCTCCGGCGGGTTGCCCGCGATCAGCGCGGCGTTGATGGCGCCGATGCTGACGCCGGAAACCCATTCCGGTTCCAGTCCCGCCTCGTGCAGCGCCTGGTAAACGCCGGCCTGATAGGCGCCCAGGGCGCCGCCGCCCTGCAGCACCAGGGCGATGCGGCCGCAATTCTCGGGGCGGGAAACCGGGGCGTAGCGGTGACCGGCGGGGTGAGCCGCCATCTGGGCAGGATTCATCGGTTTTGTGTCCATGGGGGAATCATACCCGAATTCGCATGGCATTCCGATGAATTTGGCGCGCTGCGGCCATATCACCCCTTCTGCGCGGGCATGGCTGTGCCATGCTGACAGGGAAATTTCTCCCGGAGAATGAATATGTTGAAAGGCAAAGTCGCCCTCGTCACGGGCTCGACCTCGGGCATCGGCCTGGCCATCGCCCGCGGCATGGCGGCCCAGGGCGCCGACATTTGCATCAATGGTTTCGGCGACGCCGCCGCCATCGAAAAGGAGCGCAGCGGCATCGAAAGCGATTTCGGCGTCAAGTGCATCTATGACGGCGCCGACCTCAGCAAGGGCCCCGACGCCGAGGCGATGATCGCCAACACGATCAAGACGCTGGGCTCGGTGGATGTGCTGGTCAACAATGCCGGCATCCAGTTCGTCTCCCCGATCGAGGACTTCCCGCCCGAAAAATGGGACCAGATCATCGCCATCAATCTTTCGAGCGCCTTCCACACCACCCGCGCCGCCTTCGCCAACATGAAGGCGAAGAAGTGGGGCCGCGTCATCAACACCGCTTCGGCGCATGCCCTGGTCGCCTCGCCCTTCAAGTCGGCCTATGTCAGCGCCAAGCACGGCATCGCCGGCCTGACCAAGACCGTGGCGCTGGAAGGGGCGACCTTCGGCATCACCGCCAACGCCATCTGCCCCGGCTATGTCTGGACGCCGCTGGTGGAAAAGCAGATCCCCGACACCATGGCGGCGCGCGGGCTGACCCGCGAGCAGGTCATCAACGATGTGCTGCTGGATGCCCAGCCCACCAAGCAGTTCGTCACGGTGGAGGAGATCGCCTCGCTGGCGGTCTACCTGGCGGGCGACATGGCCAAGTCCATCACCGGCAGCGTCATCTCAATTGACGGCGGCTGGACCGCCGAATAGGCGTTTGAAAAGCCGTCCATCAATCGCCGCCAGTCCCAGGGCGATGATCGCCATGCCGGCGACGGCCTGCCATGTCACCTGTTCGTGCAGGAAGGCCGCCCCCAGGAACAGCGCGATGATGGGAATGAGGAAGGTCACCAGCGAGATATAGGTGACGCCCGCGCTGGCCAGCATCTTGAAATAGACGAAATAGGCCAGCGCCGTGTTGACCAGCGCGATGGCCAGCAGCGACGCCCACACCTCCCAGCCGGGCATCGGCAAAGTCCAGGGATGATCGGCGGCCAGCGACAAGGGCGCCATCAGGATCGCCGCGCCGGTGATCTGGCCGGTGGCGGCGGTCAGCGGCGGCAGGTCCTTGAAGCGGCGGCTGTAGACGCCGCCGAAACCATAGGCGCAGGACGCGCCGATCACCGCCAGTTCGCCCCACACCGCGCTGACGCCGCCAAGCGGCCCCACCAGCACCACGGTCCCGGCGATGCCGCAACCGATGCCCACGATCTTGCCCCAGGT
The DNA here is from genome assembly GCA_018449595.1 of Rhizobiales bacterium dw_265. Taxonomy (GTDB): domain Bacteria; phylum Pseudomonadota; class Alphaproteobacteria; order Micropepsales; family Micropepsaceae; genus Rhizomicrobium. The sequence continues at coordinate 746,838 of JAAVUU010000001.1, forward strand.
CAGCTTCTCGTCGGCGGTGCCGAAATGCGCCACCAGCACCATGAAGATCGGCGTGGTGGCGTTGAGGATCGAGGCCATGCCCGAAGTGATGCGGGTCTCGCCCCAGGCGATCAGGATGAAGGGAATCACATTGTTGAGCAGGCCCAGCAGCAGGAAGCGGCCCCAACGGCCCGGCGGCAGGCGCGCCCCGCCCGCCAGCAGCCACAGGTTCAGCGCCAGAGCGGCAATGCCGACGCGGCCCAGCACCACCGTCACCGGCGGCAGGGCCGCGACCAGTATCTTGTAAAAGAAAAAACTGCTGCCCCACAAAAGCGAAAGCAGCAGCAACAATCCCCAATTCCTGGCGCTCATGCCTTGCTTAAAGCAGAGTCGCGGAGCCCCCGCCTCCCGATTCGCGTTTTGGAATCGGGAGGCGGCGGCACGTCAGGCGTATCAGACGAACATCCCGCCACTGATCTCGATGCGCTGGGCATTGACCCAGCGATTGCTTTCCGACAGCACGCTGGCGATGGCCGGCCCGATGTCATCGGGCAGGCCGGCGCGGCCCAGCGCCGTCACCGAGGCGACGAAATCGTTCATCTGCTTGTTGTCGCGCGTCCGGCCACCGCCGAAATCGGTTTCGATGGCGCCCGGCGCCACTGTGTTGACGGCGATGCCGCGCCCGCCCAGTTCCTTGGCCAGATAGCGGGTCAGCACCTCCACCCCGCCTTTCATCGCGGCATAAGCCGACATGCCCGGCAGGCTGAAACGGGACAGTCCGCTGGACAGGTTGACGATGCGCCCGCCATCGGCGAGCAGCGGCAGCATCGCCTGGGTGAGGAAGAACACGCCCTTGAGATGGATGTTCATCAGGGTGTCGAATTCCGCCTCGCTGGTTTCGGCGAAAGGCCTGGCAAGGCCGATGCCGGCATTGTTGACCAGGAAGTCGAAATTCTCCCGGTCCCAGGTCTTGCCCAGTTCCGCCTTCAGCGCCTGGGCGAAGGCGGCAAAGCCCGCGACCTTGCCGGTGTCGAGCTGGAAATGGGCGGTCTTGCGGCCCAGCGCGGCGATCTCGGCGGCGACGGCCTCGGCTTCGTCCTTCTTGCTGTGCCAGGTGAAAATCACATCGACGCCCTGGCGCGCCAAAGCCAGGGCGGTGTTGCGGCCCAGGCCCCGGCTGGCGCCGGTGATGAGAGCGATCTTGGTCATGGGAATCTCCATTGGATTGCGTTGACCGGAAGATGGCCCCTTTCAGATCCCGCATAATCTGGCATTATCCGGGAACACTGTTCTGGAATTTCGGATAATGGACCGGCTGGATGCCATGCGGGTTTTCGCCCGCATCGTGGAGCAGAAAAGCTTCACCGCCGCCGCCCGCGACCTGGGCCTGCCCGCCTCCACCGTCACCGATGCGGTGAAGCAACTGGAGCGACGGCTGGGCGTGCGGCTGCTGCAGCGAACCACCCGCCATGTCAGCCCCACCCTGGACGGCGAGGCCTATTACCAGCGCTGCCTGCGCATCATTGACGAGATCGAGGAAGCGGAAGGCGCCTTCAGCGGCGCCCAGCCCAGCGGCATCCTGCGGGTGGAGATGCATGGCGGCATCGCGCGGCGCATCGTGCTGCCGGGGCTGCCGCGCTTCTTTGCCCGCTATCCGGGCATCGAACTGCATCTCAGCGAGGGTGACCGTTTCGTCGATCCGGTGCGCGAGGGTTTCGACTGCGTGCTGCGCGTCGGCACCCTGCAGGACAGCGACCTGGTGGCCCGCCGCCTGGCGCTGCTGGAGGAAGTCACCGCCGCCGCGCCGGATTACATCGCCCGCTTCGGCCTGCCGCAGCGTTGGGACCGGCTTTCGGGTCATCGCATGATCGGCTTTCGGTCTTCGGCGACGGGCGGCGTGCTGCCGCTGGAATTCATGGTGGACGGCACGCCGAAGACCGCGATGCTGCCCATGGCCCTGGCGGTCAACGGGGCCGACAGCTATCGCGCTGCGGCGCGCCTGGGACTAGGCCTGATCCAGGTGCCGCGTTATGCGCTGGAAGAGGATTTCGCGCGCGGCGCCCTGGTGCCGGTGCTGGAGGACACACCGCCCTCGCCCACGCCGGTATCGCTGCTTTATCCGCAGGGCCGGCAACTGTCGCCGCGCCTGCGCGTCTTCATCGATTGGGTGGCGCGGGAATTCGTGGCCCAGGCACGCTAGCCTGCCGGCACACTTTGCGACAATCATTATAATTCCGCCGCAAACTATTCAGTTCAGGTTCATGCGGCGCACCGTAATCTCCCCGTCATCTTAGGAAGAGAGGACTACCCCCATGAAACGCCTTCTCGTTGCCACTACTGTTTTGACCCTTCTGGCGGCGCCGATCAGCGCCTTCGCCCAGCCCGGCCGCCATGACGATCATCGTCCCGGCATCGGCGCAGCGATGCGCGGCCCCGGCCCCAGCCATAACTGGCGCAAGGGCGGCCGCATCGGCCGCGACGACTGGAATCGCGGCGCGCGCGTCAGCGATTACGGCCGCTATCACCTGTCGCGCCCGCCGCGTGGCTATGAATGGCGCCGCGTGGACAACAACTATGTGCTGGCCGCGGTCGCGGGCGGCCTGATTGCCTCGGTGATCATGGCCAACCAGTAACGCATGTTGAAATGAGAAAAGCGGCGCCGCTAACCCGGCGCCGCTTTTTCTTTCCAGCGCACCTTGCCCAGCCAGTAAAGCGGCATGGCGCAGGCCAGCAGCGCCGCCGACCAGATGCCGGTCTTCCAGTCCGACACCAGGAACAGCGCCAGCAGGATCAGGTTCAGCGCCACGCTGAGCAGCGCCGGCAGCGGAAACAGCGGCATCTTCCAGGGCCGCGGCAAATCGGGCTCGGTTCGCCGCAGCCGGATCGCCGCCAGGCTGAAACTCAGCAGGATAATCATCACGAACGGCGCATAGAGATCGAGCAGGATCTCGTACAATTGGCCCTTCACGCTGTCGGCGGCCAGGATGATCAGGCCGATCGCCACCAGTCCCGTCATCAGGGCGGCGCGCGGCGTGCCGCTTTGCGACACCACCGCCAATCGCGGCGGCAGGAAGCCGCCCCGCGCCATGGCAAAGGTGGTGCGCGACAATTCCATGATCTGGATATTGGCCAGGGTCGCCACGCACAATATCGCCAGCGCCGTGACGATGGCGCTGCTGGCGTCGCCCAGCACCACCTTGGCGGCGTCGGCGGCGGCCAGGGTGGAATGGGTCAAGGCGCCGATCGGCAGCACATGCAGCACCGCGGCATTGACCAGCAGATACAGTGTGGCGATCAGCGCGATGCCCATGAAGGTGGCGCGCGCGACATTGCGCTCGGGCGCATCCACTTCCTCGCTGAAATAGATCGCCGCCTGCCAGCCGCCATAGGCGCCATAGATCGCGCGCAACGCCACCGCCGCCGCGACCCAGGAAAAAGCGGGCGGCGGCGGGCCGGGCTCGGCGCTGCCGCCATGGGCGAAGAACAGCGCTCCTACCAGCACCACCAGGCCCACCGCCTTGAGCGCGGTGCCGATGTTCTGGGACTCGCCGCCGGCCCGCGCCCCGATCCAGTTGACCAGGCCGCAGGCCAGCACCAGCGCGATGGCGATCTGTCCCGTTGTAAGTCCCGGCATCAGGCCCAGGCGGTGGACATATTCCCCGAAGGCCACGGTGATGAAGCCGGTGGAAACGGTCAGCTGGCACCAGTCGGCCCAGCCGATCAAAAAACCGCTCCTGGGTCCGACGGCGCGGGTGATGATGGCGATGGGCCCGCCGGCCAACGGAATCGCCGCGCCCAGTTCGACCGTGGGCATGGCGTCGATGGCCACAAACAGGCCGCCGCCCAGCCAGGCCAGCAATATCCAGGCCGCGTTGGGGAAGCCCGCCGCCACCACCGACGGATTGCGCATGATGCCGGAGCCGACCACCCCGCCGATCACCACCGCCAGGCCGAAGCCCAGCCCGAAGATGCGCAGCAGATGGCCGCGCACATTCAGAACGGCTGGGGATTCGATGGAAGAAATGGCGCGGCCCCCGAAAAACCGGCCTCAGTGTCGGGTCATTGCGCCGGGCTTTGCAACTGCTTTCCCAAGGTCACCAGCCCCGGATAGGGATGGCTGCCATAGGGCGGGATCGGCGCGAAGCCCGCCTGCCTGTAAAGCGCGATGGCGCCCTGCATGGCCGGCAAAGTGTCCAGCTTGATCTCCCGGTAGTCGAGGGTGCGCGCCGCTTCGGTGATGGCCGCCACCAGCGCCTTGCCCACGCCCAGCCCCCGTGCCTGCGGCCGCACGAACAGCCGCTTGATCTCGGCCACGCCCGGTTCCAGCGGCTTCAGCGCGATGCAGCCCAGCACATGGTCGCCGCGCTTGGCCAGCAGCAGCTCGCCTTGCGGCGGGCCATAAGCGCCGGGCAGGGATTGCAGTTCGGCCGAAAAGCCCTGGTGCGACAAATCCACCGGCAGCGACGCGGCATAGGCCTGGAACAGCGCCGCGGTGGAGATCAGTTCGATCCGGGTGCGCGCCGGAGAAATGGCGAAGACGCTGTTGTCGAAACCATCTGCCATGCGCGCGGGAAAACCTATTTGAGCTGGTCGGCCACGGCGTCAATCCCGGCCTGCGAACACAACTCATCCTTGTCGCCGCCCACCGCGCCCGACGACGCCACCGCGCCGATCACATCGCCGTGATATTTGACCGGCACGCCGCCGGCCACGCCGACCACGCCCTTGATGTTGGTCATGGGCGAACCAAGCGTGGAGTTGCGCGCCGTGGCGAAGGTGCCCGAAGTGGCGAAGCGCGACGCCAGGGTCAGCGCGGTGAAAGCCTTGTCTTGTGCAAGCGTTACGGTATGCGGCCCGGTCTTGTCGTCGCGCAGGAAGGCCTTCATCGTGCCGCCGGAGTCGATCACCACCATGGTGGTGTGGAAGCCCATCTTGCGGCAGGCCTCGATGCCGGCGCGGGCGATCTTCTCCGCCAGGTCCAGCGAGATCTCATGCGTGGTGACCACGCCCTTCTCGCCCACCACCGGCGGATAGCTGGCGGGCGCGGGCAAGGGCTGGGCCCAGGAAGAAGCAAAAAAAGTGGGCGCGGCGATCAGCGTGGCGGCAAGGACGAAAGCAAGGCGCATGAAAATCTCCCCATATGTTCGTTGCTGCGACGCTATCATTTCCGCTCCGGCGCCGTAATCAGGAAAAAGGCGCACGCCGCCGCGGCCACACTGGCGATGGCGCAGGCCAGCGCGGCGGTGTGAAAGCCCTGAATCAGTTCCCCGCCCCGCGCCCCCAGCACGCTGCCCAGGAGCGCGGTGGCGATCAGGCCGCCGGCGCGGGCGATGGCGCTGTTGAAGCCGCTGGCCGAGCCGGTGTGACGGTCATCCACCGCGCCCAGCACCGCATTGGTCAGCGGCGCCACCGCGCCCGCCATGCCGACCGAGATCACCACCACGGCGGGCAGCACCGTGGTCCAGTAATTCACCCGCGCGCCGATGCGCAATTCCAGCAGGAAGCCCGCCGCCACCACCAGCGGCCCGACCGTCAGCGGCAGGCGCGGACCCAGCCGCCCCGCCATGCTGCCCATCACAGGCGACAGCAGCGCCAGGATGATCGCGGCCGGCGCCAGCGCCGATCCCGCCTGGGTGGCGGAATAGCCGGAAGAGCGGATCAGCATGTAAGGCATCAGCACCAGCAGCGCCCCCAGCGCGCCATAGAGCAGCAAGGTCAGCGCCGTCAGGCCGATAAAGCTGGAGGAACCGAACATCGCCAGCGGCATCATCGCCTTGTCGCCGCGAATCTTCTCCACCCACACAAAACCCAGCAGGAAAGCCACGCCCGCCGCCACGCAGCCAACCGCCATCGCGGTCCAGCCGGCCCGGCCCGAGCCGATCGTCAGCCCCCAGGTCAGCGCCCCCAGCGCCATCGTCGCCAGCACTCCACCCGGCACATCCAGCGCGGGGCGCTCGCGGTCGCGGCTGTCGCGGACATAGCGCAACGCCAGCACAATGGCGCCCAAAGCCAGCGGCAGGTTGATCAGGAAGATGGCGCGCCATCCCACCACATCGATCAGCCAACCGCCCAGGACCGGGCCAACCGCCGACATCACCGCGCCGATGGCGGCCCAGATGCCGATGGCGCGGCCCCGCGCCTCGCCGGAAAAACTCGCGCCCAGGATCGCCAGGCTGTTGGGCATCAGGATGGCGGCGCCGACGCCCTGCAGACCGCGACCCGCCAGCAGCAGTTCCAGGTTGGGCGCGACGGCACAGGCCAGCGAGGCGATGGCAAACACCACCGTGCCGCCCACCAGCAGGCGCCGGCGGCCATAACGGTCGCCCGCCGCACCGCCCAGCAGCAGCAGCGCGCTGAGCGGCAACAGATAGAGATTGACGATCCATTGCAGGTCGGCGCCGCCGGCGGCAAGCGCCTTGCCGATGGCGGGCAAGGCGACATTGGTCACCGAACTATCCACGAAGGCCAGGCCCGACGCCAGGATGCAGGTGGCGAGGATGAAGTTGGGATTGCGCTCAGCCATGCGCCATGGAACGCCTTTCACGCGACAATAGCACGGCCCGCAATCCGTCAGGGCCGGACCAGCGTGATGGCGGCAATGACCAGTTCCGCCAAAATCAGGATGACGATCAAAAGCTCCAGCCGGGCGGAACGGGCGGTATCCATCATGTCGGTGAAGGTCTCCGCCACACTGCCCAGCACATTCATCTTGCCGTTCAGCAGGGTGCCGCGCTCGATGATCTCATATTCGTCCTCCAGGCGGGCATAAAGCCGTTCCAGCCCCGGCTGTTCCCACAGGATGTCGGGCTTTTCGGCGAAGGCGATGCGGCCGGAGACGCGATGCTGCGCCAAGAGCGCGGCGCCGATGAGTTGCAACAGCGCCTTGCGGTTCTTCGGAATCGTGCCGCTCTCGGCCAGGCGGAGCGCCACCGGCTCGATGGTCTCGAAGACGCCGGCGGTCTCGCGTTCATAACGCGCGATGGCGACGCTCTTGGCCAGGATGTCCGACAGCACCAGCACATGCGCCGGGGTCAGCGCCCGCACGATCAGCTTGCCATCGGCCATCAGGCCCTGTTCGTGATCGGGATGCAGTTCGATGGCGACCCGTTCTTCCTCGATGCCGATGGCCTGGCCGGTCTCGTCCGAGACATCGACCAGCACCGCGCGTTCTTCCTTTGCGGACAGGCCGACCATCACCACGACGCCATAGCGGAAAATGGTGGTATAGCCGCTGCCCTTGCGAAAGCAGAAAGGCGAGGTGGAAATCACGTCGGTGTATTTGGAGCGGTCCACCGTCAGGCGGTCGCCCACCAGCACGGCGCGCGCGCCCAGCATCGCTCCCGTGAGGACGGGCCGGTCAGGCGGTCGTGTTGCCTGGGTCGTCTGGCGGTCTGTCATCTGGAAACTTCTGCGCCCGAGGCCCGGGAAAGTAAACGAATCCCGCCCGACTAAAAAGGTGGACGCCGGAACACCGAAACGCTAACAAAAGCGCCCGTCGAACGACCCTTCGGATGTTCCTTGGGAAGTTCTTGGGCCCCAGTGGTGGAATGGTAGACGCGGCAGACTCAAAATCTGTTGCCGCAAGGCGTGCTGGTTCAAGTCCGGCCTGGGGCACCAATCTCACGTCGTTCGATTTGGCGCCGCCAGGCTGTTTGTTGGATTGTCCGTCCTCGCTTCGCCCGGACGGGCCGGGGCACCACCTTTTTACTATCTCCGGAACGGGTTAGACTGGCACCATGAACGCACCCATTCGTGACCTGCATGTCTCGCCCCGCTCCGACTGGACGCGCGCGGAGATCGCCGCTTTGTTCGCCCTGTCCTTTCCCGAACTGATGTTCCGCGCCGCCAGCGTGCATCGCGCCCATTTCGATCCCAGTGAAGTGCAGACCTCGACCCTGATCTCGATCAAGACCGGCGGCTGCCCCGAGGATTGCGGCTATTGCAGCCAGTCGTCGAAATACGACACCGGGCTGAAAGCCTCCAAGCTGATGGAAGTGCAGGCCGTGCTGGCCGATGCGGCCAGGGCGAAAGCAGCCGGGGCGTCGCGCTTCTGCATGGGGGCGGCCTGGCGCAACCCCAAGGACAAGGACCTCGACGCGGTCTGCGCCATGGTCGAAGGCGTGCGCGAACTGGGCATGGAAACCTGCGTCACCCTGGGCATGCTGACCCCGCCCCAGGCGGCACGGCTGAAGCAGGCGGGGCTGGATTACTACAACCACAATCTGGATACCTCGCCGGAGCATTATGCCGAGGTGATCACCACCCGCACCTATCAGGACCGGCTCGATACCCTGGAAGCGGTGCGCGAGGCCGGCATCCATGTCTGCTGCGGCGGCATTGTCGGCATGGGCGAAAGCGCCTCCGACCGGGTGGGGCTGATCCATGCCCTGGCGACCCTGCCGGTGCATCCGCAAAGCGTGCCGATCAACGCTTTGGTGCCGATCGCCGGCACGCCGCAGGAAAAGGCGCAGGCCCTCGGGTCTTTCGACTTTGTGCGCATGATCGCGGTCGCCCGCATCACCATGCCCAAATCCATGGTGCGACTGTCGGCCGGGCGCGAAGCGATGAGCGAGGAAACCCAGGCCTTGTGCTTCCTGGCCGGGGCCAATTCGATCTTCTACGGCGCCAGATTGCTGACCACGCCCAATGCCGAAGCGGACGGCGACCAGGCCCTGTTCGCCCGGCTGGGGCTGACGGTCATGCAGGCCCCCCCCCGTGCGTAGGCTGGCGATCCTGCTGCTGATTCTGGTGCTGGGGGGCGCCATCTTGGCCCCGGCAATCATGATGTTCGAGCCCGATCCCCTGCCCGGCGACTTCAGCTTTGCCTGGGGCAACCAGCATATCGCGGTTCCGGTGCTGTGGTCGCTGTGCGCAAGTGGGGTTCTCGCCCTTCTATATTCGCAGTTCAGGCGCTAAGAGCGGCGGGTACCCAAGCCCGAGCCGCCCATGACCACCCGCAAAATCGCCCGCGCCCTGCTGTCCGTCTCCGACAAGACCGGGCTGCTGCACTTCGCCAAAGGCTTGGCCGATCAGGGCGTGACGCTGATCTCCACCGGCGGCACCGCCAAGGCGCTGCGCGAGGCCGGCCTGGCCGTCAGCGATGTGTCGGAGATCACCCATTTCCCCGAGATGATGGACGGGCGGGTCAAGACCCTGCATCCCAATGTGCATGGCGGATTGCTGGCGCTGCGCGACAAGCCCGACCATGCCGCGTCGATGAAGGAACACGGCATCGAAGGCATCGACCTGCTGGTGTGCAATCTCTATCCGTTCGAGGCGACGGTGGCGCGCGGCGCCGATTTCGAGACCACCATCGAGAATATCGACATCGGCGGCCCCGCCATGACCCGCAGCGCCGCCAAGAACCATGACTGGGTGACAGTGGTGGTGGATGTCCAGGATTATGCCGTGGTGCTGGACGAGATGAAGGCCAATGGCGGCGCCACCACCTTCGCCCTGCGCAGGAAGCTGGCGCAGCGGGCGTTCGCGCGCACCGCCGCCTATGACAGTGCGGTGTCCAACTGGTTCGCGGGCGAACTGGCCAAGGACGGCGACAAGGAGCCGCCGCGCCGTCGCGCGTTCGGTGGGCTGTTGCGCCAGGGCCTGCGCTATGGCGAGAATCCGCATCAGGAAGCCGCGTTTTACGTTGACGGCTCGGCGCGCCCCGGCGTGGCGACGGCGAAGCAGTTGCAGGGCAAGGAACTGTCCTACAACAACATCAACGACACCGACGCGGCCTACGAGCTGGTGGCGGAATTCGATCCGGCGGCGGGCCCGGCCTGCGCCATCATCAAGCATGCCAACCCTTGCGGCGTGGCATTGGGCAAGACGTTGCGCGACGCCTATCTGGCGGCGCTGGCCTGCGATACGCAAAGCGCCTTTGGGGGCGTGCTGGCCTTCAACACCATCCTGGACGGCGTGACGGCGGAGGAGATTTCCAAAATCTTCACCGAAGTGATCATCGCGCCCGATGCCGATGAAGACGCGCGCCGGATTCTGGCGGCGAAGAAGAACCTGCGCCTGCTGACGGCGGGCGGGCTGCCCGATCCCCTCAGCCCCACCCTGACCTATCGCTCGGTGGCGGGCGGTTTCCTGGTGCAGACCCGCGACAATGGCCATGTCACCCGCGAGATGCTGAAAGTGGTGACCAAACGCGCGCCGACCGAACAGGAAATCACCGACATGCTGCTGGCCTTCACCATCGGCAAGCATGTGAAGTCCAACGCCATCATCTATGTGAAGGACGGCAGCACGGCCGGCATCGGCGCCGGGCAGATGAGCCGGGTGGACTCGGCCCGCATCGCGGCGCTGAAGGCCAGGGACGCCGCCAGGATCGCGGGCTGGGACCAGCCGCGCACCGTGGGCTCGGCGGCGGCGTCGGAAGCCTTCTTCCCCTTCCCCGATGGCCTTTTGACCGTGGCGGAGGCCGGCGCGACGGCGGTGATCCAGCCGGGCGGGTCAGTGAAAGATTCCGACGTCATCGCCGCCGCCGACGAAGCGGGGCTGGCGATGGTTTTCACCGGCATGCGCCACTTCCGGCACTAGACGCCCGGCACGCCTCGGCAAAGCGGCCTATGCGCCCGGACATGTCGCGCCATTGTGCCGGTGACATCGCGAGGTCATGATCGGACTCCAGAAACTCCAGCGAGATCTCCGGCGACAAGGGATAACGTCCAGGCACGTCACGCCCGCCATAGTCATCGCCTTCTCCCTGCAAGATCAGACACGGTGTCCGCAGATGCGCCAGATGCGCCGTGCGGCCGCTGTCTTCCCCCTCCTGCGGATGACGGAAGGGATAGCCGAAACAGATCAGGCCTGCGACGCCGCACCGATCGGCGGCAAGCGACAGCACCCATGCGCCGCGCGAATGGCCGACCAGCAGCAGCGGCGGCCGCGGCAGCGCCGCAACCCCGTGCGCTACGCTTTGTGCGCAATAAGACGCCGATCCATGCCGCCGCCGGACGGCGGGAAGAAGAAATTTCCACGTCCTGGGCCGCGCCAGCAGCAGCAGGCCCCGCAACGGCTTGCGCAGAAAGCCGGGCAGCGCGTCCAGCCGCCGGCCGGGGTCAATGCGAAGATTCACCACTTCATAGGGTGATTCAAAATGCATGAAGCCCAGGCCCTTGTCCCGGAACAGGCCGGCCATGCCGGCGGCGACCGCGCCGCCCACCGCGAAATTCTGCCTGCCCATGAACAGCACCGCCTCGCGGCCAGAGCCGTGATGAACGATCCGGGCGCCATCCTGCAGGTCGGTGACCGTCTGCATGGCGATCTATTTCGCAAACACTTCGTTGGCGCCCACGCCCCAGATGCGGCTCTTGGCGATCCAGCCCGCCACGCCGTCGCCCTTGATCTGGCAGGCGTCGCGGGCGCAGGCTTTCAGCGCGGCGATGGCGCCGGGATCGGCCAGCGCCACCACCTTGCCGCCGTCGGCACCGGCGAAAAGCTGCGCCCGGCCCTTGCCGGTCACCAGCACGGTACGCTGGTCGGTCAGCATGGTGGCGCTCATCCAGCCGCTGGTGCCGTCGGCGGCCTCGACCCGGCGCCAGACATCGAACTGGGCGGTCACCGCGAAGGGCTCCCCCTTGTGGCGGTAGACCCACAGAATCCTATGGTTGAACGTCGGGCCTTCGCGCAGATAGGCCTTGTCGGTGCGGGTACTGACATAGCGCAAGGGAGCGTAGGCGCGAGCCGGAGCGACCACAGGAAAAGCCGCCGCATCCGCGCTTGAATGCAGCGCGGCAAAAATCGCTAAAATTGCAGCAATCCGTGTCATGAATCTTCGCTGGCGCCCGACTCAACTGATTTAGCGCAACGCCGCGCTTCCGTCATCCGGCCCCATGGGCTTTAATGCCCGCGAGGGAGATCGCCGCATGGCCGCAAAGCCGCTTGTCATCATCACCCGCAAATTGCCCGAGGCGGTGGAAACCCGCATGCGGGAACTGTTCGACGCGCGGCTGAACGATGACGACACGCCCATGACCCGGGCGCGGCTGATGGAGGCCGTCGCCACCGCCGATGTGCTGGTGCCCACCATTACCGACCGGATTGACGCCGCCCTCATCGGCAGCGCCGGGCCGCGCCTGAAACTGATCGCCAATTTCGGCGCCGGGGTGGACAATATCGACGTCAAGGCGGCGACCGACAAAGGCATCGCCGTCACCAACACCCCCGGCGTCCTGACCGAGGACACCGCCGACATGACCATGGCGCTGATCCTGGCGGTGCCGCGCCGCCTAGTGGAAGGCGTGGCGGCCATGGAAGACGGCGAGTTCAAGGGCTGGGCCCCCAGCTGGATGCTGGGCCACCGCCTGCAGGGCAAGCGGCTGGGCATTGTCGGCATGGGCCGCATCGGCCAGGCGGTGGCCAAACGCGCCCAGGCCTTCGGCCTGCAGATCCACTATCACAACAGGAAACGGGCGGCGCCGCAGATCGAACAGGAACTGGAGGCGACTTGGTGGGAAAGCCTGGACCAGATGCTGGCGCGCATGGACATCGTGTCGGTCAACTGCCCGCACACGCCGGCGACCTTTCATCTGTTGTCGGCGCGGCGGCTGAAGCTGATGAAACCCAGCGCCTATATCGTCAACACCGCCCGCGGCGAAGTCATTGACGAGAACTGCCTGGCCCAGATGCTGGAACAGGGCCAGTTGTCGGGCGCGGGCCTGGACGTGTTCGAGAACGAGCCGGCGGTCAATCCCAAACTCTTGAAGGCGCGCAACGTGGTGCTGCTGCCGCATATGGGCTCGGCCACCGTCGAGGGCCGCATCGACATGGGCGAAAAGGTGATCGTCAACATCCGCAGTTTTGTGGATGGCCACAAGCCGCCGGATCGCGTCATTCCCGCGATGCTGTGATGCCTGGCATCGAGCCTGTTTCCTTTGCGTTGTATGCCGGGGACTTTGACCGCTTCGCCCAGGCGCTGGGTGAATCCTTTGAACGCTATGGCTTTGCCGTGGTCACAGACACCGGGCTGGACCAGGCGGGGGTGGATGCGGCCATCGCCGACGCCAAGGCGTTCTTCGCCTTGCCGGAGGAAATCAAGCAAACCTATGTCAGCGGCAAGGGCGGCCAGCGCGGCTATGTGCCCTTCGGCAGGGAAACCGCCAAGGGTGCGGCGCTGCATGACCTGAAAGAGTTCTGGCATGTCGGCCGCGAGATGGGGCCGGACAACCGCTTCGGCGCCAGCATGCCGCCCAATGTCTGGCCCGCGGAAGTGCCTGGCTTCAAGGCGCACGAACTTTGGCTGTTCGACGCGCTGGACACACTGGGCGAAAAGCTGCTGCAAGCCATCGCGCAGTATCTGGGCCTGCCGCGTCGCCAGTTCAGCGCCGCGGTGGCCGAGGGCAATTCCATCCTGCGTCTGCTGCACTATCCCCCGGTCGCGGCGGACAGCGCCCATGTCCGCGCCGGGGCCCATGAAGACATCAACACCATCACCTTGTTGCTGGGGGCGCAGGAAGCCGGGCTGGAAGTGCTGGACCGCGACGGCAACTGGCTGGCCATCCATGCACCGCCCGGCGCGGTGGTATGCAATATCGGCGACATGCTGTCGCGCAATGTCCGCGGCCGGTTGCCTTCCACCACCCATCGCGTGGTCAACCCGGCGCCCGAGCGGCGCGGCGTGGCGCGCTATTCCACGCCCTTCTTCCTGCATTACGCGCCGGATTATGTGATCGAGCCGCTGGATGTGGGCGGGCCGGACGCGCCGCAGCCGCCGATCACCGCCGATGCGTTCCTGCAGGTGCGGCTGCGCGAGATCAGGCTGCTGTAAGCGTCGCCTCGAACAGTTCGACCAGCTTCTCGAAAGCGCGCTCGGCCTGAAGTTCGTTGTAGACATCGCGGCCGGGCACCGTCCATCCGTGGAGCGCGCCTTGATAGGTCTCGCTCTGGAAGGCGCCGTGCCAGTCGCGCAACGCCTGTTCCAGGGTGGCGATCTGATCGGCCGTCATGGACCGATCCTCGACCGCATGGCCGAAATACAGCCGCGCCTTGATGCGCGGCAACTGGCGGTGCGGGCTGTCGGGCGCGTCCGTCACCAGCCGCCCGCCATGGAAAGACGCCGCCGCCTCGACCGTGTCGGGCGAGGCCGCCGCCATCCGCACCGCGAAAGCGCCGGTGAAGCAATAGCCCACCACGCCGGCCTTGCCCGGCGCCACGCCCTGTTGCGCCAGCAGGAAATCGACATAGGCGGGGCCGTCGCTTTCCATGTCGGCCGCGGTCAGCGACGCGAACAGCTGGCCCAGCGCCTTGTGTTTTTCCGCCGCCTCCGCGGGCTCGAAGCCGCCGGGCTGGATGCGCGAATAGCGCCACAGGGCATTGGGCATCAGCACCGCGAAGCCCTTGTCCGCCAGCCGCCGCGCCATGGCGATATTGGCAGGCTGGATGCCCCAGATGTCGGTCAGGAAGACGATGCCGGGAAAGGTACCTATGTCATCGGGCTTCAGCAGCAGCGCCTCCACGCTGGCGCCGCCGATGGTGAATTCCAAAGTCTGTTCGATCATGTCTTGCTCTCGTAGATCACTGTGTTCCAGTAACGCGCCCGGTGGCTTCCGCTGCGCACAAACCCGCGCTTCTTCAATTCCCGCCCGATCATCCAGTTGAAGTAGCCATGCGCAACCAAGGCGGCATTGCCCGTCTCGGCGGCCCGCACCACCAGCAGGTCGCAGGCCCGGGCGGCGCGGGCGCGGGCCTGGCGCGGATTTTCGATCTGCGGGTGATAGCCGGCATGCCACAACAGCCGCGACACCACCGCCCATTTCGGAACATTCATGTTCAGCAGCGGAATGCGCGGCGCGGCCAAAGGTGCCTCAACAAAGAGCGGATCGGCGATTAGTTCGGCATGTGGCGCCAGCGCCTGTGCGCTTTGCTGGCTGCGCGGCCTGCCGCTGGTGAACACGGTGCGCAGTTCCTTCAGCAGATCCCGCAGTTCCTCCGGCGGCAGGCTCCCCGGCGCCAGGCCGGCCTTTTCATAGTCGTCGATATAGCCGGAAAAGCCCGCATGGCTGGTGCGCGGGCTGAGCGCGATATGAGGCTGACCGTGGCGGATCAGCAGAATCCGGCAAGGTGAAATTTTTGATGGCGCAGGGGGTGACACGCTGAGTCCTTAGGGCAACCGGACAAAGGGTTTAACGGCTAACAGTGACATTCAGAAATTCCTAAGTTCCCAAGATTTTGCACATAGAAAAGGCCAATAGCACAATAAATGTGCAACATTGTGTTGCATCGCAACAACGCCTCTCCAAATCCACATTTCACAGGGCCAAAACCGGCCGAAAAGCCAAAAAGCCATATTGAGATTAGGCGTCCGAAACAGAACTGTCATGGCGATACGGGGAAAGCCATCCGAACGCGCGTGCGATTACGGCGGGCCGCTTAAAAAGAGGACTGACTAGATGAAGAATGTGACCAAGTTGTTTTTGGGCGCGGTGAGCCTTGTGGGCCTGTTGGGGAGCACCACCGGCGTTGCGCTGGCCCAGGACGCGGCGGCGGCTCCGCCGGCTCCGGATTATACCTTGACCGGCTATCTGCAGGCGACCACCGACTACCGCTTCCGCGGCATCGCGCAGAACAACCGCGTGCCGTCTCCCCAGGGTACCCTGAACCTCAATGGGCCGGACGGCTTTTATGTCGGCGCCTGGGCTTCGACGGTAGACTGGACCCCCGGCAACAACAGCAACCCCTATTTTGAGGCGGACATCTACGGCGGCAAGCACACCGACCTGTGGGGCACGGACTGGAATATCGA
Organism: Rhizobiales bacterium dw_265; assembly: GCA_018449595.1. GTDB lineage: Bacteria > Pseudomonadota > Alphaproteobacteria > Micropepsales > Micropepsaceae > Rhizomicrobium. The sequence continues at coordinate 762,565 of JAAVUU010000001.1, forward strand.
GCCCTATTATTATTCCTATCCGTCCGCCGATATCGCGCCGGGCGCGTCCAAGCCGGATTATTTCGAACTGATCGACCAGCTGACCCATACCTGGGGCGCCTTCACCGCGGTCGCCACCTGGGCTTGGTCGCCGCAATTTCCGGCCGCCGGCGGCACCGGAAATTACCTGGCTGGTACCGGCACCTATGTCATCAACGACTGGCTGAGCCTGTCGGGCAATGTCGGCCACCAGTGGGTTGCGCAGGCCAAGAATTACAATTCGCGTGACTATACCTATTTCGACTTCGGCGGCACCTTGACCTACAAGGCCTTCGCCTTCGACCTGCGCTACTCGGGTACCGACCTGGGCGGCACGAACTGCGGTTTCTACATGCCCACCAAGAATGCCTGCGTCGGCACCGTGGTCGGCACCGTCACCTACAATTTCAGCCTGCTGTAGACGCGGCTTGAGCCTTCCGAATGCCAAAAGCCCGCAAGGTGAAAACCTTGCGGGCTTTTTGTTTGCCGTCACGGCGGGTGGCTAGGATTCCAGCGCCCGGCGCAACTGCTGCATGTCGAAGGGTTTGGCGAGGTAATTGACCTCACCGGCGACGCCTTCCGACTCACGGGTGGAATAGCCCGACGCGATGATCACCTTCAGCCCGGGGCGCAGCCTGAGCGCCTCCTCGACTAGCTGGCTGCCGTTCATGCCCGGCAGCCCCAGGTCGGTGAGCAGGATTTCGATCGTCTCGTCCTGCTGCAGGATGCCCAGCGCCTCGGAGGCGTCGCCGGCTTCCGCGGCGGTGAAGCCGATCTGCTCCACCATGTCCACCGTGGTCATGCGGATCAGCGCCATGTCTTCCACCACCAGCACCTTGCCGCGCCGCCGCTCCACCGTCCTGTCGGGGATGGGCGGCGAGATCGCGCCCCGCGCCGTGCCGGCAAGGACGCTGCGCAGCTTGCGGGCCAGATCGTCCTTGCGATAGGGCTTGGACAACAGCAGCGCATCGTCGTCCAGCTTGCCGTTATGGACGATGGCGTTCTGGGTATAGCCGCTGGTGTAGAGGATGCGCACGCCCGGATGCATCTCCTGCGCCCGGCGGGTGAATTCGCGGGTGGAGATGTCGCCCGGCATCACCACATCGGTGAAGACCAGGTCGGGCGTCTCGGTCTTGAGCAGCTCCAGCGCCGCTTCGGCATTCCCGGCCCGGCTGACCCGGTAGCCAAGCTCGTTCAGCATGTCCACGACGGCGGCGCGCACGCCCTCATCGTCTTCCACCACCAGGATGTGTTCGTGGCCGCCTTCCACCGGCAGGCCGCCGGCGGCGTCCAGCGCATCGGTCTGGCGGCGGGTGCGCGGCAGGTAAAGCTTGATGGTCGTGCCATGGCCGACCTCGCTGTAGATCTTGATATGGCCGCCGGTCTGCTTGGTGAAACCGAAGGCCTGGGCCAGGCCCAGCCCGGTGCCCTTGCCTTCCGGCTTGGTGGTGAAGAAGGGCTCGAACACCCGGTTCATCACCTCCGGCGTCATGCCGGTGCCGGTGTCGGACACCGCCAGCATCACATACTGGCCCGGCGTGACTTCGCCATGGGCGTCCGCATAGGCATCGTCCAGGAAAGTGTTGGCCGCTTCCAGGGTCAGCTTGCCGCCATCCGGCATGGCGTCGCGGGCGTTGATGGCCAGGTTCAGCACCGTATTCTCGACCTGGTTGGGATCGGCCAGGGTGTTCCACAGCCCGCCCGCGACCACCGTCTCGACCTGGATATTCTCGCCCAGGGTCCGGCGCAGCATGTCGGACATGTCGCGGATGACCCGGCCCAGGTCCACCGAGCGGGGCGCCAGCGCCTGGCGGCGGGCAAAGGCCAGCAACTGGCCGGTCAGCCGCGAGCCCCGCGTCACCGCAGCCATGGCATTCTGCAGCTGCTCGCGCAGGCGCGGATCGCCCGCCACCGCCGCGCCCGTCACCGCCAGGTCAAGATTGGCGCTGATGATCTGCAGCAGGTTGTTGAAGTCATGCGCCACCCCGCCGGTCAGGTGGCCGATGGCTTCCATCTTCTGGGCCTGGCGCACCATGCTTTCGGCGCGCAGGCGGGCGGTGACGTCCACCACCCCGATCAGGAAGCCGCCGGTGGCAACCGTCGCCTTGTAGATATCGAGTTCGCGGTCGGCCCAGACGATATGCTGGGTGTCGGCGCCGTCCTGGGTCGCGGCCGGGGGGCTGAAAATCCGGTCGGCGAACGGGCGGATATTCTCAACCTCGCGCAGGTCGGCGATGCGTGTCTTTTGCAGCACCGCCAGATGCGCCGGCAGGTCCAGCAGCGCGAAGAAGCTGGCATTGAAGGCGCTGAGCAGCCCGTCGCCGGTGAAATAGGCGATGCCCTCGCGCACCGTCTCCAGCGTCGCCTGCAGGATGGCGGCCTCGTTGGCGCGGGCCTTTTCGGATTCCGCCAGGCTGAGATTGTTGCGCACCAGCAGGGCGGCGGCGATCAGCAGGATGCCCAGGGTGAGGATCGCGGCGCCGATGGCGAAGGCGATCTCCAGATTCTCGGTGTCGTGGCGCATCCCGTCGCGCTGGGCCAGCAGCAGCTGCTCCTCGGCCAGGCCGGTGGCGACTTCGGCGCGGACCAGGGCCATCTGGCGGCGGCCATTTTCCAGCGCCGAGGCCATGACCGGGGAGGGCGACCCCACCCTGGCCGCCAGGTCCAGATTGGCCTGCAGGCTGGCGAAACGCGCCTCGACCGCCTGTTCCAGCCGCGCCGCCCGGCGCTGCTGGACGGGATTGTCGCCGCTCAGGTCGCGGAAGGCGCGCAGGTCGCCGGGCGCCTGCGCCACATAACGCCTGTAGTCGGCCAGGAAGACCGGATCGTGGGTAATCAGATAGCCGCGCTGGCTGGTCTCGGCGGCCTGGACCCCGTCCTGCAGGCGGCGCTGGGCCTCCATCACCTGATAGGAGAGGCGCACCCAGGCCTGGGCATCCCGCTCATTGGCGGCGAACTGGAAGGTCAGATAGGCGACAATCGCCAGAACCAGGAAAAGCGGCACCGCGGCCAGCAGCACCAGACGATTGGCAGCCAAAACCCCTCCCGGCCCCGTGTCCCCGGAAGCCAAACGCCCCGTATCCGAATTGGTTCCCGGCATGCGCAAACGGTGGGGGTTCCGCCCCGGAAAAGATAGGTCGCCAGCGCACAGTTCGCCGGGAAATTGGTCGGAAAAGACAGGATTGACGAAAACACGCCTTCGGCCTGTTTTCGTCCTCGCCATGCTCGGACGGTCGCTGCGCTCCCGCCCATGAGGCCCCGCCGGGCCGAACCTCAAATTGGCACCGGCAGAGAAAAATTGGTCGGAAAGAGAGGATTCGAACCTCCGGCCCCTACGTCCCGAACGTAGTGCTCTACCAGGCTGAGCTACTTTCCGTACCAGCGCGAGAGGGATGCCCCCTCGCCTCGGGAGGCGCCCTTATAACCATGCCCCCCCGCCCCCGCAACCGGCGCGGAACCGGGCTGTGGAAGGGATTTTGGCGGGTTTGCGGCGCGGGGCGGCTGGCCTTATACGGGGCGGCCCCTGCTGGGGCGTCGCCAAGTGGTAAGGCACTGGATTTTGATTCCAGCATTCGAAGGTTCGATCCCTTCCGCCCCAGCCAGCTTTTCTTATGGTCCATAGCGCCAGCGTATGGACGCGAATTAGAAAAGCGGCTGCCCCCGCGAAGGCGGGGGCCCATCTTTGTCCAAGCGTTACCGCCCAGCCGTCCCGGAGCCCCCAATGCCCTATCTCCTGCCCATCGCCCTGCTATGCGTCTCCAATGTCTTCATGACCTTCGCCTGGTACGGCCAGCTCAAATATCCCCAGACGGCGCTGTGGCTGGTGATTCCCATAAGCTGGGGCATTGCCTTTTTCGAATACTGCTTCGCGGTGCCCGCCAACCGCATCGGTCATCAGGTCTATTCCGCCGCCCAGCTCAAGACCATGCAGGAAGTCATCACCCTGATCGTTTTCGCGATCTTTTCCATCACCTTTTTGGGCGAGCCGCTGAAGTGGAATCATGGCGTGGCCTTTCTGATGATCGCGGGCGCGGCGTTTTTCTCCTTCCACAAGTGGACGTGAGTGCTACGCTTCCCTTGGATATCTGGGGGAAGATTCATGCGCCTGCTCGTCACCACCGCTCTGTCGTTGTCGCTGGTGCTTCCGGTTTTGGCGCAATCGCCCGCGCCGCGCCCCGACCAGCTGAAATTCCGCGAGATTTATAAAGAACTGGTGGAGACCAACACCACCCTGTCGGCGGGCAGTTGCACCCTGGCGGCGCAGAAGATGGGCGCGCATCTGAAAGACGCCGGCTATCCCGACGCCGACCTGCATTATTTTTCCGTGCCCGACCATCCCAAGGAAGGCGGCCTGGTGGCGATCCTGCCCGGCAGCGATCCCAAGGCCAAGGCGATCCTGCTCCTGGGCCATCTCGACGTGGTGGAAGCCAAGCGCGAGGACTGGACCCGCGATCCCTTCGGCTTTGTCGAGGAGAAGGGCTATTTCTACGGCCGCGGCACCGCCGACATGAAGGCCCAGGTCGCGGCCTGGGTGGACCTGATGGCCCGGCTGAAGGAAGAGAAGTTCAAGCATATCCGCACCATCAAGATGGCGCTGACCTGCGGCGAGGAAACCAGCACGGCCTTCAACGGCGCAAGCTGGCTGGCGACCCATGAGCGGGCGCTGATTGACGCGGGGTTCGCCCTGAACGAAGGCGGCGGCGGACGGCTGGACGAAAACGGCAAGCCCTTGGCGCTGAACATCCAGGCGGCGGAGAAATTTCCCCAGAGCTATACCCTGGAAGTGACCAATCCGGGCGGCCATTCCTCCCGCCCCGTCAAGAACAACGCCATCTATCACCTGGCGGGCGGGCTGCTGAAAGTCGCCGGTTATGAATTCCCCATCGAGGCCAGCGACATCACCCGCATCTATTTCGCCAGGATGGCGCCGCAGGTCGGCGGCGAGATGGGCGCGGCGATGAGTGCCTTCTCCAAAGACCCCAAGGATCTGAAAGCCGCCGCCGTGTTGGCCACCGATCCGTCCTACAATGCGATCCTGCACACCACCTGCGTCGCCACCATGCTCAATGCCGGCCATGCCACCAACGCCCTGCCGCAGCGCGCCGACGCCATCGTCAACTGCCGCATCTTCCCCGGCACCACGCCGGAACAGGTGCGCGACACGCTGAACACCGTGGTTGCCGATCCCGAGATCAAGATCACGCTCTACGATCATCGCAGCGAAGTGCCCAAGGGGCCGCAGCCGCTGACTCCAAACGTCACCAAACCGATCGAGCAGCTGACCGCCCAGATGTGGCCCGGCCTGCCGGTGGTGCCGCTGATGTCGGCGGGCGCCACCGACGGCGCTTTCCTGACGCCGGCGGGCATTCCCACCTATGGCGTGTCGGGCATGTTCGGCGATCCCGACGGCAATGGCGCGCATGGCCTGAACGAGCGGCTGCGGGTGAAATCCGTCTATGACGGCCGCGACTTCCTCGACAAACTGGTCAGGACTTATTCAAACGCAAAGCCAGCGCCTGCCGCAACGAACTGAACAGGCCGGTCCAATCGCCGGGTGACGGCTGGCGCATCAGCGTCAGGCTGGGATACCAGGCGCTCTTGTCGCCGGTCATGCCCCAGCGCCAGTCCGGCACATGCTTGAGCGCGACAAAGGCCGGCACGCCCAGCGCGCCCGCCAGATGGGCGATGGCGGTGTCGCAGACGATGGCGAGGTCGCAGACTTCCAGGATGGCCGCGGTATCGAGGAAGGCGTCGCGCCCGGTATCGAAGTCGTGGCGCTCCACCACCATGCCTTCGGGCAGATGGCCGAGCTGCTCCGCGCCCTCATTCTTCTGCACATTGATCAGCCGCACGCCGGGCAGGCGCGCGATCTCAGCCAGCGCCACGACGGGAAAGGATTTGCCCTCCGCGCCCGGAATGGTTTCATTGCCCTGCCAGGCGATGGCGATGCGAAAGCCGTGGTCGCCCAGCTTTGCTTTCCATGCCGCCACCCGTTCCGGCTCCGCCGACAGATAACGCACGGTGGCGGGGATGGCGTCGGGCGTCAGGCCCACCGCCAGGGGAATGCTGGCCAGCGGGATGTGATAATCGAAGTCCGGGGTCGCGGTGTTGCTGACCAGTTCGAAGTGCGGCGTGGCGCGTTGCAGCAGCCGGATCAGCGGCGCATGCACGCCCAGCACCACGCGCGCGCCCCGCGCCTGCACCAACGCCGCAAAGCGGTAGAACTGGATGGTGTCGCCCAACCCTTGTTCGATATAGGCGTAAAGCGTCTTGCCTTTGATATCCTGCGCCCCGGTCCATAGGGGTTGCGGATAGTCGCGCGCCTCCAGCGGATCGGCGGTGCGCTTGCGTGCCTCTAGCATCGGCCAACCCGTATTCCAGTCTCCCGTCAGCAGGTGAAACAGGCCGAGATTGACCTGCGCCTCGGCCAGGCCGGGCGCCAGCGCGACGGCGCGTTCGAAGCTTTCGCGCGCCGCATCCAGCTGCCCCAGATTGCGCAGCGCCAGGCCGCGATTGGTCCAGGCTGGGGCATGATCGGGATTGCTGCCCAGCGCGGCGTTGAACGCCGCCAGCGCCTCGTCATAACGCCCCATCGCCTGCAACGCGCCGCCCCGGCCCTGATGCGCGATCGCGCTATGGGGTTCGTGGCGCAGCGCCAAGTCATGGGCGGCAAGCGCTTCGGCCGGGCGTCTCAGCTTCTGCAACACCACGCCGCGATTGTTGCGCGCCATCACCAGCGCCGGATTGACCGACAGCGCCATGTCATAACTTTCCAGCGCCTCCTCCAGCCGGCCCAGCCTCTGCAACGCGATGCCGCGATTGTTCCAGGCTTCGGCATGCCGCGCGTGGAGCGCCACCGCCTTGTTCAGGCTGTCCAGCGCCTCGCCATGACGGCCCAGCGCATTCAGCACATTGCCGTGATTGGCCCAGGCCATGGCGTCGCTCGCGTCGGCCGCCACCACCGCGCCGATCAGCGCCGCCGCCTCGTCAAAGCGCTGCTGCTGCGCCCGGATCACGCCCAGCATGTGCCGCGCCGGCAGGTGCGCAGGATCGGCCTGCAGGATGCGGGCATACAGCGCCTCGGCCCCGGCCAGGTCGCCCTGGCCGTGATGTGCGACGGCACGGTCCATCAATGCCTGCATCAGTGCAGCTTCAGCCGCGGCCGGACAATGTGGTTGACATGGCCGACCAGGATCAGCGCCAAGCCCTTGATCCAGCCGTGAATGGCGATGAGATGCATGCGATAGAGCGAGACATAGACAAAGCGCGCCAGCCGTCCCTCGATGGCCATGCGACCGCCGACCAGATTGCCCATCAGCGACCCCACGGTGGAGAAATGGCTGAGCGACACCAGCGAACCGTGATCCCTGTACACAAATGGCTTCAGCGCACGGCCTTCAATCAAGGCGCGGATATTGTGGAACGCCAGCGACGCCATCTGATGCGCCGCCTGGGCGCGCGGCGGCACGGGCTTGGTGTCGCCATCCGGCACGAAATGCGCGCAGTCGCCGATGGCGAAGATGCGGTCATCGCGCGTGGTCTGAAGCGTCGGCCCGACCACCAGCATGTTGCCGCGCGTGGTTTCCAGTCCCAATCCGGCCAGCATGTCGGGGCCCTTCACCCCTGCCGCCCAGACCCGCAGGTCGGCGGCAATGAAATCGCCAGCCCCGGTCAACATGCCCTCGCTGGTGGCCTCGACTACCTGTTCGCCGGTCAACACCGTGACCCCCAGCGCCTCCAGTTCCTTGCGCGCGGCGTCCGCCAGCGTTTCCGGCAGCGCCGGCAGGATGCGCGGCCCCGCCTCGATCAGGGTCACTTTCAAAAGGCTCTCGTCGAACACTTCCAACCCGTAATGGCGCAGCGCCGACGCCGCATTGTAAAGCTCGGCCGCCAGCTCGACGCCGGTGGCGCCGCCGCCGACAATATCCACCCGCACCACCGCATCGCTGTCGGGGTCCTGCACCAGGCTGCGCGACACCCTGAGGCAGTGGTTGAGCAGCTTGGTGCGGAAGCGGTCGGCCTGCAGCCGCGAATCCAGAAAGATGCAATGCTGCGCCACGCCTTTGGTGCCGAAATCATTGCTGACCGATCCCACCGCCAGCACCAGATAGTCATAGCGGATGCGGTGCGGACCCATGATCTCGCGGCCGTCCTCGTCCAGGATCGGCGCGATCAGCACATGGCGGCTGTCGCGGTCCACGCCTTCCATGGCGCCGTAGAAAAAGCGATAGCCCCAGGCATGGCCGTGGCTGCGATAACCCACCTCATCCAGATTGGCGTCCAGCGAACCGGCGGCGACTTCGTGCAGCAGCGGCTTCCAGATATGGGTGCGGTTCTTTTCCACCAGGATGATGTCGAAGGCGTCGCGCCCGAAATGCGCTCCCAGCCGGGTGGCCAGTTCCAGTCCCCCCGCGCCGCCGCCCACGACGACTATCTGGGTTTTGCGCGCTCCACGCGCGGGCTGCGTCTTCTGCGCCTTGCTCATGCGGCGAGAGATAGCACGCCGCGCGCTTTGCGCGCGCTATTAAAAAAAAGGGGCGCATCCGCGCCCCGGTGCACCTTCTCACGCGCGCGTTTTTGGGTCAGGCTGTATGCAACAGGGAGACCCGCATGTCCGATTTCCGCATCAGCCTCGAAAAAGCCAACACCGTCATCACCGCCGCCTTCGCCAAGGGCGCGGCTGCGGGCATGAAGCCGCTGTCCTGTGTGGTGGTGGATGCGGGCGGCCATGTCATCGCCTTCCAGCGCCAGGACGGCACCTCGTTCCTGCGCCTGGACATCGCGCGCGGCAAGGCAGCCGGGGCGCTGGCCCTGGGCGTCAATTCCCGCAAGATCGGCGAGATGGCCGCTGAAAGACCCAGCTTCATCGCTTCGCTGGGACATTTGACGGCGGGCGGGCTGATCCCGGTGGCGGGCGGGGTGATCGTCAAGGGGCCGGACGGCCTTGCCATCGGCGCCGTCGGCGTCACCGGCGACACCTCCGACAATGACGAAGTCGCGGCCCTGGCCGGGATCGCGGCGGCGGGGCTTATGCCTCTATAGGGGGCGCCTCTATAGGCGCGGCGCGCGCATCGGGAACCGGCATCCTTTCCGGCGTCAGGCGGCGGTTGGGATTGACCAGGAACCAGGCGAAGCCGCAGACAAAGGCGACGCCCGCCGCGACGTAAAAAGCCGTGGACCAGCCATACTTCACCGCGAACCACGGCGTCGCCGACGCCGTGATGGCGCCCGCGATCTGGCCGCCCATGTTGAGCAGGCCGGAGACGATGCCGCTGTAAGGCCCGCCGAAATCCGCGCCCACCGCCCAATAGGTCGCCTGACCCAGATACAGCGCGCCGGCGGCGCAGGCCAGGATCACGATGGCGACATAGGGATCGTGGGCATTACCGCCCAGCAGCAGCAGCGCGCAGGTCAGGAACAGGGTGAAGGCGCCATACAGGCTGCGGCCGACATACTGGCCCTTGTGTTTGACCAGCCAGTCGCTGAACACCCCGCCCAGCAGGCAGCACGATGTCATGGCGATGAAGGGCAGCATGGAGAGCAGCGCGCTCTTCTTCATGTCCAGACCCAGCCCGTCCTTCACATAGGGGAAGAACCAGGTGTGGAAGATGAAGGCGACATAGCCGAAGGCGACATAGGCGATGGTCACCATCCAGACATCGCGGCTGGAGAAGATCTTGCCCCAGGGCACCGGCGGCATCGCGCCTTCCATCTTGACCGGCAGGCCGGCGCGGATATGCGCCAGTTCCCGCGGCGTCACCCTGGGATGCTCGGCCGGGGTGTCGCGGCCGACCTTGTACCAGACCGCCGCGATCACCAGCCCGATGACGGCGGAAAAATAGAAGGCGGCCTGCCAGCCATAGCCATAGATGATGGCGGCCACCAGCGGCGGCGCCAGGCCCGAGCCCAGGCCGACACCGCCGAACACCCAGCCATTGGCCTTGCCGCGCTCCTGGGTGGGAAACCAGGCGGCGATGAACTGGTTGGACGATGGGTATGCCACCGACTCGCCCAGGCCCAGCACAAAGCGCACCGCGATCAGCAGCCACAGCGCCCCCGCCATGCCGGGCGGCACCAAAGCGGTGGCGACGGTCAGCGCGCTCCACCACAACAGGCCGATGGTGAGGGTTTTGTGCGGCCCCAGCTTGCCCACCACCCAGCCGGCCGGAATCTGGAAAAAGGCATAGCCCAGCAGGAAGGCGCTCTGCAGCCAGCCCAGTTCGATCTTGCCGATATGATAGTCCTTGGCGAGATACAGGCCCGCGATCGACATGTTGCTGCGGTCGATATAGACCACGGCGCTGACCACGAAGATCAGCATGATCAGCAGATAGCGGATTCTGTGCGACATGGCGCTTCCGGTCCCGGTGTTTCGCGGGCCTGGCGCCCTTTTTGTGCATCCAAGCCTGTTTCGCGGCTGGCGTCAAAGCTGCGCTGCGACATGGAGTCAGCCAGACTGGAAACCGGGCCTGCGATGCCGCATGATGGCAGCCAGCCCCACAAACATCCTGGAAACGCTTCCCATGACCAAGAAACTCGAAGGCAAGACCGCGCTGATCACCGGCGCCGCCGCCGGCATCGGCCGCGCCACCGCCGAACTGTTCCTCGCCGAAGGCGCGGTGCTGATCGCCACCGACCGCGACCTCAAAGGCCTGGACGGGCTCGACGCCGACACCCGCCAGCTTGACGTCACCGATGCCGCCGCCATCGCCGCGCTGGCGGCGGATGTCGGCAAGGTGGATGTGCTGTTCAACTGCGCCGGCTTTGTCGAGAACGGCACCATCCTGGAGAATGACGACGCCCAGTGGGAGAAGTCGTTCGCCATCAACGTCTATGCCATGGCGCGGATGATCAAGGCGTTCCTGCCCGGCATGCTGGAGGCCGGCGGCGGCTCGATCATCAATGTCGCCTCGGTGGCCTCGTCGCTGAAGGGCGTGCCCAACCGCTGCATCTATGGCGCCAGCAAGGCCGCGGTGATCGGCATGACCAAGGCCATCGCCGCCGATTTCGTCACCAAGGGCATCCGCTGCAACACGGTGTGCCCCGGCACGGTGGACTCGCCTTCGCTGCAGCAGCGGCTGAAGGACACCGGCGACTATGAAGCCGCGCGCACGGCCTTCACCGCCCGCCAGCCCATGGGCCGGCTGGGAACCGCCGAGGAGATCGCCGGCATCGTGCTGTGGCTGGCCAGCGACGACAGCAAGTTCGCGACTGGCCAGAACTTTATCGTAGATGGCGGCATAACGATTTAATGTCACATTGACCGCCGGCAGGACCGGGATGAAAGTCCCTGTCATGCCGGGTTTTTTCCGCACCGTCCGCCATCTGGCGCTGATCGCGATCATCGTGCGCGCCCTGCTGCCCGCGGGCTGGATGCCCGACGCCCAGGCGGGGCTGACCATCTGCTCCCTGGGCGTGATCCATCATGATGGTGCGCCGGACAAGGACAGCGGTCACGCCCAGCACGATGAATGTCCCTTTGCCGCCGCGCCGCATCTGGCCGCTGTGCCCGAAGTGCCGCAACTGACCCTGCCCGCCTTCCATGCCTTTGCCGCCGCGACCGACCGCGCCTATGCGTCCGTTCTCGCGGCGCGCTTTACCCCGCAATCCCCCCGCGCCCCGCCCCTGAACGCCTGAGCCGCATCCAGACCGCGCGCCTGTCCGCGCGTCCGCTCACGCTTTTTCGGGGAATCCCATGTCCAGTCCCATGCGCTTCGGCGCATCCATCGCGGCCTTGCTGGCCGCCACCGCCGCCCACGCCCAGAGCATCGGCGCGGGCCTGCAACCGGAATATGTCATCGTCACCGCCAACAAGGCGGCCGACGCCGATCCGGGCGCGGCCGACACCACCATCACCGCCGCCAAGGCCGAAGAACAGATCAACACCATCAATACCGAGGACATGCTGAAATACGCGCCCTCGCTGCTGGTGCGCAAACGCCATTACGGCGATGTGCAGGACCCGGTCGCCACCCGCACCTCCGGCGTGGGCGCGAGCGCCCGCAGCCTGATCTTCGTGGACGGGATCATGGTGTCCTCGCCCATCGGCAACAACAACACCAGCGCCAGCCCGCATTTTGGCGTCGCCGCCCCCCAGGATGTCAGCCGCATCGACGTGCTGTACGGCCCCTTCGCCGCGCAATATGCCGGCAACTCCATGGGCGCGGTGATCAACATCACCACCAGGATGCCGGACCATTTCGAACTGTATGGCGACGCCACCGGCGCCATCGAGAGTTTCAGCAAATACAGCACCGATGAAACCGACGGCACCTGGCAATTGGCGGGCGGCATCGGCGACCGCTATGGCGCGTTCAGCTGGCGGCTGTCGGCCAATCATCTCGACAGCCAGGCGCAGCCTTTGGGCTATGCCACCCTGACGCGCCCAGCCACGACCAGCACCGCAGGAACGGTGCTGACCGGCGCGTTCAACGATGTAAATCGCACTGCCGCCGCCATCGCCGTGATCGGCGACACCGGCATCGAGCATCAGGTGGAAGACACCGACACAATGAAGCTGGCCTATGATTTCACGGACGGCCCGCAGCTTTCCTATGTCGCCAGCCTGTTCCACATGGACGATGACGCGGGTGTGCGTGGTTATCTGCGCGACGCGGCGGGCAACACCGTCTATGCCGGCAACAGCAATATCAACGGCTACAATTACAACATCGCCGCCAGTACTTTCTCCAGCCAGGTTTACAACTATCAGCAGACCCAATTGGCCCAGGCGGTATCGCTGAAATCCCAACTCGATGGCGATTTCACCTGGGAGCTGATCGCCAGCCGCTACGATTATCTGAACGACAAGCAACGCAATCCCACCGCCGCCCTGCCCGCCGCCTTCAGCGGCGGCGCGGGCCAGATCAACCGCCTGAACGGCACCGGCTGGACTACGCTGGACGCCAATGGCGTGTGGCGCGGCTGGAGCGATCACGAAATCTCCTTCGGGGCCCATCGCGATGCCGAAACCTTCAACCAGATCCGCAACAATCTCACCGACTGGACCATTGGCGGGCTGGGCAGCGTCGCCAATTCGGCCTCAGGCCGCACCGCCACCAATGCGCTGTGGATGCAGGACATCTGGACCCTGTTGCCGGACCTGAAAGCCGCGCTGGGTGGACGTTATGAAGACTGGCGCGCCTATGCCGGCACCAACGTCTCCGCTTCGCCAGCCTTGAATGTCACCCAGCCACGCATCGTCGCCAGCGTCTTTTCACCCAAGGCGTCGCTGGCCTGGCAGGTTTCCGATGCCTGGTCGGCGACCGGCTCCTGGGGCGAGGCTTACCGCATGCCCACCGTCACCGAACTTTACCAGGCGATCACTACCGGCACGAGTTTGTCAGTGCCCAATCCCAACCTGCGCCCCGAACGCGCCAACAGCTATGAACTGGCGGCGCAGCGGCGTGACGAGAACGGATTGGTGCGGCTGTCCTTCTTCCAGGAAGACATCGCCAATGCGCTGCTGTCGCAGTCGGCGCCGCTGGTGGCGGGCTCCAACACTTTGTACAGCTATGTGCAGAATGTGGACCGCACCCGGGCGCGGGGCGTGGAATTCGTCGCCGACCGGTATGACGTCGTCATTCCCGGACTGGAGCTGATGGGCAGCGTCACCTATGTCGATGGCCGCATCCTGCGCGACGCCGCGTTCCCGGCGGCGGTGAACAAATATATTCCCCAGCTTCCCAAGACGCGCGCCAACCTGGTGGCGACCTACCGGCCCGATGACGCCTGGTCGTTCACCGCCGGGGCGCGTTACAGCGACCGCAGCTTCGGCACCATCGACAACAGCGATCCGGTGTCGCAGACCTATCAGGGCTTCGCGCAGTATTTGGTGGTGGATGCCCGTGCCCGCTACCGCATGGACCGGAACTGGACCGTCTCGCTGGGCGTGGACAACCTGAACAACGATAAATACTTTCTGTTCCATCCCTTTCCGCAGCGGACCCTGGTGATGGAGATTCACTATGCGGGATAGAAAAACCCTGCTAGCCAACGGTCCATGAGCTTCCTGCCGATCCTGCTGCTGGCGCTTTCCATGTCGGCCGATGCCTTTGCCGCCGCCTGCGGCAAGGGCGCCTGCCTGGAGCGGCCCCATTGGGGCGAGGCGCTGCGCACGGGCGCGATCTTCGGCGTCATCGAGGCGATCACGCCGGTGATCGGCTGGGCGCTGGGGCGCGCGGTCGGCGGCACCATCGCCGCCTTCGATCACTGGGTGGCGTTCGGGATTCTGTTGGCTATCGGCGGCAAGATGATCTGGGACGCGGTGCGCCGCCACGAAGAGGAAGAAAAGCCGAAAAGCCATTCCTTCCTGGTGCTGGCGGTGACGGCGGTGGGCACCAGCATCGACGCGCTGGCGGTGGGTGTCACCCTGGCGCTGGTAGGTGCGAACATCGTCATCAATGCGCTGGCAATCGGGGCCGCCACCTTCACCATGACCACCATCGGGGTGATGACGGGGCGCTTTCTGGGCAGCAGGTTCGGCCGCTATGCGGAAGGCGCGGGCGGATTGGCGCTGATCGCCATCGGCACCAAGATCCTGCTGGAACACACGCTCTTTGTTTAAGAGGTCGCTCCGGCTTCGCCGACGCTACGGGCTCAAGCTTTAAAGCGCGTATCCAGCCGGGCGATCATTTCTTCCGGGGTGAAACCCAGCGCGTTCAGCCGCCCCGAACGGGCCAGCAGCGCCAGACCGGCCAGCGATGCCGCCAGCAACACCACGTCGCACTGGTTTTCGCGGCTGCCGGTAGACAGTCCGCTGGCATCCGACAGCGCCTTCAGCGCTGCGATCAGCCGGCCGTTGAACAACCGCTCGGCATCGCCGGCCTTGTCCTTGATATCGGATGGCGATCCCGTCAGCGCCCCCGAGGCCGCCGCCATGGTTTCGGTCTCGCTCAGCAGATGCAGCGCCGCCGCCGCCGCGCCGGCCAGACCGGCGCCGCCGCCCCGCATGGCGCGCGCCAGCGCGGTCAGGTCGTCGGCGGCCAGCGCCAGCAGCAACTCGTCCTTGTTGCGGAAATAGCCGTAAAGGGCGGCCGGGGCGAAACCCGCTTCGGCGGCGACACCGCGCAGCGACATGTCCCGCGCCCCGTCGCGCGCCGCCACCCGGCGCGCCGCATCCAGGATCGCAACCCGCGATTCGGCCTTGGAAGCCTGTCTCCGATCCCGTGGAATTCGCACCGCCGCCGCACCCATGGCTGCGACATTATGTGATTCTTGCCTCGCCGCGCAGGATATGGGCGCGACAAAAGGAATCACAAAGGCCCTCCCGCGCGCCAGCGCTAGTTCGGATGAGCCTGCTTGTAGGTGGTGATGGCGGTGTTGATCGAAACCCCCACCTTTTCCTTGTTCTTCTGGCTGGCGGCCACCCTGGCCTGGGCCGCGCCAGCCAGGGCCGGGTCGGGGTTTTTGCCTTCGGATGCCGCCTGGGTCTTGGCGGCATCCGCTTCGCTGACGATACAGTTCTGGAACACGTCCGACTGGGCGATGAAGTTCTTGGCATCGGCAATGGCCGCGCGCAACTGATCCACGGTGATGGTGGCGCCGTCCACCGGCGCGGGCATGACGGGCTCGGTACAGGCGCTTTGCGCCATGGCGGGAACCGTCACGACAGTCAGCAGCAGGGCCGCAACAAGAGGGGCGAAGCGCACGCGCGATTCCTTATGGATCGCGCGGAGTTTTGCATATCCGGGGAACTTGGAACAGCGGCTCTGCTGCACCAATTCGGTACAGAAGCGCGCCGCAAATCTATGTCAGAAATGTCAGGATGCGGTGACGGTGGCGACTTCGGCCCTGGCATGATGCGCAAGCCAGCGGTCGCCGAAACGGACCAGAAGCGCCACAACCATCAGGCACAGGCTGAGGCCGTAAAAAACGTCGGGCCGGTGGGGGCCGGAAATCCGCGCCAGCGCCATCACCGCATAACACATCCAGAAATAGATCGCGGCGGTGCCAAGCAGCACGCGGCGCACCTCGTCGGCGATCACCTGGGCCTTGCCCAGCCGCTTCAGCGGCGTGGCGGCCACCGCCATCACCAGCGCCACCCCGCCGCCGAACAGCACCATCAAGGTGGCGCCGGCCGACAGGCGGATGACATTGGGAATCAAAACCGACGCCAGATAGACGCCATAGCTGGCGCAGAAGCCCCAGACCAGCTTGCGGCTGAGACGCTGGGGCAGAGTCATCTTCGGGAACAAGCGCGCGGCGATGCGGCAGGCCGGGCCGGCGGCAAGCGCCGCGAAGAAAACGAAAAACGTATAGCGCCACGCCAGCAGGCTGCCCAGGCGGAAGCCGTTTTCGGAAAAGCCGCGCGCCACGACGGCGCCGAACACCAGGGTCAGGGCGCCGAGCGCGATGGCGCCGACCAGGGGCGCCACGGTCAGGTGCAGGCGCGGAACTTTCGAACCGAAAAATGCGGTGCTGTCGAGCGCGACCATGGGGGAAACTCTGGGATGGTTCTCGGAAGCGACAACGCGGAATGGGGCCAAAAAGTGCCCGGCCCTAGCGCCCCAATGCAACGGCAAAGCCCGGGACAGGCTGGTTTGCCTCATGGCGTGGCGTTGCGGCCACAAGTCCAGCCACGTCGAGGCCGGCGGCGGCGGCGGCGGCTCGTAGATAATCTGCGCTATGGCGCCACCGGCGCTTGGGGCCGAGTTCAAAGCCGGTCTCGCCCGCTTCCACGGTGAAAAGGAAATAACCGTCCGGCTTGAGACGCCCTCGCGCACCCGCAAACACCCTGTCCAGGTCTCCCAAATATACGAGCGTGTCGGCGGCAAGGATCAGATCGTAGGACGATGTTTTTGCGAAAAGCGCCGTTTCCAGGTCGGCGATCTCCAGATCGTCATAGAGGCCGCGCCCGCGCGCTTTGGCGATCATGGCCGGCGACAAATCCACCCCGTCCAGCCGGCGGCTGCGGGGCTTGAACACCGCGCCCGCCAGCCCGGTGCCGCAGCCCAGGTCCAGGGTATCGAGATCGTGACGCCCCATCATCACCATGTCGGCCAGGTCGGACAGGATCTGCGGCGCGGCATAGGACAGTTGCCCGATCATGCGGCTGTCGTAATCGGCGCTGAACTGGTCGAACAGATGGCGGACATAGCCGGCGTCCGAACGCGGCGCGGCTTTGATGGCTTGCGCCGCCGCGATCATGGCGGCGGGCGGATTGTCCAGTTCGGCCAGGCTTTCCAGCGCCTTGTCGGCCTCGCCCGCCCCCAGCCAGGCCTGGGCGGTCAACTCCCGCGCCCGCTCCAGGCCGGGGTCCAGGCGCAGCGCCCGCTGCAGTTCGGCGATGGCCGTGGGCAGCAGGTCGGCCGCCAGCAGCGCCTCGCCCAGCGCCAGCACGGCGACGGCGATGTCGGGGTTGAGCGATACCGCTTCGCGGGCCTCGGCCAATGCAGCCGGAATGTCGCCCACCGCCAGCAGCGCCTTGACCAGGGTCAGCCGCGCCAGCAGGCCGCCGCGCCTGGCGTCGAGACGCGCTTTCAATGCGCGGGCCGCCTCGGCGGCGCGGCCGGAGGCGATCAGCGCCTCGGCGGCTTCGATGGGATCGCCGTCAAGCAAGGACGCAGAGCCCGTTGTTGAGGACGACGGTGCCGGGACGTTCCTTCACCGAGGCGCGATAGGAGATGACCGGGCCGTCTTGCCACATCTCCACCACCAGAGTTTCGCCGGGAAAGACCGGCTTGGAGAAGCGCACATCGAACTGGGTGATGCGCTCGGGACTATAGGCCGCCACGGTGGACAGCACGGCGCGGCAGGCGGTGCCAAAGCTGCAGAGCCCGTGCAGGATGGGACGCGGAAAGCCCACCGTCTTCGCGAAAGCGGGATCGCGATGCAGCGGATTGCGGTCGCCGGACAGGGCATAGAGAAACGCCTGGTCGGGGCGGGTGTCGCATTCGTGAACCAAGTCGGGGGCGCGGTCGGGAATTTCGTGCAGTTCGGGGCCGCCCTGCGGCTTGCCGCCGAAGCCGCCATCGCCTCGCGCGAAGATGGACGAGACGATGGTGAACAGCTTGTCGCCCGAGACGGCTTCGCGCACCGCGCGCTCCTGGATCAGCACCGCGCCTTTGCCCTCGCCCTTGTCGAGGATGTCGAGGTATCGCTCGTCGGCGACAATCGCGCATTTGGGTGGCAGTGGCTTATGAAACGTGATGCGGCGCTCGCCATCCACCACCATCATGAAATTGATGCTGGATTTCTGCGGCATGCGCTGGCGTTCGGGCGGCGCCTCACCGCGATTGATGACACTGGCGAAGGTCGGCACCACCTTCAGCCCGTTATTCTCATAGACAAAGGGCAATTCCCGTTCGTCCAGCGGGTCGCGGCCCATGCCCACGCCCAGGGCATAGAGCATCACGTCCTTTTCGTCATAGGACGCTTTCAGCCCCGTTGCCCCGGACTGCATCATGTCGTCGTAATCAATGGGCATTGTCGTCTCTTGAATTGCCGCTCCGGCTCGCGCCCGCGCGGCTGCCTCTGGTCACAATGTAAGCCCTGTGCTGTGATGACGCCATGACCATGCCCGCCCCTTCCTCCGCGCCGCCCCCCTATTATCAACCGCAAAGGCGCGGCAATGGCTGCCTGTGGGGCTGCCTGATCGTGGCGGCGATCTTCCTGCTGCCGCCGCTCCTGGCCGGCGGCTATGGCGCCTGGTTCTTCCTGGGCGGCTACAAGCGCGAGCCGGTGCTGCGGCTGGCCGGCGAACTGGTCCGCCATGACGGCATGGCGCGCCAGGCGCTGGGCGATGGCGCGGCGATCGCCGGTTTCGACAGCAACAATTTCTCCTGGGTGACGGGGATGGCGACCAGCAGCTATGACGTGATCCTGGAAGGGCCCAAGGGCGAAGGCCATCTGGCCGTGACCGCCCATCACACCACCTTCGGCGCGCCGCAACTGGACAGCGCCATCCTCACCGGCCCGGACGGACGGCGCTATGACCTGCTCAAGCATCAGGTGATACCCAGCCCGGGCGAAATCGACCGCTCGATCTAGGTGGCCAGCATGGTATGCGGCACCGGCACCGCCGGCCCATCCGCCCCCAGGTGCGTCAGCGGCACGCCATTCTTCTCGATGCAGGCACGCGCCGCGTCATAGCCTTCCTGGATCGCCTGGTCGAATTTCTTCCAGTCGCGCAGGTTGATGGTGGGCATGGGGGGCTCGATCAGATAGTCGCATTGCTCGCGCACCACGCGGCGCTGGGCTTCGGAGCCCACCGTGCCCGACCGCATCAGGATCGAGATGATCGAGGGATTGCCGCGCATCCCCTGCCACGCCAGCCGCCACCAGGGCCGCTCGCCATAGCGTTCATCCTGCGCCTGCAGGTCCACCGCGCCGGTGATGTCGACGGCGATGATCGGCCCGGCATTGCCCTGTTCGCGCATCACATCCACCGGCAGATTGTTCATCACCCCACCATCCACCAGCAGATGACCGTGATGCGTCACGGGCGGCAGGATGCCCGGCAGCGCCACCGAGGCGCGCAGCGCCCGCCACAGATGGCCGTCGCGATGGATGTGGATGCGCCCGGTGGTCAGGTCCGACGACACCGCGAAGAAAGGCAGCGGCATTTCCTCGATGCAGATCTCGCCGAAATGCTCGCGCAGCCGCTGGCTGACCTTGCGGCCGCGCACGATGGCGATCAGGGGAATGGTGAAATCGTTGAGCGGATTGGCTTCGACGAAGACAGCCCGCATCCGCTCCTTCATCTCCTCCAGGCTCCATTCCTGGGCCAGACCCGCCGCGATGATGGCGCCCATCGAGGTGCCGCCCAATTGATCGAACTGCACCCCGGCTTCCTTCAGCGCCTTGATGACGCCGATATGGGCGAAACCGCGCGCCCCGCCGCCCGCCAGTACCAGACCGACGGCGCGCCCGGCAATGAAGCGCGCCACCCGTGCCACATCGTTCTGGTGACCGGCGCGCAGGTGATGATGCGCCTGGAACAGCCCGCCGCGGGTGGAGAAATGCTCCGGCAACACGGCTGAAGCGCCGTCGGGAT
Source organism: Rhizobiales bacterium dw_265 (assembly GCA_018449595.1). Taxonomy (GTDB): domain Bacteria; phylum Pseudomonadota; class Alphaproteobacteria; order Micropepsales; family Micropepsaceae; genus Rhizomicrobium. Next base: position 782,579 of record JAAVUU010000001.1, read on the forward strand.
GCAGCAGCAGCAGGTCCGGCAAGCCGCTGGCGCGCTCTTTAAAGGCCGGCAGGTCCAGCGGCGCCAGCGGCAAGGGCTGGTTGGCCCGCGCCAGCAGGAAGATGCGGTCGGCCTGGCGCAGGCAGAGGTGCGTCCAGGGACTGTCGGGGGCGTCGCCGCGATAGAACACGATGTCGTGCGCCTGTTCGAAGCCGTTGAACCATTCCGCGGTCTGGTCGGCGGCGGTGGCGTCCAGCACGGCGGCGCGCACGCCGATGCCGGCCAGGGCCGTCGCCAGGCGGTGGGCGATGGGGGCTTCCGACAGGCCCTCCTGCAACGGCACGATGGCGAAGGTCTTGGGCCGTGATTTTCCCGAGCGGCCGCGATTGGCGTCCTTCAGCCGCTTCACCAGGATGCGCATCAGGTTGACCATCACCCGGGGATGGCGCGCGATCAGCGCCTCATAGCCGCCCGGGCTGATGCGCAGCAGTTCGGTGTCGCGCAGCGCCACCAACTGGGCGGAATGGTTGCTGGAGCCGGCGATCAGCGACATCTCGCCCACCGTCTCGCCGGCGGGAACATGCGCCACCAGCTGGCGCTGGCCCTGCTGGTCCTCGACGAAGACGCCCAGGCTGCCGGTCACCACCAGGAACAGCGCCGCATTGTTGTCGCCGCCGCGTTCCAGGATCTGGCCGCCGGGCAGGGCGAACCAGTTGGCTTCGGCCAGCAGGTTGCGCAGCGCCGCGTCGCTGACATTGTCCAGAAGCGCGAAGGCGCGCAGCCGCTCCAGCAATTCCTGCGGATAGACGGTCTGGGCGCCGGCATGGAAGGACGACAGGAACGCCATCTCTTTTCTTTAGCCTACCAGGCGGTCCAGCCGCCATCCACATTGAGCGCCGCGCCGGTCACGAAACTTGCGGCGGGCGAAGCCAGGAACAGCAGCGGCCCGGCGATCTCCTCTGCGCGCCCGGTGCGCCCCAGCATGGTGCGCGCGCCCAGCCGCGCCGAAAAGTCCGGCGGCGCGGAGGCCGGAAAGGGCCCAGGAACCAGGGCATTGACGCGGATTTTTTCCGGCCCCAGTTCGGCGGCGAGATGGCGGGAGAGCTGGATCAGCCCGGCCTTGGCGGGGCCGTAGTGAAAGGGGCTCTGCTGGGCGCGATCGTCATAGAGGCGCCCGTCCGGCGATACCTGGCCGTACATGGAGGCGACATTGATGACACTGGCGTCATCCGCGCGCGCCACCGCCTGGCGCAGGGCGGGCAAGGCGGCGCGTACCGTTTCAAACGATGATGTGACACTGGCGGCATAGGTGGTGGCGAAATCCTGCGGCTCCAGGCTGGCGAAGGATTTCATCTGCATGGCGGTGGCGTTGTTGACCAGGATGTCGAGCCGCGCCAGGCGGCCGAAGAAATCCCGCACCACCGCCACGTCATGGGCGTCGAAGGCGGCGCGTTCGACGGAGAATCCCACTTGCCGCAGATCGGCCTCCTGCCCGGCCAGCGCCGCATCGTCGCGGCCATTGAGGATGACATGGGCGCCGGCTTCGCACAGGGCGCGCGCCATCGCCCGGCCCAGATGGCCGCGGCTGCCCGAAACAAAGGCAGTCTTGCCGTCCAGACGGAAAAGCTTTTCCCCCATTTGCGTGTACTCCGGGCCAGCCGGCACCATGACGCGGCATGGTAAACAAGTGTTTACAGTGCCGGAACTTGAAGCTGCTCCTCCCCCATACGCGCGTCAGCGCGTTTGCATGGGGGAGGTAGCATCGCTTGCGATGCGAAGACCGGAGGGGGCAACTTGCTGCGCTGCAGCATAAAAAAGCGAGGCAAACCGCCTTATTGGAAACAGCCCAAGGCCACAGTAAAGTTGCAAATACGCTCACAATAGGACACCCAACAGGGGCTTCTTTCCGGCCGCCAAAGCGGCTTTCACAAAGGGACCAGTTTTATGAAATCCAGCACTCTGCGCGCCGCCCTGACGGCGGCCCTTTTGCTTGGCGCGGCCACCACCGCCTATGCCGCCGACAGCGCCCCCAAGCTCACCCATTCCGTTGCGGTGGCGCTGGGCGATGTCCAGAAGGCCATGGGCACCAAGGATTATACCGCTGCCGCCGCCGGACTGGAAAAGGCCAAGGCCGCCGCCTCGACCCCTTATGACAATCTGATGGTCGCCCGCTTCTCGATGGGCGTGCATGTCGGCCAGAACGACATGGCCGCCGCCGATGCGGACGCGGAAGCCGCCGCCGACATCGATCCCGCCGTGATCCCAGACGCCGACAAGGCCGGAGTGTACAAGCCGGCGCTGCAACTGACCCTCAATGCCAAGAAATATGACAAGGCCGCGAAGTACGCCAAGCTGTACCTCGCCACCACGCCGCCGCCCACCGGCAACGACGTCGCGCTGGCGACCCAGGCGCTGTATCTGGGCGGCGACTATGCCGGCGCCACCGCCCTGGCGCAGAAGAACATCGATGCCGCCAAGGCCGCGAACAAGACCCCGGCGCGCAACGACCTCGACATCATCATGAGCGCCCAGGTCAAGCAGAAGGACGAAGCCGGCGCCGAGAACACGCTGGAGCAGCTGGTCCAGTACTACAACACCTCGGAAGACTGGGGCCAGATCCTGGGCGTCAGCCTGGGCACCAAGGGCATGACCGACATCGATTATGTCTATGCCGGCCGCCTGATGCTGGTCACCGGCGCCAAGACCACCGCGGTCGACGGGCAGCTGGTGGGTTCGACCGCCAACAAGTCGGGTCTCTATGGCGACGCCGAGGCCTTCCAGAAGATCGGCGGCCCGGCCCCCGATTCCCGTGAAGCCGCCGACAAGAAGAGCTTCGCTTCCCAGATCGCGGCGGGCGCCAAGCAGGGCGGCGAATATAACGTCAAGACGGCGGAAGCCGCCTATGGCTACGGCCAGTATGCCGACGCCGAGAAGATGGCGCGCGACGCCAAGACCAAGGGCGGCACCAAGGACTCGATCGAGGCCGACATGGTGATCGGCCAGTCCCAGGCGGCGCAGGGCAAGTTCGCCGATGCCGCCGCCACCTTCGCCGGCATCACCGCGCCGAACCCGGCGCGGGCGCGCATCGTGCGCCTGTGGACCACTTACGCCAAGCAGAAGTCCGCGCCCGCCACGGCAGCCGCGCAGTAACATTCGTCCTGCACACCGGGGCGCGCCCATCTAATCGTATTAGAGGGCGCGTCCCGGTATTTTCTTTCAGGGACCAGCGCATGAATCTGGTCGTCGGCTTTTCGCCGTTCATCCTGTTCGCGGTGTTTTCGCGCCTCTCCGCCGACCTGGCGCTGTGGGTGGCCTTTGCCGCCGCCTTTGTCGTGACCATTCGCGATTTCGTCGAAAGCCCCAGCCTGCGGCTGCTGGATGCCGGCAGCCTGGTGCTGTTCGCGCTGCTGGCCTTGTGGCGCGGCTTTCTCGATCCCAACCTGTCGCTGGCGGCGGTGCGCTTCATCGCCGAAACCGCGCTGCTTCTGGTGCTGGCGATTCCCCTGGCGCTGCGGCGGCCTTTCTCGGTGGATTATGCGCGGCTGGACCCGCGCGAGGCGGACTGGCCGCCGGCGCTGTTTCTGCGGGTCAACTATCAGGTGTCGGCGACATGGACGTTTGCTTTCCTGGCCATGGCCGCGGCCGATGCGGCGGTGGTATTCGGGCCGCAACTGCCCTTGTGGAGCAGCGTTGGGGTCAGCGTATTGGCGCTGGCGGGCGCCGTGACCTTCACCCTGCGCTATCCGGCTTATGTGGCGAAACGGGCCGCTTTGCCGCCGGGTGCCTGAGCGGCTAGTGTCGCGCCGTCCTCGAGGGCCGCCCCCATGAAACGCGCCGTCATCGTCTCCACCGCCCGCACCGGCCTCGCCAAATCCGTGCGCGGCGGCTTCAACGACACCCATGGCGCGGTGATGGGCGGCCATGCCGTCAAGCATGCCATCGCCCGCGCCGGAATTGATCCGGGCGAAGTCGAAGACGTCTATATGGGCTGCGGCTTTCCCGAAGGCGCCACCGGCAACAATATCGCGCGCGAAAGCGCCATCTGGGCGGGCTGCCCCGTCAGCACCGCCGGCATCACCGTCAACCGCTATTGCTCCAGCGGGTTGAATGCGGTGGCGATGGCGGCGCAGCAGATCATGACCGACGGCACCGACATCGCCGTGGGCGCGGGCGTGGAGTCCATTTCCCTGGTACAGATGGGCGGCGTCAATCTCAAGCATTTCACCGAGGAACATCTGCTGCAGGTGAAGCCCGCGCTGTGGATGACCATGATCGAAACCGCCGAGATCGTGGCGGAGCGTTACGGCATCAGCCGCGAACGCCAGGATCAATATGCTTTGCAAAGCCAGCAGCGCACCGCCGCCGCCCAGGCCGCCGGCCGGTACAAGGACGAGATCGTCGCGCTGACGACGAAGATGAAGAAAATCGACAAGGCCACCGGCGCCGAAAGCCTGGTCGAGGTCATAGTGGACCATGACGAATGCAATCGCCCCGACACCACGCTGGAAGGCCTGGCGGCGCTGAAGCCGGTGCATGCCGGCGGCCAGCAGGTGGCGCAGGGAAAGTATGTCACCGCCGGCAATGCCTCGCAGTTTTCCGACGGGGCCAGCGCCTGTGTGCTGATGGGCGAAGAGGTCGCGACGGCGAAAAACCTCAAGCCCATGGGCCTGTTCAAGGGCTTCGCCGCCGTCGGCGTGGAGCCCGATGAAATGGGCATCGGCCCGGTGATCGCGGTGCCCAGGCTGCTGCGGCGCCACGGCCTGCGCGTCGAGGATATCGACCTGTGGGAGTTGAACGAGGCCTTCGCCAGCCAGACGGTCTATTGCATGGATCGCCTGGGCTTGGACCCCGCGAAGACCAATGTGAACGGCGGCGCCATCTCCATCGGCCATCCCTATGGCATGACGGGGGGGCGGCTGGCCGGGCATCTCCTGATCGAAGGCAAGCGGCGCGGCGCGAAACTGGGCGTGGTCACCATGTGCATCGGCGGCGGCATGGGCGCGGCCGGCCTGTTCGAGATATTCTGAGCCGGACATGATTCGCGCCGCTTTCCTCGCTTTGGCCTTGCTGGCGCTCGCCGGCTGCAGCACGCCACCGGCAACGCCGGCACCGTCGCCGCCCGATCCCGCCACCCAGATGGCCGCGCTGGAGACCCGCATCGCCGTGCTGGTGGAAGAACAGCGCCAGAAGCTGGACCCCAAGGCACGCGCCCTGGCGATCGACCCGGAACTCTCCCGCATCGCGCGCGCCCGCGCCGCCGACATGGCGGCCAAGAATTACCTCGCCCATGAAGGGCCCGACGGCGCCACCAGCGCCTCGCTGCTGATGCAGCAGGATGCGCGCTGGCAGGGCCTGCTGGGGGAAAATCTCGCGGCGCAGCATTACACCCGGCAAGGCGGGGTGGCGGTGGATGACTTCGCCCGGCGCTTCCTGGACGAATGGCTGAAAAGCCCGCCGCATCGGGACAATATGGTCTATGCCAATTACGACCATGCCGGGGTGGGCGCGGCGGTGAACAAGGATACGGTCTATGTCACCGTTTTGTTCTCCACCGACATGGGCCTGCCGCCGCATGCCCCCGAGGGTCCGGCCAGCGCGGTGAGCAAGTGGGACAGTCCGGCCGCCGCCAGCGCCGCGTCGGCTGACAGTTCATCATTACCGCCGCTGCGCCTGCGCGGTCCCGAAGGCGTGCGGTAGACCGGCGAGGTCGATTCACCTTCGATTAAGCCTGTGGGGCCAACTATCTGTGCATGATTGACCACGGGCCGCCCCGGTCTGCCGGTCGCATGGTCAACATTCCTTTACACTATATCTTGGCCCCGGTACTTTCGTTAGTGGGTGCGCGGTGCCAGTGAGTCGAAATGCGTGCAGAGCTTCCCTGGAATGTTGCCGGCATCCCGCCAGAAGCGCGGGAGGCCGCGCGCGCGGCCGCGCGGCGGGAGGGCCTGTCGGTCGGGGAATGGCTGACGCGCCGCATTTTGCGCAGTTTTTCCGGCATGGAAGAGGATATTCCCACCATGCCCTATGAGAGCCGGGCGCCTTCGGGCGCCCCCCTGGACAGCTGGGGCCTGCCGCCCTCCGCCGCCAGCCGCCGCGATACCGAGGACATGATGTCCCGGGTCCATCGCAGCGAAAACGAATCAAACGAGGCCTGGCGCCGCATCGAGGACCAGCTGCGGGGCCTGGGCCGCCGCCTGGATTCCAGCGAACGCAGCCATGGCGAAAGCAACCGCGTCATCTCGCGCACCGCGCAGGAAATGAACATCACCGCCCGCGAACAGGCCCAGGCATTCGACCAGCTGGGCCTGAATGTGATGGCGCTGAACGAGCGCCTGGAACGGCTGGAGCGCTCCTCCGCCAATGACGGCATCAAGGACGCGGTCAAGGCGCTGCACCAGGGCCTGTCGCGGCTAGCCGACCAGATCACCGCCACCGCCAACAATTCCGCCGGCCAGATCGTGCAGATCACCGGCAACCTGGAGCAGCTGGCCGGCCGGGTCGGCCAGGCGCGGGTGGAATCGGAGGATGCCGACCGGGCGCTGGACAGCCGCATCACCGCCACCGAAGTCGCCTTCAACGCCAAGCTGGAAACCGCCGACCGGGCGCTGGACAGCCGCATTACCGCCAGCGAAATCGCCTTCAGCGCCAGGCTGGAAACCGCCGCCCGCGAGGTCAGCCAGCGTTTCGAGGAGGCCACCCAGCGCGCCGACGCCGCCGAGCAGCGGCTGGCCAACACCGAAAAGACCGCCCAGTTCAATACCAATGCCCTGGATCATGCGCTGGAAAAGATCGAAGCCAGCGCCAACCAGCGCGCCACCGACCAGGTGGAAAACCAGCGCCGCGCCGCCCAGCATGAGGAAAGCCTCAACCGGCTGGAAGATTCCATCGCCCGGCTGGAAATGCGCCTGCCCGACGCGGAATTCGAGCGCCGGCTGGACGGCATCGAACGCTCGGTCGGCGGCATGGCCGACAAGCTGGAAAGCCACGATCCCAGGGCGCATTTCGACGCCGCGATGCAGGCCATCTCCTATCGCGTCGAATCCCTGGAGAAGGATCATGCCGACCTGCTGACCGAGTTGCGCGCCAAGGTGCTGCGCCCGGTAGAACCGCCGGCCTATGAATCGCCCAGGCCCGCGCAGAGCTATGCGCCGCCGGCCCCTTCCATTCCCCATAACGCCTTCGAAGCGCCGCCCTATGCCGAACCGCCGCCGGTGTTCGAGCCGCATCCGGCCACCGAAGCGCCGCCCTTCACGGGTTATGCCGCCGATTATGACGCCGACGCCCGCGCGCAAACCGCCTTCGCCCAGACACCGGCGGGCTTTGCCTTCGACATTCCGCCCGACACCGCCGACCCTTTCGCGCCGCCGCCGGATTTCGCCGACGTGTTCGCCGATACCCCCGAGCCGGAGAATTTCCTCAGCGCCGCCCGCCGTTCGGCCCGCGCCGCATCGGAAAAAGCTGAAGGCGAGCGCCGCGGCCGTCTGTCCGCTTTCCGCTGGGGCAAGACCGAACCCGCTGCCGAAGGCGCGGAACGCGCCAGGCCGCGTTACCTGATCCCGGCGCTGGTGGCGTCGGTCATCGTGCTGGTGGCCGCCGCGGCCCTGTTCCTCAGCCAGCGCGGCAAGACGCCGGAGCCGCAGCTCGCCGCCATTACCAAGCCCGCCACGCCGAACGGCCCGACCTATTCCGTGCCCGAGCCGCCCAATGGCGACGACACCCAGTTCGTCGTCGCGCCGCAAGCCGGCGGCAATCCCGACGACACCAACACCCAGCGTTCCGAGCCCGCCGCATCGGACGCGCCGCCGCGCCGAACCATGCCTCTGCAGCAGCGCGAAGTGCGCAACGCCCCGGTCAATCCGGTGCCGGACGGCGCGCCGCGCAGTGCTGCGCCAGCGGGCCAGGATCGCGTGATCGCGATGGCAAACCAAGGCAATCCGGTGGCGCTGACCATCCTGGGCCTGCGCGCGCTGGACGGCACGCCGCAGAGCCTGCCCGATGCGGTGAAATTCCTGTCCCAGGCCGCGGATAAGGGCCAGGCGGTGGCGCAGTACCGGCTGGGCACCTTGTATGAGCGCGGCCAGGGCGTGCCCGCCGACGCCGCCAAGGCGGCCCATTGGTACGAGATGGCCGCCAACCAGGGCAACCGCAAGGCGATGCACAATCTCGCCGTCGCCTATGCCGGCGGTGTCGCGGGCAAGAAGAACATGGCCGAAGCGGCGCGCTGGTTCGCCAAGGCGGCGGCGCTGGGCCTGTCGGACAGCCAGTTCAATCTCGCGGTGCTGTACGAGCGCGGCGACGGCGTGCCGCAGAGCCTGCTGGATGCCTACAAATGGTATTCCATCGCCGCCGCCCAGGGCGACAGCGAATCCAAGTCGCGCATCAGCGTGCTGCAGTCGCAACTGGGCGACGCCGACAAGGCGGCGGCCAACAAATCGGCCGCGACCTTCCATGCCGCGCCGCTGAACCGTAGCGCCAATGTGCCGCCCGAAGCAGCTGATCTGGGCTGATCGATCCCAACCCTTATGTCATGGCCGGGCCCCCGATCCGCGTGAAGCGCGGTCGGAGGGTAAATTTCACGACCCGGCCATCCATGTCTTAATGCATCTGTTGGTGGATGGCCGGCTCGGAGGCCGGCCATGACAGAGGTGTTGGGTTGACCCACCGCGCTTGCTCGCGCATGGTCGCGCGCAACCTCTGAGTTGCGATATGGAAATCTATCTGCCCGTCGCTGAGATTTCGGTCAACTGGATCGTGATCGTCGGGCTGGGCACGCTGGTCGGTTTCCTTTCCGGCATGTTCGGTGTCGGCGGCGGTTTTCTGCTGACGCCGCTCTTGGTGTTCACCGGCATCCCCTCGGGCGTCGCCGTCGCCACCACGCTTTCCCATGTCACCGCCTCCTCCATGTCGGGGGCATTGGCGCAATGGCGCAAGCGCGCCATCGACTTCCCCATGGCGGGGGTGATGCTGGCGGGCGGGCTGGTGGGCACCGGCTTTGGCGTGTGGCTGTTCGCGCTGATGCGCCGCCAGGGCCAGATGGACCTGATCGTGGCGCTGAGCTATGTGCTGCTGCTGGGCTTCATCGGCGCGGTGATGTTGCGCGAGAGCCTGGCCACGCTGAAGGCCAGCCGCGACGGCGCCGCGGCGCACCTGCTGCATCGCGGCTGGTTCCAGGGCCTGCCCTTCAAGATGCGCTTCCGCCAGTCGCGGCTGTACATCAGCGTGATCCCGCCGCTCGCCATCGGCTTCGCGGTGGGCGCGATGAGCGCCATCATGGGCATCGGCGGCGGCTTCATCATCGTGCCGGCGATGATCTATATCCTGCGCATGCCCACCAACATGGTGATGGGCACCTCGCTGGTGCAGATCATCGGCGTCACCGCCGTCACCACCATCCTGCAGGCGACCAGCAATTATGCCGTGGACATCGTGCTGGCGCTGCTGCTGGTTTCGGGCGGCGTGGTGGGGGCGCAAATGGGAGTCAGGATCGGCGGAAAATTGCGCGGCGAGCAGATTCGCCTGCTGATGGCGCTGGTGGTGCTCGCCGTCTGCGCCGGGCTGTTGTGGCAGCTGGTGGCGCGGCCGTCTGACGTCTATTCGCTGACCCTGGAGGCGCCATGAGACGCGCTTTGCTGGCCCTGGCGTTCCTGGCATTGCCTGTCTTTTTGTTCTTGCCGGCTTCGCCGACGCGGGCCGACGACATCGTGTCGGGCATCAGCCAGAACGTCATCCAGATCAAGTCCAACTATACCGGCAGCGACATCGTGGTGTTCGGCTCGGTGGAGAATTCGCGCTCCTCCCAGGGCCGCGACGTGGTGGTGGTGGTGCGCGGGCCGGATGCACGGATGACGGTGCGCCGCCGCGACCGCATCGCCGGGGTGTGGGTCAACAGCGACGCCGCCCGGTTCGAGGGCCTGCCCGCCTATTATTATCTCGCCAGCACCCAGCCGGTGGACCGCATCGCCCCGCCCGCGGCGCTGGCGCGCTATGGCGTGGGCATCCGCTATCTCTATCCCAGCGCGGTGGGCAGCCATCACGATCCGCATTTCTTTCTGGAGGCCGCCAAGCGGCACCTCAAGCAGGTGGGGCTGTATGCCGAAGCGCCGGGCGACATAGATTTCCAGAGCGAGAACCTGTTCTCGACCCATGTGCCGGTGCCGGCGGCGGCGCCGCGCGGCCAGTACAATGTCGAGGTCTATCTGTTCCGCAACGGCCAGGTGGTGAGCGCGCAGTCCACGCCTTTGTTCGTGGACGCCACGGGGCTGGAGCGGCAGCTCTACAACCTGGCGCACAATGCGCCGCTGCGTTACGGCCTGGCCTGTGTGTTCATGGCGATGCTGCTGGGCTGGATTTCCAGCGTGCTGTTCCGAAGGCCAACATAGCGTCCGGGCTCAATTGCCGACGGTAAAATCTACAATTGTCATGGCCCGCCGGGTTCGTAGCGCCAGCGTGCGAACGGGCCACCCAGCTGGGTAGGAAGCGGCTGTTTCCGAATTGAATATCGAACCAAATTGTTGGAGTCGCGCCGGTGTCACCTGGGTGGCCCGCTGTTGCGGGCCATGACAAGTTGTTGATCTGATGGACGGAAATTGAGTGCAGACCTTAGACCGCCACCCGGCGCGGGATCGCGTAAACACGGCTGTTGCCCAGCATATAGGCGTGGAACGGCCCCGCGAACAACGAAGCAATCGCCGCCTCGCCCACATCCAGCCCGCCGGTGTAAGCGCCAAACGATGGCAGGATCATGCGCAACCCATCCGAGACAAAGCAGCGCCGCCGCACGCTGCGGCCCCATTTCGCGACACTGGCGCAGGGGTGCAGATGGCCCGCGACTTCGCCCGGCTCGAACGCCGCCAAGGGCTCGTGCCGGAAGGTCAACCCGCCCATGCGAAAGATCTCGGTGATGTCGCCGCCCAGCCAGGCCGGCGGATGCGGATCGTGGTTGCCGGCGATCCAGACGAATTGCGCCCCGGCCGCCAGGGCGTCCAGCATGCCGCGCTCTTCCGGCCCCAGCCGGTCGGCGGCGTCGCGGTCGTGAAAACTGTCGCCCAGGGCGATGATCCGCGCCGGATTGTGCCGCGCCACGGCGCGCGCCATGCGCAGCAAGGTGTTGGTGGTGTCATAGGGCGGCAGGAACTGGCGGCCGCGGGCGTAGCTGCTGCCCTTTTCGAAATGCAGGTCGGAGAAGATCAGGGTGGAATGCGCCGCACTGAAGGCCGCGCCGCAGGCATCCAGCAGCAGGGTCTCGCCATTCACGTCGATCAGGAGATCATTATTCCACACGCATCGCATCCCGTATCAGTGCGTCTTCATTCTCGTGCAGAATAGCCTCGTCCACCGCCCCCGCAACCATCTCGCGGGAAATTTCCAGCAGCGCCGGCACCGCCAGCGGCGACACCCGGTCCAGCCGCCGCGTCACGATCCGCTTCTTCACCCGCGCCAGCATGTCGCCCAGCCTGGCAATGTCCAGCAATCCGGTTCCCGCATCCTGGTAGGTGGCGCGCAACAGCACATGGTCGGGCTCGTGTTCCCTGAGAACATCGTAAATAAGGTCTGAAGAAAAGGTCACCTGGCGGCTGGACTTCTCCTTGCCGGGAAAGCGGCGCTGGATCAGACCCGCGATGATGGCGCAGTTACGGAAGGTGCGCTTGTAGAGATTGGACTCCGCCAGCCAGTTGTCCAGATCGTCGCCCAGCATGTCCTCGTCGAACAGCGCATCCATGTTCGCATTGCCCCCATCTTTCTCGGAAGACATGTCCTTCGCCGCCCACACCGCCAGGGCATATTCGTTGGCGACAAAGCCCAGCGGATGATAGCGCCCCCGCTCCAGCCGCCGCGTCAGCAGCATGCCCAGCGTCTGGTGCGCCAGCCGCCCCTCGAAGGGATAGCAGACCAGATAGTGGCGATTGCCGCGCGGGAAAGTCTCGACCAGCAACTGGCCGGGTTTGGGAATCACGCTGCGCCATTCCTGGATCTTCAGCCATTCCTGCACCGGCTCGGGCAGCTTGTGCCAACCCTCCGGCGCCGACACCATCTCGCGCACCCGCTGGGCCAGGAAGGTCGAAAGCGGAAACTTGCCGCCATTGTAGCTGGGGATTTGCGCATTGGGGTCGCTGGTCTTGGTGACAAAGGCGCCGGTCTCGCGCAGGCCCTCGAACCGCAGCACGTCGCCGGCAAAGACAAAGGTGTCGCCGGGCGAAAGCTGCTCGATGAAATACTCTTCCAGCTCGCCCAGCTTGCGGCCGCCGGCGCCGGCGGGGCGGCCTTTGGATTGCAGGCGTATCTCCACCATCGGGTCTTCGACGATCACGCCGGCATTCAGGCGGTATTCCTGCGCCAGGCGCGGATGGGCGAGACGGTAGCGGCCCTGATCATTCTTGCGCAGGCGCGCATAACGGTCATAGCGGCGCAAGGCATAGCCGCCAGTGGCGACGAATTCCACCACCGCGTCGAAATCCTCGCGCGTCAGATGCGCATAAGGCGAGGCGCTGCGGACTTCCATGAACAAGGCTGTGGCATCGAAGGGCGCGGCGCAGGCGGTGCCCAGCACATGCTGCGCCAGCACGTCCAGCCCGCCCGCCTTCTGGCGTTCGCCGTCCAGTTCGCCCGCCAGCACCGCATCGCGCGCGGCATGGCATTCCAGCACTTCGAAACGGTTGGCGGGCACCAGCAGCGCGGCGGACGGCTCATCCAGCCGGTGATTGGCGCGGCCGATGCGCTGCACCAGGCGCGCCGCCCCCTTGGGCGCGCCGATGCAGATCACCTTGTCCACCGCGCCCCAGTCGATGCCCAGATCGAGCGTCGAAGTGCAGACCACGGCGCGCAATGCGCCCCTGGCCATCGCCGCTTCCACCTTGCGGCGCTGCTCGATGGCCAGCGAGCCGTGATGCAGGGCGATGGGCAGGTTGGAATCGTTGACCGCCCACAATTCCTGGAAGGTGCGCTCCGCCTGGCTGCGGGTGTTGACGAAGATCAGCGCCGTTTTCGCATCATGGATCGCCGCCATCACATCCAGCATGGCGTGGCGCGCCAAGTGACCGGCCCAGGGGACATAGGAATCCGAGGCGCTGATCTCGATCCTGGGCTTCGCGCCGCCCTTGGCGATGACGATGGCCGACAGCGCTTCTCCTTCCATGGGCTGCGGCATCAGGAAGCGCTGCAACGGCGCAGGGTCTTTCACTGTCGCCGACAGGCCGACGCGGCGATGCCCCGGCGCCAAGGTGGAAAGCCGCGCCAGCCCCAGCGCCAGCAGATCGCCGCGCTTGGAATTGGCCAGGGCATGCAGTTCGTCCAGCACCACCGTTTTCAGGTTTTCGAACATCTGGGGCGCACGCGGATGCGCCAGCAGCAGGCCCAATTGCTCCGGCGTCGTCAAAAGAATATCGGGCGGGGTGTGGCGCTGGCGCTGGCGGCGCGCCGCGCTGGTGTCGCCGGTACGGGTCTCCACCATCACGGCCAGGTTCATCTCGGCGATGGGCGCATCCAGATTGCGCGCCACGTCCACCGCCAGCGCCTTCAGCGGCGAGATATAGAGCGTGTGCAGACTGCTTTTGCGCGATCGCCCCGCACGCGAAGCGGACAATTTAAAAGCGTGCCTGCCGGCGAGATCAATCAGGGTCGGCAGGAAACCCGCCAGGGTCTTGCCGCCGCCGGTGGGCGCCACCAGCAGCACGCTTTCACCGCGCGCGGCGTGATCCAGCAACGCAAGCTGATGGGCGCGCGGCTGCCAACCGCGCGAGGCGAACCATTGCAGGAATTCGGGCGGCAGCATGGCGAGAACAAACCATGACCATGCGGCGGAAAGCGAGTCTTATTTATCCACCTGAACCGCCAGCAGCCGGTTCAGTTCGGCCTCCGGCGTGCCGTAAAAACTGCCGGCGACCTGTTCGATGCCCGCGCGGTTGACCAAGGTCAGCTGGCCGCGCCGCGTCGTCACCAGGCCGCGGCGTTCAAAGCCGTGGATCGCCACGGTGATGCCGGCGCGGCGCACCCCCAGCATCACCGCCAGGAATTCATGGGTCAGCGGCACGGCATTGGTGGTCATGCGGTCATGCGCCATCAACAGCCAGCGCGCCAGCCGCTGCTCCAGCTTGGCGCGGCCGTTGGCCAGCGCGGTCTGCGCCGTCTGGATCATGAAGCCCTGCGCCGATTTCAGCATCAGGGCGCGCAGGGTTTCGCTTTGCGCCATGGCGCCGCACAGCACATCGGCATGAATGCGGTGGCCGACGCCGCCGATCTGCATGTAGGTGGAATGCTGGGCGCGATTGTCGCCCATGATCAGCGGCACGCCGGTGATGCCCTCATAACCGATGACGCCGACCTCGATGCGATGATCCTGCGCATCCACCGCCACCACCGAGGCGACGCCGATCTCCAGGAAATAGGCATGGGCGATCGGCTTGTGCGGCACCTCGATGACCTGGTGTTCCTTCAGGGTCACCTGCTCGAGATGGGGCCCGATCAGATCCCAGTCGCCCAGCGCGACACCGTGCAGAAGCCGGTTGCGGATTCCGGCGCGTGCATGCGCTTCTAACATTTCGCCAGCCCCACAAGGATGCGCGGCAGGGCCCCGCAGCCGTTCCGCATCGCGTCGCGCGTCGCGGCCCAGTCGAAAATAGCGGTAAGCGACCGAAACCATACGATTTTTTCGGTACGGAAGCGTACCCGAACCGGATGCCTTGCAAATGCCATTGGGCGCTCCTCTCCAACCCGAATATTCCTTCAGTATGCGAACAGTCGAGCATAAATCAGTATACTGACGAATATGCACATTGCCGCCACAGTCGCGGCAGGCGTCTTGCGCGCCATGGGAAGGAAACGGCTGTACGAAGGGATCGGTTGCCTCCGTCTACCGGAAAAATGGCTACCGGAAAAATTCGATCACGGCCTGGCGGGTTTTGCGATCGCCCACCGCCGACATGTGGTCGCGGCCGGGAATGGTCACCGCCCGGCCATCAGCAAAAACCGCGGCCAGCGGTTCGGGCGCCCCCGCCGTCTCGTCCTCGCTGCCATCCACCACCAAAATGGGGGAGGCCAGCGCCGCCAGCGCCTCGTGCGAGAGACGCGGCGACATCGCCCGCATGCAGGCGGCCAGCGCCAAGCGGTCCTTGCCCGGCTGGTCGGCGAAAGCGCGAAACATCTTGCCGCGCGGATCGGTGATGCTGTCCTTGTCCGGCGTCAACAGCGCATCGGCCAGCATGGCGCGCGCCGCCGGCGCGGTGATCTTTTCCTGCAGATAGGTTTCGCCCACACCGGCGATAGCCAGCCGCACCACCCGTTCGGGATGCGCCGCCAGCAAGCGCAGGCCGATAAAGCCGCCCATCGAATAACCGCAGACAAAGGCGCGGGCCAGGCCGCAGGCCTGCATCACCGTCACCACATCCTCAGCCATGCGGTCATGGCCGTACAGCGCCGGATCATGCGGCTTGCCGCTGTCGCCATGGCCGCGGCAATCCATCGCCACCAGCGAGAACCCCGCCTCGGTCAGGCCGGCGAACCAGCCGGTGGATTTCCAGTTCTGCATCCGGCTGGAGCCGAAGCCATGCACCAGCATGACGGCTGGACCACTTGTTGGATTTGAAGGGGCGTGGCGCTCATAGGCCAACTCTATACCATCGCTGGCGGTCACAAATTCGGGCATGAACCATTCTCCATCTCGCCACGCTCGCAAAGACGCCGGCCTGTGTCTATAAACACGCCATGAAAAAATGGCTTTTCATTGCCGCCCTGACCGGCGCCGCCGGAGTCGCGATCTCGGCCTTCGGCCAGCATGCGCTGGCGGGCAATATCGAGCCGCGCCTGCTGTCCACTTTCGACACCGCCGGGCGCTATCAATTGATCCATGCCGTGGCCATGGGCCTGGCGGCGCTGGCGGCGCGGGGGCCGGCGCGCAAACTGGCCGACGCGGCGGCGGTGCTGTTTTTCGTCGGCATCATCCTGTTTTCGGGCTCGCTGTATGTGTTGGTGCTGAGCGGCGTCCGCGCCATCGGCATCATCACGCCGTTCGGCGGCCTGGCGCTGATCGCGGGCTGGGTGCTGCTGGCGCTGGCCGCGCGCAAGCTGGAGGAAACACCGTGAGGAAACTCGCCCTGCTGCTGTTGCTGGCCGCCACCTCGGCCCTGGGCCATGCGAAGCTGGTTTCGTCTGAACCCGCAGCCAGGGCGAAGGTGAAATCGCCGCAGCAGATCAAGCTGACCTTCTCCGAAACGCTGGAGCCCGCGTTCAGCGGCGCCACCCTCACCGATGCGGCGGGCCGCAACCTGCCGGTGCCGGCGGCGGTGGGCGCCAGCGCCATCACCCTGTTGCCCATGGCGCTGAAGCCCGGCGGCTATACCGTGACCTGGCACGGCGTCGGCCACGATACCCATCGCATGAGCGGCAGTTTCGGCTTCACGGTCGTCCCGTGACCATGGCGCTGATCGCGGCGGCCCGCGGCCTCTACTTCCTGGCCGCGATGCTGCTGTTCGGCGGCGAGGCCTTTGCCGCGCTGCTGCGCGCCCGCCTGCCGGCGATCGCGCCGGTGAAAATGGCGGCGCCGCGCTGGGCGGCCTGGGCGGTGGCGCTGGTCGCGGGATGCGCCTGGGCAGGATTGGCCGCGATGCAGATGGCCGACGCCCTGGACAGCCAGGTGATGGTGCGCAGCGCCACCGATACCCTGTTCGGGCAACTCTTCCTGGCGCGCATGGCGGCGCTGGTCCTGCTGGCGGCAGTGTTCGCCCTTATGCGCGGCCATCGCTTGGCCGCCCTGATCGCCGCCGCCTTGCTGGTGCTGCCCGCCGCCACCAGCCATGCCGCCGTCGCCAGCCCGGCGGGCTTCATCGCCATCGGCGGCACGCTGGATGCGGTGCATCTGCTGACGGCGGGATTCTGGATCGGCGGGCTGATGGTGCTGGCGCTGCTGTTCGCGCGCAAGGAGCCCAACATCCTTTTGGCCCTGTCGCTGTTCTCGGATTGGGCGTTGGTGGCGGTGCTGCTGCTGGTGATGACCGGAATGATCGATGCGCTGCAGGTTCTGCTGGGCAACAAGGGCGCGATGGCGCCGCCATATCTGGCGGTGCTGGGCGCCAAGCTGCTGCTGGTCATCGTCATGCTGGGGCTCGCCGCCGTCAACAAATTCAAGCTCATGCCCAAAGCCGACGACCGCACCATCGCCCGCAATGCCGCCTTCGAACTGGGCCTGGGCGCTATCGTGGTGCTGCTGGCGGGCGCGCTGGGCCAGTTGCAGCCGGTTCTTTAGCGGCCCCGCCGGCGATGAAGTCCGCCAGGGCCTGCACGCCGCGCGCTTCGCCCTGCCGCCCCAGCAGGGCCTTGAGGAAGCGGTCGCCCCAGGCGGCGATGTCATTGTCCAGCATCGTCGCATACAGTTCGGCATGGCGAGTCTTGCGTTCCGCCAGCGGCATCGCCATGGCGCGCGCGATGGCCGCCGCGACGGCGTCGGGGTCATAGGGGTTCACCAGCAGCGCCGCACCGAATTCGTCGGCGGCGCCGGCGAAGCGCGACAGGATCAGCACCCCGGGGTCCTCGGGGTCCTGGGACGCGACATATTCCTTGGCCACCAGGTTCATGCCGTCGCGCATCGGCGTCACCAGGCCCACCCGCGCGGCGCGATACAGCCCCGCCAGCGCGGTGCGGCTGTAGGGCCGGTTGACATAGCGCACCGGCGCCCAGCTGGCGTCGCTGAAGGCGCCATTGATGCGGCCGCTGATGGCGTTCACCGCCTGCTCCATCTCGGAATATTCCTTGATCTGACTGCGGCTCTTGGGCGTGATCTGCAGATAGGTGATCTGGCCATGCCATTGGGGATGGGCGATCAGGAAACGCTCATAGGCTTCCAGCCGGTTGGGAATGCCCTTGGAATAGTCCAGCCGGTCCACCCCGATCATCAGGCTGCCGGGAATGGAGTTCAGCACCTGCTGCACAAAGCGCGTCCTGACCGAGCGGCCGGCCAGGCGGGTGAAGTCGCGGGTCTCGATCCCCACCGGAAAGGTGCCGATGCGCATGCCACCGCCGCCCAGCCGGTGGGAGATGTGCGACGGCGCGCCCAGTTCCTTGGCCAGGTAGCGCGCGAAATTTGCGGCGTCGCCATCGGTCTGGAAGCCCACCAGGTCATAGGAGCCCAAGGCCGGGATCAGGGTCTCGTGATTGGGCATGGCGGTGAGGATTTCCGGCGGCGGCAGCGGAATGTGCAGGAAAAAGCCGATGCGGTTGTCCAGCCCGCGCGCGCGCAACGCCTTGGCCAGCGGAATCAGGTGATAGTCATGCACCCAGACGATGTCGTCGGGCGCCAGCACCTTGGCCAGCTCGTCGGCGAAACGCTCGTTGACGCGCAGATAGCCCGACAGGTCGCGGCGCGAGAATTCCGCAAGGTCCAGGCGATAGTGGAAGATCGGCCACAGCACCCGGTTGGCGAAGCCGTTGTAATATTCGTCGAAATCTTCCGGCGGCAGGTCGGTGACGATGTAGCTGTTCCGGCCCTTCTTCAGGGTCTTGACCTGGGGCGTGTCGCTGACCTCGCCCGACCAGCCCAGCCAGACGCAGGGATGCGACCTGAGCGTGGCCTTGAGCGCGACCTCCAGGCCGCCGGGATTGCCGCCCGCCCCGGGAATGGCGACACGGTTGGAGATTATGAAGATGCGTGCCAATAGCGGTCCTCCCAGCTCTGGCTCAGCCGCATAGCGCTGAGGATGACGCCCGCCATGGAATAGGTTTGCGGGAAATTGCCCCACAGCGCGCCGGTGTGGGGATGAATGTCTTCGGCCAGCAGGCCATACGGGTTGCGCAAAGCGAGCGCATCCACATAACGGTCCCGCGCCTCTTCGCGGCGGCCGAGCGCCGCCAGCGCGTCGATCAGCCAGAAACGGCAGACCAGGAATTCGGTTTCCGGCAGGCCGAAATCGTCTTCCGCGGCATAGCGCATGACATGGCGGCCGCGCACCAGGTCCTGCTCGATGGCGGCCACGGTGGAGGCAAAGCGCGGATCGCGGGCGTCGATCAGCCCCAGTTCGGGCAGCAGCAGCACGCTGGCATCCATATCGTCACTGCCCTCGGCGACGGTGAAGGCGTTGCGCTTGCCGTTCCACACCCGCGCCAGCAGTTCCTTGCCGATGGCATCGGCTTGCGCCCGCCAGTGCGCCGCACGGTCGGCCAGCCCCAACTGTGCGGCAATGGCGGCGATGCGGTTGACCCCGGCCCAGCACATGGCGCCGGAATGCGCATGCACGCGCTTCCTGCCACGGAATTCCCAGATGCCGGCGTCAGGCTGCAGCGCCAGCGCGGCGCATTGCTGCGCCATCTTTTCCAGCAGGCGGAACAGGCTTTCATCGCCCGGCGCCGGCAGCCGGCGGTCGAAGAACATCGGCGTCGCCGCCAGGATGACGCTGCCATAGGCGTCGTGCTGCACCTGGTCCACCGCGGCATTGCCGATGCGCACCGGGCCATGGCCTTCAAAGCCCTTGAGGTCGGGCGCGATCCATTCCGTCAGGTCTTCCGACGGCACGATGCCGTAGCAGGGCTTGAGCGTGTCCTCATTGCCGGCGATGGAAAGGATATAGGCAATATATTGTTCCATGGTGCGGGTGGCGCCGATGGCGTTCAACGCCTTGACCACGAAATAGGCGTCGCGCAGCCAGCAATAGCGATAGTCCCAGTTGCGCCCCGAGTGCGGCGCTTCCGGCAGCGATGTGGTCAGGGCGGCGACAATGCCGCCGGTCTCCTCGAAAGTGGTCAGCTTCAAGGTGATGGCGGCGCGGATGCTGGCGTCCTGCCATTCATAGGCGATGGCCAGCCGGCGCACCCATTCGGCCCAATAGTCGCGGGTGCGTTCGCAGAAATCGCGCACCGTGGAAGAGATGTCGCCCATGAAGGGCTCGTCGGGGCCCAGCACCAGGTGCAGCGGCCGCGTCAGCGCGAACGGTGTTTCCTGCTGGATATAGGACAACGGCGCATCGGTGGTCAGCCGCACCAGCGCCGGTTCGCCATAGCTGACATGGCTGGAACCCGCCACCCGCCGCTTCATCGGGGTGCCGTAGAACTGGGTGGGGCGGACGCGGATTGTGACTCGCGGCAGCCCCGCCGCGGGTTCGATGATCCGCATCAGTTGCGGCGGACGCAAGATGCGGCCGAAATTGCGCAGTCGCGGCGCGAAGTCGGTGATCTTGACCTGCGCCCCATCCTCGGCGGTCAACACCGTGGTGACGATGGCGGTGTTGCGGTCATATTGGGAGCGGCGCGCCACCTGGCGGTCCAGCACCACATCGGCAAAGCCTTTTTCCTCGTCGCCCGCGATCAGCCGGCTGAACACCGGATCGCTGTCGAAGCGCGGAAAGCACCACCACACCAGCTGGCCCTGGGTGTTGACCAGGGCGGCGATGCGGCCATTGCCGATCACGGCGAGGTCCAGCGGCGTCGCGGTCATCGCACACCCGCCTTGGCCGCGCGCACCAGCCATTCGCGCACCGCATGCGGCGATTCAAAGACATGCTCGGCGCCCTGGAAGCGCCTGCCCACCGAAAAGCCGCGCCCGCCCAGCCGGGGCAGGATGCGGAACACATCCTGGTCGGTGGTGTCGTCGCCGCCGAACAGGATCACCCGGCCGGCGAAAGGCGGCTGGCGGGCCATCAGCGTCACCGCACTGCCCTTGTCCACGCCATCGGGCCGCGCCTCGATCACCGCCTTGCCATGCAGGATATGAATCTTCTCCGCCGCGAACAGCCTGGCATGCTTTTCCATCGCCGCCATCAGCACCGGCTGGGCCTCGGGCGCCAGGCGGTAATGCAGCGCCAGGGCGCAGCGCTTGTCTTCCAGCAGCAGGCCCGGGACATGCTCGGCAAGTCCGGTGAAGACCTGCCGCACCGCGTCCGGCAGCGGCTGCAGGCGGGTGATCTCGCCGCCGACGCCGCGCATCTCTCCGCCATGCGCGCCGATGGCGGCGGGCCGGAACGGCGCGAACAGCCGGTCAATGTTGTCCAGCGAACGGCCCGAGACAAAGGCCAGGGCGCCGCCCAGCTCCCGCGCCAGCTTTTCCAGCGCCTGCGTCAACTCCGCCGGCACCTTGACCCGATCCGGCGTGCGCGCCATATCGAGCAGGGTGCCGTCTATGTCCAGGAACAGGGCCGTGTTTGCACTGACCGGCGGCATCATCCAGGCTTTCCATCTCAACGCGCCCGACGTTCATAAGAAAAAATGAAAATGGGCATTCGATCCAATAGGATCGAAACGCGCCGGGGCGCCGGCTGGTTCCGTTATTTCCGCGCCCGCCAGGCGAAGGCGCCGCCTTCCATGCCCGCGTCATTGGAGACGATGGATACATTGGACGGCAGCTTGCCCTTGACATGGGCGGAGTTGCCGCCGCCGAAATAGAGATGGTCATAGGCGAAGACCGTCTGCAGCATCGCGATCAGTTTG
Source organism: Rhizobiales bacterium dw_265 (assembly GCA_018449595.1). Classification (GTDB taxonomy): domain Bacteria; phylum Pseudomonadota; class Alphaproteobacteria; order Micropepsales; family Micropepsaceae; genus Rhizomicrobium. The sequence goes on from JAAVUU010000001.1 coordinate 803,957, forward strand.
ATCACGCGCTCGTTCCAGCGATGCTGGCCGATGCGGCGGCGCGCCTTGTCGCCGATATAGAGATCGAAATCGTCCTTCTTGCGGACCACCATATGCGCCAGGTCCATGTGCGGCATCAACTCGCCGTCGCGGAACCAGGCGGTGCCGAAGCCCGTGCCCAACGTGCAGACCAGCTCCAGCCCCTTGCCCTGGATGGCGGCCAGGCCCTGCACATCGGCGTCGTTCAGCACCTTCACCGGCTTGCGCAAGACCTTGCGCATCGCCGCCTGCAGGTCGAAACCCTTCCAGTCGGCGGTACCGAAATGCGGCGCGCTGATCACCGTGCCGCGCTTGACGACGCCGGGAAAACCGATGGTGACGTGATCGAATGCGCCCAAGGGCGCGGTCAACTCCACCAGCGCCGCGACGATCTCTTTCGGCTTGCGGTCCTTGGGCGTTTTCGCACGCACCCGCTTGACCAGGAATTTCCCGGCGGGACTGATGACGGCGGCCTTCAGCCCGGTGCCGCCGACATCAATGCACAGGATGCGTTTCGCGGCGGGCATGGGTGCTGCTCTTTATGTTTTTTTGGGCGGGTTTGACGTCATCCATCATCAGGCCCAGCGCGGTGTTGATCAAGGCGACATGGGAAAATGCCTGGGGAAAATTTCCCAGCATGCGTTTGGCGACGGGGTCATACTCTTCGGCATAAAGACCGGCATCATTGGCCAGCCGGCGCAACCTGCCGAACAGCCGCTTGGCGTCGGCGCGCCGCCCCATCAGGCGGTAATTGTCGGCCAGCCAGAAACTGCAGGCCAGGAAGGCGCCCTCGCCCGGCGGCAGGCCATCCACACCGCTGCCGGTCTCGTAGCGCTGCACCAGGCCGCCGACGATCAGCCGCTTCTCGATTTCGCGCACCGTGGCACTGATGCGCCTGTCGGTGGCGGGCAAAAAACCCACCAGCGGCAGCAGCAACAGGCTGGCATCCATATGCGTTGCGTCATAGGCCTGGACAAAACAGCCGCGTTTCCTGTCCACGCCCCTGGCGCAGATGTCCTTGTGGACGGCCCGCGCCAGCCTTTTCCAATGCGCCCGCTGCTGCGGCGTGGAATTTTCGGCCCTGGAGGCGCGGTCGAACGCCACCCAGGCCATCACCTTGGAATGGACGAAATGCTGCGGCGCGCCGCGTATTTCCCAGATGCCCTCATCGGGCAGGGACCATATCTCTTCCAGATGCTTCAGGAACACGGCGCGCACCTGCGGCCCGCGCGGCGACAGCGGCAATCCGCCCTTGCGCGCCACCGCCATCACATCGGCCAGTTCGCCATAAACGTCCAACTGCAACTGGGTATGGGCGGCATTGCCGATACGCACCGGCCGCGACGCTTCATAGCCCGCCAGATGATCCAGTTCGATCTCCTCCAGCCGCTTTTCGCCCAGCACGCTGTAGATCGGCTGCAACTGGTCGGGCGCGCCGGCGATCACCCGCACCAGCCATTGCTGCCATTCGGCCGCCTCGGCGGTGTAGCCGGCATTGAGGAACGCCAGCAAAGTGAAGGTGGCGTCGCGCAGCCAGCAATAGCGATAGTCCCAGTTGCGGGTGCCGCCGATCTTTTCCGGCAGCGAGGTCGTCACCGCCGCCACGATGCCGCCGGTGGGCAGATAGCTGAGGCTTTTCAGTGTGAGCAGCGAACGCATCACCGCCTTGCGCCACTTGCCCTTGACGTTGCAGATGGCGGCCCAGGCCTTCCAGTAGCGCTCGGTCTCGTCCAGGGCGATGGCGGCATCGATGGACAGCGGCACCGGCTTGAAGCTTTCGCCATAGGCCAGCACAAAGCTCAGCGCCTCGCCCTTCCTGACGGTGAAATCCGCCACCGACTGCATGTCCTCGCCCCGCACATCGGCGCGGGTGCGGAAAGCCAGCAGATGCGGCCCGGCCACCGCCACCAGAGTACGACGGTCGCGGCGGGACACCCAGGGAATGGTCACGCCATAGTCGAAACGGATCGCCAGTTCGGTGTGCATGTCGACATGGCCTTCCAGGCCCTCGACAATCCGCACCACACAGGCGTCGGGCGTGCCCGGCGGCATGAAATCGATCACCCGCGCCTTGCCGGTGGCGGTGGTGAAAGTGGTTTCCAGGATCATGGTGTCGCCGCGATAGCGGCGGGTGGATGTGTGCTTCTTGGCCGGGGCCAGCTGCCAGCGGCCATTGCCCTCGTCGCCCAACAGGGCGGCGAAACAGGCGGCGGAATCGAAGCGCGGCAGGCATAGCCAGTCGATGGAGCCGTCGCGGCAGACCAGCGCCGCCGTGCGGCAATCGCCGATCATCGCGTAATCTTCAATGCGTGCTGTCAAAAGCCGTAACCCTGGTCTTCCTCCCCCGCCGCCGCCTGATCCACCAGCCACAACACCTCGCCCTGCGGTTTGATCCCGCCCGCCGGCAACGATCCCGCCCGCGCCTGCGCCAGGGCGTCGCGCTTGGCCGCGCCGGAGACCAGGAAGACGATCAAGGCGCTGGCGTCGATCGCCGGATAGGTCAGCGAGATGCGCGGCTCGCCGCGGCCCTGCGGCACCGCCGCCGCCCAGCGCGCGCGTTCCTGCAGCACCGGCTGGTCGGGCAGCAGCGAAGCGGTATGGCCATCCTCGCCCAACCCCAGCAAGGTCAGATGGAACAGCGGCACGCCCGCCTCCAGGGTGCCAGCGCCATATTGCTGACGCAGGGTCTCGTCATAGCGGTCGGCGGCCGATTGCACCGTACCATCGGTGGGAATGGCCAGCAGCTTGCGCGGACGAACGAATTCACCTGCCAGCAAGGTGTCGCGCACCATCCGGTAGTTGGAATCGGGATGGTCCGGCGGCACGAAACGCTCGTCGCTGAAGAACAGTTCGCAACAGTCCCAGTCAATGTCCTTGCAGGCCAGCAGCTGATAGGCCGCGCGCGGGGTCGAGCCGCCCGACAGCACCAGCCGGAAGGGATAGTGCGCCGTCCTCAATCGTTCGGCGATCAGGTCCGCCGCCCGCTGCGCCAGTGCGCCGGCATCCGCCACCACTTCCATCGTGCCCGCTATGTCGCTCAATTGATCCGCCTCCAGGAACGTCCGTCGCGCGCCAGCAGGTCGTTGGCCGCGCTGGGGCCCTCGCTGCCGGCGGCATAGTTGGGGAAATGCCGCGGCGTGGTTGCGGCCCAGCCGGTCAGCACCGGCTCGACCAGCGCCCAGGCGGCTTCCACCTGGTCGGCGCGCTGGAACAAAGTGGCGTCGCCGATCAGGCAATCATAGATCAGGGTCTCATAGCCCACGGCAGGCGCCTGCTTGAAGTAATCCTTGTACTTGAACTCCATCGCCACGCTTTCCAGCGCCATGGCCGGACCCGGCCGCTTGGCGTTGAAGCGCAGGCGGATGCCCTCGTCCGGCTGGACCCGCAGGATCAGCCAGTCGGCATCCAGCTCCTCCACCGGGGTTTCGCGGAACAGGGCATAGGGCGCCTGCTTGAAGCGGATGGCGATCTCGGTGGTGCGCTTGGCCAACCGCTTTCCGGTGCGCAGGTAGAAGGGCACACCCGCCCAGCGCCAGTTGTCTATCGTCAGGCGCATGGCGGCATAGGTCTCCACCGCCGACTCCGGCGCGACATTGGGCTCGGTGCGATAGGCCTTCACCCGTTCGTCGCCCACGATGCCGGCGTCATACTGGCCGCGCACCACATCGCTGAGCGTCAGGGGATGGATGGCCTTGAACATCTCCGCCTTCTTGGCGCGGATGTCCTCGGCATCGAACGACACCGGCGGCTCCATCGCCGTCATGGCGACAAGCTGGAACAGATGGTTGGGCACCATGTCGCGCAGCGCGCCGGTGGCCTCATAGAATTTGCCGCGCGTCTCCACCCCGATGCTTTCGGCCACCGTGATCTGGACATGGTCGATGCGGTCGCGATTCCAGATCGGCTCGAACAAGCCGTTGGCGAAACGCAGCGCCATGATGTTCTGCACCGTCTCCTTCCCCAGGAAATGATCGATGCGGTAGATCTGCTCTTCCTTGAGATATTTGAGCAGGCAGGCATTGAGCGCCCGCGCCGAGGCCAGATCGTGGCCGAAGGGCTTTTCCACGATCAGGCGGCGGAAGCCCCCCTCTTTGTTGATTGATGAAGCCTCTGCGGAAACCAGCCCCGCCTCGCCCAGCTTGCCGGCGATGGTGGCGAAAAAACGGTCGGCCACCGCCATGTAGAACAGCACATTGCCGCCTAGGCCGCGTTTCTCGTCCAGGTCGGCCAGCAGGTCCTTCAGCCGCGCATAGGTGTCGGGCTTCTCGAAATCGCCGCTGAGGAAGGTCATGCAGGAGGCGACCTGCTGCCACAGCGCGTCGTCAATCTCCTCGCTGTTCTTGGCCAGGATCTGGGCCAGGAATTCCTTGACCCCACCGCTCCATTCCTGGCTGGTCTTCTTGTTGTGGTCCACCCCGATCAGCGCCAGGCTTTTGGGCAAAAGGCCGGTGCGCGCCAGGTTGTAGAGCGCCGGCACGATCAGCCGCTTGGTGAGGTCGCCATTGGCGCCGAAGATCACCATGGCGCAAGGCGGCGGCGGCGACTTGTGGGAGATCGTGCTCATTTGTGATCGTCCCCTGCTTCAGAAGTGGAGCCCTTGTGGGAGAGCACCTGGCTTTCGACATGGCCGCCGAACTCCTTGCGCATCGCCGACAGCATCTTCTCGCCGAAGGTGTTGTCGCTGCGCGAGCGGAAGCGGGCGAACAGCGCCGCGGTGATGACGGGCGCGGCCACGGCTTCATCCACCGCCGCCTGCACCGTCCAGCGGCCCTCGCCGCTGTCATCCACCTTGCCGCTGAATTCTTCCAGGGAATCCGACTTGGCCAGGGCGATGGCGGTCAGGTCCAGCAGCCAGGAGGCCACCACGCTGCCGCGCCGCCACACTTCCGCGACATCGGCGACCTTGATGTCGAAGCGTTCGTCCGCGGGCAGCTTGTCGGAATTGCGTCCGCGCATGATGTCGAAGCCTTCGGCATAGGCCTGCATCAGGCCATATTCGATGCCGTTATGCACCATCTTGACGAAATGGCCCGATCCGGCCGGCCCGGCATGCATGTAACCCTCCGCCACGCGCGGATCGGATTCTTCCCGGTTGGGCGTTTGGGGAATGTCGCCCGCGCCAGGCGCCAGCGATTTGAAGATCGGGTCCAGCCGGTCCACCTGGGCCTTGTCGCCGCCGATCATCATGCAATAGCCGCGGTCCAGCCCCCACACCCCGCCGGAGGTGCCCACATCCAGATAGTCGATCCCTTTTTCCGCCAGGGCGTGGGCGCGGCGGATGTCGTCCTTGAAGAAGCTGTTGCCGCCGTCAATGATGACGTCGCCTTCCTGCATCAGCGTGCCCAACTCGGCGATGGTGTCTTCGGTGATCTTGCCCGATGGCAGCATCACCCAGACCGCGCGGGGCGATGACAGTTTGGTCACCATATCCTGAAGCGAGATGGCTCCGGTTGCGCCTTCCAGCCCTTTCACGGCGGCGGCGCTGGCGTCATAGCCGACCACGGCATGACCGTTCTTCATCAGCCGCCGGGCGATGTTCGCCCCCATGCGGCCCAACCCAATAATCCCGATCTGCATACAATCTCCCTGCGACCTTATGGAAAGGCAATAATCGGCCCGGACTATGCCCCGGCAAGGCCGTTTGGGGAACGCCGGGAGCGGGGGGCGGTTCCGGGCAAATCCTCGCACCGAAAAGCGTTGATTTCCTCCCGCCGGACCTGTCAATTGACCCCGTTTTCAGGCGGGCACCGATCCATGGATGAAGATTTTCGCAAGGCGGCGCTCGCCTATCACCGTTTCCCCCGCCCCGGCAAATTGTCGGTGGAAGCCACCAAGCGCATGGCCAACCAGCGCGACCTGGCGCTGGCCTATTCTCCCGGCGTCGCCGCCCCCTGCGAGGACATCGCCAAAGACCCTTCTCTCGCCCGGGACTATACCGCGCGCGGCAACCTGGTGGCGGTCATCACCAACGGCACCGCCGTCTTGGGATTGGGCAATATCGGTCCCCTGGCCTCCAAGCCGGTGATGGAGGGCAAGGCCGTCCTGTTCAAGAAATTCGCCGGCATCGACGTGTTCGACCTGGAAGTGGCCGAACTGGACATCGACCGCTTCGTGGACATCGTGGCGGCGCTGGAGCCGACCTTCGGCGGCATCAACCTGGAAGACATCAAGGCGCCGGAATGCTTCGTGATCGAGAAGAAGCTGCGCGAGCGCATGAAGATTCCGGTCTTCCATGACGACCAGCACGGCACCGCTATCGTCTGCGCCGCCGCCATCAGGAACGGGTTGGTGCTGCAGGGCAAGAAGCTGGAAGACGTCAAGCTGGTGACCAGCGGCGCGGGCGCGGCGGCGCTGGCCTGCGTCGACCTGCTGGTGGCGATGGGCCTGCCGGTCGACAATGTCACCCTGACCGACATCAAGGGCGTGGTACACAAGGATCGCGGCGACGAGATGGCGCCCAACATGGCGCGCTATGCCCGAAAGACCGATGCCCGCACCCTGGGCGATGTGCTGGTGGGGGCCGATGTGTTCCTGGGATTGTCGGCGCCCAATGTGCTCAAGCCCGAATGGCTGCCGCAGATGGCCAGGAATCCGCTGATCCTGGCGCTGGCCAATCCCGATCCCGAGATCATGCCGGAAATCGCCAAGGCGGCGCGGCCCGACGCCATCATCGCCACCGGCCGCAGCGACTATGTCAACCAGGTCAACAACGTCCTGTGTTTTCCCTTCGTGTTCCGCGGCGCGCTGGACGTGGACGCCACCACCATCAATGAAGAAATGAAGGTTGCCGCCGTCGAGGCCATCGCCCGGCTGGCCCGCGCCGAAACCAGCGATGTGGTCGCCAAGGCTTACGGCACCGCCACGGGCTTTGGTCCGGACTATATCATCCCCAGGCCCTTCGACCCCCGCCTGATCCTGCATATCGCGCCCGCCGTGGCCAAGGCCGCGATGGACAGCGGCGTGGCGCGCCGCCCGATCACCGATTTCCACGCCTATGAGAGCGAATTGGAAAAGTTCGTCTACCGCTCCGGCCAGTTGATGCGTCCGGTGTTCGAGGTGGCGCGCCAGAGCCCGCGCCGCATCGTCTATGCCGAGGGCGAGGAGGAACGGACGCTGCGTGCCGTGCAGACCGTGGTGGATGAAGGCCTAGCCCATCCCATCCTGATCGGCCGCCGCGAAACGATCATGGAGAAGACCAAGCGGCTTGGACTGCGGCTGGATTTCAACAAGCAGGTGCGGCTGCTGGACCCCCTAGCCGATACCGAGGTCTTCGGACCCCTGACCGAACGCTACCAGCGGATCGTGGAGCGGCGCGGCGTGCAGCCGGAATCGGCGGCCCGCTGGATCGCCACCCGGCACGGCATCGCCGCCGCCATGCTGCTGGAGGCTGGGGAAGCGGACGGCGCCTTGTGCGGCGGGCTGGGCGACTGGACCCGCCAGCTGCTCAACATCCTGCCGCTGATCCCGCGCCATGCGGGCGTCAGCCGGCTCTACGCCCTGTCGGCGCTGATCCTGCCCAATGGCGCGCTGTTCTTCTGCGACACCCATCTGAACGTGGACCCGACCGCCGAACAGATCGCCGAAATGACCCTGCTGGCGGGCAAGACGGTGCGCCGCTTCGGGCTGGCCCCGAAAGCCGCGCTGCTGTCGCATTCCAGCTTCGGCACCGCCGACAGCCCCTCGGGGCGCAAGATGCGCAAGGCCATGGCGCTGCTGCGCCAGGCCAAACCGGATTTCGAGATCGACGGCGAGATGCATGCCGACGCGGCGCTCAGCGACGTGCTGCGTTCGCGGCTGGTGTCCAACAGTCCCCTCACCGGCTCGGCCAACCTGTTGGTGATGCCGACGCTGGACGCCGCCAATATCGCCCTGACCCTGCTGTCGGCCGCCACCGAGGGGCTTCTGGTCGGGCCGCTGCTGCTGGGCGTATCGCGGCCGATCCATGTGATGGTGCCAACCGTCACGGCGCGCGGTATTGTCAACATGACGGCGCTGGCCGTCGCCCAGGCCGCCGCCGTGCAAGCCTGACCGACCAAGAATAAGCCAAGAACAAGAAAGAGGCATGGAGCCCGAACTGCAAGCCATGGCCGAACAGGCCGTCGCCCTTCACCGCCAGGGCCAGCTCGACCAGGCCGAGGCGCTGTACCTGCGCATCCTGGCCGCCGACCCGCAGCTTTTCGGGCCGCGCTATTACATGGGCATGCTGCGGCTGCAGCAGGGCCGGGTGAACGAGGCCTGCGATTACCTGGGCGAAGCGATCAAGGTCTTTCCGCAAGACCTGGGCACGGTGATGAATTACGGCGTGGCGCTCAGGGCCGCCGGCCGTCCCGGCGAGGCGCTGGAAATGTTCGACCGGGCGCTGGCCTTGCAGCCCAACATGGCCGACGCGCATTACAATCGCGGCGTCGCCCAGAGCGACCTGGGACGCTTTGAACAGGCCGTTGAAAGCTACGAACGGGCGCTGGCGCTGCAGCCGGAATTCCTCCTGGCGCTGGTCAATCGCGGCGTGGCGCTGGCGTCGCTGAACCGTTTCGACGATGCCCTGGCCAGCTATGCCCGGGCGCTTTCGATGCAGCCCGGCCATGCGCTGGCACTGCTGAACCGTGGACTTGCCCTGCGCGCCATGGCGCGCCCAGCCGAGGCGCTGCAAGCCTATGAGCGCGCGCTGGCGGTCGAGCCCGGCTATGCCGACGCCCGGTACAATCGCGCCGTGGTGCTGCTGGACCTCAAGCGCGACCAGGATGCGCTGGACGGTTTCGAGGCGGTGATGCCGCGGCGGCCGGGTGATGCCGAACTGCTCAACAATCGCGGTGTGGCGCTGTGGAATCTCAAGCGGCCGGGTGAGGCGCTGGCCAGTTTCGACCTGGCGCTGGCGGCGGAGCCCGGTTTCGCCGCCGCCTGGGGCAATCGCGGCCTGGCCTTGCGCGACCTGCGCCGTCCGGCCGATGCCGTGGCCAGCTTCGAGCGCGTGCTGGCGCTGGAGCCGCGCAATCCTGTCGCCTGGAACAGCCGCGGCAAAAACCTGTGCGACCTGCGCCGCTATGAAGACGCCATCGAAAGCTATGGCAAGGCCATCGAGATTCGCCCCGGCTATGGCGAGGCGATGATCAATCGCGGTTACGCCCATTGGTCCTTGAAGCAATATGAAGCCGGCATGGCGGATGTGGAGCGCGGCCTGGCGCTGGAGCCCGGCTATCCCTACGGCCTGGGCGAGGTGCTGCATGCGCGGATGTTCAGCGCCGACTGGCATGATTTCGACGCCTTGAAGGCCAGGATCGAAAGCGGCATCCGCGAAGGCAAGCGCAGCGTGCAGCCGTTCAATTTCCAGGCCGTGTCGCAAAGCCCCCAGGATTTGCAGGCCTGCGCGCGGCTGTGGGCCCAGGACCGCTATCCCGAAATTCCCGGCACTCAGCCGCACGGCCGCCGCAAGACGGGCGCAAAAATCCGCATCGGCTATGTCTCGGGCGAATTCCGCCAGCAGGCCACCGCCATCCTGATGGCGGGTCTTTATGAGCGCCACGACCGCGAAAAGTTCGAAATCATCGCCATAGACGGCGGCGTCGATGACGGCGGCGCGATGCGGGCGCGGCTGGAAAAGGCCTTCGACCAGTGGATTTCGATCCAGGGCCTGTCGGACCAGGATGCGGCGGCCAAGGTCCGCGCTGCCGGCATAGACATACTGGTCAACCTCAACGGCTATTTCGGCGAAGCGCGGATGGGCGTGTTCGCCTGGCGGCCCGCGCCGGTGCAGGTCAACTATCTGGGCTTCCCCGGCACCCTGGGCGCGCCCTATATGGATTACATCATCGCCGACCGCGTCGTGATCCCGCAAGGCGAAGACCAATTCTACGACGAGAAGGTGGTCGCCCTGCCCGCCAGCTACCAGGTCAATGACGACCGGGGCCGTCCCTTTGCCGCAAAGCCCAGCCGCGCCGAAGCGGGCCTTCCCGAAAAGGGTTTTGTGTTCTGCAATTTCAACAATGCCTACAAGCTGACGCCACAGACCTTTGACGGCTGGATGCGGATTTTAAACCGGGTCGAAGACAGCGTGCTGTGGCTGCTGGACAGTGCCGCGCCCTATGCCGAGAACCTGCGCCGCGAGGCCACCGCGCGCGGCATCGCGCCGGAGCGGCTGGTCTTTGCCCCCGAACTGCCGACCGACGCGCACCTGGCGCGGTTGGCGCTGGCGGACCTGTTCCTCGACGGCCTGCCCTATAACGCCCACACCACCGGCAGCGATGCCTTATGGGCCGGCGTGCCGCTGGTGACCTTGCGCGGCGCCGCCTTCGCGGGCCGGGTGGCGGCCAGTCTTTTGACGGCGGCTGGCCTGCCGGAACTGATCACCGAAACACAGGCCGATTTCGAGGCGCTGGCGGTGCGGCTGGCGACCGACGCCAAGGCGCTTGAGAAGGTCAAAGACAGGCTGGCGAAGAACAAGACGACTTGCGCGCTGTTCGACACCGACCTGTTCCGCAAGCATATCGAGGTGGCCTACAGCCGGATGTGGCAGGCCTGGCTTGCCGGCGAAAAGCCCGCCGCCTTCACGGTCGAAAACTAGCGGATGAACTGATCCACATAGTCCGCGCCCAGGCCCACTTTCTCGTAATGGGCGCGGCACAGGTTGATCTTGGTGAAGACATCCTCATAGCCCAGCACGGCGCCATCGGGGTCCACGTAAATCATCACGCCATTGACCTGGAACAAAGTGATCATCTCTTCCACGCCTTCGTCCACCACCAGGGTATGGGTCTCGCCCGGCGCTTCGTAGACATAGCCGCCTTCCTCAGCCACCCAGTCATGCTCCAGATAGCGCCAGCGGCCCTTGATGACATAGCCATGCACCGGCTGGGGATGGCGATGACGCGACAGGACGCCCGACTTGCGCACCTTGAGCAGGTTCATCCAGTAGCCGCGCGAGGCGCAGAGGTTGAGCGGACGGAACCAGACATTCTCGCCTTGCGGCACCCACACGCGGTCATCGGCGGGAATGACCGAGGGGATCACCAGTTCGGGCGGCGACTCTTTCGGCTGCGGGTGGCGATAGGGAATACGCGAATTGTCTTGCGCCATGTCTTTTCCTTATTTCGCCAGATAGCCGCCATCCACCGGCAGCACCGTGCCGGTAATGAAACCCGCCGCATCGGAACACAGGAACACCGCCGCGCCGCCGATGTCATCCGGCCGGCCCCAGCGCCCCAGCGGCGTGCGCCCGACAATGGCGTCGGAGCGCGCGGCATCGGCCTGCGCCGCTTTGGTCAGTTCGGTCTCAATCCAACCCGGCGCGATGGCATTGACGCGGATGCCGGGCGCCCAGGCCACCGCCAGCGCCTTGGTCAGCTGGGCCACGCCGCCCTTGGACGCGGTATAGGCAGGCGTCAGCGGGCCGCCGAAGAAAGACCACATCGAGGCGGTGTTGACGATGGCGCCGCCTGACGCCTCCAGCAATGGTTTGGCGGCGACGCACATCCGCATGGTGCCGGTCAGGTTGACGGCGATGACCTGCTGGAAACCTTCGATGGTGAATTCCCGGCCATCGCGCAGGAGGACGCCGGCGCAGTTCACCAGCGCATCCAGCCGCGTGAAGCCTGCGATGCAGGCGGCGGCCCCGGCATCGTCGGTCACGTCCAGCACGACCGCCTTCAGGCCGTCCTGCGCGGGAACGTCCGCGACCTCGGGCGCCGTCAGGCCGGTGACCGTGACCTGGTAACCCGCCGCCAGCATGGCCCCGGCAATGCCCCAGCCGATCCCCCGCGCGCCACCCGTTATCAAAGCCTGCTTTGTCATGCCGATACTATTGTTTTATATTCCGCTTAAATACAACGTCCGGACAATTCGCAACCATGGCCGCCGCCGCCAAAAAGATCGAGACCCCAAGCCGGCTGCAGGCCGAGCTGGCCCAGCGGATATTGCAGCACCTGAAGCAGCAGGGGGCCGCGCCCGGCCACCACCTGGTGGAACAGGATTTGTGTGCGCAATTTTCGGTTTCGCGCACGCCCATCCGCGGGGCGCTGAAGCTTCTGGAGGCGGAGGGTGCGATTGCGCCCCGGCCCCATCGCGGTTTTGTGCTGGCCCGGCCGATCAAGGAGGCGCCGCAAGCCATCCTTGCCAAGCCGCAGGACGAAGAAGCCCGCCGCCTGTTCATCGACATCGCCCAGGCCCGCAACACCGAAACCCTGCCCGACGAAATCGCCCAGCAGGAACTGGTGCGGCGCTTCGACGCCAAGCTGCCTGTCGTGCTGCGGGTGTTGCGCCAGATGGCGGAACTGCGGCTGGTGGAGCGCAAGCCCGGCAATGGCTGGGCCTTTTCCAGCGCCGCCCAGACCGGCCGCGCCCAGAATGAAAGCTATGCCTTTCGCCGCATCATCGAGCCGGCCATGCTGCTGCAGCCCAGCTTCCGGCTGGACCGCGACTGGGCGCAGAAAAGCCGCGCGGCGCAGATGGCGATGCGGCGGCGGCGCTGGCGTCCCGCCGACGCGGCGGAATTCCACGACCTCAACACCGATTTCCACGAACAGCTGGCCCGCTGTTCCGGCAACTGGCACATGCAGAAGGCGGTGCAGCAGCAGATCGCGCTGCGCCGCTTCCTCAACTACAATTGGGAATACGACATGGCGCTGGTCTATGAGGCGATTGACGAGCATGTCGAAATCCTCGACGCACTGGACGGCGGCTGGAACGAAAAGGCCTCGGCCCTGATGCTGCACCACATCACCTCCAGTGCCAGCCCGCCCGAAGTGCGCGCCGCCAAGCGGGCCGAAACGGTGTGATGACAGGCTTGGCAAGACTGCTTCTGGCTGCGATGTTGCTGGCCACGCCCGCATTGGCGGCGTTCGGCTTAGGCGTTCGGATAGTGAAGTAGCGGTCGCAGCCGGAACACCGGGGGAACGTTCCTGAGGAAAGCGCGGGAACGGATCGAAGGGGGCCAAGCCAAGTGCTTGAAAATGGTGGGTGATGTAGGGATCGAACCTACGACAAGCTGATTAAGAGTCAGCTGCTCTACCAACTGAGCTAATCACCCACACGGCGTAGGCGCGAGCCGGAGCCGCAACCTAAACCACCCCGGCGGCCAAAAAGCACCTTCGGGGAGGGGCCTATTAGCAGAGGGGTACCCCCCTGTCCACTGGCGATTGCGAACCCGGTTGTGAGCGGTTTTCGGGGCAGTTCCGTGGCCCCCTTTTCGTCTCGAGCGCCGCATTCCGCGGCGCGACCCTCAGCACACACCAGCTTCCTTCCCCCGCGACCAGCGGGCGAAGGTGTCGCAACGAGGTGTCTGCCTCTTGGCAGACCCGAGTTGCGACGGATGGGGGCAACCAAAAAACACCGGCACTAAATAATTCCACCAGAATGACGCGGAATTTCGACTTGCCGGTGGATGTGCACGCTCATCAGGATGCCGAAGCCCAGCATCACCGTCAGCATGGCCGAGCCGCCATAGGACAGCAGCGGCATGGGAATGCCGACCACCGGAATAAGTCCCATCACCATCAGCCCATTGACCATGATGTAGAAGAAGAAATTCAGGATGATGCCCATCGCCAGCAGCCGTCCGAACTGGCTGCGGGCGCTCATCGCGGTCTGCACGCCATAGAAGATCACCACCGCGAACAGCACCAGCAGCGCCATGGCGCCGACAAAGCCGAATTCCTCGCAAAAACTGGTCCAGATGAAATCGGTCTGGCTTTCGGGCAGGAAGTTCAGCCGGCTCTGGGTGCCGTTGAGGAAGCCCTTGCCCGCCACACCGCCGGAGCCGATGGCGATCTTGGCCTGGGTGATGTTCCAGCCCTTGCCCAGGGCATCGGCTTCCGGGTGGATGAACGTCTCGACCCGCGCCTTCTGATAGTCATGCAGCACAAAGCGCCAGGCCAGCGGCGCCGCCGCCGCCACGCCGCCCAGCGTGGGCAGTATCCACCACCAGGAAAGCCCCGCCAGGAACAGCAGCGAACAGCCATCCATCACAATGATGAGCGTGGTGCCCAGGTTGGGCTGCAGCACCACAAAGACGGCGGGAATGGCGATCATGCCCAGCCCGATAGCCAGCGGCCCCGGCCTGGAGACATCCTCGATATTCTTGCCGTGCAGGAAGCGCGACAAGGCCAGCACCAGGGCGATCTTCATCAGTTCGGAGGGCTGCAGGTCCAGCGGCCCCAGCGCGATCCAGCGCTGGGCGCCCAGCCCGACATGGCCAGCCACGTCCACCGCCACCAGCAGCAGCAGCGCCACGCCATAGGCGGGATAGGCCAGCGACATCCACACCCGGACATCGATCACCGAGGCCAGCACCAGCACGACCAGCCCCAGCGCGAAATGGGCGATCTGCTTCAGCGCCCAGGGCTGGAAGTGGCCGCCCGCCACGGAATAGAGCATGGCGATGCCGGCCGAGGCGATCAGGGCGATCAGCAGCACCAGGCCCCAGTTCACCTCCAGCAGCTTGTCGGCAAAGCTCAGCGTGCGTTTGGCGGCGGCGTAAGGGCGCAGGACCATTACTCACCGGCCTTCGCAAATTTTGGCCCCAACGGCGCGGCATCGGCAGCCTGGCTCACCGGATAGGCCGGCGGCAGCTTGGCCGGATCACGCTGCTGGCAAAACAGCATCACGTCGCGCGCCATCTGCACATGCGGATGGGCCGGCGTCGCACCATGCTCGATGATGCTGACGATGGCGTATTTTGGATCGATCACCGGCGCAAAACCGATGAACAAAGCATGGTCGCGCAGCTTCCATTCCAGCGCGGAATTCTTGGTGATGGGACCACCGTGCTGGCCTTCGGAATAGACGCGCACCTGGGCGGTACCGGTCTTGCCGGCCATCTCGAAGCCCGGCTCGGTGATGCGCCAGTTGAAGGCGCTGCCGCCGCCCTCGTTCATCACCTTGTTCATGCCGCTGCGCACCCGTGTCAGGGCCTCGTCGCTGAAATCCAGCTTTGCCGCCTCAGGCCGCGGCACGGCCTTGCCGCCGACAGAGTGCACCAGCCGCGGCACCACCTGCTTGCCGCTGGCCAGGCGCGCGGCCTGCTGCACAAGTTGCAGCGGCGTGACGGTGACATAGCCCTGGCCGATACCCACGCTCAGGGTATCGCCCTGCTGCCACGGCTGCTTGTAGGTCTTCTGCTTCCATTCGCGCGACGGCACCAGGCCGGAATGCTCGCCCGGCAGTTCGATGCCGGTGACCTTGCCCAGGCCCAGCTTCCTGGCGGCCTGCTCGATGGCGTCGATGCCCACGCGATGCGCGGTTTGATAGAAAAAGACGTCGCAACTGTTCTTGATGCCGCCTTCCAGGTCCAGGGTGCCGTGGCCGTGGGGCCGCCAGCAATGGAATTCATGGCCGCCAAAGACAAACACGCCCGGGCAGTTGACCCGATAGCTCGGCGTGGCGATTCCGGCTTCCACCGCCGCCAGCGCCACCGCGGTCTTGAAGGTGGAGCCGGGCGGATAGATGCCGCTGGTCACCTTGTTCAGCAGCGGCTTGTGGTCGTCGGCGGTCAGGCCCTGCCACTGCGCGCCGGAAAGCCCGACATTGAACCAGTTGGGATCGAAGCCCGGGGTGGAAGACAGCGCGAGGATGTCGCCATTGTTGACGTCCATCACCACCATGGCCGCGCTTTCGCCGTCCAGCTTCTGGTCGGCCAGCTGCTGAACCTGGCGATCGATGGTCAGGTAGACATCCTCGCCGATCTCACCCGGGTCCTTGCCCAGTTCGCGAATGATGCGGCCATAGGCATTGACCTCGACGCGGCTGGCGCCGGCGCGGCCGCGGATATCCTTGTCGAACTGCTTCTCGATGCCGCGCTTGCCGATGCGCATGCCCGGCAGGCTCATCAGCGGATCGTCGCTCTGCTGCAATTCCTGCTCGGACACGGAGGCGACATAGCCCAGGATATGCACCAGCTCGGCGCCGAACGGATAGTCGCGGCTTTCGCCCACGTCCGGCTGGACGCCGGGCAGATAGGGCAGGTGCAGGTTGACGCGGGAGAATTCCTCCCAGGTCAGGTTCTCCACCACCGGCACCGGCACGAACTTCCGGTTCATGGCGATGTCGTGCATCACCTTCTTCTTCTGCTGGTCCGACAGCAGGATCACCTTGCCGATCTGGTCCAGCGCCTGGGCAACGCCCTCGGTCGCCTGCTCGCTCACCAGCAGCACGCGATAGTTGCGGCGGCTGTTGGCCAATTCCACCCCGAAACGGTCCAGGATGCGGCCGCGCGGCGGCGCGATCAGGCGTTCGGAAACGCGGTTGTCCTCGGCCTCGACCATGTATTGGTCGCCGTCGCGTATCTGCAATTGATAGAGGCGGCCGGCCAGTACCGCGAACACCGCCGTCATCGCCCCGCCCAGCCCCACGGCGCGGCGGGAGAAGGTGGCGTAGCGGCTTTTGTCCTTCTTATCGAACAGCGGCATCAGATGTCACCACGGGAAGCGCCGACCAGGCGATGGTGAATCCAACCTATCACCAGGGCGGTGGGGACATAGAACAAAACCGTCATCGCCAATTCGCTGACGATGGGGCCGAGCGGCGGCAGATGCGCGCCCGCCGTCAGCAGGGCAAGGCCCGCGACCGTGAACCAGGCGATGGCGCAGGCAAAGGCGGCGGCGGCGGCAAAACCCATCACCGCGACCGCGCCGGAAAGACCGGCAAAGCTGTCGCGCTGGCGCGCCACCAGCGCATAGGTCAGCACGAATGCCAGGGTCCATACCCCCGGCGGGCCGCCCGACAGCACATCTTCCGCGAAACCGATGGCCAGCGCCGCGGCGGGGCTCATCAGGTCGGGGCGCACCAGGCACCAGAAATAGACTGGCACCAGCGCCAGCAGCGGCGGCGGTACCGCCCCGCCCAGCAGCGCGAGGGGGATATTCGCGATCAACACCGCCAGCAGGCCGCAGGCCAGCGGCACCAGCCCGGCGAGGAAGCGCAAGCGGGGCTGGGCGACGCGCTCCAGGGTCGCCATGTCAGCGATCCACGTCTTCAGCATCGGCAGGCGCGGGTTCCGGCCTGGGCGCCGCCACGATGGGCTTGGGGACCACCACCGGCTTGGGCGGCGGCGTCACGGCCACGGGAACGGGCGGCGGAGGCGGCGCCATCGGCTTGAGGCCGGCAGCATCGGCGGGAAGCTGGGCAGTGGCGGGCAACGCCTCCGGCGGCTTGGAGAAGTTCAGGATCTCGACATCTTGGCTGGAGGCGGCATCGGCCAGCAGCGCCACGCGCCAGCCGCCCTGGCTGTCGGCCACCACGGTGCCGATGGGCAGGCCCGCCGGCAACAACCCGCCATCGCCCGACGACACCACCTGGTCGCCGGCATGGAGCGTGGCGGTGTGCAGCATCATGTCCAAGGTGGGATTGGCGGTGTTGTCGCCGGTCATGATGCCCTGAATGTTTCCGGGCGCGCCTGAAGAAGCCGCAATGGTCACGGGAATGCGGCTGTTGAGGTCGGTCAGCAGGATCACCCAACTGGTGCGGCTGCCCGCCAGATAGATGCGCCCGATCATGCCGCGCGCATCCACCACCGCCTGGCCCGGCAGGGCATGGTTGTCGCGCCCCGCATCCAGGATCATGGTCTGCAGGAAGGGACGACTGGCCCGGCCGATCACCCGCGCCAGCACCGCATTCATCTTGGGATCGGGCACCGCATGCAGCAGCGTCTGGTAGCGCCCCACCCGGCCCTGCAGCACGATGGCCACATTGCGCCACTGGCGCAGGCGGGCGTTTTCTTCCTTCAGTTTGAGATTCTGCTCATAGACAGTGAAGATTTCGCCGATCGAACCGACCCAGCGGTCGAAGCCCGCCACCGGGGCGCGCACCTTCTCCAGCGCCGGGGCCATCCAGTCCGTGACGTGAGCCCGCGCCTTGTCAAACAACCCGCTCTGCGCCTTGCCCAGCAGCACCAGCACCACGGCGAGCGCGATCACGATCACCAGCGGAAGCTGGGCATTGCTCTTGCGGGCGATCTTCCAGGCGTTTGCCATTGTGGACGCGGCCCCTGACCGCGCGTCTTAAAAGGCGGTGGACAGGACGTGCCGCATGCCCTTGCTGTTTTCCAGCACCCGGCCGGTGCCCAGTGCGACACAGGAAAGCGGATCGTCGGCAATGGAGACGGGAAGCCCGGTCTCGTCGCGCAGCACCTGGTCGAGATTGGCCAGCAGCGAGCCACCGCCAGTCAGGACGATGCCCTTGTCCACGATGTCGGCGGCCAGTTCCGGCGGGGTGGCTTCCAGCGCCACCTTCACGGCCTCGACAATGGCGCCCACCGGCTCGGCCAGGGCTTCGGCGATATGGCGCTGGGTGATGGTGATTTCCTTGGGCACGCCGTTCAGCAGGTCGCGGCCCTTGATCTCCATGGTGACGCCATTGCCGTCCATCGGCAGCGCGGCGCTGCCGATTTCCTTCTTGATGCGCTCGGACGAGGCTTCGCCGATCAGCAAGTTCTGGTGGCGGCGGATATAGGCGATGATGGCTTCGTCCATCTTGTCGCCGCCGACCCGCACACTGCGGGAATAGACGATGCCGCCCAGCGACAGCACGGCGACCTCGGTGGTGCCGCCGCCGATATCCACCACCATCGAGCCGGTGGGTTCGGAGACGGGCAGGCCCGCGCCAATGGCGGCGGCCATGGGTTCCTCGATCAGGAACACCCGGCGCGCACCGGCCGACAGGGCGGATTCCTGGATGGCGCGGCGCTCCACGGCGGTCGAACCGCTGGGCACGCAGACGATTATCATGGGGTTGGCGAAGGAGCGGCGGTTGTGCACCTTGCGGATGAAGTGCTTGATCATCTCCTCGGCAACTTCGAAATCGGCGATGACGCCGTCACGCATCGGGCGGATGGCCTCGATATTGCCGGGCGTGCGGCCCAGCATCATCTTGGCGTCGTTGCCCACGGCGCGCACGGATTTCTTGCCGTTGCGCCCGGTGATGGTGGCGACCACCGACGGCTCGTTGAGAACGATGCCCCGGCCCTTGACATAGACCAGCGTGTTCGCCGTACCCAAATCGATGGCCATGTCGCTGGAAAGCGCGCCAAGAAGACTGCCGAACATGCTGAATCTGTGCCCTTCGTGAAAAGCTGAAACCAAACTTGCAAGCGCCGTACCGTAATGAAGCGGCCCCGGGCGCTGCGTCCGGGGCGCTCCTGTGTCATCTTGCGACAGTCAGCGCTTCGGGCGCCTGCTTTTCCCGCTTCACCAGCAGCTTGTTGAGCGCGTTCACATAGGCATAGGCCGCCGCCACCATGGTGTCGGTGTCGGAGGCCTTGCCGGTGACCGAACGGCCATTCTCGTCCAGCCTGACCGTCACCGTGGCCTGGGCGTCGGTGCCCTCGGTCACGGCGTTGATCTGGAACAGTTGCAGGGTGGCGGTGTGTGGATAGGCTTCGCGAATCGCCATGAAGATGGCGTCCACCGGGCCGTCGCCCGAAACCGTGACGCTTTTGACGCCAGTGTCGGTCTGCAAGGTCAGCGACGCCACCGGAATGATGCCGGTGCCGGATTCCACCCTGAGCGCCTTGATCGAGATGGTGTCCTTGCCGCGCATGATCTCGTCGTCCACCAGGGCAGCGATATCCTCATCGAAGACATGCTTCTTCTTGTCGGCCAGATCCTTGAAGCGCTTGAAGGCGTCTTCAAAGGCCTCGGTCTCCAGCACATAGCCCATGCTTTCCAGCTTGTCCTTGAAGGCATGGCGCCCCGACAGCTTGCCCAGCATCAGCGAGGTGGCGTTCACTCCCACATCCTCGGGCCGCATGATCTCATAGGTCTCGACATTCTTCAGCATGCCGTCCTGGTGGATGCCGGACTCATGGCTGAAGGCGTTCTTGCCGACGATGGCCTTGTTGTACTGGACCGGCATGCCGGTGTGGTTGGACACCATCTTGGAGGCGCGGTTGAGCAGCGTGGTGTTGATGCCGGTGGTGAAGGGCATGATGTCCCTGCGGACCTTCAACGCCATCACGATCTCTTCCAGCGCGGCGTTGCCGGCGCGTTCGCCGATGCCGTTGATGGTGCATTCCACCTGGCGCGCCCCCGCCAGCACGCCGGCCAGCGAATTGGCCACCGCCAGGCCCAGGTCGTTGTGGCAATGGGTGGAGAAGATCACCTTGTCGGCATTGGGCACGCGGTTGCGCAGCATGGTGATGATGTCGAAGAATTCCTGCGGCGTGGAATAGCCCACCGTGTCGGGCACATTGATGACGGTGGCGCCGGACTGGATGGCGACATCGACGCAGCGGCACAGGAAATCCGGCACCGTGCGGGTGGCGTCTTCCGCCGACCATTCCACTTCGCTGGTGAAATTGCGCGCCCGGGTGACCGACGCGCCCACCGCTTCCAGCACCGCATTCTCGCCCATGTTGAGCTTGTGCTTCATATGGACGGGCGAGGTGGAAATGAACGTGTGAATCCGGGGCCGGAAGGCGCCCTTCAGGGCTTCGCCGGCGCGGTCGATGTCCTTGAAGCCGGCGCGGCTCAGGCCGCAGACGCTGGCGCGCTTGACGATCTTGCTGATCTCGGTGACGGCGCGGAAATCGCCCTGGGACGAAATCGGAAAACCCGCCTCGATCACGTCCACGCCCATTTCATCCAGGAGCGTAGCGATTTCCAGCTTCTCTTCGTGAGTCATGGCGGCGCCAGGCGACTGCTCGCCATCTCGCAGGGTGGTGTCGAAAATCTGGATCGGGGTCGTCTCGATATTGCCGGTGGTCATGATGCTAGTCCTTCTGTTCGCCGCAGATCGCGGCTTCGATTCTCCTGTTGCGTTGATCCCCTAACCGCCCGGCGCGCGACCATTCGCACGCGCGGAGGACTAGGGGCAGCTAAGAAGAAGAAGCGCGCTTGCGGACGAACCGAGGGAAGGACGGGGCTGCGTGTTGGCGCGCGCGAAACCGCGGGGGAAAATCCCCTGTGCGGTCCCGATGTGTGCGCCTTGCGTCATTGACCTGTCGCCGTTCCGCCCGTGAAAATTTCCGGTGCTCGACGCGGGGTAAGTCGCGGATAAACCACTATTTTTCCCTGCGTTTGCGCGGTTTTACGCTGATTTTGCGATAGCGCGCAAGTGTGCGCAGGATGGCCGGTCAAAATAATGCCGGACGGCCGCCCGCGTGATCGAAATCCTCGGTGTTTCCAAGACTTATGGCGCGCGCGGAGCCGGGGGGCCGGCGGCGCTGACAAACCTTTCCCTGACGGTTCCCGACGGCGAATTCCTGGCCCTGATTGGTCCGTCCGGCTGCGGCAAGACCACCACTCTGGGTCTGATCAACCGGCTGGTGGACCCCGATGCGGGCGAAGTGCGGCTGGAGGGGCGCGACATCGCCGGCCAGGACGCCGCCTTGCTGCGCCGGAGCATCGGCTATGTCTTTCAGGAAGCTGGACTTTTCCCGCACCTGACGGTGGCCGAGAATATCGCCATGACGCCTCGGCTGATGGGCTGGCCCAAAGCCGAGACCCAGGCCCGGGTGACGGAACTTCTGGCGCTGGTGCGGCTGGACGCCTTTGCCCAGCGCATGCCGGCGCAACTCAGCGGCGGCCAGCGCCAGCGCGTGGCGCTGGCCCGCGCCCTGGCGGCGCGGCCCCATATCCTGTTGCTGGACGAGCCGTTCGGGGCGCTGGACCCCCTGACCCGGGACGAGGTCGCCCAGGATGTGCGCGACATCCACCGGCGGTTGAAGCTGACCACGGTGATGGTGACCCATGACATGACCGAGGCGCTGTTGCTGGCAGACCGCATCGCGGTGATGCGCGACGGCGCTTTGGTGCAGGCCGGCACCCCGCGCGAACTGGTGGCGCATCCGGCGGATGGTTTCGTCTCGGCCATGCTGGAAACACCACGCCGGCGCGCCGTGGCGCTGGCAAACGCGCTGCACGCCTGATGGACGCCAGTTTCCGCGAGGCGCTGGCATTGCTGCCCGACTATCTGGGCCAGCATGTGCTGCTCAGCCTGGCGGCGCTGGCGCTGGGCATCGCCATCAGCCTGCCTTTGGGCATCGCCGCCGCGCGCCGTCCCCGCCTGGCCGCGCCGCTGCTGGGACTGGCCGGGCTGGTGCAGACCATCCCAGGGCTGGCGCTGCTGGCGCTGTTTTATCCCGTGCTGCTGGCCTTGTCGCTGTTGAGCCAGGACTTGTTCGGCTTCGGCTTTCGCGCCCTGGGCTTTTTGCCCGCGCTGGCGGCGCTGACGCTGTATTCGATGCTGCCGGTGCTGCGCAACACAGTGACGGCGCTGGCCGGCATCGAGCCCGCCATCCGGCGGGCGGCCCAGGGCGTCGGCATGACCCCGCGCCAGTCGCTGCTGCTGGTGGAACTGCCGCTGGCCGCGCCGGTGATCATGGCGGGCATCCGCACCGCAGCGGTGTGGGTGGTGGGCACCGCCACTTTGTCCACGCCCATCGGCCAGACCAGCCTGGGCAATTACATCTTCACCGGGCTGCAGACCGAGAACTGGGTATTTGTGCTGTTCGGCTGCGTCGCCGCCGCCCTGCTGGCGCTGGTGCTGGACCAGTTGCTGGCGCTGGCGGGGGCGGGTCTGGCCGCGCGGTCGCGCCCGCGCCTCATCGCCGCCGCCATCGGCCTGCTGCTGGTGATCGCCGCAAGCCTGTCATCCTTGCTGCCGGCGCCGTCGAACGCCACGCAATCGCGGCTGCTGATCGGGGCCAAGAATTTCGGCGAGCAATATATCCTGGCCGACCTGCTGGCGGCGCGGCTAGGCAAGGCGGGTTATGTCACCGCCACCCGCAGCGACCTGGGCTCCTCCATCGCCTTCCGCGCCCTGGCCGCCAATGAAATAGACCTGTATGTCGAATATTCCGGCACCTTGTGGACCAGCCAGATGCACCGCACCGACATGCCCGGGCGCGCCTCCATGCTGGCACAGATCGCCCAATGGCTGAAGCAGCATTACGGGATCGTCATGGCGGGTCGGCTCGGCTTCGAGAATGCCTATGTGCTGGCGATGCGCGCCGACCGGGCCCAGGCGCTGCATATCGAAAGCCTTTCCGATTTGGCGGTCCATGCCCCGTCGCTCAGGATCGGCGGCGACTTTGAATTCTTTTCCCGCCCCGAATGGCGCGCCACCGCCGCGGCCTATGGCCTCGCCTTCGCCATGCAGCGCCAGTACCAGCCGGAATTCCTCTATCGCGCCGCCGCCAGCGGCGATGTGGATGTGATCAGCGCCTTTTCCAGCGACGGGCGGGTGGCGGGCTATGGCTTGACGCTGCTGGCCGATCCCAAGGCGGTGCTGCCGCCCTATGATGCGATCCTGCTGGTCGCGCCCCGCCACGCCCACGACACGCGGCTGCTGGCGGCCCTGCACCCTTTCGAAAACACCATTCCCCTGCCCCTGATGCAGCAGGCCAACTTCCTGTTGTCGCGCCCCAGCGCCCGGCAGACCCCGGCCCAGGCCGCCCAATGGCTGGAGCAACGCCTGGAGCAGAAGCTGGCGCATTGACACGGCGCGCCGGGCGCGACAAGAGAGCCCGTCACAATCCTGTGCTTTCACCAGGCACTGCAAAGTGATTGTGTCGCCCGATATTCGCCCAGCCAAAAGGCCAAGCCGGACATGAAAATCCTGCCGCCCGTTTCCATCGAGGCGCGCCGCCTGCTGCCCAGCAAATGGGACCTGCTGGCGGCGATCCTGGTGCTGGGCTTTCTGGTCGCCTTTGCCGACGCCAGCCGCTTCCTGGTACACCCCCTTTCCAGCATCACCGGCAAGGGCCTGGTGCTGAACCCCTGGGACCTGCCGGGCTATGCCCTGCGCACATCCTTGCGCATGCTGATTGCGCTCGGGGTATCGCTGGGCTTCACCTTCACCTATGCCACCTGGGCGGCGAAGAACCCGCGGGCCGGGACCCTGCTGGTGCCGCTGCTGGACATTCTGCAGTCCATCCCGATCCTGTCCTTTCTTTCGCTGACCATTGTCTGGTTCCTGTCGCTGTCACCGGGGCGGATTTTCGGGGCGGAATTGGCCTGTGTCTTCGTTATCTTCACCGGCCAGGCCTGGAACATGGCCTTCAGCTTCTTTCAGAGCCTGCGCACGGTGCCGCCGGAGCTGGAAGAGGCCGGGCGCATGTTCGGCCTGAATGCCTGGGCCCGCTTCTGGCGCATCGAAGCGCCCTTCGCCACCCCGCCGCTGATCTGGAACATGATGATGAGCATGTCGGGCGGCTGGTTCTTCGTCACCGCATCCGAGGCCATCAGCGTGGGCAAGACCAACATCGCCCTGCCCGGCATCGGCTCCTGGATCGCGGTCGCCATCGCCCAGCAGAATCTGCCGGCCATTTTCGAGGCCATCGCCGCCATGCTTGTGGTGATCCTGATCTACGACCAGTTGCTGTTCCGCCCCCTGGTGGCCTGGGCGGACCGCTTCCGGGTCTCGAGCGAACCATCGGAAGAAGCACCCCAGTCCTGGGCACTCACCGTCTATCGCCGCTCGCGCCTGCTTGACCTGATGACCGCGCCGTTCGAACAGATGATGCGCTGGTCCTACTACTGGCACCCGCCCAGCTTCGGCCTGAAGGCCGCGGTGCGCGAGGTGAACAGCCGGCTCTCCGATATCATCTGGTACACGGTGCTTGCGCTTCTGGGGACCTTTGCCGCCTGGCGCGTCGGCATCTTCTTTGTGGAAGCAAATTTCAGCTGGAGCGATGCCGCCACCGCTATTGGCTATGGCTTCATTACCCTGGCGAGGGTGATGGTGTTGATTGCAATCGCCAGCCTGATCTGGACGCCGATCGGCGTCTATGTGGGTCTCAGGCCCAAACTCACCGCCATCATCCAGCCGGTGGCGCAGTTCCTCGCCGCCTTTCCCAACAATCTGCTATTTCCGCTGGTGGTATCGCTGATCGTATTCTGGAACGCCAATCCGGACATCTGGCTGTCGCCGCTAATCGTGCTGGGCACCCAGTGGTACATTCTGTTCAATGTCATCGCCGGCGCCAGCACCATGCCGCAGGAACTGCGCGATGCGGCGGAAAATTTCGGCGTCAGAGGCTGGCTGTGGTGGAAAAGAGTCGCACTGCCGGCCGTATTTCCCTTTTACGTTACCGGCGCCATCACCGCCTCTGGCGGCGCCTGGAACGCCAGCGTGCTGGCCGAAGTGGCAAGCTGGGGCAAGAACACGCTACATGCCCATGGCCTGGGCGCCTATATCTCGGATGCCATGACGGCAGGTGATTTCCACCATGTATTGCTGGGTACCATCGTCATGAGCTTTTTCGTGCTGGTGGTGAACCGCATCCTGTGGCGGCCGCTTTACTGGTTCGCCGAGCGTAAATTCCGGCTAACGTGAGGCTAATATGTCCAACCTGCTGACTGTCGAGCATGTGCGGCGCACCTTCCCCCGCGGCGGCGGCGAGGAATTGCTGGTGCTGGATGACGTCAATCTGACCTTGAAGGAAGGTGAGATTGTCGGATTGCTGGGCCGTTCCGGCTCCGGAAAATCCACGCTTCTTCGCCTGATCGCGGGACTGTCGCTGCCCCAGGGCGGCAGCCTGTCCTACATGGGCACGCCCATTGTGGGCCCGACCCAGGGCGTCGCCATGGTGTTCCAGAGCTTTGCGCTGTTTCCCTGGCTGACGGTGCTGGAGAATGTGCAGCTGGGCCTGGAGGCGCTGAGCCTGCCGGCGCGCGAAATGCGCGAACGGGCGCTGGCCGCGATTGATCTGATCGGCCTGGATGGCTACGAAAGCGCCTATCCGCGCGAACTCAGCGGCGGCATGCGCCAGCGCGTCGGCTTTGCCCGCGCCGTGGTGGTGCATCCCAACATCCTGTTGATGGACGAGCCCTTCTCGGCGCTGGACGTGCTGACCGCCGAGAACCTGCGCACCGACCTGGTCGAGCTGTGGGGCAACGGCAAGCTGCCGCTCAAGGGCATCATCCTGGTGACGCACAATATCGAAGAAGCGGTCCTGATGTGCGACCGGGTGCTGCTGTTCTCGTCCAATCCCGGCCGCGTGGCGTCGGAGATCAAGATTGACCTGCCGCAGCCGCGCGACCGCACCAGCCCTGCCTTTGAAGATTATGTTGACAAGATCTATGTCGAGATGACCGCGCGCCGGGTCGAGCGGCTGCGCCAGCAGCAGGCGCAAGGCGCGGCCAGCATCGCCATGCCGCTGGCCCATGTCTCGCCCAACCAGATTTCCGGACTTGTCGAGGCCCTGGCGGCAGCGCCCTATGATGGCAAGGCCGACCTGCCCGACATCGCCTATGAGCAGGAACTGGAAGTGGATGAACTGTTCCCGGTGGCCGAAGCCATGCAGCTGATGCGGCTGGCGGACGTGGAAGGCGGCGACATCAAGCTGACCCATATGGGCAAGCGTTTCGCCGACGGCGAACTGAACGAGCGCAAGGAAATCTTCTCCCGCGCGCTGATCGGCAATGTGCCGCTGGCCGCCCATATCCGCAAGGTTCTGGACGAACGCGCCAGCCACAGCGCCCCCAAGACCCGTTTCCTCGACGAGCTGGAAGACCATATGGCAGAGGACGCGGCGGAGGAGACGCTGAAGACGGTGGTGTCCTGGGCCCGCTTTGCCGAATTGTTCAGCTATGACGATGACGCTGCGCTGTTTTCGCTGGAAAACCCGACATAACACATGTCATGGCCAGGCTTGACCCGGCCATCCAAGACGACACGCGGCCCTATGGATGGCCGGCTTGGAGGCCGGCCATGACAGGATTTAAGCGCTAAGCGCCGTGCGGCGGTGGATGGTGCGCTCCGGCGGCAGGATCATGCGTACCGTGGTTCCCCTGTGCAGGACGCTTTCGATTTCCAGCCGGCCGTCATGGCATTCCACCAGCGACTTGACCAGCGCCAGGCCCAGGCCGGTGCCTTCCTTCTGCCGCGCGAAGGGCGAGGCGATCTGGCGGAACGGCTCCAGCGCCAGCGGGATATGTTCCGGCGCCATGCCGATGCCGGTGTCGCAGACCGACAGGATAAAGCGGCCAGCTTCGTCCTGGCCGGCGGCGACATGCACCTCGCCGCCGGGCGGGGTGAACTTGATGGCGTTGGAGCAGAGATTGAGCAGCGCCTGCTTGAAGCGCAGCCGATCGACCAGCAGGTTGGGCAGGCCCGGCGCCAGGTCGGAGGTCAGGCGCAAGCCGCCTTCATGCGCCTTGCCCCGGGTCAGGCGCAGGCATTCGTTGACGATGTCGGCGGGCGCGATCTCCTCGATATGCAGTTCGAACTTGCCGGCCGCCGCCTTGGAGAGGTCCAGGATGTCGTTGATCAACGCCAGCAGGTGCTTGCCCGCACCATGCACGTCATTGGCATATTCGCGGTAGCGCGGCTGGCCCAGCGGCCCCAGCATTTCGGTGCCCAGCACTTCGGAAAAGCCGATGATGGCGTTCAGCGGCGTGCGCAGTTCGTGGCTCATCAGGGCCAGGAAATCGCTCTTGGCGGCGTTGGCGCGGGTTTCCGCCTTCAGGGCGCGCGACAGTTCGTCCTCGCGCGCCTGCAGCAGCCGCAGCTTGCCCTGCAGCAGCGCCTCGCCCGTGCCCACGCCCAGATAGCGGCCGCGCCGGGTGACGACAAAACATTCCACCAGCGCATCGGGATTTTCCACCAGCAGGGTGGCGCCGACATCGGCCAGCCGTTCCTCGGCGTCCACCACCAGGGGATGGCGGTTGGCCAGCTTGAGGATGGATTTGCGGCTGAACAGTTCGGGAATGTACTGCTTGGCGTAGCTGGCGAAGAAGATGAAACGGTTGATCAGCCCCAGGATGGCGCCGCTCTGGCTGTCCACGACGGCGGCGGCGGGCACCGCGGGATGGGCGACGAACCAGTCGAACACCTCGCCGCAGGTGGTGCGCTCGCTCAGCGCCGCGGTTCGCGCCGCCAGCATGCCGGCGGTCAGATCGTCGCCCTGCGCCGTGCCCTGCGCCGTGAAAGCCATGACGAATGTTCCTGTGTTCTCCTGTGAACACCCTAGGCGGCGGGCGTATGCAGCCGGTTAACCCGCTGCTCGCCAAACAGGCAGGGAACATGAAGTTAATGTGAAGGGTAAACGGAAACTTTCACCGCGCCCGCCACGGCCTTGGCATTGGCGCGTGCCGCATCGGCGGTGGCGGCGCGGGCCAGCGCCACGCCCATGCGGCGCTTCACAAAGGATTGGGGTTTGCCGAACAGGCGCAGGTCGCTGCCGGGGATTTTCAACGCCTCCGCCACGCCGTCGAAGGTCAGCGCGTCCGCTTCCACGCCGCCATAGATCACCGCCGAGGCGCCGGGCGAGGCCAGCGCCGTATCCACCGGCAATCCCAATATGGCACGGGCATGCAGGGCGAATTGCGACTGGTATTGGCTGACCAGCGTTACCAGCCCGGTGTCGTGCGGGCGGGGCGAGACTTCCGAAAACCAGACATCGTCGCCCTTCACGAACAGTTCGACCCCGAAAATGCCCAAGCCGCCCAGCGCGCCGGTGACGGCGGCGGCGATTTCGCGCGCCCTGGCCCGCGCCGCGTCGCGCATGGGCTGGGGCTGCCAGCTTTCGACATAGTCCCCGTCTTTCTGGACATGGCCGATGGGCTCGCAGAAATGCGTGCCGCTCGCCGAACGCACCGTCAACTGGGTGATCTCGAAGTCGAAGGCGATCTCGCCTTCCACGATCACGCGGGCCTCGCGCACCCGTCCGGCCGACAGCGCCTTGTCCCAGGCCGCCGCCACGTCTTCGGCGAATTTCAAACGCGACTGGCCCTTGCCCGAGGAGGACATGACGGGTTTGACGAAACAGGGAAAGCCGATGCGCGCGCACGCCGCCTGCAATTCCTCCAGCGAGGTGGCGAAGGCATAGGGCGAGGTCGGCAGCTTCAGTTCTTCCGCCGCAAGGCGGCGGATGCGCTCGCGGTTCATGGTGATATGGGCGGCCCGCGCCGTGGGGATGACGGTGGCCAGGCCCTCGGCCTCGATCCGCACCAGTTCGTCGGTCGCCAGCGCCTCGATCTCCGGCACCAGCAGATGCGGGCGTACCCGTTCCACCAGCGCCCGCAACGCCGCAGCATCGGTCATGTCCAGGACATGGCTGCGATGGGCGACCTGCATGGCGGGGGCATCGGCATAGCGGTCCACCGCGATGGTCTCCACCCCCAGCCGCTGCAATTCGATCACCACTTCCTTGCCCAACTCGCCCGAACCCAGCAGCATCACCCGCA
This sequence comes from Rhizobiales bacterium dw_265, assembly GCA_018449595.1. Lineage (GTDB taxonomy): Bacteria > Pseudomonadota > Alphaproteobacteria > Micropepsales > Micropepsaceae > Rhizomicrobium. The sequence goes on from JAAVUU010000001.1 coordinate 833,089, forward strand.
CCGCGGCGGGGCTGAGCGGCGTTCCCAGTTTCATGCCCGCTTTCACGTATGATCCCCATAGATGGCGGTAAAGGCGTCCATCAGCATCCGCCGTTCCCCCGGCTGGCCTTCGACATGAAGGGCATCCGCCTGCATCACCACACCCGGCGAGGCGCGCTCTATCCAGATATGCGAGGTGGGTATGGCCCAGGACGGATCGTCCAGGGTGCCGGCGGCGATGAACACCAGCGCCGGCGAAGACAGCGGCTCATGCCACAGCCGGGTGCCGCAGGTGACGCAGCGCGCGATGTCGAGTTCGCGCCCCGAATCGGCGCGCTTGCGCCAGCGTTCCACCGCCCCGGCATGGCTGAAGGCGTCGCGCCGCGCCAGGAGCATCAGCAGGTTGGTGGCCCCGGTCAGCTTCTTGCAGTCATTGCAATGGCAGGCATTGACCGCCAGGGGCCGCGCCTCCAGCCGCCAGCGCACCGCGCCGCACAGACAGCCGCCGTCATAGGGCGGGGCGGGAATGGCCGGGCGCGTCATTTGTTCACCCGCGAAAAAGCGTAATCGCTGTCGGCCAGGATATCGAGCGCCGCCGCCCAGGCCGCCACATTCTGCTTCAACTGCAGCGGGTCCACGATGGCGAGCGTGTCGTCGGCGCTGTGGTGATAGTCGAAATAGCGGCTGGCATCCTGGTTCAGCGCCAGCACCGGCACGCCCGCGCCATGAATGGCTTCGATGTCCGAGCCACCGTCCTCCGCCGGGACCGGCGAGGCCATGATCTTCAGCGGCGCCAATATCGCTTCCAGCGGCTTGATGTCGGGCGCGGCCCAGGCCCCGGCGGGAAGCTGAAGCTGGAAGATATTGTCGGCACCCAGGTCGCTTTCACCGGCCAGGACGATGCTGTCCAGTTCGCTCCTGTGCGCGGCCAGATAGGCGTCGCCCGAGCCGTTGGTTTCTTCCGATCCCCACAGCACCACGCGGATGGTGCGGCGCGGATGCGCCGCCGCCACCAGTTTCGCCGCCGCCATGGTGATGGCCACGCCCGCGCCATCGTCTATCGCGCCGGTGCCGGGGTCCCAACTGTCGACATGGCCGCCGATCACGATCACCCCGGCTTTGGGATCGCTGCCGGGTATCTCGCCCGACACCGTCCAGGCGGTGGTGTTCTCGACATGCGAGGCCAGCGACAGATGCACCGTCACCGGCCCCCTTGAAGATGCGTGCGCCGCCATATGTTCCAGCAGCTCGGCATCGGGCACACCGAGAGCGGCAGCGGGTATCCTGGACGGCCGCGTGGCCCCGGCATGGGGGCTGCGGTTGGTCGCGGTGGAAATCGAACGCACCAGATAGGCGACCGCGCCGCGCCTGGCGGCCTCGGGCGCGGCGTAACGCGCCGCCACGGCACTGGCATAGCCGGTGATGTCCTGGGTGCGGGTCATGGGCTGGTTGACCAGCACGATCCTGCCCGTGCAGCAATCGGCGGGCGCGGCCAGCAGCGCCGCCAGGCTGGCGAACACCACCACCGGGGCGGTGATGCCGCCAGCCGGGGTCGGGATGCTGCCCCCCAGCCCGATCACCGCCAGCTTTTGCGCGAAGGGCCCGGTGATCTCGGCGGATTCCGCGCCGCGCAGCCAGGCGGCCTTGGCGAAGGGCTCGGCATGGACATCGCTGAAGCCCAGCGCCGTCAGCTTGGCCACGCCCCAGTCGCGGGCGCGGGCGGCGGCGGGGCTGCCCGCCGGGCGCGGCCCGATTTCGGTGGTCAGCGATTCCAGGATGTTCCAGGCGGTGTCGTCGCCCAGCGCCTGGTCGCGCAAATGCGCGGCGGTGGCGGGATCGGCCCGGGCACAGGAAACCGACGCAGCCAGCGCCAGCGCGGCATAGGCGGCGGATAAGCCGCGCTTGCGCAATTTAATTGTGCGGCCAAAAAACCGTACCCCTCCCCCCGTGGTCATCCGGGAAAAGAATGCAGGGACAAAAGTTTGGGCCGCGCCGATGCCGTGCCTGTCCACAGCGTTGCGAAGGGATCGCGTGGACAGGGCCCGGGATAAGAGGTGGACAAGCACGGCCATCGGACTCTCCTGTTTCGCGGGAGAGCAAATCAGGTCCGAAACAGGACGGCCAGCCCTGTTTTGGCAGGGCTGGCCGTCACGTTTGTCTGGATGACAATATAGTTTGGTGGGCCACTAATTCTTGGCGGTGTCCACCAGCTTGTTCTTGGCAATCCAGGGCATCATGGCGCGCAGCTTGGCGCCGACTTCCTCGATCTGGTGGGCTTCGCCAATGGCGCGGGTGGCCTTGAAGGAGGACTGGCCGGCCTTGTTCTCCAGCACCCAGTCGCGGGCGAAGTGGCCCTTCTGGATGTCTTCCAGCACCTTCTTCATTTCCTTCTTGGTCTCGGCGGTGACGATGCGCGGGCCGGTGACATATTCGCCGTACTCGGCGGTGTTGCTGATGGAGTAATTCATGTTGGCGATGCCGCCTTCATAGATCAGGTCCACGATCAGCTTCACTTCATGCAGGCATTCGAAATAGGCCATTTCCGGGGCATAACCGGCTTCCACCAAAGTCTCGAAGCCGCCACGGATCAGTTCCACCAGGCCGCCGCACAGAACCACCTGTTCGCCGAACAGATCGGTTTCGCATTCTTCCTTGAAGTTGGTCTCGATGATGCCGGCGCGGCCGCCGCCGATGGCGCTGGCATAGCTCAGACCCAGGTCATGAGCATTGCCCGAGGCGTCCTGGTGGACGGCGATCAGCGCGGGCACGCCGCCGCCCTTGAGATATTCGCTGCGCACGGTATGGCCGGGGCCCTTGGGGGCGACCATCAGCACGTCCATGTCGGGGCGCGGCTCGATCAGCTTGAAATGCACATTGAAGCCGTGTGCGAACAGCAGCGCCGCACCCTGCTTCATGTTGTCCTTGAGGTCGTCCTTGTAGATGTCGGCCTGCAGTTCGTCGGGCGTGGCCATCATCATCACATCGGCCCATTTGGCGGCGTCGGCTACCGGCATCACCTTGAAGCCGGCGGCTTCCGCCTTCTTGGCGCTGGCGCCGGGGCGCACCGCGATCACGACATCCTTGACGCCGCTGTCGCGCATGTTCTGGGCATGGGCATGGCCCTGGCTGCCGAAGCCGATGACGGCGACCTTCTTGTTCTTGATCAGATTGAGATCGGCATCCCGATCGTAATAGACGCGCATTTCTTTTGTTCCTTGATTGTTAGTTCAAACCACAGTGTCTGGCCATGATTGGCGATACCATTCACAAAACCGGAGAGAAAACTTCTGAATTTCTGCGTCCAGCAATGGATGATGACTTATTCCCATCCGATCATAGACGACGAACTTAGCGTATTCTTCAATTTCTGCCGAACCTTTACCCGTCTCGCAGAGACGCAATGTCGGCCCGACATACCCATCATATTCATCATCAACCCCGTCACCGTCGGCAACCACGCCTATGGGATCGAACTCATTCCAAAGCTTACGGCCTTCAGCGTAGCGCTGACGACTCTGCTCTTTGGAAAGTCTGCGTTGCATAATCAACGCACCATCGTTTTCCTCCCCCGTTTACGGGGGAGGTGTCGGCGCACAGCGACGACGGAGGGGGGAGTTAGCTCGGTGAGGACGGAGTATCTCCCCCCTCCACCGCTTCGCGGTTCCCCTCCCCCGTAAACGGGGGAGGAAAAGAATGCCCGTGCCTCGGCCATCACATCGCTTCCGGGCCGCGAGAGATCGCGGCGACGCCGGTGCGGGAGATTTCGACCAGCCCCAGCGGCCGCATCAGTTCGACAAAGCTGTCTATCTTGCTGGGCGCGCCGGTGATCTCGAACACGAAACTGGAATGGGTGGTGTCCACCGGGCGCGCCCGGAAGGCGTCGGCCATGCGCAGCGCCTCGACCCGGCGGTCGCCGGTGCCCGCCACCTTGACCAGCGCCATTTCGCGCTCGATACCGGCCTTTTGCGATGTCCAGTTCGTCACTTTGTGCGTGGGCACCAGGCGGCGCAGCTGGTGTTCGATCTGCTCGATCACCTCCGGCGTGCCGCTGGTGACGATGGTGATGCGCGACGTGCGTGCGGCGGAATCCACCTCCGCCACCGTCAGGCTTTCGATATTGTAGCCGCGGCCGGAGAACAGACCGACGACGCGGGCCAGGACGCCCGCCTCATTGTCCACCAGCACGGTGAGGGTATGCCGCTCCACCGCGTCGGAGAGCCTGACCTTGGTGTCGTGCATCTTAAACCAGCATCTTTCCGGCGTCGCTGATCTCGCCGCCATCGTCCGGCGACAGGATCATTTCATTGTGCGCCTTGCCGGACGGGATCATGGGATAGCAGTTCTCCGTCGGGTCCACGCGGCAGTCGAACAGCACCGGGCGATTGACCGCGATCATCTCGCGGATCTTGTCGTCCAGTTCGGCGGGCTTGTCGGCGCGCAGGCCGACGCAGCCGAAGGCCTCCGCCATCTTGACGAAATCGGGCAGCGCCTCGGAATAGCTGTGGCTGTAGCGCTTGCCGTGCAGCAGTTCCTGCCACTGGCGCACCATGCCCATATATTCGTTGTTCAGGATGAAAATCTTGATCGGCAGGTCGTATTGAACGGCGGTGCTCATTTCCTGCATCGTCATCTGCACCGAGGCCTCGCCGGCAATGTCCACCACCAGGGCACCCGGATGGGCCATCTGCACGCCCACCGCCGCCGGCAGGCCGTAGCCCATGGTGCCCAGGCCGCCGCTGGTCATCCAGTGATTGGGTTCCTCGAAATGGAAGCGCTGCGCCGCCCACATCTGGTGCTGGCCGACCTCGGTGGTGATGAAGACGTCCTTGCGGTGTCTGGTCAGTTCATACAGCCGGTCGATGGCATATTGCGGCTTGATCACGGTGGCGGAGTTGCGGAAGGACAGCGACTTGCGGGTACGCCACTGGTCGATCTGCTTCCACCAGGGGCTTATGTCCTGGGTCTTTTTCTTCCTGGCCTTCCACAGCCGCACCATCTCGCGCAGGGCCTTGGCGGCGTCGGCCACGATGGGCAGGTCCACCCGCACGATCTTGTTGATCTGCGAGGCGTCGATATCGAGGTGGATCTTCTGGCTGCCGGGCGAAAACGCCTTGACCAGCCCGGTGACGCGATCGTCGAAACGCGCCCCCAGGCAGATCATCAGGTCGCAATCATGCATGGCGTGATTGGCTTCCCAGGTGCCGTGCATGCCCAGCATGCCCAGCCACTCGGGCCGCGAGGCCGGGAAAGCGCCCAGGCCCATCAGCGTCGAGGTGACGGGAAAGCCCGTCAGGTCCACCAGCTCGCGCAGCAGCTTCGAGGCTTCCGGCCCGGAATTGACGATGCCGCCGCCGGTGTAAAACACCGGGCGTTCCGCCGCCGCCATCATCTCCACCGCGCGGGCGATGGCCGCGGCATCGGGATCGGTCCTGGGGCGGTAGGTGCGGTGATGGATCGCCTGCGGCCCGTGATAGCTGCCGGTCTGGAACTGCACATCCTTGGGAATGTCCACCACCACCGGGCCGGGGCGGCCGGTAGTGGCGATTTCGAACGCCTCGTGCAGCACGCGGCTCAATTCGTTGACGTCCTTCACCAGCCAGTTGTGCTTGGTGCAAGGACGGGTAATGCCGACCGTGTCGCATTCCTGGAAGGCGTCGGTGCCGATCAGGTGCGTCGGCACCTGGCCCGACAGCATGACCAGCGGAATCGAATCCATCAGCGCATCGGTCAGCCCGGTGACGGCATTGGTGGCGCCGGGGCCCGAAGTCACCAGCACCACGCCGGGCTTGCCGGTGGAGCGGGCATAGCCTTCGGCGGCATGCACGGCGCCCTGTTCGTGGCGCACCAGCACATGAGTCAGGCCCTCGACCTTGAACAGCGCATCATAGATCGGCAGCACCGCGCCGCCGGGATAGCCGAAGATGTGGGTGACGCCCTGGTCGCGCAGCGCACGGATCACCATCTGCGCGCCGGTCATGGCCTCCGCCGCGGCTTCGATGGCTTGCGCCGTCAGGGTATTGTCCTTGTCCATCCTCGTCCCTCGAAATTCCAATGCTCGCAATTGCGCCAAAGATAAAGGGGCGTTTCCGCCCCTTGTCCGCATAGCCGCTCTGCCCAGACGAAGCGTCAGCTTCGTGGACGGAGCGGCCTGTCAATTACGAGCGCGGGTTTCATGGCGGGGGAACCTAAAGATGCTGCATCGCGGCGTCAAGCAATTTCACGCTTCTATACGAGCATATTGTGCAATAATATTGCTCAATAATGGGTCAAACCAGATATAATGTGGCATACGGTGGCGAAACCACGTCATCTGGCGTTTGGCGAACTGGCGCGTGGCGGTGATGGCGGTATCCAGGGCCTCGGCTCGGTCCAGGGTTCCCGCAGCCAGCGCCTGAAGCGGGCGCAGGCCCAGCAATTTTGCCGCCGGCAGGCCGGGGTCCAGCCCCTCCAGCCGGCGCGCTTCCTCCAGCCCGCCGGCCTCCAGCATCGCCTCGAAACGGGCGGCGATGCGGGCGCGCAACTGGGCGCGCGGCGGGTCCAGCACAAAGGCGGCGATGCGGGCATTTTTCAACACCGGCGCGGCGGGCTGGTCCTGCCATTCCGCCAGCGGGCGGCCTGTGGCTTCGAACACTTCAAAGGCGCGCAACACCCGTTGCGGATCGCTGGGCCGCAGCCGCGCGGCGGTCAGCGGATCGCGGGCGGTGAGCCGGGCATGCAGCGCCTCCACCCCGATATCGTCCAGCAGGGCGCGGGCGGCATCGCGGATTTGCGGCGGCGTGGGTGGAATATCGGCTAGGCCATCGGTCAGCGCGCCGAAATACATGCCGGTGCCGCCGACGAAGACCGGCGTGCGGCCTTCCAGGCGTTGCAGCGCCGCCAACACGTCTTCACGCCAGCGCCCGACCGAATAGACTTCGCGCACGCCGACATGGCCGTACAGCAGGTGCGGCGCGCGCGCCTTGTCGGCGGCACTGGGCTGCGCCGTCAGGATCGGCGCTTCGGCATAGACCTGCATGGAATCGGCATTGACGATGACGCCGCCGATATGTTCCGCCAGTTCCAGCGCCGCCCGCGACTTGCCGCTGGCGGTCGGTCCTGCAATAAGCACGGCGTCGAATTTCACTTATTTGCCTTTCTTTGGGCCGCACAATGTTTGTTCTGAATGTCATCGGCAAGGGCGCGGAGCCCGGCATCTTCCGGGGCTTCGGCGTCGGGGGCGCGAAAATCCTGTCGCCTGGCATGGCTTTCGACCTGCCGGTGGCGGGCCCGGAAATCCTGGCCGAGGCGCGCGACCGCACCGCCGACCTGGGACTGGACATCAACTATTTGCCGGAGGGTCCGCGCCGGAAAAAGCTGCTGGTGGCCGACATGGATTCCACCATCATCAATGTCGAATGCCTGGACGAACTGGCCGACATGGCCGGGCTGAAGCCGCAGATCGCCGCCATCACCGAACGCGCCATGCGCGGCGAACTGGAATTCGAGGACGCACTGCGCGAACGCGTCGGCATGCTGAAGGGCCTGAAGCTGGATGCGCTGGAGCGCACTTATGCCGAGCGGGTGCGGCTGAACCCCGGCGCCAAATCGCTGCTCGCCACCATGCGGGCGAACGGCGCGCATACCATGCTGGTGTCGGGCGGCTTCGGCTATTTCACCCAGCGCGTGGCGCAGGCCGCGGGCTTTCATGCCGAACGCGGCAACACGTTGCTGGACGACGGCGTGGCGCTGACCGGCGAAGTCGGCATGCCCATCCTGGGGCGCGAGGCCAAGCTGGCGGCGCTGGAAGAGGCGGTCGCTCATCTCGGTATCGGCTTTGACGATACGCTGGCGGTGGGTGATGGCGCCAACGATCTCGCGATGATCCGGCGCGCGGGTCTCGGTGTGGCCTATCACGCCAAGCCGGTGGTGGCGGAAACGGCGGGCGCGGCCATCAACCACAACGACCTGACGGCGCTGCTGTACCTGCAGGGTTACAGCGACGACGAGATCGTCAGGGCCTGAGCACAACTGTCATCCCCGGCGAACGCGGCGCATCGCGCCGCGTGAGGGAAGGGGACCCAGGCTGTTGGAACCGACCTCATGGTTTGCAGCCTGGGTCCCCTTCCCTCGCAGCACGGCGGTTGCCGTGCTGCTCGCCGGGGATGACATCAGGTGCTAGATCGGCTCGAAATGCGCGAATGAATGCTGCGCCTCGGCGATCTGGGCCAGCGGCACGAAATCCATCACCGCGCTCATGGCTTTCCAATGGGCGCCGATCTCGGCGATGCCGGCCGCACCGCGCGATGTCTCCACCGATTCCCATTCGAAGATTTCCACCAGTTCGCCGTCTTTGGCGACACCCTGCACCACCGGCCGGTCGGTAATCAGGCCATGGCTCCGCAACAGCGGCACATGACCCGCCATCAGCATCCGCGCCTCGTCTTCATGGTCCGGGTGCGGGCGATAGGAACAGATGACCAGGATGCCCATGCAAGAAACCTCCAGGAATAAGACCGGGAATACAAGTTCCTCCCCCGCTACGCGGGGGAGGTGGCCGTAGCTGGCCCTCGGGCCAGCGAAGGCCGGAGGGGGTATGTAGGATTGCGGCTAATTCAGCCGCAATCCTACATAAACCAAGTCGCCATCTCTATTGACCAGCATCAGTTCGACCTTCTTGCCGGCCTTGGCGTCGGCCTCGACTTTCTTCATGGCGTCATCGGGCGTCTTCACCGCCTGGCCCGCCACATCCACCACCACGTCGCCGGGGCGCATGTTCTTTTCCGCCGCGGCGCTGCCCGGGTCCACCGCCGTCACCACCACGCCCATCACGCCGCCGCCGATCTTGAACTTGGCCCTCGCCGCGCCGTCCAGCGCGCCCAGGGTCAGCCCCAGTTGCGACAGCTTGCTCTGGTTCTTGACCGGCGCGGGCGGCGCCTTGACGGGCTTGTCGGCCTTGGCGTCCTCGGCCAGCTTCTGCACCGTGATCCGCAGGGTCTGCTTCCTGCCCTTGCGCAGCACGTCGATGTTCACCGTCTTGCCGATCGGCGTGTCGGCGACAATGCGCGGCAGCGCCCGGTCATCGCCCACCGGCTTGCCGTCAAAGCCGGTGACCAGATCGCCATTGACCAGCCCCGCCTGCGCCGCGGGACCGCCCTTGCTCACATCCGCCACCAGCGCGCCTTGCGTCGTCGGCAGGCCCAGTCCTTCCGCGATTTCCGGCGTCACTTCCTGGATGCGTACTCCGATCCAGCCGCGCCGCGCGATGCCGAACTGGCGCAGTTGCCCCGTCACCGCGCGCGCCAGGTTGGCGGGAATGGCGAAGCCGATGCCGACACTGCCGCCGGACGGCGAGAAGATCGCGGAATTGATGCCGATGACATCGCCGTCCATGTTGAACAGCGGGCCGCCGGAATTGCCGCGGTTGATCGGCGCGTCGGTCTGGATGAAATCGTCATAGGGCCCGGCATTGATGTTGCGGTTGCGGGCCGAGACGATGCCCGCCGTCACGGTGGAGCCGATGCCGAAGGGATCGCCGATGGCGATCACCCAGTCGCCGATGCGGGCCTTGTCGCTGTCGCCGAAATGGGTGGCGGGCAACGGCTTCTTGGGCGTCACTTTCAGCAGCGCCAGGTCGGTCTTGACGTCGCGGCCCACCACCTTGGCCGGCAATTGGGTGCCGTCCTGCAGCGACACGGTGATCTGGTCGCTGTCCTCGATCACATGGTTGTTGGTGACGATGAAACCCGACGGATCGATGACGAAGCCCGAGCCCAGCGAGGTGACATGGCGCGGCTGGCCTTGTTTGGGGCCCAGGAAATTCTTGAACAGGTCTTCCAGCGGCGAACCGGGCGGCAGTTGCGGCATTGCGCCTTGCGGCGGCGCCTTCAGGGTCTGGCTGGTGGAGATGTTGACCACCGTGGGCAGCAGCCGCGCCGCCAGGTCGGCGAAGGAATCCGGCGCGGGCCGTGCCATTGCGGGCGCGGCGAAGACCAGCAGCGCCAAAACGGCACAGAGCCCAGGGAATTTCACAGCGCGCATTGTCCATTACCGGGAGGAATCGGGGGCAGTTTAGGCAGGGTCAGGCGGAACAAACAGGGCAAAACCCGCATCCGGCGCGGTTTTTAAGCCGGAGTGCGGGCGAAGGTTCCGGGGCACGGGGCTTGAAAGACACCGGGCATGAAAAAGCCGGATGCCCACCGCAAGCTGATGTCGCTTCTCTGCCTGCTGCTGCTGGCGGCGGCGGGGCCTGCCCTGTTGTCGGCCTGCAGCGGCCTGTTTCCCGATGGTCCCAAGACCGGACTGTTCGAAAGCTATGACCAGGTGGCGGACTCTTTCGACCGCATCGTGCCCGGCATGACCCAGGCGCAGGATCTCAAGGGCTTTGGCTTCGATACCCTCCAGGCCGATCTTTTGCCGGCGCGCGAAGTGGCCCGGCGCTTCCATGCCGATCCTGGCGTGGCGGCCTGCCTGGACGCGGGCCCGTATTGCAGCGCGCTGGCCTTTCATCCCGGCCATGGCGCGCGCTGGTCGGCGGATGTCACGCTGCTGGTGATGAATGGCCGCGTCATCCATAAGGTCTTCAGCGGCAGCCCGGAGCGCATACTAGGAATCTTCAAGGTCTGAGGCTATATCCCGCCCATGGCGGACTTGCGCGACGACGTTCTCAGAGCCCTCGACCAGGTGATCGATCCGGCCAGCGGCCGCACCGTGGTACAGCAGGACATGATCCAGGGCCTGGTGGTGCGCGACGGCCATGTCGGCTTTGTGCTGGAAGTCGCGCCCGAGCGCGCCCGCCAGTCGGAATCCCTGCGCAAGATCTGCGAGGCGATGGCGCTGGGGGTGAAGGGCGTCAAGTCGGTCACCGCCGTGCTGACGGCGCATGACGATCATGCCGGTCACGATCATGACCACGCACCCAAGCCCGCCGTGGCAAAGCAAGCGCCGCCCGCGCCCGCCGGCATTCCCGGTGTCGCCAACATCATCGCCGTGGCCAGCGGCAAGGGCGGCGTCGGCAAATCCACCGTCGCGGTCAACCTGGCGCTGTCGTTGTCGCGATTGGGCCTGAAGGTCGGGCTGCTGGATGCCGACATTTATGGGCCTTCCCTGCCGCGCCTGCTGGCGATCACCGAAAAACCGGGCAGCGACGGCCATACCCTGCTGCCCATCGAGAAGCATGGCTTGAAAACCATGAGCATCGGCTTCCTGGTCAAGGAAGACGAAGCCATGATCTGGCGCGGTCCCATGGTGCAGAGCGCCCTGTCGCAGATGCTGAGCGATGTCGCCTGGGCCCCGCTGGACGTGCTGGTGCTGGACATGCCGCCCGGCACCGGCGACGCGCAACTGACCATCGCCCAGCGGGTGCCGATGAAAGGCGCGGTCATCGTCTCCACGCCGCAGGACATCGCGCTGATCGACGCCAAGAAGGGCATCGTGATGTTCAACAAGACCCATGTGCCGATCCTGGGCCTGGTCGAGAACATGAGCATGTTCATCTGCCCCGATTGCGGCAGCCGCCACGATATTTTCGGCCATGGCGGGGCGCGCGATACCGCCGAGGCGATGGACGTGCCGTTCCTGGGCGAGATTCCGCTGGTGCCGCGCATCCGCGAGACCTCCGATGCCGGTACGCCGATCAGCGTGCTGGACCCCGGCAGCCCCGAGGCGCTGGCCTTCCTGGAAATTGCAAAGAAGGTCGCGGCGTCGCTGCAGACCGTGTCGAAGCCGGCGCCGAAGATCGTTATCGAGTAGCCACCCGCTCCAGGGTGACGAAGCTGTAGGACAGTCCGTCTTCCGTCTGGTGACCTTCGCGGAAGACTTCCTCCCATTCGCCTTGCAGTTCCGGCAGCACGGCATCGCCGTCGAATGCGGCATGGACTTCCGTCAGTTCGATGCAGCTGGCCAGCGGCAGGGCGGCGGCATAAATCTGCGCGCCGCCGATCACAAAGATTTCCTCGGCCTCGCTGGACTTTTCTTTGGCTTTGGCGATGGCGTCTTCCAGCGAATGCGCCGTCACCGCGCCCTCCGCCGCCCAATCGGCGGCCCGCGTCACCACGATATTGGTGCGGCCGGGCAGCGGCTTCCTGGGCAGCGAATCCCAGGTCTTGCGGCCCATCACAATGGGCGAACCCATGGTCAGCGCCTTGAAGCGTTGCAGGTCTTCGGGAATGCGCCAGGGAATGGCGCCATCCTTGCCGATGACGCCGTTTTCCGCAGCCGCCACAACCAGCGTGATCTCACTCATGACGCGATCCTTTGCAGCGCCTCGCCTTCCAGCCGGCAGGTGATCCAGTCCGGCATCAAGGTCGCGCCCAGGCTTTTGTAGAATTCGATGGACGGGGTATTCCAGTCCAGCACCTGCCATTCCACAAAGCCGTCCGCCTCCCTGGCCGTTTGCGCCAGGCGCAGCAGCATCGCCTTGCCCAGGCCCCGGCCGCGAAAGGCGGGGCGCACATAAAGGTCTTCCAGGAACAGGCCGCGTTTGGCCGCGAAGCTCTTGAAGATCCAGCCCCAGGTGGCGACCGCCACCGCCTCGCCGCCCGCAAAACCCAGGTCGGTATGGCAGGCCGAGCCCAGCATGTCGCGCGCCACAATCGCCTCGGTCAGGTGGAAACGGTGCAGCAGCTTTTCGTAATCCGCCAGTTCGTACAGCAGCTTGAGAATGGCGGGGGCGTCGCTCGCAGTCGCAGCACGAATGGAAAATTCGCTCATGGCGCGACCATAGGGTTGCGCGCGGCCAAAGGGAACCTAAACTGGTTACAGCCAGTTATGGCGGTGTCCATTTTCAGGAAAGCCCATCATGCGCTCCATATTGATGTCTGCCGCCGCGCTGGCCCTCATGGCCGCCCCCGCCCTTGCCCAGGAAGCACATGGCCCTGAACGTGGCCCCGAACATGGAAAGGCCGCCATCGTCAATCAGGGTGCACGGCCCGCCCCGCAGGGCGGCGGCGAGCATCGCGGCAACCCCGGCGGCAATCGCGGTCCCGGCGGCAATCGCGGCGGCGCGGTGCAGCCCGCGCCACAGCCGGCGCCCGCGCCGCAGCAGCCGGGCCGCCAGCCGGGCGGCAATCACGGCGGCGGCAACAACCATTCCGGCAATCGCCCCGGCAATGGCGTTGGCAATCGCCCTGACAATCGTCCCGGCAACGGTTTCGGCAATCGCCCCGATAATCGTCCGGGCGGCCGTCCCGATGCGCGCCCCGGCAACGGCTTTGGCGGATCGCGCCATGACTTCTCCAGCTTCCGCAACTATCACCAGAACTTCAACGCCTCGCGCCGCTTCCGCGGGCCGGATTATCGCCGCCCCGCCGGCTGGTACGACCATCGCTGGACCTTCGGCGAAATTCTGCCCAGCCTGTTCTGGTCGCAGCAATACTGGCTGAACGACTATTCCACCTACGACCTGCCGCCGCCGCCCTGGGGCGCGGTCTGGGTGCGCGACGGCAATGACGCCCTGTTGATAGACCGGGATTCCGGCGAGATCATCAGCGTCGAATACGATGTGTTTTACTGAGGTTCCGGTAAAAGTGCCGCATTCCACACCAGATGCGGCACATTTGCCCTTACGCTCGCGTCCCTAGCTGCTATAAGCCCGCACCGTGCCTGTGGCTCCCCCACGGGTTGAGCAATATTCAGGGTACGGATTAATAGCATGTCCAACGTCACGGTGATCGGCGCCCAGTGGGGCGACGAAGGCAAAGGCAAGATCATCGACTGGCTGTCGAACCGCGCCGACATGGTGGTGCGGTTCCAGGGCGGCAACAATGCCGGCCATACCATCGTGGTGGGCGACAAGACCTACAAACTGTCGCTGCTGCCGTCGGGCGTGGTGCAGGGCAAGCGCTCCATCATCGGCAATGGCGTGGTGGTGGACCCCTGGTCCCTGCTGGCCGAAATCGAAAAGGTCGGCGCCGCCGGCCTCGGCGTCACGCCGGACCTGCTGGTGCTGGCGGAGAATGCCTGCCTGGTGCTGCCGCTGCATCGCGAACTGGACGCCCTGCGCGAGGACGCCGCCGCCCAGAAGATCGGCACCACCAAGCGCGGCATCGGCCCGACTTACGAAGACAAGGTCGGCCGCCGCGCCATCCGCGCCATCGACCTGAAAGACCCCGCCACCCTGCCCGGCAAGATCGAGCGGCTGCTGGCGCATCACAATGTGCTGCGCAAGGGCTTCGGCGCGGCGGAGGTGGATGCGGCCGCGCTGCTGGCGGCGCTGAACGAGATCGCGCCCAGGATCGCACCCTATCTGGGCTCGTCCTGGCGCGAACTGGACGCCGCCCGCAAGTCCGGCAAGCGGGTGCTGTTCGAGGGCGCCCAGGCGGTGCTGCTGGACATCGACCATGGCACCTATCCCTACGTCACCTCCTCCAACACCGTGGCGGGCCAGGCGGCGGCGGGCGCGGGCGTCTCCCCGCGCGCCATCGGCACCGTGCTGGGCATCGTCAAGAGCTACACCACCCGCGTCGGCGAAGGCCCCTTCCCCACCGAATTGAAAGACGCCACCGGCGAAAAGCTGGGCGAGCGCGGCCATGAGTTCGGCACCGTGACGGGGCGCAAGCGCCGCTGCGGCTGGTTCGATGCGGTGCTGGTGCGCCAGACCTGCATCACCGGCGGCGTCGACGGCATCTGCCTGACCAAGCTGGACGTGCTGGACGGTTTCGACCAGATCAAGGTCTGCACCCATTACATGCTGGACGGCGAGAAACTGGACTATCTGCCCGCCGACGCCAACGAACAGGCGCGCCTGACGCCCGTTTATGAAACCCTGGAAGGCTGGAGCGAAACCACCGCCGGCGCCCGCAGCTGGGCCCAGCTTCCCGCCAACGCCATCAAATATGTCAAGCGGGTGGAGGAACTGATCGGCGCCCCAGTGGCGCTGCTCTCCACCAGCCCCGACCGCGACGATACGATCATGGTGCAAGACCCATTCGTGGATCGCTAGGGGCGTGGATCGCTAGGGGCGTGGATCGTTAGGGGCGGCACGGCGTTACCTTGGGCAGATAGTTCCCGAGGAGATTTCCATGCGCCGTGCCATCGTCTCGACCACCGCCATCGTCGCGGTCTGCCTGAGCCTTGCCGCCTGCTTTGGCGGCGGCACCGACCACAAGACCGTGATCGTCAATCCGCCGCCGGATTCCACCACCGTGGTGGATCGCGACGGCAACGCCCATGTCGAGCCCAACCGCTAGGAATGATTTAAAGGACCGCTGCCCGCGCCCAGTCCCGGCGCGGTGCGGATCGCCTGTTGCAGATAGGCGTGGGCGCGGCTGACGGCTTCGTTCAGGTCTCGTCCCTGCGCCAGGCCGCTGGCGATGGCGGTGGCAAGCGTGCAGCCGGTGCCGTGCGTGTGGCGCGTTTGCTGCCGCGCGGCTTCGAGCACCGTCATTGCGCCGTCGCTCCATAAAAAATCACGCAGGATTTCACCGTCACCATGCCCGCCCTTGAACAGGGCGTTTTCCACGCCCAGCCGCCCGAGCGCCGTCTTGGCATCGCGGGCGCGCTGTTCGTTGTCGGGCCGGATGCCGGTCAGCGCCTCGGCCTCCGCCAGATTTGGCGTCACCAGCAGGGCGCGGCGCAGCAGCCGTGTTTTCAGCACCGCAAGACCCGGCGCATCCAGCAGCGGCGCGCCGCTGGAGGACAGCAGCACGGTGTCCAGCACCAGCGGTATCCGCGCATATGTCTCCTCGGCCAGGATATCGGCCACCGCCGCCGCGATGGCGCCACTGCCCAGCATGCCGATCTTGATCGCGTCGGCGCCGATATCCTCCAGCGCCGCCGCGATCTGGCCGCGCACGATATCCGGCGGCACCGGATGCACCGCACGCACGCCCAAAGTGTTCTGCACGGTGACGGCGGTGATCGCCGTCTGGGCGTAAACCCCGAACGCCTGGGCGGTCTTGAGATCGGCCTGGATGCCGGCGCCGGCGCTGGAATCCGATCCGGCGATGACCAGCAGTCGCCCCATCTTCACAGCAGATGTCAGGCAGCAACCTCTTCGATGGTCGAAGCGATCTGGCGCACCACGGCGCGCACGGTCTTTTCATCCTCGCCTTCCGCCATCACCCGGATCAGCGGCTCGGTGCCCGACTTGCGCACCAGCACCCGGCCATGCGCGCCCAGCCGGGCATTGGCGTCCTCGATGCTGGCCTTGACCCTGGCATCGTCCAGCGGCGAGCCCTTCTTGAAGCGCACATTCTCCAGAACCTGCGGCAGGGGATTGTACAGATGCGCCACCTCGCTGGCGGGCTTGCCCTCCTGCGCCAGCACCGCCAGCACCTGCAGCGCCGCCACCAGCCCGTCGCCGGTGGTGGCGAAATCCGACAGGATGATGTGGCCGGACTGTTCGCCGCCGACATTGAAGCCGCCCTTGGCCATCTCCTCCAGCACATAGCGGTCGCCCACCGCCGAGCGCGCCAGCTTGAGCTTCAGCGACTGCAGGTAATGGTCCAGCCCGGCATTGGACATCACGGTGCCGACCACGCCGCCGCCCTTGAGCCGGCCGTTCGCCGACCAGCTGCGCGCGATCAGCGCCAGGATCTGGTCGCCGTCGATGATCTGGCCCTTTTCGTCGGTCATCACCACCCGGTCGGCGTCGCCGTCCAGCGCGATGCCGAAATCGGCCCGCACTTCGCGCACCTTGGCGCACAGCGCCTGGGGGGCGGTGGAGCCGCAGTCCAGATTGATGTTGGTGCCGTCGGGCGTGATGCCCAGCGGCACGGTATCGGCGCCCAGTTCCCACAGCACTTCCGGCGCGACCTTGTAGGCGGCACCGTTGGCGCAATCTATCGCGATGCGCAGCCCGTCGAGCTTGAGGTTGCGCGGAAAAGTGCGCTTGGCGAATTCGATATAGCGCGCCTGGCTGTCGTCGATGCGCTTGGCACGGCCGATGCTGGCGCTCTGGGCCAGGCCCTGTTCCAGCCCCGCATCCATCAGGGCCTCGATCTCGGCCTCGACCTCGTCGGACAGCTTCTGGCCGTCGGGGCCGAAGAACTTGATGCCGTTGTCCTCGAAGGGATTGTGCGAGGCGGTAATCATCACCCCCAGGTCGGCGCGAAGCGAGCGGGTCAGCATGGCGACGGCCGGCGTCGGCAGCGGGCCGAACTGGAACACGTCCATGCCCACGGCGGTGAAGCCGGAGACCAGGGCGCTTTCGATCATATAGCCCGACAGGCGGGTGTCCTTGCCGATCACCACGCGATGGCGATGGGCGCCGCGGGTGAAGATGCGGCCCGCCGCCATGCCCGCCTTCAGGGCGATTTCCGGCGTCAGCCTGGCGGTATTGGTGCGGCCTCGGATGCCGTCGGTGCCGAAATATTTGCGGGTCATGAGAATGTCCTGGGCGAGGCGGTGATTTTAACACAATCCGGTTGCGGAAGGTTAATGGCTGTTGCCCAGCGTTTTCAACACTTTAAGCCCGTCGCGCAAGGCGCCCGGCGCGTGGGTGCGGATATAGTCGGCGCCGTTGGCAGCGGCAAAAAGTTCGGCGGCCAGGGTGGCGGCTCCGGATTCCGCCACCGGGCGGTTGACGATGCCGCGCAGGAAGCCCTTGCGCGAGACCGAGACCAGCAACGGCAGGCCATAGCGCGCCTTCAGGTCCGGCAGGCGGCGCAACAGGATCAGCGAGTTTTCCGGGTCGGCGCCGACAAACTGGCCCATGCCGGGGTCCAGGATCAGGCGTTCGCGAAGTATGCCGGCCTTTTCCAGCGCCGCGATGCGGGCATCGAAGAAGGCCGTGACGCGATCGAAGATTTCCGATGGCGGGATTTCCCTGCGCACCGCGGCGCCGCGCGCCTGCACCATGTGCATCACGATCAGTTCGGCGGCTGAACTCGCCAGTTCGGGATAGAGCGCGGCATCGCCAAAGCCGTGAATGTCGTTGAGATAGGCCACGCCCTGCCCCAGCGCCCAGCGCTGTACCGGCGTGGAAAAACTGTCGATGGACAGCGGCAGGCCCTTTTCTTTCAGCACCGGAACGACCGATGC
Source organism: Rhizobiales bacterium dw_265 (assembly GCA_018449595.1). Lineage (GTDB taxonomy): Bacteria > Pseudomonadota > Alphaproteobacteria > Micropepsales > Micropepsaceae > Rhizomicrobium. The sequence continues at coordinate 851,026 of JAAVUU010000001.1, forward strand.
CAGCCGGGCGATTTCCAGATCCGGCGTGACGGGGCTGGACTCCGGGTTGGAGGACGCCGACCCGATATCGAGGATGTCGGCGCCCGCCTGCGCCATCGCCTGGGCGTGCAGCAGCGCCGCCTTCGGCTCCAGGAATTTTCCGCCGTCGGAAAAACTGTCGGCGGTGATGTTGAGGATGCCCAGAACCTTCATGGGAGCATTTTCACAGATAAAGCGCCGCGATGACGACCGACAGCGCCAGCGCGCTCATGCCGCCCAGGAAGGCGGCGTCGGCGAGGGTCGCCTGCCAGGGCCGGGCATGGTCGTTGCGGATCGAAAGATAGGCCGTCAGCACCGCCACGAACAGGAGCAGCGCCGCCAGCCACGCCACCTCGTCGGCATAGGAGCGGGCATTGGCATTGGCCAGCCTGAGGCCGGTGATGATGATGAAGCAGATGCCCAAGAGGTTGGTGGAGGCATTGAGAATATGGGGCGGGCGATGCCGCATGCTGGCTCCAAAGAAAAGGGCGGCCAAGGCCGCCCTTCTTTTATCAGAAACTGGATGGCCCGCATAAAGCGGGCCATGACAAATGCGTCAGCGCGGCTGCGGCTCGGGCGAGATGATCGGCCCAGGCCCCAGCGGACGCGGCTTGCCGGCCATGGGGACGCTGGTGCCTTCGTTGCGCGGCGGCGTGACCGGGTCTTCATACGGCGTGCGCACCGGCGGAATGCCCTTGAGCAGTGCGTTGATCTCGTCGCCCGTCAGGGTTTCGTATTCCAGCAACCCGCGCGCCAGCACGTTCAGGTCGCCCTGGCGGGTGGTCAGGATGTCCCTGGCGCGGTTGTAGCTTTCATCGATGATGCGGTGGATTTCCGCGTCGATGGTCTGGGCCGTGGATTCGGAGATGTTCTGGGTGCGCGACACGCTGTGCCCCAGGAAGACTTCTTCCTGGTTCTCGGCATAGGCGATGGGGCCCAATTTGTCCGACATGCCGAAGCGCGTGACCATGGCGCGTGCCATGCGGGTGGCCTGCTCGATGTCCGACTGCGCCCCGGTGGTCACCTTGTCGTGGCCGAACACCAGTTCCTCCGCCAGGCGGCCGCCGAAGGCCACCGCCAGGTCCGCCAGCATCTTCTGGCGGGTCAGCGACAGGGCATCGCGTTCCGGCAGGCGCATCACCATGCCCAGGGCGCGGCCGCGCGGGATGATGGTGGCCTTGTGGATGGGGTCGCTGCCTTCGACCGTGATGGCGACGATGGCATGGCCGGCCTCGTGGAAGGCGGTGAGCTTCTTTTCCTCGTCGCTCATCGCCATGGAGCGGCGCTCCGCACCCATCATCACCTTGTCCTTGGCGTCTTCCAGTTCGCTCATGGTGACGACGCGCTTGCCGCGCCGCGCCGCCATCAGCGCGCCTTCATTGACCAGGTTGGCCAGGTCGGCGCCGGAGAAACCGGGCGTGCCGCGCGCGATGGTGCGCGGGTCCACATCGGGGGCCAGCGGCACCTTGCGCAGATGCACGCGCAGGATCTTCTCGCGGCCGCCCAGGTCGGGGTTCGGCACCACGACATGGCGGTCGAAACGGCCGGGACGCAGCAGCGCCGGGTCCAGCACATCGGGACGGTTGGTGGCGGCGATCAGGATGACGGACTCATTGGCCTCGAAGCCGTCCATCTCGACCAGCAGCTGGTTGAGGGTCTGCTCGCGCTCGTCATTGCCGCCGCCCAGACCGGCGCCGCGATGGCGGCCGACCGCGTCGATTTCGTCGATGAAGACGATGCAGGGGCTGTTCTTCTTGGCCTGCTCGAACATGTCGCGCACGCGGCTGGCGCCGACGCCCACGAACATCTCGACAAAGTCCGAGCCCGAAATGGTGAAGAAGGGCACATTGGCCTCGCCGGCGATGGCGCGCGCCAAGAGCGTCTTGCCGGTGCCCGGCGGGCCGACCAGCAGCACGCCCTTGGGGATGCGCCCGCCCAGGCGCTGGAATTTCTGCGGGTCGCGCAGGAAGTCCACGATTTCCTTCAGGTCGTCCTTGGCTTCGTCCACGCCCGCCACGTCTTCAAAGGTGACGCGGCCCTGGCGCTCGGTCAAAAGCTTGGCGCGCGATTTGCCGAAGCCCATCGCCTTGCCGCCGCCCGACTGCATCTGGCGCATGAAGAACAGCCACACGCCGATAATCAGCAGCATGGGGAACCAGTTGATGAAGATGGCCAGCAGCGAGGGCATGCCGTCATCGGCCGGAGCCACGGCGGTATCCACATTGTGCGCCTTCAGCGTCGGCCACAGGGTGGTGTCGTTGGCGGGCACAGTGGTGGCGAAGGGCTGGCCGTTGGTCATCTCGCCCTTGGCCTGGTCGCCCTGGAAGGTGACCTTGCGCACCTGGTTCTGCACCACCAGCTCGTTGAACTTGGAATAGCTGATGGGGGCGGTGGCGGTGTGGGTGCCCGTTCCCTGGAACAGGTTGAACAGGAACACCAGAAGCAGCGCGATGACGATCCAAAGCGCGAGATTTCGCAGATTATTCAAGGCCGTCCTTCTTTCCTTGCGGTGCCAGACCGGGCGGAGCCGGGCACAACCGCCCGCATATTAGATAGGACGGTTCTAGCGTATTGCCAGCCATCAAAAGGTTAAGAGTTTTAAGCGCCCGCCGCAACACGCCGTCCGGACTTTGCGGATTCGCCGTTTTTGACGGAACCGCCCGTTTTCCTTGGGTTTTCGGGCTTGACCAGCCAGGCCCACATCTCGGCGCCGGCCGGTTTCTTCACTACTGGACCAATATGACAGCCGTGCAGCATCGCCGGCCGGCCTGTCGCCAGTCCGTCAAACAGCCGCTCCAGGGCCTCGAATCGCGGGCGATAACCGCGTCCCGACACGCCCATCAGCACCGCCGCCAGCGCCCTGAGGCCCACCTCGCGCGGCGCGGCGGCCAGCGCGCGGACGTCCAGCAGCACACCCTCCTTCACCGGCCGGGCGGCGCGGGCCAGCACCGCCCCGGTCATCACCTCCAGCGCGGCGCGGGCCCGCGCCAGATGCGCGGCGGCGGCGGCGATGCGGGCCGGGGTCAGCCCCGCCTCGGCCAGGGCGGCCTGGGCCTTGCGGATCTTCACCCGGTCAAAGGCGGCATCGTCATTCATCGGATCGTCCAGCCAGTCCTGGCCGAGGGATGTGAGCCAGGCGCGCAGGTCATCGCGGCGCAAGGACAGAAGCGGGCGGTGGACGCGGAGGCTTTCGAACCCCCCGATCGGCCATGGCGCGACGGCGCGCATGGCGGCAAGCCCATCCAGCCCGCTACCCCGCGCCAGGCGCAGCAGGAAGGTCTCGGCCTGGTCGTCCTGCGTGTGGCCGACGAACAGGGTGGCGATCTTGTGCTTCACCAGCCAGGCGCCCATCAGCCGGTATCGCGCTTCGCGCGCCGCCGCCTCGATGCCGGACTTCACCTTGGCGCCGCGCCAGCGAAGGATATGCGCCTTCAGGCCGACCTGCTTCGCCCAGGCGGCGACCTGTCTGGCATCGCGGGCGGAATCCTTGCGCAGGCCGTGATCCACCGTCAGCACGGCCGGGGCGGGCAGCTTGCGCGCCTTGGCATGGTCCGCCAGCAGCCGCATCAGCGCGATGCTGTCGCCGCCCCCCGACACCGCGACGGCAACCGGACCATCATGCGCCGCCATCGCCTCCGCGAAGGCAGCCGCAAACTTATTTGCTGCAGGCGGTTTTCTTGAGGCCCGCGGCGGTGGCGAGCGTCTGCGGCGAGGCGTTGGGATATTTCGACTTGAGGAGCCCAAGCGTGGTGCAGCCTTCCGTTTTCTGGCCCATGCCCATGAAGGACTGGGCCAGCTTCAGCATAGCGTCCGGGGCGCGCTGCGACTTGGGATATTTCTTCAGCACCTCGGCAAAGCTGCGCGCCGCCGGGGCATAGTCCTGCTTGATGAAGCTGATATTGGCCACCCAGTAAATCGCCTGGGGCGCGAGGTCGGTGTCCTGCGGATTGGCGTCGGCATAACTGCGGAAGGCGGCCTGGGCTTCGTCATACTGGGCGCGGCTCATCAGGTTCATGGCCTGGTCGTATTGGACCGAATCGCCCTGCGGCCCGGCGTTCGACGGCGCGCCGCCGCCGGAGTCCATCGGCCCGGACCCCATGGGTAAAGTGCCCAGGGTGCCGGGCGGGCGGCCCCGCACCACGCCCGTGTCCTGCTGCGGCGGCGCGATGAAACCGCCGCCGCCATTCTGTCCGGTTGCGTCGATCGGCGGCAGGGGCGCGCCGGGCTGCAATCCGCTCTGGGAATAAGGTTGCGGCGCGACCGGCCCAGCCGAGGCGGTGCCCGCCGCGGCGCAGTTCATCGAATCGCCCGCACCAAGCTGCTGCGCCGACAGGGTACACAGCCGGTAGGCGAAATCCTTCTGCATCCGGTCGATCTTGTCGTTCTGGAGCTGGATCTGGTGCGCGAGCTCTTCATTGGCGCCGGTGGCCTGGCTCAGGCTCTGGGTCAGCCCGCGTACCTTGTCTTCCAGCGCCCGGATGCGGGCATCCTGCTGCTGGGCCTCGCCTTGCAGGGCCTGGATGCCGCTGTCCTGCGCCGCCTCATGGGCCTTTTCCTCGTCGCTGGGGCCGAAAATCTGGGCGCTGGCCGGAAGCGGCGCGAACGCAAGGCAAAGAGCCAGGACGGAAACCGCAATGCGCTGAATCATCATGAGCAACCTTCTAGGAAGCCTTTAAAGCAAAAAAGGGGCGCGGGTATGAACCCACGCCCCTTTTGCGTTGCCGTCAAATTACGAATTCGCGCCGGCGGTGATGGTGGTGACGCCGCGGCGGTTCTGCGCCCAGCAGCCCTCGTTGGACTCGGTGCAGATCGGACGTTCCTTGCCATAGGAGACGGTTTCGACCCGGCCGGTGGAAACGCCCTGGCTGACCAGATATTCCTTCACGGCATTGGCGCGGCGCGCGCCCAGCGCCAGGTTGTATTCGCGGGTGCCGCGTTCGTCGGCATGGCCCTCGACCGTCACCCGAACCGCCGGATAGCGGGCGAGCCAGGCAGCCTGGCGGCCCAGGAGGGCCTTGTCGGCGTCTTCGATATTATACTCGTTGAGGGCGAAATGGACGGTGTCGCCGACATTGACGCGGAAGTCTTCCGCGCTGCCGGGCAGGATGGAAGAGGTGACGGGCGCGGGCGCGGCGGCCGGCGGCGGCGGGGCCGGCGGCGGCGCGGTGTTCACGGCTTCCTGCTTGTGCGTGCAGGCGCCCAGCAGCAGGGCCGCCGACAAAGCGGCGAATTTCAAGCTATTGGAAAATCGAATCATCTTGGAATCTCCTGGAAGCGAAGGCCCACGGTGCGGAAGGCACCCAACGCTAGAGAAATAACGGCGCACCTAAATCGTAAAACGCATTAGAAGGCGAAAAGAACCAAACTTTGCGTTCAAAATTAGACCAATTCTAGAAGAAACGCCCTTACTGGATCAAGGGCGACCAGGCCGGATCGGAGGCAGAACCGGGCGTCAGAACCCGGCGCTCGTTGCGGCCCGTCACGTCCACCGACCATACCTGCGAATCGCGACCGCCCGGCGACACGCGGGTGAACATCAGAACGCGGCCATTGGGCGCCCAGGTGGGGCCTTCGTCGTGATAGGCGTTGGTGAGCATGCGCTCGCCGGAGCCGTCGGGACGCATGACCCCGATGGTGAAATGGGCCCCCTGCTGCCTGGTGAAGGCCAGCAGGTCGCCGCGCGGGCTCCAGACCGGGGTGCCGTTGCCGCCCGCGCCGAAGCTGACCCGGTGCTGGCCCGAACCGTCGGCATTCATGACATAAATCTGCTGGCTGCCGCCGCGGTCGGATTCAAAGGCGATCTGGCGGCCGTCCGGCGAGAAGCTGGGGGCGGTGTCGATCGCCGGATCGGTGGTCAGGCGGCGGATGGAGCGCGAGCGCAGGTCCATCACATAAATGTCGGAATTGCCCGCCGTCTCCAGGGTCAGCGCCACGCTGTTGCCGTCGGGCGAGAAGCGCGGCGAAAAGGTCATGTTGGGGAAATTGCCCAGCATCTCCTGCCTGCCGGTCTCGATGTCGAACAGATAGACCCGCGGCTTGGCGCCGATATAGGACATATAGGCGATCATCTGGGCGGTGGGGTTGAAGCGCGGCGTCAGCACCATGTAGTCGCCACGGGTCAGGAAGATCGGATTGGCGCCATCCTCGTCCATGATCGCCAGCCGCTTGACCCGCTTGATGGCGGGGCCGGTCTCGGAAATGAAGACGATGCGGGTGTCGAAATAGCCCTTTTCTCCCGTAATGCGCTCGTAAATGGCGTCCGACACCATATGGGCGATGCGCCGCCAGTTCTCGGGCGTGGTGAAGAACTGCAGCCCCAGCATCTGGCTTTCGCCATAGACATCCCACAGGCGGAAATCCACCCGCAGCCGCCCGTCCGGCTGCTGGGTCACCTGGCCGGTCACCAGGCCCTGGGCGGTGATGGAACGCCAGCTCTGGAAATTGGGCACGGTGTTGATGTTGGTGACGTGCTCGACAAAACCCTTGGGGTCCAGGGGGCGGAAAAGCCCCGAGCGTTCCAGGTCGGCGCGCACCACCCCGGCGATATTGGCGCCGGCCGCCGGATCGCCGCCGCCGCCGGGCACGAAATCGGGAATGGCGATGGGCAGCGGCTGGGCATTGCCCTGGGTCACGTCCACCGTCAGGGCGGCGCTGGCCGGCAGCGACGCGAGCGCGAAGGCCAGCAATGCGGCGCACAGGACGAGAAATTTCTTCATGGTCTTCTCCCGGCAATATCGAGCGCCAATAACATGGCTCCAACAAGGCAGTCCGATTATTGTTCCATCATTGCATCATCTGGCGCGGATCGAAGCGCAGCGGATTGATCTCGCGCCACACATTATAGCGGTCGGCGGGCAGCCTGTAGGGCTGGCACTGATAGATGGCGCGGCTGGCGGCCTCGGCGGCGGCGCGGGTATAGCCGTTGCCGGCGGCCTGGGCGGCGGTCGAGGGCGTCATCTGCAAGCGCGCCACCGTGCCGTCGGGGTTGAGGTTGAGGTCATAATCCACCACCAGGTCGCGGGCATCGGGCGCGCCGGTGGGCGGCGACCAGCAGCGGTACATCTGGCTCTTGAGCGCATCGGCCAGGTCGGCGGTCATCATGGTGCCCGCGCCGACGCCCTGGATGACGCGCGGCCCCGGCTTGACGTTTTTCTGGGCCTTGTCGGGTGTGGTCAGCTTGTTGAGCAAAGCGGCGAAGTCCTGCTGCGCTTCCTTTTTGGTCTGCGGCTTCTCGACCGGCTTGTCGGTGTCGGGCTTCTTTTCTTTTTGAATGTCGAACTTCGGCACCGGCGGCTCGGGCGCGGGCTCGACATCCTGCATCTGGGGCTGGATCGGCTCGGGCGCCGGCGGTGTCGGCATGTCCATCTTTTCCGGCTCCGGCGCAGGCGGAGTGGGCGGGGCCTGGGCCGCGACATTGGTCTGGTCGGCGACGGTCACCAGGTCCACCGGCACGACATGGCTGTCTTCCGGGGTGGAGAGATTGCGCTGGAAGGTGAGGAAGGCGGCGGCAAGGATCAGCCCGTGAAACAGGATCGAGCCGAAGATGCCGAACGGCTGGCTGCGGGCGGTGGTCGGCCTTTGTCTTGTGAAGCTGGCCCGGCGCACCGCCGGCTGCGCCGCCTTACGGCGCGTCGGGCTTGGGTTTGACGACATCGGTCACCAGCCCGATATGGGTAAAGCCCGCCGAGGCCAGCAGGCCCATCACTTCCATCACCTTGCCATAGTTGGCGCGGTCGTCGCCGCGCACGAAGATGCGCTGGTTGTAGCCGTTGCTGGCGATCGCCGTCAGCTTGTCCACCAGCACGGCCTCAGGCACCTGTTCCTTCTGCAGGAAGATGGTGCCGTCGCGGCGCACGGTGATGGACAAGGGCTCGCGGTCCTGGCCCAGCGCCGGGGCCTTGGTCTTGGGCAGGTCCACCGGCACGCCCACCGTGAGCAGCGGCGCGGTGACCATGAAGACGATCAGCAGCACCAGCATCACGTCCACGAAGGGCGTGACATTGATCTCGGCCATGGCGCGGCGGCGCATCCGGCCCCGGCCGCGCGACGTGCCTTGCTGGATGCCGCCGGCCATCAGCGCGACGCCTTCTCATCGAGCTGACGGGAAAGAATAGCGGAGAATTCGTCGGCAAAGGCGTCGAGCTGGTTCACATAGCGGCCGATATCGGCCACGAAGCGGTTGTAGAAGATGACGGCGGGAATGGCCGCCAGAAGTCCCATCGCCGTCGCGAACAGGGCTTCGGCGATGCCCGGCGCCACCACGGCCAGGGTGGTGTCATGCCGCGCGGCGATGGCGCCAAAGGAATTCATGATGCCCCACACCGTGCCGAACAGGCCGACAAAGGGCGACACCGAGCCGACGGTGGCCAGCACGCCCAGGTTTTTCTCGATCCCATCGGTTTCCCGCAGGATGGTGACATTCATCGCCTTGTCGATGCGTTCCTTGACGCCGCCGACCAGGGATTCGCGCAACGGCGTGCCGCCCTCGAAGGCGCGGCGCCATTCGCGCAGCCCGGCGATGAACAGGGCGGCCAGGGGATGGTCGTTGCGGGCGGCGAACTGCTGGTACAGTTCGTCCAGCGACTGGCCGGACCAGAACAGCTTTTCGAACTTGCGCGCCTTGCGCTTGAGGCCGGAGAGCGTCAGCAGCTTGTTGAAGATGATGGTCCAGGACCATAGCGACGCCAGCAGCAGCAGGATCATCACCGCCTTCACGATGACGTCGGCGCGCAGGAACATGGAGACGATGTTGAAGGTGCCATCGCCGCCCATGCCGGCGCTGCTGGCCGGCGCCCCCGGCGGCGGCGCCAGGGACTGGGTGTCGGCGGCGGGGCCGGTGGGGGCTGCGATCGGCGCGCTCTGAACGCCTTGCGCCAGGGCGACAGCGGAGGGCAGAACCAGGATCGCGGCCAGAATCAGTAGAAGAGCGGCGACATGCTTTATCATCGAAAAACCTTCTGGCGCCGGGGATTAGCAGCTAATGGCGTGCGATTTGGGCCGAAATTTGGCGGCTGGGTTCAAGTTTCTTCCGCGACAAGAAAAGGTGCAAGAGTCTCAAGGATGTTTTTGGGCAGGCGCCGGGGCCTGCCTGTCAACGTGGTGATGCAGGCTTCGATCCGTCCCACCGCCAGCAACACATCGCCGCAGACGATCCGTTGCAGGGCCTTCATGCGCGCGCCCGACAGGCCGATCAGATTGGTGCGGACATTTATGACGTCATCAAGACGCGCCGGGCGATGGTAGTCCACCGCGATGCGGCGAATGGTCCAGGCGGTGGGCTCGTCATCCTCCAGCCCCGCCATTTTCGAAATCCCCGCCAGGCGGAAGAATTCGGTGCGGCCGCGCTCCATGTAGCGCAGGTAATTGGCGTGATAGACCACGCCCGACAGGTCGGTGTCCTCATAATAGATGCTGACCGGCAGGACATGGGTCTTGCCGTCGAAAGAACCGAGACCTTTCAGCTTTGTCATGTGAGGCGCGCGCGGGTGAAAGTCAGAACGGGCTGCTCCTTATAGAGCGCGTCCTGCGCGGGACGGTAACCCGCCCCGGCCGCGACCTTCTGCGATACCAGATTGCCGGGCGCGATCATGCACCAGGTTTCGGGGGCATCCAGGTTTTCATCGGCCCAGGCAACTATCCGCGCCACGGCCTCATGAGCAAAGCCCCGGCCATGGAAATCAGGCGCAATGATCCAGCCGGCCTCGGGCCGGTCACGGTAGGGCAGCAGCAACGGGCGGCGTGCCTCGAAAAATCCCACGCCCCCGGCATAGGCGCCGCTGGCCTTGTCTTCCACCGCCCAATAGCCAAAGCCCGACAGATGCCAGCGGCCGAAATTGCTCTGAAAGCGAAGCCACACATCTTCCTCGCTGCGGGCCGATCCGCCGAAATGGCTGAGGGTGCGCGGATCGGTCCACATCGCCAGATTGGCGGGGAAATCCGACAGCCGGGATTCGCGTAAGATCAGGCGCTCTGTTTCCAACACGGGAATCATTCGTCGTCATCCAGTGGCAGGGGCGTCTGCACCGGCGGCATGGCGGGCGCATCCAGGCCGATATGGCCATAGGCGGCGCTGGTCAGCATGCGGCCGCGCGGCGTGCGCTGCACGAAACCCTGCTGCATCAGATAGGGCTCGACGATTTCCTCGATGGCGTCGCGCGCCTCGCCCAGGGCGGCGGCGATGGTCTCGATGCCGACGGGGCCGCCGCTGTAATGCTCGGCGATCAAAGTGAGATAGCGGCGGTCGAAACCGTCCAGCCCGCGCTTGTCCACTTCCAGCCGGGTCAGGGCGGCATCGGCAATCCTGGCATCCACCACCGGCTGTTTGGCCACGGCGGCGAAGTCGCGCACGCGTTTCAGCAGCCGACCGGCGATGCGCGGGGTGCCTCTGCTGCGGGCGGCGATTTCCTGCGCGCCCTCGGTCGTCAGGTCGAATCCCAAAACACGCGCGCCGCGTTCGACAATCGAGAGCAGTTCGCCGGGGGTATAGAAATTCAGACGCACCGGAATGCCGAAACGGTCGCGCAACGGCGTGGTGATAAGCCCCGAGCGCGTCGTCGCCCCGACAAGTGTGAAAGGCGCCAGCTGGATTTTCACCGACCGCGCCGCCGGGCCCTCGCCGATCATCAGGTCGAGTTCGTAATCCTCCATCGCGGGATAAAGGATTTCCTCCACCGCCGGATTGAGGCGATGGATTTCGTCGATGAACAGAACGTCGCGCGGTTCCAGGTTGGTCAGGATGGCGGCGAGATCGCCCGCCTTGGCCAGCACCGGGCCGGAGGTCGAACGGAAGTTGACTCCCAGTTCACGCGCCACGATCTGCGCCAGGGTGGTCTTGCCCAGGCCGGGCGGGCCGTGGAACAGCACATGATCCAGCGCCTCGGCCCGCGCCCGGGCCGCATCAATAAAGACCGACAGGTTCTCGCGCGCCTGCTGCTGCCCCACGAAATCCGCCAGCCGCTTGGGCCGCAGCGAGGCTTCCAGGGTGTCGTCGTCGCTGCGTTCGGGGGTCACAAGGCGTCCGATTGGCATCAGAGCGTTGCGTAGGCGCGATTATCGGCGGCGCCAGCCCATTCCTGGAAGGTCAAAAAAGGATCAGTTATCAGCGGTCGCTTCCTGGGTTTTGCGGATTTCTTTCTCGGGGCTGTACGTCGTGTATTTTTCTTAGTCATCTGCATTTCCGATCAAGACCTCATCCTTCGACAAGCGCAGGATGAGAACGAGTTTATCCCCCTCATGCTGAACTTGTCGAAGCATCATCGCGCCATCCCCTTCAGCGCTTCCCGGATCAGGACCGAGGCTTCGGTGTGTTCGCCCAGCGCCTGCGCGGCGCGGGCCACGGCCTCGGCGGCGCGGGCATCGCTGTAGCCCAGATGGATCAGGGCCGAAACCGCGTCGCTTTCCGGCCCGCGCGGGGCATGCGCGATGGCGACGGCAGCACCGTCTTCATGGCCCAAAAGCATCGAGGGCGCTTTGTCCTTGAGTTCGGTGGCGATGCGCAGCGCCAGTTTCGGCCCCACACCGGGCGCGCGGCCGATCATCGCCTTGTCACCCAGCGCCAGCGCGCGGCTCAGGTCGCGCGGCGACAGCGTCGACAGCACCGCCAGCGCCACCTTGCCGCCGACACTCTGCACGGTCTGCAGCAGGCGGAACCAGTCGCGTTCCTCGGCGCTGCCGAAGCCGTACAGCCGGATGGCGTCGTCGCTGACCTTCATCTCGATCATCAGGCTGGCATGCGCTCCCACCGACAGGCGCGACAGGGTCGAGGCCGGGCACTGCACCAGATAGCCGACGCCGTTCACATCCAGGATCACCGTATCCTCGGTGATGGAATCCACGATGCCGGTGAGTTTGCCGATCATCATCCGACAACCATTCTTGCGCGGGTCGTCGAAAGATGCGCATGGGCAATTGCCGCCGCCAGCGCATCGGCGGCATCCGCCTGCGTCACGCCGCAGGCCGGCAGCAGGCGCTTGACCATGAACTGCACCTGCTCCTTGCCCGCATGCCCGGCGCCGACGACGCATTTCTTGATATGGTTGGGGGCATATTCGGCGATCTCCAGCCCCGCCTGGGCGGCCGCCAGCAGCGCCACGGCGCGGGCATGGCCGATCTTCAATGCCGCCTGCGGATCGCGGGCGACAAAAGCCTGCTCCACGGCGATGGCGCGGGGACCGTGGGTCTCGATGACGACGGACAAAGCCTGATGCAGCTGCATCAACCGCACGCCCAGCCCCACCGCCGGCTTGGTGGCGATCACGCCATGGGCGACATGGGCCAGCCGCGAGCCCGAAACATCAATCACCCCCCAGCCCATGGCCGACAGGCCAGGGTCCAGGCCAAGGATGCGAATCGAGAGGCTCATGCCCCCTTTGTACCCTTTATGTTCGGGCCTTTCCTAGGCAGGGCCGCCATGATGTCATTTCATCTTCAAGGCGGTGACTAGCCCACCGCCATGACATCTTCCACGGCCTCTGGGTTCTTCTCGATCACCATCAGAAGAACCCTGCCGGCGACATCGATCTTCTTGTTCTGCTCCCAGCCCTCGATCGTCCTGGCCGGGACGCCGAATTTGCGCTCGAAATCCTTGGGACTCTTGGCGACCTTGCGCACAATCGCCTTGACCCTGGCGGCTGGCATCGGGTCGACGACGCGGCTTTCAAGCGCCACTTCGCCCCGGCGGTGCGCCTGGACTTCCTTCAGCGCCGCTTCGATTTCGAGGCCGATTTTCGTCCGCTTCGCCATAACGCTCTCCTACAAACTGTCCACGAAGGCTTTGATGGCTTTCTTGTCCGCGGCCGAAAGGTCTTCCCGGTCGGCCTTGGCATATGCCATCAGCATATACGCCACATCGTCTTCCACCATGGCGACGTAGATCGCTCTACCGCCGCCGCTTTTGCCTTTGCCGCCCATGGCGAAGCGGATCTTGCGCGCGCCGCCCGTGCCCATGATGACATCGCCAGCGGTGTGATCGCTCGCAATTTCCATTTCCACCGCTTCCAACTCTTCCTTGGTGGCGCCCAGCTTTTTGACGGCCTTCAGGAAGGTTTTGGTGCGGTAAATCTCCATTGCGGCAATGTATACGCTGTTGGCGTATCATCGTCAAGATGTAATACGCCGATAGCGTATGCACCTCGCCCCTACTGCGCCTTGGCGAAATCCAGCATGGCGGCGGCGATCTCGCGCTCGCCCATGATGACCCTGGTGGCCCCCAGCGCCAGCAGATGGTCAACCTCGGCGTCGAAATGGGCCCGGGCGATGATCGCCAGCCCGGGATTGGCCTTGCGCGCCTGTTCGACGATCTGGCCCGCCTCGAAGGCTTCGGGAATAGCGACGAACAGCAGTTTCGCCTGGGCCAGGTTGGCGGCGGCCAGCACATCGTCGCGGGCGGCATTGCCCCGGATATGTTCGATGCCGGGATCGCCCACCGCGCCCTCTTCCAGCACCAGCAGCGGCAGCCTGTCCTTGATGCCGTCGGCGACCATATGGCCCACCCGGCCATAGCCCACCACCACGGCATGGCCGGTCAGGTGTGTCGGCTCGGGCGCGGGGCGCGGCATGTCGGGGGCGGGCGGCACCCTGGGCGAGGCCTCGCGGCGGGCGGCAATCGCGAACAGCAGCGGATTGAGGAAGATCGACAGGATCGAGGCCCCCAGGATCAGGTCGCGGGCCTTTTCCGGCAGTATCCCCAGCCCGATCCCCAGGTCGGCCAGGATGAAGGAGAATTCGCCGATCTGCGCCAGGCTGACGGCGATGGTGGCGGCGCTGGCGCTTTTGACGCCGAACAGCCGCAGCAGCAGATAGGCCGCGACGCCGCCCGCCACCACGATGGCGAAGCTCACCGCCAGCGCCACCGGCGCCTCGACCACCACGCGCGGGTTGAACAGCATGCCGACCGAGACGAAGAACAGCACCGCGAAGGCGTCGCGCAGCGGCAGCGATTCCTCCGCCGCGCGCTGCGACAAGGGCGAGCCCGACAGGATCATGCCGGCGAAGAAGGCCCCCAGCGCGATGGAGACCCCGAACAGTTCCGCCGCCACGAAGGCCACGCCCAGCGCCACCGACAGCACCGCCAGGCGGAACAGTTCGCGGCTGCCGGTATGGGCGATGTAATGCAGCACCGCCGGGATCACCCGCCGCCCGATCACCACCATCAGGGCGGCGAACAGCGCCAGCTTGCCCAGGGTCAGCGCCAGGCTCTGCGCCAGCGCGCCCAGGTCGACGCCGCCGCCCTTCAGCGCCGGGGCCAAAGGCGGCAACAGCACCAGCACCAGCACGGTCATCAGATCCTGCACCACCAGCCAGCCGATGGCGATCTTGCCGCGCCCGGTCTCGGTCAGGCGGCGATCCTGCAGCGCCCGCATCACCACCACAGTGGAGGCGACCGACAGGCAGAGGCCGAACACCAGCCCATGCGCCAGCGGCCAGCCGAACAGCAGGCCGGCGCCGACCCCCAACCCGACAATGGCCGCCATCTGCAGCACCGCGCCCGGCACCACCACGGCTTTGACCGCCAGAAGGTCCTTGGGCTGGAAATGCAGCCCCACCCCGAACATCAGCAGGATGACGCCGATATCGGCCAGTTGCAGGGTCAGGTGGCTGTCGGCGACATAGCCGGGGGTGAAGGGCCCCATCAGCACCCCCGCCATCAGATAGCCCACCAGCGGCGGCAGCTTCAGCCGCTGGGCGGCGGTCCCCAGCACAAAGGCCAGGACGATGCCGATGACGATGACGGCGATGAGGGGGGAATGTTCCATGGGGAGAGTATAGGGAACCGACCCGGCTTGTGCGAATGCGCAACCATGGCGCAAACCGAATTGTCATCCCCTTCCCTCGCGATGCTTCGCATCGCTCGCCGGGGATGACAGTCGGGCGACAATCAGCCGGAGAGCTTGGCCATCAGCGCGTCGCTGAATTCGTAGTTGCCGTAGACATTCTGGACATCGTCATGATCGTCGAGCACCTCGATCAGCTTCATCAGGGTCTCGCCGGCGTCATCGGCCACCTGCACCATGTTCTGCGGCCGCCACACGATGGCGGCGGACGCCGGCGGGCCCAGCCTGGCTTCCAGCGCGTCGCGCACGGCGGCGAAGTCTTCCATGCCGGTGAGGAATTCATGGCCTTCTTCGGTCGTCACGCATTCATTGGCGCCGCATTCCAGCGCCGCCTCCAGCATCGCGTCCTCGCTGCCCTTGTCCAGCGGATAGGAGATCACGCCGACATGGTCGAACATGAAGCTGACCGAGCCGGTTTCGCCCATCGCGCCGCCATGCTTGGCGAAGGCGGCGCGCACATCGGCTGAAGTGCGGTTCTTGTTATCTGTCATCGTTTCCACGATGAGCGCTGTACCGCCGGGGCCGCGGCCCTCATAGCGGATCTCGTCGTAATTCTCGGCATCGCCGCCCGTGGCCTTGGCGATGGCGCGGGCGATATTGTCCTTGGGCACCGACTCCGCCTTGGCGGCGATGATGGCGGTGCGCAGCCGGGGATTGTGCGCCGGGTCGGGCAGCCCCGACTTGGCGGCCACGGTGATTTCGCGGCTGAGCTTGGCAAAGAGCTTGGAACGCTCCTTGTCCTGCTTGCCCTTGCGGAACATGATGTTTTTGAACTGACTGTGGCCGGCCATGGGAATATTTCCTTCTCGCCGGTGAGATACAGGGGCGGCCCCCCTCTTTTCAAGCCCGCCCGCACCTGCGCAGGATGGGGGCCATTTCCGGCGTCCCATTTCCCCCATTTTCCCTGCAGGAGAGCCTCATGACCACATTGAGCATGGACCCCCTCACCCTTACCCATGTCCTGATTACCCTGATCGCCATTGTCAGCGGCCTTGTCGTCCTGGCCCAGATGCTGAAAAGCGAATTGCACAGCGGCTGGACCGGCACCTTCCTGGCCACCAGCGTCCTGACCAGCGCCACCGGCTTCCTGTTCCACCAGGCCGGTGCCCAGCCCACGCCCGGCCAGGTGATCGGCGTGGTCGCGCTGGTTATTCTGGTCCCGACCCTGGTCGGCCTGTACCTCAAGCACCTGGCGGGGGTCTGGCGGCCGATCTATGTCGTGGGGGCGGTGATCTCGCTCTATCTGAATGTGTTTGTGCTGATCATCCAGTCCTTCATCAAGATCCCGCCGCTGCATGCCCTGGCGCCCAGCATCCCGCCCAGCGGCCCGGTCTTCGCCGCCACCCAGCTGGTTGTGCTGGTGGGTTTTGTGATTGCCGGCTGGCTGGCGGTGAAGCGTTTCCATCCCCTGACGGCGTTGGCGACACCGGCGGAATGAGGCGTGTCACGCTTGGCGTGTTGCTGATGGCGGCAACGGCGGCGCAAGCGGCCGACCTTCCTTTTGCCGCCGAACGGATTGCCTGGAACAAGCCGCTCAAGCCATTCCATGTCATCGGCAATATCTATTATGTCGGGCCGGCCGGGGTTTCGAGCTTCCTGATCGTGACACCCAAGGGCGACATCCTCACCGATGGCGCCCTGCCGGAATCCGCTCCGCTGATCGAAAAGAACATCCGGGCGCTGGGCTTCAAGCTGTCGGATGTGAAGATCATCCTCAACAGCCACGCACATTTCGATCATTCGGGTGGATTGGCGCGGTTGAAGCGCGACACCGGCGCCAGTCTGTATGCCGGGACGCCCGATGTGCCGGTGCTGGAAAGCGGCCATATCGCCTTTGGCCCCGCCGCCAGGGTGGATGCGCCGCCCGTGCATGTGGATCATCCGGTCCAAGACGGCGAAACCGTCAGCCTTGGCGGCGTCACCCTGACGGCGCATATCACGCCCGGCCACACCCAGGGCTGCACCACCTGGACTTATGAAGTGCCCCCTCCGGCCTTCGCCGGCTCAAGAGCCGGCTACGCCCACCTACCCCGCATAGCGGGGGAGGAACACCCTCTGACAGTGATGTTCTTCTGTTCGATCTCGGTGGCGGGCAATCCGCTGGTGGGCAACGCCGCCTATCCCAACATCGTCAGCGACTATCGCGCCAGCTTCGCCAGACTTGCCAAGATGAAGGCCGATATCTTCTTCGCCCCGCATGGCGTGCAGTTCGGCCTGGCCGCGAAGCTGGCGAAGATGAAAACCGGCGCGCCCAATCCTTTTGTGGACCCGGCCGAGAAAGATCGCTTCCTAGCGGCGGCGCGGGCGGATTTCGACAAGGAACTGGCCAAGGAAACGGCAAGACAACAGGCCGCCGCAAAGCCCTGAAACCCGCCTGCGTCAGAAAGGCCGCAATTGCGGCTTGACATTAGTTTGGAACGTTTCTAAGTATCGCTCGCAACTAGAACTCTTCCAAGGAATACCCCAAAATGCTGACCATCGGCGACAAATTCCCCGATTTCTCCGTCCAGGGCGTGGTTTCCACCAACCCGGCCACCGCCTTCAAGGACTTCACCCAGGCGAGCGACGCCGGCAAGTGGAAGCTGGTCTTCTTCTGGCCCAAGGACTTCACCTTCGTCTGCCCGACCGAGATCGCCGGCTTCGGCAAGCTGAACGCCGACTTCGCCGATCGCGACACCGTGATCTATGGCGTCTCGACCGACAGCGAGTTCGTCCACCTGGCCTGGCGCAACAACCATGCCGACCTCAAGGACCTGCCCTTCCCGATGCTGGCGGACACCAACCGCCGCCTCTCCACCGCGCTGGGCATTCTTGACGCCGAGGCCGGTGTCGCCAAGCGCGCCACCTTCCTGGTCGATCCCGAAGGCATCATCCGCTTCGTCTATGTCACCGACATGAGCGTCGGCCGCAACCCGGCGGAAGTGCTGCGGGTGCTGGACGCGCTGCAGACCGACGAACTGTGCCCCTGCAACTGGAACAAGGGCGAAGAGGTCCTGAAGCCGGCCGCTTAGTCGCCGCCTGAATACAAAGACGCCGCCTCCTCCCCTCCCCAATCGGCGGCGTCTTCTTTGCCCTCATCCCTGAAAAGGGATGAGGGCCTTTTCTGCCAAGGCCCACTTCCAAGGAAAACGTCCCCATGTCCCTCGAAGCCCTGAAGAACGCCTTGCCCGAATATGCCAGGGATTTGAAACTGAACCTGTCGTCGCTGGCGGGCGAGGCCGGCCTGACCGAGCAGCAGCGCGCCGGCACCTTCATCGCCTGCGCCCTGGCGTCGCGCGAGCGCAGCACCACCAGCGCGATCTTCAGCGAATTCGCCCCCAAGCTGTCGCCCGAGGCGCTGACCGCCGCCCGCGCCGCCGCGAGCATCATGGCGATGAACAACATCTATTACCGCTTCACCCATCTGGCCTCGGCGCCCGACTACAAGACGCTTCCCGCCCGGCTGCGCATGAACGTGATCGCCAAGCCCGGCGTGGACAAGGCGGATTTCGAACTGTGGTGCCTGGCGGTGTCGGCCATCAACGGCTGCGGCGTCTGCATCGACAGCCATGAAAAGATCCTGCGCGACGCCGGCCTCACCGCCGAGCAGATCCAGGCCGCAGTGCGCATCGCCGCCACCGTGCATGCCGTCGCCGCCACCCTGGACGGCGAAGCCCATTCGGCCGATATCGCGATCAACGAAGTCGCGGCCTAGCCGAAGCTGTAGGCATCCATTCTGAGACTGCCGAAGGTCGCGCTGCTGTGAAGCCGCGCGGCCTTCGCCTTTTCGCCGCCCGCGCCAAACGCGACATGCAGCGGCACGAAATGTTCCTCGCTGGGCTGGGCCGTCGCGGCATGGGGAGCCTGGGCGCGGTAATCGGCCAGCGCCGCTTCGTCGCCCGCCATCACGCGGTCATGAATCCAGTCTGAAAATTCCCGGCTCCATGCCGGCTCCGGCGATCCGGGCGGGGCGATGCGGCGCAGGTTGTGGACAAAGCCGCCCGAGCCCAGCACCAGCACATTGTCGGCGCGCAGACCCGCCAGCTTGCGGCCCAGCGCGATGTGGTGCGCCGCGCCCAGATGGCTCTGCACCGACAACTGCACCACCGGAATGTCGGCATCGGGATACATCAGCATCAGCGGCACCCAGGCGCCATGGTCCAGACCGCGCACCGTGTCGAGCTTGCCGCCGGTCAGGGCCGTCACCTCGCGCGCCAGCAGCGCGTCGCCCGGCGCGGCATAGCGCAGGTCGTAAAGCGCCGGCGGGAAGCCGCCAAAGTCATGAATGGTGTCGTTGACCGCGACGCTGTTGGTCATCGGTGCATCGGTGTCCCAATGCGCCGATACCGCCAGGATGGCGCGCGGCTTTCCGATTGATTGCCCCAGCCCGCGCAGGAAATCGCGCGCCGGGACATCGTCGAACGGCAGGGTCGGCGCGCCATGGGAGACGAAGATCGCGGGGAGTGTCATCAGCTCCATTCCCTATTCCGTCATGGCCCGGCCTGTCCGGGCCATCCAGTTTAAGCCGCCAACATTGGCTCGGAAAACTGGATGGCCCGTATAAAGCGGGCCATGACGACTATTTTTGACTATTATTATTGTCAAACAGGAAAAGGATTGCGCTCGGGAAACTGCGCCTGGTGCCAATAGGGATAGGCCAGCGGGCGGGCGCTGGCCGCGTCCAGCTTGGCCACCTGCTGCGGCGTCAGCTTCCAGCCCACCGCGCCCAGGTTGGCTTTCAGCTGTTCCTCGTTGCGCGCCCCGATCACCAGGGTCGCCACCGTAGGCCGCGACAGCAGCCAGTTCAGCGCCACCTGCGGCACGGTCTTGCCGGTTTCCTCGGCCACCGCGTCCAGCGCATCCACCACCTTGTAGAGATAGTCGTCCTCCACCTGCGGGCCGCCGCCGACCACCAGGGAGGATTGCAACCGGCTGTCGGCAGGGAGCGGCGCGCCGCGGCGGATCTTGCCGGTCAGACGGCCCCAGCCCAGCGGCGACCACACCACCGCGCCCACGCCCTGGTCCAGGCCCAGCGGCATCAGTTCGGATTCATAGTCGCGGCCGATCAGCGAATAATAGGCCTGGTGCGCCACGAAGCGCGGAAAGCCGTAGCGCTCCGACACCGCCAGCGCCCGCATCAGGTGCCAGCCCGACCAGTTGGAGACCCCGATATAGCCGATCTTGCCGGTGCGGATCAGGGCGTCGAAAGTCTCCAGCATTTCCTCCGGCGGGGTCTGGGCGTCGAAGCCATGCAGCTGCACCAGGTCGATATGATCGGTGCCCAGGCGCTTCAGCGCCGCCTCGGTGGCGCGGGTGATGGCATAACGCGACGAACCGGCATCGTTGGGACCCTCGCCATGGCGGAAGGTGTATTTGGTCGAGATCAGAACCTTGTCGCGGCGGCCCTTGATGGCCGCGCCCAGCACCTCCTCCGCCGCGCCCGCGCTATAAACATCGGCGCTATCGAACATGGTCAGCCCGGCATCCAGGCAGATGTCCACCAGGCGCGCGGCGCCCTTGGCGTCGGTGTCGCCCCAGGCCTTGAAGAAGTCGCCCTTGCCGCCAAAGGTGCCGGTGCCGAAGGTGAGAACCGGGACTTTAAAGCCCGAACGGCCGAGCAGGCGATATTCCATGGCAACCTCCCTGATGAATGCCGGAAAGATCGGCCCCGGCGATGACAGTTTCAACCGCGCTGCCGGCGGGGTCTTATAGTTCCGGCACGGCCTGTTTCAGGCGGCCGCCGACGCGCACCGGCTCGATGCGGGTGGCCAGGCCGTTCGGCCCGGTCTGCACGAAGACGCCGCACAGGGTGGCGGGGCCGGTGGCGGGGGCATAGCGCTGGCTGGAAAGCTTGCGGGTGAAGCGCTGGATCGGCTCGCTCTTTTCCATGCCGATGACCGAGTCGTAATCGGCGCAGGCCCCGGCATCGGTCTGGAAGGCGGTGCCGCCGGGGAAGATCTGCGCGTCGGCGGTGGGCACATGCTGGTGGCTGCCGACGACAAGGCTGGCGCGGCCGTCGCAGAAATGGCCCATCGCCATTTTCTCGCTGGTGGCCTCGGCATGCATGTCCACCACGATGGCGTCGGCGCCTTCGCCCAACGGACAGGCGGTCAGTTCGCGCTCCACCGCGGCGAAGGGATCGTCCAGCGCATCCATGAAGACACGGCCCATCGCATTGATCACCAGCACGCTGCCGGCGGGGGTCTGGTAGAGATTGGCGCCGCGCCCCGGCGTGCCCTTGGGATAATTGGCGGGCCGCAGCACGCGATCCTCGGTTTCGATATAGGCGAAGATTTCCTTCTGGTCGGCCCAGTGATTGCCGGTGGAGATCACATCCACGCCGATGCCGAAGAATTCCTCCGAGATGGCGCGGGTGATGCCGAAGCCGCCCGCCGCATTCTCGCCATTGACGATGACGAGATCGAGCTTCAGGGAGGCGCGCAATTTCGGCAGTTCGGCGTGGAGCACGTCGCGTCCGGGCCTGCCGATGATGTCGCCGATGAAAAGCAGGTTCATAACGGATTCTGTCACAAGGGATTGTGGGGAAAGCGGCGAAAGCCCTGTTCGGTCAGGATGCCGTCCAGCCTCCTATCATGGGCTTCGGCGGGAAGCGAGGCGACCTCCTGCCCCGCATAGGCGATGCCGATGGCGGGTACGTTCAGGGCTGCAAGCGTGCGGTCATAGAAGCCGCCGCCATAGCCCAGCCGGTGGCCGCGGCGGTCGAAGGCCAGCAGCGGCACCAGCAGCAGGCCAGGTGTGGCGCGCGGCCAGTCCATCAGCGGTTCGGGAATGCCGAAGCTGCCGGGCATCAGCACCTCGCCATCGGGCACATGGTGAAAGTCCAGCGGCGCATCCTTGGCCGCGACGCGCGGAAAGGCGATCGCCGCCCCCAGTTCCACCAGCCGCGCCAGAAGCTCGGCGGGATCGGCCTCGCCGCGATGGGCGTGATAGCCGCCCACCACCGTCCCCGGCGCGATGCCCAGGTCTTCGGCGCCTTCCGCCAGCTGAAACGCGATGTCGCGCGCCAGTCTCCTGCGCGTTTCACGCGCGGCCGCGCGAAGTTCGGTTTTGGAGGTCATGGCGGGCGTCACCTGGGTGGCCCGCATTCGCGGGCCATGACAGGAGAGCGAAGGGAGGGCTGCAGTATACTGTGGCTCCCTCCCCATTTTGGCGCGCAGCGCCATAAAGGGGGAGGTGGTGGCAGCGAGGTGTCGGCGGAGCCGACCCGAGCTGCTACCGGAGGGGGTTCACTTAAAAATAAAGCGGACGGCACCGTACTGACCGTTGGTATTGGATCTCATGGGCCTGCAAGTGCAGGTGGGCGTCGTGTGACCGGGACCACGATCCCGGTCAGGGACAACTCCCGATGAGTACAATTAAGGCCCCTGGGCATCGCAACCTGACGCGAAAGACAGTGGCCGTCCTGGATCTAACTTAGGCGTGCGCCAGGCGTGCCGCAATGTCCTCAAGGCGTTTTGCCGCCGATTCCAGGGCGTCGGCGGCGGCGCTTTCGGCGGCCTCAGCGCGGCGGACCAGGGCTTCACGCACCTGGGAACCGTCATTGGCGGCGCCGGCGGCCAGCTTGGCGGTAAGATCGTGGTGTTCGTCGGCCAGAAGAATCGCCGCCATCAGCATCATGCGGGCGTCGCCGGCCTGCTGGCCGATCATGCCGAGCGCCTCGCGCGCCTTGGCGTCCACCACGCCCGCCAGTTCCTTGAGATGGCTTTCCTCGCCGTCATCGCAGCCCAGGGTATAGGCCTTGCCGTTAATCATCACATTGACCAGGGGCATATTTATTAGAATCCTTTATCGCGCCAGGGCGGCGCGGATTTCGCCGATGGCGCCGTCGAGACGGCCTTCCACTTCCTCGGTCAGGCCCGACTGGGCGGCGATTTCCTCTTCGAGTTCGGCGATGCGGGCCGTCAGCCGGTCGCGTTCGCTTTCCAGGCCGGCCAGCCGTTCCGGCAGCTTGGCGGCCTGGTCGAGGGTTTCGCCCACCGTCGCGGCGGCATTCTCCACCGCCTCAAGGGCCGCGAGAAAGCGATTCTGCGCCAATTCCAGCCGGCTCATGGCCAAGCCTCATCACTCAATTTCGCCAAGACCTTAGGCCCTCGCGTCACGCTTCCGCAACCGAAACCACGGCAGCGATGGGAAATCGGGTCAACCGATACGCGTTGTGCGAGGGTCGCGGCCCTTGACGGGAGCGCCAACCGCTCGCTAAGGGCACCACCAACTTTGCCGGGAATCCCCAATGACCCTGCCCGATCAGACCGTCCCCGATCAGCATAAAGTCCGCCGCCTGGCCAATGCCATCCGGGCCCTCTCCATGGATGCGGTGGAAACCGCCAAGTCGGGCCACCCTGGGTTGCCGCTGGGCATGGCCGATGTCGCCACCGTGCTTTTTTCCCGGTTCCTGAAGTTCGACGCCGGGAACCCCGGCTGGGCCGACCGCGACCGCTTCGTGCTGTCGGCGGGCCATGGCTCGATGCTGCTCTATTCGCTGCTGTGGCTGACCGGCTATCCGCAAATCACCGTCGAGGACCTCAAGCATTTCCGCAAGATCGGCAGCCCCACCGCCGGTCATCCCGAGCATGGCGACCTGCCCGGCATCGAGACCACCACCGGCCCGCTGGGCCAGGGCATCGCCAATGCCGTGGGCATGGCGCTGGCCGAGCGCATCCTCAATGCGCGCTTCGGCGACGAACTGGTCGATCACAAGACCTATGTCATCGCCTCGGACGGCGACCTGATGGAAGGCATCAGCCATGAGGCGATCGGGCTGGCGGGCAATCTCAAGCTCAAGAACCTGATCGTCTTGTGGGACGACAACCACATCACCATCGACGGCAGCACCGCGCTTTCCACCTGCACCGACCAGCTGGCGCGCTTCAAGTCCGAAGGCTGGACCGTGGACAGCTGCGACGGCCATGACGCCGCCGACATCTTCCGCGCCCTGCAGAAGGCGCAGGACGCGCAAGCCCCGGTGCTGATCGGCTGCCGCACCATCATCGGCTTCGGCCTGCCGGGCCGCCAGGGCACCCAGAAGGCGCACAGCGACGCCCCTGGCGCCGAGGTCATTGCCGGGGCGCGCAAGGAACTGGACTGGCCCTATGAGCCTTTCGTGGTGCCGGACGACCTGCTGAACCAGTGGCGCGCCATCGGCGCCACCGGGGCGGACGAATACCAGGCCTGGGAGGCCCGCAAGGCCGCCAGCAAGCACGCCAAGGAATTCGACGACACCATCAACGACGTGATCCCGGCCAGCCTCGCGCCCGCGCTGGTCAAGCTGAAGGAAACGCTGTCGGCGGAAAAGCCCAAGGCCGGCACCCGCAAGATGAGCGAGAAGGCGCTGGAGGTCATCAACGGCGAACTGCAGAACACCATCGGCGGTTCGGCCGACCTGACGCCCTCCAACAACACCCGCACCAAGGGCCTGGTGGAGATCAAGCCGGGCGACTTCAACGGCCGCTATGTCCATTACGGCATCCGCGAGCACGGCATGTGCGCCGCGATGAACGGCATGGCGCTGCATGGCGGCATCATTCCCTATGGCGGCACCTTCTTCGTCTTTTCCGACTATTGCCGGCCCTCCATCCGCCTGGCGGCGCTGATGGGCATCCGGGTCGTCTTCGTGATGACCCATGATTCCATCGGCGTGGGCGAGGACGGCCCCACCCATCAGCCGGTCGAGCAACTGGCGGCGGTGCGCGCCATTCCGGGCCTGAAAGTGTTCCGCCCCGCCGATGGCGTGGAGACGGCGGAATGCTGGCAATTGGCGCTGGAAGACGCCAGCCGCCCCAGCCTGATCGCCTTCTCGCGCCAGGACGTGCCGACGGTGCGCGAGGCCCATACCGCCGAGAACCTGTCGGCCAAGGGCGCTTACGAACTGGCGGGCGCGGACAACGCCCAGGTGACGTTCCTGGCCACCGGCACCGAAGTGTCGCTGGCGCTGGAAGCCCGCGCCAAACTCGCCGCCGAAGGCATCGCCGCGCGTGTCGTCTCCATGCCCTGCTGGAGCCTGTTCGAGGAACAGCCGCTCGACTATCGCAAGCGGGTGCTGGGCCCC
Organism: Rhizobiales bacterium dw_265; assembly: GCA_018449595.1. GTDB lineage: Bacteria > Pseudomonadota > Alphaproteobacteria > Micropepsales > Micropepsaceae > Rhizomicrobium. The sequence goes on from JAAVUU010000001.1 coordinate 875,920, forward strand.
GGCACCGTCAAGGTCGCCGTCGAGGCCGCCGCCCGCGAAGGCTGGGACCGCTATATCGGTTCGGAGCTTCTGGACGGGGAAGGCGGCGCTTTCGTCGGCATGTCCAGCTTCGGCGCATCCGGCCCCTACAAGGACGTTTATGCCAAGTTCGGCATCACGGCGGACGCGGCGGTGGCGGCAGCCAAGAAATTGTTGAAGTAGAAACTGGGTGGCCCGGTCAAGCCGGGCCATGACAATTTTTAATTGCGCGATGCGTTGCATCGCGCCAGGGAGATGAGGAATGGCACTTCGCGTTGCAATCAACGGCTTCGGCCGCATCGGTCGTCTTGTGCTTCGGGCGATCGTGGAATCGGGACGCCGCGACATCGAGGTCGTGGCCGTCAACGACCTGGGGCCGATCGAGACCAACGCCCATCTGCTGCGCTATGACAGCGTGCATGGCCGCTTTCCGGCGCAGGTGACGGTGGATGGCGATGTGATGATCGCCGCCGGACACAAGATCAAGGTGACGGCGATCAAGAACCCCGCCGAGCTGCCGCACAAGGAACTGGGCGTGGACATCGCGCTGGAATGCACCGGCATCTTCACCGCCCGCGACAAGGCGGCGCTGCATCTGGACGCCGGCGCCAAGCGGGTTCTGATCAGCGCGCCCGGCGACAATGCCGACCTCACCGTGGTCTATGGCGTCAATCACGAAAAACTGACCGGCGACCACATCATCGTGTCGAACGCCTCCTGCACCACCAACTGCCTGGTGCCGGTGGCCAAGGTGCTGCATGACGCCATCGGCATCGAACACGGCATGATGATGACCATCCACAGCTATACCGGCGACCAGCCGACGCTGGACACCATGCACAAGGATCTCTACCGCGCCCGCGCCGCGGCGCTGTCGATGATCCCGACCTCCACCGGCGCCGCCAAGGCGGTGGGCCTGGTGCTGCCGGAACTCAAAGGCAGGCTGGACGGCATTTCGGTGCGCGTGCCGACGCCGAACGTGTCGCTGGTGGACCTGAAATTCGTCGCCAGCCGCGCCACCACGGTGGAAGAGGTCAACGACGCCATCAAGGCCGCCGCCGCCTCGGGGCCGCTGAAGGGCATCCTGGAAATCGTCACCGAAAAGCTGGTGAGCCATGATTTCAACCACAATCCGGCGTCTTCCAGCTTCGCGCTGGACCAGACCAAGGTGATGCAGAGCACCATGGTGTCGGTGATGACCTGGTACGACAATGAATGGGGCTTCTCCAACCGCATGGCCGATACCGCCGTGGCGATGGGCAAGCTGATTTAGCGGGACTCCCGCTTACGCGGGAATGACAAGAAAAAGAAGAAACGGCGAATGACCTTCAAAACCCTCGACGACCTGCAGGTAAGGGGAAAGCGCGTGCTGGTGCGCGCCGACCTCAATGTGCCGGTGGCCGATGGCAAGGTCACCGACGCCACCCGGATCGAACGCCAGGCCCCGACCGTCCGCGAACTGGCGGACAAGGGCGCCCGCGTCATCGTGCTGAGCCATTTCGACCGGCCCAAGGGCAAGGTGGTGCCTTCGATGTCGCTGAGGCCGCTGGTGGGGCCGCTGTCGCAGGCGCTGGGCCGCCCGGTCGCTTTCGCCGATGACTGCATCGGCCCCGTGGCCGAAGCCGCCGTCGCCGCCCTCAAGGATGGCGACGTGCTGCTGCTGGAAAACACCCGCTTCCATGCCGGCGAGGAAAAGAACGATCCTGAGATGGCCAGACAGCTCGCCGCCCTGGGCGACATCTTCGTCAACGACGCCTTCAGCGCCGCGCACCGGGCCCATGCCTCGACCGAAGGCGTGGCGCGGCTGTTGCCCAATGCCGCGGGCCGCTCCATGCAGTCGGAACTGATGCATCTGGACAAGGCGCTGGGCCATCCCCAGCGCCCGGTGATGGCGGTGGTCGGCGGCGCCAAGGTCTCCACCAAGATCGAACTGCTGCAGAACCTGGTCGGCCGGGTGCAGACGTTGGTGATCGGCGGCGCCATGGCCAACACTTTCCTGGCGGCGGGCGGCATCGCCGTGGGCAAGTCGCTCTATGAAGCCGATCATCTGGAGACGGCGCGCAAGATCATCCAGGCCGCGGCGCAATCCGGCACCGCGATCCTGCTGCCCACCGATGTGGTGGTGGCAAAAGAGTTCCGGGCGGACGCCCCCCACCATACGGTTCCGGCCGGCGGCATCGCCCCGGACGAAATGGTGCTGGACGTGGGCCCCGACAGCATAAAAGCCTTTGAAAGCCGCCTGAAAGACACCCGCACCCTGGTGTGGAACGGCCCTTTCGGCGCTTTCGAGACAAAGCCTTTTGACAAGGGCACCGTCGCTGCCGCAAAAGCCGTGGCGAAAGCCACCAAGGCTGGTGACATTCTGTCAGTCGCGGGCGGCGGCGACACGGTCGCGGCCCTGGCCCATGCGGGGGTGGAGGGGGACTTCACCTACGTCTCGACGGCGGGCGGGGCCTTCCTGGAATGGCTTGAAGGCAAGACATTGCCCGGCGTCGCGGCGCTGGGCGCGGCATAAAAGGTGGGACAATGAATCTGGACGCATTGCATGCAATCGCGGTGAAGATGGTGGCGCCCGGCAAGGGCATCCTGGCCGCCGATGAATCCAGCGGCACCATCAAGAAGCGCTTCGACGCCATCAAGGTGGAGAATACCGAAGAGAACCGCCGCGACTATCGCGAGATGCTGTTCCGCACCACCAAGGCGATGCAGGAGCATATTTCCGGCGTCATCCTGTTCGACGAAACCATCCGCCAGAAGGCCAAGGACGGCACGACGCTGGTGTCCCTGATCGAAGCCGCCGGCAGCATTCCCGGCATCAAGGTGGATGCCGGCGCCAAGCCCCTGCCCTTCAGCCCCGGCGAGACCATCACCGAGGGCCTGGACGGACTGCGCGAGCGCTTCCAGGATTACTACAAGCTGGGGGCGCGCTTCGCCAAGTGGCGGGCGGTGATCGACATCGCGGACGGCATTCCGACCTACAACTGCATCAGTGCCAACGCCCAGGCGCTGGCCCGCTATGCGGCGCTGGCCCAGGAAAACGGCATCGTCCCCATCGTGGAGCCCGAAGTGCTGATGGACGGCGATCACGACATCCAGCGTTGCGAAGACGTGACCAGCTGGGTCTTGTCGGAAGTGTTCGAGGCGCTGTTCGTCGCCGATGTGGCGCTGGAAGGCATCATCCTCAAGCCCAACATGATCGTGCCGGGCAAGAAGTGCGCCGCCCAGAACAGCGTCGCGGACGTCGCCGAACGCACCGTCAAGGTGCTCAAGCGCCATGTGCCGTCGGCGGTGCCGGGCATCGCCTTCCTGTCGGGCGGCCAGTCGGACGAAGACGCCACCGCACATCTGTCGGCGATGAACGCCATCGGCGGGCTGCCCTGGGGCCTGACTTTCAGTTATGGCCGCGCCCTGCAGGCGGCGCCGCAAAAGGCCTGGGCCGGCAAGGCCGAGAATGTCGCCGCCGGCCAGGCGGCCTTCGCCCACCGCGCCCTGATGAATTCGCTGGCCGCGCTGGGCAAGTGGAGCAAGGCGGAAGAGCAGAAGGCCGCGTGAGCGAACAGGGCTGCCGCCTTTACCTGATTTCGCCGCCGAGGCTTTCGGCGGCGAATTTTTTGGGTCCGCTGAAGGAAGCGCTGGGCGGCGGCGATGTGGCGAGCTTCCAGTTGCGCCTGAAGAACATCAGCGATGACGAAATCCGCCGCGCCACTGACCTGCTGCGGCCCCTGGTGCAGGCGCACGGCGCCGCCTTCATCCTCAACGACCGTCCCGACCTGGCCGCCGAACTGGGCTGCGACGGCGTCCATATCGGCCAAGACGACGCGTCCTATGCGGAAGCGCGCGCGCTTCTGCCCAAAGCCATTGTCGGCGTCACCTGCCATGACAGCCGCCACTTGGCCATGGAAGCGGCGGAAGCCGGCGCCGATTATGTCGCCTTCGGGGCTTTCTTTCCGACGCAAACCAAGGAGCCCAAGGCCCAGGCCGACATCGAATTGCTGCGCTGGTGGGGCGAGATGATGGTGGTGCCCTGCGTCGCCATCGGCGGCATCACCGTCGCCAACGCGCGGCCGCTGGTGGAAGCGGGCGCCGATTTCCTCGCCGTCTCGGCGGGGGTGTGGGAGCATCCCGACGGCCCAAAAAGCGCGGTCGCCGCCTTCAACGCCTTGTTTCGCGCCGGTTCTTAAAAGACTATCGGCACGGCCCCGCGAGAAAGCGTGTGATGCGATCCGAAATAGCCGTGTTGGCGTCCCTGCTGTGCGCGATAACGGCCGCCCGCGCACAGGACATTCCCGACGCCAAGACCGAACTGGCCGCCGGCATCGCGATCCTCAAGGCCCATCATATGAACAGCGGCAGGATCGACTGGCCGGCGGTCGAGACACAGGCGCAGGCAATGCTGGGCGACAAGACCGCGGCGGCCGATGCCTATCCCGCGATCCGCCATGTCATCGCGCAGCTGGGCGAAAAGCACACCTCCCTGGCCACCGCCGATTTCGCGAAAGCGCAGATGACGGACAGTCCGGTCGGCAATGTACGCCCGCCTGATGTCAAGACGCCCGAAGGCTATTGGCTGGCGGGCGGCATCGGCCTGGTCACGCTGAAATTCCACCACGGTTCGCCCGCCGACGACATCGCCTATGCCAAGGCAGGGCGTGATGCCCTCGCCGCATTCTCACGCGCCCATGTCTGCCGCTATATCGTGGACCTGCGTGGAAACGGAGGCGGCAACATGTATCCCATGATCAACGGCGTCCAGGCCCTGCTGGGCCGCGAGCCTTATGGCTATTTCCAGGAAGTGAATATGCCTGAGACGCCGTGGCGATTGGCGACCGCTTCCTATCTCCCCGCGGGAGACGCGGCAGCCGGCGAGCGCCAGCGCGCTTTGCAGGGCACAGCGCCCGTCGCCGTGCTGATCGACCGTGACACGGGAAGCTCCGGCGAGTTCACGGCCATGGCGTTCGAAGGACGCGCGCACAGCCGTTTTTTTGGCGAGCCGTCTGCGGGCTATCTGACGACAAACGGGCACTATAGCCTGCCGGATGGTGCTTTCCTGGCCGTATCGAACGGCTGGGCGACAGACCGCCTGCACCGCGGCTATCGCGAAACCATCGCGCCGGACGAATCCACGCCGCGGGGGCAGGCGACACTGGATGCGGCAATCGCCTGGCTGAAAAAACAGCCATGCCGGGAAACACCATGAAAGAACGGCTGCTCGGCTTCATCTTCATCGGCATCTTCCTGGCCTTTGGCTACAACTGGCTGCTCGACAAGGTGCATGCCCATTTTTCGGACTCGCTGTGGCTGCAGCGGAACTGGATAGGGCCCTATGTCGTGGCCCCCGTCCTGCTGCTGATTGCCCTGGCGTTTACCTTCGGCTTCTTCCGTCCCAAAGGCCCGCGCTGGGCCGATGCCGCGGTCCTGGCGATCACGGCGCTGCTGGTCTATCTCACCCTGGGCGCGGGCTATTCCTGCTGGCATTACTGCTTTTAGGCCGGTATAACCCGCCCGCTCTTTGAATCCGTCACACATTCCACCCCGCGCCGAAGGAGGCGTGATTTCCATGGCCAAGATTTCCGGCAATGAAGTGCGCCCCGGCACCATGATCGAACACCAGGGCCGCTTGTGGATGTGCGTCAAGAGCCAGTCGGTGAAGCCCGGCAAGGGCGGCGCCTACAACCAGGTCGAACTCAAGGACATCGAATCCGGCACCAAGCTGAACGAGCGTTTCCGCTCGTCGGAAATGGTCGAGGAGATCAATCTCGACAAGAAGGACTTCCAGTTCCTCTATGCCAATGGCGACATGCTCACCTTCATGGACATGGAGACGTATGACCAGATCGAACTGGCGGCGGATTTCGTCGGCGACCAGGCGGCTTTCCTGCAGGACGGGATGAAGACCCTGGTGCAGATGCATGAGAGCAAGCCCATCGGCATCAAGCTGCCGGTGCAGGTGACCATGACGGTGGCCGAGGCCGATCCGGTGCTGAAAGGCGGCACCGCCGCCCCCAGCTACAAGACCGCGGTGCTGGAGAATGGCTTGAAGATCCAGGTGCCGCCCTTCATCGGCGCGGGCGAGCGCATCATCGTCGCCACCGAAGACGGCAGTTACGTCCGCAGGGCCGAGTAATGGCTTATATCTCCCCTGCCCTGAATGTGATGGTCGCCGCCGCGCGCAAGGCCGGCCGGCCGCTGATCCGCGACTTCAACGAACTGGAGAACCTCCAGATCTCGATGAAGGGCCCCGCCGATTTCGTCACCAGCGCCGACAAGCGCACCGAAAAGATTCTGATCGAGGAACTCAGCAAGGCCCGTCCCGGCTATGGCTTCCTGGGCGAGGAAGGCGGCGCGCTGGCGGGCAAGGACGCCACCCACCGTTTCATCATCGATCCGATCGACGGCACCACCAACTTCATGCACGGCATTCCGCATTTCGCCATCTCCATCGGATTGGAGCGCGAAGGCCAGATGGTGGCGGGCGTGGTGTTCAATCCCGTCACCGACGATCTCTATACCGCCGAGAAGGGCCATGGCGCCTATCTCAACAACAAGCGGCTGCGGGTCGCCGCCCGCAAGGAACTGGCGCCCGCCGTCATCGCCACCGGCCTGCCGTTCCTGGGCAAGGAGGGCCACGCCCGCGCCGCCGCCGAAATGGCCGGGATCATGAATGTGACGGCGGGCGTCCGCCGCTTCGGCGCGGCGTCGCTGGACCTGGCCTTTGTCGCCGCCGGGCGCTTCGACGGCTTCTGGGAGCATGGCCTGCAGCCCTGGGACATCGCGGCCGGCATCGTCCTGGTGCGCGAGGCGGGCGGCGTCATCACCGACCTGCGCAGCGGCGGCGACATGCTGACCCAGGGCACCGTGCTGACGGCCAACGAAAACCTGCATCCGCAGTTGCTGAAGCTGCTGAAGGCCACCAAGGCGTGACCGTTCTCGTCATTGCCGGCAGCCTGCGCCCCAGGCGCATCGCCATCCACATCGCCGGCTGGATTGCCCAGATGGGCCGCGAACGAACCGGCGGGGCTTTCGAAGTCGTGGACCTGCGGGACTGGCCGCTGCCGATGGATGACGAACCGGGCATGCCGCAGCTGGGAGACTATGCGAACGATCATACCCGCGCCTGGAGCCGCAAGATTGCCGCCGCACCGGCTTTTGTCTTCGTGACGCCGCAATACAATTGGGGCTATCCGGCCGCATTGAAGAACGCGATCGACCATCTGTTCCAGGAATGGGCCGGCAAGCCCGCCATGATCGTCACCTATGGCGGCCATGGCGGCGGCAAATGCGCGGAGCAGCTTGCGCAGGTGCTTGAGGCGGTTCACATGGCCCCGATTGCCACAAGGCCGGCCCTGAAGCTGGCGCGCGCCAGGATCGAAGCCAATACGGGCGAGATCGATCCCGCGGCGGAATTCGCCGCGCACGCAGGCGACCTTGCGCGGGCCTTCGCCGAGTTCGCGGCGGCGCGCAAGGACTCCTAGAACTCGATCACCGTGCGGATGCTTTCGCCGGAGTGCATCAGGTCGAAGCTTTCGTTGATGCGGTCCAGCGGCAGCTTGTGGGTTATCAGCGGATCGATGCTGATCTTGCCCTCCATGTACCAGTCCACGATCTGCGGCACCTGCGTCCTGCCGCGCACCCCGCCGAAGGCGGTGCCTTTCCAGACGCGCCCCGTCACCAGCTGGAAGGGGCGGGTCTTGATCTCCTGGCCCGAACCCGCCACGCCGATGATGATGCTCATCCCCCAGCCGCGATGGGTGCATTCCAGGGCCTGGCGCATCAGATCGACATTGCCGACGCACTCGAAGCTGTAATCCGCGCCGCCCTTGGTCAGTTCGACCAGGTAAGGCACCAGATCGCCTTTAACGTCCTTCGGATTCACAAAATGCGTCATGCCGAACTGCCGCGCCAGGGCCTCGCGCGCCGGATTGATGTCCACGCCCACGATCATGTCGGCCCCGGCCATGCGCGCGCCCTGCAGCACATTCAGCCCGATGCCGCCCAGCCCGAAGACCACGACATTGCTGCCCGGCTCGACCTTGGCGGTGTGGATCACCGCGCCGATGCCGGTGGTGACGCCGCAGCCGATATAGCAGACCTTGTCGAACGGCGCGTCCTGGCGGATTTTCGCCAGCGCGATCTCCGGCAGCACGGTGTGGTTGGCGAAGGTCGAACAGCCCATGTAATGGTGAATCTTCTGCCCACCGATGGAAAAGCGCGAGGTGCCGTCGGGCATCACGCCCTGCCCCTGGGTCGAGCGGATCGAGGTGCAGAGGTTGGTCTTGTGCGAGGTGCAGCTTTTGCACTGGCGGCATTCCGGGGTGTAGAGCGGGATGACATGGTCGCCCTTCTTCAGGCTGGTGACGCCCGGCCCCACATCCACCACCACCCCGGCGCCCTCATGGCCGAAGATCACCGGAAACAGGCCCTCCGGGTCGGCGCCGGAACGGGTGAATTCGTCGGTGTGGCAGACCCCGCTGGCCTTGATCTCGACCAGCACTTCCCCGGCGCGCGGGCCTTCCAGGTCCACCTCCTCGATCACCAGGGGTTTGCCGGCGGCATAGGCGACAGCGGCGCGGGTTTTCACGGTGTCTCATCCTTCGTTGGCTTTCTTCCCCCGCGAGCGAAGCGACAAGCGGGGGAAGATGTCCGGTAGCGGGCAAGCCCCGCGTGCCGGACAGATGGGGGCGAAAAAGTGCCGGAAACTTGCGTCATTTGACAGTAGTTGCAAAGCGTTAGATTACGGCTAGGCTGCGGCCTGGGCACCTTCTGAGCTGTCGGATTCGATGCGTTTGACGTCAACACTCGCGGTTGGGGCTGGCTTTTGGCTGGCGGCAGCCGGCGTTGCCCAGGCGCAACCCGTGCAGAACGGGCTGGACGTGCAGGTCAATCCCGCGGCGGCGCGTGGCGGCAGCCGGACGCTGCTCTATCCGGGCGGCGAATATTCCCGCACCCTTCCGCCGCTGCTCTATCCCGGCGAAAAGACCGGCGCGGTCCAGTTGCACCTGCCCGGCCCGCATCGCCATGTCGCCCGCGCAGCGGCCCCCGAGGTCGCGCAGGCCGAAGCCCAGCCGAAGCCGGAACGCAAGCCCAAGCCCCAGAAGGTGGCCAAGGCCGAACCCGCGCCACAGCAGCCCGCCCCCTCACCTGCCGATGCCGGCGGCTATCAGAACTCCTTCACCACGCCCGACTATGGCAGCGTCTTTGGCGGCGGTGCGCCCAAGCCAGCGCCCGCGCCCAAGCCGCCGGCCAACAAACCGGCCCAGGTGGCCAAGGCCGCGCCCGCCCCGGCCCAGACGCCAACAGGGGCCAGTTCCGACACCGCGGGTCTGGCCAAGCGCAGCGTCATCCTGTTCGCCAAGGATGCCGCCGATCCCGCCGGCGGGGCGCTGGGCGCCATCAAGTTCCTAGCCGGGTCGCTGAATGCCGAGATGGTCGGGCCCAGCGCCCGGGTCGAACTGCAGGCCTTTGGCGGCGCCAAGGGCGACAAGGGCTCCGACGCCCGCCGGCTGTCGCTCAAGCGGGCGCTGGCCATCCGCCAGGTGCTGATCGACGATGGCGTCTCGCCCGACCGGATCGACGTGCGGGCCATGGGCGGCGCCGACGATTCAGGCCCGGCCGACCGCGTGGATGTCTACGTCCGCGCTTGAAGCGGTTTGCGTTCCGGTTGAACCGGAAATTGTCATCCCGGCCGGGCGCAGCGAGAGCCCGGATGACAGTTTCGATGCGCGGATTTGAACGCAAACCGCTCTAAACGGGCACCTGCACGTCGCTGAACTTGTTCACATGGCGCAGCGGCGGGAACAGCCGTATCCACAGCGCCACCACGATCAGGGTGCCGATGCCGCCCGCGATCACCGCCGGCACCGTGCCCAGCAGGGCCGCCGTGGTGCCGGATTCAAACTCGCCCAGTTCGTTGGAAGCGCCGATGAACAGCATCGAGACGGACGAGACCCGGCCGCGCATGGCGTCCGGCGTGGAAAGCTGGATCAGCGAGGAACGGATATTGACGCTGACCATGTCGGAGGCGCCCAGCACGAACAGCGCCACCAGCGACAGCGGAAACCAGCTGGAAAAGCCGAATACAATCGTCGCGATGCCGAACACCGCCACGGCGGCGAACATCTTGCCGCCGACGCCGTTCCTGATCGGCCAGTGGGTCAGGAAGAAGGCCATCGCGAAGGCGCCCGCCGCCGGCGCGCTGCGCAGGAAACCCAGGCCCAGCGGCCCGACATGCAGGATGTCGCGGGCATAGACCGGCAACAGCGCCGTCGCCCCGCCCAGCAGCACCGCGAACAGGTCGAGCGAAATCGCCCCCAGCACCACCGGGCGCGAGCGCACGAAGATCACACCTTCCGCCACCCGCTCAAACCGGGTCTGGCCGGTCTCCTGCGGCGTGAAGCGCCGGCCGCCCAGTTGCGACACGATCAGGGCGGCGGCGATGAAGCCCGCGATGCAGAGCGAATAGACCGGCACCGGCCCCAGCGCATACAGAAAACCGCCCAGCGCCGGGCCGGAGATCACCGCCGCGGTGAAGAAGGAAGCGCTGAAGGCCATGGATTTGGACAGCCGCTCCGGCGGCACCAGGAACGGCAGCAGCGACGAACCGGACGGGCCGGCGAAGCCGCGCGCCGCGCCGAACAGCACCAGCACGACATAGAACATCCAGGCCTGGTGCGGCCTGAAGATGCTCAGGCCCAGGAACAGCGCGCTGCAGGCCGCCTGCAGCCCCGCCGCCAGGCTGTAGACGCGGCGCTGGTTGAAGCGGTCGGTGATGTCGCCGGCCGGCAAGGTGAGCAGGAACATGGGCAGGAACTGGCACAGCCCCACCAGGCCCAGCGCCAGCGGCGTGCGCTCCATGTCATAAATCTGCCAGCCGATCGCCACCGACTGGACCTGTATCGCCAGGGTGGAGATGAAGCGCGAACCGACGAAGAAATACAGGTCGCGGTCGCGATAGAGAAAGGCATCATGCATGATGGGGCCACCTAACATGCGATGCCCGAAAACAACAGGTGCCGCCCACTTCAATCCGTACCCTTTTTTGCGCGGCTTGCGGCCCCATCTGTGCAAATGAGAGCGACGGGAGGTGTGGCCGTATTCCCTTACAAATGTAATAGTCTTCTGGGAATCGCCGCAAAAAGCTGAATGTTCAAGAAGAACAGGTCCGGTTTGCGGGCCATTGTATTCCTCGCGGGCGCCGTGCTGGCCACACCGGCCTGGCCCGCCACGCCCGCGGCCGGCGGCACAGCGACCCTGACGATCCATGTCGAGAATGTCCTGCCCACCGGCGGCATTCTCAGGCTCGGGGTCTATGACGAGGTCCGCTATCCCAACGACGATTCCAAGCCCGTCGCCTTCGCCGACGTGCCGGCCGTGCCGGGCGAGACCGTCATCACCCTGCATGGCATTTTCCCCGGCGTCTACGCCATCCAGACCTTCCAGGACGTCAACGCCAACAACAGGATGGACACCTCCTGGGTCGGGCTGCCGCTGGAGCCGTTCGGCTTTTCGCAGGATGCCAAACCCTTTCTCAGCAAGCCGTCCTTCGATGACGTCAAGTTCACCCTTGCAGCTGGAGACAACAGCCAGGTCATCCACCTGCAGACTTTGGTCAAGAATTCACCCGCCGACAAAGCGCGCGATTCCATTCGCGCGCGCCAACGCAAGTGAGCAGGCAGATGCGATTTGCAAAGATCCGAAAACACGTCTTCCTGGGTTTGGCGCTGCTGCTGCTGCCCGCGGGCAACGCCTTGGCCGCGGACCAGGAGTTTCCCTTCCAGGAGTTTCATTTCACCGGAACCCTGGGGGCGGAATATTCCAACGGCAGCTACGGCACCTCGCGCAACACCAATGTGGAGCTGGGCCTGCCCAGCCTGAGCATGGAAACCGGCAGCTTCCGCTTCAATGTCAGCATGCCCTATATGCGCATTTCCGGCCGCGGCCTGGTGGTGTTCGACGCGGCGGGGAACGCCGTCGTCATCAACCGGCACACGACATTGCCGCCCGATGTCCGCACCGGCTGGGGCGACCTCAATCTCAGCGCCACCTACACCATACCGTCCGCCGTCCTTGACGGTTTCGACGTGAAACTGACGGGCAGCGCCAAGCTGCCGACCGCCTCGGAACGCAGGCGGCTTTCGACCGGCAAGGCCGATTACGGCATGAGCATCGATGTGTCCCGCAAATTCGGCATCTGGGGGCCGTTCTTCACCGTCGGCTACCTCATTCCGGGCGAGCCGGATACCTTCCAGCTCTACAACACCACATCGGTGTCGGCCGGCACGACCCTGGAACTCACCGACAATCTGGTGGCGGTCGCTTCCTATGATTTCGACACCGCCAGCACGCCGCTGGTTCCGGCCTCGCATGAATTGTTCGGATCGCTCAGCTGGGTGCGCGACAACGGCATCACCCTGACGGGCTACGGCACCGCGGGCCTCAGTTCCGGCAGCCCCAGTATCGGCGCCGGCCTGCTGATTTCATACAATTTGAATTAGGCCAGCTTGGGTTCCAGCTTCTTGCAGGCCTCGATCAGGCCGCGCACGGAGTCGGCCGACTTGTTCAAGGCGGCCTTTTCGGAGTCCGTCAGATCCAGTTCCACGATCCGCTCGATGCCCGCGCTGCCGATCACGGCCGGCAGTCCGACGTAGAGATCTTTGATTCCATAAGCGCCGTTGACATGCACGGCGCAGGGCAGCACGCGCTTCTGGTCCTTCAGATAGCTTTCCGCCATCTGGATGGCGCTGGTGGCGGGGGCGTAATAGGCCGAGCCGGTCTTGAGCAGGCCCACGATCTCGGCGCCGCCGTTGGCGGTGCGGGTGATGATGCTGTCCAGCTTGTCCTGGCTGATCCAGCCCATCTTGACCAGTTCCGGCAGGGCGATGCCGGCCACGGTGGAGAAGCGCGGCATCGGCACCATGGTGTCGCCATGGCCGCCCAGCACAAAGGCCGAGACATCTTCCACCGACACATTCATCGCCTCGGCCAGGAAATGGCGGAAGCGCGCGCTGTCCAGCACGCCGGCCATGCCGACGATCTTTTCGGCGGGCACGCCGGAGAATTTCTGCAGCGCCCAGACCATGGCGTCCAGGGGATTGGTGATGCAGATCACGAAGGCGCCCGGCGCATGGGCCTTGATGCCTTCGCCCACCGAGGCCATGACCTTCAGGTTGATGCCGATCAGGTCGTCGCGGCTCATGCCGGGCTTGCGCGGCACGCCGGCGGTGACGATCACCACATCGGCGCCGGCGATGTCGGCGTAGGAGTTGGTGCCCGACAGCTTGGCGTTGAAGCCGTCCACCGGGGCGGACTGGGCCAGGTCCAGCGCCTTGCCCTGGGGCAGGCCCTCGGCGATGTCGAAGATCACCACATCGCCCAGTTCCTTGAGCGCCGCCAGGTGGGCCAAGGTGCCGCCGATCTGTCCACCGCCGATAAGAGCAATCTTCTTGCGCGCCATGGTACCCATCCGTTGCAAAATCCGGGCGTTTAACTAGCCCGGCGGGGAGGCTCCGGCAAGGCGGCAAAAGGGCCTAGGTCGCCCCGAAGCGGGAAATTCCCCGCCTATTCCGCCACGACGCGGACAAAAGCCATGGCGCCGTGCGGGTCGTCGCCATAGGGCTTCAGCGTGGAGCCCGGCGTGAAGTCGAAGGCATAAAGCCCGCCGACGCCGAACTTCCAGTGCTCCGCGATGGGAAAGTCGCGGATGGCGCCGAAGCTCAATTCGCCGGCGCTTTTGACGCCCGGTTCCGGCACCAGTTCGTCGCTGCCGATGGTCTCGGCGCGGGCGAACAGGGTCCACAGCGGATGGGGCTTGTATTCGGCTTCCAGCAGGCCGGCATCCTCGCTGACGCCGCTCGACAGATGTTTGTGGCCGAAGGCGATGGTGGCGGCGATGCTGCCGAACTCGAAGGCATTATAGTAAGTGGCGCTGGCGGTGATGCGGTCTTCGTCCACGTCCGGTTCAAGCTGTTCGGGGCTTTTGAGACGGCCGCCCGAGACCTGCAGCGACCAGTTGGCATCGGGATTCCACGACAGCCGCGCGCTGGTGGAATCGAACCGCGCCGGATCGAAATTGAAACGGTATTGGTCGGGCTCGCGGCCGGTGAATTGCGACACTTCCAGCTTCCAGCCGTCATGGACGAAGCCCGCCGTCACCACGCCGAAGGTGACATGGGTGGAATCCAGCCAGTGATGCGCGATCGGCGTCATCGGATTATCTTCCGCCGAAATGCGGTGCATATAGGCCGAGGGCCCCAGCGCCGGTTCGCCGGGATAGCCGCCATAGAGAAAGACACTGTCGTCGGCCGACAGCGGATGGCTGTAGGTCGCGGCCAGTTCCATCAGCAAGTCGTGGGGATGCTGGCGGTCCACCAGATGGGTCGTGCCGTCGGCGGTTTCGCCCGAGGCCAGCAGCAGCGGATAGCCGCGCCGCCCCATGAAGGGATCGCCCGACAGCATGGCCTTGAGGCCGATGGTGTCGCCATTGGCCAGGTCCTTGCTGGCCATCGCCATCAGCATGCTGGCGGAAAACACCTGGTCGTCGCCGCGCGGGCCCGACTGCCAGTCGGCGATGCCGTTGACCCGGCCATGCAGCATCGCCATCCAGCCGTCTCCGGGCATCAGCATGATGCCGGCATGCGGCGCGGCGTCGGGCTGCCAACTGGTGCCGCTGGCCTCGCGCGACATGGCATAGCCGCCCAGATAGCCGTGCATCGGCATCTCACCCATCGCCTGATCGCCGCCCATTGCCATGCCGGGCATGGTGTCGTGGCTGGTCATGTCGGTGGCGCCGTGTTCGGTTTCGACGCCGCTTTGTTGCGCGGCGGGACTGTCGGGCGGCATGCCCGGCATATCGGGCGTGGCTTGCGCTGGCGGTTGCGCCGCGGGTTGCTCTGCAGATTTCCGGGGCGCGGCTTTCTTCGGCTTTGATTTTTTCGGCACCGGCTTCTTCATGTCCATGCCCGGCATGTCCATGTCTTTCATGTCCATATTGGACATGTCCTGCGCGGCGGCAGGCGCGGCACAGACCATCAATGCCAGAAAAATCCGTTTCATGGTTCAGCGCGCGATCTTGCCGAACAGTTCGACCAGTTCCTCGAACTTGCGGCGCGCATCCTTGGCGTCGCCGCTGGCGATGGCATGGGCGACGCAATGGGCGGAATGGCTTTTGAGCAGTTCTTCCTCGACCTTTCTCAGCGCGGATTTCACCGCCTGGATCTGGGTCAGGATGTCTATGCAGTAGCGGTCGTCCTCGATCATGCGGGCGACGCCGCCGACCTGGCCCTGGATGCGGGCCAGGCGCGAAAGGATCTTGGGATCGTGATGCGGCATACGGGGTACCCCTATAGGGTATACTTATCCCGACCGCGCCCAAAAGAAAAGGCCGGATGCAGGCATCCGGCCTTTCTTCGTCCCGATGGAAAAAAGCCTAGATGGCTTCCTTCAGTTCCTTGGAGGCGCGGAACGCGACCTTCTTGGACGCCTTGATCTTGATGGCTTCGCCGGTGGCGGGATTGCGGCCCATGCGCGGACCACGCTTGCGCACGACCAGGATGCCCAGGCCATTGAGGCGGATGCGGGCGCCCTTCTTCAGGTGCTTGGTGATCAGGCCGATGGTGTCTTCGATGATCGCGTTGGCGGCCTTCTGGGACAGTTCATGCTTCTCGGCGAGCTGGCCGGCAAGCTGGCGGGTGGAAACGGTTTCGACTTTGACGGCGGCGGTCTTGGTGGTGGCAGTCTTGGCTTTGGTTGCCATGGGATTCTCCCTATTAACGAATCAACGATAGGCCTGATTTTACGGCATTTCCTGCAAGATACAGGGGGAGAAGGCTCAAAAACCGCAAGTAATTGGGGCTTTTTCCACATCTAGGCGAAAAAAGCCCGAAAATCCGGGCTTTCCCGTGCGCCCGCGCGCAAAAGAAAAGGGCCGCGCGATGCCGCACGGCCCGTTTTATCGCTATTTTACGGGGCTCAGGCCGCGTCGGGCGCCTGGTTTTCCGAGGCGTATTCGACGCGCTCGGTGATGCGGGCCGACTTGCCGGTGCGGCCGCGCAGGTAATAGAGCTTGGCGCGGCGCACCTTGCCCTTGCGCACCACCACCACCGAATCCACCAGCGGCGAATAGACCGGAAAGACGCGCTCCACGCCTTCGCCATAGGAGAGCTTGCGGACCGTGAAGGCCTCGTTCAGGCCGGCGCCCTGGCGGGCGATGCACAGGCCTTCAAACGCCTGGATGCGCTCGCGGGTCTTGTTGGCCTTGGCCTTCTCGTCATAGGTCACGTCCACCACCTTGACGTTGACCTTCAAGGTGTCGCCCGGGCGGAAGTCCGGCAGCGCCTTGGTGCGCACGGCCTTCATCTGTTCGGCTTCGAGTTCCTGCAAAAGGTTCATCGTCTTGGTCTTTCGGTCGGGAAAAGCGTCAATTGAGCCGGGCCGTATAGCCTAGCGGCGGTCTTTTTCAAAGGGCCAATTCACAAGGGTTTTGGGGCCTTTTCATGGGCCGACCACAGGTCGGGGCGGCGCGTGCGGGTCAGGCTTTCGGACTGCTGCTGGCGGAATTTGGCGATTTCCAAATGATTCCCGCCGGTTAGGACGTCCGGAACCGGGCGGCCCTCGAAGTCCTGCGGCCGGGTATAATGGGGATATTCCAGAAGCCCCGAGGTAAAGCTTTCCTCGGCGGTGGAGGCATGATCCCCCAGCACACCGGGGATCAGCCGCACCGCCGCTTCCATAAGGGCCATGGCGGCGATCTCGCCCCCCGCCAGCACAAAGTCGCCCAGGCTGACCTCCTCGATCCGGCGGGCCTCGATCACCCGCTGGTCCAGGCCCTCGAACCGGCCGCACAACAGCACCGCGCCCGGACCCGCCGCCAGCGCGCGCACGCGCGCCTGGTTGAGCGGCAGCCCGCGCGGCGACAGATAGATCAGCGGACGGCTGGCGCGTTCCACCGCGTCAATCGCGGCGGCCGCCACATCGGCGCGCATCACCATGCCGGGGCCGCCGCCGGACGGTGTGTCGTCCACCGTGCGATGCTTGCCCAACCCATGGTCGCGGATGTCGCGCACCTCAAGGGACCACAGATTGTTCGAAAGCGCCTTGCCCAGCAGCGAATGGCCCAGCGGGCCGGGAAACATGTCGGGGAAGAGCGTGAGGACCGTTGCCGCCCAGCTACTCGACATGGTCGTTGTCTTCGTCGTCTTCAGGCACCGCCACGACAAGATAACCGTCCGCGATATGGATATGCGGCACGGTCTCGCGGGTGAAGGCCAGATGCACCGTGTCGCCGTCATCGCGCAGCAGTTCGATCACATCGCTGGCGCCAAAGTTATGAATGGCAGCGACCTTGCCCAGCATGCGGCCTTCGCTGTCGCGCGCTTCCAGCCCCACCAGGTCGGCGTGATAGAACTCGTCCTCGCCGGTGTCGGGCAAGGCGTCGCGGCTGACGAACAGTTCGGTGCCCTTCAGCGCCTCGGCGGCATTGCGGTCGCTGACGCCGCCGAAGGTCACCACCGCCTCGCCCTCCCTGGCGGGGCGAAAGGCGGTGATCACGAACTTGCGCCCGTCCCTGGCATGCAGCGCGCCATAGCGCGGCAGGGCATCGGGCTCGGCGGTGAACAGCTTCACCTTGACCTCGCCCTTCAGGCCCTGCGCGCCCATCACGGCGGCCAGGAGAACGTCGCGCGGCGGCAAAATCAGGCCGACGCTTCTTCCGCCGGGGCGGCAGCGGCGGCCGCGGCAGCAGCGGCGGCGGCGCGTTCCTGCGCCTTCTTCTTGGGCTGGGCCTTCTGCGGATTGTTGTGGACGCGGGCCTTCACCAGGCCGGCATTGGCCAGCATCTTGTGGACGCGATCCGACGCCACCGCGCCCTTGACGATCCAGGCCTGGGCCGATTCCAGGTTCAGCTTGATGCGGTCGGCATGATCCGACGGCAGCAGCGGATTGTAGAAGCCGATCTTCTCGATGAAGCGGCCATCACGCGGCGAGCGCGAGTCGGAGATCACGATATTGTAGTGCGGACGCTTCTTGGTGCCGCCGCGGGCAAGACGAATACGCAGAGCCATTGGTACTTCCTTTCCTAACTTGTCATTCCCGCGAAAGCGGGAATCCAACTTCTTCACCGCCGCGGGAACATCCCCGGAGGCATTCCACCGGGCATTCCGCCCATGCCGGGCATTTGCGGCATGCGGCCGCCCTTGCCCATTTTCTTCATCATGTCCGCCATCTGGCGGTGCATTTTGAGAAGCTTGTTCACTTCGGAGACTTCCACCCCCGCGCCAGCGGCGATGCGCTTGCGCCGCGAGCCGTTGATCACATCGGGATCGCCGCGTTCCTTCTTGGTCATGGAGCGGATGATGGCTTCCTGGCGCGTCAGGATGCGGTCATCGAGTCCCGCCGCATCCAGCTGGCCCTTGATCTTGCCGACGCCGGGCAGCATGCCCAACACGCCCTTCATGCCGCCCAGCTTTTTCATCTGGTTGAGTTGCGAAGCCAGGTCGTTCATGTCGAACTGACCTTTCTTCATTTTGGCGGCGATCTTCTCCGCCTCTTCCTTGTCCAGCGTCTCCGACGCCTTCTCGACCAGCGACACCACATCGCCCATGTCGAGGATGCGGCTGGCCACGCGCGCGGGATGGAAGGCTTCCAGCGCGTCGAGCTTTTCGCCGGCGCCCAGGAACTTGATCGGGGCGCCGGTGACGCTGCGCATCGAAAGCGCCGCGCCGCCGCGGCCATCGCCGTCCACCCGGGTCAGGATGATGCCGCTGATCTTGACGCGGTCGTTGAACGACTTGGCGATATTGACCGCGTCCTGGCCGGTCAGCGCGTCAGCCACCAGCAAGGTCTCATGCGGATTGACCAGCGCCTTGACGGCGGCGACCTCGGCCATCAGCTGCTCGTCGACATGCTGGCGGCCGGCGGTGTCCAGGATCACGGCGTCATAGCCGCCGACTTTCGCCGAAGCCATGGCGCGCCTGGCGATGGCCAGCGGGTCTTGCCCGGCGATGATGGGCAGGGTGGCGATGCCGGCCTGTTCGCCCAGCACGCGCAACTGTTCCATGGCGGCGGGACGGGTGGTGTCCAGCGACGCCATCAGCACGCGCTTTTTCTCGCGCGTCTGCAGCAGCAGGCCCAGCTTGGCGGATGTCGTGGTCTTGCCCGAACCCTGCAGGCCCACCATCAGGATGGGCGCGGGCGGCGAGCCGATATCCAGCGCGGCGTTTTCCACGCCCAGCATTTCAACCAGCACGTCATGGACGATCTTGATGACCTGCTGGCCGGGGGTGACCGAGCGGATGACGCTTTCGCCGATGGCGCGCGGGCGCACCTTCTCGATGAAGTCCTTGACCACGGGCAGGGCCACGTCGGCCTCGACCAGCGCGGTGCGCACTTCGCCCAGCGCGGCCTCGACATCGGCTTCGCTGAGGGCGCCGCGGCCGCGAAGCCGGTCGAAGACGCCCCCCAGGCGGGATTGCAGGGATTCAAACATCTATCCGTCTACTCTCAATGTCATGGCCGCCCTCGAGGCGGCCATCCACCCGTCCTGCGCCTCGTCGTGGATGGCCGGGTCAAGCCCGGCCATGACACGTGAAATTCCAAGCACTTACGCCCTTTTTGTTGGGGCGAAATTGCAAGCACTTACGCCCCAGGGGGCGCACTTCTCTAATGGTTGCGCCCCCTGGGGCGAAACCAAGTGATTTCGCCCCAGGGGGCGCAACGCGCTGCCTGGGGGCGATCCCCCGCGCCGGGCGGGGGACCGGAAAGTCATAAGGGCTTTCCGGAATAGCGGGCGTTTTAGGCCCCAAATGTCGCGAAAGTCAAATTCCGTGGCATGCTCGGCCCAACAAGAAAACACCGGAGGGAACCCATGACCAAGCTGAACCGCCGCGCCTTGCTGGCCGGGGCCGCCGCCGCCCTGCCCGCCCTGGCCCGCGCCGCCGACACCAAGCCCGAGCTGGGAACGCCGCGTTCGGTGGTCAGCGAACCGCCGCGCGATTTCTCGCCGGGCGCGCCGCCCGCCTTCAATCCCGATCCCGATGTGCTGCGCCTCACGCCCGCCTTCAATGGCCTCCTGATCGGCCAGGAGGTGATCCGGCGCGTCCATAGCGGCCTGCACCTGGCGGAAGGCCCGGCCTGGAGCAGCCTGGGCCAGTACGCCATCTTCAGCGACGTCAAGAACGACACGCTCTATCGTTATATCTGGGAGACGGGCGCGGTCACGGTGTTCAAGCGTCCGTCGTTCAGCACCAACGGCAACAGCTTCGATCATCAGGGCCGCCAGCTTTCCACCCAGGATTTCTTCCGCCGGGTGGTGCGCTGGGAGGCCGATGGTTCCATGACCGTGATCGCCGACAGCTTTGACGGCAAGCCGCTGAACTCGCCCAACGACCTTGCCCCGCATCGCGACGGCAGCGTCTGGTTCACCGATCCGCAGTTCGGCGGCAACCTGGCCGAGGGCCATCCCGATGACGGCGAGGGTCCGATGAACGCGAGCGGGGTGCGCGATCCCGCCATCGGCAACACCGGCGTTGGCATCGCCAAGGCCGGCGGCATGCACCAGCAGTTGCCGATGAATGTCTATCGCGTGGATGCGAGCGGCAAGGTCGAGGTGGCGGTGCCGTTCGAGCCAGGCAAGGCGCCCAACGGCATCTGCTTCTCGCCGGATTATTCGAAGGTCTATGTCATTCGCGGCGGCGGCATCAGCGTCGGCGACATTGTGGGCACCAAGGTCCAGAACCTGCGCGTCTTCACCGACTGTATGGTGGACGGCATAAAATGCGGCCCCGACGGCATGCGCGCCGACCGCGCCGGCAATATCTGGTGCAGTTCCGCCGCGCCGCTGGGCTATGCCGGGGTGACGGTATGGAATCCCCAAGGCCAGTTGATCGGCCGCATCCGGTTGCCGGAGGGCTGCGCCAATCTCTGCTTCGCCGGACCCAAGCGCGACCACCTGTTCATGGCCGCGACCCAGTCCATCTACATGCTGCGCGTCAACATACAAGGCGCGGCTCCAGGCTGACGCCTGTCGCGCGCCTTGTTTGTTTGATTGGGCGCATCCGCGCCCAGAGGCGCAGCGCCGGGATAACAACTCGACATGTCATGGCCGGGCTTGACCCGGCCATGACATGGGAGTGGATTGACTCATGCGCCCCCACAGGTTCCCCTTCCTGCCAGAACAGCAATATCGGGAGGAGATTTCATGACATTCGATTTGACGCGCCGCGGCATGATCGCGGGCACGGCCGCCGTCGTCCCGTCCCTCGCCCACGCCGCCGACAAGCCCGCGACGGGCACATGGCCCTCGGTGATTTCCAATCCGCCGCGCGATTTCGGCCCCCATGCGCCGCCGCTGATGAATCCCGATCCCGATGTGCTGATCCTCGATCCGTCCTTCGGCCGCCTGGTGGTGGGCCAGGAGATGATCCACCGCATCCATACCGGACTGGAATGGGCGGAAGGTCCTGCCTGGTGCGCCGCCGGGCAATATGCGCTGTTCAGCGACGTGAAGGGCGACAGGCAGTACCGCTATATCTGGGAGACGCGCCAGATGACGGTGTTCCGCAGCCCCTCCTACAATTCCAACGGCAACACTTTCGATTTCGAGGGCCGCCAGGTGTCGTGCCAGGATTTCCTGCGCCGGGTGGTGCGCTGGGAACATGACGGCTCGCTGAAGGTGCTGGCCGACAATTACAACGGCCAGCCGCTCAACTCGCCCAACGACCTTGCGCCGCATCCCGACGGCAGCATCTGGTTCACCGATCCGCCCTATGGCGGCCAGTTGTCGGAAGGCCATCCCGATGCGGCGGGCGGGCCGATGAACGCCGATGGGCGCTTCGATCCCGATGTCGGCGCGGGCGGCACCGGCATCATCGGCGCCACCCGCCAGGTCTTGCCGCGCAACATCTATCGCTGGGACCCGTCGGGCCGCCTGGACGTGGTGGTGCCCGAGGAAAAGGGCCTGTGGCCCAACGGCATCTGCTTCTCGCCCGATTACAAAAAGGTCTATCTGGTGCGCGGCGGCGGGCTGTGGGTGGGCGATGTCGACGGCGCGAAAGTCACCAACCTGCGCCTTTTCACCGACTGCATGGTGGACGGCCTCCATTGCGGCCCCGACGGCATGCGCGCCGACCGCGCCGGAAATATCTGGTCCGGCTCGACCTCGACCCTGGGCTATTCCGGCGTCACGGTGTGGAATCCGGCCGGCAAGCTGATCGGCCGCATCCGCCTGCCGGAAGTGTGCCCCAACCTGTGCTTCGCTGGCCCCAAGCGCGACTGGCTGTTCATGTGCGGCACCCAGTCGATCTATCTGCTGCGGGTCAACATCCAGGGGGCCGCGCCGGGTTGATCACGCCGCTCGACTGGAACCTGATCCTGCGCCTGCTGATCGCCGCCCTGCTGGGCAGCGTCATCGGCATCGAGCGCGAGAAGAAGGCCTGGGCGCCGGGCCTGCGCACCCACATGCTGGTCAGCGTCGGCGCCTGCCTGTTCATGATCGTGTCGGCCTTCGGCTTCTCCGACATCCTGGGCACGCGCAATGTCATCCTCGATCCCTCGCGTATCGCCGCCCAGGTCGTGTCGGGCATCGGCTTCCTGGGCGCGGGCTCGATCCTGCTGCGCGGCGAGGTGGTGCGCGGCCTGACCACGGCGGCCAGCCTGTGGTCGGTGGCGGCGATCGGCCTGGCGGTGGGCGGCGGCCTCTATCCCGAGGCGGTGGCCGCCACCATCGTCATCATGATTATCCTGGCCGGGATCAAGCCACTGGAGGAACGCTTCCAGCAACGTCACAAGACCCACGAACTGTTGCTGGAAACCGAGCCCGGCCGGCTGTCCCTGGCCGCGCTGGAAGCGGCCCTCGGCTATCGCGCGCGCCGCATCACCCGCTATGTCGCCACCCCCGGCGAAAACGGAGAAATGGAAAGCATTTCCATTACCCTCGCCCGCCTGAGCCCCCAGGAGGTCACCGACATCGAAGCCATACTGCGCGGCCTCGACGGGGTACGGAAAGTCGACCGGCCCGGCCTCTAGCCGGATTGACACCGCCGCCCGCGCGGGCTCCCTTTCCCTCCAGAACAACAATATCCAGGGAGGGATTCATGACATTCGATTTGACGCGCCGCGGCATGATTGCGGGCGCCGCGATTTCTGTACCCGCGCTCGGCTCGATTCCTTCTTGGGCCGCCGACAAGCCGCAATTCGCCCCCGTCAGTTCGGTGCTGAACGGCCGGGTGTTCGGGCCCGATGCCCCGCCCAATGTCTTTCCCGATCCCGACATCCTGGCGCTCGATCCCGATGCCGGCATCTTTGTCGGCCATTCCAGCATCGTTCGCCTGAAGACGGGCTTCCAGTGGGCGGAAGGCCCCGCCTGGTCCGGCGAAGGCCAGTATGTGGTGTTCAGCGACGTGGCGGGCGACGTGCAATACCGCTACATCTGGGAGACCGGCGAGATCACGCCCTTCCGCCGCCAGAGCTTCAACTCCAACGGCAATACCTTCGATTTCGAAGGCCGCCAGATCTCGGCGCAACATTACCTGCGCCGCGTGGTGCGCTGGGAGCATGACGGCTCGATGAGCGTCATCGCCGACAATTACAACGGCCAGCCGCTGAACTCGCCCAATGACATCGCCGTGCACAAGGACGGCAGCATCTGGTTCACCGATCCCTATTACGGCTCGCTGCTGCAGGAAGGCCATCCCGATGACGGGCCGGGCCCGCTGGACCCCAAGGGCCTGGCCAGCAACCGCATCGGCAACGGCAGCGCCGGCATCATGGGGTCGCGCCACCAGCTGCGCCCGCCCTCCATCTACCGCGTGGACCCCAGCGGCAGGATCGACGTGGTGCTGGAAGGCAAGCCCGGCCTGGTGCCCAACGGCATCGCCTTCTCGCCCGACTACACCAAGGTCTATTTCGTCTGGGGCGCCAATATCGATGTCGCGGAGGTGAAGGGCGGCGGCATCGTGGGCCAGCGTGTGTTCAGCGACGGCATGGTCGATGGCGTGAAATGCGGTTTCGACGGTCACCGGGTCGATGTGGCGGGCAATGTCTGGTCGGGCTCGACCTCGGTGCCGGGCTATATGGGGGTGACGGTGTGGAACCCCGCCGGCAAGCTGATCGGCCGCATCCGCCTGCCCGAGACCTGCGCCAATCTGTGCTTCTGCGGTCCCAAGCGGGACTGGCTGTGGATGTGCGCCTCGCAGTCGGTCTATCTGGTGCGGGTGGGCATACAGGGCGCCGCTCCGGGCTGACGCCCTGCGCGGGCGCCCTGTTTTGTTTAAGGGGCGCATCCGCGCCCGGGGAGCGGCCCCGGGGCTACAGGTTGGGTTGTTGCTGCGCGCCAAGGGCATATCTGGGGCCACCGTTTCGTCCGTTTACGGAAGGCTGACAGGCACTTAAGGTGGGGCCAGATATTCCGCCTCCGCCACGAACCCGAAAGTTCCCGCCATGCCCAAACTGCCCGACATGTCCGCTGCCTCGGTGAAGAGCCGCGAGGCCCTGACCAAGATCTACAAGGCGTCCAAGCCCAAGGAAGCGCCGGCCGCCCCGCCCAAGCCGCGGATCGCCAAGGGTCGCTGAAATAAAAAGCCCGCCACTGGCGGGCTTTTTATTGTCGATGGGGGCCGGCCGTCCGACGGGATGGCGCTATTTCAGCGCGCCGGACAGGGTATCGAAAGTGCCGGACAGTTTGGTGCCGACGGCGGTGATGCCGCTGATGATGGCGACCGCGATCAGGGCGGCGAGCAGGCCATATTCGACGGCGGTGGCGCCGCGAATGTCGCGGCGAAAGCGTGTCAGCAGGATCAGCATGGGCAAATGCCTCAAATCGGGACAGTCACGGTTTAGCGCACTGCCAACCCTGCGCCGATGCATTCCCGGTTAATTGCTTAACGGCTCAAGACTTCAAGGTTTCAGGATTTCAGGCCCAGTTTCTGCGCCAGATAGACGAAGCTCAGCCCCCACATCTCGGCCGACTGTTTGTGATCGGCGGCGGCGGCATGGCCGCCATCGGTATTCTCGTAGAACAGGACCTCATGGCCCTGCGCCGCCATCTTCGCCGCCATCTTGCGGGCATGCACCGGCGACACCCGGTCATCGCTGGTGGCGGTGACAAAGAACACCGGCGGATAGGCGACGCCCGCTTTCACATTCTGGTACGGACTGTAGGAAAGAATGTAATCGCGTTCCGCCGGGATCGCCGGATCGCCATATTCCCCGACCCACGAAGCGCCCGCACCGATATGGCTGTAGGCGATCATGTCGATCAGCGGCACCTGGCACACCACCGCGCCGAACAGGTCGGGGCGTTGCACCATCACGGTGGAGACCAGCAGCCCGCCATTGGAGCCGCCCATGATGCCAAGCTGTTTGGGCGTGGTCAGCCCGCGCGCCGCGAGGTCGGCCGCCACCGCCTCGAAATCGTCGAATGCCTTCTGGCGGTTGGTCTTCAGCGCGGCGTCATGCCAGGCCGGGCCGAACTCGCCGCCGCCGCGGATGTTGGCCACCACATAGATGCCGCCATGGCGCAGCCACAGCCGCCCGAAATTGGCGCTGTAGCCGGGGGTCAGCGACACTTCGAAACCGCCATAGCCATACAGGATGGTGGGCGCGGGTCCGTGCAGCAGTTTGGGGCGGGTGACGAAATAGGGAATTTTCGTGCCGTCCCTTGACGTGGCCTCGAATTGCTCCGTCACCAGGCCGGAGGCGTCGAACCGCGCCGGCAATGACTTGATGGGCTTGGGCTGGTCATCGCCGCCGTCGAAATACAGCGTCGGCGGGGTCAGGTAATTCTGGAAGCTGAACAGGGCCTGCGGCCCATAATCGTTGGTGGAGGCGATGTCGGGCGCGCCATTGCCGGGCAGCGCCAGCACCTTGTCCGACCAGCCGCCCGCGGTCCCAGGCGTAAAGGCATGCACCGCGCCGATGACATTGTCATTGATCACCACGAACAGCTTGCCCTGGCCGGTGGCGACGCTTTCCACGCTCTGGCGCACCTGCGGTACGAAGACCGTTTCCACCCGCGCCACATCCATGCTGTTATCGTCTTCCAGCGGCGCCGCGAACAGGCCGCCCTTCGCAAGCACCCTGCCGTCCGGCGTCTGCCAGTCTTCGCGCAAGGTGAAGATTATCCGGCGGCCCAGTGCGCCCTTGACATCGGCGGACAGCGGCAAAGGCAATTTGCGCCGCTCATTCTCCGGCCCGAAGATGAAATACTCGCTTTCGAAGAAGCTGACGGCACGCACCACCAGCGCAACGTCTTCCCAGGTGCCGGTGTGGAAGACGGCGGGCGCGGCCAGCACATCTTCGGGCTTGCCGTCGTAGATGACATGCCCGACCGCCGGGTCGCCCCGCTTCCAGAATTTCACCTGGCGCGCATATCCCGATTTGGTCAGCGGCCCATTGCCGTCGGCATAATAGATGCTGGTGTCATCGTTGACGTAGCTGGCATCGCTCTTGGCCTCCGCCAGGCTGAAGCCGTCCTTCACAAAGGCCCTGGCCTCGGTATCGAACTCCCGGATCACCACCGCATCGCCGCCGCCGCGCGACAGCGAGATCAGGCAATAGGGCTTGCCGCTGGGGGCGCAACTGGCGCCCTTGAACACCCAGTTTTCCTTCTCCGCCTTGGCCAGGGCATCCACATCCAGCAGCACCTCCCAGGACGGATGCGCCGCCTGGTAGCCGGCGATGGTGGTGCGCCGCCACAGGCCCTTGGGGTTGGCGGCATCCTGCCAGAAATTATAGACATGGCCTTTGCGCAAGGTGCCCGAGGGAATGCGGTCGGTGGCGTCCAGCACCTGCAGGATGGAATCGTAATTTGCCTGATAGCGCGGGTCGGCTTTCAGCGCCCCAAGCGACACCTTGTTCTGCTGCGCCACCCAGGCCAGCGGCTTTGGGCCATGCACATCCTCCAGCCAGGCATAGGGATCGTCAGTTGTCACGGCAAAGGCTCCCGAGAGGCCCAGAACAAGGAACATCAGGCACAGGGTTGCGCGCATGGCCGATCCGGGATTTTCAGGGTGAGATTGAGAATTTTACCGGCCCAAGTCCATGAAAAAGGTCCATGGAAAAGGGCGGGACGGGCCCCTATAACCCCCTGATGACCGCTTTCCTGAAAATGCACGGCCTGGGCAATGATTTCGTCGTGTTCGACGCCCGCGACATCGCCTTCACCCTGACCGCGGAACAGGTCCGCAAGGTCGCCGACCGCCATTTCGGCATCGGCTGCGACACCGTGGTGGTGATCGGGCCCGGCGGCGCGGACGCCGATGCCTCCATCCGGTTCTACAACGCCGATGGCGCGGAATCGGAAAGCTGCGGCAACGCCACCCGCTGCGTCGCCCGCCTGCTGATGGACGAGCGCGGCTGGGTGCGGGCCAAGCTCGCCACCAAGGGCGGCCTGCTGATCTGCACCGACGCCGGCAAGGGCCTGGTGACCCTGGACATGGGCGAGCCCCGGCTGGACTGGCAGGAATTGCCGCTGGCCGCCCCGGTGGACACGGCGGATTTCCCCCTCGACATCGGCGGAACCACCGTTTCCGCCAGCGCCGTCTCCGTGGGCAATCCCCATTGCATCCTGTTCGTGCCCGATGCGCAAAAGGCCCCCGTCACCGTGCTGGGCCCCAGGATCGAAAACCTGCCCTTCTTTCCCAGGCGGGTGAATGTGGAATTCGCCCAGGTGCTGGACCCCGCGCGCATCCGCATGCGGGTGTGGGAGCGCGGCGTCGGCGTGACGCTGGCCTGCGGCACCGGCGCCTGCGCCACCGCCGTGGCGGCGGTGCGGCGCGGGCTGGCCGGGCGCAAGGTGGAGCTGATCCTGGATGGCGGCTCGCTGTTCATCGAATGGCGTGAGGATGACAACCATGTGCTGATGACCGGCCCCGCCGCCACGCCCTTTCGCGGCCGCGTCAATGTGGACGAGTTATGACCGTACAGGTCGTCACCTTCGGTTGCCGCCTGAACGCCTATGAAAGCGAGGCGATCCGGGACCGCGCGCAGCAGGCCCAGTTGCGCGACTGCATCCTGGTCAATACCTGCGCGGTGACGGCCGAGGCGGTGCGCCAGTCGCGCCAGGCGATCCGGCGGCTGAAGCGCGAAAATCCCAACGCCCGCATCATCGTCACCGGCTGCGCCGCCCAGATCGAGCCGCAACGCTATGCCGCCATGGCGGAAGTGGATCAAGTGATCGGCAATGCCGAAAAGCTGGCGGCGCAAACCTATGCGGATTTCGGCGTCGGCAAGGCCGAGAGAGTCCGCGTCAACGACATCATGAGCCTGCGCGAAACCGCGCCGCAGATGGTGGATCACTTCGACGGCCATACCCGCGCCTTCCTGCAGGTGCAGAATGGCTGCGACCATCGCTGCACCTTTTGCGTGATCCCTTACGGTCGCGGCAACAGCCGTTCGGTGCCGATGGGCGCGGTGGTGGACGAGGCCCGCCGCCTGGTCGAGAAAGGCTTCCCGGAGATCGTGCTGACCGGAGTGGATATCACCTCTTACGGCGCTGATTTGCCGGGATCTCCGGGGCTGGGGACGCTGGTGGAAAAGATCCTGCGGCTGGTGCCCGAACTGAAGCGGCTGCGCCTGTCCTCGATCGATACCATCGAGGCCGATGCCGCCCTGATGCGCGCCATCGCGGAAGAAGAACGGCTGATGCCGCATTTCCATCTCTCGGCCCAGTCGGGCGACGACATGATCCTCAAACGCATGAAGCGCCGCCACGGCCGCGCCGACACCATTGCGTTCTGCGAAACGGTGCGCCGCTATCGCCCCGACGCCGCGTTCGGCGCCGACCTGATCGCGGGCTTTCCCACCGAGACCGAAGCGATGTTCGAAAACAGCCTGCAACTTGTGGACGATGCCGGGTTGTCCCTGCTGCACGTCTTTCCCTTCAGCCCGCGCCCCGGCACGCCGGCCGCGAAGATGCCCGGCCTGCCCCGCGCCCTGGTCAAGGAGCGCGCCCAGCGCCTGCGCGCCACAGGCGGACGGGCCCTCGCCGCGCGGCTGGACGCCATGATCGGTTCCCGCCACACCGTGCTGGCCGAACGCGCCGGCCCTGATGGCCGCAGGATCGGGCGCACGCCCTGCTTCACGCCGGTCGAGATCGGCGATGTCGCGCACGGCACCTTCCTGCCGGTGCGGGTTACCGGCCGCAATGGCGACCGGCTCACGGCGGTCGCGGCATGAGGACATTCGGAGAAGCCCCGCCACCGCCCACCTTCTTCGAGCGGCTGAAAGACGGCCTGTCGCGCTCCAGCCTGGGCCTGGCCGACGTCTTCACCAAGAAGAAGCTGGATGCGCAAACCGTCGCCGAACTGGAAGAGGCGCTGATCAAGGCCGACATGGGCGCGGGCCAGGCGGCCAGGATCGCCGCCGCCGTGGCGAAGAACCGCTATGACGCCGAAATCTCGCCCGGTGAGCTGCGCGACATCCTGGCGCGCGAGATCGCCGCGGTCCTGGCGCCGGTCCAGAAGCCGCTGACGGTGGCGGACGACAAGAAGCCCTTTGTGATCCTGGTGGCCGGCGTCAACGGCACCGGCAAGACCACCACCATCGGCAAGCTGGCCAAGCGCCTGTCCGAGGAAGGCGCCAAAGTCACCCTGGCGGCGGGCGACACCTTCCGCGCCGCCGCCATCGAGCAGTTGCGCGTCTGGTCCGACCGGGCGGGCGCCCAGTTCGTCGCCACCAGGCCGAGCGGCGACGCCGCGGGGCTTGCCTTCGAGGCGCTGGAAAAAGCGCGGCTCAACGGCTCTGACATTTTATTGATCGATACCGCGGGGCGTTTGCAGAACAAGGCCGGTCTTATGGCCGAGTTGGAAAAGATCGCCCGCGTCATCAAGAAACTTGATGCGTCCGCGCCACACGCTGTGCTTTTGGTGCTGGACGCCACCACCGGCCAGAACGCCATCTCGCAGGTGGAAGCCTTCAGCGCCTCGGTTCCGGTCACGGGACTGGTGATGACCAAGCTGGACGGCACCGCCAAGGGCGGCATCCTGGTGGCGCTGGCGGCCCGTTTCGGCCTGCCGGTGCATTATATCGGGGTGGGCGAAGGGGTGGACGACCTGCAGCCTTTTGTCGCCGCCGATTTCGCCCGCGCGTTGGTGGGCCAGGAAACTTCCGTACAAGGACGCCGATGAACCCGCAAATCCGCCGCCTCGCCCTCGACCTGGGGCCGCTGCTCATCTTTTTCGCGGGCTTCAAATACCTGGGGATATTCGGCGCCACCGCGGCCTTCATGGTAGCGGTGCTGGCGGCGCTCGCTATCGGCTACATGCTGGAAAAGCGGGTGTCGCCCATGCCGCTGTTCACCGCCATCCTGGTGGTGATCTTCGGCGGACTGACCCTGTATCTGAAGAACGACGTCTTCATCAAGATGAAGCCGACGGTGCTGTACGGCTTTTTCGGCGCCGTGCTGCTGGGCGGGCTTCGCTTCAACCGCCTGTTCATCAAATATGTTTTCGCCCAGGCGTTCGAGCTGGACGAAGCGGGCTGGAAAAAACTGACGGTGCGGTGGGGGCTGTTCTTCCTGGCGCTGGCGGTGATCAACGAGACCGTATGGCGCATGACCAGCACCGATACCTGGGTTTCGTTCAAGGTGTGGGGCATCATTCCCCTGATCTTCCTGTTCGCGCTCGCACAGACCCCGCTGGTGATAAAACATCAGGCGGCCCAGCCCGGCAGCGCGCAAGATTGATGCGCGGACGGACGATTTCTTCGACACCGCATCGCGGGCTGCATCAAATGTGTTCGTGAACTGCATACATACCATTCATTGTGCCGCTACGGCACGCGATCTGCGCGGATCGCAACACGCCACGCTTTGCAATATGAACGACGAAAAATTTGCGCATGGACATGGGCGCGCAAACCGTTTTTAACTGCCCCTCCAGAGCGCCTCATGCAGTTTCACGAACCCGAACATGGGCCCCAAGAACACGGGCCCCGAAGAAGGGAAGTGATCCGATGGTACGCGCCCTGCGTAAGATGCGTCACGGGCGAATAGGGGACTTCGGATGATGAAGGGGCAGCGCAGGCCGGGAAATGGGTTTGACCTTTCCGAAGCCCCCTCCCACCTGATCCGCCGCTGCCAGCAATTCTATGGCGACCTCTATGCGCGCGAAGCCGGCGGCAAGGAACTGACCAAGCAGCAGTTCACGCTGCTGTGCGCCCTGGAACAGAATGACGGCGCCAGCCAGACCGCCCTGGTCGAGATCACCGGCATCGACCGTTCGACCCTGGCGGAGATGGTGCGCCGCATGCTGGAAAAAGGCCTGCTGTCGCGCGAGCGCACCGAGGAAGACCAGCGCGCCAATGCCGTGGCGATCAGCCCGGCCGGCCGCAAGGCCCTGCGCGGCGCGCGCAACGCCGCCGATCGCGCCGAGCGCGCCTTGCTGGAAGCCCTGCCGATCCCGGAGCGTCAGAAATTCGTCAAGGCGCTGTCCCAGATCGCCCAGGCGGCCGAGCAATTGTCGGCCGATGGCGGCCGCCCCGCCCGCCGCAATGTCCGCCGCAGGAAGCTGGGCGGCTGACACCTCCGCTGCTGTCATGGCCCGCAACAGCGGGCCACCCAGGTGACACCGGCGCGACTCCAACAATTTGGTTCGATATTCAATTCGGAAGCGGCGGCTTCCTACCCAACTGGGTGGCCCGCATGCGCGGGCCATGACAACTATCAGACCGTGATGTCGAGATGCATCCCCAGCCGCGCGCCCGGTTGCGCGGGCGCCTGCGCCACCGCCGGAGCGGCAAGCGCGGTTTGCTTCAGCGGCAGGGCCGCGAAGCTGTCTTTCACACCGGCGGTCTTTTCCAGCGCCGAGGCGAAACTGGCCTGGCCTGGCGATTGGGCCGGTGCCCCCACTTGAGATGTATGCGGCATCTGCAGCCTGGACCGCGCCTCGCGGGCAGCCTGCTGGGCGGCGATCAATGTGGCGCTGACTTGCATGAAGCCCACCCTGTCAAAACAGGGTTAGCAAAGTCCTAATTCTGCTGCGCCGCCTTGATGGCGGGGATCACCTGCTGGGCCAGCACCGCATCGGTCAGCGGTCCCACATATTTCAACCGGATGATGCCCTTGGCGTCCACCACATAGGTCTCGGGTACGCCATAGACGCCCCATTCGATGCTGGCACGGCCGTCATCGTCGCGGGCGATGCGGGCGAAAGGATTGCCGACTTCGTTCAGGAAGGCGCGGGTGGCGTCGGGCTTGTCCTTCTGGGTCAGGCCGTACAGCGCCACGCCAGGCAGTTTCGACAGCAGGTCGAGCTGCGCCGTCTCGGTGCGGCAGGGCGCGCACCAGGAGGCAAAGACATTGACCACGCTGACATGGCCGGCGGCGAGATCGGCCGGAGTGAAGGCGGCGCTGCCCGCATCCAGCGCCGGCAATGTCAGGCGCGGCGCCGGCTTGTCGATCAGGGCCGACGGCACCGGCCCGGTCTCGGGATGCCACAGGCTGTTGAACAGGAAGAAGGCCAGCACCGCGAAACCGGCAATGGGAATGATGAAAACCCAGCGCTTCATTTCTTTTGTTCCAGCGCCGCGAGTTTCTTCCTGGCCGCGCGCCAGGCCGTCACGGTCCACACCGTGGCACCGGTCAATGCCAGGGCCGATATGGCATAGGCCGGCCAGATATAGGCGCCATAGGCTCCCATGTCGAAATTCATGCGCTCACCATCAGGTTGCGGGCACGGCGCTCGACGATGGCGGTGCGGATGCGGATCATCCAGAGAGTCAGGAACAGCAGCGTGTAGCCCGCCATCATCAGCAGGAAGGGCGGCAGGTATACCGGCGCCAGCTTGCCCGCCATGATGGTTTCGCCCTGGTGCAGGGTACTCCACCAGTCCACCGAGAATTTGATGATGGGAAGGTTGATCGCGCTGACCAGCGCCAGGATGGCGGCGGCGCGGGCGGCGCGGGTCTCGTCCTCGATCGCATTCCACAACGCCATATAGCCCAGATACAGGAACAGCAGCAGCAGGAAGCTGGTCAGCCGCGCATCCCACACCCAATAGGTGCCCCACATGGGCTTGCCCCACAGCGCTCCGGTGATCAGGCCCAGCGCCGTGAACAGCGCGCCGAAGGGGGCGGCGGCGCGCGCCGCGGTGTCGGACAAGGGATGACGCCACACCAGCGACAACAGCGAACACACCGCGATCGCGCCATAGGCCAGTTCCGCCACCACATCGGCGGGCACATGGATGAACAGCATGGTGATGGTGGTGCCCTGCTGGTAATCCGGCGGCACGCTGAAACTGAAATAAAGCCCCGCCGCCAGGCAGATCGCGGTGGCGATGGCCGTGAAGGGCAGCACCGCCCCCGACAGGCGCATGAAATTGTGGGGATTGGCGTAGCGGAACAGCCAGTTCATTCGGGAGCCCCCCACTTCAATTGGACAAGTTGAGGCGGACAGACGCCGCCGCCGCGAAGGGACTTAGCAGCACGGCGGCAAAGCTGAAAGCCGCCAGCAATTGCAGCGCCCCGGCGGCGGCCATGCCGTCCAGGGTCTGCGACACCGCGCCCGCGCCGAATATCACCGCCGGCGTCACCAGCGGCAGGATGATCAGGGGCAGGATCAACCCGCCCCTTTTCAGGGAGAGCGTCAGGCTGGCGCCGATGGCCCCGATGGCGCTGACCGCCGGGGTGCCGATCAGAAGCGACACGAACAGGGTCAGGATGGCCGGGCCCGGCAGGTTGAACATCAAGGCCAGCAGCGGCGACAACAGGGTCAGCGGCAGGCCGGTGGAAAGCCAGTGCGCCGCGATCTTGGCCAGCGCCGTCAGTTCCAGCGGCAGCGGCGACAACGCGATCACGTCCAGCGAACCGTCCTCGTAATCGCCCTGGAACAGCCGGTCCAGCGACAGCAGCGCCGCCAGCACCGCCCCCACCCACAGGATGCCGCCCGCCACCCGCGCCAGAAGGTGCAGGTCCGCCCCCACGCCCAGCGGCACCAATGTCGCCACCAAAGCGAAGAAGGACAGCGCCAGCGCCGCGCTGCCGCCCGAACGCGCCGCCAGTTTCAGGTCGCGGGCGAGCAAGGTGAGAAAGGGGCTCACAATCTGAGGCTTTCATTGCCAAGCCCCAGGGGATCATGGGTGGCGGCGATGATGATGCCGCCCTGCCCGCAATGCGCCGCCATCAAATGCGCCACCAGCGCCTGGCCCGCCGTGTCCAACGCCGCGAAAGGCTCGTCCAGAAGCCACAGCGAACGATTGGACGCCACCAGCCGCGCCAGGGCCAGGCGGCGGCGCTGCCCGGCACTGAGATAGCGGCAGGGCAGTTCGGCCTGGCGCGCGAGCCCGACACGTTCGAGCAAGGCACCGCTGCTTTCCTCCCCCGTCGTTACGGGGGAGGTGCCCGAAGGGCGGAGGGGGCGATCATAAAGCTGGGCGTAGAATTTCAATTGTTCCAGAACGGTCAGTTGCGGCTTGAGGCCGTCATGATGCCCCAGCCAGCCGATCAGCTTGCCGCGCTCGTCGGCATCGTCGCTTTCGGTTCCAGCGGTCTTGACGACGATGCGGCCGGATACCGGCGTCAGAAATCCCGCGATCAACCGCAACAGCGAAGTCTTGCCGGCGCCATTCGGCCCTACCACACTGAGCGCCTGCCCGGCACGGACGCGAAACGACAGGCCGTCGAACAGCTTTCTGTCGCCGCGCGCGCAGGCAAGCTTCTCGGCGGTGAGGGATGAGATCATGTCGAGGTTTTACAGGCTCGATATGGCTTTGTCGAAGGCGCCGCCGTTTAGACGTATTCCTGGATAACGCCCGTTGCGACGACCGTATGACCTTCCCGCAGTTCGAATTTCAACCCTTAGGGACTACGTGCAACAAAGCTCTGAATACGCGGTCAGACATAGTGCTGCGTAGAGGCGCGAGGCGTTTCGCGGACTGAGCAGGAACCCCGCTCCTTGCTCTCCCCTCCCCTCGCGGGAGGGGGAATTCTAGTACATATGCTGGCCGCCGTTGATGGACAGCGTGCTGCCGGTGATGAACCCGCCCTGGTCCGCCACCAGGAACAGCACGCCGCGCGCGATCTCCTCGGCCTTGCCCAGGCGGCCGACCGGGATCTTGGCGACGATCTTGGCCAGCACTTCCGGCGGCACCGCCGCCACCATGTCGGTGTCGATATAGCCCGGCGCGATGGCGTTGACGGTGATGCCCTTGGCGGCGCCTTCCTGCGACAGCGCCTTGGTGAAGCCGTGGATGCCGGACTTGGCGGCGGCATAATTCACCTGGCCATACTGGCCGGCCTGGCCGTTGATCGAGCCGATATTGACGATGCGGCCGAAGCCGCGCGCCAGCATGCCGTCCCACGCCGCCTTGCACATGTTGTAGCAGCCGCCCAGGTTGGTATCGAGCACCTCGTCCCAGGCCGCACGCGCCATCTTCTTCATGGTGGCGTCGCGGGTGATGCCGGCATTGTTGACGATCACCTCGACGGGGCCCAGTTCCGCTTCCACCCGCTTGATGCCCGCGACACAGGCGTCGTAATCGGCCACGTCCCATTTGTAGGCCGGAATGCCGGTGACCTCGCTGAAGGCCCTGGCGCGGTCGTCATTGCCCGCATAGTTCGCGGCCACGACATATCCGGCCTGCTTGAGGGCGACCGAGATCGCCTCGCCGATGCCGCGCGTGCCGCCCGTGACCACCGCTACCCGTGCCATGTGTTTCGTCCCTTGATTTCTTGCCTTCGGTTGTAGGGCGCGAAAACGCGGGCTTCAACAAAAACACATGCTGCGCTGCGCCAATCGCGCGCTCGCCCCATATGCGCGATGACGCAGCGCAGGATTGCGCGAGATCAAGGCGTCCGTCGCCGGGATGGGTTTACCGCTCTACCGTCAGAGCGATGCCCATGCCGCCGCCAATACAAAGCGTCGCAAGGCCCTTCTTGGCGTCGCGCTTGCCCATCTCGAACAGCAGCGTGGTCAGGATGCGCGCGCCCGACGCCCCGATGGGGTGGCCGATGGCGATGGCGCCGCCATTGACGTTGACCTTGGCCGGGTCCCAATCCAGTTCCTTGTTGACGGCGCAGGCCTGGGCGGCAAACGCCTCATTGGCCTCGATCAGGTCCAGGTCGCCCACCTTCCAGCCGGCCTTTTCCAGCGCCCGGCGCGAGGCCGGGATGGGGCCGGTGCCCATCACCTTGGGGTCCACGCCGGCCTGGGCCCAGGAGGCGATGCGCGCCAGCGGCGTCAGGCCGCGGGCAGCCGCTTCCTTGGCCGTCATCAGCACCAGGGCGGCGGCGCCGTCATTGATGCCGCTGGCATTGGCGGCGGTCACGGTGCCGTCCTTCATGAAGGCGGACCTGAGCCCGGCCACCGATTCATAGGTCACGCCGTCGCGGATATATTCGTCGCTGTCCACCACGGTATCGCCCTTGCGGCCCTTGATGGTGACAGGGACGATCTCGTCCTTGAACTTGCCGGCCTTCTTGGCGGCCTCGGCCTTGTTCTGCGAGCCGACCGCGAAACGGTCCTGCTCCTCGCGGGTGATCTGGAATTCCTTGGCGACATTCTCCGCCGTCATGCCCATGTGATAGCCGTTGAAGGCGTCCCACAGCCCGTCCTTTATCATCACGTCGATGAAGTTGAGGTCGCCCATCTTGTGCCCGGCGCGCAGGGCGGCGGCATGGGGCGCTAGGGTCATGGATTCCTGGCCGCCCGCCACCACGATCCTGCTGTCGCCCGCGCCGATCGCCTGCGCCGCCAGCGCCACCGTGCGCAGGCCCGAGCCGCACACCATGTTGATGCCCCAGGCGGGCACTTCGATGGGCAGCCCGGCGGCGATGGAGGCCTGGCGGGCGGGGTTCTGGCCCTGGGCCGCGGTCAGCACCTGGCCGAGAATGACTTCGGAGACGTCGGCGGGCGCGAGATTGGCGCGTTCCAGCGCGGCCCTGATGGCGACCTCGCCCAGCTTGTGGGCGGGCACGGCGGCGAAAGCGCCGTTGAAGGCGCCAACCGGGGTACGGGCGGCGGAAACGATGACGACATCTTCCATGGGGGAGCCTTGTTTGTTATTGCCGCGCGCAAAATGCCGCGAACGCGAGCAATGGTAAACCGTGGCAAAAAGACCCTAACCTTTCAACGGTTTAAACGGGAACTCCCGGGCCGTCGCCTATTGCGAATGCAAAATGGCGCTGGACAGGGCGACTGCGGGGTGGTGTCTTTAGCAGCAGTATACATGCTCCGCCGGGGGGCGGACGCCAGCACAGTCGGGGATATCGTGTCAGAAGCCAAAGCCAAAGCCGAAGGTCCGGTCATCATCAAGAAGTACGCCAACCGGCGGCTCTACAACACCCAGACCTCATCCTATGTGACTCTCGATCACCTCGCCGCCATGGTGAAGGAAGGCACGGAGTTCGAGGTCCAGGACGCGCGCACCGGCGAGGACATCACCCGCAGCGTCCTGACCCAGATCATCTTCGAGGAAGAAGCCAAGGGCCAGTCGCTGCTGCCGATCAAGTTCCTGCGCCAATTGATCCGCTTCTATGGCGACAGCCTGCAATCCTTCGTGCCCGGCTACCTGGACATGAGCATGGAAGGCTTCACCAAGAACCAGGGCGCGATGCGCGACCGCATCGCCGAGGCGCTGGGCGGCGGCAACCAGATGGTCGAGAACCTGACGCGCCAGAACCTCGCCATGTTCGAGAATGCCATGTCGATGTTCGTGCCTTTCGGCGGCGTCGCCGCCAAGACCGCGGAACCCAAGCCGGCCGCCAAGCCCGCTTCCGACGAGGTCGCCGACCTCAAGGAAGAAATGGAAGCGATGCGCAAGCAACTGGCGGAACTGGCGAAAAAATGAGGCATCCCGCACGGGGGGGCTTCATCATTCTGTCTGTTGCGGCTTTGGGCGGATGTTTCGCGCCCATGACCCAGCGCGAGGCGCAGGACATCGCCCAGACCCGGCTGACCCGGTATTGCCGCAGCAATTGCGGCGACTTCAAGCTGGCCCATACCCAGAAGATCAAGGACCGCTATCTGGTGGATTTCGAGGCGCCGCGCCAGAAGTTCACCGTCATTGTCGAGAATGACGGCAATTCGAAGGTCACGACCTGGGAAAAATGACATCGCGCCAAAGCACGATGTCATCCCCGGCGAGCGGCGCGCGTCAGCGCGGCGCGAGGGAAGGGGACCCGGACTGTCGAAACCGTTCCAATGGTGGGAGCCTGGGTCCCCTTCCCTCGCACCGCATCTGCGATGCGCTGCTCGCCGGGGATGACAACAGTTCAGATCACGCCCACTCGGGATTTATCACCGGCTCGCCGAAGTGGAAGCCCTGGAAATAATCCACGCCGAAGCTCTGCAGCAGCGCCGCATCGTCGTCCGAGCCGACCCATTCCGCCACCGTCTTGATGTCGAAGTTCCGGGCCAGGCCCACCAGGGTGCGCACGAAGACCTGGTTCTCCGGCGAAACCGACAGGTCCTTCACATACGAGCCGTCGATCTTGACGGTATCGACGTGCAGCATCTGCAGGTTGCGGAATGAGGTATAGCCGGCGCCGAAATCGTCGATCGCCACCCGCGCGCCCAGTTCGCGCAACTGGGAGACGAAGTGGGCATTCTCCTCGAAATGGTGCAGGGCGGCGGTTTCCGTCAGTTCCACGATCAGCCGCGCCGCCACGTCCGGATGGCTGCGCACCGTATCCACAAAGCCCTGCAGCCAGGCCGGATCGCTGGCGGCGGTGCCCGAGACATTGACCGCCAGGGTGATGGCGGCATGCGCCTTCAGTTGGGCGATGGTGGCGTCCAGCGCCCAGCGGTCCACCAGATGCACGATGCCCATCTGCTCGCAGGCCGGCACGAAATGGCCGGCGGTGATGATCGCGCCATCGGGTTTGATCATCCGCAGCAGGCATTCATAGTGCGAGACCTTGCGGCCGCGCGCCGAGACGATGGGCTGGTAGGCCAGCTTGAGGCGGTTTTCCTTCAGCGCCAGCACGACCTGGTCGGCGATCTGCATCTGGCGCAGGCGCACGGTCTCGCGCACCAGCGAGGGCTGGTAGGTGGCGAAGCCGTCGCGGCCGTTGGCGCGCGCCTTGTCCAGCGCCTGTTCGGCGCGCAGCATGGCTTCCTGGCTGGTGTTGGCGGCGCTGGGCAGCCACACCGCGCCGACGCTGCAGGTGGCCGAGACCAGTCCGCTGCGGGTTTCCACGCCATTGTCGCGCACCAGCGCGCGCAGCCGTGCCGCCACCAAGGCGATCTCGCGCTCGGCGCAATTCTTCAGGATGACGCCGAACTTGTTGCCGGCGGTGCGGCCGATCACGTCGGTGCCGCGCAGGGTGCGGGCCAGGCGCTCGCCCACCCCCATGATGACCTCGTCGCCGGCATCGAAGCCGAAACTGTCGTTGATCATGGCGAGGCGGTCGATCGACGTGACC
The DNA here is from genome assembly GCA_018449595.1 of Rhizobiales bacterium dw_265. Classification (GTDB taxonomy): domain Bacteria; phylum Pseudomonadota; class Alphaproteobacteria; order Micropepsales; family Micropepsaceae; genus Rhizomicrobium. Next base: position 915,286 of record JAAVUU010000001.1, read on the forward strand.
AGGAAGGCGCAGCTGCGGTTTTCGTCCTTGGCGGTTTCAATGGCGTGCGTCATCTCCTCGCGCAGGGCATTGCGGTTGAGATGGCCGGTGAGTTCGTCGCGGGTCGCCAGATAGCTCAGGCGGCGTATCTCGCGCGCGCCCTCCGTGGTGTCGCGCATCAGCCCGACCAGCCGGGCGGTGCGGCCGCCCTCGCCGGGCGTGCGGGTGCCCGACAGGGTGAAGACCACCGCGCCCATGGCGCTGGCGATCTCGATGTCCAGCAGGAATTCCGATTGCGGGCCGCGCTCCTCCAGCACCGCGACCAGCGGGCCGCGGCGCTCGACCGGGATGCCGTCCAGCAGGTTGTCGGCGCGGGCGCTGTCCAGGTGCATCGGCAGGATGTCGGTGGCGCCGTCCCAGGTGATGGCGCCGGCGGCGACGTCCCAGTCGAAGGCAGCCGTCCTGGCGGCCTGGGCCGCGAGGCGCAAGCGCAGTTCGGCCTCCAGCGTGCCGAGCTCTGTAACCTTGTCTCGCTTCTGCAACGCGGTGCTCAACACAATCCACCATCCCCGGGCCAGTTTCTCCGGCCTTTCTGGAGGGCGAGTATGGCGAGGCGGGCTTAAAAAACCGCAAACCCGCGGCGCGCCATCGGCGGCGCGGAGCTTGCCTTGAATCCCGGCATGAACGTGACCGGACCCTTCAGCACAGACGCGCGCGGCGGCCTCAAAGCCCTTGCCGCGACGGCGCGCGGGATCGAGAAAGCCAGCAAAACCGGGCATTCCGGCGCACAGACACAAGATCCCCGCGACGAACGGCACAACACACCGCCGCATCTGACGGTGGAGCTTGTGTGCCAGGACGAGACGCGCGGCTTCGACCCATACTGGGACGGGCCGCGACTGGTGCCGTCATTTGTGGCGCAGGTCCTGGGGCAGGCCCTTGCCGAGCGCCGCGAAAGCCGCGTCGCGGTGGAAACGGCCTATGGCCGCTGCCTGCCGAGACAAGCTCTGTTGTTCGACCGCAAGAGCTGAACCGGGAGGCCGGGAAAGCCCGACCAGGGCGGCGGCGCAGAACAGCATCGCGCCCGCGCCGGCGCCCTGCTCCACAAAGCAAAGTCCCGCCGCCACCAGCCCCGCGCCCGACAGCGCCGCCAGGATCGCCACGCGATTGAGCGCCGCGGCGACGATCGCCAGCCCCAGCAGCATCACCGGCGCCAGCGCCGGCAGGCCTGCGCCCGACAGCATGGCGCCCAGCCCGCCCGCAAGCCCCGTCACCAGCACCGCGCTGGCGGCAAAGCTGTTCAGCGGCCGGGCGAACCGCGCCACCGCGCAAACCGCCAGCGCCGACGCCGCCAGCGGCAACAGCAGCAAGGCGGCGACATCGCCCAGACGCAGCGGCGACGCCGCCGCCAGCGCGGCAAACAGGATGGCGGCGAAGCGCAGATAGAGCCGCGCATGCGCCTTCAGCGGCGCGGCCAATATCCAGGCGCCGATACTGGCGGCGAACAGCGCCAGCGATGCGGCAATCTGGAGGGAATCAAAAGTCATCAACCAAGATTGTCATGGCCCGCGAATGCGGGCCACCCAGGTGGTACCGCCCCGTTTTCGAGAAGCGGAGCATTCTTCAACTGGGTGGCCCGCTGTATGCGGGCCATGACAGTGGTGTTAAGCGGCGACCAGATTGCGCAGGACGTATTGCAGAATGCCGCCGTTTTTAAAGTAGGCGACTTCGTCGGCCGTCATGATCATCAGGACCAGCGGCAGGTCGAAGGTCGAGCCGTCCGGGCGGGTCACCTTGGCGGTCATCTGCTGGCGCGGCTTGAGTTCGCCCGAAAGGCCCGGAATGTCCAGCACCTCGCGGCCGGTGAAGCCGTAATCCTTGCGGCCCTTGCCCGCCTCGAAGCAGAAGGGCGCGACCCCCATGCCGATCAGGTTGGAGCGATGGATGCGCTCGAAGCTTTCCGTGATGACGGCGCGCACGCCCTGCAGCTTGGGGCCCTTGGCCGCCCAGTCGCGAGAAGAGCCGGTGCCGTATTCCTTGCCGCCGATCACCACCGTGCCATGGCCGTCCTTCTTGTAGGCCTGGGCGGCGTCATAGATGGACATGGTTTCGCCCGTCGCGTTGGGCTCCTTGTAATAGATGGTGTTGCCGCCTTCGGCGCCGCCCATCATTTCGTTCCTGATGCGGATATTGGCGAAGGTGCCGCGTTCCATCAGTTCGAAATTGCCGCGGCGCGAGCCGTAGCTGTTGAAGTCCTTCTGCGCCACCTGATGCTCGGACAGATAGACGCCGCCCGGCGCGGTCGCCTTGATGTTGCCGGCGGGCGAGATGTGGTCGGTGGTGATGCTGTCGCCGAACAGCGCCAGCACGCGGGCACCCTCGATCTCGACCACCGGGGCGGGCTCGATCTCCATGCCCTCGAAGAAGGGCGGATTCTTCACATAGGTCGAACCGATGTCCCACTGATAGGTCTGGCCCTTGACCAGCTTGACCTTGCGCCAGTTGGCGTCGCCCTTGAAGACGTCGCCATAGCGTTTCTTGAAGCTGGCGGGCTTGACCGCCTTGGCGATGGCGGCGCTGATTTCCTTGGGCGTCGGCCAGATGTCCTTCAGATAGACCGGCTCGTTCTTCCTGTCATAGCCCACCGGCTCCTTGGTCAGGTCCATGTTGACCGATCCCGCCAGGGCATAGGCCACCACCAGCATGGGCGAGGCCAGGTAGTTGGCGCGCACCTGCGGATGCACGCGGCCCTCGAAGTTGCGGTTGCCGGAGATCACCGCGGCGGCAACAAGATCGGCCTCGGTCACCGCCTTGGCGACGGGTTCCGGCAACGGCCCGGAATTGCCGATGCAGGTGGTGCAGCCATAGCCGGCCAGCGTGAAGCCCAGCTTGTCCAGCGCCTTGTCCACCCCGGCCTTGGCCAGATAGTCGGTGACGACCTGCGAGCCGGGGGCCAGCGAGGTCTTGACCCAGGGCTTGACCTTGAGGCCGCGCGCCACCGCCTTTTGCGCCACCAGGCCGGCGCCGATCATCACATTGGGATTGGAGGTGTTGGTGCAGCTGGTGATGGCGGCGATCACCACATCGCCATGGCCGATGGAGATTTCGCTGCCTTCCAGCTTGGCGCGCTTGTTGGCGACGTCTTCCTTCTTCCAGGTCTTGATGATGTGCTCGGCGAAATTGCCCGCGACGCCGCCCAGCGCCACGCGGTCCTGCGGCCGCATCGGGCCGGCCATCGAAGGCTCGACCTCGGTCATGTCCAGCGCCAGGGTGTCGGTGAAGACCGGCTCCGGCGACTTGGCGGTGCGCCACAGGCCCTGCGCCTTGGCGTATTTCTCAACCAGGGCGACGCGGGCAGGCTTCCTGGCGGTATTCTTGAGGAAGCGCACGGTCTCGGCGTCGATCGGGAAGAAGCCGCAGGTGGCGCCATATTCCGGCGCCATGTTGCCGATGGTGGCGCGGTCTTCCAGCGTCATCTCGTCCAGGCCGGGGCCGTAGAACTCCACGAACTTGCCGACCACGCCCTTCTTGCGCAGCATCTGGGTGACGGTCAGCACCAGGTCGGTGGCGGTGACGCCTTCGCGCAGCTTGCCGGTCAGCCTGAAGCCGACGATCTCCGGGATCAGCATCGAGATGGGCTGGCCCAGCATGGCGGCTTCCGCCTCGATGCCGCCCACGCCCCAGCCCAGCACGGCCAGGCCGTTGATCATGGTGGTGTGGCTGTCGGTGCCCACCACGCTGTCGGGGAAGGCATATTCGATGGTCTTCTTGGTCTTGGCGTCCTTGCCTTTGCGCACCCACACCGTCTCGGCCAGGTATTCCAGGTTGACCTGGTGGCAGATGCCGGTGCCCGGCGGCACGACGCGGAAATTCGCGAAAGCCTGCTGGCCCCAGCGCAGGAACTCATAGCGTTCCTTGTTGCGCTCATATTCGATGACCACGTTCTTCTTGAACGAATCCTTGTGGCCGAAATTGTCGATCATCACGCTGTGGTCGATGACCAGGTCCACTTCCGCCAGCGGATTGATCTTTTCGGGATTGCCGCCCAGGCTCTTCATGGCGTCGCGCATCGCCGCCAGGTCCACCACCGCGGGCACGCCGGTCAGGTCCTGCATCAGCACGCGGGCGGGGCGGAAGGCGATCTCACGGTCGCTGGTGCGCTTCTTCTGCCAGGCGACGACGGCCTTGATGTCTTCCTTGGTGACGGTGTTGCCGTCTTCATGGCGCAGCAGGTTTTCCAGCAGCACCCGCATCGAATAGGGAAGCTTGGAGATGCCCGCCAGGCCATTCTTCTCGGCCGCCGTCAGGCTGAAATAGACATAGCTCTTGTTGCCGACCTTGAGCGTCTTGCGGGATTTGAAACTGTTCAAGCTCTGCGTCACGAAAAGCCCCCTTCGTAGAGTTAAGCGCATGGGACTCGTAGTCACATTCCCACCCAAAAGGAAGGCGCGCAGCGTCGCGGGGCAACATAAAGTTGCCCAAATGGGGTGCCATGGTTCGGGGCAATGAAGGGGGGCCCGGCGGCATCGCCGGCCTGGGCGCGAAGACGCCGAAAGCAGATCGCAGTGAGACGGACATTTGCAATTTCAGCCCTACTGGCGGCGCTCGCGTCGCCAGCCCTCGTTTCCGGGGCCGGGGCGCAGCCCGATGGCGGGCCGGGCACGCCTCCGGCCATGGGGGCCGGCATGGCGGCGCGCCTGTCGGCCGAGCATGTCAGCGCCGTCGAGCCCGGGCTCTACAGCGCCGGCGACACCGCCAGTTTCTCGCTAGAAGCTTATTCCGCCAACAAATATCTGCTGCGCTTTGCCGGCGGCGGCGAGAATTTCGTGCTGACCATGGAGCGCGGCTCGCTGGGCGCCAAGCTGTTCAAATATGACACCGGGGCGACGGCCTTGCGGGTCTCGGTGTGGGGCGGGGTGACCCTCTATACCCCCGACGCGCCGCAGGGCCTGCCCGCCACCTGGCAGAGCGATGCCCCCGCCAGCGATCCGGTCAATGTCTCGGCCAGCGAACTCACCACCGCCTTTGGCGATGAAGGCGGCCACCTGGCCTATGTCCAGAACATCAGCCTGAAATTCTCCGCCGACCCCGCCGTGCTGGCCGCCGATGCCGAGACCAGGGGACGGGCCTTCGACGCCCTGACCAATGCCGCCGAGGGGATCGAACGCTTCCTGCTGGCCTCGCCGGTGGCGCGCCAGGCACTGGGCAAGCGCATCAACAGCGTCAAGGTGGCGGAAGGCGGCAAGCCCACCGTTGCCATTTCGGGCCAGACCCTGCTGGTCAGCTTCGTCCCCGGCGAAGGTCACGAGGGTCATGCCTCGTCGCTCGCCATCCAGCAGGAGCTGACCCGGCTGCTGGCGGTAACACCCAAAGACGTGGCGACCAAGTAGGGATCGCTTCCGCGCGGCGCTTGCGTGGCGTCCCCCGGCGGATGACACTGAACAGCTTCCAAGGCACGAGGCTTTCATGGCGCAACTGTTCACGCCCCTGACCCTGCGCGGACTCACCCTTGAGAACCGCATCGTGGTGGCGCCGATGTGCCAATATTCGGCCCGTGACGGCGCAGCCAACAGCTGGCACCTGATCCATCTGGGCGGCCTGGCGCAATCGGGCGCGGGCCTCTTGACCATCGAGGCGACGGCGGTGGCGCCGGAAGGCCGCATCACGCCCGGTTGCCTGGGGCTGTGGGACGACCGCACCGAAGCGGCGCTGCGCCGGACGCTGGAGGCCATTCGTCCCCATTCCACCATGCCCATCGCCGTCCAGCTTGCCCATGCCGGACGCAAGGGCTCAAGCCGCCTGCCATGGGAAGGCGGGGCGCAGATTCCGCTGGGTCAGGGCGGCTGGCCGACGCTGGCGCCCTCGGCGGTGGAACATGCGCCGGGCGAGACCCCGCCCACGGCGCTGGACGAAGCGGGCATGGCGCGGATGCGGCAGGCCTTTGCGGAAGGCGCGCACCGCGCCCACCGGCTGGGGCTGGACGCCATCGAGATTCACAATGCCCATGGCTATCTGCTGCACGAATTCCTCTCGCCCTTGGCCAACCGGCGCGACGATTCTTATGGCGGTTCTCTCGAAAATCGCATGCGCTTTCCCCTGGAAGTGTTCGAGACGGTGCGCGCCGCCTTTCCCGCCGAGAAGCCGGTGGGGGTGAAGATCTCCGCCACCGACTGGGTGGAAGGCGGCTGGGACATCGAACAGAGCATCGCCTTCGCCGCCGAACTCAAGCGGCGCGGCGCCGACTGGGTGACGGCGTCGTCGGCGGGCGTGTCGCCGCTGCAGAAGATTCCCATCGGCCCCGGCTACCAGCTTCCCCTGGCGCGGCGCATCCGCGAGGCCACGGGCGCGATCACCAATGCCATCGGCCTGATCACCGAGCCCGAGCAGGCCGAGACCATCCTTGCCGACGGCACCGCCGACCTGGTGTCGCTGGCGCGCGGCATGCTCTACGACCCGCGCTGGGGCTGGCATGCCGCCGCCGCCCTGGACGCCCAGGTGGAGGCGGCGCCGCAATATCTGCGCGCCACCCCGCACGGCCACAAGACCCTGTTCCGCAACTTCGTCAACGGCGGGCGCTGACGGCGTTCGAAAGCCACGCCGCTTTCAGCCACTCCCATCACCGTCATGGCCCGGCTTGTCCGGGCCATCCAGTTTATTTCTGAACCAAAACTGGATGGCCCGCATGAAGCGGGCCATGACAATTTGGACTACTTGTTGGATTACTTGCTCATCACCGTGACGCGGCCCACCGAGGTGTCGCCCGCGATCAGGTCGTCCTTGGGCGTGAAGGTCCAATAGCTGGCTTCGGTGAACTGGCCGGTGCCCACGCCCATGCCGTTGCCGATGGCGCCCACCACCTTGCCGTCATGGGTGAGCTTGAGGAACTGGCCGTCCTGGCCCGACGCCATCCAGGGGTTGCCCTGATGGTCGAAGTTCAGGGCGCAGACCAGGTTCTTCACCGACAGGGTCTTCTTGAACTTGCCGTCGCCGGTATAGACCACGATCCGGTACTGCTCGCGGTCGCCGATCCACACATCGCCGTTCCTGGGGTCCACCGCCAGGCCATGGGCGGAATCGAACTTGCCCTGCCCGACATCGTCGCCGAACCACTGGTTGATGAACTGGCCGTCTTTCGTCAGGTGGATGATGCGCGAGGCGCCGACGTTATTCGCCGGATCGTCATTGTCCACGTCATTGGGGCTCTCATTGGCATGGCCCTCGGCGATATAGAGGCTGCCGTCGGGGCCGAAGGCCACCATCACCGGCTGCCAGAGCAGGTGCTGGCCCTTGTCCTCGACCCAGTCGCCGCGATGGTCCTTGGTGCCGATGGTCAGCAGCAGCTTGCCCTCAGGCGACAGCTTCATCACGGTGGACTGGCCATTGTCGGTGATCCAGACATTGTCGTCCTTGTCCACCGCCATGCCATGCGCCTTGGCCTGGTGGCCGATGACGCTTTCGGGCACTTCCAGAACCAGCTTGTGGCCCGGATCGAACTTCATCAGCTGCACCACGCCCTCGGGCGAGCGCTTGAACACCCACAGATAGCCCTTGCTGTCCAGCGCCACCGCAGGCACGCCGCCGATGCCCTTGGGCACCACATAGGGATAGGAGAATTTATAGCCCAGGGTCTGGTCGTATTCGACGCGGAACAGGTTGGAGCGCAGCGGGCCGCCCTTGCGCGTGCAGACGATGGAATGGCTGCAGGGCGGGCCGCCCGCGCCGCCCGGAACGCTGGAGCCGCGATAGGCGCCCATATAGCTCTTGCGTTCCTCGCGCGGGATGACGTGAACCGTTCCGTCCGCGTCAACCAGCGTGAAGCCGGTGGGATCGGGAAAGCTCGGCCCCAGCTTCCAGGCCGGAATGCCGTCATGGGCGGGCTCGCTCTGCAGCGCCAGGCGATCGGCCTGGGCAAAAGCAGAGGGGGCAAAAGCCACAGAGGTCATCAAACCGAGCGCGAGACTCGCCAACAGCAGCCGTTTCATGGAAATCTTCCCTGGATGATTTGTTGGCGCGACGATGCCCATCGCGACGCCATGGCGTCAATCTTGCGCTGCAAAAGAACGGCAAAAACACCGTTGCGGCAAAAAAGTCCTAGGGGAATTAGGGCTCGAAACCGTCTTGCGCGATCTCGAAATTGGCGAAGTCGAAGGCGGGGGCCACGGTGCACCCGACCAAAGTATATTCGCCCAGGCTGCGGGCGGCCTGCCATTGCCCCGGCGGCACCGCCACCTGCGGCGCCTGCGCCTCGTCGATCTCCGGCCCCAGGACATAGACCTCCTTGCCGATCCGCAATTCCAGCGGCGCGCCGCGATAGAAATGCCAGACCTCGGCCGAGGCGATGCGGTGCCAGCGCGAGGCCTCGCCCTGCTTCAGCAGGAAATAGATGGCGGTGGAAGCATGGTCGCGGAAGGTCTCGCGGTAATACCCGCCCTCGGGATGCGGCGCGAGTTCGAGCAGCGCGATCAGCCGGTCGGCTTCGGGATTCTCGGACATCATGCCGCCGGGCGCAGCCTTGCGCCGCGACTTGCCATCACTTCCATGCCGCGCGCCAGGCCGCGGGCATCGTCCAGGGCATTGTGGGCATGGCCGGCGAACGGCACACCCAGCCGGGGCGCGATATCGCAGGAATTCAGCCCGCGCGGGTCCAGGCCCTGCACCGCGAACCAGCCGCGCAAATCGTAGAACAGGGGCAGCGCGCGGGCCCCGGCGATGCCATAGAGCCGCAGGTTCTCGCGCAGCACATCCTCGTCGTGACCGAAAGCGGCGATGGGCCCGTCCGCCGCGAAGGCCAGGAAACGCGCATAGGCCGGGGCGAAATCCACGCCCTGCCGCGCCACCATGGCGGCGGTGATGCCGGTGAGCTTCTCGAAATAGGGCGATGGCTCAGGATTGATGCGCGGCTTCACCAGCACATCGAATTCCTCCAGGATGCGGAAGCTGTCGGCGTCCAGCTTCACCGCCCCGATCTGCACCACTTCGCGGTATTCGCCCGGGGTCAGCCACTGCCGCGCCATGGAACATTCCCAGGCGGTGTATTCCAGGTCGAAAACGGTGATGGTGGGTGACGCCAAGTCCGTGCCCCCAAGAAGCCCAGAAGAAATCCAGAAGAAATCCAAACCCAGATGACCGTGCGGAATCATCAACGGCTGCCCATTAATACATTATTAAGGCTGTAAGTCTTAACGGTGGTTAACGACAGCTTTGCGGCAGACGAGGCGGTTATGGCTTTCACCCACAGCAATGTCCCAAGCAACGCTTATGGCAACGCCGCGAGCGCCGTTTTCGATCCCGCCCCGCGACGCGATCCCGTCCCTTACGAGGCCCTGAACCGGCTGGACCGCCTGCATGACGAGGCCGCCGCCAACCTGACATTGGGGCGTTTTCTCGCCCGCTCGTCCCAGGCCTGCATCGTGCTGATGCTGGCCGGGGCGCTGACCCTGCTTTGGACCTCCCTGGCCGGCGGGGCGGCCAGCCTGAAGGCCGATTTCGGCTGGGCGGCGCTGGTCCTGATCGGCATCGTCGCCATGACCCGCACCTGCATCCGCGGCCATGCCCGCTCGCTCAGGCGGGTTCCGCTGCAGGAGGCGGCGTCGGACCTGCGGGTGCTGCTCTTATATACCGGCATGGCCTGGGGCGTGGGCGCCCTGCTGGTGATGCCCGGCCTGCCGGCCCCGGCTCTGGCTTTCGGCTTCGCCGCCCTGCCCTGCCTGGCCCTGGCGCTGATCCTGAAGGATGAAAAAGGCGTCATCGCCTTCACCTTGCCGGTGACGGTGACGACGGCGACCGCCGCGATGATGGGGGCCTGGCCGCTGGATATCTATGTCGCCGCAGCGGTTTCGCTGGCCGGCGCGGGCATAGCCCTGTTGCCCATGTTGCGGCGCGCCATGGACCCGGACGCGCATCTGGCCTGACAGCCGCCGCTGTCGCCTTATCGCGGTAACGGCCGTTATACTGGGCCGTTACAATCACCGCGCTCCCCGCGAGGCCTGCCATGACCGTCATGACCGCGATCCATTCCGCCGAAACCGATGCGGCGCGCGACGCCGGCCGGCGCATCGCCGAGGCCCGCGCCCTGGTCCCCGCCGGCGATGCCGGGTTGCTGGACTTTTTCGACGCGCTCTATGCCGGCGCCCTGCCCGACGATGTCCTGTCCACCCGCGCCGAGCGCCTGGCGGCCCTGGCGCGCGCGCTTTACGCCGAAGTCGCCCGGCACACGCCCGGCACCACCGATGTCGCGCTGCTGGACGATGACGAAACCCACGAGACCGTGCTGGTGGGCATCAATGACGACCGCCCCTTCCTGTTCGATTCCGCCCTGCAGGCCGCCATCGCCGGCGGGGCGCGCATCCGCACCGCCTTCCACCCCGTCATCGCCGTGGACGGCGCCGCCACCAGCGTCATCGCCCTGATCTGCAACGCCTTGACGGGCGCGCAGCGCGAGGCGCAGGCCGCCGCCCTGCGCGACGCCTTCGCGCAAGGCGCGGTGGCGGTGCGCGACTGGAAGGCGATGCTGGCGCGGCTGGCCACGGCGCGCAACGACCTGGCGGGGCATCCCCCACTTATCAATGGAAGAGGGGGCGACATCACCGAGGACCTGGCTTTCCTCGACTGGCTGGGGAGCAATCATTTCACCTTCCTGGGGGCGCGCGACTATGTGCTGGCCAGGGACGGCGCCCATGGCATCCTGGAGCCGGTCAAGGGCAGCGGCCTTGGCGTGCTGGCCGATGAAGACACCCGGGTGATCCGCACCGGCCGCGAGGGCGTGGAACGCCGCGGACTGACCGCCGAGGTGCGCGCCTTCCTCGACAGTCCCGAGCCGCTGATCGTCACCAAGAGCCAGGCCCGCAGCCTGGTGCATCGCCGCGCCCATATGGACTATGTCGGCATCAAGACCTTCGACGCCGGCGGCGCCTTTGTCGGCGAGCGCCGCTTTGTCGGCCTGTTCACCTCCAACGCCTACAACGCCCAGCCGCGCACCATTCCGCTTCTGCGCCGCAAGATCGAGGCGGTGATGCACCGCGCCGGCCTGGCCCCGGCCAGCCATGACGGCAAGGCCCTGAGCCATATCCTGGACACTTTTCCCCGCGACGAGCTGTTCCAGATTTCGGTCGACGAACTCTACGAGATCGCCACCGGCATCCTGCAACTGGGCGGGCTGCCGCGGATCAAGCTGTTCCTGCGCTTCGACCGCTTCAACCGTTTCGTCTCGGCCATCCTGCTGGCGCCGCGCGACCATATCAACCTGCGCCTCCGCGACCAGATTCACGCCCTGCTGGCATCCGCCCTGAACGGCCGCCCCAGCGCGGTGGAGACCGTGGTGACCGACAGCGCCCTGATCCGGCTGCATTATGTCGTCGGCCGCAATGACGGCCCCTTGCCCCCGCTGGATGTGCGCGCGCTGGAGCACCAGGTCGCCGGGCTGATCGAGACCTGGGAAGACGGACTGACCACCGCCTTGTGCGCCGTCCATGGCCGCAACCAGGGCTATGCCCGCCTCGCCGCGCTGGCGCCGAAATTCTCCCCCGCCTACCAGGACGCCTTTCCGGCGCATGAAGGCGCGCGCGACCTCGCCATCCTGGAGGCCATCGCCGCCGCCGACGGGCTGAAGCTGCGCGCCAAGGTGTGGCGCAAGGAGGGCGACGGCGCCCCCGCCCTGCGCATGAAGCTGTATGTGCTGGGCGATGTGCTGCCGCTGTCGGCCTCGCTGCCGGTGTTCGAGAATCTGGGCCTGCGCGTCATCGCCGAGGATTCCTATCCCGTCTCCTTCACCACCGATGGCGCCCCGGATCATCCATGGCGGCAGGAGGCGGTGATCCTGGACTTCATCATGGAGCGCGCCGACGGCGTGGTGGTGCGGCTGGACGACATCCGCCAACTGCTGGAAGACGCCTTTCATGCCGTGCAGCGCGGCGATGCCGAAAGCGACGGCTTCAACCGGCTGGTGATCGGCGCAGGCCTGGCCTGGCGCGACGTCACCATCCTGCGCGCCGCGGGCAAGTTCCTGCGCCAGGCGGCGATGACCTTCAGCCTGGCCTATATGCAGCAGGCGCTGGTGCGCAATCCCGATGTCGCCCGGCTGCTGGCGGAACTGTTTTACCGGCGCAACGATCCGGCCCTGGGCGGCGAGCGCGAGGCCGCCGTGCTGGAGACCGAAAGCCGCATCGAGGCGGCGCTGAAGGAAGTGCCCTCGCTGGACGATGACCGCATCATCCGCCGCTTCAAGAATGTGATGGATGCGGTGCTGCGGACCAATTTCTTCCAGCCGGATCGCCCCGCTTTGGCGATGAAGTTCGACAGCGCCAGGCTGGACGAACTGCCGGCGCCGCGCCCGTGGCGGGAAATCTTCGTTTACTCTCCCGCCATCGAGGGCGTGCATCTGCGCTTCGGCCGCATCGCCCGCGGCGGCATCCGCTGGTCCGACCGGCGCGAGGATTTCCGCACCGAGATCCTGGGCCTGGTCAAGGCGCAGCAGGTCAAGAACGCCGTGATCGTGCCGGTGGGCGCCAAGGGCGGCTTCTATCCCAAGCTGATGCCGGCCAATCCCTCGCGCGACGTGTTCATGGCCGCCGGCACCGCCGCCTACAAGACCTTCATCAATGCTTTGCTCGACGTCACCGACAATCTCGACCGCGACGGGGTGATCGTGCCGCCGCCGGAGGTGCTGCGCCCCGATGGCGACGATCCCTATCTGGTGGTCGCCGCCGACAAGGGCACCGCCACCTTCAGCGACATCGCCAACGGCATCGCGCTGGAGCGCGGTTTCTGGCTGGGCGATGCGTTCGCTTCGGGAGGAAGCGTCGGCTATGACCACAAGAAGATGGGCATCACCGCCCGCGGCGCCTGGGAAGCGGTCAAGCGCCACTTCCGCGAACTGGGCAGCGATATCCAGTCCAGCGACTTCACCGTCATCGGCGTGGGCGACATGTCGGGCGACGTGTTCGGCAACGGCATGCTCTTGTCGCGGCATATCCGCCTGGTCGCGGCCTTCGATCATCGCCATATCTTTCTGGACCCCGATGCGTCCACCGAAGCCGCGTTCCAGGAACGGATGCGCATCTTCAACCTGCCGCGCTCAACCTGGGACGATTACAATCGCGACCTGATCGGGCCCGGCGGCGGCGTCTTCTCCCGCGCCCTCAAGCAAATCCCTTTGTCGCCGCAGGTGAAGGTGCTGATCGGCACAAGCGCCGACACCTTGTCGCCGCCCGACCTGATTCACGCTTTGCTGAAAGCCCAGACCGACTTGTTGTGGTTCGGCGGCATCGGCACCTACATCAAGGCCGCCTCGCAATCCGACCTGGAAGTGGGCGACCGCGCCAATGACGCGGTGCGGGTCAATGGCGGCGACATCCGCGCCCGGGTGGTCGGCGAAGGCGCCAATCTGGGCGCCACCCAGTTGGGACGCATCGAATATGCCCGCGCCGGCGGACGCATCGATACCGACGCGGTGGACAATTCCGCCGGCGTGGACACCTCCGACCATGAAGTGAACATCAAGATCCTGCTGGGCGGGCCGGTGATGCGCGGCGAATTGCCGGAAGACAAACGCAACGCCCTGCTCGCCTCTCTGACCGACGATGTCGCTGCCCATGTGCTGGCGGACAATTACAACCAGACGCTGGCCCTGTCGGTGGCGGAGTTGCGCGGCAGCCGCGATCTCGACGCCCATGGCCGGCTGATGCGCGACCTGGAAGAACGCGGCAAGCTGGACCGGGCGGTGGAATTCCTGCCCGGCGAAAGCCAGATGAAGGCGCTGGCCCAGGCCGGCAAGGCGCTGACCCGGCCCGAACTGTCGGTGCTGCTGGCCTATGCCAAGCTGGATCTCGATGCCCAGGTGCTGGACAGCGACCTGCCCGACGATCCCGCTTTCGCGGCCCTGCTGACCGGCTATTTCCCGCCCGGCGCGGTGGGCGCCTTCCCGGACGAGCCGGAACGGCATCGCCTCAAGCGCGAGATCGTCTCCACCGTGCTGATTAACGCCATCGTCAACCTGGCGGGTCCGGTCTTCGTGCTGCGCACCCGCGAGGTCACGGGGCTGGGCGGCGCACAGGTGGCGCGCGGCTTTGTGCTGGCCGATGGCGCCTTCGGGCTTTCGGCACTCAAGACCCGGATCGACGCGCTGGACCTGAAAGTGGCCGCCCCGGTCCAGACCCGGCTTTATGCCGAAATCGCCGACCAGTTCCGCCGCGCCACACGCTGGCTGCTGGCGCATGTGCCCGGCGATGCCGCCATCGCCGACACCGTGGCGCAGTATCGCGCCGGGGTGGAGGCGTTGCGTGAAAGCCATGTCCTGAGCGATGACGACAACAGCCGCATCGCCGAACTGACAGGAGCGGGCGTGCCGGAAGACCTGGCGCGCGACATGGTGCTGCTGCCGGCGCTGGCGGCGGCGCTGGACGTGGCGCTGCTGGCGCAGGCGGTGAAGATGACGCCGGAAAAAACCGCGGCCCTGTATTTCGAACTCGGCGACCGCATCGGCCTCAGCCGGTTGCGCGGACTGGCAGGCCAATACGCTCCGCCGGAACATTGGGACCGGCTGGCGCTGCGGCGGCTGATGGACGACATCTCCGCCACCCAGCGCGGCATCGCCCAACAGCTGCTGACGGATGGCGGCACCGTCGAGGATTGGGCGCAGAGCCAGGACAAGGCGCTGGACCGCACCCGCGCCTTCCTCGCCACCCTGGAAGGCAGCGGCGAACTTTCCATCGCCAAGCTGATGCTGGCCGCCAGCCAGATCCGCAGCCTGGCTTGATCCATCGCGCGGCGGTCGTCCGCCCGGATATTTGTCTCAATACCGTCCGGGCGCGACCGCCGGGGATATGAGATGCGGAATTCGGTAAAACTGGCATTGGGCGTCTGCGCTTTCGCACTATAAGGCAAGGGCGCGTCTACACGGGGCTGGACACCCTCACCGGCTATTACGACAAGCTCAAGAAAAGCGGCACCTCGATCAATGTGATCTCCTATGTCGCCGAGGAGCAGTTGCGCCGGGTGGTGATGGGCTATTCCGATGCCGATCCCACCCCGGAACAGATGGCCCGGATGGAGGCGCTGCCGGCGCGCTCGATGCGGGAAGGCGCGGGCGGCCTGGTGACGCTGTATGATTCCGGCGGCCCGCCGCATCCCGACGAAGCCATCGCCCTGGCCAAGGTCGCGGCCCAGTATGGCAGCAACTACACCACCCAGATCGGCGGCGAAGGCTATCAGGAGGAAAAGGAACTCAACTTCGCCATCCGCGTCGGCCGCGAGGCGCATATCCTGGGCTTGCCGGATCGCGGCCAACTGAAGGTGGGCTATTGGGCCGATGTCACCTTGTTCGATCCCGACACGGTGGCGCCCACCAACAGCTATGAACACCCGCAGTCCTACGTCAAAGGCATCCCCTATGTGATCGTCAATGGCGTGACGGTGGTGGACAAGGGCAAGCATGCGGGGGCACGGCCGGGCGTGCCGATTTTGGGGCACGGCGCCAAGGGCAAAAGCTAAAAGCCGGCGGCCTTGCCGATATAGAGTTCGATCAGGCCGCTGAACCAGGCGATGAAGGCGTCGCGCGCCGCCGCCTCGTCATCGCTGCCCGAGCGGCGCAGGCGCGGGCCGATCAGGGCGTCGCCGAAAGCGGCGATGGTGGTCAGATGCACCACCCGGCGTGTGTCCTCGATGTCGGGGACATGGCCGGGCTGGGCCAGCGCCAGCCGCACCTTGTGCAGCGACTCCACCACGGTCTCGAACATGCCCAGCCGCGCGCCTTCCGGCGGCGCCTCCTGCGACTGCATCAGCCAGATCAGCCGCTGCGCCAGGCCGCCGCGATAGGCGGCGAAGGTGGCCTTGATGCTCTCATCGCCGGACTGCGCGTTCATGCGTTCCAGCACGCTGGCGGTCAGCGCCTCCAGGCCGCGCAGGTTCAATTCGCGCAACAGCCCTTCGCGGCTGCCGAAGTGATGCAGGATGGTGGGGTGGGAGACACCGGCCTGGCGCGCCACATCCTGCAGCCGCAAGGCGGCGGGGCCGCCGTCGCCGATCGCCGCCTCGGCCGCATCCAGGATCAGGGCGCGGGCGTCCTCGGGGCGGCGGCGGATGCGTTTTTCCTGCTCAGGCAACGGTTTTTCTCACTATTGACAATTTTGTAGATAGTGCCATATTGATGGTGGGTTTCAAGGACGTTCCACCATGCTGGCACAACAAACGCTGTCCCTGGTCACTATAGATACCCGCCTGCGCCCGCTCGAGGCCATTCGCGCCGTGCGCGCCCTGATGGCCGATCCGGAAGACACCAGCCAGATCTTCACCATCTTCCGCGCCATGCGCGGCCGCTCGGGCATCCGGGCCTTTCGCCGCTTCGCCGCCAGCCCCACCGGCGCGCAAGTGCTGGCCGAGCGCCGCCGCCTGCTGGGCACCCTGAACGACCGCCGCGCCCTTGCCGCCCTGCCCGCCGGTTCGATGGGCCGCGCCTATCTCGATTTCATGGAAACCGAAAACCTCACCGCCGCCGGGCTGGTGCAGGCGTCGCAGGCCTGGGAAAAAGACGCCGTGCCGCCGGAGGTGTCGCTGTTCCGCGACCGCATGCGCGACGCCCATGACCTGACCCATATCCTGAGCGGCTATGGCCGCGACGGGCTGGGCGAGTTGTGCCTGCTGGCCTTCATGCATGCCCATAGCCGCAACCTGGGCCAGTTGCTGATCGTGGCGATGAGCTGGACGCGGCTGCCCAAGGCGGCGCGCGCCGCCGTGCTCGAAGGCTGGCGCAATGGCCGCAAGGCGCGCTGGCTGCAGGACCTGGATTTCGAGGCCTTGCTGCCGCGCCCGCTGGAAGATGTGCGCCGCGAACTGAACATCGCCGCGCCGTCGCGCTACCAGGCGCCGTCATGAAAGGGCTGATCCATTCCGCCCGCGCCCTGCTGGCCGATTTTGCCTCGACGCTGTTTTTCCTGGCGCTCTATGCGCTGACCGGCAGTGTCATCGTCGCGGTGGCGGCGGGCATGGCGCTGGCGCTGGGCCAGATCGGATGGCAACTGACGCGCAAAAAGCCGGTGGATGCGCTGCAATGGATCAGCCTGGTGACGGTGCTGGCCGCGGGCACGACGACGCTTGTCACCCACAATCCGGTCTATGTGATGCTCAAGCCGACCGTGATCTATCTGCTGGTGGGCGCAGCCATGCTGCAGCGGGGCTGGATGCTGCGCTACCTTCCCGCCATCGCCATCGAACTGGTGCCCGACCTGGCCATCGGTTTCGGATTTGTCTGGGCCGGGCTGATGTTCGCCTCCGCCGCGCTGAATGTCGTGCTGGCGCTCAAGCTGGACGTCGCCGCCTGGGGCACGGCGATGACGGTCTGGGCCGCCGGCAGCAAGGCGGCGCTGTTCCTGGGCCAGTATGCGGTGATGCGCACGGTCGGCCGCCGCCGCCGGTTCGCCCGCACGGCGCACGACGCGCCGCTGCTGGCCGCCTGAACCTTCCTCGTCACGCCGTCCGCCGCATGCTAGGGCTGGGGCCTCATGCATCTTGCCCCCGCGCGCCTGGCCTTTCTGCTCGTCTTCATCCTGCCATCGGCGGCGCTGGCCGCCGGTGGGCGCACGGCGCCTGCCGTACCGCCAGCCTGGGACATCACCCTGGGTGCGGGCGCATATTTGGGGCCCACATTCGAGGGCAGCGACCGCTATCAGGTAAAGCCACTGCCGCTCCTGGGCGTCACCTGGCGCGATACCATTTCGCTGGGCGACGGCGGGCTGAGCGCCTATTGGCATCACCGCAATTTTCGCATCGGCGGCGGACTGACCTTCGATCCCGGCCGCAAGGACCATGCGAGCGGCGGCATCTTCGAATCCGGCGACGACCGCCTGAAAGGGCTGGGCACCATCAAGGCCGCGCTGGGGCTGCGGGCCTTCGCGTCCTACCGGCTGGGGCCGGGCAATTTCGAGTTTTCCGCGACAAAATTCACCGGCGGCCGCAATGACGGCGTGGTGGTCGGGTTCGGCGCCTCGATCGCGCTGCCGCTGACCCGCAAGCTGACCCTGATGCCGCACATCCGCGCCAGTTGGGCCAACGGCGACTATACCCAGACCTATTTCGGCGTCACGGAAGTACAGGCGGCGGCCTCGCGTTTCTCGCCTTTCGACGCGGGCGCCGGCTTCAAGGATGTTCGCGGCGGCGTGAACCTGATCTGGCGCTTCAACAACCACTGGTATGCCGGGCTGGACGCCAGCGCCGTGCGGCTGCTGGGCGACGCCGCCAAAAGCCCGATCAGCTTTTCCGACACCGGCACGACGGTCACCAGCCTGCTCGGCTACCGTTTCTGATCAGGCGCGGACGATGTTGATCTGCGGCGCGGCCTCGCTGGCCGGCTTGTCCTGGCCGACGAACTGGATGCCGATGCCGTCGGCGTGATGGCGCGCCACCTTGCCGGCGATCTGGGCGATCAGCACGAACTCCCCGATCGGGGGGCGCACATCGGTCTTGAGCGAGACCCCGCCCACCGAAATGTCCATCACTTCGCACTGGACGATGGCGCCGTCGGCGCGGGTGAATTTGGCGAAGCCCTTCTGGCTGGAACGCTCGTGACGGCGCAGCACGCTGTCGTCCACCAGGGCCTTGTTGAGGAACAGGATCAGCTGCTCGGCGGTGCGCTCGCGCTTGGAGGGCGTGCAGACAAAAGCGATGCCGAAGCCATAGCCGTCGCGCCGCGCCACCGTGCCTTCGAAGCGGCCGAAGCCGTCCACATACAGCACCACCGGCGTGCCGGCGTCGGGAATGATCTCGCTGGCGACGGCCGCGCCGCCGGGCGACAGGTCGGTGACGGTGCAGCGCGCCTCGCGGGCGTCGGAGGGGATGAACAGACGGCCGGGCAGGTCGATCCTGACGCGGCGAAAGCGCCGGCGTTCGGCGCCCGCTTTGGCGGCGACCGGTTCGGCATCCTTCATGGCCATTGCCAAGCCCTGCACCGGACTTGCCCCAATTGTTAAGCCTCATGGCATTTGTAAGCCCGGCTGGGTCAACAGAAGGTTACCGCGGCGCACAAGGATCAACCAATTTGCGGGTTTTTCGCTGTCCCGCGCGGCGCGCGCCGCCCCGCTGCCCCGTCTTTGTGCCATCATTCTGAAACAAGGGCCTTTTTCGCCTTTCGCGCCCGCGCTATAGGAGAGGCGGGTAATATGGGCGGCGTGTCAGGGGCTGGTGTCCTCGCGGTCGGCCCTGCTTTGGGGACTGAACACATGCGCATTTCTGCCGATTTCCGCGGTCGTGGCCGCCGCGTCGTCCTGCTTGCCGCCGCCGGCGTGCTGGCGCTCAGCCTGGCCGCCTGCTCGAGCGATGAGGATGTCACCGCCGGCTCGCCTTTCACCCAGGCGCTGCAGAAGGATTACACCGATCTCGCCAGCCAGGCCGCCAGCCTGCCCGCCGAACCGGAGGCCGACAGCGGTTCCTTCCTGGACTCGCTCAATCCCTTCTCCGGCGGTTCCGACAGCAGCAGCGATCTGTTGTCCAAGGCCTTCAATGCCAAGGGCGAGATCGCCGGGGCCGGCACCGAGCCGGAACCAGAAGCCGCCGCCGGCCCCAATCAGGAAACCCTGCGCGGCCGCCTGGTGCGCGCCCTGGCCGCCGGCAAGGAGCAGTTCCCCGAACAGGCCGCCCGCGCCCAGTCCGATTACGATTGCTGGGTGATTTACGCCACCGTGCCCAGCGCCGGCGCCGCGGCCCAGGCCTGCAAGACCGCGCTGGATACCTCGCTGGTGCGCCTGGAGACCGCCGCCCGTCCGGCCCCGCCGCCGCCGCCCGCGCCGGTCGCGGCCCCGCCGCCGCCGCCGCCACCCGCCAGCGATTACACGGTCTATTTCGACTTCGATTCCTGGACCCTGAAGGCCGAGCAGCTGAAGGTGCTGACCGATGTGATCAACACAGCGCGTTCGGGCGGCCAGTCCAACATCACCATCGTCGGCCATACCGACACCTCGGGACCGGACGATTACAACCAGAAGCTTTCGGTCAAGCGCGCCAATGTGGTGGTCGAGGCGCTGGTGGACATGGGGGCGCGGCGCAATGCCCTGCATGCCAGCGGCGTGGGCGAGACCGACCTCGCCGTCCAGACCCCCGATGGCGTCAAGGAAGCCAAGAACCGCCGCACGGTTGTGACGCTTCAGCCATAAACATTTCGCCTGAACATTTCCGTGGCATGGCCCCGTATCCATGATGGATGCGGGGCCATCTGCTTTTGCAGGGCTGTGTCACCTTTTTGTGCCTGTCCAGAAAGGACCAAAGCGCCTAGGTTCAAGCCATGAGAACCATGCGTATCCGTTTGCTTGCTGGCGCCGTGCTTGCCCTGACCGCCGCCATGGCCGCCGCGATCCCGGCACAGGCGCAGCGCAACAGCAACCTGCCGGTGCAGGAAATGAATTTCGACCTGTGGTGCCAGGAGCAGGCGGGCCTGCCGCCCGACCGTTGCGACAAGCGCACGCCCCAGGACGACGCGGCGTTCGAGGCCTATCGCTCCAAGGTCGAGGCTTATGAAATTCCCTATCTGCAGCAGAAGGCCAGCGCCGCGCGGCTGGACACCGATCTTCTGCGCAACGATCCGGTGGACCGCGCCGCGACCAGCCAGCCCTCGGTGGCGCGGCCGGATCTCGATTCGCCGAGCACCACCACCCCGCCCCGGTAACAGGTTTCAAATAAAGCGGCTGTAGTCCTCGCTGTTGGCGGCGCGCCAGCGGCCGATGACGTCGAACATCTTCTGCAGCAGGTCGCCGGCGCCGAAATGCAGGAAGGCCGGGCTTTCCTGCGACACCACCAGGCGCAAATAGGGCGCCCTGGGATGGGCGCGCAGTGACGGCGGCGGAGGCGGCGGAGGCGGCGGCTGATTCTGGTCGTACTGCGGCAGCGGCTCGTCTTCCTGGATCAACTGCGAACCGACCAGCCTTTCATAGGCGATGGAGCGGCCCAGAAGGGGCGTCGGGTCGCTCAGCATCTGCACCATGCCGAAGAAGCGGGTCGGCTCGCCGCCGTTGAAGGAGACGGGGGTGAGGATGGTTTCCAGCTCCACCATGCCGTTGTCGGCGGTGGCGGCGATGGAGGAAAGACAGACGGGCTGGCGCGCCTTCAGGGACTGGCGCAGCAGCGAGGCCAGGGACAGGCCCGACTGGGATTCCCAATGGGCCAGGAAGCTGGTGCCCTTGAGTTCGAAACCGAAACGCTCGCACAGCGCCGTGCCGGCGAGACGGTAAATGGGGCGCGCGGGATTCTCGCAATCCAGGATGAAGGTATAGGAGAGCAGCCGCTTGATGGCGCGCGGATCGATGTCGGTCTGATCGGGAACGTCCCGGCCCTTGCGCAGGCGGCTCCAGTATCCCACCAGCAAATGCGAATTCTTGTGCTTCATGGCCCCGTTGTCCTTGGTCCAGGCCGGGTTGCTCCGTTACGGAACGCACCAGGGCCGCTTGCCGGGGAACAGAGCGAAAGCCATGCCACCGGGCATGTGCAGGGCCGCCATATAAAGAGGCGAAAAGCAGCCTTCGCATGCGGGCCGCGCGTCCCGAATTGACCCAACAATCGCCGTCTTTTGGTTTCGGCGATTACCGGATTTTTATCGGTTGTCCCGCACACTGATCGCCAACAACGGCGCCGTCCCATTTTGGGTCAGTGCCAAAAGTGGGGGCTCCCTAGCTGGCACGGATCATGAAGCGTCGCACCCGACCATTCATGCCCCTGATGGCGAAGGATTTGTAAGATGTCCGTCAAAACCCTGATGTTTCTCACTTCCGCGCTGGCGACAGCCGGATTGGCGATCGAGCCGCTGGCCGCCAACGCCGATGGCATGAGCCAGCTTGGGACATGGGGCAGGCCCGCCGGCATGGGCGCGGGTGTCTCAAATCTGGCCTGCGACGGCGTGCCGGGTGTCGCCGCCATCAACAATGTCCGCCAGATCGCCTTGCCGCGGACGCCGGGCGTCAACGCCAACACCAATGCCTTGCGCTCCAACGCCGGCGCCAGTATCGCCAGCAATCCCAACATCAGCGGCAATATCGGCCTCTCCAGGCCGCTGTCGGTCTATAACCGCGGCAACGACGCGCCGGGCGCCGATACCGGCAACAGCGACAGCAGCGGCCGCAACTTTGGCGGCAACCGCCGCCTGAACGTCTATAACGGCGGTGCGGGCGTCAACGCCGACACCACGCAGCAGCGCCTGAACGTGGACACCGGCAATGCCAGCCGCAGCGTCAACGGCGCCTCGCACCGCAATTCCAGCCCCATCTCGGTGTTCGGCAACGGCGACAATGCCGGCCAGGTCAATGCCGACACCTCGCGCATGTTCGGCGGCGCGCGCCATTCCGGCAGCATCGGCGTGGACGCGTCGCAGGCCGCCGGCCAATCCCCCAGCCAGTCTGGCGGACACCCCACCGTGTTCAACAGCGGCCATGCCGGCGGCTTCAGCGGCGGCCAGAAGATCGACGTGGACAACAGCTCGCACTTCGGCGGCTTCAGCGGCAACAGCGGCGCCAGCCATGCCGGCGTCAGCGGCGGCCAGAAGATCGACGTCAGCGGCAGCCCCACTCCGGCCCGGAGCAACAATTCCGCGCATGCCGGTTTCGCCGGCGGCCAGAAAATCGACGCCGACGCCAGCCAGTCGCAACTCAGCGGTTCGCGCAACAGCGGCCAGTCCTGGAGCAACAATTCCGGTCACGCCGGCCTCAGCGGCGGCCAGAAGATCGACGTCAGCAGCAGCCCGGCGAACAGCCAGGCCTGGGGCAACAATTCCGGCCATGCCGGCTTCAACGGCGGCCAGAAGATCGACGTCAGCAGCAGCCCGTCGAACAGCCAGTCCTGGGGCAACAATTCCGGCCATGCCGGTTTCAGCGGCGGCCAGAAGATCGACGTCAGCAGCAGCCCGTCGAGCAGCCAGGCCTGGGGCAACAATTCCGGCCATGCCGGCTATGGCGGCGACAAGAAGATCGATGTCAACAACAACATCAACCTGACCAAGAACATCGACGCGTCCAAGAACATCAATGTCTGGAAGGACAACAGCCAGACCACCAACATCAACAATTCCAAGCGGATCGACGTCAACAACAACATCGACGCCTCCAAGAACATCAGCATCAACAAGCCGGTGACCGTCAACAACAACATCGATGCGTCCAAGAACATCAATGTCTACAAGCCGGTCACCGTCAACAACAACATCGACGCTTCCAAGAACATCAACATCAACAAGTCGGTGGACATCTACAAGCCGGTCTCGATCACCAACAACATCGATGCCTCCAAGAACATCAACATCACCAAGAACATCGACAATTCCAAGGTGATCGACGCCTCCAAGAACATCACCATCAACAAGTCGATCGATATCGAGAAGACCAACGTCTTCAACTATGGCGGCTCAAGCGGCCATGGCGGCGGCAACGGTCACGGCGGCGGTGGTGGCAGTGGCGGCGGCTCGGGCGGCGGCAGCGGCTCAGGCAACAACAACAATAATAACAACAACAACAACAACAACAACAACAATAATAATAACAACAACAATAACAACACGACCACCAACAACAATAACAACACGTCGGACTCGGCGGCGCTGGCGCTTGCCGCCGCGATCGCGGAACTGAATTCGACCATCAAGAACAACAACAGCAGCAACGCATCGGGCGGCAATGCCTCCAACACCGGCGGCACCACCAACATCACGGTGATCGGTTCCAGCGCGACCGGCGGCACCTCCAACGCCGAAGGCGGCGTCGGCAACGGCGGCGCGGGCGGCGTCGGCAACGGCGGCACCGGCGGCATCGGCCTGGGCGGCGAAGGCGGCTCCAGCGATGTGGATGTCAGCGCCGAAGGCGGCGCGGGCGGCAAGGGCGGCACCGGCACCGGCGGCACCAACACCGCAACGGGTACCGGCGGCGCCGGCGGCCTTGGCGGCGCGGGCGGCGAAGCCACCGCCAACGGCAATGGCGGCGCGGGCGGCAAGGCCAGTTCCAGCTCCGACAACACCAGCACGGTCTCCACCAAGGGCGGCAGCGCCAACACCACGGGCGGCACGGTCGGCGCCACCACCGGCGGCTCGGCCACGGGCGGCGCGGCCACCGGCGGCACCCAGACCCAGACTCAGACCTCGACGGCGACCAACACGCCGACCAACACCAACTCCAACACGCCGACGAACACCAACACCTTCTCGCCGACGCTGAGCTATTCGCCCAGCAACACCTACACGCCGACCCAGACCCAGAGCGCCACCGGCGGCCAGGGCGGCCAGGCCACCATCTATGTCGTGGATCTGGGCGGCTCGACCCCGGGCACCGGCGGCGGCACTTCGACCCCGCTGCAGCTCACCATCGACAACTCCGCGGACAATTCCAACAAGACCGGCGACAACAGCGCCACCGGCGGCAGCAACACCAACGCCCAGACCAGCGACCAGACCAACAAGAACAGCGCCACCGGCGGCGCGGGCGGTTTCGGCGGCGCGGGCGGCGAAGGCGGCGCCGGCGGCACCGGCAACGGTTATGGCGGCAACGGCTATGGCTACGGCTATGGCGGCGCCGGCGGCTCGGTGACCAACAACAATACCGGCTCGACCGGCTCGGGCTCGACGCCTTCCATCTCGCTCACCGTGACCGGCACCGGCACGGGCACCGGCGGCACCTCGACGGTTGGCGACACCACCGCCAAGAGCGACCAGAGCCAGGACCAGACCGGCACCAATACGGGTACCAATACGGGTACCAATACCGGCACCAATACCGGCACGAACACCAACACCAACACGGCGAGCCCCACCAACACCTTCACGCCGGACAACACCAACACCGCCCAGGGCGGCGAAGGCGGCCAGGGCGGCACCTCCACCGTCTTTGTGCTGGGCGGCACCGGCACCGGCGGCGGCACCACCACGCCCCCGCCCAGCATCATCATCGACGCCTCCAGCGATGCATCGGGCGCTTCGGTGGGCGACACCAGCGCGACCGGCGGCACAGGCGGCAAGTCCGACGCCACCGGCGGCAGCTCGACCAACGACAATGACAACACCTCGAAGGGCGGCAGCGCCACCTCCAGCCCGGACGTCACCGCCAATGGCGGCACGGGCAACGGCTTCGGCGGCGCGGGCGGCTTCGGCCAGGGCGGCAATGGCGGCAGCGTCGGCAACACCTCGGCCACCACCGGGGCGTCGAACAGCGGCGGCAACAGCTTCACCGCCAGCCCGACCATCTCCAATACCAGCACGTCGAGCCCGACCCAGACCAACAACAACAACCAGACCCAGACCGTGACGCCGACCGCGACCGTGTTCGTGATCGGCGGCGGCGAAGGCGGCGGTGGCGGTTCCTCGACCCCGCTGCAACTGACGGTGGACAATTCCTCCGACAATTCCTCGGACAACAAGTCCGACGCCACCACCGGCGACAACACCCTGACCGGCGGCGACCAGACCGCCAGCAACTCCGCCACCGGCGGCCGTGCCACCGGCGGCACCGGCCAGGGCGGCAACGCCACCAACACCGCCCAGGGCGGCGCCGGCGGCTTCGGCTTCGGCGGCGCGGGCGGTGCGGGCGGGGCCGGCGGTTCGGTCACCAACACCAACGGCACCGGCAGCGGCGGTTCGACGCCATCGCTCTCGCTCACCGTGATCGGCAACGGCACCGGCGGCAGCGTCGGCGACACCTCGGCCACCGGCGGCGCCAATGGCGACCAGAGCCAGACCAACGATCAGGACCAGCAGCAGAAGGCCCAGGGCGGCGCGGGCGGCACGGGCAACGGCACAGGCGGCAACGCCACCGGCGGCACCTCCTCGGCCACCGGCGGCGCCGGCGGCAGCGCGCGCAATGGCGATGTCAGCGGCACGAATACGGGCACCAACACCAGCACCTTCACGCCGACCTTCAATCCCACCAACACCAACACGGCGAATCCGACCAACAACGCCAACCCCACCAACACCGTGACCCCGACCGCGACGGTGTTCGTGCTGGGCGGCACCGGCTCGGGCGGCGGTTCCTCGTCCCCGCTGCAGCTGACGGTGGACAACTCGGCCGACAATTCCAACAAGACCGGCGACAACAGCCTGACCGGCGGCGACAGCAGCGCGACCGGCGGCAGCTCGACCAATGACAATCGCAGCCAGGGCGGCGCGGGCGGCATCGGCCAGGGCGGTGCGGGCGGTCTTGGCGGCGCGGGCGGCTTCGGCGGCTCCAGCACCTCCAACCCCACCATCACCTTCACGCCGGTCATTGCCTCGACCGGCGGCCAGGGCGGCTCCGGCGGCAGCGTCGGCGACACCACCACCGGCGCCTCGAACAGCGGCGGCAACACCCTGACCGGCGGCGACAACAGCGCCACCGGCACGGGCACCGGCGGCAGCTCGACCAACGACAATCGCAGCCAGGGCGGCACCGGCGGCAATGCCACCGGCGGCCGCTCCAACAGCGGCGGCAACAACTTCACCGCCAATCCGACCCAGACCAACAACCAGACCGTGACCCCGACCGCGACAGTGTTCGTGATCGGCGGCACCGGCGGCGGCTCGGGCGGCGGTTCCTCGACCCCGCTGCAGCTGACGGTGGACAACTCCTCCGACAATTCCTCGACCAACGACAACAAGTCCCAGGGCGGCAGCACCGGCGACAACACCCTGACCGGCGGCGCCCAGACCCAGACCGCCAGCAACAGCGCGACCGGCGGCCGCGCCACCGGCGGCGCCGGCGGCAGCAGCAATGCCACCGGCGGCGCGGGCGGTCTTGGCGGCGCGGGCGGCTTCGGCGGTTCGAGCACGTCCAATCCCACCATCACCTTCACTCCCAGCATCACCTCGGCGGGCGGCGCGGGCGGCTTTGGCGGCGCGGTGGGCGACACCACGTCCGACAGCGGCGGCAACACGCTGGCGCAAACCAACGACCAGACCAACGACCAGGATCAGCGCCAGCGTCAGTCCGGCGGCTCGGGTTCGGGCAGCGGCACGCCGCCGTCCATTTCGATCACCAATGCCGGCGCCACCGCGAACGGCAATGGCGGCAGCGTCGGCGACACCAGCGCGACCGGCACTGGCACGGGCACAGGCGGCGCGGGCGGCAGCTCGACCAACGACAATCGCAGCCAGGGCGGCAACGGGACCGGCGGCAGCGCCACCAACACCGCCACCGGCGGTACGGGCAATGGCGGCGCGGGTGGTTCGGCCACCGGCGGCACCAGCAGCGCGACGGGCGGCAACAGCGGCGGCAATCGCTTCACCGCCAGCCCGACCCTGACCTCGAACCCGACCCAGACCAACAGCCAGACCACCACGCCCACCAACACGGTGTTCGTGCTGGGCGGCACCGGCTCGGGCGGCGGCGGTTCAACTCCCAGCATCGACCTGACGCTGGACAATTCCTCCGACAACGGCTCCACCAATTCCGCCACCGGCGGCAGCGGCGGCGCGGTCGGCGACACCACCGCCACCACCGGCGCGTCGAGCAGCGGCGGCAATACTTTCCGCGGCGGCGACCAGACTTCCAGCAACTCCGCCACTGGTGGCGCGGGCGGCTTCGGCGGCACCGGCAATGGCGGCGCGGGCGGCTCCAGCACCTCCAGCCCCACCATCACCTTCACGCCCAATATCACCTCGTCGGGCGGCCAGGGCGGCAGCGTCGGCGATACCTCGGCCACCGGCGGCGCGGTTGGCGACACCACGTCGAACAGCGGCGGCAACACCCAGACCAACGACCAGGACCAGCGTCAGCGCCAGTCTGGCGGTTCGGGCTCGGGCAGCGGCACGCCGCCCTCCATCACCATCACCTCCACCGGCGGCACCGCCGACAATGGCGGCAATACCCTGACCGGCGGCGACAACAGCGCCGCCGGCGGCGCGGGCGGTTTCGGCGGCGCGGGCGGCAGCTCGACCAACGACAATCGCAACACCGCGCAGGGCGGCAATGGCGGCACCGCCACCGGCGGCAGCGCCAACCCCACCATTGACGTCAACCCCACCCTGACGGCAGCCGGCGGCAACAGCGGCGGCAACACCTTCAGCCCGGACTTTACCGCCAACCCGACCCTGACCGGCGGCGACCAGACGGCGTCCAACAGCAATGGCCCGACCAGCCTGACGACCGGCGACACCTCGGCCACCGGCGGCTTCGGTGGCGCGGGCGGCACATCCGACGCCCGCAATGGCGACGTCACCGGCACCAACGCCGCCCAGGGCGGCGCGGGCGGCAGCTCGACCAACACCGTGAGCCCCAGCCTGACCGCTTCGGGCGGCAGCGTCGGCAACACCTCGGCCACCGGCGGCCGCTCCAACAGCGGCGGCAACAGCTTCACCGCCAATCCGACCCAGACCAATACCAACAGCCAGACCACGACACCCACCACGACGGTATTCGTGCTGGGCGGCACCGGCTCGGGCGGCGGCGGTTCCTCGACCCCGCTGCAGCTGACGGTGGACAATTCGGCCGACAATTCCAACAAGACCGGCGACAACACCCTGACCGGCGGCGACCAGACCGCCAACCCGAACATCACCGCCTCGGGCGGCCAGGGCGGCAGCGCCACCAACACCGCCACCGGCGGTTCCTCGCGCGCCACCGGCGGCGCGGGCGGCATCGGCCAAGGCGGCGCGGGCGGCTTCGGCGGTTCGAGCAATGCCACGGGCGGCACGGCCAACCCGACCATCACCTTCAATCCCAACATCACCTCCAGCGGCGGCAGCGTCGGTAACACCTCCTCGACCGGCGGCACCGGCTTCGGCGGCGCTGTGGGCGACACGACATCGGCCAGCGGCGGCAACACCCTCACCGGCGGCGACAACAGCGCGGCCGGCGGCGCAGGCGGTTTGGGCGGCAGCGTCGGCGATACGACCGCGACCGGCAATGGCGGCGCGGGCGGCAGCTCGACCAACGACAATCGCAGCCAGGGCGGCAGCGGGACCGGCGGCAGCGCCACCGGCGGCACCAGCAGCGCGACGGGCGGCAACAGCGGCGGCAATCGCTTCACCGCCAGCCCGACCCTGACCTCGAACCCGACCCAGACCAACAGCCAGACCACGACTCCCACCACCACGGTGTTCGTGCTGGGCGGCACCGGCACGGGCGGCGGCGGTTCAACTCCCAGCATCGACCTGACGCTGGACAATTCCTCCGACAATGGCTCCACCAATTCCGCCACCGGCGGCACCGGCGGCGCGGTCGGCGACACCACCGCCACCACCGGCGCGTCGAGCAGCGGCGGCAATACTTTCCGCGGCGGCGACCAGACTTCCAGCAACTCCGCCACTGGTGGCGCGGGCGGCTTCGGTGGTGCGGGCGGCTCCAGCACCTCCAGCCCCACCATCACCTTCAATCCCAACATCACCTCGTCGGGCACCGGCGGCGCCGGTGGTTTCGGCGGCAGCGTCGGCGACACTTCGGCCAGCAATGGTCCGATCAGCGCCACGGGTGGTACGGCCACCAATGGCGACCAGACTCAAGGCAATCAGACACAGGGCGACCAGACCCAGACCAACGACCAGGATCAGCGCCAGCGCCAGTCCGGCGGTTCGGGCTCGGGCTCGCTCCCCAACATCACCATCAGCAATGCCGGCGCCACCGCGAACGGCAATGGCGGCAGTGTCGGCGACACCTCGGCCACCGGCGGCGCGGGCGGCTTTGGCGGCAGCAGCGGCGGCAATACCTTCACCAGCGGCGACCAGACCGCCAACCTGACCGGCGGCAATTCCTCGGCCACCGGCGGCCGCTCCAACAGCGGCGGCAATAGCTTCAGCCCCACCATCACCGCCAACGGCCAGGGCGGCAACGCCACCGGCGGCGCAGGCGGCTTCGGCGGTTCAAGCAGCCCGACCATTGACTTCAGCCCCACCGTCGCAGGCGGCGCGGGCGGCTTCGGCGGCGCGGTGGGCGACACCACCTCCTCCAGCGGCGGCAACACCCAGACCGGCGGCGACAACAGCGCCACCGGCGGCAGCAGCGACAACCGCCTCACCGCGCAAGGCGGCAATGGCGGCACTGCGACCGGCGGCAACAGCGGCGGCAACAGCTTCACCGCCAGCCCGACCTTCCGCAGCGGCGACCTGACGGCCTCCAACAGCAACGGCCCGATCAGCCTGTCCACCGGCGACACCTCGGCCACCGGCGGCGCAGGCGGCACGGCCAGCCCCACCATCGATGTCAGCCCCACGGTCGCGGGCGGCGCCGGTGGCTTCGGCGGCAACAGCGGCGGCAACACGCTGACCGGCGGCGACAACAGCGCCACAGGCGGCAATGGCGGCAACGCGCGCAACGGCGACGTTACCGGCACCAATTCCAACGCCAACACCTTCACGCCGACCAACACCAACACGGTCAGCCCCACCATCACCGCCCGTGGCGGCGCGGGCGGAGCCTCGACCTCCACCGCCTATGTCACCGGCGACACCAGCGGCTCGGGCGGGACGCCCTCCATCTCGCTGACCCTGGACAATTCCAGCGCCTCGACCGGCGGCGCCGCCTCCAACGGCAACCAGACTCAGACCGCCAACAGCAGCGCCACCGGCGGCCGCAGCGGTGACAGCACGGCTACCGGCGGCACTGTGGGCGATACCAGCGCCACCACCGGCCCCATCGCGCTGACCGGCGGCAACGCCAGCAACGGCGACCAGACCCAGGACCAGCGCCAGCGCCAGTCCGGCGGCTCGGGTTCCGGCGGCGGCACGCCTTCGATCTCCATCACCAATGCCGGGGCCACCGCGACCGCCAACGGCAATGGCGGCAGCGTCGGCGACACCACCTCCAACAGCGGCGGCAACACCCAGGCGCAGACCAATACCCAGCGCACCGGCGACATCACCAACAGCGCGGCCGGCGGCCAAGGCGGTAATGCTCAGGGCGGCTTCGGCTTCGGCGGCAATTCGACCTCGGACAACAACGCCACCATCACCTCCAGCATCGCCCCGACCATCGATGTCAGCCCCACGCTGACCGCGCGGGGCGGCAATGGCACCGGCGGCACCAACACCGTCACCGCCACCGGCGGCGACGCCACCAACGGCGACGTCACCGGCACCAACACCCAGGCCCAGACCCAGCGCACCGGCAACCAGACCGCCCAGGGCGGCGCGGGCGGCTTCGCCAATGCGAGCAATGGCGATGTCACCAGCACCTCCAACGCCACGGGCGGCGCCGGCGGCTTCGGCTTCGGCCAGGGCGGCGCGGGCGGCAATTCGACCAACACCAACGACAACAGCAGCCGCGCCACCGGCGGCAACGCCACCAACACCAACACGCTGGACAACAGCGCCCGCGCCAATGGCACCGGCGGCAACGCCGACGCCACGGGCGGCTTCGGCTTCGGCCAGGGCGGCAATGCGACCGGCGGCAATGCCACCAATACCGATACCAACACCGCCTTCGGCATCGGCCTTGGCGGCAACGGGACTGGCAACGGGACTGGCGGCAACGCCACCGCGACCGGCACCGGCGGCAACGGCCTGGGCATCGGCACCGGCGGCAACGCGACCAACAACAACACCAGCACCAATACGAACACCAACACCGCCAACAGCAATTCGACGTCGGATTCGACGTCGAACGCCAACAGCACGTCGAACAGCAACGCCACCTCGAACGCGACGTCGAACAGCACGTCCAACGCGACGGGCACGGGTGTCGGCGTCGGCGTGGGGATCGGTTCGGGCGGCGGCGGCGGCACGCCGGGCAACACCACCATCAACAACAATCAGAGCCAGGGTCAGGGTCAGAACCAGAGCCTGGTCAACAACAACACCAACAACAATTCCAACGCCAATTCCAACAACCAGAACCAGGACCAGAGCCTGGTCAACAACAACAACAATTCCAACAATCAAAACCAGAACCAGAATCTGGCCAACAACAACTTCAACAACAATTCCAACAACCAGAACCAGAATCAGAACAACTTCAACAACAACAACAATTCCAACAACCAGAACCAGAACCAGTACAACAACAATTCCAACAATCAGGCTCAGAACCAGAACCAGTACCAGTACAACAACAACTTCAACAACCAGAACCAGAACAACCAGAATTCCAACAACAACAATAACAACAACTCGAACCGCAACAACGACGGCAACAACAACGGAAACAACAACAACTTCGCGACCAACTACGCCAACTACGCCAACAACAACGCCCCCTACGGCTACAATGCCCAGACCTACTATGCGACCGGCGGCGGCTATGCCCCGGCGCCAGGCGCGGGCGGCGGCTATGCTCCGGCGCCGGGCGTGGGCGGCGGCTATGCCCCGGCGCAAGGCGCGTATGCCGGCTATGGCTATGCCCAGGCGCAAGGCGCAGGCGACGGTGCCTATGGCGGCTATGGTTATGCCCAGACGCAAGGCGCGGGCGGCGGCGCATATGGCGGCGGCTTCGCGGCCCAGCAGGGCGGCGGCGTGTATGGCACCGGCTATGCCGTCGCCGGCGGTCAAGGCGGCCAAGGCTATGGCCAAGGTTATGCCCAGGGCTATGGTCAGGGTTACGGCCAAGGCTATGGCCCAGGTGTCGGCCAGGGCTATGGTCCGTCCAACGGCTCGGGCAGCGGCACGCTCTATATCCAGCCGGGCGGCCCGCTCGGGGCCTATGGCTATGGCCATTTCGAGAAGTTCGGCAATGGCGGCTCGACCGTCGCCAGCGGCAGCGGCGCCGCGGCCCAGCAGGGCGCAAGCGCCTCGGCCTCGACCGGCGGCACCTGCCACTTCGTGGACACCACCGTGGTCAAGGCGATCCATGCCATCTGCCTGAGCGCCGACGGCCACCAGTTCCCCGCCAGCCACATGATCGGCGATACCTGGATCAACAGCGGCTATGAGGGCGAAGTCGCCCGCTGCCTGCCGGGTTCGGTCCTGAAGGTGATGGTCGGCTCGGTGATGATGAGCGGCGAAGGCATGGCGGTATCGCTGAACGACGCCCAGGTCCTGTCCTGCGGCCCGCATGAAGCCGTGCGCCACTTCAAGGACGGCATGCTGAAGTGCGCCGTCGCCGAGAAGGTGCCGGACTGCACCGAACGCACCAACCTGCGCAAATGGGGCACCGGCGACATGTTCTTCACTTATGTCACCCGCGTCTGCATCGACCAGAAGCGCGAGATGGTAGGCGGCCAGAGCAGTGTTTCCAGCAGCTACAGCTACCAGATGACCACGCAGCAGCGCGACATGGCGGCGGCCGCCGCCGCGGCCAAGGCGCGCGAACTGCACCTGTCGGGCATGTCCCTGAACGGCGGGGTCGGCCAAGGATATTAATTAAGGGCTATTGAGGAATCGCCGAAAGGCGAACGGAATCCTGGGCATCAGGGGCCCCGGATGGTCAAGAAGGGCGTCCTGCATTCTGTGCAGGGCGCCCTTTCGTTTGGAGCTTACGGACGGCCATCTGCCGCGTTGCACAAAGCCGCACCGCTGCTATTGTGCGCCCGCTTCCTCACCCGAAACGGGGCTAACTCCATGAATATTCACGAATATCAGGCCAAGGGCGTACTGCGCGAATTCGGCGTGCCCGTTCCCAACGGCAAACCCGCCTTCACCGTGGAGGAAGCGGTCGAAGCCGCGAAGTCCCTGCCCGGCCCGGTCTGGGTGGTCAAGGCGCAGATCCATGCCGGCGGCCGCGGCAAGGGCGGCGGCGTCAAGGTGGTCAAATCCATCGAGGACGTGAAAAAGGAAGCCGAGCGCATGCTGGGCATGACCCTGGTCACCCACCAGACCGGCCCGCACGGCCGCGTCGTGAAGCGTCTTTATATAGAAGACGGCTCCGCCATCGAACGCGAACTGTATCTGTCGGCGCTGGTGGACCGCGAAACCAGCCGCATCGCCTTCATCGTCTCCACCGAGGGCGGCATGGATATCGAGGCGGTGGCGCACGATACGCCGGAAAAAATTCATACCTTCCAGGTCGAACCGGCATCGGGCTACAGCCCCTTCATCGGCAACGAGATCGCCGTGGCGCTGGGCGTCAAGGGCCCCGCCGCCAAGCAGATCGGCCAGGTGGTGAAGGCGCTGTACGAAGCCTTCCTCGCCAAGGACATGAGCCTCTTGGAAATCAATCCGCTGGTCGTCACCAAGGACGGCAACATCATCTGCCTGGATGCCAAGCTGAACTTCGACGACAATTCGCTCTATCGCCACAAGGACATCCAGGCGCTGCGCGACCTGGACGAGGAAGACCCGGCGGAAGTCGAGGCGTCGAAATACGACCTCTCCTACATCAAGCTGGATGGCGAGATCGGCTGCATGGTCAATGGCGCGGGGCTGGCCATGGCGACCATGGACATCATCAAGCTGTATGGCAGCGAGCCCGCCAACTTCCTGGACGTGGGCGGCGGCGCGACGAAGGAGAAGGTGACCCAGGCCTTCAAGATCATCGTCAGCGACCCGAACGTGAAGGGCATCCTGGTCAACATCTTCGGCGGCATCATGAAGTGCGACATCATCGCGGAAGGCATCATCGCCGCCGCCAAGGAGATTTCGCTGGCGGTGCCGCTGGTGGTGCGCCTGGAAGGCACCAATGTCGAACTGGGCAAGGAAATCCTGGCCAAGTCGGGCCTCGCCATCACCTCCGCCGATAACCTCGCCGACGCCGCCGAGAAGGTGGTCAAGGCCGTGAAGGGTTCGAACTAATGTCCATTCTCGTCGACAAGAACACCAAGGTCATCTGCCAGGGCTTCACCGGCAACCAGGGCACCTTCCATTCCGAACAGGCCATCGCCTATGGCACCAAGATGGTCGGCGGCACCACGCCCGGCAAGGGCGGCACCACCCATCTGGGCCTGCCGGTGTTCGACACCGTGCGCGAGGCCCGCGAAAAGGTCGGCGCCGACGCCAGCGCCATCTATGTGCCGCCGCCCTTCGCCGCCGATGCCATCCTGGAGGCGATCGACGCCGAAGTGCCGCTGATCGTCTGCATCACCGAAGGCATTCCGGTGCTGGACATGGTCAAGGTCAAGCGCGCGCTGTCCGGCAGCAAGTCGCGCCTGATCGGGCCCAACTGCCCCGGCGTCATCACACCGGGCGAATGCAAGATCGGCATCATGCCCGGCCATATCCATCGCCGCGGTTCGGTGGGCATCGTCTCGCGCTCCGGCACCCTGACCTATGAAGCGGTGTGGCAGACCACCGCCGTCGGCCTGGGCCAGACCACCTGCGTCGGCATCGGCGGCGATCCGGTCAAGGGCACCGAGCATATCGACGTGCTGGAGATGCTGCTGGCGGACCCCGAAACCCAGTCCATCATCATGATCGGCGAAATCGGCGGCAGCGCCGAGGAAGACGCCGCCGACTTCATCAAGCACTCCAAGGTCAAGAAGCCCATGGTCGGCTTCATCGCCGGCGTCACCGCGCCGCCGGGCCGCCGCATGGGCCATGCCGGCGCCATCATCTCCGGCGGCAAGGGCGGCGCGGATTCCAAGATCGAGGCCATGAAGTCGGCGGGCATCCGCGTGTCGCCGAATCCGGCGGCGCTGGGCACCACCCTGGTCGATCTGCTGAACGGCAAGTAATCATCGCCCCATCATCAAGGCGTCACGCGGGCATCCCAGGATCGGGGCGCCCGCATAGCGGTCTTGCGTCTGCTGTTTGTCCATTGCCCTGATTTTGCCGTGCAAATAAGGCTTGTTGAGCCCATATTAACTGCATTGATCGTTGAATCGGCCCACTAAAGGCGTTACCACGCCCCGTCACGCAGCCCATAGCGGCACCAGGAATGGGCAAGGCCCAACAAGCCCCCCACAAGCGTTTGAAATGACTGAACAATCCACTCCCGATCGTTTGAACCGCGCCTCGAATGAAATCTTCGAGGCGACGTCCTTCCTCAACGGCACCAACGCCGCCTTTGTCGAACAGATGTACGCCGCTTGGCTGGCCGACCCGGCCTCGGTGGACGAAGGCTGGCAGACTTATTTCTCGCAGCTTGGCGAGCAGGGCCTGACGCCGACCCAGCTGGGCCGCGGTCCCTCCTGGAAGCGCGACGCCAAGCCCAATATTCCCGCCAGCGACCTGATCGCTGCGCTGACCGGCCAGGAGCCTCCTGCCGCACCCGCGAAGCCCGGTAAAGCCAAGCCCGCTGCCGCAGCCCCGCCCAGCACCGCCGACAGCACTGATGCGGCCAAGGATTCCATCCACGCCGTCCAGATGATCCGCGCCTATCGCATGATCGGGCATTTTGAGGCCGATCTCGATCCGCTGAAAATCACACCGCGCACGCCCCAGGCGACCCTGGACCCCAAATTCTACGGCTTTGAAGGCGCGGCGCTCGACAAGCCGGTCTTCGTGGACGGCATCCTGGGCTTTTCCACCGTCACCCCGCGCCAGTTGCTGACCAAGCTGCGCGGCACCTATTGCGGCCGCATCGGCTATGAGTTCCTGCACATCAACGATGCCGAACAGAAGAACTGGCTGCAGCGCCGCATCGAACGGCCCGAAAACGAGATCGGCTTCACCCCCGAAGGCAAGAAGGCGATCCTCAACAAGCTGATCGAGGCGGAGGGCTTCGAGAAATTCTCCGCCAACCGTTTTGTCGGCACCAAGCGTTTCGGCCTGGACGGCGGCGAAGCCACCATCCCGGCGCTGGAACAGATCATCAAGCGCGGCGGCCAGCTGGGCATCAGCCAGATCGTGCTGGGCATGGCCCATCGCGGCCGCCTGAACGTGCTGGTCAATGTGATGGGCAAGTCCTATCGCCAGCTGTTCCACGAATTCCAGGGCGGCAGCGCCAATCCCGGCGACGTCGAGGGTTCGGGCGACGTGAAGTACCACCTGGGCGCCTCGTCGGATCGCGAATTCGACGGCAAGAAGGTGCATCTGTCGCTCACCCCCAATCCCTCGCACCTGGAAATCGTCAATCCGGTGGTCCTGGGCAAGGCCC
The DNA here is from genome assembly GCA_018449595.1 of Rhizobiales bacterium dw_265. GTDB lineage: Bacteria > Pseudomonadota > Alphaproteobacteria > Micropepsales > Micropepsaceae > Rhizomicrobium. The sequence goes on from JAAVUU010000001.1 coordinate 952,083, forward strand.
GCGCCAAGCAGTGGCAGTTGCGCGACATCGATGCGCGCACCAGCGTGCTGCCCGTGCTGATCCACGGCGATGCGGCCTTCGCCGGCCAGGGCGTGGTGGCGGAATGTTTCGCCATGTCGGGCATCAAGGGCTTCCGCACCGGCGGCACGCTTCACTTCGTCACCAACAACCAGATCGGCTTCACCACCGCGCCGATCTTCTCGCGCTCCTCGCCCTATTGCACCGACATCGCGCTGATGGTGCAGGCGCCGATCTTCCATGTGAACGGCGACGATCCCGAGGCCGTGGTCCATGCCACCCGCATCGCGGTGGAATTCCGCCAGCAGTTCAAGAAGGACGTGGTGATCGACATGATCTGCTATCGCAGGTTCGGTCATAACGAGAGCGACGAGCCCAGCTTCACCCAGCCCTTGATGTACCGGGTGATCAAGGATCATCCCACCACCCTGCAGCTTTACGAAAAGAAGCTGGTCGGCGAAGGCACGCTGACCCAGGCCGAGGCCGACACCATGGCGGCGGATTTCAACAAGCGGCTGGACGCGGAATTCGACGCCGCCAAGGATCACCGCCCCAATCGCGCCGACTGGTTCGACGGCCATTGGCAGGGCCTGGAAGTGGCGCCCAAGAACAGCGACCGCCGCGGCGAAACCAGCGTCACAGTGGATGAACTCAAAAAAGTCGGCAAGGCGCTGACCACCGCGCCCGCCAATTTCAACCTGCACAAGACCCTTACCCGCCTGCTCGACGCCAAGGCCAAGATGTTCGAAAGCGGCGACGGTTTCGACTGGGCCACTTGCGAGGCGCTGGCCTTCGGCACCCTGCTGGACGAGGGTTTCTATGTCCGCCTGTCGGGCCAGGATTCCGCCCGCGGCACCTTCAGCCAGCGCCATGCCGCGCTGGTGGATCAGCAGACCGAGGAACGCTATTACCCGCTGCAGCATGTCAGCGAGAACCAGGGTTGCTTTGAAGTCGTGGACTCGCTCTTGTCGGAAGAGGCGGTACTGGGTTTCGAATATGGCTATTCCACCGCCGAGCCCCAGGCGCTGGTGCTGTGGGAAGCCCAGTTCGGCGATTTCGCCAACGGCGCCCAGGTGGTGATGGACCAGTTCATCGCCAGCGGCGAAATGAAATGGCTGCGCATGTCGGGCCTGACTTTGCTTCTGCCGCACGGTTATGAAGGCCAGGGCCCGGAACATTCCTCGGCCCGGCTGGAGCGCTACCTGCAGCTTTGCGCCCAGGACAATATCCAGGTCTGCGTGCCGACCACGCCGGCCAACTATTTCCACATCCTGCGCCGCCAGATGCACCGCAGCTTCAGGAAACCCCTGGTCGTGCTGACGCCCAAGTCGCTCTTGCGCCACAAGAAGTGCACCAGCTTCCTGACCGACATGCTGCCCGGTACCTCGTTCCACCGGGTGCTGCGCGACCAGGCCGAAGTCGTGCCCGGCGCCACCACCATCCAGCTGGTCGAGGACAGCAAGATCAAGCGCGTGGTGCTGTGCAGCGGCAAGGTCTATTTCGACCTGATGGAGGAGCGCGAGAAGCGCGGCGAGAACCGCATCCAGATCCTGCGTATCGAGCAGCTTTATCCCTTCCCGGAAAATGTCCTGGCCCAGGAGCTCAACCGCTTCCCCAAGGCCGAGCTGGTCTGGTGCCAGGAAGAGCCGCAGAACCAGGGCGCGTGGAATTTCGTGCGCACCCGCATCGAGGACACCGTCGCCAAGCTGGGCGGCAAGGGCACCCCGCGTTACGCCGGGCGTCCGGAATATGCCTCCACCGCGGCGGGCCTGATGAAGCAGCACCTGGCCGAACTCGCGCAATTCCTCAACGAAGCCCTCAGTTTCTGATCTTTTCAGTCTCCCGTCTTTGCGCCTCCAAAGAGAGCCCCCATGACCATCGAAATCAAAGTGCCCGCGATGGGCGAGTCCGTGACCGAAGCCACCATTTCCAAGTGGTTCAAGAAGGAAGGCGATGCGGTAAAGCGCGACGAGCCCCTGCTGGAACTGGAAACCGACAAGGTCACGGTGGAAGTGCCCTCGCCCGCCGACGGCGCGATTGAATCCATTTCGGCCCTGGCCGGCGCCACCGTTGCGGTCGGCGCGCTCTTGGGCGCCATCGCCGAAGGCGCGGCCGGTGCGGCGAAGGCTGAAGCCCCGAAAGCCGAAGCCCCCAAGCCCGCCCCTGCTCCGGTCGCCGCTCCGGCGCCCGCGGCGCCCAAGGTCGATGCGCCCGCCATGCCTTCGGCCCGCCGCATCTCTGAAGAATCCGGCGTGCCGCTGTCTTCCGTCGCCGGCACCGGCCGCGACGGCCGCGTCACCAAGGGCGACATGCTGGGGGCGCTGGCCGCCCGCGCTTCCGCGCCGGTCGCCGCCGCGCCGGCCCCCGCCGGCCCGCGCCACCAGGCCGACCGCGAGGAACGCGTGCCGATGACCCGCCTGCGCAAGACCATCGCGCTGCGCCTGAAGGAATCGCAGAACACCGCCGCCCAGCTCACCACTTTCAACGAAGTGGACATGACGGCGGTGATGGGCCTGCGCGCCGCCTACAAGGACGTGTTCGAGAAGAAACACGGCGTCAAGATGGGCTTCATGGGCTTCTTCACCAAGGCCGTGGTCGCGGCGCTGAAGGAACTGCCCAACGTCAATGCCGAGATCGAGGGCGACAATATCGTCTACAAGAATTACTACGACATCGGCATCGCGGTCTCGACCGAGCGCGGGTTGGTGGTGCCGGTGGTGCGTGACGCCGACCAGTTGTCGCTGGCCGGGATCGAAAAGGCCATCGCCGATTTCGGCGGCCGCGCCCGCGACAACAAGCTGAAGCTGGAAGAACTGCAGGGCGGCACCTTCAGCATCACCAATGGCGGGGTGTTCGGCTCGCTGATGTCCACGCCCATCCTGAACTCGCCCCAGTCCGCCATCCTGGGCATGCACAAGATCCAGCCCCGCCCCATGGCGGTTGGCGACAAGATCGAAATCCGCCCGATGATGTACCTGGCGCTGTCCTACGACCACCGCATCGTGGATGGCCGCGAGGCCGTCACCTTCCTGGTCAAGGTCAAGGACAATCTGGAAGATCCCCAGCGCATGCTGCTGGACGTCTGATTTTCCAATGGCCTTCGCTGGCCCGGCGCGCGCATAGCGCGCCATTAGATAAAATGGCGCTTCGCGCCAAGCCAGCTACGGCAAAAAGGCGCCTTCGGGCGCCTTTTTTGTTTCAGGCCGTTCGCTTGTCCAGCACTTCCAGTTTCGCCAGTTCGACATGCGCCCGCAGTTCGATCTGGTCCAGCACGTCCTGCAGCTTGGGATCGGCGAAGGCTTCGTGGCGGCGGGTGACGGCGGCGGCCAGCTTGTTCAGGGTGGCGCGGGGAATGCCGCCGGCCAAAAGGCCGTCGCGCACCGAATCCAGCAGGTCCAGCAGCTGTTCGCCATGCGCCAGGCCCTTGGACCTTCCCTGGGTGGAATCGTCCATCCCCTGCAGCATCAGGATGGAATCCAGCGCCGCGATGGGGCCGGGGCCGGCGACGATCTGGGCAGGACTTTCCGCCGTGTCGGACACGATGAAGCCGCCGCCGGCGCTGGCGGATGCCTTGCGCTTGACGGCGGATGTCTCGACTCTGCCCGGGCCCTTGATTTCCATGGCCATGTTTCCGTGAGACGTCCCACTGCGACACACCAGCATCCCCCCACATGGTTAAGGAAGGGTTTCAGGCCCGGCAAAGGTGCCGCCCCGGCACGCAAAAGCCGCCAAAATCCTGGCACAGGGCTTGAAAGATACCGGGCGTAACCGGAATTGGAGAGATTGCCCATGTATGGCGATCGTAGAACACCGTTGATGGCCCTGCTGCTGGTGATGCTGCTTTTGATGGCGGGCGTCGCCTATTGGAAGCTGGTCCACAAGACCAACATCGGCCCCTATGGCGCCATCGCCATGTCGGACACCTCGCTCACCTATGGCGGCGCCTGGGGCTATCCCGACCCGCTCACGGCCTACAAGCGTTCGATCGGCGAATGCAACAAGGCGTCGGGCGGCACCGACTGCGTGGTCAAGGTCACCCTGAAGGAGAATTGCGGCGCGCTGGCGATCAGCGTCGAACGCAACGCCTCGTTCCTGGTGCAGGGCCGCGACCAGGTCGCCACCACCGCCACCGCCATGGCCCAGTGCCAGGCGACCGGCGCCAGCGACTGTTCGATTAAAGAGAACATCTGCTCGAGCGCGTCTTAAGTTGAACCCCTCCGGCTTTCGCTGGCCCCAGGGCCAGCTACAGCCACCTCCCCTTTCGTGCGCTACGCGCAAAGGGGAGGCGGGCCTGTGCGTCTGCAATCAAGCCCTGTGATACGGATGGCCCGCTAAAATGGTGAGCGCGCGATAGACCTGTTCGGTCAACAGCGCGCGCGCCAGCAGGTGCGGCCAGGTCTGCGGCCCGAAGGCCAGGCTGCGGCCGGCCTTCTTGCCCGGCAGCAGCGCCAGGCCGTCGGGACCGCCGATCACAAAGGCCATGTCCTTGGTGCCGACATCGCGCAGCGAGCCCAGCATCTCGGCAAAGTCCTCGCTGGTCATGCCCTTGCCGCGCGCATCCAGCAGGACGACATGGGCGCCATCGGGCAGCCGCGCCGCCAGCCGCTCGGCCTCGTCCTTCATGCGGGCGGCGACGTCGCGGTGTTTGGAGACCGGCAGTTCCTCCAGCGCCACGGCGGTGAAGCCCATGTTGCGGCCCAGCTTGCGGGCGCGGTCGCAGAAATCCTCGCACAACAGGCCTTCCGGCGTGCCGCGCATATGGCCGATGGCATAGATCCAGAGGCGCATTACGTCAGCTTTTCTGGCGCGCGCCGACCGACCACATGCCTTCCAGGTCGTAATAGTCGCGCACTTCCGGGCGGAACAGATGCACGATCACGTCGCCCGCATCCACCAGCACCCAGTCGCCCTGGCCCTGGCCGCTGACGGGGCGCGTGCCATAGCCGCTTTCCTTCAGCCGCCGCGCCAGATGTTCGGCCATGGCGGCGACATGGCGCGACGAGCGGCCCGAGGCGACGACGGCGGCATCGCACAAAGCCGAGCGGCCTTCCAGGTCTATGGTGACGATGTTTTCCGCCTTGTCGTCATCCAGCGAAACCAGGATGCGCTTCAGCAGGTCGCTCTGCGGCGCGGGTTTGCGGGCCGCTTTCACGGCGGCCGGCGCAGGCTTTTTGGCGGCCTTGCGGGCGGGCTTTTTGGCGGGCGCTTTTTTTGCGGGTTTGGAAGCGGCCTTCTTGGCCGGGGCCTTTTTTGCCGCCTTGGGGGCGGTTTTCTTTACAGGCTTTTTGGCGGCTTTCAGGGCGCGTTCCTTTGGGTCAGAGAATTGAATTTAGCATGGCCCCGGCGGCGGCACCAAGGGTCTGTTCGCGCCGGCGGGTCGAGCTGTCCCAATTGCGATGGCCGTCCAGGATCGCCAGCGACGGCGCGGGACCCAAATGGCGCGAAATGCCCAGCCGCCGGGCCAGCGGCGCATGCAGCGGCGCCAGCACCGACCCGGGCCGCCGCACCACGGCGATGGGAATGCGCGCCGCGACCTGGCGCCAGCGCCGCCAGCGGGAGAATTGCTCCAGATTGTCGCTGCCCATCAGCCAGACAAAGGCCACATGCGGGAACCGGCGCTGCAGCGCGGTGACGGTGTCGATGGTGTAGCGGGTGCCCAAGGCGCGCTCGATGCCGGTAACGCGGATATAGGGCGCGCGCGCGATATGCCTGGCCTGCGCCAGCCTGGGCGGCAGGGCCTCGGGCTGCGGCTTCAGCGGATTGCCGGGCGACACCAGCCACCAGACATAATCCAGCTTCAGCGCCCGGCGCGCCACCTCGCTGACATAGAGATGGCCGTCATGCGCGGGATCGAAACTACCGCCCAGCAGGCCGATGCGCAGGCCGTCCGCGACGGGGCCCGGCGGCGCGATCCATGTCAAGGGCGGGTACTCATGGCCGTGTTTGGCCTGTGCCGCGCACCACATATTTGAAGGTGGTGAGCTGTTCGGCGCCGACCGGGCCGCGGGCGTGCATCTTGCCGGTGCCGATGCCGATTTCCGCGCCCATGCCGAATTCGCCCCCGTCCGCGAATTGTGTCGAGGCGTTCCACAACACGATGGCGCTGTCGACACTGTTCATAAAGGTCTCGGCGGCGGCGGCGTCTTCGGTGACGATGGAGTCGGTGTGATGCGAGCCGTATTTCTCGACATGCTGGATTGCCTGTTCCAGCCCGTCCACCACCCGCACCGCGATGATGGCGTCGAGATATTCGGTCTTCCAGTCTTCTTCCGTGGCGGGGATGGCGGCGGGATAGACCGCGCGCACCGCCTCGTCGCCGCGGATTTCGCAGCCGGCTTTCGCCAGGTCTTCCATCACCGGCACGCCATGGCTGACCAGCACGGCACGGTCCACCAGCAGGGTCTCGGCCGAACCGCAGACGCTGGTACGCCGCATCTTGGCGTTCAGCGCGATGCTGCGCGCGGTTTCCAGGTCGGCGGCGGCGTGGATATAGACATGGCAAAGCCCTTCCAGATGCGCCAGCACCGGCACCTTGGCTTCGTTGATGACGCGGCCCGTGAGCCCTTTGCCGCCGCGCGGAATGATCAAATCCACCGCGCCGTTCAAGCCTTCCAGCATCATGCCGACGGCGGCGCGGTCGGTGGACTGGACCACCTGGATAGCGGTTTGCGGCAAGCCCGCCGCTTTCAATCCTTCCGCCATCGCCTGCTGGATAGCACCGGACGAACGAATGGAATCCGATCCGCCGCGCAGGATGGCGACATTGCCCGACTTCAAGGCCAGGGCCCCGGCATCGGCCGTCACATTGGGGCGGGATTCATAGATGATGCCGATGACGCCGATGGGCGTCGCCACCCGGGCGATGTCCAGCCCATTGGGCCGCGACCAGCGCGCCAACTCGCGCCCCACCGGATCGGGCAGCGCCGCGACCACCTCGATGCCCTTGGCCATCGCCTCGATGCGGGCATCGTTCAGCATCAGCCGGTCCACCATGTTGGCGGGCATGCCGGCGGCGTGCGCGGCTTCGATGTCGCCCTTGTTGGCGGCCAGGATATCGGCGGCGCGGCTGCGGATGGCGGCGGCGGCCACCACCAGCGCCTTGGTCTTGGCGTCGCCGCTTGCCTCGCGCATGGCGCGGGCCGCATCGCGGGCGGCGGCGCCGATGGTCATCATTTCGGCGGCGAGTGCGTCGGTGGAATTGTGAACAGTCATGTGCCGTTTCCCGTCAGGATCAGGTCGTCGCGATGGACCATTTCATCGCGGCCACGATAGCCCAGAATGGCCTCGATTTCGATGCTGCGCTTGCCGGCGATCCGTTCCGCGTCCGACGCATTATAGGCCGCCAGGCCGCGGGCGACCTCGCGGCCGTCGCGGTCGCGCACCACCACGGCATCGCCGCGCTCGAAACGGCCGTCAATCTGGCGGATGCCGGCGGGCAGCAGGCTTTTGCCGTCTTTCAGGGCCCGGACGGCGCCCTCGTCAATCACCAGCGCGCCTTCGGGGCGCAGCACGCCCGCGATCCAGCGCTTGCGGGCCGCCGCCGGGGTCTCGGAGGCGTGGAACACGGTATGGCGCGCGCCCGCCGCGATGGCCGCCAGCGGGTTGCGGGTTTCGCCCCGCGCCAGCACCACGTCGCAGCCCGCGCCCATGGCGATCTTGGCGGCGATCAGCTTGGAGGTCATGCCGCCGCGCCCGAAGCCGGAAATGGAATCCCCCGCCATCGCCTCGATGTCCGGGGTGATGGCGGCGACCTCGGCAATGTGGCGGGCCGCCGGATCGATGCCGGGATTGGCCGTGTACAGACCATCCACGTCCGACAGCAGCACAAGCCGGTCGGCCCCCATCATCGAGGCGACGCGCGCCGCCAGCCGGTCATTGTCGCCGAACTTGATCTCGGCGGTCGCCACCGTGTCGTTCTCGTTGATTACCGGCACCGCGCCCAGATCCACCAGCGTGCCCAGCGTGGCGCGGGCATTGAGATAGCGGCGGCGTTCCTCGGTATCGCCGAAGGTCAGCAGCACCTGCGCCGCGACAATGCCGCGCGTGGCGAACATATCGGCATAGGCTTCCGCCAGCCGCACCTGGCCCGCCGCCGCCGCCGCCTGGCTTTCCTCCAGCCGCAGTTCGCCGCTGGTCAGTTTGAGCAGCCGCCGCCCCAGCGCGATGGAGCCGGACGACACCAGCACCATATGCACGCCATTTTTTTTAAGCGCCGCCACGTCGTCACATAACGAGGCCAGCCAGTCGCGGCGCAATTCGCCCTTGCCGCCATCCACCAGCAGGGCAGAGCCGACCTTCACCACCACAAGCCTGGCGCCGGAAAAAATATCGTTCATCGCCGCGACTTCTTCTTGGCGCGGGCCTTGTTGGAATGCTTGGCCGCCTTGGGCCTGGCCTTGGCGCGGCCAGTCGCGGTTTTGGGCTTTGCCTTCGCCCTGGTGGTGACGATTTCTTCTTCCTCTTGCCTGGCCTTTGCGCTTTTGGCCTTGGCCAGGGCCAAGCCCTTGGCGCGCGGAGACACCACCGGCACTTTCCGGGCAACCGCCTTCACCTTGGGCGCGGGCTTTTCGACCTTGGGCTGGGGCACCACCGGCGCCTTGTAGTTCACCGACTGGCGCTCGGCGCGGGTGCGGGGCTGCGGCGCGGGCCGGCCATATTCGGCTTCCTGCGCCCGCAATTTGCGGCGGGCATTGATCTGGCTGGCCATCGCCCGCAGCACGGTGTTGATGCCTTCGCCCGAGACGCCGGAAATCATATGCACCTTGTGGCCGCAGGCTTTCTCCAGCGCGGCCTTCTTCTTCGCCAGATCCTTTTGCGGAATCGCGTCCACCTTGTTCAGGGCGACGATCTCGGGCTTTTGCGCCAGGCCCTCGCCATAGGCTTCCAGCTCGGCACGGATGGTCTTGTACGTTTTCGCAATCGCACTGCCCGTGCCGTCAATCAAGTGCAGGATCGAGGCGCAGCGTTCGGCATGGCCCAGGAAGCGGTCGCCAAGGCCGACGCCCTCATGCGCGCCCTCGATCAGTCCCGGCAGGTCGGCCAGCACGAAGTCGGTCTCATCAATCTTGACCACGCCCAATTGGGGTTCGAGGGTGGTGAAGGGATAGTCCGCGATCTTGGGCCGCGCCGCCGAGACGCGCGACAGGAAGGTGGACTTGCCGGCATTGGGCATGCCGATCAGCCCGGCATCGGCGATCAGTTTCAGCTTGAGGATGAAGACCCGTTCTTGCGCCGGCTGGCCGGGCAAGGCGAAATTGGGCGCCTGGTTGGTCGAGCTTTTGAAATGGAAATTGCCGAAGCCGCCATTGCCGCCCTTGAGCAAACGATAGCGCTGGCCGATCGTGGCCATATCGACGATCAGCGTTTCGCCGTCTTCCTCATAGATCTCGGTGCCGACCGGCACTTTCATGACGGCGTCGTCGCCGCCCTTGCCGGTCATCACCTTGCCCAGGCCGCCCTGTCCGCTTTGCGCCTTCACATGCTGCTGGAAGCGGTAGTCGATCAGGGTGTTGAGATTGTCCACCGCTTCCGCGATCACGTCGCCGCCGCGGCCGCCGTCACCGCCATAAGGCCCGCCATACTCGATGAACTTCTCGCGCCGGAACGCGATGCAGCCGTTGCCGCCCGCACCGGACTGGGCATAGACCTTGGCGACATCGAGAAAGCGCATAATTCCTACCTCAAGCGGCCTGTTTTCGCAGGAATTCCGCCCGCGTCAACAGCATGTCATGGCACAGAATCTCGGCGTTGCGGGCCGCGCAGAAGCGCAGGTTCGAACCCGCATGCCGCCCGCCCAGCTTGGCCTGGACATGGCCGGACGCCGGATTGTCGTAAAACCAGCCCGCCCGCACCGCATCCAGGCCCATGTGATCGAAGGCGTAAAACAGCATCCGGGCCACGGCCTCCGTGGCATAGCCCTGCCCCCAATAGGGCCGGGCCAGCCAGTAGCCCAGTTCATAGTCCTGGCCGCGTGGGTGCAGCCCGATCATGCCCACAAAGGGCTCGGGCTTGCGCGCGATGACAAAGACATGCCGCCCGTCCGGGGGCAAGGCGAGGAACTCCTCGGCATGCTCCTCGGTATAGGGATGCGGAATGCGGGCCAGCATCCGCGACACCTCAAAATCGCCCAGCCACACGGCCATGCTTTCGATATCCGTGGGCCTGGGCGGCCTCAGGATCAGTCTCTCGCTCTCCAAAATGCACATGACATTCCCCGCTCGTTCCTTTCGATGCGAGGAATAAAAAAGGGAGATGGCGGACCATCTCCCTCGCACATAACGGGCCGCCACATTTGTGTGGCGGCCTATGTCTTCAGCCGCCTTATTCTGCCGCCACCTTGGCCGCCGGATTCGCGGCCACAACGGACACGAAGGTACGGCGCTTGTAGCCGCTCGCGAACGACACGCGGCCGTCACGAAGCGCGAAAAGGGTATGGTCCTTGCCCATGCCCACGCCTGCGCCGGCATAGAATTTGGTGCCGCGCTGGCGCACGATCACATTGCCGCCGGCAACGGCTTCGCCGCCGAACAGCTTGACGCCCAGCATCTTGGGGTTGGAATCGCGACCGTTGCGCGAGGAACCGCCAGCTTTCTTGTGTGCCATGACCTTAAACCTCTAACTCGACATTGCAGGGCAGTGATGCCCCCGCGGGCGTCAGCCCGCAGAAATTGAAAGCACCTTCACGGTCGTGAAGTGCTGGCGATGACCGCGCTTGCGGTGGGTGTTCTTGCGGCGGCGTTTCTTGAAGGCGATGACCTTCTCGCCCTGGCCATGGTCCAGGATCTCGCACTGGACCGACGCGCCAGCCACGAGGGGAGCACCGATCTTGGGGGTGTCGCCGCCCAGCATCAGCACTTCCAAGTCGAGCTTGGAACCGACATCGCCGGTCAGGCTTTCGACCTTCAGAACCGTGTCCTGGCTCACTTTATACTGTTTTCCGCCGGTGCGGACGACCGCGTACATGGCCTAATTCCTTGAATATACAGGGTTTCCACAAGACGCGAGTCTTGCGGCGAGCGGCGGAATATACGCAAAGACTCCTTACGGTCAAGTATCGGTTTCGCTGAGCCTTTTCAGGCGGTTTTGCTGGCGTTCCTGGACCTGGGCGAACACCGCCCCAGCCAGCAGCACGACACCGACATAGATCGCGGCCCATTTGGCATTGGAGACGGTGAAGGCGATGCGCGCCAGATCGTCATTGCCCGCGCCCAGGAGGATGGACAGTTCCAGCCCGTTCTCCACCGCATCCAGCGCCGCGCCCGCGATCGGCACCGCCGCCAGCAGGGTCAGCAACCGGCGCAGCCGCCCCGGCCGGGGCGCGAAGCTCTCGCGGGTGATGATGCCGGCATGGAAGAAGGCCAGCGCATAAAGCGGCATCAGCAGGTAATCCAGCCCCAGGTTGAAGCCCACGCGCAGGCCATAGGGCAGCGGCGCCCAGACATACATGGCGGCGCGATAGGGGCCGATGCCGCCGAAGCCCTGCAGGTCGGCGGTGGAAAAGCCGGTCAGCGCCTTCAGCCGCAGATCCGATACCGCCAGCACGGCGAAAACGACCAGGGCCAGGACGGTGAAGATCGCCCAGCGCCGCCGCAGGATCTGTCTGGTGATACGCATCGGGGCCTCGAAATATGCTAGTCCCCAGTCTATGCGATCCGCGCACCCGCGAACAATTGGCGACCTGCTGTACAACTTCCACTGGGTGGTGCCCGGCGAAGCGGCGCGCGCCATGCAGGCCTGGGCCGGGGGGCTCAGGGGCTTCCTGCAAAAGCGCGGCATCCGCGCCATCGTCAACCTGCGCGGCCGCAACGACGACCTGGGCTGGTGGCAGGCGGAAACCGCCATCGCCAGATCCGCCGGCATCACCCATCTCGACGCCATGCTGGATTCGCGCAAGCTGCCGACGCGGGAAATGCTGGTGCGGCTGGTCGAATGTTTCGACACCGCGCCACGGCCCTTTGTGCTGAAATGCTCCGGCGGCCAGGACCGCACCAGCTTTGCCGCCGCGCTCTATCTGATCCATCGGGGCGGCTGGCAGGCGATGGACGCCGCCATGGCGCAGTTCGCGCGCTTTCCCTATCTGCATTTCCCCAAGAAGAATCAGCGCTGGCTGAAACCCTTCCTGGATTTCGCGCGGCAGGATGCGAAGGGTGCGCCGCTGGCCGGCTGGATCGCGCAGTCCTATACGCCGGAAAACGCCAAAGCCTGGCTGAACGCGAACGGCCTGGCCGACAGCTATGCCGCGATCTTCACCGTGCCGACGCGTTCTCCGCATCAATGGTGAGGCTGACGATTGCGCCGGGGGTGTTCCTGTGGCGCGAGAAATTCTCACCCTCCCAACAGAAAGCCCTGCTGGACGATGTGTTGCGGCGGCTGGAAGAGGCGCCGCTCTATCGCCCGGTAATGCCGGGAACGGGCAAGCCCTTTTCGGCGGAAGAATCCAATTTCGGCCCGCTGGGCTGGGTCGCGGACAAAGCGGGTTATCGCTACCAGCCCGCCCATCCGCTGACGGCCAAGCCCTGGCCTGCCATTCCGTCCGCGCTGCTGGCGCTGTGGGACAAGATCAACGGGATGCCCGCGCCGCAATGCTGCCTGGTCAATCTCTATCGCGCCGGAGCGAAAATGGGCCTGCATCAGGACCGCGACGAGGGCGACACCAGCGCGGCGGTGATCGGCGTCTCGCTGGGCGACGAAGCCCTGTTCCGCATCGGAAGCGCCACGCGGGGCGGCAAGACCGTCAGCGTCACCCTGGCCTCCGGCGACGTCATCGCCTTTGGCGGCCCGGCGCGGCTGGCCTATCACGGCATCGACCGAATCAAGCCGGGCAGCTCGCGGCTGATTCCCAATGGCGGCCGGTTAAGCCTGACCTTGCGGCGGGTGGTTAAGCCATAAAAAAAAGCCCCCGGCCGGGGGGCCGGGGGCAAAATGCGCTAATGCGCGAGGGGCATTCCGGGAGGGGATAAACCGGAGACCCCGCGAAGACGGGAACTGGAAGCGAGCGGGGGGGCAGTGCCAACAGTTCAGGGCCGTCTTCAAGAGTTAAACTATGCAAAGATGCAACAGGTTTCAAGAAAATTCGGCCGCCTGACAGAATTATAATGACAGTGGCATTTCTGTCATAATCCGTAACCGGCAAATCAGCGCTTTTCCGCCCTTTTGCCCGGCATCACAGCGACCGCCCGAAGCCGGCAAAGATCGCGGCACTCAGCGGATTCTGCGACCAGCGCCATTCCGGGTGCCATTGCACCCCCAGCAGGAAGCCCTTGGCCCGCGGCAGGGACACCGCCTCGATCTGGCCGTCGGGCGCCACGGCGTCCGCCGCCAGCGCGGGAGCCAGCCGGTCAATGCCCTGATGGTGCAGGGAATTGACCATCGCTTCGGTCCTGCCGGACAATTGCCCCAGCAGGCCCTGCGGCGCGATGGCGATGGCATGGGCCGGCGCATATTCGACCTCGGGCGAGGCATTGCGGGGTTCGCGATGATCCAGGCGTCCGGGAATTTCATGCACCGCCTGATGCAGGCTGCCGCCCAGCGCGACATTGAGTTCCTGAAAGCCGCGGCAGATCGCCAGCACCGGCTTGCCCGCCGCGATGGCGGCGCGCAGCAGCGGCAGGGTGGTGGCGTCGCGTGCCTCATCCAGCGCGCTTCCCGGATGAAGCTGTGCGCCATACTGCGACGGCGCGACATTGGAAACCGCGCCGGTGAACAGCAGCCCGTCAAACGCCGCCAGGATATCGGCCACGGCCAGGGGCGCGTCGGCAGAGGGGATCAGCAGCGGCAGCGCGCCCGCGCCGCCCTGAATCGCCACGACATATTCGTCATGGACGTCATGCACCGGCATGCCGTCCCGCATGGCGCGGTCGCAGACGATGCCGACGCGTTTCACGGCTTGCTGCGCGCCACGGAGGGCGATTTGGTCAGCGGCGTGAACAGCGCCGGGTCCAGCGCCACCCCGGTCTGCAAATTCTGAAGCGCCACCGTGGTGTTGCCGCCCTGGTTGTCGCGCACCGTCCATTGCCGCAACTCCAGCGCGGGTGTGGAAAACACCAAGGTGATGTTGGAATTGTTGCGGTTGGTGCTGCTGCGCGCCTGCACGATGATGGCGCCGTTCTGCTCGCGCACCCCCAGCACCGCCTTGTTGTGCGCCAGGTCCACCTGCTCGTTCAGCAGCAGGCCCAGCGGCGTATCGGACAGGTCGTATTTGTCCAATGTGTTGAGGCGCGAATTCTTCACATAAAAGGCGCCGCCGGTCGCCACCATCGTCAGCGGGCTGGGCGGGCGGTATTCGAAACGGATATGGCCGGGCTTTTCGATCGCGACTTCGCCCTGGTCGATGCCGCCTTCGGGCCCGATCTGCACAAAGCCGGCCTTCAGGGTGTGGATACCGTTGAGGTAGGCGCTGATGCGATTGAGATCGGCGATCTCGGCATCGCTGTAGGACTGGTACAGCCGCTGCGGCGCCTGCTGGCCAGCGCCGGTCAGGCAGACGGTGGCGGCAATGGCGGCAAGCGCAAGGCGGAAACGGCGCATCAGGAATACTCGCGGAGCCATGGGGCGAAATTCGGGCGATTTGCCGCCAACAGGCGCGCAAGATAGATTTCGCGCCGCAATAAGCAACCCGCGATCATGACACCCGCGATTACGGCCCAGGAGCCCTTCCCCCATATCGCAGTCCTGGGCGCGGGCGCCTGGGGCACGGCGCTGGCCCTGGCCGCCCTGCAGGCCGGACGCCGCACCAGCCTGTGGGTGCGCGAGGCCGATGTGCTGGCGGCGCTGCGGGCGGCCGCGGAGAATCCTTTCCTGCCGGGCGTGGCGATGCCCAAGACGCTCGACGTCACCGGCGACCTGGCCGAGGCGGCGAAGGCCGATGCCCTGCTGCTGGTGGTGCCGGCGCAGGTGCTGCACGGTTTTGCGCAATCCCTGAAGCCGCATCTGAAGCCGGGCACGCCGCTGGTGATCTGCGCCAAGGGCATCGAACAGGGCAGCGGCAGGCTGGTCACCGAAGTGCTGGAGGAGGCCCTGCCCGGCGCACCGCAGGCCATCCTGTCGGGCCCCAGCTTCGCGCGCGATGTGGCGCGCGGCCTGCCGACGGCGGTGACCATCGCCGCCAAAAACGACCTGGCGGCGCGGCTGCAGGCGTCGCTGGGCTCGGCCAGCTTCCGCCCCTATGCCAGCGACGACATGACCGGCGTGGCGCTGGGCGGCGCGGCCAAGAATGTCTATGCCATCGCCTGCGGCGTGGTCGAAGGCATGGGGCTGGGCGAGAACGCCCGCGCCGCCTTGCTGGCGCGCAGCTTCGCCGAACTGGCACGGCTGGGCGAGGCGCTGGGGGCGCAGCGCGAAACCCTGATGGGGCTGTCCGGCCTGGGCGACCTGGTGCTGACCGCCACCAGCAAGTCGTCGCGCAATTTCTCGTTCGGGGTGGCGCTGGGCGAAGGCAAGCCGCCCGGCGGCGCGCTGGCGGAAGGCGTGGCGACCGCGCCGGCGCTGGTGGCCCGCGCCAAGGCCGCCGGGGTGGAGATGCCCATTGCCGAAGCCATGGCCGATCTGCTCAGCGGCGCGCTGCCGCTGGGCGAAGCGGTGATGCGGCTGATGCGCCGCCCGCTGAAGGCGGAGGTTTAGGGGGAGCGATGAAATACTGGCTGTTCAAGAGCGAGCCCGATGCCTGGTCCTGGGACCAGCAGAAGAAGAAAGGCGCCAAGGGCGAACCCTGGAGCGGGGTGCGCAACCACACCGCCAAGCTGAACATGAAGGCGATGCAGAAGGGCGACCTGGGCTTCTTCTATCACTCCAACCAGCAGAAGGCGGTGGTGGGCATCGTCGAGGTGATCGAGGAATTCCAGCCCGATCCCACCGACGAAAAAGGCCAGTTCGGGCTGGTGGTGGTGAAGGCGGTGAAGGATATGCCCAGACCCGTCACGCTGGCGGACGCCAAGGCCAATCCGAAACTGGCGGAGATGTCGCTGGTGACCAGCTTCCGCCTGTCGGTGCAGCCGGTGACAGCAGCGGAGTGGAAAGAAGTCTGCCGGATGGGCGGCCTGAAATGATTAGGGCCTGCGGTACGCCCGCGATGCGGGCGCGACGCCGTGGGCCTTCACAGATACCTCCGCAGCGTCATGGTGTAGGGCGCATAGCCCGCGCCTTCATAGGCGCGGATGGCGCGGGCGTTCTGGGCCAGCACATTGATGGTCAGCAGCGCATGGCCGCGCCCGCGCGACCAGGCTTCCACACCCTCGATCAGCGCCCTGCCATGGCCAAGTCCACGCGCCTGGGGATGGACATAGATTTCCGCCAGGAAGCCATGGCGGCGTTCCGGCGCGGCGACGAACAGTTCGCCATGCTCCTCATAGGCGAAGGCCCAGCCCACGGCCGCGCCATCCTGCTCGGCGATCAGGAAGATGCCGTGCCTCTGGGCGCAGCGATGCTGGGCGTCGCGCCAGTGATCGGCGGGAAAATCGGGATCGCGGCGGCGGTTGGGCTCGAAGGCGGCTTCATAGTCCTGCAAGCCCGAGATGAAGCCCAGGATCGCGGGCTCGTCCCGCGGCAGGCGAACTTCTCTTATGGCCGCATTTCCCACGAAATGCTCCAGCCCTAGTGGTCGAGCGCCTTGACGATTTCTTCCGTCATCTTCTTGGCGTCGCCGAACAGCATCATGGTGTTGTCGTTGAAGAACAGCTCGTTCTCCACGCCGGCATAGCCCGCGCCCATGCCCCGCTTGATGAACAGCACGGTCTTGGCCTTTTCCACGTCCAGGATGGGCATGCCGTAGATGGGCGATTTGGGATCGGTCTTGGCGCTGGGGTTGGTGACGTCGTTGGCGCCGATGACATAAACCACGTCGGTCTGGGCGAACTGGCTGTTGATGTCCTCCAGTTCGAATACCTCGTCATAGGGCACATTGGCTTCCGCCAGCAGCACGTTCATATGGCCGGGCATGCGGCCCGCCACCGGATGGATGGCGTAGGAGACCTTGACGCCTTCCTTCTTCAGCTTGTCGGCCATCTCGCGCAGCGCGTGCTGGGCCTGCGCCACCGCCATGCCATAGCCCGGCACGATGATGACGCTGGCGGCGTTCTTCATGATGAAGGCGGCGTCGTCGGCCGAGCCCTGCTTGACCGGGCGCGTCTCTTTCGCGCCTGCCGCCGCCGCGGGCCCGCCGCCGAAGCCGCCGGCGATGACGCTGATGAAGCTGCGGTTCATCGCCTTGCACATGATGTAGGACAGGATCGCGCCGCTGGAACCCACCAGCGCGCCGGTGATGATCAGGGCGGTGTTTTCCAGGGTGAAGCCGATGCCCGCCGCCGCCCAGCCGGAATAGGAGTTCAGCATCGAGACCACCACCGGCATGTCGGCGCCGCCGATGGGGATGATCAGGGTGATGCCGAAGACGAAGGCGACGGCGGTGATCGCCCAGAAGGTCCAGATTTCCTGGTCGATGGTGAAATAGACGATCAGGCCCACGATCACCACGAACAGCGCCAGGTTCAGCAGGTGGCGGGCGGGCAGCAGGATCGGCGCGCCCTTCATGTTGCCGTTCAGCTTGGCGAAGGCGATCAGCGAACCGGCAAAGGTGATGATACCGATGGCGACGCCCAGGCTCATTTCCACCAGGCTCTGGGTGCGGATGGCGCCGGCCGTGCCGATGCCGAAGGCTTCCGGCGAATAGAGCGCCGCCGCCGCCGTCAGCACCGCCGCCAGGCCGACCAGCGAGTGGAAGGCCGCGACCAGTTGCGGCATTTGGGTCATGGCGATCTTCCTGGCCATGATGGCGCCGATGCCGCCACCCACCGCGATGCCAAGCACGATAAGTCCGATGGTGACGCCGTCGGCGACGCCGGCCACCCACAAGGTGGTGGCGATGGCCAGCGCCATGCCGATCATGCCGTTGCGGTTGCCCGCCTGGCTGGTGGCGGGGGACGACAGGCCCTTGAGCGCCAGGATGAAGAGGACGCCGGAGACGAGATAGAGAAGGGCTGCGATGTCCGCCATTATTTATGTCCTATCGCTTCGCTACATGAGGACATGGCTATTTCGCCTTCTTCTTGTACATCGCCAGCATGCGGGCGGTGACCAGGAAGCCGCCGAAGATGTTCACGCTGGCCATGGCCAAAGCGAAGACGCCGAGTATCTTGGAAATCCAGGAGGCGTCGGAGATCACCGGCACCGCCACCGCCACCAGCGCGCCCACCACGATCACCGAGGAGATCGCATTGGTCACCGCCATCAGCGGGGTGTGAAGCGCGGGCGTCACGCCCCACACCACGAAATAACCGACAAAGATCGCCAGCACGAAGATGGACAGGCGGAAGACGAAGGGATCGATCATTTCCATGGCGTCAACCCCGCGTTACCGGCGCGCCGTCCTTGGTGACGGCGGAGCCTTTGACGATTTCGTCGTTCCAGTCGAGATTCAACGCCCCGGTCTTCTTGTCCACGATCAGCGAAACAAAGTTGAACAGGTTGCGGGCATAGAGCGAGGAGGCGTCCACCGCCAGCCGGCCCGGCAGGTTGGTCGGCCCCATGATGGTGACGCCATACGCTTCCACCACCTCGTCGGGCTTGGACAGCGGGGTGTTGCCGCCCGCCCCCGCCGCCAGGTCCACGATCACCGAACCCGGCTTCATCGAAGCGATCATCTCTTCCGTCACCAGGATCGGGGCCTTGCGGCCCGGAATCAGCGCGGTGGTGATGACGATGTCCTGCTTCTTGATGGTCTCGGCCGTCAGCGCCGCCTGCTTGGCCTGGTATTCCGCCGACATGGGCTTGGCGTAACCGGCGGCGGTCTGGGCGTTCTTGAATTCCTCGTCCATCACCGCGACGAAGGTGCCGCCCAGCGATTCCACCTGCTCCTTGGTGGCGGGGCGCACGTCGGTGGCGCTGACGATGGCGCCCAGGCGCTTGGCGGTGGCGATGGCCTGAAGCCCCGCCACGCCCACGCCCATCACCAGCACGCGCGCCGGCGCGATGGTGCCCGCCGCCGTCATCATCATCGGCATGGCGCGGCCGAAGGTGGCGGCGCCGTCAATCACCGCCTTGTAGCCGGCCAGGTTGGACTGGGACGACAGCACGTCCATGGACTGGGCGCGGCTGATGCGCGGCAAAAGTTCCATGGCGAAGGCGGTGACGCCCGCCGCCGCCAGGGCGGCGATCGTCTCCTGCTCGGAATGGGGCGACAGTAGCGCCGCCAGCACCGCGCCCTTCTTGAAAAGCGCGATGTCCCCGGCTTCGGGGCCGCGCACCTGGAACACGATATCGGCGTCCCGCAGGGTGGCGGCCAGATCCGGGGCTATGGTCGCGCCCGCCGCAGTATAGTCGGAATCGGGGATCTTGGCGCCTGCGCCCGCGCCCGACTGGACGATCACGTCCAGCCCGAGGCCCTTGAGTTTCTTGACAGATTCGGGGGTCGCGGCGACACGCGTCTCTCCCGCTCGAGTTTCCTTGGGGACCGCGAGAAGCATGGGGCGCCTTTATCCCTTTTGGGGGGCTTAGCCGTGGGTGCGGAAAATCGCCAGAAAGATCATGATGAGAATGACGAAACCGAAGGTCCATTTGGACCCGGTCAGAAAGCCCTCATAGACCTTCTTGTGCGCGCTGATGTCCATGGATCCCGGCTGATAGTCGGATTCGTGCGCCATAAAGCCCCTTACCCTTGTGCGATTGCACAGGACTATAGCAAACCGCCCCGGTGCGGCAATCGGGAAATGGCCCCGAATCGCCCCAGTCATGGCGGGGGGATTCGGGGCCGGATCGCCGGATGAGCGCCGCAAAAGGATACCTGCGGGACCGCCCAGGCAGGGCCGGATCGTGCGGCGGCGCGATTGATCCGTCTACAGAATAGTTTCCGGAACGCGGGCGGCGGCGAATCGAATCGCCGCGCGCCGAAACGCCATCGCGCGGGCCGGCCGCCGCCGGGGCTTGAGCCGTATACGGAACATGCCCGGCGCGCGCCGCATGATTTATTATTTCTTAAGAGCGCCGCGACTGTCCCGAAGCAGGACGTATGTGTGCCGAAGCGATACAGAACGCCGCGCGGCGCGGCAACGAAGGATTGTGCCGGACTAAGACAGAATTTAAACACGGTGTTTACCCGCCTCCGGGCAAAATGGCGTCTCAATATGAGAGGCAGTTCCCAGCATGGCGCAGACCATTCTTGTTGTGGATGACGATCCGGTGCAGCGCCGCCTGCTGGAAACCGCCATCACCCGCAGCGGCATGCATGTCGTGACCGCGCCGGGCGGGCAGCCCGCGCTGGAACTGATCAACGGCGTGCGCGGCGAGCAGATCGCCCTGGTGCTGCTGGACCTGGTGATGCCCGACATGGGCGGCCTTGAGGTTCTGGCCAAGCTGCGCCCCATCAATCCCGACCTGCCCGTCATCGTGCTGACCGCCAAGGGCGGCATCGATTCCGCCGTGGAAGCCATGCGCGCGGGCGCCAACGATTTCCTGGTCAAGCCGGCCTCGCCGGAACGCATCGCGGTTTCCATCCGCAACCAGCTCAAGATCGGCACCCTGTCCGGCGAAGTGAAGCAGCTCAAGAAGAAGCAGGACAACCGGCTGACCTTCGACGACCTGGTCGCCACCTCGCCCGAGATGAAGCAGGTGTTCCGCCTGGGCGCGCGCGCCGCGCAGTCCGACATTCCGGTGCTGATCGAAGGCGAATCCGGCGCCGGCAAGGAGTTGATCGCCCGCGCGATTCAAGGCACCTCGGCGCGCGCCGGCAGGCCCTTCGTCACCGTCAATTGCGGCGCCATCCCGGAGAACCTGATCGAATCCATCCTGTTCGGCCATGAAAAGGGCAGCTTCACCGGCGCCAGCGACAAGCATCTGGGCAAATTCCAGGAAGCCGATGGCGGCACCCTGTTCCTGGACGAGATCGGCGAGTTGCGCCTGGACATGCAGGTCAAGCTGTTGCGCGCCCTGCAGGAAGGCGAAGTCGATCCGGTCGGTTCCAAGCGCCCGGTCAAGGTGGATGTGCGCATCATCGCCGCCACCAACCGCGACCTGGGCAACATGGCCCGCGACGGCGGCTTCCGCGAAGACCTGTATTACCGCCTGAACGTGTTTCCCGTGACGGTGCCGGCGCTGCGCGACCGCGGCGGCGACATCGCCCCGCTGGCGCGTTTCTTCATCGAGCGTTTCGCGGCGGAAGAAAATAAGCCGGTCTCGGGCCTGACGCCCCAGGCATCGAGCCTGCTGGAAAAATTCAACTGGCCGGGCAATGTCCGCCAGTTGGAAAACACCATCTTCCGCGCCGTGGTGCTGTGCGACGGGGCCTTGCTGGACGTGTGCGATTTCCCGCAGATCGCCGCCGCCATGGGCGTGGACGCGCTGGTGCGCCAGACATATGCCGCGGGTGCCCCCGCCGCCGGTTCGGCGCATGCCCCGGCCTTGCCCACGGCCAGCGCCTTCGCACTGAGCGCCACGGACTCCGGCGGCCATATCCGCAAGTTCGAGGAGATGGAATCGGAGATCATCCGCATGGCCATCGCCCGCTATGACGGCCATATGTCGGAAGTCGCCCGCCGCCTGGGCATCGGCCGCTCGACGCTGTACCGCAAGCTCAAGGAATTCGGCCTGGAGCCGGAACTGCAGAACGAGCCCATGGCCAAGGTCGCCGAAGACGACGGCACGCCGATCGAACGCGGCATCCGCGAGGCGGGCTGAACCGATCTCTCTGCCTGGAATCTGGCCCCTGTCGCGAGACAGGGGCTTTTTCTTTTTGTCAGATGCCAACAGCCGCGCGCGGCTTGTTGTTGCGGACGTTCAGCGTGTCCTGTTCGGGCGCGCCGTCGCAGTCCAGCGCGATCACGGTCACCGGCGCATCGGGCGCGGCCTCGGGCAGGCCGGTGATATGGGTGCGGAAGCCATCCTGCGCCACGCCAAGCGCCTGGCCGGTCTTCAGCACCTTGGCCGACAGAACCTTCTGCTTCAACCCGCTGATCGCCACATCGCCGCCCTCAGGCCAGAAATGCACATGCATGTAGAGCGTATTGCCCTTGCGGGTGAAGTTGGCATAGACGCTGGTGTGCGGCTGGCAGACATCGGCGCCGTAAATGGTGTCGCCGTTGCGCGCCATCCAGGCGCCGACCTCGGTCAGGATGCGTGCGCTTTCCGGCGGAATGCCGCCATCCGGCTGCGGCCCGATATTGAGCAGGTAGTTGCCGCCGCCCTGGGCGCAGGTGATCAGGTTGCGGATCACGGTGCGCGGGCTTTTCCAGTTGTCGTCGGCCTTCTGGTAGCCCCAGGAATCGTTCAACGTCATGCAGCTTTCCCAGGCGCGGCCGCCCGCTTCCGCCTTGATGGTCTGTTCGGGGGTGGAGAAATCGCCCGCCAGGCGGTTGCGGTTGTTGACGATGATGTCGGGCTGCAGCGCGAACACCATCCGGTTCATCTTTTCGGATTCCCAGCCCGCCGCGTCCAGCGGCCAGGACACGTCGTACCACAACACGTCGATCTTGCCGTAATTGGTCAGCAGTTCGCGGATCAGGCCATGGGTATAGTCCACGAAACGGCGGCGGGCCGCCTCGTCGGTGGCGCAGCGCGCGCCGTCGGGATGGTGCCAGTCCATCAGCGAATAATAGAAGCCGACACGCAGGCCCTCGGCGCGGGCGGCCTCGACATATTCCTTGATGATGTCGCGTCTGGGACCGTACTGCACCGCATTGTAGTTGGTGAATTTGGTGTCCCAGTTGCAGAAGCCTTCGTGATGCTTGCTGGTCAGCACCATGTATTTCATGCCCGCCGCTTTCGCCAGCCGCGCCCATGTGCGCGGCGCGCCCGGCGCGGGATTGAAGCCGGCGGTGAAGCGCTGGTATTCCGCGACCGGGATGGCTTCGTTCTCCATCGCCCATTCATGGCGGCCATGGGCGGCATAAAGGCCGAAATGGATGAACATGCCGAACTTGGCGTCATGCCACCAGGCCATGCGGCGTTGCTGGTCGGGGGTGGGGGCGTCACCGCTGGGGTCGCGGCCCGGCGGCGGCTGGGCGCTGGCGGGTTCCTGCGCGGCGGCGGCCCCGGCGGCGGCAATCAACAGGCTGCGGCGGTCGAGTGTCATGGCGTCTCCCCTTGGCGCGGTCTGATGCCGTGCTCAGGTGGGGATTAGCGCATATCCAATCCAAATTGTCATGGCCCGGCTTGTCCGGGCCATCCAGTTTTTGATGAAACAAACTGGATCGCCCGCATAAAGCGGGCGATGACGAACAAGCAGAACTACCGCATATCCATGGCTGTCAGGTACAGGTCCAACATAGCTTCCTGTTCCTGGAAGTCGGCCTTGTCCAGCTTCCGCATGCGAATGACCTGGCGCATGATCTTGGTGTCGAAACCTGTGCCCTTGGCCTCGGAATAGACTTCCTTGATGTCGGCGCTCAATGCGGCGCGTTCTTCTTCCAGCCGCTCGATGCGGTTGATGAAGGATTTGAGCTGGTCTTTGGCGAAGCCGGATTTGGCCATTGGGGAACTCGATTTTCACAAAAGCGGCGGACCCTAGCCCGTCCGCGTGAAGCGGTGCAACGCACAAATCACCCCCGGCTGTGCATATCCGCTATCGCCGCATCCAGCAGGGGTTTCAGGCGCAAGGCAAAGGCCCGCGCCGCCGCATCGTCGCCCACCAGATCCTGCCGTATTTCGATCAAAACATGCGCAATGCCGCGCTTGATGCCATGGACATCCAGGGTATCGCCTTCCAGCGCCCCGCTATAGGGCTCGTTGTCGCCGACCTCCAAACCCGCCTGCGCCAGCCGCAGCATCAGGGGCGCGGCCAGCCGCGCATCTCCGGCATACAGGATGCCGATGTCCCATTTGCGCGGCACCGTCTTCCAGTGCGGCGTGAAGGAGTGCATCGAAACGATCACGGCGCCCTCGCCGATGCGGTCCAGTTCGCGGGCGATCGCGGCATGATAGGGCGTGTGATATTTGGCGATGCGCCGCGCCACCTCGGCGGCATCGGCATCGCGGTTGCCCGGAATGATCGAACCGTCCGACAGCTTCATCACGATGGTCGGGTCGTCGGCGCCACGGTTGAGGTCTATCAAAAGCCGCGACCAGCCCCCCAGCAGCGCCGGCGCGCCATAGGCCCGCGCCAGCGCCCGCGTCGCCGCGGCGGCCCCGATGTCCCAGGCGATGTGGGTGGCGAACAAGGCCGGATCGAGCCCCAGGGTGCCCATGCCCGCCGGCAGGGCGTTGGAGGCATGATCGCAAAGAAACAGCAGGGGGCCGCTTCCCGCGATGGTTTCAAAGGCTTTTTCCGTCATACGGACAGGGTATAGATTCGGCGGGCGTTGACCACCAGACCGTTTGGGTTCAAACCGGATATACGATGCGTCGCACGGTCCTGATTCCTTCCCTGGTCCTCGCCGTGACCCTGGCCTTCGGTGGGGCCTCCCCGGCGTCCGCCGCCTTCAATGTCTGCAACAAGTCCAGCCTGCCCGCCCGCGTGGCGCTGGGGCACTTTGACGGCACCAACTGGACATCGGAAGGCTGGTGGACCATCCAGCCCAAGGCCTGTGCCGGCATCCTGACCGGGCCGCTGCAGGGGCGCTTCTATTATCTCTATGCCAGCGACGGCGGGGCGGGGGTGTGGGAAGGCAAGACCCGTTTCTGCGTCGCCCCCGATGCCCGCTTCAAGTCGGTGGGACGCACCGATTGCAGCAAGCGGGGCTTCGACCGCCGCGGCTTCTTCGAAGTAGATACGGGCAAGAAGCCCGACTGGACACAGACTCTCTCCAACTGAGGTCTTTTTTTATGACCTATCGCTTCGCTATTTGAGGTCCCCCATGCGCCGCCGCCGCAAGACCAAGATCCTCGCCACCCTGGGTCCCGCCTCCAACACGCCCGAAAAGATGCGCGAACTGTTCGACGCAGGGGTGGATGTTTTCCGCATCAATATGAGCCATACCAGTCACGACATGCTCAGGAAGATGCATGGCGACCTGCGCGCCTTGTCGGAGGCGGTGGGGCGGCCGATCGGCATCCTGTGCGACCTGCAAGGGCCGAAAATCCGCCTGGGCAGGCTGCCCGGCGGCCCGCGCATGCTGGTCGAGGGCGAGCAGATCCGCCTGGTGCTGGGCGAAACCACCGACAATCCGAACGAAGTGCCGATCCCGCATCCGGAAATCTTCCAGGCGATCAAGCAAAAGCATGCGCTGCTGATTGACGACGGCAAGGTGCGTCTCCGGCTGCTGAAAAAGGCCGACACCTATGCGGACGCCGTTGTCGAGGTGGCGGGCGAAATCAAGGACCGCAAGGGCGTCAACATGCCCGACACCCTGCTGCCCATGTCGGCGATGACGCCCAAGGACCGCGCCGACCTGGATGTGGCGCTGGAACTGGGGGTGGACTGGATCGCGCTGTCCTTCGTGCAGCGTCCCGAGGATGTGGCCGAACTGAAGAAGATCGTGCAGGGCCGTGCCGGGGTGCTGGCCAAGATCGAAAAGCCCAAGGCCATGACCTCGCTGCATGGCATCCTGGAACTGGCCGATGCCCTGATGGTGGCGCGCGGCGACCTGGGCGTGGAAATGCCGCTGGAGCGGGTGCCCGGCCTGCAGAAGCAGATCACCCGCGCCGCCCGCAAGGCCGGCAAGCCGGTGGTGGTGGCGACCCAGATGCTGGAAAGCATGATCTCATCGCCCACCCCCACCCGCGCCGAGGTCGGCGACGTGGCGACGGCGGTGTTCGACGGCGCCGATGCAGTGATGCTGTCGGCGGAGTCGGCCAGCGGCGCGTGGCCGGTGGAGGCGGTCCAGACCATGGACCGCATCGCCTGCTCGGTCGAAGGCGACGAACTCTATCATTCCATGATCGAGGCGCAGCGCGGCACGCCGGAAAGGACCACGGCCGACGCCATCATGGCGGCGGTGCATGAAGTGACCCAGACCATCGAGGCGCGCGCCATCGTCTGCTGGACCAAGTCCGGCATCACCGCCCTGCGCGCGGCGCGCGAACGCTCGCCCGCGCCGATCATCGCGCCCACCCCCAGCCTGGAGACGGCGCGGCGGCTCTGCCTGGTATGGGGCGTCCACAGCGTCACCACCGAAGACATTCGCGATTTCGACGACATGGTGAAGCGCGCCAGCCAGATCGCGCGCCAGGAAGGCTTTGCCCAGGCGGGCGAGCGCATCGTCATCACCGCCGGCGTGCCCTTGGGCACCGCCGGCGCCACCAACATGCTGCGGGTGGCGTTTGTGACCGACGAGGACTGAAAATGTCATTCCCGCGAAAGCGGGAATCCAGCTTTGCAAACGCGCCCGTGGCAGAAGAAGCTGGATGCCCGCTGGAGTTTATCCTCCGGCCCCGCGAAGCGGGGACGGCATGACAAGAAGCGTCTCCATCTAAACGCAAACCGCCCTAGCTCACCAAGTCGCAGCCCGGCATCTGGAAGCTGTCGGCGACGCGCTGCGGCGTGTAGGTGAAATTCCAGCTTTCGCTGACGTATTTCTGCGACTTCGCGTCATGCGACAGCAGTTTATAATAGTCGGTGCGCGGCGCGAACTGGCCGTTCACCGTCTCCACCTGCAGGGTGACGATGTCGCCCATCAGCGACCAGCGGCCCTGCTGGATCTGGTCCGACGCCTTGCCCTTGATGCAGGTGCGGTATTCGCCGCGCCAGGAGCCGTCGGCGCGCATGCGGTCGATATACATGGCGCCCTTGTCGTCGGGCTGGCCATGGCCGAACCAGCTGCCGATCATGAAGGACGGCGCCGCCATCGCGGGCCATGCGCCCAGCACAAGAACCAGAACCGCCGCCCGCCAACGCATCAGCTCACCATCTCGCAGGACGGCATCTGGAATTTCGCATCCACGCGGCGCGAACGATAAGGGAAATTCAGCCGCAGATAGACCTCGCTGAAACTGTCGGCGGTGAAGGCGGTGATCCTGTAGACATCGGTGCGCGGCATGAACAGCCCGTCATGGGTGATGACGCCCACGGTCAGGATGTCGCCGGCCAGCGACCAGTTGCCGTCCTCGGCATCGTCTTCGGGCTTGCCCTTGATGCAGGTGCGGAAGCGGGAGTGAATCTCGCCATTGGGCAGCATGTGATCGATATACATCGCGCTTTTGTCGCCCGGCTGGCTGGTGCCGAACCAATAACCCGGCAGGGACAGCGCCGCCGTCGCGGGCGAAGCCAGCAGGACAAGACCGAACGCAAAGGCTTTCATGGGATCAGATATCGCGGCCTTCGACCGTCTGCGACAGCGCCTTGACCTGGTGGGCGGCGCTTTCCAGCCTGGGGTCCAGCGCCAGGGCCTGGCGATACAGTTTCAGGGCGCCGGACTTGTCGCCATAATCCTGCAGCATGTCGCCCAATTCGGTCAGGGCGGCGAAATTGCGCGGATTGAGCAGCACCACTTTCTGCAGGCTGACCAGCGCGGCGGTGTCATCGCCCGCCGCCTGTTCCATATTGGCGCGGGCATGCCAGCCCTCGGCATAATCCGGCGCGATGGCGGTGACCGCCTCGACCAGCTTCTTTGCCGTCTTGTTGTCCTGGGCTCCCAGCGCGGCCTGGGCGCGGCTCATCAAGAGGTCCACCGACGGGCTGCCGGAGACGCGGAACAGGGCCTTGAGTTTTTCCTCGATCGGGTGCGCGTCCTCGGCGCTGTCCACTTTTTGCAGCTGGGCGAACAGCCTGTCTTCGCTGCTGACTTCAATGGGCTTGGGCGGCGGCGCGGCCATGGCGGCGCCACCGATCAGCAGCAGGGGAAAAAGACACGACAGGCGCATGGCATCAGTCTAGTGCGGCTGCGCGGGCAATTCCAGATTGGCGGGGCGCGGGCCGCCTTCGGCCCAGTCCAGCAGTTCCGCCAGATGCAGGATGGGCTGGGTCAGCCCCTCCCCGCCCGCCAGGTGCTGCAGGCAGCCGATGTTGCCGCTGACCAGCACATCGGCCTCGGCGGCGGCGATATTGCCCAGCTTGCGGGCGCGCAGCTGGCTGGAAAGGTCGGGCTGCAGGATGGAATAGGTGCCGGCCGAACCGCAGCACAGATGGCTTTCGTTGAAGGGCGTGACGATGAAACCGGCGGCTTCCAGCATCGCCTCGCCCACGCCGTTGAGCTTCAGGCTGTTCTGCAAGGAACAGGCGGGATGATAGGCAACCCGCAAAGGCTGCGGCGGGGTCACGGTCAGCGGCGTGCAGAGTTCGGCGAAATCATAGGCGGCGGCGGCGAATTTGCGGGCGCGCGGCTCCCACACGGGATCGCCGGCGAACTGCTGGGCATAATCCTTCAACTGTGAGGAGCAGCCGGTGGCGGTGATCAGCACGCCGTCATACCGGCCCTGTTCGTAGGCCGTGATCGCGCGCTTGGCGAAGACCTGGCTGTCATGCTCGCGGCCCATGTGATGGGGCAGCGCGCCGCAACAGCCCGCGCCCTCCAGCGCCACCAGTTCGATGCCGCGCCGCGCCAGCACCCGGCCGACGGCGGCGTCGATCTGCGGCGACAGCGCGCCCTGGACGCAGCCCGGCATGATGGCGATGCGCTTCAGGGTCTGTGTGGGCTTGGGGAAATTCGTGGGTTCCGGTCCCTGCGGGCGCGCGGAAAGCCCGATGCGCGCCATGGCGCCCAGCTTGCCGGGGATGATCTTGACCACCGGCGCACCGATCCTGGTCAGCAACAGCCCGATGCGCACCAGCGCCGGACGGGTCATCACCTTGGCGATCGTCCAGCGCAGCAGGCGCTCGCCCAGCGGGCGTTTGTAATGCTCCTGGATATGGGCGCGGGCCTGGTCCACCAGCCGCTGGTAATTGACGCTGGAGGGGCAGGCCGTCTTGCAGTTGAGGCACGAAAGACAGCGGTCGATATGATAGACCTGCTCGTCGGTCGGCGCGCCGCCCTTTTCCAGCATGTCCTTCATCAGCACGATGCGGCCGCGCGGGCTGTCGCGCTCGTCGCCCAGCAGCACATAGGTCGGGCAGGTGGCGGTGCAGAAGCCGCAATGGACGCAGGAGCGCACGGCCTGGGTGGCGGGGCCCATCTGCGGATCGGCGATCTGTTCGGCGGTGAAATTGTATTTCATGAGAGTCGACTCATTTCAAAGCCGATTGGGATTGAACAGCGACAGCGGGTCGAAGGCGGCTTTGACCGCCTTGTTCAGCGCCGCCAGTGCGGGCGGTTGCGGCGCGAACAGGCCCAACGCGGCGCGGCTTTCGGCGGAGGCGCGCAACAGCATGGCCTGGCCCTGCGCTGCCGCCGCGATGGCGCGGATGCGCGCCGCGTCGGACGGCGGCGCGGCAATCCACAGCACGCCGCCTGCCCAGTCGCCCAGCCAGTGGGTGGCGGCGATCTCTTTCGCCACCCGCGGCGCATCCGATGGCGCGAGGAATATCCGCCAGATGTCCCCGGCGATATCGGCGAAGCGGTCACCGCAACCGATGGAGGCAAAAGGATCGCCGTCAATTCGTTGCATCACGCTGCCCAGCAGCCCATGCGCCAGCGCAACTTTCTCTTCCAGCGGCCTGGACGCGCCTTCCAGCTTGATAAGCGCCGCACCTTGCCCCACTTCAGCCATCATGCTGGCCGGCAGATAGGCCAGGCCCGCCGGTTCCAGCGGCGAATGGGCGATCTTGCGCAGGGCGGCGAAGCCGGTTTCCGGCGTCACATCCGAAAGACACAGCACGACCAGATGCGACGGCCGCGGATAGACGCGGAAGGTCAGTTCGGTCAGCACCGCCAGCGTGCCATGGGCGCCGCACACCAGCTTGG
This sequence comes from Rhizobiales bacterium dw_265, assembly GCA_018449595.1. GTDB lineage: Bacteria > Pseudomonadota > Alphaproteobacteria > Micropepsales > Micropepsaceae > Rhizomicrobium. The sequence continues at coordinate 981,794 of JAAVUU010000001.1, forward strand.
GCAGGTCGAAGCCAGTGACATTCTTCACCACCTTGCTGCCGGCGCGGAAGGTTTCGCCCAGCCCGTTGACGGCATGAAAGCCCAGCAGCGAATCCCGCGCCCCGCCATGGCGCAGCTTGCCGGAGCCGCTGGCGTCGCACGATGCCACCCCCGCAAGCGTCGCCACGCCATTGCTGCCGAGAAGCCGCGACCAGTCGGCGGGATCGAAGCCCAGGCGCTGGTTCTTTTCCGCCAGCACGGCATTGATCTCAGCCAGCGGGGTGGAGGGCCGGGCGGTGACGATCAATTCTTCCGGCTCATATTTGATGATGCCGCAAAGACCCGACACGTCCAGCATGGGCAGATCGCCAACCGGCCTGCCGACACCGCGCCGGGTGCCACCGGCGACGATCTCGAACGGCGCGCGGCTTTCGCGCGCCGCGCGCACGAAATCCACCAGCTGATTGTCATTGTCTATGCGGCTCATCAGTAACGCGGCAAATGGGGATGGGGCAGCTGGGCGCCATGGACATGGATATGGCCCTGTTCGACACAGGCCGAAAGGGTGGGGAACACCTTGCCGGGATTGAACAAGCCGCCGGAATCGAAGGCGCATTTGACGCGATGCTGCTGTTCCAGATCGTTGGGGCCGAACTGGTCGGTCATCAGGTCGCGCTTCTCGATGCCGATGCCATGCTCGCCCGACAGGACGCCGCCGACCTTGACGCACAGCCTGAGGATGTCGGCACCGAAGGCTTCGGCCTTCTCGAAATCGCCATCCTTCATCACATCGAACAGGATCAGGGGATGCAGGTTGCCGTCGCCGGCATGGAAGACGTTGCAGCAGCCCAGCCCGTAATGGTCGGAAAGCTGCGCCATCTCCTCCAGCACCTGCGGCAGGGCATGGCGCGGAATGGTGCCGTCCATGCAGATCATGTCGGGGGCCAGCCGCCCCATGGCGGCGAAGGCGGCCTTGCGGCCCGACCAGATGCGGGCGCGCTGCTTCTCGTCGGTGGCTTCCACCGTCCGGCCGCCGCAATGCGCGACAATATCGATGACCCGCGACACCGCATGGGTGACGTCGGCCTCCACGCCGTCGGCGTCGATGATCAGGATGCCTTCGGCGCCCTTGGGGTATCCGGGCTGGTTGAAATCCTCGATCGCCTCGGCGGCGCGGCGATCCATGAACTCCATGGCGGCCGGCACCACGCCGTCGGCGATGATGGCGGCGACACAGGCCCCCGCCGCCGGCACGCTGTCGAACGAGGCCAGCAAGGTGCGGGTCACCGGCGCCTTGCGCAGGATCTTCACCACCACCTCGACCACCATGCCCAACAGGCCTTCCGAGCCCGTGACCAGGCCCAGCAGGTCGAGCCCGCCCTGCGCGCCGCACTTGCCGCCCAGGGTGACAATTTCTCCGCTGGGCAGCACGAACGTCACACCAAGAAGATTGTTGGTGGTCAACCCGTATTTCAGGCAGTGCAGCCCGCCGCTGTTTTCCCCGACATTGCCGCCGATGGTGCAGGCGATCTGGCTGGAGGGATCGGGGGCGTAATAGAAGCCCTGCGCCTCCACCGCCTTGGTGATGTTGAGGTTGGTGACGCCGGGTTCGACCGTGACGCAGCCATTCTCGTAATCGATCTCCAGGATGCGCTTCATGCGCCCCATGCCGATCAGGATGCCGTCCTCGCGCGGCAGCGCCCCGCCCGACAGGCTGGTGCCCGCGCCGCGCGGCACGATGGGAATGCCCTCGGCCTGGGCGTATTTCAAAATCTCGCTGACCTGCTCGCGATTGGACGGCAGCACGCAGACCAGCGGCATCTGGTGATAGGCCGACAGGGCGTCGGCATCGAAGGTCGCCAGGCCCGATTGGTCGGCCACCACGCCATCGGGAACGATGGCGCGTAGCGCCGCGACGATCTCGGCGCGGCGGGCGACAATCTTGCTGTCAGTCGGAGGAAGCAGCATGCGCGCCTGTATACAATAGGACGCGGAAACGACTAGCCTTAAGATTAGCCTTGGCGGGCCTTAAAGCGCGGATTCTTCTTGTTGATCACGTAAACGCGACCCTTGCGGCGGATGACGCGGCAGTCCTTGTCGCGCTTCTTGAGCGAACGGAGGGAGTTGCGAACCTTCATGACACGCCTTTTCAAGACCAATTTCGGGCCCGAAAGGCCGTCATCCGTGGAGGCGCGGAAACTATGCAAGCCCCCCACCCCTGTCAACACACAAAAGCCGGAGCGTCGGCGAGAACCGGAGCGACCAAGGAAAAAGTAAAACCCGGCTTTTCCGCCAAAAATACGCAAATCGGTGTACCAATAGGGTAATGAACCGGCCCCTGAGCGTCCTCAAGCCCTTCCTCGCCCTGTGCGGCCTGCTGGCGGTCGTGGCCTGCACCGCCACTGCGCCCAGGCCGACGCCGCCCGCCCAGCCGTCGGTCACCATCCCCGTCGCGCCGCCGCCGCCGGTGCCCTCCCGGTTCGAGGCTTTCCTGCTGGAGGCCCGCAAGACCGCCCTGGCCCAGGGGATAACGGCGCAAACATTCGACAGCGCCACCGCCGGTATCGCCCCCATCCCCTCTATCGCGGCGATGAATGCCAACCAGCCGGAATTCTCCAAGCCGGTCTGGTCGTATCTGGACTCGGCGGTCTCGGCGCGGCGGGTGAAGGACGCCCAGGCGATGCTGGCGCGCACCGGCGACGTGCTGGACCGCATCGCCGCCCAGAGCGGCGTGCCCAAGGAAATCCTGGTCGCGATCTGGGGCATGGAAACCGACTATGGCGCCGACACCGGCGGCTTTCCCCTGTTCGCGGCGCTGGCGACCCTGGCCTATGACGGGCCGCGCGCCGGTTACGCCCGGCCCGAATTCTTCGCCGCCCTGCGCATCTATCAGGAGCAGCGCTATCCGCGCACCGAAATGGTGTCGTCCTGGGCGGGTGCTTTCGGCCAGACCCAGTTCACGCCGACGACCTTTTTGAAATATGCCGCCGATGGCGATGGCGACGGCCGGATCGATCTGTGGCAATCGGCTCCCGATGCGCTGGCGTCGGCCGCCAGGCTGCTGGCCGACCAGGGCTGGAAGAGCGGCGAAGGCTGGGGCTATGAGGTTCGCCTGCCCGCCGGTTTCGCCTATGAAGACGCCGACACCGATACCCAAAAGCCGGTTGCCGACTGGCGCAGGCAGGGCGTGAAGACCGCAAGCGGCAAGCCGCTGCCGGCATCGGATGAAAGCGCCGCCATCTATCTGCCGGCGGGCGCCCAGGGTCCGGCCTTTCTGGTGTTTCCCAATTTCAGCACCATCCTGAAATACAACAATGCCGCCAGCTATGCCCTGGCGGTGGGATTGCTGGCCGACCGCATGGCGGGCGGCGAAGGCGTGAAGCACAGTTGGCCGCGCGAGGAGCGGCCGCTGTCGCGCGACGAACGCCTGCGCTTCCAGGCCGATCTGTCGAAGGCCGGCTTCGACACCGGCACGCCCGATGGCGTGCTGGGCCGCAGGACCCGCGCCGCGCTGCGCCAGTACCAGAAATCCCGGAACATCGCCGCCGACGGCTTCGCCACCGCATCCCTGCTGGCGATGCTGGACCGGGACGCCGCAAAATAAATTGTCATGGCCGCCCTTGACCCGGCCATGACATGGGAATTAGCGGAACTTCTTGAAACGCACCGTGCTGGTGTCGCTGCGGCCGTCGGCATCCACCACCGTCACCCGCGCCAGCCCTTCGCCCTGCGGCGTGTAAAGCGCGGGCGCGAAACGGTCGAAGCTGCCCAGCGGCGCACCATTGACCAGCCAGGTGAGCGGCGCATGGCCACCATCGGCCTTGAACTGCAGCGCGTCTTTTTTGTCAGGCAGCGGCACCACCGCGCCATTGGGCGGAAAGGCGATGGCGGGCGGCGGCAGTTGCGCGCTCCTGTCGGGCTGCGCGGGCGCGGTGGTTTCGCGGCTGAAGACGCGCAAGGACGGCGGCAATTCATCGGTGGCACGCACGATCAGCGCGCCCGCGGGCACCGGCGGCGCAGGGCGCCGGTCGGGCGGCAGCAAAGCGAACATCTTGAGCAGGATCGGCGCGCCCGCCTCGCGCCCGACATGGCCGGGACGCGGCGTGCCGTCGGCGCGGCCCACCCATACCGCAACGGTGTAATCGTTGGAGAAACCTACCGCCCAGGCATCGCGGAAGCCATAAGACGTGCCGGTCTTGAAACCGATGCTGCGCTTCTGCGCCAGCCCCTGCCCCATCGCCCAGCCATCGGGCAGCGCCACGCCGTCCAGCACATCGCGCAGATAATATGCCGCCACCGGCCCGAACAGCCGATGCCTGGGCGCATCGGGCGCATTGGCGATGACGCGCAAGCCCTGGGCCGTGCCGCCCTCGGCGATGCCGGCGTACAGCATGGCGATGTCGGACAACGAAATGCCCAGCCCGCCCAGCGCCACCGGCAGGGTCGGCGCATCATGGGTGGGAAAGCCCAGATGCGCGCCGGCATTCTGCAGCGTCATGGTGAAGGCCAGCGGCCCGACGCGGTCCAGCACCATCACGGCGGGAATGTTCAGCGACATCTGCAGCGCATCGCGCGCCGTCACCGCGCCCTGGAACTGGCCGTCGAAATCGCGCGGGGCATAATCGCCGAAGCTGGTGGCTTCGTCCTGCATGCGGCTGGCGGGATGCAGGATCAGGTTGTCGAACGCCAGGCCATAGATGAAGGGCTTGAGCGCCGAGCCGGGGGAACGGCTGCGCGCCGCCAGGTCCACCTGGCCGGATTTGCCCCAATAGTCGGTGCCGCCGACATAGGCGACCATATTGCGGCTCTTGTTCTCCACCACCACGAGGCTGACATCGGCGCCATCATCGAAATAGGCGCGCTCCTGTTTCGCCAATCGCCCGGCGGCGGCCTGAATGCCCGCGTCCAGTGTGGTGACGATACGCGGTGACGTGTCTTTCAGCACCAACCGCTGCGCCAGATGCGGCGCGTTGAGCGGCATGGGCTGGCGCGCGAACGGCACGCCTTCCCTTTTGGCCGTGGCGGCATCGCCCGCGGTGATGACGCCTTCCTCCACCATACGGTCCAGCACATGGTCGCGTCCCTGAAGGGCGCGGGCGGCATGACGATCGGGCCGCTGGCGGACGGGCGATTGCGGCAGGGCCACCAGCAGCGCGCTCTCCGCGAGGTCGAGCGATGCCGGCTCCTTGCCGAAATAGGACAGCGAAGCGGCGCGCACCCCTTCCAGGTTGCCGCCCATCGGCGCCAGGGTCAGGTACAGCGAAAGGATTTCGTCCTTGGAATAGCGCTCTTCCAGCTGCGCCGCGCGGACGATCTGCAGCAGCTTGCCGACGACGCCATGGCCATGCGGTTCCAGCAGCCGCGCCACCTGCATGGTCAGGGTCGAGCCGCCGCTGACAATGTGGCGGGCGCGGGCGAACTGGTAAGCGGCGCGCAGCAGCGCCAGCCCGTCCACGCCATGATGTTCCTCAAAGCGCCGGTCTTCATAGGCCTTCAGCAGGACGAGATAGCGCGGCCCCACCTGATCCGGCGTGGTGCGGATACGCCAGGCGCCGTCTTTAGACAGGAAGGCACGCAGCAAAGTGCCGTCCCTCGCCGTCACTTCCGGCGACAGCACCATCGCCCGCGTCATGTCGGGCGGATTGGCGCGGTCGGCGGTGACAGCCGCGCACAGCAGCCCCAGCACCGTGAAGGCACCGACGATCAGACGATGCCGCGTCAGTCTCATGGCGCGATATTCAACTGGCCCATGCTGGTGCGAGCCCGGATCGCCGGAGCGTACATGTCCTCGGCCCAGGCGGCGGGCAAGGTGAAATGCCCCACCGACACGGCGCGCGCGACATAGGCGATATGGAATTGCGGCGTCGGCTCCGGCATTTTGCGGTTGGCGGGACGATACCGCTCGCCGATGTCGAAGGCCGCGACAAAGCGGTCGTCGCGCGCATCCTGCATGTTGGCGTCGGTCAAGGTGCCGAGGAACGCGTAAGCCTTGGCGTCATCGCCCGCCAGCGGCTGTTCGATCTCCAGCCCCGCCGGCAACAGGTCTATCACCCCCATCTGGCGATACAGGCCGTTGGGCATCTGGCCGCTGATCTCCACGATCACCCGCTCGTTCTGCTTGAGGGTGGCGACATCGGCGGGCGCGCCCGACATGGTCCAGACGCTCTTGGTCAGGGTGAAGCCATTGGCCACCGGCGGCAGCGCCGCATTGGGCGTGCCGCTGACGGAAGTCGAGCGCCACACCTGGGCATCGCCCTTGTTGGTGAGCGTCACGCCCGCGTCCAGCTGTTGCAGGCTTGGCGTCAGCCGCACCGCGCCGTCGCGTGGGCTCGCGGGCGTGCCATTCACCGTGATGTTGAGCGGCAGCTTCTGGCGCGTCAGCGCATAGGCGGCGCGCAGCATCCAGCCTTTCTCCTGCGTCGTCGTGTCTTCGACCTTGCTGTCCAGCGATTTGGCCTTGTCCAGCAGCACCGGCACCAGATCGGCCTTGCCGTTCTCCGCCGCCAGCGCCAGCGTGCCCGACAAGTCGCGCAGCAGCGAGCCATAGCTGTCGTGCGGATAGCTCAGCGGATCGGCGGCCACCAGCAGGTCGCGCGCCTTGGCGAAGCCATACTCGGCGCGGGAGCGGTCGCCCACCTGCGCCGCCGCCGCGCCGGTCAGCGCCGCCGCCAGCGCCGACTTCATCGCCGCGACCTTGGTGTCGCTGAAATAGCGCAGGTCGCTGACATTGGCCTGGCCGCTGGCGGCCAGCACATAAAAGGCATAGGCGCGGGTCAGGCTGTCGCTGTCCTGTGTCCCGGTGGATTTCAGCCAGGCCATGCCGCGCTTCAGCGCGTCATTGGCGACGACGTAATTCTTGGCCTTGGCCTGGGCCAGGAAATCCAGGGCATAGACGCTGAGGAAATTGTCGGCGTCGCTGCCCGGCCCCCACATGCCGAAATTGCCGGCGAAGTTCTGCATGTCCAGCACCTGGTCCACCGCCTGCTGGATGCGCGGGCGCAGCGCCTGGTCCTTTGGCAGGCCGGCGAGATCTGCGATGTCGTTGAACAGCAGCAAGGGTTGGGCGCGGCTGGTGGTCTGTTCGATGCAGCCGTAGGGATATTTGTCCAGCCACTTCAAAAGCCCCGCGACATTGCTATAGCCATGCGCGGCCGAGACGCTGAGGGTGACGCTGGCGGTAGACGCGACGAGATCGGAGATCACCGCGCGATTGGCGGTGTAACTGGCGCCGCCGGCCAGCGGCAGTTCCTCCTCCCGCGCCACGTCCAACTGCCCGGCGCGCACTTGAATGGGCCAGCCATGCGAAACATGGAAACCGTTCGGTCCCTTCACATCCAAGGTGATGCCGGCGATGCCCAGTCCCGCGCCGCGCAGGGTCACGGGCGTCAGGGTGCGCTGGCCGCGCTTGAGGCTTTGCGTCACGCTGCTTTGTGCGCCATCGCCCAGCGACACGGGACCATGGGTCTGGATGGTGGCGGTATAGGCCCCCGGCCCGCCCTCGACATTGTCGAGGTTCAGCGCCGCGCCGATGGAGTCGCCGGGCGCCAGAAAGCGCGGCAGCACCAGGTCGGCCACCACCGGATCGCGCACGATCAGCATGCGGTCGGCGTGCCCCAGCTTGTCGGCGCTCCACACCACCGCCATCAGCCGCAGCGAGCCGTTGAAGTCCGGCACGTCGAGGGTGACATTGGCGACGCCGCCCGCGCCCACCTTCACCAGCCCGCTGAACAGCGCCACGGTCTTCTGCGGCACCACCGCCAGCGAGCGACCGCCGAAACTGTCGCCGCCCTGTTCCAAAATGCCGGTGGCCCCCTTTTCCACCCGGATCAGCCGGCCGTAATCGTCGCGCATCAAGACGCCCAGCCGCCGCTTGCCGAAGTAATAGGTGACGGGATCGGGCGACTTGAAATCGGTGAGCTGCAATATGCCCTCGTCCACCGCCGCCAAAGTTACCCAGGCATCTTCGCTGCCCAGGCCCTTGATGGTGACGGGAATGGTGACCTTCTGGCGCGGCAGCATCTTGGGCACGCCGCCGATGCCGACAGTGAGCGTGCGCGGGCTGTTGTCCACGCCCAGCCAGGCCACGCCGATGCTGCGCACCGGCTCGCGGCCCTTCACATCGGACAGCGGGCGATAGTCGGTCACCAGCACATAGGCGCCCGCGCCCCAGTCGGCCGACACCGGAATGTCCACCATGGTGCCGCCGGCGGGCGCGTCCACCAGCTTGGAGGAAAACACCTTGTCGCCCGCGATCACCACCAGCGCCTTGCCGTTGGCGTCGGGCTTGATGCGCACATGCGCCACCGCGCCCGGGGCATAGCTGGGCTTGTCGGCGGCGACGGGAATACGGTCGGGCCGGTCGCCCGCGCTCGACGCCGACCAGCCGGAATAGAATCTGTAAGACGAAGCCGCGCCCGATTTGGGATCGCTGATGGTCAGGCGATAGGTGCCATAGGGCAGCGCCTGCTCCATGCGCGCCGATGCCCCCGCCGCGACGGCCCCACTTCCAATATTTAGGCCGCCGCTGGAGATCAGCCGGTCGCGGGTGGTGGGCTGGTATTTCCACGAGCCGTCGGCCTGGAACCATTGATAGGTCGTGTCTTCGCGCACCCAGCTATAGGTCAGGCCGTTCAGGGCAATGCGCTTGCCGTCGGCATCCAGCGCGATGACTTCGAACCCGGCACGGGCGTTCTCCGGCACGCTGCCGCCGTCGAACACCGGGCGGATGCCGATGGCGGTGTCATGGGTGCGGATGGCGATGTCGGTGGTCTTGTCGGTGGTGCGCCCGCCGGGCTCGTGGATCGAAACCCGCACCGTGGCCTTCAGCGGCAGGGTGGTGTCGGCCAGCGCCCCGGTGTTGCCGGTGACGGTGGTGATGCCGGCGGCATCGGTGTTGGGCACGGTGAGTTCGATCTCGGTGTTGGAGAAGCTGTCGTCCACCCGGCCGAACTGAAAGCCGTGATAGGCGGGATAGGGATTGTCGTCGGCCTTGATGGTGGCCGCGCCGTCGCCGCCCAGATCGGAGGCGGGGGCGCCATACAGGAAACGGCTTTCGGCGCGGACATGAAAATCACCGCCCGGCTTGATGGCTTTGTCCAGCGCCGTCAGGGTCACTTTCAACCGCTGCGGCACGAAATCGGCGACATCGAACTGCACCCGGCCCACCGCCGGGGCCTTGGGATCAATGTAAGCCGCGATCTGCCAATGGCCATGCGGCGCGGACTGCGACAGCGGCAGGGTCCATTGCGCGCTGCCGGATGCCAGCTTGTCGCCCGACACGGTGATGCGCCCCACCTCGATGCCATCGGGCCGCTGCGCCACCAGGGTCAGCGGCGCGGTGATGGCGGCGCCGATGCGGTCGCGCAGCATCGCCACCGCCTGCACGGTTTCGCCGGGGCGGTAGATGCCGCGCTCGGTATAGAGCCATGCATCCACCGGGCCGGGTGTCTCCCGCCCGCCGACGCCGCGATCCGTCAAGTCGAAGGCCGAACGGCGCAAGTCGAGAAAGCTGAAATCGCCATCGCGGCCATAAGCCATCACCATCACCGGCTCGTCGCCGCCGGTGGCCTTGAACAGTCCGGCATCGAAATCGGCGCGACCATTGCTATCGGTCACCACGGTGGCCAGCTCATTGTTGTTGTGGGCGACCAGCGCCAGCTTGACCCCCGCCAAAGGCGTGGCGCGGTCATAGGAGCGCGCGAACACCGTCAGGCCCGAACCGGACGCCGCACTGGCGCTGGTGAAGGTCGTCAGCGCCATGTCGCTGTCCACCACCCACTGCATCGCCAGTTCGCCGGACGTGTCGTCGTCGCCGGTGGGCTTTTTGGCATTGTCCTGGGCCACGATCACATAGGCGCCGGGTTTTTTGCCCTTCAGCAGATCGTGAATCGGGATCAAAGTGACGACGCTGTCGTTCTTGACATTGTCCACCGCCATGGTCCCGGACCAGACCAGCGCGCCCTGGTTGTCCTGCAACTGCCTAGCGTCCCAGCCGTAGAGCGTGGTGTTGTCCACCGTGCCGGTCTCGATCTGCGACAGCAGCCGGTCGCCGACGCGGATGATCTTTATGGCCAGCTTGTCGATATTGACCGTGGTGACCGGCACGCCCGCCGCATCGTCGCGCGGCAGGATGATGCCGCCGGCAAACCGCACCAGCGAGGGCTTGTCGCGCAATTCGACCGGCACCGTCTCGGCTTCGGTCAGCTTGTCACCGCCGGCGCTGGGAAAGCCCGCCTTCAAGGTGACGTTGTAGGTCTTGTCGAACGCCAGCCCCGCCAGGCACAGCCGCGTGTCCACCACCCGCGCCGCGATGCGCACCACCGGATCGAGGGTCAGATAATCCTCGTAATGGGTCTTGCCGCCGGCATCGAGCGGGCGGGTAAACACCAGGCAGGCTTCGGCCTGGGGCTTGGAGGTATCGATCTCCAGCCGGCGGAAGACAAAGTCCTTGGCCAGGCCGGTGGAAGCAGGTGCTGCCCCGGTGACGCTGGCCAGCCCATTCTGCAACTGCTCCAGCACGCCCGCATTCTTGTGCAGGCCGCGCCCGCCCAGCAGGTAAACCGCCACCAGCGCCACGGCCAGAACAGCGGCGACGCCGCCCCCGATGACGAGCAAAAGCCGCTGCCGATTCATGATCCGCCCCACATGTCTTTAGACAAAAGTCTAAGCCAAGCAGGCGCTGCAATCGCGGCGTCAGGATGACAAAGCGGTGGGTGGATTCAGGTTTTTCGACTCAGCCTTTCAGGCCGGGGCAATCGAGCCGCCCAACCGCTTTGCCTTTTGGCGCGGTGAAATGGCATTGCCCCTTGGGCTGGGCCGCCGGGTCGTACAGGTCGATGGTCCAGCCGTCCGCGACCCTGGTCATCAGCAGGAAGCCGAAGCCGCCCACCGACAAGCCGTCGGCCACCGTCACCCCGGAATGGCCCAGGAACACCGCCCCGCGCAGGTTCCTGGGCGTGACGTCCAGATTGTCGCCGCCATTGCCGCCCACGATCTGCGGCGGCACACCCCCGGTATAGTTGATGCTCTCGAAGGTATGGATATGCCCCGACAGCATCAGTTCGACATTGGCGGGGATCAGCGGGAGGCCCTTCTGGGCGTTGATGCGGGACGCCTCGACCAGGGTCAGGTTGCCGCCGATGGGAATGCCCAGCGGCCCGGAGATGGCGGCCCAGGTCGGGCGATGATGCACAAGCCAGACCGGCGCCGGGGCCTTGGCCAGGCCCACCAGTTCGTCGGCATAGACCCGCGCCGTGTCGCGGTCGAGATCGGGCTCGTTCGACACCGCATCGTCCAGCACCGCCAGGGTCAGCCCGCCCAGGTCCAGGGTGAACAGCGGCTGGTGCGCGATGCAACTGCCGTCAAAGGGCGACGGACCCTGCAGCCGCACCCAGCCGGGACCGGCGCGGGTGCAGTCTTCATGGTTGCCGCGCGCCAGCACGATGGGCGCCGCCGCCAGCAGCGGCGCGGCGGGATCGTAGAAATCGGCTTTCCAGGTGATCCAGTTGTCGCCCCAGGGCGAACCGGCGCAACCGGCATTGTCCTGCGGGCAGGCGCTTTCGCGATAGAGATAATCGCCGACATGGATCACCAGGTCGGGTTTGAGTTTCGCCGCCGCCGCCGCGACCTGCGGGAACGGCCATTGCGCCGGATCGTTGCAGGCCTGCAGCGCCGCGCCCTTGATGCGGCAGCCGGTATCGCCCAGCACCAGGATGCGGCTGGGGTTGGCGACGGGGACAGGCAACGCCAGGTCCGCGATCTGCGCGGCATGGACGTGCGCCGAAAGTGGCGCAGCACATAGCAGGGGAAATTTGTCGGTCGCGGCGGCACGAACCGCCATCGGGACATCGCCTCTGTCGGTGCGCAAAACCGGGCAGATGGCGGCGCCCGTCACCAGGCGCGCTTCATAGCCGTGCTCCACCGCCTGCACCCAGGCACTGTCGGCGGCTTGCGCCAGGGCGGGAAAAACACAAAGCACAAAGGCGAGCGCGAGTCTTTTCATGGCGCGGAGACTATCGCGCACGGCGGCGTCAGAACAACCGCTTGAGGGTCAACTTCCAGATGCGCCCCAGGCCGGGCAGCGCGCTGAGATTGGCGTAAGTGTCGGCGCCGGGCGTGAAGTAACGCGCATCGGCCAGGTTGTTGACGTTCAGATCGCCTTCCCACACATCCCATTGCGCGAAACCCGAAGCATTGAGGGTGACGTATGACGGAAATGTTATGCCGCCGGGCACGGTCTGCTGGGTCTTGCCAACATAGGTGCCGCCGAAGGTGGCGCCCCACGTCACGTTTTGAAGGGAGCCCCAGTCCAGCCTATCGCTTGTATAGGTCAGGTACGGGCTGATCACCGCATGCGGCACCAGCGTGTCTTCATAATCGCCGGGCCGGCCCGGCAGGGTCGAAAAGTCATAGGTGATATAGCTGCCGCCGAAACCGTCCTGCGGGCTGATGCCATAGCTGCGCGCCGGGACATAGGTGAATTCGTGGTCCGGGCCTTTTGTCGTCGTGTGCTGCAGGTCCGCCGCCAGGGTCAGGCTGACATTGGGCGTCACGACATAGCGCAGTTCCATCTCCGCGCCCCGGGCGACGGTGCCCTGCACCGTGGCGGCGCTGCCCGGGCCGCCCGGCGCGACCTGGGTGCGGTTCTGGACATACCAGTCCAGGCTGCCCAGCAGGTGATCGTCCAGGGCGGTGAATTTCACACCCACTTCATTGAGGAAGCTGTTGGACAGCCAGTCGCGGCTGGCCAGCAGGCTGGTCAGGACCTGGCTGGCCTGGCCGATCTCGATGGCGGAGTTCTGGGCGCTGGTGACATAGGGCACCAGGCCCCAAGGCGTTTTATAGGAAAGCGAGGCGGACCAGGTGAAACGTCCGGCATTGCCGCGCCCGCTGCCCGGCTCGAAGGATTCCACCCCGGCATCCACCGAGCGCACATTATAATCGTCATAGCGGCCGCCGACGGTGAGATCGAGATTGTTCCAGTCCAGGTCGCTGGTGACGAAGACGCCGGCATCGGCGGTGTTGGTGCGAACATCGTTCTCCCAGCCCATGGGGATGGTGCCGGGCGGGTCGTTGTTGAACGGCGAGTCGATGATGTCGTTGGGCATGGCGCCGACACTGATGTCGCGCCGATCCAGGGCGATGACGCCGCTGTTGAAGCTCTCTTTTCCGACGGCATGGACATAACGGTAGGAAGCGCCCGCCACCGTCTGGGTCTTCAGCGCCCCGAAGTCGCGGGCAAGGTCATAGCGCAGCCGCGCCTCGCCGATCTGGGTGCGATAGGAACCGGGAAAACCGTAAGAAACAAAGCGGTCATTCTGCAACGTGTCTCCGAACAACTGCAGCCGCACACTTTGCCCATTTCCCAGATCGTTGGCCGCTTCCAGCATGGCGGTGTGGGTGATGGTGTTGGAGAAATCCACCCCCGGCGCGATATAGACCGTGCGGCGGCTGAGGGTGGTGGTGCCCAGGCCGGTGTCCAGGCGATGCGCCGCGTCCTGGCAACCGGCACAGGCCAGCGCCACGAAATTGGGATCGAAGGCATAGGGATTGCCGCCCAGGTCGTTGAAGGTGAGATACTTGCCGTTGCTCGCCTGCAGTGACGTGTTGCGGCCGGTGATATAGCTGCCGCCGTCAATCAGCGCCTGGGTCAGCCGGTTCCAGCCCGGCGTCTGCACATCGCCGTTGGAATGGTAATACATGTAATCCGCCGACAGCTTCCAGCCGCCCTGCGCCAGCCCGCCCGACAATTGGATCAATTGATGGCTGGGATGGATGCCGCGGTAATAACTGAAGCTGTCATCCACCTCGCCATAGGCATGGACCCCGCCCTGCCAATCGCCAAGCGCGACCGGCGCACCGGCCTGGAGCGTGGCGTTGCGCTTGCTGTAGGCGCCATAGGTGACGGTCGCCTCGCCGCTGAAGTCGTCGCCGGCATTGGCGGTCTTGGGCAGGAAGTTGACCAGCCCGCCCACCTTGCCCGCGCCATAGATGGGCGATGGCGGCCCGCGCAAGATCTCGATCCCCGCCGCATCGCCCAGGGGCGTGGAATAGGTGCCGCGATTCTCCACCCGCTTGAAGTCGCGGAAGTAATTCTCCGCCAGGGTGCCGCGCAGGCTGACCGCGCCCTCCACGCCATAATAGCTGGCGGTATAGGCGGACGGCGTGATGGCGGTGAGGTCGTTCAGGCCGCTGATGCCATAGCGGTCGATGGTGGCGTCGCTGACCAGGGTGATGGCGCGCGGGGTTTCGATCAGCGGCTTGTCCAGCCCGAAGGCGGCGTCATTGGCCCCGGTGGCCAGCAGATGCACGGGATCGCCGGTGACGGTGACCGACTCCACGTCCTGCGCCAAAGCCTGCGTCAGCCCCGCGCATGACCCGCCCGCCCAGGCGGCGGCCGCCAGAAAAACCAGTCCCCTTCTCATGGAGCCTTACATAGGCGATCATTTGGCAAATGCCACGTAACATTTTACATTATCATGCGACAGACTGACGCGCTGTCAGTTCTGTATACGATTGATTTTATTATATTTTTTCCCAGGCAGCGGCGAGCGCGGCGACATTGGTGCCGGTTGCCCCACTGAGCTGGAGGGATTTCAGGGCATGGCGATGCAGGTCATCCGCATAGGCGGCGCAGGCGTCGGCGGCCAGGACAACCCGGAAACCTTCCTCGAAGGCCGCCCAGGCGGTCGCCGCCACACAGCATTCGGTGGTCAGCCCGGCCAGCACCAGGGTGCCGATGCCCCTGGCGCGCAGCAGGTCGGCCAGCCCGGTGCGGGCAAAGGCGCTGAAGCGGCTTTTGGACACGATGGCCTCGCCCGGCATCGGCTGCGGCCCGATGAAAGCGGCGCCATGGGTGCCTTCGGTGCACAGATTCTCGGCGCCGTTCAGCAGCCGCACAAACACCACCGCAACACCGGCATCGCGCGCCGCCGCCACCAGGGTTTCGGCCCGCGTCACCGCCGCCTGCGCCGCCGCGATGTCGGCGCCGCGCCGCGCCATGGCGCCATCGGGGGCGCCGAAGTCCACCTGCATGTCGATCAGCAGCAGGGCGGTTTTGGACGTCATGCGAAGGCCGCGCGCAGCGCCGGCAGGATTTGCTGCCCGGTGACCCGCAAGCCCGCGTCATAGTCGTCATAGATGAACATCAGCCCATCAATGTCGCAGTCGCGCAGGAATTGTTCGATCCGCACGGCGCAGGTGGCCGGCGCCCCCACCACCGTCTGGGTCATGAAGGCACCCTGGGCGCGCGCGGTCATGGCATTGCCTTCTTTTCCTGAAGAGGGCACGCCATAGCTTTGCAGCATCCCGGCGACGGCGCCCTCGTCCAGCCCGTCGCGATATTTCTGCGCTTTCGCTTCGGCTTCGGCATCAGTAGGGGCGGTTATCACGGTCATCATGCAATAGGTGCGGATGGTCTTGCCCAGCCCGGCCGCCAACGTCTTGGCGCGGGCGCTGGCCGCCGCCGTTTCCGCCGCATCGCGGCCGCCGATGAAACAGCCGTCGCATTCGCGCACCGAAAAATCAAAGCCCCGCGCCGACATGCCGGCGCAGATCAGGAAGGGCGGCCTGAGCGGCTTGGGCTCGCTGACGCAATCGCGGAAGTCGAAATGCCGGCCCTGAAAGGTCACGCTGGGCTCGGTCCACAGCCGCTTGACGATCCGGGCCCATTCCTCGGTCAGGTCGTAGCGCGCGTCGTGATCCAGCGCCGCGTCCCAGGCATCCATCTGCTCGAACTCGCCGCGATAGGCGCCCGCCACGATGTTCAGCCCGGCGCGGCCGCCGGAGATGTGATCCAGGGTGGCGATCATCTTGGCCGCCACCGCCGGATTGTGCAGGATGCTGTGCAGCGTGCCCCAGACTTTCACACGCCGGGTCAGGGCGGCGATGCCGCAGAGCAGGGTGACCGCTTCCAGGCTTGAGCCCCAATGATCGGTGTCGCCGCCGAAGCCGCGCCACTTGCCCATCGCCATGACGAAATCAAAACCTTCCTCCTCGGCGATCAGGGCGGCGTCGCGGTTCTGGCGCCAGCCGCCGTCCAGCAGCGGGGTGGCACGGGAGACAATCCAGCCGCCATTGGCGATGGGAAGAAAGACGCCGAATTCCTTCATGCCACCGCCTTCCGCGGCGGGCGCATCAGGATCACCGCCAGCGTGACCAGCGCGATCAGCGCCGACAGCCCGACAAAGAAAGGCACGAAGCTGCCGGTATGGTCGCGCGACAGGCCGGCCAGGGTCGGCGCCACCGCGCCCGCGGTCGAGATCAGGTTGACGGTGGCGAACAGTTCCAGATACGGCCCGCGCCCGAAATAATCCAGCAGCAGGATGGTGGCGGCGAAGAATGTCAGGCCGAAGCCGATGCCGATGCCAGCCGCATAGACCAGCAGCATCGGCACATCGCGCGCCACGCCCAGCGCCAAGAGGCCCACGATCAGGCACCCCAGCGCCACCACCAGCAGCGCCTTGGCGCCGACATAGCGGTTGAGGATGCCGCCGGCCAGCCGCGCGCCCGCGTTCAGCACCGCCTCGACGCTCATCATGCTCCCGGCCAGGACGGCGCTGACGCCATGCTCGCCCAGATGCGCCACCGAAACCGAATTGGCGGTGATGCCGCAGAACAGGAAGGCGCTGTAGGCGGCTGCGATGATCCAGAACTGCCGCGTCTGCAGGGCGTCGCGCAGGGTCCAGCGTTCGGTGGAGATGTCGGGATCGTTGCCCGCGGCGCCTCCCACATCGGTCTTCACGTCCACCAGCAGCGCCGCGATGACGCCGATCACGGCTACCAGCGCGCCGATCACCAGCCAGAAGCTGCGCCAGTCATGGGTGACATTGATGATCGCGAAATAGAGCAACGGCCCCGCCGCGCCGCCCAGCCCGCCGATGGTGAAATACAGGCCGAAGGCGAAGGAGGGGCGCTGAAACAGCCGCGCCAGCAGATAGGTGCCGGGCACCGAATCCAGCAGGGTGAAACCCAGTCCCGCCAGCGAGGCGCCGATGAAATAGACGATCAGGCCATGGGCGCGCGCCAGGCACAGGAACGCCGCCGCCATCGCCAGCGCCCCGATCAAAAGGTTGGCGCGGGCGCCGAAGCGGCGGATCAGGCTGGCGGGCACGGTGGCGGTGATGCCGCAGAACAGGCCCAAAAGGGTGAAGCCGGCGCCCGCCTCGGTCCAGCTCCAGTGCAGCTCGCTCACCATGGCGGGCAGCACCAGACCCAGAATGTCGAAGGTGGCGGCGGTAATGATGAAATACAGCGCGCTCATCAAGCCGAGCGTGACCCACGAACGGCCCATGACGGTTATCGCCCTTCCAGGCTGCGCTTCATTTCGGAGGGAAAGTCGCCCAGCACCTTCAGCATCTCGGCGCGGGCGCGTTCGACGTCACGGGCGGCGATGAGGTCCGCCAGGCGGCGATGCTCATTCAGCGCCTCCACGCCGTCATCGCTGCCGCCGCGCATGGCATAGAGCCAATAGCGCGCCGTCTGGTGATGCAAAGTGACCACCATCTTGGCCAGCGCCCGGTTGCCGCTGGCGGCCGCCACCGCGACATGGAAGGCTTCGTCCATCGCCGCCAGGGCGGCGCCGTCATTGTCGGCCACCGCCGCCTCGCCATCGTCCAGCGTGGCGCGGATGGCGGCAATCTCATCGGGGGTGGCATGCTGGGCGGCAAGGCCGGCGCAATGCACTTCCACCAGGCAGCGCGCCTCGAAGGCTTCGCGCGCCCCCATCAGGTCCAGCGGCGCGACGCTGGTGCCGACCCGGGCGCGGCGCACAACCAGCCCTTCCAGGGCCAGCCGGGCCAGGGCCTCGCGGATGCCGGCCAGGCCCCCGCCATAGCGCCTGGACAGGATGTTTTCGTCCAGCTGTTCGCCCGGCGCCAGCGCCCCGATGATGATGTCCACCAGGATGCGCTGGTACAGGCGCGACTTCAAAAGCCGCGGCGACCATTCATCCAGGCGGGTTTCGCGTGTCCCTGACATGTCTCACCCCTTCCGGATGGGACAATGGGTATGAGGCCAGCGGATGGCAAGGGGCAGCAAAAAAGAGGCGGCCGTCAAACGAAGTTAATCTCAAAGATATAACCGGCGCTGGGGCTGCCGGTGCCCTCGAAGCCGGGCGGGCCCACCCCCGCATCGCAGGAATAGAGCTTGCCCTTCCACATCGCCAGGCCATGGGCGTCGGCGGTGCCGTCCTCGAATTCCGCGGTTTCCAGCAGCTCGCCGGTGGTGGCGGAATATTTCATCAGGCCGCAGGTGGTGGTGTGATGCAGCTTGCCGTTCTGCATCACATAGCGGTTGATGTCGGAGGAGCCGGTGACCATCCAGATGGCGCCGCCCGGCACATCGTCGCTCCAGGCGATGCCATGCCAGCGCGCGGTGGCGATGGGGATCATGAATTCCGGCGCCCAGGTCCTGGGGTCCACGCGCAGGATGCCCTTGATCCGGTTGGCCACGATCCACAGCTTGCCGCCGTGATAGAGCAGCCCGTGGCAGCCGCCGCCATTGTCGGGCGCGCCCAGCGGAATCTGGCGATGGGAGATTTCCCTGCCGCCCTGGTCGACCTCATAGATGCCTTCCGGGCCGCCATTGGCGCCCATCCAGACGTGGCCGTTGCCGAAGGCGAAGCCGGAGGTGTTGTAAGAGTCGGTCAGCACGGTCTTGAGCTTCCTGCCGTTCCAGTCGAACAGCCAGGCGGCTTCCTTCTCATGCTTGCCCGACTGGCCATAGCCTGCCGCCTTCTGCTCGGCGACCCAGATGCCGTCGTCGGTGATGGCGATGCCGTCGGGATAAGCATCGGGCACCTTGAACAGGTTTTTGGTGGTGACCTTGCGGTGGGGAATGTCCTTGTGCCGTTCCGGGGCAACCGCGCCCAGGTCTTTGCCTTTGGGATAATCCTGCGCCCATGCGCCGGTAATGCCGGCGCCAGCAGCCAGACCGAGCCCGGCGAGGAATTCGCGTTTTCTCATTTTCCCTCCCTCCAAAACAAAAGGCGCCCGCTCGCGCGGACGCCTTTCTTCTTTTTTGTTATCCGCGCATCAGTTGGGCAGCGCGAAGGCCACCAGCTGGTCGGACAGGCGCGGCGTCAGGATGCCGTTGCCCCCGGCCGCGAACACCACATACTGCCTGCCCTTGTAGGTATAGACGGCGGGCTGGGCCACGGCGGGCGCATCCACGATATGCTTCCACAGCACATTGCCGGTCTTCAAATCCACCGCCCGCACGCGGCTGTCCATCGAAGCGCCGATGAAGACGACGCCCGACTTGGTGATAACCGGCGCGCCGATGGTCACCGAGCCCCAGCTTTCGGGCATGTAGAAGCCATATTTCTGGACCTGGCCGAAGGGCTTTTCCCAGTTCAGCTTGCCGGTATTCATGTCATAGCTGAGAAGCGTGCCGTAAGGCGGCTCCCAGCAGGGCATGCCCCAGATGTTGAGGAAATTCTCCAGCTTGAAGCCATAGGCCGAACCGGCCTGCGCGGCATAACCACCGGCGCCGCGCAGCTTGTCGCCATAGAGCTTGTCGGCTTCGGCGCGGGGAATCAGGGTATAGACCTGCGGCACATGGTCGGAATTCACCACATAGGTGTTGGTGGTCGGATCGACGGCGCCACCGCCCCATTCCACGCCGCCAACGGTGGCCGGCCAGGCGATCGAGCCCTTGATCGAAGGCGGGGTATAGCGGCCTTCGTCGCGCAGGCGCGCCTTCCAGCGGCTGCATTGCCCGAAGCTGGTAATGTCGGCCAGCATCGAGACCGGCGGGCTGGTGTCGGGAATGGTGGGACGCGGCGTCGCCACATAAGGTTGGGTCCTGGATGCGACCTCGCCCGGCACGTCGGAAGCCGGGACCGGCTTTTCCACGATCGGATAGACCGGCTCGCCGGTGTTGCGGTTCAGCACGAACAGGAAGCCCATCTTGGTCGCCTGGATCAGCGCCGGGATCTTCTGGCCGTTCTTGTCGATGTCCAGCAAGGTGGGGGCGGAGTTGATGTCCACGTCCCAGATGTCGTGATGAACCAGCTGGCGCGCCCATACCACTTCGCCGGTCTCCGCCTTCACCGCCACGGTGGCGGTGACATAGGGCATCTCCTTCAGGCGGTCGCCGCCATAATAGTTCGGGCTTGGCGACGAGACGGGCAGGAAGGCCAGGCCCGTTTCCGGGTCCACCGAAATGCCGGCCCAGACATTGGCGGTGCCGGTATTGTTCAACTGGTCGGGCGGAATGATGTTGAAGGTCCATTTCAGCGCGCCGGTACGAGCATCGATGCCATAGACGGTGCCGGGATTTTCCGTCTTGAGGGTCCAGTCGTCGCCGGCCCAGCCCAGGATCAGGGTGTCTTTATAGACAGCCGGCGGCTGGATCAGGCCGATCTTCCACTTGCTGTTGGTGGTCAGCCAGGCATTGACGTCCACCACGCCATTCTTGCCGAAGCCGGCGCAGGGCTTGCCGGTGTCGGCATCCACACCATGCAGTTCGCCCTGCATGGTGCCGATATAGACCATCTTCTGGCAGGACTGGCCCGCGGCCGGGGCGGCGGCGGCCCAATAGGCGACGCCGCGATTCTTCAGGCCCTGGTTCTGCGACTTGCCCAGCGCGCCG
Organism: Rhizobiales bacterium dw_265; assembly: GCA_018449595.1. Classification (GTDB taxonomy): domain Bacteria; phylum Pseudomonadota; class Alphaproteobacteria; order Micropepsales; family Micropepsaceae; genus Rhizomicrobium. The sequence goes on from JAAVUU010000001.1 coordinate 1,002,365, forward strand.
GAGTCATAGACCCATTTGGTCTTTCCGGTGTCCGGCTCCACCGCGAAAATCTTGTAGAAGGGCGTGCCGACATAGACGGTGTTGTTGACGAACAGCGGGGTGGCGCCCCAGGTGGTGTAGTGCGCGCCGCTGCCGACATCGCCGGTGTGCAGTTCCCACGCCTTCTTCAGGTTCTTGGCATTGTCGGGCGTGATCTGGGTGGCGGTGGAATATTTCTGCGCCTGCTGGTTGCCGCCGAAGGCATCCCAGGTCTGGCTGTCGCTGCCTCCGGCCAAGCCGTTCTGGGCAGTGGCGGAGAAGGACAGCAGGGCGGCGGCGGCGGCGGCGGTGAAGCCCAGCGCGGCGAGGATCAGCTTTTTCTCAGTCTTCATCTTCGACCTCGTCCGTCTCAATGCTGCGGTCGGCGGCGTCGCCGATCACGTTGACAAGCCAGCCGATCAGCGCCACGGCCTCGGCCGCCATGATGACCGGGCTTTCCAGGAAATAGCCCGCCACCGAGGAGAGCAGGATGTCCAGCAGGATGGACACGATCAGGAAGCCCTGCAGGAAGCGGCCGCGGTTGGGTTTCAGCGCCAAGGTCAGCGAGGCCAGCAGCATCAGCAGGCCCGCAACAGCCGTGGTCTCGACGCCGCCGGTGCCGATCAGTCCGGTTTCGGGGCTGTAGTAATCATAGACGCTGATGGCCATCACGATCAGCGATGCCAGTATGATCAACCACGCTCCACGCGTGGAATGTCGCTCAACCAACGGCCCCTCCTGGTACAAAATTTGACGCGATCCTAGCGATGGTCAGAGCCGGACGCAAAAGCCATCTGTCCCGCAACGCAGCATGACAATCAGTTGTGCAGCACGATTTTCTGTACACGCCAGTTGCCGGCCTCCGCGACATACAGCGTGTTGACGCCGCGGCAATCCAGGCCGGTGACGCTGCCGAATTCCCTGGGCAGCTTGCCGGCCTTGCCGAATTGGCCCAGCACCTTGCCGTCCAGCTCCAGCTTGATGATCTCGCCGCCATGATCCAGGTCGTTGGCGGGATTGGAATTGGAACTGAAAAGATACTGGTGCGCGCCCGGGGTAATGCAGATCGCCACCGGATCGCCGATGCCGGTAATGCTGCTCTTATAGGCGCCATTGTTGTCGAACACCTGAATGCGCTTGTTGCCGTGGTCGGCGACATAGACATTGCCGGCCGCGTCCACCGCGATGGAATGCACCTGCTGGAACTGGCCGGTGTCGCCGCCGCGCGCGCCCCAGGATTTCACGAACACGCCGTCCCTGGTGAACTTGGCGACGCGGGCATTGCCCAGCCCGTCGGCGACAAAGATGTTGCCGTCGGCATCGAAGGCCACATCGGCGGGCGACTGGAACAGGTCGCTCTGCTGGCCCGAACCCGGCGGATTGCCCCGGCCGGTGTCGGGCGATGACGGCACGTCCACCGACTCGGGCTTGCGGCCCAGCAGCATGACCTGGCGGCCATCGGGGGCGAACTTCATCACCATCGCGGAATAGCGGTCCACCACCCAGATATTGTCCTGGGCATCCACCCTGAGGCCCTGCGCCGCCAGGAAGCCGTACACCTGCCTGCCGATCTGGCGCACGAATTTGCCGTCAGGCGCGAACTCGTACAGCGACGAGCCGCCATGCGCGAAAGCGCGGCTGCCGCCCAGTGTCACGGTGGGATCGCCGTTGCGGGTATAGACGAAGACATGGCCCTTGGAATTGGTGGCCACCGCCATGGCCTGGCCCAGGAAAGTATCCTTGGGCAGTTGCAGCGGCTCCGACGCGCCATAGGAGATTTCCTGGGCGAGGACGGGCGCGGCGAGCACGGCGCAGGCGGCGAGCAGAAGGGTTACGAAACGCTTCATGTTACTTGCTCCCCTTCTTCTTTTTCGCGGGCGCTATCGGTCTGTCCGGCTGGAGCACGAATTTCTGCATCCGCCAGGATTCGATCTCACCCACGATCAGTTCATCGGGATTGCGGCAGTCCATCATGTGAACCACCTGGAAATTCGGCGCCAGCTTGCCGGCATGGCCGAACTTGCCCAAGGGCGTGCCGTCCAGTTCCAGCTTGTAGATCTGGCCGGTCCTGGTCCAGCTGCCGGGACCGTTGCCGTTGGGATTGGAGTTGGAGACGAACAGATACTGGTGCGCGCCTTCCGAAATGCAGTCCGACCAGGCGGTGCCGAAGCTGGTGTAGGCGGTCTTGTATTTGAGATTGTTGTCCAGCACGACATAGCGGTTGTTGGTGCGGTCGGCGACATAGACATTGCCCTGGTGATCCACCTGCAAGCCGTGCGGCAGGTTGAACTCGCCTTCGCCCTTGCCGGGTGCTGAGCCACCGGCCTGGGCCAGGAAATGGCCGTCGGGCGAATATTTCACCACACGGTTGTTGCAGTAGCCGTCGCTGACGAAGATGTTGTCGCTGGCGTCCCAGGCGATATCGGTGGGGCGGCAGAAGGTGTATTTCTCGTCCGGCGGATTGGGGCCTTTGGGCGTGGCATAGGGGCCGTCCGCCTGGCTGGGGCGATGGCCCAGGATCATCAGGACTTTGGTACCCGTGGGATCGAATTTGGTGATGACATTGGTGCCTTCGTCCACCGTCCAGATATTGTCATGGCGGTCCACCCGCACCGAATGGGCGAACAGAAAGCCGTAAAAGCCCTTGCCGATTTCCCTGACGAACTTGCCGGTCTTGTCGAACTGCCACAGCCGGGTCTGGGGACCGCGGAAGAAGGCGAAGATGTCGCCCTTGGAATTGGTGGCGACGCCCTGCAACTCGCCCAGATAGTCGCCGTTCGGCACCTTGAAGAAGCCGGGCACCGCCCGATAGTCCAGGTCGGGCGTGGTCAGGGCGGCGGTGGCGGCGGACTGGGCCAGGGCCGCGACAGGGCTGAAGAGAAGAGAGACAGCGGCTGCCGCCGCAAGACAAGACTTCACGAAGGACCTCCCCAGGACTGGCCAATTCCGCCACTCTTCGACGGCTTCGCGGGGAGTGTATACAGCAAAGCGGCAAGGGCAAGACGCCCCGGTCACGCCGCACTGCGGATACAGCAACCTGGCCCGGCTTAAACCGCGACCGGCTCCGACGGCACCTGGCAGCCGCCATCGGTTTTGTCCGCGATGGGCGTTGCCTGCACATCGTCGCTTTGCGGCACCGTCTCCATGCTGTCCACACACAGAGAACTGTCCGCGACGGGCATTGCCTTTATCGGCGCCACGCCTTGAACCTGTGCAGGTGAGAAACCGGCAGTGGCGATCATCACGCAGCCGCACACCAGAATTTTCCCGAATGATTTGCCAAACGATTTCATCGTGACAGCCATGGCACAGCCCTTTGCGATGTTTCTCCGGCCGATGGCCGGAGTTTTGACCACAAAGTAAGCATGTCACTTTTTTGCACTGCAGCAAAGAACTGAATCGCAAAACTGCCGCAAAACTGCCGGAACTCACAGCCGCGATCTGCTAAGGACAGGGCAACCAGAACGACCGGGAGCGCCCCAGAAATGCCCATGAAAACCGCCGCTTTTTCCGCTGCCCTGTTGCTTGCGACCGTTCTCGGCGCCGCCGCCGCCGAACCGGGAACCTCCGCCTTCGCCACCCGGCTGGACGATCCCCGCGCCATTGCCCTCAGCGGGGCGGTGGGCGACGGCAAGGCCGACGACTCGGCCGCGCTTCAGGCCGCCATCGACAAGGCGTCCAGCGATCGCGGCGAAGGCATCGTCTTCATCCCCGAAGGCCGCTACCGCATCACGCGCACGATCTATGTCTGGCCCGCGGTGCGGGTGATCGGCTGGGGCGCGCACCGGCCGGTGTTCGTGCTGGGCGACAACACGCCGGGCTTCGCCAAAGGCGTGGCCGACATGGTGATCTTCGCCGGGGCGCGGCCGCGCCAGGCCTCCATCACCGGCAGCGGCGGCGAGACGCGCGGCACCGCCTTTAAAGTGCCCTTCCCGCCGCCGGGCAGCGTGCCGCCCGATCCCGCCATTGCCGACGCCAATCCCGGCACTTTCTATTCGGCGATGTCGAACATCGATTTCGAGATCGGCAAGGGCGATGCGGGGGCCGTCGCCATCCGCTTCCATGGCGCACAGCACGATTATCTCAGCCATATGGATTTCCACATCGGCTCGGGACTGGCGGGCCTCAATCAGGTGGCGAACGAAGCGGAAGACCTGCGCTTCTTCGGCGGCCGCTACGGCATCCTGACCGAGAAGCCCTCGCCCGCCTGGCAGTTCACCCTGCTGGACGGCCAGTTCGAGGGCCAGCGCGAGGCGGCGATCCGCGAGCATGAAGCCGCGCTGACCCTGGTGAATGTATCGTTCAAGAATGTGCCGGTGGCGATAGACATCGACCCGGATTATTCCGACTGGCTGTGGGTGAAGAACAGCCGCTTCGAGAATGTGTCCAAAGCCGCCGTCATCGTCAGCAATGAGAAAAGCGTCTATACCCAGATCGGCTTTGAGAATGCGGTGGCGTCAAATGTGCCGGTGTTCGCCCGCTTCCGCGACAGCGGCAAGACGCTTGGCAACAGCGGCGCCTATGAAGTCAAAGCCTTCAACCACGGCCTGATCCTGCCCGCGCCCGGCCTGCCCGGCGAAACCGGCACCCGCTGGGATGCCCAGCCGCTGGCCGCGCTGCCTGCAGCCTTGCCGCCCGCCGTCCGCGCGCTGCCCCCCACAACGGCGTGGGTCAATATCCGCAGCCTGGGCGTGAAGGGCGACGGCAAGAGCGACGACACCACCGCCATCCAGCACGCCATCGATACGACCAGGGTGATCTATGTGCCGTCGGGCCGCTATATTGTACACGACACCATTCACCTGAAGCCCGATACGGTGCTGGTCGGGCTGCATCCTTCCATCACCCAATTTGATTTGCCCGACAACACGCCGGGCTTCGGCGGCGTCGGTGCCCCCAAGGCCCTGCTGGAAGCGCCCAGGGGCGGCGACACTATCGTGGCCGGCATCGGGCTTTTCACCGGCGGCATCAATCCCCGCGCGGTGGCGCTGCTGTGGCAGGCCGGCGCCAATTCGCTGGTGGATGACGTGCGTTTCCTGGGCGGGCACGGCACCAACCTGGCCGACGGTGCGCGCACCAATCCCTATGACGCCATGCATGCCGCCGATCCCGACCCCAGAAAGCGCTGGGACGGGCAATATCCCTCGCTGTGGGTGACCAACGGCGGCGGCGGCGTCTTCACCAATCTGTGGTCGGTGGACACCTATGCCAGCTTCGGCGTGCTGGTGTCGGACACCGCGACACCGGGCAAGATCTATGAACTCTCCAACGAGCATCATGTCCGGGTGGAGATCGCGCTGAACCGCGCCCGGAACTGGGACATCTATGCCCCCCAGACGGAAGAGGAAGCCGGCGAAAGCCAGGAGGCGATCTCGCTGCAGATCGCCAATTCCAGCCATATCACCATCGCCAACTGGCACGCCTATCGCGTGACGCGCACGGTGCGCCCGGTGGACACCGCGGCGCGGCTGTTCAACTCCGGCGACATCCATTTCCGCAATGTGCATGTCAATGCCGAAAGCGGGCTGGCGGCCTGCGACGCCAATGGCTGCGGCACCGATCTGCGCGCCAGCCACTTCCCGGCCGAAAACGCCATCCGCGACGTGACCCACCACATCGACACCCGCGAGCGCGAGTTCGCGGTGCTGGATTATCCCGCCGACCCGCCCGTGCCCGCCGCCAGCGACATGGGCGCGAAAGTCGAGAGACTGGAGGACGGGTTCTATTCCATCTCCGGCGGCGCGGTGGATGCCAACGGCAAGCTGTTCTTCGTGGACAAGCACCAGCAACGCATCTTTGGCTGGTCGCGCGCCGAGGGGCTTTCCATCGAGCGCGACAATCCCACCGATCCGGTGAACCTGGCCTTCGACAAATCCGGCAACCTGCTGGTGCTGTCGTCGCTGGGCGCGGAGGGGACACTGTACAGCTTCAAGCCCGGCTCGCCGGCCACCGAGATGACGGTGATCGCACCCACCCCGGCGACGGCGCACGCGGGCGCGAGCGTCCTGTTGCCGGGCAACTGGTGGAACAATGGCGAGTTCAAGGACCAGCTGGACCCCAAGACCTATCGCTTCACCACCCTCAGCGAGATGTTCGCCCGCGACCTGGCCGCGCCCCGGCCGAAGGAATATGTCTCGCCCGACGGCAGCACGATCCTGCCCCAGGCGCGGGTGTTCCAGCAGGGCCCGCCCGACGGCACCGGCTGGCGCTTCTCCGACGACCTGCAGGCTTACGGCTTCATCGCCGCCACGGCCGGCAGCCGCGCCTATCTCAGCAACGAGTCCGAAGGGCGTATCTATAGCGGGCTGGTCAATGCCAACGGTTCGGTGACCGACCTGAAACTGTTCGCGGATCGCGGCGGCGAAAGCGTCGCGGTGGCGGCCAACGGCGATGTCTATGCCGCCAACGGCCAGGTCTTCGTCTATGCGCCCGACGGCAGGCTCAAGGGTCGCATCGATGTACCGGAACGGCCGCTGCAGTTGCTGTTCGGCGGCACGGACAGGCGCACCCTGTTCATCCTGACGCATCACGCGCTTTATGATGTAAAAACGTAACCCTTACCGTCATGGCCCGGCTTGTCCGGGCCATCCAGTTTCCTTCGACGAACAAACTGGATGGCCCGCATAAAGCGGGCCATGACGATTGGGATGTATGGGGCTGGAACCTAAACCCGCCCGTGCAGATAGTCGAAGCTCTGCTTCACCATCTCCATGGCGGAGGGATCATAGGGCTCCTCGATCTCCAGGAATGCGCGCTCGACCCTGGCCTTGTGCGCCGCCGCCAGCACCGTCTTCCAGTCAATGATGCCCTTGCCGATGATGGCGCTGGTCATCTTCATGCTGAAGTTGGGAATGCCGTCCTTCTTCAGATCCTTGATGTGCAGCGAATGATAGCGGCCCGGATACTTCGTCAGGTAGGCCACGGGATCGGCACCGCCCGCCACCACCCAGCCGATATCCATCTCCATCTGCACCAGCGCCGGATCGGTTTCCTTGAGCAGCAGGTCATAGGGCACCACCTCGCCGATCCTGCGGAATTCCAGATTGTGGTTGTGATAGGCAAAGCTGATGCCCACCGCCTTGCAGGCCGCGCCCGCCGTGTTGAAGGCCTCGGCATTGCGCTTCCAGTCGTCCAGCGTCGGCCCCGCCATGATCTGGGCGCGGTCCACCGGATAGAGCGGAAAGGAACAGGTGATGTTGGTGATGCCCACGCTTTTGGCTTCGTCGATCGTGGCCTGCAGGGTGTTGCGCAGCCCGTCACCGCCGGCATGGATGCTTTTCCAGGTGATGCCCATGCTGTCATAGAGCTTGCGCTGCTCGGCCGAGTTCTTGCCCGCCATGGTGAGATTGGCCTGGACATTGCGGATGCCGATGGCCTTCAGCGCCTTGATCGTGCCGTCATAGTCTTTCGCCAGGTCGGCGCGCACGGTGTAAAGCTGCAATCCCAGCGGCACGCTGCGCTCGGCCAAAGCCGGCAGCGAAGCGGTGGCCGCCAATGCCGCGGCGCCGCCGAGAAAATTCCTGCGTGTCGTCATCATGGAAGCTCTCCCTGTTGATGCGGCGCCTTAATGGCCCGCCACTTTATGAGTCTCGATGAAATCCAGCTGCTTTTCGTTGAGCGTCTCGACGGTGGCGCCGTTATCGCCCCACACAAGCCGCTGTTCGTGCCGGGGATCATAGCGCGGGATTTTCGCATCCGCCGTCACCGGATTGCCTGTCTTTGCAAAGGCCACCACCACGTCCTGCATCTGGTCCGACAGCTTGGTATCGTATGGTGTCCAGTCGCGGATATGGCGATACAGATTCAGGGAATCCAAAGTGCCATACCAGAACGGCAGGTCGGAATTGTGATAGGCCCCGGCCGTCTTCACATCCATGTCGGTGATGACCACGCCCGGCGGATAGGGATGGGGATGGTTGTACTGCACCAGCCAGATCGGCGATCTGGCGGTGGCCGACGCCGCCTTCGCCCAGTCGCGGCCCATGATGCCGAAGCCGGAAAGCCGCGCCACAGCCCTGGCCTGGGCCGCGGCCTGTTCGTCATTGGCGGCGGGGAACAGTTTCAGGAACTTGTCCGCATCGGCGCCATACAGATCGCCCGCCGCCTTTTTATAGTCTGCCAAAGTGCGGGCATCGGTGACGGCGGTGTGGCTGAGAATGTCATTGCCCACCGAACTCAGCAGCAGCGGCACATCGGTCTGCTTTCCCGCCGCATAGATATCGGCGGGCGTTCCCGGCACGACATAACCTTCCACGGTGGGGCCGGTGAAGACGATCCTGTTGGCCTTGGCGATCTCGGTGATCTGGTCGGCGGGAATGGTCCGCATCTGGGCGATATCCTTGGCCTTCATCGCCGCTTGCAGCTTCACGCCCATGGCTTCGGTCTCCGCCAGGGTCTCCAGGTGCGGCGCCGCCACGCCGTGATAGCCGCCGGACAGCGCGATCACACGGGCATAGAGGCCATGCGCCTGGGGCGAGGATTGCAGCAGGTCCAGCGCCATGGCGCCGGCCGACTGGCCCATCACCGTGACATTGGCGGGGTCGCCGCCGAACGCCGCGATATTGCGCTGAAGCCATTTGAGCCCCGCGATCTGGTCCATCAGACCGTAATTGCCCGAATGGCCCGAGGCCGCCGTCAGTTCGGGATGCGCCAGGTTGCCGAAGATATTCACCCGATAGGGAAGGCCGACAAAGATCACCCCCTTCTTCGCCAGCGGCGCGCCGCTATAGACGTCGAAGTTGACGGAGCCTTCCTGGAAGCCGCCGCCGGGAATCCACACCACCACCGGCAGCTTGTCGCCCGCCCTGGCGGTCGCGGGCGTCCAGATATTGGCGTAAAGGCAATCCTCGCTGGATTTTATCTCGCCGAAATAATGGTTCAGCGTGGTGGCGCGCAGCGGGATATAGCAATTGCCGATCCTGGTGTCGGCGTTATAGATGCCGCTCCAGGGCTTGACCGGCGCCGGCGGGGCCCAGCGCAGTTCGCGCACCGGCGGCGCGGCGAAGGGCACGCCCAGATAGGCCTTGACGCCGCTGTCCAGCAGGGTACCCGACAGCTTGCCGCTCTCGATGGCGATGGGATCGCCGGGGATGGGATTCATCACCCCGGCGATGGCGGCGGTGGCGGCCATCAGCGCGAGTGCGGTGCAACAAAAAAATCTTCCGATCCGGCCCATCTTGCTCTCCCGAAGGACGGCGCTGTTGTAAGCCAGATTCCGCGTTCTTGCACGGCCCGCGCGGCCGACTTACCGTCCGGCCCAAAAGGAGACATGCATGCGCCTGCTTCTGTCCGCCGCACTCGCTGCCGTGTTCGTTTCCACGGCACAGGCCGAGATTCGCGTCGTTGCGCCGGGCTTTGTCTACAACTCCGCACTGAAAGACCTGGCGGCGGATTTCACCAGACAGACCGGCGTCGCCGTCATCGTCAGCGAAGACGGCATGAATGCGATCGTGGACCATATCAAGACCGCGACGCCCGCCGCCGAGGTCATCGCCTTGCCCGCCGACCTGATGAACACCCTGGCCCTGGACGGCGGCATCGTGGCCGGCAGCTATATGCCGCTGGGCCGCGATGAGCTTGGCCTGGCGGTGAAGAAGGGCGCGGCCAGGCCCGACATCTCCACCATCGACAAATTGGCGGCGGTGCTGAAGACCGGCACGGTGATGGTCAACGATCCCAGGGCCGGCACCATGCAGGCGGTGATTATTGACGGCATCTTGAAGCGTCCGGAATTCGCCGGGGTGAAGGTGGCGCCGGTCAGCAAGGGCGAAGGCGCGGGCGCGCTGGCGCGGGGCGAAGGCGACATGGCGATCCAGCTGGTGCCGGAAATCCTCAACAAGCCGCCGATCGACCTGGTGGCGCCGCTGCCGGTGGAACTGGGCGGCCATATGGACGCGATCCTGGCGGTGTCGTCGCGCTCGGCCAACCAGAAGGACGCGCTGGCCTTTGTGAAATTCCTCACCAGCGCCCAGGCCCGCGCGGCATGGACAGCGAAAGGGATGAAGCCGTTTTAGTGCAATTGTCATGGCCCGCGAATGCGGGCTACCCAGGTGACGCAGCGCTTAATTTTCAAGTTTCGTGCAAACTTCAGCTGGGTGGCCCGCTCTCCGGCGGGCCATGACAATCGGGATTATGGCGTCTCCACGATCCCGCCGGCCTTCCATACCGCCGCCGCTTCGGGCCGGGTGACGTACTGCAAGAACGCCTCCGCATCGGTTGGCGCGGCCGACACATTGAGCACCGCCGCCGCCATGTCCACATGCAAGCCCAGGTCATCGGGAAACGGCCCCACCACCTCGGCCCCCTTGGCCATCATTTCCTCGGTGATGGCGCCGCCGCCATACTCCGCATCGCCGCGCGCGATGGCGTCGCCGATCATGCCCTTGATGGGGCGCGACTCGACGCCGGTGAATTCCGGGCGTTTCAGCATCTCCTCGACCATGCCGCCGGTCAGGCTGCCGACCTTGGGATCGGCATAGGCCAGCACGCCCGCCTGTTTGACGAAGGCGACGAACTTGGCCTTGCTGGAAATGTCGGGATGCGGCCCGCCCGCCTTGACCACCACCCCGAACAGGATGCGGCCCATGGGCCGTTCGCTGCCGGGTTTCAGCTTGGGCGCGAAAGCGGTGAAATCGCCCACCGGCGCCACCACCACATCGCCCGGCGCATCGGAGGACACCGCGGTGCGGATGCGCCCGACATTGTTGCCCGCGAATGTCACCGCGTTGCCGGTGGCGGCGGTCCAGTCGGCGGCCAACTGCCTGAGCGGCCCGTTGACGATGCCCGGCGAATAGACCGTGATGCCGGCGGCGTGTGCCGCCAGCGGAAACAGCGCGGCGAAGGCAAGGCACAGAGTACGCACGGCTTTCCCCATTTATTATTGGCTTCAGTCAAACCCGAATTGCCGGTCTTGGCAATGCGCTTTAACCTCTCGCGAAAATCAGGGAGCAGGCGATGGAAAATCTGGACGCGACGCGGCGCGCGGTGATGCAATACGCCGCCGCGGCGATGGCGATGGCCGGCCTGGAAGACAAGGCCTTCGCCATGACCGGCGACATGCCAGGAATGAGTCAAGGTCTGCCCTGGGCCAACAAGGCCATGCGCTGGGCCCAGGTCGCCTTCACCGAGGAAGACCCGCCGCGCTACGATCCGCAATTCTGGTTCGATTTCTTCAAGCGCGCCCATATCGACGCAGTGTGCCTGTCGGCGGGCGGCGACATCGCCTTTTATCCGACAGAGGTGCCGCTGCACAAACGCGCCCGCGACCTGGGCGGCCGCGACATGCTGGGCGAGATGATCAAGGGCTGCCGCGCCCAGGATATCAGCATCATCACCCGCATCGATCCCCATGCCATGAGCGAGGAGGCCTTCGCCGCCCATCCCGAATGGGCCGCCTGTACGCAGGACGGCAAGCCGCGCCGCCACTGGGCCGCGCCCGACATGTGGGTGACCTGCCAGAATACCGGCTTCTATTTCGACTTCATGCCCGCCGTCTTGAAAGAGATCACCGACAAATACCAGCCGGGCGGATTCTTCGGCAATCGCTGGGCCGGCAGCGGCATGTGCTGGTGCCAGACCTGCCGCACCAAATTCCGCGCCGCCACCGGACTGGAACTGCCCACCGGCAACGATCCGCAGGAGCCGCGCCGCAAGGCCTATATCCAGTGGAACGCCGAGATGCGCTGGCAGCAGTTCAAGCTGTGGGACGACACGGTCAAGGCCTCGAAGGCGGACTGTTTCTTCAGCCCCAATGGCGGCATGAACGATCCGAACAAGGTCACCATTCCCATTGTCGCGGTGGACCGCCAGGGCCGCAGCGGCACGACCCCGGTATGGATGATGGGCAAATACGCCAAGCTGACCCGCGCCTATATGCAGAACCTGCCGGTGGCCGGCATCTTCAATGTCGGCATCGAAGACGACAATCGCTGGAAGGACAGCGTGCAGCGCGGGCCGGAGCTTCAGGCCTGGATGCAGGGCGGCATCGCCCAGGGCTTCCGCCCCTGGGTGGCCAAGTTCAATGCCCGCATCTTCGATCCGCGCTGGGTCGCGCCGGTGGTGGCGATGTATGACTGGCACTGGCGCAACGACAAATATATGCGCAACACCGCCAACCTGGCGCGGGTGGCAATCGTCAATTCCACCCAGTCGGGCACTTTTACCGCAGGGGGCACGGCGTTCACCGCCGGGGACAGCGTGCGCGCCGCCCAGCGGGTCACCGATTCCCAGAACGGCTATTACCAGGCACTGGTGGAAGCGCGCATTCCGTTCGAGATGGCCGATGACCGCCAGTTGGACCCGGCGCATATCGGCCGCTATCGCGTGCTGGTGTTGCCCGACATCGCGGCGCTGTCGGACCGGCAATGCCGGCAAATCCGCGACTATGTGGCGGCGGGCGGGCGCATCGTGGCGACGGGCGAGACCTCGCTGTATGACGAACTGGGCCAGAAGCGGGGCAATTTCGGCCTGGCCGACCTGTTCGGCTGCGATTACGTCAAGACCGAGAACGGCGTGAAGAACAGCTATCTCACACCGCATCATCCGCATCTTCTGACCAGGGGGCTGGAAGACGCGCCGCGCATCATCGCCGCCACCCAACAGATCACGGTCAAGCCGCATGACACGGGCCTTGCGCCGCTGACCCTGGTGCCCAGCTATCCCGACCTGCCGATGGAGCGGGTGTTCACCGAACAGGAACAGACCGACATTCCCATGGCCTTCTGCCGCCAGGTCGGCAAGGGGCGGGCGGTCTATTTCCCCATGGACCTGGACCGCACCTTCTGGGAAGTGCTGGCGGCGGATCACGGCGTGCTGCTGGCCAATGCGGTGGCCTGGGCGGCGGAGGAAAATCCCCCCATGACGGTGCATGGCCCCGGCCTGCTGGACATCGCCTATTGGCGGCAGGCGGATTCGCTGGCGGCACATCTGGTCAACATGAACAATCCCATGATGATGAAGGGGCCCTATCGCGAGATTCTGCCCGCCGGGCCCTACACCGTGACGCTGGTGCTGCCGAAGGACGTGAAGATCGGCACGGTCAGGCTGCTGGAAAGCGGCACGGTGGCGAAATCATCGCGCAACGGCGACCGGCTGGTTGTGGAAGTGCCGCGCATCCTGCTGCACGAAGTGGTGGCGGTGGATCTGGTTTAAGGCCTGCGCGGGCGATAGATGCGTATGGCGTTGTCGCCCATCGCTGCCCGCACGGCGCTGGAATCCCTGGCGGCGACGGCCTCGCGCGCCAGTTCAAACCAATCCCGGTAATCGCCCGCCAGGGTGAGAACCGGCCAGTCGCTGCCCCAGATCAGCCGCTCGCGCCCGAACAGGTCGAACAGCACGCCGATGGCGCGGACGATATCGTCGCGGCTGCCATCGGGCGGCAATTCGGTCAGCAGGCCCGACAGCTTGCAGGTGACATTGGGCAGCGCCGCCAGCGTTTCGATAGCACGCGACCAGCGGCCCATCGCTTCGACATTGCCGAGCCGCGGCTTGGCGGCATGATCCAGCACGATGGGAAGCTGGGGGTGGCGCATCGCCAGTTCGGTGATCGCGGCCAACTGGTGCGACAGGATCAGGGCGTCGAACACCAGGCCCTCGGCGATGATGGCATTCAGCGCGGGCTCCAGCGCGCGCTGCAGTATCCAGCCGGGGTCAGGCAAATCCTGCAGCATCGGCCGCACGCCCAAAAACAGCGGGTCGGCGGCGCGGCGGCGCACCGCATCGGCGGCATCCGCCGCCAGCAGGTCTATCCAGCCCACCACGCCCAGCACCCAGGGAGCCCGGCCCGCGATGGCCAGCAGATAGTCGGTTTCCGCCGGTGTCGGCGCGGCCTGCACCAGGATGGTGGCGTCCACGCCGGTCTCGATCAGCAGGGGCCGCAGGTCATTGGTGTCGAACACGCGATGGATGGGATTGCCGGGCTTCAGCCAGCCATAGTCGCCGCGCGCCGGGTCCCAGAAATGCTGGTGGGCGTCGACGATCATGGGATCGGTGCCTCCGCGCGCAGCAGCCCGGCGCTTTTGAGATCGGCCCACAGCGCGGCGGGAATGGCATGGCGATAAAGCGCCACCGTCTGTTCCACACGCGCGGGCGAATCCAGGCCGGGGATGACGCTGGAGACCAGCGAGTGCGCCAGCGGAAACTGCAGCGCCGCCGCCGCCAGCGGCACGCCATGGGCATCACACATCGCTTCGATGCGGCGCGCCTTTTCGATCACCGCCGCTGGCGCGGGTTCATAGTTGAAAAACAACGGCGCGCTGGTCTTGGTACCCACGGCCAGGATGCCGGAATTATAAGGCCCACCCACCACGATGGCAGTGTCCGCCTGCGCGCAACGCGGAAATAATTCATCCATCGCGCCCTGCTCCAGCAGGGTATAGCGTCCCGCCAGCAGGATGACGTCCAGCCGGGCATGATCCATCACCGCCAGGCAGGCCTCGACTTCATTCACGCCCATGCCGAAGCCGGCGATGACGCCGGCATCGCGCAATTCCTCCAGCGCCTTCAACCCGCCGCCGCTGGTGAGTTCGGCCATATGGAAGGCGTTCTCGTCGCCATGGGTCATGCGGCCGATGTCATGGATATAAAGAATATCTATCCGCGCCAGGCCCAGACGCTGCAGGCTGTCCTCGAACGAGCGCATCACCGCATCATAGGAATAGTCATAGACCGGCGCGAAAGGCATGGGCGTGGCATAGCCATGGCGCACCCCGCCCACCGGCTCCGTCACCGGGGTCAGCAGCCGCCCGACCTTGGTGGACAAGACAACTTTATTGAAATCCCCCCTCCGGCCTTCGCTGGCCCCAGGGCCAGCTACGGCCACCTCCCCCGCCGTCCGCTTCGCTGGCGGGGGAGGAGCGCCCCGTAGCGCATCGCCGAGGCGACGCTCGGAAAGCCCGAAGCCATAGAAAGGCGCGGTGTCGAAATAGCCGAAGCCCGCCGCCAGCGCCGCCGCCAGGGTGGCGCGCGCGGTGTCATCGGGCAGCGGCCGGAACAGATTGCCCAGCGGCGCCGAGCCGAAGCCCAGTTCGCTGACTTTCAAACCTGTCTTGCCAAGATCGCGCAGCGCAAAGCTCATGTGGTTTTCAACCTGGGTGCGAAGATGCCGAAGCTGACCACCACGGCATAGCACAGCGCCAGGATCAGCATGCTCCAATGCAGCGCGCCGGTGACGCCGGCAAAGGCCGCCATCAGCGGCGGGATCACGGCCGCGCCGCTGATCGCCATGACGATGAAGCTGGAGGCGAACTCGGTCTGGTGGCCCAGATTCTCCAGCCCCAGCGCGAAGATGGTGGGAAACATGATGGACATGAAGAAACTGGTCGCCACCAGCGCCCAGATGCCGGGAAAGCCGCCCAGGGTCGCCGCCAGCACGCACAGCACCATGTTGCAGCCGGCATACAGCACCAACTGGCGCGGCGGGTTGATGGTGCGCTGCAGCCAGGCGCCGACAAAACGGCCGACACAAAAGGCGATCATGGTCGCCTCCAGATAGACCTGCGCCCCGGTGCGTTCGGGCACATGCGCCGCTTCCTGGGCGAAATCCACCAGCAGGGACCAGGTGCCGACCTGCGCCCCGACATAAAAGAATTGGGCGATCACGGCATAGAGCACGCGCGGCTTCTTCAACACCGCGAAAGGCGAGCCCGCGCCCTGCGGCGTCACTTCAGGGCGCAGCGGTGGATATCTGGTCAGCGCGATGGCCGTGGCAATCACCACCATCAGGATGCCCAGCACCAGATAGGGCGGCCCGACGGCGGCGGCTTCATGGGCGCGCCAGGCATCCACCGCGGCGGGGCCCATCGCCGCCTGCTGGGCCGGGCTGTATTCCACGCCGGAGAAAATCACATAGCCGCCGACCAGGGGCCCCAGCACGGTGGCGACGCCGTTGAAGGCTTGCGCGAAATTGAGGCGCGGCGAAGCGGTGGCGGGATCGCCCAGGATGGCGATATAGGGATTGGCGCTGGTTTCCAGGAAGCCCGCGCCGATGGCGATGATGTAAAGCCCGGCCAGGAAGACGCCATAGATGCGCAGATGCGCCGCGGGCACGAACAGGAAAGCGCCGATGGCAAACAACGCCAGGCCGATCACCATGGTCTTCTTATAGCCGACCCGGCGGATGATGATGGCCGCCGGCAACGGGGCGCAGAAATAGCCGATATAGAAAGAGAACTGGGTCAGGCTGGCCTGGGTGCGCGTCAGGTCCAGCGCCTTCTGGAAATGATGCAGCAAGAGGTCGTTGAACTGCGACGCCAGCCCCCAGGAAAAGAACAGCGTCGCGGTCAGGGCAAAGGCGACGGCATAGCGGCGTTCCACCACCGGAAACATTATTATTGCCCCTCCCTGATTTTATTATTGCTGGAAGTCTAAGGGCTGGGTGCAATCACTGGCAAGCAATCAAAATCCGTCACGGCCCGCATTCGCGGGCCATGACAATTGAACGGCTACATGGTCGCACCGATCTGCCAGGGCACGAACTCGGCATCGCCATAGCCCAGCTTTTCGGACTTGCTGCGGGCGCCGGACGCGATCTGCAATATATGCGCGAAAATCTCGCGGCCCTTGTCCTGGATGGAGACGCCGTCCAGCACATCGCCGCAATTGATGTCCATGTCGTCGGTCATGCGCTCATAGACCGGCGTGTTGGTGGCCAGCTTGATCGAGGGCGTGGGCTTGCAGCCATAGGCCGAGCCGCGCCCGGTGGTGAAGCACAATATGTTCGCGCCGCCCGCCACCTGGCCGGTGGCCGAGACCGGATCATAGCCCGGCGTGTCCATGAAGACGAAGCCCTTTTCGGTGACGGGCTCGGCATATTCGACCACTGCCTTCAGCCGGGTGGTGCCGCCCTTGGCCGCCGCCCCCAGCGATTTCTCCAGGATGGTGGTCAGCCCGCCCGCCTTGTTTCCGGGTGAGGGATTGTTGTTCATGCTGCCGGCGTTGCGGCTGGTGTAATCCTCCCACCAGCGGATGCGTTCGATCAGTTTTTTGCCGACCTCGGGCGAGGCGCGGCGGGTCAGCAGATGCTCGGCGCCGTAAATCTCCGGCGTCTCGGACAGAATGGCGGTGCCGCCATGGGCCACCAGCAGGTCCACCGCCGCCCCCAGCGCCGGATTGGCGGTGATGCCGGAATAACCGTCGCTGCCGCCGCATTGCAGCGCCAGCATCAGTTCGCTGGCGGGCGCGGCGGTGCGTTCGACTTTCGCCATCATGGGCAGCATGTCCATCACCGCTTCCAGCCCGGCATCCACCGCCTTGCGGGTGCCGCCGCTGTCCTGGATGGTCAGCGAGCGGAAGCTGTCGCCTTCCGCGATATTGTAGGCCTGCTTCCAGCGCCCAATCTGGAAGGTCTCGCAACCCAGCCCCACCATCAGCACCGCGCCCATGTTGGGATTGGCGGCATAGCCCCACATGGTGCGCTTGAGCACGTCATAGCCTTCGCCCTTGCTGTCCATGCCGCAGCCATGGCCGTGCACCAGCGGGATCACGCCGTCGATCTCGGGATAATCGTCCAGCAACCCGCGCTTCTCGACTTCGCGCGCGATCAGCCGCGCCACGGTGGCCGAACAGTTCACGCTGGTCAGGATGCCCAGATAGTTGCGGGTGCCGAACTTGCCGTTGGCGCGGCGGTAACCCTGGAAGGTGGCGCCGGTCAGCGGCGCCGGATCGCGCGCGTCCACCTCGAATTCATAATCGCGATCCACGCTGTGGAAGGCGATGTTATGCTCATGCACCCAGTCGCCGGGCGCGATATCCTGGGTGGCGAAGCCGATGATCTGGCCGAACTTCAGCGCCGGCGTATCCTTGGCGATGGCGCGCACCGCCGCCTTGTGGCCGGGCGGAATGCGCCGCGTGATCTTCACATCGTCCACAATGTCGCCGGGGGACAGCCCGTTCACCGCCACCACGACATTGTCGGACGGATGCAGCCGCAGGAAAGACGCCATGATTGCTCCAGGAAACAAACGGCGCTCTTATAGTCCAATCGCCCGTTCGGAGAGCAACAAAATGAGCCGCCGCCTGTGCTTTGCGCTGGACCTGGTCAACGATGCCGGCAAGATCGCGGAATACGAGGCCTTCCACCGCCCCGGCGGGGTATGGCCGGAAATCGTGGACGACATCCGCGCCCAGGGCATCGAGGGCATGGAAATCTGGCGCAGCGGTGATCGCATGGTGATGATCGCCACCGTCGCCGACGACTATCCCCGCGCCCGCCCCATCCCGGCGGAATACGACGAATGGGAAGGCCTGATGTGGAATTTCCAGCGGCCTCTGCCCCATGCCGCGCCGGGCCAGAAATGGCTGCCGATGACGCGGATCTTCGACCTGGCGCAGCAGCGCGGCCGCTAGGCGGTCACCGCTTCCGCGATCTTGTCCGACACCAGATGGGTGGGATGGGGCCGCACCGCCGCTTCATACAAACTGGTCAGCACCACGCAGACGGTGCCGCTGCCGGGATCGGCCCAGCTTAACGTGCCGGTCGAGCCGTTATGGCCGAAGGTTTTCGGGCCGCAAGCAGGCGATCCCACGCCCGGCGGCAGGTCGAAGCCCAGGCCGCTGGGCTTCACGCCGGCCGGAGAATTGTTGACGATCATCTGTGCCTCGGTGGCGGGCTTGAGGATACGGCCGCGCTGGTTCAGGAACTCGCTATAGAAGCGGGCGATATCGGCGGCCGAGGCCAGCGCCCCGCCCCAGGGCGCGCCCAGATTGCGCCAATATTCGCTGTTCCAGTTCCAGTCGTTCCAGGTCTTCTTGCCCGCTTCGGTCATGGCGGGGGCCGCCTGGCTGGGCACGGTGCCGGCACTGGCGCGGCCGCGCAGGCCATAGCCGGAGCGGCGCATGCCAAGTTTGTCGAAGACGCGCTGCTGCACGATGTCGGCGATGGGTTGGCCGGTGATCTTTTCCGCCACCTGCGACGACATCAGGATGCCCATACTGGAATAGGAATATTTCGTGCCCGGCGGGAATTTCAGCGGCGCGCGGATCGCATCCTCGCGGTAATCGGCCAGCGTGGCATGTTTCTCGCGCAGCATCTCGTCATCGGCCGGCATGTCGGGCAATCCGCCGGTATGGGTCAGGCAGTGTCGGATGGTGATGGTCTCGCGCCCCTCGCCGGTGAAGGCGGGGAAGAATTTCACCACCTTGTCATCCAGCGACAGCTTGCCTTCGTCCACCAGGGTCATCACCGCCGCCGCCGTGATCGGCTTGGTGATCGAGGCCAGCAGGAACACCGGCTCGGTCCCTTTGGCGGTGCCGAAATTGCGGGCGAAAGTCCTGGCACCCTGCGTTACCAGGATGGAGGCGCCCTGTACCCGGCCATCCGCGACCCAGCCGTCCATCAGCTTGGCGGCGTCCTCCAGCTTGGCGCGGTCCCAACCGGCGGCCCCCACATTTCCCAAGACCGGAAGCTGACTGGCGATCATGGTGGCCCCCGCGCCCAACAGAATGTCCCTGCGTTTCATCCCGGTATTCCTTGTTCTTGTTGCCGCGATTCTAGCATGCCCATGCAAAAACCGCATCGTTTGATAGCGCGATTGGCCTGGATCGGCCCGCACCGACCCGCTAAAACGCCCCGGTTCACTGCGTTTGCGAAAAGAAGACCGGGAGAAAAGCATGAGCAGCATGTCGCCGAATGAGATGGCGCAGACCCTGGCCAAGGGGCTGTTGTCCTTTCCCGTCACCCATTTCGACTCGGAATTCACCTTCCAGGAAGGCCCCTATCGCGAACATTGCGCCTGGCTGCTGTCCTTCAAGCGCCTGACCGGGCTGTTCGCCGCCGGCGGCACCGGCGAGTTCTTCTCCCTGACGCCCGGCGAAGTCGGCCAGGTGGTCGCCGCCGCCGTCAAGGAAACCCAGGGCCGGACCCCGGTGATCGCGGGCTGCGGCTATGGCACCGCCATCGCGGTCGAACTGGCCAAATCCGCCGAGGCCAATGGCGCCGACGGCATCCTGCTGCTGCCGCCCTATCTGATGGTGCCCAACCAGGAAGGCCTGATGGCGCATATCGAGGCGGTGTGCAAAGCCACCAGGCTGGGCATCATCGTCTATAACCGCGACAATGCCGTCTTGACCGAAGACTCGCTGGCCAAACTGTGCGACCGCAACGCCAACCTGGTCGGCTTCAAGGACGGCGTCGGCGACATCGAACTGATGATGCGGGTCTATGCCAAGATGGGCGACCGGCTGACCTATGTCGGCGGACTTCCCACGGCGGAGACTTTCGCCCTGCCCTATCTGGAAATGGGCGTCACCACCTATTCCTCGGCGATCTACAATTTCATGCCGGAATGGGCGCTGGCCTTTTATGACGCGGTGCGCGCCAAGGACCAGGCCAAGGTCATCCAGGGCCTGAAGGAGTTCGTGCTGCCCTATATCGCCATCCGCAACGAGAGCAGGGGCTATGCCGTCTCCATCGTCAAGGCCGGCATGACCGCCATCGGGCGCACGGCGGGTCCGGTGCGCCAGCCTTTGACCGACCTGAGCGCCAACCAGCTGGGCCGCCTCAAGGCGCTCATTGAAAAGACAAAGCCGGTCTGACGCGTTATAGGATGCGGCCATGACGGGCGCATCCTTCTGGTCGCAGTTCGAACTTCGCCAGCTTCGCTGCTTTGTCGCGGCGGCAGAGGAACTGCATTTCGGCCGCGCCGCGGCGCGCATGAACATGACCCAGCCGCCGCTGTCGCGGCAGATCCAGCTTCTGGAGCATGTGCTGGGGGTCAAGCTGCTGGACCGCACCAGCCGCGCCGTCAAGCTGACCCCGGCCGGGCGGGTGTTCCTGCTGGAGGCGCGCCGCATCCTGCGGTTGACGGAAAGCGCGGCGCTGGCCACCCGCCGCATCGCCAGTGGCGAGGCCGGCACCATCAGTTTGGGCTTCACCGCCGCCAGCGGCTACAGCTTCCTGCCGCGCCTCCTGCTGCAGCGCGCCAGCCATGCCCCCAATATCGACATGGCCTTGAAGGAGATGGTGTCCAGCGAGCAGGTGGACAGCCTGCTGACCGGGCGCATCGATGTCGGGTTGTTGCGCCCGCCGATCGACCGCAGCGAATTCACCACCCGCCGGGTGGTGCGCGAGCGGCTGGTGGCGGCCCTGCCCTTCGGCGACCCGCGCCTGGCCGAGGCGGCGCTGACCCTGAAGGATTTCGACCGCAGCCCGCTGGTGATGTATGCCGCCGACGGGGCGCGCTATTTCCACGACATGCTGACGGGGCTGTTCGAGGCGGAAGGCGCCACGCCCATCGCGGTGCAATCGCTGAGCCAGATCCATTCCATGCTGGCCCTGGTGCGCGCCGGGATCGGGGCGGCGCTGGTGCCGGAGGCGGCGATGTCGCTGCATTTCGACGATGTGCACTTCCGCCCCGTCACCACCATGCCCACCGCCCCGGTGGAGCTTTATGCCGCCTGGCGCAGCGATAACGACAATCCGGCATTGCCTGCGTTCCTTGACCTGCTGCGGCAGGATGAAACGGAGCCTGTTGCGCCGCATGATTGATGCTTTTGGCGCATGGATCGCTTGAACCTTTGGCTTGGACGCGCCACTCTGGCGGGGCCTATTTTGGCCAATAACGCCCGCTGAAAGCGGCTTTCCGGGAAGCGACCATGACCACCGCCGCAGAGACACGCAACAGCCATATCCGCTTCTGGATCATCGCGGTGCTGTTCGTGGTTTCCTCGATCAACTATGCCAGCCGCGCCACGCTCGGCATCGCGGGCAAGCCGCTTTCGGCGGAATTCCATCTCGATCCCGTGCAGCTCGGCTATCTGTTCTCCGCTTTCGGCTGGGCCTATGTCATCGGCCAGATTCCCGGCGGCGCCCTGCTGGACCGCTATGGCTCGCGGCCGGTCTATATCTGGTCCATTACCCTGTGGGCCGTGTTCACGGGCCTGCAGGCCTTCGTGCCGTATCTGTCTTTCGTGCCAGTGATGATCAGCCTGTTCATCCTGCGCTTCGCCCTGGGCTTTGCGGAATGTCCCAGCTTCCCCGCCAATGCCCGCATCGTCGCCAACTGGTTCCCAGGGTCCGAGCGCGGAACGGCCAGCGCCATATTCAATGCGTCGCAATATTTCTCGGTGCCCGCATTCACACCGCTGATGGGCTGGCTGGCGCAATATTACGGCTGGCGCGCTGTCTTCCTGGCGATGGGCGCCATCGGTGTGCTGGGCGCGATTCTGTTCGCCGCCGTGGTGCAGTCGCCGGCCCGCCACAAGCGCATCAGCCCGCGCGAATATGCCCATATCGAAGAAGGCGGTGCGCTGGTGAACCTGGACAAGCCGGCCGCGGGGGTGCAGCCGATCCGCTGGAGCATCGTCGGCCAGCTTCTGACCAACCGCATGCAGGCCGGCATCTATATCGCGCAATACTGCATCAATGCGCTGACGTTTTTCTATTCCACATGGTTCTTCATCTATCTGCACGATGCGCGGCACATGAGCCTGGCAAAGGCGGGCCTTGTCGCGGCCGGTCCGGCCATCGCCGGTTTCGCCGGCGGCGTTCTGGGCGGCATGTTCTCCGACCTGCTGCTGAAGAGGGGCGTGTCGCTTTCCAATGCGCGCAAGATTCCCATCCTGGCCGGGCTGGTGATCAGCTGCGCCATCATCTTTTGCAACTATACCGACAGCCAGGGCATGATTATGCTGTTCATGTCGATCGCCTTCTTCGGCAAGGGCGTGGCGGCGCTGGGCTGGGCGGTGGTCAGCGATACCGCGCCACGCGAGGCCACCGGCCTGGCCGGCAGCGTCTTCAACATGTGCGGCAATATTTCCAGCATCGTCACGCCCATCGTGATCGGCTACATCCTGAAAGCCACCCACAATAGCTGGGACCTGGCGCTGGTCTTCCTGTTCGCCCATTCCATCGGCGCCATGATCGGCTATGGCCTGATCGCCGGGGAATTGAAGCGCGTTGTATTGAAGACCTGACATGAGCCAGAGCGTAAGTGGCGCGCCGCGCGTCGTCGAAATGAAAGTCATTCCCGTCGCCGGCCAGGACAGCATGCTGCTGAACCTGTCCGGGGCGCACGCGCCCTTCTTCACCCGCAACCTGGTCGTCCTGACCGACAGCGCCGGCCATACCGGCGTCGGCGAAGTGCCGGGCGGCGAGAAAATCCGCCAGACCCTGGAAGACAGCCGCGACCTGGTGATCGGCGCGGGGCTGGGGACCTGGAACAATATTCTCAGCGAAACCGGCCGCCGCTTCGCCGACCGCGATTGCGGCGGGCGGGGCCTGCAGACCTTCGACCTGCGCACCACCGTGCATGTGCAGGCGGCGCTGGAATGCGCGCTGCTGGATTTGCTGGGGCAGCATCTGGGCGTGCCGGTGGCGGCCCTGCTGGGCGAAGGCCAGCAGCGCGACCGGGTCGAGATGCTGGGTTATCTCTTCTTCATCGGTGATTCCGGCAAGACCAGCCTGCCCTACCGCAAGAACCAGCCGGGCGACGCCTGGATGAAGGTGCGCGACCAGGAAGCCCTGACGCCCGACGCCATCGTGCGCACCGCCGAAGCGGCATACGAACGCTACGGCTTCAACGACTTCAAGCTGAAAGGCGGCGTGCTGGCCGGCAGCGAAGAGATCAAGGCCATCGAGGCGCTGGCCAGGCGCTTCCCCAAGGCCCGCATTACGCTTGACCCCAATGGCGCCTGGTCGTTGAAAGAGGCCATCGGCCTGTGCAAGGGGCGCGGCGATATCCTGGCCTATGCCGAAGATCCCTGCGGCGCGGAAGGCGGCTATTCGGGCCGCGAGATCATGGCGGAGTTTCGCCGCGCCACCGGCCTTCCCACCGCCACCAACATGATCGCCACCGACTGGCGGCAGATGGTGCATGCGGTCGACCTGGGCTCGGTGGACATTCCGCTGGCCGATCCGCATTTCTGGACCATGCGCGGCAGTGTGCGCGTCGCCCAGATGTGCGCCGACCGCGACCTGCGCTGGGGCAGCCATTCCAACAATCATTTCGACGTGTCGCTGGCGATGTTCACCCATGTTGCCGCCGCCGCGCCCGGCAACATCACCGCGATTGACACCCACTGGATCTGGCAGGACGGCCAGCGCCTGACCCGCGAACCGTTCCGGATCAAGGGCGGGCTTGTTGACGTTCCCCAACAAGGGGGGCTTGGCGTGGAACTGGACATGGCCGAGGTCGAAAAGGCGCATGGCGTTTACAAATCGCTGGACCTGGGCGCCCGCGACGACGCCGCCGCCATGCAGTTCCTGATCCCGGGCTGGAAATTCGATCCCAAGAGACCATGTCTGGTGCGTTGAGTTGGGTGTAGAGTCGCCGCTATGAATATCCAGTCCAAGCCTCCGCACGAGCCGCCGCGCCGCATCCAGGTGGCGCCGGGCGACAATGTGGCGATCGTCGTCAACAGCCTGGGCCTGCCGGCGGGCACCGCATTCCCGGACGGCCTGGTGCTGAATCATTTCGTGCCCCAGGGCCACAAGGCGGCGCTGGCCGACATTGCCGATGGCGCGCCCGTCATCCGCTACAATGAAGTGATCGGCACGGCGCGCGGCGACATCAAGCGCGGCGACTGGATCAACGAGGACAATGTGGTGATGGGCACCGCCCCGCCGCTGGACCGGCTGGAGATGGCGACCCGCCCCCCGCCGAAACCCGAACCGCTGACCGGCCATACCTTCGAAGGCTATCGCAACGCCGATGGCACGGTGGGAACCAAGAATATCCTGGCGATCTCGACCAGCGTGCAATGCGTGGCGGGCACCATGGAATATGCGCTGAAGCGCATCAAGGCCGAGTTGCTGCCGCGCTATCCCAATGTGGATGACGTGGTGGCCTTGACCCATGCCTATGGCTGCGGCGTGGCGATCAATGCGCCCCAGGCGGTGGTGCCGATCCGCACCTTGCAGAACCTGGCGCACAATCCCAATTTCGGCGGCGAAGTGCTGGTGGTGGGGCTGGGCTGCGAAAAGCTGGTGCCCGAACGGCTTTTGCCCGAAGGAAAGGGGGCCGAACAGGGCGGCGACATCCTGCGGATGCAGGACCAGGACGGCTTCGGCGCCAATATCGCCGCCATCCTGGAACGGGTGGAAGCGCGGCTGAAAATCCTGAACCAGCGCAAGCGCGAGACCGTGCCGGCCAGCGAACTGATCGTGGGCATGCAGTGCGGCGGCAGCGACGCCTTCAGCGGCCTGACCGCCAATCCGGCGCTGGGCTATTGCGCCGACCTCTTGGTGCGGG
Organism: Rhizobiales bacterium dw_265; assembly: GCA_018449595.1. Taxonomy (GTDB): domain Bacteria; phylum Pseudomonadota; class Alphaproteobacteria; order Micropepsales; family Micropepsaceae; genus Rhizomicrobium. The sequence continues at coordinate 1,027,567 of JAAVUU010000001.1, forward strand.
CCGGGGCGACGGTGATGTTCTCGGAAGTGACCGAGGTGCGCGACGCCATTCACCTGCTGACGCCGCGCGCCGCCACCCGCGAAGTCGCCGAGGCGCTGGTGCGCGAGATGCGCTGGTATGACGATTATCTCGACAAGGGCGGCGTGGATCGCGGCGCCAACACCACACCGGGCAACAAGAAGGGCGGCCTTTCCAACATCATCGAGAAGTCGCTGGGCTCGGTCGCCAAGTCCGGCACCAGCGCCATTAATGCCGTGCTGTCGCCGGGCGAGAAAGTGCGCGGGCGCGGCCTGGTGTTCGCCGCCACCCCGGCCAGCGATTTTGTCTGCGGCACTCTGCAGCTGGCATCGGGCATGAACCTGCATGTCTTCACCACTGGGCGCGGTACGCCCTATGGCCTGGCGGCGGTGCCTGTCATCAAGGTCTCGACCCGCAGCGAGTTGGCGCAGCGCTGGGCCGACCTGATCGACCTGGATGCCGGGCCTATCGCCACCGGCGAGAAGACCATCGAGCAGGTGGGTTGGGAATTGTTCCAGTTGATGCTGGATGTGGCGAGCGGCAGGAAACAGGTGTGGGCCGACAAGTGGGGCCTGCACAACGACTTGACGCTGTTCAACCCGGCGCCGGTGACCTAACAAATTCCGTCACTCCCGCGAAAGCGGGAGCCCAGCTTTTTCTACCGGCACCATTTTTGAAGTTGGATTCCCGCTTTCGCGGGAATGACAATTTCAGTGTGCATCCTCGATCACCATCGCCGCGCCCTTGGCCGCGATCATGATGGTGGGGGTGTTGGTGTTGCCCGACACGATGGTCGGCATCACACTGGCATCGATCACCCGCAAGCCCTGCAAGCCATGCACCCGCAGCCGTTCATCCACCACGGCGGAGGGATCGGTGCCGAGGCCCATCTTCGCCGTGCCGACGGGGTGGAAGATGGTGGTGCCGACATCGCCCGCCGCATGGATCAGCGCCGCATCGCTGTCGTCGGCGGCCGGGCCGGGACGGAATTCCTCGGGCCGGTATTGCGCCAGCGCCGGTTGCGCCATCAGCCGCCGGGTCAACCGGATGCAGTCGGCGGCGATGCGGCGATCCTCGTCGGTCGAAAGATAGTGCGGCGCGATCTGCGGCCTGGCTTCCAGCGCCGCCGAGGTCAGCCGCACCGTGCCCCGCGATGACGGCCGCAAGTTGCAGGGACTGACGGTGATGGCGGGCTCGCGGTGCAGCGGGGTGCCGAAACGGTCCAGCGACAAGGGCTGGACATGGAACTGGACATTGGCGCGCGCCTGGCCGGGATCGGATTTGGTGAAGATGCCCAGTTGCGACGCCGCCATGGTCATCGGCCCGCGCCGCAGCAGGCCATATTGCAGCGCCATCAGCGGCCGGCCCAGCAGGGAGTAGTAGATCTCGTTCAGGGTCTTGACGCCCGACACCCGGTACATCACACGCAATTGCAAATGATCCTGCAGGTTGCGCCCCACGCCTTCCATCGCATGGCGGACGGGAATGCCCAACGCGTTCAGCCAGGCCGGCGGCCCCACGCCCGAGCGCTGCAGCACCTGCACCGAGCCGATGGCCCCGGCGCAAAGGATCACCTCGCCCTTGGCGCGCGCCTCCACCGTCTGGGCGCCGCGCCGGAAGCGCACGCCCGTGGCGCGCGTCCCATCGAACGTCACCGTCTCGACCTGGACATCGGTTTCCAGCCGCAGGTTGGCGCGGCCCAGCGCGGGGCGCAGGAAACCGCGCGCCGCCGACCAGCGCCGCCCGTTCTTCTGGTTGACGTGGAAATAGCAGCTTCCCGTATTGTCGCCGGTGTTGAAATCCGGCGTCTTCGGGATGCCGATTTCTTCCGCCGCATCGGCGACGGCGTCCAGGATGTCCCAGCGCACCCGCGGCCTTGCCACATGCAGTTCGCCGCCGCCGCGATGGTGTTCCGTATCGCCCAGGAAATGATGATCCAGATGGCGGAACACGGTGCGCACATCGTCCCAGCCCCAACCCGTCATACCCAATTGCCGCCAGTGATCGTAATCGCCTGCGTGGCCACGCATCGAGATCATGGCATTGATCGAGGACGAGCCGCCCAGCGCCTTGCCGCGCGGGTAATTCAACTTGCGGCCGTTCAGACCGGGCTCCGCAACCGTCTCGAACATCCAGTCGCTGCGCGGATTGCCGATCAGATAGAGATAGCCGACCGGGATATGAAACCAGATCCAGTCGTCCTGGCCGCCCGCTTCCAGCAGCAGCACCCGTGTTTTGGGATCGGCGGACAGGCGGTTGGCCACCACGCAGCCGGCCGAGCCCGCGCCCACCACGATATAATCGTATTCGCCGTCAAGCATCATCCGTCCAGATAAAACACTTCCTGCCCCGCCGCTAGTGCAACACGGTGTCGCCGGGGCGCGGCACCGGACGCGGAAACACCGTCCAATAGGAATCCAGATGGGTATCGCCTTGCGGCCCATTCCAGGGCAGGGCGGAAAGCCCGTCCAGGTCGTAGACCAGGCGGCCGCGCCGGATGGTCAGTTCCGCCACCAGCTTCTGCGTGCCATCCACCCGCGTATTGACCATGTCGGTGAAACCGAAATGGCCTTTCTCGACCTTCAGCACCGCGACATCGGCGATCGCGCCCACCGACAGGTTGCCCAAATCGTCCCGCCGGATCTCGCGGGCGGGATGCGCCGTCATGTCGGCCACCACTTCGGAAAGCCGCAGGCCCAGCGCCATCAGCTTGCTGGCGACATTGAGAATGTCCTTGGTGGCGCCGTTCATGCTGTCGACATGCAGGTCGGTGGAAAGGGAGTCGGGCCGGAAACCCTGCCCGATCATCGGCACGGCAAGCGACCATTTGAAGCTGCCGCCGCCGGTGCCGGTGTCGAACCAGATGCCGCGCGCCCGGCCCTCGATGAAGCCCCTGCTGGGGCCCAGGGTCAGCGGGTCCTGTTCCTGGCGCAGGCCGGAATACATGTGGGTATAGATGTCGCCGGGCCGCAGCTTTTCGGTCAACAGGTCATACAGCGGCCGTGTCGGCCGGTCGGCGCCGAAATCCACCATCACCGGCAGGTTTGCCTTGGTGCCGGCGATCACCGCCTGTTCCACCGGCGTCCATTCCGGGCCGTTGAAATGCGCCGTCTTGATGCCGACGATCACACCGGGATAACGCGCCGCCATCCCGGCGGTGGCTTCGCCGTCCATGTCGGCGGTGTTCTGTTCATAGCCGCCGCCGCGCATCCCGGCGCCGACGATGTTGAGCATCGCCAGCACCCGCGTTTTGGAGCGGTCGATGATGCGGTCCTTGAAATCGGGAAAATTGCGCCAGCCAGACGAGCCGGCATCCACCACCGTGGTGACGCCATTGCGGAAGGTGAAGCCGTCGGGCGGCACGCTGAGGTCGCCGGCATAGGAGCCGCGCTCGCCGGTGCCGTTGTAGACATGGACATGCAGGTCGATCAGCCCCGGCGTGACAATGAGGCCGCGCACATCGATGGTCTTGATGGCATCGGCGGGTTTCAGGCCGGCCGCGACCCTGGCGATGCGCCCGTCCTTGATGGCGACATCCATCGCCGCGTCCACATGGTTCCTGGCGTCGATCACATGGCCGCCACGCAGCAGCAGGTCGTATTGTGGAAGATTGGGGGCCGGAAGCGGCTGCGCCGTTGCCGGTGCGGCCAGCAGCATCAGCACGGCCAACAGCTTCATGCGCGTACAGCCGTAAAAGTCGCGGGACCATATTCGCCCATGTCCACCGGGCCCGCCATCCACGCGCCATCGGCCGTCGCGGTAAAGCGCCAGTCAATGCCATTGCCGGGCACCGCCATGCGGCTTGTGATCTCCACGGCATTGCCATGCACCTGGCCTCGCAACCGGCCTTCATAGATTTCGCCCTGGTGATGGCCACGCAGCGCATTGCCGTCCTGCTGCAGGGTGAAGTGCTGCACACCCTCGCCGCGCTGGTATTGGATGGTGACCAGCCAGTCGCCGGCCAGCGCGGCGGCGGGGCCCGGCTGCACCGGCGGGTTGTCGTAGTGGCCGGGATTGCTCAATGCGGCGAACAAAGCCTCGGCAACGAGGCGTTCTTCGCCGGGGTCCATCATGTAAGGCATGACGGTCAAGCTGCTGTCCATATGGTCCGGCCGCGTGCCGGTGCCGCTTTCCACCAGGATGCGCGGGGTGCCGGCATCCAGCCTTGCCATCACTTCGCTGCCGGTGATGCCCAGCACCTTCGCATCCCAGTGAACGCGCAATCGCGGCGCCTTGTTGGACAGGTCTTCAGGCTCCAGAGTTTCAAACCGGGTCGAAGCCAGCGGCTTCAGCCGCGCCGCGATCTGCTCCAGCCAGCCGCGCCACAGGCGCTGTTCGGCGGCGTGATCGCGCGCATACCATTGCCGCACCGCCGCCAGGAGGCCCATCGCCTCTTCCTTGGAGCATTTCAGCGCCCGGCCGTAGCAGTGATGCGGCGCGGCCTGGAACCAGGCCGCCTGGCATAGGCTTTTGTCGCCGATCAGCATGCCCGAGGACTGCGGCCCGCGCAGACACTTGCCGCCGGAATAGCAGACCAGGCTTGCCCCTTTCGCCAGGTGGATATTGGGATTGAGCGGTTCTTCCGCCGCCGCATCCACCAGCACCGGCACGCCCTTTTCCCCGGCCAGCGCGCAGATCGCGGCGATGGGCAGCGCGCTTTTGGCTTCATTGGGCGAGGACATCGCATAGATCATGGCGGTGCGCGGCGAGATCGCGGCGCGCAGTTCATCCGCCGTTTCGACCTCGGCGATCTGCGCCCCCACCATGCGGATGCCCACGTCATAAGGATTGCGCGAATGGCCGGGCACGATCACCTGGTCGCGCCCCTTGATGAAGGGCAGCGCCTGGCATTGTTCGACATTGCTGCCGGCGATGCAGGCGATGGTGGCCTGCACGATGGCGGCTTCCGCGCCATTGGTGGCGATGCCCCATTCCGCCCCGGTCAGCCGCGCCAGTTCGGCGCCGATGCCGGCCATCATCTCGTCCATCTGGACGTAATAATGCGACGCCTCGAACATCGCCTGCTTGACCTGCGGCAAGGAACGCGAGCCCGAGATGATGGTGTAGGTGCCGCGCGCATTCAGGATCGGCCTGACCCCGATGCGGGTGAACAGGTTGTCGGCTTCGGCGCCGGTGTGTTGCGGCATGGCTTGCGCTGCCGCTCCCGGCGCCAGGGCGGCCAGCGGTGCGATGCCGGAGCCTTTGAGGAACAGCCGCCGCGACCATTTGCCGAACATCACGCCCTCTCAGTTACGGGCGGCGGCGATTGCGGTGAAATCCGGCCCAATCCCACGCGTCCCTCGGCGTCCCGCCGAACGCTATCACAACCGCGCGATCAGGAAAGGTCAGCCGCGATAGCCGCAGCCGCGCAGGAACATGTTCACCGCATAGGGCACATGGTCCTCCAGTTCGGCCTTGCTCATGGGCTGGTCCATGGCGATGCGGATGCGGATCTGGTCGCTGACCATGCTGATGAAGAATCGCGCCGCCCGTTCGGAATCGCCCAGGTCGGGCAGCAGGCCCCGCCCGCGCCAGACCTCCAGCGCGCTGTTGTAGATGTTGCAGGCGCGCAGGACGGTGGAACCGTACATCTCCCGCAGTTCGGGAAACCGCCGCGCTTCCGCCAGCGCGATGCGCACCATGCCGGCCGCCTCGCCGCTCAGCGTCGCGGCCATCTTGCGGCCGGCGGCAAGCAGATAGGTGCGCGGGTCGGAACCGGCGGGATCGGAAATCTGCGCCGCATGTTCCGCCATGGCGCGTTCGACCAGGCGGCTGACCACGGCCTTCACCAGTTCGGCCTTGTTGGCATAGCGGCTGTAGAGCGTCTTGGTGGAGGCGCCGGCCTTTTTGGCGATCTGCTCCATGGTGGTGTCGCTGTAGCCCTGGGCATTGAACAGCGCCAAGGCGGCATCCATCAGCCGGTCGGGCAAGCCGGCCAGTTCTTCGGCTGAAAGTCGGCCGGGCCCGCTGCGCGGACAGAGATTTTTGACGATTTTCATAACTGTTCCAGTCTCTTACGGAAAATCACCACCACGAGAGAATACCACTTGACCGAAAGAAAAGAAAGTGTTTCTTTTCTTCGTGTCAAAGGAACGGAATGGTTTCTTTTCTTTCATGAGGCCCGCCATGACCGATATCACCGCCGACAATGCCCATTTCGAAGCCCCCGTCCGCCGCACGACCAACACCGGATTGCGCAGGCGGCTGATGCTGGGGCTGGGCGCGGGCGTCGTCCTCGTCGCGCTGGGCTATGGCGGCTACGAATATTGGGCCAGTGGCGAGGTCTCCACCGACAATGCCTATGTCGGCGCCGAAGTGGCCCAGATCAATTCCCAGGTCAGCGGCCCCATCGCCCGCGTCGCCGTGCGCGATACCGACATGGTGCGCAAGGGCGATGTGCTGGTGGAGGTGGATTCCGCCGACGCCAGGATCGCGGTGGCCCAGGCCGAAGGCAACTATCGCAGCACCCTGCAGCGGGTCAGTCAGTATTACGCCCAGCGCGCCGGCGCCGCCGCCACGGTGCAGGCGCGGCTGTCGGACGTCTCGCGCACCAGCGACGAATATGCCCGCGACCAGCGGCTGGACGCCAGCGGCGCCGTCGCCAAGCTGCAGCTGGTCACCGCCCGCACCGCGGTGGACGCCGCCCAGGCCAATCTGGTGGCGGCGCGCGAGGCGCTGCAGGCCCAGGACGAAATGGTCAAGGATGTCAGCATCGCCGACCATCCCGAAACCGTCGCCGCCCGCGCCGCCTTGGCCAAGGCGCGGCTGGACCTGTCGCGCACCGTCATTCGCGCCCCGGTGGACGGCATCGTCGCCCAGCGCAAGGCGCAGGTGGGCCAGAGCGTGCAGCCCGGCCAGTCGCTGATGACGGTGACGCCCATCGCCCAGGCCTATGTGGATGCCAATTTCAAGGAGAGCCAGCTGGGCCATGTCCGCGTCGGCCAGCCGGTGACGCTGACCTCGGACCTGTATGGCGGCAAGATCGTGTTCCACGGCAAGGTTGCCGGCATGGGCGGCGGCACCGGCTCGGCCTTTGCCGTCATCCCGGCCCAGAACGCCACCGGCAACTGGATCAAGGTGGTGCAGCGCGTGCCGGTGCGCATTGCGCTGGACGCCGGCGAGATGGCGGCGCACCCCTTGCGCGTCGGCCTGTCCATGACCGCGACGATCGACACCAGCAAGGCCAACTGACCATGGCGGCGGGGGAACAGGCGCGGCCGCTGACCGGCGGCATGCTGTGGCTGGTCGCCGTCCTCCTGGCGATGGCCAACTTCATCGCCGTGCTGGACATGACCATCGCCAATGTCTCCATGCCCGATATTTCCGGGGCGCTGGGGATTTCGACCGACCAGGGCACCTGGGTCATCACCTCCTATTCGGTGGCCGAAGCCATCATCGTGCCGCTGACCGGCTGGCTGGCCGGCCGCTTCGGCTCGCTCAGGGTCTTCACCACCGCCATGATGCTGTTCGGCGTCTTTTCGGCGTTCTGCGGTTTTTCCAACTCGCTGGACATGCTGGTGTTCGGCCGCATCCTGCAGGGGCTTTCCGGCGGCATGCTGATGCCCCTCTCCCAGACCCTGCTGATGCGGATATTCCCCAAGGAGCGCGCCCCCGCCGCCATGGCGCTGTGGGCGATGACGACTTTGGTGGCGCCGGTGGCGGGCCCGATCCTGGGCGGCTTCATCTGCGACAATTACCACTGGTCGCTGATCTTCTTCATCAACGTGCCCATCGCGCTGGTCGCCGCCCCCGTCATCCTGCGTTTCCTGCGGCGCTACGAGACCGAAAAGGTGAAAGCGCCGATCGACGTGGTGGGGCTGGTGCTGCTGATCGTCTTTGTCGGGGCGCTGCAGGTGATGCTGGACATTGGCAAGGACCATGACTGGTTCGCCTCGGCCGAAATCCGCGCCCTCGCGGCCATCGCCGTCATCGGCTTCCTGGCCTTCCTGTTCTGGGAGCTGACCGACGCCAATCCCATCGTGGACCTCAGGGTGTTCCGCCATCGCGGCTTCACGGCGTCCGTCTTCACCCTCAGCCTGGGCTTCGGCTCGATGTTCGGCGCCAATGTGCTGACGCCTTTGTGGCTTCAGACCTATATGGGCTACACCCCCACCTGGTCGGGCATGACCACCGCCTGGAGCGGGGTGTTCGCGGTGATGATGGCGCCGGTGGCGGGCATCCTGATGGCCAGAAAATTCGATCCCCGCCGCATCGTCTTTGCCGGCCTGGTGTGGATCGCCGCCGTCACCTTCCTGCGCACCACCTTGACCAGCGACATCTCCTACTGGCAGATCGCCACGCCGCTGATACTGATGGGGCTGGGCCTGCCGCTGTTCTTCGTGCCGCTGACGGCGCTGGGGCTGGGCAGCGTGGACGAAAAGGAAACCGCCTCCGCCGCGGGCCTGCAGAACTTCCTGCGCACCATGGCGGGCGCCATCACCACATCGCTGGTCACCACCGTCTGGGACAACAAGACCATCACCGCCCATGCCGAACTGTCGGGCCTGGCGGACCCGAACGGGGATACGGTGCGAACCCTGACCGCCGGCGGCATGACCCAGGACGCGGCCATCGGCCAGTTGAACAACATGGTGCAGAGCCAGAGCGTGATGATCGCCACCAACCAGCTGATGCTGCTGGTGGCGGTGGCCTTCGCCATCTCGGCCTGCGCCATCTGGCTGGCGCCCAGGCCCGGCCGCGCCGTCGATCCGGCCCAGGCCGGCGGGCACTGACTGTCAGCTATTCAGTGCGAACTGGATCGGCACCACCGCATCCAGGGTGCGGGTGGGGAAATCGGCCGGAATGGCGGGCAAGGGCTGGGCGCGCTGGATCAGGGCCAGCGCCTCGGCATCCAGGATCGGACGGCCGCTGGACTTGGCGATCTCGAAGCTGGTCACCCGGCCTTCGGCATCCATCACGAAATGCAGCATCACCACGCCCTCGATATGGGCCTTGCGGGCGCTGGCCGGATATTGCTTGAAGCGGTTGAGCTGGGCCAGCAAGCGGCCGAGATAGGAATCGCGGGTCTCGCCCGCCCCCTTCTGCGGCGCGGCCATCGGCGCGGGCGGCGACGGCTTGGCCGGGGCGGACTGCTGGGTGGTGATGGGCGGCGGCACGCTGGCCTGCACGATCACTTCCGGCGGCGGCACGGTGACGGCGGTGGGCACCACCATCCTGGGCGGCGGGATCACATCCTTGGCCTCTTCGATCTTCTGCGGCGTGATCTTGACGGATAGTTCCTGCAGCACCCTGGTGTGGCCGGTATGAACCGCGGTCAGCGCCGCCGCCAGGATCAGGGCATGGACCGCCACGGTGATGGCGATGCCGGTGAACTTGTCGCGGTCCAGCGCCGGACGCCAGGTGCGGCGCACGACATGATTGGTCTGGTCGAAGTGATCCAGCGGAACCTGGACAGTCACGCCATCGCCTCCTCTTCCAAGGTGTCCGACACGGGCCGCGACTGGGGCAGATGCCGCTTGCGCTTCTTGAACCACATGATGATGCCGGTGGTGACGAACAGCGCCGGCACCAGCCCCGTCAGGAAGACCAGGAATTTCCACACCGGCCCCAACAGGCCCTGATGCACCGGCCGCATCCAGGCCAGGAAGCTGGCGGACTGGTCGCGCACCGCCAGCACCTTGCCGCTATAGGGATCGACCAGGACCTGGGCGTTGATGGCGCCGCCCGCCAGATAGCCGACGCTGATCGGCTGGTCCGGGCGTGCCGGCAGGGTGACGCTGCGCGCCTGAAGACCCGGAACCGCGCCCTGCGCCGCCAGCACCGCTTCGGTGGCGCCGATCGGCTTGGTATCGGCGGGCTCGACGGTGGGCATGGTGCGCCCGCCTTGCTGGTTCATGCCGAACACCTGCGGCCAGGCGATCACCACGCCGGAGAAGCTGACCGCCATGAACACCACGAAGATCCAGATGCCGGTGGCGGCATGCAGTTCGCGGTGAAAGCGCAGGCCCCGGGCGGTGCGGCGCACCTTGAAGGCATATTTCCACTGGCCGGTCTTGGGCCACCACAGCACCAGCCCGCTGATGCCCAAGAGCAGCATGGCGATGCCCAGCCAGCCCACGATGGGACGGCCGACCTCGCGGCTCATCAGGAAATTGCCATGGAACTGGTGCGCGAAGGTCAGGATCGGCGGCAGCATCGCCTTGCGGGTGGCCAGCACTTCGCCGGAAACCGGATCGATGAAGATCTGCAGGCCCCGCGCGCCACCGCCGCCCGGCGCCGCGCCTTCGGCGCGCGGACGACGTGTGCCGCCTTCCCGGTGACGGCGGCCCTCGCGCGCCATACCGGGCATGGCGCCCATCGGGGAAATCTGTCCCACCCGCACCGAGACGGCATCGCCCTTGTCCTGGGGGATGGAAATCTGCATCTGGCCGCCTTCGACGCCCTGGGCGGCGGCGGCGTCGCGGGCGGTGTCGGCGATCATGGAAAGCGGCAGCGGCAGGCCCGCGGTGGTGGCATGCGGCGGCGCCGACAGCAGATCGGCCAGCGCATCGTCATAGACCAGCAGGCTGCCGGTCACGCCCAGGACGGCGAGGATAACGCCCAAAACGAGTCCGACCCACATATGCACGGTGAAGAACAACTGGCGAAGTCTCATGGCGTCCTCATGCGTCCGCCCAGCGGCGGACCAGATTGTGATAAAGCCCGGTCAAGGCGACGACTTCGTCATTGTCGCCCAGTTTTCCGCGCAACCCCTGAATGGCGTTGTCCAGTTCGAACAATGTGGTGCGGGCGGCCTCGTCGCGGATCATGCTCTGGATCCAGAAAAAGGACGCCCAGCGGCTGCCGCGCGTCACCGGCGTGACGTGATGGCGGCTGGTGGCGGAATAAAGCACCAGGTCGCCCGCCGGCAGCTTGACGTTGTGGGTACCGTAGGTGTCCTCGATCACCAGTTCGCCGCCGTCATAATCCTCCGGCTCGGTGAGGAACAAGGTTGCCGACATGTCGGTGCGGACCCGGATGGGGGCGCCCGTGCCCAGCGACGGCTTCACGAAGCGGATGGAATTGTCGATATGCGCGCCGAAATTCATCCCCCGGTCATAGCGGTTGAACAAGGGCGGAAAGACCCGAAGCGCCAGGGCCGCCGAGGTGAAACGCTCGTTGCGGCCCAGCGCCCCCAGGATGATTTCGCCCAGGGCGCGGGCGGCGGGGGCATATTCCGGCACTTGAAGATTGTGCTTGGTCTGCGCCGACTGCGCCCCTGCCGTCACCTTGCCGTCCACCCAGTCTGTGTCGGAGAGCACGCCGCGCATGTGCGCCACCTGCTCCGCCGACAACAGACCGGGTATCCGGATCATCATTACAGGGCGGCCTCCAGGGCGACGATGACGGTGCGGCCGGGGGCCGGCGTGGCGCGATTGCCGAACGACTGGGAATAATACAGCCGGTCGGTCAGGTTGTTGACGTTGAGCTGAATCTTGTAGTGCTTCTGGAACTCATAGGCCGCCACGGCATCCAGTTCGACGGTTTCGGGAATCTCCACAAATCGGCCCAGCGGATAGGCCGTGGGGCTGGGCGCGGTATAGGCGTTGAACAGGTGGCTCTGGTAGATCAGACCGCCGCCCGCCGACAGGCCATCAACAAACTCCTTGAGGTTGTAGTCGCCCCAGATCGAAACGGCATGCTTGGGCACGAAGGTGATCTGCCGGCCGACCGTGGCGGGGTTGGCGGTGCAGACCACCGGCGTGGCGGTGGTGCAGACGCTGTTGTCGGAGACGATCACCGGGTTGAGGTAGGTATAAGCCGCCGTGATATTCAGGTGCGGCAGCACTTCGCCCGTCGCCGAGGTGGAGAAGCCCTGCACCCGCTGCTTCTGGCTGGATTGCAGCTGGATGTCGCCGGTGGTGGGGTCGGTCTGCAACGCGTTCGACTTGGTTTCGTTGAACACCGACGCCGTCAGGCCCAGGCCATTGTCGAACAGGCTGAACTTGGCGCCGGCTTCGTAAGTCTCGCTCTTGTCGGGCGCCAGCGCCGACATTGCCGCGGACGAGATCGGCGAGGTCGAGCCCACCACCGAGGTACCGATGGGCGTCGCCGCCTTGCCCCAGGACAGATAGTAGGTCTGGTTCTGCTCCGGCTCCCACACCAGGCTGGCGCGGGGATCGAACAGGAAGGACGGCGCCTTGAGCGTCGTCACCGATCCATTCACCAGGGTGGTGCGATAATTGGCGCGATACTGGTCGATGCGCAGGCCCGCGATCAGCGACAATTCATTGGTGAACCAGAAGCGGTCGGTGGCGAAAGCCGCCAGGTCGGTGGCGTCGCCGCTGGAGTAAAGCACGCTGGTGGCGGTGTCGCTGCCCAGATTGCTCATGGTCGGCATGATGGGCGCATAGCCGGGGATCGGCTGGTGAGTGGGGTTATAAAGCGACCAGCCGATATTGCGGCGTGACGCCGAGTTATTGGTAAAAGGATAGAGGGTCGCGTTCGGACCCGGCGGCAGGCTGTAGGCATAGATGGTGCGGTCGGAGCGCTGGTAGTTCACGTCAATGCCGGCGATCAGCATGTTGTGGAAGCCGCCGACATGGAAGTCGGTATTGGCGCTGAGGATATCCTGCGCGCCCCAGGCGTTCTGGTGGTAGGGCCCGCCGCCGCCGACATTCGCCTGGGTCTTGGTGGGATCGAACGAACCCGGCGCAGCGCCGGGACTGGCGACGCCGAACAGGTTCAGGTTGCAATAGCCGTCGGCAGCGGTGTTGTCGCAGGTATCCACCGAGGAATAGCGGAAATCGCGATCGTAGACTGCCGCGCGGGTGTCGTTCTCCAGCGTCAGCCAGTCGGTGGAGACATGGCTGAGCTTGGTGGTGAAGATGTCGGCGGTGTTTTTGTCATAGTCCGCCGCCAGCCCGATATAGTTGCTGCGCGGCACGCCAAACTCGGTGGCGGGCAAGGCGCGCGTGGAGTTGGGCGGGGAGGCCACCACGATGCCGTAATCGGGGCGCGCGGCGGTCTGCTGGTGGATGAAGCCGGCGGTGAAGTTGGTGTCGGTGCCCAGGCCGAAGGAGATGGTGGGGGCGATGCCCCAGCGGGTGGAGTGGGTGAGGTCGCGGCCCACAACGCCGGTGTCGGTGTACATCAGGTTGAGGCGCACCGCGCTGGTGTCGCTGAGCTGGTAGTTGAGGTCGGCGGTGGCGCGGACATGGTCGCCGTTGCCGCCCTCGATATGGCCGATATATTTGTCGCCCAGGAACGCCGTCTTGGAGACGGTGTTGATGGCGCCGCCGCCGGTGCCGCGCCCGAACATCAGGCCGGAGGGGCCGGTCAGCACCTGCACTTCCTGATAGTCGAAGCTGTCGCGGGTATAGGCGGCGAAGTCGCGCAGGCCGTCGAGATAGACATCGTCCTTGGCGTCGAAACCGTTGATCTTGAACTGGTCGCCGGCCAGGGTGCCGCCTTCGCCGATGGCGATGGTGATGCCCGGCACGTTGCGCAGCGCATCGCCCAGGGTGGTGGTGGCCTGCTGCTTCATCACTTCACCCGTGACCACGGTGATGGTCTGGGGCGTGTCCTGCACGCTGGTGGTCGGCATGGTGGTGATCGGCGGCGCATGGTTCAGCGCGTTCTGGTCGGCATTGTCCTTGACCGACACGGGGCCGAGCTGGAGCGGCTGGGCGAAAGCGGGCGCGGCAAGCAGCAGCGCGCCCAGGGACACACCCGACAGGATGCGGGACTTGGCCTTGGTGGATAGGGAAATTGCAAACATGAGAAAGAACCCCTTCAAGATTCAGCATTGGTTTGACCTGGCTGGCATCCTGAAAACCCGAAAGGGCAAGGGGCTGGCTTGGCGATGCGGCATCCGACCTATTTCGTGAGGATCAGCTTGCCGTTGCTTGTGAGGCGCAGCCGGTATTCGGTGCCGTCGTGCAGCAGGATCGCTTCACGCCCGCCGGCCAACAGCTCGCTGATCGCGATCCGCTTGACCGGCCGGTGGGAAGGGACCGACCGCTTGCCTGGTGGCGCCGATATGGCCTTTTCCTCAGTCACGGGGGAACTTGAAACATACCCCCTTCCTATTTGCAAGTGACTTGCAAATTCATTCGCACTTCAAGGCCGGATTCAGGAAATTCAAGGCGTTAGGAGCGACAACGGGGCGCACCTGCAGACGCACCTCTGCCGGGGGAGCGGCAGGATTTCCCCCCTCCATGACGCATTTGCAAAATGACTTTGCGACTGGCGCGAGTCCCGGTGCGGGCGAAAGGTCCTTTCGCCCGCCCTCGCACTACTTCGCGGGCACCAGCCGGATGATGGAACCGCCCTTGGCGTCGCCATTCATGTTCTGCAGCAGCAGATACAGATTGCCGTCCGGCCCGGTCAGCACGTCGCGCACCCGGCCGTAATCGGCGAACACCGTTTCCTGGCTGACGATCTGGCGGTCCTTGATCTCCATGCGGATCAGCTTCTGGCCCACCATGGCCGACAGAAAGAAGCTGCCCTTCCAGCCGGGGAATTTGTCGCCGGTATAGAAGGTGATGCCGCTGGGCCCGATGGCGGGATTGAAGAAGGTGATGGGGTCGGTCATGCCGGTGGCGCTGGTGCGGAAGATGCCCGGCTCCAGCCCCTTGGTGGCGACGCCCCAGCCATAATCCTTGCCCGGCTCGATGATGTTGATCTCGTCGCCGCCGGTGGGACCATGCTCGGACTCCCAGAAGATGCCGGTGGCCGGATCGAAGGCCAGGCCTTCGGGATTGCGGTGGCCATAGGTCCAGACCGACCCCAGCGCGCCCGGCGTATGGACGAAGGGATTGTCGGACGGGATGGTGCCGTCATCGTTCAACCGATGGATCTTGCCCAGCGGCGAGGCCAGGTTCTGCGACATCTGATAATCGTGACGCTCGCCCATCGACCAGAAGAAATGCCCCTTGCCGTCGAACAGGAAGCGCGAGCCGTAATGGTCGGCGCTGGTGCGGTAGGAATCGGCGGGCGGGTCGAACAGCATCTGCTGCTCCACCCATTCGTTGTTGGCATTGACCTTGCCGCGCACGATATGGGTCATGGTCGGGGCCGACAGGTTGGGCGCCTTGTATTCCTCCGGCGTGGGCTGATAGCCCGCCGGCACGGTGCTGTAGGAAAGATAAATCCAGCCGTTATGCGCATAGTCGGGATGCAGGGCGATATCCAGCAACCCGCCGTCCTGGCGCTCGAACACCGTGGGCGTGCCTTTCACCGGCTCGGAAATCTTGCCCGTCTTGTCCATGAAGCGCAGGTTGCCGGAGCGCTCGGTGAAGATCAGCCGGCCATCGGGCAGGAAGGCCATGCCCCAGGGCTGGTTGAGGCCCTTGACCAGGGTCTCGACCTTGAACTTGGCCTTCTGGCTCTGGATCACCTTGCCCGTGATATCGGGCACCGCGGGGCTGTGGCGGTTGAGGTTGCCGGCCACGATGCGCAGGTAGGCCGGGAACTGCGAAATCTCGTCGGGATTGAACAGGCGCTTGAAATCGTGATTGGCCACGCCCGAGGGGCCGTCCGACACCGCCTGGACGATATCGGCATCGCTGTGGCTGCCCAGATAGGCGCTGGTGAACAGGCTCTTGGCCTGGGCGCCGGGCTGAAGGTTCTGGCCGTGGCAGCCCGAGCAGGTTGTGGTGAAAATCTCATAGACCCGGGTCTGGCGCAAAGCCGGCACCGGCGGGGCCATGCGCTTGGGCGGCATCTTGATCTCGGTCGGCGCCAGCGGCGGCGGGGGCGGCGGGGTATATTGCTGCGCCAGCACGGCTCCGGATACGGCCCCAAAAGAAACAAAGCCAAGCGCGATGAGCCAGATGCGTTTCATGACGAGCGTTTCCCTGATTTCCCATTCGAGTGATTTTGGCCCGACTATACCGGGTTGCCGGGCGGCGGCAACGCGCTTGTTCCGCGCGCTTTTGCGGCTAGTCTAGGCGCGAAAAATGCTCCCGCTTCTCCCGTGACCCATCTTTTCAGCCAGCAGCCCCGCATGTCCTCTGAAGACCGCGCCTATATCCGCCTCCTGGGCCGGCTTCTGGGCGAGGTGGTGCGCGAGCAGCAGGGCGATGCGGCCTTCGAACTGGTGGAACGGGTGCGCCGCCGGTCGGTGGGCGAGCACCGCGACGGGCTGGGCGAGGCGGGACTGGACGCGCCGGGGCTGCCCCAGGCCGAGATGCGGCTGCTGATCCGGGCCTTTTCGATTTTCTCCCAGCTGGCCAACATCGCCGACGACCATGCGCTGCGGCGCGAGACCAGGCTGCTGGGCTCGGGCGCGGCGCAGCGGCTGGAACTGCATCCCGGGCTGACCGCCAAACGGGTGCGGGCCTATCTGAAAGACGCCTGTTTCGTGCCGGTGATCACCGCCCATCCCACCGAGGTACGGCGCAAATCCATCCTGGACCGCGAGAACGAGATCAGCGACCTGCTGGACCGGCGCGAGGTCGCCAGCATCCAGACCACCGAACGTGACGAGATCGACGTGCAGCTCAAGCGCGCCATCCGCGTCTTGTGGCAGACCCGCATGCTGCGCGCCGACCGCATCACCGTCGCCGACGAGATCGAGAACAATCTCGCCATTTTCGCTCGTACATTTCTGCCGGGCCTGCCGCTGGTGAAACGCCGGCTGGCGCATCTGTTCAAGCTGGACGGCGAGATCATGGCCTATCTGCGGCCCGGCTCCTGGGTGGGCGGCGACCGCGACGGCAATCCCAATGTCTCGCCGGACACGCTGGACTATGCCGTGCGCCGCCAGGCCGAGATCGTGCTGGACCATTACCTGAACGAGATTCACGCCCTGGGCGCGGAACTGTCGCTGTCGGATTACCTGGTCACGGTCAGCGACGGCCTGAAGGCGCTGATGGCGACACCGGATCATATCTCCTCGCAACAGGGCGACGAGCCCTATCGCCGCGCCCTGGTCAGTTGCTATGCGCGCATGGCGGCGACGCGGGCGCGGCTGCTGGGCGCGGGCCCGGCACGCCCGGCGCGGTTCGCGGCAGAGCCCTATGCCACGCCGGAAGCCTTCGCCGCCGATCTGGAAGTCATCGCCGCGTCCTTGCGCGATAACGGCAGCGCCGACCTGGCGGAAGGCCGGCTGCTGAACCTGCGCGAGGCGGTGGCGGCGTTCGGCTTTCACCTCGCCGCCATGGATGTGCGCCAGAACAGCGATGTGCATGAACGCGCCGTGGCGGAGCTGCTGAAGGTGGCGGGCGCCGCCGAGGGTTACCTGGCGCTGGAGGAAGAGGCCCGCGCCGCCCTGCTGCTGCGGGAACTGGCGCATGCCCGGCCGCTGCGCTCGCCCTATACGCGATATTCCGCCGAGACGGCGCGCGAACTGGCCATCGCCGACAAGGCCAGCGCCTTGAAGCACGGCTTCGGCGAAGGAGCCGTGGCGCAATATGTGATCTCCAAGGCGGCGACGCCCTCGGACCTGCTGGAAACCGCCATCCTGATGAAGGAAGCGGGGCTCTTTCTTCCCGGCGACGTACCCCGGGCGCGGCTGCGCATCGTGCCCTTGTTCGAAACCATCGAGGATTTGCGCCAGTCGGCCACGGTGATGGGCACCTATTTCGACGCCCCGCCGGCCCGCGCCCTGGTCGCCGCCCAGGGCAACCTGCAGGAAGTGATGATCGGCTATTCCGACAGCAACAAGGATGGCGGCTACACCACCTCCAACTGGGAAATCTATTCCGGCATCGCCCGGCTGGTGCGGCTGGGCAAGGAACGCGGCATCGCCATGCGCTTCTTCCATGGCCGCGGCGGCGCGGTGGGACGCGGCGGCGGCTCCAGCTTCGACGCCATCCGCGCTTTGCCCGGCGAGGCCAGCGCCCACGGCATCCGCATCACCGAACAGGGCGAGGTGGTGGCGTCGAAATATGGCGAGCCGGATATCGGCCAGGCCAGCCTGGAAACCATCGTCGCCGCCGCGCTGCTGGCCGAATTGTCGCCGCAGGACGATGCCGCCGACGGCGAAGGCGGCGTGCTGCTGGCGGCGCTGAGCGAGGCGGCGTTTCGCGCCTATCGCGGCCTGGTCTATGAGACGGCGAATTTCGAAACCTATTTCCGCCAGGCCACGCCGCTATTGGAAATCGCCGACCTCAAGATCGGCAGCCGCCCCGCCTCGCGCACTAGGTCGCCGAAGATCGAAGACCTGCGCGCCATTCCCTGGGTGTTTTCCTGGTCGCAGGCGCGGGTGATGCTGCCGGGCTGGTTCGGCTTCGGCATGGCGGCGGCGCAGGTCGGCGTGGAAAATCTCAAGCCGCTCTACAAGACTTCCGCCTTCTTCCGCACCACCATCGCCAACATGGAAATGGTGCTGGCAAAGTCCAGCATGCCGATCGCGCGGCGCTATGCCGGACTGGTCGAGGACCGCGACATGGCCAAGGCGGTGATGGCGCGGATCGAGGCGGAATGGCGTCTCACGCGCGAGGCGGTGCTGGCGATCAGCGGCCAGGCGGACCTGCTGGCCGGCAATCCGCGTTTGCTGGACTCCATCAAAAGCCGCCTGCCCTATGTGGATGCATTGAATTACCTGCAGGTGGACCTGATGCGGCGGCGGCGCGAAGGCGATGACAGTTTCGACATTCATTCCGGCATCCACATGTCCATCAACGGCGTGGCGGCCGGACTTCGCAATAGTGGTTAAGCAATAATAAAAGAGGAAACCCATGAAACGCGTCCTGATCCCCCTGCTGGCGCTCGCCTCGACCGCATTGGCGCAGGAGGAAGCGCCCCGCGCCGCCCCCACGCCCGGCGACACCCGCGAATTTCCCACCCCGCGTTATATCGAAGGCCAAAGCTGGGAGGCCCGTCCGCCGGAAAAGCCCGACGACAAGCCGCTGTTCCCGCAGCAGACGCGCGCGCCTTATCGCAAGCCTGTCGCCACCAGGACCGCCACAATCACCGACAAGCTGCACCTGCCTTGGGCCATCGCCTTCCTGCCCGATGGCAAATATCTGGTCAGCGAAAAATTCCCCGGCCACCTGCGCATCGTCGCGCCCGATGGCGCGGTGTCGGAGCCGCTGGCGGGCCTGGACGCACTGACACCGGCCAAGAAGCTGGGGCTGCTGGATGTGGCGCTGGCGCCCGACTTCGCCAGAAGCCGGCGCGTCTATTTTTCCTTTTATCAGTTGCTGGCCGACCGCAACGGCAACACCAACCTGGCCTATGGCACATTGGATGAGGCGGGAAATGCCGTGCACGGCGTCACCGTGGTCTTCCGCGGCCTGCCGCTGGATGCCGTCAAGAATTACTCCAGCAAGCAGGGCGGCCGCATCGCTTTCGCGCGCGATGGTTCGATCTTCCTGGCGATGGGCGACCGCGACGGCAACATCCAGGCCGACTATGACGCCGCCCTGGCGCAGAAGCTGGACAATCACATGGGCAAGATCCTGCACCTGACTCCGGATGGCCTGCCGTCAGCGGACAATCCCTTCCTCAAGACGGCGGGGGCGCTGCCGGAAATCTGGACCTATGGCATGCGCAGCCCGCAGGGCCTGGCCTTTGACCCCAGGACCGGCCAGTTGTGGGAGACCGAGCATGGCCCGCGCGGCGGCGACGAGTTGAACCATATCCAGCGCGGCAAGAATTATGGCTGGCCAATCATCACCCATGGCATCGATTATTCCGGCAAGCCGCTGGGCGCGGGCATCACCGCCAAGGAAGGTCTGGAACAGCCGGTCTATTACTGGGACCCGGTGATCGCGCCCGGCTCCCTGGCCTTTTATCGCGGCAGCCTGTTCCCGCAATGGAAGGACAGCCTGTTCGTGAGCGGGCTGCGCGGCATGGGCGTCTACCGGCTGGAGATGAAGAACGACCGCATCGTCGCCGAGGAGCCGCTGCTGAACGACCTCAAGACCCGCATCCGCGACGCGCGGGTGGGGCCGGACGGCGCGCTGTATGTCCTGACCGAGCAGAAGGCCCTGCTGAAGCTGACGCCCCAATAATCTTTGCAGTAATCTTTTCTGTAATCCGGCGCGACACGGAACTGTCATGATCGCCGCGATAGGTTCGCGGCCATGACGGATGCCGCCCGCACTCTTATATGGCTGCTGGCCGGGGCGCTGCTGTTGCTGGCGGCCCCTGTCCGGGCGCAGGGCACCTTGGCGGTGCAGGCTTCCGGCGAACTGCCCGGCTTTCGCATCGAGGACGCCGCCCCCTGGCTGGCGGCGCAGATGGACAAGACCGGCGGCATATGGCGCTTTGCCCCGCGCAACGGCGATTCCGCCGCGCCCGACCGGGTGGAGTGGACTTTCGACCTGCTGCCCTATGCCGGCGGCCAGGTGCGCCAGTTCATCCCCATGCCCAATAGCCAACTGCTGGGGCGCAAGCGCCTGATCGAGGCGCAGGTGAAGCTTTATATAAAGGGCCAGTACCAGACCATCACCCTGGGCCAGGAAGCGGTGGCGGGCGGCGCCGGCGATCCCGTCCTGGCCGCCTTCATCCAGCAGGTAACGCAGAACCTGATGAACGGCTATGCCGCGATTGACATGACGCCAGCGCCCCCCAGGGGCGCGGCGCCCTGATATGCGCAACCGGGGGGCTTGGCTGTTTCTGTTGCTGGCGCTGGCGGCACCCGCCCGGGCGCAAGTGCTGAACTATGACAATGTCTTCGAGCAGCCCACCCTGACCGGCGACTGGGGCGGCGCGCGCACCCGGCTGGAAGAACGCGGCATCCAGCTGGGCGCCGATGAGATCGTGGATGTGCTGGGCAATCCCCAGGGCGGCGCGCGCCAGGGCGCGATATTCGAAGGCCGCTTCGAGGTCTTCGCCAATGTGGACCTGGCCAAGAGCCTGGATTGGTCGGGCGCCATCTTCCATGTCAACGCCTACCAGATTCACGGCCAGGGCCTGACCTCGCACGACATCGGCAACCTGGTCACGGTCAGCAATATCGAATCCACGTCTGCCACCCGCATCTTCGACCTGTGGCTGCAGCAGTCGCTGTTCGACGACGCGGTATCGGTGCGGGTGGGCCAACTGGCCGCCGATGACGAATTCTTCGCCAGCCAGTATGCGCCGCTGTTCATCAACTCCACCTTCGGCTGGCCTTCGATCATGGGCATCAACCTGCCCAGCGGCGGCCCGGCCTATCCAGTGGCGCGGCCGGGGGCGCGGGTGAAGGTGGCGGTGTCGCCGCAACTGTCGCTGATGACGGGGGTGTTCAGCGGCGATCCCAGGGTGGATGACAGCGGCTTCGATTTCCACATGAACGGCGATGTGTTCGCGATCAGCGAACTGGCCTACAGCATGACCATGTTCGAACTGCCCGGCACCATGAAGCTGGGCGCCTGGATTCACACCGGCACCTTCCTGGACCAGCGCTATGACGCCGCCCATGTCTCGCTGGCCGACCCCGCGTCGAGCGGTGTTCCGGCGACGCATCGCGGCGACTATGGCGGCTATTTCATCCTGGACCAGTTGCTGTGGCGCAGGAACGGCACCAGCGATTCCGGGCTGGGCGGCTTCTTCCGCGCCGGCGGCGATCCGTCGGATCGCGACCTGATCGAATTCCACATGGATGGCGGGCTGACCTATGCCGGACCCTTCGGCCGCGACAATGACACCATCGGCCTCGGCATGAGCTTTGAACAGGTCAGCGCCACCCAGCGCGACCTGACCACGGATTTCCGCGGTTTCACCGGCCTGCCCGTGCCTGCGCCGGATTTCGAATCCGCGCTGGAGATTTCGTACCAGGCACAGCTCGCCAGCTGGTGGATCGTGCAGCCCGACGTGCAATGGATCATCCATCCCGGCGGACGGGTGCTGAACCGGACGAACCCGCTCACCGGCCTGGGCGCCGACGCCGTGGTGCTGGGGCTGCGGACGGCGGCCAGCCTTTAAAAGCCTCCTTAAAAAGCAGGCGGCACGCTGGCGGGCGGCTCTGTTTGGGCAGGAGGCGACAGTTGGCCGGCTTCCTTGACCTTGTCCAGGACCTTGCCGATGACTCCCTTGGCTTGCGGCTTGTCAATGCCGCTGCCCGCATGTTCGTCTTTCTTCCGGAAGAGTGACATTGGACGCTCCTGTGTTGACAGAGGAAATGATCGAAAACCGTTCCGGGTTGCATGGCCGCGTGCAATGGTCTGAAATCGCGCCCGCAAGTGGAGGATTTTCATGAAAGTCGGTGTTTTCACGCCGCTGCTGTCGGCCCTGTCGCTGGACGAGGTGCTGAAAAAGCTGCAATCGCTGGGGATCGAGCGGGTGGAGTTCGGCACCGGCAATTATCCCGGCGACGCGCACTGCAAGCTCTCCATGCTGGACGATTCCGTGGCGCTGGCCACCTTCAAGAGCAAGCTGGCAGATTCCGGCATTACCATTTCGGCCCTGTCCAGCCACGGCAATGCACTGCATCCCGACAAAGCCTTCGCAACCGCGAACGCCGAGACCAGCCGCAAGACCATCCTGCTGGCCGAAAAGCTGGGCGTGGACACGGTGCTGGATTTCTCCGGCTGCCCCGGCGACAGTCCTGAGTCCAAGAAACCCAACTGGGTCACCTGCCCCTGGCCGCCGGATTACCTCGACATCCTGAACTGGCAGTGGGACGAGGTGGTGACGCCCTATTGGAAGGCCCACGGCCAGTTCGCCGCCGACCATGGCGTGAAGATCGCCATCGAGATGCATCCCGGCTTCGTGGTCTACAATCCCGAAACACTGCTGCGGCTGCGCGCCATTGCCGGCAACGCGGTGGGCGCCAACCTCGATCCCAGCCATCTGTTCTGGCAGGGCATCGATCCCATCGCCGCCATCCGCGTGCTGGGCGACGCCATCCATTATGTCCATGCCAAGGACACCCAGATGTTCCCGGCCAACCTGCCCAAAACCGGGGTGCTGGACACCAAGCCCTATACCGACGAGCGCAACCGCGCCTGGATGTTCCGCACCGTGGGCTATGGCCATAGCGCGGAATGGTGGAGCGAGTTCATCTCCACCCTGCGCATGTACGGCTATGACAATGTGCTGTCCATCGAGCATGAGGACAGCCTGATGTCGCCCGAGGAGGGCCTGCGCAAGGCGGCGGCGCTGCTGTCGCAGGTCGTCATCGGGGAAAAGCCCGCCGCGGCCTGGTGGGTTTGATGAACCGCATCCGCACCGCCGTCATCGGCACCGGCTTCATGGGCCGGGTGCATCTGGAGGCGTTGCGCCGGGTCGAGAATGTGGACGTAGTGGAAATCGCGGCCACTTCGATAGACAAGGCGCGCGCCGCCGCCGAAGGCTTCAATGTGCTGAACGCCACCGGCGACTGGATGGATGTGATCCGCGATCCTTCCATCGACGCTGTGCATATCGCCACGCCCAACGCCGAGCATTTCCCCATGGCGAAAGCGGCGTTCGAGGCCGGCAAGCATGTGCTGTGCGAAAAGCCGCTGGCCATGTCGAGCGCCGAGGCGCAGGCGCTGGTGGAACTGCAGGCGGCCAAGGGGCTGCGCGGCGCGGTGGGCCACAATCTGCGCTATTACCCGATGGTGCAGCAGATGCGCCGCATGCGCGAGGCAGGCAGCTTCGGCGACATCCTGGTGGTGCAGGGCACTTATTCGCAGGACTGGCTGCTGTACGACACCGACTGGAACTGGCGCATCGATCCCAAGGTCGGCGGGCCGTCGCGGGCGATGGCCGATATCGGTTCGCATTTCTTCGACATGGCCGAGCATGTGACCGGGCTGAAGGTCTCGTCGCTGTGCAGCGACTGGCAGACCTTCTGGCCGGTGCGGCAATTGGCGAAAGGCAGCGGCGAAACTTTCTCCGCCAGGCCGGGCGCGGCCCGTTCGACCGTAGGCATGGAAGTTGTGACAGAAGACTTCGGCGCCACCCTGTTCCACATGACCAAAAACGGAAAAGACCAGGCGCGCGGCGCGATGACCGCCAGCCAGGTTTCGGCGGGCCGCAAGAATGGGCTGGTGCTTGAGATTTACGGCACCAAAGGCGGCGCAAGCTGGCGGCAGGAACAGCCGAACGAATTGTGGCTGGGCCATCGCGACGCGCCCAACCAGGTCTTGCTGAAAGACCCGGCGCTGATGGACGCCAAGGCCAGCGCCTTTGCCGATTTCCCCGGCGGCCATGCCGAAGGCTATCCCGACACCCACAAGCAATTGTTCCGGCGCTTCTACGCCGCCATCGCCGATCCGTCGCTGACGCCGGATTATCCGCAGATGCGCGACGGCCTGCGCCAGATGAAAATCCTGGATGCACAAATGGCCAGCAACACGGCGCGCGCCTGGGTGGAGGTGCCGGAATGAAGCCCATTGTCGCGGTGACATTTGGCGATGCGTCGGGCATCGGCCCCGAACTGGTGGCGAAACTGCTGCTGCGGCCTGAGGCGCGGGCGGCGGCACAGATCGTGGTGGTGGGCGATGCCTGGCTGCTGGCGGAAGGCGAGAAAGCCGCCCGCGCGTCTTCGCCGGTCCAGGTGATCCATGACTGGAAACAGGCGCGGCATGGCGACGGCACGCCCATGTTCCTGGAGGTGGCGACAGTGGCGCATGCCGATGTCATTTCCGGCCAGGTGACGGCGGCGGCGGGGCGCGGCGCGCGCCTGGCGCTGACCGCCTGCCTGGAAGCGGTGAAACGCGGCGACGCGGACGCCATCTGTTTCGCGCCGCTCAACAAGCAGGCGATGAAGCAGGGCGGCATGGATTTCGAGGACGAGCTGCATTTCTTCGCCGACTGGTTCGGGGTGAAAGACTATTTCTGCGAGTTCAACACCCTGGGTACGCTATGGACCTCGCGCATCTCCAGCCACATTCCGCTGGCCGACATTCCCAAATACATCACCAAAGATCGTATCAAGTCGGCGGCGCGGCTGACCTATGAAACCCTGACCCGCGCCGGCTTCGCCCATCCGCGTGTCGCGGTGGCGGCGCTGAACCCGCATGGCGGCGACGGCGGCACCTGCGGGCGCGAGGAAATAGACATCATCGAACCGGCGGCGCGGGAACTGAACGCGGAAGGCCTGCCCATCCAGGGGCCCTTCCCCGCCGACACCATATTCCTGAAGGCTCGCGACGGCGCGCTGGACGCCATCGTCACCATGTATCACGACCAGGGCCAGGTGGCGGTCAAGCTGCTGGGGTTCGAGCGCGGCGTCACGGTGCAGGGCGGGCTGCCCGTGCCGATCACTACTCCGGCACACGGCACGGCGTTCGACATCGTGGGCGCGGGAACCGCCAATGCGCAAGCCATGACCCAGGCTTTCCTGCTGGCGGCGAAGATGGCGCGCAGCGGATAACGCTTGCCGCAGCGCAGCGTAATATGCCGCGCCGCATTCGCAGCCATGCCCAATCGCGCGCCACGCCGTGCGTTTTTTCATGAGGGGCATGTGATTTTTTCTGCGCGCCGTTTCGCGCGTGGGTGTAGATTCACGCCAGGCGGGATCGGAAGTGGCATCCAGACTCGGGAGTGCGCAGATGAAAGCTCTTCTTGCTTCAGTGGCGGTGGCCGCGGCGATGGCGACAGGCGCGCAGGCCGACACGCCGATCCGGCAAGTCCTCTACAACGTGGATGCGGTTCGCCTTTGCTCGGCCGCCGCCAACGGCCTGGCCGACCTGAAAGACGGGCTTATCGCCTGCAACACCGCGCTCAGCGATCCGCACATGATTCACCGCGCCGAACTGCTGATAGATCGCGGCGTGGTGCAGGTGAAACTGGGTGACAGCGAAGCGGCGCTGAACGACTATAGCGGCGCCATCGCGCTGGACGACACCCTGGGCGATGCCTATGTCAGCCGCGCCGGCGTGCTGATCGCCCAGCATCGCTATGGCGAGGCGCGCGCCGACATCGCCCGCGCCATGGCGCTGGGCGCCAGCAATATGCACGCCGCCTATTACAGCCGCGGCGTGATCGAGGAAGAGACCGGCAACGTCCAGGCCGCCTATCGCGACTATCGCAGGGCGCTGGAAATCAAGCCCGACTTCGCCGCCGCCAGCCGCGAGCTGGCGCGCTTCAAGGTCGTGCATCCGCTCACCTGATAGAGGAAACGTCCGGCTTCACAAGGGCGCATATAAAACTCCGCCGCGGCCGGCCAGGCCGCGGCGGATTTTCTTTTAGTGCCGGTTGAAGATGCTGCCGGGCAGCCAGGTTGGGCGCGCCGCGGCATTGGCCACCCGCGCCGTCAGCGCGGCGGTGAAGTCGTCCAGCTTCACCGCCTCCTCCTTGAGGATGCCGGGCTGCTGCAGATCGTCGGACGGCGAATGGTAGCGGTTGGCGCGCCAGTCATGCTCGATGGCGAATTCCGGCGTGTTCTTGGCAAAACCGAACTTGAAGAACAAGGCGGGTATGCCCTCGCGCACAAAGCTGTACTGGTCGGCGCGGATGAAGACATTGCGGTCGGGCAAGGGATCGGGCACCACTGCGATCCCCTGCTCCGCTCCGATGGCGCGGGCGTCGACCCCCAGGGTGCTTTCGGTTTCACCCGGCAGGTAAACGCTGGTCAGCTTCCACAAGGGCAGCGGCATGTCGAAATTCATGTCGGCGACGATGGCGTCTTTCGGCACGGTGGGATGGGCGACGAAATAATGCGACCCCAACAGACCCTTCTCCTCGGCCGTGAACAGCACGAACAGGACCGAACGCTTCAGCGGCGGGCCGTTCTTCAGCCGGTGGGCGATATCCAGCACCGCGGCGACGCCGGAGGCATCGTCCATGGCGCCGTTGTAGATGGCGTCGCCGTTGATCGGCGCGCCCACGCCCAGATGGTCGAGATGCGCCGAGACCACGACATATTCCGCTTTCAGCTTGGGATCGCCGCCTTCCAGCCTGGCCACGATATTGGGCGAGGTGACGGCGGTGCGCGTCGCGGCGATGCCGGCTTTGAGCCGCAGCGCCAGGGCAAAGCGCGGCACCGTCTTTGAGGCGTCCGCCAGGGCGCAGAGATCGGCGAAGCTGTGGCCCGAGCCCGCGAACAATATATCCGACTGGCCGGGATCGAAGGTGGCGCTGAAGAATCCGTCCGGCGTGTCGCGCAGGCTCTTGTCGCCCTGATACATGCCCGGGCCATGGGCGATCAGCTTCTGGCGCGACCAGGCGATCTCCACCTGCTTGGGGGTGATCAGCGACAGGATGCCGATGGCGCCGGCCTTGGCCAGCGCCCTGTTGCGGGCCGAGCGGGCGTCGGACTTGATGGGGCCGGAGATGGTGTCGGGTCCGCCGCTCAGCACCACCGCGATCTTGCCCTTCAGATCCAGCCCGGCAAAGTCATCGTAACCCTGCGCCGGCAGATTGAGGCCATAGCCGATGAACACCAGCGGCGCATCCACCTGGGCCGGGCGCGGGCTGGCGCCGGGCGCGATCAGCATCGCGTCGCCGACCTTGACCGGCGTCGCGGTGCCATCGGCCGAAACCAGTTCCGCCTTGCTGGCATCCTGGTCCACCACCTGCTGCTCGAACGCCACCGGCTGCAGGAAGCCGTTCACGCCGGCGGGCTTGAGCCCTTCCGCCTTCAGCCGTCCGATCACGTAATCGGCGGCGCGCAGATAGTCTTCGCTGCCGGTCTGGCGGCCCTTCATGTCATCGCCGGCCAGCGCGCTGACATCGGCCCACCATTGCGCGGCGGCGTCGGCGGCGAGTGCCGGAAGCGGCAGGATCAGCAAAGCCAGAAACGGGAAGGCGCGCAGCGACATGGAAAATCCCCGAAACAGTCGCGGAACCGTGGCACGGCTTTCCCGCACTGACAAACCTGCCTCCAGAAATTTCACGCCACGCCCCTTTGGGCAGCAGGCTGGCGCGCTTTTGGGCAGAACTATTTTCACACCCTTGCGTTGCGCCGCCTGCCCCACGCCGCTTTAATCCTTGTACCGCGCAATGGAATCGCCGCGGCAAGGCGCCGGAACAGGCGCTGCATACGGGAAGCGCGCGGGACAGGAAAGACAACAACGCTGCCGCGTTTCGCGGCACAATAACTGTTCGCGGGGAATTGATGACAGACCTACCCATGGCGCCCAGCAGGCGCTCCCTTCTCAGCATGATCGGTGTCGTGGCGGGCAGCGCCGCGATGTATCACGCCATGACCGAACTGGGATATGCGGAAGGGTCCACCTTCACCGGCCCCATCAAGCTGTCCAATCCGCCGCCGGGCACCTCGGTGCTGGTGCTGGGCGCGGGCGTCGCCGGCATGGTCGCGGCGATGGAGTTGCGCGACGCCGGATATAAAGTGCAGGTGCTGGAATATAACGGCCGCCCCGGCGGGCGGAACTGGTCGCTCTATGGCGGCGACACCTATACCGAACTGGGCGGATTCACCCAGAAGGTGGGCTTCGATCCCGGCCAGTATATCAATCCCGGCCCGTGGCGGCTGCCCTATCACCACCAGGGCATCCTGCATTATGTGAACCGGCTGGGCGTGGCGCTGGAGCCCTTCACCCAGGTCAACTACAACGCCTGGGTCCATTCCACCGACGCCTATGGCGGCAAGCCGCAGCGCTACCGCGAAGTGCAGGCCGACTTCCAGGGCCATGTCGCCGAACTTCTGTCCAAGTCCACCAAACAGGGCGCGCTGGACCAGGCGGTCAGCAAGCAGGACCGCGAAATCCTGATGGCGGCGCTGAAGAACTGGGGCGCGCTGAACGAAAATTACGAATATGCCAAGAGCATCGAGGCTTCCAACCGCCGCGGCTTCGAGGTGGACCCAGGCGGCGGGCTGAACTCGGTGCCGGTGCCATCCGAGCCCCGTGCTTTGAGCGAAGTGCTGGGGTCCGGCCTGTGGGCCGCCATCGGCGCGGGCTGCAATTACGAGATGCAGAGCGCGATCTTCCAGCCCAAGGGCGGCATGGGCATGATCGGCAAGGCGATGGGCAAGGAACTGGGGCCGCTGATCCAGTACAACGCCAAGGTCATCGACATAAAGCAGGACGACAAGGGCGTCACCGCCACCTATATCGACAGCCGCACCGGCGGGGAAAAGCGCACCGCCAGCGCCGACTGGTGTGTCTGCACCATTCCGGCCTCGATCCTCAGCCAGATTCCGATGAATGTCGGCGGGCCGATGAAGGCGGCGATCAACCAGCTGCCCTATATGGCCGCGCTCAAGGTGGGGCTGCAATTCAAGCGCCGCTTCTGGGAGGAAGACGACAAGATCTATGGCGGCATCTCCTATACCAACCAGCCCAACGGCACCATCAGCTATCCGATGTGGGATTACTTCTCGAAGGGCAAAGGCGTGGTGCTGGGCGCCTATGCCTTCGGGGAACCCGCCTTCATCGCCGCCGCCAAGCCGCCGGAGGAGCGCATCAAGGACGCGCTGGAATACGGCTCCAAGGTGCATCCGCAATACAAGGAAGAGTTCGAGGCCGGCGTTGCCGTGGCTTGGCATCGCGTGCCCTGGACCCTGGGCTGCGCCGGCGGCTGGACCGAGGCCGGCCGCGCCCAGCATTACGACAATCTCTGCGCCCTGGACGGGCGCATCGTGCTGGCGGGCGAACATGCCTCGCGCATTCCCGCCTGGCAGGAAGGGGCCGTGCTGTCGGCGCTGGACGCCATCGAACGCCTGCACAAGCGCGTGATGGCCTGAGACGATGGAGAAGAAGCACATGAATATCCGTCTGGCGGCCGCGGCCGTCCTCAGCCTGGCCGCCGTGCTGCCCGCGATGGCCGACGATGCCGGTCCCACCCCGCCGCGCGCCCGCGCCAGCCTGGGCGGCTTTGCCGGCAACAGCCCCTTTCCCTTCCAGGGCGGCGAGGCGATCTACAAGGGCGTCTGCCAGGGCTGCCACATGCCTGACGCCAAGGGCGCGGTCGGCGCGGGCATGTATCCGGCGCTGGCCAAGGATGAGAAGCTGGAAACCGCGGGCTATCCGGTCGGCGTGATCGTCGGCGGCCAGAAGGCGATGCCGGCACTGGGGCCCATGCTGAGCGACCAGCAGGTCGCCGATGTGGTCAACTATATCCGCAGCCATTTCGGCAACAAGTACAAGGACAAGGTCAAACCGGAAGACGTGAAAGTCATGCGCTAGAGGCTCTTGCCCATGCGCGTGATCGGCACCGTCACCCCCATCGGCGTCGGCACGTCCAGGCGCTCGATCTCGACATAGCCGCAGGCCTTGTAGAGCGGCTCGCCGCCCGCCGTGGCGCCCAGTTCGGTGCGGGTGAAGCCTTCGGCGCGCGCGGCGGCCTCGCACAATTCGATGATCCGCCGCCCCACGCCACGGCGCACAAAGGCGGGGCTGGTGTACATGGCGCGCACCCGCGCCGCCTCGCTGGCCGGGTCCAGAAGACGCGCATCGCGCCCGGCGGTGTGATTGCCGCCGAACAAAGTGGCGCGGCGGCTCCAGCCGCCACAGCCGGCCAGCACGCCGTCTTCTTCCAGCACAAAATAGGTGCCGTCCGCGATCAGCTGGCTGTCCACCCCCATCACCGCGAAGGAGGCTTCCACTTTTTCGGGCGGGAGGAATTGCGGCAACAGCCCGCGAATGGCGTCATGCATCAACGCCTGCAGTGCGGGCATATCGTTGGGCGTGGCGAGGCGGTGGGTGAACATGCGCCGGTTTTAGCACAATCCGCGGGACGGAATGCCCAACTTGTCGGCATTTTTAAAGGCTCTCGCAGCCCCATGAAAAATCTCGCCCCTTTCGCGCATCGCGACAAGAAAAGCGCGGGCGGGATGCGCCGGGCTTTGCTAGCATCTGTGTCTCTCCCTCCGTGCCGGCATCCGCCCGTCACCAGACCAAAAGGAAAAACCATGAAAAGCTTCCAGAAAACCGCCCTGTCGGTTTCGTTCGCGGCGGTGCTGTTGTGCGGCGCCGTGACGGCAGCCTCCGCCCAGGGCATCCAGCGCATCTATGGCGAGAATGCCGCCTCGCCCATCGCCGCCGCTGTCAGCGTGCCGCCCGGCTATACCACCTTCTACATCTCCGGCGCCCTGCCCAAGCCGGTGACACCCGCCGCCAATGGCCAGCCCGCCAATTTCGGCGATACCGCCACCCAGACCCGCTCGGTGCTGGACGGGCTTAAGGCCGTGATGGAGAAGCAAGGCATTGGCTTCGGCGATGTCGTCGCCGCCCATGTCTTCCTGTCGGAAACCGCCGACTTCCCCGCCATGAACAAGGTATGGGCCACCGAATTCGGCACCGCCGCCCAGCCCAACAAGCCGGCCCGCGCCGCCTTCCGCACCTATGCCCTGGTGCTGCCGGGCGCCGACCTGGAAATCGAATTCATCGCCGCCAAGAAGGTCGGCGGCAAGACGAAGAAGTAAGCTGCTTTGCAACGCGTGAAAAAGGCGGGCCTATGCCCGCCTTTTTTGTTGCCGCCATCCCAAAGAAAAAGGCGGGTCTTGCGACCCGCCTTTTGCCCGGCGTCCCGTCCGCTGTCGCGGGCGGTACTGCCCCCATTGTCAGAACTTTAGCGTGGCACGACCGTAGTAGAAGCCGCCATTGATGCCATAGGGCGAGGCGCCGTTCGGCTCGTTGTAGATGCTGGCGCCGTCGATCGGCGTCGTGGTGCCGGGCGCGAAACCGATGGTTTCCGGATTCTTGTCGAACAGGTTGTTGGCGCCGACCGTCAGGTCCAGATTGTCGGTGAAGGCATAGGTGATGTCCACGTCCGTAATGCCGGCGGTCTCAACCTTCTGCGCATAGTAGGTGATCGGCGAGATGCTGGGCGTGACCGATATCGTCGAGGGACCGTAGATGGTTTCGCGCAGGTTGACGGTCCAGGCATCCAGGTTCCATAGCGCGCCCAGGACGAACTTGAACTTGGGCGTGGAGGTGGTCAGGCTTGCAAGCGCGCCCGGCGAGAACAGGTTGGTGTTGCCCAGCGGCGCGGGGTTGGGGGCAAAGCGCGAGATGCTGGTTTCGCCCCAGTTGGCCGCGCCGGTCCAGCCCACGCTGCCGTAATCGCCAAAGTCGCTGGCATAGTTGACGGTGAAGTCCACGCCATGGGTCAGGGTGCTGACGGCATTGGCGAAGACGGTGGTGCCGGTGGTGGTGACGCTGGGGTCCAGCACATTGCCGTTGGCGGCGAGGGCGTTACACACCGTCTGGTTCGCGACCGTGCCGCTGACCGTGCAGTTCACCGTGCCGGTGCCGACGATGCGGTTGCCGATGGCGATCGAATAGCCGTCCAGCGTGGCGCTGAGGCCGTCGAACAGATGGGTGACAAAGCCGATGCTGTAGTTGACCGAGCTTTCCGGCTTCAGCGACGACAGGCCCTCGACCGCGGCGGCCGGCGAGTTCGGGCCGATGGTGACGGTGGCCGAGGTCGGCGAGACGTTGGTCTGGGTGTAGTATTCTTCCGGCAGGGTCGGCGCGCGGAAGCCCGTGGCGATGGTGCCGCGGATGGCGATGGCGGGGGTGAAGTCGTAGCGCGCCGTGATCTTGCCGACCTGGGCGTCGTGGAAGTCGGTGTAATATTCGTGGCGGCCAGCGATTTCCAGCTGCAGCGCCTCGATCGGCGACAGCGACAGGTCGATATATTCCGCATAATTCTTGCGGCTCTTGGCCAGGACGCTGGTCGGGCTATAGCCGGGGAAGGATTGCGCGCCGGTCTTGTAGTAGGAGGCCGGGTCGCCGCCGGTGATGGCATAGGTATCCTCGCGGCCTTCGAAGCCGACCGCGACGCTGAGCGGGGTGAAGGCACCGACATTGAAGTCCTTGGTGATGTCCACATTGGCGGTCAGCTGCGAGGCGACGAAGGCGCCGTCATAGAATTCCGTCGGGGTGGTATGGGTATCCACCCACAGCGAGGTATTGGCGGAGTTGGAGGTGCCGATCTTGTCGATGTCCTTGCCGTAAGTGCCTGCGACATCCCAGGTCCAGCCGTCCACCTTGCCCCTGGCGCCGAAGGTGTAGGAATAATCGTCTTCCTTCAGCGTCTCCAGCGGCTTGAAGCCCGTGGGCGAGAAGATCGCCTCGCCCGGGGTGGTGTAGCTGCCGCTGGGATTGGTCTGGAAGCAGGGATTGACGCCGTTGGCTCCGATCACCGCCTGGGTGCCGCAGCCGGTGCCGGCGCCGCCGGTAAAGCCGGGATTGGCCGAGCCCGCAGGCAGGAACTGCTGGTTGGAGGTGCCCAGCGCGATCACGGTGTTGGGAACGCGGTCATTTTCATAGGACCGCGCGATGCGGCGGCCAAAGCTGCCATTCGAATAGAGGGTCACATCGGGCGTGATCTCATATTCCGAGTTGTAGAGCACGGTGGTGAGCTGGGATTCCGGATCGCCGTCCACCGGGTTGATGTTGGGATAGCCCGGAATGGCCTGGGCGTTATAGGGCGTGACCTTGGGGGTGCCGTCGGGGTTGACGACGCGGGTGTCGCCGAAGCCGCGCTGGGAGAAGCCGCGAAAGCGTTTCTCGCCGGTGATGGTCAGGAAACCCTTGCCGCCCAGGTCGAAGCCGATATTGCCGCTGAAGTCATAGGTGTCGCCGTCGCCGGCGAAATACTGGCCACCCTGCGCCGTCACCAGGCCGCCGCTGTTGTTGTGCTTGAGGATGATATTGACGACGCCGGCGATGGCGTCGGTGCCGTACTGGGCGGCGGCGCCGTCCTGCAGCACTTCGATGTGATCGATCGCCGAAACCGGGATCAGGTCCAGGTCGGTGGTCGCAGCGCCCTGATAGGCGCCGCTCAGAACGTGCAGGTTGGCGGTGGCGTGGCGGCGATGGCCGTCCACCAGCACCAGGGTGTCGTTGGGCGACAGGCCGCGCAGGGCCGCCGAAAGCGTCAGGTTGGCGGTATCGCCGCCATGCGCTTCGGCGTTGAACGAAGGAATATTCTGCGCCAGGCCCTGGATCAGGTTGGGCTGGCCCACATGCGTCAGGGCGTCGTTGCCAAGAACGGTCACGGGCGCGGCGCTGTCGGCGGCGGTCATGCCGGTGACGCGGGTGCCGGTGACGATCACCGCTTCGGTATCGGCCTGCGCCTGGGCAACCTGTTGCGCCAGGACGGGTGCGGCCATCGCCGCGAAAACTGCAAGAGACGTCCCGACAAACAGAGACGCTTTGATTTTAGAACGTACAGACATAAGGGAACCCCCGGATTTTTCGCCTTCGCGAAGTTGTTTGGTTCCTTCCGCCGTTTCCTCTGTGTGGTTTGTTGTTTTTGTGCAGTGCAAGATATGCCGCAAACCGTATTGCGAGTTTCCTCGGGGCGTAAATCGGATTCTTTCCGGCCGTTTGTGACGAAAAGGCAAAGTGATAATAATGTATCGAAATGGGGGTGTATGGTAATTTAGTGCTGTATGATCGCTTTATAATGATATATTATGTCTATTAAATGAGATTTAAGACCGATTATTTCACATCATCGGAACCGTTGTTATAAATGCTTCGTTTCCGGGCAAAGGCACATATTTTGTGCGGTAAATATCCTGAGATTTCATCATACTGCAGTGCATTATAAAATAATGTGCCGCCGGGTGCACGTATTTTGGGCGGTCTGCACGCGATAACGGAGCAGGATTTCCGTATAACTCCGTGTACTGATCTTTTCCTCCGCCTGCGGCATGACGGGTTGGGAGGCATTCCATGGCCCCTTCAAACATTTTGAGGCATTTCGGGACGGTTCGGCGCGCTTTTCGGGCAGCCTTGCGGCGCGGATCGGCGCGGTCGCCATCGCCGTTCAGACGCGCCGGCGGCGGCCGTACAGCATGGTGATGTTGATGCGCCGGTTCTCATAACCGCCCGCGAAGCGGATCGTATCCGTCTTGTGGAACAGGTTGGAATCGAAGATCACCGCCCGGTTGGCGCGATAGGGCACGGTGACCGGCCGGGCGCCGCTTTGGGCCAGGAATTCATAGGCGGCGCTTTCATCGGCATTGAACTTGGCGAAATCCCATTCCAACGGCGCCGCCTTGTCCCAGATCACCAGGCCGCCGCTTTGCGGATCGCGGTTGGCCGCGTCCGGCGTGATCCAGAAATTCACATTCACCGCGGCCTCGTCGGCATGGATGCCGATACCGTCCATCTCGCTGTCGTATTTGAAGGCCCAGTGATAGCGCAGCGGGTGGGCCGCGAATATCCCGGCAAAGGTATCGCGCAATTCCTCCGCCACCTGGGCCAGCAGCGGCGCGGCGAAGCCGCCTTCGGGAAAGGCGCCCAGATAGCCCTGGGGATAGGCGGTATGCCAGATGCCCGCGCCCAGGCAGTAGCGGCGCAGTTCCGCCAGCGCGTCGGCGCTCAGAAGATCGTCAATCACCACGATCCTGGGATCGGTATCGGCCCAGTCCTGCGCCGCCTTGCGCGCGTTGTGCGGATTGACCGCGCGTCCCGCGATCCGCGCACCGTCACCGGCCTGGTGCGCCGCCAGCCAGTCCTGCTGCTCGCGGTCGTGCTGCAGCTTGTGCGCCATGGCGGGGCCGGGTTTGCGCCCGCCGAAGGCCATGCGCGACGCCCGCAGGAAGGCGTCGAAACTTTCCGGCAGCCGGTTCATCTCGCTCAGCACCTTGCCGCGATTGGCCCAGGCGGGGGCATAGTCGGGCTGGATCGCCAGGGCGGCGTCGAAACTCGCCAGCGCCTCGTCATGCCGTTCCAGTTCGCGCAGGTTGAAGCCACGATCGCTCAGCGCCGCCACCAGGCCGGGCTGCAGCGCCAGCGCCCGCTCCAGGCTTTCCAGCGCCTCGCGCGGCCGCCCCATCTCCGACAGGGTGGCGCCGCGGTTGGTCCAGGCTTCGGCCAGGTCGGGCCGCGCCGCCAGCACCGCGTCATAGTCCGCCAGCGCCGCATCGAAGCGCCGCCGCGCGCGGGCGATGTTGCCGCGCGTGTTCCGCGCTTCCAGGTCGCCGGGCCGCGCCGCCAGCACCTTGGTGACGCTGTCCAGCGCTTCGTCCAGCCGGCCCAGGCTCCACAGGATCATGCTTTCGAGATTGCGGATGGCAAGATTGCCGGGCTCGATCTCCAGCGCCTTGCGGTAGCTTTCCACGGCGTCTTCGGCGCGGCCGCCGGCACTCTGGACATTGCCCAGATTGATCCAGGCCGAGGCGACCCGCGGGTTCAGCTTCAAGGCCGCCGCGATCAGGGCGATGGCGTCATCGCTGCGGCCCTGCTGGGCGCGGATCACCCCCAGCATGTGGCGCGGCGCAAAGGCCCCCGGCTCCAGCAGCAGGATCTGCTGGTACAGCCGTTCCGCCTGGGCGAGATCGCCGCGCTGGTGCAGCGCGATGGCCTGGTCGAACAGATCCTGGGGGTGCAGGGAACTCATCGCGGCTTCATACATACAGGACGCCGGGCTACTTGTCCGTCATCTTCAGTTCGGTGCCGGTTTCGCCATTTTTCAGCCGCCCGACATGGAGCTTGACCAGATAGTCGTCATCCCCCTGCAGCGCCTCGAACAGTGAGCCGTCGCCCGCCGTCATGCCGTCATAGGCCGCCATGTATTTGCCCAGGAAGTCGGGCTTCAGCGCGTCGTCGTGCAGCGGTTCCCACAAATCCATCGCCACGGTCTTGCCCTTGACGATGGCCGAGATGATGGGACGGAAAGCGATCGTCTCGCCGCAGGCCCTTTTGGTGACGCCGCTGACGCACAGCCGGGTGCCAAAATATTTGTTGATGCCCTCCAGCCGGGCGGCGGTGTTCACCGCATCGCCCGAGGCGGTATAGGTGAAGCGGGCATGGCTGCCGAAATTGCCCACCACCGCCACCCCGGTATGGACGCCGATGCGGGTAATGCCCAAGGGCACGCCATCGGCATGCATCTTCTTGCGGTAGTCCTCGCTGAACTTGTCCATCGCCAGCATGCAGCGCACGGCGCAGGCCTGGTGACCGGCCAGGTCCAGGGGCGCATTGAAGATGGCGAACACCGCATCGCCGATGAACTTGTCCACCATGCCGCCATGCTGCATCACCAGATTGGTCATGCCGTCGAGATAGCTGTTCAGCACCTGCGCCAGCTGCACCGCCTCGATCTTCTCCGACATGGTGGTGAAGTCGGCGATGTCCGAGAACAGGAAGGTCATCTCGCGGCGCTCGCCTTCCAACGACATGCGCGACGGGTCCTGCACCATCCGGTCCACCACCGCGGGCGAGACATAGCGCGAGAAGGCGCCCTGGATGAAGGCCTTCTGCTTGCGGGCATCGCGGCCGCCCAGCGAATCCATGGCGGCGAAGGAGGCCACCATCGCCAGCGCCGGCGACATCAGCCCCACCATGGTATTGGTGTAGTGATACAGCGCCACCC
This sequence comes from Rhizobiales bacterium dw_265, assembly GCA_018449595.1. Classification (GTDB taxonomy): domain Bacteria; phylum Pseudomonadota; class Alphaproteobacteria; order Micropepsales; family Micropepsaceae; genus Rhizomicrobium. The sequence continues at coordinate 1,064,632 of JAAVUU010000001.1, forward strand.
CGCCGACCCAGAACAGCGGCAGGATCAGCACCATGCCCAGCGACCGCCACAACAGCGAGCCCGAGATCATGCCCAGCAGCGCACCGATCATGGCCAGCCCCACGGTCACGAAATAATTCACCTGCCAGCCGGCGATGGGCGAGACCTTGTGGTGCAGCAGTTGCGACAAGGCATGGGCCTGGATCACGATGCCCGGCAACTGGCCGTCATTGCCGGAAAAGATCACCGAGAAGGGCGTGCGGTGGCGGTCCACCAGGGTCACATCCGAGCCGATCAGCACGATCTTGTCGCGGTACCAGCTATCGGGCATGAAGCCCGCCACGGTGGCGGAAATCTGCTTGAAGGGCTTGGGCTCGGAATCGGTGTCGGTCGGTTCGGGGCGGCCATGCCAGATGATCGGCACTTCCTCGTCCGCGGTCTTGATCCCGGCCTTGGCCGCCAGCGAACGCGCCAGCCCCATGATGTACTGGCCCTTGACGGTATGGCCGGGAAAGACGTCGCGGGCGGTGTCGAACTGGTCGGTGGGCAGGTTGGCAAGGGCGCGCAGGTGCAGCGGCACCATCTGGTCTTCATAGGACTTCTGGTCCGGCGTCACGATGTCGGACGACGCGATATAGCTGACATTCAACGGCGTCTTCAGGCTGCGCAGGGTCTGGGCCAGCGCCACGTCCTTGGCCTGTTCGGTGGGCTGGTCGAGCAGAAAGTCCAGCCCGATGGCCTTGGGCTGGTGCGCGCTCAACTGGGTCAGCAGCGTGGACAGGAACTGGCGGTCCACCGGCGAGCGATAGGCGAAGTTCGACAGGGTGGCTTCGTCGATCGCCACGATGACAATGTCGGGGTCCTGGGCCTCGCGCGGCGCGAACACCGAAGCGACTTCCCAGTCCTGCACGAACTGGTCGAGGCGGTTCAACACCGAGAAATTGTTGACGAACAGCAGCGAGAAGCCGCCGAAGGCCAGCGACACCACCAGGAAGATCGCGGCCGAGCGCAGCGCATTGCGCCGCTCTGCCCCTTCGCCGGAAAACAGTCTTTTCACGGGCTGGCGGTCTTGACCAGCGCCTCGGCCTGCTGCTCGCAGCGCCGGTTGGCCATCCAGCCGGCGCGCATGTCGGCATTGACCAGCGAGGCCGGAACCTGGACCAGGGTGACGGCGGATTCCGTGCCGTTGATGGTCACGAGATAGGTATCGCCGGCGCGCATCGGCACATCGGTGGTGACGGCCAGGCGGTCCTGGCCGGCGGCCCATTCCGCCTTGGCGTTCCAGCTATGATCCACCGGCGCCACGGCAAAGGACACCGCCGCCTTGGCGTCGGGCCGCCAGAAGGTCGGGGTGCCGTTTTCCTGGACGCAGAAATTGCCGCTGTGAGTGGCGTCCAGCACCCAGGGTTCGGGCAGCGCCGCCAGCACGGTGCCGCGGGTGACGCCGAACTCGCCGGCACGGGCGGTGCGCTGGGTGACCAGCGCCGCCAGGGTCTGGTTCAGCCCCACCCCGCCACCACCACCCGCCGAAGGCGGCTGGTTGTAGGGGCCGTCCAGCTTGAGGGTCGAGCCGGTCTCGGAGATCAGCGTGACATGCTGGCCCTGCTTGAGGGCCAGCGGCTTGGTGGAATCCAGCTGGGCGCCGGGCTTCAGCCCGATGCCGCGCGCTTCCGCCACCACCAACACGGCGGCGGCGGCCTGCTGCACCAGCATCACCGAGCCCAGAAGGGCAAACGCAAGCCTGGAAATCATCACAGCCTCCCCTCTCCTTGTACGGATCATGCCCCATCCCCGATCAGGGTAAAGGCCGCCCATTCGAAGGGATGGGACAGGTTGTCCTGGGCGATCAGGCCAAGCTGGGCCTGGCGCAGGGCCTCGGCGGCGTCATGTTTGGGGTCCTTGGCCAGGTTGGCGAAGGTGGCGGTCATCAGGGCGGTGGTGGCGGTGGACGGCACCTCCCAATGCGAGGCGATCACCGCATGGGCTCCGGCATCGAAGAAGGCATCGGCCAGGCCCTGCAGCGCGCCGCCGCCAAAACCCTTGCCGCCCGCCGCACCCGTGTTGCAGGCCGACAGCACCACCAGCCTGGCGTTGATCTTGAGGCCGGCGATCTCGCTGGCGGTCAGGAGACCATCGCTGGCGGTGGACTGGGCCTGGGCGGCCGGCGGCGACAGCACCAGGCCGGGCTGGGCCTGGCAATGCAGTTCACCCGGCAGCAAGCCATGGGTGGCGAAATACAGCACCGCATACTGGTCCAGCGGCTTGGCGCGCAGGCCGTCCTCGCTGGCGGCGGCGCCCAGCAGAATATCGTCCGGCTGGGCCCCCAGGTTGCGGCCCACCGCCTGCACCTCGGCCGCCGTGTCCGGCAGCGGCTGCAGCACCCGCAGCAGCGCCGGATCGGCGGGGCCGGCGGCGGTGCAGGCCTGGGCCAGCGCGTTCAGCGACGCGGCCTGGGTAGCGCCGTTGCCGCCGCCGACGAAAGTGGGATTGCCGATGCCCAGGAACGGCTTGGGCTGGATCGTGACCGGGGCATCGCGCAGCGACAGGAAGGCGCGCGCCGAGGGCGTTTCCGACACCGCCATGGTGCGGATCAGCCAGGCGGCATGGACATAATCGCGCGGCTGGCCGGGGCTGGTCACCAGCAAAGAGAAAGGCAGGCTGGCCAGGTCGCCGCTGACCGCCACGGTCAGGTGATCCACGCCCTGGAGCTGCGGCGACACCGGGCCCAGCGTCTCTTTATAGATTGCAGCCGCCTGGGTCAGGCTGAATTCCGGCAGCTTGCCCAGCTTGGGCACAAAGGCGTTGCGCAGATCGGCGATGTCGCCCGCCAGATCGTCGGCATTGGTCTGGATCGGCTTGACCGTCAGCCCGTCCTGGGTGACCAGCAGCACATAGCTGGAATGGACGCCGATCATGAAGCTGACAAAGGCTTCGCGCGGATGCAGCGCCTTCTGTATGGCATCCAGAGTCACGGGGCCGGGATCGGCCAGGCCGGCATAGGCCGGGAAATCCTTCTTCAACTTGGCGGCAAGGTCTGCGGCCCTGGCTGTCGCGGCCTCGGTCTGGGCCGTCAGCAGGGCTTCGCGCTTGGCGTCATGTTGATCGCTGCTCTTGGCGTGTTCCGCCGCCAGCGCCATGCGCAGTTCGTCGCGCTCGCGCGCGGCATCGTCGGCGGCGCGCACTTGCGCCGCCAAAGCCGGAGTGTCGGCGGCGCGGCGCGCCGCCATGCGGGCGATGGTCTGGCCGGTGACGCCATTGTCCACGATCTGGCTGGCGGCGAACATTTCGGCTTCCAGCCGCGCCTTGTCGGGACCGCCCAAGGAAGCATTGGCCGCCGCCAGGAAAGGAATGATCTGGTCCGTCGCCACTTGCGAGCGCGCCGGCGCATCCTTGGCCAGCAGGGTGAAGGCCTCGCGATAAGCGGCGATGGACGGCGCATAAACCTGTTCATCGGCATAGAAGCGGCCCAGCCGCAGCTGCGCCTGGATGGTCGGCCCGGTATCACCATACAGCTTCTTGTCCATCGCCAGGGCGTCGAGGAAATTGCGCTCGGCCGGGGTGACGCGGCCCTGCTTGTCGTTGATGTCGCCCATCAGGGACACGATGTCGGCGCGCCAGGCCAGCGGCAGGTCGGGATGGGCGGTGATGATGTAAAGCGCGCGTTCGGCGTCCGCCTGGGCACCGGGGATGTTGTCGACGCGCAGTTCCAGCGCCGCCTGCACCCGCAGGGCATGGGCCAGTTCGCCGTCCAGCAGGGTGGAGACCACCGGCGGATTGCCGTTCATGTCCAGCCCGCCGTTGCGCACCGCATCCACCGCGGCTTGGCGGGCGGCGGTATCGCGGCGGGCAAAGACCAGGGCTTCCTCATAGTGACGCTGGTTGGCGGTATCCAGGGCGCGATAGGAGGCCAGCCGGGCGCGGATTTCCGGGCTGGGCGCGGCCTCGATGATCGGGGTGGCGCGGCGGAACAGGGCGGCGGCCTCGTCGAAGCGCTGCTGGTTGGAAACCTGCAGCGCCAGTTCCAGCAAGGTCGCGCCCACGGCGTTGGAGTCGGGCCCGAACAGCCGGGTCTCGATATCCAGGGCGTCGCGATAGGCCTGTTCGGAGGCGGGATAATTGCCGCGCGCGGCGGCGCGGCTGCCCGCCGCCATCAATTGCAGATAGCCGGTGTAATCGGCGGTCGCGGCGTTCAGTTCCTTGGCGGAAAAGCCGGACTTCACCGCCGCGCCGGCCAGCGCCGCGCCCGAGACCGGGGCGCCCGAGCGATTGGCGATCGCGCTTGCCAGCACATCGATCATGCCCGGCAGGCCGTCGGCCAGGAACAGCGCATCCGGGCGGACGGAGGCCAGCACGACATGCGGCGTGGCCCCGGCATTGCACGAGAACAGAAGCGTGTCAGCGTCCAGGCTCTTGCCCGCGTCGCAGCGCAGGCCCGCGGCGGTGCCGTTGCCCGGCAGACCGCGAATGGCCGCGGCCACGGCGCCGCGCCTGGCCGGCTCGGCGGCCGCCAGCGGCACGCCCAACCCGATGCGATGGACGCCGCCGGAACTGACGCCGGATTTGCCACACAGAATCTCCTGCCCACCGTCGCCGCCCAGGCTGCAACTCTCGCCCGCCATGTTGGCGCCCAGGTCGCCCGGCGCCGCCATCACGGGGGCCATGCCCAGGAGAACCAGGGCGATGCCGCCCAGCAGCGAAACAGAGACATTGCGCAGCGACTGTCGCATCAGAACCTCACGCCGCCGGTGATGAAGAATTTGGTGGCCGTCCGGCCGACATCGCTGCCGGTGACGCCCTTCAGGGTCTGGCCCACTTCCAGGCCCAGCGAGGCATTGCGCGGCAGGCTGAGCCTGACGCCGCCGCCGACCGAGCCGATGGACTGGTCCTGCAGCGCGGGGTCCAGCGCCGCGCCGCGCTGGATGTACCAGGTCTGGCCGCCGTCGAGATAAACATAAGGCTGCAGCGCTAGCAGATAGGCGTTGGCATACGGCGCGTCCCAGCGCAGTTCGGCCGAACCGCCGATGCCATGGTCGCCGGTGATGGCGCCCGGATCGTAGCCGCGCCCGATGCCGATGCCGCCGAACGAGACAAGCTCGCCATTGATCAGCGGCGACATGGAGAACTGGCCCTGCCCCGTCAGCACCACCGACAGGCTGGCGGGCAGCGGCGCGCTGTAGCGCAACAGGCCGGTGAATTTGGTGAAGTCGGTATAGCCGCCCTTGCGCGACAGTTCGCTGGAGCCGTTGGCGGTGGCCCCCAGCCCGGGAATGCCCTGGGCGATGCCGGCCGTGGCCAGCCAGGAACCGCCCAGCCAGTTGGAATAAAGATAGGTGGCGCTGGCATCCAGCACTCGCCACTGGTCATGGCTGACGCGGGTGGACAGCACGTCGATGTCGGCATTCTGCACCGTGAAGCCGCCATCGAACTGCAGCGACTGGGCGCGGGTGCGGATCGCCGGCCAGGTGATGCGGGGGCCCACCGCATAGCTGTCGGTGACGACGCCGAAGGCCGACAGGGTCGAGCCGGGCTCGCCATGGGTGATGGTGCCCAGCACGCTGCCGATCACGCCGTCATCGCCGATGGGGCGGCGATAGCGCAACTGGCCGGCGATCTGTTCGCTGGCGTCGGGCGAGGTGGTCAGCACCGCGCCGATCTGGTCGGCGGCGTCGAACACGCCATTGACCTCGGCATCGGCATTGAGGGTCCACAGGCCCGAATAGCGAGAACCGCGATTGTCGAAGCCAAGTCCGCCGGTATAGCGCGGCTGGTCCAGCGTCACCACCAGGTCGGAGGCGCCTGGAATATCCTCGGACGGCTTGAGCACACCCGCGGCGACCACGCCGGGCAGGTCGTTGGACAGCAGCAGGCCCCGCTCCATGGTGGTCAGCGGCAGCGGCGCGGTGTCCAGGCTGTGGGAAAGATAGCCCTTGACCTGGTCCTGGGTGGCGGGGGTGCCGCCTTCGACCGTGACATGGGCGATCTTGCCTTCCACCACATTGATGGTGAAGACGCCGTCGCGCACCCGCTGCGGCGGCACATAGGCGCGCACCAGGATATAGCCATGGTCGCGATAGGCCTTTTCGATGGCGTCGGCGATATCGAGAATGTCGTTGAGCTTGATCTGCTTGCCGATCAGCCCGGCATAGAGCGGGCGGAAGCTGTCCGCCGGCAGGGTCCTGGCCCCCTCGATCTTCAGATCCTTGAGGGTGAACGCGACCTGGTCCACCGAACGGCCGATGGGGGAACGCTGCGGCGCTTCGATGCTGAAATCGAAATCGGGCTGGGTCGGCACTTCGGGCGCGGGGCGGTCGCGGCCCGGCTGCACCGCGCCGGGCAGTTGCAAGCCGCGCGGCAGCTGCGCCTGCGCCCAGGCGGCCGGGGACGCCGCGCACAGAAGCGCGGCCGTCCCCGTCAAAGCGGCGCACCGCGCCCAGCGTTTGTTCTGCAACCGTGTCATGCCCCAACCACTTTCAAGTCCGTCAACAAGTCTAAATCATTGCCACAGTGAAGTATTGCCAAAGCCGGAAAGAACGCTTGGATCGCTTAACGTGCCCGGCGGCACCGGCGCGGTGGCGCGCAGGAAACGCGGGATCAGGACGCCGCCGGACACCCCTTGGATGACCACGGCCGGGGTGGCGCCGCCCTCCAGGCTGGCGGCGACATAGCCGGTCGCCTGGTCGGAGGACGTCGCCGGCTCGGCCGGGCCGCCATCGCCCGACAGGGCCTCCAGTGCGCCGGACGCCGCGGGCGGCTGCGGCGGCGGTGGCTGGATCGGCAACAAAGCGATGACCTCCACCGGGGTCAGCGGCGGCGTGGCCGGCGGCAGCGACTGCACATTGATGGTGCTGGTGATGAAGCCGCTCAGGGTCGGCGAGGCCGGGACATTGTCGGTGATCAATCCGCCGCCGGTGTTGGTGCCGGTATTGGTCCCGGTGTTGGTGCCAGTGTTGGCCGCGGCGGCCAGCGTCAGCACGCCATTGGCGCTCTGGAAGAGATAATTGCTGCCGTTGTTGGCGGCCAGGGTGCCCGGCGCGATGCCGATCGTATAGGTGCCCGCGGCCGCGGTGGCGCTGGCGCCCTGGCTGGTGAGAACCGGCGCGCCGCTGAAGATCGCCGCGGTGTCGGCCAGGTAAACGCCCGTCAGGCCCGGCTGCAGGCCGGCAAGGGCATACTGGTTCTGCAGGGCGGCGGTATTGTCGGTCCCGGCGGTGGCGGAGACATTGCCCGCCTGCAGGGTTGCCGTCGGCTGGACGGCGAAAATATAGCGGTTGCCCGTGGCGGTGACCGCCGTGGGATAGGTGACGCCCCAGATCGCCATAGTGTTGCTGTTGAGGCCGCCGAACACGTCATTGGCGGGCGCCGCGGAATAGATCAGGAAGCGGGCCCCGGCCGTGAACACGCCCAGCGGCAGGCCCTGGCCGCCCGAGGCCTGGATGGCGCCGGCCGTGAGCGCGGTGGCGCCGCCCGCCCCGGCATTGTCGATGAAGGAATCCTGGGCCACCAGCACCACGCCGTCGCCGCTGGTGGCGGTGGAGATTACGGTCGCGCCGGTGTCGAGATACAGGTTGGCGCCGGACTGGGCGGTGAAGGTGCCGCCGGAAACCCCGGCCAGCAGATGGGTGTCCGTGCTGTTGTAGAGCGCGGCATTGCCCAGGCTGGCGATCTCGATCTGGCCGGTTATGGCGTTGCCGGTATTGGCAAGGTTCACCCCGCCGATGCCAACGATGCCCACGGTGCCGCCCTTGATCAGGCCGGCGCCGCCCGCCGCCTGGGTGATGGCGCCGTCGGCGGTGAGGAAGATGAAGCCGGTCCCGGCGTCCAGGCCATAGGTCGTGACGCCGGGATAGCTGTTGCCGATCATCAGGCCCGCGCCCGAAGCAGCGGTGATGTCGATGCTGCCGCCGGAGGTCTGGCCGCCGATCATGTGCACCGAGGCGGAATCCAGCTCGAAGCTCCGGGCCGTGAAATAGGAATCATAGGCCACCAGACTGTCGATCAAGACGTCGACATTCGGCGCAAGCACCGCGATATTGCCCTGCCCGCCCGAACTGAGGCCGTCCAGGCTGCCGACCTGGCCGAAATAGATCGAAGAAGACCCGCTCGCCCCGGGCAGGACGCTCAGGACAATGAGATTGGAATTGGTCCGGGCCGCGACGGTGTTGTCGCTGGCCCTGACCAGCAGGGGCGCGGCCGCGGTGCCGATCGCGCCGGTGTCGCTGACCAGCGTCATGGCGGTTCCGTCCACCGCGCCGGCGCCGCCCTGCAGGATGCTGCCGGACGCATGCAGGGTCAGGGAACCGGCGGAGATGGCATCGAGGCTGGGCGCCGCGCCCGCGCCGACCGTCAGGGTCGGATTGTTCGCGCCCAGCACCTCGATGTCGACCGCGCCGGCGGGCGAGGTGACGCCGTTGGAGACATAGTTCGCATAGACCAGATTGGTGTCGACCGAATTGGTGAAGCTGACATTGCCGGTGGTCTGGAACTGGACCGCGCCCCCGACGGCATTCAGCGGATTGGTCAGGATGATGTTGTTGGCGGTCTGGGGGGCAAAGAAATTATAGACCGCCAGCCCGGCGGTGGCGATGGCGCCGGCGGCGCCCGGCATCTGGGTCAGGCTGCCGCTGTCGAAGATGGTGGTCACGCCGCCCGACAGGGCCGGCCCGGTGGTGAAGCTGCTGCCCAGCCGGATCGGCGTCGGCGACGAAACAAATATGCTCCCACCGGCGCTGGACGCGGCCTGCAGGTTGATGGCGCCGTTGTTCAGGCCATAGGTGCCGATGGAATAGGTGGCATTCAAGGTCACGCCGTCATTGGCGCCGATGGTGCCGTTCAGGGCCGACACCGACAGGTTGGCCGCCGTCAGGATGCCGCGATCCTGATAGTCCACAATATTGCGCCCGGCGCTTGCCGTGCTGAGGCCGGTGCCGCTGATGATGGTATTGGTGTTGAGGATCAGGTCGCTGGCGCTGCCCAGGGCCTTGAGGCTCAGATTGCCGCCAACCGACATGGAAGCAGGCACGGATGTCCCGGCCGGCCCGCCGACCATGGTGGTGACGGTGTTGACCAGCGTCGTGTCGCCGGCGCTGTTGAAGCGCACAAAGCTGGCAATGGCATTGCCCGCGTCCGTCACGCTGCCGGCATGGCCGGCGTCATCCAGCCGGATCAGGCCGGCGCTGCTGGTGGCGGAAAGCCCGCCCAAGGCGCTGATCGCCACATTGGTCGTCGCGCCCGTGTTCTGCGTGATGTCGCCGGCCGCCGTCAGGGTCACCAGGCCGGACACCGTGATCGGGCTGAGGATGGAGATCGCGCCGGCGGCGGTCGCCGTGAGCGCCGTTGCGTAGACTGCGCCGCCGATATTTATGTCGTTGGGCCTGGGGGCCGTGCCGCCCGCCGGTGTGGCAAGGGCGGTGGCGCTGACGGCCATCACAGTCAATCCGCCGGTTACATTGGCCGAGACCAGATTGACGCCACTGGTCATTCTCAATGTCGCGGAGCCGCCGCTGGAAACCGACAGACGGCCGAGCGCAGCGATGGCGGTTTCGCTGCCATTGCCGGTCGGTGCAACTGTCGGATTGACATTGTTGACGCCTGCCAAGGTAATCTGGCCGCCGGCTGTGAGCTGCAGGCCGATGGCGGAGCCCGCCGATACATTTATTCCCGAGGTCGCGCCCTCGGCGATATTGCCGGCGGCCCTCAGGATCACGCCATTGCCCGCGACGCTGCCAATCGTCAGGTCGCCGCTCAGGGTCTGCAACGTCACCCCGCCATAGGCGCTGCCGCCCGAAGTCGGGGCGGTACTGACGAAGTTGACCAGAAGGCTTTGGGAATTGACGAACTGCACCCCGCCGGTGCCCAGATTGTTGTCCGGCGCCGAGATCACGAGATTGCCGGTGACAGTGTTGCCCGGATTGGTCAGGGTATAGGCGCCTTCGGTGTTCGCCAGCGAGCCGACGCCGATATTCAGGCCGCCCGAGATGATCGGCGCCGTCTGGTTCAGGCTGATCGCGTTCAGGAAAACGTCGCCGGCGGCGGCATCGATGCCCAGCGTGCCGATGCCGATGGAAACCACCGGCGCCGTGCGCGGCCTCAGGCTGAGGTTGATGGCGCCGTTGCTGGTGACCGCGTCCACCGCATCGGCCACAAGGTTCAGGGTATTGTTGATGACGCCGATCGCGCCCGCAGTGCTTTGCACGTCAACGCTGTTGGCGGCGATCGATCCGCCGGCTCCGAAGTCGCCGGCGGCATGCAGGCTTGCGCTGCCGGGCACCGTGATGGACCCCACGGTCACGCCGGGATTTGCCGGCCCGGCGACATTGACGATGAGCGACCCGGCCGTGCCGGTTTCGAGGATCGAACTCAGCGTGGTGGTGACCGAATTCTGCAGCACGATATTGCCGCTGGCCGTCAGCGAGATCGCGCCGCCGATGGCATTGCCGGTGGCGCCCAGGGTGATGTTGCCGCCATTGACGGAAAGCCCGGTGGCGGTCAGCTGGCCCGTCGTCTCGGCGATGTCGCCGCCGCCATTCGCCGTCAGGGTCGCCAGGCCCGTCACCGACACCGCGCCAAAGACATCCATGCCGTTGAGATGGCTCACGCTGTTGCCGGAAGCATCCAGGGTCGCATAGCTGCCGGACGTGCTCAGCGTCAGGCCGCCGGTGACGGTGGAGTTCAGCAGCCGGACATTGGATGCCAGCGCGATGTTCACAGCGCCGCCGCTGTTGATCGCCAGCTGGCCGGGCGTGGTGACGGCGGTTTCGCTGCCATTGCCGGTGGAGGTGATAGCCTGGCCCAGGACATTGGCATTGCCGGTCAAGTTGATCTGGCCGCCAGCCGTGAGCTGCAATTCCGCGTTGGAACCAACGAACAGACCGGCCCCCGTGTTCTGGCTGATATTTCCGGCCGCGGTCAGAGTAACGCTGCTGCCCTGGATGCCGCCGTTCAGCATCAGATCGCCGCTCAGGGTCTGCAATGTGATCGCGCCATAGGCGCCGCTGTTGCTGGCGGTGACAGGCATGGTGTTTATGCTGCCGATCGTCAGGCCCTGGGAATTGGTGAACTGGACCACGCCCGTGAGCGTGGTGTTGGTGGGCTCTATGACCGAAAGCGTGCCGCTGACGCTGTTACCTGCGTTGGTCAGGACATAGCCATTGACATTGGTCGCCGTCGCCGGGGCATTGATGGTGAGGTTGCCCGCGATGATGGGTGCGGTCTGGGCCAGGCCATTGGCGGTCAGGATGACGGCGGCGGTGCCGGCATTGATGCCGAAGGTATTGGCGCCGATGGAGACGGTGCTGCCGGGGGTCGCCGTCAGCGCCAGGTTGATGGCCTGGTTGCTGGTGACGGCATCCACCGAATTGGCGGTGACGGGAATGGGCCCGGTCACGCCGATCGCCCCGGCGCTGCTTTGCAGGTCCACGCTGTCGGCGAAAATCAGCGGCGTCCCGGTGGTGGCGATGCCGCCGGTGGCATGGATGCTGACCGCGCCGGTGGCGGCGATGGTGCCGTTGAGGATCGTGGGGCTGGCATTGGTGTCGACGATGGCGATTGAAGCCGTGGCGGGGCCGGAGCCGTTGCCGACCGCGCCCACCGTGACGGCGGCGGTGTCGCTGAAGCTGATGGCTCCGGCGCTGGTCAGCATCACCGAGCCGGTGATGGTGTTGCCATCATTGTTCAGGGTGATGTTGGCGCCGCTGGCGGCCAGGCCCGGCGCGATGATCGCGGCGCCCTGGGTGATGTTGCCGCCCGCGGTGAGCATCGCCGGCCCGGTGGACGTTATGTTCAGGCCCAGGCTGAGATTGCCCCCCGCCGCCAGGGACAGCGCGCCATTGTCGGTGACGCTGGCGCTGGTGTCGGTAACCGTGAGGTCGGAGCCCGAGGACAGTGAAAAATCGCCGGTCAAGCTGGTATTGCCCAGGATGGTGGCGACACTGTTGGCGATGCTGGTCGGCCCGGCGCTGGCCGCGAAGTTGCTGAGTTGGATGGTGCCGCTGATGGCGTTGCCGGGGTCCGTCAGGGTCACGGGAAGTCCGCCGGGCAGGCCGGTGGGCTGGGCGAAGGTGAAATTCTTGGCGATGATCGGCAGGTTTTGGGTGGCGCCTGCTGCGGTGACGAAAAGATTGCCGGCGGGCGCGCCCAGGTTGGCGCCGTTTGCAAAGGTACCGAAGCCATCGGCGAAGCCGAACGTAAAGCCGACCTGTCCGGCCGTGGCGACATAGGCATCGGCGCCGTCGGTCTGGATATAAGTCGGGCTGCCCGATGATCCCGCGAAGGCGCCGATCAAGGCGGGCGTGCCCGCCGTGCCGATCGTGCCGCCATTGGTGCCGTCGCCGGCGCCCGTGGAATGCAAAATCAACTCGACATGCGCAGCGGTGATGGAGGCGCCGCTGCTGAAGGAGATGTTGGCGACGCCAGAGTCGCGACCGCTCAGTCCGCCAGGCGGCGCGCTGCCGTTGGTCGGATAAGCACCGGGATCATTGGCCGACAGGATGACCGCCGCACCGCTGCTGGTGCTGCCGTTGCTGATCGAAGCGTTGACGATGATGGAACGCCCCGCCTGCAAGGTCAGGGTGTGGGGATAGCCAACAGACACGTTGGGATCTGTTATAGATGGATTGACGATAATGCTGTCGTTGACGGTGATGTCGGTGTTGGCCTGCAGCGTGATGTCGGTATTGGACAGGCCGCCGCTGATAGCGGACGGAGTGATGGTCGAGGTCGTGCTGTCGGCGAAGGATATGCCTACGCCACCATTGATGCTGTCGGGCAGCAAAGTACCACTGCCACTGGCATTGGAAACGGTGATGAAATCGGGATCGAGCAGCCAGTCGCCGACCGTGCCGAACGGCGCGGCGGTGATGACACTGGCGCCGTCCGCCACCTGGAGATAGTGGCCCGAGGTCTCCACCTGGCCGCCATTGCCGCCGGTCGCACCGCCCTGGGCGCTGATCGCGCCGGCGAAGCCGGTCTGGCCGTCCGACCACACCGCCACCTTGCCGCCATTGCCGCTGGTGATGGCGTCGGCCTTGATGGTGGCTTTGCCGACCGTGGTGGTCAAAGCATGAGGCTGCGACCCTTGGCCGTGGAAATTGCCGCCGATCAGCACCGTGCCGCCGCCGGCATCGCCTGACACGTCGATCTTTGCGCCATCGCTGACGGCGACCTGGTTGCCCAGCACCTGCACGCTGCCGCCGGTCTGGCCCGCGCCCTTGCCCGAGGCATCCAGACTGCCGGAACTGACCGCGGTGCCCTCCCCCGCATCCAGCACGATCTCGCCATTCACCGAACGCGCGGTGGTGGCTTCGATCATGCCGGTATTGTTGACCACGCCGTCCTGCACGCCGCTCGCCGCGCGCGCCGTCAACAGCACATTGCCGCCCGCCGCCTTGATGGCGCCGGAATTCAGCACCTGGCCGGTCTGGGAGGACGCGCCCACGGCATAGGAGATCAGATGGTCGCCGTCGAAATCCACCGTGAAGGTGTCGGTGCCGGCCAGCACCACCTTGCCCGCCCTGGCAGCGATCACGCCGGTGTTGGTGACCTTGGGCGCCGACAGCACCACCGAACCGCCGGACGCGGTCTTGATGACGCCGTTGTTGACGATCGCACCGCTGCCGCCGCCGGAGAAATTGTAACGCCCGGCCAGGAAATCCTGGTTGGCGATGTCGGAGGTCGTGGCCAGCAAGCCGCCGACATTGATCTGGGCGCCGTTGCCGATCAGCAGGCCGTTGGGATTGAGCAGCCAGACCTGGCCGGTGGCGCGGATGGCGCCGTCAATCGCGGAGACATTGCCGCCGGTGACGCGGTTCAGGGTGATGGCGGCGGAACTGGGCTGGTTGAACTGGACGCTGCCGCTCTTGGCGACGGAAAAATCCTGCCAGTTGATGATGGCTTTGGCCGTGGACTGATTGATAAGGGTGGTGGCGCCGGCGCTGGTGATCTGGGCCTGGCCCGCCACCACCGCGCCACCCACCGGCTGCGCCAGGGCGGCCCCGATACCCAGGGCCAGGAACGGAATGACACTGGCGGACGCCAAGGCGCAGCCGCGAACCCGCAGCCCCAAGCCCCGCCCGCCAACTGCAGACTTGCCCGAACGCACCATGTCCCCCCTGCCGCGCAGACGCGCGACGCGGCGCTCCCCGGAAAACGCCAACCGGCGGCAGTAGAAGCCATGTTGCAAAGGCAAGCAATCTTCGCGGCGAGGTTGCGAAGCCGCAACGCGGCTCAAGCCGGATCTTTTTTTCCGACAAATAGTCATATGTCGATTTTGCTACTGCCAGAGCGCGGCATTCCCAAATCCGGACAACACAGTAGCGTCGCTTAGCGTACCCGAAGGCGGCCTGGGCGTGCTGACCAGCATGCCGGGCACCACGACCGAGCTGCTGCTCCCGCCGGCGCTCGCGCCACCATCCAGGCTCGAGGCAACAGACGAAGCCGCCTGGTCCGAACTGGTCGGCGGATCGGGCTCCTGGCCCTGGCTGTCATCGTCCGCCAGCGGGCTGGGCTGGGGCGGCGGCGCGGGCGGCGGTGGCGCGGGCGGTGGCGGCGCGGGCGGTGGCGGCGCAGGCGGCGGCGATTTGGGCGGCAGGTTTTGCGGCATCTGCAGGGCGACGGTCACGGCGGTCAATATTGCCGGTGGCGGCGTGTTCGGTGGCGGCGTGGTGTCGGTGGCCGGGGTCACGGTCAGGGCAGAGGCATTGGAAGCCGCCTGGGCGAAAACATAATTGACCGCCGACAGGCCCGAGCCGTTGACCGCATAGGAACCGACCGCGCTGGCCGGATCGGCCGTGGTGGTGAAGACCAGGGTACCGCTGGTGGCCGAAGTTTGCGCGTCGCCATTGACGAAGCCGGTGACGCGGCCGCTCAAGGCCGGATTGGCGGCGCCGGCGCTGCGCGTGGCCGCATTGGCGACATACAGCAGGGTGGCGGGATTGATGATCAGGGCGGTGGCATTGGAGGCCGCCTGCTGGAAGACATAGTTGGAGGCCGACAGGCCCGAACCGTTCACGGCATAGGCGCCGACCCCGCTGGCCGCAGTGGCCGCGCTCCCAAAGACCAAAGCGCCGCTGACGGCCGAGGACTGGGTGTCGCCATTGACGAAGCCGGCGATGGTGCCGGTCAGCGCCGGATTGGCTGCACCATACGTCCGGCTCGCCGCGTCGGCGACATAGAGCAAGGTGGCGGGGTTGATGGTCAGCGCCGTCGCATTGCCTGCGTCCTGAGCGAAGACATAGTTGGAAGCCGACAAACCCGAACCCATGATCGCATAACTGCCGACTCCGCTGGCGGCGGTGGCGCTGGTGCCGAAGGCCAGGGTGCCGCTGACCGATGAGGACTGGGTGTCGCCATTGACGAAGCCGGTGATCGCGCCGGTCAGTGCCGGATTCGCCGCGCCATAGGTTCTGCTGGCCGCATTGGCGACATACAGCAGAGTGGCGGGGTTGACGGTCAGCGCGGTGGCGTTGGAAGCCGCCTGGGCGAAGACATAGTTGGAGGCTGAAAGACCCGAACCATTCACCGCATAAGCGCCGACTCCGCTGGCGGCGGTGGCGCTGGTGCCGAAGGCCAAGGCTCCGCTGGTGGCCGAGGACTGGGTGTCGCCATTGACGAAGCCGGTGACCGCGCCGGTCAGCGCCGGATTCGCCGCGCCATACGTCCTGCTCGCCGCGTCGGCGGCATACAGCAGGGTGGCGGGATTGATGGTCAGTGCCGTGGCGTTCCCTGCCGCCTGGGCAAAGACATAGTTGGAGGCTGAGAGCCCGGAACCATTGATCGCATAACTGCCGACTCCGCTGGCGGCGGTGGCGCTGCTGCCGAAGGCCAGGGTGCCGCTGGTGGCCGACGCCAGGCTGTCGCCATTGACGAAGCCGGTGACCGCGCCGGTCAGCGCCGGATCGGCTGCGCCATAGGTCCTGCTCGCCGCGTCGGCGACATACAGCAGGGTGGCGGGATTGATCGTCAGCGTGCCGTTCTGCATCACCAGCGCAAAGCCGCTGGCGCTCAGGCTGCCGGGGCTGAAGGTGATGTCATAGCTGCCGGCATTGGCGCCCGCGCCGGAGCCCGCACTGGCGGCGACGGGCGCGCCGGAATAGTTCTGCGGCGCGACGGTGAAAGCGCCCGGCACCGCGGCGATGGTGCTGGCGGTGATGGTATAGTCGGCGGCGACGGCGGCGCTGCTGTCCTGGCCATAGGTCTTGGTCAGCGGCGCGGCGGCGACGGTCAGGGTGGGCTGTTCGGTGAAGACATAGCGGTTGCCGGTGGGCAGGGTGGGACTGGTGGGCGCGCCCGCCGGGCCGATGACCGACTGGCCATAGGTCACGCCGAACACCGCGTCGTTCTGGCTGTCCAGCCCGCCGAACACATCGCTTTCAGGCCCATGGGAATAGACTTTCCAGGCCGCGTTGGTGCCCGCCGTATAGATGCCGTTATAGGTGACGCCGTTGCTGGTATTGAGGACAGGCCCGGCATTGTTGATGAAGTTTCCGGCCGCGGAGAGGATGATCGAGTCGATGGGGCCGGGATTGGTGGGGTTGGCCTCATCAACGCCATCGGCCTCCAATATATTGCCGGGATTGATGGTGATGTCGCCCGCGCTGACCACGGTAATGATGCCGCCCGCCAGGGTGCTGCCGATCGGCGTGCCCATCGCGGGATCGAGCGGCCCGCCCAGAATGGTGTTGACGCTGTTGTAAAGTGTGAAAGCCCCGGTGCCGCTGTTGTTGTCGCCCACGACATAGAAGGTCACCGGGCCGCTGATGCTGTTGGCGGGATTGTTCAGGATGATGTTGCCCGGTCCGAAAGCAGTCTCCGCATCCAGCGCGCCGCCGACCGTCAGCACGCCGCTGGCCGTCTCGACGATGTCGCCGCCATTGGTCCGGAGTTGCAGGCTGCCGCCCGCCGTCAACGGGCCGTCAATGGTGATGGCGGGGGCGGTGCCGATGGGATTGCCGTTCGCGTCATAGAGCGAGATATTGCTGCCGCCCGTGATGGTCACATTGCCGCCCGCGCTGCCATGCAGGGCAACCGGATCGGTACCTATGCTGGGAAGCGTGACAGAGCCGGCGGCGGCGGAGAAATCCAGCAGGCCCGGCATGACGGTCTGGGGATTGCTGGAGTCAGGAAGCACCAGCGCACCAACATTTACGTTGGAAAGCGAAATATCGCCGCCTGCTGTCAGGCTGAGGTGACCCGGGGCGGAATCGCTGGCAAAGGCATCGATGGAGCCGCTGCTTTCGGTTATTCCACCGCCCGCATTGAGAGTGACGACAGTCCCGTAAATACCGATGGCGGAAAGCGAAATGCCGCCGCCCGCCGTCATGCTGACACTGCCGGGCGCATCGCTGTTTGCATCGGCATAGATCGTATTCTCGCCGGAGGCACTGGAATCGATGCTGCCTGCCGCATTAAGGCTGATCGTGTTGCCCTCGATATTGAAGCCCTGGCTGGGCGCAGCCGTGATGTCGCCCGACAGCGTCGTCAGGGAAACCGCGCCATAAACGGTATTATCGGTATTGGGATCGTAGCTGCTGGCCTGAACCTCGCCGACCGCGAGCGGGCCGTTGTTGACGAAGTTGAAATTGGCGCCATAGCCGCTCAGCGTGCCGGTGACGGCATTGCCGGTATGGTTCAACTGGACATCGCCACCGCTGTCCACCTCCAGGTCGCCGGGATAAACGGTCTGGGTCTGGGGATCGGTGAAGCTGGCCGTCTGGATCGGGATAGCACTGGTGACATCCAGCACCCCAGCGCTATAGCTGCTACCCTGCACGACATCGCTGGACGCATACAGATTGACCGGGCCACTGGCCTGCACCACCGCGCCGGGCGTGGGATCGGCGATCAGAATCTGGCTCCCGTCACCGTCGGCCCTGATATACAGCGCTTCGCCAAAGCCGTCACTGTCGTCATTATTGTCAACGGCCCCGGCCCGTGACGCGCCCAAATTGATCGTGCCGTCATTTCCAAAGGCGACATAGCCCGAGGGGGCATTGAGCCGGATCAAGCCGGAAACGGCATTGTCATAGTCCTCGCCGCAATCGATGCAGCCGGAATTGGTCAGGTCGATGTCGCCCCCCGCATTCAGGGTCAGGTTGGCGGCGGTGATGCCATAATTCTGCGTGATCGATCCGCCCGCGGAAAGCGTGAAGCTGCCCGGCGGCGTACCGAGCGGCGCACTCGGATCCGGCGAGAGATACACGCCAGAGCCGACGCCGAATGGCGTCTCGATCTGCTGGATGGAGACAGCGTTGTTGGGAGCCGACAGGATGACGTCGCCGCCATAGGTGCTCACCACCAGGGCGATGGTACCGCCCACGCTGTTCAATGCCAGCGGCGTACCGGCGTCCGCGCCGTGGATGCCGCCGCTGACACCATGCGGCCCCTTCTCCACGCCCAGGACGATAGTGGCCGCCGTCAGGGTGCCGGAGCCGGAAATACCGTTATCGTCCGCGCCCAGTCCGAGATCGCTGCCCCCCCCCAGCAAGCTGGAATCGTTGGCCACCAGCAAGATGGTGCCGGGCGCGGAAACGTCGGTGGCGCCAGCGACGATGTCCGCATTCACCGCGATATTGCCGGCGGCATCCAGGAAAATCGCCTCACCCGGCGCCGAGATCGCTCCGCTGACGGTGATAGCGTCCAGGCCGGCCAGCGACAGGACATCGCCGCCCGTGCTTTGGATGCTGGTGACATCGAGCGGGGAATAGGCCTTGAAGTAACCCTCGCCCGCGAGGCTGGCCGACAGCGAGACGCTTGTCGGCGAGATGACGGCCGGCGCGGATTGAAAACTCGGCGTGTATGCGCCACCGCTCAGTATCAGCGGCTGCTCGGATGAGCCGATAGAGCCGCTGGCGTCCAGCGAGACCGTGGATGCGAGGATGCCGTCACCGCCGTTGTCCTGGGTCAGGGTGACGCCGCTGATGGAAACCGAGGTGCCGGTGATGGTGCCGATCTGGGTGGTGTCGGCCGCATTGAACAGGGTGATGTTGCCCGGCGCGGACAGATTGATGGTGTTGTTGATCGTGTTGCCGGTGGAAGCCAGGGAAATGTCGCGGGACGTGGTGGTTGCGGTCAGGGTGCCGGCCGTGATCGTGCCCGTGCCGACCTCGCTGATACCATTGGCCGCCGACAGCAGCATCGCAGAGGACTCGGAGGCCGCGAGCATCCCTCCCACGCTGATGGCCCCCATCGGCGCGGCCAAGGAAATATCGCCCGACGAACTGAGCGAGCCTGTCGCGTCGATGCCGATGTCGCCCTGGATCGAGGTCAGGACGAGGGTGGATGGCGCGCTGCCCACGATGTGGAAAGCGGCGGACCCGGCCGGCGGCGTGCCTTCGCCCAGCGCATAGATGCCGGGCAAATTGGTGAAGGCGACATTGCCAATGGAGGTAAGGGTGATGGACCCGGTGATGCTGTTGTTCTGGGTCAGGGTGATGTCGCCGGCGGCCGTGGCCGTGAGGTCGCTCGCGGTGATCGCATCCGTCTGCGAAATCGAGCCCCCGTTGGCATTCAGCGCGACCAAGCCCGGGTTGACCACGGTGTCGGGCCCCGAGACCGTATAATAGGTCGCGGAGGTGACAGGCGCGCCCAGCGTGATGCTGCCGGTGAGACTGTCGAGTTCTATCGAGCTGCCAAAGGTCATGACGGCGCCGTTGATGCTGATGTCGCCGGCCGCAAGCACAAGCGCGCCGCCTGCCACACCGCCGCCACCGCTGGAATCGCCTTGCGTGCCGCCCAGGTTGACGCCATTGACTGCCACAGCGGCGACATAAGATCCGGCGGTCGAGGCATGTACATAGGCGCTGCCGCCGTTGGTGGTGAGCGAGAGGTTGACGGGGGCGCTGGTGGTTCCCTCCAGCAGGAGGGGAACGGTGGATGACCCGATGCCGCCGCTGCCGGACGCGGTATTCAGGCTGACAGTGCCGGCGACAATCTTGCCGGGGCCTGAGGCGGTGCTGATCGTTCCACCGGACACAAGCGCAACGCTACCGGCAGCCAGGGTGTTGCTCACACTGATGTCGCTCGCCGCCGTGAGATCGAATATCCCCGCGCCGGCGAGGCTGGCGGAACTGATGGACGCCGCCCCGGTGGAGGTGAGATAGGCGCTGCCGCCGGTGGTGGTGGCGGAGATGTTGATCGTGCCGGCGCTGGTCAAGGCGACCGCCGAACCGCCGGCGCCGATGGCGCCGGTGCCGCTGTTCACGGCTAGCATGATATTGCCGGCCGACAAGGTGCCGCTGCCGGAAATGCCGTTGGCACCGGACGCGCCCAGATCGGCGTCATTCGCCGTGAGCGTGATGGTGCCGGTCGTTGAACCGCCGTCGTTGGCGGTGACGGACCCATTCACCGTGACCTGGCCCCCGGCGTCCAGGGTAATTGCGCCGCCGCTGCCGTCAAAGTTGAGCGCGGTGCCGGTTATGCTTCCACCCGCTCCCAACGAGATCGAGCCGCCGGTGTTCGCGGTCAAGTTCACCGCATGCGCCGAAATCGCGCTGCCCAGATTGAGGTCGTTGGCGGTGAGCGAGACGGTGCCCGCCGTCGAGGAACCGTTGGCGGCGGTGATGGACGAGGAGGTTGTTATCGTGCCCGTGGCCGAAAGCGTGACGGAGCCGCCATCCGTTCCGAATTTGGAAGACGCCGTGACGCCGCTGCCAGTGATGGTGAGATTGCCCGCATTGGTGACTTGAACAGAGCCGGCGCCTTGCGCATACGAGACACTGAGATTGCCCGTATTGTTGAACTCGAGCGTGTCGGTGGCCGCTTGCCCGGCAAAACTGGAAACCGCATTTGCGGCATTGGTGAGAGTGATCGCGCCACTCGTCGACGATGCCGACAGCGTGCCGGCGGTGATGGCGGCATTCTGTGTGATATTACCCGTGGCCGAGAGGCTGACTGTCCCGGCGCCGACATTGACCGGCGTTGCGTCGATCGCAACCGTGCCGCCCGTCGATGTCAGCGCAAGCCCGCCCACGGTGATCGCGCTGCCGTTGGTCAGCTCGATACTGCTTGCCGCGGTGAGACTAAGCGTGCCCGTGCCCAGGTTGGTGCCGCTGGAAAGCGCCACCACCGTGGTTCCGGGCGAGTATATGTAGGCGCTGGCGCCGCCGACCGTGCCGCCGCTGAGCGCGGAATTGCCGGCGACAAGAAGCGACAGCGTGCCCGAAGGCCCCGCCACATAAATCGGCGCCGCAGACGATCCGATGCTGCCGGTGGCACTGGAATCGAAAAGGCGTATGTCGGGGGCCGTCAGCGTGGCCTGGGAGGTGTTGCCGTAATTGTCCTGGATCAGGGCAGGCGTGGTCGCCGTGGCGGCAAATGTGCCATTGGGCGCGGCCAATATGTAACTTGGCTCACCGGCGTTGAGGACAATGATGGCGTTCGGGCCAGTACCCGTGATCGAAATCGGCGCATTGAGGATGATGGAATGCGCTGCATCCATTTCCAGCGTGTTGCTGGTTGTGGCGCTGATGGCGCCGTCCGCCGCCACGATGATGTCGTTATGGGCCTGAAGGCCGACGCCGCCGGTGGTAAGCGCCGTGTCGACGGCATTGGGACTAATGACGACATCGGTTTCGCCGCCATCGCCAAGAGAGTCAGCGCCGCCCGTTGTTCCGGCAGCGTGATTCGGGTTCGTCGCGGAGATGGTGAGATTATAGGGATCGAGCAGCCAGTTGCCAGCAAGCCCCTGGGTGGCCCCCGTGTCAACCACGGCTTCCGCCGGAACGCCCAGCGTATGGCCGGAGGTTTCGACCTGGCCGCCGTTGCCGCTTTGCGCGCCGCCGCGGGCGCTGATGTGGCCGGCGAAATTCGTCTGGCCGGTGGACCAGACCGCCACCTTGCCGCCATCGCCGCTCTTGATCGCATCGGCCTTGATGGTGGCATGGCCGACGGTGGTGTTCTGCGCCTGCTGCGTCGTGCCCTGGCCGTGGAAATCGCCGCCGATCAGCACCGTGCCGCCGCCCGCCTGGCCGGAGACATCAATCTTGGCGCCATCGCCGACAGCGACCTGGGTGCCCAGCACCTTCACCGTGCCGCCGGTCTCGCCATCCTTTTTGCCGGTGGCGTTCAGCGTGCCGCTGTCGGTGGTGGTGCCGCCGTCGGCCTCCAGCACGATCTCGCCATTCTCGACCCGCGCCGATGTGGCCTCGATCATGCCGCTGTTGTTGACCACCGCGTCCTGCACGCCCTGCGCCGCCTTGGCGGTCAGCAGCACATTGCCGGACTTGATGGCGCCGGTATTGACGACCGTGCCGCTCTTTCTAGTGTCGCCCACCGCATAGGAGATCAGGTGGTCGCCGTCGAAATCCACCGTGAAGGTGTCGGTGCCCGCCAGCACGACATGGCCGGCCCTGGCGGCGATGATGCCGTTGTTGACGACCTTGGGCGCCGACAGCACCACCGCGCCGCCGGGCGCGGCCTTGATCGCACCGTTGTTGACGATCGCGCCGCTGCCGCCGCCGGAGAAATTGTAGCGGCCGGCCAGGAAGTCCTGGTTGGTCAGATCGGAGGTCGTGGCCAGCAAGCCGCCGACATTGATCTGGGCGCCGTTGCCGATCAGCAGGCCGTTGGGATTGAGCAGCCAGACCTGGCCGTTGGCGGTAAGCGAACCGTTGATGGCGGAAATGCCCGTGCCGGTGACGCGATTGAGAGTCAGCGACGAGGAACTGGGCTGGTTGAACTGGACAGCCGCGCCTTTGGCGACGGAAAAGTCCTGCCAATTGATGATGGCCTTGGCCGTGGACTGATTGATAAGGGTGGTGGCGCCGGTGGTGGTGATCTGGGCCTGGCCCGCCACCACGCTGCCGCCCACGGGCTGGGCCTTGGCGCCCACGATACCCAGGATAAAGAAGGGAATGAGGCTGACGGACGCAAGAGCATGCCCGCGAACCCGCGGCCTGGAAGCCTGCTGACTGCCGATGACTTTGCTCACGACCCAACCCCTGAACGCACAGGAATTACAGCCCGCCGTTCTACCCTGAACAGATACCCCTAAATGCCGATTACTACCTGAAAGAGCACCGCACAATGCTTCGTTACGTATGGATAACGGGGCTGTATCACCCCGGCACAAAATTTTTCCGACAGGGTAAGTCTCGGGTTTCCAAGGGAACTTTCGAATCAGGGCGGTGGCAAAGGGCATGGCGCTGGACTATCCTTACTTTAACTGTGGGGAATAGGTGGGTGAAGTTCCGGATTATCCAGTGGATACCGTGCCTTAGTGCATGGGCCGCGGCCTGCCTGGCGCTTGCGCCCGCCGCACCCGCGAGCGCGCAGGTGATGGATATCCGGCCCGACGGCACCACCGCTACCTATCAGGGCCCGGTCATCACCCTGCCGGACGGGATGCGGCCACTCGCCTCAACAGAAATTCCCGCGACCGGCATCCGGGCGCCGGTCGCGGACGCCATCCGCGCCGCCGCGATTCGCCATGCCGTCGGCCATGAACTGGTGGAAGCCGTGGCCTGGCAGGAATCCCGTTTCCGGCAAAGCGCGGTGTCGCCCAAAGGCGCGCGCGGGGTGATGCAGCTGATGCCGGCGACAGCGGCGCGCCAGGGCGTAGACGCCGCCGAGCTGGGCGGCAATGTCGATGGCGGCGCCGCCTATCTGGCGCAGATGCTGGAGCGGTTCGACGGCGATGTGATCAAGGCGCTGGCCGCCTACAACGCCGGCCCCGAAGCGGTGGCGCGCTACAACGGCGTGCCGCCCTATGCCGAGACGCAGCACTATGTGAACGCCGTGCTCGAGCGCATGGCCATGACAGAGGTATCCCGATGAAACGCTTTGCTGGCGCGCTCGCCCTGCTGGCCCTGCCCGCGCTGGCTTTACCGGCCTGGGCCCAGGCGGTGAACCAGGACCCGGCCGGATCGTCGCCGCTGGTGGCGGCGCTGGAATGGGTGCAGGGCACGCTCCTGGGCAATGTCGCCACGGCGGCGGCGGTGATCGCGGTGGCGGTGGTGGGCTTCATGATGCTGACCGGCCGCATCGAATGGCGGCGCGGCCTGACCGTGGTGATCGGCTGCTTCATCATCTTCGGCGCGGTCGCCATCGTCTCCGGCATCCGCTCGCTGGCGGGAGGGCTGCACTGAAATGGCGCGGCTGGCGTCCGATCCGGTGTTCAGCGCCCTGACGCGGCCCCAGATGATGGGCGGCGTCACCTATGGCTATGCCGTGTTCAACCTGATCGTGACGCTTGAGATTTTCCTGGTCTTCCGCTCCTTCTGGGCCTTCGCGGTGGCGGGCGTGCTGCACATCGTCGGCTATCTGGGCTGTCTCCATGATCCGCGCTTCTTCGACATCTGGGGGGTGCGGCTGCGCCACTGCCCGCGCGTCAGGAACCACTGGTTCTGGCGCATGAATTCGTACCGCCCATGATGATGCAATTCTTCCGCAACCGCGCCGCCAGGACGTTGGCCCCCAACGAGGCCAATATCGGCGACCGCCTGCCCTATGCCGGGCATCTGGATGAAGTGACGCTTCAGACCCGCGACGGCCTCTTGGTGCAGACCCTGCACCTGCGCGGCTTTCCGTTTGAAACATCGTCCGATGACGAACTCAACTATCGCAAGGCGATGCGCGAGACCCTGTTGCGCGGCGTCGCCTCGTCGCGGCTGGCGATCTATCACCATGTCGTGCGCCGCCGCGTCGCCACGGCATTCGACACCGCGCCCGACAATCCCTTCTGCCGCCGGCTGGACGATGCCTGGCGGGCGCGGCTGGCGCGACGCCAGCTCTATGTGAACGAGATCTTCCTGACCCTGGTGCGGCGGCCGCTGCAAGGCGGCGCGGGTTTCATCGAGAAACTGCTGAAGAAGCCCGGCGAAGACGCGGCCCTGCGGGAGCGCGAATTGCGCCAGCTGCATGCGGCGCGCGAGACCTTCCTGGCGACCCTTGCGCCTTACGGCCCGCGCACGCTCTCGCTTTACAAAGGCCCGGCCGGGCTGTGTTCGGAGCCCGCGGAATTTCTGTCTTTGCTGACCAACGGCGTGGCGCGGCGGGTGCTGGCGCCCTCGGGCGACATGGGCCAGGCGCTGGCGACACGGCGGCTGTCGTTCGGCTATGAGGCCATGGAGTTCGGCCAGGCGGGTGCGGAACGCGCCAGTTACGGCGCCATGATTTCGCTGAAGGATTATCCGCTGCGCTCGGTGCCGGGCATGCTGGACGGGGTGCTGCGCCTGCCGTTCGAGATGGTGCTGACCGAGAGTTTCGCTTTCGTCGAACAGCAGACGGCGCTGTCGCGCATGACCCAGGCGCTGCGCCGGCTGCGCGCCGCCGATCACGACGCCATCAGCCTGCGCGGTGAACTGGCCGCCGCCAAGGACGATGTCGCGGCGGGCCGCGCCGCCTATGGCGAGCATCATCTCTCCATCCTGGCCAGGACGCCGACACTGGAGGGCCTGGACAGCGCGGTGGCCGAAGTGCAGTCGGCGCTGGCCGAAACCGGCGCCATCGCGGTGCGCGAGGATGTGAACCTGGAGCCCGCCTTCTGGGCCCAGTTCCCCGGCAATTTCGGCCTGATCGCGCGCAAGGCGATGATCTCCACCGCCAATTTCGCCAGCCTGGCCAGCTTCCACAACCATCCCACCGGCCAGGCCAGCGATACCCATTGGGGCGGGCCGATCACGGTGCTGGAGACCACCAGCTTCGGGCCCTATCACTTCAACTTCCATTCCGGCGACCTGGGCAATTTCACCATCATCGGGCCCTCGGGCTCGGGCAAGACCGCGCTGCTGGCCTTCCTGCTGGCGCAGGCGGAACGGCTGCAGCCGCGCATCGCCTATTTCGACAAGGATCGCGGCGCCGAAGGCTTCATCCGCGCCATCGGCGGGCGCTATGACGTGATCGCGCCGGGCACGCCCACCGGCTTCAATCCGCTGGCCCTGCCTGACACGGGCGAGAACCGCGCCTTCCTCAGCGAATGGATCGCGCGCCTTTTGTCGTCCTATGGCGCGCCGCTGGACGCCGAGGACCGCACCATCATCGCCGATGCGATTGACGCCAACTATGCCCAGGCCCCCGAACATCGCCGCCTGCGCTACATGCGCGAACTGTTCCGGGGCGCGCGCCGCCCCAGCGCCGGCGACCTGGCGGCGCGGCTGGGCGCCTGGTGCGACGGCGGCGAACATGCCTGGCTGTTCGACAATGAAACCGATGCGTTGGACGTCGGTTCGCGCATCCTGGGTTTCGACATGACGCGGCTGCTCAATTCACCCACCACCCGCACCCCCGCCATGATGTACCTGTTCCACCGCATCGAGCAGCGGCTGGACGGCACCCCCGCCATCATCGTGGTCGACGAGGGCTGGAAGGCGCTGGATGACGATGTCTTTGTCGGCAAGATCAAGGACTGGGAAAAGACCATCCGCAAGCGCAACGGCCTGGTCGGTTTCTGCACCCAGAATGCCGATGACGCGCTGGAAAGCCGGGTCGGTCCCGCCATTATCGAACAGTCGGCGACCCAGATATTCTTCCCCAACCCCAAGGCCAGGGCCTCGGACTATATCGGCGGCTTCGGCCTGTCGGAGCACGAGTTCGAACTGGTCAGGAACCTGCCCGACACCTCGCGCTGCTTTTTGATCAAGCAGGCCGACCACAGCGTGGTGGCGCGGCTGGACCTGACCGGCCTGACCGGCGAGTTGCGGGTGCTGGCCGGCACCGAGACCAGCGTGCGCCAGCTGGATGCGCTGCGCGAGCGGCTGGGCGACGAACCCCAGGCCTGGCTCGACGCCTTCATGAACGCGCGCGGCAGGAACGTGGCATGAGCGGCTGCGCCACCGTCACCGACCTGGGCGTCGTGCGCGATGTGCTGACGGCGGTGGATTGCAACACCCGGGGCTTTGCGCGGCTGGGCTATGAATCGCTGACCGCCTCGGGTTCACCGTTCCAGACGGCGCTGACCGTGGCCTTGACCATCTATGTCGCCGTCATCGGCTACCAGCTTTTGTTCGGCACCGGCGCGCGCATGTCCGACGGGCCGGGCATCGCGCTCAAGATCGGCGCGGTGCTGGCGCTGGTGACAAGCTGGAGCCTGTTCCAGACGCTGGTGTTCGACCTGGCCGAGCGCGCGCCGCTGGAAATCGCCGGACTGATCTCGGCCCCGCTGCGCGCCAACCATGCCCTGGCCAGCGATCCGGTCGGCGGCTTGCAGATCGCCTATGACCAACTGTCTTCCGCCGCCAATGCCTTCGCCCATCCGCCCAAGACCATCCCCGAAACGGCGCAGCAGGGCTATGCCACCGCCTCCCAGGCGCTGTCGCTGGCCGCCAATGGCCTGTTCATCGCCAGCGCCGGATTGATCGCGGTGATCACCGTGGCCATCGGGCTTTTGACCGCCATCGGCCCGCTGTTCATCGCCCTGTTTCTGTTCTTCGAGACGCGCGGCTTCTTCGTCGGCTGGGTGCGGGCGCTGGCGGCATCCGCTTTCGGCCTGCTCAGCACCTGGACCCTGAGCATCCTGATGCTGCACACCGTCACGCCCTGGCTGGACGCCTTGTCCGATCCCGGTGTCAATGGATTGCCCGATGCCCAGACCGGCGTCACCACGGCGGTGATCGTGCTGGTCTTCGCCGCCAGCCAGTTCGGCGCCTTGTTCGCCGGCATCGTGATCGCGCGCGGCTTCCGCCTGGCGGCCGGCCCGCGCCGCGCCACGGCGGTCGCCACTGCCGAAGGGTCACAGGCCTTGATGCCGATGGACATGATCTCGCGACCGGCGCGATTGGCGGAACAACTGTCGCGCCATGACGCGCCCGCGTCCTGGACCGACCGCGCCGCCACCGCCGCGGCGGGCGTGGCGCACAGCCGTCGCGATGGCGCGCCCGCGCCGCTGGCCGCCGCCCCGGTGCATATCGGCGATCTGTATCGCCGTCCCGCCGTCAGCCGCGAAAGACGCGGCGCATGAGAAAACCGATCGCCGCGCTTCTCTCCGCTGTGCTGATGGCCGCCGCGCTGCTGTTCGCGGCCTCGCCGTCCCGGGGCGCATTGCTGCCGCGTCCCGGCTCCGGCGATCCGCGCATCTATGTGGTGGATTACGATCCCACCCAGGTGGTCGAGTTGCACGGCACCCTGGGCTACCAGACCTTCGTGGAATTCGCACCCGAGGAGCATATCGAGAATGTCGCCATCGGCGACGCCACCGGCTGGCAGGTCACGCCCAACCGCGCCGCCAACCTCTTGTTCGTCAAGCCGATGACCGAGGGCCCCGGCACCAACATGACGGTGGTGACCAACCTGCGCCGCTATGCCTTTGCGCTTACCGCCCGCCCCCACGCGGCTGCCGGCGACCATGGCATCGTCTATACCCTGCGCTTCCAGTATCCCGAGGCCGCCGTCGCCACCATCGCCAAGGCGGCGCCCGCCGTCCCCCAAGCCCCGCCGCCGCCCAAGGTGGTCAATGCCGCCTACAGCTATGACGGCTCGGCCCGGACGGTGCCGTCGCGCATCTTCGACGACGGCCATGCCACCTATTTCGAATTCCACGACAGCGAATCCTATCCCGCGATCTTCGCCATGGACGGCGACAAGGGCGAAGTGGTGGTGAACACCTATATGCGCGGCGGCTATGTCGTGGCCGACATGGTGTCGCGCGGTTTCGTGCTGCGCCAGGGCCAGGATGTCACCCGCGTCTATAACGATGGTTTCCACGCCGCGCTGCCGGGGCCGCAAAGCCCGCGCAAGCGCGTCCAAAGCTGCTGGATCTGCCTATGAGCCACATCCCTCCCGACCTGACGCGCAGCCCCGTGTTCGACAGCGCCATGCCGCATCCCGGCCTGGTGCGCGGCGGTTCCTCCTGGGGCATGGGCGCGGCGGTGGTCGGCGCCTGCGTGCTGGGCGTGGTGACCTTCATGGCGCTCAGCAGCAACCGCCAGGCGCGCCAGCAGCCCGCGCCGCAGGTGGCGGCGCCAAAGCCCGCCCCCGCGCCGGTGGTGGCGCCGCCGCCCGCGCCGGTCATCGTCCAGGCCGCGCCGCCGCCGGCAGTGGTGCAGCAGACAGCGCCCGTCGCCGATCCGCATGCTCCCGCCATGGTGGTGGATTTCAGCCAGGCGCCGGGCGCGGCCGCGACCGCCACGGCAGCGCCGGTGGGCGCAGGCGGCGACAAGGCCGCCGCCACCGACGACAAGCTGTCGGCGGACGAGCGCTTCTCCGCCCGCGTCAACGGCTCCAGCGTGGATGTGGCCCATTCCTCGCGCCTGCGCGATCTCTCCCACACCGCGCCCCAGGGCACGGTGATCCCCGCCATCCTGGAAACCGCGATCAATTCCGACCTGCCCGGCTTTGTCCGCGCCGTGGTCAGCCGGGACGTGCGCGGCTTCGACGGCAGCACCGTGCTGATCCCGCGCGGCTCCAAGCTGGTGGGCCAGTATCGCAGCGGCGTGGCGCTGAGCCAGACCCGCGCCTTCGTGGTGTGGTCGCGAGTGCTGACGCCCGATGGCGTCTCGATCGACATCGGCTCGCCCGCCGCCGACCAGTTGGGCCGGGGCGGGCTGGAAGGCGAGACCGACACGCACTTCTTCGACCGTTTCGGCAGCGCCATCCTGTTGTCGGTGCTGGGTGCGGGACTGAATGCGCTGAGCGATCTCAATAACAACAACAATACCGCCATCGTCATCGGCTCGACCCAGCAGGCCAGCCAGGTCGCCGCCATCGCGCTGCAGAAGCAGATCGACATTCCGGTGACCATCAAGGTGCCACAAGGCACGCCGCTGCAGGTCTTCGTCACCCGCGATCTCGATTTTGCGGGGACATCGAAATGAAGGGGGCGAAGTGACGGCGGGAATCTATCTCGACACCTATCTCTCGGCGCTGGCGCCGTGGCTGACGCGCGACGACATCACCGACCTGCTCATCAACCGGCCCGGCGAGGTGTGGATCGAAACCACCAGCGGGCTGCTGACCCGCATCGCCGCGCCGCAGGTGACCGATGTGGTGCTGCAGCGCCTGGCCCGCCAGATCGCCGCCGCCAGCCACCAGGGCGTCAACCGCGAGCAGCCCCTGCTGTCGGCCACCCTGCCCGATGGCGGCCGGGTGCAGATCATCGCCCCGCCCGCGACGCGCGGCGACATGGCCATCGCCATCAGGAAGCATGTGATCTCGGACCTGTCGGTGGACGACCTGGCCGGCGCCGGCCTGTTCAGCGACACCGCCGGCCATCCGCGCCGCGCGGCGCGCGACAGCGAGTTGGCGGCGCTGCTGAAGTCGGGCGACAAGGCGGGCTTTTTGAAAGAGGCGGTGCGGGCAAAGAAGACCATCCTGATTTCGGGCGGCACCTCCACCGGCAAGACCACGCTGCTCAACGCGCTGGTGCAGGAAATCGACACCAACGAGCGGCTGGTGGTGATCGAGGATGCGCCGGAAATCCGCCTGGACCATCCCAATGCCGTGGGGCTGATTGCCGTGCGCGGCGAACAGGGCGAGGCGCGGGTCGATGCCGACGACCTGCTGCGCGCGTCCTTGCGCATGCGGCCCGACCGCATCCTGTTGGGCGAACTGCGCGGCAAGGAGGCTTTCGCCTTCCTGCGCGCCGTCAACAGCGGCCATCCCGGCAGCATCACCACTGTCCATGCCGACAGCCCGGACGGGGCGCTGGACCAGATCGCATTGCTGGCCATGACCAGCGGCCTCGATTTGGGCTGGGACAAGATCCAGACCTATGTGCGCAAGGTGGTTGACGTGATCGTGCAACTGGACCGCCAGGGCGGCAAGCGCAGGGTCAGCGAGGTGCGGTTCCTCGGCGGCGAAGGCAGCGTGCCGGAAGCGGCGAACGACTGAATCGGTCTCCATCACCGCTTGCTTCGGCAAGTTAATTGTTCCGCTATAAACCGATACCCCCTCCCCCCTGGGCGCGCGAAAAAGCCAGCGAAAGCGCGGCGGCGGCGCGGATGCCGCACCGCCCTGTCCACATTTTCGCCGGGGATAGACCCGCTCTGTCCGACACGCCGCGTCTTCATGCGCCGCAATTCTAGCGCGGCGCGGTGCGCGTTGGATAAGTTGTAATGTGTGGCGCGTGTGCCGAAAGAGAGTTGGATTCCCGCAGGCGTTTATCCTCCGGCCTCACGGAGCCGGGACCGGGAATGACAAGGAAAACTCAGGCTCCCGGCACGCCCAGCGATTTCGCGGCCTCCTGCAACGCCGCCTGCGCCGCAGGGGTTCCGGCAAAAGCCTGCCGCGCCGCCAGGTAATCCTTCGCCGCCTGGTCCTTGTCGCCCAGCACCATACGCGCCCGCATCAGCCTGACCCAGCCGCCGCTGTCCTTGGGATTGGCCTTCAACTGGTCCGCCAGCCGGTCCACCATGGCATGGATCATCGCCTGGCGCTGGCTGTCGGACATCTGGCTTGCGGCGGCGACCTGATCGCTGCTGGGGCCGGGCGCGGCGGCTGGCATTGCGGGTACGGGCGGCAGCTTGCCCGCGATATCCATGTTCAGTTCCTTGGCGCGTGTCTGCGCATAATCGCGCACCTGCGCCACCCAGGGCGCATCGGGCGGCGCGCTCTTGATCAGCGCGATCCAGTCATTCATCGCGCCCTGGTGATCGCCCTGCTGGTCGCGCCAGATCGCCAGGAAATAGCGCGCCCGCGGATCGGCTGGATCGAGTTTCAACGCGCCGCGAAAGACGCTCGCCGCATCGTCCGACACCTTGCCCTCGGCCTGCACCATCGCCTCGCCCTGGGCGGAGACATATTCGACATTGCCGGGGTCCAGCGCCACGGCGCGGCCATAGGCCTTGGCGGCGTCGGCGGGACGGCCGGTGCGCATGTAGGACCAGCCCAGCATCTGCCAGCCCTGGGCGTCATTGGGCTGGGCGGCCAGCTTGTTCTCCAGCTGCGCGATCATGCTGGAAATGTCGCCCATCGGATGCTTGGCGTCGGGC
This sequence comes from Rhizobiales bacterium dw_265, assembly GCA_018449595.1. Taxonomy (GTDB): domain Bacteria; phylum Pseudomonadota; class Alphaproteobacteria; order Micropepsales; family Micropepsaceae; genus Rhizomicrobium. The sequence continues at coordinate 1,096,464 of JAAVUU010000001.1, forward strand.
GCGGCGCTCGCCGCCTGTTCGGGTGCGGGGGTACCTGATGTCAGTTCGGGATGGCCCATCATGGCGTAGATGGCGGTGGCCGACAGCGCCACGATGGCGACCAGACCCAGCGCCACCCAGGGCATCGCGGCGTGCGGAATCGGCCGCGCCGGTTGTTCGGTGTCGCGCGACTCCGTCAGGATGCGGCGCTTGATCTCGGCCCGCAGGGCTTCGGCTTCCGTGTCGCCGATCAATTTGCCGGCGACCTGGGTGTCCACTTCGGCCAATTGGGTTTTCAACACCTCCAAGGCATCGGCGCGGGAAGGCCGCTGTTCATAGCGGCGCACCAGCGGAATCGTCACCCCCACCGCCGCCAGCGCCACCATCACCGTCAAAATCATCCAGAGGATCATGCCGCCCCGTCCTTGAGCAGCCGGTCCAGCCGCGCCTGTTCTTCCTGTGTCAGGGCCTGCGAATCCGCCTGACCCCGCCGCCTGAGATAAAAGCCGACGCCGATACCGCCCGCCACCAGCACCAGCAGCGGCCCCAGCCACAGGATCAGGGTCTCGGCCTCGAAGGGCGGCTTCAAGAGCACATAATCGCCATAGCGCTTGACGATAGTGGCGACGGCCTGCTGGTCCGTATCGCCCGCCTTCAGCCGCTCGCGCAGGATGACGCGCAGATCGTGCGCCACCTCGGCATCGGAATCGTCAATGGTCTGGTTCTGGCAGACCACACAGCGCAAGGTGCCACTGATGGCCCGCGCCCGCGCTTCCAGCGCCGGATCGGTCAACTGCTCGCTGGGCAGCACCGCGAAGGCGGGCGTGGCAAACAGCCAGGCCGCCAGGATCAGGCGCGCTTTCATGACTGCGACCTCAGGCGCGCCAGGAGCGGCTTGATGGTGTTTTCATAGTCACTGGCATCCAGCGGGCCGATGAACTTGTAGCGGACCTTCCCCTTGCCATCGACGATGAAGGTTTCGGGCACGCCCGCCACGCCCAGGTCGATGCCGGTGCGACCGCTTTTGTCATTGCCCGCCTTGATATACGGGTCGCCATTGCCGGCGAGATAGCGCGCGCCGTCGGCGGCGTCATCCTTCCAGTCCAGGCCATTGATGGTGACGCCCTGGTCTTTCATTTGCAGCAGCAGGGCATGTTCCAGCCGGCACGACACGCACCAGGAGGCGAACACATTCAGCAGCATCGGCTGGCCGCGAAAATCCGCCGTGGCCAGACCGTGATTATCGCGCACCGCCGGAAGCGCGAATTGCGGCAATGGCCTGTCAATCAAGGTCGAGGTGATGTGGCTGGGATCATAGCGCAGGCCGAAGGCGAACACCGCCATCAGGCCGACAAAAGCCAGCACCGGCACCACGAACAACAGGCGTTTCATGCTGTCGCCTTGAGAGCGACGCTGCGCGCCTGGGCCGGGCTGCCGACCCTGAAGCGCCGGTCGCTGAGCGACGCCGCCCCGCCCAGCACCATCAAAAAGCCGCCCGCCCAGATCCAGTCCACCAGCGGATGATCCCAGATGCGCACCACCAGGCCGCGCTCGTTCTGCTCGCCGATGGAGACATAGACATTGCCCAGGAAGCCGGTGCCGATGCCGGCCTGGGTGGTGGTGGTCTGGCTGGCGGGGAACAGCCGCCGCTCGGACACCAGGGTACGGCTGCCGGAATGGCTGGTGATGGTGAAACGCGCCTGATCGGCCTGGTAGTTGGGGCCCTGCACGCTGCCGATGCCGTCCAACCGGTAGGTCGCCCCCGCCAGTTCCACCGTCTGGCCGGGTTTCATTTCCAGTATCTTGTTGGACTGAAAGGCGGTGACGGCGGTGATGCCGATGGTGGTGACGCCCAGCCCGGCATGGGCCAGCGCCATGCCCCACACAGCCAGCGGCGTGGCGCGCAGGAACCGCTTCCAGTCCGCGCCCATGCTGGAAGAGATTTTCCAATAGCGCGCCGGCACCGCCACCGCGCCCGCCATCAGGAACAGGCCCAGCGCCAGCCCGCCCGCCACCAGCACCTGCGACAGGCCGAAAGCCAGGATGCCGAACGCCAGCGCCGCGAGCGACAGCAGGATCGGCCAGCGCAGCCGCACCAGCACTTCGCGCGCGTCATTGCGCTTCCAGTTCAGCATCGGGCCGAAGCCGACCAGCAGCAGCAGCGGGATCACCACCGGCACGAAGGTCAATTCATAGTAGGGACGACCCACGGAAATGGAGTGGCCGCCGGAAATCTCCACAAACACCGGATAGAAAGTTCCCAGGAACACCGTCGCGGTGGCGGCGATCAAAAACAGGTTGTTCACCGTCAGCCCGCCCTCGCGCGACAAGGGCGCGAACAGCGCGCCGGTGCGCATGGCGGGGGCGCGCCACGCGTATAGTCCAAGTGCGGTGCCGGTGACCGCGGCGATGATCCCCAGGATGTAGATGCCGCGGCGGGAATCCACCGCGAAGGCGTGCACACTGGTCAGGACTCCGGAGCGCACCAGGAAAGTGCCGACCAGGCTCAGCGAGAAGGTCAGGATCGCCAGCAGGATGGTCCAGCTTATCAGCGCGCCGCGCCGCTCCAGCGCGATGGAGGAATGCAGCAGCGCCGTTCCCATCAACCAGGGCATCAGCGACGCATTCTCCACCGGGTCCCAGAACCACCAGCCGCCCCAGCCCAAAGTGTAATAGGCCCAGATGCTGCCCATGGTGATTCCCGCCGTGAGACATATCCATGACGCCAGGATGAAAGGCCGCAGCCAGCGCGCCCAGCCGGCATCGACATGGCCCTCGATCAGCCCGGCCATGGCGAAGGAAAAGGCCGAGGAAAAGCCGACATAGCCCAGGTAGAGCATGGGCGGATGGAAAACCAGACCGGGGTCCTGCAGCAGCGGATTCAGTTCTGTGCCATCCAGGGGCACCGGAAACAGGCGCAGGAAGGGGTTCGAAGTGAACAGCGAGAAACCAAGAAACGCCGCGCCGATCACGCCCTGCACCGCCAGCACCCGCGCCTGCAGGCTGGCGCGCAGCCGATTGCCGAACAAGGCGATGGCGCCGCCCTGCAGCGCCAGGATCAGCACCCACAACAGCATCGAGCCTTCATGGCTGCCCCAGGTGGCGGCGAACCGATAAATTGTCGGCTGGGCGCGGTTGCTGTGCTGGGCGACCAGGGCGATGGAATAATCCATGCCGACAAAGCCGGCGGCCAGGCTGGCGAAGGCGATGGCGACAAACAGCAGTTGCAGCAGCGCCGCCGCCCGCCCCAGCCCCATCAGGGCCGGGTCCAGCCGGGCTGCCCCAATCAGGGGCACAAGCGACTGCAGGATCGCCAGCACAAAAGCCAGCACCAGCGCCAATTGTCCGATTTCCGCTGTCACTTTTGCGCTGTCACTGCGATTGCCCGTCACACCCCTTCCACAACCCTAGCGTACCCAGCAGGGACGTGAAATAATTAAATAATCCGGGTCTTTCTGGTGGGATTCGGGTGGGGCGGGGTACGCAGTGTCAGATCGTTTCCAGATCGCCATCATTGGCTCTGGGCCGGCGGGGATGAGCGCCGCCGCCCATGCGGGCATGCGCGGTCTCAGCCATGTGCTGCTGGAAAAGACCGACCATCTCTCCGATACCATCTACCGCTACCAGAAGGGCAAGCATGTGATGGCGACCCCGGTCAGCCTCACCTTGCGCGCGGACTGCGAATTCGATGCCGGCAAACGCGAATATATCCTGGACAAATGGAACACAAATACCGCGGCGGCAAAAACAAATGTCCGCTTCAAGGCCGAGGTGAAGTCGGTCACCGGCGTCAAGGGCGACTTCACCATCACCCTGACCGACAAGAGCGTGATTGCGGCCGAAAACATCATCCTGGCCATCGGCACCCAGGGCAATCCCAACCTGATGCGCTGCGAAGGCGGCAACATGAGCCACGTCCAGTACCAGCTGGACGATCCGCGCGAATATATCGACGAACACATCTTCGTGATCGGCTCGGGCGATGCCGGGATCGAGAATGCCCGCGGCCTGGCGGAAGACGCCGCCCAGGGCAATACCGTCACCATCGTCAACCGCTCCAAGGACTTCTCCAAGGCCAAGGGGCCCAATGTCGAGATGCTGATGGAGGCCCAGAAGCAGGGCCGCCTCAACATCATCACCGAAGGCACGCCCTCCAAGGTCGAGGAGGGCTTCATCACCATCGAAACCCCGGAAGGCGAAAGCCGCCTGCCCTGCAACCGCGTCATCGCCCGCATGGGTTCGGCGGCGCCGCGCGGCTTTGTCGAATCCATCGGCGCCACCCCCGATCCCGCCGACCTGGACGAACGCGGCAGGCCCAAGCTCAAGGGCGGCATCCAGTTCACCAGCGAGGCGCGCGACGCTTTTCCCAAACTGTCGCCGGTGTTTGAAAGCACCGTCCCCGGCGTCTATGTGATCGGGGCGCTGGCCGGCTATCCGCTCATCAAGCACTGCATGAACCAGGGCTATGACGTGGTGGAGTTCATCTCCGGCAACACCGAACTCAAGCCCGCCGACGAGCCGCTGCTGGAATCCCGCGTCAAGGACCTGCCGGTCAGGAAAAGCGTGGCGGAGTGGATCGAATTCCTGCGCGGCAATGTCGAAATCCTGAACGGCTTGTCGGCGCTGCAGATGCGCGAATTCCTGCTGGACTGCCAGGTGCGGGTATTCCAGGAAAACGAGGTCATTTTCGAGCGCAACGCCATCGGGTCGTCGCTGTTCGGCATCGCCCAGGGTTCGGTCAAGGTCGAGATCAATCCCAAGGACCCGTCGGTCACCATCCCGATTCCCCAGGGCTCGATCTTCGGCGAGGTCGGCCTGATCTCGGGCCGCCGCCGCGGCGCCACCATCCGCGCCGGGGCCAACTGCATCGTGGTGGAAGTACCGCGCACCGCCGCCCTCAAGCTGATGGGTTCCAACGAAGACGCCAAGAAGACCGTCAACCGCATCACCACCGAACGCAGCCTGCTGCAGATTTTCGGCTCGGGCCTTTCGCCCGCCGACCTGGCGGAAATCCTGCCCACCGCCAAGGTGGAGGAAATCCGCCCCGGCCAGACGGTGATCCGCGAGGGCGACGATCCCGGCCAGGAATTCCTGCGCCGCCTGCCGCGCGAAAAGCCGATCGACACCAAACCCGGCAAGGGCGAGACCGAGGAAGCCGCCGCCGAACGGGTCGCCGCCGAGGAAGCGCGCCGCGCCAAAAACAAGACGGAGGCCGAGGCGCAGGCCGCCCAGCTCAAGGCCGACGGCATCTACGACATCTTCATCGTGCGCACCGGCTCGATGACGGTGGAAAAGAACCTGGGCGGCAAGAATATCTTTTTGTCCTACATCCCGGCCGGCGCCTATTTCGGCGAAATGGCGCTGGTGGACCGGGGCCTGCGCAGCGCCACGGTGCGCGCCACGGTGCGCTCCCAGGTGGTGCGGCTGAACGGACGGCTGTTCCGCGATCTTCTGGACCGCAAGCCGGCGCTGAAGGCCAAGCTGGAAGCCGACATGAAGGTCCGCAAGGAGATCAACGGCTTCATCGAGGAAAAAAAGAAGAAGTTCAGCGGTGTCGTGGACATGTATTCCGAGGTCGCGGAATTCCTGGTCAAGGAAGGCATCGGCGAAGCCACCGACGCGCTGCTGATCGACGAAAAGCTCTGCATCGGCTGCGACAATTGCGAGCGCGCCTGCGCCGACAGCCATGACGGGCTGTCGCGCCTGAACCGCGAGGCGGGCAAGACCTATGCCCATCTCCATGTCCCGACATCGTGCCGGCATTGCGAGCATCCGCACTGCATGGCCGACTGCCCGCCCAATGCCATCCGCCGCGGCCCCGATGGCGAGGTCTTCATCAATGAATCCTGCATCGGCTGCGGCAACTGCCAGCGCAACTGCCCCTATGGCGTGATCCGCATGGACAGCGTGCCGCCCAAGAAGCCCGGCCTGCTGCAATGGATGCTGTTCGGCGCCGGCCCCGGCCCCGGCGAGCCCGACAAGGACTGGCTGAAGAAGCATTACGATCCCAAGAAGCCCAAGGTCGCCATCAAATGCGACATGTGCAAGGGCAAGAGCGGCGGGCCCGCCTGTGTGCGCGCCTGTCCCACCGGCGCGGCCATCCGCGTCTCGCCGGAACAATTCCTCTCGGTGGTCAAGCAGGGCGGGCGCTAACCGTGTCCACCACCGAACAATCGCGGCGCCCGGTCATCAGCCATGAGAGCTTCCTGCGCCATGCCCATTTCCGCTGGCTGTGGATCGGGCTTTTCCTGTCGCTGATCGTGGGCGGCGGTTTCGTGGCCTCCTGCCTGGCACACGGCATGCGCCTCAAGCACACCGGCTCAAGCTGGTTCGGCTATGCCTCCGGCACCATCGGCGCGGGGCTTATCGTCTGGCTGGCCTGCCTGGGCATCAGGAAGCGCCTGATGACCGACAATGCCTGGTCGCTGAAGGCCTGGGTCTCGGCCCATGTTTACCTGGGCCTCTCCCTGATCGTGATCGCGACTTTGCACAGCGGGCTGCAGTTCGGCTGGAACATCCACACTTTGGCCTATGCGCTGATGCTGCTGGTGATCGTGTCGGGGATATTCGGCATCGTGATGTATGCGCGGCTGCCCGAAAAACTCAGCGACAGCCGCGGCGAGACCACCCAGAAGCAGATGCTGGAAAAGATCAACCAGCTTGACGCGCGCCTGCTGGATGTGGCCCGCCCGCTGGAGCAGAACCAGGCGGCGCTGGTGCGCCGGGCGGTGCAGAAGACCCGCATCGGCGGCAGCTTCCTGCAGCGGTTGACCGGCTGGCATGGCAACTGCCCCAGCCTGCTGGCCTTCCGGGAACTGTCCGCCGCCCGCGCCCGAATGACGGAGGGGTCACAGGCCACCGCGTTGGACCAGACCCTGAGCCTGCTGGAAGAAAAGAACGCCACCCTCGCCAAGGCGCGCCGCTATATCCGCCTGCGCAGCCTGCTGGAAGTCTGGCTCTATATCCATATTCCCGCCACCCTTGCGCTGATGGCCGCGCTGACCGCGCACATCGTCAGCGTCTTCTTCTTCTGGTGAGGCGCAAATGAGCTTCGTGCTGCGCACCATCGCCAAGCGTGTCGGCGCCCCCGACATCGTGCGCACCCGCGACATCGCCGCCGCCGAGCCGGTGGTGGGGCGCGGCAGCGATTGCGACATCCAGCTTACCGACCTGGCGGTCAGCCTGCGCCATGCGGTGCTGCGCCCCGCCGGCCCAAACAACGTCAAGGTGATCGCCCAGTCGCTGGGCGACGAGAAGTTCGAAGCCAATGGCATCTTCGTCAGAAGCGCCGAACTGGACGTGGCCAAAACCCCGGTGCTGGGTTTCGGCAGCCACACCCTGACGCTGACGCCGGGCGAACAGCCGGGCCAGATCATGGTGACGGCGGAGGCGCGCGAGAATGTGGCCTCGACCGCCGCCGCCGCCGACCAGAAAGGCGCCTTCTCGCTCAAATACGCCCTGTTCAGCCAGCGCTGGCTGGCCTGGACCCTGGCGGTGCTGATCGTGGCGCTGTGCCTGGCGCTGCCGATTGGGGTCTTCATCATCGACCGGCACAAGACCATCGAAACCGGCGCGCAGCAGCAATGGTCCAGCGGGCCCCTGTCGCCGGGGCATCATTTCCTGGAGAAGAACTGCACCGCCTGCCACCAGAACGCCTTTGTCTCGGTGCGCGATGATGCCTGCCTGTCCTGCCACAAGGCCGGGCTGGACAAGCAGGCCGCCCTGCATCTGGCGTCGGACCTGCGCCGCCGCGGCAGCCCCTTTCCGCCGGACCCCGCCGCCGACCATGCGCCGCGCGACCGGCTGATGGCGGCGCGCCCGCCCGATCCCAATTTCGTGCGCCGGGTCAATACCTGGGTGGCCGAGACCTTCTCCCATCCCAATAACCGCTGCGCCAGCTGCCATACCGAGCATGTCGGCGACGGCAAGGCCGAGGCGGCCAATACCCCAAGGCCGGTGACGCCGGACGAATTGCGCCGCAATGACTGCAAGGATTGCCATACCGACCTGAAAGCGCGGCTGCCCGACGCCAAGGTCGCCAACGCCCCCGACTGGGGCCATCATCCCGATTTCCGCCCCCTGATCACGGTCGGCTTCAAGGGCGACCAGCCGGTGGTCCAGCGCATCGCGATTGCCGAGGCGACGGTGCAGAAGACAGGACTGATCTTCGGCCATGACGTACATCTGAAGACCGGCGGGCTGGTGGCGCGCATGGCGCGCGAACTGGGCAAGTCCCATGGCTATGGCGCACCGCTGGATTGCGCCAACTGCCACCGCGCCGCGCCGGACGGCGGTTTCGTGCCGGTGGACATGCCGCGCGACTGCAGCCAGTGCCACTCCCTGGTGTTCGACCACAAAGGCGGCGTCGAACAGGTGCTGCCGCACGGCAAGCCCAAGGAAGTGATGGCGGCGCTGAAGGCCTTTTATGCCGGCGGCCGCCCCGAATGGGCCAGCGCCCCCGCCGCCTTCCTGGAGCGGCCCGGCCTGAAGGGCGGCTTCTATCGTTCGGGCCCGGCGGTGGACCCGGTGGCGGCGGCGGCGCGGGCTGCCTTCCAGCCCGGCGGCACCTGCACCACCTGCCATACCGTGATCCAGCCGACCGACGCCCGGACGCTGAATTACGGCATCGCCCCGGTCGCCCAGACCAACCGCTACCTGCCCTGGGGCGGCTTCAACCACAATATTTCAGAACATCGCCAGGACGCGCTGGGGGCCCAGACCTGCAAGACCTGCCACAAGGTCGAAACCTCGGCCAAGGCCGAGGATGTCATGCTGCCCAAAATCGCCGAATGCGACACCTGTCATGGCAAGACCAAGCCCCAGGTCGCCACGGCGGCGGGGGCGGATTGCGCGGAATGCCACGGTTTCCACAATCCCGGCGCGCCGGTTCCCACCCGTCAGCAGAAAATGGCCACCAACGCCCTGATCCGGACACAGTAGTTTTGCGTAATCTCTCAGGCCCGGTCTGCGACCGCAGGGCTCCCGGCCGGGTGGGGAATGGAGACAAGAACGCGTGCTGACCATTGCACAGATTTCCGACCTGCATATCACCAACGGGCGCAACCCGTTGGACCAGAAGCGGAATGAAGACCGGCTGCGCGTCGCGCTCAAGGACATCAACAACCTCAAGCCGCCGCCCGCCGCCCTGGTGATCACCGGCGACCTGGTGGATCTGGGACTGGCGGACGAATATGAGGCGCTGAAGGCCATCCTGGCGGACACCGCCATCCCGACTTTTTTCGGGGTGGGAAACCACGATTCCCGCCCCGCCTTCCGCGAGGCCTTTCCCGACACCCCCACCGACGAGAACGGCTTTGTCCAGTATGCGGCGATGATCGGCGATTTGCGGCTGGTGATGATCGACACATTGGACGGGGAGAATCACGGCGGCTTCTGCGAGAAGCGTGCGGCCTGGCTGGCCCGCACCCTGGACGAGATGCCCGATACCCCCACCGTGCTGGCGCTGCATCATCCGCCGGTGCCCAGCGGCATCGTCTGGATGGACGAGCCGGAAGGCGCGCCCTGGCTGGACCGGCTGGCCAGTGTGATCGAGGGCAGAAAGAATATCGAGGCCATGATCTGCGGCCATATGCACCGCGCCTATAACGGCAAGTTCGCCGGCCAGGTGGTGTCGGTGTCGTCGGCCACCTCGATCCAGTTGGCGCTGGATGTGCGCCCCATAGACATGCGGGTGCCGGACGGCCGCGAACTGCTGACCGAACGCGCCCCCGGCTATACCCTGCTGGTCTGGCACAACAAGCGGCTGGCGCTGCATTCCTGCCCGGCGGGCAATTTCAAACCCGCCGTCACCTACCAGGTGCCCTTCATCAAGGACCAGAGAAGCGCGTAGAGCGGTTCCAGGAAACGCGGAGCGTTTCCGTCCGGAACCGCGACAATAGTCAGTCCCGCGCCCGGCCGGGAATGGCGCGTTCGGCGCGGCGTTCCGGCACCTTCTTGTCATCGGCCTGCACGCCCGGCCTGCCCAGGAAGTCGCCATCCCTGCCGGTGTTGCTGACGCGGTACTCCCGGCCCGTCCAGTCCACGAAGAACTTTTCCATCTCGTCGCGATGGAACGGCCGCGACCCCAGCCGCCCGAAGATGGCGATCTGGCCGCCGGTCTCGTCCACCGCGCGGTCGCGATCAAGTCCCTTGGACAGCGCCAGCGCCGGGGTCGGCGTCCTGGCCCAGGCGATCACCTCCGGCTTGGGCGGCGGCGAGAAGCCGTAGAAATTGGGCTGGCTTTCCGGGCTGGTGAGCTGCAGCACCTTGAGGCCGTTCCTGCCATCGGCGACATAGGCAAACAGCGAGGCATTGGTGGAGCCGACGATCACATCCTCGCTGTCGGCATCCGCGAACGGCTTCTTCCAATAGACTTTCGGCTTTTCGGGATTCTTCACGTCCAGGATCACCAGCCCGTCCTGCTTGGCGGCGACATAGGCATAAGTGCGCGCGACATAGAGCCGGCGCGCATCGGCCAGCGGCACGGTGGCGCCTTCCACCAGGCGCGGCTTGTCCATTTGCGTCACATCCAGCACCTCGACGCCGCGCGCATCGGTGACCCAGAGATAGCGGAACTGCAGCGCCGAGGCCCGCATGTCGGGCAGCGCAACCTGGGCGGCGAGCCTGGGCTTCATGGGATCGTTGAGATCCACCACCACCAGCCCGCGCGGCGTGGCGACATAGGCGTAATAGCCGCCCAGCGTGATATGGCGCGCGCCGTTCAGCACCCCGCCCGGGTTCCAGGTCAGGGCGCGCTTGAGGTTGTTGTTGCGCGGCTCGCGGTCGTTCAGGGTGTTGACGTCGATCAGGATCAGGCCTTCCTCGGCATCCACCACAAAGGCGTAATTGTAGATCGGGTGGAACGCCTGTTCCTGGTTATACTTGCGCATCTGCGGGGTGTTGCGTTCCGGCGCGATATTCTGGTCGGTGGGCAGCGCCACACAGGTGGCGTTCCTGGAGCCGACATGCATGTCCTGGCCCAGCGGCGAAAAGGGCGCGGTAACGATTTTCTCCGAAAAGTCCTTGTTGGCGACGCTGGCGACATCGAAGACGCGGAAACCGCCCGTGCCGGTGACGGTGTAGAGATACTCGCCGCGCAGCTGCAGGCAGCGCACCGCGCCGTCGGTGGAATGGGTCGGGTTGGCGATGTCCTCGCGCATGGTGTCGCCCTTGCCGAAGATATCGCCGCGCACCCAGTTCACCAGTTCGCGCTTGTTGCGCTCGACATGCGCCTTGTAATAGTCGGGATAGGCGTATTTCTGCAGGTAGGAACCGAACACCGCCTGCGGCTCGCTCCATTCCGTCACCCGCACCGCCTCGATGCCGCCTTCCAACCCGGTCCAGGCGTGCATGCCCACGAAGTTGACGAAGTTGGTGCCGAGCAGCAGCAGCTGGGCCATGATGGCATTGTTGTCGTTGGCGGCCGAGAGGTGGCAATCCTCGCAGGTCTTGGTCTCGGTGGTGCGCACGGTGTGGGGGAAATGCGGCGCGAAGGCCTGGCTGGAAAAGCCCGAGGCGGAGATGGGCGGCTGCTGGATATAGATGCGGTCGCGGTTGATGTTGGTCGAACTCAGCACCAATGCCGACGAGGATCGCACCGGCGCGATCTCGTTGCCCTTGATGGTGGAATGGATGCCAAGCTGGAACATGTCGTCGCGCGCCACCTGCGGATTGTAGGTGGCATAGTTGCGCGCCGTCTCGCCTTCATATTTGTGGCTGTCGGTCTTCCAGTTGGCCTCGATGGGCAGGTGGCAGCCGCCGCACGAGGTCGTCCATGAGGTATGGCAGGTGAAGCAGGCCATCTCGCTGTCCTTGTGGGCGAGATTTTTCGCATCCACGCCCGGCCCCCACTGCATCCGCTTGCCGTCCTGGGTGGTGCGCGCCATCAGCTTGGCGCGGGCGGCTTTCTCGTTGTAATCGGGGCTGGCGGGATCGACCGTGTCCTTCACCAGCTTGATGCGCCACTTCAGGTTCGGGTCCAGCGACGACACCTGGTACAGCACCTTGCGGCCGTCTTCCTCGCTCCACTGGAAGCGGCGGCTGCCGTCCTGGTTGCGCAGCAGCGACAGGTCGGTGCCGCCCGGCGGCGCGGCAGGGCCGCTGGTCTTCAAGCTCGGATAGGCGCTGATGCCGCCATGGCAATCCTTGCAGCCGATCTCCACCGCATTGGCGACCTCGCCCATGATGAGTCCGCTGCCATGGCTGTCCTGGGCGAAGTGGCAGTCGGAACACTGCATGCCCTTTTCGGCATGGATGTCCATCATGTGCACCGCCTTGCCGGCCTGCTGGCCGATGGGGCCGAACTTGCCGACGCCCTTCTTGCGCCATTTCTCCGGATCGTCGTTCTTGACGATGTTGCCCTTTTCGTCGAGCAGGTTGCCGTCGCGGTCGCGCTTGAGGATGGCGCGGAAATTCCAGCCATGGCCGTGATAGTCGGCGAACTGGGTATCGTGCAGCTTGGGGTTCAGGTCGTAGACGTTGCGCAGGAAATCGATATCCGCCCATTTGCCGCGCGGCGCGGCGCCTTCGGGGTTGCGGTCCAGCACTTTGCGCATTTCCGCCGAGGTCGGATATTTCTGCTCCTTCGGCCACATCGCGGGCGCGTCGGATTCATAGTCCCACATGGTGTAGCCCAGATAGGTGTTCAGGAACATGTTGGGCTGGTGCATGTGGCAGTTCATGCACTGGGCGGTGGGGATCGAGCGGGTGAAGACGTGTTTCAACGGATGGCCGGATTCATCCTTGGGGATGGTGGGGTCCACCGTCTGGCTTTTGCCGTCGCGGCCGAACTGGGCATAGGTCAGGCTTTCGCGCGGCTCGCGGCTGTTGGCATAGATGACATGGCAACCGGCGCAGCCGGACTGGCGATAGTCGCCCGGCTGGTCGTTGGTGCCCATGAACCACATGAAGGGGTCGTTCAACCGGGTCTTGTGGATGTTGAGCACGGGAATGGCGACGCGCAGGCCGGTGCCGGGGCCGCGATTGGATTGCTTGATGTCGGGGCGGCCCGGCTCTTCCAGCTTCTGGATCGAGCCGGTGGGATCGGGCAGGCCGATCTCGGAGAATTCGGTGCCGATGGTGCGGCCGCCGCGCTCGAAGACGCGGAAGATATCGGCCGGCGGCACCACCTGCCAGGTCGGCAGCGGGATCAGCGCCGCCATGGCGCCGCGCGTCTTCTGGTCCTCGGTGAGGGTGCCGGGCGGATTGCCGGGCGACACCACCTTCGCCGCCTGGCCGTCGCGGGTATAGGATTCGCCGACCCCGACGCCCTTGAGCGCGGGATTCTCCAGCACATTGTCGTAGGCGCCCTTGAAGGGCAGGATGCCGTTGTTATACGAGGCGCCCTCGAAGAACATCGCGCCCGTCGCCATCAGCGAGCGTTCCGCCGCCTGGATTTCCGGCAGGTGGCAGGCGCCGCAGCTTTCGCGCACCACCCGATAGTCCGAAGGATTGACGAAGCGCACATACTCCGGCGCCTCGCGGTTCAGCAAAGTGTAGCTTTCCTTGGGGTTGGCGGAACTGGGATAGTGCCAGTTCTCCGGGTAGCGCGGCAGCACATGGGCGTGATCGCGCAAGGACGCATACTGGGCGCCCTTGGGGTCCATATCCTTGGCCGCCGTCACCGTCGCGTCGCCGCCATGACAGTCGGCGCAGCCGATGGTCACCGCGACATTCTCATGCATGCTGGGGGCGTCGGAGGCGGTGTGGCAGGAGATGCAGCCGGCGCTTTTGGCGTCGGCCTGCTCCGGGCTTTCGCCCATCTTGACGTCGTCGGTTTTGGCGTAGTGGCGCTCGACCGCGACATCGTCGTCGCCGGCCAGCACATAGGTCGCACTGCCGCCCGCCAGCAACGCCAGGGTTGCCAGCAGGATCGTCTTTTTGTGCCAGCGCGCCGTCATGCTGTCCTAGAAGGTGGCAATGGCATTGAGCAGAACCGAATAATACTGGCCGTCATGGGTGTTGGTGGTGAACAGGTCGCCGAAGCCCGCGCCCGGCGACAAGACCGCGCCCGAGGCGCGCAACACGATGTTCTGGGTCTGGAACGGCCGGTAGGTGGCCGCCAGCGAGGCATCCCAGCCCAGATCCTGGCTGATGGTGCCTTCCTGGCGCAGCGCCTCCACGATGGTGGTGTCGGCGAACCACAGATGATTGAGGCTGGAGGAGAGGCGAAGTTCCGGCAGCACGTCGAAATCCGCGCCCGCACCCAGCAGAATCGTGCCTGGGTTGTTGAAGTTGGACTGGCCCTCTTCCTTGGACGAGCGCAGGTCGTTCAACACGCCGTTGCGGGTGTTGAGGAAGATGTCGCGGCCGCCGCCGGCGAAGGGGACGGACTGGCGAATCCAGTAGCTGGTGTCGGCGCCGGCGAATTGCGGGTTTTCGAAAATGGCGTCGAAGCCGCCTTCGTGATTGTCGTAGGGATTGTTGTCGCCCGAGGCATAGAGCGCCGACAGCCGCACGCGAATCCAGTCGAAATCCATCGACGGTTCGGCGGCGAAGAAATAGCCGGAGATGTCGGCGGGCTTGCCGGTGAAGATGCTGTTGCGGTCCTGGCCCAATTCGCCATAGCCGGTGACGGTCAGGTTGACGTCGCCGATATGGCCGTCGCCGCTATAGCCCAGATAGACGACATCGTAATCGCGGCCGCGCAGGTCGCCCAGCAGCGCCGGGCGCGCCGGGAAACCGTTCTCGTCGACATGAATCTCATTGCCTTCGCGGTTGGCGTTGTAGATCACGGTGGCTTCGGAGGTGAAGCCGGGCAAGGGCATATCCTGGACATACAGATTGGCCACGGCGACATAGTCGTTGCGGATCATCTGGGTGATGTCGTTCAGGCCGGAATTGGTGTCTTTTTCCAGCCGCGCGAAGAAGCCCAGATTGTACTGGAAGCGGTTGTTGGCGCGGTCGCCGAACAGGCGCACGCCCAGCTGGTTGTCCTGGAACAGAAAGCCCCGGAAATCCGAGGTGAAGGGCTGGATGCCGATGCGGATGGAATCGAAGTCATAACGGTCGTCCACATTGCGGATGTGGTAGTCCATGAAGGCTTCCTGCAGCCCCACGATCCCGTCCAGCCGGTGCGGCGGCTTTTCCGGGTCCACGCTCAGGATGCGCCGTTCCGACACCTGGGCATAGTTGATATTGGCAGCGGCGGCGAAGCGGAATTCGATCTCCGGCGGCTTGAAGGCGGTGGAGCCCTGGTAGATGTCGACGCCGGCGATGAAGGTCTGGGTATAGAGCGCGCTGTTGGCATCGCCGAACACGTCCAGGCTGCCGGGCCGCTGGGTGGTCTGCACCCCCACCGGGGTGGGGAAGGAGCGGAATTCCGCCACGCTGTCGGAAACGCCGGTCAAGTCGAGGAACCAGTCATTGGTGCCCAGGATCGGGCGGTCGCCCTTGATGACATTCTGGTTGTAGGGGTCCCACCATTGGCCGCCCACGCCCAGCGCGTCCACGATACGCCAGCGGTCGGGCACCGGAATCCAGTCGGTCGGAAAGGCTTCCGGCGGCGGCGCCAGCACGGCGCCCTCATTGTTCTGCGCCGCGGGCTTTTCATAATTGCGCAGCCGGCCGGGAATGACGCGATCCGCCGGGCTGTCGGTCGCCTGGGTCTGCGGCGACTGGTTCTGCGCCACTTTCGTGGCCTTGGCCTTGGTGTCTGTTTTGGCGTCGGGCTTTGCGGCGGGCTTTGCGTCAGACTTCGCATCGCTGTCAGCCTTCAGGCTGGCGGCCGTATCGGTCTTCAGGTTGGCGGCCGTATCGGCCGACGCCACATTCTGCGCCAGCCTGACCGGCTGGGTCTTCATGTCAGGCCGGGCCAGTTCCGCAATCTGTTCCTGCGCCACGGCCGGCATCGCCACCGCCAACGCCGTGGTCAGGAGAGCCGCGCGGAGAGCGTGTTTTCTCATTTGCCGTCACACACATTCTGGTCGGAGGTATCGAGGAAGGGCGCGAACGGACAATTGACATAGCGCAGCCTGACCGAGTTGCCGTTGACCTGGATGACGACCTGGTCGGCGCGGACGCCGGTCGCCGCCTCGCCGATGCCGCCGACCGCCTGGCCGCCATAATACAGGCCCAGGAACGAGGTCATATCGTCCTGGTCGATGCCGTCGCCCGAGGTGCCGACCGCGCCCACCAGGATATTGCCGCGATAGATCGGCACGCCGCCGGAGAATATCTGCATGCCGTTCTGCAGCCGGTTCTGCCCGGCCGCCGCATCGGGCAGCGCTGTGCAGCGCTGGGGCGTGTCGGTTGCCGCCGTCCCGCTCACATAGCCGACATGCTGCAGCAGGTTGCTGGCGACCAGCGACAGTTGCAGGCCGGTGGAGAGCGGGCTCCATTTGGCGATCGGCTCGGAGAAGGGGCCGTTGGGATTGGCGTCGGTGCCGCTGGGGAAGAAGGGCTGCGACAGGTTGCCGATGGCGCGGGAGGAGAAGGCGGTGGCGCCGGTAAAGGCGGTGGGATTGTTCAGGAAGGTGCGCGCCGCCGGAATGTAGGTCTTCACATCGCCGTCGGGATCGCCGTTCAGATCGCCGGCGGCATTCTTGTTGGAGAAGAAAGCCGCGGTGCGCGCCTTCTGCAGCGACACGTCGATGCCGAAGACCGGCGCGTCGGGCGCGCGCGCCAGGCCCAGGATCTTGCCGCGTGTGTCCACCACCGAGGTCGTCACCTGGGCGCGGCTGTTCAGCGGCTGGCGGATGGCGGCGCGGGCCCGGCCCATGATGATGAAAGCCTGCTGCAAGACGGCGCTGACTTCGCCCGCGGTCAGCGCATTGGCGGCGCCGATATCGGCCCCGTCGCTGCCGCCGGTCGCCGGATAGCGGTTGGCGCCCGAACCGTTGGTCAGGATGAAGCCGTCCACATTGTTGAATTCCGCCGTGCTGGCCTTGCGGATGCCCGAGGCCTCGCTGCCATAGATCTGGCCGGCGATGACGGCGCCGGCGAAATAGCCGGTCACCGGCGTCAGGCTGCCCACGCCGGCCGCGGTCGAGAAGGCCGGGGCCTGGGCGGGGGTGGACTTGATGGTGGAATTGGTGGCGTCGCTGTAGCGCAGCGAGGTGCCGTCAATGGCGATCTTGTCGGCGGTGATGGTGGAGGGCGCGGCGTAGTTGTTTGTCGCGGCCCAGGCGATCTGCTCGTCAATGTCATAGTCGATATCGGTGATGTCGGTGTCGAAGCCGTAATCGCCGTCGGCCATCACCCCGACGCCGCCCACCAGCACGCTGTTCTTGTAGAGCGGAAAGCCGCCGGGATCGGCGGCCAGGCCCAGCGGCGCGCGCTTGGGGCCGATGAAGGCGCTGGCGCCGCCGGCCGCGACAAAGCGCGACGACAGGTCGGAACAGGGCAACTGGCTGAACTGCACGCCGAACAACGGGCCGCTTTCCAGCCCGCTGGTGAAGGTGGCGGGCGGAAAGTGCTGCTGCACGATCTCGCTGGCGGTGCGGGTGGAGAAGGCGTTGCCGCCGGAGGACAAGTAAGCGCCGGTGATCGCCTTGGAAATGGCGGCGGCGGCGGCGGGCACCACCGCGCCTTCCAGGCCGGTATCGTTGGCGGGAACGGGCGCATCGCGCAGCCTGGTGTTCGCGGGCGCGCCGGCCATGGTGTAGACTGCCAGCACATTGCCGACGCGGTCCACCACCGCGATCACGCCGGGCTTTCCTTGCGCTTTCGCCTCGGCCACGGCCTGGGCGATGATGGTCTGCACATCCGAAACGCCGAGCGATTCCTGGCCCGGCACATTGTAAAGGCTGCCGGAATTGTTGGTCGTGCCGGTGGTCGGCGGCGCGGTCGAAGTGGTGGTGTTGTTGGAACTGGTGTTGGAACTGGCGCTGCCGTCATTCTTGCCGCACGCGGCCAGCACCAGCGAGGCGGCCAGCATCATGCTCACGGCTTTGCGCGAAATCATTTCAATCTCCCCACCGCGCCCGCCAGTTGGCGAACCGCGTCCCGAAACGCCGCCGGATTCCACGCATTGGTGTCGCGCGTTTCGGCATACAGACGGTTGATCTGGGGCCTGAGCGCCTCGGCGCCGGCGCGCGGCACCTGGCCCTGGGCCACCAGCGAATTCAGCAGGGTATCGGCCGCCATCACCGCCTGGGCGCCGCCGACATAATCGGTGTAGCGGGCAGAAGCCCCGCTCAACACCGCATCCAGCGCCGCGAAAGTTTCCGCCCGGGTAAAGGCATGCGCCGCCAGGCTGCCCGCCAGGGCGTGGGCCGCCGAAGCCAGGTTGGCGGCGGCGGTCATGGCAGCGGCACGGTCGCCGGCCATGGCGACATGGAAGGCGCGCGCCGCGGCATCAAATGCCTCGCCTTCGCCGGGCGCCGCGACCCTGGCGACCGCCGACAGCATGATCATGTTCTCGTCGTCGAAGGGCGGCGTGCCCGGCGGCACCGGCCGCGCCGGATTGGCCTCCGCCGTCAGCTTGGCGGCCGGATCGTCGCTGATGCGGCGATGGCAACTCTGGCAGTCGAAGAAATAGAATTCCGGGAAGACGCCCTCGCTTGCGTGGCTGCCATCGCTGTAGAGCGACAGCGCCCGTTCCACCGCCATGGCCTGGCCCACCGCCCAGAACTTGACGCCGCTGGCCAGGGTCTTGCGCTTCACATAGTCGGCGTCGAAATCGTAATGGCGCTGCAGGGTGGTGTAGAGATCGAGTTCGAACGACACGCGCGGATGGCCCGCCGCCATCATCTTGTGGCTGACGAACTGGCCGGGCTTGTCGCTGCCGAAATGGCAATCCAGGCAGACCGCGGCGCGGGTCCTGGGGTCTTCCAGCGCCACCATGCCGCGCGAGACATTCTCGGCATGGGTGGCGTTGACGGCGGTGTGGGTGGAAAGCCAGGCGCCGGAGCCGCCATGGCAGCCCTCGCAACCGACGCCGTCGGAAACCTGGAACATCCTGCCGCGCTGCGCCGCGGGCTCGGCATGGCAGCCCAGGCACTCCTTCGCGTTCTGCGCCGGGCCCAGCCCCAGCCGCTGCGCGATGCCTTGCGCGCGCGAACGGGTGAGCACCTGCCAGGCGATCGAATGCGCGCCGGCCGGCGAGGTCTGGTCCTGCCAGGTGATGAGTTCGTTCTGGCGCACTTCCTTGCCGGTCGGCGCAAGGCGGCCATGACAGGTGGAACCGCCGCACGAAGCAACGCCCTGGTGCACGCCGGCGAGGTCGGGCGCAGCACTTGCGGCAGGCGCAAGCAACAAGGCGACAGCCAAAAGCAGAGTCATGCCGCAGGCGCGCGCGCACGTCTCAAGCCGAAAGCCTGCCACGGAAAATCCCCCTACCCCGGCCCGGCGACACGTCCGCCAGAACCTCTGGTTTCCTAGCAGTTTCAAGCCTGTTTTGGAAGCAATTGGCTCCGATGACAAATAATCACGGTGCGGCATTGCGCGGTGTCCAAGCCTTGGGCGCGTCAATTTTGCGAAACACTGCGGACGCCGTCAGGACCGCCTGGCTTCGCAGAAACGCGCAAGCCGCGCGCCGGAATTTTTCCCAAATCGGCACACGATGTTTCGCGTCAATTCCATGACGCGGGGCCATCGCCAGGACTCCGAAAGAGCGCGGGAAAAAGCCCGTTTCGTTGACTCTCCGCCGGACGCGGGATTAACTGACCTGGGGCTTTGGGGAGTTCTTCGACACCGGATTTCCGGCGAAAATCGCCAGAATCCGGCCGGGCGAAGAACGGCAACGATGACACGGATCATCCGGTCTTGCGCGCGCGGCGAACTCAAGTCGCGCTTTTCAATGTCTCGCTGGCAGAAACTTTAAGACAAGCGCGCGCGTCGTTACGCCCGGGCCAACGCATGCACACAACGCAACCAGTGAGGAAAAAGAAATGACGTCATCCGAACACGTTGACCTGGAAGCCTTCATCAAGGGCGTCGAGCGCCGCAATCCCGGCCAGCCGGAATTCGTCCAGGCGGTGCATGAAGTCGCCGCCGACATTTTCGAATTCATCCAGGGCAAGAAGGCCTATCACGAATACCAGATCCTGCGCCGCATCGCCGAGCCGGACCGCATCATCTCCTTCCGCGTCTGCTGGGAAGACGACAAGAACAATATCCGCGTGCAGCGCGGCTGGCGGGTGCAGAACAACAACTCGATCGGGCCCTACAAGGGCGGCATCCGCTTCCATCCCTCCGTCACCGAAAGCGTGCTGAAATTCCTGGCCTTCGAGCAGACCTTCAAGAACAGCCTGACCGGCCTGCCCATGGGCGGCGGCAAGGGCGGCGCCAACTTCAATCCCAAGGGCAAGTCCGACCACGAAGTGATGCGTTTCTGCCAGTCCTTCATGACCGAACTCTACCGCCATGTCGGCGCCGACATCGACGTGCCGGCCGGCGATATCGGCGTCGGCGGGCGCGAGATCGGCTATATGTTCGGCCAGTACAAGCGCATCACCAACCAGTTCACCGGCGTCCTGACCGGCAAGGGCCTGGAATATGGCGGCAGCCTGATCCGCACCGAGGCCACCGGCTATGGCGCGGTCTATTTCCTGCAGAACATGCTGAAAGCACAAGGCAACGATGTGGCGGGCAAGACCGCGGTGATCTCCGGCTCCGGCAATGTCGCCACCCATGCCGCCGAGAAGATCGTGCAACTGGGCGGCAAGGTGCTGACGCTTTCGGATTCCGAAGGCTTCATCCACGATCCCGACGGCATCGACCAGGAAAAGATCGACTGGGTGAAGCTGCTCAAGACCAGGCGCCGCGGCCGCATGTCGGAATATGTCAACGAGTTCAAGGGCGCCAGCTTTACCGGCGGCGGCGCGCGGCCCTGGGGCGTCAAGGCCGACGTGGCCCTGCCCTGCGCCACCCAGAACGAACTCAACGGCGCCGATGCCGAAACGCTGGTGAAAAACGGCGTCATCGCGGTGTCGGAAGGCGCCAACATGCCGACCGACCTGGCCGGCGTGAAAGTGTTCAAGGACGCCAGGATTCTTTACGCCCCCGGCAAGGCCGCCAATGCCGGCGGCGTCGCGGTGTCGGGCCTGGAAATGAGCCAGAATTCCGGCCGCCGCGCCTGGAAGGAAGACGAACTGCAGGGCCTGCTGCTCGACATCATGGCCAACATCCATGCCAGTTGCCTGGAATACGGCAAGACCGGCGAAGGCAAGTATGTGGATTATGTCCGCGGCGCCAATATCGCCGGCTTCAAGAAGGTCGCCGACGCCATGCTGGCCTATGGCGTGGTGTGATGAACCGGGTGGGCCGCGAAACGGCCCGCCCTTTTTCTTTGTGACCTGAGTTTCCATCTCCCCAAATTTTCGAGGATTGCAATGACCAAGGCTTCCGATCTGTTCATCCAGTGCCTGGAAGAGGAAGGCGTTGAATATATCTTCGGCGTGCCCGGCGAGGAGAACCTCGATTTTCTCGACAGCCTGTCGCGTTCCACCAAGATCCGGCTGATCCTGACGCGGCACGAACAGGGCGCTGGCTTCATGGCCGCCACCTATGGCCGCCACACCGGCAAGGCCGGCGTTGCACTGGCGACCCTGGGACCGGGCGCCACCAACCTGGTGACCGCCGGCGCCTATGCCCAGCTGGGCGGCATGCCGATGCTGATGATCACCGGCCAGAAGCCGATCAAAAGCTCCAAGCAAGGCCGTTTCCAGATCCTGGACATCGTGGACATGATGCGGCCGCTGACCAAGTTCACCCATCAGATGGCCTCCGCCGACAATATTCCCTCGCGCGTGCGCGAGGCCATCCGCCTGGCGCAGGAAGAAAAGCCCGGCGCGGTGCATATCGAATTCCCCGAGGACATTGCCGACGAGCAAAGCGATTCCACGCCCATCAAGGCCAGCCTGATCCGGCGCCCCAATGCCGACGAGAAATCCATCCGCGCCGCCGTGGCCCGCATCGAACGCGCCAAGTCGCCGCTGCTGGTGATCGGCGCCGGCGCCAACCGCGCCATGACCAGCCGCATGCTGACCCAGTTGATCGAAAAAACCGGCATGCCCTTCGTCACCACCCAGCTGGGCAAGGGCGTGGTGGACGAGCGCAATCCCAAATTCGTCGGCTGCGCCGCGCTGTCGTCGGGCGATTTCGTCCATGCCGCCGTGGCCGCCGCCGACGTCATCATCAATGTCGGCCATGACGTGATCGAAAAACCGCCCTTCTTCATGAAGCCGGGCGGCACCGAGGTGATCCACGTCTCCTTCCGCTCGGCGGAAGTGGACCCGGTCTATTTCCCCCAGATCGAGGTGATAGGCGACATCGCCAATGCCATCTGGCAGATCAAGGAACACATCATGGCCCAGCCGACCTGGGACTTTTCCAGGATGCTGAAGGCGCGCGAGGCCGAGGTGGCCCATACCGACAGCCTGACCGGCGACGAGCGCTGCCCGATCTATCCGCCCTTCCTGGTGGACCAGATCCGCAAGGTGATGCCCTCCAACGGCATCATCTGTCTCGACAACGGCGTCTACAAGATCTGGTTCGCGCGCAACTACCGCGCCCACATGCCCAACACCGTGCTGCTGGACAATGCGCTGGCGACGATGGGCGCCGGCCTGCCCTCGGCCATGGCGTCGTCCATGGTCTATCCCGACCGCAAGGTGATGGCGATCTGCGGCGACGGCGGCTTCATGATGAACAGCCAGGAGATGGAAACCGCGGTGCGGTTGAAGCTCAACATCACCGTAGTGATCCTGAACGACAGCAGCTATGGCATGATCCGCTGGAAGCAGGCGAACATGGGCTTCAAGGACTGGGGCCTGACCTATGACAATCCCGATTTCGTGAAGTATGCCGACGCCTATGGCGCCAAGGGCTACCGGGTCACCAGCGCCGCGCATCTGCAGGAGCTGCTGAAATCCTGCCTCGATACGCCCGGCGTCCACCTGATTGATTGCCCGGTGGACTATTCCGACAATGACCGGATCCTGAACAAGGAAATCCGCAAGCTCAGCGCGGCGGTGTGACCATGCATGCCCTGAAGGAAACCTATCCCTATTACCTGGCCAACGAGGCCCATGCCCCCAATACCGACCTCGAAGTCACCGACAAGTATACGGGAAAGGTGGCGACCCGCGTCGCCATGGCCGACGAGCACGCCATCAGCGCCGGCATCGCGGCGGCGGTTGCGGCGGCGGAGCCGATGGCGCGCATGGCGGCCTATGAGCGCCAGGACGTGCTGAACCATTGCGTCAAGCGCTTCCAGGAACGCTTCGAGGAACTGGCCTATGCGCTGTGCATCGAGGCGGGCAAGCCGATCAAGGACAGCCGCGGCGAGGTCAGCCGGCTGATCGATACCTTCCGCATCGCTTCGGAAGAATCGGTGCGGATATTGGGCGAGGTGCAGCCGCTGGACATCGCGCCGCGCGCCAAGGGCTATCTGGGCATCTGGAAGCGGGTGCCGATCGGTCCCTGCTCCTTCATTTCGCCCTTCAACTTCCCGCTCAACCTGGCGGCGCACAAGATCGCGCCGGCGCTGGCGGTGGGCTGCCCGTTCGTGATGAAGCCCGCTTCGCGCACGCCGCTGGGCGCCATCATCATCGGCGAGGTGCTGGCCGAGACGAATTTGCCCAAGGGCGCCTTTTCGATCCTGCCCGCCACCCGCGCCGGCAGCGACCTGTTCACCACCGACGACCGGCTGAAGCTGTTGTCCTTCACCGGCTCGCCGGATGTGGGCTGGGCGCTGAAGGCCAAGGCCGGCAAGAAGAAGGTGGTGCTGGAACTGGGCGGCAACGCCGCCGTGGTGGTGGACGGCGATGCCGACCTGGACGATGCGGTGGAACGCATCACCTTCGGCGCCTTCTACCAGTCGGGCCAGTCCTGCATCGGGGTGCAGCGCATCTTCATCCATGACTCCATCTACGAGACGCTGAAGCAGAAGCTGGTGGCACGCGCCGGCGCGTTGATCTGCGGCGATCCGCGCGAGGAAACCACCTTCATCGGCCCGATGATCGATGTGAAGGAAGCCCAGCGTCTGGAAAGCTGGATCAACGAGGCGGTGGCGAACGGCGCGCACCTGTTGTGCGGCGGCCGGCGCGACGGCGCCATGCTGCAGGCGACCTTGCTGGAGAATGTCGGCAAATCCACCAGGCTGAATTGCGAGGAAGCCTTCGGGCCGGTGGCGACCCTGTCGCCCTTCAGCGATTTCGACGCCGTGCTGGACGAGGTCAATGCCTCCAAGTTCGGACTCCAGTCCGGCATCTTCACCCGCGACCTCTACAAGGCGATGAAGGCCTGGGACAAACTGGAAGTCGGCGGGGTGGTGATCGGCGACGTGCCGTCCTACCGGGTGGACAACATGCCCTATGGCGGCGTCAAGGATTCCGGCCTGGGCCGCGAAGGCGTGCGCTTCGCCATGGAAGACATGACCGAGATCCGCAACCTGGTGATCCGCAGCCGCGGCTGATTCAGGCTCATATTGTCATGGCCCGCCGGAGAGCGGGCCACCCAGTTGGGCATAAAGCGCTTCGCTTCCGAATTGAATATCGAACCAATTGTTGGATTCGTGCCGGTATCACCTGGGTGGCCCGCATTCGCGGGCCATGACGGATATTGATTTATTGGCGGCGCTTGAACATCAATTCTAACGCGACAGCTGCCGCCGGATGCGCCGCAGTTCGCGCGCGCGTTCCGGGCTGGTCTGGGGATAGGACATCTTCAGCCCTTCCAGGGTCTCGGCCAGCACCTGCGACACGATCAGCCGGGCATTCTCCTTGTCGTCGGCGGGCACGATGTACCAGGGCGCCTCGCGGCTGGTGGTGGCGGCGATCGCCTGTTCATAGGCGTGCATGTAATCCTTCCAGAACTTGCGCTCCTCGATGTCGCCGGTGCTGAACTTCCAGTTCTTTTCCGGTTCGTCGATCCGCGCCAGGAAACGCTTGCGCTGCTCCTCCTTGGACAGATGCAGGAAGAACTTCACGATGCGGGTGCCGTTGCGGCGGAGATGGGCTTCCTGCGCGTTGATGGAATGAAACCGAAGGTGCCAGAGCTTTTCGCCCTCTCGCGGCGGATCGGCCAGGCCCTCGCCCTGCAATATCTCCGGATGCACCCTGACGATCAGCACGTCCTCGTAATAGGAACGGTTGAAGATGCCGATGCGGCCGCGCTCGGGCAGTTCCTGGTTGGAGCGCCACAAAAAGTCATGCTGCAATTCGGCGGCGCTGGGATGCTTGAAGCTGGATACCTGGCAGCCCTGGGGATTGATGCCCGACAGGACATGGCGGATCATGCCGTCCTTGCCGGCGGCATCCATCGCCTGGAAGATCACCAGCACGGCATGCTGGTCGGAGGCATAAAGAAGCTGCTGCTGGGCATCCAGCCGCGCGATCTGGGCCGCGAGCTGCTTCTCATAGTCCTTTTTGGAACCGTAGAAGCGCCGGACCCGGGTCGGCCACTTGCTAAGGTGGACCTTCTTGCCCTCGGGGGCGCGGAAATCGCCGATATCCATCTTCATGACGCCATCATCCCTGATCGGCGGCGCGAAGGCGATACCCCACGCCCTGTTCGGTGAGGATCAGCCGGGGCTGTTCGGGATCGGGTTCCAGCTTCTGGCGCAGGGTGCGGACATAGATGCGCAGATACTGCACATCGCTTTCCCCGCCCCACACCTCGCGCAGGATGTATTTGTGGGTCAGCACCTTGCCGGCGTGGCTGACCAGCAGGCGCAGCAGGTCGTATTCGCGCGGCGTCAGCTTCACTTCGGTTCCCGCCACCGTCACGATGCGCCGCACCAGGTCCACCGCCAGTTCGCCGCTGCGGAACAGCGGCTTTTCGCCTTCCTGCTGCAGCCGGTGGCGCAGGGCGGCGCGGATGCGGGCCGACAATTCCTCCACCCCGAAGGGCTTCGACACATAATCGTCCGCCCCCAGGTCGAGCGCCGCCACTTTGCCCGCCTCGTCGTCGCGGCTGGACAGGATGATGATGGGCATGACCGCGCCCTGCCCCCGCAGCCGCCGCACCACCTCCAGCCCGTCCATCCCCGGCAGGCCGAGATCGAGAATGACCAGGTCCACCGGGTTGCGCTTGAGGAAATCCAGCGCCGCTTCGCCGTCACCGGCCTCCTCGACGCGATAGTCCTGCGCCGCCAGCGCGGTGCGCAGGAAGCGCCGGATCGGCGGCTCGTCATCCACGATCAGCACACGCAGCGGGTTCATGCCGGCACCGCCAAGGGCACTGGAAGCGTTAAAGTGAAGACCGCGCCGCTTCGGTCGCTGCGATTGGCGGCGGTGATGGTGCCGCCCATGGCCTCCATGAAGCCGCGCGCGATGGCCAGGCCCAGCCCGGTGCCGGCGCGCTGCCGGTCGGCGGCGCGCACCCGGTAGAATTTGTCGAACACCCGCTCGCGGTCCTCTTCGGGCAGGCCCGCCCCTTCATCCAGCACCTGCACGCGCACTTGGCCGCCCTCGCGCCGCGCCCGCACGGTGATGGCGGTGCCGACGGGCGCGTATTTCGCGGCATTGTCCAGAAGGTTGAACAGCACCTGCTCGAACAGCACCGGGTCGATGCGCAACATCGGCAGCCCCGGCGCGATGTCCAGCGCCATGGAGTGATGCAGGGTCGGGGTCCGCCGCAGCACCGAACCCACCACATCGCCCAGTTCGATCAGTTCCAGGTTGGGCGCCAGCGCCCCGGATTCCAGCCGCGTCATGTCCAGCAGGTTGGCAATGAAGCGGTTGAGACGTTCCGCTTCCTCTTGAATCGTGCCGATCAGTTCGTCCTGTTCCGCCGCGCCCAGGCTGGCGCGATAAGCCTTGAGCGACGAGGCCGAACCCAGGATCGAGGCCAGCGGCGTGCGCAAATCGTGGCTGATGGAGGTGAGCAGCGCCGAACGCAGCTTCTCGGTTTCCGCCGCCACCCGCGCCCGGTCCATTTCCTCGGCCAGGTGCAGCCGTTCGATCGCCAGCGCCGTCTGGTCGGCCAACGAATCCAGCAGCCGCCGCTGGTCCGGCGCCAGCAGCGCTTCATTGGCTTCCTTGGCACGGGCCGAATCCAGCCCGATGATCGCCACCGTGCCGCGCGCCGTGCGCATCGGCAGGAAAAGCCGCCGCGCCCCCGGCAGGGTGTCGGCGCCGCACCCCGCCGCGTGGCCATGCTCAAAGGCCCATTTGGCGGCGGCCAGGTCGCCGTCATCCAGCGTGTCTTCCGGCGGATAACCGGCGCGCACCTGCAAGCCCTCGCTTTTTTCAGAATCGGGGGCCGGCATCAGCAGCACCACATGCAGGCCCAGCATATGCGCCACCTGATAGGCCGTGGCCCACAGCAGATCGTCCAGCGCGGCGATGCCCGCCAGCTTGCGCGAAAAACGATAGAGGTCTTCGGTGGTGGCGGCGCGGCCGCGCGCCACGATGGCCTGCATCCGCACCCGCGCCGTCAGGTTCGATGCGATGGCCGCCACCAAAGTAAAGACCAGCAAAGTGACGATGTTCTCCGGCTGCGCGATGGTGAAGGTGTAAAGCGGCGGCAGGAAGAAAAAATTATAGGCCAGCGCCAGCAGCAGGCAGGCGAACAGCGACGGCCACAATCCATAAACCACCGCGCTGGCCAGCACCGCCACCAGCAGCACCAGCGCCACATTCGACACCGCCAGCGCCCGCTGCAGCAGCAGGGCCGCGCCCAGACCGGCGGCGCTGATGGCAAAACTGCCGGCAAAGGCGCGCGGCTCCAGCGGCACCGCCACGGGCGTTTCGGCGATACCGGGCCTGACGCCGCGTCCCTTCAGGATGGAGGACGGCACCACATGCACGCTGATCTCGCCGGCGCGGCGGATGATCTCCTGCGCCAGGGAGGGAACGAAGAGTTCGCGCCAGCGGCTGGCGGGCGCCGCCATGGTGACGATATGGGTGATGTTGTTGGCGCGGGCGAAGGCCACCACGCCGTCGGCCTCGCTTGGCGCGGGCACGGTCGCGGTCACCGCGCCCACGCGTTCGGCCAGCCGCAGAAGCTGGGCGATGCGGTCGCGCTCCGCCTCGCTGACGCCGCCGGTCTCGACATGGATCGCCGTCCAGGACGCCCGCAGCCGGTCGGCCAGCCGCCGGGCATAGCGGATCGCCGCCGCCGCGCCGGGCCGCGCATTCACCGCCACCAGCAGCCGCTCGCTGGCTTCCCACGGCCCGGCGATGGCATGGGCGCGCATGTAATCCACCATCTGCGCGTCCACCCGCTGGGCGGTGCGGCGCAGCGCCAGTTCGCGCAGCGCCGCCAGGTTGCCGGGCACGAAGTAATTCTGCTGCGCCCGTTCGGCGGCGCCGGGCAGATAGACCTTGCCGTCCTTCATGCGCTGCAGCAGGTCTTCCGGCGTCAGGTCCACCAGTTCGATATCGTCGGCGCGGTCCAGGATGGAGTCGGGCACCGTTTCGCGCACCCGTACATGGGTGATCTGGGCGACGACATCGTTGAGGCTTTCGACATGCTGGACATTGAGGGTGGAATAAACGTCGATCCCCGCCGCCAGCAGTTCCTCGACATCCAGATAGCGTTTGGGATGGCGGCTGCCCGGGGCATTGTCATGCGCCAGCTCGTCCACCAGCACCAGGCGCGGGCGGCGCTGCAGGATGGCGTCCAGGTCCATCTCGGCCAGCACCCGGCCCTTGTAGGGCATGCGCCGCTTGGGCACGGTCTCGATGCCCTTGGTCAAGAGGTCGGTCTCGACCCGGCCATGGGTCTCGACCACGCCGATCACGGCATCGACGCCATCCAGCTTGCGGCGGCGGGCCTGCACCAGCATCTCATAGGTCTTGCCCACGCCCGGCGCCGCGCCCAGGAAAATCTTGAGCCGGCCACGCCCCACCTGCCCCGCTTCCTTCAGCAGGGCTTCCGGCGAGGGGCGCGGATCGGTGGTGTGATCTGTCACAGTGGATACGCCAAAAAAATCACCCTCCCCTTGAGGGAGGGTCGAAATTTGCGACAGCAAATTTCGGGGAGGGGGCTGGCGATGGATAGACACCCCCTCCCCGAATTTGTCTGCGCGCTATCGCGCGCATCCAAATTCGACCCTCCCTCAAGGGGAGGGTAAAGATATACGCTATCCTTGGGGAGACCGCACGGCATCCAGTGCCAGGTTGAGCTTGAGCACATTGACATGCGGCTCGCCGATCAGGCCGAACAGGCGGCCCTCGACATGGCTGCCGATCAGGGCCGACAGCTCGGCTTCGCTGATGTGGCGGGCCTTGGCGATGCGGGGCACCTGGAACAGGGCTCCGGCGGGGGAGATGTCGGGGTCCAGGCCGCTCGCGGAAGCGGTGACCAGGTCGTCCGGTACCGGCATGGCGGGGTTCTCGGCCCGCAGCTTGGCGGCATCGGCGGCGATGCGGTCCTTCAGCTTTTTCGAGGTGGCGGCATAGTTGGAGCCCGACGAGTTGGCCGCGTCATAGCCATTGCCCGCCGCCGAGGGCCGGCCATGGAAATATTTTGCCGAGGCAAAAGTCTGGCCGATCAGGTCTGAGCCGATCACCTTGCCGTTCTGGGTTATCAGGCTGCCCGCCGCCTGGTGCGGGAAGATCACGGTAGCCAGGGCGGTGAAACCGAGGGGATAAAGCAGTCCGGTGATCAGGGTCATCACCACAAGCATCAGGATGGCGGGACGGATGTGTTGCATAGCGGGCCTCCTAGGCCAGACCGAGGACAGTAACGAGAAGATCAATCGCCTTGATGCCGATGAAGGGCACGATGATGCCGCCCAACCCATAGATCACCAGGTTGCGGCGCAGGACACTGGCGGCGCCCGCCGCGCGGTACGTCACGCCCTTCAGCGCCAGCGGGATCAGCGCCACGATAATCAGGGCGTTGAAAATGATCGCCGACAGGATGGCCGATTGCGGGCTGTGCAGCCCCATGATGTTGAGCGCCTGAAGCTGGGGATAGAAGGCCAGGAACATGGCCGGGATGATGGCGAAATACTTGGCCACATCATTGGCGATGGAGAAGGTGGTCAGCGCCCCGCGCGTCATCAGCAACTGCTTGCCGATCTCCACGATCTCGATCAGCTTGGTGGGATCGCTGTCCAGGTCCACCATGTTGCCCGCCTCGCGCGCCGCCATGGTGCCGGTGTTCATGGCGACGCCGACATCGGCCTGCGCCAGCGCGGGGGCATCATTGGTGCCGTCGCCGCACATGGCGACCAGCTTGCCCTTGGCCTGTTCCTCGCGGATCAGCGACAGCTTGTTCTCCGGCGTCGCCTGGGCCAGGAAATCATCCACGCCTGCTTCCGCCGCGATGGCCGCCGCCGTCAGCGGATTGTCGCCGGTAATCATCACGGTGCGGATGCCCATCTGGCGCAGCGCCGAGAAACGCTCGCGGATGCCGCCCTTGACGATGTCTTTCAGGTGGATCACACCCAGCAGCCGTTTGTCCCGTGCGACAGCAAGAGGCGTGCCGCCGGTCTTGGCGATGCGGTCGGAAATCACGGTCAGCGCCGCACCGGAAAGCGACATGCCGGCCCAGGCCAGCACCGCATCCACCGCGCCCTTGCGGATGGAGCCATTGATGGAATCGATGCCCGATAGCCGGGTCTGGGCGGTGAAGGGAACGAAGGTGCCTTTCACCTGCATGTCCTGCACGCCGTATTTGCTTTGCGCCAGCGCGACGATGGAACGGCCTTCCGGGGTTTCGTCGGCGCGCGACGCCAGATGGGCGGCTTCCGCCAGCTCCTGTTCGCTGACGCCTTCCAGCGGCAGGAAGGCCGTGGCCTGGCGGTTGCCCAAAGTGATGGTGCCGGTCTTGTCCAGCAGCAGCGTATCCACATCGCCCGCCGCCTCCACGGCGCGGCCCGACATGGCCAGCACATTGAAGCGCACCAGCCGGTCCATGCCGGCGATGCCGATGGCCGACAGCAAGGCGCCGATGGTGGTGGGGATCAAGGTGACGAACAGCGCCACCAGCACCAGCACGCTCAGCGAGCCGCCGGCATAGGAGGCGAACATCGGAATGGTCGCCACCGCGAAGACGAAGATGATGGTCAGGCCCGCCAGCAGGATGTTCAGCGCGATCTCGTTGGGGGTCTTCTGGCGCTCGGCCCCTTCGACCAGCGCGATCATGCGGTCCAGGAAGGTCGAGCCCTGGACGGCGGTGATCCTGACCACGATATAGTCCGACAGCACGCGCGTACCGCCGGTCACCGCCGAACGGTCGCCGCCGGATTCGCGGATCACCGGCGCGCTTTCGCCGGTGATGGCGCTTTCGTCCACGCTGGCGACGCCTTCCACCACCTCGCCATCGGAGGGGATGATATCGCCGGGCTCGACCAGCACCAGGTCGCCGCGCGCCAGCAACTGCGCCGGCTTGTTGGACCAGATCTTGGCCTCCTGGCTGGCCAGCACCTTGGCGATGGTGTCGCTGCGGGTGCGGCGCAGGGTGTCGGCCTGGGCCTTGCCGCGCCCCTCCGCCACCGCTTCGGCGAAATTGGCGAACAGCACCGTGAACCAGAGCCAGAGATTGATCTGGAAGGCGAAACCCAGATGGTGCTGCCCGTGGATCAGGTCGCGCACGAACAGGAAGGTGGTGAGGGTGGCGGTCACCTCCACCACGAACATCACCGGGTTTCGCGCCATCGCCCGGGGATCGAGCTTCTTGAAGGCGTTGCCGATGGCCGGGATCAGGATGGCCGGGTCCATGACGCTTGTTTGGGTTTTCATGTTGGTTCTCAGAAGAAAGTGCCGGCCTGCATCGCCAGATGTTCGACGATGGGGCCCAGCGACAGAGCGGGGAAGAAAGTAAGGCCGCCGACGATCAGGATGACGCCGGCCAGCAGGCCGATGAACAGCCCGCCATGGGTGGGGAAGGTGCCGGCGCTGGTGGGCACGATCTTCTTGCCGACCAGGGCGCCCGCCACCGCCATCATCGGCACGATGAACAGGAAGCGGCCGATCAGCATCGCGAAGCCCAGCGTGGTGTTGTAGAACACCGTGGTCGCCGTCAGCCCCGCAAAGGCGCTGCCATTGTTGCCGGTGGCCGAGGTGAAGGCATAGAGGATTTCACTGAAGCCGTGCGGCCCGCTGTTCAGCGGCCCGGCCAGGCCCAGCTTGGTCACCGAAGCCAGCGCGGTGAAGCCCAGGATCGAGAGCGGCAGGCACAATATCGCCAGCATCGCCATCTTGACCTCCCGGGCCTCGATCTTCTTGCCCAGATACTCCGGGGTGCGGCCCACCATCAGCCCCGCCACGAACATGGCGATGATGGCGAACAACAGCATGCCGTAAAGGCCGGAACCGACGCCACCGAACACGATCTCGCCCAACTCGATATTGATGATGGGGATCAGGCCGCCGATGGGGGTGAAGCTGTCATGCATGGCGTTGACGCTGCCGTTGGAGGCATCCGTCGTGGCCGCCGCCCACAGGCTGGAGTTGGCGACGCCGAAGCGCACCTCCTTGCCTTCCATGTTGCCGGTCGGCTGCATCACATGGGCGGCGGCGACGGCGGCATTGCCCTGGCCTTCCGCCCAATAGGTCACGCCCAGCCCGCCCAGGAACAACAGCGCCATGACGGCGAAGATCGCCCAGCCCTGGCGGGTATCCTTGACCATATGGCCGAAGGTGTAGGTCAGCGCCGCGCTGATGACGAGGATGGACCACAGCTCGAAGAAATCGGTCAGGCCGGTGGGATTCTCGAAGGGGTGCGCCGAGTTGACGTTGAAAAAG
The DNA here is from genome assembly GCA_018449595.1 of Rhizobiales bacterium dw_265. Taxonomy (GTDB): domain Bacteria; phylum Pseudomonadota; class Alphaproteobacteria; order Micropepsales; family Micropepsaceae; genus Rhizomicrobium. Next base: position 1,129,028 of record JAAVUU010000001.1, read on the forward strand.
CCGCCGCCATTGGTGCCCAGCATCTTGATAGCTTCCTGCGAGGCGACCGGGCCCTGGGCGATCAACTGCTTGATGCCTTCAAGTCCCACCGCGCCGGTATAGCTGCCCAGGTTCTGCGGCACGCCCTGCCACACCAGAAACAGCCCGAACAGGATGGCAAGCGGCAGCAGCACATAGAGTGTGCCGCGGGTGAGATCGAGCCAGAAATTTCCCACCGTCTTGCCGGAACGGCGCGCGAAGGCGCGGATCAGCGCCAGCGCCAGGGCGATGCCGGTGGCGGCGCTGAGGAAATTGTGCACCGTCAGGCCTAGCATCTGCACCGCATAGCCAAGCGTGGTTTCGCCGCCATAGCTCTGCCAGTTGGTGTTGGTGATGAAGCTGATCGCGGTGTTGAAGGACAGGTCCGGGGTCAGCCCCGCCAGGCCTTGCGGATTATACGGCAGCACCGCCTGCAGCCGCTGCATCAGGTACAGCGAGACGAAGCCGGCGATGCTGAAGGCCAGCATGGCGATGGTGTAGGTGGTCCAGTGCTGCTCCTCGCCCTTGACGCCGCATAGGCGGTAGAGGAAGCGTTCGACGGGGCGCAGGAAGGTGATCTCGCCTTCGAAGACGCGGGCCATGTAAAGGCCCAGCGGCTTCACGCAGACCAGTATGGCGAGGCAGAAAAGCCCGATTTGAATCCAGCCGTTGACGGTCATCAGAATTTCTCCTCAGAACTTTTCCGGGCGGATCAGGGCGTAGACGAGATAGCCGAGCACCCCCAGGGCGACGATGGCGGCCAGGATATAATCCGCGCCCATCACAGCTTCTCGCAGATCAGGGTGTAGCCGACACAGAGGGCGAAAAAGGCCAGTCCGGCGGTGAGGAAAATGGCGTCGAGCATGCGCGCCTCCAAAGGAATACGGCGCGATACATCGGCTTTGCGGCATATAGGTTCGATGCCGCATGGCGGGCGCGGAAATATAAATTCCATAGTGGCGCGCATCTTTTGCGCGCCCCGGAACCCGTATAGGCTACCGATAACGCTTGTGGATCGCGGACTTATGCTGCGCTGCGATATCTCCAAACAGAACAACAAGAATTGGGGAAGCAATGCCAAAAAGACATGCAGGACGATGCCTGACGGCGGCGCTCTGCCTTCTGGCCGGCGCCGCGATGGCGCAGGGACCGCTGAACGGCACCACCATCACCAGGCACGCCCTGGCCGATTATGCGCCCGTGACCGACGCGATGCTGAACGCGCCCGATCCTTCCGACTGGATCATGATGCGGGGCAATTACCAGGGCTGGGGCTATAGCCGGCTGGACCAGATCGCCCCGGCCAACGTCAAGGGCCTGCAACTGGCCTGGGCGCGGGTGATGGAGCCCGGCATCAACGAGGCCACCCCCATCATTCACAATGGCGTGATGTTCCTGGGCAATCCCAATGACGTGATCCAGGCGCTGGACGCCGCGACCGGCGAACTGCTCTGGCAATATCGCCGCAACCTGCCCAGCGACCAGGCCATGCACAACAACTATTGGGGCCAGCGCAAGCGCAGCGTCTTTCTGTATGACGACAAGCTCTTCACCGTGACGCGGGACAATTTCCTGCTGGCGCTGGATGCCAGGACCGGCAAGGAATTGTGGGAGGTCAATCGCGGCGGCGACCTGTACGCCACCAACACCACCGGGCCCATCGTGGTGAAGGGGATCGTGATAGCAGGCAGCAACTGCCAGGAAGCGCCGTTCGGCTGCTATGTCACCGGCAACGACGCCAAAACCGGCAGGGAATTGTGGCGCAACAGCGTGATCCCCAGGCCGGGCGAAAAAGGCGACAAGACCTGGGGCGGCATGCCGTTCGACCAGCGCTGGATGACCGGGGTGTGGGGCCCCATCACCTATGATCCCGATCTGGACATGGCGTTCTATGGCTCAAGCGGCGTGGGCCCGGCGGCGGACGTGCAGCGCGGCGTCAAGGGCGACGCGACCCTGGCCGGCACCAACACCCGCTATGCCATCAACCCCGCCACCGGCAAGATCGTCTGGGAACATCAGGTCCTGCCGCAAGACAATTGGGACCAGGAATGCACCTTTGAGATGATGCCGATCACGACAAAGGTCGCGCCCGATCCCAAGGCCGAGGGCATGATGGCGATTGCGCGCAAACCCACCGCGACGACCCGCAAGACCCTGACCGGGGTGCCGTGCAAGACCAGCATTCTGTGGAGCTTCGATGCGGCCAAAGGCGATTTCCTCTGGGCCAAGTCCACCGTCTACCAGAACCTGGTCAACGGCATTGACGCCAAGGGCAAGGTCACGGTGAACCCGGACCAGCTGCTCACCGACCTGCACAAGGTCTATCACCAGTGCCCCACCCATTCCGGCGGGCGCGACTGGCCGTTCGCGGCCTACAGTCCCGACAGCAATGCGATGTATGTGCAGCTGCAAAATCTCTGCACCGACTATAGCGTGCGGGCCGACAATATCCCCAGCAAGCCCAGCGACCAGTACAACACCAGCGGCAAACCCATGGTCGCCGACGGCTCGACCAACATCGGGCGGCTGGACGCCATATCGGTGGAGACCGGCAAGACCCTGTGGCACTGGGAAACCGCCGCATCCAACTATTCGCCGGTGCTGGCGACGGCCAGCGGGCTGCTGTTCAACGGCGCCATGGACCGCTGGTTCCGCGCCTTCGACCAGAAGGACGGCAAGGTCTTGTGGCAGACCCGGCTGGGCAGCCAGGTGTTCGGTGCGCCGGTGACCTTCCGCGTGGCGGGGCGGCAGTATCTCGCGGTGGCGGCGGGCGGCGGCTACAACACCGTGTCGCCGCAACTGCGGCCCGACCTGGATCAGGTCAGCGGCGGCAATATGGTTTATGTCTTCGCCCTGCCTGAGTAGCGCATTTGCCTTGGCAGGGGGCGGCGGCTAGTTTCCGCGCGCGTCAACATTCGGATTCAGGAAAGACATGTCAGACAGGTTTGCCCGCGCGGGCCTTTGCGGGCTGTTGCTTTGCTTTCCGGCTTTCGCCGCCTTTGCCCAATCCGAAGACGCGCCGGAAAACATCATCGTCACCGCCACGCGATTGCCTGGGGGCAATGACGGCAGCAATGCCTCGGTGCTGGATGCCCAGGCCATCGCCGCGCGCAATCCCGCCAGCATCGTGGATCTGTTGCGCGATTTTCCCGACATGTACGTGCAGCAGTCGGGCGGGCGCGGCAGCGTGGTGTCGGTGTTCAGCCGCGGCGCCAAGCCCAACTTCACCCTGGTACTGCTGGACGGGGTAAAGGCCAACGACCCCACCAACACGCGGGGCGGTTCCTACGATTTCTCGACCCTGGACCTGAACGATATCGACCGCATCGAATTCGTGCGCGGCCCGGCCTCGGCCATCTATGGCTCCGATGCCGTGGGCGGAGTCATCAACATCATCACAAGGCGCGGCGGCGATACACCGGAGGTGGCGCTGAATGCCGAAGGCGGCAGCTATGGCGAAGCCCGCGTCAACGGCCATGTCGGCGGACCCATTGGCGGGGCCACCGCCAACCTGGGCCTGTCCTATAGCGACAGCGGCGAAGCCACGCCGGGCAACACGCTCAAAAGCACCAGCGTTGACGGTTCGCTGGCCTTGCCGCAGGTCGCCGGCATCGACCTCAGCCTCACCGGCCGCTACAGCGGCAGCATCGCCGGCGCCTTTCCCGACTCCAGCGGCGGCCCGCGCCTGGCCACCTTGCGCACACTCGACCATCGCGACGTCAATGAAAGCGTGCTGGGAGCCCATGCCGCGCGCGAAATGACCGGCTGGTGGAATATGGCGCTGGATTACGGCTTCTACCAGCGCGGCTCCACGGCCGTGTCGCCGGGCGTGGCCCCCAGCGCCCAGACTCCGGCCGGCATTCCCGCCAATGGCGACGATGCCCGCTTCACCCGCCAGGAAGTGACCTGGACCAACCGGCTGACGCCACTGGCCGGCCTGGACGCCGCCATCGGCATGGACGTGCAGGCCGAGCATGGCGTGGATGACGGCTTCCTGACCTTCGGGCCCTTCCCGCTGCCGACGCATTTCGCGCTCAACCGCACCCTGTGGTCGGGCTTCGCCGAGGCGCGCTATCGGGTGATGCCGGATTTCAGCCTGTCGGCCAGCGGGCGCTATGATGCCTCGGATCACAACAGCCATTTCAGTCCGCAACTGCGCGCCGATTATGCGCTGGCGGACTGGGGCACGCAGTTCCAGCTGTCCTGGGGCAAGGCCTACAAGCTGCCCAGCTTCTATGCCCTGGGCAATCCCATTGTCGGCGATCCCAACCTCAAGCCGGAGGAAGCGGAGAATTTCGAAGGCGGCATCACCCAGTCGCTGTGGGGCATGGCGCGGCTGAAGGTGGAAGGCTTCGCCACCAACTATCGCGACCTGATCGATTTCCAGCCCGGGGCGGTGCCCAAGCTGGTCAATCTGTCCACCGTGCATGTGCGCGGCATCGAAACGTCTCTGGATTTTACCTGGGGAACGCTGACCGCGACGCCGCGGCTGTCCTATACCAATGCCCGCAACCAGTTGACGGGGGCGGCGCTGCGCGATGTGCCCAGCTGGCTGGCCGGGGCGACGCTGCGCTGGCAGCCCGATGCGGACTGGAACGTCAGCCTGGACTTCAACCATGTCGGCGCGCTGGTGGACAATTCGGTGCCCACCGGCGATGTCACCCTGCCCGGCCATGAGCGGGTGGACCTTGCCGCCAGCTATGTGCTGACGCCGAATTTCACCCTGCATGCCGGCGTGGATAACCTGCTGGATCAGCATTATGAGGATGTGGTGGGCTTTGCGTCGCCCGGCGCGGTGGTGCGCGGCGGCATATCGGCAAGCCTATAGCGGCGGGATGTGGCCGGTCAGCCGGCCCAGCAGCTTGAAGGCATACAGCATGATGCGGCCGCGCGCCGGTTTTGCCGGCCCGCGCAGATCGGGCAGGCCCAGCGGCTGAAGCTGGCGGATGGCGCTGTCGTCACCGGCATCGGGATGCATGGCGATCCAGTAGAGGATTTTCGGCAGGTCGCGCGGCGGGATCACCGCCTGCAGCCGCGCGAACACCAGCCGCGGCACAAAACGCTCCACCTGCTCCATCTGCAGGATGTCAGGCACCGCCGCGATGGCCAGCAGGTTGCGCGCCCGCTGCACCGGATCGGGGATGTTGCCGGGGACCCAGCCGGGCAGCGCCGACTGCACCTTGTCCAACTGGTCGGTCAGTGAGGGATCGGGCGTCTCATCCGCCCGCGCCACCGGCGAAACGATACCGCCGTCCGGCGGCAGACGATCCCAGGCAATCTTGTCGAAGTCGGCCTCGGTGACATCGCGCCACGAGGTTTCGGGCGCCGCAACGGCTTTCGGCGCGACATAATCCTTGGAGGTGCCGACATCCCTGGTGTCTTCGGACGCCGTGACAATGGCGCGGCCCTGCACTTCCGCCACCGCGCCCACCGCCAGCCACAGGCCCAGCGCCACCAGCAGCCAGGCCTTGTTGGGCGCAAAGCTCTTGTCCCAGCGGAACATGCCGGTGGCGGCGATGCCGCCCGCCAGCGCCGTCAGGGCCAGCGCCGCGAGATCAAAGCCCACACGCGACAGGCCGGGCCCGGTGGCGCAGGCCTGCAGCGCTTCGACCGCGTAGCGTCCGGGAAAGAAGGCCGAGAGATGCTGCGCCCAGTCCGGCAGCGACGACAGCCGCACCGCCACGCCGCCGATGATCAGCATGGGCAGGAAGATGCACTGGCCCAGCGCCTGCACCGAGGGGACATTGTCCACCAGCATGGCGATGGCCATGCCCAGCCCCATGAAGGCAAAGGCAACGAAGCTGAAGCCGACCCACAGGCCGAACAGATGCAGCGGCAACGGCATGCCGAACGCCAGCGCCAGCGCCAGTTGCAGCAGGGCCGCCGTCAGCAGCAGCACATAGCGCGCCGCCAATATGGCGGCGATGAATATCCAGCGCGGCGCCGGCGTCAGGGCATAGCGCCGCCATACGCCGCGCTCGCGTTCGCTGACAATCGTCGTCGGCAGGCCGAAACAGGCGCCGCCCAGCGCCGTCACCGTCAGCAGTTGGCCGACATGCAGCGCCAGCGGCACGGTGTCGTTGCGATAGATCGCCCAGAAGGCGACCAGGAAGACCAGCGGAAACAGATAGCCATAGACGATCGCCGTCCGGTTGCGGAAATTCAGCGTCAGCGACAAAGCGGTGAGATGCAGCAGGGCGGTCATCGCGTCAGCCTGAGGATGACGTCTTCCAGGCTGTTGCCCGATCCCGCGATCAGTTCGCCAGGCGTGCCGGTGGCGACGATGCGCCCCCTGGCGATCACCGCGATGCGGTCGCACAGGGACTGCGCCTCCTCCATGTCATGGGTGGTCAGCAGCACCGCGTGACCGCTTTGTTTCATGGCGCGGATATGATCGTGCAGGTCGCGGCGCATCTGCGGATCGAGCCCGGCGGTGGGTTCGTCCAGCACCAGCAGCGCGGGCTCGCCCACAAAGGCCAGGGCCAGCGCCAGCCGCTGCTTCTGGCCGCCGGAAAGCGTGTCGTAATAACTGTCGGTTTTTTCGGTGAGACCGAAACGTTCGAGCAACAACAAGTTGGATTCCCGCTGGAGTTTATCCTCCGGCCCCGCGAAGCGGGGACCGGGGGACGGGAATGACAAATGAGAGAACAGAGAAAGCGCCTCGCGCGGCGTGATCTTGTCGGGCAGGCCGGTCGCCTGCAGCACCGCGCCGATGTTCGCCCGCGCCGCGCGCGGCTGGCGCAGCGCATCCACGCCGCAGACCGCGATGCTGCCCGCATCCGGCCTGGTCAGCCCCAGGATGCAATCCACTGTCGTGGTCTTGCCAGCGCCGTTGGGGCCCAAAAGGCCGAAGATTTCGCCCGCCCCGACCTGGAACGAAACATCGTCAACGGCCTGGACCGCGCCATGACGCCGCTTCAGGCCCGTAACGCGCAGCGTCATTACCGCGGCTGTTTCTGCAGTTCCTGATCGGTCCAGGGCTTTTTGCGGAAGGCGTACAGCAGCCGGTATTCCTTGGCCTGTCCGGGATGGATGGGCGTGGCGGTATTGCCGAAGCTGCCGCGAACATAGGTCAGCACCTGCGCCAGTTGCTCGTCACTGAGCGACTGGCCCAAGGGCGGCATCTCGCCGATCGAGCCGTCCTTGCCGTTCAGCAGGATGCGCAAGGTCATGTCGGGGCGGCCATTGACCAGCTTGGAGCCCGCCAGCGCGGCGGCGATGTGCGGCGCGCCCTGGCCCTGGTCCTGGTGGCAGCCGGCGCAGTTGGTGGCATAGACGCCGGCGCCGGCCTTGAACAGCACGTCTTCGTCCGCCGTGCGGGTGTTCTTGGGCGCCGGCGGCACCGGCTTGCCCGGCCAGGCCAGGTCTTCCACCACCGCCTTGGCAGCGATGGCGATCTCGGTCGTGCCGTCGGCCAGCGCGATCAGCGCGTCCGGCTTGTCCGGCAGCGCCATGGGCTTCACCGCGACCCGGGGGCGCGCGGGAGCATCGGAGATGCCGCCGCCAGCCTTGCCGCCGACCACCGCGGCGGTGCGGCGCGCGTCGCCGCCCGCCAGTCCGGTGGCGATGCCGTTCAGCACTGCCAGACGCAGCGGGGCCGGCTGTTTGGCTTCGGTGGCGAGGGCGATGACGGTCTGCACCTGCTTCACGTCGCGGCTTTTGGCGGCGGCGCCCGCCAGCATCTCCACCGCATCGGCGCCCGCTTCGGGCTGCGCCAGAAGCGCGGTCAGGGCTTCGGCTTCCTGACCTTTCAAGCCGCTGACGCCGGCATCCACCGTGATCTGGTCGCCAGGATATTTGCGCAGCAGCGCCACAACCGGCGCGACACGCGCGGCAGCCGGCAACTCGCCCAGCGAGGCGGCAAGCTGGCGGCGCACCTGCCAGTTGGCGTCGTCGGCTTTCTTCTGCACCGCCGCCAGGATCGCGGCATCGCCCCTGGCCAGGAAAGGTTCGGCGCCGCGCAACGCCGCGTTGCGCACATCGGCCGAAGAATCTTCCAGCGCATGAATCACCGTCTCGGCATCCAGCGACGCCATGCCCATCAGGGTATAGACCGCCTGTACCCGGGTGCGCGCATCCGGCGCGGTCAGCGCCAACTGCTTCAAGGCGGGCACCACCGACTTGTCGTTGCGCTGCACCAGCAGTTGCTGGGCGGTATCGCGCCACCAGCCGACCGGATTGGAAAGATGCGCCACCAGCTGCGCCGGTGTTTCCTCGATCATGTGCGGCGGCGCGGCTTGCGGCTTCATGCCGGTATGGATCACCCGCCAGATGCGGCCCATATGGATGCCGTCCCACAGCTTATGCTGCATGATGTAGTTCTTCAGGTAATCGGTCTGGATCGGTTCGTCCTGCGACACGCCGCGATACATGTCCACGATCAGGAAGCTGCCGTCCCAGGACGGCGTCAGCGACACCGGGCGGAAGCGCTCGTCGGTCGAGGCCAGGAATTCGCCCTTGGACCAGAAGTCGGCGCCGGTCAGGTTGCCCTTGCCGTCATCGGTCATCTTCAGCAGATGCACCAGGTTGGTGGGGCTGTCCACCACAAAGACATTGCCATACAGCTCGCTGGGCAGGGCATCGCCGCGATAGATCATCGGCCATGACACGCCCTGATAGTAATAGGCCGAACCATCGGGACGCGGCACTTCCGGGCGATAGCCGCGATTGACGCCCAGCGTCGGGCGCACCGGCCACACCGCCGATTTTTCCTGGTCCACCAGATTTTCATACAGGCCGCGGGTGCGCGTCACATCGGGATTGCGCACGAAATATTTCGACGGAATGTAATCCACGAACAAGGGATCGGTGTTGAAGTTGCGGAAGATCAGGCCGCCGTCATTCTGGGTGATGCCCCACTGGCCGCGAACCAGGTTGGGCACGATCTGGAACTTGCCCCCCTCCGCCGTCCCATCAAAATGGGGCAGCACATTATAATTGTGCTCGGACACATTGATCATGTTGTCCATGCCCCAGAACAGTCCGTTGGCGCTGTGTTCGATATTGCCCAACTGGCCGAAGCCGTCGGTGACGATCTCGCGGGTGTCGGCCACCAGGTCGCCATTGGTGTCGCAGGCTTTGATCAGGTTGGGCGGTTCCCCGATCAGGGCGCAGCCATGATCCAGGATCTTCAGGGCCCGCGGCAGCACCAGCTTGTCGGCGAAGACAGTGCGCTTGTCGAAGACGCCGTCATGGTTGGTGTCCTCCAGGATCACGACATCGCCGACCGGCTCGGTCATGTTGACCATCGCCTTGCCCACGGCATAGCCCTTCATCTCGATCACCCAGAGCCGGCCGTCGCCATCGAATTCCGCGACGATGGGGTCCGAAACCAGCGGCTCCGACGCCACCAGCTGCACCTGATAGCCGGGCGCCATGTGGAAGGTCTTGACCTCCTGCGCCGGTGACAGCGCCGGGGGGAACTTGGGCTGCTTCTTCTGTACGCCGGCGGGCCAGGGCTGGTTCAGCCTGGAGGTCAGCGGCCCTTTTGGGGCGGCCGCCTTGGTTGCGGCAAAACCCATGGCGACGGTCAGCGCGAGCGCCGCGGTGGCAAGGGCATAAGTCCTGAAGCGCATGGCGATCTCTTCCCGGTTTTTGCTGTATTTTGTATGCGATAATAGACAGGGATGAAGGCGGGTAAAGGGTCGTGCCCGCGACGGTTTGACGATATTGCGGTTGCGAGATGCCAGGAGGGCAATGAAAGAACGGCAATGGAAGCGGCCGGACAGCCTCACTATAATTAAGTGTCGTGGTTGCCCCCGGAGGACCAATGCGCTTCTGGTTCCTGGTCTGGACGATGCTGCTGGCGGGCGCGGGCGCCCAGGCCGCGCCCACCTGCCTGGACAGAGGCGGCAACACCACCCGTTGCGACATACCCGGCGCCATGCCGGTGGGATGGAAGCCCTCGCCCCAGATCCTGCTGGAGCGGGAACTGTCCGCCGCCCCCAATCCCGGCGCCGGCGAATTGCTGAAGATCGCGCTGGGGCTGGCCGCGATCTTCGCTTTGATCGCGCTGCTGCCGGATTTCGACGGCGACTGGGAACAGCGCGGAAAAGACGACGACACGCAGCGCTAGAAGATCATTTCAAATTTGAATTGACCCATGTGGATAAGGCTTCTCTCGGCAAAGAAGTGATTTTTGTATCCGCGCGTTTTTGCCTAGCGTGATTCAGCAATCTTTAAGGCAATCGACATGCCGATAGATCCTGTCATTCTCATTATGGAACGCATTCGCCGGGCCGAATCCGACCTGCGCGTGGAATCCAAGCTGAATTCCCTGAATTACAGCAGCGCCCGCGCCGACCTGATCAACACCATCCTGATGCGCATCCGCAAGCTGTATGACGAGCTGACGCAGACGGTGCCCAGCAGTTCGCTGGGCGCCGCCGAACTCATCCGCATCGCCGCCCATCGCCTGCCCTTTTCCCATGCCCGCTATGCCTGCCACCTGGAGCGGGTGGCCGAACGGCTGGGCGCGGGGCAGCGCATCCACAATGACCTGGTATGGCTGCGCGCCCTGGCCGATGCCCTGCGAACCGGCGAGCCGGACGACCGCAATGACCGCACCGCCGCCATCCTGGCGCTGGCGATCCGTGGTGCGGCGCAACCTGTTCTGGTGCACCGCGCCCTGATGCCCCAGCGGGGCATGCCGCCCCGGCTGGAACAGCTTTCCGCGCCGCTCTGATGGCGCCAAGCCGTTGAAGCACGCCCATAATTAAGATCACTTGCCCGGTCCCGATCCGCCAGCTTAGGCTATCCCGGTCAGGGCGGGCGGCAGATGGATTTAAGCGAAACAGGCGTCGGTGACGCAATGCTGGTCGCGGTGTCGGGCCGCATAGACCTGTCCAATGCCGACAGCTTCCGGGACGGCCTGTCGGCGGCCCAGGCCAAAACCGGCGGCCCGCTGATCCTGGACCTGTCCGGCGTGGATTATATCAGCAGCGCCGGGCTGCGCTCGCTGATGATCGTGTTCAAGGCGGGCAAGGCGGCGGGCAAGGCGTTCGGCATCGCCGGGCTTCAGCCCCTGCTGGTGGAAATCTTCACCATCAGCCGCTTCAACCAGGTGTTCCCGCTGTTCGGCAGCGCGCGGGAGGCGATCCAGAAGCTGGCGCCGGACTCGCTGTCCGCCTTCGACGCGCGCTGACCGGGAGCCCATCATGCAGGTCACCTTCTGGGGCACGCGCGGGTCTCTTCCGACGCCGCTGACCGGCAAGGCGGTGCGCAAGAAGATCGTCAACGCCCTGGTCAAGGGCGCCGGCCGCAATCTGGACACGCCGGAAAAAGCGGAAGAGTTTTGCAGCAAGGAATTGAGTTTTGCGGAAGGCGGCACCTTCGGCGGCAATACCTCCTGCGTGCAGGTGGATGTCGGCGGGCCGGACTATCTGCTTTGCGACCTGGGTTCGGGGGCGCGGGAATTCGCGCTGGCGGCGATCGGCCGCCATGGCCCGGGCAAGCCGCAGACCTATCACGTGCTGCTGTCGCATGTGCATTGGGACCACATCATGGGGTTTCCCTTTTTCATTCCCTGCTTCATCCCCGGCAACCGCATCGTCCTCTATAGCTGCCACGACAGGATGGAACAGGCGATCCGCGGCCAGAACCATGAGCCCTGCTTTCCGGTCGAGTTCGAGGCGCTGGGCGCGAAGATCGAATTCGTCAAGCTGGAGATCAACAGGGAATACCAAATCGCCGGAACCAAGGTGACCGGCACGCCGCAACTGCACGGCAACGCCTCCTACGGCTACCGCATCGAGAAGGACGGCAAGGTGCTGGTCTACACCACCGATGCCGAGCACAAGCCCGAGAACAAGAAGGAGATGGACCGCGCCAGCGCCTTCTTCAAGGATGCCGACCTGGTGATCTTCGACGCCATGTATTCCTTCGCCGAAAGCGTCTCGATCAAGGAAGACTGGGGCCATTCCAGCAACATCATGGGCGTGGAGCTTTGCCAGATGGCCGGGGCGAAGAAACTCTGCCTGTTCCATCACGAGCCGGTCTATGACGACCAGCGGCTCGAAGGCGTCTATGACGAAACCCTGCGCTTCGAGGAGATCACCCGCTCAGGCCCCAGGCTGGATATCGTCATTGCCTATGACGGGCTTATCCTTGAGCTTTGAGCCTTGACGATGCGCGGGCTGGCCCGGCGCTTCTTCGATGGCTGGGGCCGCCGCGCCGCCTGGGCGACCCTGGCGGTGTTCCTCGCCCTGCAACTCAGTCCAGCCACCCTGTTCGACGCGCCGCGCCTGGCCTTGTTCGACGCCTATCAGCGGCTGCTGCCGCGCCTCCACGAAACCCATCCCGTGGTGATCGTCGAGATCGACAACAAGAGCCTGGCCCGGCTGGGGCAATGGCCCTGGCCGCGCCAATTGGAAGCGCAACTCATCGCCAAAATCCTGGCCGGCAAGCCGGCGGCGCTGGGCATCGACCTGTTGTGGCCCGAGGCCGACAGCCTGTCGCCCGAACAGTGGCTGCATCACGAGTCGGAATTGCCGGCGGCGCTGGCCGACAGCCTGCAGCATGTGCCCGGCCATGACGCCATGCTGCGCGACACCCTGCGGAAGGGGCCGGTGGCGATCGGCCTGGCGGGCGATCCGCCCGGCGGCCAGAAGAAAGCCGACGATGGCGGCCGCCCCCCGGTGCTGCTGCATGTGCTGGATGACAGGACCGACCCCGCCAGGATCGTGCCCAGCTACGCGACCAGCCTGCGCAGCATTCCCGATCTCGACAGTGCGGCGGCGGGCCATGGCGTGCTGTCGGTATCGCCGGATGCGGACGGCACCTTCCGCCGGTTGCCGCTGGTCTCGCGCGTATCGGGCAATTATGTCCCGGCGCTGAGCCTGGAGGTGTTGCGGCTGGCCAATTCGGCGCCGGCGATCGAACTCTATTTCGCCAAAGGCGGCATGCTGGGCGCCAAGGCGGGCGATCTGGTCATTCCCACCCAGCGCGACGGCACCATCTGGGTCAACTTCACCCCCAGCGATCCCACCCGCTATGTCTCGGCGGTGGATGTGCTGACTGGGCACCTGCCCAGGGGCGTGTCCTTCGACCGCCTGCTGGTGCTGATGGGGGTGACCGGGCTGGGCCAGACCGACCAGCGCATGACGCCGCAGGGCCAGATGCCGGGCGTCGAAATCCAGGCCCAGTTGCTGGAGAATATCTATGACGGCCATCTGGCGCACCGGCCGGGCTGGGCGTGGTGGGCCGAGCCGGGGCTGACGCTTGCGTTCGCCATGCTGCTGATCGTCGCGGTGCCCCTGCTGCGCGGCTTCTGGCAGTTCGCCGCCATCGGTGCAGTGGCGGCAGCGCTGGCGGGGATCGGGGTTTTCTGCTGGCGGTATGGCGACTTCACCCTGGTGGATGTCGCCACGCCTCTGATCGCGCAGTCCTTCGTCACCGTGGCGCTGCTGGGCGGCGGCTTCGCCGAAGCCGATGCCCAGCGCCGCCGCCTGCGCCAGGAACTGGAAGCGCGCCGGCTGGCGGCGGCCCGCACCGAAGGCGAGTTGGAAGCGGCGCGGCGCATCCAGACAGGCATCCTGCCCAGCCCCGCCAGCGTCGCCGGCGATCCGCGTTTCGACCTGGATGCGCTGATGGTGCCGGCGCGGCAGATCGGCGGCGACCTGTTCGACTTCTTCAAGATGGACGCCGACCATCTGTTCTTCACGGTGGGCGATGTCAGCGGCAAAGGCATGCCCGCCGCCTTGTTCATGGCGCTGGGCAAGTCGCTGTGCAAAAGCTGCGCCCTGCGGGGAGAAACCGATATCGGCGCCATCGTCAACCGCGCCAACCGCGAGATTTCCCGCGACAATCCCGAGACCCTGTTCATCACCATGTTCGCCGGCATTTTGAATCTGGCGACGGGCGAACTGGTTTTCTGCAATGCCGGCCATGACGCGCCCATCCTGCTGCGCGGCGGCGCGGCGCCGCAGGCGCTGGAAAGCGAGGGCGGGCCGCCGCTCTGCATCCTGGAGGATTTCACCTATCCGGCCGAGCGCTTCCAGCTTTTGCCCGGCGACATGCTGTGCGTCATCACCGACGGCGTCACCGAAGCCATGACCGCGCAGGGCGAAGTGATGGGCCGCGCCAAGACCGAACAGGTGCTGGCGGGACTGCCGCAGGACGCCGGCGCGGCGGCGGCGCTGCAGGCCATCGAGGCGGCGGTGGCAACCTTCGTCGCCGGGGCCGAACCGTCGGATGACCTGACGATCCTGGCGGTGCGCTGGCTGGGGCCTTGAATTTAGGGTCCATACGCAATTGCCGACAATCAAACCAATAACTTGTCATGGCCCGGCTTGCCCGGGCCATCCAGGGCAACGCGAAGATTCCCGAAATTCGCGCGGCCTGCCCTGGATGGCCCACGTAAAGTGGGCCATGACACTTGAAATTATTGGCTGGTAATTGAGCCCAGACCCGAACGCGCCTGCGGCGCGTGCTAGCGCACCGTGATTTCGGCGTAGCGGTTGGCGGGATCGGGGGTGTCGTCGGGGCCGGTGGCGTCACGCTCGCCGCGCCCGGCGGCGCTGATCATGTCCGGCGCCAGGCCGCGCGCGGTGAACAGGGTTTCCAGCGATACGGCGCGGGCCAGCGACAGCTTGTCGTTATAGTCCAGCGCGCCCACGGTATCGGTATGGCCGGTGATGACGATCTCGGCCACCTTGCGCCGCGAGATTTCGGCGAAGACGCGCTCGAAATCGGCCTGGGAGTCCGCCACCATCTCGTCGCTGTCATTCTTGAAATAAAGCTTGTAGCTGGTGGGCGGAATGGGCCGCGCCGCCAGCACATCGGAAAAATCCTTGTCCACGTCCTGCGCCGTGGCGACGCCCGGCTTGCTGTCGCCCGGCGCCGCCGAGGCATAGGCCTTGTCCAGAACCACTGTCCTGCCGCCGCTCTCCACCACCACGCCGCCGATATGACCGTCGGCGGCGGGCAGCACCACCACCAGGTCATGCGAACAGCCCGCCAGGAACGCCGCCGCCGCCAGTGCAAAGACGCGCGCGCGGCCGGTCATCCGCTTTTGCCGTCGGCGCGCACGACGAATTCGGTGCCGCGCACGCCCAGCAGCGCCGCCGGGGTCTTGATATGCATGGCCTCGGGCGTCTGCTGCACGATCTGTCCCGATTTGACGGCCAGGGTGCCCTTTTGCAGCGAGGTGTTGAAAACACCCTCATGCGTCGTAGTATCGAAGCGGAACTGGTCCAGCGCCAGCTGGCTGCCCGGTCCCAGCGACATCATGCTGTTATCGGCGAAGGTTATGCCGACCGTGCCCTTGGCGGTGACAATCGTGTCGGACTGGAAGACGTGGTCGCCGATGGCGACAGGAAGGGTCTTGCCATGACGCAGCAGCGAGACATCCGTGGCGCCGCCCGTGCGGGTCTTGACCTGGCCGATGACGTCCTCGGCATGCGCCGCAAGCGGCAGGCTCGCCACGATGCCGATGACTGCGGCAAGGACTGATGGGCGCATGACGAAATCCCCTGAACGGCTGCCGGCAGAATTCGAACTGCCCGCGACAATGGAAGGACTGAATTCGGCGCTGGATGCTGTCGAGCAATATTGTGCCCAAATGAATCGCGACTTGGTATCACGGGCACGAATTGCGGTCGAGGAGCTTTTCTCCAACACCATCAAATACGGCCATGGCGGCGAATCCGATCACCCGGTGCGCCTGTATCTGTCGGCCGATCCGGTGCTGACCCTGGTCTATGAAGATGACGCGCCGCCATTCGACCCGACCAGCTGGAAATCGCGGGAAATTGAAACCCTTCTTCCCGATGCGCGGCCCGAGGGCAGCGCCGGCATCGCCATGGTGCGGGGCCTGTGCGCGGACATGCGCTATCGGTTGCGCGACGGCAGGAACTGCCTGACCCTGATTTTCGCCTAACTGTCCTTGGCGGGCGCCGCCCAGCCGCCGCCCAGGCTTTGATACAAAGTCACCAAAGCATTGAAGCGGTCGGTGCGCGCCTGCACCAGGTTCAGCTGCGCCGACAGCAGGCCGCGTTGCGCGTCCAGTTGATCCAGATAGGGCGAATAGCCTTCCCTGTAACGATTGGTGGCCAGCTTCAGCGCCCGCGCCAGGGAATCGCGCTGCGCCGCCAGCGCCTGTTCCTGCTCCAGGTCGCGGCGCACCGCCTGCAGGGAATCTTCCACTTCCCTGAAGGCGGTCAGCGCGGACTTGCGATAGGCGAACGCCGCCTGGTCGCGGCGCGCCGTCGCCGCATCCTGCTGCGCTTCCAGCCGCCCGGCGCTGAAGATCGGCGCCAGGATGCTGGCGCCCAGCGTATAGAGTGCCAGCGGACTTCCCATCACCAGGTTGGAGCCCGCCAACCCGCCATCGGCGGTCAGGCTGACATCGGGCATGAAGGCATCGCGCGCCGCATCCAGCGCATGATCGGCGGCCGCCAACTGCTGTTCGGCGGCGGCAATATCGGGACGCCGCCGGAGCAGGGCGGCGGGCAGAGCCAGCGGCACCACGGGCGCGGTCAGTCCCTCCAGGTCGCCGCCGCGTTCGATGTCGCGCGGATTGCCGCCCAGCAAAAGACTCAGCCCATCTTCCTGCCGCGTGATGGCAAGCTGGGTGGCGGGGATAAGCTGTTCGGTGGCGTGATAGGCGGCTTCGGCCTGGGCGAGTTCAAGCTGGGTGCCATAACCGGCATCGGCCCGGCGCTTGGCGACCCGCAATTCCTCGCCGCGCGCCGCCAGGGTATCGCGCAGGATCAGCAGCCGCGCATCCAGCCCGCGCAGGGTGATATAGCCGCCCGCCGCCGCCGCCGCGACCGCCAGCCGGACATTGTCGCGCACCGCCTCGCTCGCCAGCAGCGCGGCGCGCGCGGATTCCCGTGTGTCCGCCAGCCGCCCGAACAGGTCCACATCATAGGAAATCTCGACCTCGCCCTCGCCGGCGGTCTGTTCCTCGGGAATGCCGAAGCCGGGATTGATGTCGCGGTCGCGCTGGATGCCGGCGCCGGCGCCGATAGTGGGGAAGGTCTGCGCCCGGGCGAAACGGAACTGGGCGCGCGCCTCGGCGACGCGGGCGACGGCAATGGCGATGTCGTCATTGCCCGCCAGCGCCGTCTCGACCATGCGGCCGAGCGCGGGATCGTTGAAGCCGCGCCACCAGTCCGCCGTCACCTCCGCCGCCGTCGCCGTACCGCCGCGCCACGCCGTGGGCGCGGTGACCGCCGCCTCGCCGGGCATATCGGCCTTGGGCCCGGCGCAGGCGCCCAGCAGCAGCAGGCTTGCGAAAACGGCAAGGCGCTTCATTGGCTGGTATCGATGCGGGAAACCACCGACATGCCGGGCCGCAGCCGCGACGCATTGGCCTGGCCCGGATCGATGGCGATACGCACGCCGATGCGCTGCGGCACCTTGACGAAATTGCCGGTGGCGTTGTCGGGCTTGAGCACCGAAAACTCCGAACCGGCGGCGGGCGACAGTTGCTCGACATGGCCGGTGAATTTCGCCCCGGCCAGCGCATCCACCCGGAAGCTGGCCTTGTCGCCCGGCTGCATGTACGCGATCTGGGCCTCCTTATAGTTGGCGATCACCCAATGCTCGACGGGCACCAGGATCATCAGCTGGGTGCCGTTGGTGACATACTGGCCCAGCCGCACGCCGATCTCGCCCACCTGGCCGTCGCGCGGCGCGTGGATGACGGTGTGATCCAGGTCGATCTGCGCCGCATCCAGGGCGGCGCGCGCGGCCTCGACCTGCGCTTCCAGCCCACCGCGCCCGACTTCCACCGAACGGATATTCTGGCGCGCGATCTCGGACTGGGCCCGGGCCTGGGCCAGCGCGGCGCGGGTCTGGTCCAGCTCGCGCACCGACACCGAACCGTCCTTCACCAGTTCAATGGCCCGCTTCATGTCGGCCTGGGCGCGCAGCAGGGCGGCGTCATTGCCCAGGGCCGAGGCGTCGCTGGAGGCGCGCGCCTGGCGGTTGTTGGCAAGCGCCGCCTCGGCGGCGGCCAGGCTGGCGCGCGCCTGCTCCACCCTGGCGCGATAGGTGCTGTCGTCGATGCGGGCCAGCACCTGGCCGGCCTTGACCCTGGCATAATCGCCGACCGGCACCGCCACGACATAGCCGCTGACCTGCGGCGCGATCACCGTGGTGCGGCCGCGCACATAGGCATTGTCGGTGACCTCGACACCATCGGCGAAGGGCCACAGGTCCCAGGCATAAAGTATGGCCGTCACCGCCGCCAGCACCAGCACCGCGATCACCGCAATGGCGCGCCAGTGCAGCGGCGGCGGATGCCAGTGATGGGCTTCGGGATGGTTGGCGGGGGTGTCGGCGGCGACGGTCATGCGAGGGCCTGGGCTTTCTGGCGCGCGATTCGCCGGGCATCCCAGGCGGATTGCGCGATGCGGTAAAATAGATAGAGCGCGGTCATCACGGCCAGCGCCGCGACCAGCCGGAACACGTCATTGAAGGCCAGGATAGCGGCTTCCCCTTGAAGGCTCTGGCCCAGCAGCGCCGCGCCCTGGGCGGCGCGCTGGACGGGATCGCCAATCGCGCCCGCCACGGCGCCCACCCCGCTCTGGATGCGCTGGAGCACCTGGGGATTGGAGGCCATCACATGCTCGGCCAGCGAGGCGGCATGGGCGCGCGCCTGGATCACCTGATAGCTGCCCAGCAGCGCCGAACCGGCCAGGCCACCGACATTCTGGGTGATGCTGAAGGTCACGATGAAGCTGACCAGGTGGTTGGGGCCCTGGGCCAGCATGCGCAGGAACCCAAAGACCAGCGCAGGTCCGATAAATAAAGTGGTGCCGAAGCCGATCAGCGCCTGGCTGAGATACAGTTGCGGCGGGCGGGTGACATTGGTGGCGCCGCTGTCTATCAGCGCCCCGGCGGCGATGATCAGCGCCGCGATCGCAATCTGCCAGCGCAGCCGGGGTTGCGACAGGGTCAGGCAGGCGACAGCGATGCCCGCCACCATCGCCAGGGCGACATAGACGAACAGAATGCGCAACTGGTCATTGTCGAGACCGCCGAAGGTCAGCAGGCCGACCGAGCCATAGGTCTGCTCCGCCAGCGCCAGACGCACCAGCAGCGCCACCACAAGGAAGCGCAGCGTATCGACGCTGCTGAGCCAGCGGATCTGCAGCAGCGGCCGGGCGCGGTGCAGTTCCAGCAGGATGACAATGGCGAAAAGCGGAATCGAGGCCGCCAGCATCCAGCCCAGGAACGGCGCGTCGCTCCACCAGTAAAGCCGCCCCAGCCCGATCACGCCGCACAACAGCAGCATCGCGGGAACCGCCAGCCCGATGGTGACGAAATCCAGTCTCTCGAACGCCTTGCTGCATTCGCTGGGCGGCAGCGGCATCGCCTTTATCAGGGCCAGAATGAAGATCGCCACGGCCGGCTCGATCAGGTGCAGGCCGAACCAGCCGTTCATCGCCAGCACATCCACCGGGATCAGCCGCGCCAGCGGCGTGCCCAGTTGCGGCAGGCCGATGCCGCAGACCAGCGCCATCGGCCTGATCTTGGCGGGAAAAGTCTGCAGCATGTAATAGATGGTCATGGTGGTGAGGCCGGCGGCGGCGAGACCGCAGGCGGTGCGGGTCAGGACCGCGGTGGCGAAGCCCGGAAACGGAAACTGCAGCAGCGCGACCAGGGCGTAAAGGATCAGCAGCCCATGGGTGATCCTGGGAATGCCGAACTGGATGCGCGCCTTGACCAGGGTCAGGTTGGCGGTCGCGTTCATCGCCACATAGATGGCGGGCAGCCAGCTCGCCTGCACGATATAGACGCCCAGCGGCCCCGACAGGTTGGGAATATTGACGTTTATAAGCGCGTTGGTGAAGGTCGAGGCGATGCCGATGCAGATGCCCACCGCGCCATAGGCCAGCCGGCGCCGCATCGGATGTGCCGGCGCGAAAGGCGACCCCGGAAAGGCCGGGCGCTCCTCCGGCGCGAACTGATACTTGCCTGCGGCAGTCATTGCGCCCCCACGGCCCGCCACGCAAAACCGGGGTGATGGTGGTGAAATCGCACAGGCTGGTCAACCACTTCGCCGGTTGTCGCGGCCTGTCAAATGCCGCAGACTTGTCGCAAAACAAGACGCCAAAAACAAGATGGGGCAGGAAGATGAAATTCTGGACAGCATGCGGCCTGGCGTTGACGATCCTGGTGAGCGCGGCGCAGGCCGCCGAGCCGCGCAGGCCGGGCGAATATCCCCCCACCGCGGACTCGCTGCCCCAACCCGGCGTGGCGAAAGGCAAGCTGATCGGGCCGCTGGAATTTCGCAGCAGGATCATCGCCGACACGGTGCGGCGCTACTGGATCTATGTCCCGGCCCAATACGATCCCAAGAGCCCGCCCAACCTGCTGGTGTTCCAGGACGGCCAGCGCGCCATCAATCCGCAAGGACCGCTGAACATTCCGGTGGTGCTGGACAATCTGATCGCCAAAGGCGACATCCCGCCGACCCTGGGCATCTTCATCACCCCGGGCAACACCGGCACCGCGCATTATCCCGACACGCTGGGCACCGGAAATCCCAACCACCGCGCCCCGGAATATGATGCCGTCAACGACAGCTATGCCCGTTTCCTGACCGAGGAAATGCTGCCGGAAGTGGCGAAGACTTATGTCTTCACCGACGATCCCAAACGCCGCGCCATCGGCGGTACGTCTTCGGGCGCGATCTGCGCCTGGACCGTGGCGTGGAACAGGCCGCAGGCCTTCGGCAATGTCATCAGCATGATCGGCAGCTATACTTCCATCGGCTATCATCCCGCGACCGCGACCACGCCGGCGATCTATGGCGGCGACATCTATCCCGGCCTGATCCGCCGCGATCCGATCCGCCCCATCAAAATCTTTTTGCAGGACGGCACCGCCGACCTCAACAACCAGTTCGGCAACTGGCACCTGGCCAACGAGCAGATGCTGTCGTCGCTGCAATGGGCCAATGCCAATGCCGACGAGAAGAAGGACGGCGGCCCGCGCTATGACATCCGCTATGAATGGGGCGACGGCGCCCACAGCGATGTGCATGGCGGCTGGCTGCTGCCGGGGATTTTGCGCTGGATGTTCGGCAAATAGTCGTGGCGCAGCCGCCACAGTCTTCTGCGCCCTTGTCAGGCTAACCCCTTGGATCGGTTAGGGCAGCGCAAAATGCTGCGCCGCAATGGGCGCTCGCAGTTGCAATAATGCGCTTATGCCAACGCCAAAACTTCACTTTCGTATACAGATAGCGGTATCCTGCCGGCTCGGCGGGACTCGCATGATGGGCGCAGAAATCATCGTGTGAACAGGGGAATGACATCGCTTGTTTGAATCGTTCCAAAAGCGTGTCGGCGTGAAACTGTTGGGGACGGCAACCGCTGTCGCGCTGACCGCTCTTGTGAGCTTTCAACTGCTGGACAGCGCCGCCGCCGATCCTTCGAACGCCAAAGTCGCACTCAACACCCCCGCCACCGCGCCGATCGAAACCCCGTCCGCGACACCGGCCGACCGCAAGCACATGCTGACGCAGTATTGCGCTGGTTGTCACAACGACAAGCTCAAGACCGCCGGCATGTCGGTGGTGCCGCTGGACGCGGAAAACCTGGCCGCCAACGAACCGACCTGGGAAAAAATCCTGCGCCGCTTGAGCCTGGGCGAGATGCCGCCCAAGGGCATGCCGCGCCCGCCCAAGGAACAGATCGGCGACTTCACCCACTGGCTCGCCACCTCGCTGGACAGCATGGCGGCCGCCAATCCCAATCCCGGCCATTCCGCCGTGCGCCGCATGAACCGGGCGGAATATTCCAATGCCGTGCGCGACCTGCTGGCGCTGGACATCGACATGAGCAAGGACCTGCCGGTGGACGACACCGGCTATGGCTTCGACAATATCGCCGATGTGCTGACGGTTTCGCCCACCCTGATGGACCGCTACATCACGGTCGCGGGCAAGATAAGCCGGCTGGCCACCGGCCAGGCTTCCAAAAAGGTCACCACCGTTGACGACAGACTGACCAAGGATCTGTTCGAGAATGCCTTCGGCGTGCCGTCCTACAACGAGCGCGCCAGCGATGCGCTGCCGCTGGATTCGCGCGGCGGCGGCGCCTTCAAATTCTACGCCCCCTACGACGCCAGCTATAACATCCAGCTTTTCCTGAATGCCGGCACCGGCACCGAATCCGAGATCGACGCCAACAACCGCTTTGAAGTGCGGGTGCCGCTGAAGGCGGGGCTTCGCACCATCGGCGCATACTGGCCCAAGAAGCTGGCGCTGGATGAGACTCTGGTGCCCAAGACCACCACCGGCCCGCGCCCCGGCAAGCCCGGCGATCCGGTGCCGATGGCCTTGGATATTTCGGTGGACGGCGCGCGCGTCAAGGAGATCACGGTGCCGTCGGTGGCCAAGGGCCCCAATGTCGCCCAGGCCTTCTATCTGCGTGACGTGATGCAGATCAGCGTCGAGGGGCCCTTTGACATCAAGGGTCCCGGCGACACCGCCAGCCGCCGCAAGATTTTCATCTGCCGGCCCTCCGCCGCGCTGCCGGAAGCCGCCTGTGCGCGCAAGATCGTCGCCACCCTGGCGCGCCATGCCTATCGCCGCCCGGTGAACCAGGCCGACATCGCGCCGCTGATGAAAATCTATGCCGAAGGCCGCGAGGGCGCCGACTTCGATCATGGCATCTCCGCGGCGCTGCAGGCGGTGCTGGTCTCCCCGGACTTCCTGTTCATGCGCGAAACCGATCCCGCCACCGCCGCCGCCGGCACGGTACACAAGATCAGCGACCTGGAACTGGCGACGCGGCTGTCCTTCTTCCTGTGGAGCAGCATTCCCGACGACAAGCTGCTGGCGGCGGCCGAACACAAGCAGCTGAGCAAGCCCGCGGTGCTGAAAGCCCAGGTGGCGCGCATGCTGGCCGATCCCAAGGCCAGGGCCCTGACCGACAATTTTGCCGGCCAGTGGCTGTATCTGCGCAAGCTGGATTATCAGCGTCCCGACCGGCGCATCTATCCCGATTTCGACCAGCGCCTGCGTTCGGCGATGAAGACCGAGACCGAGATGTTCTTCGACCATGTGGTGCGGGAAGACCGGCCGGTGCTGGATTTCCTGGACGCCGACTACACCTTCCTCAACCAGCGCCTGGCCGAGCATTACGGCATTCCCGGCATCTATGGCACCAGCTTCCGCCAAGTGCAGCTGGACCCGGCGCTGCATCGCGGCGGGCTGCTGGGCCAGGGTTCGATCCTGACCGTGACCTCCTACAACAACCGCACCTCGGTGGTGCTGCGCGGCAAGTGGATTTTGGAAAATATCCTGGCCGCCGCGCCGCCGCCGCCGCCGCCCAATGTGCCGGCGCTGAACGATGCCAAGAACGGCAAGGCCATGACGGTGCGCGAGCAGATGGAAGCGCACCGCGCCAATCCGGTCTGCGCCTCCTGCCACACCAAGATGGACCCGCTGGGTTTCAGCCTGGAGAATTACGACGCCATCGGCGCCTGGAGGAAGGGCTATGCCGGCCAGCTGGTGGATGCCTCGGCCGTGCTGCCCGACGGCACCCAGTTCGACGGCCCCAAGGGTCTTCAGGGCATCCTGATGGCGCGCAAGGACCAGTTCGTCGAGGCCTTCACCGAACGGCTGATGACCTATGGCCTGGGCCGCGGCCTGGAAGCCTATGACATGCCGGCGGTGCGCGAGGTGCGTTATGCCGCCGCCCGCGACGGCTACAAGATCAACACCATCATCCTTGGCATCGTGCAGAGTGTTCCATTTTCCATGAGAAGGACTCCTTCAACATGATAATCACCAGGAAACCAATGGGCCGCCGCACCATGCTGCGCGGCATGGGCACGGCAATGGCGCTGCCGCTGCTGGATGCCATGATCCCCGGCGCCAGGGCCGCCGAGGAAGCCGCCGCATCGCGCAAGCGGCTGCAGGTGATCTACACCCCCAACGGCATGATGATGCAGAACTGGACGCCAGCACAAACCGGCTCCGGCTATGCCCTGTCGCCGATCCTGAAACCGCTGGAGCCCTATCGCGACCGCTTCGCGGTCTTCTCCGGCCTGTCGCATGTGCAGGCCGAGGCCCTGGGCGACGGCGCCGGCGACCATGGCCGCTGCTGCGGTTCCTATCTCACCGGCGTGCATGTCAAGAAGACCGAGGGGGCGGATCTCGCCAGCGGCGTCTCGATGGACCAGGCCGTCGCCCGCCAGTTCGGCGACAAGACCCAGATCCCGTCGCTGGAACTGGGCCTGGAGCCGCCCTCGCTGGTGGGAAGCTGCGACACCGGCTACAGCTGCGCCTATACCAACACGCTCTCCTGGGCCAACGCCTCCACGCCGCTGCCCGTCACCGTCAATCCGCGCGAAGTGTTCGAGCGGCTGTTCGGCGACGGCGACAGCCTGGACGCCAAGAGCCGGCTGGCGCAACTGCGCCGCCAGGCCTCGATCCTGGATTTCGTGGCCGAAGACGCCAAGCGCATGTCCCATTCCATGGGCGCGGACGACAGGAAGAAGCTGGACGAATACATGACCTCGGTGCGCGACATCGAGCGCCGCATCCAGAAGATGGAACAGGGCGGGACCCAGACCGCGGCACTGCCCTCCTATGCGCGGCCGTCGGGCATCCCGGATTCGTTCGAGGACCACACCCACATGATGATCGACCTGCAGGTCGTCGCCATGCAGGCCGACCTCACCCGTGTCGGCACCTTCATGATCGGCCGCGAAGTCAGCGGGCGCTCGTATCCCGAGATCGGGATTCCCGACGCGCACCATCCGCTGAGCCATCATGGCCATGACCCGGAAAAGATCGCCAAGCTGACCCGGATCAACACCCTGCACATGGAACAGGTGGCCTATTACCTCAAACGCATGAGCGAGACCAAGGAGGGCGAGGCCAGCCTATTGGACAGCACCCTGGTACTGGCCGGCGCCAGCCTGGCCGATCCCAACAATCACGACCATCGCAACCTGCCCACCCTCGTCGCCGGCGGGCTGATCCAGGGCGACCGCCATGTGGTGGTGGAAAAGGACACGCCGATGACCAACCTGATGCTGGCGATGATGGACACGCTGGGCGTGCAGCAGGACAAGCTCGGTGACTCCACCGGCCGCCTGCCGAACTTCGCCGCTTAACGGGCATCGGGGCACATGAAGAAGGCATGGATCGCGGCTTTGCTGCTGGGTGCGGCTCCGGCCTGGAGCAGCATGGCGGATGACCGGCTGCTGACCGCGGTGCGCGGCGACGACCATGCCGCCCTCAAGAGCCTTTTGGCGCAGCATGCCAATGTGAATGCGCCCTTGCCCGACAAGTCCACGGTGCTGGCCTGGGCGGTGGACCGTCAGGATGAAGAATCCGTGCACCTGCTGCTGGCGGCGGGCGCCAGGCCCAATGTCACCGACGTGACCGGGGCCACGCCCTTGCTGCTGGCCTGCGAGCTGGGCAATCCCGGCATCGTCTCTCAGCTGGTCAAGGCCGGGGCCAATGTGAAGGCCGCGCGCCCCGACGGCATCGGCGCGCTGGCGCTGTGCGCCGGAACCTCCACGCCGGAAACCCTGGCGCTGCTGAACGCCAGGGGCGCCGACGTCAATGCCGCCGATCCGGGCGGCCAGACCGTGCTGATGTGGGCTTCCTATAAAGGCCGCGCCGACAATATCGCCTGGCTGACGGCGCATGGCGCCAGGGTCGATGCGGTGTCGGCCAAGGGCTTCACGCCTTTGTTCTTCGCCCTGCGCAGCAAGGTGCCCGCCGCCGCCGACGCGCTGATGGCGGCGAATGCCGATACCAAAGCGGTGCTTCCCGACGGCACCACGGTGATCGCGGCGGCGCTGGTGGAAGACAATATCCCCTTCGCCATGCAGGTCGTCTCGAAAGGCGTGGACGTGAACCAGCGCGACGCCCAGGGCCGCCAGCTGATCCATGTCGCCGCCGCCAGCGGCAATGCCGATTTCATCAAGCTGGTCCTGTCAAAGGGCGGCGATCCCAATGCGCTGACCGCGCCGCCTGCGCCGCCCGTGCTGGTGGCGCAGAATGCGCCCGCGCCCGCCGCCGGTGGCGGCCAGAAGCTGGCGCGCGCCGATGGCAGCGCAGGCCCGCCCCCGCCGCCGCCCGTGCCCATGCCGGCGCTGCTGATCGCGGCCCATTCCGGTTCGCCCGAGGCCATGAAGACGCTGATCGATGCGGGCGCCAAGCCCGATGTGAAGGCCGCCGACGGCACCACCCTGGCGCTGGCCACGGCAAGCGGCGGCACGCTGGCGGGCCTGAAATACGGCCTGCAGATGGACCCCGATCTCAACGCCACCGCGGCGGGCGGCAAGAGCATCATGCATATCGCCGTTGCCAACCGGCTGTCACCCGAGGCCGAGGCGATGATCCAGTATCTCGCCGACAAGGGCGCCAGGCTGGATGCGCGCGACGACAAGGACAAAACCGCGGCGGACTTCGTCAACAGCAACGGGCCGGAGCGGATTCGCGTCTTCTATGTCCAGTTGCTCAAGGACCACAACATCGCGCCGACCCTGAACCACTGACGGTCAGGGTTCGGACTCAATTGCCGGCAGTTTAATCACTTGTCATGGCCCGCCGGAGAGCGGGCCACCCAGTTGGTGCGCATAGGATGTCGGCATGGGAGTCTGCGTCACCTGGGTGGCCCGGATTCCCGGGCCATGACAGGTTTATTTTGAATTTCAATTGCGTACAGACCCTAGCCGACCTGGCCGGCGGGACGGCGGATGACGGTGAAGCGCGCAAGTTCCTGCGCCGCCGGCGCGAAGTCCGGCGCCAGTTCCTGGGCCTTGCGGTAATCGTGATAGGCGGCGGCGACATTGCCCAATGCTTCCTGGGCCTCGCCGCGATTGAAATAGGCGACATGCAGGTTGGGCGCGCCCAGGACTATCGCCTGGGTGAAATCGGCGCGGGCCTCGTCATAGCGGACGGTGCGCAGCAGCACCAGCCCGCGCCCCATCCAGGCCGATGACAGGCTGGCGTCGCCCGACAAGGCGGCGGTGAAATCGGCGATGGCGGCCTCGTCCTGATGGGCGGCGGATTCGATGATGCCGCGATTGACCAGGGTGCCGGCGCGCATCTTCACCGTGCCGTCGTTTTCCAGCGCCAGGGTACAGGCGGCGATGCCGTCCTGCGCATGATCGGCGGCAGGCTGCGCGGCGGCGTTGAAACAATCCTGCTGGGCGCTGGGCTGGGCATGGGCGGCGGCGGTCGCCAGCACCGCGATTGCCGCGGCGGCAAGATACGGCTTCATGTTTCACTCCCGGACGGGGACCGTCTTGGGAATCCCGGCCCGCCTGAAGTGACGCTTTATCACCGCCGCGCGCATGTGCGGTCGCACAAACTGAAGTTTGCGAAGAAAAAAGACAGGATTGGCGCGCAAACGCGCATCGGCGCCTGTCAGAATTCAGGCAGCGCCAGGTTAACCCTTGAGAACTGCCGTCGCCTTGTCCAGCCGCGCCGCATAGGCCTTGAGCGCCTCGGCCACCAGCGAGACCTGATGCGGCACCGCATCGAACTTCTCTTCGGTGATGGACTCGGCGATGCCCGGCAGGGTGGTGACGCCATAACCGATATAGCGGCCCGGCGCGTAGATCAGGTTCTTGTACCAGGGCCGCCCCGGCAGGCCTTCCTCGGCCATCAGGGTCTGGTCGATGGTCTGCATGATGCCCTGCAGTTCGGCGATTTGCGCCGGGCCGGGCCGGGCGCCTTTCACGGCCGCTTCATAGGCCCCGGCGCTCTTGCCCAGGGTGGCGACCGCTTCGTCCAGGGCGGTGAAATCGAACTTGGGCACCGGCCTCAGCGGCAGCGGATCGCCATGCGGCCTGGTCGGGTCCGAGGCGACGGCAAAGGCATTGGCCGCCAGCAGGGTCTTCTGCTGTTCGGCCGCCGCGCGGCGCGCATCGGCCAGCTTCTCCACCTTGGTGACATCGGCCTTGATGGCCGCGGCCAGGTCGGCGGGATGCTGCAGCGGCAACTCGCTGTCGGCGGCGGCCAGCACGGCATGGCCCACGGTCGCGGCCATCACCTTGCCATAGACCATGCCGGGATCGTCAAAACGGGTGTGATGCTCGAAAGTGTCGTAGCGCGAGTGATAGACGCCGCCGCCCGGCTCCTCGCCGCCGAAACCGAAATCCAGCGTCGTCACGCCCAGGTGATCGACAAAGCCGGAAAAGTCCGATCCCGAACCCGGCGCGCCCACCGGCAAGCTGCTGCCCGGCTCGGCCGCAGCCTTGGCTGCCTCCTTGATCTCGGGACTGGCGGCAGGCGACAGCGCCTCCACCTGCAGCCGCGCGCGGGCGCGGTCGGCGACCGAGACATGCGCCTCGGGATCGGTGACGCCGGCGGCGGCCCGGGTGGCGAGCTGGCCGATATCCTGGGTGCCCGAAGCCCGCATGAAGCCGCGCGAATTGCCGTCGGTGTTGATATAGATGACGGCCTTGCGCTTCAATTCATCGGCATGCTGTTCGACCCATTCGGTCGAGCCCAGCAGCATCGGCTCCTCGCCGTCCCAGCTGGTGTAGACGATGGTGCGCTTGGGCTTCCAGCCCGACTGGACCAGCTTGCCGATCGAACGCGCCTCGTCCAGCAAGGCGACCTGGCCGGACAGCGGATCGCTGGCGCCTTCCACCCAGCCGTCGAAGTGATTGCCGCGCACCACCCACTGGTCGGGCCATTCGCTGCCCTTGATGGTGGCGATCACGTCGCGCACCGGCTTGAGGCTCCAGTCCGACTTGACCATCAGGTGGACGGCGGGCTGGCCCGCGCCGCCGCCGACGCGATAGGTGATGGGCAGCGCGCCGCGCCAGTTGCGCGGCGCCAGCGGGCCCGCGATGGATTTCAGCAGCACCTGGGCATCGGCATAGGAAATCGGCAGCGCCGGGATTTTCAGGATCGAAGGCGCGGTCTCCTTGGTCAGCCGCTTGGCGCCGGGCACCGCGCCATAGCCGGGGGTGTAGGGATCGCCGGGGGTCAGCATCATGTCCAGCGCCGAGCCGCGCTGGATGCCCTGCGGCGGGCGCAAGGCCCCCTTGGGATAGGTATCGCCCTGGGCATAGCCGTCATCGGCGGGATCGGAATAGATGATGCAGCCGATGGCGCCATGCTTGGACGCCAGCAGCGGCTTCACACCGCGCCACACCTCGCCATAGCGGGCGATGACGATCTTGCCCTTGACGCTGACGCCAAGCTGCTGGAGCGCGAGATAGTCGGCCTCGGTGCCGTAATTGACATAGACCAGCGGCGCGGTGACATCGCCGTCGCCCTGATAGGCAAGATAGGCGGGCAGTGCCGGGTCTTTGGCCGTGGCGCTGGTGTCGCCGGGAATGGGTTTTTCCTGCAGCGTGGCTTTAAATCCACCCATCTCGACCGCTTCGGCGATAGGCGTCGGGAACAGCACGTCGAAAGTTTCGATATGGGCATCCCAGCCCCACTTCTTGTACTGGGCCAGGATCCATTCGGCATTCTTCTTGTCATGCGGCGAGCCGACATGGTTGGGCTCGGCCGAGGTCAGCTTCAGCCAGTCGGTCTGGTCCTTGGAACTCAGCGAGGCGTCGAAACGCTCATTCAGCGAGCCTTGTGCGAAAGCCGCGCCACAACAAAGCAGGGCCGCAAGGCCCCAGGAAAGCGGACGGATCATGGTGCACCTCGAAGTTCGGGTTATTTGACACCCATATGGGCCAGAAGGAAATCGCTTCCGTCCTGGTAAATCTGCACCAGCTGTTCATAGGTCAGGTACAGGTCGTGGGTCTGGCCGGGCAGCACCTGCTGGCGCAATTCCACCTGCGGCCGTTTGGCCTGCAGGGCGCGCGCCATGATGGTGCCTTCGTTGAAGTTGACGTTCATGTCGTCATCGCCCTGGGCCAGGAAGACCGGCGAGGTCCAGGTCTCGATATTGCCCAGCGCCGAATATTTCACCCCGTCCGGGTTGGACGAGGTGTGAACGCCCGCCATGTCGAACCCGACCTTGAACAGATCGGAGTGCTGCGACAAGGCGTTGGAGGTCATGTAGCCGCCCCATGAGAGACCATAGATGCCCACGCCCCGGCTGGGATCGACATCCTTGCGCGCCATCAGCCATTTGGCGGCGCCGACAAAATCGATCAGTTCGGAGTTGGCGGCGAAGCCCCAGCTGGGCGCATCGCGGAACGCCTCGCCGCGCATGATGCTGGAGCGGTATTCCACCGACAGCACCACGCAGCCGCGCCCGGCGAGATACTGGTTCATGCCGTAGAGATAGTGATAGGCGTCCATGTAATGGAAGCCCGGCAGCATCTGCCGGCGGATGCCGCCATGCGAGAAGATGATGGCGCAGCCGTTGGGACGCGGCGGGGTGAACAACTGGCCGAAAGCGGTCTTGCCGTCGGCGGCGGGGAATTCCACCAGGGTCGGCTTCAGCAACGCTTTGGTGGGAAAGCCCACGGGCCGCGCCGGGAAGGCGGCGGTGACGGTCTTGCCCTTGGCGTCGCGCACCGAAACGGTATGGGGATCGGCCCAGCCTGCCCCGACATAGGCGACCGCGCCGCCCGCCAGCGCCAGCGGCGACCATTGATCGTGATCGCCCGGCGTCAGGGTGGCAGCGGGCTTGTCCAGCCCGACCGAAGCAATGTGGCGGCGGCCCAGATCGCCGATATTGGTGGCATAGAAGATGGTCTTGCGGTCGGGCGACAGCGCCGCCGTCTCGACTTCGCCATCGCCCGGCGTCAGCAGCCTGGCATCGCCGCCTGACACCGGCACGGCATACAGATGCCGCCAGCCATCGCCTTCATAGGGGAACGCGATCTTGCCGCCCGCCATCCAGAACATCGAGGGCTGGCCGGGGCTGTAGGACTGGTCCATGCCGTAGAACACCGAGCCCTGGCCGGGCCTGGCCTGCCAGATTTGATGTGGCCGAAGATCGGACAAGCTGACCGTCCAGATGGACCAGGGCGTCTTGGCCACCACCGGGCCGCAATAGCGATAGTTGCCGCAGCCTTCGCTGTTGGAACTGCCCGGTTCGCCCGGCGCCGCCCGGCGGAAGGCGATGCCGCGGCTGTCGGGCGACCAGACCGGGCCGGAATCCAGGTCGGCGCCATGGGGGATGACGACCGCCGTCCTGGTGGCGAAGTCGTAGATTTCGATGCCGTGGGCGCGTTCATAGACCGCCTTGCCGCCATCGGGCGAAAACTGCAGCCCGGTGCGCTCACCCGACAGATATTCCTGCGGCGCGCCCGCGCCCAATAGCCTGCCCTTGTCCCAGATCAGCATCGCCGCCATCACATTGCCGTCCGCCCGCCACAGCACATATTTGTTGTCCGGCGTGAACATCGGATCGCGGCCGCTGCCCAACAGGCGCGGCGCATCGGCGCCCTTGGTGCCGATCAGCCAGACCTGTTGCAGCGGCATGTCGGGGAAGGAAGTGGGATTGGGGGCATCGCCCTGGGGGTTGATCCGCCCGCCGCGCACATAGGCCACCGCCGCGCCGGTCTTCGACACCGCGACATCTTCCATGTCCTGGCCGTCGTCTTCGGGATAGCCGGTCAGCTTCTTCGCCGCCGCGCCAACCTTGAGGAAATAGACATTGCGGCTCTTGCCCTCGCGGCTGACATAGGCGAGCGCGGTGCCGTCGCCCGACGGCGCGGGCGGATACAGAAAGGGCGCGGCCAGCACCGAGGCGATGGTGAATCTCTCGTCCGGCTTTTTCGGCGGCGGCGTCCAGGCCGCCAGCTTCAGCCGTGTCACCGGCCGCGTCAGGCGTGCGTCGGCCAGCCCCGGTACCTTGCGGGTAAAGGTGATCGTGCCGCCATCCGCCGACCAGGACGGATCGCTGTCCAGGTCGAAGGACGGGTCGACAGTGGAAATCTGCCGCGTCGCCAGGTCGTAGACACAGATGAACTGCCAGGTGTCGCCGGGCGCGCCGTCATCCTTCCAGGTGCGGCTGTTCTCATAGGCGATGGATTTGCCGTCGGGCGAGAACACGACCTTGTGTACCGCGCCGCGCGTGGTGAGCAGCCGGTTGGGCGCGCTCCACACCGCGTCGGCGCCGGCGCGGGTGGCGCTGACAATGCTGTGATCGTGATCGCTGGGCCAGGCGGCCCGCAAGCCGTCGGCCGAGATCGCCGCCCCGGCCGGCGGAGGCGCCGCCTGTTCGCCGCCGCCGCGCCGCTGGGCGAAAGCGGGCGCGGCCATCGCAAGCATCAGCCCCAGAAAGGTTGCCGCCAGCCCGCGCATCATCATCCCGCTCTGCCTATTTGTCGGGATATTTGACGCCCAGCTGATCCAGATAGGTCGGATACTTCCTGGCGTCGTAATAGAAAGGCTCCATCAGCGGGCGGTACTTTTCCATCACCTCGTCATTGCGATGGATCGCCGGTTCGTCGGTGGGCGCCACCATCGAGATGTAATGCATGTCCTTGTTCTGGACATTCTGGAAGAAATCCTTGGCGTCGCTCACCAGTTGCGGCGTGGTCATCAGGTCCAGCACCGTCATCGCCACCGCCTTGGCCCCGGCCACCACGCCCTTGTGGGCGATGGGCGTCGCCATCGCCATCGCCGCCAGCTTGTTGTGCATGGTGGCGTTGGGGATGTTGGCGGGGAACATCATCATCACGGTGGGCACCGTCCAGGTGATGTCGCCGACATCGTCGGAGGCGCCGCCCGCCGGGTTGCCGCCGCTGGTGGGCGTCAGCAAGGGCAGCACCGTGTCCATCAGCGGCTGCACCGGCAGGTGGTTCTCGGTCTGCACTTCCTTGGCGAAGGTCTGGTCGCCGGCCGTCCATTTGGGCATGCCGACCGTCTTCATATTCTCATAGGCGGCTTCGGCCAGCGGCCTGTTGCTGTAGATCGGCGCTGCTTCGCCCAGCAGCTGGCGGGTGACGGTGGTGCCGGTCTCTTTGGCGGCGGCTTCGGCGGTCTCGTTGCCGATGTCATAGAGCGATTTCACGCTGGCGAAATCATGGTCGCGGAAATAGTACCAGACCGAAGCGGTGTCCGGCACGATGTTGGGCTGGTCGCCGCCATTGGTGATGACATAATGCGTGCGCTGCGACAAAGGCAGGTGTTCGCGGCGAAAATTCATCGCCACGTCCATCAGTTCGACGCCATCCAGGGCGCTGCGCCCGTCCCAGGGATCGGCGGCGGCATGCGCCGTCTTGCCATGGAAGGTATATTCCACCGACACCATGCCGTTGCCGCCCATGCCCCACATGGTGGCGAACATCGGCGCGACATGGACATAGATGCAGGCATCGACATCCTTGAACACGCCGGCGCGCACATAGAAAGCCTTGCCGCCCAGCAGTTCCTCGGCGATGCCGGGCCACAGCATCAGCCGGCCCTTGAGATGGTTCTTTTCCATCACCGCCTTCACCGCCAGGGCAGCCGCGATCTGAAGCGGCACGCCGGAATTGTGGCCCTCGCCATGGCCCGGCGCACCCGGCACCAGCGGCTTGAGGGTCGGGATGCCCGGTACCTGCGACAGGCCGCGCAAATCGTCTTCGTCGCTCCCCATCGCAATTAACGGCCCCCCTTCACCCCAGGTCGCGGTCCAGGCGGTGGGAATGCCGGCGATGCCGCGGGTGATCTTGAAGCCGTTCTTTTCCAGGATGCCGGTGAGATAGGCGCTGGTGCGCACTTCCTGGAAGCCGGGTTCGCCGTAGCTGAACACCGTGTCCACCATCACCTGCACCTGCTTGGCCTGGGCGTCCACATTGGCGGCGGCCTCCTGCTTCAGGGCGGCGGGCGCGGCGGCAAAAGCCGGCGCCAAGGCCGGCGTCAGCAGGGAGGCGGACAGCAGGACCGCGGTGACGCGCGGAACGGAATGGAACATCATGGCATCCAAAAAAAATGGCCGGCTCCAGGTTGGTGAAGCCGGCCATGACTATCAACCGCCCGTGCTGGTGTCCGACATGGACTTGGGCGGCGTGATCTTGCGGATCGGGCCCGTGGGCGGATTGGGGTATTTGATGCCGAGCTGATCCAGATAGGACGGATATTTGCTGGAGTCGTAATAATAGGGCTCCATCAGCGGCCGGTAGGTGCGCATGTAATCGTCATTGACATGGATCGCCGGCACATCGGTGGCCGACAAGAACGGCTTGTAGTGATCGTATTTCTGCTGCTCGTTGTCGAAATAGGATTTGGCCTTGGCCAGTTCCTCCGGCGAGGTCATCAGGTCCAGCACCGTCAACGCCACCGCCTTGGCGCCCGCCACCGCGCCCTTGTGGGCGATGGGGGTCGCCATCGCCATGGCCGAGGTCACATTGTGGCCGATCATGTTGGGGATGTTGGAGGGAAAGCGGATGGTGATGGTCGGCAGCGTCCACATGACGTCGCCGATATCGTCGGAACCGCCGCCGGTGGGGACGCGCTCCTCGCGTTCTTCGCGCAGCGGCGAGACCTTCTCGCGCAACGGCTCGACCTTGCGGTGCTGGGTTTCCTGCACCAGCTTGGTGAAGGCCTGGTCGTCGGCGGTCCATTGGGGCATGCCGACGGCTTCGATATTGGCCTGGGCCAGTTCCGCCATCGGCTTGTTGCCGAAGTTCGGCGCCGCGGTGCCCAGCAGCTTATGCTCGACCGTGGTGTCGGTCATCATCGCGGCGGCATCGGCGGTCTTGTTGCCGATGTCGTACAGGCTCTTGGTGGTGTCGAAGGTGTGTTCGCGGAAATAGTACCAGACCTTGGCCAGGCCCGGCACGATGTTGGGCTGGCCGCCGCCGTCGCTGATGACATAGTGGGTGCGCTGCGACAAAGGCAGGTGCTCGCGGCGGAAATTCATGCCCACGTCCATCAACTCCACCGCGTCCAGCGCGCTGTGGCCGTCCCAGGGATCGCCCGCGGCATGCGCGGTCTTGCCATGGAAGGTATATTCGACGGACACCATGCCGTTGCTCGACGGGCCATAGGCGGTGGTGAAATCGTTGGAGACATGGGTGAAGATGCAGGCATCGACGCCCTTGAACAGGCCGTCGCGGACATAGAAGGCCTTGGTGCCCAGAAGCTCCTCGGCGATGCCGGGCCACAGCATCAGGCGGCCCTTGATGTGGTTCTTCTCCATCACCGCCTTGATGGCGATGGCGGCGGCGATCTGCAGCGGCATGCCGGAATTATGGCCCTCGCCATGGCCGGGGGCGCCTTCCACGATCGGCTCGACCTTGGGATCGCCGGGAATCTGGGAGACGCCGCGCAGGTCGTCTTCGTCGCTGCCCAGCGCGATCAGCGGGCCGCCCTCACCCCAGGTCGCGGTCCAGGCGGTGGGAATGCCCGCCACGCCCTTGGTGATCTTGAAGCCGTTCTTCGCCAGGACGTCGGTCAGATAGTTGCTGGTATGGAATTCCTGGAAGCCGGGCTCGCCGAAGCTGAACACCGTATCCACCATCACCTGAACCAGCTTGGCGTGGGAATCCACATTGGCGATGGCTTCCTGCTTGTATTCGGGCGGCGCCACCGCGAATGCCGGCAGCGGCGACAGGAAGGAGGCACTGAGCAGGGCGGCGAGGAGTTTCTTGGGGGCAGTCATGATCGTCTCCGGAGTTTCTTTGCTGTAAGCGCTCAAAAAAGAAGGCCCGTCCCGCTTGCGTGGAACGGGCCCAGGCACGGGGTTACATCTTGACGCGCAGGCCGATGCGGTACACGCGACCCAGATAGTCGTACAGGCTGCGGTTGGTCTGCGGATAGGCGGGGGTGTTGTTGCCGTCGGGGCCCGACGCCACCAGCGGCGGGTTGGTGGTCGAACCGATCACCAGGCCGCCCGGAGCCACCTGGCTGGCGCCGATGCCGGACTGGATCAAATAATAAGGCTTGCCGTTGGTAACGATAAGGGTGCGGTTGACGCCCGGCGAACGCAGGTTCAGCGCGTTGATGCCGGCCAGGCCGTTGGAGAGCGAACCCGCCGAGGTGTTGGGAGTCTCGCTGCCGATGAAGGAGGGCAGCTTGTTGACGAAGTCCGCCAGGTTCTGCGGCGCCTGCGCGTCGATCTGCTCGGCGCCAACCACCGTGACCGGCGTGGGCGCGCTGTAGCCGTCGCGCTGAACGCGCGCGCCGGTCACCGAGACCTCCTCCACCGAGGAGTCCGCCTGGGCGGTTTCCTGCACGGCGGCGCCGGCCATGGCCAGAGCGTATTTCCGGACGCGACCCGGGGAAAGCGCGGTATTGAAACGAACGGCCTGAAGATTACCCATTGAAGCTCGCCATCTAAAAAGAACTGCGACACCTGGCAGCGCTCCCCCCTGGGAGTATTTTGTTTTTGGGCCTGGAAAGATTTTGTGCGTTCGCTGGCTATTAAGCAGTCAAACGCACATTTTATCGGCACACCCCTTTTCATTTTTTCGCGCGACGGTTCCCGCCGCACACAAACACACATTCAGCGCATCACTGCGCCATCCCTACTCGCAAAAAACCACCGGTTTTATTGCATTTTTGACGATCCGGCGCTCAGCGCCCTTGCTCCGTCAACACAAGGACCGTAACAGAAACGTCATTGCGGTTCTCTGTAATTTCAGGCAGCGTTTCTTCCGTTCGGTTTGCTTTCTATCGGTATCGGAGGTTTTTTTGGCGAATTCCAGCACCACCACGCTCGATGCAACGGATTATCGAATCCTGCGCGAACTCTGCAGCGATGGGCGCGCGGCCGATGTCCTGTTGGGCGAACGCATCAATCTTTCCTCGACCGCGGTGGCGCGGCGCCGCAAGATCCTGGAGGAAGCCGGCGTCATCGCCGGCTATAACGCCAACATCAACATGTTTTCGCTGGGTTTTACCGGCGTGGTGATGGTGGCGATCGAACTGTCGTCGCAGGCCGAACATGTGCTGGTGGAGTTCGAGCGCGAGGTGGTCAAGTGCCCCTCCATCTCCTATTGCGGATTTGTTTCCGGCGACACCGACTTCTTCATCATGATTCACGTCAATTCCTTTGACGATTACGACCGCATCTACCGCAAGGAATTGTCCAATCTTCCCCATGTCGCCAAGATCCGCTCCAGCTTTGTGCTTCGCGAAGTGGCGCGGCGGGTGACGCCGCCGGTGGTGTTCGAAGGCCAGAACAGAATCAAATAGATTTACAGAATCGAATAGCCTTCGCGGAATCCTGCGCCGGGACGCCGATCCAATTGCGAATCCGTCAAGCCGTCCGCCATCCCGCATCGAAAACGCCGGAACGCGAAAGCGCGATCATGTTAGCGTCCGCGTGATGCGACGGGCAGGGCAGTCTTCATGAGGCATAAAGCACGGGTGATGGCGGCATGCGCGGTGATCGCGCTGGCGGGTGGCGCGTTGTCGCCCGCGATGGCTGCGCCGTTGCCGGGCGGCGCGCTGTTCGCGGTCGAAGTGCAGGCCGCCCAGGGCAAAATCCTGGTCACTTTGCCCCCGCCCGGCAGCGACGGCGTCTCCGGCCGCTTCCTCTACAACACCAAGGTCCGCAGCGGCCTGGGCTCCACCGATATCCGCTTTGATCGCGGCATGATGGGCCGCACCCAGGTGCTGGCGTTCCGCCGCATCGGCAAGAAGGTGGCGGTGATCTTTGAAAATCCCCGCTTCCGCGCCGAAGGCGGCACGCCCGAGGAAAAGGAAGGCGTCACCACCAGCTTTGCCTTTGTCACCGCCGCCATGCTGGACATCGTCGCCACGCGCCCCGATGGCAGCCTGGTGGTGGACCTGGCGCCCTTTGTCTCCAGCGATGTGATGAATGTCGCCGGCATGCTGAACGGCGGCGAGGCCGGCGGCTTTCCCGAAGGCACGCCGATCGCCACCGGCAGCGGCTTCAAGCTGGTGAACGAGGCCAGCGCCGCCGATCCCGCCTCGGTCAAGGTCTTTCCCGACAATGTCGAGATGGACGCGCTGATGACCTTCCAGGGCGACAAGCCGGGGCCGGAGATCGCCGACATTTCGCCCGACCCGCGCCGGGTCAGCGTCACCATCCATCATTCCTTCATCCGCCTGCCTGGCCCGGGCTTTGTGCCGCGCAAGTTCGACATCCGCACCGGCACCATTCCCACCCAGGTCTATGACTTCAAGAAGCCCCTGGGCGACCAGCTGGTCTATCAACTGGCCAACCGCTTCCGGCTGGAAAAGATTGACCCCAACGCGGCGCGCTCCAAGGTCAAGAAACCCATCATCTTTTATATTGACAATGCCGCGCCCGAGCCGGTGCGCAGCGCGCTGCTGAAAGGCGTGGGCTGGTGGTCGCAGGCTTTCGACGCCGCCGGTTTCATTGACGGCTTCCAGGCCAGGATATTGCCGGTCGGCGCCGATCCGCTCGATATCCGCTACAATGTCGTGCACTGGTCCAACCGCCTGACCCGAAGCTGGTCCTATGGTGAAGGCGTGGTGGACCCGCGCACCGGCGAGGTCGTCAATGGCGATGTGGTGCTGGGCGGCGACCGCGCCCGCCAGGACACCATGATCTTCGAAGGCATTGCCGGGGTGAAGGACGAGAACAGCGGCGGCGCCAACGATCCGGTGCGCGTGACCCTGGCGCGCATGAGCCAGCTGGGGGCGCATGAGGTGGGCCATGCCATCGGCTATATGCACAATTTCGCCGGCTCGACCCAGGACCGTACCTCGGTGATGGAATATCCCGGCCCGCGCATGAAGCTGACGCCGGACGGCAAGATCGACCTCAGCGACGCCTATGCCGTGGGTATCGGCAGCTGGGACAAGTTCGAGGTCGACTGGCTGTATGGCGAAGCGCCGCCGGGCGTCGATCCCGACCAGGCCGCCAGCGAAAAGGCCGACAGGATGGTGGCGGCGGGCACCCGCTTCATCACCGACATCGACAGCCGCGCCGACAACACGCCGACACCCTGGGCCAGCATGTGGGACGACGGCCCCGATCCCGTCGCCGAACTGCCGCGCCTGATGAAGGTGCGCGCCGTGGCGCTGGCGAACTTCGGCGAAGGCGTGCTGCATCCGGGTGAGCCGCTGGCCAACCTGCGCCGCAAGTTCGTGCCGGTCTGGCTGCTGCACCGCTATCAGGTGATCGCGGCGTCGAAATCCATCGGCGGCATGGACTATAACTACAAGAATGAAGGCGACGGCCATGCCCTGCCGACGCCCGTGCCCAACGCCATGCAGGAAGCCGCGCTGGACGGCATCCTGGCGACCCTGGACAGCAAGCTTCTCACCGTGCCCAAGCCACTGGTCGAAATGATGTCGTCCGGCATCAATGGCGCCCGGAGCCGCGCCGACGATATCGAGGTGTTCGACACCGCCGGTTCGTCGGTGTTCGATCCCCTGGCCGCCGCCGATGCCGCCGCCCAGATGACGCTGGGCCCGCTGCTGGAACCGCTGCGCCTGACCCGCGTCTATGAACAGCATGCCCGCGACGCCACGCTGATGGGGGGGGAGGAATTGCTGGACAAGCTGCTGGCCGCCACCGTCGGTTCGGCGCATGACGCGGTGGGCCGCCGCATCGCCTATCGCACCCTGGTCACCCTGGCGCGGGTCGAGGCCGACCGCACCACCGCTCCCGATGTCGCCGCCCTGATCGCCGACCGGCTGGACCGCGCCGCCGACATGCTGGCCCATGCCGACAACAAGGCCGACGATGCCGCCTGGGGCCGCAGCATGACCCGCATGGTCAAGAATGAAGCCCTGCTGCGCACCGAAGTCGCCAAGATGCGGCCGCACAAAGCCTATGTTCCGGGCGGCATGCCCATTGGCGAGACCAGCTGGCTGGAAGATGATTGGATGGATGCACCCCTCTGACTTTCGTCAAAGACGTGGCCGCGGCCAGACAACAAGGATAAAAAATGCAGATTTCCGAAAATCCCGACGCCGAAACCGGCCTCAAGCGCGCCCTGGGGCCGTTTCACCTGATTACCCTGGGCATCGGCGCCATCATCGGTGCCGGCATCTTTGTGCTGACCGGCCATGCGGCGGCGGAGTTCGCGGGTCCGGGCGTCGTCATCAGCTTCGCCATCGCCGGGCTGGGCTGTCTCTTTGCCGGGCTCTGCTACAGCGAATATGCCAGCATGATCCCGGTGGCGGGCAGCGCCTATACCTATACCTATGCCACCCTGGGCCGCTTCCTGGCCTGGATCATCGGCTGGAACCTGGTGCTGGAATATCTAGCCACCTCGGCCACCGTGGCGGTGGGCTGGTCGGGCTATTTCAACAATTTCCTCGCCAGCTTCGGGCTGGCGGTGCCGCATGCCGTCGTCTCTGCCCCTATCGGCGTCAACGCGGCGGGCCACATCATGATGACCGGGGCGCTGTTCAACCTGCCCGCCATGCTGCTGGTCGGTTTCGTCACCATCTTCCTGGTGATCGGCGTCAAGACCTCGGCCAATTTCAACAATGTGATGGTGGCGATCAAGCTGGCCATCGTGCTGGCGGTGATCTTCGTCGGCTTCGGCCATATCGTTCCCGCCAACCACACCCCCTTCATCCCGCCCAACCAGGGCACTTTCGGCCAGTTCGGCTGGACCGGGGTGTTCCGCGCCACCGGCGTGATCTTCTTCGCCTATATCGGCTTCGACGCCGTCAGCGTGGCGGCGCAGGAAGCCAAGAATCCGCAGCGCGACGTGCCCATCGGCATTTTGGGTTCGCTGGTCCTGTGCACCGCGCTGTACATGCTGATGAGCTATGTGCTGACCGGCATCGCGCCCTACACCAGCCTGAACGTCGCCCACCCGGTCAGCGCCGCGCTGGAAGCCCTGCCCGCCACCGCCTGGCTGGCGCCCTATGTGAATATCGGCGCCATCGTCGGCCTTTCCTCGGTGGTGCTGGTGCTGCTGTTGGGCCAGACGCGCATCTTTTATGCCATGAGCCGTGACGGGCTGATCTCGCCGGCCTTTGGCGAAATCCATCCCAAATTCGCCACGCCGTGGAAGGGCACCATCATGACCGGCATCGGCTGCGCCATCATGGCGGGCCTGTTGCCGCTCGACATCCTGGGCGAACTGGTCAGCATCGGCACCCTGGCGGCCTTCGTCATCGTCTGCGCCGGTGTGATGGTGCTGCGCGTGCGCGCCCCCAAGGCGTCCCGCCCCTTCCGCACCCCGCTGGTGTGGGTCACCGCGCCGCTGGGCATCGCCATGTGCCTGTTCATGATGGTGTTCCTGCCGCTGGATACCTGGCTGCGGCTGGCGGGCTGGACCGTCATCGGATTGGCGATCTATTATCTGTACAGCGTCAAGCACGCCAAGCCGCCGCGCTACGTCATCGCCGCGGAGTGACAATGCGGCTGCAACAGAGTTTTTCCGTCAGTCCGCAAAAGGCGCCGCCGTTGACGCCGCAACTCAGTATCGCCGACCTGTTCACCATCGGCATCGGCCCGTCCAGTTCCCATACGGTCGGGCCGATGCGCGCCGCCGCCAGTTTCGCGGTGCTGGCGGCGCTGCATGGCACGCCGGTGTCGCTGCGCTGCGAGTTGTTCGGCTCGCTGGCCTTGACCGGCAAGGGCCACTCGACCGACACCGCCATCCTGCTGGGCCTGTCGGGCTGGCTGCCGGAGGATGTGGACCCGCGGAAAGTCCCCGACATCGTCGAGAATATCCGCAGTACCGAGACCCTGCTGCTGCAGGGCAGCAAGGCGATTCCCTTCTTCCAGCGCGACATCTTGTTCCGCATGGGAGAATTCCTGCCCGGCCATCCCAATGCCATGCGCTTTTTCGCCAGCTATGCCGGCGGGCGGGAGATCGCGCAGACCTATTTCTCCATCGGCGGCGGCGCCATCCGGGCCGAGGGCCAGGAGCCCGACCGGCCGAATTTCGCCGTGCGCTATCCCATTTCCTCCGCCGCCGAACTGCTGGCGACGGGGCGCGACACCGGGCTTTCCATCGCCGCCATCGTCTGGGCCAATGAAGAGGCCTGGCGCGGCCGCACCGAGACGGCCGCCTTCATCGATTCGGTGCGCGCCGCCATGCTGGCCTGCATCGAGCGCGGCTTTCACCAGGACGGCATCCTGCCCGGCGGGCTGAATGTGCGCCGCCGCGCCAAAAGCCTGCACGAAAGACTGCTGGCGCGCGGCCCCCGCACCGACCCCAGCCATGTCTTCGAATGGGTCAGCCTGTATGCGCTGAGCGTGAACGAGGAGAATGCCGCCGGCGGCCGGGTGGTCACCGCCCCCACCAACGGCGCCGCCGGGGTGCTGCCCGCGGTGATGAAATACTATGAAGTGTTCACGCCCAGCCCCAGCCTTGAGGGCTCGCGCACCTTCCTGATGACAGCCTCGGCCATCGGCTTTCTCTACAAGGCGCGCGCCTCGATCTCGGCGGCCGAAATGGGTTGCCAGGGCGAGGTCGGCGTCGCCTGCTCCATGGCGGCGGCGGGACTGGTGGCGGCGCTTGGCGGCACCAACGAGCAGGTCGAGAATGCCGCCGAGATCGGCATGGAGCACAATCTGGGACTTACATGCGATCCGGTCGGCGGCCTGGTGCAGGTGCCCTGCATCGAGCGCAACACCATGGGCGCGGTCAAGGCGATCAACGCCGCCTATCTGGCGCTGCAAGGCGACGGCCAGCATATCGTGTCGCTGGACGCGGTGATCGAGACCATGCGCCAGACCGGCAACGACATGCGTTCCAAATACAAGGAAACCAGCCTTGGCGGCCTGGCCGTCAATGTGGTCGAGTGCTGAACCAACATACCGAACAATGAAAAACCGGCGGAGATCGCTCTCCGCCGGTTTTGTTTTTGCGCGCCGCGCCGCCTCTACAGCGGCGGGCCCGGGGGAAGCGGGAAGCGGGAACGCGGGCCCTTGCCCCAGGCCGGCTCGATCTCTTTGGGCACATTGGCTTCCGGGTTGGTCAGGTAATGCTGGATCTGCCGCGCCGACTGGCGATAGAAGGCATCGGTCAGCGGATCGCCGTCCTTGCGGGTCTTCAGGTCGTCGGCCAGCAGCGACAACTGGTCCAGCACATAATCCCTGGCTTCCGGCGCGGTGTCCTTGGCCCCGCCCAGCGCCATCATGGATTCCATGGTGACGCCCTGGGTGACGCGCAGCAGCGCCTTTTCCAGGGGATTGCCGCCGGGCGACACTTTCCAGGTGTGCGCCATCACCGTGTCCACCATTTCGGGGAAGGTCAGCGTGTCGGGCTTGCGCGCCGCCAGCGCCACCATGCGCGCCGCCCGGTCGGGATCGAACAGCGGCTGGATGGTCATGGCGGCCAGGATGCGCGCGGCGCGCAGCTGGTCGAATACCGGGTCCTTGGACAGGTCTTCCAGGTTGCGGCCGGGATCGACCGAAAGCTGGGACAGCAGCGATTCCGGAATCTCCAGGCTTTCGGGGTCCACCGTGTCCATCAGCAGGCCCATGATCTCGCGCTGTTCACCGCCGGGGATGAACTCGGTGGGCGGCAGGGGATGTTCCTCACCCTTTACAGTGCGATTCTGGAACAGGCCGCCGACATACTTCTCGGCGGATTCTATGGCCCAGCGCTGCTGGAGATAGACGATCCACAGCCGGATATCGCGCAGGGTGCCATAGTCCTCGCCGGGCTTCAGCATCCCGGGACCATAACTGGCCAGGGCGATCTTGCGGACTTCCGCCGTCTCTTTCAGATTGGCCATCGGGGT
This sequence comes from Rhizobiales bacterium dw_265, assembly GCA_018449595.1. GTDB lineage: Bacteria > Pseudomonadota > Alphaproteobacteria > Micropepsales > Micropepsaceae > Rhizomicrobium. The sequence continues at coordinate 1,172,490 of JAAVUU010000001.1, forward strand.
TTCGCGGTCGTCATACCAGGTGTAGCGGGGGTCTTCGGTGCCCGTCATCACGATGCCGTGATCGTGCATGTCCTTGAGGATGCCATCCAGGCCGGCCTTTTCCTTGCCCGGCGCGAACTGGGAATAGGCGTAGCGCACCATGTAAGTGTCATAGGCGCCGATGGAAGTCATGAAGGATTCCGACAGGTCGAGCTTGCCGTTGACCACCTTCACCCGCGGGGTGGGATATTCCATCACCGAGGAGCGGTTGTTGAGGTTGGCCGCCCAGTTGTGGGAAAAGCCCAGGGTATGGCCCAGTTCATGCGCCGTCAGCAGCGCCTGGCGCAGGATGACCATATCGCGCTGGCCCTTGGGCAGCTTGGCGAACAGGTCGGGGCTCAAAAGGCTGGGATCGGCAACGGTCACACCCGAACCATCCGACGGCAGCGCCCCGCTATAGGCGTCGTAGTAATTGGCGATGGTGCGCATGCGGTAGGTGTCCAGATGAGTCTTGGACCCCAGCGTCTCGCCGGTGCGCGGATCGTGGAAGGCGCCGCTGGAGGAGAAGCCGCGCTCGTCGCGCTGAATCCACAGGGCATAGGCATAGCGGATGTCCATCGGGTCCATGTCCGGCGGGGCGTCCCTGGCCTCGATGGCGTTCTTGAAGCCGGCCGCCTCGAAAGCCTTGTTCCACCACAACAGGCCCTGCTTCATGGCGTGGCGGATGGGGTCGGGAATGGCCGGATCGAAGTAATAGACGATCGGCTTTACGGGCTCGCTCAGCGCGGCATTGGGGTCTTTCTTCTCCAGCCGCCAGCGGGTGACCCACTGGGTATAGGGATTGTCGTCCACCGGCTTGGAGAAATCCTGGAAGCGGATGGAACTCACATCGATGCGGCTGTCGGCCACGCGCGGGGTATAGCCGGTCGGCGCCCTGAGGAAGGAATGATGGATGCGCATGGTGAAGGTGCCCGGCGTCGGCGTGACGTTGCTGAGCGCCGCGCCTGGCGCGTCGGAGGTGAAGGTCGAGATGGTCTCGATCTCGGTATTCTCCGGGAAGGACTTCATGCGCCTGGGATAGAAGACGCTTTTGGCCGGATCGAACTTGTAGTCGCCCAGCTTGGCGCGCTTGAAACTGCCCGCGATATTGCCGGCGTCGCGCATGAACAGCGCGGTGGCGTCCACCACCACCTTGCCGTTTTCCTCCGATTCGATGGGCAGCACCGCCAGCACCGAAGTCGGGAAGCTGTCGGCCACGCCTTCCTTGGTCTTGGGCGAGCCGTTGACGGCGCGGAACGCCAGGTTGATCTGGTTGACCACCACCTTGGCGCCGGAGCGCTCGAAATGGATCACCGAACTGAAGACGATGCCGCGGTCGAAGGGCGATTCCACCGAGCCGGGATTGGTGGCGGCGGAGACATAATAAAGTACGTCCTCATTGAAGACGGGAACCTCGATCAGCACCCGGCCCTTGGGGTCGAACCAGAAGGGCACATAACCATCGGCCTTGGTCAGGCCGGCGACGCCATGCCTGGGGGCGGGGTCGCCATCGCCGGGCGCGGCATGGGCGGTGCCGACCAGCACCGCCAGCAGGACCGCGGTGATCGTCACCCGGAACAAGGCGAGGTTGGTTTGAACGGCAGTCTTCATGGCCCACTCCGATGCGCTTCGCGATACGCGGGGCACGCAAACAAACGCACGTCCGCCACCAGCGGGGCCTTTTGCGACAATTGGCCATGACCTGCTGCGGGACGAGCGGGACGGTCTGAAGCCACACCCCATTACCCAATCGCAAAAGCCTAGCGGAAAGGCCTTGGCGGTTCCCATCAATCTGTCTTCTCTTTTGCGAAGGCTGATTTGGATTCCTGCGCGACTCCAGCGACCGGCATCCGTTTCCGCACGTCTCGCCGCGCCGCGCCGGCAACATCCGGCGCGAAGCCGGGTTGCCTCCGCCGAAACCCGTCAACGACAGTTTGCGACAAAGCGGACGGCGCAAAAAAACGGCCGGCTTCGACCAGGGGGGATCGAAGCCGGCCGCCTGCGGACCAGCGTTACAGACTGGCTTTGACGCCGATCGTGAAGTAACGGCCCATCGGGCTCTGGACGCTGTAACCGCTGAGGCCGGTTTGGGCGGTCGGATAAACCTGACCGATGGTCCCGTTGGGAATATAGGCGGGCATGGCGTTGAGAAGATTCTGGACCACGAAATAGCCCGTCATGTCGGAACCGGCCATCTCGAAGTTGCGCGAGAGGTTCACGTCCACCTGGTTCCAGGAATTCACATGCGGATTGACCCAGTTGTTGGTGGTCGGCGTGACGGGACCGGCCACCTGGCTGAAGCCCGACACCCAGGTGTCCTGAATGCCCAGGCTCCAGTCGTTCAGGGCGTAGTTCAGGAACCAGGTGACGCGGGTGCTGGAATCGATGGAGCGGGTGAAGGGCTGGCCGGGGATAAGCACCGACTTGTTGATGACCGGCTGGTAGGTCGCCAGCAGGCGGGCGGTCCAGGAACCCTTCCAGTCCGCGTAGATGTCGGCCATGTCCCAGCCATAATTGGTCTCGAAGTCCCAGCCCTCGGTCGAAGTGGAGGCGGTATTGAGGTTGAAGGTGAAGAGCCTGCTCACCGTGTTGTTGAGCGAGTGATCGCTGAATGCGTTGGGACGCTGGTAATTCGCGCAATAGATCGAGGTGCCGCCCGAAGCCTCGCATATGTTCTGGATGGTGTTGCTGGGTCCGATGGAGCCGATCGCGTTGGCCAGATGCAGGCGGAAATAATCCAGCGACACCGTCAGGCCACGGATGAAGTCCGGCGTCCAGACAAAACCGCCCGTATAGGTTCGCGACACTTCCGGCACCAGGGCGGGATTGCCCTGGCTGCTGTAGGTGGCCGTGTAGCTCGCATATTGCTGCGGCTGCCCCGCGGGGGTTGCGATGGGAATGTGGAGGTCGCCATTGAAGACATTCTGCAGCAAGGTCGCCGGCTGGAACAGGTCGTTCAGCGTGGGCGCGCGGATGTCGATCGAGGTGGTGCCGCGGAAGCGGAACTCATCCGTGACATTCCAGTTGAAGCCCACCTTCCAGGTCTGCACCGAACCGGACACCGAATAATCGGTATAGCGGCCGGCCAGGTTGAGGTCGAAGTCCTTTATCAGCGGTACGTCCTTGATCAGCGGCACTTCGGTTTCCAGCGCGAATTCCCAGACATTCTGGCTGGCATGGACCGGCTGGATGATCGACTGGGAATAGCTGGGCAGGGCCGGGTTGCAGATGCGCAGGCCGGTGCAGTCCACGAAGGTGCTGCTGGGCACGTTGGAGTTGATGTCATAGGCGTTGAAGCGCGCTTCACCCGACAAGGCCGCGGTGATGGGGCCCGCCCAGGCGTCCAGAATCTTGCCCGAGATGCCGCCACCGACATTGTCCAGGGTGTTGGTCTCGTGAAAGCTCGTGGTCTGGAAATCGTATCTGAAAGCCGACTGGCTGACGGAGTTGACGCCGAAAGGATTGATCGGCACGCAGTTGGCATAGGCGGCGGCCGTCGCCGCCTGGGTCGCGGCATAGCAGGCCACGGTGCCGCTGGGCGTCAGCACCGCGTCTTCCGAGGCATACATGTGCTGCAGGTTCTGGTTGTTGACCAGGTCGACCGCCAGGCGGTTCTCGCCATGGGTGTAGAACAGGTTCCAGTTGAAGCGGCCGTTCATGATGGTGCCGTCGAAGCCGGTCTGGAAGCTCAGCAAACGGTTGACGCTGCCGGTGGCATTGGTCTCGGTCTGGCCGTTGCCGACCAGGAACTCGCCCAGCTGGAAGGTGTTGGCGGCCTGCACCGTCGCGCTCAACTGGGTGGGATTGGTGCCGTTGTTGCCCAGCTGGGCCTGCACCGCGGGCGACAGGAAGGGGTTGTTCTTGTAGAAGATCGCCGCCTGGTTGATGCCCGGCTGGACCTTCTGCGGGAAGTACCAGCCGAAGCTGTAGGCTTCCGAAGCCTGGCCCTGGACATACCAGCTGATGTTGTCGGCCAGGTCATAGCTGAAGCGGCCGAACAGCGTGCCCTGGTGATAGCCGTTGAACACCTGGCCATAGGGGCCGTAAGCGCCATCGCCGCCGGAGTTGAAATTGCTGGAGCCGGCTGTGGGATTGCCGTTGGCATCGGTGGCGCCGGTAACGCCGGGGAAAAAGGCCACGAGCGCGCCACCGGGCGAAAACTGCTGCATGTTGGCCGCCGGACAGGCCGGGACGCAGCCCTGTACCAGGCCGCCGAAGGTGGAGTTGGGCCGCCGCCCATTGGCGATGACATTGTAGGGATTGGCGGCCGTGCCGGTGCCCGCTTCACCATTCGACGCGGTGAGGAGCGTGGGACCATAGGGACGGGCGGACTGGTTGACCGGATCGCGGTGGCGATATTCCACCGAAGCCTCGAAATGGCCGCGGCCGCCGAACAGATCGGTGCCCGCCGCCGCGCCGAGATTGTAGCTCATGGCGTCGGCATAGGTGGAGATGCCGCTGTTGACGTCGAACTTCAGGCCGTTGAACTTCTTGTCGAGAACGAAGTTGACCACGCCGGTCACCGCGTCGGAGCCGTAAACGGCCGATGCGCCGCCGGTGACGACGTCCACACGGGAGATCAGCATCTGCGGCAGGGTGTCCACGTCCACCGTGCCATCGTCGTTCGACGGCGTGGCGCGGTGACCGTCCAGCAGCACCAAGGTGCGCTGGGCGCCGAAATTGCGCAGATTCAGCGTGTTGCTGGAGTAGTTATGGCTGCCGTCGCCGGGACGGCCGATCGACCCCGAACCCTGGAAGATCGGCAGCTTGTTCAGGCCGTCGGGAATATCGGTGGGCGTCGTGGCCAGCAGGTCGGCGGTGGAAACGACGGTCAGCGGCGTCGGCGAATTGGCGGCGTCGGAGATAACGCGCGAACCCGTGACCGTGACGGCCTCGACACTGGTTGCCGCGTTGGCGGCGGAGGTCTGAGCAACTGCAGCATGCGGCAACGCGACAAGCGCTGCACCGCACGCAAGCCAATAGCGAATCTTCAAAGCCATGATATCCCCCTGAAAATATTTTATCGGCCTTCGTATTGAAGGCTCTTCAGGGAATAGACGGATTGGGGATCGTAAATCCGCCATCTCCAGTGATGCCTTTTCGGTATCGATCGAGCCTGGGCGCGGCATCGCTGCGTGGCCTGGCGCACGGCATCAAAGGTCGGCGCGAATGCCGATGGTGAAGTAACGGCCCATGGGGCTTTGGACGCTGTAACCGGAGCTGTAGGTTGGGTAGAGCTGGCCAATGGTCCCGTTGGGAATATCGGCGGGCTGGGCGTTGAGCAGGTTCTGGACCACGAGATAGCCCGTCATGTCGCCGCCGCTCATCTGGAAATCGCGCGAGAGATTCACGTCCACCTGGTTCCAGGAATTCACATGGGGATCGACCCAGTTGTTGATGGTCGATGTGACGGGCCCCGCCACCTGGCTGAAACCCGAAACCCAGCTGTCTTCAAGACCGAAGCTCCAGCCGTTCAGGGTGTAGTTCAGGAAAGTGGTGATGCGGGTGCTGGGATCGGGCACACGCGTGAAAAGCGCGCCCGGGAAAAGCACCGATCTCTGGATGACCGGCTGATAGGTCGCCAGCAGGCGGGCGGTCCAGGAGCCCGCCCAGTCCGCCATGATGTCCGACATCTGCCAGGCATAGTCGGTCTCGAAGTCCCAGCCCTCGGTCTGTTGGGAGGCGGTGTTTAGGTTGAAGGTATAGACCCTGGTCGCGAAATTCGCGAGGCTGCGGTCGCTGAACGCGAGCGGACGCTGATAGTTCGCGCAATAGATCGAGGCACCGCCCGACGTTTCACACAAGGTCTGGATGGTGGTGCTGTAGCCGATGGACCCGATCGCGTTGGCCAGGTGGAGGCGGAAATAGTCCAGCGACATGGTCAGGCCCGGAACCAAGTCCGGTGTCCAGACCGCGCCCAGCGTATAGGTGCGCGACACTTCCGGCACCAGCTTGGGATTGCCCTGGCTGCTGAAAGTCGTCGTGGCGGAATAATATTGGGGGTTGGGGGCCTGCGGCTTGCTCGGGTCGGGAATGTGCAGGTCGGTGAAGACGTTCTGCAGCAGCGTCGCCGGCTGGAACAGATCGTTCAGTGTGGGGGCGCGAATATCGATCGAGGTGGTGCCCCGGAAGCGCAGGCTGTCCACGACATTCCAGTTGAAGCCGATCTTCCAGGTCTGGACCGCACCGGAGACCGAATAGTCGGTATACCGGCCCGCCAGGTTGAGGTCGAAGGCCTGGATCAGCGGCACGTTCTCGATCAGCGGTGCTTCGGTCTCCAGCGCCATTTCCCACACATTCTGGCTGGCATGGACCGGCTGCAGCACCGACTGGGCAAAACTGGGCAGCAACGGGCTGCAGATGCGCAGGCCCGTGCAGTCCACGAAGGTGCTGCTCGGCTGGTTGGAGGTGACGTCATAGGCGTTGAAGCGCACTTCGCCCGACAGCGCGGCGGTGACGGGACCGGCCCAGCCGTCCAGCACCTTGCCCGAGATGCTGCCGCCCATGTCATCCAGGGTATTGATCTGATGGAAATCCGTGGGCTGGAACGCATACTTGAAAGCGCCCGGGGTCACCGCGCTGGGGCCAAAGGGATCGATCGGCACGCAATCGGCGTATGCGGCCGCGGTCGCCGCCTGGGTCGCGGCATAGCAGGCCACGGTGCCGTCCGGCTTCAGCACCGCATCCTCGGCCGCATACATGTGCTGAAGATTCTGGTTGTTGACCAGGTCAACCGCCAGACGGTTCTCGGAATGGGCGTAGAAGGCGCCCCAGTTGAAGCGGCCGTTCATGATGGTGCCGTCGAACCCGGCCTGCATGCCCAGCACACGGTTGACGCTGCCCGTGCCGTTGGTCTCGGCCTGGCCCATGCCGGTCAGGAATTCGCCCAACTGGAAGGTGTTGGCGGGTTGCACCGCCGCACCGGCGGCGACCGTCTGCAACGGATTGGCGCCGTCGTTGCCCAGCTGCGCCTGCACCGCGGCCGGCAGGAACGGATTGTTCTTGTAGAAGATGTCGGCCTGGCCGGCGCCGGGCTGGATCTTCTGCGGGAAGTACCAGCCGAAGCTGTAGGCTTCCGAGCCCTCCGCCTGGAGATAGAAGGTCATATTGTCGGCCAGGTCATAGCTGAAACGGCTGAACAGCGAAGCCTGGTGATAGCCGCTGAACACCTGGCCATAGGGGCTGTAGGCGCCGTCGCCGCCAGAGCTCAGGTTGCTGGTGCCGGCAGTCGCATTGCCGTTGGCGTCGGTGGCGCCGGGGATGCCGGGATTGAAGGGACTGAGCACGCCGTTCGCCGCAAACTGGGTGCCGTTCGCCGCCGCACAGGCCGGCACGCAGCCCTGGATGACGCCGCCGAAGCTGGAATTGGGCCGGCGGCCGTTGGCGATATAATTATAGGGATCGGTGTCGGTGCCGGTGCCCGCCAGCGCCCCGAAGCTGGACGCGGGACCGTAGGGACGGGCGGACTGGTTGACCGGATCGCGATGACGATATTCCAGCGAGGCTTCGAAATGGCCGCGACCCGCGAACAGGTCGGCGCCCGTCACCGCGCCGAAATTGTAGCTCATGGCGTCGGCATAGGTGGAGATACCGCTATTGATGTCGAACTTCAGGCCATTGAACTTCCTGTCGAGAACGAAATTGACCACGCCGGTCACCGCGTCGGAGCCATAGACGGCCGATGCGCCGCCGGTGACGATATCCACCCGCGAAATCAACATCTGCGGCAGGGTGTCGATATCCACCGTACCGTCGGAATTGGACGGCGTGGCGCGGTTGCCGTCCAGCAGGATCAGCGTCCGCTGGACGCCGAAGTTGCGCAGGTTCAGCACATTGCTGGAGTAGTTCTGGCTGCCGTCGCCGGGGCGGCCGATGGATTGCGAACCCTGGAAGATCGGCAGCTTGTTCAATCCGTCCGGCAGGTTGGTGGGGGTGGTTTCGCGAAGCTGCTTCGCCGAAATCATGGTCAGGGGCGTGGGGGAATTGGCGGTGTCGGAAATGACCCGGCTGCCGGTGACGACGATATATTCCGATGGCGGCGGCTCCACATCCGCCGTGCCGGCGATGTCGGGCGCGGGCGCGTCCGTCGCGGCGACGCGCAGCACGATGGTGAGGTGATCGTTGCTGGCCACTTCCAGTCCGGTGCCGACCAGGAGAAGATCGAGGGCCTCCGCCATCTCCATGCTGCCGGACAAGGCCTGTGTCTTGATGCCATGCAGCCGGCTGACCGGGGCAATGATCTGGATATTTTCCTGGCGGGCGAATTCGGGAATGGATTTCGCCGCTTCCTCGGAAGGGATATCGATGCTGCGGGGCTGCGCGGCGGCGGTATGGGGCAGCAGCGCGGCAAACATGACGCCGCGGACAAGCCAAACCTCGCGCTTCCAACCCATAGTCCCCCTGTAATGTTTTTATCGGCCTTGCTGCTGAAGGCTCTTCGCGGAGTCCGGCGCACGGGGATCGCCGCACGCAAGGCCGCATCTGGTCATGTCCATGCCCTGCGGCTAGCGCGTGAGGCGCACCTCCCCTTCCCCGATCCGCACATGCGCGTCCAGGCTGATGGCGATGGTATGGGCGAAACCCACCGGATCGGTGGCCTTGAACAGGCCGGCGATTTCCTGCCTGGCCAGCGCGGGATCGTCGATGACGATCCTGGTATCGCTGTAGCGGGAGAATTCCTGCGCCGCCTGCGCCAGGGTCTCGCCTTCAAAGGCGATCTGGCCTTCCTGCCAGGCCATGGCGCGGCGAAGCTGGGCGGCGGGGATGGGCCGCGCGGCGATGGCGGCCTTGTCCGGCGGCGCCACCGCCATTGTGTTGGCAAAGATGCGCAAGGGCGCGGCATCGCGGGCATCGGGCTTGAACACGTCCACGATGCCTTCGCGCACCAGCACCTGAATCGGCGCGGCCTCGAAATGGCTGACCGTGAAGCTGGTGCCGACCACTCGCACGCTGGTGTCGCCCGCCGCCACCACGAAAGGCCGGGCATGATTTTTGGCGACATCGAACAGCGCCTCGCCGCGCAGCAGTTCGACGGAGCGCAGCGCGTCGGAATAATTCACCACGATTTCGGACGCGGTGTTGAGGGTCACCACCGAGCCGTCCTTGAGGGCGACGACCTTGGTCTCGCCCTTGCCGGTCTGGAAGTGCGACCCGGCGCGCCAAAACCGCCAGCCTCCAACAGCACCCACCAAAAGCGTGGCGGCAACGGCGCCGCCCGCCCACAGGACCGTCCGACGCGACCGGGCCGGGGCGAAGTCGCCGGGTTTGAAATCCGGCCCCAGCGCCTTGGCGCGCTCGGTGGACAAAGCCAGCGCCCGCATGCGGCCATAGGCCCCCAGGCAGCGCACATCGCCGGCGACCCAGGCCTGGAAAGCTTGATCCTGTTGGGGGGACAGCGGCCCGCGGTCGAAGCAGGCGGCCCAGCCGGCCGCCTCGGCATCAATCTCGCGCGCGGTCCTTCTTGGCATGCAACCTGCGGGTCCCGGTTTTACCTGATCTGGAACTAGACGGATGAAACGGCGCATTTCCGCCATCCCCCAGACGTTCCAGCATGATGAAAAAGCCGCGGCTCATGTGCTTTTCCACCGTGCTTTCGGAAATGCCCATCTTTTCCGCGACTTCACGCTGCGACAAGCCATAGATTCGTCGCAGGGTAAAGACTTCCCGCACCTTGGCCGGCAGGCCGGCAATGGCGTTGGCCAGCCGGTGCAGTTCGTCGCGGTCGATCGCCTGGCGTTCCGGCGACGGCGCATCGGACACCACTTCCAGGTAATCCAGGTCCGGGACCGAGGAAATCGAGACGACTTTCATGCGGCGCAGATGGTCGATGACCACCGAGCCGGCGATCTGGAAGGCATAGCTTTTGGCGTCCAGCACATGCTGCACGCTGTCGGCCGCGATCAGCCGGGTATAGGTTTCCTGGATGATGTCGTCCACTTCCAGCCCGTCCAGGCGGCGGCGGCGCAACCAGACGCGCAGTGCCGCTTCATGCGGCAGCACATGCCGGCCCAGCCACAACGCCCTCTCGTCCGAAAACGACGACATGCGAACATCTAAAGACGATTGCGCGGGTTTGGCAAGAAACGTGAAGTGTGCAGGTGCGAAGCGGCTTAGAGGGTGATCGCCATCTTCAGGCCCATGATGCCGACATCGGCGGCGTTGCCGACACCGCCGGGATGATGGATCAGCTGCAGGTTGGGCCGCATCTCGATCCAGTCGAAGGGATGCAGGCTGTAATAGATTTCCCCGGCATATTCGGCATGCTGGATGGGCGGCGCGGCGGGGTCCAGCGCCTCGGCGCGCGCCACCAGCGCGTTGACATGGGTGCGCGCGATGGCGAAGCCGATGACGTCGTCGGGAAAACGGGGAATGGCGCCTTTCCACCACACCCCGCCGGCAATCTGGTCGTCCAGGGTCGAGGTGCGGTGATCGGTGTAGGTCACGTTCAGGAATACCGCCAGGCCGGAGAGGAATTTGCCCTTCTCCGCTTCGCCGAAAATCTGCTGCTGGCCGCTGAACCAGACGCCATAGCGGTCGCCGCGCCGCAAGGCCGGAGCGCCGGTCAGGACGCGCGGCTGGCGGTCGATGTCGAGATAGACGTCATCGCCCGGCGCGTTGCTGTACCAGCCGCCGATCTTGTAGGTGCCGATGCCGGTCTTGGCCGCCGGATCGGGGTCCCAGCCGAGTTCGACGGGGACCATCACCCCGGTCGCGCCGTCGAATTTCCCGAAGGAGAAATTGTCGTCCAGATTGTGCGGATTGATCTCGTACACCGCGCCCTGGAGATAGCGGTCGCCATCATTGTAGCGCAGCCGCGCGGTCCATTGGCTGACGGGCCAGTTGTACCAATAGGAGCCCACCAGATTGCCCGGCGCCGAGCCGCAGAAGCTGAGGTTCATGAAGTAGCAGGGAAAATTGTCGAAATCCTCGCCCACCGTGGCGCGGCCCAGCTTCAGCGCGAACTGGTCCATGGTCTGCTCGTACCACAACTGGGTGAGGCGCGCGGTCTGGCCGCGGCCATAGACTTCCTGCACCAGTTGCGTCACGCCGAGGTTGGCATTGGCGCCCAGGTCGTCGCCGCGCCGGTCGGTGATGGTGGCCTGGAAGACGCCGCCCAGGCCCGCCAGCCGCTCCATGTCGGCAGTGAAGGACAAGGCGAACTGCCCGGTCTCGGTCACAAGCTGGCGGGTGCCGCCGTTATAGTTGCCGGCGGTTTCGGAAACATAGCTGGCGGCGGCATTGATGCCGGAATCGCTCAACCGGGTGCGAAGCCCGCCCCAGTCGCCGGTGATGCCGGCGGGCGGCGGCGCCTCCTGGGTGTCGACCTTTTCCATCTCGGCATTGTGCGGCGCGGTCTGTGCCGCGGCCATGCTAGGCACAAGCAGCACCAACGCGCATGCGGAAAACCGGCTTGTGCGGGGCATTGCGTTCCCTTCCCTGCCCGCAAGTCTAGCCGACCGGCGGGAAAGCGGAAACCCTTACAAACTCAGCAGCGCCGGGTCGCCGCCCTGGGCGGCGATGTTCACGCTGATAGCGCGCTCCACCGCATAGCGGGTGAGCGAATAAGGTCCGCCGGCCTTGGGGCCGGTGCCGGACAGGCCCTCGCCGCCGAACGGCTGCACGCCCACCACCGCGCCGATGATGCTGCGATTGACATAGATATTGCCCGCCGGAACCAGGGCGCGGACGCGGCCGACAAAACTCTCCAGCCGCGAGTGGATGCCCAGCGTCAGGCCATAGCCTTTGGCCGCCAAGGCGCGCGCCGCGATTTCCAGTTCGCCGGAGCGGTAACGGATGACATGCAGGATGGGGCCGAACACCTCGCGGTCGGGTATATCGCTGAGCGGAATCTCGGCCATCAGCGGCGCGAACAGCAGAGGGTTGCTGCTGGCGGGCGTGATCTCTTTCAGGATGATCGCGGACTTTTGAAGATGCGCGCGATGCTTTTCCAGCGCGGTCCTGGCGTCGGCATCTATCACCGGGCCGATGTCGGTGGTGAACAGATGCGGGTCGCCGGCCGTGAGCACATCCATCGCGCCCTTGAGGCCCTCGATCAGGCCATCGGCGGTTTCGTCGGGCACGAACAGCAGCCGCAGCGCCGAACAGCGCTGGCCGGCCGAACCGAAAGCCGACAGGATCGCATCGTCGATCACCTGCTCGCGCTGGGCGGTGGTGTCGACAAACATGGCGTTGAGGCCGCCGGTCTCGGCGATAAAGGGCAGCAGCGCGCCGTCGCGCGCCGCCAGGGCGCGGTTGATGGCGCGGGCGGTGTCGGTGCCGCCGGTGAAGGCGACACCGGCGAGATCGGGATGGCGGACCAGCGCCGCGCCCACGGTTTCGCCGGGGCCCGGCAACAGATGCAGCACATCATCGGGCAAGCCGGCGGCCCGGAAGATTTTGACGGCGGCGGCGGCGATGCGCGGCGTCTGTTCGGCGGGCTTGGCAACGACCGTGTTGCCCGCGGCCAGGGCGGCGGCGATCTGGCCGGTGAAGATGGCCAGCGGAAAATTCCACGGACTGATGCAGGCAAAGACGCCGCGCCCGTGCAGTTCCAGCGCATTGGTTTCGCCCGCCGGGCCCTTCAGGGGTTCGGGGGCGCCGAACTGGCGCTCGGCCAGCAGGGCGTAATAGCGGCAGAAGTCGGCGGCTTCGCGCACCTCCGCGATGGCGTCGGGCCAGGTCTTGCCGGCCTCCGATACGGCAATCGCCATCAGCGCGTCGCGGCTGGCTTCCAGCCCATCGCCCATGGCGCGCAGGATCGCCGCCCGGCTTGCGCCCCCACGCGCATCCCAGGACGGTTGCGCGGCCTTCGCCACGGCGAAGGCATCGGCGATCTGTTTGTCATTGGCATCGGGTATAGGCGCGGATGTGTCTTTGATCTTCGCCAGCCTTTCGCGCTCGGCGGCGATGGCGATGTCCACGCCTTCGCTGTTCAAGCGGTCACCATACATATCGCGCGGCAAGGGAATGCGCGGATGCGGGCCGGGCTGCATCTCCACCAGGGCGATGGGATCGCGCGCCACCTGTTCCGGCGGGGTATCGTCATCCAGCAGCAGATGCACGAAACTGGTGTTGGCCCCATTCTCCAGCAGGCGGCGCACCAGGTAGGGCAGCAGGTCTTCATGCGCTCCCACCGGCGCATAGGTGCGCAGCGACAGCGGCCCGAAGCGTTTCTCCGCCGCGTCATACAGCGCATCGCCCATGCCGTGCAGGCGCTGATGCTCGATGCGGGTATCGCCCGCCATCAGCCGCACCGCCGCCAGGGTATGGGCATTGTGGGTGGCGAACTGGGCATAGAGATGCGGCGCGGCGGCGATCAGCGCCCGGGCGCAAACGAGATAGGACAGGTCGGTGGACGGCTTGGTGGTGAAGACCGGATAGCCGGGGCGGCCCGCCACCTGGGCGCGCTTGATCTCGCTGTCCCAATAGGCGCCCTTGACCAGCCGCACCATCAGGCGGCGGCCGCTTTCCTTCGCCAGCTTTTCCAGTGCGGCGATCACATGGCGCGCGCGCGTCTGATAGGCCTGTACCGCCAGCCCCAGCCCGCGCCACATCCCCAGCGCGGGTTCGCGCGCCAGCCGGTCCAGCAGCTTGAGCGACAGCACCAGCCGGTCGGCTTCTTCCGCGTCCAGGGTGAAATTGATGTCGGCATCCGCCGCCAGCCGCGCCAGCCGCAGCAGGCGCGGATACAGCTCGTCCCACACACGCGCTTCCTGCACCGCCTCATAGCGCGGCGACAAGGCCGACAGCTTCACTGAAATGCCGTGCGCATCTTCCGGTCCAGCGGAAACCCTGCCGATGGCGGTGATGGCGGCGGTGTAAGAGGCTTCATAGCGCGCCGCATCGTCCTGGGTGCGCGCGCCCTCGCCCAGCATGTCGAAACTGCACAGCAGCTTTTCCTTCGCGGCGCGGGCAATGGCGTCTTCGATGGTGCGGCCCAGCACGAACTGCTCGCCCATGATGCGGATGGCCTGGGCGACGGCGGCGCGCACGATGGGTTCGCCCACCCGCGCCGCCAGCCGCCGGATGGCGCCAACGCCATCCTCCAGGCCCGAGACATCGATCAGCCGCCCGGTCAGCATCAGCCCCCAGGTCGAGGCATTGACGAACAGGCTGCCCGACTGGCCCAGATGCGCCGCCCAGTCGGCGGCGGAAATCTTTTCCGCGATCAGCCGGTCGCGGGTGGCGGCATCGGGGGTGCGCAGCAGCGCCTCCGCCAGCCCCATCAGCGCCAGGCCCTCGGGGGTGGAGAGCGAGAATTCCTGCAGGAAGCTTTCCACCAGCCCCTGGCGGCGCGCCGTCACCCGGGCGCCGGCCACCAGCGCGGTGGCTTCGCGCAACACCGTGATGCGCTGGGCCTGCGACAAAGGCCCGGTGGCCAGAAGGGCGGCGACCGCCGCGTCCTCCGCCACATATTTGTACCGATCCAGATGGTCCAAGCGATTGCCCCGGCTGTTGCCTGGGCAGGATACAGAATTGCCCGCCGCACCGACAGGTGGCGCCCTTGCCGCCGCCCGGCACGGCGGCAATGATGGCGTGCATGCCAGACGCGCCAACATGACACGCAAGAACAAACGGGAGGATCAGATGAACAGGCGAACTTTCGGGGTCATGGCGCTGCTGGGGGCAATGCGTGTTTCCGCGCAGGCGCAAGAACAAACACTATGGAAATTCGACAGCCTGACGCGCATCGGCGGGCTCGCGCCCAGGGTGGAAGGCGCGCCGGTGCTGGTGGATTCGCCATTGGGCAAGGCGGTGCAGTTCAACGGCAAGGACGACGCGCTGTTCTTTCCGGGCCGCCCGCTGGTGGGCGCCAGGACATTCACTATCGAGGCGATCTTCCGCCCCGATGGCGGCGACTTCCAGCAGCGCTGGATGCACATCGCCGAGACCGATCCCGCCACCGGGCTGGATGCCAGTCCCGCCGGGACGTCCGATACCAACCCGCGCTTCATGTTCGAAATCCGGGTGGTGAAGGACCAGTGGTATCTGGACGCCTTCGTCAACAGCAAGGCCGGCAGCAAGGCGCTGGCCTTCCCGGAAAAACTGCATCCCATCGGGCCGTGGTATGCGGTCGCGCAGACCTATGACGGCAAGACCTACCGCTCATACGTCAATGGCGTGCTGGAAGGCGAAGCCGACACCGCCTTCACCCCGCACGGCCCCGGCCATGCGATGGTGGGCGCGCGCATGAACCATGTGAATTATTTCCACGGTGCGATCGCCCAGGCGCGCTTCACCGCCCATGCGCTGCCGCCGCAGGAATTTCTCAAGGCGCCGCAATAGCCATTGCCGCAGAAAATAGAGACCGCCCAGCCTGAAAAGATCCCGGCGCCCCGCCTTTCAGCGAGGCGCCGGGCCAGGGGGGAGCTACATCTTGAATCGCACGCCGACGGTGTAATAGCGGCCGATCAGGTCTTCATACGGAAGCACCGGATAGTTCATGCCGGGGCTGCCGGTATAGCCGGAGGCCTGTATGACGTCGGGCTGCTTGTTGAACAGGTTGTCGATATGCAGAAAGCCAGTGAAGGGCATATTGGCGGCATCGAAGTCATACGCCAAATTGAGGTCGGTGATGAAATACGACGGCACGTTCGGGATGTCATACACGATGGTGGGGTCCGCGTTCTGACGGACGGGCGAGTAGTAGCGCTCCTGCACATCCACATTTAGCGCATCCAGCGTATAGTCGACCGTGAAGGCCGCCTTGTCGCGCGGCAATGCCGCGCCCGGCGCGTTGGCCGCACCCGCTATGTCGGTCGTAACCGAACCCGGCAGAGTCAGCACCGACTTCAGCAGCGTGGTGTGCGACCACATCAGGTTGAAGTCCAGCATGCCCGGCAGGGGCGTCCATTCGGTGAGATCGGTCTGATAGTTGGCCTCGACATCGAAGCCTTCCGACCAGGTGGTCTGGGTGTTCTGCGGCGCCGACAGGTACAGCAGCGGGAAGTTCGTCGCGGAGGTGTCGTTATAGGCGCCCGGACGAACGATCAGATTGCACAAGGGAGAACTGCCGCCGGAAGACTCGCAAGTGTTGAGCACGGTCTGGTTGTTGCCGCTGATGGCCGCGATCTGGTTGGCGATGACGATGTGGAAATAGTCGAAGGTGGCGGTGAAGCCCGGCAGGAAGGTCGGCGTGAACACGCCGCCCACCGTGGTCTGGCGCGCCACTTCCGGCTTGAGCTGGGGATTGCCGACCGAGGACGTGTTGACCGAGCCGGACACGCCGGTCAGCGGGTCCAGGTTGCCCGAGGTGGTGGTCAGCGGTCCCTGGAACAGGTCCCAGAGTGTTGGGGCACGGATGTCGCGCGAACGCGAGGCGCGAATTTTCAGGTCGTCGATGACCTGCCATTCCGCGCCGACCTTCCAGGTCGAGGCCGAGAAGGACGCCTTGGTGCTGGCACCATCGGTGCTGGTGGGATCGATGCCGCCGACATGATATTCGGTGTAGCGGGCCGCGGCATTGACCGACAGCAGCTCGATCCCGGGCAAGTCCTTCAGCAGCGGCGCATCCAGTTCCAGGTTGGCTTCGCTGACATTCTCCGAACCGCGGCCGGGGGACTGAACCTCCTTGAACCGCGACAGGTTGGGGGCCGGGAAGGTGCCCGTGGGAGAGGCCGTGGTGGAAGCGAAGGTGCCCGGCGGCGCCAACCGCAGATACTGCGGATTGAACGTGTTGTCGGGCGTGGTGCTGGTCACGTCCAGGCTGGCCAGGCGGTATTCGACACCCACCGCCGCCTTGAGCGGACCCGCGGGCAAGTCGAAAAGGGTGCCGTTGATATTGCCGCTGAAGTCGTCCAGCCCGTTATGCGCGGTCCAGGAGGTCGGCGGGTTCTGGATATAGTTGAGGGCTGCCTGCGAGGCGTTGGAGCCGTTGGTGACGGTCGCGCTCTGGCCGAACAGGTTCAGCGGCGCGCAGCCCGGGAAAGCGCCCGGCGCCGTGATGCTGACGTTACAGACGATATTGCCGGTGGTGGGATCTTTCACGGCATCGATCGCGGCGAAGAAGCGCGAGCTGTTGATGTTGCCGCGCGAGGTCAGCTGGTTGCGGGTCTCGCCATGGCTGTAGCTGAAGTCCCAGTCATACTTGTCCAGCAGAGTGCCCTTGAGGCCGCCGCTGACCTGAAGCGCGCCCATATGGTTGTCCAGGCTCAGCTTGGACATCAGGTCATTGTCCATGCGGTTCATCTGGAAGCTGGTGGCGCCGCCCGCAGGGAACAGGAAGGCCTGCTGTGCCGGCGTCAGGAAGGCATTGCCGCTGTAGATGGTGATGGGGTACTGGGCGCCCGAACCGTTGTTGGTGTAATTGACGGTGGGGTTGCCGGTGCAGACGCCGTTCACCGGGGTGCAGTTGCCGGTCAGGGTATTGCCCCCCGACGTGTTGGTGAAAATCTGGCCCGCTTCATAGCTGCGCTCCAGGGCGTAGCGCGCCTCGATCCAGCCGGTGACGTTGCCGGTGATGTCATGGTCGTAATGGGCGAAGAACTGCGCATTGTTGGTCACCGGCAGCAGATATTCATTGTGCTCGATGCCGCCGTCGCCACCGATGTTGAAGTTGGTCGTCGCGGTGGGCGTGCCGGGATTGAAGGCGCCCAGCTGGCCGTTCGACAGGAACTGCATGCCGTAGCCGGGGCTGTTGGCCGAGGTGATCAGGCCGCCCGGCGCCGTGTTGGCCTGGCGGATGTTCTGGACCAGGTAATAGGGGCTGGCGGCGGTGCCGCCGCCCACCACCGAATAGCCCTTGTTGCCCAGGGGGCGGGCCGCGGAATCGGTAATGGCGTCGCTGTCCTTGTATTCCGCGCTCCAGATCAGGTGGCCGCCCAACAGGTCTTCGCCGCCCGCCAGGCCGGCGCGCATGCCGCGCCGGTCGCCATAGTCGGAAATGCCGCCCTGGAACACACCCTTCAGGCCATCGAACTTGTGGTCGAGGATGAAGTTGACCACGCCGGTCACCGCGTCGGAGCCATAGACCGCCGAGGCGCCGCCGGTGACGGTTTCCACGCGCTGCACCAGAAGCTGCGGCAACGACTGGGTATCGACGGTGGTGTCATAGTTGGTGCCGGGAACGCGGTGGCCGTCCAGCAGCACCAGGGTGCGGATGGTGCCGAGGTTGCGCAGGTTGAGGAAATAGCCCGGCAGGTTGCCGCCGCGGCCATTGGCGCCGGTGGTGGCGTTGTTGGGCGTGGAACCGCCCATGAAGATCGGATTCTTGTCGAGGCCTTCGGAGATCGAGGCCGGGGTAATGTCCTGCAGCTGGGCCGCGGTCTGCACCTGCACCGGCGTCGGCGTGTCGGTGCCGCTGATGCGGGTGCCGGTCACGGTCACCGATTCCGTGGCCGGCGCGTCGGCGGCCACCGTCTGGGCATGAACCGATGTTGCAAGCGCGAAGGCGCTGACGGTTCCAGCAAGAAATGTCTTGAGATAGTGCGAGCGCATGGCGTCCCTCTGATGTTTTTGTCGTTGGGTACTAGGACGCGCGGGTTTGCAAATCCCCCTATGATTTTTTCAGTTGAGGCGAACTTTCAGTCCGGCCGTGAAAGTGCGGCCGACAATGTCCTCGTAAGGAACGGCCGGATAATTCATTCCCGGGCTGCCGGTGTAACCGGGAACCTGGAAGATGTCGGGCTGGGCATCGAGAAGGTTGGAAACATCGAGGAAGACCGTGAAGGGCGCAATGTCATAGGCGATGTTGACATCGGTCTGGAACCAGGCCGGCAGGTCGCCCGTGGACGGTGCATATATTAACGTGGGGTTGGGATCCTGGCGGATGGAACCGTAATAGCGCTCCATGACGTCAACGCTCAGACTGTCGCCGGTCCAGCTCGCCATCAGCACGCCCTTATCGGCTGGCAGCGCCTGGGTCGGCGCATTGGCCGAACCCGCAACATCGGTGATCACCGAGCCGGGCAGGCCCAGCGTCTTCAGGAAGGATGTGTGGGTCCAAAGCAGGCGCAGACTCAACTGCCCCGAAAGTCCGTGCCAACCGTCCAGGCTGCCTTGCCAGTCCGCCTCCAGATCCACGCCTTCGGTCCATTGGCTCTGGAAGTTCAAGGTCTGCGCGTAATAGAGGGTGGGGAAATTGGTCGGCAGAGTGCTGTCGTAGGAGAGCGGCCGCTGGATCAGCCCGCAATAGGGCGAGGAACCGTCCGACGCCAGGCACAGCGACTGCACCACCGGATTGGAGCCGGCGATCAGCGCGATCTCGCGGTCGATGGCGATGTGGAAATAGTCGGCGCTCAGATGCAGGCCCGCGAGCCAGCCCGGATCGTAGACCAGGCCGATGGTGGTGTTGCGCGCCACTTCCGGCTTGAGCTTCGGATTGCCGATCGAGGCGGTGTTGATCGAGCCCGACGCGCCGGTCAGCGGGTCCAGATTGCCGGACGTGGTGGTCAGCGGGCCCTGGAACATATCCCATAATGTCGGGGCGCGAATGTCGCGCGAGCGCGTGGCGCGCAGCCTGAGATCGTCTGTCACCCGCCATTCGGCGCCCAGCTTCCAGGTGCTGGCGGCGAAGCTGGTCTTCACCGGCACGCCGCTGGCCGGGTCGATGCCGCCGGCATGATATTCGGTATAGCGGGCCGCGGCATTGACCGACAGCAGCGCGACGCCGGGCAGGTTCCTCAGCAGCGGCGCGTCCAGTTCCAGATTGGCCTCGCTGACATTCTCCGAGCCCTGCGCGCCGGATTGGACTTCCTTGAAATTCGCCAGGTTCGTGGGCGGAAAGGTGCCTTGCGGCGATGCCGCGGTCGCCGCGAAGGTGCCCGGCGGGGCCAGGCGCAGATATTGCGGATTGAAGCTGTTGTCCGGTGTCGAGGTGCCGACATCCAGGCTCGCCAGCCGGTATTCCACGCCCATCGCCGCCTTGATCGGGCCGGCCCAGCCCGGCAGTACTGTGCCGGTGATATTGGCGCTGAGATCGTCCAGCCCGTTATGGGCGACCCACCAGGTGGTTCCGGCGACATAGTTCAGCGCCGCCTGCGAGGCGTTGGACCCGTTCACCACCGTGGCGCTCTGCCCGAACAGGTTCAGCGGCACGCAGCCGGGAAAGGCGCCGGGATCGGTCAGGCTGACATTGCAGACGATATTGCCGGTGGCGGGGTCCTTCACGGCATCCAGCGCCGCATAGAAACGCGCCGTGTTGACATTGTTGCGCGCGGTGAGCTGGGTGCGCGTCTCGCCATGGGTATAGTTGGCGTCCCAGGTAAAATCGCCGAAAGCGGTGCCCTCAAGCCCCGCGCCGATCGCCAGGGCGCCGGTGTGCTGGTCCAGGCTCAACCGGCTCATCAGGTCGTTGTCCATGCGGTTCATCTGGAAGCTGGCAGGGCCGCCGGGCGGGAACAGCAGCGCCTGGGCCTGGGGCGTGAGGAAGGCGTTGCCGCTGTAGATAGTGATGGGATATTGCGCGCCCGAACCGTTGGTGGTGAGGCCCGAGCCATTGATGTTGGTGAAGATCTGGCCCGCTTCATAGCTGCGCGCCTGGGCGTAGCGCGCTTCGACATGGGCGGTGACGCTGTCGCCAAGCCGCTGGCTGTAATAGGCGAAGCCCTGGGCGTTGGTGAAGGCGGGCAGCAGATATTCATTATGCTCGATGCCGCCATCGCCGCCGATGGAGAAATTCACCGTCGGCGTCGGCGTGCCGGGATTGAACGGCGCCAGGCTGCCGTTGCTGAGGAATTGCAGCCCCGTGCCCGGTCCCGACACGATCAAGCCGCCCGGCGCGGTGTTGCTCTGGCGGATGTTCTGCACCAGGTAATAGGGACTGGCGGCGGTGCCGGCGCCCACGATCGCGGTGCCCAGGTTGCCCAGCGGCCGCGCCGCGGCATCGGGCAACGCATCACGCTGCCGGTATTCCACGCTCCAGATCAGATGGCCGCGCGCCCCGACATCCTCGCCGCCCGCCACGCCGCCATAAAGCGAGCGCGCATCGCCATAACCGGAGATGCCGCCCTGCGCCACCGCTTTCAGCCCCTGGAAATCGTGATCGAGGATGAAGTTCACCACCCCGGTCACCGCATCGGAGCCATAGACGGCGCTGGCGCCGCCGGTGACGACCTCCACCCGCTGCATCAGCATCTGCGGCAGCATGTCGACATCCACCGTGGTGTCGAAGAAGGTGCCCGGCACGCGATGCCCATCCTGCAGGATCAGGGTGCGGATGGCGCCCAGGTTGCGCAGGTTGAGGAAATAGCCCGGCGCGTTGCCGCCGCGCCCATTGGCGCCGGTGGTCGCATTGTTGGGCGTGGACGCGGCCATGAAGATCGGCATCTTGTCCAGCGCCTCGGGGATGCCGCCCGGCGTGGTGGCGAGAAGCTGGTCGGCCGCAAGCTGGGTGACCGGCGAGGAGGGATCGTTGCCGCTGCGGATGCGCGATCCCGTCACCACCACCTGCTCCACCGCGGACGCCATCTCGGGCGGGCGCGCATCGCGGGCGATCGCCACCGCGCCGGCCCCGTCGCGCTTGGCCGAGGCGCCGCTGCCTTCCAGCAGCGCATCCAGGGCGCGATCCGGCGGCGCATCCTTCACCGCATGGCTGGCAAGGCCCTCTATCTCATCGACATTGTAGATCAGCTGCACGCCCGACTGGCGGATATAGGCGTCGAGCGCGTCTTTCAGGGGCTCGGCGGGGATGGTCAGCGGCGTCTGCGCCCAGCCGCAAGCACCCAGCGCGAGCCAGGCCGCGCCGGACAGAATCGCATGGCGAATCCACAGATGCCTCAACACTCCCCCTGGCTTCTTGTTATCGGCTGCAGGCCGTCGGAGGGGCGGCCTGCGTTTATTTTACCGGCATTGCGTCTGCCCGGCCCGCGCTCCCTACCGCGACACCAGAATCCTGTCGCCCTCCTCGCGCACCGTCAGGCCGAAGCCGCGATGCAGGAGCTGCACGAAACTTTCGACATTGCGCGCCTTGAAGCGGCCGCCGATGCGGATGCGGCTGGCGCCGCTCTCCACCTGGATATGGCGTGCATTGTAGCGGTTGAACTGTTCGGCAACCTCTCCCAGCGGCTGCTGGTCGAACACCAGCATGCCGCCGCGCCAGGCCAGGCCATTGTCGATGTCACGGGCGGGCTTCTGCAGCATCAGGCTTTCGCTGCCCGCCGCGATCACCTCGCGCCCCGCCGGCACCAGCACGGCGTCCTGCCCCTGGCCATCCAGCGACTCGACCCGCACCTTGCCCTCGCGCACCGTGACGCGCACATCGTCGCCGTTGCGGAAGACGGCGAACCTGGTGCCGATGTCGGTGATGCGGCGATTGCCGGCATAGACGGTGAAAGGCCGGCCGGCGTCATGCACCACGTCGAAATAGGCCTCGCCGGACTTCAGCGTCACGGTGCGGTCGCCGGCCTGCAGCCGCGTGTTGGTGTTCAGTTCGACCTGGGTGCCGTCGGCCAGCCGCAGCGCCCGCATGCCGCCGATGCCGGTGGCATAGTCCTGTACCTTCGCGGGCGGCGCCGGGCGCAACGCCAGGAATGCGCCGGCCCCCAGCAGCAGGGTCAGCGATGCCGCGATGGCGAGCTTTACGCCAAGGCGGGAAAAACGCCCTTCATGGATTACCAGGGCGGGCCGGATTGCCGGCACGGGCCTTTTCAGGGCCGCCAGCCGATCCGCCCGCCGCCAGGCCGCCTTGAGCCGCAGATAGGCGACTTTGTTCAGGCTGGACTGTTCCAGCCATAGATCGCGCGCCTCGCGTTCCGCCGCGGTCAGGCCGCGATCCTCGCGCGCCAGCCAGGCCGCGGCGGTCATCTCGGCGGCATCAGCGGACATCGCGCGGCTTCCTGAAGAAGTTGTAGCGGCGCGCCTCGGCGGTCACCGCGCCGCGGCGTCCGCCCAGCGCCTGGGCCAGCAGGCGCATGCCCTTGGCGACCTGGTTCTCGACCGTCTCTATGGTGATGCCCATCTGCCTGGCGACTTCCTTCTGCGAAAGACCCTCGACCTTCCGCAGCAGCACCACCTGGCGGCAGCGCGGCGGCAATTCGTCCAGCGCCGTCTGCAGCAGGCGCAGTTCCTGGCGGGCGGCGACATAGGCTTCGGACGAGGGCTTGTCATCTGAGACGTTCAGCCAGTCGAAATCCGCCACGCTCTCCAGGGAGACCACGCTCTGGCGGCGCAGCTTGTCGATCATCAGGTTGCGGGCGATCTGGAACAGGAACGGCTTGGCCAGCAGGGGGCGCTCCCGCCGCGCCGCTTCATAGACGCGCGCATAGGCTTCCTGGCGCAAATCGCTGATTTCCGCCTCATTGCGCCAATTCCGCTGCAGGAAGCGGGTCAGCATGGACTCGAGGGGCAGCACCTCTCGCATGAACCATTCGTCTATCGGTTGCTCGGCCATGCCTCCCCTGGACGCCGTCCCTGATCGCGGTCTTGCCGGATTTTCGGCAGCCGCTTGTTTTTGAACGCTTTCCGGCTGTTCGTACGATACGACGGAACAGGATGCAAAAACCCCTACGGATTTTTTACAAGCGATTCAATAAGAACTGATGGTCCGGCAGAACACGGACCTGGAACCCAACTGTTGTGAACGAAATCAATGGCTTGGGTATTCCACGCCCTCGTTCTACCTGTGATTGTGTCGCGCGCTAGGCACCCGGATGCCTTGGACAGCCGGCCTTGCCGCCTTCCGGCATCCACGGCGCGCCGCCGGAGCCAACCTCCGCGTCCTATCCGATCAGGATATGCTCCGTCGAAAGCACGAACTCGCACCGCTTGGGATCGGTGAATCTTTCCTCATCCGGCTTGATGACGTCCTTGTAGTTCTGCGACGCGAAAAACGCCTGAAATCCCGCGACATCGTCAAACCACAACTGGGCGATGCCGTCGAAGTCGCTGATGGGAAAGCCTTCCGGCTTGTCGTCGACGATGCGGGACTGCAGATACCGCCGGATGCGGCGCTTGACCTCCGGCTGGCTCGAAAACAGCGGGCCATGCACATCGCGCCAATGCGCGAGAAACTGTTCATGCGAAAGATCGGGGCGGCGGCGTACCAGAATGTCCAGTTTCAGCATGTTCTGCATCTCCGCGGCGCGGAGTCCTTTCGTGTTGGAATTGTTGTATCCGCTAGTCAGTTCCCAGGCTTTCCGACGCCATTGAGTTCGGTGAATTCCGCGTCGGAAAGACGAATGCCGGCGGCGGCGATATTTTCCTCCAGATGCGAAACTTTCGACGTCCCGGGGATCGGCAGGATCACCGGACTGCGCTTTAACAACCAGGCCAGTGCGATCTGGCCGGGCGTCGCGCCATGGGTTTCGGCGATCCGGTTGAGCAGCGAACCGGGTCTGGTCAGATCGCCCGCCGCCAATGGGAACCACGGAATAAATCCGATGCCCTTGGATTGGCAAAAATCGAGCACGTCTTCGCTGCCGCGGTCGGCCAGGTTATATCGGTTCTGAACGGTGGCGACATCGAACACGCGCGACGCCGCCTCGATCTCCGCGACCGATACTTCACTCAAGCCCGCCATGCGGATAAGACCGCTGTCGAGCAACGACTTTATGGCATCGAACTGTTCGCCGGCAGGCACCTTTGGATCGATGCGATGCAATTGCCAGAGCGCGATCTGTTCGACGCCGAGACGCCTTGCACTGTTTTTCACCTCCGCGATCAGATAGTCGGGGCGTCCGTTCGGCACCCAATTGTCCGGGCCGGGCCGCTCAAGGCCCGCCTTGGTCGCGATGAGCATGTTCTTGTAGGGATGGAGCGCCTTATGGATGAATTCCTCCGAGACGCCGGGTCCGTAGGAGTTGGCGGTATCGATGAAATTCACGCCAAGCTCCGGGAGACGCTTCAGCGTGCGCAGGCATTCGGCGGGATCGGCCGGCTCTCCCCAGATGCCGCTTCCGGTGATCCGCATCGCGCCAAAACCGAGCCGATGGATCTCGATCTCGCCGCCGATCCTGAA
The DNA here is from genome assembly GCA_018449595.1 of Rhizobiales bacterium dw_265. Lineage (GTDB taxonomy): Bacteria > Pseudomonadota > Alphaproteobacteria > Micropepsales > Micropepsaceae > Rhizomicrobium. The sequence continues at coordinate 1,197,400 of JAAVUU010000001.1, forward strand.
ACTTCCAGAGCCGATCGCATTGGGTGTCGTCATGGGAAACCTTCCGATTTGTATGAACCCGTACCGACACCAATATAGCTATTTTATCCAAATGCCGTGACGTCTATTGGACAAAGTTGCCGCGCCTTGGCGATTCAAATTCCCGCGGCGTCGCGGCCGGGGCCTATATCCTGTGTTCTTTTCGTCAAACCGCCGGGGTCGTATCCGTCAAGGACCGAAATACGCGCGTCAGATGCCCCTGCTCGCAGAAACCGGCGGTCAGGGCGATATCGGCGATCGGCGCGTCGGTTTCGAGCAACAGAGACTGCGCTTTCTTCACGCGTTGCGCCAGCAGCCAGCGAGGCAGGAGGCTTGGTCTTGCGCTTGCCACTAGGGTTACCGGACTGGCCAGGCTTGAACCGGTGTTCGACCGGCGGCGCTCCGTAGCCGACGCGGATATGATTTCCATGGTTCGTCATGGGCAGCTACTCAAAGGTTGGATGGATGAAGTTGGGATGGATATTGCGACCAGTGGAATGCTGTTCAGTCATTGAGGCCTGACTTCCGCCATACGCGGGTGAACTCGAAGGTCTGGTTACTCTGGCCCATGGTTGCCTTCTTTCGAGTCACCCTTTCCAGGCGCCGCACGATAGTGTCGACATAGTAGGGGTCGAACTCGATTGCCCGGCCGCGCCGACCGGTCTCTTCGGCCGCTACCAGCGTGGTGCCGCTGCCGCCGAAGGCGTCGAGTACGATATCCCCCCGGGGTTGGAGGCATCCAGGATAGCATCGGCCACCAACTGCACCGGCTTGACCGTGGGGGGCATGGCGAGATCCGCGTCCCGGGTATCGGAGAAGGCATTGGCTCCGGCATATTCCCAAACGTTCGTGCGGTTATTCGCAGATGCGGCAGCAGCCGTTCTTTGAGAACGGTTTTATCGGAATGGTTGGTGGGCCCGCCAGGACTCGAACCTGGGACCTAACCGTTATGAGCGGTCAGCTCTAACCAACTGAGCTACAGGCCCTCCGGAAGGGGGTATAACAGGATTTTCCGCCCCGCCAAGGACGCGGTCATGCCCTGATTTCGCCCCGCGACGGGCGCAGCATCCACCCTGATTTCCAAAGGGAAAATTCCATGAAAAGCCGCTTTCTCCCTGCCTTGCTGCTGGCCCTGAGCCTGTCTGCTCCCGCCTGGGCCGCCGACACCCGCACGCTCTCAATGGGCGGCCATGGCGAGGTGCAGGGCACGCCCGACCTCGCTACCATCACCGCCAGCATCGCCACCAGCGCCCCCACCGCCGCCCAGGCCCTGGCGGCCAATACCGCGCGCATGGCCGGGGTGTTCGCGGCGCTGAAGAAAATGGGCGTGGCGGACAAGAACATCCAGACCGTCAACTTCTCGATCGCACCGCAATATGCCGGCGGCGGCAACGACAATCCGCGCCGCCTGACCGGCTACCAGGTCAGCAACGAAGTGTCGGTGCGGCTGGAAGACGTCGCCAAACTGGGCGCGGCGCTGGATGCGCTGGTCACGGCGGGCGCCAACCAGATGAACGGTATCAGCTTCGACATCGCCCAGCCCGCGCCGCTGCTGGAAAAAGCCCGCACCGATGCCGTGGCCGATGCCCGCGCCCGGGCCGAGACCTATGCCAAGGCGGCGGGCGTCACCTTGGGGCCGATCCTGTCCCTCAGCGAAGGTGGGGGCGAGGTGCGCCCACTGCGCATGGCTGCCCCCATGTTCGCCATGGCCAAGGCGGTGCCGGTGGCGGCGGGCCAGCAAAGCGTCGCCGCCGATGTTTCCGTGGTCTGGGAAATCCACTGATCGGGGCTATATTGCACCCATGACCAACCCGTTCTTCGAAGACTGGATCGCGCCCTTCGACGCCCCGCCGCTGGACCGGATCAGGGCCGAGCATTTCGCCCCCGCCTATGACCGGGCGCTGGCCGAACACAGTGCCGAGATCGTGGCGATTGCCGAAAACCCCGCCGCCCCCAGCTTCGACAATGTGATCCTGGCGCTGGAGAAAAGCGGCCGGCTGCTGACGCGGGTGGATACCGTCTTTTCCAATCTCGCCGCGTCCGCCACCAACGCGACGCTGCAGGCGGTCGAGATGGAAATGGCGCCGCGCCTGTCGGCGCATTGGAGCACCATCTCCATGCATCCGGTGCTGTTCGCGCGGATGGACGAATTGTACCGCAAGCGTGAGAGTTTGGAGCTGGATGGCGAAAGCCTGAAGGTGCTGGAACGCTATCACCTGGATTTCGTGCGCGCGGGCGCCCAGTTGCAAGGCGAAGCGCGCGACCGGCTGGCGGCCGTCGCCCAACGGCTGGCGGTGCTGGGCACGCAATTCTCGCAGAATGTGCTGGACGACGAGGAAGATTGGGTGCTGCCGCTGACGCCGGCGCAGATGGCGGGCATTCCGGCATCGGTGCGCGATGCGGCGGCGGCCCAGGCCAAGGCGCTGAAGGTCGATGCCCCCTTCGCCGTCACGCTGTCGCGCTCCAGCGTCGAGCCTTTTTTGCAGTATGCGGACGACAGGGCATTACGAGAACAGCTTTACCGCGCCTGGACGGCGCGCGGCGACAATCCCAACGCCCGCAACAACAAGGACGTCATCACCGAGATGCTGGCCTTGCGCGCCGAACGCGCCGCGTTGCTGGGCTATGAGAATTTCGCCGCTTTCAAATTGGCCGACAGCATGGCCGGCACGCCGCAGAAGGCGCGCGCCTTGCTGGAAGAGGTGTGGGAGCCGGCGCGGGTGCGGGCGTTGGAAGAACGCGACGCCCTGCAGGCCCTGGTCACGCGCGAGGGCGGCAACTTCCGCCTGGCGCCCTGGGACTGGCGTTATTACGCCGAAAAGCTGCGGCAGGAAAAATACGATTTCGACGAAGCCCAGTTGAAGCCTTATTTCCAGCTTTCCAATCTTGTCGAAGCCGCCTTTTACACTGCGCAAAAACTGTTCGGCGTGACCTTCCGCGAGCGCCACGACATGCCGGTCTATCATCCCGACGTGCGGGCATGGGAAGTGGTGCGCGAAGGCAAGGTGATCGGTCTTTTCCTGGGCGACTATTTCGCCCGTCCCGGCAAGCAGAGCGGCGCCTGGATGTCGAGCTTCCGCGACCAGGAACGGGTGAACGGCGACATAATTCCGATCATCGTCAACAATGCCAATTTCAACAAAAGCGATCCCTGCCTGCTGTCGTTCGACGATGCGGTGACCCTGTTCCATGAGATGGGCCACGCCCTGCACGGGTTGCTCAGCCAGGTGCGCTTCCCCCGCCTGTCGGGCACCGCGGTGGCGCGCGATTTCGTCGAACTGCCGTCGCAGCTTTACGAACACTGGCTGGAAGTGCCGCAGGTGCTGGAGCGCTTTGCCCGCCATCATGAAACCGGCGAGCCCATTCCCCGCCCGCTGCTGGACAAGCTGCTGGCGGCGCGCAATTACGGCCAGGGCTTCGCCACCGTGGAGTTCCTGGCCTCGGCGCTGATCGACATGGATTTCCATACCTTGCCGCCGGGCAGCGATCCGCTGCAGGCCCAGGCCGAGACCCTGGCGCGCATCGGCATGCCCGAGGAGATCGGGCCGCGCCATGCCGCGCCCCATTTCACCCATGTCTTCGGCGGCGACGGCTATTCCGCCGGCTATTACGCCTATCTGTGGTCGGAAGTGCTGGATGCCGACGGCTTCAAGGCCTTTGAAGAAGCGCATGATCCCTTCGATCCCGCCACGGCGCACCGGCTGTACAAGTTCATCTATTCTTCCGGCGGCACCCGTGACTTCGCCGCCGCCTATCGCGCCTTTCGCGGGCGCGATCCTCATATCGAAGCTCTTTTGGAGGGGCGCGGGTTGCTCGCGCCAGCTGCATGAAAAAACTCGCTCTCGCTGCCTTGCTGATCGCAACGCCTGTTCTGGCCGCCGCGCCCGCGCCCAAGCCCTCGATCGCCACCCTGCAGCAATTGCCGCTGGTGGTGACCCAGCCTTATGACGAGCAGGCCAATGCCGACGCCGCCGTCGCCGCCGCCTTCGAACGGGCAAGGAAAACCCACAAGCGGGTGCTGATCGACCTGGGCGGCAACTGGTGCCCCGACTGCATCGTGCTGGCCAATTTCGTCCAGCTTCCCGAGATGCGCCGCTTCATGGAAAAGCATTATGAGGAAGTGTCGGTGGATGTCGGCCGCTTCGACAAGAATCTGCAGATTCCGGCCCGCTTCGGCTTCACCGCCCGGCTGAAGGGCGTGCCCACCGTCATTGTCGCCACGCCTGACGGCAAGCTGGTCAATGGCGACGATGTTTTCGCCACCAGCGATGCACGCCACATGACGCCGCAATCGCTGTCGGATTACCTGGCAAAATACGCGCAGTAACAGTCAGTAACTAGCGCGACGCAACCTGGCGGGCAGGGCCGCCGGGCTCCAGCGCCCGGTCCACGACATGGATGATGCCGTTCCTGTCATGCACGTCATAGATGGCGATGTCGGCGGTATTGCCGCGTTCGTCCATCAAGACGATGTTGGTCGGCCCGTTCATCCGCGCCGTCAGGGCGCCGCCCTCGGCGGTGCGCAGCCTGGCCTCGCCGCCGGCTTCGTTGATGACGCGCAGCAGCGCCACCGAGTCATATTTGCCCGGCACGATCAGATAACTCATGCGCCGCGCCAGGGTGGATTTGGGCTGGGCCCCGGCCTGGGCCATGGCGGCGTTGGTGGGGGCGAAGATGGTGAACTGGCCATTGGTCTTCAGCGCGCCGGCGACGCCGGTCTCCTTCAGCGCCGCCACCAAGGTGGAATGCATTGGCGAAGCCGCCATGTTCTCCATGATGTCGCGGTCGGGCAGCATGGCCTGGCCGCCGATCATCGGATTCATCATCTCGGCATTGACGTCAGGCACCGGCGTGGGATCGCCCGGGGCGACGGCGGCAAGCGCGCCGCCGATCACCATGGCGGCGCCTGCGGCAAATCCGGCTATGGCTGCATGCCTCATGGGGAACACCAAAACCTCGACTTCACGGGATTAAACGCGGAACCGGGATGGGCGTTCCGGGTGCGTTACCCGGCCTCCAGCGCCTCCCGCGCCATTTCCAGAGCAAGCCATCGTTCCTCGTCGGCGTCCTTGATCTCGCGCAAGCGCGCCAGATCCGCCGACAGCCGGTCGAATTGCACCCGGTCGCGGGCATAAAGGCCATTGTCGGACAAGACTTTTTCCAGCCGCGCGATTTCGCGTTCCGCCGCTGCTATTTTTTCAGGCAGCACCTTGAGCGCATGCGCGTCAGCGAAGTTCATTTTCGGGGCAGAGGCGCGGACGCGCTTTTCCGCTGGCTTGTCTGCTTTTGCGGCCTTGCGCGCTTCGGGTCGTTCCGGCGCAGCCTCGCCGCGCTGGAACAGCATGTCGGCATAACCACCGGCATATTCGGTGAAGCGGCCATCGCCTTCCGCCAGCACGATGGAGGTCGCCACCCGGTCGAGGAAATCGCGGTCATGGCTGACCAGCAGGGCGGTGCCCTGATAGTCGGCTATCACCTCTTCCAGCAGGTCGAGCGTTTCCAGGTCCAGGTCGTTGGTCGGTTCGTCCAGCACCAGGAAATTGGACGGCGTGGCGAACAGCTTGGCCAGCAGCAGCCGCGCCCTCTCGCCGCCCGACAGCACCTTGACCGGGGTGCGCGCCTGTTGCGGCGTAAAGAGAAAATCCTGCAGGTAATTCATCACATGGCGCGGCTTGCCCGCCACCATCACCGTGTCGCCGCTGCCATCGGTCACCGCCGCCGCCAGCGACTGTTCGGGATGCAGCTTGCTGCGCTTCTGGTCCAGCTGCGCCATCAACAGGCCCTGCCCCAGTTTCACATTGCCCTTCTGCGGCTGCAGTTCGCCGATCAGCAGCTTCAGCAGGGTGGTCTTGCCCGCGCCATTGGGCCCGACAATGGCGATGCGGTCGCCGCGATGGATGCGCATGGTGAAGTCCTGCACGATCTCGCGCTCACCGTACGAAAACGCCACACCCTTGGCGTCAATCACCTTGGTGCCCGAGCCCGCGCCTTCCGCGGCCTCCATCTTGACGGTGCCGAGCTGGCGGATCTGGTCGCGCCGTTCGGTCCGCAGGCCCCGCAGCCGGTCCAACCGCCCGACATTGCGCTTGCGCCGCCCCGACACGCCATAGCGCACCCAGTCCTCCTCGGCGGCGATCCTGCGCTCCAGCTTGTGACGCTCGGTTTCTTCCTTTTCCAGCATCTCGTCGCGCCAGGTTTCGAAGGACGCGAAGCCCCGCTCCAGACGATGCGTCCTGCCGCGATCCAGCCACACCGTGATGCGCGACAGGTTTTCCAGGAAGCGCCGGTCATGGCTGATCAGCACCAGCGCCCCACGCGAGGCCTTCAGCTCGCCTTCCAGCCATTCGATGGCGGTGACGTCCAGGTGATTGGTTGGCTCGTCCAGCAGCAATATGTCGGGGCGCGGCGCCAGCGCCCGGGCCAGCGCGGCGCGGCGCGCCTCCCCGCCGGACAGGGTGGCGGGATTTTCGGTGCCATCCAGTCCCAGATGCCCCAGCAGGTAATAAGAGCGGTTGGGATCGTCGTGCAGGTCCAGCCCCGCCTCGACATAATCGCGGGTGGTGGCGAAACCCGACATGTCGGGCTCCTGCGCCAGGTAGCGCACCACCGCGCCCGGCTGTACGAAAGCGGTGCCGCCATCGGCCTCCATCAGCCCGGCGGCGATCTTCAAAAGCGTGGACTTGCCCGAGCCGTTGCGCCCCACCAGGCAGACCCGGTCGCCGGCATTGACCGACAGTTCCGCCCCGTCCAGCAGCTTCTGGCCGCCAAAGGCGACGGTAATGTCTTTCAGGTGCAATACGGGGGCCATGGGGCCGCTATGTGGAGCCCCCGCCGCCGGTAATCAAGCGGAAATCAGCGCGTCTTCGCCGTCACCATCGCGCCGGGGCGGGATTCGAACTGCAAGGTCATTTCGGGGCGCGGCGTCAGGGTCTTGCCGTCGAAATCGAACACCCGGATATCGCGTTCCACCGAGCATTGCACCAGCAACCGCTTGGCGTCATCGCTCCACACCATGCCCTGGCAGGCATGGCCCAGCTGGGCGTCGGTCACATGCTCCAAAGTGCCTTTGCCCACCTTGAAGATCACCAGCTTGCCGAACACGCTGTCGAAATTCTTGGCATTCTTCACCGTGGCCGAGCCGTTGCCCACCACGGCGGCGGCGAATTTGTTGTCGGGCGACAGCACGATGTCTTCCGGCAGCGCGCCCACTTCCTGCACATCGCTGATCTTGCCGGTCCTGGTGTCCAGTACCACGGTGGCGCCCTTGTCGGTCTTGCCCGGCACGCCGCCGAAATCATTGTTCAGCAGATAGCGGCCATCGGCGGTCAGGATACCGCCGTCGGGGTTCACGCCCACCGCATAGTCGGCAACGCGGGAAAGCTTGTCGCCGTCAATCGCCAGCTTCGTCACCTTGGCGTCGCCGAAGCGCAGGGCATAAGCCGTCTTGCCGTCGGGCGCGATGATCACGTCGCGCGGCTCGGCCTTGGCTTCCAGGGTGACCGAACCGCCCTTTGTCAGTTGGCGATCCTTGATGGTGAAGAGGGTGATGGAATCATCGCCGGTGCCGGTCACCAGGGAAACGGTATTCTTCTTGTTCAGGAAGATGCCGGTGGCGCCCACCCCCGCTTCCACCGTCTGCAGCAGTTTGGGATGGGTGGGATCGTCCAGCCCGATCACATTGACCTTGTTTTCCGGCACATTCTTGCCGTCGGCGCCGATCTTCTGCGGGCAGGTGACCAGCGCGAAGCTGTAGTCCCTGGCCACCGCCACCGAAGACGGCGGCCCCATGATGGTGCCGCAGGTCGCGATGCTGCCGATCACCTTGGGCGCGTCGCTGCTGGAAAAGGCGATGATGGCGACGCTGTCGGGGGTGGGCTTCATGGGCAACCCGTCGCCCGCCCGCACCTGCTTGCCGTCATTGGCCGAGACGGCAAGGTCGGCAAAGGCCGCCACGGGAGCCAAGGTCAAAGCCGTCGCCAGCAGGATCGCGCGCATGTTCCACCCTTTTATCTCTTGATTAAGACGAGCCTAGCGCGCCCGCCCCCCAAAGAAAAAGGGGGCGCACCATTTATTGGTCCGCTCGTCCATACGCTGTCGCTATGGCCCCCCCAAAAGAAAAGGGCGGGATTGCTCCCGCCCTTTCGCATTGCGTTGCGGCAATCCCTTCTCAGGAGAAGGAATAGGCCGTCTTGATCTGGGTGAAGAAGTCCACCGCCGCGAAACCCTGTTCGCGGGCGCCATAGGACGAACCGCGCGAGCCGCCGAACGGCACATGATAGTCCACGCCGGCGGTCGGCAGGTTGATCATCACCATGCCAGCCTTCACATTGCGCTGATAGTGGCGCGCATATTTGAGGCTGCTCGTCACGATACCGGCGGAAAGTCCGAAGTTGCCGGAATTGGAGAGGGCCAGGCCTTCCTCATAATCCTTGATCTTCACCACCGACACGACCGGGCCGAACACTTCTTCCTGGTTGATGGTGTCACCGATCTTGGTGTCCACGATCAGGGTCGGGCTCATGTAATGGCCGGGCGTGGCCAGCTTCAGCGGCTCGGCGCCGCCGGCCAGCAGCCGGCCGCCTTCCTTGATGGCGATATCCACATACTTGAGGTTGCCCGCCAGCTGGGTGTCGGTGACGACCGGACCCATCTGGGTGGAGGCGTCCAGCGCATTGCCCACCTTCAGCGCCTTGGCGCGGGCGGCGACGCCTTCGACGAACTTGTCATAAATGCCTTCCTGCACGAAGACACGGCTGGAAGCGGTACAGCGCTGGCCGGTGGCGAAATAGCCGCCGTCCACCGCGATCTGGATGGCGCGGTCCAGTTCGGCATCGTCCAGCACCACCAGCGGGTTCTTGCCGCCCATTTCCAGCTGCACGCGGGCGAAATGCGAGATCGCGGCATTGGCGACCTTGGCGCCCACGGTCTGCGAGCCCGTGAAAGACACGCCGTTGACGTCGGGATGCCGGGCGATGGCGTCGCCGATGATGCCGCGGCCCAGGACCATGTTGACGATGCCGGCCGGGGCGCCGGCTTCATGGATGATCGAGACCAGGGCATGCGCCATGGCCGGGGTGGGATTGGCCGACTTCAGCACCACGGTGTTGCCGAAGGCCAGCGCCGGGGCGATTTTCCAGGCCGGGATGGCGATGGGGAAATTCCACGGGGTAATCAAGCCGTAAACTCCCACTGCTTCACGATACGTCTGGATTTCCACGCCGGGGCGCACCGAATCCAGGTTCTGGCCGTGGCGGCGCAGCGCCTCGCCGGCCATGTATTTGAAGATGCGGCCGGCGCGCGCGGACTCGCCGATGGATTCGGGGAGGGGCTTGCCTTCCTCGGTGGCCAGCAGCTTGCCCAGCGCTTCCTTGCGCTCGAGGATCAGGCTGCCGATCTTGTCCAGCAAGTCGGCACGGACTTCCGGGGTCGAACCCGACCAGCCCGGAAAGGCGGCGCGGGCGGCGGCGACGGCGTCGTTCACATCCTCGACGGTGCCGTCGGGGAACTTGGCGACGATCTCGTCGGTGTTGGAGGGATTGGTGCTTTCCAGGGTGCCGGGCGCGGACACCTGCTTGCCGCCGATGAAGTGGGTCAGGGTCTGGGTCATCAAATCGCTCCGGGGTGGGAAATGGCTGGCAGTATTTAAGGGGTCGGACGCCGCAATCCAACCCCGAAAGACGTATGGCTGTTACGCCCTCAAAAGACCACGCCGGACAAGGTTTTTCATCAAGTCTGAAATGCCGAAATTCCACGGCGGCGCCGCCTTGGACGAGGTGACCCGGTTTTCCAGCACGCCCAGCTTGGGGCTGGAGATGCGCACCACATCGCCCTCCTTGTGCGTAAAGCCCTGGCCCTTGACGTCGCGGTCCTGGGTGGGGGCGAACAGCGTGCCCAGGAACAGGACAAAGCCGTCGGGATACTGGTGTTCATGGATGGTCTGGGCCACCAGCGCGAGCGGATCGCGGCTGATCTCGCTCATGGTGGAGCGGCCTTCCAGCCGGTAGTTGTCGGCGCCGACGATCTCCAGTTCGACCACCGCCTGGCGCACGTCGTCCATGGTGAATTTGTCATCGAACATGCGGATGAAGGGACCGATGGCGGTGGAGGCATTGTTGTCCTTGGCCTCGCCCAGCAACAGCGCGCTGCGGCCCTCGAAATCGCGCAGGTTCACGTCATTGCCCAGCGCCGCGCCCACCGCCTTGCCGTGGCGGTCCACCGCGATGACGATTTCCGGTTCGGGATTGTTCCAGGTCGAACTGGACCGCACGCCGATGAAATCGCCCCAGCCCACCGCCGACAGCGGCGGGGCCTTGGTGAAGACCTCGGCGTCGGGACCGATGGCGACTTCCAGATATTGCGACCACAAGCCATCGGCGACCAGCGCCTCTTTCAATTTGGCGGCTTCCGCCGAGCCGGGCACCACGCTCTTGAGGTCGGCGCCGATCTTGGACGCCAGCTCGTCGCGGATGGCCTGGGCCTTGCCGGCCACGCCCTTGGCGCGTTCCTCGATCACCCGCTCGATGGCCGAAACGGCGAAGGTCACGCCGCAGGCCTTGACACATTGCAGGTCCACCGGGGCCAGCAGCTTGACCTTGCCGTTGCCGTCCCAGGCATGGGTCAGGCCCAGGTCGTTGATATCCCCCAGGTCGCGGCCCGCGGGAATGCCCTTCCAGTCGTCGATCAGCTGCGACACGGTCGGCGCGGCCGCCGAGACATCGAACACCCGGCCATCCTTCACCACCACCGGGGTCGGGCCCTCGCCCAGGTCCAGGCGGCCCACCAGCACGGCATCGTGCCAGTCCTGCGGCAAAGGGAAAGAAGTCTTGGCGGTCATGGCGTGCTTTCTTGTTGTGGCGGGAATGTCTTAAAAGGCGGCGCACTTTAGACAATGGGACATAGGCGCACCATCGCGGCAAATCGCCGTTTGCTGCGCTGCAACATGGCTTTCGGCTGCTATAAACCAACCCTTCAGAATTCAAGGACTGTCACATGATTTACGCAGGGCGTTTTTCCGGCCGCACCGCGGTCGTCACCGGCGGCGCATCGGGCCTGGGGCTGGAAGCGGCCAGGCGCATCGCGGCCGAAGGCGGCAAGGTCTCTCTATGGGACTTGAACGCCGAGGCGCTGGTCAGGGCGAAGGCGGAAACCGGCGCGGTGCATGTGGCGGCGCTGGACATCAGCAAGCCCGAGGCGGTCCAGGCCGCCGCCGCCGAGAGCAGACAGGCGCTGGGCAAGATCGACATCCTGATCAACAGCGCCGGCATCACCGGCGCCACCCACACCGTGATCGGCTATCCCATCGAAAGCTGGCTCAAGGTCTTTGATGTCAACGTCAACGGGCTGTTCTATTGCTGCCGCGCCATCGCCGCGCTGATGGTCGAGGCCGGCTATGGCCGCATCGTCAACATCTCCTCGGTCGCGGGCAAGGAAGGCAATCCCAATGCCAGTTCCTATTCGGCGTCCAAGGCCGCCGTGCTGGGCTTCACCAAGTCACTGGGCAAGGAACTGGCGACCAAGGGCGTCATCGTCAATGCGGTGACGCCGGCGACCTTCGAGAGCCCGATCCTGGACCAGGTGCCGCAGAGCCATATCGACTATATGCGCTCCCGCATTCCCATGGAGCGCCTGGGCACCGCGGCGGAAAACGCCGCCGCCGTCTGCTGGCTGGCGAGCGAGGAGTGTTCTTTCACCACCGCTTCCACCCTGGATACGTCGGGTGGCAGAACCACCTATTGATATTGTCGAGGCCAGCACCAGGCCACCCTCCTGTTTTTGTTGGCGCAGCTACCCTTCGGTCGCTGCGCGCGGGCGGCCGCACCACCTACTGATCGGCGGGCCGGGCGCCGAAATGCGCCAGCACCTTGTCCAGTTCGGCCAGCACGCCTTGCGCGGGCGCGTCCATCGCCAGCAGGCGCAGCGCCCGCACATGCACCCTCAGCGACCCGGCATGGATGTCGCCCGAGGCGATGAAGGCCGCCGCAAGATCGCACAATCGCTTGCCGCCTTCCGCAAGCCCCGGCATGCCGTACAGCCCCGCCAATGAAATCAGCCGGTCGGCGACGCGGCAGATGTCGCGCAGGTTGCCCGCCGCCAGCGGCGCGGACAGCATGTCTTCCAGGGTGGCGATGATAATCCCGATCGCTCTCATGGCCGGGCCGCGCTGGGCCTCCAGCCGCGCCTGGGCCCTGGCGATGGCCATGGGACGCAGCAAGCCGCCGGGCCGCGCCACCAGTTCCGCCAGGCGGTTGACCGGCCTCAGGATGCGGACCTTGCGGTTCATTCGGCCAGAATCCGTGTCGGGCGCATCAGATTGTCGATTTCATCCTGCGACATGTTGGGCTCACTGGCATCGCCCAGTTCGGTCGAGAGGTCGGTCGCGCGCCGCGGCACCCCGCCCGGCGGGCCCATGGACCTGAAACGCCGGTCGGGCCCGACATAGCTTTCGCACTCGATGAAGCTGCGCGACGGCCTGGACACCCAGGCGATGCGGTCGAACAGCGCCTGGGGCGAAGCCGGTTTCCTGACGACGAAATGCGCCCCGGCATCGCGGAAGGCGACGACATTGCGGAAATCGGAATAGCCGGTCAGCACCAGGGTGGGCAGGAAGCGCGTCTGGCTCGGCAGCCGCCTGATCCAGCGCACCAGGTCGGGGCCTTTCATGTCCGGCAGGTCGGCCTCGCAGATCAAAAGCTCATAGTCGCTGCTTTCCAACTCCCTGCGCGCCCCGGCGGCGCTGGCCTCGACCTTGATGCTGTCGAGCCCCAGCCCGTGCAGCATCTGCACCAGCACGGTGGCGCCGAATTGATCGGCATCCACCACCAGCGCCCGCACCTCCTTCAGGTTCATCCGTTCCATGGGCGTTCGCGCATCATGTGCCTTCCGTCATGGGGCCGGCCAGAAGACATCGTCATCCAGGTCCAGGCTGGCGGCGGTCTTGCCCGCCAGCGCCGCCAGCAGCCGCGCCCGCACCCGTGGCAGGGGGATGGCTTCGATGGCGGCGCGCATCTCGTCGGCGCGCACCATGCCGGCGGCCAGCCGTGCGATCAGGCCGGCCTGGGCGTCGGCCTGTTGCGCCAGATAGTCGAAGCTCTGCAGCGCCACGATATTGGCGCCGCCGTGGCGCGTCTCACCGGAGACCTGCGCCCCCAGCCAGGCGATCTCGCCCGCCATGGCGCTGCATTCGCGCGCGATGGCGTCGAGCATCCGGGTCATGTCAGAAGAGTTCGACGTCATGCGGCGCCTCGCTTTCCTGTTGGAGTGTCGCCTCGGCCACCATCAGTTCGCGCGCCGCCAAGGTGCGGCCATCGGACACCGCCAACTGCCGCGCCCGTCCCGACACCGGCCAGAACTGGACCCGGCGCGCGCGGGTGCCGCGCACATCCCCGCCCACCAGCGCGATGCCTTCGTCGGCGAGGAATTTCTCGGCAAAGGCGACATTGCCGGCGCCGACATCGGAAAGCCCCGCGATGACGCTGGCGCCGCCGAACAGCTTGGCTTCCAGCCGCGCGCGCGCAGCGCCCTGCCGCAACAGGCCGTTGATCAGGATTTCCATGGCGTTGACGCCATAACGGGCGGCTCGGTCCTGGCCTCCGCCGTCCGGCAGCAGGAAATGATTCATCCCGCCCACTTTCGCCACCGGATCGTGCAGGCAGGCGGCGATGCAGGAGCCCAGCACCGTGGTCAGCACCTCGCGCGCATCGGCGGTGACCCAGGTCTCGCCCTGGGTGACCTGGACATGGACATAGCCGTCCTGCGGATTGAGGAAACGCCTTGGCTGGGCGGCGGCCTGGATCACGAAAGCGGCCCCACCACCTGTTCGATCTTCTGCTTCAGGGTCGCCACCGTGAAGGGCTTGACCAGATAGTTGTTGGCGCCGAACTGCACCGCGCGCGCCACCAGTTCCTTGTCGGCCCGGCCGGTCAGAAGGATGAAGGCGACATTCTTCATGGTGTCGCAGGCCCGCATGGCGCGCAGGAATTCCAGCCCATCCATGCCGGGCATGTTGAAGTCGGAGATCACCACATGGGTGGGATGGGTCTGGATGCTGGTCCAGGCCTCGGCCGCGCCGGGAAAGTCGCGGCTGTTGACGATGCCGATCTGCTGCAGCCCGGTTCTGACCAGGGTCCGCATGGTAAGCTGGTCGTCCACCACGACGACATGAAGCTTGGCGGCGGCGGGCATTCAAACCTCCTCCAGGGACGGGGCGCGGCACAGCCGCAAAATCTCTTCGCCGATCTTTTCCAATGGCAGCTGGCGCTGCACGGCGCCGATCTCATGGGCGACGCGCGGCATGCCGTAGACGATGGAGGTCGCCTCATCCTGGCCGATGGTGGCGGCGCCATTGGCGCGCATCGCCGACAGGCCCGAGGCGCCGTCGCGGCCCATGCCGGTCAGGATCACCCCCACCGCCTTGGCGCCGGCGCAGCGCGCCACCGAATGAAACAGCCGGTCCACCGAGGGGCGATGGCCGCTGGTGGGTTCGTCCTTCACCAGGCGGCAGCGCCAGGCGGCACGGCCGCAAAGCTCCAGGTGCGAGACCGCGCCGGGCGCCAGCCAGACACGCCCGGCTTCCAGCAACTGGCCCTCCACCGCTTCCGCCACCCTGGGCGCGCACAGCTTGTCCAGCCGCGCCGCGAAAGAGGCGGTGAAGCCTGCCGGCATGTGCTGGGTGATGAGGGTGGGCGGACAGTTGGCGGGAAAATGCGTCAGCACTTCCAGCAGGGCCTCGACCCCGCCGGTGGAGGAGCCGATGGCGATCACCCGTTCGGCGAATGGCATGTCCGGCCTGTGCATCACCGGCTGACGGTCGAGACGCGCCCGCACCTTGGCGCTGGCTGCGGTCTTGACCTTGCGCACCAGTTCTTCCGCCGCCGCGCCCAGGCTGGCAGCGACATTGCCGCTGGGTTTGGGGAAATAGTCCACCGCCCCGATCGCCAGCGCATCCAGGGTCACTTCGGCGCCGCGCTCGGTGAGGGTGGAAACCATCACCACCGGCATGGGGCGCAGGCGCATGATCTTTTCCAGGAATTCGAGGCCCGACATGCCCGGCATCTCGACATCCAGGGTCAGCACGTCGGGATTGAGATCCTTGATCATCTGGCGCGCGGTGTGCGGCTCGGGCGCCTGACCCACCACCTCGATATCGGGATCGGCCGCGAGAATTTGCGCCAGCAACGCACGGATGGTCGCGGAGTCATCCACGATCAGGACGCGGATGGGATTCATGTCGTCCTCCGGTAGGCGGTCTGCGCCACCAGCGAAAACTGACTGGAAGAGATGCGCTCGGAATGGCCGATATAGAGATGGCCGCCGATGGGCAGCAGGCCCGCGAAGCGGCCCCAGATCGCGTCCTGCGTCGCGGGATCGAAATAGATCATCACATTGCGGCAGAAGATGACGTCGAAGCCGCCCCTCATCGGCCAATCCTTCAGCAGGTTGACCTGGCGGAAGCGCACCAGCGTCCGCACGGTTTCGCTGAAGCGGAACTGCGCGCCATGATCCTCGATATTGCGGCCCTGCAGATGGCGGGGAATGTCGGCCAGCCGCGCCGCCGGATACAGCGCCGCCTTGCCCGCCGCCGCCATGTTGGGATCGATGTCGCTGGCGAGAACCAGCACGTCATGCGATGCCGCGTCGGGCATGGCGTTGAGCAACGTCAACGCAATCGAATAGGGCTCTTCACCGGAAGAACAGGCCGACGACCAGATGCGCACCCGCCCGCCCTTCCGCGCCGTCTCGATCAGTTTGGGCAGCACCGCCTGCGCCAGGTGATCGAAATGATGGGCCTCGCGGAAGAAGCGCGTGACATTGGTGGTCATGGCGGCGATCAGCACCTGCCGTTCCTCGCTGCTTTCCGCCACCAGCCCGCAATAGTCCGAGAAACGCGACAGGCCCTTTTCGCGCACCCGCTTGCTGAGGCGCGAATAGACCAGGTTGGCCTTGCTGTCGGGCAGTACGATGCCGGCTTCGTCCTGCACCAGCGCCGCCAGGGTGCGAAAATCCGCCCAGGTGAAGGGAAATTCCCCCGCGACCGCCAGTTCGCCGCGCGCCGTCATGCCGCCTGCGCTTCCTGGGTGCCGACCAGCGAGGCGATCAGCCTGTGCAGGGACAGGATGGTGACCATGCGCTCGGACAGGACGGCAATGCCTTCGACAAAGGCGGTATCGGCTTCGCGCGCCAGTTCGGGCGTCGGCTGGATGTCGCCGCCGGTGATGGTCAAAATGTCGGACACCGCGTCCACCAGCAGTCCGATGGTGCGCGTCTCGGACTGCACCACCACGATCACATCCTTGGGATTGGTTTCCGTGCGGCCCAGCCCCAACCGCGCCTTGAGGTCCACCACCGGCAGCACCACGCCGCGCAGGTTGATGACGCCGCGCACATAGTCGGGGGCGTGCGGCAAGGGCGTGGTCTCGGTCCAGCCGCGGATTTCGCGGATCGCCATGATGTCGGCGCCGAACTCCTGTTCGCCCGAGCGGAAGGTGATGAACTGGCGGCGGCCGCCCACTTCTTTTGTAGAGGTGTGCTCTGTCATGTCAGCTTCCCGTTGGTCGCAGTTCGTTGAAATCGCCCAGTTGCGCGCGACAGCGGGTGACGATGCCGTCCACATCCAGGATCAGCGCCACCCGGCCATCGCCCAGAATGGTGGCGGCGGCGATGCCTTCGATATGGCGGTAATTGTCCTCGAAGCCTTTGATCACCACCTGGCGCTGGCCCAATATGGCGTCCACCGTCAGCGCCAGCCGCCCGGTGCCCTGGCTTTCCACCAGGATCACCACGCCCTGATCGGCCTGGCTTGTGTCGCCGGCCTGGAGGATCGCGGCGGTGTCAACCAGCGGCACATAGGCGCCGCGCACATTCAGCAGGTTGCGGCCGCGCCCGAAGGCATGGATGTCCGAGGGTTTGGGCTTGAGGCTTTCGACGATATGGGTCAGCGGCAAGACGAAAGTCTGCGCGCCGATCGCCACCACCATGCCGTCCAGCACCGCCAGGGTCAGCGGCAGGGTCAGCGAGAAGCGCGAGCCCTGGCGCGGCGTCGAGCCGATCACGATGCGCCCGCCCAGGTCGATGATGTTGCGGCGGACCACGTCCATGCCGACGCCGCGCCCGGAAATGTTCGACACTTCCTTGGCGGTCGAAAATCCCGGCATGAAGATCAGGTTGTCGGTTTCCTCGTCCGACAGGGCCGTGCCCGGCGAAATCAGCCCGCGCTCCACCGCCTTTTCCTTGACGCGCGCGCGATCAATACCCCGGCCGTCATCGGAAACTTCAATGACAATACGTCCGCCGCGATGTTCGGCCGAAAGCGTGACGGTGCCTTCTTCCGGCTTGCCGGCCGCCAGGCGTTCCTGCGGCGTTTCCAGGCCATGATCCACCGCATTGCGGATCATGTGGGTCAGCGGCTCGCCCAGCCGCTCGATCACCGTCTTGTCCACTTCGGTGGTTTCGCCTTCCACCACCAGATGCACCTGCTTGCCGGTCTGGGCCGCCAGTTCGCGCACCAGCCTGGGCATGCGCTGGAACACCGATTTCACCGGCTGGGTACGGATCGCCATCACGCTTTCCTGCAACTCGCGCAGCAGGTGTTCCAGCTCGGCCAGGCCGTTGCCGACTGAGGAAGCGCGGGGGATTTTGCATTCCGCCACCCGCTGCGACAGCATCGCCTGGGTGATCACCAGTTCGCCCACCAGGTTGACCAGCCGGTCCACCTTGTCGAGATCCACCCGGATGGATTGCTTGGGCGCGTCGGCGGCGGGCGCGCTTTCCTTCTTTTCCGCCACCGGCGCGTCCGGCAAAGGCGCCAGCACCGGCAGCGGGATGATCTCGGCGGTGGGCGCATCCGCCATTTCGATGGTCAGGTCGCAATGGCCCAGGACGAATTCGAAAACCTCCGCCACCGCGTCGCGCGGCGCATCGCCCGTCAGTGCGATGTCCCAGGCGAAATAGCCGGTCGCGGGTTCCAGTGTTTCCAGCGGCGGAAGCCGCGCCAGGTCGGCGGTGACTTTCACGGAGCCCAGCCGCGCCAGTTCGCGCAGCAGCAGCGCCGGCTCATTGGCATTGGCATACAGCGTGGCATGCGGCGCGAAATGGATGCGCCAACCCGCCGAAGCAGGCGCCTCCTCCACCGCGATCACCATGGGCGCGAAATCCAGCCCTTCAAAGTCGGCGGGCGCTTCGCCGCTATCGTCGGCATCCGTGCCCGACAGGGCCGCCAGCGCCTCGCTGATGTCGCGGCCGGTCTCTTTATCGAGGTGCGTGCCCTTGCGCGCCGCCGCGACATGGTCGGCCAGCATGTCGCCGGCCCGCAGCAGCACCTTCACCACCTCGCCGCCGGCATCCAGCTTGCCGCTGCGCAGATGGTCCAGCACCGTCTCGAAGCCATGGGCGAACTGCACCAGGTCTTCAAAGCCGAAAGCGCCGCCCGAACCTTTGATGGAATGCACCGCCCGGAACACGGCATTGATGACTTCGCTATCGGCCTCGCCGTTTTCCAGCGCCAGCAGCCCTTCTTCCATGGCGAGCAGCAATTCCTCGCATTCCTGGAAATAGGTCTGCTTGATGGCCTCCATCGGGTCGGTCATGACGACACCCGGTTGACCGCCGCGATCAGCCGCGCCGGATCGAACGGCTTGACGATCCAGCCGGTGGCGCCGGCCTCGCGGGCGCGCTGTTTCTTGGCGGCGTCGCTTTCGGTGGTCAGCACCAGGATGGGGGTGGCGCGGTGGCGCGGGTCCTTGCGCACCTGGTCGATGAAACCGAAGCCGTCCAGGCGCGGCATGTTGATGTCGGTGATGATCACGTCCAGCCGGGGCGCGCCCGCCAGCGCCTCGACTCCCGCCATGCCGTCATCGGCCTGGATCACCCGATGGCCCGCGCCATTCAGGGCGAGTTTCAGCATGTCGCGCATGGTCTTGGAATCGTCCACCGTCAGGATGGTCTTAGACATGCGCGATCCCTTCGATTCCAAGGGCCGCGTCCAGATCCAGCGCGCCGGCAACCT
Source organism: Rhizobiales bacterium dw_265 (assembly GCA_018449595.1). Taxonomy (GTDB): domain Bacteria; phylum Pseudomonadota; class Alphaproteobacteria; order Micropepsales; family Micropepsaceae; genus Rhizomicrobium. Next base: position 1,216,418 of record JAAVUU010000001.1, read on the forward strand.
CGCCGAACGCGGGGGAGGGATGGGCGATGGTGGCGCCGCGCCGCACCGCCGCCACCAGCACCTGCAGGCAGGGCGATGAGACGCGCTGCACCTGCCCGGCGTCTATGGTCACCGGCTCGCCGCGATCGAAGGCCGCCAGCAATTCCGTTCTCAGCGCATCCGCCGCCGTCAAATCCATCACCGGCGCCAATGTCACGTCCGTCATCGCCGCCTCCTCAGAATTCTTTCCAGTCCTGGTCTTCCTTCACGGCGGCGCTGCCCTGACCCCGACTCTGGCCCCGGAAGCTGGAGGCGATCCTGGCCTGCAGCCTGGGCACGGCGCGGACAAGCTTTGGCGCCGGCTTGGACGGCGTCTTGGATGCCACCTGGCGTTCGGCCACTTCACCCACGTCAAAGAAGGCCACCAGTTCGCCCAGTTCGGCGGTCTCGTTGGCCAGGTTGCGCGAGGCGGCGGTGGATTCCTCCACCATCGCGGCATTCTGCTGCGTCACCTGATCCATCTGGGTGACGGCGGTGTTGACCTCCTCGATGCCGGTGGATTGCTGCTGCGCCGCCTGGGCCATTTCGGTGACCAGGCTGTTAATCTCCACCACCTGGGTGACGATCTTGCGCAGGGCCTGGCCGGATTCGCCCACCAGCCGGACGCCGGACCCGACATGCTCGCTGGAGGCCTTGATCAGGGTCTTGATCTCGCGCGCCGCTTCCGACGAGCGTTGCGCCAGGGCGCGCACCTCGCTGGCGACCACGGCGAAACCCTTGCCGGCGTCGCCCGCCCGCGCCGCTTCCACCCCGGCGTTCAAGGCAAGAAGATTGGTCTGGAAGGCGATCTCGTCGATCACCCCGATAATGTCGGTGATCTGTTTGGAGGACTGTTCGATCTGGCCCATCGCCTTGATGGCGGTATCCACGATCTGGCCGCCCTCCTCCGCCGCGCCGCGCGCGGTGGAGACGATGCTGGACGCGGCCCGGGCATTCTCGGCCGTCTTCTTCACCGTGGCGGTGATCTGTTCCAGCGCCGCGGCGGTTTCCTCCAGGCTGGCGGCCTGCTGCTCGGTGCGCTTGGACAGGTCGTCGGCCGCCTGGCTGATCTCGCCGGCGCCGGTGTTGATGCCGCCCGCCGCCGCCATCACGCTTTGCAGGGTTTCCTGCATGCGCGCCATGGCGCCGTTGAAATCGCTCTTCAGCTTGGCGAAGGGGCCGGTGAGATCGGCGTTGACGCGATGAGTGAGATTGCCCTTGGCCAGCGCCTCCAGGCCCGCGCCGATGCTGTCCACGATCACGGTGGTCTGGTGCGCCTTGTCGGCTTCCGCCGCCAGCCGCTCGCTTTCCACCGCCGTGATGTCGGTGGCGTATTTGATGACCTTGACGGGCTTGCCGTTGAGGTCGAACAAAGGATTGTAGGAGGCGAGAATCCACACTTCCTTGCCGCCCTTGCCGATGCGGCGGAATTTGTCGGCGATGAATTCGCCGCGATTGAGCGTCTCCCAGAACTGGCGGTATTCCGCGCCGCGGGCATATTCGGGATCGGCGAACATGGAATGATGGCGGCCCACGATCTCGCCCGCCGTATAGCCCATGGTGGCGAGGAAATTCTCATTGGCCGCGAGAATGGTGCCGTCCAGCTTGAACTCGATTACCGCCTGGGCGCGGCCGATCGCATCCACCTTGCTCTTCTGTTCATTGGCCAGGGTTTCCGAGGCCGTGATGTCGGTGGCGAACTTGACCACCTTGTAGGGCTTGCCGTTCTTGTCCGGGATCGGATTGTAGCTGGCCTGTATCCAGACCTCGCGCCCGCCCTTGGCGATGCGCTTGTACTTGCCGGAATCGAATTCGCCGCGGCCCAGCCTGTCCCAGAAGGCGCGATAGTCCGGCGACTGGCGCTGACCCGGATCGACGAACAGGGAATGATGCTGGCCGCGAATCTCCTCCAGCGCATAGCCCATCGTGTCCAGGAAATTCCTGTTGGCCCCGGCGATGCGGCCCGACAGGTCGAACTCGACCACCGCCTGGGCGCGGTCCAGCGCCGCCAGCATGCCTTCCTGCACCCGCTGGGCGCTGACATCGGTCCATTCCAGGATGTTGCCGATATAGTTGCGCTGGGCGTCGAACACCGCGCCGATGTTGAGGGCGAATTTGAGGTCGCCCAGGGTGATCTCGGCCCGGTGCGGCAGGCGCGACGAATCGGCCAGCAACTGGCGCTGGTGCGCCGGGTTGCGGTGGAACATGTCGATGCAGGCGCCGACCAGCCGGTCGGGATCGATCCCCGGCACCAGGGCACGGAAAGCCTCGATCTTGCTGGTGAACAGCTCCCGTGTCGCCTTGTTGACATGGGTGATCAGGAAATCCCGGTCCACCATCATCATGGGGATGGTGGCATTCTCCACCGCCGCCACCATGAAGGCGCGCCGCCGCGCCTGCGCTTCGGCCGACGGCCTGCGGCCGGATAAACCCAATCCGTTGAACATCTTGCCCTCCGTTGGCGCCGTGGCGCCCGCCCCGCCCGCATGGTTGCGGACAATATTTCAATACAATCTATAGTTGTACTGAAATGCTGAACGAATGGTTAACGGAGGGCAAAAGGAGCGCAGTTCAGGCGGTTTTGTGATTGTCCAGGCTGACCGCCCCCGCCCCGAAATGGACGATCTGCAGCAGCCCGCCGGCGATCATGATGTTCTTGAGGAAGTGGATCATGGTGTTCTGGTCGCCGAAGTTGTTGTGGAAGAAGGCCGCCGTCACCACGCACCAGGCGGCCAGCACCAGCGCCACCGGCCGCGCCCGCCAGCCCAGCAGCAGCAACAGGCCGAAGCCGATCTCCACGATCAGGGCGACGAACCAGCCCAGCGGCGCCAGCGGCAAGCCGGCATGGGCGATGGCGGCGGTAAGGCCGGCCCGGGCGCCCAGCTTGCCCAACCCGCTGATGACGAAGATGCCGCCGATCAGGGCGCGGCCGATGAAGGGAAGGTAACGAGTCATAGTTACGCCGCCAGCTTCGCGGCCACGGCCAGCGCATCCTGGATCGCCTTCTCGCGCTGCTCGGGCCCCATGTTCAGGCCTTCCGCCACGATGATCTCCAGGTCGGTGACGCCGAGAAAGCCGAAGACGCTGCGCAGATAGGTCTCCATATGCTCGAACGCCGCAGCCGGCGCGCCCGCGCCATAAAGGCCGCCGCGCGACACCGCGATGATGACGCGCTTGTTGCCGGCCAGCCCCCTGGCGCCATTGGCGTCATATTCGAAGGTCTTGCCCTTGACCGCGATGCGGTCGATCCAGGCCTTGAGCTGGCTGGCGACACCGAAATTGTACATCGGCGCGCCGATCACCACGGTGTCGGCGGCGAGGAATTCCTCCAGCACCGCCTGGCTGGCGGCGATCTCGGCCTCGGCGCCCTCGGGCACCGCGCCCTGCATGGCGGCGACATGGGTGCCCGACAGGTGCGCCAGCGGCTCGGCCACCAGATCGCGATAGGTCACAGTCACGCCGGGATTGGCTTTCTTGAGCTGTTCCACCACGGCGGCGGAGAGCTGGCGGCTGGCGGAATAGCCGCCCAGGATCGAGGCATCGAGATGCAGGAGTTTCATGGATATTTTCCAGTATAAATTTGTTACCTGGACTAAGATGAATACCACTGCTAAACCACGCAAGAAGGCACATTTCTGATACCCGAGCACACCCAGGTGACCACGCACACCGCTGTAACTGCCCGTGATGGGGTGGTCCGCCTCGACCCTAAATCCTCCACCTGCCAGGCCGTCAACGGCGTCCTGGCCCGGGTCGGCGACAAATGGAGCGTGCTGATCATCGTGCTGCTGGGCGACGGCCCCAAACGCTTCAACGAGATGAAGCGGCTGGTGGGCGGCATCTCCCAGCGCATGCTGACGCTCACCTTGCGCGGGCTGGAACGCGACGGGCTGGTGACGCGCACCGTCTTTCCCACCATCCCGCCGCGCGTCGATTACGAACTGACCGCGCTGGGCCGTTCGCTACGCCAGGCGGTCGAGCCGCTGGGCCAATGGGCGCAGGGCCATGTCGGCGCCATTCACAAGGCACAGCAAAAGTTCGACGCCAAGTCGAAAGGCTGAACTATTTGGCGGGCTGCACGGTGGGCGGATTCTTCGAGAAATCCACCCCCAGGTCGTTCCGGCGCCAGGTGAAAAAGATCAGCACCGCGCCATCCTCCTCGCGGCTGAAGCCATAGGCGGGATCGGTGGAAACGATCAGCTTGCCGGTCTTGGGATCGTAGATGCTGGCGGCGAATTTGGCGGTGCCTTTGAGATTGCTTTGGGAATAGAGCGCCAGGGCCGGAATCCCCACCCCCGGCAGGAAGGGATTGGGCAAGGCGGGAATGCCGATCAGGGTGTTGCGCTCATCGGTGGACAGCGTGCCGGCGCGCGGCAGGATCACCGCATCGGCCTTGGCGCGGTCGGCCACCAGCTTCACGCCATGGCGCAGCAGCGCGTCCTGGATCGCCGCCAGGCCATATTGCTGGTCCTGGGCCGCGAAGCCGGAGATGTCGATCCAGGCGGTGAGGTTGGCGGGAACCTGCGCCGCCAGCGCCTCGGCGGCGCGGTCGGCGGCGGTGGAGATCAGCAACAGCTCCTGGGTGCTGCGGGCGGGGCTGGTGGCGCGCACGGCGGTGCAGCCGCCCAGCAGCAATGCTGCCGCCGCCAACAGGACAAGTCGGGTCATCATGCGGAAAGGTTCCCTTGACGCCCCCAACACCTACCGAAAGCAATGCGCCTGTGCGAAAACGGTTTCCGGTAAAAAGGTCGCGATGAATATTCACCAGACGCCATTCACTCCCGTCGGCGCGCCCATCCACCGCCGGGTGATGAGCCGCATGGAGACCGCGCTGGCGGCGCGGCGCAATGTGCTGGAGATCATCCCGGCCCTGGCCTATCGCCAGCCCATCGTTTCGGGCGAGATGCTGATGCGCTGGCACATGCTGGCCGATCCCGCCGGATACCGCCGGGTGATGGGCGACAATCTGGCCAACTATCCCAAGTCCGAGATCATGCGCCGGATGCTGCGCCCGGCCATCGGCGACAGCCTGTTCAATGCCGATGGCGCGGAATGGAAATGGCAGCGCCAGGCGGTGGCGCCGGTCTTCACCCATCGCAATGTCGTGGCGCTGGCCCCGGCCATGACCGCGACCGCGAACCGCGCCGCCGCGCGGCTGGCGGCACGCGGCGGCCAGGCCGAGCTGGTCTCGGAGATGCTGGGCGCGACCTTTGACGTGATCTGCGACGTGGCCTTGTCGGGCCGCGAGCATTTCGACGGCAAGACCTTCAGCGCCGCCATCACCCGCTATTTCCAGACCGCGGGCCGCGCCTCGCTGCTGGATTTCCTGGGCTTTCCCGACTGGTTTCCGCGCCCCGGCGAATTGCTGGCGGGCCGTTCGGTCAAGACCATGCACGACATGGTGGCCGCCGCCATCGAGGCGCGGCGCAAACAAGGCGGCGGCGCCGCCGGCGACCTGCTGGACCACATGCTGGCGGCGCAGGACCCCGAGACCGGCCAGCGCATGGGCGTGGAAAGCCTGATCCACAACATGCAGTTCTTCATCGTGGCGGGACATGAGACGACAGCACTGGCGATTGCCTGGGCGCTGTACCTGCTGGCCAACAGCCCCGCCGAGCAGGACCGCGCCCATGACCAGGCCCGCGCCCAACTGGGCATGCGGCCCGCCACCGCCGACGACCTGGCCGCCATGCCGCTGATAGAGAATATCCTGGAAGAATCCATGCGGCTGTATCCGCCGGTGGGCCTCTTGGCGCGCACCGTGCTGGCCGAGGACGAACTGTGCGGCCGGGCGATGAAGCCCGGCGACATCGTCTTCCTGCCGATCTGGGCGCTGCATCGCCATGAGATGTGGTGGGAGCGGCCCGACGCCTTCGATCCCACGCGCTTCGACGGCCCGCGCCGCGACAAGTATCAATACCTGCCGTTCGGGGCGGGGCCGCGCGTCTGTGTCGGCGCCAACTTCGCCATGATGCAGGCCCAGATCATCCTGGCCACGCTGCTGGCGCGCTTCCGCTTCCATCCGGCGGGCCCCGGACCCCGGCCGGTCATGACCATGACGGTCAGGCCCGATCCGGGCGTCTTGCTGGCAGTGGAAGAACTTTAGAGTCGTTTGCGTTCAGGTTGAATCAATTATGCCAATTGTCATTCCCGCGAAAGCGGGAATCCAGCTTTGCAAACACACCCGTAGCAGAAGTAGCTGGATGCCCGCTGGAGTTTATCCTCCGGCCCCGCGAAGCGGGGACCGGGGGACGGGCATGACAAGAAATGTTTTCGAACGCAACCCGCTCTAGGCGAGCGGCCTGAAACTTTCCGCATCCGCCATGTTCCAGGCCTGGCGATAGCGTTCGGGCACGGCATCGCCCAGCAGCGCCCCCGGCGCCAGCGCCGGATAAAGGTCGGCAAAGGTCACCACTTCGCTGGGCGAGACGCGGCGCGAGATATGCGCCCGGCTGAACTGGGTGGGATGGGCCAGCCCCGCCGCCGCCGTCAGTTCCGACAGCGACTGCAGGGTTGCCTTGTGGAAATTGGCGACCCGCGCCGCCTTGTCGCCGACCACCAGGGCGCGCTGGCGCGAGACATCCTGGGTCGCCACCCCGGTCGGACAACGGTCGGTGTGGCAGGACTGGGACTGGATGCAGCCCAGCGCGAACATGAAGCCGCGGGCGGAATTGCACCAGTCCGCCCCCAGCGCCATGGCGCGCACCATGTCGAAGGCGTTGACGATCTTGCCGCTGGCGCCGACGCGAATGCGCTCGCGGGCCCCGATGCCCACCAGGGCGTTGTGTACGAAGCTCAGGCCCTCGCGCAGCGGCTTGCCGATATGGTCGGCGAATTCCAGCGGCGCGGCGCCGGTGCCGCCTTCCTTGCCGTCCACCACGATGAAGTCGGGATAGATGCCGGTCTTGAGCATCGCCTTGCACACCGCCAGGAATTCCCATTCATGGCCGATGCACAGCTTGAAGCCGACCGGCTTGCCGCCCGACAGTTCGCGCAACTTCGCCAGGAAATGCACGAATTCCAGCGGCGTGGAAAAAGCGGAATGGCTGGACGGCGAAATGCAGTCCTGGCCCATCGCCACGCCGCGAATCTGTGAAATCTCCTCAGTGACCTTGGCCGCGGGCAGCACACCGCCATGGCCGGGCTTGGCGCCCTGGCTCATCTTGACCTCGATCATCTTGATCTGCGGATTGGCGGCGGCGGCGGCGAATTTTTCGGCCGAGAAGGTGCCGTCGAGATTGCGGGCGCCGAAATAGCCCGAGCCCAGTTCCCAGGTGATGTCGCCGCCATTCTCGCGGTGATAGGGGCTGTAGCCGCCCTCGCCGGTGTCATGGGCAAAGCCGCCCATCTTCGCCCCCTTGTTGAGGGCGCGGATGGCATTGGCGCTGAGCGAGCCGAAACTCATGGCCGAGATGTTGAAGACCGAAGCCGAATAGGGGTGGAGGCATTCCGGGCCGCCGACCGTGACGCGGAACGGCGCTTCGTCGGGCGGCGTCGGCGACATGGAATGGTTCATCCATTCGAAGCCGTCGGCATAGACGTCATACACCGTGCCGAAGGGCCGTGACTGCAGCTGCAGCTTGGCGCGCTGATAGACGATGGCGCGCTTGTCGCGCGAAAAAGGCATGCCGTTCTTTTCGTCCTCGAAGAAATACTGGCGCATCTCCGGGCGGATGGCCTCCAGGATGAAGCGCAGATGCGCGGCGATGGGATAGTTGCGCAGCACCGCATGCCTGGTTTGGATCAGGTCCAGGATGCCCAGCGCGGTAAAGGCGCAACACAGCGCCAGGCCCGCGAACAGCAGCGGCGAATGGGGATCGTCGACGAAGAAGATCAGGAACAGGATGCTGGCGACGGCGAAGCCGGTGAGGGTGACATAGCGCGGGCCGAAGGGGCGGGTGAGAAGCATGGGGATATCCGTCTTGTTGGTGAAATTCCGGCGGTTCGGGCGAAGCACATACCCTTTCGGCGAAAACTATATGTCGGTTGCAGAAAGGTGCGACAACCCCGCAGGGGCGCCGCGGTGGCCCCCACCCCTAGTCCTTGATAGGACTGGGAAATATCCGCTGCAAGACAAGGACAGGACCGGATGGCAAGCAAGATCCTGGTGTTCTACGGCTCCTACCGGGCCGACCGGGCGGGCATCCGCCTGGCCAATTTCCTCCTGGCGCGGCTTTCGGCGCGGGGCGAGGACGCCGAACTGATAGATGCCAGGGCCATCGGCCTGCCCATGCTGGACCGCATGTACAAGGAGTATGCGCCGGGCACGGCGCCGCCCGCCCTGGCGGAACTGGCCGGGAAAATCCGCGCCGCCGACGCCTTCGTTTTCGTCACCGGCGAATATAACTGGGGCGTGCAGCCGGGCCTCAAGAACCTGACCGATCATTTCCTGGAAGAATGGTTCTGGCGCCCCGCCGCCATCGCCAGCTATTCGGCCGGGCGGCTGTCGGGCGTGCGCGCCGCCACCGCCTGGCACGGCACCCTGTCGGAAATGGGCATGGTGGTGATCTCCAGCACATTGAGCGTGGGGCCCATCCGTCAAACCCTGGATGCCGACTCCAGGCCGATGGGCGCGGCGGGCGCGGCGCTGGAACAGGCCTTTCCCCGCTTTGCCGACGACCTGGCCTGGTGGACTGAAGCCGCACGGCTGCAGCGGGCGCGCAAGGCCCCGCCCTATTGAGGGCATCGGGCGATTGCACGACGCCATCGGTCGATTTGATTCTTTGACGGACGAAGACGCGTTTGTGCGAACGGCATGCGCAACAAGCGCAAAACCGTTTGAAAGAGATCGTACCGACGCCGGCCTGATGCACCCAGGCGGAAGATCACGACCTTCGCGATCGGCCCATGCCGATTGCACATTGGGCCATTCCACTTTGTGATGACCGGGCCGGCGCTTGCCTGCCCGGGGTCGCATGCTAGTCTTTTCGCGGACGGGATCGCGGGGCGCATCACTTGCAGACATCATCGCATGCGAAGAAGGGCCTGCATCCGGTGCTGATGATGATCTGGGTCATCATCGCCACCGTGGCGCTGACCTATGTCGTGGCGTCCGGACAATTCAAACGCCATGGCGCGCTGGTGGTGCCCGGCAGCTATCGCACCATGCCCAAGAGCGGCGGGGCGGAAACTTTCTTTTCGCCCACCATTGTCGAGGCCGGGCCGCACGACACCAGCGCGGCGCCCGCCTCGCTGGCCTCGGCCTTCGCCGCCATCCCCAACGGGCTGGTGAAGAACGCCAAGCTCGAATTCCTGGTGATGCTGGTGGGCGGCATGTTCGGCGTGCTGCGGCGAAGCGGCGCCATCGATGCCGGGGTGAACCGGCTGATCCAGGTCACCGGCGGCAACAAATATATCCTGGTGCCGGTGCTGATGCTGCTGCTGGGATTGGGCAGCACCTTCCTGGGCTTCATTTCCGAATATCTGGTGCTGATCCCCATTGCCGCGCTGGTCGGCGAGCGGCTCGGCTATGGTCCCATCTTCGCCGTGGCGGTGGTGGGCGTCGCCGCCAAGATCGGCTACGGCACCTCGGTCACCAATCCCTACGCCCTGGTGGTGGCGCAGCCGCTGGCGCATGTGGCGCTGTTCAGCGGCCTGGGCTTCCGGCTGGCGCTGTTCGCCCTCTTCATCCTTCTGGGCATTCTTTACGTCCTGTGGCGGGTGAAGCCGGTGCGCCCGCCGGAAGCGGCGGCGCTGCGCGATCCCGGCAGGCTGTCCTGGCCGCATCTGGCGATCCTGCTGATCCTGGCGGCGGCGGGCGTCTTGCTGGTGGCGGGTTCGATTTTCTGGGGCTGGAAGGAAGACGATCTCAGCACCTTCTATGTCGCGCTGACCCTGGTCTTCGCGCTGGCCGCCCGCATGCCGGCGCGCGAAGCCGCCGACGCTTTCGTGGACGGTCTCAAAAGCATGATCCTGGCCGCCCTGCTGATCGGGCTGGCGGGCGCGGTGCAGATCCTGCTGCAGAACTCCTATGTACTGGACACGATGATCGACCGCGCCACGCGAATCCTGCACGGCCAGCCCGGCGCCGCCACCGCCAGCGGGTTGATGGCGATCGAGATGTTCCTGGGCGTGCTGATCCCCTCCACCGCCGGGAAAGTCGCGGTCAGCATGCCGATCCTGGCGCCCATCGCCCAGCTCTCCGGTGTCAGCGGCCAGACCACCGTGCTGGCCTTCATCCTGGGCAACGGCCTCACCAACATGGTGACGCCGACCTCCGGCATGCTGCTGGCTTATCTGGCGGCGGCCAAGGTGGGCTTCGGGGAATGGATACGCTTCATCGCGCCGCTGTTCCTGCTGCTGCTGCTGCTGTCGCTGGCGGCGCTGACAATCGCCGTGGCGACCGGCTATTGAGCGTGGAAATATTTCTGCGTCTGTTCCAGGAAGGCCTGGGTCAGCCGGTTCATCGGCGTGTGCGCCGAGGTGATGAACACGAATTCATGCGGAATGCTGGCGGTATACGGCCGCAGCACCAGATTGTTGCGCAGGAATGCTTTGGCCATCAGTTCGTTGACAATGGCGATGCCCGCGCCCCGCGCCGCGAAGGCGCAGGCCGAGCCCACCGTATGGGTCTCGATCTTCACCTTGGGGTCGATGCCGGCATGCTTGAAGGATTCCTCGATCTGCACCCGGAACCAGCTGCCATGGCCCAGCAGCACCAGGGGCTGGTCCTTGAGTTGCAGCGGAGAGATGGTTTCCTGTTTGGCGAGCGGGTGCTTCCTGGGCAACACGCAAACCGTGCCGCTGGTGATGATCTTCTCCACCGCGATATCGGGCCGGTTGATCGGCAGCTTGGCGAAACCGCAATCGGCGGCGCGGGTGGCGACCTGGGCCTTGGCGGTCTCGACGCTGCGGGAATCGATATTGACGCGCACCTTGGGATAGAGCTTGAGGAATTCAACGATCACGTCCGACAGCACGCCTTCGGAAAAGCTGGGCGAGGCGACGATCCTGAGCTGGCCGGTATCGTGGTTGCGGATATCGCGGATCAGCGAATTGATGCGCTCGATGTTGGAGAAGGCCAGATCGACCTCCTCATAGACCAGCAGGCCTTCGGCGGTCGGCACCAGCCGGCCCTTTTCCCGGTAGAAAAGCGAAAAGCCGACATCGCGCTCAAGCTGGGAGATCAGGCGGCTGATGCCGGGCTGCGACAGCCCCAGCCGATCCGCCGCGGCGGTCGCCGATCCTGCGCCGATGATTTCATGAAAACTCTTGAGCGCCCGGAGATTGAGCTGCTTCATCGGCCGTACTTCACCTGTCCGTCACATAAAGTATAGCGGCTTTCGCTCCTGCGTCCATGCGATGCCGCCCCGGTTCACCATGCTTTCGCCCCGCGAGACATGGAACGGGTCGAAGACGGGATCGCCAACCGCTGGACCTTCCGTTCCGCGCTGCTCACGGGCGCGTCACAAGCGGCAAGGCAATGATGGAGGGATGGTCCGGCCCCATGTGAATCCGGTTGCGCGCCACCTGCCTGCGGTCGGCCTGGCCCTCCGGCTCGCCGGAGTTGGGATTGACGTCGAAATGCGGAAAATTGCTGCTGGAAACGTCCAGCCGGATGCGATGCCCCGCGGCGAACAGGTTGGCGGTGGGGAAGGCTTCGATGGTGACGCGATAGATCGTGCCCGGCACCATCATTGCCGGCGCCTCGAAACTGTCGCGGTAGCGCAGGCGCAGGATGCCGTGGGTGAGGTTCATGGCGAAGCCCTCCGGCCAGTCGCTGCTGGGCGGATAGACGTCGATCAGCTTGATGGTGATGTCGGTATCGGGCGCGGAAGACGAGACATACAGCGTCGCGGCGACCGGGCCGGTGACTTCGGTGTCCTGCGCCAGCGGCGCGGTCTCGAACACCACTATGTCGTCGCGTTCGCGCAAGGGCCGGAAGGGCGCGGCGGCGCCGAAAATCTCCGGCGTCTCGCGCTGGTCGAAGGCGCCTGCCGCCATCACCGGCGCTCCCGATGCGATCGCCCCGCCGATGGTGGGAACGGGATGGCCGGGATCGAACAGGAACTCGCGCTGCCCCGCTTCGGCCGGCGCCTGGGCGAGGCCGCCATCCGGATGCAGGAAGAAGGCCGTGGGCCTGGCGCCCGGCGGCGGCCAGTTCTCTTCATCGCGCCACTGTCCGCCATGGACCAGGCGCCCCTGCGCGTCGCGCTTGCCCGAGCCGCCACCCATCACGAAGATCTTGACCGGGCTGGGAAGATAGTCGGGAGCATCCAGGCCCTTGAGGTGACGGTCGAACCAGGCCAGCCGCAAGGCGAGATAGTCGGGGGCGATATTGCCGTCGAGCGGAGCCGCCTCGCCGAAATCCACATCGCCGGCATGGCTCACCGAACGCTGGCCATGTGTCCAGGGGCCCAGCACCAGCTTGACCGGCCCGCGTCCCTCCGCCGTGAGGCCGTGGAAATTCTCCACCGCCGTGCGGGCATAGGGATCGAACCAGCTCGACATCATGATGACCGGGGCCTGCGGAAAATCCGCATAATAGCCGCGGGCATACAGCCCGACCTGCCGCCAGTAGGGCCCGAAGCTGCCGCTGCGCCACTGGTCGAGCAGGTAATCCTCATATTCCGGCGCGGCGCGCAGCGGCGAATGGCCTTTCGACCAGGGCATATGGGCGAACCACTCCCGCAAATCCTCCGCCTCCAGCACGGCGCGGCGTTCGGGATCGCGGGCGGTTTCGGGGCTGAGCAGCGCATGCCGGTAGGCCCAGGTCGCCTGCTTGAGTTCGAAGGCGCCGCCCTGGCGGATGCCGCTGTGATAGGCGCTGGAGAAGCCGCCGGAATCCAGCACCATGGCGCGCAATCCCGGCGCCGACAGCGACGCCATCGCCGCCTGGGTATGGGCGCCGTAGGACAGGCCGAAACTGCCGATCCTGCCGTCGCACCAGGGCTGGGCGAGCAGCCATTGCAGGGTATCGACGCCGTCGGTGCCCTCGCTCAGATATTTCTCGAACACGCCTTGGGAGGCATAGCGGCCGCGGCAGTCCTGCACCGCCACGACATAGCCGGCGCGCGCGAAACTGGCGGCGATCTGCGGCTTGGACAAGGGCTCCGGCCGGGCCCTGCTGCCGTCGGCATGGTTGGTGCCCAGCTTGTTGTAGGGCGTGCGCTCCAGCAGCACCGGCAGCGCCGCGGCCAGCGGCACGCCGCCCCGCGCCGGCCGGTAGATGTCCGTCGCCAGATGCACGCCGTCGCGCATCGGCACCATGACGTCGCGCAAGACATGCACATCGTCACCGTCCTGATGACGCTCGAAGGAAACAACCATGTATAGGCCCAGGCTGGACAGCCGGCCGCGGCGATGCCGCGGCCGGGCCGGATGCTAGAAGGATTTGCTCAAGCGGATGAAGAAGTTCCGTCCGAGAATGTCATAGGTGTACATGTCGAAATTGATCGGCGCGTTGGCATAGGAAGCCGGCGGCATGGCATCGAAGATATTGTCGACCCCCACAGTGACGGTGGCCTGATGCTCGGGCATGGTATATTCGAACTGCAGGTCGTTATAATAGATCTCGCTCACAGTCAGGCCCTTGACCGGAACCACCGGCAAGGCGGGCGCCGCGCCGTCGGTGGTGGCGCCGATATAGCGGCCGCGCCACATCACGGCATAGACATCCTGCGACCAGCGCAGCGACGCCGACGCCTTCCAGCGCGGATAGGTCGAGCGCGCCGTGGCGGGCGTGGTGCCGCCGGTCGAGGTGCCCGCCGCATTGGTGACGAGTGGCGCCCCGCCGCTGGGATTGGGCGCATAGGTGGTGAAGCGGTCGAGATAGGTGGTGCTGAACACCGCCTCCCAGTTGCCGATATCGGTGTCGAAATTGTAGCGCGCCGTGGTGTCCAGGCCCGCGGTCTTGATCTTGTTCAGATTCTCATAGGCCGAGAGGAAGTTGAGCACCTGGCCGCTGGAGGCGTCGCGGTCCACCACGCTGCAATAGGAACCGCCCTGCACCGCGCACAGCTGCAGCGCGGTGGTCACCGCCGGCGTGCTGATCGCGTTGTAGATGGTCACCTGGTACCAGTCCGACGTCAGGCTGAAGCCTGTCAGCCAGTGCGGCGCATAGGCGACGCCATAGCTGAAGGTCTCGGCGGTTTCCGGCTTCACCTGGGTATTGCCGGCGATGGTTTCCGGCAGGGTGCCGGAATTGTAGAGATTCTGGTTGTAGGTGGCGGGAATGCCGGCGCAGCCCGGCAGGCCGGGATGGGCGGCGGCGCCGCCGTTGCAGGGATCGGTATTGCTGCCCGCCAGGTTGGTCTGGCGCGAGCCGGTGTAAAGCTCGATCAGGGACGGGGCGCGGAAGCCCTGGCTGAAGGTGCCGCGCAGCAGCAGGTCGTCGACCGGCCGCCAGCCCACGCCGACCTTGCTGGTGACATGGTCGCCGACCGAGTCGTAATTGGAGTAACGCACCGCGGCATCCACTTCCAGGCTCTGGATCAGGGGCTGGTTGGCGATCAGTGGCGCGTTCACCTCGAAATAGGCTTCCTCGACATTGATCGAGCCGTCGGCGGTGGGCGTGCGCGCCGTGCCGGTGGTGGTGGGCGTCGAAGGCGGCAGCGGCAGGTTGCCGGTGCCGGTCGAGAGCGTGTTGATATAGGTATCGGGATCGTCCTCGCCGACATTGCGGCGATATTCGGCGCCGAAGGCCACGCCCAGCGGCCCGCCCGGCAGGTCGAGGACATTGCCGTTCACGTCCAGCGTCAGGTCGTAAAGCTGGGTGCTGTTGGTCTCCCGCGCATTGGCGCGGATATAGGAGGCCTGCTGCGGCGTCATCTGGCCGAAGATATTGACCGGAACGCAGCCCGCCACCGCGGCGCAGGCGCTGGGCGAACCCAGCGCCAGGGACAGATGCTCCAGGTCGATATTGTTGAGCGCCTGGAACTGCATGTCGTTGCGCGCATAGGAACCGAAAAGATTCCAGTTCCATTTCCGCTCCAGGACGTCCAGGGCGCCGTTGAAGCCGGCCGAGAAGCGGTAATTGGTGTCGTTCTGCAGATTGTCGCGGTTGCCCACCTGCGGCGTGAAGATCTGGATGTTCCAGGGCTGGTTGGCGGCGAAGCCGACGCCGAACGGGTTGTAGGCCTGGTTGGCGGCGATGGCGAAGCCCTTCTCGGTGCCGCCGGTGCCGCCGATGGAGAGATTGGTGGGCGAGAAAAGCTGGCTCGACTGGCGGCGGTTCCACAGCGCGTCCACCGTGAAGGTGACGTCCTTGGTGATCTGGTCGACGATGCGGCCGTAAAGCCCGTAACGCTCGCTGGGGCCGACATCGTAGAGGCCCTGGGATTCCTGATTGTAGTAATCCTGGGGCAGCGTGGCGATGTGATAATCCGCCGGGCCGGTAGGCGTGGCGGCGCCGACATTCTGGGTGATGGGCTTGGCGGCGGTGGAGAAGCCCGGCAGGACATAGAGGCCGCGCGGACTGGAACCCGGCGTCGACAGATTGTTCAGCCCGCCGGTGAGCGACAGGCTGCTGAGCGGCCGGTCGCCGGTATAGACCGGATCGTCCTTCACATAGCTGGCCGACAGGAAGATCGAGCCATGGTCGAGCGGCGCGCCCCAGTTGACATAGCCCGCCATTTCCTCGCCGTCGCCGCGCTGGCTCTCGCCATATTTGAGACTGGTGGAAAGGCCGTCGACATCCTGGCGGGTATGGATATTGACCACGCCGGCGATGGCGTCGGCGCCATAGATGGCCGAAGCGCCATCCTGCAGCACCTCGACACTGCCGATCAGGCCGATGGGAATGGTGTTGAGATCGACGAAATCGCGGATGCCGCGCGCGCCGGTGCCGTCCACCCAGCGGTGGCCATCGACCAGGACCAGGGTGCGGTCGGCGTCGCCATCGGTATTGGCGAGATAGCGCAGCGAAACCGAACTGCCGCCATAGGAGGTGCCCTGGGTGCCGTTGGAATTGTAGCTGACGCCCGCGTCCGGCAGCTTCTGGAGAATATCGCCGATGGAGGAAGACGCGGTGTTCTCGATGTCGCGGCTGGTCAGCGTGGTCAGGGGGCCGACGGTATCGGCATCCTTTCGCGCGATGCGCGAGCCGGTGACGGTCACCGTCTCGGTCGAATCCTGCGCGCTCTGCGCCTGGGCCTGCGCGGTCAGCGCGAAACCGGTACACAGCACGGCGAGCGAAACGCCCTGCTTCAAGATATGGCTGTAGCGCATGTCGAAATCCCCTTCGAACGATAATGCCCGCCGTGCCGCTGCGCATTTTGCGTCTGCGCGGATCGCGAACCGATGCATCACTGTCGAAGCTGTTTCGCAAATGCGCAATACTATCGTGCTTTGACATCGGCCCATGTCAAAAAGGCATGAACCCGGGTTCACTTCCGTCTCCGCCGGCCTCGTGATCTAGTTGCCGGCGAAACGCCGGGATCTTTCGACATGCTGCATCCGACACGCCGCGACATCATCGCCGGCGCTTGCGCGCTGCCTCTGCTGCCCGTTGCGGCCAACGCGAATGCCGCGGGCCTGCGCGTCATCTTGTTGGGCCAGTCGCTGATCCAGCAGGATTTGCGCGCCCAGGCATGGCCCGGCTTCGCCCGCTTCCATGAGATGTTTCGCGGCGCCGACGCCTGTTTCACCGATCTGGAAACCGCGATCCGCGGGCCGCATGGCGGCACGGTGACGCGCGATCCCAAGCTGTTGCACCTGGCCGATGCGTCGGTGATCGACTGCCTGGATGATATGGGCGTCACGCTCTACACCACCGCGAGCAACCATGCCTTCGATGTCGGCAGCGGCGGCATCGTCGATTCCATCGCGGCACTGAAGACGCGCAACGATCCGTTCGCCGGCACCGGACTAACGCTTGCCGAGGCCGCGGCGCCCGCCTACCGGACATCGCGCAACGGCACGGTGGCGGTCGTGGCGGCGGCGACCGGCAAGATTCGCGAAGGCGGCGCCGCCACCGCCACGCGGCCGGGTGTCAACGAGATACGGCGCGACGCCTCGGGTGCCCTGAACGAAGACGACGTCGGGCGCATGCTCGCGGCATTGCGCGAGGCCGCGTCGCACGCCGATGTCGTGCTGGCCTATGACCATAACCATTATTGGGAGCCCGACATCGCCACCGTCCCCGCCTGGCAGAGGGATTTCGCGCATCGCTGCATCGCGGCGGGCGCGACCTGCTTTGTCGGACATGGCGCCCCGCTGCTGCAGGGCATCGAGATCCATCGCGGCAAGCCGATTTTCTACGGCCTGGGCAATTTCATCTACCAGTCGCCCTCGCCCGACAATCCCTATGGCGATCCCACCTGGAAGAGCGTGATTGCCGATGTGCAACTTTCCAGGGCCGGACTTGTTCACGCCTCCCTGATTCCGATCACGCTGAATGCGCAGGGAACAGGGGGCGCCGGGGATCTGGTTACCCGCGGCAGGCCCGATCTGGCGTCGCCGGCCGACGCCGGGAAAATCCTGCATGACCTGGACGCGGCCAACGCCCCGTTCGATACCCGGATGCAAATTCACCAGGGTATCGGACGAATTGATGGAGCCGCATAAACAGCTTGCCGATGGCTAGTTCGCGGCGAGCTTGACGGCTTTCTTGCGGCCCTTCAGGTCTATCACGATGGCGACATAGCCCTGATCCAGCAGCTCGCCCAGTTCCTGCACGGTCTGCACCATGGCCACGCGCGGCGTGCCGCCGCCGGGCGACAGCTCCGAAGAGGTTCACGGGCGCGCCGGTCAGCCGGGCTGTACCTTGTACAGGCCGGTTTCGCCCTGGACCACCAGGTTGATGGTGCCCAGTATCCCGCGTGAAATGATGACCACATAGGATTCGGCGGGCTTGTTCCAGTGCGGATAGCGCACATCGCCGGGCATTTGCCTCCAGACCTGCCCGTCCGCAAGCGTCACCGTAAAGCGCCCGCTTGCATCCTGGCTGTAAGACCTGAGCCGGGCCTTCAAGCCTTCGCGCGCGCCCAGAAACCAGCTGCCGGACGGCAGTTCCGCCGCCGCTCCAGCCGGCGATGCCGCGGCGGCGGCCTGTTGTGCGTGTTGCGGCGCGGGCGCCAAGCCCAACAGCAGACGCATGGGCTGGGCAGCACCATAATAGCAGTCCAGCCAGCCATGGCCGTCGCCGTCACAGCGGCCCGCTTCCCGGATAACCGCATCGCGCACCGCCTGGTCCTGCGGCGTTCCCGCCGGAGGATTGCCCGCGAGCCGGGATTGAACGCCCGTCACCGGCGTCAGGCCCAGCGCCGCGCGGATGGGCTGGGCGGCGCCGTAATAGCAGTCCAGCCATTGGCGTGACGGGCCTATCGCCCCGCAGCGATAGGCGCCCGCCATCACGTCATCGCGCGGCCGCGCCTGCGCGGGCGGTATCGCGGCAACCGCCAGACCGGACAACAACAACCAGCACGGCTTGCGCATCCCCGCAGCCCCTGCCCGCCGCCGGCGCGCGATCAAACGATGTCTATGCGGAACACCCATCCGGCGCTGGGGCTGTTGAGGCCCGGCCAGCCCGGACGGTTATACTCGCCGGTGATCGGCCAGCCGGGATGCTCGCCGGCATCGACCCCGTAAAGCTGCCCGTTCAGCACCGCCACATCGTGCATGTCGCAGGAGCCCGGCACGAAATCGACGAACTCCAGCGGCCTGCCGGTCTTGATGTCGTACTTGATGAGCCCCGGCGTATAACCCGCATAGCCGGGCACATCCTTGCTCTGGGTGCCGTAGACCTGCCAGATGAAGCCGCCATCGACTTCGATGCCGTGCAGCCGGTCGACGCGCGCGGCCGGGAACATGAAGTCGCATTCCCAGGTCACCGGATTCATCCGGACCAGCGACTCCAGCCGGTTCGCCTGAATCCACAAGCGGCCGCCATCCGCATCTTCCCAGGCCATGCCGTGGCAGGAACCGCCATTGTCCTTGGGCCCGAACGGAATCTGGCGATGGCTGACGGTCTTGCCGTTCATGTCGGTCTGGAACACGCCTTCGACCGGCGGGTTGGTGGGATTGTGGACCGAAGCGCCATTGGCGCCGCTCCAGACAAAGCCGTTGCCCACCGCCATGCCGCTGCAATCCACGCAAGCGGTCACCACGCTTTTCAGCACCTTGCCCTTCATGTCCAGCAGCCAGGCGGTTTCGGGCGTGCTGTCATGTTTCTGCTGCTGCACCCAGAAGCCCCGGCCGTCCGGATCGGCGGTGATGGCATTGGGCCAGGACGGCGGCGTCAGGAACAGCTTGGTGGTCCTGGCCTTGCGCCGCGGCGCGGGCTTTTCGCGCATGTTGTCCGCATTGCGGCCCAGATCGTCCACCGGCGGCGCCTTGGATTGTGCCTGGGCGCCGCCCGGTGCGGCAAGCGCCGCCCCGATTCCGACCGCCGCGCCCAGAAAGCTTCTCTTATCGATATTCATGGTTTGACCTCTCCCTAAAATCTTGTTCTCAGACCGACCTCGACGATACGTCCGATCGGATTGGAATTGTAACTATCATAGCCCAGCGCCGAATTGTAGAAGGGCGGATCGGTGTCGAACAGATCCTGTATGTGGGCGTATATCTCGTCGTCCCCCAGAAGCCCGGTGGTAAAGCTGTAGCTGGCATAGAGGTCGAAGATTTCCGAGGCGTGGACATGGTCGCCGCCGCCCGAGGGATTGCCGAACGGATCGCCCGTCACCGGAATGACCGAGGTCGCGGACCAGTTGCGATAGGCGCCGGTATAGTTCATGCCCAACTGCACATAAAAGCCCGACAGGCTCCAGCCGAGCGTCGCCCGCATCTGGGTGGCGATGGACGGGAATGTCGAATTGAAGCCGTCCGTGTTGAGAACGCTGAAGGTCGGGGCGCCCGTGCCGACCTGCTGGTCGAACTTCACGAACTGGGTCACGGCATCGGTGACGGAGAAGCTGCCGAAGCCGGTTTCGAACTTGTATCCGATGAAGGCGTCGATGCCCTGAACCTTGAGGTTCAGGACGTTACGCTGGCGTTCGTCATAGGTGTAATAGGCCGTGGCCGGCAGGGAACTCAGCACCGGCGCGTTGGTGCTGTTGCCGCCCGAACCGGCGGTATAGGCCGCCAGTTGCGACGGCGTGATGCCGGCGGGATAGAGCACGATCAGCGAATTCAGCGCCGTGGAAGCCGCGTCCTGGGCATAGAAGGGCGAGGTCACGCCGCCCAGGAATGCCGCGCTCCAATAGGTCAGGTTGACGGTAAGGCCGGGAATGTAATCGGGGGTCCAGTCGGCGCCGACCGACCAGCTATGGCCGCGCTCGGGCACCAGATTCGTCGCGCCCTGCAACTGGACGCCCTGGTCCGTTGCCGGGATGGCGCAACTGGCGGCCGTGCAGGTCACGCCGGGCAACAAAGCGGCGTTGGGATAGGAGGCCAGCGGCAGGTTGAAGGCGGAAGAAACCGAGAGCAGCCCCGGCGGCTTGCCGATCGAATCGAGCGCCGGCGCCACGAAGGAGGTGGAATAGCTGCCGCGGGCCTTGAGACCGTCCATCACCACCCAGTTGACGCCGATCTTGGGATTGGCGGTGGTGCCGACGTCGCTGTAATCGTCATAGCGTCCGGACAGGTTCACTTCCAGGCTCTGCACGAAGGGCACGTTCATCTCCGCGCCGACCAGCGGCACGTCCAGTTCTCCGAAATAGGCATAGTCGGTGCGCGGATACTGGAAGGCGGTGGCGGTGGAGAAGTTCGACGATGGCCCCAGCGTGCCGGCGCCGTCGGCATAGGCCTGCTCGCCCGTCTGCAGCGATTCCGCGCCCACCGCGATGCGGACCTTGCCGCCGGGCAAGGCGAAGGGCGAGCCGTCCAGCACGATCTTGTAGTCCTGCAGCTGGTCATAGGTGTTGGACTGGCTCTGCGCCTGGCCCAGGCTTTTCAACACCGCCGCGGAGGTGCGGTTGGTGGCGGCGGGATTCCAGACATCCAGCGCATTGGCCGCGGTCAGGGGAAGCTGGGTAACGGTCGTGGTGGTGTAGGGCAGCGTCGAGGAGACGACCGGCGCGGTGCTGCCGCCGGCCGATGTCGTGCCGTTCAGGGCCAGGTAGACGCAGCCGGTGCACAAGCCGTTATAGCTGTTGGCGTACAGCCGGTCGGTGCCGATCACGGCGCTGGCGGTCAAATGGAAATTGTCGTTGATGTTCCAGTCCGCCACCGGCCGGATATAGGCGTTCTGGTTGCCGCTCATGCTGGAGCCGTAATACTGGTCGTTCGGCAGCAGGCCGGCCAGGTTGAAGCGCAACGATTCCTTGGTCGCGGCTCCGGTGAAGCCGGCCGGCACGGTGTAGAAGGGATTGGCCTGCGCCCCGGTGCCGAAGGCGGTGGCGGTGATCTGGGTGTTCCAGGGCTGCACGGTGTCGTCGCGCCGGATGGCATAGAGCAGGTCCAGGCTCAGCGAGACCGGCCCGATGTCCTGGGTGACGCGCACCATGAAATTCGAACGGATTTCGGGATCGAGAAAGTTGCCGTAGGGATTGGTGCAGGACGCGTTCGCCGCGGTGTTGGCGACCGAGGTGCCCGACGTGGAATCCAGGAAGATGTTTCCGGTCCCGTTGGGCTGCACGGTCGCGGGATAACAGTTGAAGCTGCGGAAGTTGGTGCCGCCCTGGGCGGTGAAATCGCCCTGCACATACTTCAGGCGGCGGATATTGGCGATGGAGCCCTTGTCGGAATAGGACGCCCCGATCACCAGGCCGCCGCCGTTCCATTCGGTGCCCCACAGGCCGTTGAACTGGAGCGTGCGGTAACCGTCGGAAAAACCGTATTGCCCGGTCATTTCCAGGCCCTGGAAGCGTTTGCGGGTGATGAAATTGATCACCCCGGCCACCGCGTCGGAGCCGTAGATCGAGGAGGCACCGTCCGGCAGCACATCGACCTCCTGCAGCATGGAGACCGGCACGATATTGGGATCGGTCAGGCCGTGATTCTGTCCGTCGGACGGCATGCGATGGCCGTCGATCAGCACCAGCGTGCTGTTGGAGGCGCTGACGCCTAGCTGGTGGATCGTCGGGGCGAAGGAGGAGGAGTGCGTCGTGCCCTGGTTGATGTTGTTCATGCCGGTCAGGGACGGGATGTTGACCAGGATGTCCTGGACGTCGCCGGGCGAATAGGTCTGGATTTCCGCCGCATCGACCGTGATCAGGTTGGAGCCGACGGGCGCCAGGCCGCGGATGCTGGTGCCGGTCACGACGACGGCTTCCACGGGTTCCGCCGCCGCCGCGGCGGCGTCGTCGGTCGCCGGCGCCTGGGCATGCGCGGCGCTCGCGGCCAGGACGCTGAAAAACAAGGCCAGCACCGATGTCGAATTCTTTGGCGATATTGGCGACATTTCTTCCCTCTCCTCGTGCTTTTTTTTCGTTTCGAGCAGGGAGATCGTCACCATCCCCTCCGTCGAACGCCTGACCTTCAGGTCAGTCCCTTTCAGCATCAGGTCGAGAGCGGCAAAAACATCGTAGGCGCCTTTGATGGGAGGCGTGATCACGCCGTGAAGCTGGTCGCCAGGCGCTATGACCTGGATCTGAGCCTGACGCGCGAACTCGGGTATGGACCTTCCGGCATCCCCGGCGGGGACATCGAACTGCCGAACCTGGGCGAAAACGGGTGTACTGCAGGACAGCGCAGCAATCGCAATTGCTCCGCACACCACTGCGCCTATCCTGCCGCTTCCCACGCCCCCTCTTTTTATTATGCACCCTAGTGGATGATGTGCGCCCTCTCCCGATACTCGATCAGATGACGGGCGGGCGCATTCATTTCCCTATGGTGACTTATTCAATTCTAAAAGATTCTGACTTCGTTGCCTTTCACTTCCATCTGCAGCTTCAGCACGGCGGCGGCGGCCCTGGCGAAGCCGACCGGATCGTTCGAAGCGAAAAGACCGGTGACGGTCCTGTTGGACACATCGGGATCGACGACGATGCGGACCTCGCTGTAGCGGGCGAATTCGCCGGCGGCATCGGCCAGGGTCTGGTTGTCCAGCGCGATGCTGCCGCGCTGCCAGGCCAGGTCGCGCACCAGCTTCTCTTCCGGCATCGCCATCGTGACGATCGGCGCGCCCGGCGGCGCGATCGCCTGGATGTTCGCGCTGGCCCGCACCGGCAGAGCTTCCAGGGCGTCGGCACGCCGCAATTCGACGACGCCTTCCCGCACCAGGACCTGGATCGGCCTTTGCGGCAACCGGGACACCGTGAAGCTGGTCCCCACCGCGCGCACGCGCGTATCGCCCGCCGACACGATGAACGGGCGGTGCCTGTTCTTGGCGACGTCGAACAGCGCCTCGCCCCGCAGAAGGTCGATGTTGCGGGCATTGCCGGTGAACTGGACCGAGATTTCGGAATTGGTGTTGAGGGAAACGACCGAGCCGTCGGCCAGGACGACCTCCCGCATCTGTCCGATCGCGGTGGAGAATGCCTCCTGCTGGACGCCGTCGCGCAACACCGCGATGCCCAGGCCCGCCGCCAGGCCCGCCGCGCCGCCGCCGGTCCACAGGACGCGGCGCCGCGTCCAGCCGGACGGCCGCGCCGCCGCGTCGGGCGCCGAATCCAGGGCGGCGCTGTTCAGCCGCTCAAGCCGGCCGAGAACCGCTTCGGCCCGTCCGTAAGCGCCCAGGTGCCGGACATCCGCCGCGAGCCAGGCCTCAAACACGGCCTGCTCTCCGGCGGAGAGCTTTCCCAGGTCCCTTCTGGCGGCCCAATTGGCGGCCAGCCTGTCAATCTCGTGGTTTATCGATGACATTTTCCGGAAGCACCAATTCCTTTGTAGTCGACGTGTTTGCCCTGGGTTTCCCTCCCCGTCCGAACAATTTAATCAGCAGACGCACACCGTTTGCCATGTGCTTTTCCACTGTCTTCTCGCTGATCTTGAGGCGTCGCGCCACTTCCCTTTGCGACAGGCCCTCGATGCGCCGCAAGACAAGCGTTTCCCGGCACATCGCCGGAAGCTGGTCCAGGGCGGCCGTGACGGCCCGGATCTCCTGCTGGAATTCCATTCGTTCCTCGCCATTGGCGTCCGGCTCGGGAATCTCCAGCAGTTCCAGATTGCCGCTGGAGGTGATGGACACGACCCGCGAATGCCGCACGTGATCGATGATGATCGCCCTGGCCGTGAGAAGCGCATACTGCCTGGGATAGCGGATGGTTTCCAGCGACGGCAGGGTCAGAAACTTGGCATACATCTCCTGGATCACATCTTCCACATCCAGATCGTAAAGGCACATGTCCCGGAGTTTCGCCCGTATCAACGCTTCATGCGGAAGCACATTGCGCGCCAGCCATCGTCCGCGTTCGCGAAAATCCTGTGACATGGAACAAGGAGAGCATTTGGCGGCCGATTTTCAAGGCTCGGTAAGGCCATTCCGGCGATCCGGGCACGAATTGTGCTTTTTCGAAAATTTATTTCGCGGTCCATAGGGTAATCGCGATCTCAAACGACTTATTAAAAAGGGGCGATGATGGAACGACGGCTTTTCCCATCGCAAATCGCAATGCGCTGCAGCAATTTCCGGCCAACGGCGATGCACCACAAGCATTCGAGAATCGCAAGCCGCCGATTCCGGGCCTGGGCGCCTTGGGAGCGGCAAATGCCATGACCGCGCAAACTAGCCGCGGGCGGCGATGCAGCTGAGAAAAGCCGCATGGCTCCAGCCCAGATCCGGCGTGGAAGACGGCGCCCCGGTGCCCTGGTCGAACTGCTCCGGCAATCGGCCGTCATCGGGCGCGAAACGGCGAACCGTCTCCAGGAAAGCGTCGCCGCGCCGCGCATCGCCCGCGCGATAGCAATATTCCGCCGCGCCCAGGGTCGCGACAAACCAGGCCCCGCCGGAGAAATAGGTGTCCCCGGGATAACGGCCCAGGGCGGGGCCGTCATTCACATCGCGGTTGATGGCAAAGCTGCCGCGAAAATGATCGGCCAGCCTGTCGAGCGTGGCGGTGAGCCGTGCGTCCGGCGGTATTTGCGCATGATTGGCGGCCAGGATCACGGCGATGTCCGGTTCCCTGGCAGAGCGGCCTTGCGCCAGCCGGCGCGCGCGGATGAAGCCTTGTTCCGGCGACCAGAAACCCTCCAGCGATGCGGCAAGCGCATCCGCTTCCCGCCGGCAGGCTGCCGCGAAATCGGGGTCGTCGAGCCAGGCCGCGCCACGGCGCAGCGCCGCTTCGCCGACGCGCAGGGTATAATAATGCAGCCCGGATTCTTCTTCCCAGATGCCGAAACAGGGATTGCGCGCATGGGCGAGCAGGAAGCGCAGGTCCGCGACTACGAGCTGCTTCTGCATCGCGCTGTCCGCGCCCCAGCGCAGCAGCGCCAGCGCGCGCAAGGCCGGGCCGTCATATTGCGGCCGGGGCCAGTCGCTGATATCCAGCGTGCCGTCGGGATTGACCCGCGCCTCGGCCGCAACGGTATCGCCATAAACGTGTGCGATATCCTTCCGCAGGAAGCGGACAAAGTCCGGCGCGACATGCGCCTGCCAGCCGGGCGGCATGTCGCGGCCATCCAGCGCCGCCAGTTCCAGACTGAAATCCGTGAAGTCCGCCAGATGCCGGCGCGCTTCGGGCACGTCACCCCGCACCAGCCGCAAGGCGTCGATGACAAGGGCGCTGTCGCGATACCAGTGGAAGAAATAATCCGGCTCGGGATTCCAGTCGGCCAGCACCGGCGAAGCGACGACCGATCCGCGCCGCGGCACGATGACCTGCCCGAAGCCGGGGCGCGTCTTTGTTTGGGAAGACGAGATACATCGCAGCAGGCCGGCGATGGCGTGCGCGCGCTGCGCCGCGATCCAATCCTCCAGCGACGTCATGCCGAGGGGGTCTCGAAGCCCAGCTTCGCCAGTCCGGCGCGCACCTCGGGCACCGCCATGAACAACTTCCATAGCAGGCCGGTGCGGTAATTCTCGATCATCGCCACGATGGGGCCCTGG
The DNA here is from genome assembly GCA_018449595.1 of Rhizobiales bacterium dw_265. Lineage (GTDB taxonomy): Bacteria > Pseudomonadota > Alphaproteobacteria > Micropepsales > Micropepsaceae > Rhizomicrobium. The sequence goes on from JAAVUU010000001.1 coordinate 1,242,303, forward strand.
TCGATCGCCAGGAAGGTATCGGCGAACCAGCCGCGTCCGGGATTGAAGGCATCGGTGAAGCCCTGGCGGCCCCAGATACGTTCGCCGTGCCCGCGCAGGAAGCCGCGCAGCGCGGCGAAGGATTCGCGCGGCGTGTAGACAAAGCTCGATAGCGCCGCGGTCGGCGAGATGGTGCCATTGTCGTTGCCCGGCGCGTGCGCGTCATAGCCGTCCGGGTCGTCGCTGGCCGTCAGGCCCCAGCAATCCGGGCCGTATCCGGCAAAGCCGCCGGGATTGGCCAGGCAATGGGCATGGTTGATCCGGGCATGGGCGACATTCTGTTCCCAATAATCGGCATGGGAATCACGGAGCCCGCGCGGATCGAGGCCGCAAAAGGAATAGTGGGTGAAGAACAGCGGCCCGCCCAGCGCGGGCCCCAGCGGCAGGCGGATGCCGTGATAGAGATTGCCGTTGCGATAATCGGGGCCTGCGCAGAAGCCCTGTTCATAGACCTGGCGCCCAATCGCATGGGTGGGCGAGGCGGCGGCCAGGACATAGGCGATCAGGCATTCATTCCAGCCGCGGATCGCATGGTTCATGGCAAAGCCATGCCGCGGGCTCCAGTGCCAGGTCAGCACCTCTTGCCCCGGTTGGACATGCCAGTCCCACGCCACGCTTTCCCATAGCGCGGTGATGCGGGCGCGCAAGCCGGCTTCCCCCGGCCGCTCCGCCCACGCCCGCGCCGCGAGCAGACCCATCATCAGGAACGATGTCTCAACCAGATCGCCGCCGTCATCCTGGGGGCCAAAGGGGATGGTCGCGCCGCTGACGCCATCGAGGAAATGGGGAAAAACGCCATGATGCCGTTCGGCCCCTTCCAGCGCCGTGAGCATCCGTTCCAGCCGCATCACGGCCGCCTCGCGGGCGATCCAGCCGCGCGCCGCCGCCACGATCATCGCCATGATGCCGAAGCCGGAACCGCCCACCGCCACCAGATGATTGCCGGCATCGGCGCTTTGGCGATTGCGGTCGCGCGCCAGACCGCTTTGCGGCTCGGCCCCTTCCCAGAAGAAGCGGAAGGTGCGCCGCTGCAGCGCCTCCAGCAGGGCGTCGTCCGGCAGGTCCGCCAGCGCGGGCAGGTCATCCATGGGTGGTCGGCTCCGGGGCCGGCAGGCGGTCGCAGACCAGCAGGGCGCGGCGGAATTCCGCCACCCGCAGCAGTGTCGCGCGCCAGTCCGCGATGGTGCTGAAATTGTCCACGAACCAGCGCAGCGATTGCTGCACCTGGTTGAAGGCGCCCACCGCCATCATCAGCCCGCCGAAGGTAAGCGTGCCGGCAAAATAGGCCGGCGCCGCGATCAGGATCGGCGCCACCAGGGTCAGCCAGCCATAACCGGCCGTCACCCAGGTGAGATTGGTGACGCCGAATACCAGCTTCCATAACGCGCCCAGCACGTTGTTCAGCGCGTCAATGATGCGGCTGCGGGCCTGTTCCAGACCTTGCGGCGAATTCTCGATCCGTTCGATATGCTCGTTGGTCTGCATCAGCGCGAAGCGGATCTCGGATTCGCGCTGATAGCGTTCCGCATTGCGGGCCACCAGGTTGCGGCCCACCCAATAGCTCGCCAGCGAGCCGAAGCCGGCATACAGGATCGCCGCCCACACCATGTAGCCGGGAATGTCAAAGGCATGGCCCCGATAGGTGAGCGCGAAATCGCCGGAGATGTTCCACAACACATCGACAAAGGTCGCCAGCAGGATGGCCGATTGCAGCAGCCCCACGCCAAGGTCGCCCGACAGTTCGGTCAGGTGGCGGGAGTCTTCATGCAGCCGCTGGTCGGGATTGATGCCGATGGGGCCTTCCTGAGACAGCTTCAACGCGCGGCCGGGCCGCAGCCATTCTCCGACCAAATCCTGCACAAGGCCTTCGCGCAGCCTGAGCTTGAGTGCCTCCGCCAGGAATCGCTGCGCGACATTGAGCACCAGCAGCGCGCCGGCGATGACGCAGAACACGCCCAGCTGGACATCGAAGGAATGCAGATCGCGGCGCTCCAGCGCGTCGTAGAAAGGCTGGTTCCAGCGGTTGAGGCGGATCTGGCCATAGGTCGTCAGCGCGACCACCACAACAATCGCGCCGAACAGCAGGAAAAGCCGGTTGCGCACCTGCGAAGCCAGCAGGGCGCGAATCATCATTTCCAGTTGCGCCCGCAAGGAAGCGCTGCCGGAGATGGGGGATGGCCGATCGGTGAACATTGTCATGTTGTTCTAACACCGGCCCATCGAAACGGCATGCAAAAAACCGCAATGCCGGTCTACACTGGCCGCATGAGCCACATCGACAAACTGATCGCCGACATGACCCTGGCCGAAAAGATCGGCCAGATGACGATGACAGCCTCCGACTATGCGGTGACCGGCCCGGTGATCACCCCGGTGTCCGAAGATTCCATCCGCGCCGGCGTCATCGGCAATATGCTGAACCTGTATGGCGCCGAACACGTGCAGCGCATCCAGAAGATCGCGGTGGAGGAATCGCGCCTGCATATCCCATTGCTGCTGGGGTACGATGTGATCCATGGCCACCGCACGGTGTTTCCGATACCCCTTGCCGAAGCAGGGATGTTCGATCCCGCCGCCTGGGAAGCCACCGCGCGCGCCGCGGCGCAGGAGGCCACGGCCGACGGCCTGCACCTGGCCTTTTCGCCGATGCTGGATGTAGCGCGCGATCCGCGCTGGGGCCGCATCGCCGAAGGGCCGGGCGAAGACCCGTTCCTGGGCGCAGCCATCGCCCGCGCCAAGGTGCGGGGCTATCAGAATCTCAGCCTGTCCGATGTCGGCGCCATCGCGGCTTGCGCCAAGCATTATGTGGGCTATGGCGCGGTCACGGCGGGGCGCGAATATGCCAGCACGGACATGTCGGCGGGCATGCTGGAAGAGGTCTATCTGCCGCCCTTCCGCGCGGCGGTCGAAGCCGGCGTCGCCAGCGTGATGCCCGCCTTCACCGACCTGAACGGCGTGCCGATGACGGCGAACCGGGCCTTGCTGCGCGGCACCCTGCGCGGCGACATGGGTTTCGATGGCGTGATCGTCAGCGATTACAACGCCATTGCTGAACTCATCAACCATGGCGTCGCGGACGACCTGGCCGAAGCGGCGGCGCTGGCGCTGAAGGCCGGGGTCGATATCGACATGATGGCGGATGCCTATCGCCGGGGATTGCCCGTCGCGCTGGAACGCGGCCTGGCTTCGATGGCCGACATCGACGATGCCGTGCGCCGCGTGCTGGTGCTGAAGGAGCGGCTGGACCTGTTCGCCGATCCCTATCGCCGCGGCCGCACGCCCGACACGGCGGATGCGCTGGCCAGGCGGCGCGCACTGGCGCGCGACGTGGCCGCGCGCGCGCTGGTGCTGTTGAAGAACCGGAACAATGCCCTGCCCCTGGGGCGCGGACGGCTGGCGGTGATCGGCCCGCTGGCGGATGCCGCCGGCGAGATGCGCGGCCCCTGGTGGGGCGCGGGACGGCCGGAGGATTGTGTGAGCGTGCTGACGGGTCTGCGGCAGGCGGGCCTGGACTTCCGCTTCGCGCCCGGCGTGCAGATCGAGGGCGCGGATGCCTCACACATCGCCGAAGCGGAGGCGCTTTGCGACGAGGTCGATGCGGTGCTGCTGTGCCTGGGCGAAGCAGCCACCATGAGCGGCGAGGCGGCCAGCCGCGCCCATCTGGGCCTGCCTGGCGTGCAGCAACAGCTTGCCGATGCCGTATTGGCGCGGGCAAAGGGAAAGCCGGTCATCGTGCTGTTGTTCTCGGGGCGGCCGCTGGTCGTTCCCGAACTGGCGGCGGGCGCGGATGCGTTGGTCGCCGCCTGGTTTCCCGGCAGCGAGGCGGGCAACGCCATCGCCGATGTGCTGACCGGCCGGGCCTCGCCCAGCGGCAAGACGCCCATCAGCTGGCCGCGCGCTATGGGCCAGATTCCGGTGTTCTTCGGCCAGCGCCCCAGCGGGCGGCCGTTCAATCCGAACGACCATTACACCAGCCATTACAGCGATGTGGATAACGCGCCGCTGTTCCCTTTCGGCCACGGCCTCACCTATGGCGCGTTCGAGATCGCCAGTCTGCGCGTCACGGACGAGGGCGCGACCGTGGATGTCGCCAACACGGGCGCACGGGCCGCGCAGGAAACACTGTTCCTGTTCACGCGTCAGACAAGGCCGGGCGTGACACGCCCCGTGCTGGAACTGAAAGGCTTCGCCAAGATCGCACTGGAGCCGTCGGCGCGGGGAACCGTAACCATTCCCCTGCCCGCTTCCACCGGCCCCCGCACGGTGTTTGTGGGCCCTTCCGCCGATCCCGCCCGGCTTCTGTCGCTGGCCCTTTAATTCCTGAAGCCCGATAAGGAAAGCCGCCTTCAGGCAATCGCCAGGCGCTGGAACAGAAGGAATTTCACGCCGTCCAGCGTCAGGGCAAGGATGACGGCCATCCCGAACACGCCGCCGATGATCGCGATGGGCAGCGCGGTCATCAGCACCCCGTTGGTGGCCAGGAGCGTGATGATCGTCAGGTCGGCGGCCGAGGATGCAATGAGCCAGCGTCCCGGCCTGGAACTCCACAGGTGCCGCCTTTCGCGCGAGACGTAGAATACGGCCTGCCCGCTGAAGACCAGCGTCACCACCACCAGCGTCTGCAAGGCCCCGGTGCCCAGACCCAGCCAGAACTTCCCGGCGGCCAGGCTGGCGACACAGAACAGCAGGTCGGCAAAACCCAGGATGATGCCGGCAATGGTGAGATTGCGGATTCGCCACACATTGGGTTTCGGGGACGGACGCACATTGTCGGTCGAAGACGACATGGCCAGGAAGTCGCCCGTGACCATCATCAGCACCATCAGCGTCGGGGTGAGGATGGCATGTCCGGTGATCGCCAGGCCGACCGCGAGAAAGAGCACCTGCACGATCTTGTGAATGATCGAGCGCAAGGTGTAGGTCAGGATGCGCTGGAAGGTGGTGCGGCCTTCCTTGATCGCGGCGACGATTCCGCCCAGCCCCGGCTCCGTCAACACGATGCCCGCCGCCGATTTGGCGACATCGGTCGCCGTCGAGACGGCGATACCCATCTGCGCCTGGCGCAAGGCGGGGGCATCATTGGCGCCGTCGCCGCACATGCCGACGATGTGTCCGTCCTTCTGCAGCGCCTTGACGAGGCGATATTTGTCCTCCGGCAACACCCCGGCGAAGATCGAATATTTCTCGGCCTGAAGATCGTCCGGCATGGGCGTTTGCGCCCACACCGGCCCGGCGATGCCCACCATGGCGGCCACCGCCTGGGCGGTTTTCGCGGCGTCACCCGTGACCATGACGGTTCGCACCCCCAGCCCGCCCAGTTCCGTCACCAAAGCCGCCGAGTCGTCGCGCGGCGGATCGCTCAGCGCAATCAGGCCCATCATCGCCATGGCATTGGCGGGCCCCGCGGCCACCGCCAGGACGCGGAAGCCTTTGGCTTCCAATTCCTCCACCATCGGCAAAGCGCCCGGCGAGGGCTGCGCCAGGCCCGCAATGGCGGCAAAGGCCCCCTTCATCACCCGTATGGTTGCGCCATCCACCTGGCGCAGGGCGGCTTCGGATCGCTTCATCGCCGGGTCGAACGGCACGAACGTCACTAGTTGCGGCAGATCGGCGACCGGCGTGTCCTTGGCCGCGGCCCGGATCGCTGCGTCCACCGGGTCCTGGCCGCCGTCGGAACTGGCCAGGGCGGCGAACGCCAGCAGGTGCGCCGCATCGAACGATGGCATCGGGCGGATCGCCGTCACGGCCAGCGCGTTGCGCGTCAGGGTGCCGGTCTTGTCGGCGCAGAGGATGTCGATCCCGGCGGCTTCGTCGACCGCCGACAGGCTTGTCGGCAACACGCCCTGACGGGCAAGCGAGCGGGCGCCGACCGACGCGGCAAGCGTGAACATGGACGGCAGCGCCACGGGGATCGAGGACAGCACCGCCACCAGGATGAGCGGAACGATCTCCGCGCCGGGCATCGGAAGCCAGAGCGCGTAACCCGCCAGCAGGACAGTCACCCCGCCGTTGAAAAACGCCAGGTTGCGGACCACCCGCATGACGATCTTCTGCTGGGTGCTTTCCACGGACGCGGTGCGGACCAGTTCCGCCGTGCGCCCGAACTTGGTGCGTTCGCCCGTCGCGGTCACCACCGCCACCGCCTCACCGCGCCGCACCAGCGCCCCGGCATAGGCCACCACGCCCGCCCCGGATTCCACGGGCACGGATTCTCCGGTCAGCATGGACTGGTCGAGCAGGATCGAGCCGCCCAGCAACCGCACATCGGCGCCCACCACCGCGCCCAGCGAAAGCTTCACGACATCCCCGGCAACAAGCTGTGCCGCCGGCATCGTGACCCAGTTGCCGTCGCGCCGGACGGACGCCACCAGCGCCAGCCGGGACTTGAGGGCGTCCAGGGTCGCCTGGGCCCGGCCCTCCTGGAAATATCCCAGCGCCGCGTTGAACAGGAGCAGAAGCGCCACGACTCCGGCTTCGACATAATCGCCCAGCCCGAGCTGGATGAGAATGGCCGCCTCCAGCATCCATGGCACCGGCGCCCAGAGTTTTTTCAGCGCCCGCCATACCGGATGTTGCGAAACGTCAACGATGGCGTTCGGGCCGTCGCGCGCCAGCAGCCGCCGCGCATCGGCCGTGGTCAGGCCAGGGACCGCATTCGTCATTCGCGGCTTTCGGCGGCGATCACTGCGGCCATTGCCAGTCGCGGACCTCGTGCATGTCGTCGCCATGCTCGCTGACATAAAGCTTGTGGCGCTCCATCGTGCTCCAATAGCGCGCCGTCGCCTTCTCGACCTCGCCGCGCAAGCGGGGAATCCGCGTGATGGCATCGAGCGCCAGCTGGTAGCGGTCGAGATTGTTCAGCACCACCATGTCGAAGGGCGTCGTGGTGGTGCCCTCTTCCTTGTAGCCCCGGACATGGAAATTGCCGTGATTGCGGCGGCGGTAGGTCAGCTTGTGAATCATCGCCGGATAGCCATGGAAAGCGAAGATCACCGGCCTGTCGGTGGTGAACAATTCGTCGAAATCCTGGTCTTCCAGCCCATGGGGATGTTCGGACTGGGGCTGCAGCACCATCAGGTCCACCACATTGACCACCCGGATGCGGATGTCCGGCACATAGTCGCGCAGCAGCGTCACGGCCGCCAGCGTTTCCAGGGTCGGTATGTCGCCGGCACAGGCCATGACCACATCCGGATCGCCCGCCTCGTTGCCGGCCCAGTGCCAGATGCCCGCGCCCGCCGTGCAATGGCGAACCGCCGCGTCCATGTCCAGCCATTGCCATTCCGGCTGCTTGCCGGCGACGATCAGGTTGATGTAGTCGCGGCTGCGCAGGCAATGATCCGCCACCGACAGCAAACAGTTCGCGTCGGGCGGCAGGTAGATCCGCACGATTTCGGACTTCTTGTTGGCGACATGGTCGATGAAGCCGGGGTCCTGGTGGGAAAAGCCATTGTGATCCTGGCGCCAGACATGGGAGGTCAGCAGGTAATTGAGCGAGGCGATGGGCTTGCGCCAGCCGATGGCCTTGCTGGCCTTCAGGAACTTGGCGTGCTGGTTGAACATCGAATCGATGATGTGGATGAAGGCCTCGTAACAGGAAAACAGGCCATGACGGCCGGTGAGCAGATAGCCTTCCAGCCAGCCTTCGCACAGATGTTCGCTCAGCACTTCCATGACCCGGCCCGTCTGGCTTAGATCGGTGTCATTGGCGACCGTTTCCGCCATCCATTCCTTGCCGGAGACCGCGAAGACGGCCTCCAGCCGGTTGGAGGCGGTTTCATCGGGGCCGAACAGGCGGAAGTTCGCGCTGTCGAGATTGCACTTCATCACATCGCGCAGGAAGCCGCCCAGCACCCGCGTCGCCTCCGCCCGTCCGCTGCCGGGTTTGGCGACCGGCACGGCATAGGCATGGAAGTGCGGCATCGACAGCGGCTGCAACAATTCGCCGCCATTGGCGTGCGGGTTGAAGCCCATGCGGCGATGGCCGGTCGGCGCCAGCGCCGCGAATTCCTCGCGGAACTTGCCGCATTCGTCGAACAGTTCTTCGGGCCGGTAGCTGCGCATCCAGTCTTCGAGCTGTTTCAGATGTTCCGGCTTGTTGAAGTCGGCAATCGGCACCTGATGGGCGCGCCAAGTGCCCTCCACCGGCAGGCCATCGACGAATTTGGGGCCGGTCCAGCCCTTGGGGGTGCGCAGCACGATCATCGGCCAACGGGGACGTTCCACGGCCCGCCCCTCCTTGCAGGCGCGGGCATTGGCCTGGATTTTACGAATTTCCGCCAGGATCGCATCCAGCGTGCCGGCCAGGGCCTGATGCATGACGGCGGGATCGCTGCCCTCCACGAAGTGCGGTTCATAGCCATAGCCGCGCAACAGGTCGGTCAGTTCTTCGCGGCCGATGCGCGCCAGAATGGTCGGATTGGCGATCTTGAAGCCGTTGAGGTGCAGGATGGGAAGCACCGCGCCGTCCCGCGCCGGATTGAGAAACTTGTTGGAATGCCAGCTTGCGGCCAGGGCGCCGGTTTCCGCCTCGCCGTCGCCGACGACGCAGGCGACGATCAGGTCGGGATTGTCGAAGGCCGCGCCATAGGCATGCAGGAGCGAATAGCCCAGTTCGCCGCCTTCATGGATGGAGCCCGGGGTCTCCGGCGAGACATGGCTGGGAATGCCGTAGGGCCAGGAGAATTGGCGGAAGAGACGCTGCAGTCCGTTCCTGCTGCGCTCGATGGCGGGATAGCGTTCGGTATAGGACCCTTCCAGATAGGTCTGCGCCACGATGCCCGGCCCGCCATGGCCGGGACCGATGACATACATCATGTTCAGATCGTTATCCTTGATCAGCCGGTTGAGGTGGACATAGAGAAAATTCAGGCCCGGCGTCGTGCCCCAATGGCCCAGCAGGCGCGGTTTGAGATGCGCCAGCGTCAGCGGCTCCTCCAGCAGCGCATTGTCCTTCAGGTAAATCTGCCCGACCGAGAGGTAATTGGCGGCCCGCCAGTAGGCGTGCATCTTCTCCAGCAGGCCGGGCGACAGCGGGCCCGCGGGGCGGGATGGAATTTCCGGCGGTGCATTCATGGCTGACTATTCCTGTCGAGGGCCTTCGCCGGGCGGCACTATAACGCGTCAGAGTTGCGGCGTCGTGAGATCCTTGCCTTCGAAGAACTTTCGCGCGAATGCCAGGATTTCACCCTTCGTCGGCTGATCCATGGCTTCGACGCCCATGATATGCGGCGCGAGCAGCGGGGCGTGATCGCGGATGAAGGCGGCAAGCTCGTCCTTGGCGGTGCCGTGGCCGACGATGAGAATCTCATGCGAAGGCTTCAGGGCGCCCACCACCGCGGTCAGGTACGCCTTGCTGTCATGGGCGTGACCCGAGCCGGCCGATCCCGCCTTGTGATGGATATTGCCCTGGCGATCCGGTGCCTTGATGCGGTGTTCCGAGACATCGTTCTCCGCGAATTCGAAGATGACCGCTTCGGCATGATCTATCGAAACTACGGCATGGAAATGATGTGTCATTTTTCCTCCTGCGGGGATAGGCCGCGATTTCCAGCGGGATCATGAGCCTCCCGGCCATCAGCAGGCTTGATCCGGATCAACCGTCAGGCCCGTCATCATGGATGATATGGCGATCCCGCAGACGTTCCGGATGAAGATCGTGCGATCGCAATGAGCAGGCGCGCGGCCTCAGTATAAAAGCGACGCGTGCCGGCCTGCATCGCAAACCAAGGTGAGGTATCCCGCAACGAAGACGGCGCATCGGCCGTCAGCCATGTGTCTTCAGCTTGGAAGGCCGGGTGCGATGCCCGAACACCGCATCGGCGTTCTTCTGCTGGCTTTCCGGCATCGACGCATATAGCGGCGCGAAGGCCACTGCGAGCTTTCTGATCCCTTCGGCATGCGCATCGACAATGGCCTCATACGACTTGAGATCGTCGATGGCCGTCATGCCCTTCGCCATGTGCTCGCGGTCCTTCACGGCGCTGTCGATCGCCGCGGCATTCGCAAGCATCACCTGGGCGACGTCGTTCCACTGCGTTTCCTGATCGGATGTGATCTTGAGATCGTCATGGAGATGCCTGACGCGGGCCTCCGGCGTCCGGCCTTCCGTCTTTCCGCGCGCCGGCTCGCTGTGCGTCGCCGCGGCCGGCGTGGTTTCAGCGGCCATGGCACGGGTCGAAGCGCCTGCAAGGGCGGCACAGAGAGCGAGCGGCGCCACCAGGGCGAGACGGGCATTGAAAGTCGCGTTTGTCATGGGATTCCTCGGGAGTGGGTTCGGTGAAGGGAATTTGGTCGGGAATGAGGTGGGTTCAGGCGCCCTCAGCGATGACGCCCGCCGCCGCCGGAATGGCCGCCGCCGCCGTGACCGCCGCCGCCATGGAAACCGCCGCCGCCCGCGCGACCGCCGCCGCCGCCATGGAAGCCGCCGCCGTGACCGCGCCCGCCATGCCCCCCACCAAATCCGAAGGCCAGGCCAAAGCCATCATAGACAGGTGAGTCATAGCCGTAATCGTCGCCATACATGTCGCCATAGGCCTCGCCGGCCGGGATGCAGCCGTAACCATACTGGTAATAGTATCCGGCCGGACAAGCCGGCTGCGCCGATGCCGGCGCCGCCGTCAGCGCCGCCAGCCCGATCGCGCCACCGAAGATCAAGCTTTTCGTCGAGAAATATGTCATCGGGCTCTCCTGAAATCTCGTCAAAAATATTAACTAGGCTCCGCACCGCAGCAATCCGGCACGACGCCCCAGTCGTGGCTTCGTGATGCCGGTATTCATCGCCGTGACCGTCAGAAATTCCTTGTGGGGCGCCGCAGATCGCGTCCGCCATTGTATTCCGCTAGCGTAACGCGCGGGCCGCCAGATGGTCTCAAACCGTACATTGCCTGGAAGGTTACAATCAGGTTATGCGCCGTGGATCGTCTTCCCGGGGGCGTTCTGATGGCCGGCGCCCCGAAACCCTGGATCTATGTGGCCGAGCCGTTCATCAAGCGTAGAAAGTGTTCGGCATGCTGCCAGTGTTGCTCGCGGGTGACGGCATCGCCGCCAGTATTGGATTGCGCCAGCTGGCAATAATGCTCGTAGTTGCGCTGCCACTGGTTTTGGGGCGTCCGGTCTTTCGACTGACTGGTTTGCGCCGGCCGCTGGGTCTGCCGGGAAGCCACGGGTGAACGGTTCCGGGCGTTGTTGCTGATTTGAGGTATCATTTGGGGCATTTCATAGGTCCGCGCGTCCGGCAACAACTTCAGTCCCGTAGCGCCAGCGGATGAGGCTTGGGCCTGACGGGTCTCCCCGTCCGGCACGCCAGAATCGAGTCTCTGGCAGATGCTTCAACATGGGCTCTGTGCGCCCGTAATACAAGTGATGGCGCAGAAAGGCATTATACAGAGCAATACCATCCCGCGAACCCAGACCGGGTTGATCCCGCTGCTGCCAATGACGCCGAGGTGACATGTATATCGTGCAGGTTCTTTTGCCGCTGTCCGACAATGCGGGAAAACCATTCCCCGTCGAAACTCTCAAAGACATTCACCGCGAACTGGCGTCGCGTTTTGGCGGATTGACGGCCTACACGCGGGCGCCGGCCGAGGGAGAGTGGGCGCGCGAAGGGGTGCCCGCAAAGGACGATATCGTGGTGGTCGAAGTGATGACAGACATCCTGGACGGGGATTGGTGGCGCCGGTCCAGGGAGCGGACGGAACATATTCTGCAGCAGGACCGCCTCATCATACGCGCGCATCCCACAGAGATGCTTTAGCGCGGGACTGGCGGGCGTCGCCTACTTTCGTTTTCCGGCGGCCTTGCCCGCATTGGACGCCATGCCGAATGGCGTTGCGGGCGCAACATCCTTGAGCTTTACCTTGTTCTGCTTGGGCTTCTTCTTTTCCCGGTTGCCTTTGCTCATTTCCACTCTCCGTCAGTTGATGGACACACTGTTCGATCGCATTCGTGGCAGGCAACGTCCGGCCAGTTTGGCGGCACTTCACGCAGCGATCCCAACGGGGAACGGCGGACGGCCACTCCAGATATGCTGAGCATACCAACTCAAACGCTCTCAACGGTATTGGCTGCGAGCGCGACGGCGAACCCCGGGAAAGACAGCATGCGATCCCGGAACGTCAGCCTGGAGCAATCAACTTTCGCTGTTCCGCGAGCAATTCCTCGAGGCCCTTGCGTTTGCCTTCATCGGCCTCGGAATTCAGCCTCGACTGAAGGCGTGCGATATTGCCGTGGGTTACCCACTCGGCCTGCAACTGCGCGACAGTCTTGTCTCCCATGCGGGGACGGTCTGCGCATTGTTGTGCGAAGTCAATCGGGCGGATACCCTCTCGCTATTGTCAGACATAGCGTCCATGGTTCGCTTGACGCTCGCCCGCCAAACGAATGCTGGCTTTCTCTTACCGATTGGAACCGCAATGGCCGCTCGCCGGAATAACGCCAGGAAGAAAGACAAGAGACGCAGGCACGCGAAATCGCGCAAGGCCGACAGGGATGCCGCGGCATCGCACATCGAGAGTTCCAGCCAGGCCCCGACCAGAAGAACCGGCATGCCACGCTCAGCTTGAAGAAAGCCGGTGACGCAACGATATGTCCATGTGAATGATTCATTACGATTTGCGGCCGATAGCGTTTGCGCAGGGATAGCTAGTCTTCTGGATGGCCGGCCGCGGCAAGTCCGGCATTCCCATAATGGCTGTACATACAGCCAGCCCGAGCAAGCGGCTTGAGGACGCTACTTTGTTGAATATGCAGCAGAGCAGAACTACGGCCGCGCTATGGGCAAGCCCAAGACAAAATCTCGTAAGAGGCCGCGGTCCAAAGAACCGACTCCGCTCATACATCGAGGCGTCTTGATACTTCCACCTGCGGATAATATCCAAATAGAACTAGGTTCGATTGCTTGCGCCTGGACATGACAGTCAGACCGCGAACCCTCAGCCATAAGCGACTACCTGCCCGTGCCTGCCAGATAGGTGCAAAGCCGAACATTCGATAATCCCTGCCGCAACAGACGGGCATTCCGGGCCCGCTCGCGGCACCACGATGGCGCCATCACATTGTATCATGTCGGAAAAAGCCAGAAACCATGGCTTATTGTGAAACCCTTTGAAATTGGGCTTTCTCGAACAGAGGTCTGCCTCTGTTCCCAATCTAATCCCGATTTTATTGGGTTTTTGAATGGCCCCCAGGGGATGGCGCAGCAATAACCGCTTCCGCCAAAGCGCGCCATTCCACCGCGACCTGCGCCCCCGCTTGGCCGAGCGGCTACGCAATATTCTGGCCCACATCCAGCCGCTGCTTGATTTAGACGGTGTCGCAATTACGCTGGCATATCTTTCGACCCACACCTCCGGCCTGCCGCGCTTGCCCGACAATTTTAAGCCAAAGGACCCGACCAATCCTTATGCTGATTATACGGTTGACCAACTCTACCAATTCCTGAACGGCTACACCCTGACGCGCGACCCGGGCGCGCAATTTGAGTATTCCAATCTAGGGGCCGGGCTTTTGGGTCGTGCACTGAGCCTTCGTGCAGGAACCGACTATGAAACACTGGTGCGCCGACGCATCACCGAGCCGCTAGGAATGAAAAGTACCGCAATCACGCTTACTCAGGACATGCAGAACCGTTTGGCGGTCGGACATAATGCGGCGCTTGAGCCCGCGAATAACTGGGATTTTCCAACGCTGTCAGGGGCAGGGATGCTGCGTTCGACCGCCAATGATATGCTGACATTGTTGAGCGCCGAACTGAATTACACTGACACGCCGCTGAAAGCCTCCATGGCGCGGCAATTGTCGATCCGGCGACCGGCAGCAGGTGCTAACATGCAGATTGCGCTGGGCTGGCTTGTACGTTCGGGCCCCTCCGGTACGGTAATCTGGCACAATGGAGGCACGAACGGTTATAGCAGCTTTATTGGGTTTGATGCCGCCACGCGCAAGGGAGTAGTCGTACTTTCAAATACGTCGACGGTGGCGGGCGTAGACGATATCGGTTTCCATCTGCTGATCGGCACGCCGTTGGCCCAGCCGCCCCGCGCTCACGCCGAAATCGCTCTGGATTCAGGGATCAAGCAAGGTTTCGCTGGCCGCTACCGGTTAGCGCCTAATTTCATCCTGACGGTGAGCCTGGAAGGTGATCAGCTTTATGTCCAAGCCACGGGGCAGCCCAAAGTGCCGTTTTTTCCCGAAACTTCTACCCAGCTTTTCTGCAAAGTGGCGGACATACAGCTCAGCTTCACGATGGGTACGGACAGCAAAGCGGCCAGTGTCATTCTCCACCAGAACGGGCACGATACTCCAGGTGAACGTGTAAATTGACCTGCAATGAGCCGTCGCCGCCCTGCAATCCAAATCTACCGCCAAATTGATCGTAGATAACGTCGGGCGCGTCTGGTGGTGACCGCGACAACGGTGAATGCCATCTCGGTTTTTAGCTATAATCTGGCGCCCGCAGCAGATTCGAAGTCCCGTGGCGAATAATGGCCGGCCTTATGCGGCCAGCAACCGGCGATATCTACACAGGTTATAATGTAGTAAATTGCGAGATGCTATTATAGTCTGATGGGATAGTAGCTGAATCTGTATAGTTCGACGGGGCATCCACACCCAAAACACCTTATTGCCTTATGGCGCGATCCCCGCGTCGCTGCATTCGTTGATGTTAGTCTCAAGCGTCCCGCAATTATCGGCAAGCGAGCTGTATTGACCATGATCAGCCAAGAGAACATTTGCGGCGGTTTCCGTGGCTGAGGATTTCATTCCAGAAGCCGTGGACGCGGAAGCGGGCGCGATCCGCCGCTCCACCGATCTCGCAGCCGCCCAGGCGCTGCAGGACGCACAGCGAACGCCGGATGGAAGCGCCAAGGCGGCTTCTTTCCTGTCATCGAACAAAGAGCTGCTTGACCTCGAAGTCTCCCATTTTCACGAGGAGCGCCGGATCATACGCCGCGCCGCGCGCCTCAAAGTCATCAGCGACATTTTCCGCATCATTACCCAATCCGCATTTGCCGTCGTCGTCATCGCGATAGCGGCCGCCTTCGCGGCGATGTGGTGGACCGCACTCTCCTCCAAGGCGGTGGTGGTCGATCCATTCGATTCGCCCGCGTCCATGTCGGCGAGCGGTCTCACGGGAACGGTCGTCGCCGGCAAAGTGCTCGATGAATTGCTCAGAATGCGGGATAGTACGAAGCTCTCGGCGGCGCAGCAGCAGATCCACGATGCCTGGAGCAATTCCATAGAAGTCAAGCTTCCGGAAGCGGGCATCTCGCTCGATCAGATCAATAACGCGCTGCACCGCACCTTCGGACATGACACCCATATCGACGGCGCCTTGATAACGACCACCAAGGGCACACTTCAATTGTCTGTGCGGGGAGACGGCATACCCCCTACCACATTCGAGGGCGGCGCGGACGAAATCGATAGCCTCGCCCGAAAAGCCGCGGAATATGTTTATGGCTATGCGCAGCCCGCCCTTTATTCCATCTATCTGATCACCTCTGGCAGAGAGGAAGACGGAATCACCTTCATTCACGCGACCTTCCCCCGGGCGAGTGAGGAAGAGCGGGCGGTACTGGCCAACCTCTGGGGCGAGGCGCTCCTCATCATGGGCAAGGTATCAGAGGCCGAGGACCGCTTCCGCTTCGCGCTGACCATCAATCCCCACAACTGGCAGGCCTGGAATAATCTGAATGGGGTACTGCCGCAAACCGCGGGCGAAGAGGCGGCCTATCAATCCGGACTGGATATGAAAAAGGCGGCCCAGGGACTGTCGTCGAAGGAGGGACCGACCCTCTTCGATCAGACGAATTTCGCAAAGCTGACGCTCGATCCCGGCGCCGTCATCGCCGGATTGACGGCCGATCGCCAACTCGCGCAGCACGAAGGCGCCGCATATGACGCGAGCACCTGGATCGCGGAGCAGGAAGCCGTCCGTCACAATTGGGGGGCCGTCTATGTCTTCCTGGCCGAATCGCCGCAAGCGGACCCGACGACCGCCTTCGATGTCGAGCTCCTGCCCGGCCTTCGAGCCATGGAAGCCGCGGACTATGGCAAGGCCGTCAGCCATCTGGAGGCGGCGGACAAGTTCTGGCGCGCCTCGCCGCTGTTACGGGCGTTCTTCCCCGACTTCGAATGCAGACTCGGTCACGCCTATGTGGAAGCCGGTCGGATCGACAAGGCCATGCCCCTGCTGGGTGACCGGCGCTTCGTGCGCTGCCGTGCTTTCCTGGCGGACACGCTCGACCGGAGCGGCCAATGGGACGCCGCCAAGGCGAGCTATCGCACCGCCGAAGCGGCTTCGCCTCACCTCGCCTTTGCTTACTATCGCGAAGCCCTGGCACTTGCGCGCCACGGCCAAACGGCGGGCGCGCTCCAACGGTTGGAGACAGCACAGCAATTGTCGTCACATTGGGCCGATCCTCAGAAGGCGATGGGCGATCTGTTTGCCAGCCAGACGAAATGGGACAAAGCGCTGAACTCATATAATGAGGCCCTGCGCTGGGCCCCTGCCTGGTCCGCCTTGCAGCAGGCGAAGGCACGGGCGACCGAAAAGCTCCGTTCCAAATAAGACGGATAATCCGGCCGACCGCGAAGCATCTGTTCCGCTAGGATTTGTAGAGGGTCGCGACGGCGTCGTGAAGCTTCAGGGCCAGCGGCGAAGCCGCATAAGCATCCGTGACGACTTCGATATAGACGCCGGTCGTCGCGCGGGCCGCAGCTTCGAGCGCCTGGTCCAGTTCGGCGCAGGTGGCGACGCGCGCCGTCATCCAGCCTTCGCAACCAAGAGCATGCGGCAGCGCGGCATAGTTCCAGGGTGCGATATCGTTATAGGAAATCGCGGGATCCTTGCAAAGAAGACGTTCTATCAAATAGCCGTTGTTGTTGAGTACGAAGATGATGGGCTTGAGGCCGAAGCGATGAAGCTGACTGATTTCCTGCGCCGTGAATTGGTGAGCACCATCGCCGGTGACCAGAACGATCCGCCTTTCCGGCGCCGCGACCGCCGCGCCAAACGCAGCCGGTGTGGCCCAGCCGATCGAGCCGAACAGCGTCTGATTGTGAAAAGAGGCGCCCTTGGGCATATGGGCAAAGCCCAGCCCCATCGAGACCGTTCCCGTTTCCGCGATAAGAATGTCATCGGGTTTGAGGAAGTTCGCCCAACGCGGATAAAGCGCGGCGGCGCTGATCGGCTCCTCGCCCCGCCCTTCGACCGGGCCAAGAGAAGCTACCGCGGTTCTTCTCCCCACGCGCCGCTTCACGCGGTCAGCCAGCAGAGCGAGAAGGTCTGCCATCTCGACACTCTGGAACGTCTTGCCCTTCACGCGCGTGAAATGGTGTTTGATCTCGATCGTCCTCGACGGATCGATGTTCGCCGTGAAGGCCCCGCTGTTGAAATCCGTCATCGGCGATCCGATGTTGAGAATGAGATCGCTTTCTTCGACGAACCGGCGCACATCTTCGTTCATCAGCGCTCCGTCATACATGCCTACGTAAGCAGGATGCTGTTCGTCGAGAACCGACTTGGCCATGAACATGGTGGCGAAGGGCAATCCTGAAGCGTCGATGAAGGCTTCGAGCGCCGGACGCAAGCCGAGGCGCGCCACCAGGATACCCGGCAGGACACAGGCAGTTCCGGCCTGGTCCAAAGCGGCGAGAACCGCGTCTGCCGCGGCTTCGAGCATATCGGGATTACTATGGGGCAGCGGAATGCGCGGCGCATCGCCGGTAAGGGGTTGGTTGGCGAGATCGGCGGGAAAGGCCATATAGACAGGCCGCCGGTGATAGAGCGCCTGGTAGATGAGGCGTTCCGTCTCGAACGCGGCGGTTTGTGGCGTCATGACGGCCGACGCACAAGCCGCGGGCTCGGCCATCTTCCGGAACAGATCGTATTCGCCGTTGCCAAGCGTGTGGTGCATCAGCGCACGCGCCGCCTGCGTCGGCATGTTGGGCGTACCCACGAGATGAAAGATGGGAAGATGCTCGGCATAAGCGCCCGCCACACCGTTCAAGGCGCTGAGTTCGCCGACGCCATAGGTCGTGCAGAGCGCGCCGGTGCCTTTGATGCGAGCGTAGCCATCGGCGGCATAAGCGCTGTTGAGCTCATTGCAGCAGCCAACCCATCGTATTTCCGGGTGCGTGGCGATGGCGTCATTGATGGGGAAAGCATAGTCTCCGGGGACGCCGAAGATATCGGCGATGCCGATGTCGTGGAGCCGGGACAGAACATACTGAATGACGGTGTTGGTCATGCGCGGCTCTTAAATGTTGGATTGGGGCCGAAAATAAAAGCTTTTATCGCCTGGGCTGATAGTCCATTTCAGTTCAATCCGATGGCAGGGAAGGTCAGCAGTTTGCCACGACGAAAATGATTGTCGATTTGATCATCTTAAAGCCATGGCCGCTTGATCGCACCCAGAAGCCCGTACTTCATGCCTGCCAGCCGCGCAGGATACCAACTCGTGAATTTTCAAACTGTGCATAATATATTGATTTAACACGATAATGTCGCCATGCTATAGTAATTGCAAGCTGCAATTTGGCTCATTTGCAGCGGGCGGAACGAGGGTTTCGTCAAACCGAGAGCAAAAACTTCCCAATACATCTTCCAATGGAGGTGCGTATGGCAGGCCGCCAGGCCAAGACCATTTCGCCCGTGCAGCTAGACGCGCTCTTGCAGCTCGTCCGCGGGCGCAAAGATTGTCGTGGATGTTGTAATGAATCAGCCCCGGCTCGAGACCAAGCTCATTCGCCACGATCTGGACGGCTTCGGAACAGATATGGTCGGCGATGCAAAGTTTCATTTGACTATCCTTTCGATGCGCTGATTAGCGGCCTTTTTGATAACCATCGTGTCGCGATCGAAAACCGGCCATGGGGCGAATGAGTGTTTCCTTCCAGGATACAATCGGGCGCGCAGCGAAAATTCGACACGAGTAGTCCGATGATGGCCTCCCAGGTCGCACTCCGCCAGATGTCTGCGCCTGCGTCTATTCCGGCCTAGCAACGGCCATGATTGTCGCCCGATAGGAAACAATCCGTCGCTTCAGGCCCAGTTTATCGGACCTCTTTGAACCTTCATCTTCCGGCGCAAGCGAAAGATCGAGGTCCCCATGTCCATCACGCTCGAACGGTCCAACCTTAAGCCTTCCCGGCGGATGCCGCATTGGCGCCGGGCGACCTATGCCGCTGCCGCGCTCGGCGCGGTGGGAATTGGCTGGGCGCTTCTGCGCCCTGCGCCGGCGACGCCCACGCCGCCGGCGCCCGTCGTCACAGTCGCCAGCCCGCTTCAGCGCAAAGTCGCGCAATGGGACCAGTATATCGGCCGCTTCGAAGCCAGTCAGAAGGTCGATGTCCGCCCGCGCGTCTCTGGCGCTGTGGTTGCCATCCATTTCAAGGACGGACAGACCGTGGCTGCCGGGCACCCCCTGTTCACGATAGATCCGCGTCCGTATGCCGCCGCCCTGGCGGAAGCCAAAGCCGGCGTAGCGACGGCCGCAAGCGCGCTTTCGCTGGCGCAGTCGGACTTTGACCGGGCCGCGCGTTTGCAGGGCGACGACGCTGTATCCGCCAGCGAGCTGGATGGCCTCAAGTCACGCCTGAGGGCCGCCCAGGCAGCCCTGATTGCGGCCCAGGCCCGGGAGGCCGCGAAAGCCCTGAACATGGACTTCACGGAAGTGCGGGCTCCCATCGCTGGGCGCATATCGGATCGCCGCGTCGATATCGGCAATCTCGTCTCGGTCGCCGAGGGCGGAAACGCCACCCTGCTTACCACCATCAATACTCTCGATCCGATCTATTTCGCCTTCGACGCGTCGGAAGCCCTATATCTGAAGGCCAGGCGCGAGCATGCCGTGGATGGCGCGCCGGTCGAAATCCGTTTGCAGGACGAATCCAGCTACCGCTGGAAGGGCAAGTTGGATTTCACCGATAACGGCGTTGATGCCCGCTCAGACACCATTCGCGGCCGCGCCACCATCGCCAACCCGCAGATGCTGCTGACACCGGGCATGTTCGGTGACATGCGCATGGCCAACGGCATCGGACCCGCGCTGCTCGTGCCCGACACCGCCGTTCAGACCGATCAGGCTGACAAGGCCGTGCTGGTGGTGGGCGCCGGCAATGTCGTCGCGCTTCGCACCGTCAGGCTTGGTCCGGTGGTGGATGGCCTGCGCATCATTTCAGCGGGCCTGAAACCCACCGACCGGGTGGTGATCGGCGGCGCTGTGTCCATCGCGCCGGGCGCCAAGGTCGAAACCGTCCCCGGCCGCATTGTCGGCCGCAACGAAACCGCCGCTGCGCTCGCGCCCACGGCGGCGTCCGCCAGCTTCACCGCCAACTAGGCCTCGCAGGAGAACGCCATGCGCCTTGCCCGCTTCTTTATCGATCGGCCGATCTTTGCCGGTGTCCTGGCGGTCGCGATCGCCATCGTCGGCGCCATCGCCTATGCGGCGCTGCCGGTCTCGCAATATCCCAACATCGTTCCGCCGACAGTAACCATCACCGCGACTTATCCCGGCGCCAACGCGCAGACGGTCGCGGAGACCGTGGCCGCCCCCATCGAGCAGGCGGTCAATGGCGTGGACGACATGCTGTATCAGTCATCCCAGTCCACGGGCGATGGCAAGGTGACCATCACCGTCACCTTCAAGGTCGGCACCGACCCCGACAAGGCGCAGGTGCTGGTACAGAACCGCGTCGCCACCGCCCTGCCGCGCCTGCCCGAAGAAGTGCAGAAGCTGGGCGTCGAAACCAAGAAGATCACGCCCTCCATCCTGATGGCCGTGAACCTGATCTCACCGGACGGCTCGCGCGATGCCGGCTACATCCTGAACTATGCCCGCACCCAGGTGCGCGATCCTTTGAGCCGCATCGACGGCATCGGCGATGTCGACCTGATGGCGGGCGGACGCGACTATGCTATGCGCATCTGGATCGACCCCAACCGCGCCGCAGCCATGGACCTGACCGCGGGCGAGATCGTCGCCGCGTTGCGCAGCCAGAATGTGCAAGTGGCTGCCGGCAAGCTGGGCCAGGCCCCGTCCGGGCCGAGCGAGGCCTTCCAAGTCGATGTGCGCACCCAGGGGCGCCTCACTACCCCTGAACAGTTCGGCCGGATCGTGATCCGGTCGGATGCCGATGGTCGTCAGGTACGGGTATCCGATGTGGCGCGCGTCGAACTGGGCACGGACAATTACAGCGCTGCCACCTACCTGAACGGTCAACCCACGGCGATCATCAACATCCTGGCACGGCCGGGCGGCGACGCAGTAGGTGCGCGTGCCGGTGTCTATAAGACGATGGAGCAACTCTCCAAGAGCTTTCCGCCCGGTATCGGCTATCGCATCGCCTATGACCCGACCAAGTTCGTGGTCGACTCCATTGACGCAGGCACCCGCACGCTCTTCGAGGCCACCCTTCTCGTGGTTCTGGTGATCATCGTCTTCCTGCAGAAATGGCGGGCCTCCATCATCCCGGTCATTGCCATTCCGGTTTCGGTTCTGGGAACCTGTGCGGTGCTATTGGCGCTGGGCTATTCGATCAACAATCTCTCCCTGTTCGGCATCGTGCTAGCCATCGGCATCGTGGTCGATGACGCCATCGTGGTGGTGGAGAATGTCGAGCGCAACCTGGAGAATGGCATGTCGCCGCTCCAGGCCGCCCGCGCCTCCATGGACGAGGTTTCGATGGCGCTGGTTGCCATCGCGCTGGTCCTGTGTGCGGTGTTCGTTCCTACCCTGTTCATCACCGGCCTGTCTGGTGAGTTCTACAAACAATTCGCCGTAACCATCGCCACCGCGACGGTCTTCTCGCTGATCGTGTCGCTCACCCTGTCGCCCGCCCTGGCAGCGGTGATGCTGAGGCCCGCCCGCGAACGTGACGGGAAGGGTCATCGCCTCCAGAAAATGGTCGACGGATGGGCTGACCGCTTCAATGCAGGCTTTGAGCGCCTGAGCGAGACTTATGCCGGGCTGACCCGCAGGCTCATCGCCATGCCGCGCCGCATGATGGCGATCTACGCAGGTCTGATCGCACTGACCTTGGGAGTCTTCTGGTTCACACCTGTCGGATTCGTGCCGCTGCAGGACCAGGGCTATTTCGCGGCCCTGGTGCAATTGCCGCCGGGCTCCTCGCTCGGCCGTACCGACACGATCGTGCGCGAAGTCTATAACCGGGTGAAAGGTATCGAAGGCGTCGCCCATGCCGAGATGTTCGTGGGCATGGACGGCCTGTCCTCCACCCTCGCTCCGAATTCCGGCGTGGTGTTCTTCCCGCTCAAATCCTTCCCCGAGCGCGATGTCCACGGCCGCACCATGAATGTCATCATGGCCGATGCCACCAAAGCGCTGTCCAGTATCAAGGATGCCCAGATCCTGGTGGTGCCCCCGCCCATCCTGCAGGGCATCGGCGGCAATGCCGCGACCGGCTATCGCATGATGCTGCAGGATCGCAGCGGCCACGGTTATGCGCAGATGGGCAAGGTCGCTTCCAACCTGATCGCAAACGCGAACGCGACCAAGGGCTTGTCCTCGGTCTTCACCTTCTACAACACCTCCTCGCCCAACATATATGTCGATATCGACCGGGCCAAGGCCGACATGATGGGTGTACCGCCCGAGCGCGTGTTCGAAGCGATGCAGGTCTATCTCGGTTCGACCTTCATCAACGACTTCAACATTCTGGGCCGCACCTACCACGTCATCGCCCAGGCGGACTCCGCGCATCGCCAGACCCTTTCGGATATCGCCAACTTGCGGGCCCGCTCCAATGCCGGCGGCATGGTGCCGATCGGGAGCCTGGCGACCTTCCAGAACGAGTCCGAGCCCTATCGCGTCACCCGCTACAACCTATTCCCCGCGGTGGAGATCGATGGCGATACGGCGCCCGGCTATTCCTCCGGCCATTCGTTGGCGGCCATGGAGGAAGTTGCCGTCAAATCGTTGCCGCAAGGCTATGGCTTTGAGTGGACGGGCATCGCCTATCAGCAGAAGACCGTGGGCAATACCGCCGGCATCGTTTTCGTGATGGCCATCGTGTTCGTCTTTCTGGTGCTGGCGGCGCAGTTTGAGAGCCTGTCGCTGCCGCTTTCCATCATCCTGATCCTGCCCATGTGTCTGCTGGCGGCCATGGTTGGCGTGAACCTGCGTGGTTTCGACAACAATGTCCTGACCCAGATCGGTCTGATCGTGCTGATCGCCCTGGCCGCCAAGAACGCCATCCTGGTGGTCGAGTTCGCGCGCCATGCCGAAAAGGACGGTCTGTCGCCGGCGGAAGCCGCGGTAAGGGCGGCCCGCACGCGTCTGCGGCCCATCCTGATGACCAGCTTCGCCTTCATCCTGGGTGCGGTGCCGCTGGCGCTGGCCCATGGTGCCGGTGCGGAGCTGCGCACGGCGCTGGGCACCGCCGTGGTGTTCGGCATGCTGGGCGTGACGGGTTTCGGCCTGCTCTTCACGCCGACCTTCTATGTCGTCTGCCGCACATTGGGCGAGCGTTTCGGTGCCGGCCTTCGCGGCACGCTGGCCCGCGCGGCCAACCAACCCGCCGAATAAGGAGATTCGTCATGCGTGCAAAAATGACTTTGATCGCGGCCCTGATGCTCGGCGGCTGTGCCGTTGGACCGGACTACAAGGCTCCGGCACCGCTGCCTCAGTCCGCCACGCCCTTCCTTGGCGCTCCCGTGGCGACGGCGATTGTCGCGCCTGCCGCCACGCAAGATGAATGGTGGCAGCTGTATGACGACACCGTCCTGAACGGGCTGGTACAAGACGCCCTGGTGGCCAACACGGATATTCGCATCGCAGTCGCCCGGCTTCAGCGCGCCCGCGCCATGCTATCGGGGACTGAAGGCCAGCGGCTGCCGCAAACCACCATCGGTATCGGGGCCAGCCACGAGCGCCTGCCTGCGGTCAATGCCATTCCCGGCGAAAAGCGCGAGATGTGGCTGGTTCAGGGCAACCTCTCGGTGGGATATGAGGTTGACCTGTTCGGCCGTGTCCAGCGCTCGATCGAAGCGGCGAATGGCGATGTGGCGGCGGCGGATGCCGATGCCGACGCGGTTCGGGTGGCTGTCGTGGCCGACACCACCCGCGCTTATGTCGATGCCGCGGCGGCTGCGGAGCGCCTGGCGGTGGCGCGCCGCAGTGTCGATCTGCTGGACCAGTCGCTCAGGGTCACAGGCAGACGGTATGAGGCCGGCCGGGCAGCCAAGCTGGACGTGCTGCGTATCAATGCGTTGCGCGACCAGCAGGCGGCCCGAATTCCCGAGATTGAGGCTGAGCGGCAGGCGGCGCTGTTCCGTCTGGCGATGCTGACAGGGCGCACGCCGCGCGAACTGCCGGAAATCGCAGCAGTTCGCCAGGCTCCCCCGGTCATAGCCCAGCCGATTCCGGTCGGCGACGGCAAGTCGCTGCTGCAGCGTCGCCCCGATGTGCGAGCCGCCGAACGCCGCCTGGCCGCCGATACCGCCCGCATCGGTGTGGCGACCGCCGATCTTTATCCCCGTATCACCCTGGGCGGTTCCATTGGCCAGACCAGCACCGGCCTGGGCAATCTGTTTGGCGCCGGTCCCTTCGGGTTCCTGCTTGGCTCGTTGATCAGCTGGGATTTCCCCAACCAGACAGCGGCCCGCGCACGAATTGCTTCTGCGCATGCGGATGCCGACGGCTCGCTGGCAGCGTTCGATGGCGCGGTACTGCGCGCCTTGCAGGAGACGGAAACCGCGCTGTCCGCTTATGGCAAGGCGCTGGAGCGCCGCGCCGTCCTGGTTGCCGCACGCGACGAGGCCGACGCCGCTGTCCGTATCGTGCGGGCGCGCCAGCGGGAAGGCCAGGTGGACTTTCTGACGGTGCTGGATGCGGAACGCACGGCCGCCGGCGCAGCCGCCGATGTCGCTGTCATGGACGGACACATCGCCGATGCCCAAATCGACCTGTTCCGGACATTGGGCGGTGGCTGGCAGCAAGCCAGGGCTCCCGCCACGGTGGCCGCGGCGCAGTGAGTGTCACGACTTGCGGCGCTGGGGCTTTAGCGTATCCGCAAGTGCATCCAACACGACTTTCGTCTTGGGCGGCATGCGGCGCCCCAGCGGAATCAGGGCGTACATGGGCGGCCCTGCGACATCCGCCTGCGGCAGGACATGGACAAGCTGCTTGGCGGCCACATGCGGTGCCGCAACCCGGTCAAATATCTGGGCGATACCCAACCCCGCGATGGCCGCATCGATCAGGGCGCGACCATCCGAAAAGATCAGCCCAGGCTTGGGCACAACTTCACCCAGGCCGGCGCCGTCCCTGATGGTCCAAGGGCGCAGGCGCCTGGACGCGCCTCGAAAAATCACGGCGTCATGCGTATCGAGATCTTGAACGGATGCAATGCGTGCATTGGCCTTCAAATAGGATGGCGCGGCATAAAGGCCCTGTTGCAGATCGCACAGCTTGCGCACGGTGATGCCGCCGGTGGGCGGCAACTCTCCAATGCGCAGCACAATGTCCCATCCCTCGCCCACGGGATCGGATTGCTTGTCATTCAGCGAGACTTCCATGGTCACAAGCGGGTGCCGTTTGCGCACCGCTTCAAAGGTCGGCAACAGCAAACGACCGAAACCTACCGGAATATCGAGCCGCACACGGCCGGCAGGATCGGAACGGCGGGCGGCCAGCGCCACTTCTGCATCGCTGAGGCCATCGAGTGCCGCCCGCGCAGCCTCCAAATAAGTCTCGCCATCCTCCGTCAAGCGCACCGCCCGAGTTGTGCGCTGGAACAGGCGCGCGCCCAGTCTGGCCTCTAGCCGCTGTACCGCCTTGCCGACATTGGACTTGCTGGAGCCCAGCTGCTCCGCCGCGCGCGTGAAGCTGGCATTCTGTGCCACTGCCACAAATGTGGCGATGTCGGTAATCGGTAAAGCGCCGCGCTCGGTCATTGTCGCCCCTCCAGCGACAGTGAAATCCCTTCCTTGGACTTAATCAAGTCCTGCGGGCAGGGCATATCAGCGGACATGAACATGGAGAACAGGATGAACAGGACCGCCCTGATCGTTGGCACAACCGGCATCGTCGGCGCCAGTCTGGCCGAGCATTTGGTCGCCAAAGATTGGAATGTCGTGGGCCTTGCCCGCAATCCGACCAATGACATCGCCGGCGCGCGAATGATCGCCGCCGATCTTCTGGACCGCCAGGGCCTCGAACGTGTCCTGGATGGCGTCAACCCGACGCATGTATTTTTCGCCACCTGGTCGCGCAACGCCACGGAAGCCGAGAATATCCGCGTCAACGGCGCAATGATGCGCAATCTGCTGGACGTCTTGCACGCGAAAAAAGCCGTGCAGTACTTCGCGCTGGTGACAGGACTCAAGCATTACATTGGCCCCTTCGAGATGTATGCCAAGGTCAGCCCGCCACCCACGCCATTCCGTGAAACGCTTCCCCGTCTGGATATCCCGAACTTCTACTACACGCTTGAAGACATGGTCTTCGCTGCCGCCGAACGCGACGGCTTCAGCTGGAGCGTTCACCGGCCGCATACCCTGATCGGCCATGCCAAGACCAGCGTCATGAACATGGGCGCCACTCTGGCTGTCTATGGCGCCATCGCCCGTGAGGCACACCGGCCTTTCCTGTTTCCGGGAAATCGTACGCAATGGAACGGACTGACAGATGTCACGGATGCCCGGATTCTGGCGCAACACCTGGAATGGGCGGCCACAGCCCCTGCGGCCCGCAACCAGGCCCTGCATGTCACCAATGGCGATGTCTTCCGCTGGAGCTGGATGTGGGAACGGCTTGCGGATTGGTTTGGTGTGGCGCCGATCGGCCCTGGCGACCTTCCCTATCCATTGGAATCCCAGATGGCCGATGCGGCGCCGCTTTGGATGGAAATAAGCAGGAAGCATGGCTTGATAGAAGCTGAGAT
>JAAVUU010000010.1 GCA_018449595.1 Rhizobiales bacterium dw_265
TGGTATCGGGGGCCATCTGCTTCAGCCGGATCGCCGCCGCCAGCCCCGCCGGACCCCCGCCCACAATCACAACGTCATACGACATGCTGTCGCGTTCGGGACTGTCCATGGCGGTCAGACACGTTCCAGGATGGCGGCAATTCCCTGGCCGACGCCGATGCACATGGTGCAAAGGGCGTAACGCGCGCCACTGCGCTGCAATTGCTCGGCCGCGGTCAGGGCAAGCCGGGCGCCCGACATGCCGAGCGGATGACCCAGCGCGATGGCGCCGCCATTCGGATTGACGTGCGGCGCATCGTCGGGAAGTCCAAGCTGGCGCAGCACCGCGAGGCTCTGGCTGGCGAAGGCTTCATTGAGTTCGATCACCCCCATCTGGTCCAGCCGCAAGCCAGCCTTGTCCAGCACTTTGCGCACGGCGGGGACAGGCCCCATGCCCATCACGCGCGGCGCCACCCCGGCCATGGCGACGGCCACCACACGCGCGCGGGGTATAAGGCCATGCCGTTTCGCCGCCTGTTCCGAAACCAGCAGCAGCGCCGCGGCGCCGTCATTGATGCCGGAGGAGTTACCCGCCGTGACCGTACCGTCAGCGCGCACAATGGGCTTGAGCCGGGCCAGCACCTCAATGCTGGTGGCGCGCGGATGCTCGTCCTGGCTGACGAGCAGCGGCTCGCCTTTCTTTTGCGGAATCGACACCGGCACGATTTCGGCCGCCAGCCGTCCGCTCGCCTGCGCCGCACTGGCCCTGGCCTGGCTGCGCAGGGCGAAGGCATCCTGGTCGTCGCGGCCGATACCGAACTCGATAGCGACATTTTCGCCCGTCTCCGGCATGGAGTCGGTGCCATACAGCTGCTTCATGCGCGGATTCACAAAGCGCCAGCCGATGGTGGAGTCGAAGATTTCCGCCGCGCGCGAAAAAGCCGTCGCGGCCTTCCCGGTCACAAAGGGCGCGCGAGTCATGCTTTCGACGCCGCCCGCGATCACAAAATCGGCTTCCCGCGCCTTGATGGCGCGCGCCGCGATCCCCACCGCATCCAGGCCCGAACCGCAAAGCCGGTTGACGGTGGTGCCCGCCACGCCTTCCGGCAATCCCGCCAGCAGGGCCGCCATCCGGGCGACATTGCGGCTGTCCTCGCCCGCCTGGTTGGTGCAACCCAGGATCACGTCGTCGACCGCACCCCAGTCGGCGCCGGGATTGCGCGCCATCAGCGCCTGGATGGGAAGCGATGCCAAATCGTCGGTGCGCACCGCCGCCAGCGCACCGGCATAGCGGCCGATCGGGGTACGAATGGCGTCGGCAATGAAAGCGTGATGCATGAAACCTCCGTGGCGGCCGCCAACTGCAACTTTTTTGGGCGGGAAATGCCGCGCAATGAAGCGTTGCAGTATCGGCCCGATGAATCTTGCGCCATGGCCCCAAGGAAGGCTTGACGAATATTATTTTAAGCATGAAATTTCTCGTCATGGCAATGCACCCCTCCGCTCACCGCGATACTTTCGCCCGCGACAACCTTCCGCCGAAATCGGAATGGCCCGTCTTTGAATATCACCTTCCGCGACTGCTTCTGCCCGACCCGTTCAATTGCGGGAAATGGCTGCTGGACGACGCCATGGCCGCGGTGGCGCCGGACAAGCCCGCGATCATTCACAAGGGCGTCGTCTGGAGCTATGCCGACCTGTCCTCGGCCACCAACCGGCTTTGCCATGTGCTGACCCAGGACCTGGGCGTGGTGCCCGGCAACCGCGTGCTGCTGCGGGGCGGCAATTCGCCCATGATGTTCGCGCTGTGGCTGGCGGTGATGAAGACCGGCGCCATCGCGGTTTCCACCATGCCCATGCTGCGCAGCCGCGAGCTGGAGCAGATCGTCGACAAGGCGCAGATCGGGCTGGCGATCTGCGAGGAAGGCCTGCGCGATGAACTCGCGATCCTGGAAAACGGGCCGGTCCTGCAGCGCACCGTGACCTATGGCGGGCGCGGCGCGGAATTGGAATCACTGATGGCGGCCAAGCCGGCGGATTTCGACGCCGTGGCGACCAGCCAGGACGATGTCTGCCTTATCGCCTTTACCTCCGGCACCACCGGCGAGCCCAAGGCAACGCTGCATTTCCACCGCGATGTGCAGGCCATGTGCGAAACCTTCGCCCGCCACATGGTGCCGGCCGACGAGACCGCGATCTTCACCGGCACGCCGCCCATCGCCTTCACCTTCGGACTGGGCGCGTTGCTGGTATTTCCGCTTTATTTCCGGGCCACGATCGCGCTTCCCGACGCCAGCACGCCCGTGGCGCTGGCCGAGACGATCCAGCGTCATCGCGCGACCCATGTTTTCACCTCGCCGACGGCCTACAAGGTGATCGCCACGCGCGCGCGCGAGTTCGACCTTTCCAGCCTGCGCGTCTGCGTGTCGGCCGGCGAGGCCCTGTCGCGCGCCATCTCCGACCAGTGGTTCGCCCTCACCGGCATCCGCCTGATAGACGGCATCGGCGGCACCGAGATGATCCACATCTTCATTTCGGCCACCGGCGACGCGATCCGGCCGGGCGCCACCGGCAAGCCCGTGCCGGGCTACCGCGCCGTCCTGTTCGATGCCGAGGGCAGGATGCTGGAAGGCCCCGCGGTGGGACGGCTGGGCGTGCGCGGCCCGACCGGCTGCCGCTATCTCAGCGATCCGCGCCAGCGCGACTATGTCTTCCAGGGCTGGAACATGACCGGCGACATCTATCGCCGCGACGAGGACGGCTATTACTGGTACGTCGCGCGCGGCGACGACATGATCGTTTCCAGCGGCTACAATATCGCCGGCCCCGAAGTGGAAGCCGCCCTGGCGCTGCACCCCGATGTCGAGGAAGTCGCCGTCATCGGCTGGCCCGATGCGGAACGCGGCCAGATCGTGAAGGCCGTTGTGGTGGCGCGTTCCGGCGCCACGCCCGGCCCGGACCTGGCGAAGCTGTTGCAGGAGCACGTCAAGAAGACCCTGGCGCCCTACAAATATCCCCGCGCGGTCGAATTCACGGCGACGCTGCCGAAGACGACGACCGGCAAGCTGCAGCGCAGCGCCTTGCGGGCGCCGCGCTAAGGCCGGTAATGCGGACTTCTAGCATCGACGATACGTCATGTCCGTCCCGAAACGAGGGTGCGGACTGCCCAAGCACCAAATTTTTTCGCCTTTGATTATCGGAAATATGGCGTCAGTCGTAATAAAGCACGCCAATCACAAGCCTCGCTGACGAAAAGATCGGGATTTCCCAATAGCGGCGTGCAGTTTAGCTGCACGCCTTAGGCCGCGCCCCTTGGGGGTGCGGCCGCCCGGGGTTTAGCCCCGTCTTCCTTGTCCGCTGACTGGCGGCTTTTTCTCCCCAAAAAATCATGCATGTCGCCATGACCATCCTCTCAATGTGCTCGCCTCGAACGACTTGTAGGGTCGAAAATCGACTGAAGCGCTTTGGGTCAGTGTTGGGTAAGGCGGTCTACTAACGAAAAGAGCCCAGACACCTTCTTAAGCTATTGTTTCTAAAAGTGTTTTTCTATAGAGCAAAAATATGCACCTGTGACCATCAGGATTTGCACCTGATGGTGCTCCGGGCGCGCCCAGATCCGCTAAATGCTTCCGCGCTTGAGCTCACCTCGATCATTGTCGGAAATGCCTGCTGGCTGGGCATCAAAAAGCCCGACCGAACGTCGGCCGGGCTTTTTATTGATGGTTGCGGGGACAGGATTTGAACCTGTGACCTTCAGGTTATGAGTAATTTTTCGCTATCCTTCGCTAGAGTTCGCCAGAGTTAGACAGGGCGTGACGCAGTTAAATTACCCCATGAAATCATATAATTAATAGACGGCCAGCCTTTGACGCGGCTATGATGGCAACCGTCTGGATTTGAGTTTGTCTGCTTACCTGCTGCTTACCCGGAGAACCGCCGAATGCCAAAGCTCTCGAAATCGCTGATTGCCGCGATCAACCCAAAGGGCCAGGAAGAAGTTGTGGTGTGGGACAGCGGCCTTGCCGGCTTTGGATTGCGGGCTAAGGGGTCAGGTTCCAAAACCTTCGTGGTTCAGTATCGCAACCGCAGCGGCCGGAGCCGGCGCCTCTCGATTGGCGCACTCAGCAAGTTAACCCTCGACGAGGCCCGCAAGGAAGCAAAGCGCCTCTTGGGGCAGGCCGCCACCAATCACGATCCCGCCGAGGAACGGCGGCTGTTGCGTAAGAGCGAGACGATGAAGCAGCTAGGCGAGGTCTATCTGAAAGACCATTGTGCCGGCCGCTGCAAGCCAACCACGATGGCGGCGCACGAATGGTTGCTCAAGAAATATATCAATCCGAAATTGGGGCACCGGAAGCTGCTCGATCTGCGCCCCGCCGACATGGCGAAGCTGCATTCCGATTTGCAAGCGACCCCTTACAACGCGAACCGCGTCCTCGGCATGTTGCGTGCCATGTTGAACTGCGCGGAACGCTGGGAAATGATTCCGCGCGGGAGCAATCCCGCCGCTGTCATCAAGCCCTATTCGGAGAGGAAGCGCGAACGGTATTTGAGCGAGGACGAATTAAAGGCGCTCTTGGATGCGCTAGACATGGCGGAAGCGGACGGCGCGGAAGCGGAAAACGCCATAGGGCGCTACGAAGCTGCCGCGATCCGGCTGCTGATTTTCACTGGTTGTCGCGTCAGCGAGATCATCACGCTTAAATGGGCGGACGTGGACCTAGCGAAGGCGCGCATTACCTTGAAGCAGCACAAAACGGACCAGTATGGCGACAAGATCATTCCGCTGAACAAGCCGGCCCTGGAGATTATAAAGACGCTGCCACGCAGCGACGCCAACCCCTATGTCATCGTCGGGCGCATGGAAGGTGAGCATCTTATCAATATCCAAAAGCCCTGGCGTCGGGTCCGCAAGGCGGCCGGGTTGGAAGATGTGCGCTTGCACGATCTCCGTCATAGCTTTGCCAGCTTTGCAGTCGGCGCCGGGATTCCCTTGGCCCTTATCGGAGGATTGTTGGGACACCGCAGCGTCCAGACAACGGCCCGTTACGCCCACCTTGCAAACGGCCCGCTTAAGCAGGCGACGCATGTGGTGGGTGGGCTGCTCACCACCAAGTCGAGTGAAGCTGAAAGCAGCGAGAACAAAGAGGACCGCTCCGAGCGACCAATTGCCGCTTAAGAGCTAGGACGCAGGAAAGGAGGAAAGTGCCGCCGTGTTCATCTCACCATTGGACGATAATTACATCACGCTAAAGCGCGCTTCCATATTGATCGCGCGGGAACGGCCCGGCAGCGAACCGGACGGCATTATGGAGGTGTTCAAGCGCGCGATCTTCGCCCAAGAGTTTGAGCATGAAGAAGTGTCCGTACTCGGACAGGAAAAATCCGAAATATTGAATTTTCTGCTGCTGCACATCGAAGCGCCGCCGACTCAGCAAGCGGTTTCCGGTCTGCCGCCCGAACAGCAACCGCAAGAGATTTTCGCCGTTAAGTGCCAAACCGTCGCTGAGATATTGAGCGAACGAGACGCGCTTCCGGGCGAGGCGCAGAATTGGCCGATGCTTTTTGAGTCGCCGCACAATTCCGCAGCAATGGACAACGCCTTGCACGACCTCGCGCGCATCCCTTATGCGATGTATCCGTCCAAAGCCCGTGATATTCTTGGCGGCATTTTCCTGTCACGCGCCAAATTGTCGGTTTGGATGCGCAGCAAGAATTATGCGCTTCCGCGTTTCCTGGCCGATCTTCCGCCTGCGTCAGATGACGTGATTGCCCCGGCCACTGAAATGGACGCTTCTGAACAACCCGATCATGGGGAGCGCGGGCGGCCCCGCAAGCCGGGATGGCAGCGCGCGATACAATTGGTTCGGGAACTTCACGTCACTCATCCCGACATGAAGCACGGTGCGCTTGCGTTTGAGGCGCACAGGCGGGCGGCTTTGGAGTTCGATGTGAAGGACTTGCCAAGCATGGGCACGATCCTCCGGCATATGAAATCCATTCTGGCACAGTAGTTGCCCCGTTGAACAACGTGGCAGAAGCCTTGACAAACTGTCCTTTATAAGAGACAATCCGCATGTTGGAAGTTCGGCAGACTGATGATTTTGTCGCCTGGTTTGCAGGGTTACGGGATCATGAGGCGCGCGCCCGCATCAACGCTCGCATTCGCCGCCTGTCGCTGGGCAATCCCGGCGATGTGAAGCCCGTGGGCAGCGGCGTATCGGAGATGCGGATTGATTATGGTCCGGGCTATCGAGTGTATTTCGTCGGGCAAGGCAACACGGTTGTCGTTTTGCTCTGCGGCGGTGACAAACGGAGCCAGGATCGTGATATCGCGCAAGCTCTCGGACTGGCAAAAGAAGTTTGAAGAGGACAACATGGCGCGCAAGACAACCCGTTGGGATGCTGCCGACTCTTTGGAGACCAAGGAGGACATCGCTGCCTATCTCGATGCCGTGCTTGAGGACGGCGACCCCGATTTGCTGAAAGCGGCGCTTGGCGACATCGCGCGCGCCAAGGGCATGACAGAGATTGCCCAGGCCGCTGGCCTCGGCCGCGCCAATCTCTATAAGGCGCTATCGCCGGACGGCAACCCGGAGTTCGCAACGGTCGCCAGGGTCTTGAAGGCGCTCGGTCTTCGGCTCTCTGTTGCCGCTTGATAAGTTTCGTCACGGTTCCGAAGAGCAGATGGGCAGATCGCCTGATCCGACGTGGCCGGAGGGACAAAAAATGTCCAAGAATATGACGGTAGCCAGTGGCAGCGGGACTTTGATGGTATTCGCCCCCATTTGACGAATTTATTTTCCTATTACGCCTTTTCGCCTTCCGGCTGACTGGCCTCCGCGTTTCATTCTGCGAAGCCTATCATGTCCCACCCATCTGTTGATCTTCCCACATTGCGGGAGATTTTGAAGGACCGTCCCGGCTGGCTGGACGAGGCTGTGGATACCGCCGAGGCGAGCCGGATTACCGGGTTCCCAGCCTGCACCCTCGATACCTGGCGGTCACGCGGCGAGGGACCGCCGTTTCTAAAATTGGGCGCGGCGGTGCGCTATCAGCGCCGGACACTCTTTGCATGGTTGGCCGAGCATCAGCGGCGCAATACGGCCGATAGGGGCCGGTCATGACGAGCAGCGCGCCTCTGGTTTCCATCCGGCTTGCGCCGGCTGAGATGGAGCAACTTAAGGCCCGCGCCTATGCGGTGTCGGGCAGCGTGGCCGGCGTAACGCGCGAGCTTGTGCGCGCGGGTCTTGCCGGTGGCGACAACAAGGCCCTGGGCGAACGGCTGGCGCTGATCGAGCGCCGCATGGCCGCGCTGGAACAGCAAGGCCGCGACACCAATAATCGAACCCAGGCGACAGAGACAGCAGCGCGCGACCTTCTTGCGCTGTTCGACCGGCTGCTAAGGACACTGACGGGCGAAGGCGGGAGCGTATCGCCATGACCGGAAGATTCAAGCGCATCGCTTTCGGTATCGCACTAGCCGGATTTATCGCCGCTGGTGCCGCTTATCAGATCGGCTTTGTCGGCTTGGCACCACAGGCCACGACGGCGGACGGGCGATCCACCCCCTATCCCACCAAGAACATCCAATTCTGTCTGAAGGCGGAAGCCATCGCCTTGTTCGACGTTCCAGGCGCGGTTCGCGTCTGGCACGATTGCCAAGATGACCTCGCCCAAGGCCAAGCCCTGACTGGCTTCCAGCTTCGCGCCCTAGTCGTGGCCGGCAGCGGATTGGTCGGCCTGCTGGCGTTATTTGTTTTCGCGCTTGCGGTGCAGTTCGAGCAGAAACCCTCCAGTGTGGTGCGCGGGGCACGGCTTCTGACCGGCCGGGAAGGATTGCGAGCCTTTGGTAAAGCTTGCGCCCGCGAGGGCAAGCAGCATGGCCGAGGCCTTGAACTGTTGCCGCCCCATGCTTTGGGCCGCGAGCGGGAGACACGGCATTTCTTGATCTTGGGAAGCGTCGGGGGCGGCAAGACCCAGACCATGTTGAATCTCATCCTCGGCGCGATTGCCCG
Source organism: Rhizobiales bacterium dw_265 (assembly GCA_018449595.1). Classification (GTDB taxonomy): domain Bacteria; phylum Pseudomonadota; class Alphaproteobacteria; order Micropepsales; family Micropepsaceae; genus Rhizomicrobium. The sequence continues at coordinate 7,998 of JAAVUU010000010.1, forward strand.
CGATGATACGATGCTGGTGCTGGACACCAAGGGCGACATGATGGCGGGGCTGCCCGGCGCGCCGATGCTGGTTGCGCCCCATGACCGCCGCTCCCTGATGTGGGACATCGCAGCCGATTGCCGGATCAAGCAGGACGCCCGCGAACTCGCCGCCCGCTTCATCCCGGCCAGTCCCGATCCCATGTGGTCAGAAGCCGCCAGGGAGATATTCGTGGCTTGTATCGTCCACCTCCAGGCGACAAAGGGTTGCCTCTGGGATTGGGCCGACCTCAATGCGGCCGTCAATTCCGACGTGGCAGCGCTGACGCAGTTCGCAAAAGATCATAATCCGAGTGCGACCCGCATCCTCACGCAGCCCGACAGCAAAACCACCGTCAGCATCCTCACCACGTTTCAGACGCATATGCGGATTGTTTCTGTATTGGCGGAAGCATGGCCAGACAGTCTCAGCAAGCGTTTCTCTGTCCGCGATTGGTTGAAGCACATGCCAAAACACGCGCCGCTGATCCTGCAACATGATCCCGGCTATCTCGAACTCTCCCGCATCTGGATCGGCAGCATGTTGAGCGTCCTAGCCTCGGCTGTGGGAAGCCCTACCTTCACGGAGAGCCGCGAGCGCCGGGTATGGCTGTTTCTGGACGAGTTTCCGCAACTCCCCGCCGTCCGTAATTTTCCGATGTTCTTGGAGCTTGGTCGGTCCAAGGGCGTGGCCGTGGTGATCGGTGCCCAGGACACCGCCCAAATCCGCATCGTCTATGGCGCAGACCAGGCCAAAGCCTGGTTCGGCATGACCGGCACCAAGATCATTACCCGCATCAACGCCAGTGAGGCAGCGGAAGACATAAGCCGCATCATCGGGGATCAGGAGATTGAGCGCCCCATCCGCAGCGCCACCCGAGCTGGCGGGCGCCACAGCATCACCGAAAGCCTCCACCGCGAGACTCGCCGCGTCGTAACCGCGTCCGAACTTGCCACCCGTCTAGGGCCGACCAAGTACGGGGTGCGGGTGCTGCTTCTTGGGCTTGAGCGGGATGTTTACGAACTGGAACTGCCGTATATCACCCTGCCGCCGCGGCGCCCGACGACCATGCCGGCGGATTGGACATGGGACCGCCGCCAGACCGCCCGCACGGCTGGAAGGATACAGCTTACGCAGGCCCAGGCCGATGCCATCCGCCAAGGCGGAGACTGAGCCGTGGTCGCATCCATCTCCGCGCGCGGCAGCGCCACGGCGGCGTTGGGCTATTACGCCCATTTGAGTGCGGATGATTATTACACGCGCGACGGCGAGCCACCCGGCCGCTGGGCGGGCGCCGCCGCCGAGCGCCTTGGCCTGGACGGGCCGGTGACGCGGACACAGTTCGACGCCGCCCTGCAAGGGCGCGATCCCATGACCGGCGCTGCCTTGACCCAGCAGAGCGGCGCCCGCGACCATGCCGCTGGCTGGGACATGACCTTCAGCGCGCCCAAATCCGTGTCCATGCTTTGGGCGTTGTCGGCGGAGCCGGAGCGCCGGGCCATCGAAGACGCCCATCGGGAAGCGGTACGGACAGCGACCTTGCATCTGGAACAAACCGCCGCTTGGACCCGGCGCGGTTCCGGCGGACGCATCCGCGAGTCGACCGCCGGCCTCCTAGTGGCGCAGTTCGACCATCACACCAGCCGGGAATCCGACCCGCAGCTTCACACCCACAGCTTCATCTTCAACCTCGCGCCCCGCCGGGACGGAAGCTGGGGCAGCATCATTAGCCGGTCGCTTTATACCGCGCAGAAAGATGCCGGTGCGATCTACCGGCACCGGCTCGCGGACGAGTTGGAGCGACGGGGCTATCGCTTGGATCGGCAGGCAGATGGCTTCCGGGTGGCCGAGATTTCCCGCAGGGTGGAGCTGGCGTTTTCCAAGCGGCGCCAAGCCATCGAGGAAGCCGCCCGCACTCACGGTTACAGCACGGCCAAGGGCATGGAACTGGCCGCCCTCAGAACCCGCCCGCCAAAGCGGGAAGCAAAGTTGGAGGCCCTCTTGGAAAGCTGGCGGGAGGAAGCCAAGGCGTTGGGGTTCGAGTTGCGGCCCGAAGCCCAACGGGCGGCACAGCAGGCACGCCAATCCGAGAGCCGGGCGGAAGCCGGCCGGGCCAATGAGAAACAGCCGGGCGCCCGGCCGCCAGCCCCCACCCAAGAGCGGGGCCGGGCGGCGCGGGCGAACGGCGCGGCCGTCAGCAGTTCCGGTGCAGGCCGACAACAGGCGGCACGGACCTTCCCGGCACCGCCACACAGCGCAGCCCAAGCGGCCAGACCGTTTCCGCAGCCCGCAACAGCGCGCACCGCCCCGTCGCAGACTGCCCCCACAGCGCAGCTATCGCCCGCACAGATCGGCTCCCTTCTCGGCGCGGCGCTTCTGTCGCTCGGCCCGTCATCAGGCATGGCGGGCCTCCGGGTACCGTTGCGCGATAGGACGAGCGGGCGCAGCGGAGCCGCGCAGGATGGCAAGGATCGCGGCCAGGAATACGAAGCGGAATAGCCTGGACGCGGCGATATGGGCGCGGTGGCAAGGCGGTATAGTGGGAGAAAATTGGGGCGCCCGAACGGGAAGGCGAAAGGACCAAAAAGCCGAAAGTGAAATCCTCACACCCTATGCACCTGCGGTGCTGTCAAACCGTAAATCTCTGATGGATAGCGATTGATAGGGAAACGGATTTTGCGGGAAAGTGTAGATTTCAGTGGTGGTTTCAATATTCGGATGATGTCAGCAGAAATGGTGCCCGCAGCGAGTGTTATGCGGAAAAATGCTGATGCCATATATATGAAATTTGTGGTAACACCATCCCTTTCGCCATTCCCGAAGCATCGCCCGCATACTAGGTCGGCCAACAGTTCGTGAATCAATTGACCATCACAGATCAAATATACATGCTGGACACGGTAGAGTTTAATCACCTGCTTGACGGAAAAATATCGGTCACATCCCTTGAAAGTCGCCGTGTAGCTGTCACCGGAATTCAGAAAGCCGAGTTGGGCGCGACCAAAAATTGGGAGCGGCGAGTGTCTCTTTTCACTGTTTTCAATAGCGTTGATCCCGAAATATTGCCGACTTCAAGTTTCGCCCTTGATATTGAGGGAGCCGGCCTCGATCAGGCTTATTTGAACGACGGAAGTGGCAATATCGAAAAGATGCTTTCGCGACTCCGAGAACTGGATGCTAAAAACAAGAACCCGCTCAACCAAGTGCGCGATGTGCTGATTGCAGAGACAGCGATCAAAAACAAAGCAATCTTAGTGAGCCACGATGATAACCTTAGAAAAATCGTTTTTGAGTTTGGTGGTCGAGCCATCGCTCAACTCCCATAAGACCAATCGAGGGACAATTATGAAGCGGCAAACGCTTTTGCTTTTTATTGCCGGCGGCTTATCTCTAATTTCCGCCGTTGCAAGGGCCGAGATGATTTCTAGCAGTTCAATTGCGAACGATCCGGCGAAGGTAACCCTATGTGCTGCTCGAGCCCACAGCACGATACTGGGGCAGATTGTACCATTTCAAATCGACTCTCATTATGTTGCAGAGGCTCGGTCGCAACACCCTGACACAACATTTATTGCGATAGATGGAATTAGTCCTCAGTTGGTCGAATGCTATCTCAGGGAAGGTACAGGTAGATACGAGCCGGCTTCTTTCAGTCCGGAGCAAGGTTTTTGGCATGCCATCAAGTCCGAAGGTTTCGGTATTGATACTGAAAAGGCCCGCTCAAATGCTGCTGAGGCTTGCCGCAATGCCGCTCTTTTGCGATTAAATCAAAACGGATTTGATCACAGTGTTAACACCCAGATTTATGAAGTGGACGTAAATCGCGCCGGGTCCCTGATTGCGGGTCGGAAGGCAGACCGATACGATATTGCTGTAAAAGGGACCGCCTTTTATAAATCGTCTGGGTTAGATCTCAGAGCAATGCCGTACACTTGCCTACTCACCCGCGCGCTAGTAATCAAATCGGTCCAATTAAAATAAGAATCTGAATGCCATTGTCATCGCGATAGACGCGCAAAAAAATTCGCCAACTATCCCAATAGCGTTGAACTATACTGCGCTGTATCTGGCGCCAGCGGTCGCCTGTCGTCCTTACAGTTAAGAGTCTACAGAATTGTTTCCGCGTAACAACGGCACCAGCCATTAGGGCAATCCTCTGGCTCCCCGGGATGGCCGCCAGGCGGAGACGAGTTCCAAGAAAAACGCTTCCCATTCCGTTTAGTGCAGACGGAACATACGTCATCGTCTTCACATGTCCGCCAAATATACCTTTTGGCACCTGCGGCGAGGGCATTTTTTCGATCTCGCTGAGAGGTCGCTTTAGATTTCGCTCTCATTTGCTTGCAGTAATTTTGCCAATCGGCCCGCCGTTGCTCTGCGGCTCGCCCTCTCTTTCGCGGCGGCTTGATCCTTGTGAGGCCAGGGCCAGCTAATGCCGTTTCCGTTTCTGGCACCTTCGCTTTGCGCCCTAATCTGAATAGCCGGAAAAACCAAGCCATACCAAACATGCCCCATACCTTGGTTTTCAATGAACTCGCGGCTTATTCATTGCATTTTTGCCATTTCTTATCGGCCTCGATTTGGTCGGGCAAGCCATAGCACCAGCCCATTGCTTTGAGCAGCGAAACTCGCTTATCCCGCTCATCACAGAATGTCTGCGTTTTCGGATCGTCTCCCGAGCCATCACGGCAGAGATCGTTTAGCTCTTCTTCCTTTTGGATAAGATTGCTCACGTCCTGTGACTCGGCAGGTTGGTTAGGCTGGGAAATCAATTGCCCTTGATCTACTCCCGACACAGAAGGTGAGGCCGGAGAAGGGGTGTTGACTAACGAACAATCGCTGAGCATCGGCGCGGAAATCACGGATGTAAGTGACGCACACCGCACCGTGATTTGTTGAGCCTTGGAAAGCCCGCTTATTTGATTGCCAAATGATTTGTCAAACTGAGCTTGTACTGGAAGAAATTCGTTTGCGCCTTCTAAGTGTAGCGTCGGACGATCAAGGAAATCCAAAACGATGCCGGTAACGATGCCTGTAACGTCAAGCACCTGACCGCCTCCATAGGCCTTTTGAGCGGCTACCTCGTTGGCCTGAAAGGCTTGTGCTAACTGCACGGACGTAACCTGTGTCGCGGGCACTGTGTCGCCGGGCGGCTGAGGCGAACTCGGCCAAAACACCCACGTCGCGCCCGCGATAACGACAATGGCCAGCAGACCGATGACACCGCGCCTTCCCGAGCAGTTCGGGCAAGTCTTTAAGTTGTCAGCATACACCTTATTGCACTTGGCACAGGTTTGCATGAGTCATTGCCCCTGTAATATCCCCGAGCGAGGTATAGCAGCTTCTCGGCGTGCGGGGGCTGGGCCGGCAATTAAATTGCTTTGCAATAGAAGGCTCTTACGACTCGGACTTGCGTGCGGTATCACCAGTTGCCAGCTACAGTTTTGGTCCTCCAAGGTGCGCCAATTACCGGGGCCGCGAGAAGCCGTCAGGTGGCTATAGTGGCGGAAGCGAGGGTGAGGAAATGAAGCTCGTTTCGATAGTCGCTCTCTGCGTAGCTGCTGCTGGGTGCTCTCCAGCCAAGCCGTGAGAGATGCTTCCGGCCAGAACCGGGGTTTGAGGTCGCGCGGGCGGACGAACTGGCCTGCATCAAAGAAGTCGATGATTGGCAAGGGGCCACGGGGATCAAGCTCTATCCAGAGGGCATAGTGGATCGGCGGGCCTTGTGCATGCCCCAGCGGGGACGGGAGCTAAATCCGCCATAGCTTCGCCGCCGACATAAAGCTATGTGCGCCATAACCTCGCGGTATGACCAATCGCCTTGGCGATGGGGAGGATTATTTAGCTGCTTACCGTTTGCTTACCTCAGCCAAATCGGCCTGAATTTCAGAAACAAAAAAGCCCTCGATTCCCATTTGGAAATCAAGGGCTTGTATTGGTTGCGGGGACAGGATTTGAACCTGTGACCTTCAGGTTATGAGCCTGACGAGCTACCGGGCTGCTCCACCCCGCGTCATGGGTGTTCCGGTAAGGGAGGCGGGGGTATAGGCCAAGCCCAATGCCCTGTCCAGCCCTGCTTTTCCCAGGCTTTCTCCGGCGTTTCGCCAGGGTTTAGCCGGCTTTAACCGGCCCCGGGGTACAGACAGGGCAGCCGCGTACCGGGGATTGCGATGCGCCTGCCGTTTGCCGGCTTCGCCTTGGCGGCCGTCACCTGCCTCCTGCCGCCGGCGCTTGCCGACACCGCGTCCGTGCAACTGCCCGGCTTCGACCAGGGCAAGCTTCTGGCCACCGGCGGCGTCAGCCAGATCGAGGGCGCGGGCGGCGGCGGCCTCCCGGCCTGGGCGATGATCACCGGCTATGGCACCCGTGACGGCATCGGCGCCAACATCCATTACACCGCCGTGCCGCTGCCCGATTACAGCCTGCAGAGCGTTGGCGCGGCCCTCGGCCTGTATGACCGGCTGGAGTTTTCCTATGCCTGGCAGGCATTCGACACCCAGGATACCGGCGCGGCGCTGGGGCTGGGGCGCGGTTACACCTTCCACCAGAACATCTTCGGCGCCAAGCTGAAGCTGATCGGCGAAGCGGTTTACGATCAGGACAGCTTGCTGCCGCAAATCTCCATCGGCCTGCAGCACAAGGAAAACGACCGCGGCGCCGTCATTGCGGCGGTGGGCGGCAAGTCCAGCACCGGCACCGACTATTACCTCGCCGCCAGCAAACTGTTCCTGGCCGAGAGCCTTCTGGTCAATGCCACGCTGCGGGAAACCAAGGCCAACCAGTTCGGCCTGCTGGGGTTCGGCGGCGACAAGCATGACGATTACAGCACCCAGTTCGAGGGCTCAGCCGCCTATCTGCTCAGCCGCCGCTTCGCGCTGGGCGCGGAACTGCGCACCAAGCCCAGCAACCTTGGCGTCGCCCATGAAGGCGCGGCCTGGGACCTGTTCGCGGCCTGGTTCTTCAACAAGAATCTATCGCTCACCGCCGCCTATGCCGACATGGGCAATATCGTGATCCGCAACCGCCAGCAGGGTGCCTATCTGTCGCTGCAGGCCGGCCTGTAGAAAGGACATGCCATGAAAAAGATTTTCGTCATTGTTCTTCTGGCGCTGGCCGCGCCCGCCAGTGCGCAAGACACGTTGTTCGCCGACATGGGCGGGCAGGCGGGCATCGACCGCATGGTGGACGCCTCGGTGGACAATTACCTGGCCGACCCGCGCATCAGGGACATCTTCGCGGACTCCAACATGGATCGCATCCGCGCCGAGTTCAAAGTCCAGTTCTGCCAGGTGGCGGGCGGCGGTTGCGTGTATCAGGGCCATGACATGGCGGCGGCGCACAAGGGCCTGCATCTCACCAATGCCGATTTCAACGCGGTGATCGAAGACCTGCAGGATGCGATGGACAAGACCGGCATTGCCTTTGCCACCCAGAACCGCTTCCTGGCGCGGCTGGCCCCGATGCAGCACCAGGTGGTGACGCGATGAAAAAGCGCCTGCTGCTGCCGTTGCTGCTGGCGCCGGCTCTTGCCCTGGCGGATGACGCCCATACCGTCATCCAGAAGGGCCGCCGCTTCAGCGTGCCGGACATCGCCATCCGGGCGGGCGAAAGCCTGACCTTCACCAACAATGACGAATTCATCCACCAGATCTATGCCACCGGCCTGTTCGATTCCGAGGAACGCGCCCCCGGCCAGAACCTGACCGAGGCCTTTCCCACGGCGGGAACATTCGAAGTGCGCTGCCACATCCATCCCAAGATGAAACTGGTCGTGCATGTGAACTGAGGGCTTAACGAAATCCTAACCGGGAACCGCCGCCGCCCCCTTCCTTAAGCCGCCATAAACCAGCCATCGGTCAGATTACCGCCTGTTCGACCCGGTGGACCTGTCCTCCATGACGCTTGCCAAATATACTATCGGCGCCAGGATATTCGGCGCCTTCGCGGTCATGAGCGCCATCATCGGCGTGATGGGGCTGGCGGCTTATGGCGTCCTGTCGGCGGCGGGCGACATCGCGGTCACCACCTTCGACGGCCCGCTGATGGCGATCAATTACGGTCGCGCCGCGCAGAACGACTTCACCGGCATGCAGCTTGCCGAACTGCGCTATGAGCATGCCGCGCCGGCGCAGCGCGCCGCCATCGCCTCCGAAATCAACGCCGCCGCCGCCGACTTCACCGCCGATCTCGATGTCGCCGCCCAGCGCAGCCTCGCGGCGGACGAGAAAAGCCTGATCGCCCAGCTTGGGCCGCTGGTGACGCGCTGGCGCGCCGCCCGCGCCGGGGGCGACCGTGCCGCGCTGGAACGGCTGGACCGGGAAATCGACGACAAGTTCGACCTGCTGATCGAGTACAACACCGATCACAGCTTCATCGGCCGCCGCCAGACCGTCACCAATATCGCCCGCTACAAATACGCCATCGCGGGGATCAGCCTGACCGCGCTGCTGCTGGCCGCGGGCATCACCCTGCTGCTGCGCAGCCGCATCGTGCGCCCGCTGCGCGCCGCTGCCGCCGTCGCCGACCGCATCGCCCATGGCGAGTTGCAGACCCCGATCCCGCCGGGCGGGGCCGACGAGACCGGGGCGCTGCTCAATTCCATGACAGTGATGCAGACCAATATCCGCCAGATGGTGACGCGCGAGACCGAACTGCGCCGCTCGGCGGAAAGCCGGCTGGCGGACGCGCTGGAGACCAGCCGCGAGGGCGTGATGCTGGTGGCGCCCGACGGCCGCATCGCGATGGCCAACAGCACCCTGCGCCAATTCTTTCCCGCCATCGCCCCGGTGCTGGTGCCGGGCGCCGCCTTCGATGCCGCGCTGGCGGCGATCCAGGGCCAGCTTGCCCCCACCCAGGCGCCCAGCCGGGACATCGAGATTTCCGGCCATGCCGAACTGGAACTGGCCGACGGCCGCTGGCTGCGCATGACCGGCAACGCCACCAGCGAGGGCGGTTCGATCATCTTTTTGTCCGACTTCACCGCCATCAAGGAGCGCGAGGAATCCCTGCGCCGCGCCAAGCGCGAGGCCGATGCCGCCAACGCCTCCAAGACCCGCTTCCTGGCCAATATGAGCCACGAATTGCGCACGCCGCTGAACGCCATCATCGGCTTTTCGGAGATCATTTCCGGCGAGCATTTCGGCGCCATCGGCAACGAACGCTATCTGGACTATTCCCACGACATCCTGCGCAGCGGCCGCCACCTGCTGGCGGTGATTAACGACGTGCTGGACCTGTCCCGCAGCGAGGCCGGCAAGATGATATTGGCGGTGCGCGAGACGGACATGCGCGAGGTGCTTGCGGATTGCGCCGCCATGGTGCGCGAACAATGCCTGGCGGCGGGGCTCGCCTTCGATACCGGCGGCCTGGACCAGGCGCTGCTGATGTCGGGCGATCCCGCCAAGCTGCGCCAGATTTTCCTCAACCTGTTGTCCAACGCCATCAAGTTCACGGAAAAGGGCGGCGCCGTCTCGCTCTCGGCCGTCGCCACGGCCGACCGAATCGCGGTGACGGTGGCCGATACCGGCATCGGCATGGACCCGCAGGATGTCGCGGTCGCCCTCCAGCCCTTCGCCCAGGTGGATAACCGGCTGGAGCGGCGCTTTGAGGGTGCGGGCCTGGGCCTGCCGCTGACCAAGGCCCTGGTGGACCTGCATGGCGGCGTCATCGCCATAGACAGCGCCCGCGGCCGGGGCACGCGCGTCACCGTCAGCTTCCCGCGCACCGTGGCGCAAGACCTGGCGCGGGCCGTCTAGGGTCCGTACTCAACTAGAGTTCAAAATAAAACTGTCATGGCCCGCGACTGCGGGCCACCCAGGTGACACAGACTCCCATGCCGGCATCCCATGCGCACCAACTGGGTGGCCCGCTCTCGGCGGGCCATGACAAGTTGTGATTTTATTGTCTGCAATTAAGTCCAGACGCTAGGGCTTGTTGGCCGGATGCTCGCGCGCCGTCTGGATGGCGCGCACAAACCCCACCGGATCGGCGATGCTGGGCGTGGTCACCGAATCCACGCCGGTACCTTCGATCCGCACCGTGCCATAGCCGAAGACGCGCCCCACGACGCTCTGGTTCACCCGCACGCCTTCGATATTCTGCAGGGCGATCTCGTTGGTGCGCATCGAGACCAGGCCGTATTTCTCGACAAAACGGTGGCTGGTGACACCGATCTCGGTGGTGGCTTTGCGGATCAGCATCCGGGCGCAGCCGGCGATGCCGAACAAGAGCCAGATGCCCACCAGGATCATGCCCAGGCCATAGGGATTGTCCATGCTGAACACCGGCGGGTTCTGGCTGGCCTCGGCATACAGCACCCCCAGCACCACCAGCGGCAGCAGCACTTGCCCCCAGGCATTGGCGGTGTAGAGCCAGTGGAACCGGGCGCGGGTGATGACGACCTCGCCATTGCCCAAGGATTTGTCGATATAGGACATGCGTCTCTCCCCGCTGAGGCGGGTGTTTTACGTGAAAAAGCCTTTAGCGGCTAGCGTGTCTCGCCGGTCTTCGTGGTCGGGCAGCAGGACTTCGCGCACGCACCGCGCGCCAAAGGCGCGCATCAGACAAGAAGGGCGTGCCTTAACGGTCTTCATGGTCCGGCAAAAGCACTTCGCGCACGCCCTTATGGTTGGGCGACGAGACGACGCCTTCCTGCTCCATCCGCTCGATCAGGCTGGCGGCGCGGTTGTAGCCGATCTGCAGCCGGCGCTGGATGTAGCTGGTCGAAGCCTTCTTGTCCCGCGCCACCACCGCCAGCGCCTTGTCATACAGGTCGTCGCCGGAATTGCCATTGCCTTGTCCGAACACCGAATAAGGATCGTCGCTGTCCTCGTCGGGCTCCTCGGTGACGGCGTCGAGATATTCCGGCGCGCCCTGCGATTTCAGGAACCGCACCACGTCTTCCACCTCATGGTCCGAGACGAACGGCCCATGGATGCGCTTGATGCGCCCGCCCGCCGCCATGTAGAGCATGTCGCCCTGGCCCAGAAGCTGCTCGGCGCCCTGCTCGCCCAGGATGGTGCGGCTGTCGATCTTGCTCGTCACCTGGAAGCTGATGCGGGTGGGGAAGTTGGCCTTGATGGTGCCGGTAATCACGTCCACCGACGGGCGCTGGGTCGCGGCAATCAGATGGATGCCGGCGGCGCGCGCCATCTGGGCCAGGCGCTGCACCGCGCCCTCGATCTCCTTGCCCGACACCATCATCAGGTCGGCGACTTCATCCACCACCACCACGATGTACGGCATGGCGTCGAATTCCAGCGTTTCGTCCTCATAGACGGGCTTGCCGGTCTCGCGGTCGAAGCCGGTCTGGACGGTGCGCTTCAGCACCTCGCCCTTGTCCTTGGCCTTGCGGACGCGTTCGTTGAAGGCTTCCACGCCGCGCACGCCCATCTTGGACATCTTGCGGTAGCGGTCTTCCATCTCGCGCACCGCCCATTTCAGGGCGACGATGGCCTTGCGCGGATCGGTGACCACCGGCGACAGCAGATGCGGAATGCCGTCATAGACCGACAGTTCCAGCATCTTGGGGTCGATCATGATCAGCCGGCACTGGCTGGGCGGCATGCGGTACAGGATCGACAGGATCATGGTGTTCAGGCCGACCGACTTGCCCGAGCCGGTGGTGCCCGCCACCAGCAAATGCGGCATCTTGGCCAGGTCCGCCACCACCGGCTCGCCGCCGATGGTCTTGCCCAGCACCACCGACAGCGGCGCGCGGGCCTTCTCGTAATCGGCGCTGGCGAACATCTCGCGCAGATAGACGGTTTCGCGGAACTGGTTGGGCAGTTCGATGCCGATGACATTGCGGCCCGAAATGGTGGCGATGCGGGCGGCCACCGCCGACATGCTGCGCGCCACGTCGTCGGACAGCGAGATCACGCGGCTGGATTTCACCCCGGCGGCGGGCTCGAACTCATACAAGGTGACGACCGGGCCGGGGCGCACGGCGGTGATGCGGCCCTTGACACCGAAATCGGCCAGCACCGCTTCCAGCATGCGGGCGTTTTCCTCCAGCGCCTCGTCGGAGAGGGTGTGGGTGTCCTTGTGCGGCGGCGTCTCGGTCAAGAGGTCCAGGCCCGGCAACTGGTATTCGCCGCTGGTGAGGTTCAGCGCCGGCTGCTTGTCGGCGCGCTTGGGCTGCGGCCTGGCGGCGTCGCGCTGGACCCGGCTTTTCTGGCGCTCGGCCAGCTTGTCGGCGGCGCGGGTGGAGGACGCGATGGGTTCAGGACGCAGCGCGCCGGGCGCGTCCGCGTCCAGGTGATAGGCGCCTTCGTCATCGTCATCATAGTCGTGATCGCCATCGTCTTCGTCGTGATGGCCGAAGTCAGGCTTTTTCAACAGTCCGCCCACCCAGACAAAGGCGGCTGGCACGTTCATCGCCCCGCGCACCAGCGGCATGAAGCGAAGCCCGGTGGCCAGGAAAGCCAGCGGCAGGCCGACGATCAACAGGCCCAGCGGCAGCGCCCAGCCCACGGCCGGGGCGTGCCACACCTGCGCCGCATGGGCCGACAGGCCCGTGGCGGCGATGCCGATCATGCCGCCGATGCCGGCCGGCAGGCTGGCGGGGCGGGGAAACAGGCCAAGGCCCGCGGCGACGGTGACGGTGCCCAGCGGCCAGGCCAGCAGCCGCCACATGGCGTATTTCAGCGACTTGCCGCGCAGGGCGCGCGCGCCCCACACAAACAGCGGCGCCAGGAAGGCCAGGGTCGCCAGGCCGAAGATCTGCAGCAGCAGGTCGGCGGCGACCGCCCCCAGGGGGCCCAGCAGGTTGGAAACCTCGCGGGCATTGGCATTGTTGAGGCTGGCATCGTCGGGGGAATAGCTGACCAGCGCCGCCAGCGCCGCGCCCGCCGCCAGCACCAGCGCCAGGCCCGCGCCCCGCATCGCCAGCATCCGCAGCAGCCGGTTCAGCGCCTGGCGGGCATCGGCCAGGGCGTCGCTCATCGCGCTGCCCTTGGCGCGCGGGTGATAGACGCCCCCGATCATGCGGCTGCTCTGCGCCATGCCCTAACCCAGAATTTCCTTCAATCTTTCCAGTGCGGTCATAATGGTTGACAAATCGCTAACAAGCGCCACCCGGACATAGGAAAAGCCGGGGTTTGACTGGGTTTTTCCGGGCAAAGATTCCCGCCCCATATAAGCTCCCGGCAGCAGCCGCACCCCCTGCTCCCGCCACGCCCGCAAGGCGAAATCCGCGCCATTGCCGACATCCAGCCACAGGAAGAAGCCGCCGCCCGGCCGCTTCATCCGGTTGCCCAGGATAGCCTGGGCCGCCGCCATCTTCTCCTGATAGGCCAGCCGCCCGGCTTCGACATGGGCTTCGTCGCGCCAGCAGGCCGCGCTGGCGGCCAGGATGGGGGTGGGCACCTGCGGCCCGGCGACATTGCGGAAGGCGCGGAACCGGGCGATCAGGTCGGCGCAGCCCGCCACCATGCCGCTGCGCAGCCCCGGCAGGCCGGAGCGCTTGGACAGGGAGTGGAAGCTCAGCAGGCGCGAAAAGCCGCCCGACTGCGCCAGGCGCGCGGTCAGCGCGCAGGCGGGCGGCGCATCGAACCAGATGTCGGCATAACATTCGTCCGCCAGCACGATGAAGTCGTGACGATCGGCCAGTTCGAACAAGCCGTCCCAATAGGCCCGATCCGCGACCGCGCCTTCGGGGTTGGAGGGGCTGCAGACATAGACGGCGGCGACGCGTGCCAGGATTTCCGGCGGCAACCCGGCATAGTCGGGCAGGAAGCCGTTGGCGGCCAGCGCCGGCACATAGAGCGGCTCCGCGCCGCTGGCGAGCGCGGCGGCGGCATAGACCTGATAGAAGGGGTTGGGCATCGCCACGATGGGCCGCGCCCCCTGTTTGCTGCGCGGGACGATGGGAAACAGCACCGAGAACAAGCCGTCGCGGGTGCCGTTGAGCGGCAGGACATGCTTTTCGGGGTCGATGCGCTCCGAAGGCAGATCAAAGCGCGCGGCGACCCAGGCGGCGGCGGCCTCCCGCCATTCCCGGGTGCCCGAAATCATCGGATAATTGCCGAAGGAGGCCGCCTCGCGCGCCAGCGCCTCCTTCACGAAATCCGGCACCACGCCGCTGGGATCGCCCACCGCCAGGGTGATGGGCGGCTTGCCGGGCTCTGTTCCGTTCAGAAGCGCCGCGAGACGGGCAAAGGGCCCCTCCGGCAGATCGGCAAGAAGCATGTCGGACAAGAATGAAGGCCCCAGGATTCGCCCCGAATTTAGAGGCTTTTCCCCACTTGTCATCCCCGGCGAGCGGCGTGGCCGCGAGGGAAGGGGATGACATAGGGGGCGCGCAAAGAAAAAGGGCGCCACCTTTCGGTGACGCCCCAATTCCTTGGCTGTGTCCAAGACCTAGTGGTCGTGGACCGACTCGCCATGCAGGTTGATGTCGAGACCCTCGACTTCAACTTCCGGCGAGACGCGCAGGCCGATGATGATGTCGATCACCTTCAGGATGATGAAGGTCACGATGCCGCAATACACGAACACCGCGGCCACATCGTAGAACTGGATCAGCATCTGATGGCCGTTGCCATCGGTCAGCCAGCCCTTGCCGGCCGAGTTGATCGCGTTCTTGGCGAAGGCGCCGGTGAGCATGGCGCCGAGCGCGCCACCCACACCATGCACGCCCCAGGCGTCCAGGCTGTCGTCATAGCCGATGGCCTTCTTCACCCACACCGCCGAGATGTAGCAGACCACGCCCGCGGCGATGCCGATGATGAGCGCGCCCACCGGATCGACAAAGCCCGAAGCCGGGGTGATCGCCACCAGGCCGGCGACGGCGCCCGAGATCATGCCCAGAACCGAAGGCTTCTTGGCGATGATCCATTCGGCGAACATCCAGGCGAGAGCGGCAGCAGCCGTCGCGATCTGGGTGGCCGCCGCGGCCATGCCGGCATTGTAGCCGGCGGTGACGGCGGAGCCGGCGTTGAAGCCGAACCAGCCGACCCACAACAGGCTGGCGCCGATGACCGACAGCACCAGGTTGTGCGGCGACATGTTCTCGGTGCCCAGGCCGATGCGCTTGCCCAGAACCAGGCAGGTCACCAGCGCCGCGGTACCGGCGTTCAGATGCACGACCGAGCCGCCGGCATAGTCCAGCGCACCCAGGGTGCCCAGCCAGCCGCCGCCCCACACCCAATGGGCGATCGGGCAATAGACGAAGATCAACCACAGCCCCATGAACCACAGGAAGGCGCTGAACTTCATGCGATCGGCCAGGGCGCCCGCGATGAGCGCCGGGGTGATGATCGCGAAGGTCATCTGGAAGAACATGTACACCGACTCAGGGATCGTGCCGGCCAGGCTCGTCACCGCGTTCAGGCCCATCGGGGTCAGGAACAGGTACGAGAAGCCGCCGACGAACTGGTTGGTGCCGGCATTCGGGTTCGCCGTGAAGGCGATCGAATAGCCGATTATCATCCACAGGACGGTGATCAGGGCGGTGGCGCCGAAGCTCTGGGCCAGCGTGGCGAGCACATTCTTCTTGCGCACCATGCCGCCATAGAACAGGCCCAGGCCCGGGATGGTCATCATCAGCACCAGCGCCGATGACGTGATCATCCAGGCGGTATCGCCCGAATTCAGCGGGTCTTTGGCAGCGGCAAACGCGCTGCCGGCGGTCAGCGCGAGCGTGCCGAGACCGGCAAGCGACGCCAAAGCGGCCTTCTTAAGCCCCGCTTTCTTCAAACTTTGCATTCTCATCATGTCTGTCCCCTTTTGGACGCCTGAAACCTTGCGGCTTACAGCGCGTCACCATCCGTTTCGCCAGTGCGGATACGCACGACCTGCTCAAGCGGCGTGACGAAGATTTTTCCGTCGCCGATCTGGCCGGTCTTTGCCTTGGAGGTGATCGCCTCGATCACCGCGTCGAGCATCTCGCCCTTCACCGCCACTTCGATTTTGAGCTTGGGCAGAAAGCTCACGGCGTATTCCGCGCCGCGATAGATTTCCGTATGCCCCTTTTGCCGCCCGTAGCCTTTGACCTCAGTCACCGTCATGCCCTGAACGCCGAGCGCAGAAAGAGATTCGCGCACTTCATCGAGCTTGAAGGGTTTGATGATCGCCGTAATAAGCTTCATCTGCCGTCCTTCCATTGTTATGCCTGCACCGAACCCCCGGGTTCGGCCTTAACGAATTATCAAGAAGCGGGCCAACTTCTGGCTCAAACTCTAACATGCTGGCCGCACATGATTTTTTGGCGAATTCATGGGTCGCGTGACTCAAAAACAGGCAAGCTGTTTTGCCTGCGAAATGGGCAAAATAGTGAATTTGCACAAAAAAAGAGCGTGATTGGAGCAAAATTGTGAAGCAGGTGGATGTGGTGATCTGTGGCGGCGGCCTGGTCGGCCTGCCGCTGGGCCTGGCCCTGGCCCAGGGCGGCCTGTCGGTTCTGGTCGCCGACGCCGCCCCCCCGGCCCGCATCCTGGACCCGGCCTTCGACGGCCGGGTGTCGGCCCTGGCCTATGCCAGCGTGCGCATGCTGGCGGCGCTGGGGGTGTGGGAGGCACTGGCGCCGCACGCCCAGCCGATCCGCGAAATACTGGTGACGGATGGCGTGGCGGGAAGGCCGGCGTCGCCTTTCTCGCTGCATTTCGATTCCCAGGAAGTCGGCGCGCAATCGCTGGGCCATATCGCCGAGAACCGCCATATCCGTGCCGCGCTCTATGGCGCGGTGGACCGCGCCGCGAAGCTGGAACTGGTCGCGCCCGCGGCGGTGTCGTCGGTGACGGTCGGGGCCGGCGGCGCCGTGGTGCGGCTGGCGACCGGCGAAGAGGTGAAATGCGCCCTGGCCGTCGCGGCCGATGGCCGGGAATCGCCGCTCAGGGCGCAGGCGGGAATCAACGTGGTCGGCTGGTCCTATCCCCAGACCGGCATCGTCGCCACGGTGGAGCATGAAAGGCCGCACAATGGCGTGGCCTATGAGCATTTCCTGCCCTCGGGGCCGTTCGCGATCCTGCCGATGACCGGGAACAGGTCGTCGCTGGTCTGGACCGAAGACAAAAGGAAAGTGTCCGGCCTGCTGGCGCTGGACGAGGCCGGATTCCACGCCGAACTGGCGCGGCGCTTCGGCGATCACTTGGGCGCGATCAAGGCCGCCGGGCCGCGCTGGTCTTATCCTTTGTCCTTCCACCTGGCGCGGGATTTCGTGAAGCCGCGTTTCGCGCTGGCGGGCGATTGCGCCCATGGCATCCATCCCATCGCCGGGCAGGGCCTCAACCTGGGCCTGAAGGATGCCGCCGCCCTGGCCGAGGTGCTGCTGGATGCGGCGCGGCTGGGCCGGGATATCGGCGCGCTGGATACCCTGAAGCGTTACGAACGCTGGCGGCGTTTCGATTCCGTGGTGATGGGCGCCACGATGGATGGATTGAACCGGCTGTTCTCCAACGACATCGCGCCGCTGCGCCACCTGCGCGACCTGGGCCTTGGCATTGTTGACTCCATCGGCCCGGCGCGGCGCTTCTTCATGCGCCATGCCGGCGGCGACATCGGCAAGCTGCCAAGACTGATGAAGGGCGAGGTGGCGTAATCCCAACCGTCATGGCCCGGCTTGTCCGGGCCATCCAGTTTGTTGCAGCCGGAAACTGGATGGCCCGCATGAAGCGGGCCATGACGGTTGTGCTAATGAATCATCTGCACCGCGCCGCGTGACGGACGGCTAGTGCGTCGCGGCGATGTCCGCCAGCAGTTCCGGCTTGGCGGCAGAGGCCAGATCGGCGGGCTTGAACACGATCTGCTCGGCGCAGGCTTCGATCACATGCGGGAAGTCGGGCTGCGCCACCAGCCCGCCGCGCTTGCTGTCCAGCCACAGATGCAGGCTGGCGTCATCCTGGCCCGCCACGGCCTCCTTGCAGTCCTTGTCCTGGCCGGTCTTGCCGTAACGCTTCTGGTACAGCGCCCACACACCGGCCTTCTTGCCTTCGGCCGCGGTGATGAAGCCGGGCTTGAACAGGCTGTCCCAATCCAGCGCCGCGCCGGTCTTGAGGTCGAAAGACACGGGCGCGGAATCGTCGTTGGTGGGATAGGCGCCGCCGCAGTCATAGCCGGTATGCACCTCAACGCTCAGATAGCGTTGCGACAGATAGGCCAGGCGGATGCCGGCATGATAGCTGTCGGGCGTGGCTTTCTGGCCGGCCTGGCGCAACTGGCTGAAGCAGTCATTGCGCGAGTCGCGGTCGGTCTTTTCCTGTGCCGCCAGGGCGTCGTTGACCTTGGCCTTCACCGCCGCGTCGGGGAACTGGGTCAGCCGGGGATAGGCGAGGACGCGGCCTTCGCTGTGCAGCGGCGCGGCCGCGATCTGGGCCAGTGCCGGGGCGGCCATCATCAGCAGAAAGCCAATCGCGCGCATCAGTGAATGGTCCTTTTCCAACGCTGGGCGGCGCGTTCGCGGGCGGAAAGATTGGAGCGCGGCCCGCTTTTCTCATCAAAGTTCCGCGAGGCCAGCGCCACCGGCAGTTCCTCATAGAAGCGCCGCGCCACCACGCCGACGCGGCGGGCGCGCATTTCCTCGGCTTCGTCGCGGGTGGCGAAGACTTCCGCCTCGAACAGATAGTGCGTCACGGTGCCGGTTTTGATCTCCTGCACTTCTTCCACCTGCTCGTCCGCCACTTCGATGGCATGGCGGTAATGGGCGTTGGAGTCGGATTTCTCCCGCTCCTGGCGTTCGATGCGCGCGACATTGGCCTGATCGAAGCGCTTCAGCGCCGGCAGCGCATAGCGGTAGAAGGCTATGCACGCCAGGACGAAAGCGCAGGTCCATAACACGTCAGTCATTTTATTGCCCCCCCCCCCCCCCCCCCCCGCCCGCGCCCCCCCCGCCCCCCCCCCCCCCCCCCCCCGCGGGGGGGGGGGGGGGGGGGGGGGGGGGGGGGGGGG
>JAAVUU010000011.1 GCA_018449595.1 Rhizobiales bacterium dw_265
CCCTTTGCTGCGCTTTGGATCGGCCTTTTCGGTCAGCATTTCCTGCCAACTGACCCATTCCTTCTGCATCATGCGCAGGAAACTGTCGTCGGATTTGGCGGCAACCTTTGCTGTCAGGCTTGCGACAGCGGGACGGCTTGAGCCTACGATAGGTTGGGTGACCGGCAACCGCCGGCCAATCGCAAAACCCCGCTCGTCGATCTGAATGACCTTGATTTTTTGCGGCAAGAACTCACTGTAGGGATAATCACTGCCGATCATCACGAGAAGGTCGCAGGCGTGAACCGCGTCATAGCCTGCCTTGGATCCTATAAGCCCTAATCCCCCGATGACTTGCGGGTTGTCGAAGGAAAATAGGTCCAGCGCACGAAAGGTGTGGACGATGGGCGCTTTGAGCTTCTGGGCGAGCGCCAGCACTTCAGCCTTGGCGGAATGGGCGCCATAGCCCACGAATAGGACGACCGATTTTGCCTGGTCGATTAGTGCCGCGGCGGCATCGATATCGCTTTGCGCGGGGGACACTTCCGGGGGCTGGCGCAGGGTGGCTGGACTGAGCGCCGGCTTGGCGGTCTTCGCACCAAAGACATTCTGGGGAATGTTCAGAAGCGCCACGCCCCGCATGGCATATGCCGCCGATATGGCCTCATGGATCTGGGCTGGTGCCCCGTCGGGGGATGTCACAGATGTTGCGTAAACGCACGCGTCGCGAAAGGCCGAAACGTGGTCGGCCGCCTGCAGATAATCGATCCCGTCCATGCTGGTGGGCACGTCCCCGGCAATTGCCAGGACTGGGGCGTGGTCGTGGCGGGCTTCATAGAGCCCGGCCAGCAGATGGTTTGCCCCTGGTCCGGTGGTACCGGCACAGACGCCCAGCCGCCCGGTGAGCTTGGCCTGCCCGGCCGCCGCGAGGGAAGCTCCTTCCTCGTGGCGTACGCCGAGCCAAGACATCCGCTTGTCCCGCCTCAGGGCATCCGTAAAGGGGTTTAAGGCATCCCCTACGACCCCGAAAACCTGGGTCGCGCCGATGTCGGCAAGGGTGGAAACAAGAAGCTCGCCGACGGTCTGGGACATTACATCTCCTGGGCAGAATTAGAGGGTGCGCTTTCGGACCCATACACTGGAACTAACGGTTATTCGCCGTTGGGGTTGCCAAAATCGGGACGTTCCAGGCCACAGACACCCAGTCCCAACTCGGGAGTTCCCCCCTTTTCCCCTCCCGTGGTCAGCCGGCGGCCAGGAACGATCGCAGCGCTCGCCGCTTATACGTTCGAGCCAACCCATCGGGAGAAAACAATGAGCATCAAGGGTCACGCCAAGGAAGCCGCCGGTTTCATCAAGGAAGAAGCGAATGAGCACGGCAAGACACCGGAAAGCCAGCGCAAAGCCGCTGAAGGCCGCGAATTGCGCAACGAAGGTCGCGTCGAGGACGGCAAGGCACCGAAGACGAAGAAGCCAGGTACCGGTCACTAACACTTCATATCTCGCGTGCGCCGTCGTTCATCCCGTGGGCGGCGGCGTTCGCTATTCACCGGAGAAAGATCAAATGCGCCAGCGAAAAATCAGCGACACCCCGCGGACATTCGCTGTGATCTTCGAGACCGGCGACGAGATCGCGAAGGGTCTGAAAGAGTTCGCGAACGAGCAAGAACTGGCGGCCGCCAGCTTCAAGGCAATCGGCGCTCTGTCTTCGGTCGAGCTCGGATGGTTTGATTGGGACGACAAGCAATATCACACGTCTGTGAAGCTCGACGAGCAGGTCGAGCTACTATCGCTGATTGGGGATATTGCGCTCAAGGACGGTAAGCCAGCGGTTCATGCTCACGTGGTGGTCGGCAAAAAAGATGGCACAGCACATGGCGGCCATCTCATCAAAGCGGTCGTGCGCCCGACTTGCGAAATCATTCTAACCGAAAGCCCAGCACATCTTACAAAACAAATCGATCCAGAATCCGGCATCGCACTTATCCATCCTTAGCGGCCAAATCGTCGAGTGCAAAACTAAAGACCAAAAGGATCGCCCATGTCCAATCGCGCCCATGAAATCTTCAAACCGCAATTTCGCTTTGGCATGGGCGGGGTATCCGTAGGCAACGAATTCAACAAACATACCGATCGGGAAGCGCAAGAAACGCTGGAATCCGCTTGGGCAGTAGGTGTTCGCTATTTCGACGTCGCGCCCTGGTATGGCTACGGTCTGGCCGAACGCCGCTTCGGCCATTTTCTCCATAACCAGCCCCGCCATGAATTCCTACTATCCTCGAAAGTCGGCAAGCTCTTCAAGGCATCCAAAAACAACCGCCACGCGGAGGTTTATCCCCTGTCGGATTCGCCAAATGATATCGTGTTCGATTACACGGCCGAGGGTGTGCGCCGTTCAATCGAGGACAGTTTGCAGAGGCTCGGTGTGGATGCCTTGGACATAGCGTTTGTCCACGACATTTCCCCGGACTTCGCGTATTTTCCCAATGGCTGGGAGGAGCAGTATGAGATCTCTCGGAAGGGCGCCTTCCCTGCGCTTTCGAAGATGCGTGAGGAAGGCATCATTCGCGCCTGGGGGATCGGGGTGAACACGCCCGAACCCATTCTCAAGGTCATAAATGACGCCGATCCTGACGTGTGTCTGTGCGCCCGGCAATATTCCCTGATCGATCATGCTAAGACCGTCAATGAGCTGTTTCCAGCTGTGCGGGAGAAGAATGTATCCCTCGTGATGGGCTCGTCACTCAACGCCGGCTTTCTGTCCGGTAGTCCGCGCTACAACTACGGCAAAGAAAACTTCAAGATCCCCGCCGATGTGATCAAAAAGCGTGATGCCCTCCGCGCGGTAGCCGGACGACACGGCGTCGACTTACGCACCGCGGCCCTGCAATTTTCCGCGGCGGCATCGGAAGCGGTTGCTTTGGTAGTGGGCGCCCATTCGGCCCAGCAGATCTCAGAAGATTGGAATTCTATGCAGGCTAAAATTCCGGAAGACTTTTGGGTTGAACTGCTTCAGGAGAAGATCATCGATCCCAATGCACAGCTTCCGAAGCAATAGAGGGACGAGCCGGCCTCATCGATATGCCCCGTTATGAGTAGAGTCTGTTCTGGTTACGCCCCTGGATGGGGCGTGCTGCAAACTCGTTCGGTGTGAGCCGTTGAGGCCCGTGTGTGGTCTGAGTGTGTTGTAATCGATCCTCCATTCTTCGATGATCTTTCTGGCCTCCGGCAAGTTGGCGAAGAGGTGCTCGTTGAGGCACTCGTCGCGCAGTCGGCCATTGAAGCTCTCGATGAAGCCGTTCTGGGTCGGCTTGCCCGGTGCGATGTAGCCCGTCCGCTGGACGACTATACCCGATCTCATCGCATGGTCACAACGTATTGACCGCGCCATCCTGATTTGGTGCTCAGGCGCGGACCGTGCTTGCGAACTCTCGCAAATCCTCGGCATAGAGGGTTGGCTGCTCCCAGGCCGGAAAGTGTCCGCCTCTTGGAAAGACCGTATAACGCTGGACGTTGTAGAGACGGGCGGCGAGTTCGCGCGGAGCGAGCGCGATATCCTTCGGCCACATGGCTACGGCTGTGGGAGGGCTAACAAAAGCACCGGCCGGAAGTTTGGGTCGCAGGTGGGTGGCTTCATAATAATATCGGATTGAAGAGCCGATAGTATTGGTCATCCAGTAGATCATCAGGTTGTCGATCAGAACTTCCAGCGGAAATACGGAAAGGACGTCGCCGCTGCAATCTGACCAGCTGCGAAACTTCTCCACAATCCAACTCGCCAGTCCGACGGGAGAGTCAGCAAGGGCGAAAGCCAGGGTCTGCGGTTTAGAGCTCTGAATCGCCTGATAACCGCCCTCATCTCTATTCCAGATCGCCACGCGCGCCTCATAGTCAAGTTCCGCGGCAGTTGGCGACGGATCATTCAACGCTCGGGGCTTCGTGGCGACGGCCGCTACGTGTGCAGCGATCACTCGGTCCGGATGGAGGAGCGCGATCCGTGTAGCCACACCTGATCCGATATCGGTTCCCGACACCATGAAACGCCTGTGACCAAGCGCAGTCATCAGTTTGGGATAGAGATCAGACGGCTCGATCTGATAGGGCTGGGTCAGGTGATCAGAAAATCCAAAGCCAGGCTGCGTTGGAACCACTACTTCGAACGAAGGTTCGCCCCGCGATAGCAGGACTGCCAGACGCTGGTATTCGACGAAGCTCGAAGGCCAGCCATTCATGAGGAGCAACGGCACTGCGTCCGAGCTCTGCCCGCCATAGTGCAGGAAGTGCAACCCATAACCGTCGATAGCGGCCCGAAAATGGGGCAAGCTGTTTAAGGCTTCGCGACGTTCAGTCCAGTCATATTGGTCCCGCCAATAACCAATGAGCTGTTCCAGGAACTCGCGCTCCATCCCATAGGACCAGTCGGACATGACAGCATCGTTCCAGCGCGTCGCTCCCAGCCGATATTTCAGATCAGCGAGTGCCTCAGGATCCCAAGGGATTTGAAAGGGAACAATCATTCTCGTCTCCTCGACAGCTGCCAGCGTTGCGGCGTTATGCGCGGCTATCTGGAGCAATCGCCCGATACCCAGCTGCGGCGACGGCTTTCATCTGCCGGCGCTCGGTGTACAAAGTGTTCGGAAAGCCGTGGCAAAAAAGAACAGCGGGGCCCGCCCCTAGCTTCGTTACGTGCAGCGAGATGCCATTCGTGGCGATATCGTACTCTTTGACGCCGTCGTTGCTGCCGAAAGTATTCGCCTCAATCATTCCGTCTCCGCAGAGTTTCGGGGGTGCCTGCCACGGGCTCACACTGCTACAGCAGCGTCGATCAATCCATTTCGCACTGCCTTTCGCATATCACTTCGCGTCTCAAATCGCATTCCATTTCGCGCTCCATATCGCGCTTGTCAAGAGGACATCGGAGCAATCTATCGCGCCGCGTCCGCGCGCCCATAAAATGGATCAAAGATGTGCTGAGGCCGTATCTGGAATAGCGAGATGAATATCCCAACGGAACCGACCAAGGCTGGAACAAAGTTTTTTCCACGTCTTTCTTTCGCTACTGGAGAAAATGTCCGCAGCAGCACGCACCCACGACGACCGGATAGATTTCCTGGCCGGAATCGACATCATCTTGAAGGGCATTAGCCGCTAGCGCAGCTTATGGGGCAGTTCCATGTCCTCGCCAAACGGCGCCGAGAGATAGGCGTTCTTCGTATCTCGTATGGCAGTTAGATATTCCGGGCACATATCGCAGTGTCAGCCACGATGAGGCCGCCAATGCGGATACGGCTTTAGTACGCGCTCTAGCCCTTTACCCAGCAACGGAACCATCCCCGATGCTATGGGTTCCATTCTAGACATCTACCTCTATCATCCCGCTCAGGTCATAATGCATGTTCGCATCCTCCCTTCGCGGTGAGCCGGTGGTCGGGCCTGATGGCCAGACCGCCGGACATCTGCGGGACATCGTCATCAAGGTCGACGGTGACGGGCTCCCCCCTGTGGTCGGCTTGGTAATCCAGAGCGCGGGGCACAGATATCGTATTCATACAGCGGCCATGGAGGTTTTAGATCATCAGCGGATTGCGGTCCGCATGCCGCCCCACGAACATAAGCCGTTTGCACGCGACAATGGCGAAATGCTAGTCATCGAAGATCTGTTCGACGCCGAAGTCGTGGATAGAAAATCCGTGCGGGTGCTTCGGGTCAATGATGTTCGAATCGAAACAGACAATGGCGTTCTCAAAGCCACCGGGATCGACGCGAGTGGCGCCGGATTGTGGCGGCGCCTTGTGCCCCACAGTCTCGCGAGGACGACAGAGCCAAAAAGTATCCTGCCCTGGGAACAAATCGAACCGATGGTGGATGATGTTCCGGGCGTCGAATTCCGCCTCAAGCACTCTTCCCTTGCTGAGCTGCATCCCTCTGAGATCGCCAAGCTGATCGCCCATCTGCCGTACCGCCAGGGCAGCAAAATTCTTTGCTGTCTCACAGACGCGATGGCCGCCGACACGCTAGAGGAAGTCGAAAAGCACCGTCAGCCGGAAATTCTCGAATACCTTCCGACCGACAGGGCCGTCTCCATCCTCAATATGATGGCTCCTGATGCCGCCGCGGACTTGCTGCAGCAACTCCTCCAGCAGGACTATGCCAAGTTGTTGCCGCTGCTAGCGCCGGAAACGGCGAGCGACGTACGCCTGCTTCTCAGCTACCCGCACGATTCGGCGGGCGGAATCATGACAACCGACTTCGTGATCGCCATGACGAGCGAATCGGTCAGCGAAGCGCTCACAACCGTTAAGGCACAGCTGCTCAAGCCTGACCTTGTTTATTATATTTATATTGTCGATGACGCTGAGGACCGCAATTTGAAGGGCGTCATTTCACTTCGAGACCTGTTGCTCGCCGATCCGGCGACACTGCTTAGTGTCCATATGCAGGCGGTCACGCAGAGCGTGCAACCCGAGCGTCACTGTAAAGAGGTCGCCCAGATCATGGGCGAGTATAACCTGTTGGCTCTACCGGTAACCGACCAATACGGTCGTATGCTCGGCCTCGTCACCGCCGACGATGTACTCGACCTCATGTTGCCCGAACAGATGCGCCAGCACCTGCCGCGACTGTTCAGTTGATGACCAGAGCCCCAGAACAATCGACAGAGGTGCCGGTAGCGGTCGAAAGCCTGGCGGGTCGGAGGCGAATCCGCCTTCCCCGGGCAGGAATTTTGGCCTTCCTGGCCGCGCTCGGACCGGGCCTCATCACCACGAACGCCGGAAATGACGCCGGCGGCATCGCAACCTATTCTGTCGCCGGCGCCCAGTTTGGGCTCGACCTTCTCTGGGTGCTTCCTGCTATCACCGTAAGTCTGATTGTCGTGCAAGAAGCCTGCGCGCGTATGGGTATCGTTACTGGAAAAGGCCTGGCCGGGCTCATTCGCGAGAAGTTCGGCGTACGCTGGACGGCGGTGGCTATGGTCAGCTTCTTCATCGCCTCGCTTGGCACCACCGCCTCGGAGTTCGCGGGCATTGGTTCGGCCGGAGAACTGTTCGGGGTGTCCCGCTGCATCTCCGTACCGGTCACCTTCGTATTGGTGTTCTATCTGGTGGTCGGCGGCACTTACCGGATGGTGGAGAAGGTGTTTCTCGCCATGACAGTGGTGTTTTTTGGATATGTCGCCACCGCCTTTGTGTCCACGCCGGACTGGGCGCCGGTGTTGCGCGCATCGGTGGTTCCGACCCTCCATGCCGACAAGGGGTATCTGTTCATGGCCATTACGCTCATCGGCACGACTATCACCTCCTACATGCAGTTCTTCCTGCAGGCCACAGAAGTCGAAAAGGGGACTGGTGTGCGCAAGCTGGCCTTCGTGCGCTGGGACGTCATTATTTCCTCGATATTTGCGAACTTGATTGCGTTCTTCATCGTCGTCACCACCGCTCAAACCCTCCATCCCCATGGCATCAAGATCGAAACTGCGGCAGACGCGGCCAAGGCTCTGGTGCCATTCGCGGGGTCTTGGGCCGAAATCCTGTTCGCGGTCGGCCTGGTGGGAGCTTCGCTCTTTGGTGCGACCGTTCTCCCGCTCGCGACAGCTTATGTGGTCACCGAGGCATTTGGACTGGAACGGGGAATTGCACGGAGCTTCCGGGAAGCGCCCGCCTTTATGGGAATCTACACCGCGACCTTGGGTCTTGGCGTCGCCATTGCGCTGATCCCACATATGCCGCTGGTTCAGCTTATGGTGGCTAGCCAGTTCGTCGATGGCCTGCAATTGCCGGTTATATTGGTATTCATAGCCATCATGAGCGCCGATCAAGGGTTGCTGGGTGCCTATGTCAGTGGGCCTGTGCTGCGCGCCGTCCAATGGGCAACCGCGGGCATCCTCAGTGCGATGAGCCTAGCCCTGGTTGTAATGACCATAGCGGGATTCGGTTAGCACCGAAGCAGGTCTTTATTTACTCCCCGGCGCCAAAACGGGCTTCCTGTAGATCAACTTCCCGCACAAGTCGACGCCCCAGCTCGTCTGAGAGTTCATTGCTTCTGGTCGCGCGATACAACGCTTCGCGTTCGGCGCGCAGACCCGCGAGACGGAGTTTGCGTTCGATATTATCCGCCTTGCGCGCCTCGGCCCCTTCCTCGCCTGTCTTGGACCGTCCACTAATGCGCTGCCGGTAGAGTTCCATGATTCTCGCGCCGGCATCGGTATAGACGTCCGCATCGCTTTCGCTGGCTCCCCTTTCGCGCAGTGCCCGCTCGACGGCCGCAATGGCAGCTTCCGCCGCCGCGATGCGCGCGTGATCCTCCTCTTCCTGATAGGAGGGTTCAGGCGGCAGCTTCAGGCCCTTCAGCAAATATGGCAAGCCGAGGCTCGCGGCGGCAAGCGAGACAATGATGACGCCAGCCGCCAGGAAAATCGCTAGGTCTCGCCCTGGAAAGGGCGCCCCGTTCGTCAGCGTCAGTGGCAGGGTCAGAACACCCGCCAAGGTGATGGCGCCGCGAACGCCGGCCAGGGATGTCGCTGCGATGAGGCGCCAGCTTGGAATACGTGGACGTTCGCCACGCTGGCTGGCGCGAAACAGCGTGAAGCGAAGGGACGCCCAGACCCAGACGAACCGAAGCACCGCCAGTGCCACGGTCACCGTAACGACGTAGAGGGCCAGCCAGACCGCCTGGCTGTGGCCCGTGTCGTGTACCAGCGCTTTGGCGCGAATAACGATTTGGGGAAGCTGCTCGCCCAGCAGCACGAATATGATGCCGTTGGCGGAGAACTGAATAAGATCCCAGACCGCGACACGGCGGACCCGCGTCACGGGCAGTGCCTGGCCTGTCTGTTCGGCGTAGCTCATGCTGATGCCCGCGGCGACGGCCGCGAGGATGCCGGAGCAATGAAGCTCCTCAGCCAGGAGATAGGCGCCAAATGGAATGAGCAGACTAACCAGGATTTGCGACCCGGTTTCCTCGCCAAAGTGACGCGACACCCAGTTCTTGGCGATGGTCGTGCCCCAGGTGACGGCGATTCCGATGGCAAGGCCGCCCAGTGCCAGCCACAGGAATGTTCCGACCGCCGCCGCGGGCGAGAAAGTACCGGTCAGGGCGGCGGCAACCGCAAACCGCATGCAGACAAGGCCGGACGCATCATTGAGCAGCGATTCCCCTTCCAGGATATGCAGCAGTCGCTTCGGTATTGGCACTCTGTTGGCGATGGCGGAGACGGCGATCGGATCGGTCGGTGAAACGACAGCGGCCAGCGCAAATGCCACAGCCAACGGCATTGCCGGGATCAACCAGTGAACGAAGAATCCGATGCCCAGGACCGTGAAGACGACCAAACCGAGGGCCAGTTCCAAGATCGTGCCTTTGTCGCGGAAAAGCCCTTCCTTCGGGATACGCCAACCATCCAAGAACAAGAGCGGAGGCAGAAACAGAAGGAAGAAAATATCCGGATCCAGCTCAACGGCCGTCCGGGCAAAGACGGCGATGACGGCGCCGAGGGCGATCTGGACCAGAGGCAGAGGTACGGGCACGGGAGACATGCGGGCCAAGGTGCCGCTGACCACCACGGCCAGCAAAAGGAAGAGAACAAGGGCGATCGTTTCCATGGTCGAAATTTAGGGCAAAGGCAGGATACTACAAGCGATGTGCACCCGGCGCGCAGGCTTCTCACAGTCGCAAACCGCACAGGTACAGACAAACGGCCTCTGACATGGGCCCTCATCGCCGAGACGCTTGGCGTTTACCGGCCGCACACCGCACGGGCCGCACGCAATCAGGAAAAATCCGGTACCATTGCGCGCCAGCGTGGTGTCATCACAATTATCAGGCGCTCGAAGTTCCAAGCCCAAGCGTGCGAATGTCATGGCTATCTGAAAGGGCATTACGACGCCCATGCACACAACACCGCGCTAAATGTTTGCAGGCGCCGCGCCGACACATGCCCAGGGAACTTTCGTCGGTTTCTCGAAACTTCGTGCAGCTTGCCAGTACGGGCGTGGATAGGGATAATTTCGCTCTGGATTATTTATTGGCCCGCACATGGTGAGCGTCTTTGAGATTATTGTTGCGCTTTGCAATTCCACTGCTTGCTGTGCTCGCTGTCTTGGCAGCCGCCTTAACGCCTGTTGTTGATTCGCTTGTTGGCAGTTGGCTGCGACACGATCTGCGGGTTCGTTCCAGTCTGATCTTCAATTCGCTCGATGGGTCGCTGCCCGAGCTGATCGCCAAAGGCGAGAACGAGCAGATTAAACGTCTTTTCAACCGTATTGCGCAGAGCGAGAATATCCTCGCTGTTGGTTGGTGCAGCAATGCGGGGCGGCTCGCCGCCAGCAGTGACGATTGGCCGTCGGAGATCTCGTGCAAGCGCCCTCAGCCTTCGGAGACGAGGGTATTCCAAAACCTGCGTTGGGATCACGGCCGGCTGCTCTATGCCGGGTTTCCGCTCATGGCCGGGCCGGCGCAGATCGGCCAGTTGGTCATCCTCAACGATCTCTCCTTCGTCGCGGGTCGCAGCTTCGAGGGCCGCCTTTATTTGTGGGCTCTCCTGGCTATCCTGGGTCTGGGCATCGCCGCCGTGACGATCTTGACGGCCCGCTTGACGCTGCGCGGCTGGATCTCGTCGCTTCGCGACGTTCTCAACGATCCGCAGCCAATGACCGAGCGGCCCCAGAATGATGACCCGCAAATCGCGCAGTTTGTCGGCGAGATCCGTCAACTCCTTCGTGACCTCGATATTTCCCGCCGCACCGCGACCGCCATCCGAACGGACGAGACCGCACAAACGCACTGGTCCCCTGAAATGCTCCGCCGGGTGCTTGATAGCGAACTGCCAGGCAGCGAGATCTTGGTGGTTTCCAATCGCGAACCTTACATCCATGTTCGTCAGGAGAACGGCGATATCACCGTCCAACGCCCAGCCAGCGGCCTAGTGACAGCCTTCGAGGGGGTGATGCGGGCCTGCGGTGGGACATGGATCGCGCATGGCAGTGGCTCTGCCGACCGGGACACGGTCGATGACACTGATGCTATTGCCGTGCCGCCTGGCGCTCCAAGCTATCGGCTTCGACGTGTCTGGCTCGACGATGAGGAAATGAACGGCTATTATTATGGTCTCGCCAACGAAGGTCTCTGGCCGCTTTGCCATATTACTTTCTCGCGGCCGATCTTTCGCCAGTCCGACTGGGAGAAGTACGTCGCGGTCAACCGCAAGTTCGCGGACATCGTCGTGGCCGAGGCCAAGCAGAGTGACCCGGTCATCCTGGTCCAAGATTATCACTTCGCCTTGCTACCCCGAATGATCCGCGAACGCTTGCCCGAAGCCACGATTGTAACCTTTTGGCATATCCCCTGGCCCAATCCGGAGGTATTTGGCGTCTGCCCCTGGCGGGAAGCCCTCGTGGATGGACTGCTTGGAAGCTCCATCATCGGCTTTCACACTCAGCTTCACTGCAACAATTTCATTGACACTGCCGACCGCTTCATCGAGTGCCATATCGAACGCGAAGATGCAGTCATCTCGGTGGGCAACCATTCCACCCAGGTCCGGCCCTATCCGATTTCCATTGCCTGGCCGCCGCCGCCACTGGAGACTTTGCCGCCGGTAGCGAAATGCCGCGTCAATGTTTTCGAGCGGTGGAAATTGGCGCCCAACACCATCCTCGCCGTCGGCGTCGAGCGCCTGGATTTCACCAAGGGCATTCCAGAACGCTTGCGCGCCGTAGAGAACTTTCTCGAAATGTATCCCGAATGGGTAGGCCGTTTCGTGCTGCTTCAGGCTGCAGCACCCTCGCGCAATGTCCTGCCGCTCTACCAGGAGGTAGAGAAGGAAGTCCTCATGCTGGTTGAGCGCATCAACAACCGCTGCGGCCGGGAAGGCTATCAGCCTGTCATTCTATCTGTCCGTCACCACGAACCGGAAGAGGTTTATGAACTCTATCGTGCGGCCGACCTCTGCATCGTGAGCAGCCTGCATGACGGGATGAACCTCGTCGCCAAGGAGTTCGTTTCGGCCCGGGATGATGAACAAGGTGTCCTGATCCTCAGCACCTTTGCGGGCGCCTCGCGCGAACTGATGGAAGCATTGATCGTCAATCCCTTCGACGCCCGCGCCACGGCCGAAACGATAAACCAGGCGCTGCGAATGTCGCCAAGCCAGCAGACCGAACGCATGCATCTGATGCGCGCCCTGGTGCGCGACAACAATGTTTTCTATTGGGCGGGGCGGATGCTGATCGACGCCGCACGGATACGCCGCCGCCGGCGCATCGAGAGCGTGATTGCCGTGGTGAGCAGGCGCGCGACAGGGAATTAAAGCGCGCCGCGCTTGCGGATGGCGGCCTGGGACTGGAGCACGGCCTCCGCCGCCTCGACGAATCCGCTTCCGCCCGGGCCAGACGCGATCCATTTGGGCCAGTGCGCCATCTCCGGCAGATATTGCCGCACGGTGCTTACGCCGACCGAATGCTGAAAGCAGCCGAACATCGGCGCATCGTTCACCGAATCTCCGACATACAAGACGGCACCCGGACGCTTCTGGATATCCAACCGGAAATGGTCCGACAATACGCGCTGGCTCATGGCGAGCTTGTCATAGCCGCCCAGCCAACCCAATATCCATAGATTATTCATCGTTGCCTGGGCGCCCGCATCGCGCAGCGCTATCAAAACTTCTTTCGCGGCTATGCGATTTGAGGGCCGAGCGAAGGCGATGCTGGTGAGGCGAAACGGGTGATCATCCGCATATTGTGCGAACACCACCTTCTGCTCCACCTGGCGGCCGATCTCGGCCAGAAGGTTGCGGATGGTAGGCCGCTCCTTCTCGTCGTGCCAGAACAGGCGGGTGACATCTGGCATCGCGCGATTGCGCGAGAAGTAGAAGCCGCCATTCTCTCCGATCACGCCGTCCACTGGCCACATTCGTGCCATCTGATCGCACCAGCCGGCCGGCGCCGCGGTGACAACGATTACCTTCAGTCCAGCATCCCGTAACCGTTCCAGGGCGTCATAGGTCTGGGCAGCGAGCTGGCCATTATGCGTGAGAGTATCGTCCATGTCGGTCAGGACAAACCGTACCTCGCGGAACGTCCCGGTATCGGCCTCGGATAACGCCCTCATCGTCACCGCCATGGCTAATGGGAAACCAGAACCGGCGCATGGCTCTGTTCCAGCGCGGATGCCGTGGTGCTGCCGAACAGAAACTCCAGCCACACAGGCTGTCCATAGCCGCCCATCACCAACAGATCGAAATGCCCACTGCGCACCCGTTCGGCGAGCGCCGCGCCCATCTCGCCGCCGACAGGCGCATGAACCCTATTCTCAACCTTGAGATGGTGTCTCTTTAGATGTTCGGCGAGCGGGGCCAATGCTGGTCCCTCGCCATCGTCCAAGGTGACGATCTCGACGGTCGCATTTGCGCGCTGGAGTAACGGCAGCGCATCGTGAACCGCCCGCACGGCTTCGCGGCCGCCGTCCCAGGCAATCAGCGCGCGATGAAGCTGTGCGGTTTGCACTTTGGCCGGGACAACAAGAACTGGACGGCCGGATTTCAGGACAACGCCCTCGGCCAGAGACAAGGGATGGCGTTCGCCAGGGTTCTGCCGCTCGTATGGTCCCAGCACCACCAAATCCGTATAGCGCGCCGCTTCGCAAAGCCGAGGGATCATGTCACCCGCCAACGCGAGCCAGCGCGCCTTTACGCCTCGCAAAGCGGTGACTTGATCAAAGTTCGCTTTTGCATGGGACGCGGCCGCGAGATGACGTTTTGCAAGTTCTTCACTCGCTTCCTCTACCAGGCTCGGCTTGAACACGGTCGGCGGGTCGGGGGGCGGTGTAACGTGCACCCCAGTAAGCTCGGCTCCATGGCGGCCCGCCAGCTCCAGCGCATAGACGAGACGCAGCGCACCGGCGCTCGTGTCGTCGATGTGAACAAGAATATCGTTCAGCATTGCCTCGTTCCCCAGGGAGCCTCGCTCAAACTAAACACTATCCCGGCGCTTCCGGTCCATCTTTCTGCCTCATTGCTCGCCATGCTTTCTGATGGGTAGTGCAATCAAGGTGCGTTGATGGACCGTATGTCGTCCGAGTTCGAAGTAGAAATGCCCGCGATAATGTCGGTTCCGCTGCGTTGTCCGGCTAAAATGCCGCCGCAACCGATCATCCCGTGGACGCTATCACGCATGGTACTGACGCTTGGAAGATGGCTGATGGCGGAAACGCCGCTTAGCCTGCCACCCAAACAGACCTGAATGGCGCCTTGGAACGCCGTCCCGCGCCTAGTTTTGATGTAGGGCGAAATCCTACACCGGCATAATTCGGATTAATCCGCTGTCTGGCCTTCATGCCAGCGTACCGCCTCGCGCAACAATTCGGTCGCCGTGCTGAGACCGAGCTTCTGCTTGATGCGCGCACAATAGGCTTGGACGGTTTTCATGCTTACGCAGAGGGATTGCGCAACCTGCCGGGTTTCGAGGCCGCGGCCCAGCAGGTTGAATACTTCCAGTTCGCGGTCGCTCAATTGCTCCAGCGGGGACTCCGCAAGATCCCTCGCCTGGAGGGACACCTTCTGCGCAAAGCCAGCGGAGACCGCCTCACTGACCCAGACGCGGCCTGCGAGAACATGCCGGATGGCCGTAACGATGCGCGCCGTGGTTTCGCCCTTCATCACATAGGCGCGGGCGCCGGCGCGGATGCACCGTTCGGCATAGAGCTTTTCGTCGTGCATGGAGAGTACCGCGACCAGCACCTTGGGAAGACACGTACGAACATTCTTGAGCAATTCCAACCCGGATGTCGTCCTGAGGGTAATGTCCATCACCACCACGGCGGGCGGATTAGCGATCATCTCCCGCAGGGCCTGCACGGCATCATCTGCTTCGCCCGAGACCCGTAAGTCGGGTTGTTGGTTGATAAGGCCGGTGAGCATCTCGCGCACCAGCGGATGGTCATCGACAAGAAAGACACTTCGCGGAGCTACCACCTCAGACATACAAAACCTCCCGCTGGGTTGGCGATGCCGGCAGCCAGCAGATCAGTTCCATGCCATGATCCGCATTGCGGGCGATGGTGAACCGCCCGCCGATCATCTTGGCGCGATCGGCCATGATCCGCAGTCCCATGCCGCCATTGTCCGGCAGCGGGTCGGGAAAGCCCTCGCCATCGTCCGAAATAACCAGGCCGGTCCCGGATTCGCTTTCATCCAGCAGGATGCGAATTTCTTGGGCATGGCCATGCTTGATGGCGTTATGAACCGCCTCCTGGGCAATGCGATAGAGATGGGTGGCCGCCGCAGGCGGCCGCACTAGCACGGGGACATGACAGAGAAACTGGCAGCGGATGCCGAATATCTCCGAAGTTGTGCCCGCGAACTCCTCAAGCGCACGCATCAAGCCGTCCGCCTCCATCTCGACCGGATGCAGACCCTTGGCCATGCCCCGCGCGACTCCTATGGATTCCTCGACCAGTTGAACGAGCTTGCGG
Organism: Rhizobiales bacterium dw_265; assembly: GCA_018449595.1. Lineage (GTDB taxonomy): Bacteria > Pseudomonadota > Alphaproteobacteria > Micropepsales > Micropepsaceae > Rhizomicrobium. Next base: position 15,448 of record JAAVUU010000011.1, read on the forward strand.
GCTTTCAGCGCCTCCGGCCGTTGCGCGGCTAGCAAGCTTTCGACCAGCGCCTGGCCGGCCAGCGCCGTACCCGTCAGGTGCTGGCAGAGACTGTCATGCAGATCGCGGCCGATGCGCCGCTGTTCGCGTTCACTAATCTCGATCATGTCCTGTTCGAGCCGTTCGCGTTCGGCGGTTTCGCGCGCCAAAGCCTGGGCGCGATACTCGGCGCGCCGCTCGACAATGCGCTGAAGTTCGCCTAGCCGCGCGAGCGCCAGGGCGAGAACTGAATAGAAGCCCAAGCGGCAGACACCGTTGATCGTTGTGATCAGGACGCCGGAATAGAGACCGATAGCAATGTCGCCGCTGATCCACAGCACCACGGAGAGAAGCGCCAGCAACAGGCCAGCCGCGGGTCCCGTGAACCAGGCCGCAACGGAAATCGGCGCTGCATAGATGAACGCAAGGGTGATGTCCCTGCCCGCGAGATAGTCCGCCACACCGATGAGCACTGTCACCGCAAGACAGATGAGTTGGATGTACAGCTTGGCACGATGGGAAACGCCTTGGCTCAAGGGTGCCAACACGCGCGTCATAAACAATGTGGACACACGCATCATTTGTTCCGGTCAATTCACAAAGCGCGGAAGATGCGGGCGCGCGATCTGACCGCAGCCGCCTCGCACGGTAAGGACAGAGAAGGGCTGTGACAAGCAAATTTGCCGACAACCCTTGTAGGGCTTCGTCCTACATCTTTGTATTTATGTCGCAATTCGCCGTTTTAGCTTGCGGATAGCGCAACCACTAGGGTCTTTTGGCAGAGGGGTGGGCGCAGAAAAACGGAGTTGTCTTTTGCTCGCGCGTTGTCGCCCGCCGCTCTTATCTTGCCTATGTCTGAGCCTGTTGCTGCCAACGTTGGCATATGCCGACCCAGGGCAGCCGATACCGGAACCGCCGGCCGCGGGTCAGCATCCCGCATTTCGAGAGCAGACCGACGCGCCGCCGCCTGACGAACCCAGCACGTATCGCTTCGAAATCGTGGCGGCGAGGTTGCACCGGCCATGGGGCATCGCGTTTCTACCCGACAAGCGAATGCTTGTGACCGAAAGGCCGGGCCAAATGCAACTTCTGGACGCCAATGGCGCGAACGCGCTTGCCGTCGGCGGCGTGCCGGAGGTGCGCTCCGGCGGCACGGCGGGCCTTCTCGATGTGGTGCTTGATCCGGGCTTCCAGGCAAACAACTTTGTATATTTCACATATCTGGAGCCGCGCGGCGATGTGGCGAACCTCGCCGTGGCCCGCGCGCGCCTGGACCTCAATGGATCGCCAACGCTCGAAGACCTCACCATAATCTTTCGCGCGGAGCCTGCGGTGGCCGGCAACGAGAATGTCGGGTCACGTCTGCTGTTCGGCCATGACGGGATGCTCTATGTCACCGTCGGCGACCGTTTCGATACCCGCGACCAGGCTCAGGATCTTGGTAGCGATCTCGGCAAGCTGATCCGCATTGCACCCGACGGTGCGGTGCCGGGCGATAATCCCTTTATCGGTACACCAGGAGCGCGTCCCGAGATCTACGCCCTCGGCCAACGCAATGCCCAGGGACTTGCACTGGATCCCACGACCAATGCGATCTGGGAATTGGAGAACGGCGCCAAGGGAGGCGACGAACTTAACCTCATCAAGGCGGGCGCCAATTACGGCTGGCCTGTCACCACCTATGGACGCGGTTATGACGACAAACCGATTGGCACAGGCACTGCCGCGCGCGGCATGGAACAGCCAGCCTATTATTGGGATCCATCCATCGCACCATCCGGTTTCACCTTTTACAACGGCAACCTTTTTGCCGGCTGGCGGGGCAATATCCTCGTTGCGTCTCTCAAAGGCCAGCATGTGAGTCGTCTCGTCCTTGAGGATGGCCATGTCATGTATGAGGAACAAATGCTGGGCGAGCTGCATGCCCGTATTCGGACCATCGCGGAGGCGCCCGATGGCGTGCTTTATGTTCTTACCGATGAGGATCAGGGGCGCATCGTGCGGATATTGCCGGCGGAGATGCTTTCCCAGAACCAGGAAGCACAACCTGGGCCGTAAGGTACGATCCGGAAGGTAGCCGCATACCGCTTTAACCCGACAGCTCAGCCTAGCGGGGTGGCGTCAGGATACGCTTTCTCTACCGGCACCGCACTGCACTTCATTTCCCGCGACGCGTCCGACGCGGAAGCGGACAGTCTCCGTCCCATACCTGACTCGTCCCGGACTACGCCTAGGCGGCGTTCTGTGAGGCCTCGAATACATCGCGTGCGGACGTCGTACCCGCGAAGTGTTCCGTTCCCTCGACTCCGAGGTCCATCCATCCCGCATTCACGGCTCAAACATTTCTTCGGCGGGACCGGTATGGCCCTTCGGGATACCGAATTGCTCGAACGCTTCTGCCCACCCCGCACGCGGGATGGCAAAGGCTTTCACGTCGCGATTCAGGATTTCACCCAATTGCTCGGCGACTTCGTCCGCACTGACCATCGAACCAAGCTCAACGACGCGCTGCCCCGACCAGCCTGGCCCGGTCAAAAAGGGTTGCGACCTCCGCGCCGATGTCGTTCGTCGCGACCATAGCCGATTTCCGGTTTGTCGGATTGTAGTAGACCGGTAGCGTTCCGCCCTGGGCGACCTGCAAGCCGTAAAGAAAGTTTTCGAAGGAGCCGCCCGCGCGCACAAACGCGACCGGAGATGTCAGATCGCGAAATCCTTGCTCCAGAAGCGACAAGGCCGTGATCATTCCAAGCCCGCTGGTCCTGTTCGCCCCCATCGACGAGAGCGCCACCACCCGCGGCAGCACTGCCCTAGTGAGCGCCTCGACATAGTTCGCGATGACGCCCTTGGCTTCCTTGAAATCCGGCGAGGGAGCTCAGACGACCGGCAACATGACAAACGCGCCTTCGACACCCTCGAGCGCTCGGGTGATCGCTGCCGGATCATTCCAATCGCCGTCCACAAGGTCCGCCCTGTTTCGCCCAGTTAGCTGCCTTCTCGCGATCGCGGACGAACGCGCGTACGTCCTTGCCGTGTGCCAGTAGACGCTTCCTCCTCATGCCGCGCCTGGATGAAGGCGATCCTCTCCTGC
>JAAVUU010000012.1 GCA_018449595.1 Rhizobiales bacterium dw_265
CCAGGAGGGGATCGCCTTCATCCAGGCGCGGCATGAGGAGGAGGCCGCTTTCATGGCCAGTGGCCATGCCAAACTTACTGGCGAGGTGGGTGTATGCCTGGCGACCACCGGGCCCGGCGCCATCCATCTGCTGAATGGCCTCTATGATGCCAAGCTCGACCGCAAGCCTGTGGTCGCCATTGTCGGACAATCGGCGCGTACGGCGCTGGGCGGCCATTTCCAGCAGGAAGTTGATCTCCTGTCTCTGTTCAAGGATGTGGCGGGGGATTTTGTGCAGGTGCTTACGGTGCCGCAGCAGGCGCGGCACCTGATTGACCGGGCCCTCCGCATCGCCAAAGCTCAGCGCACGGTGACGGCGATCATCGTGCCCAATGATGTGCAGGAATTGAAAGCGGCCGAGCCCGCCGCCGGCCATGGCAGCATTCACAGCGGTGCGGATTACCGTGAGCCGCTGGTGATGCCGGACGAGGCCGATTTGCGCCGCGCCGCCGACATCCTGAACCAGGGCCGGAAGGTCGCCATGCTGATCGGCGCCGGTGCCTGGAACGCCCCCGACGCCGTGGTGGCTACGGCCGGGCTGCTGCAGGCAGGCATTGCCAAGGCGCTTCTGGGCAAGGCGGTGCTTTCCGACGATCTGCCTTTTTCTACCGGCCAGATCGGTCTTCTCGGCACCAAATCCTCCTGGGAAATGATGCGCGACTGCGACACCTTGCTGATGATCGGTTCGACCTTTCCCTATTCCGAATTCCTGCCCAAAGAAGGCCAGGCCAAATGCGTGCAGATCGACATCGACCCCACCATGCTGTCGCTGCGCTATCCCGCCGACGTGGCACTGGTGGGCGACGCGGACGCCACCCTGCGAAGCCTGCTGCCATTCCTGGACCAGAAGCCGCGCGATGCCTGGCGCGAGGCCATCGAGAATGTCGCCGCGATGTGGCAGGAGGAGGAGCGCAAAGCCCGCATCGAAGCCAGCCCGCTCAATACCGAACTGTTCTTCTGGGAACTGAGCCAGCGGCTGCCGGACAATGCCATTCTCACGGCCGATACCGGCATGTCCACCACCTTCTTCGCCCGTGCCGTGAAGGTGCGCCGGGGCATGAAGACGGCGGTGAGCGGCACCTTGGCGACCATGGGACCGGCGGTAAGCTATGCCCTGGCCGCCAAGTTCGCCTATCCGGATCGTCCGGCCATCGCCTTTGTCGGTGACGGCGCCATGCAGATGCTGGGCATGAACGGCCTGATCACGGCGGCGAAATACTGGCGGCAATGGGCCGATCCCCGACTGATCGTGGCCGTTCTGAACAATCGCGATCTCAACATGGTGAGCTGGGAATTGCGCGCCTTGGGCGGCTCGCCCAAGGTGGCGGCCACCCAGGACCTGCCGGACATCGACTATGCCGCCCAGGCCGAACTTCTGGGCCTCAAGGGCCTTACCGTGGCCGCGCCGGGCGATGTGGGGCAGGTGTGGGATGCGGCGCTGGCTGCAGACCGGCCGGTGGTGATCAATGTCGAGGTCGATCCTAATGTGATCGCCCTGCCGCCGCATGCCAGCTTCGAGCAGACGAAGAACCTTCCTGGCGCTGGCCAGGGGCGACAGCGATCGTGGCGCCATCCTGGACCAGCTTTTGCGCCAACTAGCCGCGTGAACGGCCGTCATCAAGATTTGGTTGAGTCGGCTTTCCCAATATGTGGTACGAAGGCACCATGAATATGACGCTCGTTCCCGCCGCCCCTGGAGCCGCGCCGATGCCCAAATCTCAGCTCGCGCCCAATAGCTGAGATTTAGCGCGGGTAATTCATACCTGATAGTCAGACTTTCCCATGGGCATTAATCATCGCCTGCAGATTATTCGCACGATGCCGTCACTGCAGCGCGGCAATATCCTCGCCCATGGTTAGGGGCAGGATCTATTCATCCATGCGCTAAGTGCCGGCGTCGTCGACCCAATCCCTGTCATGGAGCGCCCTTGGATTTGAGGCTTTTCTTTAATGCCGCCATCAAGTCGATGACATTGTCCTCTTCCACGGGCTCGGCGGTAACCAGTTTCTCGCCCTTTTCCTTGCGGCGGATCAGGTCGCGCAGGGCGGTTTCATAGCGGTCCTGGAATTTGTTCGGTTCGAAGGCGCCTTCCTTCTGTTCGATGATCTTGCGGGCGATCTCGATCATGGCCTTGTCGGGCTGGGCGGACGGGATGTCGTCGAATGCATCCTGGGGCGCAATGACTTCGTCGCCCATGCGCAGGGTATAGACGATGATGCCCTTGTCGCGCGGTTCCAGCGCCACCAGCCGCTCGCGGGTGTGCATCACCACCCGGCCCAGCGCGATGCGGCCGGTTTCGGCCAGCGCCTCGCGGATCACGGTATAGGCTTCCGCGCCGTCCTTGCCGCCGGGCAGCAGGTAATAGGGATCGTTCCAGTACAGGCGATCTATGTCTTTCTCATCCACAAAGCGCTCGATCTCGATGGCATGGGTGGTTTCCAGCTTCACGGCATCGAGTTCTTCGGGCGTCACGATGACATAATGGTTCTTGGAAATCTCATAGCCCTTGACCAGATCGGCCCGCTCCACCGCGCCGGTGTCGGGATCGGTGGGGATCATGCGGATGCGGTTGTTGGTTTTCGGATTCAGCAGATGGAAGGAGATGTCGGCGGAGCGGCTGGTGGCGTTGAACATGGCCACCGGACAGGAGACCAGCGACAGCCGCAACTGGCCCTGCCACATGGGGCGGCCGGAGAGGCGAGGTTCATTGGAATTGGCGGGTTTGTGGTGGCCCTGGGCTGTGGCTTTGGGCGCGGCCTTGCGGGCTGGCGCTTTGCGTTTGGCTCTGGCCGGAGCCTTGGTCGAAGCTCGGGCTTTCTTCTTGGCACCCATGGTGGTTTTTTCCTGGAACCCGGAACGGAAACGCTCGCGCGGAACTATGTTTCCACAGGAAAGGCGCCATGGCCACAAGGAAGAAGACCGTCCGCAAGACTGTGACGTCCGCCGCCAAAAAAGCGCTGGCGAAATACCAGTCCATGCGGGATTTCACCGTGACCGCGGAGCCCAGCGGCAAGGCGGCCCAGACCGGGCCATCGGCGCGCCTGCGCTATGTCATCCAGAAGCATGCCGCCACAAGGCTGCATTACGATTTTCGGCTGGAGTTGAACGGCACCTTCCGCAGTTGGGCGGTGACGCGCGGGCCGTCGCTGGACCCCGCCGAGAAACGGCTGGCGGTGGAGGTGGAAGACCATCCGCTGGAATATGGCGACTTCGAAGGCATCATCCCCAAGGGCCAGTATGGCGGCGGCACCGTAATGCTGTGGGACCGTGGCTATTGGGCGCCAGAAGGCGATGCCGACAAGATGCTGGCCAAGGGCGATTTGAAATTCGTGCTGGAGGGCGAGAAGCTGCACGGCAGCTGGGTGTTGCTGCGCATGCGCAACGACAAATACAAGAGCAAGCGCAACAACTGGCTGCTCATCAAGCATCACGACCAATATGCCAGGGACGGCAGCGGCGAGAAGATACTGGAAAAAGATCATTCCGTGGCGTCCGGCCGGACGATGACGGCGATCGAAAACGGAGCCGGCACCAAGCCCAAGCCCTTCATGCGGGCCAAGGTTTTCAAGGCGGATGCGGTGTGGCAAAGCAAAGGCTCGCGCAGTGATCCGGCCGGCGACAAAAGAGGCATGCGCGAAAATACCGCCAGCTCCAACGACAAGCCAAAACCGGCCAAAGTAAAAGCCGCCGCTCACGCGAAAGCGATTTCAAAGCTGCCCCGCTTTGTCGAACCGCAGCTATGCAGGCTGGTGGACCAGCCGCCTTCGGGCGCGGACTGGGTGCATGAGGTCAAGTTCGACGGCTATCGCATGCAACTGCGGGCGGAGGACGGCAAGGCGAAACTGTTTACCCGCAAGGGGCTGGATTGGACGCCCAGGTTCGCCGCCATCGCCGGAGCGGCGGCAAAGCTGCCCGACTGCATCATGGATGGCGAAATCTGCGCTTTGGATCATAACGGCGCGCCCGATTTTGCCGCGCTGCAGGCGGCCCTGTCGGACGGCAAATCCGAACCGCTGATCTTCTTTGCCTTCGACCTGTTGTTCGCGGACGACGAAGACCTGCGCCCCGTGCCCCTGACCGCGCGCAAGCAAAAACTGGCGGCGCTGCTGAAAAAGCACGCCACCAACCTGCGCTATGTCGAGCATTTCACCAGCGGCGGCGATGCGGTGCTGTTGTCGGCCTGCCGCATGCATCTGGAAGGCATCGTCTCCAAGCGCGCCGACGCGCCGTATAGTTCTGGGCGCACCGACACCTGGACCAAGGCCAAGTGCCGCGCCGGCCATGAAGTGGTGATCGGCGGCTGGTCGACGACGGCGGGCAAATTCCGTTCGCTGCTGGTGGGCGTGCATCGCGGCGATCATTTCATCTATGTCGGCCGCGTCGGCACCGGCTATTCCGCCGACAAGATAAAGCGCTTAATGCCGCGCCTGAAAGCGATGGCGGCGAAGGACACGCCTTTTACCGGAAAGAGCGCACCGCGCCAGGAAGCGGGCGTACACTGGCTGAAGCCGGAATTGGTGGCGGAAATCGAATTCGCGGGCTGGACCGGCGACGGCATGGTGCGGCAGGCTGCCTTCAAGGGCCTGCGCGCCGACAAACCGGCGGACGAGGTGCAGGCGGAGAAACCCGTGAGGACCAAAAAGCTGGCTGAACCGAAAATCGCCAAAGCAAAGACCGGTTCGAGTGTGGTGATGAACATCCCCATCTCTCACCCGGACAAGGCGCTGTGGCCCGATGCCGGCGACGCGCAGCCTGTCACCAAGCTGGAACTGGCGCGCTATTATGAAGCCATAGGCGGCTGGATGCTGCCGCATATCAAGGGGCGGCCCTGCTCCATCGTGCGCGCGCCGGACGGGATCAACGGCGAGCAGCATTTCTTCCAGCGTCATGCCGGGGCCGGGCAATCCAGCCTGTTCACCCAGGTGAAGGTGCCGGGCGACCGCGAACCCTATCTGCAGATAGACAGGATCGAGGCCTTGATCGCGGTGGCGCAATCCGGCGGGCTGGAACTGCACCCCTGGAATTGCGCGCCCAATAAACCCGAAGTGCCGGGGCGGTTTGTCTTCGACCTCGATCCCTCGCCCGACCTGGATTTCGACGATTGCGTCGCGGCGGCGAAAGAACTGAAGGACCGGCTGGAAGAATTGGGGCTGACGCCCTTCGCCAAGACCACCGGCGGCAAGGGCCTGCACGTGGTGACGCCCTTCGATGCCGGAAAAACCATCGGCTGGAAGGAAGCCAAAGCGATCGCGCGGGAGATCTGCGCCCGCATGGCGGCGGACAGTCCGGGCAAATATCTGATCAACATGTCCAAGGCCAAGCGCACGGGAAAGATCTTCCTCGACTATTTGCGCAACGACCGCATGGCCACGGCGGTGGCGCCGCTCAGTCCCCGGGCCCGCGATGGCGCCACCGTGTCGATGCCGCTGGAATGGAGCCAGGTGAAAAAGGGACTGGACCCGAAGAAATTCACCGTCCGCACCGCGCCCGCGCTGATCGCCAAAAGCAAGGCGTGGCGCGATTACGACAAGTGCGAGCGGCCGCTGTTGCCGGTGCTGAAGAGATTGGCATTATAATTTCCTGAATCGATCAACGAGACGATCTGGAAAGGTAGGAATGCTCGAGCGGAGGCCGGTATTTAATTCTTCGTTCGTCATTTGGATTGTTTTTCTGGATCAATCCGTTCCGACAGGAACTTATTTTTTGCCTACTGCTCCGGCTCCTGCTTCGGGATGTTTCTAGAATTGGGGACGGCAGCGATTGGTCGAAAACGCCAAGCCTGATTGTCGCGCACATCCGCGGTGATCCGCGCGGCTTTTTTGAACGGCTGGGCAGATCGGATCAGGTTCGAAGGTCGTTGCGGTTTGGTGGTGGGGGACATGCACGGAGGTTGGCACTGGTCGACGGAGTTTGAAATCTGCCAAACATGTGATTTTCCGCGATGGTCATGATCGGCGCCGATCCCAGGTAAGAGGATTGCCTGATAGGGCGCGGGATCGATCTCGGCGAGCACTTCACCGGCCTTGACGTCGCTGCCCTCCGTGAAATTTACCCGCAGCAGCTTGCCGCTGACCTGGGCGAAGATCGTGACGCCGGTCCAGGCTTGCGCCGCGCCAAGAGCGTTGATCGAAACCGGAACATTCCCGGCGGCCGCCGTCGCGACCGTGACCGGCACGGCGTGCGGCGCCGCGGGCGGTTGCTGCCGGGGACGGAAGATCACCCAGACGACCAGCGCCACCGCCGCCACCCCCAGCGCCGCGAATATCTGGTGCCTGCGCCGGGGTGTCATGTCATCAAGTTTGGTCATGGTGTTGGGCGAATCCGGAAAAGCTGGCCTGCACGGGTTCCCGCTTCGGCATCGTAGTGCGGCGCGGC
>JAAVUU010000013.1 GCA_018449595.1 Rhizobiales bacterium dw_265
AAAAGCTCCGATCGCTAACGCCAGCAGCGGCGGATTGATTTTGGCCATGTCCCATCCCTTCATCTGTTCCCGCCACGCACATGATGCAGAACAGCATGGCGCGGTAGTGGGGAAATCGGACCAATATCTGTGATATAGATTCACAAATGAGACGGGACGCAACAGACCGGATTGGGGAGATGGCGGCGCTGGTGGCTGCGGCGCGGGAGGGCAGCCTGTCCGGGGCGGCACGCGCGCTGGGCCTCACGCCATCGGCCGTCAGCCGGATCGTCGCGCGCACCGAGGCCCGGCTCGGCGTACGCCTGATCGTCCGCACCACCCGGACGCTGCGCCTTACAGCCGAGGGCGAAGCCTTCGCGCGCGACGCGCGGCGCATCCTGGCCGATATCGAGGAATCCGAAAACGCCATCGCCGATCAAGCAAGCCCACGCGGGCGGGTGCGGATCAGCATGGCCTCGGCCCATGGCCGTCTCGTGGTCGTGCCGCTGCTGGAGGCGTTCGTGGCGCGCCATCCGGGCATCGCTGTCGAGATCGAACTGAGCGATGAGCTTGCCGACATAGTGGGCGGGCGAACCGACCTCGCCATACGCTTCGGCCCGCTGGCGGACAGTCCGCTCACGGCCCGGCGCCTCAGCGAGACCGGCCGTACCGTCGTGGCGTCGCCGGCTTACCTGGCGCGGTTCGGCACGCCGCGAACACCCGGCGATCTCATCCATCACAATTGCCTGAATTTCAGTTTTCGGCGCATCGAACCGGGCTGGCCGTTCCGGGAAGGCGGCCGCGACTATATCCTCGCGGTCAGCGGCAATATGACCGCGAACAATGGCGAGACGCTGGTGCAGCTGGCACGCAGCGGCATCGGCATCACGCGCGTCGGAAATTTCCATATCGACGGCGAAATCACCGCCAAGCAATTGGTACCCGTCCTGGAGGACTACAATCCCCGCGACACGGAAGCCATTCACGCCGTCTTCCTGGGCGGCGCCAGCATGCCGGCCCGCATCCGCGTGCTGGTGGATTTCCTGGCTGAAAACATGCGTCCCACGCGCGACCGCGACGCATCGGTCTGACACGGCATTCGTTTCAAGGCCGATCAGCTTCGCGTGTAGATTGGCCGAGAGGATCGCCCACTCACGAGGTTTTGTCGAGCATCGCCAGGCCACGTTCGGTATAGCGTGCACCCGAAACGTTTTGCCGCGCGCCATCCAGCGCCGCGATATCCTGTTGCGTCAGGGTTAGCGAGGCGGCCCCGATATTCTCTTCCAGATAGGTGCGCCGCTTGGTACCGGGAATGGGCACGACATGCTCTCCGCGATGCAAGAGCCACGCAAGTGCGACCTGTCCTGGCTTGGCGCCGTGGCTGGCAGCAATGTCACGTACCAGATCGGCAATATGCTGGTTGGCGTTGAAATTTTCCCGCTGGAAGCGCGGATCGCCGGTCGCACGGAAATCATTCGACGCATAGTCTTCGGCCGGCTTGGCGGTGCCGGTCAGGAAGCCGCGCCCCAGCGGGCTGAACGGCACCAGCCCGATACCCAGTTCGTCCAGGGTGGGGATGACGCGATCTTCCAGTCCCCGCTCCCAGATAGAATATTCGCTTTGCAAGGCCGAGACCGGTTGGACCGTATGGGCGCGGCGGATCGTATGCTCATTGGCTTCCGACAGGCCGAAATACAGCACCTTGCCTTCCGCGATAAGCTCCTTGACCGTGCCCGCGACGTCCTCGATCGGGACATTGGGATCGACGCGGTGCTGATAAAGAAGGTCTATGCGGTCGGTCTGCAGGCGCTTGAGGGAGGCTTCGACCACTTCGCGGATATGCGATGGACGGCTGTCCGTGCCCGAAAACAATTGCCCACTAATCACGAAGCCGAATTTGGTGGCGAGAGTCACCTGGTCACGGCGGCCCTTGAGGGCGCGGCCGAGCAGTTCTTCGTTGGCATAAGGGCCATAGACTTCCGCGGTGTCGAGGAAAGTGCAGCCCAGTTCGATGGCGCGATGGATG
>JAAVUU010000014.1 GCA_018449595.1 Rhizobiales bacterium dw_265
CGCTTTAATTCCATATAATGCGACTTAGGGAATTGCCGGTGACCCCGCGGAGCCGGCCACTCCTGGCGCTGGAGTTGGAACAGGATCGCCTTCTTATTGGGAAAGTATTGATGTCCTATCTGGCGGGCCCGGAAGCCGGATACATGACCGGCGCAAGCCTGACCATCGATGGTGGTTTTGTGCTGTGATGAGGGCGCGCTGGGCGGCATCGCCGCAGCCTGGCGGCATATACTCAGCTTTCGTCGCGGGACATCAGCGGCGGAGATTGTCCCGGCAGTGCTTCATGGATATCTCCGGTCTTAGGAATGACTTCGGGTCATGTCGATGAACGCACGCAGAGCAGACGACATCTGTCTTTGCCGCGGATAATAGAGGGTGAACCCGGCAAATGCCGGGCACCAATCCTCCAGCACGCGCACTAGGTAGCCGTCCGCAACGGCGTACTTCACGAAATCCTCGAACAGGAAGGCGAGGCCGATGCCATCACGCGCGGCGCGCAGGGCCAGTCCGGCGTCGCCCAGGGTGACGCGCCCCCTTACGTCCATCTCATGCTTGTGTGCGTCTTTCTCGAACTCCCAGTGATAGAGCCGGCCGCTGGGAAATCGGTGCCGGATACAGTCATGTTGCATGAGGTCTTCGGGTGCGCGTGGTATCCCCCTGCGCACTAAATAGGCGGGCGAGCCCACCACCACCAGCCGCTGCGGAGGGCCGATTGGCACGGCGATCATGTCTTCGGGCACCTGGTCCTGAAAACGCACGCCGGCATCGAAGCCGTTTGCCACAATGTCGACCAAACCATCTTCATCGACGATTTCCAGATGGATTTCAGGATAGGCGGTCAGAAAGCGGTCCATCAGCGGCGCCAGCAACAGGTGGGCGGCTATGCGTGACGCGTTGATGCGCAGGGTTCCTGTGGGCGTCGTGCGGAAATTGTTCATCTCCTCTAGGGCGTCGCCGACATCGCGCAGGGCGGGCTGCAGCCGCTCCAGCAGGCGCTGGCCCGCATCAGTCATGGCGACGCTGCGGGTGGTGCGGTTGAACAGGCCGACACCGAGAAGTTCCTCCAACCCGCGGATCGCGTGGCTGACGGCCGATGTGGACATGCCCATTTCCGCGCCGGCTTTCTGAAAGCTGCTGTGACGGGCGACCGCTGTGAATACGGACAGATGGACGAGGGTAGGCTGGGACGTCATTGATGAATATTGCTCAATAGGTCATGCCAGATTTCGCCTTTGAATAGGCCAGGCAGCATCTCTATTGTCTCACATAACTAATCAATCTGCCAGATTCAGAAAAGGATTTCCCATGATCGATGTTCGTGGCTACGCCGCCCATGACGACCATTCCCCGCTGGTGCCCTTCACCTTCCAGCGGCGCGAGCCTGGCCCGCATGATGTTCAGATCGAGATTCTCTATGCGGGCATCTGCCATTCGGACGTGCACCAGGCCCACAACGACTGGAGCAATTCGCTCTATCCCATGGTGCCGGGGCACGAGATCGTGGGCCGTGTCGTCAAGGTCGGCGCCGAGGTCAGGAAGCTCAAGGCCGGCGACATCGCGGGCGTGGGCTGCATGGTCGATTCCTGCCGCCAATGTTCGGCCTGCAAGGAAGACCTCGAGCAATATTGCGAGCAGGGCGCGATCCTGACCTATAACGACAAGGAGCGCAGCTACAAGGAGCGGCCCGGCAGCGGACAACTGACCTTCGGCGGCTATTCCGAGCAGATCGTTGTCGAAGAGCGCTTTGTGGTGAATGTTCCGGCCGGCATGGACCTCAAGGCCGTCGCACCGCTTCTCTGCGCGGGCATCACCACCTGGTCGCCGCTGCGTCATTGGAAGGTCGGGTCCGGCCAGAAGGTCGGCGTGATCGGCCTGGGCGGGCTGGGTCAC
>JAAVUU010000015.1 GCA_018449595.1 Rhizobiales bacterium dw_265
TGACCTGAGCCCCTGAACTTCCTCCAAAAATGAGTAGAGTCCTGTCGCCTTGCAGGAGACGGACAATGAGGCAGTCGAGGTTCAACGAGTAGCAGATCATCGGCATCCTGCGGGAGCAGGAAGCCGGAGCGAAGACGGCGGATGTGTGCCGCAAGCACGGGATCAGCAGCGCGACCTTTTTCAAGTGGAAGGGCAAGTATGGGGGCCTGGAGGTGTCGGAGGCCCGGCGGCTGAAGCTGCTGACCGACGAGAACGCCAAGCTGAAGAAGCTGCTGGCGGACGCGATGCTCGACAACGCGATGCTGAAGGAACTCAATTCAAAAAAATGGTGACGCCCGTCGTGGAGCGGCAAGCCGTGGCCCATCTCTGCCAGTCCTTTGAGGTGAGCCAGCGCCGGGCGTGTCAGGTGATCGGGGCAGATCGGACCTCCATGCGCTATCGCAGCGTGAGGCCCGACGATGCCGCCCTGCGCGCCCGGCTGTGCGAGCTTGCCGCTGTCCGGCGCCGGTTCGGCTACCGGCGCCTGCTGCTGCTCCTGCGCCGTGAAGGGGCGCTGGTGAACCACAAGAAGCTCAGGCGGCTCTATCGCGAGGAACGGCTCCAGGTGCGCCGCCGTGGCGGTCGCAAAAGGGCCTTGGGAACAAGGGCTCCGCTGGCCATGCCGCAAGGGCCGAACCAGCGTTGGTCGCTCGACTTCGTGAGCGATACGCTGACCGACAGCCGCCGGTTCCGGATGTTGGCCGTGGTGGATGACTTCACGCGCGAGTGCCTGACCCTGGTGGCAGACACTTCGCTCTCCGGTGTCCGGGTGGGCCGGGAGCTGGATGCCATCATCGCCCGGCGGGGCGGCCCCCAGACAATCGTCAGCGACAACGGGACGGAGTTCACCAGCATGGCGATCCTGCGCTGGTCTCAGGAGGCAGGGATCGACTGGCACTACATCGCGCCAGGCAAGCCCACCCAGAACGCCTTCATAGAGAGCTTCAACGGGCGGCTGCGGGATGAGCTTCTGAACGAGACGCTGTTCTCGTCCCTGGACCATGCCCGCGAGGCCCTGGTCAACTGGAAGGACGACTACAACACTGTCAGGCCGCACAGCGCCATCGGCAACGTGCCGCCTGCCATCTACGCCAAACTCAGCGATACCGTGATGCAACGGGGCGGGTCGCTTGAGCAGCCATGGGGCTCCGCGCCCCACCCCGTTGCATCACCGAGCCACCAAGGCTCAAATGGGCGTCAGG
>JAAVUU010000016.1 GCA_018449595.1 Rhizobiales bacterium dw_265
GCGTCTGCCTGCTGGAAAAAGGCTCGGAGATCGGGGCGCATATCCTGTCGGGCGCGGTGTTCGATCCCAGGGCGCTGGACGAGTTGATTCCCGACTGGAAGGACAAGGGGGCTCCGCTGGAGACGGCGGTATCCGAGGACCGCTTCTGTTTCTTCACGCAAAGCGCGGCGCTGACCATCCCCCATGCCCTGTTCCCCCCGCTGATGAGCAATCGCGGCAGTTACATCGTCAGCCTGTCCAACCTGTGCAAATGGCTGGCGGCGCAGGCGGAAGCCCTGGGCGTGGAAATCTATCCCGGCTTTCCCGCCCATGACCTGATCGTCGAGGATGGCGTGGTGAAAGGCGTCGTCACCGGCGACCTGGGCGTGGCGAAGGATGGCCGTCACAAGGACAGCTATACGCCCGGCATGGAACTGCGCGGCAAATACACCCTGTTCGCGGAAGGCGCGCGCGGCTCGCTGTCGAAAATCCTGCTGGCGAGGTTCGGGCTGGAGACCCAGCCGCAGAAGTTCGGCATCGGGCTGAAGGAGCTTTGGGAAGTCCCCGCCGCGCAGCACAAGCGCGGCCTGGTGCTGCATGGCATGGGCTGGCCGCTGGACAATGAAACCGGCGGCGGCCTGTTTATGTATCACTGGGGCGACAATCTGGTTTCGGTCGGATTTGTCGTGCACCTGAACTACAAAAACCCCTGGCTGGAGCCGTTCGGGGAATTCCAGCGCGCCAAGACCCACCCGGCGATCGCGTCGGTGCTCAAGGGCGGCAAGCGCATCGGCTATGGCGCGCGCGCCATCACCGAGGGCGGCTGGCAGTCCGTGCCCAGGCTGGCCTTTCCCGGCGGGGCGCTGATCGGATGCGCCGCGGGCTTCGTCAACCTGCCGCGCATCAAGGGCAGCCACAACGCCATGAAGACGGGCATGCTGGCGGCGGAAGCGGCGGTCGCAGCCCTCAAAGCCGGACGGATGAACGACACGCTGGCGGATTACCAAACGGCTTACGAGAAAAGCTGGGTGGCGAAAGACCTTTGGCTGGTGCGCAACGCCAAGCCGCTGTGGTCCAGGCTGGGCACCGTTCTGGCGCTGCCTTTGATCGGGCTGGACCTGTGGACCAACAGCTTGTTCGGCGTCTCCCTGTTCGGGACCCTGGCGCAGGGAAAACCGGATTTCGCCAGCCTGCGCAAGGCGGCGGACAG
>JAAVUU010000017.1 GCA_018449595.1 Rhizobiales bacterium dw_265
GCTAAAGCTGGATGCGCTGAAGGAGGGGCTCGATACCGTCCGTCAAATACTGGCCGAGGTGATTCAAGCCTGCGTCGAAGACTGAGCTGCTTGGCGTGAAACGAATGCCGTGTCAGACCGATGCGTTCCGGTCGCGCGCGGGTCGCATCCTTTCAGCCAGGAAATCCACCAGCACGCGGATGCGGGCCGGCATACTGGCGCCGCCCAGGAAGACGGCGTGAATGGCTTCCGTGTCGCGCGGATTGTAGTCCTCCAGGACGGGTACCAATTGCTTGGTGGCGATCTCGCCGTCGATATGGAAATTTCCGACACGCGTGATGCCGATGCCGCTGCGCGCCAACTGCACCAGCGTCTCGCCATTGTTCGCGGTCATATTGCCACTGACCGCGAGGATATAGTCGCGGCTGCCTTCCCGGAACGGCCAGCCCGGTTCGATGCGCCGAAAACTGAAGTTCAGGCAATTGTGATGGATAAGATCGCCGGGTGTTCGCGGCGTGCCGAACCGCGCCAGGTAAGCGGGCGATGCCACGACGGTTCGGCCGGTCTCGCTGAGGCGCCGGGCCGTGAGCGGGCTGTCCGCCAGCGGGCCGAAGCGTATGGCGAGGTCGGTCCGCCCACCTACTATGTCGGCAAGCTCATCGCTCAGTTCGATCTCGATGGTGATGCCCGGATGGCGCGCCACGAACGCCTCCAGCAGCGGCACGACCACGAGACGGCCATGGGCCGAGGCCATGCTGATCCGCACCCGCCCGCGCGGGCTTGCCTGGTCGGCGATGGTGTTTTCGGACTCCTCTATGTCGGCCAGGATGCGCCGCGCATTGCGCGCGAAAGCTTCGCCCTCGGCTGTGAGGCGCAGCGTCCGGGTGGTGCGGACGATCAGGCGTACGCCGAGCCGGGCCTCGGTGCGCGCAACGATCCGGCTGACGGCCGATGGCGTGAGGCCCAGCGCGCGTGCTGCCCCGGACAGGCTGCCCTCCCGCGCAGCCGCCACCAGTGCCGCCATCTCCCCGATCCGGTCTGTTGCGTCCCGTCTCATTTGTGAATCTATATCACAGATATTGATCCGAATCCCCCACTACTGCGCCATGCTGTTCTGCATCATGTGCGTGGCGGGAACAGATGAAGGGATAGGACATGGCCAAGATCAATCCGCCGTTGCTGGCATTGGCGATTGGAGCTTTC
>JAAVUU010000018.1 GCA_018449595.1 Rhizobiales bacterium dw_265
GCAAAGGCGCGATGCCATAATCGCTGATTGGCGGCGTCAGCGGTTTACGATCTCTCTGACCTTGCCGATACCGAACTTCCACACCTGTTCGATGCCAATATGCGGCATTGCGGGCAGTTCGTTTGGATCGACTGCGACATCTACGACCACCGGCCCCGGCGTCGCCAAAGCGCGTGACACCGTTTCGCGCAAAGCGTCGGGCTGCGTAATACGGAATCCCGTTCCGCCGCACGACTGCGCGAACATCGCAAAATCCGGATTCTTGAAAGTCGCCCCTTCGGTGAATACCGGAAGTCCGGCCTCTTCCATCTCTAGGTGGACCAGGCCCCAGCCGGCATTGTTGAACACGAAGGCTTTGATGGGCAGGCCATGCTGGGCCGCAGTCATGAACTCTTGCATCAGCATGGCGAACCCGCCATCGCCGCACATCGCGATAACCTGGCGAGTCTTGTCCAAGGCTTGAATGCCGTTGGACATGCCCAGCGCCGTGCCCACCGCAGCATTGTTGAACGAGCCGGTAATCTGCTGGGTGCCGCGGGGGCGCAGCCAATTTGCTGTCCAGAGCGTCACCAACCCTGTGTCGATGCAAAACACCGCATTGTCGGAGGCCAGATCACTCACGGTCCGTGCAAGGGCTTGGGGATGAATATG
>JAAVUU010000002.1 GCA_018449595.1 Rhizobiales bacterium dw_265
CGGTATCGGGGGCCAGCTGCTTCAGCCGGATCGCCGCCGCCAGCCCCGCCGGACCCCCGCCCACAATCACAACGTCATACGACATGCTGTCGCGTTCGGGACTGTCATGTTCAATCGTCATGGGCGTGTCCATCACCGCGCATCATCCTTTATCGCAGATGTCCCGCAAAGGGCAGCCGGACATTTGCGGGCTGGGCTTGCGGCCGCCGTTCGGGTTAGTGTCAGGGCGTTGCGCCCGGATGGTGAGGTCATGGACAAGGACAGCGAAACCATCCTGGTGACCGAGACCGGCCAGGGCCGCTATCAGGTCGAGGCCCATGTCGGCGCCACCACCCTGCTGCTGGACGAACCCGTAAGCGCCGGCGGCCTGGGCACCGGCCCCAATCCCTATGGGCTTCTCAGTTCTGCTTTGGGCGCCTGCACCACCATGACCATCCGCCTGTATGCCGACCGCAAGGGCTGGCCACTTGCCAAAGTGCGCGTCGGGGTGCGCCACAAGCGGCCCGATCTGCACGCCCGCGACCAGTTCGAGATGGACATTGTGCTGGAAGGCCCGCTCGACGATGCGCAGCGGGCGCGGCTGATGGAAATCGCCGACCGTTGCCCGGTGCACCTGACCCTGGAGCGCGGCTCGGATGTGAAAAACATCCTGATGCCGGTGCCGCCGCCGGCGATGCGCCCCATTGAAGGCCCGGCGCATATGAACTGCATGGAAGAAGCCTGCGCCGATTAGTGCGGCGCTCCGAAGCGGCGCAGGAAGGCCAGGCTGTCGGGCAGGGCGGCCATGCTGTCGGATGCTCGGAATTCCAGCCCGGCTTCATTGTCGCGCATCCAGGCGATCTCGCAGCGGTGCACCGTGTTGTTGCGCCGGTCGATCAGATAAATCTCCCCAGGCAGGGCATTGCCGGCGGCAAAGGCGATGCGCGCGCCTTTGATCGAGGTGTCGCGGATGGTGCAGGCAAAGGAGTAACGCCCCTGGGAATGCACCACCAGGCCCGAAAGCAGCACGCGCTTGCGGGCTTTGCGGCGCTCGGCCAGCGGCGGCAGTTCGGTCAGAGGGTGGGCCATGGCGCGAGTCCGTGCGGAGTGTCGCCGGCCGTTCCGCGGCCGGCCGGTGAACCATCCCCGGTCCCGCCCATCATGACCCGCCCCGCCTTGGCTTTCGGTGTTGGGAATGCCGACAATTTTAATCAATCGGGCGATTTCCGGTATTTTCCGGTTCCGTCGCCCGCTGCCCGGTTCGGGATTACTCTCTGCAACGCGAATCGCGCGTGGCTTGGCGGGGCACGCGCCGGGGAACAGGGCTTTGGGGAAGGTGGGCGCATCGCTGTTGCCGCTGCTGTTGTGCGGCTGCATTGCAGCGCCCCCGACCACGCCGCAGATCGCCCAGACCGCGCCGCAATCGCTGGGCCTTGGCGATGCCGCCGCGCCGCATGTCCAGGCCGACTGGTGGACGGCGTTCCACGATCCCCAACTGGACCGGCTGATGGCGCAGGTGCAGCAGGGCAATCCCAGCCTGCAGGCGGCGCTGGCGCGCATCCGCGCCGCCCAGGCGGAACTGTCGGCCGCGCGGGCGGTGGACTATCCCCAGGTCAGCCTGGACGCCAGCGCCGAGCGCGAACTGTTGAGCAACGCCTTCGGCTATGTCGCACCCTATGGCGGGTCATGGCGCTGGCTTGGGGACGTCCAGGCCAAGATGTACTGGACCCTGGATTTCTGGGGCAAGCAGGCGGCGCTGATCGACCGGGCGCGCAGCCTGGGCGTGGCGGCGGCGTTCGACGCCGGCGCGGCGCGCCAGGCGCTGGCGGGCAGTTTCGTGCAGACCTATGTCGCGCTGCTGCTGACCTGGCAGAACCTGGACATCGCCCAGCAGACGGTGGACGAGCGCCAGGCCATTCTCGACCTCACCCAGAGCCGGGTGGATATGGGGCTGGAAAATGAAGCCTCGCTGGAACAGGCCAGGGCGCTGCTGGCGATGGCGCGCATAGACGTGCGCCGGTCGCAAGCCCAGCGCGACATGGGCATTCATGCCGTCGCCGCCCTGATGGGGCAGGGCGCCGCCGCCTGGCCCGCCATCGCCCGTCCCGCCGCCACGCTGGAAACCGCGCTGACCCTGCCGGAGAAACTGCCGGCCGACCTGCTGGCGCGGCGGCCCGATATCCTGGCGGCCCAGGCCCGCATCCAGGCGGCGGCGCGTGGCCGCGATGCCGCCCAGGCCGATTTCTATCCCAACATCGATTTGCGCGCCGCCATCGGTTTCCAGTCCATCGGGCTGGACAGCCTGTTCAGCGCCGACGCCCTCACCGCCGGCGTCGGCCCCGCCCTTCACTTGCCGATGTTCGATGCCGGGCGCATCCGGGCGCATTATGCCGGGGCCACGGCCGATCTGGACGCGGCGGTGGCCGACTATAATGGCGCGGTATCGGGGGCGGTGCGCCAAGCCGGCGACGCCATCACCCAGATCGCCAGCCTGAGCGATCAGCGCGGCCAGCAGCAACTGGCCCTGGACAGCGCCGGGCGCGCTTTCACCCTGGCCAAGGAACGCTACAGGCTGGGCCTGTCGGGCCAGATTCCCATGCTGACTGCTGAAAGTACCTTGCTGTCGGCGCGCCAGCAGATGGCGGCACTGCTGGCCCAGGCCGCGTCGCAGCGTGTCACCCTGCTGCTGGCGGTGGGCGGCGGCTTTGAAGCGGACACTATGAAGGAGGGCGCATATGACTGATGCAGCCGCACAGCGCGCGATGCGCCGCCGCAAAGGCGGCGTCATCCTGGGAGCGGTGTTCCTGATCGCCGCTGTGGCTTACGGCCTGTACTGGCTGTTGTCGGGGCGCTTTCACGAATCCACCGACGATGCCTATGTCGCGGGCAATATCGTCGCCGTCACCAGCCGCGAGGCCGCCACCGTCACCGCGCTCTATGCCGACAACACCCAGGCCGTCAAACAAGGCCAGTTGCTGATCGAGATGGACACCGAAAGCGCGCAAGTGGCGCTGCGTGCCGCCGCCGCCAACCTGGCGCGCACCGTGCGCGGCGTGCGCGGGGCGGTCGCCAGCGCCGACGCCTATTCGGCGCAACTGGCGCAGGCGCAGGTGGCGCTGGCCCAGGCGCAAAGCGATTTCCAGCGCCGCTCGGGCGCGTTGAAAGGCGCGGTGTCGGGTGAGGAACTGGCCCATGCCCAGGGCGCGGTGGCGGCGGCGCAAGGGCAGGTGAATGTGGCGCGCGGCGGCCTGGCCCAGGCGCAATCCAGCATCGCCGGCACCGACACGGCGCACAATCCCGATGTGCTGGCGGCCGAGGAACAACTGCGCGCCGCCGCCATCGCGCTGTCGCACCTGCGCATCGTGGCGCCGGTGGACGGCATCATCGCCCAGCGCACCGTGCAGGTGGGCCAGCGGGTGATGCCGGGCGCGACCCTGATGTCGGTGGTGCCGCTGACCCATGTCTGGGTGGACGCCAATTTCAAGGAAGTGCAACTGGCGAAAATGCGCATCGGCCAGCCGGTGGCGATCAAGGCCGACCTGTATGGCAGCGCCGTCACCTATCATGGCCGTATTGCCGGATTGGGTGCGGGCTCGGGCAATGCCTTCGCCCTGCTGCCGCCGCAGAATGCTTCAGGGAACTGGATCAAGATCGTGCAGCGCGTGCCGGTGCGCATCGCGCTGGACCCGGATGAACTCAAGGATCATCCCTTGCGTGTGGGCCTGAGTGTTTCGGCGCAGGTGGATATCCGCGACCAGTCCGGGCCTCTCGTCGCCGCGACTTCGGCAACCGGCGTGATGCGCGGCGATACCGGCGACGACACCAGGGCCCAGACCGATGCCCTGATCGCCAAAATCCTGGCCGAGAACGGGGCGCGCGCACCGTGAGCGCGGCGCCCTTGCAGGGTGCGCGGCTGTGGCTGACGGCGCTGGCCCTGGCGCTGGGCATCTTCATGCAGGTGCTGGACCTCACCATCGCCAATGTCTCGCTGCCGACCATCGCCGGCAACCTGGGGGCTTCCACCGACCAGTCCACCTGGATCATCACGTCTTTTGTCGTCGCCAACGGCGTCTGCGTGCCGCTGACCGGCTGGCTGATGCACCGCTATGGCGTGGTGCGGACCTTCACGGTGTCGGTGGCGCTGTTCACCCTGGCGTCGCTGCTATGCGGCCTGGCCTGGAGCCTGGAATCGCTGGTGGCGTTCCGCACCCTGCAGGGACTGGTGTCGGGGCCGATGATCCCCGGCACCCAGGCGCTGATGATCTCCATCTTTCCGCGCGAGCGCCGCGCCACCGCTTTGGCGCTATGGTCCGTGACCTCGCTGGTGGCCCCGATCTGCGGCCCGTTGCTGGGCGGCTATATCTCCGACAATTTCCATTGGGGCTGGATATTCCTGATAAATGTGCCGGTGGGCGCGGTGGTGGCCTTTGTCTGCTGGCAGGCCCTGCGCGACCGGGAAACCCCGCGGCACAAACTATCCATTGATGCGGTGGGGCTGGGCCTGCTGGTGGTGTGGGCGGGGGCGCTGCAACTGATGCTGGACCGGGGCAAGAATGCCGACTGGTTCGACTCCGGCTGGATCGTGGCGCTGGCGGCGATCGCCTTTGCCGGCTTCTGCGTCTTCCTGCTGTGGGAGACCACCGAGGAACATCCCGTCACCGACCTGTCGCTGTTCAAAAGCCGCAACTTCGCGCTGGGCACCCTGGTTTTCTGCCTGGGCAATGGCGTGTTCCTGGCCAATATGCTGGTGCTGCCGCTGTGGCTGCAGACCCAGCTTGGCTATACCGCGACCTGGGCGGGCCTCGTGTCGGCGCCAACCGGGGTGGTGTCGGTGCTGCTGACGCCGCTGGCGGCGCGCGCCATGGGCAAGACCGACGCGCGCCTCATCGCCTCGGGCGCCTTCCTGGCGTCGGCGGCTTCCTATTATCTGCGCTCGGGGCTGACGGCGGACGCCAGCTTCATCGCCATCGCGGTGCCGTTGATGGTGCAGGGCATCGCCAATGCCGGCTTCTTCATCGCCACCATCAGTATCCTTTTGGATGGCGTGCCGCCGGAGCGCATTCCCATGGCCTCGGGCCTGTCGAACTTCGCGCGCATCATCCTCAGCGGCTTTGCCGTCTCGCTGGTCACCACCCTGTGGGACCGGCGCGAGGCGCTGCACCAGAGCCGCCTGGCCGAAGTGGCGTCGGGCGTGGCGTTCCACGACGCGCTGTCGGCGCTTGGGCGGCTTGGCCTGTCCGATCTTGCCGGCGCGGCGGTGATCGCCCGTGGCATGGAGGGGCAGGCCTATCTGCTGGCCTCGGTGGATGTCTTCACGCTTTCGATGTGGATCTGCCTGGCGCTGGCGGGACTGGTATGGCTGTGCCACCGCGCCCTTCCCGCCGCTGCCGGCTAGCCGTAGCGGGCGGCGATTCCCTTGCGGTCGATCTTGAGATTGGGGCGCAGCATGCCGTTTTCCTTGGAGAAGGGTTCGTCGGTGAAAATCACGTCCACGAACTGCGCCGCTTTCCTGGTGGACTGGAGACCGGCGACATATTTCTTCACCCGTTCGCGCGCGCCTTCGGTTTCGGGCCGGTTGAGATCCGCGACACAGGACAATTGCGCCGCCCCCGGTTTGAGGAAGATCACCGAATGGGCGATGTCGGGGCAGTCGTTCAGCTCCTGCTCGATCACCTCCGGATGAATCTTGTAGCCGCCGGCGGTGACGATCAGTTCCTTCTTGCGGCCCAGCAGGAACAGGTTGCCGTCACCGTCCAGCCTGCCGATGTCGCCCGTCGCCACCCGGTCGGGGCCCAGGAAGGTGCGTTCATTCTCGCCCGGCGCGCACTGGAAATAGCGCAGGGTCATGGGCGCCTGCCGCCGCACGATGATCTCGCCCTCCGGGGTGAATTCCAGGCTGGCGCCCTTCAGCACCTTGCCCACGGAGCCATATTCGCGCGAATCCGCGGTGCGGAAGGTGATCGAACCGGCCTCCACCATGCCGTAGGATTCGCAAAGCGGCAGTTGCAGGCGTTCGAAGAAGCGGCCGATATCGCGCCGGATCGGCGCCATGCCGGTGACCAGCAGGCGCATGCGTTTGCCGAACTGGGCGTAGAAATCGCGGAACAGCCATTCCACCGCGGCGCGGCGCAGGCCGGCGCCGGGCAGCAGCGCCGCCGTCCGCAGCAACGCGCGCCTGAGGGGCGGATACTTTTCGAACTCGGCATGCATCATCTGGTACAGCACCGGCGGCGCGATCAGCACCGTGGGGTCCAGCGCCTTCATGGCGGCGAACAGTTGCGTATAGTCGGTGATGATGATGTCGAAATCATACCACAGCGCCATGTAGCACATGTTGCGCTGCTGGAAATTCGACATCGGCAGGAACAGTTGCAGCCGGTCGCCGGGGCGCATTCCCAGCGCCTCCTGGATAGGGGGCAGGGTGGCTTCCACGCCCTTGCGGCTGATCACCAGTCCCTTGAGGCCGCCGGCGGAGCCGGAGGAAAAAACCAGGCTGTGCTGGTCGGCCTCGTCGCCGTCCGGCGGCGGCATGCGGTCCAGGGCCGCGACTTCGCCATTGGCCGCATCCAGGAAGGCGACATGGGCGGGGGCCTGCGGAAACAAGCGGGCATGGCTTTTGGACGTCAGCAGCAGGGCGATATGGTATTTCTCCAGCAGCGCCTCGTTGACGGCGCCGGCGAAGTCGTCGGTGAAGGGCACCGAGATGGCGCCGGTCTCGATCAGCGCCAGGTCATGCACCAGCCAGTGATAGGAATTGGGGGCATAGATGCCCACACGCATGCCGGGTTTCACGCCCCAGCGGCGCAGGTCGTCCTTGACGCGGGTGACATCGTGGAAAAGCCCGGCATGGAGATATTGGGTGCTCTTGCCACGCTCGAAGACGTAAATCGCGCTCTTCCTGCCAGGCAGGCCGGCCACCAGACTGCGAAATTCCATCCCACCCCTCAGATTCTTCCTGGCCCGGCCGCAGTCGGGAATGCGGACAGAACACGATGAGTCAAACGACGACGAACCGTGCGGCGCTGCGGCAGGATTCCGTTCAAGATGGTTCTCTCGTCCCCCCCCCCCACCGGCAAACTACTTTAGGGCGGCTGACTTGTCATCAGTCAACCAGGGGTCTCCCGGCGGGGTTAGCTTTTCCCGGCGACCGAGGGGCTGGTGGCGGCGCGGGACGAGGACCGTTCCAGAATTCCCGGTTCATGCCAGCGGCCTTCGGGGCGGATGATGACATAGGGCGGCACGCCGATGGTGACGGCCTCGGGATCGCGCGCGAGATCGGCGACCATTTCGACATATTCGAAATCGGAGAAGACGAAGGATTGGGCCCCTTCCATCATGCGAAAACCGAAGCGGCTCCAGAAATTGACCAGGCGAAGCTGGGAGTGGCCATAGGCCCGGCGATAGCCTTTTTTCTGGCAGAGTTTGAGCCCGGCATTGACCAGTTGGAAAGCGGCGCGGCTTTTGCGGAACTCCTTGCGAATCGCCAGCCGTTCCAACTTGGCGAAATCGGCGAAGAAGCGCGCCCGCAGGCAGCCGGCGGGTTCGTCGCCGATATAGGCCAGCAGATGGGTGGCGGCGAGGTCGTTGCCGTCATATTCCTCGTCATAGGGACATTCCTGCTCGCCGATATAGACCGCGCTGCGGATGGCGATGACGCGGCTGAGGTCCTCCATGGTGCGCGCGATTGTGACGCCGATCCTGTTCGGCATCGCGCCCGGCTGGTAGCTGTCATAGAGCGGCGCCTTGGGCTCGCGCGGAAACAACCAGATGTTCGGCGCGGCTATGTCGCCCACCGTCGTGCCGAGCATGAAACCGAGAACTTCATGGAACCGTCGCCCGGCCTCCGTGGCGGAGCGTGAATAAAGATTGATGCCGGCATATTGTGGCGATGCCATTCTTTCCATGAACAGCGCCATGCCGGCTGCTAGGGGGCCGGGCGCGAAAACGGCCCACATGTAAATGCCGGCCGGCCGCTCGTCCGGCCCCGCCACCAGCCGCAGGTCCGGACTGGCGCCGTTGAAGGAGCCCAGGGCGAGAACCTGCAGGCCCAGGCTGGTCAGAGGCAGGATGGCGATAAAGCCCTCGCCGGCGGGTTTTGCGGGATCGAATTTCGACCGGCGCGCCAGCGCCATCATGCAGATGGGATTGTGGCGCAGAACCTTCAGTACGTCTTCGGTGTCGGCCAGCCCGGGGATGGCGGCGCGGGCCTTGGCGATCAGGTCCCTGGCGACCTTCTCGTCCGGCTGGAACATCACCAGATGCCGGGCGATACGGGCGGCATCCAGTTCGTCCAGCTTGTGCTTTGCGTGCCGCGAAATTGCGGCGCTTTCATCGGCAGCGAATTTCCGTTGCGACTGAGCCATGTGAACCCGCCGTGAATTTTTAATATTTCAGAAACCATAAAAGCATCGGCAAATCGAATAAACGGCAATTTTGCGCTGCGGTTTACGGTTGTATCGAATCAGGCCGAATCCGGTCGCCAAACGCATCCGATCAGGTTGCTTTGTCCTCTGCCGCAGGGATTTCCTGGTTAACGGCGCGCGCCACGAAGCTGTGGATGCTGTGGCGCGAAGTGGTGTGTCTGCAACCTGCGCGCGCCGGGTTGTGTCGGATTTCGATGCTGGGACGATGTGTGATTCTCTTGGCGCTTTCTTTACCAGCCGCGGGCTATGCCAGTGCGGTTCAGGCTTTACTGGCTGTTTATGCTTTTCAGTCGAAAATCGGGACATGAATGTCATCGCTTCCGCCCGCGCGCTTAACCAAAAGGCTGCCCAGCAGAACTGGCATTACTTTTGCGACCCCGGCTTGTCGTTCAGCAGCGACTGGTACAGCCAGGTGCTGGACGTCTGGCGCGCCAAGGGCAGAAGCGGCAAGATGCCGGCACGGTCGCAGATGACGCCGCGCGATTTCAAGGATGTCCTGCGCAACATCGTGGTGTTCGAAAGAATCGCGCAGAATCCCTCCTGCTACACCTTTCGCCTGATCGGCAGCAGCCTGACCGAGATCGCCGGGCATGTGACCGGCATGACCTTCGAGGAAAGCGTTCCGCCGCAACTGGTGCCGCGCTGGAACGAATGCTGCGACTTGGTTCTGGACGGCGGCCAGCCCTTGCGCTTTGTGGGACGAGTGCATTTCAGCGGCCGCGAATATCTCGACGCCGAACATCTCTATTTGCCGCTGGCGAATGACAATGACGTGCCATCCTATATCATGGGGTTGTGCCGCTACACGCCGCGCAGCTCCGACACCGAGGAAAGCTGGGAAAACCAGATCGCCTCGATCCCCGGCGCCCTTCTCTGATCGGTCCCCCTGAAACAGCCGGCCGGCCGCTCGCCTTCCGCACCGCCGCCATGGCATAACCGCAGCGGCGGGCTGTTCGGGGATTCGCATGCGCCTCTATTACGGCTGGTTTGTGCTGGCCGCCGCCGCGGTGACGGAACTGCTGGCGCAGGGCGCCACCAGCTATGCCGCCGGCCTGTTCGTCCTGCCGCTGCAGGCGGAGTTCCACATCTCACGCGCCAACGCCAATTCCTCCGTCCTTATCCTGTTCCTGGGCGCGGCGCTGGCCTCGCCCCTGGTCGGCAAAGCGTTGGACCGCCTGCCCATCCGCCTGATCGTCAGCGCCGGCGCCATTCTGTTCTGCGGCGCGCTGGCCTTCATCGCGCGGACGCCGTCGCTGGCGGCGATGGCGGTGGCGCTGTTCGTGCCCGCCGCCATCGGCTTCATGTGTATCGGGCCGCTGACCACCTCGACCTTGGCGGCGCGCTGGTTCCACCGTCATCGCGGGCTGGCGCTGGGTATCGCCGCCGTCGCCACCTCGGCCGGCGGCATTGTGGTGGTGCCGCTCTTGGCCCGCGCCATCCAGGCCTGGGGCTGGCGGCAGGGTCTGCTGGTCGAGGCGGCGGTGATCGCCTTTGTCATCCTGGCGCTGACCTGGCTGTTCCTGCGCGACAGCCCGGCCGCGATGGGCCTTGCCGATCACCCTGAGAACCAGGGGCCTGACGATGCCTTGGCGACCGATCCGGCTGTTCACCAGCGCGCGATCTTCATCAGCCGCGCCTTCTGGATTCCCAGCCTGGTCGCGGCCGGCGTTTCCGGCACCTCCCAGGCGACGGTGGTGACCCTGGTGCCCTATGGCGTACAACTGGGCGCGACGCCGGTCTTTGCCGCGCTGCTGGTTTCGGGTTTCGCGATCTGCGCCGCCGCGACCAAGATTCTGGCGGGCGTGCTGGCAGATCGCATCGACAAGCAGTTCATCCTGATCGCCGCGGCGGTCTTCATGACCCTGTCCTGGCTCAGTGTCGCCCTGGTCGCCAGTTTCGCCGTGTTGCTGGCGGCGGCATGCCTGGCGGGCGTCGCCCTGGGCTGCATGTTGCCGGCGGTGTCGGCGCTGATCGCGGCTTCGTTCGGGCCGGCGCGTTTCGGCAGCGTGATGGGCTGGACCTATACCCTGACCCTGGTCATGGCGCTGGTGGCGGTACGCTTTGTCGGGGCCATGTATGACCGCTTCGGCGATTATCATGCCGCCTTCCTGTCCTTCGCGGCGCTGATGGCCTGCTTGGCGCTGCTGGCGGTGCTGATGGGCCCGCGCCAACATGCCTGAGCCGTCGGCCGCCGCACTGATCGCCGGGCTGGAGGCGCGGGGCATCGCCCTGTTCCTGGAAGGCGGCGAGATTCGCTATCGCGCGCCCCGCAATGCCTTGACGGACTCCGACAAGACCCTGTTGCGCGGCCGGCGCGAGCAGATACGCGATTTCCTGGCGGCGCGCGCGGCGGCACGCGGGCTGCGCACGGCGCCGCCCATTCCCGGCCCGCTGACGGTGTCGGTGGCGCAGGAGATGTGGCGTGCCTTCGCCGGCGGTGCGCAGGAGGGCGAGCCCGTCGCCTTGAATATCGGCATGGTGGGCACCTTCCGGAACACCAGTCCGCAAGCGGTGACCGCCGCCATCCGCCAGGTCATCGCCCGCCATGACGCCCTGCGCGTCTCGTTCCGGGTGGAAGGCGGGGCGCTGACGCCATGGCTCAATGATGCCGAAACCCTGGAGATCGAACAGGCGGATCTGCGCGGCTTGAGTCCCGAAGCGGCCGATGCCGCGGCGCTGGCGGGGTCGCGGGAATTCTGCGCCCGGTTAAACGCCATCGAAGGCGGCGGCTGGCTGACCCGCGCCAAGGTGTTCGCGCTTCCCGGCCATGCCGTGATGGGGGCGATCTCCAGCGCCCATATGATCGCCGACGCGGGCAGCCGCAACATCATACTGGATGAATTGCGCGACATCGTCGAGAACGGTGCGCCACAGGCGCCGCCGTCCGTGCCTTACAATGACTATGCCCTTGCCGAGCGCCAATTCCTGGCGGGGCCGCAGGGGGCGGCGCTGATCGAGCACTGGCGCGGCTGGTATCGCGACCAGCCCACCCTGCACGCGCCGGACGGCACGCCGCTGCAATGGGGCAACGGCCTGCGCAGCGTGCGCAACTTCGCGGTGCCCCGGCGGGTGCTGGACAAGGTGCGCGCCCTGGCGGCGACGCTGAAAGTCACGCCCTTCCATATCCAGTTGGCGGTCTTCGCCATCGCCATGGCGCGCTGGTCGAGGATGGAACGCTTTGCCGTGCGGGTGCTGGGCGACAAGCGCACCGCGATGGAGTTGTCGGGCACGGTCGGGCTGATGTTCTGCGCCGATGCGGTCCAGATGCAGGTTGCGGCGGGCGCGGATTTCGAAACCGTGCTGCGCGGCATCATGGTGGAGTATGACGCCGCCCTGGCGCGGCGCATCCCGTCCCTGCATTTCTGGGCGCCGCAATGCGTGCGCCCCGGCATCGAGGCGCCCGACTATCCCAACCGGATTCCAGCGGTGTTCAATTATTATTCCGTGGGCACGGCGCGCGAGAAAGCCGAGAAGCAGGCGGCCCCCGACGCCACCGCCACGCTGCCCTGGCCGCCGCAACTGGTGCGTATTCCCGATTCCTATTGGCCGCGCCGGTCTTCGCCGCTGTTCCTGCATCTGATGGATTACGGCAGCGACGGCGCCGGCTCGCTGCATTTTTTCGGCGTCAGCGAAGCCGACCAGGAAAGTTTTATCGCGGCGCTGTTCCAGACCTTCGGCGAGGTGGCGCCTGTCTGATTTGCTGTCGCGCCTGCTGCAGCCCGGCCTGTTCGGCGCGGAGATAACCGACCATGGACAGCCAACCGCGCTGCATCCCGAAGAAGCCGCGCTGGTTGCCGGCGCGGGGGAGGTTCGCCGCCGCGACTTCGCGCTGGGGCGTTTTTGCGCCCATGCCGCGCTGATGCAACTGGGCCAAGGCGAGGCCGTGATCGGCAAAGCTGCAACCGGCGCTCCGTCATGGCCGGCCGGCATCATGGGCAGCATCACCCATACCAAGGGCTATGCGGCGGCGCTGGCGGCGCGGGCCGGCCGCTTTCGCGCCATCGGCCTGGATGCCGAGCGCATTGGCGGGGTGAGCGAAGCGCTGTTTGCGCGTCTGTTCACGGCGCGGGAACGCGCGGCGCTGGCGGTGCTGGCCGCCGGTCACCGCCAAAGGGCGGCGACCTTGCTGTTCAGCGCCAAGGAATGTCTTTTCAAGACCGGACTGGCAGGCACGCAGCTGTCGTTTCAGGAAATCGAGGTCATCCTCGATGAGGACGGCTTCGCGGCAAACGGCACGCGCGGGCGTTTCGCAACGGGCGACGGCCTGGTGCTGACGGTGCTGGCGGCCTAGATGCTGCCGGTCTCTTCGCCGCCAGCCTTCAGGCTTTCGACATGGGCGGTGAAATCGCCAAGCGTCGGATGCTCCAGCAGGTCGGACAAAGTCAGTTCGATTTCCGGCGGCAGGGTTTCCTGAACCGCCGCGATCAGCTTGACGCCCAGCAGGGAATGGCCGCCCAGGGCGAAGAAATTGTCGTCCGCCGCGACCGTTTTCACGCCCAGAAGCCGGGTCCAGATTTTGGCGATGGCCATGCGCGCGATCCTGTGAACGCCAACGGCGTAACACGCGGGACGGTCAGGCGGCAACCTGCGCCGGCTGGGCGCGCGGCAGTTCCACGGTGACGGTGGTGCCGATATTTTCCTGGCTTTCGATCCGCAACTGGCCGCCATGCTGCGCCACCAGCGACCGGACCAGCGCCAGGCCCAGCCCGGTGCCTTCGCGCGCCAGCATGGGATCGTTGTTGGCCTGCTCGAAGGCGGTGCCCAGCCGCGACAGCACATGCGCCGGAATGCCGATGCCGCTGTCGCGCACGATCACGCGCACGCTGTCGCCCGCCGGCTGAACCGCGAGTTCGACCGTCCCGCCCTTGCGGGTGAATTTGACGGCGTTGGACAACAGGTTCAGCACGATCTGCTTGCAGGCCCGGGCGTCGGCGGTCAGCAGCAGGGGGCCGTCCATATGCCTGGCCAGGCGGATGCCGCATTCCTCGGCGCGCCGCTGCGTCAGCCGCAGGCAGTAATCCACCGTCTCCTGCAGGTCCACCTCCCGCATGTCCAGCGCGAAGCGGCCGGCCTCGATCTTGGCGAGGTCGAGGATGTCGGACACCAGGTTGAGCAGGTGGTTGCCCGACTCGTTTATCAGGCCGGCATATTCCTCATAGCGCGGCGGCAGGGGGCCGTGCAGCTGGTGCCGCATCAGGTCGGAAAAGCCGATGATGGCGTTCAGCGGCGTGCGCAGCTCGTGGCTCATATTGGCGAGGAATTCCGACTTGATGCGGTTGGCGGCCTCCGCCGCCTCGCGCGCCACCTGGTTGCGCATCAGTTCCTGTTCCAGGCCGCGCTTCTCCACCGCGCCGTCGCGGAACATCTGCAGGGCGCGGGCGAACTGGCCGATCTCGTCCTTGCGCGCGCCATAGGGGATGTCGCCGTCCAGCGCCCCAGAGGCGATGGTCTCCATCGCGCCGGCGATCCGGCGCAGCGGCCCGATCACCCGCCACAGCACATAGAAGCCGGCGAAGCAGGTCAGCGCGATGGACAGCAGCATCACCGCGATGGCGACATAGAAATTGGCCCGCGCCGCCGCCAGTTGCCGCGCCGCATGATCCTCGGTCAGGTCCAGGGCGGTGCCGGCCACCGCCATCAGGCTGCCGAAGCCGGGCCGCGACAGCCCGATCCAGTCCAGTCCCGACAGGGTTGTGGGCTTGCCCTGCGCCAGGTCCTGGATGATCCCGCGGCGGATGCGCGCGAAATCGGTGAAATAGGCCCAGTTGGCCCGCGCCACGGCTTCCTTGAGGGCGGGCGGCACCGCGGGCAGGCGCACGTCGTCCTCGATCTGCGCCCAGGAGGTGTCGATGCGGCCCTTCATCTGCGCGAAGTCCATCAGGGTGGCGAGCGGCGGCGGGCGGCGCGTCAGGATGGTGCTCATGATGGCATGGCGGTCGAAGCCGGCGTCGCTGCGCGCCCGCCAGGCCATATCGGCGATGCGCAGCAGTTCGGCGATTTGCGGATCGCTGGGGGCGATGGCGCGCGACAGCATGTTGGACTTGTCACCCATCGGCTGCAGCAATTCACGGTCCAGCCGCTCACGGGTGGCGTTCAGCCCGGCGGGGCGCTGTGCCTGCGGCAGGCGGGCGGCGGCGGCGATGGCGGCGACGACGCGGTCATAACCGGCGGCGGTGCGCAGCATGTCGGCATAGCCGGCGGTGAAGGCGTTTTGCGGATGCCGCCGCAGCCGGGCCAGGGCGGCGTCGGTGCGGGCATGCAGGACGGCGAGCCGCGCCAGGGTCTCCCGGTCCAGGGGGACGCTCTCTTCCTGCGCCGTGTCCAGGACCGCGCCTTCCTCGCGGATCGCCTCCTGCGATATCAGCATGTCGCGCTTGACGGTGACGGCGGAGAGGATGCTGCTGGCTTCCTCCCGGCGCTGCCAGGCGGCGCTGACGACCGCGGCGAACACCGACACCAGCAGGATCACCAGCGAGGCGGTGATCGCGGTCAGCAGCCGGGACAGGGAATAGGAGCGATTTTCCATGGACCGCAGGCTAGCCCGGCAATGGTATGGACAGGCTTAACCGCGGTGCGCGGCCTGTGACGGCCGCGCCGGAAAAACAGGGTGAAGGAAAGATAAATCAGGGCGCCAGCAGCCGCGCCTCCAGCCCCGTGGAACCATTGAGCAGCGGCGTGGCGGCCGAGCTATTCACCGTCACGTCATAGCGCCCCGCCGGCACCGCCCAGCGATGGCGCGGGATGGACCAGTCGGCCAGCAGGCGCGGATCGGCATCCACGGTCACCCGCGTGGTCGCGCCCGGCGCCAGATCGACATTGCCCCAGCCGATCAGGCGCTGGCCGCGTCTGCCGCCGCGCGCGGTGACATAGACCTGCGGCGTGTCGCGGCCTGCGCGCGTGCCGGTGTTGGTGACGGTGAAGCTGGCGTGGATGGTGTTGCCTTCGCTCCTGATCTGCAGATCGTCATAGCGGAAGCTGGCATAGGACAGGCCGAAGCCGAAGGGGAACAGCGGCGTCAGGCCCTTGCGGTCATACCAGCGGTAGCCGACGTCCGAGCCTTCGATGTCGTAACTGACTTTCGCCTTGGCCGGGTCTTCCAGCCAGCCGTCCAGGTGCGGACGCGGCGTCTGGTCGAGCGACGCGGGAAAGGTGATGGGCAAGCGCCCCGACGGATTGACGTCGCCGAACAGGATATCGGCAATGGCTTCCGCCCCCTTGATGCCGGGATACCAAGCTTCCAGCACGGCGGGCACCTTGTCCAGCCAGGGCATCAACACCGGGCCGCCGGTTTCCAGCACGACGATGGTGCGCGGATTGGCGGCAGCGACGGCGGCGATCAACTCGTCCTGATGATTGGGCAGGCCGAGGTCGGGCACGTCCATGCCTTCGCTGGTCCATTGGGTGGCGAAGACGATGGCGACCTCGGCGTCGCGCGCCTTGGCCATGGCGGTGGAGAGATAAGCGCCATTGTCGAAGCTGACGCGGGCGTCTTTCGCCAGCCGCGCCTGGATCGCCTTCACCGGCGCGCCCGGCATCAGCACCTGTGCCATCCATTCCCCGCCGTCGCCCTGGGTGGGGACCGCGAGCGCCGGGCCGGATTGCGGCGCGACCTGCGATGAGCCGCCGCCCGACATCACGCCGATATTGGCATAGCCGCCGATGACCGCGATGCGCTTTGCGGTCTTGAGCAGCGGCAGGATGGCGTTGTTCTTCAGCAGCACCGTGCCCGCCGCGGCTTCGGCGCGCGCCGCCGCCTCGCCGCGCGCGATGTCGGGCACGCCGATCTTCGGCGGGTCTTCCAGCAGATGGACGGCGATCATGGCGCGCAGGATGCGCTGGTTCATGTCGCTGATGCGGGCGGTGTAGGCGGCGTCCTTGCCGTCCAGCGCCGCCAGCGGCGCGGCGAAATAGACCTGCGGGTCGAACTCCTGGCCCGACTCCACATCCAGGCCGTTGATGGCGTCGCTGGTGGCGTGGGTGGCGCCCCAGTCCGACATCACGAAGCCGGGATAATTCCAGTCCTGCTTCAACACCTTGTTGAGCAGGAAATCGCTGCCGCAGGCGAACGGCCCGTTGAAATGATTGTAGGCGCACATCACCGAGCCGGGATTGCCGCGCTCGATGGCGATCTCGAAGGCCAAAAGATCGCTCTCCCGCGCCGCCGCCTCGTCGATGGTCACCGGCAGCACATTCTGCAAGGTCTCCTGCGCGTTCAGGGCATAATGCTTGACGGTGGAAAGTACATGCTGGTCCTGGATGGCGCGGATAGTCTCGCCCGCCAGCACCCCGGCCAGCAGCGGGTCTTCGCCCAGATATTCGAAATTGCGCCCGTTGCGCGGCTCGCGGGTCAAATCCACGCCGCCCGCCAGCAAGGTGTTCAACCCGCTGGCGCGCGCATCCAGCGCGATGGCGGCGCTGCCGGCATAGGCGATCTTCACATCCCAGGTCGCGGCCAGCGCCAGGGAGGAGGGCAGCGCCGTGGCGTCCTTCGCCCGCCGCCCGCTGATCCAGGCCACGCCCAGGCTGGCGTCGGTCTGCGCCAGCATCGGGATTCCCAGGCGCGGGATGGCGGGGGTGAAACCGGCTGCCCAGGGCGCGCCGGGCAGCGGCGCCGAACGCACATTGTTCTGGCGCGAGAAATAGGAATGCAGCAGCAGGTTGCGCTCGGCCGGAGTCATCTGCTTGACCAGCGCGGCCGCCTGCTTGTCGGGGTCGGGTACAGGCTGCGCCCGCGCCGCCGTCGCCAGCGCGGCCAGCGCCAAAAACATTTTCTTCAACATGGTTTTTCCTGAAAGCCTCGCGCGGCGGGACGCTACCATGTCCGGCGTCGCAGGGAACCCGAGCCGGCTTATTCGCCGCATTGCAGCCATGTCGCCCGCGTCGTAGCGCATACCCATGGCACGCGCTTCCCATCCCGACCTGGTTCATT
The DNA here is from genome assembly GCA_018449595.1 of Rhizobiales bacterium dw_265. GTDB lineage: Bacteria > Pseudomonadota > Alphaproteobacteria > Micropepsales > Micropepsaceae > Rhizomicrobium. The sequence continues at coordinate 17,332 of JAAVUU010000002.1, forward strand.
TCGCGCTGGCGGTGGGCGGCTTCGCCATCGGCACCACCGAATTCGCCACCATGAGTCTTCTTCCCTATTTCGCGCGCGACCTGGGCATCAGCGCGCCGACCGCCGGTTACGCCATCAGCGCCTATGCCCTTGGGGTGGTGGTGGGGGCGCCGCTGATCGCGGTCTTGTCGGCGCGGCTATCGCGGCGCACGCTGCTGGTCGGGCTGATGCTGGTGTTCGCCGTCGCCAACGGCCTGACCGGGCTGGTGCCCGACTATCGCTGGATGCTGGTGTTCCGCTTCCTCAGCGGCTTGCCGCATGGCGCCTATTTCGGGGTGGCGATGCTGATGGCCGCCTCGCTGGTGCCCGGTCACAAGCGCGCCGGCGCCACGGCGCGGGTGCTGATGGGCCTGACGGTGGCGACCATCATCGGCGTGCCCTGCGCGGAGTGGCTGGGCCAGGCGATCGGCTGGCGCTGGGGCTTCGGCATCGTGGCGGCGTTGTCGCTGCTGACAGCGATCCTGGTGGGCCTGTTCGCGCCCGCCCAGCCGCCGGACGCGGGCGCCAGTCCGCTGCGCGAACTGGGGGCGCTGAAGAACCGCGATGTGCTGTTGACCCTGGCCATCGGCGCCATCGGCTTTGGCGGCATGTTCTGCGTCTATACCTATCTGGCGGATGCGCTGCTGACTGTGACCCGCATGCCCGAAGGGCTGGTGCCGCTGGTCTTCGCCGTGTTCGGCGCCGGCATGATGAGCGGGCTGGTGATCGTGCCGCGCTTCTCGCACGGCCGGTTGATGCAGACGGCGGGCTGGCTGCTGCTGTGGTCGGCGGCGACGCTGGCGCTCTACAGTTTCGCTGTCGGCAATCCATGGGCCGCCGCCCTGTCGGTGTTCCTGATCGGGATGGGTGGGGCGCTGGCCCCCATCCTGCAGACCCGGCTGATGGATGTGGCGGGCGAGGCCCAGACCCTGGCGGCGGCGCTCAACCATTCCGCCTTCAATGTCGCCAATGCGCTTGGGCCGCTGTTGGGCGGCATCGCCATTGCCCAGGGCTATGGCATGGCCTCGACCGGGCTGGTGGGCGCGGGCCTGGCGCTGGGCGGATTGGCGATCTGGGCGGTCGCTCTAAAGATACGGCATCAATAGCCGCGCCGCCGCATTGCGCAGTCGCAGCCAAACCGGCTCGGCCGCCAGCATGTCGGGCGTCAGGCGGGTGCCGCGCGCGATCTTGTCGTCAATCACCGCGTCTATGCGCGCCGTCAGGTCGCGGCCGGTGCATTCCAGGTCGAACTCGAAATTCAGCCGGAAGCTGCGCGCGTCCCAGTTGGACGAGCCGATCAGCGCCCATTCCCCGTCCACCGTACAGAGCTTGGAATGGTCGAAGGGTTCGGGTGTGGCGGTGATCGCCGCCTTGATGTGGCGGAAGAAACGCAGATGCCCGCGCATCGCCCAGTCCATCACCCGCTGGTCGCTGCGCCCGGGGAGCACGATCTCGACCTCCACCCCGCGCAGGCACGCCTGCAGGAGTGCGAACTGCAGCCGCGCGTCGGGCAGGAAATAGGGCGTGACAATGCGGATGCGCTTTTGCGCCAGGGTGATGGCCGCGCCCAGCAGCAATTCCAGACGGTAGATATCGGCATCGGGGCCCGAGCGCAGGCCGCGCGCGAACACATTGCCGGTCTTTTCCAGCGCCGGCCACCAGATGGCGCCGTCCAGATTCTCGCCGGTGGTGAAGCTCCAGTCGCTGGCGAAGGCGTCCATCGCTACCCTGACCGCCGGGCCGGCGACCTTGAAATGCACATCCTGCACTTTCAAACTAGGGGGCAAACCGGAGGGGGCCGATAAATTCTCCGCCCCGATATTGATGCCGCCGACGAAGGCCAGCGCCCCATCCACCACCAGGATCTTGCGATGGTTGCGCATGTTGAGGAAGGGCATGCGCCATGGCAGCCAGGTGTGCAGGAAGCGTTCCGCCCGCACGCCGCTGCGGCGCATGCGGTTGAAGATCGCAGGATAGATATAGCCCGCGCCCAGCCCGTCGAGCAGCACCCGCACATCCACCCCGCGCCGGACGGCGTCGGCCAGCGCCTCGGCAAAGGCCCGCCCCGCCGCATCGTCGCGGAAGATGTAGGACGCCAGCGCCACGCAATGGCTGGCGCCGCGAATGGCCGCCAGCATCGCCGGATAGGCCTCGTCGCCGCCCCGCAGGATGTCCAGCGCATTGCCGTCGGTCAGCGGATTCTGCGTCACGCGGTCGCTGATGTCCGATAGCAGGGCGATGTTGGGCAGGGTGTGGGGGGCGGTGTTGGGCGGCAGGCTTTGGCGGAAATCGTCGCGCCGCCCCAGCATCAGCGCCCGCCGCGTTACCCGGTTGATGCCGAACAGGAAATACAGGATGGAGCCGGTGATGGGCGCCAGCCAGACCAGGCCGATCCAGCCCAAGGCGCCGCGCACATCGCTTTTCTTCAGCAGCACGTCGATGGTGACGGTGAGCGACAACAGCACATAGGCCACCGCCAGCGTGCCTTCCACCAGCGGCGAGGACAGCAAGCTCGACAAGGAAGACATTGGCCCCGGCCCGGATTTTTCTTATGCTGGGCCACTATAGGCGATTTGGCCTGCAACCTGTTCCACAATTCACCCGTTCAACCGGCATGGTTCCTGTTCATATGAGTGGCGGCTTGCGGGTGGTAAGCTGGAATCTGCTGCGCCGGGTGGGGGCGGCCGCGGCCGATGTCGCCCGGCTGGTGAAAAGCCAGCGCCCCGATCTTCTGCTGCTGCAGGAATGCACCGAGGAGATTGCCGAACTGCCGTCGCTGGTGGGCGGGCATTTCTTCCGTCACCCCATGCAGTCGCGCATCTATGGCCTGGCGGCCTGGAGCCCGCACCCCTTTCCGCAATCGCGGGCCATCCGCCTGCCGGCCTCGATCCTGCCGGGCCGGGTGCCGCCGCGCCTGGCGCAGATCATCCAGTTCGCGGGCATCACCATCGCCAATGTGCATCTCAGCCACGGCCAGTTCCTCAACCGCTTCCAGTTGCGCCACATCATGGAGCAGATGGAAGGGCCGGCCGCCATCATCGGCGATTTCAACGCCGTGGGGCCGGTGGGCTTTCAGGGCTTTTCCGACATCGGGCCGCGCCGCCGCACCCACCGCGCCGGCAACATCATCGCGCTGCGGCTGGACCGCTGCATCGCGCGGGGGCTGGTCTGTTCGGCGTCGGAAGTGTTGGACAAGGGCCCCAGCGACCATCACCCCATGGTGCTGGACATGGCGGTGGACCCCGCTTTCTGCCTGCCCGCCATCGAGGAAAGCGCCCTGCTGGGCACGTTCTAAAGCATCAGCCCGGCGGCGGTGCGTTCCAGGTTGGCGGCCGTGTTCGCCAGCATTTCCGCCAGCGGGCGTTCTTCCTTGTTGATCGAATAGGCCGCCTTCAGCCCGATGGCGGCGATCTGGTCCGGCGTGGCCGACAGCTTGCCGCACAGCGCGATCACCGGCGTGCCCTGGCTCCTGCCGCACAGGCCCTGGATCAGCTTGCCCTGCGCGCTCTGGCCGTCGAGATGGCCTTCGCCGGTGACGATCAGGTCGGCATTGCGCGCCGCGGCGTCAAAGCCGGTGAGGTCCAGCACGATCTCGATGCCGCGCCGCAATTGCGCGTTCATGAAGACCATCGCGCCATAGCCCAGGCCGCCCGCCGCGCCCGCGCCCGGCGTGCCGGCGACATCGCGGCCCAGCTGCGTCTTCACGACATCGGCGATGTGTTTCAGCCCGTCATCCAGTTCGGCCAGCACGGCATCGTCGCCGCCTTTCTGGCGGCCATAGATCCAGGCGGCGCCGCGCGGCCCGAACAGCGGGTTGGTGACATCGCACAACACCTGTACATCCTCGAACGGCGGCGGCGCGGCGACGATCCGCGCCACTTGCGCCATGTGTCCGCCATCGGGCGGCAATTCGCGCCCCGCCGAATCCAGGAATTTCCAGCCCAGCGCCGCCGCCGCGCCGATGCCGGCGTCATTGGTGGCGCTGCCGCCGATGGCCAGGATGGCCCGCCGCGCGCCGCGCGCTTTGGCGTCGGCCAGTTGCAGGCCGGTGCCGAAGGTCGAGGCCTTGCGCGGATCGCGTTCGGCCAGGGTCAGCCGCTGCAGGCCGCTGGCGTCCGCCATCTCTACCACGCAGGTAAGGCCGTCGGCCGACAGGCCGTAGCGGCCCGTCACCGGCCGGCCCAGCGCATCCACCACCGGGCCTTCGATCCAGTGCAGGTCCAGCGGCGCGCGCAACACATCCAGCAGGCCCTCGCCGCCATCCGACAGCGGCATCTCGGTGACGCTCCAGCCGGGATGGGCGCGCGCAAGCCCCCTGGCGATGGCGCGGCAGACGCCATCGGCGGCCAGGGCGTCCTTGAAGCTGTCGCAGGCGACCAGAATGTTCATGCCGCTGGATACATGATTTGATGGCCGGATGAAATTCCGCCTGTTCGCGATTCTGCCCGCCATTCTGGTTGCGACCGTCCTTTTGGGCGCACAGGCCAAGCCCGATCTGGAATTTACCGAATGCCCGGCATGTTCGGTGATGGTGGGCCTGCCGGCGGGCAAGTTCCTGATGGGCAGCCCGGCGCACGAGCCCGGCCGGTTCGACTCCGAAGGGCCGCAGCATGTCGTCACCATCAAGGCCTTCGCGCTGTCCAAATATCCGGTGACCAGCGCCCAGTTCCTGGCCTTCCTCAGCGACACCGGCTACCAGCCCAGGCCGTGCAATCCGCTGCTCTTCCTGGGCTGGCGGCAATTGCGTCCCGGCCTGGCGGCGCCGCCCACCGATGTCGAGCCGCCGCAATGGCCCGCCGTCTGTCTGGACTGGAAGGATGCCGAGGCCTATATCGCCTGGCTCAATGCCAAGGCGCGCGCCGCCCATCCCGCCCTGGGCAACCGTAGTCCGTACCGCCTGCCCAGCGAGGCGGAATGGGAATATGCCGCCCGCGCCGGCACCAACACTTCGCGCTGGTGGGGCGATGAGGTCGCATCGGGCAAGGCCAACTGCAATGGCTGTGGCAGCGAATGGGACAACCGGCTGCTGGGGCCGGTGGACGCCTTTGCCCTGAACGGTTTCGGCCTGTCGGGCATGCTGGGCAATGCCTGGGAATGGACGGCGGATTGCTGGCATCCGTCCTATGTCGGCGCGCCCGGCGACGGCCGCGCCTGGAAGGACAGTTTCTGCACCCGCCACGCCATTCGCGGCGGCGCCTGGAACAACCTGCCGATCTTTGTGCGCAGCGCCGCCCGGGTCGGCGCCAGCGAAGACGGCGCCGACCAGGATTTCGATTATTCCACCCTGACCGGATTCCGCGTCGCGCGGGATTTACCGTAGCCGCAGCTGGCTCTTGAGCCAGCGAAGGCAAATCAACGAAGCACAGCCTTTGGATCGAGATTGATCGTCAGGGTCTGCGTCTTGCCAAGCTTCGCCGACGGCACCTGGATCGGCGAGGCCAGCAGGGCGGCATCGCGGGCGCTGAGCGCCATGTCGCGGAAGGCGGCGTCGGTGTGCATGCGCGCCTGGTCCACCACCTGCACATCGTCGATCACCCCGCTTTTCAGCAGCCGCACCCGCACCAGCACCGGCATGTTGCGTGCGCCGGGAATGCTGAGGTCCGGCAGCCAGCGCCGCAGGATCTGCGCCCGGATGAAATCCTTCAGGGCATAATTGCCTTCGCCCGTGCCGTCACCCGCGCCGCCGGGGGCGCCGCTGTTGTCGGCATTGGGCAGGGCGGTGTCGGCCGACTTCAACTGTGCCAGGCCGCGCAGCTTGGCCGCCAGTTCGTCTTCGGGTTCTTTGGTGCCTTTGGGACTGGTGCCTTCCGGCACCGGCGCGCTTTCGGGATGCGACCGCGCCACCTGAACCCGCACCGCCGGGGCAGGCATGCTGGCCTGGCCCAGGGTGCCGCCCAGCACGATCTCCACCGGCAGGGTGCGAAACTGCGTCTCTTTCACGCTGGGGCGCTGGGTGAGATACCAGAGCGCTGCCAGCAGCAACAGGCCGTGCAGCAGCAGCGACAGCGCCACGCCGCCGCCGTCTTTCCTGACCCGCCCGGTCCATCCTTCCATCCAAGCCTGCATGGCGCCACTCTATGAATTAACCTGGGGCTGCGCTATTGGAGCCTGCATGAAGATCAAGCTTTATCAGAACGATCTGCCCGATGGGCTGGACCTGGGCAATGTGGTCGCCATTGACACCGAGACCCTGGGGCTGAACCCGCATCGCGACCGGCTGTGCCTGGCGCAGCTGTCCTCCGGCGACGGGGTCTGCCATGCGGTGCAGTTCTCGGACGCGCGTTACGAAGCGCCGAACCTGAAAAAGTTGCTGGCCGATCCGGCGGTGACCAAGCTGTTCCATTTCGCGCGTTTCGACATCGCAATGTTCCGGCAATATCTCAAGGTGGACTGCAAGCCGATCTATTGCACCAAGATCGCCTCCAAGCTGGTTCGGACGTATACGGACAGACACGGCTTGAAGGACCTGGTGCGCGAGCTGCTGGGCGTGGATCTGTCGAAGGAGCAGCAGTCGTCGGACTGGGGCGCCAAGGTGCTGACGGAAAAGCAGCTGGCCTATGCCGCCAATGACGTCGCCCATCTGCACCAGCTCAAGACCGTGCTGGATGCGATGCTGGCGCGCGAGGGCCGCAGCCACCTGGCCAAGGCTTGTTTCGACTTCCTGCCCACCCGCGCCGAACTGGACCTCGCCGGCTGGGAAGAGGTGGACATCTTCGCGCATTAGTGAGGAACGGCACGCGGCCGCTCCTGCGCACGCCACAAAATCCCTCGCGCCGGGCTGGAACCTGCCACCTTGCCCCCGGGAGCGTTTCGGGCGAAAATTGGCACGAAATTCGCTTAACGCCGCCGTAATCTGGCGCGGATAAGCTGCCGGCGCAGAAAACGCCCAATAGACCAAAGGCTTAGATGACGCCCGCCAAGGCCCCGCTCCATTCTGTCGAAGCCGCGGCCGGCGACCTGGCCGCGGCCCGCCGGGTGTTGCTGACTGCCAGTCAGGCGCTGGCCAGCCTGGCCGGGGACCTGAACGGCGAGTTCACCGGCGCGGTGGGGCTGATGCTGGCCACCAAAGGGCGGGTGATCGTCTCCGGCATGGGCAAGTCGGGCCATGTCGGGCGCAAGATCGCCGCCACTTTGTCCTCCACCGGCACGCCCGCCACGTTCGTCCATCCCGCCGAGGCCAGCCATGGCGACATGGGCGCCATTACCCGCAACGATGTGCTGCTGCTGCTGTCCAAGGGCGGCGAGACGGCGGAGATGGGCGACCTCATCACCTATGCCAAGCGTTTCCGCATCCCCATCATCGCCATTGCCTGCAATGCCGCTTCCACCCTGGCCAAGGCCGCCGATGTGGCGCTGGTCCTGCCCGACGCGCCGGAAGCCTGCGCCATCGGCATGGCGCCCACCACCTCCACCACCATGATGCTGTCGCTGGGCGATGCGCTGGCGGTGGCGCTGATGGAGCGCAAGAATTTCTCCGCCGACCAATATCGCGATTTCCATCCCGGCGGCTCGCTGGGCCGCGCCCTGATCCGGGTCGGCGACCTGATGCATGCCGGCGCCGAAATTCCGCTGGCGCTGCAAGCCACGCCGATGCGCGAGGTGCTGCTGGCCATCGCCTCGGGCCGGCTGGGTTGCGTCGGCATCGTCGATGAAGCGGGCCTGCTGGTCGGCATCGTCACCGATGGCGATGTGCGCCGCCATTTCGAGGCCGGCATCGACGCGCTCACCGCCGGCGACGTAATGACGCCCGGCCCCAAGACGGCGCGGCCCGATCAATTGGCCGCCGAGGCGCTGGCGCTGATGACCGAAAACAAGATCACCCAGTTGTTCGTGCTGGCCGGGGATGCCGCGCCCCAATCCATGCCTGTGGGCGTGATCCATATCCATGACTGCCTGCGCGCAGGGTTGGCATGATGGTCAACACGCCGCAGTTCGACTGGTCGGCGCGCATCCGCACCACGGCGTCGGAGGCGTTGCGCTATTCCCGTTTCGTGACCCTGATGAAGCGGGTGCTGTCGCTGGGCGCCTTCCTGATCATCGCCGCGGTGCTGGCCTTCTTCTTCGTGGCGCGCCAGCCCCGCCAGTTGCAACTGGCCTATGAAAGCATGGGCCGGGTGCAGAACGATCTTTCGATGATGAAGCCGCGCCTGACCGGCACCGACACCAAGGGCAACCCCTATGTCATCACCGCCGATATCGCAGTGCAGGATGCCCACAACAGCAAGAAGGCGACGCTGAAAAACCTGCAGGCCGACCTGTCGCTGGACCGGGGCAACTGGCTGAACGCCAGCGCCAGGGCGGGCATGGTGGACATGACGACCGGCCAGCTGGAATTGAAGGACGGCATTTCGGTGTTCAGCGCCAACGGCTATGAGCTGCATTCCAACAGCGCCTCCGCCAACCTCAAGCAGAGCGTGATCCACGGCCATGAAACGGTGACCGGGCAGGGGCCCGACGGCACCCTGCGCGCCGACCAGTTCCATGCCGACCGCGCCACCGGCCTGCTCACTTTGACGGGCCATGTCCAGATGTCCCTGATCGGAACCAAGAAATGAAAAGCATGTTCGCACTCGCCGCCACTTTGGCGCTGACCACGGCGCCGTTGGCCGCAGCGCCTGCTGCCGGCAATGCCGGCGGCAATGCGCTGATGTCCAAGACCGACAACAACGCGCCCATCAACATCTCGTCGGACACTTTCCAGGCCGATCTCAACGGCAAGACCGGCACCTGGCAGGGCAATGTCGTGGTGATCCAGGGCGACATGAAGCTGCGCGCCAACCAGGTGCATATGAGCACCGTCAACGGCAAGGCCGACAAGGTGCTCGCTTCCGGCAATGTGGTGGTGGACTCGCCCAGGTCCGGCACCGCCACCGGCGACAATGGCGTCTATTCGGTGGGGCCGCGCACCGTGCTGATGACGGGCAACGTCGTCTTGAAGAAAGGCAAGGATGTGATGCGCGGCGCGCAGCTCACCGTCAACCTGGTCAATGGCCAGGCGGTGCTGGGCGGCGGCGTCAAGGGCTCCACGCCGGGCGCGCAATCGGGAGGCCGCGTGCAGGCGGTTTTCACACCCAACAACGCCAACTGATTTTCATGTTTCCTTAAACACAAACAGGCATGGTTTTTGCGGACAGGGCGAAATGAGCACAGACAGCACAGAAACCGGGCAAAATGAGGGGCTGCGCGTCATCGACGGCGGCAAGGGCCTTGTCGTGTCGCGCATCGGCAAGAGCTTCAACAAGCGTCCCGTGGTGCGTTCGGTCAGCCTGTCGCTGAAGCGCGGCGAGGCGGTGGGCCTGCTCGGCCCCAACGGCGCCGGCAAGACCACCTGCTTCTACATGATCACCGGGCTGATCCCGGCCGACACCGGCTCGATCGAGGTGGACGGCCACGACGTCACCAAACTGCCCATGTACCGCCGGGCGCGGCTGGGCATCGGCTACCTGCCGCAGGAAGCCTCGATCTTTCGCGGCCTGACCGCCGAACAGAATATCCGCGCCACCGCCGAACTGCTGGAGCCCGACGGCGCCCGGCTGGAAGCCATGGTGGAGGCGCTGCTGGCCGAATTCGGCATCACCCATATCCGCAACACGCCCGCCGTGGCGCTGTCGGGCGGCGAGCGCCGCCGCGTCGAGATCGCGCGCTGCCTGGCGACGCATCCCAGCTACATCCTGCTGGACGAGCCCTTCGCCGGCATCGATCCCATCGCGGTGGGCGAAATCCGCGACCTGGTCAAGCATCTCAAGGATCGCGGCATCGGCGTCCTGATCACCGATCACAATGTCCGCGATGCTCTGGACGTGATCGACCGCGCCTACATTCTCCATGACGGCCGGGTGCTGAAGGAAGGCACTCCCACCGAGATCGTCGCCGACCGCGATGTGCGGCGCGTCTATCTCGGAGAAAAGTTCACACTGTAGGGCGCCATGGCTGGGGTAGGGCAGAGGCTAGAGATACGGCAGGGCCAGTCGCTGGTCATGACGCCGCAACTGCAGCAGGCGATCAAGCTGTTGCAGCTTTCCAATGTCGAGCTGGCGGAATATTGCGAAGCCGAACTGGAAAAGAACCCGCTGCTGGAACGCGACGACCGCGAGGCCGCGCCCGTGGCCGATCATGCCGCGGGCGATGCCGCCCCCGCCAACGAACGCGCCGACGAGGCCCTCAGCCGCGACGACTTTTCCAAGACCTCCGACATGGACGAGGCCGCGCATGACAATATGTATGACGGCGACATTCCCACCCAGCGCGCCGCCGAAGCCCCGCAATCGGGCTCGCTGACCGACTGGAGCACGGTCAAGTCCGGCAACGCCTATGAAGGCGAGGACGGGCTGGAATCCTCGGTCGCCGCCACCGCCTCGCTGAAGGATCACCTGGAAAGCCAGCTTTCCATCGCCGCCCTGCTGCCCGAGGACCGCCTGATCCTGATGGCGCTGATCGATGCGGTGGACGAAACCGGCTATCTGCGTGCCGACCTGATCGAGGTCGCGGGCAGGCTGGGCACCGACCTGGAAGACGTGCAGGCGGTGCTGGGCGTGCTGCAGGGTTTCGATCCCGTCGGCGTCGGCGCGCGCGACCTGTCGGAATGCCTGGCGCTGCAGCTCAAGGCGCGCGACCGGCTGGACCCCGCCATGCAGGCGCTGCTGACCCGGCTGGACCTGGTCGCCCGCCGCGATATGAGCCAGTTGACGGCCCTGTGCGGCGTCGACGGCGAAGACATTGCCGACATGATCTGCGAAATCCGCACTCTCAATCCCAAGCCGGGTCTGGCCTTCGGCAGCGAGCCGGTGACCCCGGTGGTGCCGGATGTGTTCGTGCGGGTGGGGCCGGACGGCGGCTGGCTGATCGAACTCAATTCCGACACCCTGCCGCGTCTTCTGGTGAACAACCGGTATTACGGCAGCGTCTCGAAAGGCGCGCGCGACAAGGACAGCAAGAACTATCTCGCCGACTGCCTCAACAGCGCCAACTGGCTGGTCAAGAGCCTGGACCAGCGCGCCCGCACCATCCTGAAGGTGGCGTCGGAGATCGTGCGCCACCAGGATGCCTTCCTGACCCATGGCGTGCGCCACCTGCGGCCGCTGAACCTGCGCATCATCGCCGACGCGATCTCGATGCACGAATCCACCGTCAGCCGCGTCACCTCCAACAAGTATATCGCCACGCCGCGCGGGGTGTTCGAGCTGAAATATTTCTTCACCGCCTCGATTCAGGCGATGAACGGCGCCGAATCGCACTCCGCCGAGGCGGTGCGCGACCGCATCCGCGAGATGATCGAGAATGAGGAACCGCGCGAGATCCTGTCCGACGACCGCATCGTCTCGCTGCTCACCGCAGACGGTGTGAACATCGCGCGCCGCACCGTCGCCAAGTACCGCGAGGCGTTGCGAATCCCCTCATCGGTGGAACGCCGCCGCCTGAAAGCAAGCGATGTTCCCGCCTATGCCAGCCGCTGATTACCGGCAATTTAGTCAAGATTGACTTTGCGGGGCGCGCGGCCTATGTACCCGCCGCTTTTGGGCAGGGCCCCCGGATGCCGGGGAAGTTAGCGATCCGCGCGCCACGCGGGACCTCAGCCGGGACAGTCATGAACATCGCAGACCTGCTCGCGCCCGATGCCGTTGTTTCCGGTCTGAAGGCCCAAAGCAAAAAACAATTGTTGCAGGAACTCGCCAGCCGCGCCCATGCCATGACGCGCATTTCCGAGCGCCGCATCTTCGAGACCCTGATCGAGCGCGAGCGCCTGGGCACCACCGGCATCGGCGCCGGCATCGCCATTCCCCATGGCCGCATGGCCGAAGCCAAGACCATCACCGGCCTTTTTGCCCGCCTGGAGAATGGCCTCGACTATGAGGCGGTGGACAGCCAGCCGGTGGACCTGGTGTTCATGCTGCTGGCTCCCGAAAATGCCGGCGCCGATCATTTGAAGGCGCTGGCGCGGGTCTCGCGCCTGCTGCGCGACAAGGCGACCTGCGAAAAGCTGCGCGCCGCGACCAGCGCCGAGGCCCTGTACTCCATTCTCACCGGCCACAAGGACGGCGCTGTTACTTCAGCAGCGTAACCTTCTTGACCAGGATCGGGCTCAGCGGCCACTGGCCGGGCATCGGCCCGCCGTCGCCCACCGGCACCTGGCTGATGGCATCCACCACCTCCATCCCCGCCACCACCTGCCCGAACACGGCATAGCCGGTGGTGTTGCCCGCATCCTCGGCCTTGTGGTCCAGCCCCGGATTGTCGGACAGGTTGATATAGAATTCCGCACTCGCGCTGTCGGGCTCCTCGGCGCGTCCCAGCGCCAGGGTGCTGCGCAGGTTGTGCAGGCCGTTGTCGGCCTCCAGCGGCACCTTGACCGGCTTGACGCCATGGCCGATGCCCTTGGCGTCCCAGCTTCCCATCTGGATCACGAAGCCCTTCACGACCCGGTAGAACACCGTGTTGTCGTAATGCTTCATCTTCACATAGCGCAGCACATTGGCGACGCTTTGCGGCGCGTGCTCGCTGTCCAGCTGCACCGTGATGTCGCCCATGGACGTCGCGATCAACATCCTGGGCCCGGTCATCGGCGGATTGGTCGGGGCCTGCGTCACCGCCATGGGGACGGGCGCAGTGGTATCGGCGGGCGGCGCAGTGGCATCCGTGGCAGGCGCCTGGGCCAGGGCAGGCGCGGCAAACAGCAGGACGGCGGCGGCAACGATCAGGCGCATGGAAATCTCCCTCTCGTCACCTTACGCAACCTTGTCATCCCGGAAAAGCGCGTCAGCGCTTTATCCGGGCCCCAGCTTGCCATCCGCAAAAAGAAAAGGCCGGATCGCTCCGGCCCTTTGCAAAGAAGTTGGACCCGTCCACACGCTGCCGCCATGGACCTGCGCGATGCTTCGCATCGCCTGGCCGGGATGACAAAGCTAATGCAGGCTGACGGGGGTCAGTTCGTTCTGCACCGCCGCGCCATAGGCGCTGGCATAGCCGTCGGTGAAGCCCAGCACGCTGCCGTCCTCGGCATGCAGGACATACAGCTTCATGCCGTCGGGCAGTTCCACATGGGCCGGGATCAGGCCCAGGCGATGGGCCTCGTCGCTGTCCGTCGGCTTGATGTAGGCGAGGCGGCCGGCCAGCAGCTTGCCGTTTTCCATCTCGTCGCTTTCGAATCTGTTCGTCATGATAAGCCTCCAGTCTTGATTTCCACGGTTCGCACGCCGGCCTGAACCTGCTTGCGGGCCAAATCTATTTTGAGCAATCCGTTTTCCAGCGCGGCCGAGATCACTTCGATGCCGTCCGCCAGCACGAAGCTGCGCAAAAATTGCCGCGCCGCGATGCCGCGGTGAAGGAACGTCTTGGTCTTGCTGCTTTCGGACGCCTCCGCCTGGCAACCGCGGATCACCAGTTGGCGGTCCTCTTCGGTGACGCCCAACTCCTCGCGCGAGAAGCCCGCGACCGCCAGGGTGATGCGGATGCCCGCGTGCCGGTTGCCTACGCTGCCGCTAGGCAACTCCTCGATATTGTAGGGCGGATAGCTGTCGCCGGCGTTGCGGGCCGTGCGCTCCAGCAGCCGTTCCAGATGTTCAAAGCCCAGCAGATAGGGGCTGCCGAACGTCGTGTACTTGTTCATGTCAGCCCTCCTTTGAGCGGCTGGTGGTTTTCTGCGGCCCTGCAATGAGCGACCGTAGAACAAAAATAGGGTGCCAAAATCGCCATTCAAGGTGTGGAAGCCGTGCCGTAAACAATCCCCGGTTGTATGGACTGGCGGCCGCCTTGGGGGCAAAACCCGCCCATGCTGGTGATCCTGGATGACGGCCCCCGCCGGGTTTTTTCCGCCCCCCTGGCAGTCCTTGCGGCCGACCGCGCCGATGAGGTGCCGGCGGCCCTGGCGGCGGTGGAACAGGCGCTGGCGGCGGGCCGCCATGTCGCCGGCTGGCTGGGCTATGAGCTGGGCTATGCCCTGGAACCGAAGCTGGCGCATCTGTTGCCGCCGGGGCCGCTGCTGCGGCTGGGGGTGTTCGAGGCGCCGTCCGCCGAGGCGCCGCCGGTTGCCGGCCGCGCCTATGCCGGGCCGCTGCGGCCGGAATGGGATGAGGCGGCCTATGCGGCGCGCTTCGCACGGGTGAAGGCTTACATCGCGGCGGGCGATATCTATCAGGCCAATCTCAGCTTCCGCTGCGGCTTTGCTTTCGCCGGCGCGGCGCGGGCGCTGTACGAGCAGCTAAGGGTGCAAAGCGGGGCGGGGCATTGCGGCTTTGTAGATGATGGCAAGCAGCAGATTTTGAGCCTGTCGCCGGAACTGTTCTTCGATCTTTCGGCGGATGGCGGGCTGACCGTGCGCCCGATGAAAGGCACCGCGCCGCGCGGCAGTGACGATGCGGCGGCGCGCGCCGCCCTGGCCGCCAGTGAAAAGGACCGCGCCGAAAACCTGATGATCGTGGATTTGCTGCGCAACGATCTCAGCCGTATCGGCGGCGGCGTGGCGGTCGGCGGGCTGTTTGAAGTCGAAACCTATCCCACCCTGCATGCCATGGTCTCCACGGTGACGGCGCGAAAACGCGCCGGTGTCGGGGCCGCCGAAATATTGCGGGCGCTGTTTCCCTGCGGCTCGGTGACGGGCGCCCCCAAGATCCGCGCCATGGAGATTTTGCACGCGTTGGAAGTCTCGCCGCGCGGCGCCTATTGCGGCGCGGTGGGGCATTTCGCGCCGGACGGCAGCGCGCGCTTCAATGTCGCCATCCGCACCCTGACCATTCGTGGCGGCCGCGGCGAATTGGGCATCGGCGGTGGTGTGGTGCAGGATTCGAAAGCCGATGGCGAATATGCCGAATGCCTGCTCAAGGCGCGTTTTTTCGAGGCCCAACGCAGGCCGCTGGAACTGATCGAGACACTGGGATGGCGGGATGGTTTCGTGCGGCTGCAAGCGCATCTCGCCCGCATGGCCGGTTCCGCATCTGTGTTCGGCATGGCGTTTGACGCCGATGCCGCCCGCGCCGCGCTGGACGAGGCCGTGAAGGGCAAGGCGGGAGCGTTGCGTGTGCGCCTGACCCTGGATGAAACCGGCGCGCACCGCGCCACCGCGCATCCGCTCGACGCCAATCCGCCGCACTGGACCTATGCGCTGGCGCCCCAGCGTACCGACAGCGCCGACCTGCTTCTGCGCCACAAGACCAGTTGGCGCGATCTCTATGACCGCCCGCATCCGGGTTGCGACGAACTGATCTTCCGCAACGAACGCGGCGAACTGACGGAGGGCGCCCGCAGCAACCTCTTCGTCGAACGGGATGGCCTGCTGCTGACCCCGCCGCTGGCGGCGGGCGTTCTGCCGGGCATTCTGCGCGCCGAACTGATCGAACAGGGCAGGGCGCGCGAAGCAACGCTCATGCCCGATGACCTGGAAGGCGAGGTCTGGTTCGGCAATTCCCTGCGCGGGCTGATCCGAGCGATCAGACTCTAGACGCCAGCGCCGACAGCAGCACCACGGTCTGCGGCAACACCCAGCCATCCACTTCGGTCATCCGGCCGGCGGCGATGTCGGCGGTGGCGGCAGCCGTGAAGGTGCGGCTGCCCAAGGCCGCGCGCAACGTCGCCGCCTCGCGCCGCGCGTCAAACGCACCCGTCACTTTCGCCCCCAGCCGCGCCGCCTGTTCGCGGTCGGTCAGATGCGCCAGCAGGTCGTCATAGGGCGTGGGCGCATAATGCTTCACCATCAGGTTGGTGAAGCGGTAAACCCCCAGCGCCGCCGCGGTAGCAGCCGCAACCAGCGCCGCGATCATGGTGCGGCGGGCAGGGCCCCCCTGGGGGTTTTGCCCCTTCAAAAAAGTCATGCCGCCACCGTCTTCAGATGGTCCGCCAGCCGCAAGGTCAGGGCGATCAGGTTCAGGGTGGGATTGGAAGCGCCGCAGGTGGGAAAGGTCGAACTGCCCGCGACATAGAGATTGCCCAGTCCATGCACCAGCCCGTCGGCATCCACCACGCCGGACTTGGGATCGGCGCTCATGCGGGTGGTGCCCAGGTGGTGATGGCCCCAGTCCATCGCCTTCATCCATTCGTCGCGATGGCTGTAGCTGATGCGCAGCATGCCGGCGCGGCTGGCCAGCAACTGCCGTCCCAGTTCGGCAAGCGTGCGGCGGTACAGGGCGAAATCCTCGTCGGCGATGGTCATGTGCAGCTTCAGCCGCGGCATGCCCAGCGCGTCCTTGTCGCCCGTCAGGGTCAGCCGCCGGTCGGGATCGGGCAGCAGCTCCATGCCGCAGCCCAGCGAATAGGCCCTGGCGTTGGACGCATCCACCCCCAGCGCCAGGGCGGTGGTGATGACCGCCGCCTTGCCGGCCTCGTCCAGTTCGGCCGCCGGTTCGACGGTGGTCAGCGATCCGACATTGCGCTGGCTTTCGCAATAATGACGGGTGGTCGAGAAGACGGCGCGCATGATGGCGCCATTGTCCATGGTGGTGTTGGCGCCATAATACTGCGCCAGCGGCCCGGCGAAGGACACCAGCGTCGCCACATCGCGCGGTATGGGATTGTCGGCGAAGAAGCGCCCCACCAGGTCGTTCTGGTTGCCGACGCCCGCCGTCATCACATCGTTGGACGCCAGCAGCAGCCGCACATTCTCCATGCCGCCCGCCGCCAGCACCACAAAGCGCGGCTTCACCGTGAAATGCTTGCCCTCCAGCGTGGCGAGGTCGAGACGATCCACGCGCCGTGCGTCGGCGGCCAGCCGGATGCCGGTGACATTGACATGCAGGTAAGACGTCACATTGCGCGCCGCCTTGAGGTCGGCCTCGTAGCGGTGGCCGAAATAGGTCGGCAGCACGCTGTCGCGCGTCTTGGAAAACTGGAACCAGCTAGTGTAGAGGCCGCCTTTGCCCAGTTCCAGAGCTGCGCCCTTCGCCGCCGTCACGGCCGCGCCGCTGTCGTCATAAACCCAGGGACCGGCCTCGACCAGTTGCTGGGCGCGCGGGTAATAGGGCGCAAGGTGCTTGCGCCCGATCGGCCAGCCGGAATGGGGCACCCAGTCGCGGGCCTCGAAATCGATCTCGTCCAGCGGCCGGCAATAGCCGCCCCAATGGTTGCTGCTGCCGCCCATGAAGCGCAGCCGCCCGGCTTCCAGCGCCGTGTAGGGCACGCCGCTCTCGCTGCCGGCGTACAGGCTCTGGACGCGCGGATCGAAATTCATGCCGCCGGATTCCAGCAGCACGATATTCAATTTGGTGTGCGCCAGCGCCAGCGCCAGGCTGATGCCGGTGGGACCGCCGCCGATGATGGCCAGGTCGGGCGTCAGGACGGTTCTGTCGGGCAGCGTGCGGGCGTCGAGAAAGGCGCTCAAGGCGAAAATCCGTTACGGTGCGTCAGTTTAGCGCCGCGGCGCAAGGCCTGTCTTGTCGCAAATGTGTCGGGACTGCAAGGGCTTACCCGGCGCGGGCTAGATGTCCTCGGAATGGCCGATGTTAAATCCGCCATCCACCGCGATGGCCTGGCCGGTGATCCAGCCGGCCTGGTCCGACATCAGGAACAGCGCCATATGGGCGATATCCTCGGGCTCGCCCATGCGGCCCAGGGGATGCAGCGCAACAAGTTTCGCCCGCCGCTCCGGTGTCAGGCTGGCCAGCAATGGCGTGTTGACGAAGCCGGGGCAGAGGCAGTTCACCCGCACCCGGTCGGCGGCATAGTCCAGCGCCATGTTGCGGGTCAGCGACAGCAGCGCGCCCTTGCTGGCGGTATAGGCGGCGCGGTTGCGCGTGCCCGTGGTCGCCACGCCGGAAGAGATATGAACGATCGAACCGCCGCGCTTGCGCAGGGCGGGCAGGGCGTATTTCGACACCAGGAAGGCGCCGCGCACATTCACCGCCATCACCGCGTCGAAATCCGCCATGTCGGTGTCGGCGACGGCGGCGCGCCGCGCGATGCCGGCGGAGTTCACCACCGCGTCGATGCGCTCAAGCGCGCCCAGCGCCTCGCGGACCTGGGCTTCGTCGCTGATGTCGCAGATGCGGCTGTCATCGAAGGGCGATGCGGCGCGGTCCAGCGCCGTGATGCTGGCGCCTTCCGCCTGCGCGGCCTGGGCAATGGCAAGCCCCAGCCCCGAGGCCGCGCCCGTCACCACCATATGCCTGCCGGAAAAACGCATGGCCCGTCATAACCAAATGATGGGCCATGCTCAACCGTTTGAAATATATCCTCCCCCTGTGCGCGGCAGCGCACAAAATTGGGGGAGGTGGCCGTAGCTGGGCCTTGGCCCAGCGAAGGCCGGAGGGGGGCAACTACTGCGCGCCGCCGGCCGCCACGACGCGCTCGGCGGTCAGCCAGGCGGAGTCGTCGCTGGCCAGGAACACCGCCACCTTGGCGATATCGTCCGGCTGGCCGATGCGGCCCAGCGGCGTCGTCGCCACCATCTGCTTTTCGAAATCGCTGCCGATGATGCCGGCGCTGTGGGTGCCTTCGGTTTCCACGCCGCCCGGCGCCAGGGTGTTGACGCGAATCTTGCGCCCCGCCAGTTCGACGCCTAGCGACCGGGTGATGGAATCCACCGCCCCCTTGGTCGCCGCATAGACCGCGGCATACGGGATGCGCGCCAGGCTGGCGACGCTGCTGACATTGATGACGCTACCGCCGGCGGGCCCGAAATGATTGAGCGACTCCTGGGTCGCCAAAAGCGTGCCCAGGACATTGGTGTTGAACTGGCGGTGGAATTCCGCCTCTTCCATGTTCTCCAGCGGGAAGAAGTTGAATACGCCGGCATTGTTGACCAGCACATCCAGCTTGCCGAACGCCTTTTTGCTTTCGGCGAACAGGCGCTTGACGTCGTCGGCCCTGGCGACGCTGCCCTGCACGGCGACGGCCTTGCCGCCCCTGGACGTGATGTCGGCCACCACCTTGTCCGCGCCGGCCTGGTCGGAAGAATAATTCACCGTGACGCTTGCGCCTTCCGCCGCCAGCGCCCTGGCGATCGCCGCGCCGATGCCCTTGGAGGCGCCGGTCACGATCGCGACCTTGTCTGTCAACTTGCCCATGAAAATCTCCTGTAACTGCAAAAAAAGCACCGCCCGCCTGACCGGGGTCAGGCGGGCGGTGCATGGTTGGTTCTAGCGCGCGCCGCCAGCCGCAAAGAGATGCTCGCCGGTCAGCCAGCCGGACTCGTCGCTGGCCAGGAACACCGCCACCTTGGCGATATCATCGGGCTGGCCGATACGGCCCAGCGGCGTAGTGGTTTCCAGATGGCTCTGGAAATCGCTGCCGATGAAGCCGGCAGCATGAGTGCCTTCGCTTTCCACCAGGCCGGGATTGACCGCGTTGACGCGAATCCGGCGCGGGCCCAACTCGGCCGCCAGAACCTGGGTGATGACGTCCACTGCGCCTTTGGTGCCCGAATAGAGGGACGAGCCGGGGATCGCCAGCCGCGTCACGGTGGATGAAACATTGATCACCGCGCCGCCGTCATTGAAGTTCTTCAGCGCCTCGCGCGTGGTCAGCACCACGCCCCAGACATTGGTGTTATATTGCTGCTGATATTCTTCTTCCGTCACCTCGGTGATCGGCGTGAACTTGTAGACGCCGGCATTGTTGACCAGCACATCCACCTTGCCGAACGTCTTGGCGGTTTCCTCGAACAGCCG
Source organism: Rhizobiales bacterium dw_265 (assembly GCA_018449595.1). Classification (GTDB taxonomy): domain Bacteria; phylum Pseudomonadota; class Alphaproteobacteria; order Micropepsales; family Micropepsaceae; genus Rhizomicrobium. The sequence goes on from JAAVUU010000002.1 coordinate 36,939, forward strand.
CTTCACGTCCGCTTCCTTGGACACGCTGCCCTGGACGGCAATGGCCTTGCCGCCGCCCGCCACGATGGCTGCGACGACCTTGTCGGCGCCGGCCTTGTCACCGGCATAATTGACCACCACGCTGGCGCCTTCCGCGCCCAGCGCCCTGGCGATGCCCGCGCCGATGCCCTTGGAGGCCCCGGTCACCACCGCCACCTTGTTTGTGAGTTTGCCCATGATGTACTCCCGTGTTGTTGCGATGGTTAGATGACCGTCGAACTATCGGGTTTCAAGGGCAGCGGGTGGGATATTTGTTGCGTCGCAATTCTGTCAGAATGAAACGGAATAACGGCTTGAAAACCAGGGGGATCGGTTCATGCGATTTGGGATGCCGATAGCGGCGGCGATGGCGGCAGTTCTGGTCGTGCCGGCCTGGGCCGATCCGCTGCCGCATGGCGCCGCCGCGGGCACGGCCGCCGCCAAGAACCCCCTCAAACCCGGCAAGGCCGCCGGCGTGCGGCAGGCCCAGGAAGTCCGTGGCGGATTGCTTCTGCTGGGCGCGGGCGGCGTGATTGCCGGCGTCGTGGCGGTGGTGGCGGGCGGCGGCGGCGGAAACGGCAATCCCACCAGTCCGCAGTCGGACGCCGTCACGACGACGACGACGTCCTGATCAGATCTTGGACAACTGGGCCATATAGGCTTCCAGCACCGGCCGGTTCAGGCACAGCCGCATGAACTTGCCGTCGCGGGTGACGTTCACCAGCCCGGCATTGGCCAGTTCCTTGACGTGATGGGAGAGGGTGGCGGCCGTGACCTTCTGGGCTTCCTGCAGGCCGCTGCAGGAGGCCGCCGAGCCGTCGCACTGGCCGATCTGCCTCAGGATTTCAACCCGGCGCGGTTCCGCCAGCGCCTTGGCGATCTGGGCGAACTGGCGGTCGGTAATCTGTTTGACCATGCACCAAAAATGGCCGCAGCAGCGCCCGGTTACAAGGGCGTCAGCCGGTCGTGGTCGTGGCGGTGGTCGCCGGGGTGACATTGTTATTGTTGTTGGAGACCGCCACGGCGATGCCCGCGGCGACCACGGCGACACCGGCCACGAGGATGATGGTGCCGTTCTCCAACTGGGCCTTGTGGACGCCGGCCGGCTTGCCCGGCGCCAGGGGCGTTTCGGCAAAGGCGGCGGACCCGGCCAGGCTGGCGGTCAAGGCGATGGAAAGAACGGTAGCCGTCAGAGCCCGCATGGGAATCTCCCTCAAGGTGATGAGGCTGAAATGCCCCCGAGGGCCGAACGGTTCCATGAAACTTCGGTACGGTGGGATGGAGTATGCCCCTGAGGACAGAGCAGGCGTCGCGGCGGACGTCCCGGAACTGGTTTTACGGTCGGTGTTTTCGCCTGACGCGCCCGCCCTCAAGTCGCTGTCGCGCGGGCGGGCTTGTCATTCATATCAATCGCGCAGCGATTGATATGAATGGTGGAGCCAAGCGGGATCGAACCGCTGACCTCCTGCATGCCATGCAGGCGCTCTCCCAGCTGAGCTATGGCCCCGTACCAATCAGGGAGCGGTCTGGTATCCGATCCCGTCAGAAAACTCTAGAGGAAACTCAGCTTTCGTCCTTGGAGATGCCCGGATCGATGATGCCGGTGACATCGTCCTCCTCGTCCTCGACTTCGCCGAGCAGGTCGTTGTCTTCCTCGTCCTCGTCGTCCTCGACTTCGATGTCCTCGATGCCGTCGGCTTCGTCGGCATCCACCACCGACATGCCCGATTCCGCCTCGGCTTCCTCTTCCTCGGCTTCCTCGTCTTCGTCCTCGCCGGTGGCCGCGATCTTCAGCGGCGCCTCGACAACGGTCTCGACTTCTTCTTCCTCGTCCTCGGACTCGTCGTCCTCGTCTTCGTCCTCATCATCCTCGTCGTCGGCTTCCTTGGCTGGCACCACGCCGGCCGCGGGTTCGGCCACGCGCGACCGGCGCTGCTTGAACAGCGCTTCGGGCTCATAGCTGAAACCGCATTTGGGGCACTCGATCGGACGCTTCGTGAGGTCGTAAAACCGCGAAGCGCAGCTCGGGCACTGCCGTTTGGTTCCAAGATCTGCCTTGACCAAGATGATGCTTCCCGTGAAGAAGGGGTTATCGGAGGGGCGCGTTTGCCACCGATTGCCCCGCCTGTAAAGGTCTTTTGAAGCCCCTGATGCACAACGCCAATCCTGCCCCGCTCACCGCCCGCCGCTCCAAAGCCCTGGAGGGCACTGCCCAGGTGCCCGGCGACAAATCCATTTCCCAGCGCGCCCTGATCCTGGGCGCCCTGGCGGAGGGAGAAACCGTGATTTCCGGGCTTCTGGAGTCCGGGGACGTGCATTCCACGGCGCAGGCGCTGCGTGGCTTCGGGGCCAGCCTGACCCGGGTTGGGCCGGGGAACTGGCGGGTTCAAGGCCTGGGCGTGGGCAACTGGCGTGCGCCCGCCGCACCCCTGGATTTCGGCAATTCCGGCACCGGCTCGCGCCTGGTGATGGGGGCGATGGCCACCACACCCATCACGGCGGTGTTTACCGGCGACGCCTCGTTAAGGTCGCGGCCCATGGCCCGGGTGGTCGAACCGCTGCTGGCCTTCGGCGTCACCTATGAAGGCCAGGGCCCCAAGGCGCTGATGCCCCTGACCCTGCATGGGGCCGGCGAGGCGCAGGCCATAGACAAGACCCTTTCGGTGGCGTCGGCGCAGGTGAAGTCCGCGCTGCTGCTGGCGGCGCTGAACGCGCGGGGCACCACGCACATCACCCAGAACACCCTGACCCGCGACCACAGCGAGAAGATGCTGGCTGCCTTCGGCGCGCGGATAAAAGTCACGCCATTGCCGGATGGCGGCGAGACAATTCTTGTCGAAGGCCCCGCCGTCCTCAAAGCCTGCACGGTGGACGTGCCCCGCGATCCCTCCTCGGCGGCCTTCGCCATCGTCGCTGCCCTGATCGTGCCGGGCTCGCGGATCGAACTGCCGGGCATCATGCTCAATCCGCGCCGTGCCGGGCTGATCGAAACGCTGCTGGAGATGGGCGCGAAAATCGAGATCGCCAACCGCCGCAGCAGCGGCGGCGAGGAAAGCGGCGACCTGACGGTGCGTTATTCGGCATTGAAGGGCGTCGAGGTGCCGCCCGACCGTGCGCCCGCGATGATCGACGAATATCCTATCCTGGCCGTCGCCGCCGCTTTCGCCGCCGGCAAGACCGCGATGCGCGGGCTGGAAGAGTTGCGCGTCAAGGAAAGCGACCGCCTGGAAGCCGTGGCTGCGGGCCTCAAGGCCAATGGCGTGCAATATGAGATCGAAGGTGACGACCTGATCGTGACCGGCGGCGCGGTTCCCGGCGGTGGCACCGTCGCCACCCATATGGATCACCGCATCGCCATGAGCTTCCTGACCATGGGACTGGCGTCGCAGAACCCCGTGACGGTGGATGACGTCACCATGATCGCCACCAGCTTCCCCGAATATCAGGACCTGATGCGCGACCTCGGAGCGGATTTGAAATGACGCCGACATATCGCAAACGTCCGCGCCGGAATCTTCCCCCTCCCGCAAGGGGAGGGGGACTGTGAGTTCCATCGTCATCGCCGTGGACGGCACCGCCGCCAGCGGCAAGGGTACCCTGGCCAAGAAGCTGGCTGCCCATTTCGGCTTTGCCCATCTGGACTCCGGCGCGCTCTATCGCCTGGCGGCGCTGGCGGTGCTGGAGGCCAAGGGTGATCCCGCCAATGAAGCTGACGCCCTGAAGGGGGCCCAGAACATAGATTTCACCCGCGCCGGCGACCCCGCCATCCGCACCGATATTGTCGGCAAGGCCGCCAGCCATGTCGCCGCGATCCCGGCGGTGCGGGCCGCCCTGCTGGATTTCCAGCGGAATTTCCTGGCCCACCCCCCCGGCGGGGGCGCGGTGATGGACGGCCGCGACATCGGCACCGTCATTTGCCCCAGCGCCGCCGCCAAGCTGTATGTCGACGCCCGGCTGGAAGTGCGCGCCCGCCGCCGCTGGTCGGAACTCAAGGCCATGGGCATCCGCCGGGCCGAGCAGGATGTGGTGGCCGAACTGGGCGCCCGCGATGCCGCCGACAAGTCCCGCGCGATCGCCCCCCTGCGCCAGGCCGAGGATGCCGACTTGCTGGATACCTCGGATTTGGGTATAGACGCGGCGTTCGCGGCTGCTCTGGCCCTGGTTTCGCCAAAGGTTGAGAGCGCGCTCAAGGACCGCCACAGGGGCTAAGGAGGCCCGGCGGACTTCAGGGCATCCCGCTTACCTCACCAAAACCAACCCGCCCAATGCGGTCGCATTGGGAAGTCCGCCACGGCCCCCTTTTCTAAAAAGGTCCCGCTGGTCGGCATGAACGATTGTTAGGACTGAACTATATGGCTCGCGCCGCTACCGCCACCAAGGCCCCCGTTTCCAATCAACGTGAATCCATTGCCGCCCCCTCGCGCGAAGACTTCGCCGCGATGCTGGAGCAGAGCTTCGAGACCCAGTCGCCCCAGGAAGGGGCGGTGATCAAGGGCACCATCGTCGCCATCGAAAACGACTTCGCCATGGTCGATGTCGGCCTCAAGACCGAGGGCCGCATTTCCCTCAAGGAATTCTCCATGCCGGGCATTCCGCTGGAGCTCAAGGTCGGCGACACCGTCGAGGTTTACCTGGAGCGCGTCGAAAATGCGCTCGGCGAAGCCGTTCTCAGCCGCGACAAGGCCCGCCGCGAGGAAAGCTGGATCAAGCTGGAAAAGGCCTTCAACGACGTCACCCGCGTCACCGGCGTGATCTTCGGCCGCGTCAAGGGCGGCTTCACCGTCGACCTGGACGGCGCCGTGGCCTTCCTGCCCGGTTCGCAGGTTGACGTGCGCCCGATGCGCGATGTCGGCCCGCTGATGAACCAGCCGCAGCTGTTCCAGATCCTCAAGATGGACCGCCGCCGCGGCAATATCGTGGTGTCGCGCCGCGCCGTTCTGGAAGAACGCCGGGCCGAGGAACGCACCTCGCTGGTCGCCTCGCTGCAGGAAAAGCAGATCGTCGAAGGCGTGGTCAAGAACATCACCGACTATGGCGCCTTTGTGGATCTGGGCGGCGTGGACGGCCTGCTGCACGTCACCGATATCGCCTGGCGCCGCGTCTCCCACCCCACCGAAGTCCTGTCGGTGGGCCAGACCGTCACCGTGCAGATCATCAAGATCAACCACGAGACCCAGCGCATCAGCCTGGGCATGAAGCAGCTGCAGACCGACCCCTGGGAAGGCGTCGCCGCCAAGTATCCGGTGGGCGTGCAGTTCAAGGGCAAGGTCACCAACGTCACCGACTATGGCGCCTTTGTGGAGCTGGAGCCGGGCGTCGAAGGCCTGGTCCATGTTTCCGAAATGTCCTGGGTCAAGAAGAACATGGCCCCCTCCAAGCTGGTCACCCCCGGCACGGAAGTGGATGTCGCGGTGCTGGAAGTGGACAGCAACAAGCGCCGTATCTCGCTGGGCCTGAAGCAGACCCAGGAGAACCCCTGGAACAGCTTCACCGCCAGCCATCCGGCGGGCACCGTCATCGAGGGCGAGATCAAGTCGATCACCGAGTTCGGCCTGTTCATCGGCCTGGATTCCGACATCGACGGCATGGTGCATCTGTCCGACCTGTCCTGGTCCAAGCCGGGCGAGGAAGCCATCAAGGACTATGCCAAGGGCCAGGTCGTGAAGGCCCAGGTGCTGGACATCGATGTCGAGAAGGAGCGGGTTTCCCTCGGCATCAAGCAGCTTGAGAACGACCCGATGGAGAAGGCCGGGGCCGGCGGCGGCGTCCTGCGCAAGAATTCGGTGGTCACCGGCACGGTCACCGAAGTCAATGACGGCGGCATCGAGGTCGAACTGGCGGACGGCGTGCGCGCCTTCATCCGCCGCGCCGACCTGGCCCGCGACCGCAACGACCAGCGCCCGGAACGCTTCGGCAAGGGCGACAAGGTGGACGCCCTGGTGACCAGCGTGGACAAGGCCAGCCGCAAGGTCAGCCTGTCGATCAAGGCCCGCGAAATCTCGGAAGAGAAGGAAGCGGTTGCCCAGTTCGGCTCGTCCGACAGCGGCGCCAGCCTGGGCGACATCCTGGGCGCGGCCCTCAAGAAGAAGAAAGAGTAAGTGGGATCGGCAAAACCTCCGGTGGAGGTTTTGCCCCGCGAACGCCAAGCGTAGCTTGGCGCGGCAGTCGTCTCATACGGAACAGAGGGCGCGGCCAGCGATGGCCGCGCCTTTTTGTTTTGTTCCCAGAATCGCACTAGCTTTATCCACATCAATTGATGAGGAGTTTTGTCATGGCAAAGAAGAGCAAGCTGGCCGCTGCGGCCGCGGATCTGGAAGCAGCTGTCACGGGCCTGTTTACGGCGACCCCGGAGCCGGCCCCGGTGAAGAAGAAAGCGAAGAAGAAAGCGAAGAAGAAGAAGGCCAAGAAGACCAAGAAGGCCAAGAAGACCGCCACCAAGAAGGTGGTGAAGGCGGCGAAGAAGACCGCCAAGAAGGCCAAGAAAGCCGCCAAGAAGTCTGTGAAAAAGGCCAAGAAGAAGGCCAAGAAGAAATAAGGCGGATCGGATGAAGCCTCCGTGGGGCTTCATCCCGCCGAATTGCCAAGCCGGGCGGCGTCCGGCGCGGCAGTGGTTCAAGGGCGCTGTCCAGCCGGGCGGCGCCCCTTTTCTTTATGTCCGGCTGGCTTTTGGCCGCCCCGCGGTTAGAGTTCCTCAAAACAAAATACCAAAACAAAATAGAGGGGACGCACATGAAAATCAGAACCGCAACGATCCTGGCCGCCCTGGCGGTGCTTCCGGCCATGGCCCAGCCCGTCGCGCCGCCGCCGCACGCCTTGCCGTTCGACGCCTTCGTCTACCAGCCGGCCGCCGAGGTCGAGGCCCTGACCAAGCTCAAGGACGGCCGCTCGGCCTCGAAAATCGTCATCGACCACGAGACCTATTTCATCGAATACGTCACAAGGGGGATCAACACCCAGCCCGAAGCCCACGGCCACTGGTACGACTATATCCATGTGCTGGCGGGCGAGGGCTCGATCACCTATGGCGGCACCCAGGAGGGCGCCACCGATGCCGGCCAGCAGGAAATGCGCGGCGGCAAACTGGTGGGCGGCAAGACCCAGATCCTGCATCCCGGCGACCGGCTGGTGGTGCCGCCCGGCCTGCCGCACCTGTTCACCGCCACGCCCGGCAACACCTTTACCTACCTGATCTTCAAGCAGCGGGTCTGAGCCGTCCCGCCGGTGTCCCCCGCAACAAACAACAGGCCGCGCCCATGACACGCCGTATCCTGCTTCTCGCCGCTGCCCTGGGCGCCATGGCCTTGCCCGCCGCCGCCCAGGCGCCCCAGATGACCGCCACGGTGACGGATCGTACCGCGCCCGATACCGCGGTGCGCCGCCTGGCCGGCGCCGCCTTGTCCCAGACCATCGCCAGGGGCATGACGCCCAATGCCTGGTATTCCCAGGTCCTGCTGTCCCGGCACGATGCCTATCAGGTGATGAATGTGGCGCGCGACAAGACCGGCCAGGCGGAAATCCATGCCGATTTCGCCGACCATGTCTTCATCCAGTCCGGCGAGGGGACCCTGATGACCGGCGGCAGGGTGCCCGACGCCAGGGACACCGCCCCCGGCGAGCGGCGCGGCAGCGCCGTCATCGCCGGCAATACCCAGCCGATGCGGGCGGGCGATTACTTCTTCATCCCGCCGGGCGTGCCGCACCAGATGATCCTGCCGCGTGGCGGCCGCATCCAGTACATCACCTTCAAAACCCATAAGTAGGAGGCCGCCATGCTGACCCGATTGATCGCTGCCGCCGCTTTGCTGGCTGCCACGCCCGCCTTGGCGCAGGTCCGCGCCAAGGAGCCCGACAGCTACATCTTCAAATCCGCGGGGGAGATCGACAAAACCATTTCCCAGCCCGAAGGGGGGCGGGTCTATGGCGCCACCTTCATGAACGACCATGAGAATTATTATATCGAGTTCGTGAAGCGGCTCGACCATGGCAACATGGTGGAACTGCATCCCCACTGGGTCGACCAGATCACCATCATCGCGGGCGAGGGCGTCCTGACCTTCGGCGGCACCGTCAAGGACGGCAATATCGCGCCCAACGGCGAGGTTCGCGGCGGAACCCAGGTCGGCGCCACCACCCAGGCGCTGCATCCCGGCGATTTCGTGCTGATCCCGGCGGGCTCGGCGCACAAGTTCGACGCCGCGCCCGGCAAGACCGTTACTTACGTCGTGGCCAAGGCGCGCAACTAGTCAGGCTCGCCCGCCAGCATCGCCTTGCGCGGCCGCCACAGCAGGTTGACCGCCAGCCCGCCCATGATGAGCAGCGTGGCGCCGATCTTCCACAAGGGCAGGGGCTCGCCCAGCAGGAAGGCGCTGGCCGCGAAGCCGAACACCGGCACCAGCAGCGACATGGGGCTGATGGTGGCGGCGGGATAGCGCGACAGCAGCCAGGCCCAGCAGGCAAAGCCGAACATGGTGTTGCCGCTGGACTGCCAGATCACCGCGGCCCAGGTGACCGGGCCGGCCTGCTGCAGGCCTCTCAGGATCGCGGCGGGGCCCTCGCTCAGCAAGGATACCGCCAGCAGGATCGGGGTCGAGATCATCGCCGCCCAGACGATGAAGGCCAGCATGTTGATCGTTTCGCCCCTGGCCGCCGCATCGCGCGCCGCCTCGCGCGCCGCCTGGTTGCTGATCGCCCAGCTCATGGCGGCCAGCAGCACCAGCGCCAGGCCCTCCAGGGTCACGTCATGGCCGTTATGGGCGGCGATCAGCCCCATGCCCGCCAGCGCCAGGCCAAAGGCGACCAGCTGGTGCGCCCCTACCGTTTCGCCCTGCCGCCCCATGGCGATGGCGATGGTGAAGAAGACCTGCATCTGCAGCATCAGCGACGCCAGGCCCGGCGAGATCATGCCGTTCATGGCGAAGAACAGCAGGCCGAACTGCAGCGGCCCCGAACAGATGCCGTACAGTATCAGGTATTTCCACGGCACTCGCGGGCGCTTGACGAACAAGGCGGCGGGCAGGAACACCAGCGCGAAGCGCAGGGTGACGAAGAACAGCGGCGGCAGCACGTCCAGCCCGATGCGGATGATGGCGAAATTGGTGCCCCAGACGAACACGATGCCGAGCGCCAGCAGCGCGTCGCGCAGGGAAAGATGGCTCTTGGTCACGATGGCTCCCGGAAGCCGTCACTATAGCGGCGGCGTTCCGCTTGCGATGTGCAAAAGCCGCATGCTGGTTGCCGCGCTGCAACATGGCGACGATGTCACATATGTATACAGAACCTTGCCGATTTCGCCGGTCCCACTTACGGTCGCCGCAACAAGAACATCCAGGGGAGTGACGATGCGCAGACGTGAGATTTTGGGTGCGGCCGTGGCCGGCGGCGCCGCCGCGGCCACGCTTCTGGCCGCCCGTGAAGCCGAGGCCCAGGAGAAGACCGCCCGCGCCATGCGCGGCGTGCCATCTCCCAAGATCACCGATGTCAGCGTTATCGAATGTGCCCCCCAGGGCTCGCGCCTGACCGTGGTCAAGGTCACCACCGACCAGGCCGGCCTGTTCGGCTATGGCTGCGCCACCTTCACCCAGCGCGCCGACCTCATCAAACCCGCCGTCGAGAAATACCTGCGCCCGCTGCTGATCGGCAAACCCGCCGACCGCATCGAGGACACCTGGCAGATGTGCTACGACTCTTCCTATTGGAAGAACGGTCCTGTCGAGAACAACGCCATCTCCGGCGTGGACCAGGCGCTGTGGGACATCAAGGGCAAGATGGCGGGCATGCCCGTCTACCAACTGCTGGGCGGCAAGGCGCGCGAGGCCATCGACACCTATGGCCATGCTAGCGGCAACGAAATCGCCGAATGCATCGACAGCGCAAAAAAATACATCGCCCAGGGCTTCCGCCATGTCCGCATCCAGGTGGGTACGCCGGGCATGGACGGCTATGGCGCCCGCAACAAAAACGGCCCCCGCATCCCGTCGCTGCACACCGCCCCGGTGTTCGAGCGCGAGGCGGCGATGAAGCGGGCGCTGGCGCTGTTCGAAGCCGCGCGCAAGGAACTGGGGCCCGACATCGAACTGATCCATGACGCCCATGAGCGCTATACCCCGACCCAGGCGGTGCAGTTCGCCAAGCTGTGCGAGCCCTACCGGCTGTTCTTCCTGGAAGACGCGCTGTCGCCGGAAGACATCCAGTGGTTCCGCAACATCCGCGCCCAGACCACCACGCCGCTGGCGATGGGGGAATTGTTCAACAGCCCGCATGAGATCATTCCCCTGATCCAGGACCGGCTGATCGACTATATGCGGATGCACATCTCGCAGATGGGCGGGCTGACCCCGGTGCGCAAGATCGCGGCGATGGGCGAACTTTACAATGTCCGCACCGCCTGGCACGGCCCCGGCGATGTCAGCCCCATCGGCCATATGGCGATGACCCATCTGGACCTTTCCATCACCAATTTCGGCATCCAGGAATATTCCGAGATGAACGACCTGACCCTGGAGATATTCCGTGGCGCGCCGGTGATGAAGGGCGGCTATCTCTATGCCAATGACGCGCCGGGCTGGGGCATCGAGATCGACGAGGCGCTGGCGGCGAAACATCCCTTCAACCGCGACAATGTGCTGAACGGCGGCTGGGGCGAAGTGCGCCTGCCGGACGGCCAGATCATCAAGCAGTAGCAGTAGAGAGATTTTCCGATGCTCAATCGCAGAATGATGCTGGCCACGTCCTCGGCCCTGGCCCTGATCGGCCCTTCCATCGCCGGGGCGCAGGGCGCGCCCGCCGAAACCGACTGGCTGCATTATGCCAACGACCTGGCCAGCACCCGCTATTCGCCGCTGGACCAGATCGACGCCTCCAATTTCGACAAATTGGAACTGGCCTGGCGGTTCTCGACCAACGCCCTGGGTCCGCGCCTGGACGCCGACTACCAGTCCACCCCGCTGGTGGTGAAGGGGCGTATCTATTGCACCGCCGGCTTCCGCCGCGACGTGGTCTGCCTGGATGCCGGCACCGGCGAACTGCTGTGGATGCACACCCATGACGAGGGCGCGCGCATCGGCACCCGGGGTGGTTCGGGCCTGGGCGTCGGCTACTGGACCGACGGCACCATCGAGCGCGTGATCTATGTCACACGCGGCTACACCATGTTCTCGCTGGACGCCAAAACCGGCATTCCCGACCCCGCCTTCGGCACCGGCGGCTTCACCGACCTGCGCCTGAATGACGACCAGGTCATCGATCCGGATCGCGGCGTCATCGGCCTGCATGCGCCGCCGCTGGTGGTGGGCAACACCATCGTGGTGGGCTCGGCGCCCACCGCCTTCGCCAAGGGCTATGTGCGCGGCTTCGACGTCAGGACCGGCCAGCGCAAGTGGATCTTCCACAATGTGCCGATGAAGGGCGAGTTCGGCTATGACACCTGGACCACGCCCGGCCAGGCGGAGGCCACCGGCAATACCGGCGCCTGGGCGCCGATGTCGGCGGACCCCGAACTGGGCCTGGTCTATCTGCCCATCGAACTGCCGCCCACCGACATGCTGGGCATCTCCCGCGCCGGCAATGCGCTGTTCTCCGAGAGCCTGGTGGCGGTGGAAATCGAGACCGGCAAGCGCGTCTGGCACTACCAGATGATCCATCACGGGCTGTGGGATCGCGACGTGTCCTGCGCCGGCATCCTGTGCGACATCCCCCACAACGGCAAGATCGTCAAGGCGATCGCCCAGCCCAGCAAGCAGGGCTACATCTATGTGCTGGACCGCGCCACCGGCAAGCCGGTCTGGCCGATCCCGGAAAAGCCGGTGCCGATCGGCAAGGTGCCTGGCGAAACCTATTCGCCGACCCAGCCGATGCCGACCAGGCCGCCGCCTTTCGCCAGGCAGGGCGTCACCGAAAACGACTTTGTGGATTTCACGCCCCAGCTCAAGGCGCGCGCGATGGAGATCGCCAAACATTATACTTGGGGGCCGCTGTACGAACCCCCGGCGGTGACCAGCGACACCATCTTCGGCACCTTGAACCTGCCGGGCCTGCAGGGCGGCGCCAACTGGCCGGGCGGCTCCTACGATCCCGAGAGCCACATCCTCTATATCTATGCCAAGAACCAGTTCGAACTCACCGGCATCGTCATCGGCAAGGACGGCAGGATCAACCAGCGCGGCGGCCAGCCTTCGTCGGGCAGCGACGATTCCCAGGGTGGCGTCTTCGGCGGCGCGGCCAGCCTGAAGGGCCAGGAGGGGCGCGGCCGCGATTCCGTCAAGCCGGACGGTTTGGGCGATCCCATCGTGCCGGGCATGATCTCCATCGAGGGCATTCCCCTGATGAAGCCGCCCTATGGCGTCATCAGCGCCATCGATCTCAACAACGGCACCATGCTGTGGCAGGCGGTGCATGGCGAGACTCCGGACAAGATCAGGAACCATCCGCTGCTCAAGGGCGTCACCATCCCCAAGACCGGCCAGGCCGGCATCCTGGGCACGCTGACCACCAAGAGCCTGGTGATCTGCGGCGATTGCGGGTTGTTCACCGACGAAACGGGCCGCAAGGGCGGACGGCTGCGCGCCTATGACAAGGCCACGGGCAAGGAAGTCGGCGCGGTGTTCATGGACAAGGCCCAGACCGGCGCCACCATGACCTATATGCACCAGGGAAGGCAGTATCTGGTCTGCGCCCAGGGCAGCTATTACGGCGCCGATCTTGTCGCCTATCGCCTGCCGGGTGATGTCGGCGGCGCCAAGGTCATCCGCGAGGAGCGGTAATGCGCCTCGCCGCCGCGCTGGCGCTGACCCTGCTGACGGGCGCGGCGAACGCCCAGATGACGCCCGCGCCCACCGGGCTGCCCGATCCCTTCGGGCCGCCGGAACGGCAATGGGCCAGGCTGGCCGACGGCAAGCCCTGGGGCACCACGGCGGGCATCGAGATCGGGCCGCATGGCGAGATCTGGGCGATTGACCGCTGCGGCGACGGCACCTGCGACGGCTCGCAGATGGCGGCGGTGCATCAGATCGATCCCAAGACCGGCCGCCCCATCCGCAGCATCGGCCAGGGCCTGTTCGCCATGCCCCATGGCCTGCATGTCGATAAAGACGGAAACGTCTGGGTGACCGATGCCGCCGTCGCCAAGGACAAGTCGCGGGGCGAACAGGTCATCAAGCTGTCGCCCGAGGGCAAGGTGCTGCTGCGGCTGGGCACCAGGGCGGAATCCGGCGGCGGGCCGGATCACTTCAATGATCCCGGCGATGTGGTGACCGCGCCCAATGGCGACATCTTTGTCGCCGACGGCCATGGTACCGTGGCGCCCGACCTGCCGCCCGACACCGTCACCCGCATCATCAAGTTCACGCCCGACGGCAAGTTCATAAAAGCCTGGGGCAGCCTGGGTTCTGGCAAAAGCCAGTTCCGCAATCCGCATGCCCTGGTGTTCGACAGCAAGGGCCGGCTGCTGGTGGCCGACCGGGTCAATGGCCGCATCCAGGTGTTCGACCAGGACGGCAAGTGGCTGACGGAGTATCGCGGCTTCAACCATCCCAGCGGGCTGTTCATTCTGCCCGACGACACGCTCTATGCCAGCGACTATAACAGCGACGGCCAGAAGGGCGTTTACATCGGCAGCGCCAGGACCGGAAAGCTGGCGGGTTTCGTGCCCGATGCCGAAGCCGGGGAGGGCGTGGCGCTGGGGCCTGACGGCACGCTGTATGAGGCGACGCCCACCGGCATCACCCGCTTCCTGCCGAAGAAATAGCTGCGCCTAGGGCGCGCGCAGGAACAGTCCGACGGTCAACAGCACGCCGATGGCCACCGCCCCGCCGCGCAGCACCTTTTCATTGACATGGTTGATCATCATGCCGCCGATCAGCCCGCCGATCGCCGCCCCCACCGCCGCCACCGCGACCTGCAGCCAGTGGACCTCGGGCGAAAAGGCGAAGATCGCCACGGCGCTGGCGTTCATCACGCCGGCCAGCACATTCTTGGTGGCGCCGGCATTGCGGATGGCCAGGCCCGCGGCGGTCAAGGCCGCCAGCATCAGAAAACCGATGCCGCCGCCGAAATAGCCGCCATAGATCGAGATCAGGAATTGCACGATGCCGGCGGCGACGGGGCCGAGGGCATGGCCGGTCTTCTGGCGCTTGGGGCCGAAGCTGCCATAGGCGAAGACGGCGGTGGCGAACAGCACCAGCCAGGGCACCATCCGGGCGAAGATGCTGGAGGGCGTCACCAGCAGCAGGATGGCGCCCAGGACGCCGCCGCACAGGCTGATGATGACCAGCGCCTTGAACGACAGCGAACCCACGCCGCAGACATGGCCGCGCCCGCCCCAGGCCGAGGTGATCTGGCCGGGAAACAGCGCGATGGTGGAGGTGACGTTAGCCTGCAGCGCATTCATGCCGGTCAGCATCAGCGCGGGCAGGGTCAGGAAGGTGCCGCCGCCCGCCAGGGTGTTCTGGATGCCGGCCCACAGGGCCGCGGCGAAGAGGATGGCGAAGGCGGTCATGGACCCGCAATGGCACAGCCCGGCGGACCCGGCAAGTCTCAGGGCGGCGCTTCGGTGTCCGGCGTCTCGGGCAATGGCTGTTGCACATGCGTCAGCACGGCGATCTGCTTGGCGCGGCGCACGGCCTCGCCCAGATAGCCCGGCGGCTCGGGCCATCCGTCCTGTTCTTCATTCCGCTGCTGCCCAGACGGCAGGCGACGGCAAATCGGCATACCCGACATCTCCCTACGGCTGACAAGGATAAGCACCAAATGCGCCTCGCGCGCCGTCGGGAAATGGTGAACGGGCGCTGGGCGATATTTGGCCGCAGTTCTGTCAGCCCGCTAGCCAAACGTGAAAGCGAAGGCCTGCACGCCGGGATCGTGGAAGGTGATGGTGAAGGTGCGGTCAACCACCGCGCCCTTTGCCCGGATCAGCTGGTACAGCCGCTGGCCGGTCACCGCGCCATTCCCGGCGGCATCGGTGTCCACGCCATGGTTTTCGCCCAGGGGCTGGCCGTCCATTGTGACGGTGAAGCGCACCGGCTTTCCATCAGGGCCCGGCCCCAGCACCAGATGCAGGTCGCGGGCATGGAAGCGGAAGGTGATCTTGCCGCCGGCCGCATCCAGCTTCGACATCTCCGGGCCGATGGTCCATTGCCCGCTCAGGCCCCACTGGTTGGCGGCCAGGGGAAAGGGCGTCTGGTAGGCGGCGCTCCTGTCCATCCTGGGATTGCCGGAGGCGAAATTTTCCGCCCGGCCATAGCCGACATAGGTTTCCGGCGAGGTCAGGGCATCGCTCGCCGCGCCCGCCTGTACGCCCTGCGCCCTGGGATCGACGATGCCGCCGGGCACGTCGGCATGGCCTGCCTCGCGCAGCAATTGCTGGATCACTTTTTCGGATTCGTCATATTCGCCCTCGCCGAAATGGTGATGGCGAATGCGGCCCTGGGCATCGACGAAATAATGCGCCGGCCAGTACTGGTTGTTGAAGGCCTGCCAGATGGCGAGATTGTTATCCAGCGCCACGGGATAGGTTAGCCCCAAGTCGCGCACCGCCTTCTTCACATTGTCGGGTATTTTCTCGAAAGCGAATTCCGGGGAATGCACGCCGATCACCACCAATCCGCTGGCGGCATATTTCTTGGCCCAGGCTTCGGTGTAGGGCAGGGCGCGCAGGCAGTTGATGCAGCTGTAGGTCCAGAAATCCACCACCACGACCTTGCCCTTCAACTGGGCTTTGGTCAGCGGCGGCGAGTTCAGCCATTCCACCGCCCCGGCCAGTTCCGGCATGACGCCTTCGACCGGAAGGCTGCTGCCGGCGACGGCGATGTTCTGGGTCTTGCGCTCAAGCCCGACCTTTTCCAGCAGGGATTGTTCGACGCCGGTGGTGCGGGTCAGCGACAGTTGCGTCAGGAACCCCGTGTCCAGCCCCAATGCGATGGCGACGACGCCCGCCAGCACCAATACGCCCAGGCCCTTGCGAATCCATTCGCCCGCGCCCAGCGATTGTTTCATGGCGGCGAACACCCGCCCGCCGATCAGCAGCGCCGCGGCCAGCGACGTCGCCGCGCCCAGCGCATAGAACAGCAGCAGCAGGGTGGTGGAAGCGCTGGCCCCCTTGATCGCCGCGCCGGTCAGGATCAGGCCCAGGATCGGCCCGGCGCAGGGCGCCCACAACAGTCCCGTCGCCACGCCCAGCAGCAGCGAGGCGGTGATGCTGCCCTGTTTTTCACTGGCTTCATTGGAAAGCCGCGAGCCCAGCGCCACCAGCGGCCGTGTCATGCGGTCGGCCAGCGACGGCAACAGCAGCGTCAGGCCGAACAGGGTCAGCAGCACCATGGCGGCGATGCGGCCCCAGCTGTTGGCATGCACCGCCCAACTGCCGCCCAGGGTGGCGAGCGAGGCAATGGCGGCGAAGGTGACGGCCATGCCCAGCAGCAGCGGCAGGCCGGAGCGCGCGAAAGGCTGGTCCGACCGCGCGAACACAAACGGCAGCACCGGCAGGATGCAGGGGCTGAGAATGGTCAGCACGCCGCCCAGATAGGACAGCAGGAACAGGATCATGGCGCGGTCTCCGCGTGCGTCTTAGCACATCTTGCGGAGATGTTCGGCGCGGCGGGGCGGGTGGTTACAGCATCCGGCGCGCGCGCCTACAGATAGCCGGGCGAGGCTGGCCACCAGTCGGGATTGCTTGCCACCTGCGCCGGACGCTCCATGTGTGACGCGGGGACGGCGCGCGCGCGGTGGCGGCTCAGCACATCGCCGATGAAGGCGACATAGCGCACGACAAATTCCGCCACGGCATGAAGCTTTTTCGGCTCCAGCAGCGCGTGGCCGCCGGCATAGCTTTGCACCCGATACCTGCCGCGATCGCTGTCGATGCCCCAGCCGCCCACCAGCTGCTGGTCATGACCGCGTTGCAGCCAGCGATCCGCCAATGCGGGGTTCCTGCCGAGAACATCTTCCACATCCGCCACCGTCAAACCCTGGGGCTGGTCGAGATAACCCGTCTGCAGCAGCAGCAGGCGGGCGGTGGACTCATCGCCTTGCTGGTAGAGTTCCGGCACTTCACTGATGCGCTCGGCCAAGGTTGTCGAACCGGTCATGGAACACCTTTTTGAGAAGACCATGTCTTTCAAACGGGTCTGGAGACGCGCGGTTTCGCTGCCTTGAAAATGCCTTGGAGAAGCCCGCTGACATGGCTGCTGCCATGTCAGAGTCATGCACGAAAGGTAACGTTACTATGCGTTGACAGCCGTTTCACCAGGGCGTACCAGCGCACGCCTTTGAAGCGGCCGCGATGATTCAGTACGCGCGAGACCGCCGGCATGTTTCAGCAATTGTTCAAGAGTCCGGCGGGCCTTATACGTCCGCCAATGCCCGCTAGTGAAAGTCCGATCGCGAATGTCGCAAGAATTGTCGAACAGGAAACTGATGCTTTCGGTGCTGGCCGCCTTCAAGGACGGCAACCTGGACCCGCTGTTCGCGGCGCTCAGTCCCGATGTGGTGTGGCGGGCGAACGCGCCGCGCGAGTTCTTCCGCTTCGGCGGCGTCCATCGCGGCATTCCCGGGATGCGCGAATACACCGCGCTGCTGTTTTCGCGCTACAGCTTTTGCGCCCTGCGGCCGAAGTCGGTCGTCGCCAAGGACGAGCTGGTGTGGGGCCTGTTCGAGGCCGAGGTCCGCCACCAGCCCAGCGGGAAATATGTCGTGTTCGATATTTCGATCCGCTGGACGATCCGGGACGGCAAGCTCGCCGAGCATCAGGGCTTCTTCGACACCGCCAGCGTGCTGATGCAGCAGGGCGAGCTGGCGGTTGTGGCCGCCTGATCCCGCCACCTAGTCCCGATTGGGGCCGTAGCACAGCCGGACGATGCGGTCGGCGAAGACCAGCAGCACAAAAGCCAGCGCGCCGTAAAAGCCCACCAGCAGCTTGTCCTGGGTCGCCGACACCATGGAATTCAGCGGCAGCGACGCCTCCTTCATGCCCAGGTAAAGTCCGGCATAGCAGGCATTGTACGCGAACCATACGCCCAGCACGCGCAAGGCCACGCCGAACAGGTCACGCGCACGCATCGTCATCTCCTCAATTCAGCAGATAGGCGGCGGCGAACAGCGCCGTGCCGGCGCAGCCCAGCCCGATGGCGAAAAACCAGAAGGCGCTTTTGCGGGTGATGATCGCCACGGTGGACAAGGCGATGCCGATCTCGATCAGGATGGCGGCGCCGGTCAGCCAGTGATGGCGTTCTTCATGCGCCGCGCTTGCCTTCATCAGGCGGTCGCGGTCCTTCTCCGCCTCCACGGCCTTGTCGCGGGCCTTGTCCTGGGCCTGGCGGTCCTTGCCGATCTCCCTGGCATAGTCCGCGGCCCTGGCGGTGCCGGTGACGGTGGCGATCTCGTACATGTGCCGCTTCAGGCTGTCGGCCTGGTATTCGTTCCAACTGTCGGTGGCCTTGTCCTGGGCCAGCACCGCCTCGCTGGATTGGGTGATGGCGCCGCCGCCTTCCAGCGTTTCCAACCCGCTGGCCGCCGCCGCCATCACCGCCAGCACGGCGATGGTGAGGGAGACCCTGGCGATGAAGGGATCGCCGGTATGCGCCGCATGTTCGGCATGCTCGGCATGTTCATGGGCCTCCAGGGCGGGATCGCTCACTTGAACAACCCCAGGTCGATCGCATCGGCCATGGCCTGATAGCCGGCATCATTGGGATGCAGCCTGTCGTTCAGGTTGAAGGCCGGCGCGAAGGCGGTGGGATCGGCCTTGTCGGCGACGGAGGGCGCGAAATCCACCACGCCGTCGAAGGTGCCGCTGGTCCTGATCCACTGGTTATAGGCCTCGCGCACCGTCTCGCCCTCCGGCATGAAGTAATGCGCGCCCTTGTAGGGCGTCAGGGTCGCGCCATAGACCTTGATGCCCTTGGCATGGGCGCGTTCCACGATCTGTTTGTCGGCGGCTTCCAGGCCCAAGGCCGTCACCGGCTCGGTGGGGGGATAAAAGCCGCGCCCGATATCGTTGATGCCTTCCAGCAGGATGATGGCCTTGACGCCCGAAACGCTGAACACGTCGCGGTCCAGCCGCGCCAGCGCATTGGGCCCGGTGCCATAGCGCAGCAGGCGGTTGCCGCCGATGCCGGCATTGACCACCGACCATTTGCTGTGCGCCGCCGCCAGCCGCTCGGCCAGCCGGTCGGGCCAGCCGCGGAACGCATTGGCGGTGGACTGGGCGCCTTCGGTGATGGAATCGCCCAGGGTCACGATCGCGGCCGTCGCGGCGGGCGAATCCACTTCGACCTGACTCACCATGCTGGTCAGCCGCATCAGGCTCTGGTGCGGCAGTTGCGGCGCGGCGGTCTCATCGCCCGCGCTGCCGGAAACATACTGGAACAGGCTGTGGCCGCCGCGCGGCGCCACGCCCGGGACATGGATGGAGATCACCAGTCTTTCCAGCGGCTCGACCTTCATCTCCACCGCATCCGACAGCAGCGGCGCGCTGGCCGGGATGATGACGCTGCGATTGCCGTTGAAAGTCACGACATGATCGCTGCCCGCGACGATCCCGCCGTCGGGCCCGGCGGCGGCGACATGCACCGCGCCCAGCGCCAGCACATCGCTGCCCTCTTCATTGGTGAAGCGCAGGCGGACGCGGTCGCCCGCCACCGCCACCCGCACCAGTTGGCGCACCGTCACGTTATAAGGCGCGGAGGCCGGATTCTCGACCGGCACCCGGCCGGGATTGTCCAGCAGCGGCGGCGTTCCCGCCGCAGCCGCCGCGGGCATGCTCAAGGGTTCGACCTGGCCGAGATTGGCCGGGGGCGGGGTGACGCCGGGGGGCAGGGGGGTGGGGACAAAGCCCCAGGCGCCGATCCAGTTCTCTTTGGGCGCCGACTCAGCACCCGTTGTTGAAAGGGCCGCCGTTGCCAGAATCAGTGCCGTCGCCAGCGCGAAATGCCGGATTTTCATGTTCCACTCCCCTGCTTTTTTGCTTGGGCCGACTTTCCCTTGGGCCGGGGATGGGCGCAAGCGGCTTCCAAGACGGGCCGGAAGCGGCCAAAAAACACCGTCGACGGACCAAAACCGGGTCTTCAACCCGAAAAAGTCTGTTCTTTCAGATGCTTCCCGTTGACGCCCGCGGACTTCCCTGACAGGGTTGTGAAGAGCCGCGGGGTGCGGCGTGTCCCTCAAGGGGCTGGGGATGATCAAGTCTGAATTGGTTGCGCGCCTGACCGCCCGCTATCCGCATTTGTACCACCGCGATGTCGAGCGCATCGTCACCACCGTACTGGATTCCATCAGCAAGGCGCTGGCGGATGGCCATCGCGTGGAACTTCGCGGTTTTGGCGCTTTTTCCGTGAAGGTTCGTCCCTCCCGCATGGGCCGCAATCCGCGCACCGGCGAGCCGGTCTCGGTCGGCCAGAAGCGCGCCCCCTTCTTCCGCACCGGCAAGGAATTGCGCGAGCGGTTGAATGGCGGTAATCCCGAGGCGTGACCTCGAATCCCGTCTTCGTAGCCCTCGATACCACCGATCTGGATTACGCCCGCGAACTGGCGGAGCGTGTGCGCCCCGATATTGGCGGGCTGAAGCTGGGGCTGGAATTCTTTTCCGCCCATGGCCCCCAGGGGGTGCGCGGCTTCGAGGGCTGCGGCCTGCCGATCTTCCTGGACCTGAAATTCCATGACATTCCCAACACCGTGGCGGGGGCCTGCCGGGCGGCGGCGCAGCTGGGCGTCTCGATCATGAATGTCCATGCCCAGGGCGGGGCGGTGATGATGCGCGCCGCCGTGGAGGCCGCCAAATCCGTCAGTCCTTCGACCAAGGTGATTGCCGTCACCATGCTGACCAGCCTGGGCGATGAAGACCTGCCGTCGGTGGGCCTGACGCCGCCGGTGGCCGACCAGGTGCTGCGGCTGGCCGGCCTGGCGCAGCAATGCGGCCTGGACGGCGTGGTGTGTTCGGCGCATGAGATCGTGCGCCTGCGCGCGGAACTGGGGCCCGACTTCCTGCTGGTGGTGCCGGGCATCCGGCCGGCGGGCAGCGCGCTGGGCGACCAGAAGCGCACCCTGGGGCCGCGCCAGGCCTGTGACGCGGGCGCCAGCCTGCTGGTGATCGGCCGCCCCATCACGGCCGCGCCGGACCCGGCCCTGGCGGCGCGCGAAATCGCCGAAAGCCTGCTAGTTTCAGTGGCTTAAGCCGATTTGCTTGCTTTTCGGGTTCCGCAGGACCATACACCCCAGCCATGTCCATCGCCGTCAAAATCTGCGGACTGACCACGCCAGAGGCGGTTGATGCCGCCATCGCGGCGGGCGTGGCCTATGGCGGGCTGGTGTTCCATCCCCATTCGCCGCGCTTCGTCGCCATCGCGCAGGCGCGGATGCTGGCCGAGCGCATGCGCGGGCGGCTGAAGATCGTGGCCCTGACCGCCGACCTGGACGACGCGGGCATCGAAATGGTCGTTGCGGCGGTAAAGCCCGATTTCCTGCAATTGCATGGCGCCGAAAGCGCGGCGCGCACCGCCGGGATTCGCGACCGCTTCCACATTCCCGTGATCAAGGCGCTGGCGGTGGCCGAGGCCGCCGATTTCGTGGCCGTGCCCGAATATGAAAAGACCGCCGACATGCTGATGTTCGACGCCAAACCGCCGAAAGGCGCGGCGCGCGCGGGCGGCCATGGCGCGGCCTTCGACTGGAGCCTGCTGGCCGGGCGTTCCTTCCGCAAGCCCTGGTTCCTGGCGGGCGGCCTGACGCCCGACAATGTCGCCCGCGCCATCCAGCTTTCCGGCGCACCGATGGTGGATGTATCGTCCGGCGTGGAAAGCGCGCCGGGCGTGAAAGATGCCGCCAAGATCGCCGCCTTCGTCAACGCCATCAAATCTCCGGTACAGGTATGAACCAGATTCCCAATTCCCTGCGCGGCGGCCCGGACGCGCGCGGCCATTACGGCGCCTATGGCGGCCGCTTTGTCGCCGAGACCTTGATGCCGCTGCTGCTGTCGCTGGAAGAGGCCTATGCGGCGGCCAAGCTGGACCCCGAATTTCACGCCGAACTGTCCGGCCTGCTGGAACATTATGCCGGGCGCGAAAGCCCGCTCTATTTCGCCGAGCGGCTGACGGCGCATCTGGGCGGCGCCAAGGTCTATCTCAAGCGCGAAGACCTCAACCACACTGGCGCCCACAAGATCAACAACACCCTGGGCCAGATCCTGCTGGCTAGGCGCATGGGCAAGACCCGCATCATCGCCGAGACCGGGGCGGGATCGCACGGCGTCGCCACCGCCACCGTGGCGGCGCGCTTCGGGCTGCCCTGCACCGTCTATATGGGTGAGGTGGACATGGAGCGGCAGAAACCGAATGTCTTCCGCATGCGGCTGCTGGGCGCGGAGGTGAGGGCGGTGACGTCGGGCTCGCGCACCCTGAAAGACGCCACCAACGAGGCGCTGCGCGACTGGGTCGCCAATGTCGCCGACACCTTCTACATCATCGGCTCGGTGGTGGGGCCGCATCCCTATCCGATGATCGTGCGCGATTTCCAGACCGTGATCGGCGTTGAGGCCCGCGCCCAGATGCTGGCGATGGAAAACCGTCTGCCCGACCTGGTGGTGGCCTGTGTCGGCGGCGGCTCCAACGCCATGGGCATGTTCCATCCCTTCCTGGACGATGCCGGCGTCGCCATTCATGGCGTCGAGGCGGCGGGCGAGGGCGTGGACACGCCGCGCCATGCCGCGACCATCTCCAAGGGCTCGCCCGGTGTGCTGCACGGTTCGCGCAGCTATCTGCTGCAGGATGGCGACGGCCAGATATTGGAAGCCCATTCCATCTCGGCCGGCCTGGATTATCCCGGCACCGGCCCCGAACACAGCTGGCTGAAGGATATCGGCCGCGCCAAATATTTCGCCGTCACCGACCAGGAGGCGCTGGACGCTTTTGTGCTGCTTTCCAAGCTGGAAGGCATCATCCCGGCGCTGGAATCCGCGCATGCCATCGCCCATGTCATCAAGATGGCGCCGCAGATGAAGAAAGACGAACTGATCGCCATCTGCCTGTCGGGCAGGGGCGACAAGGACATCTTCTCGGTCGCCGAATATCTGGGAGATACACTGTGACCCGTCTCGCCACCACTTTCGCCCGCCTGAAGAAGGAAGGCCGCGCTGCCTTCGTGCCCTTCATCACCGCCGGCGATCCCGACATGGAGACCAGCTTCGCCATCCTGGAGAAGCTGCCCGCCGCCGGCGCCGACGTGATCGAACTGGGCATGCCCTTCAGCGATCCCATGGCCGACGGCCCGGCGGTGCAGGCCTCGTCGGTGCGCGCGCTGAAGGCCGGCGCCGGCATGGCCAAGGTGCTCAAGATGGTCGAGAAATTCCGCAAGGCCGACAAGGCCACGCCCATCGTGCTGATGGGCTATTACAATCCCATCCATGCCTGGGGCACGGCGCGCTTCGCCAGGGATGTGGCGGCGGCCGGCGTGGACGGGCTGATCGTGGTGGACCTGCCGATCGAGGAAGACGAAGTGCTGCGGGTGCCGGCCCAGGCCCAGGGCGTGGACCTGATCCGCTTCGTCACCCCCACCACCGATGACGCGCGGCTGAAGCGCATCGTCGCCGAGGCGTCGGGCTATCTCTATTATGTCTCCGTCGCTGGGGTCACCGGCACCAAGTCGGTGCCGGAAGAAGAAGTGCGCGCGGCTCTGGCGCGGGTGCGCGCCGCCACCGACCTGCCCTGCACCGTGGGCTTCGGCATCCGCACCCCGGAGCAGGCCGGCGCCATCGCGCGAATCGCCGACGGGGTGGTGGTCGGTTCGGCCATCGTCAGCCGGGTGGCCGGCAATATCGGTAACGGAAAAGAGAAAATCGTGACCGAGGTGCTGGACCTGGCCCGATCATTGGCCGGTTCCACCCATGCCGCCCGCCATGGTAAGGTGGAGGCATGAACTGGATCACCGACATCGTCCGCCCCCGGATCAAGGGCCTGGTTGGCGGCAACAAGCGCGGCGGCGGCCCTGAGACGCCCGACAATCTGTGGAAGAAGTGCCCGTCCTGCGGCGAGATGATCTTCCACCGCGACCTGGTGGCCAATCTCAATGTCTGCCCCAATTGCGACTATCACATGCGCATCGGCCCGGCGGAGCGTTTCGCCTACACCTTCGATGCCGGCAGCTTCACCGAACTGACGCCGCCCACCGTGCCGTCCGACCCGCTGGGTTTCCGGGGTGAGAAGAAATATACCGACGAGATCAAGAAGGATCGCGCCAAGACCGGCCGCCCCGAAGCCTTCACCGCCGCGCGCGGCAGTATTGACGGGCTGAATGTGATGATCGGGGTGCAGCCCTTCGACTTCCTGGGCGGCAGCCTGGGGCTCGGCGTGGGCGAGGCGCTGGTGGAATCGCTGCAGGCGGCGGCCAGGGAAAAGCGCCCCTATATCCTCTATGTCGCGTCGGGCGGCGCGCGCATGCAGGAAGGCATTCTGTCGCTGATGCAGATGCCGCGCGCCACCATCTGCGTGGACATGCTGCGCGAAGCGGGCCTGCCCTATGTCGTGGTGCTGACCGATCCGACCTTCGGCGGCGTCTCGGCCTCCTATGCCATGCTGGGCGACATCCAGATCGCCGAGCCGGGGGCGCAGATCGGCTTCACCGGCGCCCGCGTCATCGCCCAGACCATCCGCGAGAAACTGCCGGAAGGCTTCCAGCGCGCCGAATACCTGCTGGAGCATGGCATGCTGGACATGGTCACCCATCGCCGCGAGATGCGCGCCACCCTGTCGCGGCTGCTGCATCTGTTGATGAAACAGCCCAAGCCGCGCGCCAAAGTCCTTTCCCTGCCGAAGCGCAACCCGAACGGCAACGGCGGCGTCGCCGCCCCCGTTTGAATCAAAGGTGACTGATGCTGTCGCAAACCGCGCGCAGCGATGCCGTGCTGAAGCGCCTTTTGGCGCTGCATCCCAAGAAGATCGATTTGGCGCTGGACCGGATTCTCAGGCTGCTGGGCGCGCTGGGCAATCCGCATCTCAGGCTGCCGCCGGTGATCCATGTCGCGGGCACCAACGGCAAGGGCTCGGCCTGCGCCTTCCTGCGCGCCATGCTGGAGGCGCAGGGCCTCAAGGTGCATGTCCATACCTCGCCGCATCTGGTGCGCTTTCATGAGCGCATCCGCCTGGCCGGCCGGCTGATCTCGGAAGAGGCGCTGGTGTCGCTGCTGGAAGAGGTGGAACAGGTCAATGCCGGGCGCGAGATCACTTTCTTCGAGATCACCAACGCCGCCATGTTCCTGGCCTTCTCGCGCAGCCCCGCCGATGCCGTGGTGCTGGAAGTGGGGCTGGGGGGCCGGTACGACGCCACCAATGTCGTGCCGCATCCGGCCATGACGGTGATCCAGCCGGTGGGCATGGATCATCGCGAATTCCTGGGCGACGACCTGGCGGGCATCGCCGCCGAAAAGGCCGGCATCATCAAGAAGGGCTCGCCGCTGGTGGTGGGGCCGCAAAGCCAGATCCCGCTGGACGTGATCCTCAGCCATGCCGACCAGCTAAGTGTGCCGGTGTTCGAATTCGGCCAGGATTTCGCCAGCCGCCAGGAACATGGCCGCATGGTCTATGAGGACCAGGACGGTCTGCTGGACCTGCCGCTGCCGCGCCTGGTCGGGCGCCACCAGATCGAGAACGCCGGTGTCGCCATCGCCGCCCTGCGCCACGTGGGCCGCAATTGGGGCAGCGACGCCGCCGTCGAGCGCGGGTTGTTGTCGGTGGAATGGCCGGCGCGGCTGCAGCGGCTGCACAAAGGCCCGCTGGTCGAGGCCGCGCCGCGTGGCGCCGAGGTCTGGCTGGACGGCGGCCACAATCCGCATGGTGCCGAAGCGGTGTCGCGCGCCGTCGCCGACATGGAAGAGCAGGGCGAGCGGCCGCTCTACCTGATCTGCGGCATGCTGGCGAACAAGGATGCGCTGGGCTATCTGCAGGCTTTCAACGGCCTGGCGCGGCATGTGGTGACGGTGGGCATTCCCGGCGAACCGGGCAGCATGGGCGCGGGCGCGCTGTATGACGTGGCGCGGCGCGCGGGGCTGGACTCGGCCCCCGCCGAAGACCTGGAAGACGCCATGCTGCAGGTGATGGCCTGGTCGCGGCTGGACGACACCGATACGCCGCCGCGGATATTGATCTGCGGCTCGCTGTATCTGGCCGGAAAAGTTCTGGCGGAGAACAGCTGACCCAACCCCAAAGTGTCATGGCCCGCAAAAGCGGGCCACCCAGTTGACACCGATGCCGCTATCGAAAGGCTGTCAGCGTTCTACTGCGCGCCAGCGCGTGCCATGCCCACCTGGGTGGCCCGCACTCCGGCGGGCCATGACAACAGTGCGAGAGTTGTCAGAGCGAACTCTCGATCCATTCCTTGATCTTCGACTTCGGCAGCGCGCCGACCTTGGTGGCGGCGACCTGGCCGCCCTGGAACAGCATCATGGTGGGAATGCCGCGCACGCCATACTTGGTCGGCACATGCGGATTTTCGTCGATGTTCAGCTTGGCGATGGTGACCTTTTCGCCCAACTCGGCGGACAGTTCTTCCAGCGCCGGGGCGATCATGCGGCAAGGTCCGCACCACTCGGCCCAGAAATCCACCAGCACGGGCTTCTTGGCATCCAGGACATCGGCCTGGAACGAGGCATCGGACACTTTGAGCGGCATGGCGGTCATCCTGAAAAA
The DNA here is from genome assembly GCA_018449595.1 of Rhizobiales bacterium dw_265. GTDB lineage: Bacteria > Pseudomonadota > Alphaproteobacteria > Micropepsales > Micropepsaceae > Rhizomicrobium. The sequence continues at coordinate 63,617 of JAAVUU010000002.1, forward strand.
CGCGATACCATAACTAGGAACGCCCACCTCTCAGGTCAAGGAGAGGGGGAAAGCCGCGCGGAAATCCCCGCCAACTGGGCCTCCAGAACCACATCGGAAAGCTGTAGAAGGCGCGGGCCGTCGGTGAAGACCAGACCGGCCACGATTCGCCGGCCCGGAAACACCGCCTGCACGCCCGCCCGGTACAGCGCCATCTGGGCAAGGTAAATGGCAGGCACCTGGGCCTCACTTTGTGGCGGCGGGCGGTTGGTCTTGAAGTCCAGGATCAGCACCGTGTCGCCCGTCACCACCAGCCGGTCCAGCCGGCCGATGATCGGCGCCTTCAGCCCCAGGTCGGGGCGCAAGGCATGCAGCGCCACCTCGGCCTGGCTGTTCGGCCCGAAGGCGGCGGCGAACTGCGGATCGTCCAGCACCGCCAATGTCTCCGCCACCAGCGCCTCGGCATCGGCCACGCCCTTGGCGCGGGCATAGGCCAGGGCGCGGTCGCGGCGCTGATCGGGCGCAACCTCTGGCAACCGCGCCAGCAGTTCATGCACGACATTGCCGCGCGTGAACTGCGCCGAACCCGCCGCCAGCGGCGACAAGGGCGGCGGCGCCGCGCCCGCGATGTCGGAAGGCCGGATGGGATTGGGCGTCACCGGCTCGCGCGGCGCGGGCGCGCCGACCCAGGCGGGCAGGGCAGCGTCTGCCGGCACGGCCGGCGCGGCGATGCCTTTTTCCTCGTCCAAAGTACCGTAAGTGGTGATCTCGCCGTCGCCGCGCGTCACTTTCACCCCCAGGCTTTCGGCGGCGGCCTCAGCCAGCTGGTACCAGGAACCGTCCTTCACGCCCTTGCGGTTCTCGAAGCCGCAGACATACAGCCGGTCGCGGGCGCGGGTCAGCGCCACATACAAGAGGCGGCGATGTTCCTTGAGCGTCTCGATCTCGGCATGGGCCTTGGCCGCCCGCACGATTTGCGGCGCATCGTCGTTGGACAGCGGGAACAGCACCTTGCCATCGGCATACAGCAGATGGCCCTTGCGGCTGGGCGGCTCGGGCAGCGATGTGGTGTCGGGCAGGATCACGATGTCGGCCTCCAGCCCCTTGGCGCCATGCACCGTCATCACCCGCACCTCGTCGCGGCCGCGTTCCATGTCGCGCTTGATCTCGGTGCCGCCGCGCTCCACCCAATCCAGAAAGCCTTCCAGAGACGGCGAATGGCCGCGTTCATGCGCCAGGGTCAGCGACAGGAATTCGTCAATCGTGTCGCCGGCTTCCACGCCCAGCCGCGCCAGCAACTTCTCCTTGCCCCCAAGCGCGGTCAAAGCATGGGAATAGAATTCGAACGGCGGGGCATAGTCGGCGCGTTCCAGCATGCGCGACAGGAAGTCATGCGCCGCCGCGAAGGCCGCTGTTTCCCCGCGCCGCGCCGCCAGCGCCCGCCACAGATCGGCCATGCGGTCATGGGCCAGCGCGAACAGCTCGCCCTCGCTGAGGCCGCACAGCGGCGAGCGCAGCAGCGCCGCTAGGTTCAGGTCGTCTTCCCGCTGCAGCACGAACCGCCCCAGCGCGATCAGGTCCATCGCCGCGATCTGCTGCGTCAGCCGCACCCGGTCGGCGCCCGCCACCGCAATCTTGCGCAGCTTCAGTTGCCGGATCACCTCGCCGCCAAAGGGTTCGCGGCGCGGCAGCAGGATCATGATATCGCGCGGCGCGATGGCGTCGGTGTGTCCCGGCAGCCGCGCGCCACTGTTCAACCAGCCCGCGATCCTGTCGGCCACCTGCATCGCCAGCCGCGCCACCGGGCTGTCCTTCTGCACGATGTCCACCGGCGCGTAATGGTCGGTTTCTGCTTCATCCTCGGGCGCCAGCGCCGGCCAGAATTCGATGCCGCCCCTGGCGGCGGCGCGATGGGCCTCATGGCGGATCTCGCCGCCCGCGAAAGTCAGCCCGGCCCGCGCCGCTTCGGGCGCGAACACCCGGTCCACAAAGCCCAGGATTTCCGGCGCCGAACGGCGCGAGGTAATCAGCGGCTGGTCCACGAAATGCTGCCCCGCGCCCTGCACCAGTTCGGCGAAGTGGCGGCGGTTGATGTCGAACTGGCTGGGATCGGCGCCCTGGAAGCTGAAGATGGACTGTTTCTCATCGCCCACCGCGAAGATGGTACGCACCTGTTTGCGGTCTTGGCCTCGACCGGCGAAGAATTCCGCCGTCAACGCCTTCACGATCTCCCATTGCTCGGGGCTGGTGTCCTGCGCCTCGTCGATCAGCACATGGTCGATGCCGTTGTCCAGCTTGTACAGCACCCAGGCGGCCGCGCCGCTTTTCTCCAGCAGGTTGCGGGTCTGGACGATCAGGTCGTCATAATCCAGCACGCCGCGCAGCCGTTTGGCCTGGGCGTAATCGTCCCGCATCGCCGCGATCACCAGCAGGGCGGCATGGGCAAGGTCGGCGGCGCGCGCGGCGCGGCGGCGTTCGGCGGCGGCGCAGAAGCGCGTTTGCAGATCGGTCAGGAAGGCCAGCAGGTCTGGCCGCGCATCGCCCAGTTTCTTGGTCGCCAGCTTCTTGCGCGGTTCGCCCTTGCCGGTCAGGAAGAAACCGGCCAGCAAGGCAAAACGCTCTGCCGCGTCCTCGGCGGCGAGGGCGGCGGCCAGTTCCGCGCCCGCCTCGACATCGCTTTTGCCGCCGCCGTTCAGCCAGTCGCGCGCCTCACGCAGGGTCGCGATCTCGCGGCCGATCTCGCCGCAGAAATCTTCCGCGATGCTGTGCCGCGTCTCGCCTTCCGCCAGGCCATGGCTGCCGCGCACCGTGGCGGCCAGGTCGCCGACCTCGGCGAAGAAACGGTCCAGCTTGCGCCGGTCGCCGCCCAGCGCCGCATCCAGAATGCGCGTCAGGGCGGCCTCGCTGGTCTCGGTGACCAGCAGCGCCACCGCCGCCGCCAGCGCCGCATCGCCAGATCCGGCGCGTTCCAGCACATGCTGGCGTGCCTCGCCGATCAGTTCGCGCGCCGACTGGTCGTCCAGCACCTCGAAGGCCGGGGGAATGCCCGCCTCGATGGGAAAGCGCGACAGCACGATCTGGCAGAAGGCATGGATGGTCAGAACCTTCAGCCCGCCCGGTGTTTCCAGCGCCCCCGCGAACAGCCGCCGCGCCTTGCGCAGGTCGGCATGGGCGTCGCCGCCGATGCCCACGATCTGGCCGCGCAGATCGTCATCGGGCAGCATCGCCCAGCGGCCCAGTTGGCGGAACAGCCGGTCCTGCATCTCCGCCGCCGCCGCCTTGGTGAAGGTCAGGCACAGGATTTTTTGCGGCGGCGCATCGGCCAGCAGCAGCCGCGCCACGCGGTTGGCCAGGGTATAGGTCTTGCCCGCGCCGGCATGGGCCGCCACCCAGGCCGAGACCTCGGGGTCCGAGGCGATCATGGAGGGATCGCGGCTCATTCTTCTTCGCTCCATCCCGACGGCGACCATTCGCGCACCCGCGCCAGATGGTCGTAATCGCCGGCGATGTCGGCGCGGAACGGCCGCACGCGCGGGCGATAGGGCGTGGCTTCTTGCGCAAACCAGGCGATGCGGCGTGCCAGTTGCGCCACCGCTTCCGCCGCCAGCGCTTCGGCATCGGGGATTTCCACCGGCTTGCGCGCGGATTTCTCGCTGGCCAGGCTGAGATAGATCAGCGCCTCCGCCATATGCGCCCCGATGCCGAAACCGTCTTTCGCCAGCATGGCGGCTTCCAGCGGCAGTTGCGGCGACAGCAATTGCTCGACCTGTTTGCGGCTGGGCGGCGCGCCGCTCTTATAGTCCAGGATCGCGGCCTTGCCGTCGGCAAGCACATCAATGCGGTCGGCGATGCCGGACAGCGTGAAATCACCGATCTTCAGTTCGCCGCGAATTTCCAGATGCGACGCCGCGATGCCGCTTTTGCGCGCGGCCTCGAATTCGACAAAGCCGCGCGCCGCGCCCAGGAAGCGTGGCCGCCACAGGGCCAGCGCCGCCTTGGGAATGCCGGCCCGCGCGAACACCTCATCGGCGATGGCGGCAAGTTGCAGCACCGCGTCATCGGGCAGCGCGTTAGGATAGCGGGCGATGAACAATTCCAGCGCCTTGTGCAGGGCGGTGCCGCGTTCCAGCGGGCCAATGGCTTCGTCCAACGCGTCCAGCGGCCGCAGCTTCAGCACATGCTTGGCATAGATGGCGTAGGGATCGCGCAGCCAGGTCTCGATCTCCGTGACCGACAATTGGCGCGGGCGCACCTCCACCGGCGGCGTCGGCGCGGGCCGGGGCAGGCGCGGGGCTTGCGCGATGTCCATCATCCGCACGGCGATGTGGCCGAAATCCGGCGCGGGCCGCAGCACCTCTTCGATGGGCGTCTTCTTTTCGGGCGGCTCCAGCCCCACCACCAGCTGCTCCAGCCGCTGCAGCCAGCGCGACGGAATGGTCGGCGCGCCATCGGCCTTGCGCGCGCGGGTCATCAGCACTGACGGTCCCGCCGCCAGCATGGCGAAGTCATGCGCCGAAAGGCCGATGCCGCGCTCCGGCTGTTCCAGCCCCAGGCTCTTGCGCATCGGGCGCGAGAACCAGGGATCGGCGCCGGGCCCCTGCGGCCAGCTTCCCTCGTTCAGCCCGCCCAGGATGGTGAGATCGAACTGCAGCAGCCGGGCTTCCAGCGCCCCCAGGATGGCCAGCCGGGGATGCTGGCCGAAGGCCAGGCGCACCTTCTGTTTCATCAGCAGGGCGCGCAGCAAGGGCGGCCAGGAGGCGCATTCGACGGGAGCAAGACCGGATGCCGCGGGCATCAGTTCCTTGATGAAGCCATTGGCTTTCTCGCCGTCTTCGCCGCGCCACAGGATGCAGTCGTCGCTTTCGTCGCAGGCCAACCGTTCCGCCGCGACGACATGGGCGTCTATCAATTCGGCAAGCGGCCTGTGTGTGCCCAACTGTTCCAGCGGCATCAGGATCGCGGCGATGCCGCACCACCAGTCCGCCAGCGCCGCCAATCCGGGCGGGGGATGGCGCGCCGATGCCGCCTTGGCGATGGCGCGCGCGATGCCGGCCAGCCCGGCGTCGGGGCGCGGGCCGCGCAGGCACCAGCGGTCCAACGCGCGCGCCCAGGCGCGAAACGACGCGCCGTCCTGTCCGCGCCGCGCGAAAGGATGCTTGAGCAGCGCCAGCAGCGGCACCGGCGCGAACCGCGCCGCCACGGCGTCCGCCAGCAGGCAGAGAAACGCGCCGCAGGCGGTATGGGCCAGCGGCCGGCCGGCGGAATCGTCAATCGTCACATGCCAGCGCGCCATTTCCGCCGCCACCCGCCGCGCCAGGTTGCGATCCGGCGTCACCAGGGCGGCGGTGCGGCCGGGTGTTTCCAGCGCCTGGCGCAACGCCAGCGCGATGGTCAGCGCCTCCTGCGCCGGATCGGCGCAGGCCGCCAGCGCCATGCCGTCTAACCCATTGGTGATTTCGCGCGCGCCGGTTTGCGCCAGGGTGCGCCAGGCATCGGTGGTGGGCGCGGGCCGCAGGGTCTCGCTCAGCAAGGCCTCGCGCGCGCTGTTGGTGGGGGCGGCAAACCATGGCGTCACGTCTTCGCGCGCCACCTTCATGGTTTGCAACAGTTGGTGCAGGCCGAACTGGGGATGGCCGGGGTCCAGGCCCTCCCAGGCCGCCGTCTCCAGCCGCTGGTCCAGGCCGGGCAGCACCACCGCGCCCCTGGGCAGCCGCGCGATCACGCCCAGCAGCGCCGCCGTGGCGGGAATGGAGCCGGTTGAACCGGCCGCGATCACCAGTCCGGGCGGCGGCGACTGTTCCAGCCGCGCCGCCAGCGCCTTCAAGGCGAGATTGCGCCGCGCGGCGGGATTGAGCGCCTTCTCATCCGCGAGAATGTTGGGCCATTGCGATTGCAGCAGATCCAGAAACCGCGCCACGCCTTCCCAGTGTTCGGCCAGTTCGGGCGGCGCCAGGTCTTTCAAACGGGCAAGGTCGCAGCCCTGGGTTTCCAGTTCGTCCATCACCGCCGCCAGGCTGTCGGCCAGCGCGGCGGCCTGGGCGAAAGACAGCGCGCGGTCCCAGGCGCCGATCAGTTGCGCCAGCAGCAATTGCCGCCGCAGCGGCCTGATGGCGGGCATCAGCTCCAGGTCTTCGGGCGCGCTGAACAGCAGGTCTTCTTCATCGCTGTCGCCCAGGGCGCGGAATTGCGGCAGCAGCGCCGCGCCGCCCATCACCCCGGCGAAGGCGTCGCCAAAGCCGCGCGCCGCGCGCCGCGTCGGCAGATAGATGGTGGCGGCCGCCAGGGCCAGCGGATCGCCGCCGCTGCGTTCGACCAGGCCGCGCGCCAGGGTTTCGGCAAAGGGCGCGCTGGGCGCGATGGTGAAGACCGCGGCGGCCTTCACGCCGCGCTGACCGCAGTGAGATGGGCTTGCGCTTCGTCGCGCGCCTGCGGGGTGCCGACATGCAGCCACACGCCATCCAGCCTGGTGCCGAACAGGCGGTTGTTGGCGATGGCGCGGTCCCACAGGATGTTGGTGGAGAAGGGTCCCGCCGGCGCATCGGCGAACAGGCGGGGATGGACGATCTGGGTGCCGAGATAACCGAATGGCAACTCACTCCGTCCCTTGGCTCGGACGACATGCCCGCCTGCCAGCAGCACGAAATCGCCCTTGCCGTCATAGCCGATGGCGGTCGCCATATCCGCCAGCAAGAGCAGGCCGTCCATGCGCGTGCCGTCCCAAACCTCCTGCATCGCGCGCAAGGCGGACGCGCCCTGCTCGGTCCAGATGGAATCGGAATTCAGCACAAAGAAGGGTTCGCCGCCGAAATGCGGCAGCGCCTTGACCACGCCGCCGCCGGTATCCAGCAGCAAGTCGGTCTCGTCGGAAAATACGATTTCGATGTCGCGGCGTTTCGCCAGGTGATCGCGCAGCATCTGCGCCTTGTAATGCAGGTTGACCACCGCCAGCGTGACGCCCGCCGCCACCAACCGGTCCAGCGCATGATCGACCAGCGCCTTGCCGCCCACCATCACCAGCGGTTTGGGCCGGTCATCGGTCAGGGGCCGCATGCGGCTGCCCAGGCCCGCGCCCATGATCATCGCGGCTTTGATCTGGGTCACACTGTCACCGCGCGCTTATCTTTTGGAATCACGCGATCATACCATGTCCGCATGTCCGACAGCGTTGGATGCGCCAGGTCGCGTTCCAGATAACCCCAGACGCGCGGCAGATAGGCCAGGTAACGCGGCTTGCCGTCGCGTTTGTACAGGCGGGCGAAGATGCCCACGATCTTGGCGTTGCGCTGCGCCGCCATCACCGCCATCTCGCGGCGGAATTCGGTTTCGTCCAGCGGCGTGCCCTGCTTCGCCATCGCCGCCAGGTAATGCGCCGTCGCGGCTTGGGCCGTCACGAGGCTGACGTCGCGGCGCGCGTCCTCCACCAGCGAGATCAGATCATAGGCCGCGCTGCCCGCCACCGCATCCTGGAAATCGATCAGCCCGACGCGGGCGATGCCCGCACGTTCCGGCAGCCACAACAGGTTCTGGGCGTGATAGTCGCGATGCACGAAGACGCGGCGGTTGCCGCCGATCGTCGCCAGCGCCGCCTGCCACAGGGCGCGATGCTCCATGATTTCCTCCGCCGTCGCGGCGCGGCCCAAGGCCAGCGGCAGAAACCATTCCGTCAGCAGGTCGATCTCGGCGATCAGCGCGGTGATGTCATAGGCGAACAGCGGCTTGTCGGCGGACAGCGCGGCGGGCGCGTCGTGGGCGTGAATCTTCGCCAGCACTTCCACGGCGGCTTCATACAGCGCCTGTTCATCGCCGCCATCCGCCAGCACCTCGGCGAACAGCGCATCGCCCAGGTCTTCCAGGATGACAAAGCCATTGGCGCAGTCGGCGGCATGGATTTCCGGTGCGGCGAGGCCATGACCGCGCAGCCATGCCGACGCCGCCACGAAGCGGGCGCAATCCGCCCCCGCCAGCCGCGCCACCGCATTGTAACCCAGGGCGCGGCGTTCTTCCGCGCTGGCGCCCGGCGGCGCAGTGGGCGTTTCCGCGCCCTGCGGCTGGTCCATCAGCATCGCCTTGCGCCCGTTCAGGCTCAGCCGCGCATAGCGGCGGGTCGAGGCGTCGCCCGGCAATGGCGTCACCACGGCAGCGCCCCAACCCGCATCACGCAGGAAATCCATCATCGCGGCATTACGCTCAGACATGCAGCAGGCTTTCCCAGCGCGCCGGCCCGGTCAGCCGCGCCGTCCGCACGCCGTCCTGCAACGCCAGCCGCACATGCAGGGCGTCGGGCGGCAGCGCCTCCGGCGCGCGTTCCGGCCATTCCACCAGCACCGCGCCGTCCAGCAGCGCGTCGTCGAAACCCAATTCGCGCATCTCGCGCGCGCTTTTCAGCCGGTAGAGATCGTAATGGCTCACCGCCAGATGCGGTGTCTCATAACTTTGAACCAGCGTGAAGGTTGGGCTGGGCACGTCTTCGCGCACGCCCAGCGCCTGCAGAATGGCGCGCGCCAGGGTGGTCTTGCCCGCGCCCAGATCGCCCCACAACGCCACGCAATCGCCCACCCGCAAACCGGCTGCCACGCCCGCGCCCAGGGCCCCGGTCGCGGCCAGGCCGGGCAGGGCGATGCTGGTGCGAAACGTCTGGGATATATCGGCCATATCCACCGCTTTTAGCCCGCCAAGGCGCGGCCCGGAAGGGGTTGTTGTAGCGCCCGCACCGCTATGCTAACCCCGCCCCGCAATTGCACAAAATAGTCGGGACATGTCCGAGCATATCGTCATCATCGGCGCCGGCCAGGCGGGCGCCCAGGCTGTCCAGTCGCTGCGCGCCGAAGGCTTTGACGGCCCCATCACCATGGTGGGCGACGAAGCCTATCCGCCCTATCAGCGCCCGCCCTTGTCCAAGGCCTATCTGCTGGGCGCGTTCGAGCGCCCGCGCCTGTTTCTCAAGGCCGACAGTTATTATGCCGAGGCCGGTTGCGATCTGATCCTGAACACCAATGCCAAAGCCATTCATCGCGCCGAGCGCCATGTCGAACTGCATGACGGCCGCAAGCTGGCCTATGACAAGCTGCTGCTCACCACCGGGGCGCGGGTGCGCAAGCTGAAATGCCCCGGCGCCGATCTGCCGGGCGTCCATTATCTCAAGACCATCGCCGATGTGGACGCGCTGCAGGCGGACTTCACCGCCGGCAAGCGCATCGCCATTGTCGGCGGCGGTTATATCGGGCTGGAAGTCGCCGCCGTCGCCGCTAAGCGCGGGCTGGCGGTGACGGTGTTCGAAGCGATGGACCGGCTGATGGCGCGGGCGGTGTCGCCGCAGCTTTCTGCTTTCTACGCACTTGAACATGAAAAGGCCGGGGTGACGCTGAAATTGCGCACCGGGGTCGAGGCTTTCGAAGGCGACGGCAAGGTCGAGCGCATTGTCGCGGGCGGCCAGGCCTATCCTTGCGACCTGGTGCTGGTCGGCATCGGCGTGACGCCGTGCGACGAACTGGCGGTTCAGGCCGGGCTGGCGTCGGAAGACGGCATCGTGGTGGACCAGAATGCCCGCACCGGCGATCCGTACATCTGGTCGGCTGGCGACTGCACCCGCCATGTCGGGCGCGAAGGCCATTCCATCCGCCTGGAATGCGTGCAGAACGCCATCGATCAGGCCAAGCATGCGGCCCTGGCGATGATGGGCAGGCCCAGAACCTATGCCGAGGTGCCATGGTTCTGGTCCGACCAATATGATTTGAAGCTGCAGATCGCGGGCCTGGCGCGGCCGACCGATACCCTGGTCCAGCGCGGCGATCCCGCCGCGCGCAAGTTCGCGGTGTTCCATCTGCGCGACGGCGCGGTGGCGGCGGTGGAGGCGGTCAATGCCGCGCCGGAATACATGATCGGCAAGAAGCTGGTGGCCGAGGGCAAACAGGTGGATGCCGCGAAGCTGGCCGATCTTTCCATTGCCATGAAGACGCTGGCGTGATGGCCGCCAAACACAAGGTCACCTATATCGAGGATGACGGCACCGCCCACACCGTGGAGGTGGCCGAGGGCTGGTCGCTGATGGAAGGCGCGGTCAAGCATCTGGTGCCGGGCATCGATGCCGATTGCGGCGGGGCCTGCGCCTGCGCCACCTGCCAAGTCTATGTCGCGCCGGAATGGCAGGCCAAGCTGCCGCGCATGAACGACATGGAAGAAACCATGCTGGACTTCGCGCCCGAACGCCGCCCCGACAGCCGCCTGTCGTGCCAGTTGCGCATGACGGCGGCGCTGGATGGGATTGTGCTGAGGCTGCCGAAAAGCCAGCACTGACCACTCCAATTGTCATGGCCCGCAAAAGCGGGCCACCCAGGTGACACCGCGCCGGTCATCGCAATGCCGTCGATACTTTGTCCTGCAGCCACGCCGCTTCATGCCCAACTGGGTGGCCCGCTCTCCGGCGGGCCATGACAAGTGGGGTGAACCGGACGCATCCGAAGCGGGCCATGACACCGAGGGGCGTGGTCACAGATACGCCGTCCTTTTATCCCTGCTGACTTCGGGATGCGGCTCGTCGTCGGAGATGCGGCGCGGCAGGTGGCAGCGCACCAGGGTGCCGCCGCCGCGCGTGCTGTCGCTTTCGATCTCCACCCAGCCGTCATGCAGTTCCAGGAAGCGGTTGACCAGCGCCAGGCCCAGCCCCGCGCCGGCCCGCGTGCCTGAACCGCCCTTGGCCGAGAACCGCTCGAACACATTGGCCTTCACCTCGGCGGGAATGCCGGGGCCGTTGTCGGCCACCACGATCTGCACATCCTCGCCCACGATCCGCGCCGACAGCAGGATGCGGCCGCCGCGCGGGGTGTATTTGAACGCGTTGGACAACAGGTTGAAGACGATCTGGCGCAGCCGCCGCGCATCGGCCAGGAAGCGGCCGGCGTCCTGCGGCACATCCACCTCCAGGGTCAGCCCGACCTTGGCGGCCCAGTCGCGGGCATGCGCCGCCACCTCGGTGACGATCTCGTAAAGGTCTATGCGCTCCAGCTCCAGCCGCAGCGCGCCGGATTCCACCAGCGCCAGGTCGAGAATGTCGTTTATCAGGCTTTTCAGCGTGTTGCCGCCCGCCACGATGGCCTGGACATATTCCTCCTGCTGCGGGTTCAGCGCGCCGGGCACGCCGCTGGCGAGATGTTCGGAAAAGCCCAGGATGGTGTTCAGGGGCGTGCGCAATTCGTAACTGACATGCTTGATGAAATCGGACTTCAGTCGATCCGCCGCCTCCAGCCCCTCGTTGCGGTCGCGCAGCGCATTCTCGATGCGGAAGCGGTCGGTGACATCGGCGCAGGTCACAAGCGTCGCGCCATCGGGCAGGGGCGCGGTGGACAGCGCCAGGATGGAGCGGTCGGAGCGTTCGACCTCGCCCAGGTCGGTGGCGCGCGCGCCCGCGACAATCGCCTGGGTCAACTGGTTCCAGATGCCGCTGTCGCCGAAACGGTCGCGCGACAAGGCGGCGATGGTGCGCACATGCGGCTCGTCTTGCAGGTCTTGCGGTTCCATCTCCCAGATGCGGGCGAAGGCGGCATTGTGCAGTTTCAGCCGGCCATCGGGACCGAACACCGCCACGCCCTCGCTGAGGGTGTCCAGCGTGGCGGACTGCACTTTCATCAGGGTGTTGTAGTCGCTTTCCAGCGCCAGCCGCGCCGTGACGTCTTCATACAGGAACGTGAGGCCACCAAAAGGATGCGGCTGGGTGACGACGCGGATGGTCTGGCCGCCCGGCATGTGCCAGGTCTCTTCGCTGGCGGTCTGGCGCTGCGCCTCTTGATACAGCGCCAGGCGCGCGCGCTTCCAGGCCTGGTAGTCGCGCTGTTCCGGCAGCTTGCGGGCATCGCGCAGCCGGTCGAGAATCTCGCCGTCGCCGGGATGCCGTTCCAGGAAGTTTTCCGGCAGGCCCCACAGCCGCACAAAGGCCTTGTTGTAGAAGGTCAGCTTCTGGTCGCGGCCGAAGATCGCCACCGCCGTCTGCAGCGAATCCAGGGTGGCGGAATGGGCATCGGCATGCTGCTGCAGCCGCGCTTCCGCCGCCGTGATCTCGGTCACGTCCAGCGCCGTGCCGATCACCCCGGCATCGCCCAGCGGAATTTCGGTAAAGGCGAGGGCGCGGCGCTGGCCGCCCATCACCGAGAAGCGGCGGGATTCATGGATGGCGTTTTCGCTGCGGGCGATGGCGGCCAGGTCGCGTTCGCCCTTGTCCAGCTCCACCTGCTCGCGTTTGGCGGCGTCCAGGTCGATCGCGCCCGCGCCGCGCAGGAAGGCATGGTTGCCCCAGGTCAGCGCCAGGCCCTTGTCGCGCAGCCACACCGGCACCGGCAGGGCGTCCAGGATGGCCTTGTAGTCGGCGCCTGTCTCCGCCACGGCGGGCTCTTCGATCCACACCGCCGCCATGCCGCCCACGGCGCGGCCGCGCGCCAGCAGCACCCGCCCATGCACGTCATGCACCGTCAGCGAAAACCCGGCGCCGCGATCCGACAAGCCGTCCAGCGCGCCCGACAGCGCCAGCGCATCGGCGCCCTTGAGGCAGGACTGCAGGGTTTCGTCGCCGCCGCCATAGGAGAAGGGCCCGGCGCCATCGCGGCCCCACACCACCAGCGCCTCGCGCCCCGCGCCCAGCAGGGCGTCGCGCTCGCCCAGCGCCGCCCGGGTCTTGGCGCCCACGGTTTTGAGCGACTTGCGCAGGCGGCGTGCCGCGCGCTGTTCCGCCAGCGCCCACAGGCCCGCCGCGATGGCCAGCGCCACCCCGCCAAAGGCCAGCGCCGACAGCACCACGACATTGCCATTCTGGAAAGTCAGGGCGGTGAGGTCGGCGGCCCAGGCAGGGCAGGGCAGCAGGGCGAGGGCGACCGCCGCCGGCAGGACACCCTGCCGCCAGTCCCCTGCCGCTCCCGGCTTTCTGCCCTGTCCCGATATGGGACGCATGCCGCCAGCCCCCGTTAACGACTCGTCCCGCGACGAATCACTGTTGAATCAACAAGATAGCTGCAGAGGCCGACTCCGACTAGGTATTGTGGTTAATAAATTCCTAAAAACGAGATGCGGCCCACAGCCCCAGATTTTGCGGGCTGTGGACAAATTGTGAGTCAATTCAGAAAGTTAACGAGTCCTTACCGGCGGCCGCACCGGCTGGCGGCGCGGGCAACAAAAAAGGCGCGCCTTTTACAGCGCGCCTTCCTGTACGGGTTCGACCGTCCTAGTAGCGATAGGTTTCCGGCTTGTACGGACCCTGTTGCGGGATGGTGATGTAGTCGGACTGCTTCTTGCTGAGTTCGGTCAGTTGGGCGCCGACCTTGGCCAGGTGGAGGCGGGCGACCTTCTCGTCCAGCACCTTGGGCAGGACATAGACCTTCTTCTCATACTTGCCGGTGTTCTGCCACAGTTCGATCTGCGCCAAGGTCTGGTTGGTGAAGCTGGCCGACATGACGAAGGAGGGATGGCCCATGGCGTTGCCCAGGTTCACCAGGCGCCCCTCCGACAGCATGATGATGCGCTTGCCGTCGGGGAATTCGATCTCGTCCACCTGCGGCTTGATGTTGTGCCACTGGAAGTTCTTGGTGGCGGCGATCTGGATCTCGCTGTCGAAGTGGCCGATGTTGCAGACGATGGCGCGGTCCTTCATGGCGCGCATATGCTCCACCGTGATGACGTCGACATTGCCGGTGGCGGTGACGAAGATGTCGGCGCGGGGCGCGGCATTTTCCATCGTCACCACTTCATAGCCTTCCATGGCGGCCTGCAGGGCGCAGATGGGGTCGATTTCCGACACCATCACGCGGCAGCCGGCATTGCGAAGGCTGGCGGCCGAGCCCTTGCCGACATCGCCGAAGCCCGCGACCATGGCGACCTTGCCGGCCATCATCACATCGGTGCCGCGGCGGATGCCGTCCACCAGCGATTCCTTGCAGCCATACAGGTTGTCGAACTTGGACTTGGTGACGCTGTCGTTGACGTTGATGGCGGGGAACAGCAGGCGGCCATCCTTCTCCATCAGATACAGGCGGTGGACGCCGGTGGTGGTTTCCTCCGACACGCCCTTGATGTTGGCCGCGATCTCGGCGAACCAGCCCTTGGGCTTTTCCTTCAGGAGGCGCTTGATGAGGGCGTAGAAGACTTCCTCTTCCTCATTCTCCGGCTTTTCCAGGAAGGCGACATCGCCCTTTTCGGCGCGCAGGCCGTGATGCACCAGCATGGTGGCGTCGCCGCCGTCGTCCAGGATCATGTTGGGGGTGCCGCCGCCATGCCAGTCGAACAGCCTGGCGGTATAGTCCCAATAATCCTTCAGGCTCTCACCCTTGACGGCGAAGACCGGAATGCCGGCGGCGGCGATGGCGGCGGCGGCATGGTCCTGGGTCGAATAGATGTTGCACGACACCCAGCGGATATCGGCGCCCAGCGCCTTGAGGGTTTCGATCAGCACGGCGGTCTGGATGGTCATGTGCAGCGAACCGGCGATGCGCGCGCCCTTCAGGGGCTGCGTGGGGCCGTATTCGGCGCGGGTCGCCATCAGGCCGGGCATCTCGATCTCGGCGATGTTGAGTTCCTTGCGGCCCCACTCGGCGAGGCTGATGTCTTTGACGATGTAATCGCTGAAGGCGGCCATGTGCGGATTCCCTTGATTTCGCGCAGCCTCTTAGCAGCGCGGCCGGGCCGGGGCAAGAATGATATAAAGAAATATGCATATGATTATGCCGCGTGTCCGGGCTAGCCTGGCGGGGCGGCAGAATCGGGGAAAAACCCAATGTATGCGGGTAATTTCGCCATCCCCTTCGATACGCTGGATATCGGGCTGCGGCTGATCGCGGCCACCCTGATCGGCATGGCGCTGGGCTGGGAACGCCTGCTGAGGGGCAAGCCCACCGGCATCCGCACCCTGGGTCTGGTGAGTTTCGCCGCCGCCCTGGTGACGCTGTCATCGCTGCACGCGCCGGGCATCGTCGGCCACAGCGATGCGCTGTCGCGGGCGCTGCAGGGCGTGTTGCAGGGCGTGCTGGTGGGCGTCGGCTTCCTGGGCAGCGGCATCATCATGCGCGACATGCAGAGCCACAAGGTCCTCAACCTCACCACGGCGGCCGAGGTCTGGGCGGTGGCGGCGATGGGCCTGGCGACGGCGATGGCGCCCTGGGCCATTGTCGGGCTGGGGCTGGCGATCTTCGTCCTGCTGATCGTGGGCCTGCGTATCCTGGAGCAGAAGTTCCAACTCAAGGATCACATCTGAACCGAAACGCGGTTCCGGGATTGTCTGTGTATCCGCAACAGGGAGCACGCCATGGCCGATATCAGGCAAGCCAAGATCCTCATCATCGCCACCAACGGTTTCGAACAGTCGGAACTGGAAGTGCCGCGCGACCAGTTGAGGGCCGCGGGCGCGCAGGTCACCATCGCCTCGCCGGACGGCAAGGAGATCAAAGGCTGGCAGCATACCGACTGGGGCCGCCCCGCCGCCGTGGACCTGGCGATAAAGGATACGAAGGAACGCGATTACACCGCGCTGGTCATCCCGGGCGGCGTGATGAACCCCGACAAGCTGCGGGTGGACGAGAGCGCCATGAAGCTGGTCAAGGATTTCCTGGCCAGCGGCAAGGTTGTCGCCGCCGTTTGCCATGGCCCCTGGCTGCTGGTGCAGGCCGATGCCCTGCGCGGCCGCCAGGCGACCTCCTATCCCTCGATCCGCAAGGATGTGGAGAATGCCGGCGCCCGATGGCTGGATGAAAGCGTGGTGGTGGATGATGGCATCATCACCAGCCGCAAGCCCGACGACCTCGACGCCTTCGTGAAAAAGATCATCGAGGAAGTCGAAGAGGGCAGGCACTACCGCCGCGCGGCCTAGCTATTTCGTGTTCGCCGAGCTGAGTTGCGCGCCCGGGCTATCGGGCCCCTTGACCGTGTAGCCGTCGGCGCGCAGCAGGTCCACCACGCTGCCGGGGCCGGCCAGATGCGCGGCGCCGACCGTGATCAGGAAGGTGCGCTTTTGCGTCAGCATCTTTTCGATCCTGGGCACCCAGGCCTGGTTGCGGTCATCCAGCATCACCTTGCGTTCAGCCGGGTCCTGTGTGCTTGTCGCCCGGATCGCCCTGACGTCGCCGGTTTCCCAGGCCGCCAGCATTTTCGAGAAGGGCAGCATCTTCATGGTCGCGGCCTTGTGCATGGCGTCGCGCAGCTGGCCGATCTCATTGGCGGTCGTGGCGTCGCGCAACATGACATGCAGATGTGCTTCGGCGGTCTCCAGGCCAAGGATCGGCGCGCCGCGCGCTTCGGCCATGCCCGCGATCTTGTTGTCCACGCCCTCGTCGGAATAGATGTGGACGTTTTCTCCGCTCATCGCGAATTCAAAGGCGCGCGCCGCGCCCCAGGGGCGCAGCTGCACCAGCGTATCGGCATTGATGCGGGTATGCTCCACCGCCGCGCGCCACTCGCTGCGCATCTGCGCGTCGAAATAGGAGGGCAGGGAATTCGAAAGCGGCAGCAGGATGTTCTCGCCATAAAGCTGCGTCCACCGCCGCCGGAAATCCGGTTCATGGGAAATTTCGAACACGAAGACATTGGCGCTCTGGACCGCGTGGCGGATTTGCGGCGTCTTCCAGTCGACGTTGCGGGGCAGGGCGTGGAACGAGCCCAGCAGATAGGCGGTGCCTTTGGGGCCATGCACGGTCCACATCGCGGGCGTGGCATGCACCACCGGCCCGTCGGCGGGATCGAACTCGGGCTCCGCGCCAAAGGCGGGCGCCAGGGTCAGGAAGAACAGGCTGAAGCGGAAGAACCAGTATCGCCAGATGCGCATCCGTCCTGCCCCAAGCTGCCCGCGGCATCCTGTGGCCGCGTGGTTTAAAGACGGCGTAAGCCGATGCTTAAAGTTTTAACCATCTAAGGCCCGTCAACCCTGTAACCGGCCGCGCGCAGCAGGGCGGGCACGCCCGCCGGGCCGGCCAGGTGACCCGCCCCCACGGTGATGAAGAAGACATGCTTTTCCTTCAGCATGGCTTCGATCTGGGGCAGCCAGCGCCGGTTGCGGTCGTCCAGCAGGCGCGTGCGCACGGCAGGCCGGTCGGCATAGTCCGCGCGCAGGAAACGGTCCAGCGCCGCCGGATCGCCGCCGGCCCAGGCCTGGTAAAGCCCCGAAATCTCATCCTGCGGATTCTTGAGGTCCACAAGATCGGATTCGAAATCCTCCAGCGCCGCCTGGTCGTCATCGGGTGCGACCAGCGCCAGTTGCTGTTCGACGGTTTCCAAGGCCCGCATCGGCTTGCCCGCCTGCTGCGTCTGAGCCATCAGCGCGTCATCCACCCCGGCGCTGTCGTATTTTTCCTTCCTGGCTTCCAGCAAGGTGAGTTCCAGGTCGGCGAGCCAGGGCTGCAACGGCTCCATGGCGTCGGGCGCCAGCCCCAGCCCGGCCAGCACGGTGTCGTAATCCTTCGCCGCATCCGGCGACAGCAGGGCGCGCAAACCATGCCCCGGCGGCAACCTTCCCCGCGCCGACACCATCTGCTGGATCTGGGCCATGGCGTCCGGCGTCTTGAGGATTTCGAACACAAAAGTGTCGGCGCGGGCGATGGCGGCCTGGACCTGCGGCGTGCGCCAGTTCAGGCCTTCGGGCAGGATATGCACCGCCCCCAGCAGATAGACTTCTCCCGCCCGGCCCTTCACATGCCACAGCGCGGGATGCGCCTCGGTGATGGGAGCGGCGGCGGCGGGGAGCAGCAGCGCCAGGACAAACAGAAAAACCGGCTTCATGACGTTTCTCATTCCAGGCATATTGCACCGGCTGCGATCACCAGCGCCGAGGCGATGCGCCGCGCCGTCAGGGGTTCGGCGAAAAACAGGCGTCCCAGCACGATGGCGAACAAGACGCTGGTCTCCCGCAGGGCCGAAACCGAGCCCATGGGCGCGCGCGTCATGGCGAAGATGACGATGCCGTAAGCCGCGACCGAAACGATGCCGCCGATGGCCGCCAATCCGGTAACACGCGTGCCGCGCCACAGGTCCCGTCCCGGGCGCATCAGAAGATAGACCGGCAAGGCGGTGGCGCCCCACAACAGGCACATCCAAAGGGTATAGGCGATGGCGTTGCCGGACAGCCGCCCGCCGATGCCGTCGGTGACGCTGTAGGCGGCGATGAACACACCCGTGCCCAGGGCGTAGAAGATGCCTGTTTCCGGCAGCCGTTTGCCGCGAAAGGCCAGCGAGATGATGCCGATGCTGACCAGCAGGATGCCCGCGACGTTGAGAAGCGTGGGGCTTTCCCCCGCCGTCAACGCGGCGCCCAACGTCACCAGCATCGGCGAGGAGCCGCGCGCGATGGGATAGGCACTGCCGAAATCGCCGCTGCGATAGGCGCGGATCAGGAAGGCGTTATAGCCGACATGCAGCAGCGCCGACGCGGCGATGAACGGCCAGCTGGCGCGCAGGGGCCAGGGCAGGAAGGGCAGCGCCACGGCGCAGGCGATGGCGGTGGCGACGCCCATCACGGTCATGGACCACAGCCCGTCGCCGCCGCCCTTGAGCAGGGCGTTCCAGGAGGCATGCAGCAGGGCGGCGAACAGGACGATGGCGGCGATGGAAAGGGTCATGCTCTCGTCCTGCCGCGCCCGGCCGAAGACGCTGACGCGCGGCCAGGCTTGGCGGAATGATCGCCTCGCATAGCGGGGCGATCATTCCTCTCCAAACTTCGCCTCGATCAGCGCCAGCATCGCGGTCATCGCTTCCTGGGCGTCGGGGCCCTCGGTGGTGATCATCACCGTCGAGCCGATCGAGGCCGCCAGCATCATCAGTCCCATGATCGAGCGGCCGTTGACGGCGGTGCCGTCCTTGATGACATGGATCTCCGACTGGAAGCGGGCCGAGGCTTCCACGATCTTGGCGCTGGCGCGCGCGTGCAGGCCGCGCTTGTTGCGGATGACGGCAGAGGCGCGCAGCACATTGCCCATGGTGTCGCGTCAGGCCCCAATCTTCCTAAGCAAGATCGGCGCTGCCGGCGCGCATGTATTTGCGCCCGGCGTCGATCGCTTCCTTGACGGCCTGTTCCAGCGGCAGCTTGTTCCTGATGTCGATCAGCTTGATCAGGCTGGGCAGGTTGGCGCCCGCCAGCACCTCGATCTTGCCGCGTACCAGCAGGGTCAGCGCCAGGTTGCAGGGCGTGCCGCCGAACATGTCGGTGGCGATGATGACGCCCCGGCCCACATCCACCGATTTGGCGGCGGCCGCGATCTCGCGCTGGCGGCGTTCGATATCGTCCTCGGGCCCGATGCAGACGGCGCGCAGATGGGTTTGCGGACCCACCATATGCTCCATCGCGGAAATGAATTCCTGGGCCAGGCGGCCATGGGTAACCAGAACGATGCCGATCATGAAACTTCCTTCAACGGCGGGGACAGTAGCAAAAGCGCCCGCCGTGGGAAGGCTTATTTGGTTATAAAAGTGTCGCGGAACAAGCCCCGCGCCCCGGCGGCCAGCGCCATGCGGATTTTCGCCGGTGTGGAGGCGCAAAAGGCATCCAGCGCGATTTGCGGCGGCAATGTGTCGGGCCCAAGCGAAATAGTGTGCGGCGCGCGCCACAAACGCGGCTGCGGCAGGCGCGCGCCTTCGCGCCCCAGCACTACAACCAGCGCGATCTTCACCTGCGCCAGGACCGGCAGCTTGACGATGCCGACCCCGCGCACTTCCAGAAGGCCCTTGATGCTGGGCGGTGCCTTGGCGCACAAGGCGCCCTTGGCCAGGAACAGGATGGTGCGGTCATCGGCCACCAGCCTTGTATCACCCTTGGCGCCGCCGTCGATCAGCCGCAGCGCCAGATCGGACTTGCCGCTGCCGCTGGGCCCCAGCAGCAGCACCCCGCGCCTCCCGATCGCCACGCAACTGGCATGGATGTTCTTCTCCCGGATGGTTTTTTCAGGCATGGAGCGGCGCCACCGGCAGTTCCACGATCAGGCGCGCGCCATGGGGCTCGTGATTTTCCGCATAGATGCGCCCGCCCGCGCCTTCGATGATCTGGCGGGCGATGGAAAGGCCCAGGCCCGAATTGCGCCCGAAATTCTCGCCCGGCCGCTCGGTGTAGAAACGCTCGAAGATGGATTCCAGATTGTCGGGCGGAATGCCGGGGCCGTCATCCTCCACCGTCACCCGCACCACCATGTCGTGACGCGTCGCGGTCACCGCCACCACGCCGTCCGGCGGCGAGAAGGACACCGCATTGTCGATCAGGTTGCGGAACACCTGGCCCAGCCGCTCGTCGCGGCCGCGCACCACCGTACCCGCCGGCAACTGGTCCTTGAGCGCGAAGGTCACGGCATGATCGGTCATGCGATAGATCTCGATGATGGTCTCCAGCAGCCGCGACAGCGCCACCGGCTGCGGCGCCTCGCGCGACAGTTCGGCATCCAGCCGCGAGGCGTCGGAAATATCGGTGATCAGCCGGTCGATGCGCTTGACGTCGCCGCGCACGATGGCCAGCAGCCGCGCCCGGCTTTCGTCGTCCTTGGCGCGGCTGAACATCTCCACCGCGCTGGCCAGCGAGGTCAGCGGGTTCTTCAACTCGTGCGCCACATCGGCGGCGAAGCTTTCGATGGCGTCGATGCGGTCATAAAGGCCGCTGGTCATGGATTTCAAACTGTCGGCCAGGTCGCCGATCTCGTCGGTGCGTTCGGGGAAATTGGGAATGTCGCTGCGCCCGCCGGCGCCGGAGCGCACCAGGTCGGCCGCCGCCGCCAGCCGCTTGATCGGCTCGGCGATGGTGCCCGCCAGATACAGCGAGGTGAACAGCATCACCAGCGTCGCGACCGCGAACACCTCGATGAGCGTGGCGCGTTCCTGACGCAATATGTCGTCGATGTCGCCGCCTTCGGTGGAGACCAGCAGCACGCCATAGATCGCCTTCACCCCCTGCACCGGCACCGCCACCGACAGGATCAGCCGGTTCTGGTAATCCACCCGTTCGGCGCTGGCGGTGACGCCGTTCAGCGCCGTCTCCACCTCATGATAGACCCGGCCGTCGTCGCCGCCTTCGTAATAGGGCTCCAGCCGGGCGAAGGGCCTGACCCCCATGATGCCGTCATAGACCCGCCGGACCCAGCTTCTGGCCTGGCTGACCGTGTCCAGCGCCGGCAGTTCATTCACCTGCACCACATTGCGCGGCAGAAGCTGGCGGCTGTCGATGGCCAGCCTGCCCCCCGGCAGGTACAGCCGCGCCCGCAGCCGCGTCGGCGCGATCAGCTGGCGCAGCAGCGGTTCGGCTTCCGCGATCTTGAGCGACTGGGTCTGGTCGTCGGTGGCATAGGCGGCCAGCGAGCCGGCGACGATGGCGGCCTGCTGCTGCACACCGCCCAGCCGCTCCTCCACCAGGCCGCGGCTGCCGGTCTGCACCAGGACCACGCCACCCATCAGGATGATCAGTGCCAGCGCATTGAAACCGACGATGCGCCAGGTGAGGGCCGAAAAGTGGGGCACTATTCTTTGTAGCGGTATCCGACGCCGTACAGCGTCTCGATGGCGTCGAAATCGTCGGCCACCGCCTTGAACTTCTTGCGCAGCCGCTTGATGTGGCTGTCGATGGTGCGGTCATCGACATAGACCTGGTCGTCATAGGCGGCGTCCATCAGGCTGTCGCGGCTTTTGACGAAACCGGGACGCTGCGCCAGCGCCTGCAGGATCAGGAATTCGGTGACCGTCAGCCGCACCGGCTTGCCGTCCCAGGTGCATTCATGGCGCTGCGGGTCCAGCGCCAGCTTGCCGCGCACCAGCGCCTCTTTCTTGGCAGCCTCGCCATTGGCGGCGGCGGGCAATGTCCTGCCCTCGGCGCGGCGCAGGACGGCGCGCACCCGCTCCAGCAGCAGGCGCTGGGAGAAGGGCTTGCGGATGTAATCGTCGGCCCCGGCATTGAGGCCCATCAGTTCGTCGATCTCCTCGTCCTTGCTGGTGAGGAAGATGACCGGCAGTTCGGCATTGGCCTGGCGCAACCGGCGCAGCAGCTCCAGCCCGTCCATGCGCGGCATCTTGATGTCCAGCACCGCCAGGTCGGGCGGGGCGGTGACCAGCGCGGTCAGCGCCGCGGCGGGATCGGAGAAGCTGCGGACATGATAGCCCTCCTGCTCCAGCAGCATGCTGACGGAGGCCAGGATGTTCTTGTCGTCGTCCACCAGTGCGATATTCGCCATGCAATCCGTACAAAATGACGCCAAGGCTAGTATAAGCCCATGATGAGCAAAGCAAAGTCCAAAAGGCCGCCGCCATGACGGACACCGCGCGGCCCGGCCTTTTTTCCGGCAATGTGGCCTTCTATGAGCGCTATCGCCTCGGCTATCCGGATCGCCTGCTGCGACGGGTCGTGGCGCTGGCGGGGGTGGCGCCCGGCGATTCGGTGCTGGATCTGGGCACCGGCACCGGAATGCTGGCGATCCCCTTCGCCCGCCTCGGCCTTCGGGTGACGGCGCTGGACCCCGAGCCCGCCATGCTGGCGGCGGCGCAAGCGGCGGCGCAGGCGAGCGGTGTGGCGGTGGATTTCCGCGCCGGCGGCTCCGATGACCTGACACCCGGCATGGGGCCGTTCCGGCTGGTCGCCATGGGCCGCAGCTTCCACTGGATGGACCGCGCCGCGACGCTCGAAATGCTGGACCGGATCGTGACGCCCGAGGGCGGCGTGGCGCTGTTCCACGACGCCCATCCGCCGGTGGACGAAAATCGCTGGTTCAAAACCCTTTATGATGTCGCCAGGAAATTCGGCCGCGACGAAAGCGAGCATGTCAGGGAACGCAATGGCGGCCACCGCCGCTATGAGCCGTTCCTGTTCGCCTCCGCCTTTACCGAGCTGGACTGGCTTTCGGTCACCATCCGCCGGGCGCTGACCATCGACGATATCGTCGGCCGCGCCTTTTCCATGTCCACCTGTTCGCCCGACCGGCTGGGCGATCGCCGCGAGGAATTCGCCCACACCTTGCGCGCCGCCTTGCGCGAACTGTCGCCGGATGGGACATTTGCGGAGGTCGCGGAGCTTGTGGCGCTTCTGGCGCGGCGGCCGAAAACATAATCGGGCCAGAGGGGAAATTAAGTGATGCTGCAACAGATTTTGACGGGACAGGCCAAGAGCTTTGTCCTGTTGATATGGGCGATTTTGCTGTTCGTCTATTTCCTGCCGTCGGTGGCGGCCTTCACCCGCGCCCATCGCCGCTTCTTCATCGTCCTGGTGCTGAACCTGCTGCTGTCGCCGCTGCAGGCGACTGCGCTGCATTTCCTCGCCCCCGGCCTGGTGACGGTCAATCCCCAGGACCTGGCCTCCAGCATCCGGGTGGCGCTGATCGCCAATTTCGGTCTGGGCTGGCTGCTGCTGCTGGCCTGGTCGCTGATGCCGACGCAGCCCGATCCGCGCCTGGTGGCGGCGCGCGACAGCAAGCTGTATGACGCCGTGGCGGCGCTGCCGCTGATCCTGTGGTTCCTTTATGGCGCGCTGCAGTTGCGCGCCACCCTGGTGGGTGACTGGGGGATGATGGCGTCGGGTGCGGCGGGTCTCTATGTCTGGGTGCAGTTTTTCTCGTTGCTGGCGGCGCTGCTGTTCGACCTGCTGCTGGTCTATGTGCTGGTGGTGCGCGACAAGCCGGTTCTGAAAGCCCGTGGCGTGCTGCCGCGCTTTTTCGGCTTCGTCGGCACCTTCCTGGGCGTGGGCATCCTGCAACTGCCGCTGGCGCGCCTGACCATGCCGGTCCAGATCGTGGCGGCGCTGCTGGTGGGCGCCGGCAGTGTGGGCTCGTTCGTGGTGCTGTGGCGGCTGGGCAAGAGCTTCTCGATCATGCCGGAGGCGCGCAAGCTGGTGACCACCGGGCCCTATGCCGTGGTGCGCCATCCGCTCTATGGCGTGGAGATGATCACCATCGTCGGCACCGCGATGCAGTTCCTTCAGCCCTGGGCGACGCTGATCGCCATCGGGGTGGTGGCGCTGCTGTGGATTCGCAGCGTCTATGAGGAAGCGGTGCTGGCGCGGGCCTATCCGGAATATGCGGCTTACCGGACGCGGACCAAGCGGTTTATTCCGGGGGTGATTTAGCGCGCAGTGTCATGGCCCGCCGGAGAGCGGGCCACCCAGTTGGGCATAAAGCGCGTGGACGCAAGATAGAACGTCGCCCAACTTGCCTATGTCTGTGGAGCGTCACCTGGGTGGCCCGCATTTGCGGGCCATGACAAGAGGGCTTTACTTGAACTCGACCTTCACGATCTCATAGGACCGCGCCCCGCCCGGCGCGGCGACTTCCACCGTATCACCCTTGCTCTTGCCGATCAGGGCGCGGGCAATGGGCGAAGACAGCGAGATGCGCCCGCTCTTGGCGTCGGATTCCACATCGCCGACGATCTGGTATTTGCGTTCCGCATCGGTGTCTTCGTCCACCAGGGTCACGGTGGCGCCGAACTTGATGCTGGTGCCCGACAGCTTGGAAATATCGATCACGTCGGCGCGGCCGATCTGGTCTTCCAGTTCCATGACGCGGCCCTCGATGAAGCTCTGCTTCTCCTTGGCGGCGTGATATTCGGCATTCTCCGACAGGTCGCCATGGGCGCGCGCTTCCGCGATCGCCTTGATGATTTCATGGCGGTCCACATTCTTGAGGCGGTTCAGTTCCTCCTCCAGGGCCCTAAAGCCCGAGGCGGTCATCGCAATCTTTTCCATCGTCAGTTCCATCGGCAAAAAGACCCTCCGTCCGGCCGCGAGACCGGAATGCGGAAGGCGTGGTTCAGCTAAATACTTGTTCTGCCGGGTATTTTTCTTTGACGCCCCGGCGGTGCCTCACGAAGAGTAGGACTGCAGGGGGGCGACTTCAAGGGTGAGGCGCGGTTCGCGCGGCGCGCGAACGAAATGGTCCAGTGGACCATTTCGAGCAACGAACGCCGCGAGCCAAAGCGAGCGGCCAGCGGAAACCCTGAACCGATTTATGTGGATCGGTAACTTTGCAGTGGCGCGACTTCGAGCGAGCCTTCGCGCAAGGCCGCGATGGCCTGGGTGGCCGCCGCCGCCCCCGCCATGGTGGTGTAATAGGGCACTTTCAGGGTCAGCGCCGCCCGGCGGATGGACGAGGAATCCGCCAGCGCCTGGGCGCCGTCGGTGGTGTTGAACACCAGGTTGATCTCGCCATTCTTCAGGGCATCCACCACATGCGGGCGCCCCTCCAGCACCTTGTTGATGGTGGTGACGGGCAGGCCCTTGGCTTCCAGGGCGCGCGCGGTGCCGCGGGTGGCGATCAGCGAGAAACCCATCGCCAGCAATTCGCGCGCCGGCGCCTCGATCAGATCCTTGTCGGCGTTGCGCACCGAGAGGAACACCGTGCCGCCGGTGGGCAGCTTCACCCCGGCGCCGATCTGGCTTTTGGCGAAGGCGCGGCCGAAATTGGCGTCGATGCCCATCACCTCGCCGGTGCTGCGCATCTCCGGCCCCAGGATGGTGTCCACGCCGGGGAAACGGGCGAAGGGCAGCACCGCTTCCTTGACGCTGATGTGCCCATCTTCCTGGAACAGATGGTTCGGCTGTTTGAGCTTCATGGAAGCCAGCGTCTCGCCCGCCATCACGCGGCTGGCGATGGCCGCCACCGGCAGGCCGATGGCTTTTGCCACAAAGGGCACGGTACGGCTGGCGCGCGGATTGACTTCCAGCACATAGATCTCGCCGCCCTGGATGGCATACTGCACATTCATCAGGCCCTGGACCTTCAGCGCCTTGGCCATGGCGACGGTCTGGCGCTCGATCTCGGCTATGATCCGCGCCGACAGCGAGCGCGGCGGCAGCGAACAGGCCGAGTCGCCGGAATGCACGCCCGCTTCCTCGATATGCTCCATGATGCCGGCGATGAAGACGTCGCCGTCACGATCGCAGATCGCATCGACGTCGATTTCGGTGGCGCGGTTGAGGAAGCCGTCGATCAGCACCGGATTGTCGCCCGAGATGCGGAACAGCTCGCCCGAGGCGACCTGTTTTCTGGCTTCGCTTTCGTCGGACGCCACCACCATGCCGCGCCCGCCCAGGACATAGGAAGGCCGCAGGATCACCGGATAGCCGATCTCGTTGGCGATGCGGATGGTCTCCTCCGCCGTCATGGCGGTGCCGTTGCGCGGCTGCTTGAGGTGCAGGTCTTCCAGCAGCGCCTGGAAACGCTTGCGGTCTTCCGCCAGGTCGATGGCATCGGCGCTGGTGCCCAGGATCGGCACGCCGGCATCGCGCAACCCGTTGGCCAGCTTCAGCGGCGTCTGGCCGCCGAACTGCACGATCACCCCGGCCAGCGTGCCCTTGCTCTGTTCCTTGGTGATGATTTCCAGCGTGTCTTCCAGGGTCAGCGGCTCGAAATACAGCCGGTCGGAAGTGTCATAGTCGGTGGAAACGGTTTCGGGATTGCAGTTGACCATGATGGTTTCATAGCCCTGCTTCGAGAGCGAATAGGCGGCATGGCAGCAGCAATAGTCGAACTCGATGCCCTGGCCGATGCGGTTGGGGCCGCCGCCCAGGATGATGATCTTGTTGGCATCGGTGGGGCGGGATTCGCACACCGTCTGCCCGCCCACCGGCGCTTCATAGGTGGAATACATATAGGGCGTAAGCGCCGCGAATTCGGCGGCGCAGGTGTCGATGCGCTTGAAGCAGGGGCGCACGTCCAGCGCATGGCGCAGGCTGCGCACCGTGGCTTCCTTGTGGCCGCTCAGCCTGGCCAGCCGCGCATCGGAGAAACCCATGGACTTCAGTTGGCGCAGGCCCTTGGCGTGCTGCGGCAGGCCTTCCCGCACGATGCGCGCCTCGGTGCGGATGATGGTTTCGATCTCGCCCAGGAACCAGGGATCATAGCCGGTGATGCGCTGGATCTCGTCCAGCGGGAAGTCATGGCGCATCGCCTGCGCCGTCAGCCGCAGCCGGTCGGGCGTGGCGCGCGCCAGCGCGGCGCGGATGGCGGCGGGATCGCTGTCCAGCGCGATCTCGTCAAAGCCGGTCAGCCCGGTTTCCAGGCTGCGCAGCGCCTTCTGCAGCGACTCGGCAAAGGTGCGGCCGATGGCCATGGCCTCGCCCACCGACTTCATCGAGGTGGTCAGCAGCGGCTCGGCGCCGGGGAACTTTTCGAAGGCAAAGCGCGGAATCTTGGTGACGACATAATCGATGGTCGGCTCGAACGAGGCCGGCGTGACCTTGGTGATGTCGTTCTGCAATTCGTCCAGCGTGTAGCCGACCGCCAGCTTGGCGGCGATCTTGGCGATGGGAAAGCCGGTGGCCTTGGACGCCAGCGCCGAGGACCGCGACACCCGCGGGTTCATCTCGATCACCACCATGCGGCCGTCTTTTGGGTTCACCGCGAATTGCACATTGGAGCCGCCGGTTTCCACCCCGATCTCGCGCAGCACCGCGATGCTGGCCGAGCGCATGCGCTGGTATTCCTTGTCGGTCAGGGTCAGGGCCGGGGCGACGGTGATGCTGTCGCCGGTATGCACACCCATGGCGTCGATGTTTTCGATGGAGCAGATGATGATGCAGTTGTCGGCCTTGTCGCGCACCACCTCCATCTCGAATTCCTTCCAGCCCAGCACCGATTCCTCGATCAGCACTTCGTCGGTCGGGCTGGCTTCCATGCCCGATTCCACGATGGCGAAGAATTCCTCGCGGTTGTAGGCGATGCCGCCGCCGGTGCCGCCCATGGTGAAGCTGGGACGGATGACGGTGGGCAGGCCCACCTGGTCCAGCGCCGCCAGCGCCTTGCTGAACGTCTCTGGCGCCAGTTCCATCACCGGGGCATGGTTGCCGTCGAAAATGGCCTGGCCGGTCGAATCCTTCTTCTGGCGCAACTGGCCTTTCAGGGTGATGCCTTTGGGCACGTCCAGCCCGATGGCGACCATGGCCTGCTTGAAGCGCTCGCGGTCCTCGGCCTTGTCGATGGCGTCGGCGGTGGCGCCGATCAGTTCGACATTGTGGCGTTCCAGCGCCCCGATCTTGCGCAGGCTGAGCGCGGTGTTCAGCGCCGTCTGTCCGCCCATGGTGGGCAGAAGGGCGAAGACCATGCCGTCGGGCACGTTGGGGCGCTCGCGGGCGATGATCTTTTCGACGAATTCCGGCGTGATCGGCTCGATATAGGTGGCGTCCGCCATGTCCGGGTCGGTCATGATGGTGGCGGGATTGGAATTGACCAGCACGACGCGATAGCCTTCCTCGCGCAGCGCCTTGCAGGCCTGGGCCCCGGAATAATCGAACTCGCAGGCCTGGCCGATGACGATGGGCCCCGCGCCGATGATGAGAACTGTGTGGATATCGGTGCGTTTCGGCATCAGAACTCGCGCGCATGCCGACCCACGCTTTTGAGGGCGTTTGGGCCGGCCAGATTGTAGGTTAAGGGGACCGTTTAGTGCGGTGCGGGAAGCTACGCAACCCCAGAATCAGTGCGGCAGGTCAGCTTTTCCAGCGCAGCACGCGTTCCTGCACAGGATTGACGAAAACCGTGCCGTTTTCGACCGATTCCGCCCAGGCTTTCTTGACCCGGTGATACCAGATGGCGGGCTGGTCGCTGTCCTGGATCAGCATCAGGTTGGGGTTGAAGCGCAGCCCCTCGCGCTGCAGTTCCACGATCTTGCGGTCGTCGGCGATGAAGGTCCGGCCCACCGCCCAGAAGACCGGATAGAGGAAGTTCAGCCAGGCGGGCCAATAGAAGACCTGGATAATGTCGGTATTGTCGGCGTCGCGCGGGGTGCAGACCGTCAGCCCCACCAGCTTGAACGGTTTGCCCAGCAGCCGCCCCTCCAGGATTTCGAAACGGGTGGAGGGCAGTTCAAAAGTGATCTCGGTGGTGACGTCGCCCAGGATGGAATAGGCAGGCTTGGACGGCTTGTGCCGCGTCATCACAAAGCCGGTGGGCAGCGGCGCGTAATGCTTTTCCTTCAGTCGCGGCGTGCGCTTCCACCACCAATGGTCATGCACGAAAGCGGCATGCACCGGGTCCATCAGCCCGATCACGGCATGGTCGATGCCGCAGCGGAAGGTCTGGGTCTCGCGCCAGCGCATCGGCGCATCGGTGCCGACGC
Organism: Rhizobiales bacterium dw_265; assembly: GCA_018449595.1. Lineage (GTDB taxonomy): Bacteria > Pseudomonadota > Alphaproteobacteria > Micropepsales > Micropepsaceae > Rhizomicrobium. The sequence goes on from JAAVUU010000002.1 coordinate 92,618, forward strand.
GCGGCGGTTCGGATTTCGGCGCTTCGCCCGGTTTGGCCGCCATATAGACCCAGATCAGCCCGTCCTGCTCGCGCACCGGATAGGCGCGGACGCGAATCTTCTCCGCTTCCAGGGGCTCGTGGCCGGTGAGGGCGGGAATCAGGCTGCAGACGCCATCCTTGCGGAAGCGCCAGCCGTGATAGGGACATTCCACGCTGCCGTCGGCTTTGATCTTGCCCGCCGACAGCGGCACGCCGCGATGGGGGCAGATGTCGCGCAGGGCGAACAGCTCGCCGGTCTTCAGCCGCCCCAGCACCACCGGCTCGCCCAGCAGCATTTCGCGCCGCATCGCGCCGCGCGCCAGGCTTTTGGCCAGCGCCGGCATGTACCACAGGTCGCGCAGCCCCGAATCCATGCCAGACGCCATCGCGACAGTTTCCGCCATGGGAACCTGCTTAGAGAAAAGGGCTTTTACCCGCAAGAACGGCCGGGAAAATGCTTTACGCCGCGCTCCCGGTCGCTAGGCTTTCTGCCATGAAGAAGATCGCCCGTGCCTTGATCGACATCAAGATTCTGGACCGCGCCCTGCTGGTGGGCCTGCTGTTCGAGGCCGGATTCATGGTGGCCGGGCATTACCGCCCGGTGCTGGACATCCATTTCGGCCTGTTCGGGGTGATGATGATCGCGGGCACCGCCGGGCTGCTGTATGCCCGCGACCTGGCGCGCGGCTATATTTCCGGCGCCCTGGGCGGGCTGGTGATCGGGGCGGCCTGCGGCCTGGTGGCGGTGGGCACGGCGAACCTGCTGGGCGATCGTCCCGACAAATTCCTGCCCTATGGGGTGATGATCGCCACCCTGATCGGCGCCATCGGCGGACTGTTCGGCCAGTATGCGGCGTGGGTCCGGCAATTCATCGCCACCCTGCGCAACTGATTCTTTTTTGGGGAAGGAAGCTGTCGGTTGGCGCGATGCCGACCCGGAAAGGGGCTGGGGGGCTTGTTAATCCGAGCCGAACCGCAGCCAACCGACACCCCGAAGATGGTTGCTGAAAACGGCCATGCAATGGTTCAATCGTGACCATTTCGTGGCTCTGTTCCTTGCTGAAATTTCTGTTACGCAGAATCACCTGCGTGTCATTTCGGCGCTTGCGGGACGTAAGTTCCCGGACCATCATCGCTTTCGGATGATGGAAGAACCCATATCGCTCCATGCCGCGGCTTCACGAATGGAAGTGGGGGCGCGTGACATGTCTCCGGCAAGCGTGCCGCAGATCGCATTCGACCGCCTGGAACTCAACCGCATCCTCACCGTCTATGGCCGCATGGTCGCGGCCGGCGAATGGCGCGACTATGCGCTGGATTTCCTGGAGGAGGTGGCGGTGTTCTCGATCTTCCGCCGCGCCAGCGAAATGCCGCTCTATCGCATCGAGAAGCGGCCCAGGCTGCGCGCCAAGCAGGGCCAGTACAGCGTGATCGCGGCGGGCGGGGTGATCCTCAAGCGCGGGCACGACCTGGCCCAGGTGCTGAAGGTGTTCGACAAGAAGCTGCTGAAAGCGCTGGCGGCGGAATAACCCGCGATGATACCGATCCAGGAAATCGAAACCGAATACGGGACCATCCATGTCTCCAGGGTCCGCGCCACGGGCGCGCTGACCTATGATGTCGGCGGCCGCCGCCAGGCGGCGGCGGACGGCAACGGCACCAGCCTGGCCTATTACATCCATGCGATTTTCGGCCTGCTGACCCAGATGAAGGCGCGCGACATCCTGATGATCGGCGGCGCCGGCTGCACCCTGGGCACCATGCTGGCCCGGGCGCAGCGCAAGGCGACCATCGCCGATGTGAACCCCGCCGCCTTCGCCGTGGCCCGGCAGCATTTCAGCCTGCCCGAAACCGTCGCCTGCCATGTCGCCGACGGCGAGGCATTCCTGCGCGAGCAGGCACGGACCTATGACGCGGTCGTCCTCGACGCCTTCCATGGCGACGAGATCCCGGCGCACCTGCTGTCGCCGCAATTCTTCGCACTGGTGCGCGAGCGCCTGTCGCCCGGCGGCGCCCTGTTCGCCAATATCCTGGTCAAGCACGATTTCGACGACAGCGCCGACCGCGCCGCCAGGGACATGAAGGGCGTGTGGGCCGATGTCCGCATGCTGGATACCATGGGACAGTGCGACCGCAACGCCATCGTGATGGCGGGACGGGTGGCGCGGTTGCGTCCGCCGGAAATGCTGCTGCGCCCGCAGATAAATGCCAGGACGATCGACAGCGAGTTGCGCGCCTTGCGGTTCCGCGCCTGGAAGGCGTCGCGCCATGGCTTCTGAAATGAAATGGCTTCTGAAAATGAAAAAGGGAGCCGGTGAGGGCTCCCTTTTCCGTGGCGGTATTCTGTCGGTTAGCGCCTGTTGCCCATGAACCTGAGCAGGAACAGGAAGATGTTCAGGAAGTCGAGATACAGGCTCAGCGCGCCCATGATCGCGGCCTTGCCCGCCACCGCGGTATCGCCGCCGATCTGGTAGTAGGTGTTCTTGATCTTCTGGGTATCCCAGGCGGTCAGGCCGGTGAAGATCAGGACGCCCAGCACGCTGATCGCGAAGTTCACCGCGCCATTGTGGAAGAACATATTGACCAGCGACGCCAGCAGGATGCCGATCAGGCCCATGAACAGGAAGTTGCCCATGCCCGTCAGGTCGCGCTTGGTGGTGTAGCCCCACAGGCTCATGGCGCCGAAGGTGGCGGCGGTGACGAAGAAGGTCGTGGCCACGCTGGCGCCGGTATAGACGATCAGGATCGAGGCCAGCGAGGCGCCGGTCAAAGCGGAATAGGCCCAGAAGGTGGTCTGCGCCGCCGCCTGGCTCATCTGCATGATGCGGAAGGACAGGAAGAAGACCAGCGCCAGCGGCGCCAGCATCACCACCCAGCCCAGGATGGTGGGCGACAGCGCCGTGCCGTTGGCGGTCAGCACGGTCCTGTACATCATGTTCAGCAGGGCGGGGGTGTTGGCGACGCCATAGGCCACCACGCCGGTCAGCGCCAGCGCCCCGACCATGTAATTGTAGACCCGCAGCATATGGGCGCGCAGGCCGGCATCAATCGTGTCGCCGACGGCCGTCGCGCCACGCATCAGTCTGTTGTCGTAGTCAGCCATTTGGCTTGGTCTCCAGTTGAGCCCTGTATGGGCACCGCCAGTATATCGTAATTTGCTGTGGCCGTATCAAGGCTGCCGATTTGGGCGAAAATAAAGCTTTTGCAACGCTTAAGCCGCCCTAAGGAGCCGCGCCGGCCGCGACCGCAATGCGGTAATCGAGCCCAACAGCCCGAACAGCAGGGTTACCGCGCCGCCACCCGCCACCGTCACAAGCACCGCCTGGGCCGAGAAAACGAACGGCACGTCCAGCACCGTGGCGGCGATCACCCAGGCGGCGGCGGTGCCCGCCAGCAGGGCGATGATCCCCGTGGCGGCCCCCAGCACGCCATATTCGACGACCGCGACCAGGGCGATGCGGGCCCGCGTCGCCCCCAGCACCTTGAGGATGGTGGCGTCATAGAGCCGGGCGCGGGTGCCCGCCGCGATGGCCCCCGCCAGCACCAGCAGCCCGGCGAGAATCGTCACCAGGCTGGCGGCGCTGACGCCCTGGGCCAGCGAGGCCAAAAGGGTCTGCACCTGTTGAATCGCGTCCTTCACCCGCACGGTGGAGATATTGGGAAAGCGGTCGGTCACCGCCATGTAGAGGGCGTTTTCCTGGGCGTCGCCGATGCGGGCGGTGGCCAGGAAGGCGTGCGGCGCCTTATCAATGAGCCCTGGTGAGAGTACCAGGATGAAATTCTGCCCGCCGGTGGTGAAGTCCACCTTGCGCAGGCTGGCGATGCGGCCCTCGAATTCCCGCCCCAGCACGTTCAGCATCATGGTGTCGCCGATCTTCAGTCCGGTGCCTTTTGCGATGCTCTGGTCCAGCGAGATCAGGGTGGGGCCGCTGTAATTGGCGGGCCACCACTGGCCCTCGGTGATGACGGTGCCGGGCGGCGGGGTGGCGGCATAGGTGATGCCGCGGTCGCCATTCAGCGCCCATTTGGCGTCGGGCGAGACCTTGGCGTCGGCCGACGGCACGCCGTTCAACGCGGTGATGCGGCCGCGCACCATCGGCGTGCGCTTGTAGTCGCTGGCGGTGGAAAAGCCGGTGATGGTCTTGTCGAAGGCTTCGGCCTCGCCGGGCTGGATATCGACGAAGAAGAAGCTGGGGGCGCGGGCGGGCAGGGCATTGGCGACCTGGGCGTTAATGGTGCCGTTCAGCAGCGTGACGGTGGCCAGCAAGGTCAGTCCCAGCCCCAGCGCCGTCACCACTCCGCCGGTGGCCGCACCCGGCCGCACCAGGTTGGCCAGGGCCAGGCGGATCAGCGGCGATTTGGGGCGCGGTAAAGCGGCGATCAACCGGCGCAGGCCCTCGGCCAGCAGCCGCAACAGTGCCAGCGCCGCCACCGCACCCACCAGGAATTCCGCCGCGAAGACCGGCGAGGGCGCCAGGACCAGGGTCAGCCCCGCCACGCCCAGGGCGGCGGCGGCGGAAATGGCGCGATAGAGATTCTGGCCCTCAGGCCGCGCCGGCTGGACCACATCGCGGAACAGGCTGGCGGGCGGCACCGCGCGAGCGCGGCTCAGCGGCGGCACGGCAAAGGCCACCGCCGACAACAGGCCGAAAGCCAGCGCCAGCAGCAGCGGCACGGGATAGACGCCAAAAGCGGGCGGCACCGGCAGCGCCGCGCCATAAATCCACACCACGGCGATTGGCAGCACCGCGCCCAGCATGGCCCCCAACACCGTGGCGGCCACCGCCACCGCCATCACCTGCAGGAAGAAGACCAGGAAGACAAAGCCGCCCGACGCGCCCAGCGCCTTCAGGATGGCGATGTCGGCGCGCTTGCGGTCGAGGAAGGCCAGGATCGCCTGGCCCGCGCCGACGCCGCCGACCCCCAGCGCCACCAGCCCGACCAGGGTCAGGAACATGGTCAATTGTTCGACAAAACGCTTGATGCCGGGGGCGGCGTCATTGCGGTCGCGGATGTTCCAGCCCGCGTCGGGAAATCCGGCCTGGGCCCGGTCGCGGAAGGCGGCGACGGCGGCTTGCGCCTGCACCGGATCAGGTGATGCGCCGTTCAGCGCGATACGATAGGTGTAATCGATCAGGCTTTCCGGCGACACCAGGCCCGTGGCGGGCAGGCTTTTGTCCGACACCAGCAGATGCGGCCCCAGCGAAAAGCCGGTGGAGATGCGGTCGGGCTCGCTGTCCAAAACCGCCATGATACGGAACGTGCCGGTGCCGACCTTTATCAGATCGCCGCGCTTCACATGCAGCCGGTCGAGCAAGGTCTGTTCCGCCGCCGCGCCGCAGACGCCGTCTTGCTCGCAGGCGATCACATCGCGCAGGTCTTGCGCCGGGGTGAAGGCCGGTGCGCCGAACAAAGGCCAGCGCCCGTCCACGCCTTTCAGTTCGACCAGCTGGCGGGCGGTGTTGTCGCGGGCATAAGCCATGGCGCGCATCGACAGCGCCGCCGACACTTTTCCTTGCCTGTCGAGAAAGGCGCGTTCCTGGGGACTGGCGGGACGATGCACCAGATTGACCGAGACATCGCCGCCCAGCAGCACCTGGCCCTGGTCCTTGAGGCCGGTGAGGAAGGCGTCGCTCAGCGACTCCACGCCCGAAATGGCGGCCGCGCCCAGCATCAGGCAAAGGAAGAAGATGCGGAACCCCGCCAGCCCAGCACGCAATTCGCGCCGCGCGAAACGAAGGGCGAGGCGGAGGTCTTTCATAGCGCGCCCCTCTTGTCATTCCCGGCGAGCGCCGCATCTGGCGATGCGCCGCTCGCCGGGGATGACAGGGATGTTTGCTCAAGCATTCGCGGCGATCTTGCCATCGGCCATGCGCAGCATCCGGCCGCAACGCGCCGCCAGCTTTTCCTCATGCGTCACCAGGAACAGGGTGGCGCCGCGTTCGGCATTCAACCCGAACAGCAGGTCGGCAATGCCCGCGCCGGTGGCGCTGTCGAGATTGCCGGTGGGCTCGTCCGCGAACAGGATCTGCGGCCCCGGCGCCAGGGCCCGGGCCAGCGCCACGCGCTGCTGCTCGCCGCCCGACAACTGCCCCGGATAGTGATCGGTGCGCAGGATCAGGCCGACGGCGCGCAACTCGCGTTCGGCGCGGTCGAAGGCGTCGGCCATGCCCATCAGTTCCAGCGGCACCGCGACATTCTCCAGCGCCGTCATGGTGGGAATCAGGTGGAAGGACTGGAACACGATGCCGACCCGGCCCAGGCGGAATCGCGCCAGCGCGTCTTCGCCCATTCGGGTAATGTCGGTGCCGGCGATCGCCACCCGGCCGGCGGTCGGCTTTTCCAGCCCCGCCGCCACCATCAAAAGTGACGACTTGCCCGAGCCGGACGCACCCGTCAGCGCCACGCTTTCGCCCGCCGCCACCTCCAGTGACACGCCCGACAGGATCTCCACCGGGCCGGCCAGGCTTTTGAGGGTCAGGCGGATGTCTTGAAGCGAAAGCGCGGGCGTGTTCATGGTGGACAGGATAAAAGGACGATCATGCGCGGTTTCAAGTCACTGCTTATCATGCTTTTGCTCCTGGCGGCGCCTGCGATGGCGGCGCCTGTAAAGATACTGGCGCTGGGCACCAGCCTGACCCAAGGCTATGGCCTGCCGCCCGGCACCGAATTCACCGTGCAATTGCAGGCGGCGCTGAAACAGGCAGGCATCGATGCGGTGGTGACCAATGCCGGGGTCAGCGGCGACACCTCGGCCGGGGGGCTGGCGCGGCTGGACTGGTCGCTGGCCGATCATCCCGATGCGGTGATTCTGGAGCTGGGCTCCAACGACATGCTGCGCGGGGTTTCGCCCGCCGAAACCGAAAAGAACCTGCGCGCGATTCTGGACAGATTGAAAGCCGCGCATGTGAAGGTGCTGCTGACCGGCATGCACGCCCAGCGCAACCTGGGCGCAGACTATGTCAAGCAGTTCGACGGCATCTATCCGCGCCTGGCGCATGACTATCCGGTGCTGTTCTATCCGTTTATCCTGGACGGCGTGGCGCTGAACCCCAAACTCAACCAGGCCGATGGCATGCACCCCAACCCGGCGGGGGTGAAGATCATCGTGGCGCGCATCCTGCCCATGGTGAAAAAACTGGTGGGGCGCTGATGTTCCGCAAGCTGCTCTCGGTCAGCGGTTTCACGCTGCTGTCGCGCATCACCGGCTTTGCCCGCGATGCGCTGCTGGCCTGGACCATGGGCAAGGGCCTGATGTCCGACGCTTTCTTTGTCGCCTTCCTGTTTCCCAACAATTTCCGCGCCATTTTCGGCGAGGGCACCATCAATCCCGCCTTCCTGCCACGCTATGCCGCCCTGCAGGCGCGCGGCGAGAAAGCCGCCGCGGCGCAATTCGCCGACGCCATCTTCGCTTGGCAGATGGCGGCGCAGATCGTGCTGCTGGCGCTGGCGACCCTCTTCATGCCCCAGGTCATCCGCCTGCTGGCGCCGGGCTTTGACGGCGAGCAGTTCCGCCTGACCGTGGCGCTGGCGCGCATTACCTTTCCCTACCTGATCCTGACGCTGGTGGCGGTCCAGCTATCGGCCATGCTCAACGCCATCGACAAGTTCTGGGCGGCGGCGGCCTGGTCCAACCTGCAGAACCTGGCGATGATCGCCACACTTGTTGCCTGGCACTGGTTTCCCAATGCGGCTTACGCGGCGGCCTGGGGCGTGCTGCTGGGCGGGGTGGCGCAACTGGTCTTCATCCTGTGGGCGGGGGCGCGCGAGGGGTTGTGGCTGCGCCCGGCCTGGCCGCGCTGGTCGCCGCAGGTGAAGGAGTTCTTTGTCGCCTTCGGCGCCGTCACCATCGGCGCTGCCAGTGTGGTGATCGCGCCCTTCATCGACACCATCATCGCCAGTCTTCTCCCCACCGGCAGCCGCACCGTGCTGTACCTGGCCGACCGCATCAACCAGTTGCCGCTGGGCGTGCTGGGCATCGCGGTGGGCACGGTGCTGCTGCCGGAAATGTCGGCGCGGCTGGCCAAAGGCGATGCGCGCGGCTCCAGCACGGCGCAGAACCGCAGCGCCGCCATGGCGCTGCTGCTGACCTTGCCGTTTGTCTTCACCTTCCTGGCGATCCCCGGCACCATCATGCGCGCGGTGTTCGCCCATGGCGCCTTCGACCGCCAGGCCGCGTCGCTGGCGGGGCAGGTGCTGGCGGCTTATGGCATCGGATTGCCCGCCATGGCGCTGGTGCGCATCATCGCCTCCACTTTTTACGCCCGGCACGACACCATGACGCCGATGCGCGCCACGGTGACGGCGATGATCTGCAACATCGTGCTGAAGCTGGTGTTCGTCTGGGGACTTGGTTTGGGCGTGGCCGGGCTGGCGCTGGGCACGGCGCTGGGGGCCTGGATCAATGTCGGGGTGCTGACCTTTATCGGCAAAAGCCGCGCCCTGCTGGCGATCGAACAATTGTTCCTGCGCGCCCTGCCGGTGTCGCTGCTGGCGGCGCTGGCGACCGGGGCAGGGGCCTGGGCCGGTGTCTGGCTGCTGCGGGGGCATGGCGACATCGCGGCGCTGGTGGCGGCGATATTGTGCGGCGGGCTGGGCTATGGCGCGGTGCTGCTGCTGTTTCGCGGACGCTTGCCGTTGAGGATCGCATGAGACTGTTCGTGGCGCTCTCCATCCCCAATGCCGTGGCGCAAAGCCTGTCGCTGATCCAGGGCGGCGTGCCCGGCGCGCGCTGGCAGACGCGCGAGCAGTTGCACATCACCCTGCGCTTCATCGGCGAGGTCGATGGCCAGCATGTCGAGGCGATTGACGATGCCCTGGCGGGGATCATGGCGCCGGACTTCACGCTGCAACTGCATGGCGTCGGCCAGTTCGGCAACAAGCAGCCGGACAGCCTGTGGGCCGGGGTGCGGCCGAATGGGGCGCTGGATCACCTGCAGCGCAAGGTGGATGCCGCCATCCGCCGCGTCGGCCAGCCGCAAGACGCGTACAAATTCACCCCGCATGTGACGGTGGCCCGGCTGCGCCATCCCGACAGGGAAAAGATGGTGGATTGGCTGGCATACCATGCGCTTTATACCAGCGCGGAATTCGAGGCTGGCGCGTTCCGGCTTTATTCCAGCCGCCCCTCTTCCAATAAAGGGGCCGGCGACGGCAGCATCTACACGGTGGAAGAAGACTATCCACTTGGAGGCCACGACTTTGACTCAGAAATTGACGATTGAAGAGTTGAAGGCATCCCTGAAGCGGCTGCCCGACTGGAGCATCGCCATGGACCGCGAGGCGATCACCCGCGCCTTCAAGTTCGTGGATTTCGACGCCGCCTTCGCCTTCATGACCCGCACGGCGCTGCTGGCGGCGAAGATGGATCACCATCCGGAATGGTTCAACGTCTACAACAAGGTGGATGTGACGCTGGCCACCCATGACGCAGGCGGGGTGACGCAGAAGGATATTGACCTGGCGACTGCGATGGACGGGTACGCCGCCGTTGGTGGTGGACGATAGCTTCCTTGTCATGGCCCACTTTACGTGGGCCATCCAGGGCAACCGGCGCGCTTTATGATCCCTGGATGGCCCGGTCCCCCGGATCGCGCTACGCGCGACCGGAGGATGGCCGGGCCATGACAGTAGAGCTTGTTTGAAGAGCTAACGCCGGAACCAGCGATCCATCGCCATCAGCGCCACGCTGGCTCCCAGCGGTGTCAGGGCGACGGCGGCGGCGAACCAGACACCGGGCCTGCGGCCGTCCCGCCGCGCCCAATAGGCGACGCCCATGGCGGCCAGCAGATAGAAAAACAGGAACATGCACCGGCTTTACCCGCTCGCGGGCCGCGAGGGAAGGCGCTCAACCGGTGATCTCCTTGAGTTTTTGCAGCTCCCGGTCCAGCATGCCTTGCCAGACGGCCCGCTGCTCCTCCGACGTTTCCGCCATCAGCAGGGCACCGAAGCGCCGTAGGTTTTCCCGGCAAACCCATTCTTCCAGCGAGGACGGTTTACCCGCGAAGTCTTCAGCATCCATTGCCGTTCCCGCCCGCCATGCTGCAGGCGCGAAACTAGACAGCCGCCGGCCGCCCCTCTGTTCGATATCGAACATAGGACGCGTGAACTTTTGTAACGATGTTTAGCCGCCGTTCCCCGAATGGCCATGGCGCGGCGCATACAGTATGTCCATCTCGTCGCGGCCGCTGCGGTAACATTCGCAGGCTTCTTCCTCCAGGCCGCGCCGGTCCAGGATCGTCACCTGGCCGCGCGCATACTCTATCAGGCCGGCTTTCTTCAGCACGCGGGCGGCGATGGAGACGCCGGCGCGCTGCACCCCCAGCATCACCGCCAGGAATTCATGCGTCAGTTCGAAGCGATCCGACAGCGCATTGTCATGCGCCACCAGAAGCCAGCGGCAACATCTCTCCTCGATGGAATGGAGGCGGTTGCAGGCCGCCGTCTGGGCGACCTGGCCCAGCAGGAAGCGGGCATAATTCTCGATCAGCCGGGTCAAGGCGGGACTGTGCGGCAACTCCCGCAGCAAGGCCTCGCGCTCGATGCGGAAGGCGCTGCCGGGAACCTGGACGACGGTATCCAGCACGGCGGTATCCATCCCCATCAGCGAGCCGGGCGTGGTCATGCCTTCGATGCCGACGCCGCCGACCTCGACCGAACGGCCGTCGCGCATGGTCTTGACCATGGAGATGAAGCCGCGATTGACGAAATAGATGTAAGCGATGGTGCCGTTGGCATGGTCGATCGGTTCGCCCTGCACCAGTTCGACGTAGCGCAGCGATGGACGCAGCCGTTCCAGCACCGCCTCCGGCAAGGCCAGCAAAAGCCGGTTGTTGATGATGTGCTGCTCGCGCGGCATTGCTGCCCTTGGTTGGGTCTTCATCCACTTTGTTAGACGGGCAGGGCCGGGGCGGCTTTGAGGCCGATCAACGATGGCTATTTCCGGGCGTTGCGGATCAGATCGTCCACCACGGAGGGATCGGCCAGGGTCGAGATGTCGCCCAGGCTGCCGATCTCGCCTTCCGCGATCTTGCGCAGGATGCGGCGCATGATCTTGCCGCTGCGGGTCTTGGGCAGGCCCGGCGCGAACTGGATGATGTCGGGCCGGGCGATGGGGCCGATCTCATGGCCGACGAATTTCTTCAAGGCGTCGTTCAGCGCCGGGGTCGGCGTCACCCCCGTTTTCAGGGTGACATAGGCATAGATACCCTGGCCCTTGATGTCGTGGGGATAGCCCACCACCGCGGCCTCGGCGACATCGTGGTGCAGCACCAGGGCGCTTTCCACCTCGGCGGTACCCATGCGGTGGCCCGAGACGTTGATCACATCGTCCACCCGGCCGGTGATCCAGTAATAGCCGTCCGCGTCGCGGCGGCAGCCGTCGCCGGTGAAATACTTGCCGTGATAGGTCTTGAAATAGGTGTCGATGAAGCGCGCATGGTCGCCATAGACGGTGCGCATCTGGCCGGGCCAGCTGTCGGCGATCACCAGGTTGCCGCTGGCCGCGCCTTCCAGCACCTCGCCATTGGCGTCCACGATCTGCGGAATCACGCCGGGCAGGGGCAGGGTGGCCGAGCCGGGCTTGAGGTCGGTGGCGCCGGGCAAGGGCGAGATCAGGTGCCCGCCGGTTTCGGTCTGCCACCAGGTGTCCATGATCGGGCAGCGGCCGTCGCCGATGACCGTGTGATACCAGTTCCAGGCTTCGGGATTGATCGGCTCGCCCACCGAGCCCAGCAGGCGCAGGGAGGCGCGGCTGGTCTGTTTCACCGGCCCGTCGCCATCGCGCATCAGGGCGCGGATGGCGGTCGGCGCGGTGTAGAAGGTATTGACCTGATGCTTGTCGATCACCTCCCAGAAGCGCGAACTGGTGGGATGGTTGGGCACCCCTTCGAACATCAGCGTCGTGGCGCCATTGGCCAGCGGGCCATAGAGGATATAGCTGTGGCCGGTGACCCAGCCGACATCGGCGGTACACCAGTAAACCTCGCCTTCCTGATAGTCGAAGACGTAATGATGGGTCCAGGCCGCCCACAACAGGTAACCGCCGCTGGTGTGCAGCACGCCCTTGGGCTTGCCGGTCGAGCCCGACGTATAGAGAATGAACAGCGGGTCTTCCGCGCCCATCGCCTCGGCGGGACAGTCGGCCGAAACCTTCGCCGCCTCATCGTCATACCAGACGTCGCGCCCCGCCGTCATGGCCACCGCCGCCCCGGTGCGCTTGACCACGATCACCTTGCCGACGCCCGGCGCGCGCGCCAGCGCCTCGTCGCAATTGGCCTTCAACGGAACGGTCTTGCCGCCGCGCAGGCCTTCATCGCTGGTGATGACGATGCGGCTGTCGCAGTCGGTGATGCGCTGGGCCAGGCTGTCGGGGGCAAAGCCGCCGAACACCACCGAATGCACCGCCCCGATGCGGGCGCAGGCCAGCATGGCATAGGCGGCTTCCGGGATCATCGGCAGGTAGATGGTGACGCGGTCGCCTTTGCCGACGCCATGCGCCTTCAGCACATTGGCGAAGGTGCAGACCGCCGCATGCAGTTGCGCATAGCTGATATGCTTGCTTTCGGCGGGATCGTCGCCCTCCCAGATGATGGCGGTCTGGTGCCCGCGCGTTTCCAGGTGGCGGTCGATGCAGTTGGCCGCCACGTTCAGCGCCCCGTCCTCGAACCATTGGATGTGCAGGTCGGCGGCGTCGAAGGACGTGTTCTTGACCTTGGTGAAGGGCGTGATCCAGTCCAGCCGCGCCGCTTCCTTGCGCCAATAGCCGTCCGGGTCCGAGGCCGACTCCGCATAGGCCGCCGCATATTGCGCCGCCGTCATGTGGGCGCGCTGCTTCCACTCCTCCGGCACGGGGATGACGGCTTCGCTCATGGCAGTTCCTCTCTGTCGGGCCTTGTGCTGGCCAGTCCGGTGCGGGAGATTACGGCATGCCATAGGATCGGCAAACATTGCGCAAGATCAAAAGCGCCGCGGGAGGCGTCTGATGCAGCTTCATCTTTCCACATGGCCCGAGGTCGAGGCCTATCTGGCCAAGTCCAAGGCCATCCTGATCCCCATCGGCTCCACCGAACAGCATGGTCCCAACGGGCTGCTGGGCACCGACGCGCTGTGCCCGGAGATCATCGGCAGCCGGGCGGGCGAGGAGGGCGGCATCCTGGTCGGCCCCACCTTCAATGTCGGCCAGGCCCAGCATCACATGAGCTTTCCCGGCACCATCACCTTGCGCCCCTCCACCATGATCGCGGCGATGCTGGACTGGACCCAGTCGCTGACCCGCCATGGCTTCGAGCGCATCTATTGGCTGAACGGCCATGGCGGCAATATCGCCACCATCACCGCCGCCTTCAGCGAGATCTATCATGGCGTGACGTTTGACCGTGGCGCCGCCAAGCTTGGAAGTAATGGAGGGGCGCCGCTGCGCTGTTCCTTGCGCAACTGGTGGGAACTGCCTGGGGTGATGGACATCTGCCGCCAGTTGTTCCCGGTGGGCGAAGGCAGCCATGCCACCCCATCGGAGGTCTCGGTGACCTGGTTCGGCTATCCCCAGGCGGTGAAATCGGTCGCCATGACCCCGCGCATCGCCCCCAATGGCCCGATCCTGGACGCCGACGACTATCGCCGCCGCTTCCCCGACGGCCGCATCGGTTCGGACCCCAGCCAGGCCAGCATCGCGGCGGGCGAGAAAATCGTCACCGCGGCGGTCAGGGCGGTGATTTCGGAGTTCCGGCAGTTTGCTGCCAGCTGATAATCCCTGTCATTCCCTTCCCTCGCATCGGTCCATACGCTGTCGCTATGGACCGATGCTCGCCGGGAATGACACTTTAGTTGTGGCGAGAAAGTGCTATTCTGCTTGCTCCCCAGGGGTGGCTGAAAGGCCTGAGATCGCAATCCCGCGAGTCCCTTCGTACCTGATCCGGGTTATGCCGGCGTAGGGAGAGGTTGCCATGAACAAGCCCATTCTCGACAAATCCTTGAGCATCACCCGCGGCGCGCTGCCGGGGTCGAACAAATTGATCGTGAACGGCGTGCCGTTCCGCGAAGTGAAGCTGTCGGGCGGCGAGGCGCCGGTACGGCTGTACGACACCTCAGGTCCGTATACGGATGATAGCGCGACGATTGACATTGAAAAGGGTCTTCAGGCCCGCCGCCGCGACTGGATTGTGGCGCGCGGCGACGTGGAGGAATATGAGGGCCGCGCCCGCAAGCCCGAAGACGATGGCCTGAAGCCCGGCGAAAAGCTGTCGGTGCAGCAATTCAATCGCGACGGCATCAAGCTGCTGCGCGCCAAGCCGGGACGCAATGTCACCCAGATGCATTACGCGCGTCAGGGGATCATCACCGAGGAGATGAAGTTCATCGCCGCCCGCGAAAACTTGGGCCGCAGCACCCTGCCGCGCGACGGCAATTCGTTTGGCGCGTCGATCCCCGACGAGATCACGGCGGAATTCGTGCGCGACGAGATCGCGCGCGGCCGGGCGATCATTCCCTCCAACATCAACCATCCCGAAACCGAGCCGATGATCATCGGCCGCAACTTCCTGACCAAGGTCAACGCCAATATCGGCAACTCCGCCGTCACCAGCGGCGTGGCCGATGAGGTGGACAAACTGGTCTGGGCGATCCGCTGGGGCGCCGACAATGTGATGGACCTCAGCACCGGCCGCCACATTCACACCATCCGCGAATGGATCATCCGCAATGCGCCGGTGCCGATCGGCACCGTGCCGATCTACCAGGCGCTGGAAAAGGTCGGCGGCGTGGCCGAGGACCTGACCTGGGAGATTTACCGCGACACGCTGATCGAGCAATGCGAGCAGGGGGTGGATTATTTCACCGTCCATGCCGGGGTGCGGCTGGCGCATATTCCGCTGACGGCGGAGCGCGTCACTGGCATCGTCTCGCGCGGCGGTTCCATCCTGGCGAAATGGTGCCTGGCGCATCATAAGGAAAATTTCCTCTACACCCACTTTGAAGACATTTGCGAATTGCTGAAGCAATACGATGTGTCGTTCAGCCTGGGTGATGGCCTGCGTCCCGGCTCGACCGCCGACGCCAATGACGCCGCGCAGTTCGCCGAACTGGAAACCCTGGGCGAACTGAACAAGATCGCCCAGCGCCATGACGTGCAGGTGATGATCGAAGGCCCCGGCCATGTGCCGATGCACAAGATCAAGGAGAACATGGACCGCCAGTTGGCGGTGTGCGACGAGGCGCCGTTTTATACGCTTGGACCGCTGACCACCGATGTCGCGCCTGGCTATGACCACATCACCAGCGCCATTGGCGCGGCGATGATCGGCTGGTTCGGCACCGCCATGCTTTGCTATGTCACGCCCAAGGAGCATCTGGGCCTGCCCGACCGCGATGATGTCAAGGCGGGCGTGATCGCCTACCGCATCGCCGCCCATGCCGCCGACCTGGCCAAGGGCCATCCGGCGGCGCGCATCTGGGACGACGCCATGAGCAAGGCGCGGTTCGAATTCCGCTGGCGCGACCAGTTCGCCCTGGCGCTCGATCCCGAGACGGCGCAGCTTTATCATGACGAGACCCTGCCGGCCGAAGGCGCCAAGGTGGCGCATTTCTGCTCCATGTGCGGCCCGAAATTCTGCTCCATGAAGATTTCGCAGGAAGTCCGCGACGCCGCCAAGGGCACCAACGACACGCTGACCTCAGCCGAAATCCGCGCCGCCATGGCCAGGAAATCGGAAGAATTCAAACAGACGGGCGGCGAGATTTATCTGCATAAACCGACCGCGGAATGAATAAGGCTGGTGGGATAATCCCAATCCGCTGCGTTGGCCTTCTGTTGTTAGAAGATTTGAAACGGGATGTCAGGTCGCCGCTATTTTGGTTCTTACTTTCATTTGTTGTCTATTGCGTAGCGGTCTGGTTTACCCTCGTTGTGCCCATCGATGAACCAGCAGCAAAATATTTCTTGCTACTTTCGGAATTTAGAACATTTCTCGGCGGGGTTCTGGCATCATTTTTGTTATTCTATTTGATTTCTTACCTGCCGGATAAACGCCGTCGATCTTCGCTAAGACTAGCGTGCCAGCGAATGTACAGATCAACCAAAGAAGGCATTCTCTGGGACGTTTTGCATGGTAGCTGGAATGGTGGTCGGACAGACATCGTTTTGAGTTCTGCGACTGTTAAGGCGTTACTCTCTCCGAAAGAATTTCGGAAATATTTTGAAAATGGAAGTGAGGCGGATGAGGGGTTTTATGCTTTCACCAATTATGTGATGAGAAATGAAGACGCTTTCAGATCAGTAATTTTCAAGTTCAAGCTTGTTGCGCGCCAATTGGAATTTCTTCTGAATAATCTCGTTATTGAAGACCAAGACTGTCTGGAAACATTAAAGCGATTGGAGCAATGGCTCCTGTCTCTTGACGAATTGCATGCCGGCTATGATGAGGTGAAGAGGTTGGACGCCGCAATCTGGGCGATTTTTACAGGATGGTCGACGATTGAGGGCTATCGTGGCTATGATCCCATTGAGAGGGCAATTGCCAGGATTTGAGGGGGTGATGTGAGCAGATTTTTGCAGATGGGGCTGGTGATCTTTTTGCTCTCCACGTCTGCCATCGCCCAAACGCCAGCACCAGACCCCATCCGCGTCCTGACCAAACGTCTCGATCTGGAAAAATACAAAGCCACCATCAAGGGGTTGACCCGGTTCGGCGACCGCCGCCAGGGCACGGCGCGCAACCGTGCCGCGCTGGACTGGATCGAGGCGCGGCTGAAAAGCTATGGCTGCGCCAACACCGAACGGCTGACCTACACCTTCGGCGCCGAGCCCACCCATTATGTCGCCCCCGCCAAGCCCAATGACAGCGATGCGCCGCATTTCAATGTCGGCGGCGCGCGGGCGCGCGGCATCAGCCGCCCCACCGGCGTCAACACCGATCCCAATGCCCAGCCCGACGCCCGCATCCGCGCGCTGGACACCCCGCCCGCCGTGCCGGGCGAACGCCAGGAAGTCTGGTGCACCAAGATCGGCGCGATCCATCCGGGCGAGATGTACATCGTCAGCGCCCATATGGACGGCATCGGCTGGGGCGAGGCCGCCAATGACGACGGTTCGGGCACGGCGCTGGTGATGGAGCTGGCGCGCATCTTCTCCAGCCCCGATGTGCAGACCGACCGTTCCATCCGCTTCGCGTTGTGGAACAATGAGGAGACCGGGCTCAACGGGGCGCAGGCTTATGTCGCCCAGCGCCAGGCGCTGCAGGGCATCGAATCCCCCGCCGGATCGGGCCGCTATCCCGAACCGAAATGGCTGGGCATGATCCAGCACGACATGATGATGTTCGACCACGGCATGCCGCGCGCCGACGGCAGCGTCAGCAAGACGCAGCGGCCCGAGGCCGATGTGAATGTCGAATTCCAGGTGGAGTCCAAATTCGCCGCCGAGTCCGAAAAACTCGCCTGGGCGCTGCAGGACGGCAACGAACATTACGCCACCGATTATCCCGCGGCGGTGGGGCGGCACATGACCAACACCGACTCCACGCCCTTCAAGGATATCGCGCCCGCCGTCAGTGTGCGCGAGAATGAGCGCGGCGCCCAGGTCGGCAATGGCTGGGACCCGCAGTGGCACCAGCCCACGGACCTCTATGCGACCTATGACGACAAGGATTTCCTGCTGGGCCTGAACGCGGCGCAAACCACCTTGGCGGCGACGGCGCACCTGGCGGGGGCGACACTCAAATGAAACACGCGGCGCTGCTTGCGCTGCTGGCCGTGTCGCCGGCCTGGGCGGCCCCGATGCAGAATGACTGCCGTGGCCCCGGCAGCATCGGCACGGCCTTGATGAGCGCGGACGGCACCATCACCTTGAACCTGCGCCAGGACCCCAATGCGCCGCTGGCCGGCGTGGCGGCGGTCAAACGCGGCGATCCCGCCTATGCCCGCATCCTGTCGCATGTCGGCGGCATGACGCCGGGCCAAAAGAAATCCGTGCCGCCCTGGTGCTAGGGTTCAGACTCAATTGCCAGCAGCTAAATCACAACTTGTCATGGCCCGGGAATCCGGGCCACCCAGGTGACGCAGACACCCATGCCGACATCGTGTGCGCACCAACTGGGTGGCCCGTTCGCACGCTGCCGCTACGAACCCGGCGGGCCATGACAGTTTTATTTTGAATTTCAATTGCGTACAGACCCTAGCGCCGGCCGCTGATGGCGTTCCACACCGCCAGCACGACGATGGCGCCGATCACCGCGACAAGCGTCGAGACGATGAAGCCGTGGCTGTCATAATGGAAGCCCGGGCCCAGGGCGCTGAACAGCATGCCGCCCGCCACCGCGCCGACCAGGCCCAGCGCAATATTGACCAGGCAGCCGCCGCCGCGCTTGCCCATCGCCCAGTTGGCCAGCCAGCCGATAAAGGCGCCGAAGACGATCCAGCCCAGAACATTGAACATGCTTCTGCCCCATTATGTCAGGCTGACATATATCATGGCCGCCGCCGCCGCCGCCATCACGGCGGTGGAGAGCCAGCCCAGTCCGCCCAGGACCCAGCCGACGCGGAATGCACCCATCTTCTTTTTGCTGCCGGCCACCATCATCAGCGCCGCCATCATCGGCACCGCCACCAGTCCGTTCAGCACCGCGCTCCAGTACAGCGCCTTGATGGGGTCCAACCCGGAATAATCGATGCCCAGGCCCAGCAGGACCGCCGCCCCGATCACGGCATAGAAGCCCGTCGCCTGCCAGGGCATCCGGTCCAGCCCGGTCCTCCAGTTCCAGGCATCCCCCACCGCATAGGCGGTCGATCCGGCGAGAACGGGCACGGCAAGAAGTCCGGTGCCGATGATGCCCACCGAGAACAGCGCGAAGGCGAAGCGCCCCGCGATGGGTTCCAGCGCGGTGGCGGCATCGGCGGCGGTGTTGATGTTGGTGACGCCGTGGGCGTGCAGGGTGGCGGCGGTGGCGATCATGATGGCCAGCGCGATCAGGTTGGAAGCCAGCATGCCCGCCATGGTGTCCAGGCGGATGCGGCTGATGGCGGCCGGGCCTTCCGCCGGGTCTTTCAGCAGGGGCTTCTCGTCGGGATGCTGGTCCACCTCCTCGACCTCCTGGGCGCTTTGCCAGAAGAAGAGATAGGGGCTGATGGTGGTGCCGAAGATGGCGACGATGGTGGTGGCGGCGCTTTCGGTGAGGTCGGCATGCAGCCCGATCAGGCCGGCGCCGATTGCCTTCCAGTCCAGCGGCAACAGGAAGATGATGGCGACATAGGCGAACAGGCTGAAGGTCAGCACCGTCAGGAAGCGCGCATATCTGCGATAGGGCAGGAACAACTGCAGCCCCAGCGACAGAAAGGCGAAGAAGATGGTGAAGGCATGCTGGTTCAGCCCCGTCACCAGTTTCGCCGCTTCGCCCATCGCCGCCAGGTCGGCGCCGATATTGATGGTGTTGGCGACGAACAGCAACGCCACCAGCAGGCCCACCACCTGGCGCGGCATGATCTCGGCCATGTTCTTGGCCAGGCCCTTGCCCGTCACCCGCCCGATCAGGGCGCTGACCATCTGGATCGCCACCATCAGCGGGAAGGTGAGCAGCATGGTCCACAGCAGGTTGAAGCCGAACTGCGCCCCGCCCTGGCTGTAGGTGGCGATGCCGCTGGGATCGTCGTCGGCCGCGCCGGTGATAAGGCCCGGCCCCAGCTGTTTCAGCAGGGAGGCATGGTGCAGGCGCGAGGCAAGCCCTTTGGGGCGGGTTTTAGACTGGGACATGCGAACCGCCGAAATGATGAAATGGAATTCAGGATCGCGGAAGGCACGCCCTGCATGGTATGCTGCGCCCGAACAGGCAAACGAAGGATAGCATGACTCGTTATCTGGCGGCCTTGATCTTTGTGTGCGCCGGCGTACCGGCCGGCCCGGCGCTGGCGCAGCCGGCGCCCCCTTCTTCATCAGAAAATGCCTGCCTGCAGCCGATCAATTTCTACAGTTTCCAGCCGGTGCCGGGGAACAACCGTTCGCTGGTGGTGATCGACCGGGCGCGCAAACGCTATCGCCTGACCTTCATAGGGCCCTGCTACAATCTGGATTATCATCTGGCGCTGCGCTTCAAGACCTTCGGCAGCAACCTGAGTTGCGTCTCGCGCGGCGATTCGGTCTATGTGCGCGATGTCGCCACGCCCGGCCAGTGCGTCATCAAGAGCGTGACCTACCAGACCCCGGCGCTGGACAAAGCGGATGCCGACGCGGCGGCGGCGGCCAAACAGCGTTAGGCGACTCGGCCCGGAATCGTCTATGCGGAAGGCATGAGGGGATATTTCGGAGTAGGGGTCGAGGGCGTTTCCAAGCCCATGAACCTGGGCAACCTGGTACGGATCGCGCATGCCTTCGACGCCAGTTTTTTCTTTTCCATCGCGCCGCGCCTGAATCTCTCCCGGGCCAACAGCGACACCAGCAACGCCGAAGGGGTGCTGCCCTTTTATTCCTTCGAGCACCCACAGGATTTCCGCCTGCCGCTGGGCTGCCGCCTGGTGGGGGTGGAGATCACCGACGATGCCGTGGAACTGCCGCGCTTCCGCCACCCCACCCGCGCCGCCTATGTCTTTGGCGCCGAGCGCTATTCCCTGTCGCCCCAGATGATCGCCGCCTGCGAATTCGTGGTGAAGATCCCCACCCGCTTCTCGATCAATGTCGGCATGGCCGGGGCCATCGTGCTGTATGACCGTCTGGTGAATCTGGGCGGTTATGGCGGGCGGCCGGTGACGCCGGGCGGGGAGGGCGTCGAATTGCCGCCCATCCACAATTGGGGGGCACCCCTGGCGAAACCGCGTGATTACTAGCCTTGGCAATCCGCCAAATCAGTCCATATAAGGGGCCATGATCCCCGCCCTGAAGATTTCCCATCTCCGCAAGGTCTACCGCCGCGGCAATGTCGCCGTGGACGACCTGTCGCTGACCGTCAACGAGGGCGATTTTTTCGGCTTCCTGGGCCCCAACGGCGCCGGCAAGTCCACCACCATCCATTGCATGACCGGCATCGCCGAGCCGACCGGCGGCACCATCGAGATCTTCGGCGTCGATGCGGTGAAGAACTACCGCGAGGCTCGCCGCCTGGTGGGGCTTTGCCCGCAGGAATTCAATGTCGATCCCTTCGCCACCCCGCGCCAGATCGTGGACTGGATGGGCGGCTATTTCGGCATGAGCGCGGCCCAGCGCAAGGCGCGCATCGACCACCTGATGGAGCGGTTCGAACTGGGGCCGCATGAGAAGAAGCCCTTCCGCGAACTGTCGGGCGGGTTGAAGCGCCGGGTGGTGCTGGCGCGCGCCCTGGTCAACGATCCCAAGCTGCTGATCCTGGACGAGCCCACCGCCGGCGTGGACGTGGAACTGCGCCGCATCCTGTGGCGCTACCTGCAGGAGATCAACGCTGATGGCCGCACCATATTGCTCACCTCCCATTATCTGGAAGAAGTCGAGCGGCTGTGCCGCGACATCGCCATCGTCAACAAGGGCCGCATCGTGCGCCAGGGCACCAAGGACGAGATCGCCGGCGGCACGCCCGGCGGGCTGGAAGAAGCCTATCTGGCCGTGACCGGCTCGGCCGCCGAACATGTGGCGGGCCAGTAGATGCAGGACACGCGCAAACCTCTCGGAATCAACTGGATCGGGCTGGGCACCATCGTGCGCCGCGAGGTCAGCCGCATGATGCGGGTGCCGATCCAGGCCTTCATCGCGCCCTGGATTTCGGCGCTGCTGTTCATCTTCATCTTCGGCTATGTCGTGGGCGGGCGCATGCCCGCGATCGGCGGCCGGCCTTATATCCAGTTCGTGCTTCCCGGCGTGTTGATGCTCAACATCGTCAACGCCAGCTTTTTGCAGTCGTCCTCGGCGATCTATTTCTCCCGCTTCCTGCGCTTCATCGAGGAGACGCTGGTCTCGCCCATGTCCTATGTCGAGATGATCGCGGGTTCGCTGGCGGTCGTGGTGGTGCGCTCCACCGTCACCGCCATCGGCATCATGGTCATCGGGCTGGCGTTCGGCGCCACCGCGATCTCGTCGGTCCCGGCCTTCCTGTTCTGGGTGGTGGCGGTGTCGGCGATCTTCGGCCTGCTCGGCATCGTCATCGGCTTGTGGTCCAAGAGCTTCGAGCAACTGAACGTGCTGACCGTGTTCTTCATCACGCCCTTGTCCATGGTGGGCGGGGTGTTCAACACCATCACCATGCTGCCGGGCTGGCTGCGCTGGCTGGCCTATGGCAACCCGTTCTTCTATTTCATCAACGGCATCCGCCATTCCATGATCGGCTATTCCGAAGTGCCGCAGGGGCTGGGCTATGGCCTGACCGTGGTGGCCTTGGTGGTGATGTTCCTCTGGGTGCTGCGGTTGTATTCCAAGGGTTACGGTCTCCGTGAATAATCTCACCCTTGTCATGGCCCGCTTTTGCGGGCCATGACAGCGGGAGAACTTGCGGGGGCGGGGCGGTAGCCGGTATCTTCCCGCCCGATCATAGAAACGCCCGATTCCAGTGCGATTTCGCGCCATCGGAGCGATACGCGGAGCCAATATGAACAAGATTCTGGGAATTTTCGCCGCCTTTGCCGTGAGCGCCGCCGTGGTGCTGCCGGCGGCCGCGGAACCCGCGACGCTTCTGGGCGTGTTCGGCAACTGGTCGGCCTTTTCTTCCGGGGCCGGCGCCGGCCTGACCTGCTATGCTTTGTCCACGCCGCGCGCCACCCGGCCCGCCGCCGCCAAGCGCGGTTCGATATACCTGATGATCTCCGACTGGCCGGGCCGCAAGGTCAAGGACGAGCCGCAGGTCATCTATGGCTATCAGGCCAAGGAAGGCGGCCAGGCCGGGCTGGGCGTCGGCGGCGACCGCTTTCCCTTCTTCGTCCGCAACAGCGGCAAGGAAGGCAGTTCCTGGCTGCAGGCGCTGAACGACAATCCCAAGCTGATCGAGGCCATGAAGGGCGGCGTCTCGGTGGTGGCGGTCGGCACCAGCATGCGCGGCACCAAGACCGTCGACACCTATTCGCTGCAGGGCTTCAACGATGCGCTGGCCAAGATCCACACCGTCTGCAACATGTGATGGACAAGTCTTCGCTCATCGGACTGGACCGGGAGGCGCTGCGGCTGGCGCTGGCCGCCGCCGGTGTGCCCGAAAAATCCGCGAAGATGCGCGCCACCCAGGTATGGAACTGGGTCTATGTCCATGGCGCGCGCGATTTCGCCGCCATGACCAACCTGGCCAGGGATTTCCGCGGCCTGCTGGACGCCAACTTCACCTTGGCGCGGCCCGAAGTGGTCACCGCCCAGGTCTCGGAAGACGGCACCCGCAAATGGCTGATGCGCACCGGCCCCGGCATCGAGTTCGAGACCGTCTATATCCCCGAGGCCGATCGCGGCACCCTGTGCGTGTCGTCCCAGGTCGGCTGCACCCTGAATTGCCGCTTCTGCCATACCGGCACCCAGAAGCTGGTGCGCAACCTCAATCCCGACGAAATATTGGGCCAGCTTCTGGTCGCCAAGGACGCGCTGGACGACTGGCCCTCGACCGCGCCGGGCCGCAGCGTCACCAACATCGTGATGATGGGCATGGGCGAGCCGCTTTATAACTTCGACAATGTGAAGGCGGCGCTGGCTATCGTGATGGACGGCGACGCCATCGCTTTGTCCAAGCGCCGCGTGACGCTGTCCACGGCGGGCGTGGTGCCGATGATCGCGCGCGCCGGAAACGAGATCGGCTCGTCGCTGGCGATCTCGCTGCATGCGGTGACCGACGACATCCGCGACGTCATCGTGCCCATCAACAAGAAGTATCCGCTGGCCGAACTGATCGAGGCCTGCCGCACCTATCCCGGCGCGTCGAACGCCCGGCGCATCACCTTTGAATATGTGATGCTGAAGGGCGTGAATGACAGCCTCGCCGACGCCCGCGCCCTGGTGAAGCTGGTGGCGGGCATACCGGCCAAGATCAACCTGATCCCCTTCAACGCCTGGCCCGGCGCGCCCTATGAATGCAGCGACTGGAGCCAGATCGAGAAATTCGCCGAGATCGTCAACAAGGCGGGCTATGCCAGCCCCGTCCGTACCCCGCGCGGCCGCGACATCATGGCGGCCTGCGGCCAGCTCAAGAGCGAAAGCGTCAAGGAACGCGCCTCGGCGCGGCAGGCACGCGAGGCCGTGGAACAGGTGCAGTCGGCGCAGCTGCAACGGATGCCGCACTAGCTTGCCGTGCTGCGACAAGTTGCACCGTCTTGATCCAGATCAGGTTCCTGGCCCAGGGGCGGGTCTAGCCTTCTCTCATATTCGAGAAGGAGTGACTGGAATGTCGATCTTCAAGCATGAAACGGACAAACAGGCGGGCGACGACCTGCGCCATGGCGTGCAGGGTAGCCTGATCGTTTCCGAACCACCGCTGGCCGGTGCCGAGCCGCAGCATACCCTGGACATTCCGAACCCGGTTTCCCCCGGTTCGGCAGTGCCCCAGGGCCAGTCGACCCATAGCTGACCGAAGTCAGTCCCGCGCCTTCGGCCAGGCCGCATCCAGCGGCAGGTGCGGATCGGCGGTGATCTTCAGCACCGCGCAATGGTGATAGGTGAACTGGCCGGGATTGTTCACCGGATGCTGTTCCATGAACTGGATCACCTGCAATGTGCAGCTTTTGCAGTTGATGTTGGGGACGCTCACGTCGGTCTCGAAGGCATGCAGCACATGGTCGTCATGAGACCATAGCCCGTCCACCAGCACCGGCGGCGCCACCGGGTTCATCACCGCGGCCGATACCGACATGACCTTGCCCTTGTCGTCGGTCATGGTTTCGGCCTTGGGGTCCAGCGGCAGTTCGGTGGGCGAATTCACCGCCAGCGCGATGCGGTAATGGCCGGGGTGATAGACCGTCTCCTGAATCTTCACATGCAGCAGTGAACCGCCCTTCACCTCGGTCACCGCATAGGTCGGCTTGCCGTAATCGGCATTGGTGCCGCCGCAGGGCCCGGCCTTTTGCGGATCGCCCAGCGCGTTCTCCTCGATCCAGGACGCCGGGGCCAGAAGGCGGAAATGCGCCTGGCCGGCGGCGGGCGCCAGAACCAGGCCGAATCCCGCCAGGAGCGCCCGCTGCAGGATGGTTTTCATCGGGATGACCGTCATGATGCCTCGCGCAAAGAATAACAGGAAGTTCGCGGCAATGCGGTGGCGGTTACGGGCCTTGATAAAGCCTGGGCCGCCAAACTTGACGTTTGCGGCCACCGCTTTATCAAGGCCCGGCCCATGGCCGCTTGCCGGCCGCGCCGGTGGATAACCGGGGAGGGGCGCGGATTTTGTGCCGAAACACCCGCGGAAAACCGGGAAATCGGCCTGGAATGGAGTGGATAGCGTGGCGCAGTCGGGCATCAAGAAGGTGGTTCTGGCCTATTCGGGCGGGTTGGACACATCGGTCATCCTGAAATGGCTGCAGACCGAATATGGCGCCGAGGTCGTGACTTTCACGGCCGACCTGGGCCAGGGCGAGGAGATCGAGCCCGCCCGCCAGAAGGCGATCACCCTGGGCATCAAGCCCGAAAACATCTTCATCGAGGATGTGCGCGAGGAATTCGTGCGCGATTACGTCTTCCCCATGTTCCGCGCCAATGCGGTGTATGAGGGCGTCTATCTGCTGGGCACCTCCATCGCCCGGCCGCTGATCGCCAAGAAGCAGATCGAGATCGCGCAAAAGGTCGGGGCCGACGCCGTGGCCCATGGCGCCACCGGCAAGGGCAATGACCAGGTACGGTTCGAACTGGGCTATTATGCCCTGCAGCCCGGCATCAAGGTGATCGCGCCGTGGCGGGAATGGGACCTGACCAGCCGCACGCGGCTTTTGGAATTCGCCGAGGCGCACCAGATTCCCATCGCCAAGGACAAGCGCGGCGAGGCCCCGTTCAGCGTCGACGCCAACCTGCTGCACTCGTCCTCCGAGGGCAAGGTGCTGGAAGACCCGTCGCAGGAGGCCGAAAGCATCGTTTATATGCGCACCATCGCGCCGGAAGACGCCCCCGACAAGGCGAGCTATGTCGAGATCGGTTTTGAGCGCGGCGATGCCGTCAGCATCGACGGCGAGGCGCTGTCGCCCGCCTCGCTGCTGACCCGGCTGAACGCGCTGGGCAAGGCCAACGGCATCGGCCGGCTGGACCTGGTGGAAAACCGCTTTGTCGGCATGAAGTCGCGCGGCGTGTACGAGACGCCCGGCGGCACCATCCTGCTGGCCGCCCATCGCGGCATCGAAAGCATCACCCTGGACCGGGGCGCGGCGCATCTGAAGGACGAAATCATGCCCCGCTATGCCGAGATGATCTATAATGGCTTCTGGTTCAGCCCCGAGCGCGAGATGCTGCAAGCCCTGATCGACCGCAGCCAGGAGTTCGTCACCGGCAGCGTGCGGCTGAAGCTCTACAAGGGCAATGTCGCGGTGGTGGGCCGCACTTCGCCCTACAGCCTGTACAGCGAAAAGCTGGTGACCTTCGAGGACGACCAGGGTGCCTATGACCAGAAGGACGCGGCCGGCTTCATCAAACTGAACGCCCTGCGGCTTCGCACCCTGGCGCTGCGCAAGAGCAAGACGAAGGGATGACGCGATGACCGCCAACGAAGACCAGATCAAATTCTGGAACGAGAAGGCGGGCCGCGACTGGACCGAACTCCAGACGCGGATGGACACCAACCTGTCCCACATCCATACCGCCGTCATGGCGCTGGCCGCGCCCCGGCCCGGCGAGGCGGTGCTGGACATCGGCTGCGGCACCGGCACCACCAGCCTGGCATTGGCCGATGCGGTGGGGCCTTCGGGCCGGGTGCTGGGCGTCGATATCTCCGAGCCGATGCTGACCCTGGCCAAGTCGCGCGGGTTGGGGCGGGCGAACCTGGGTTTTGAACTGGCCGATGCCTCGGCATATCCGTTCCAGCCGGAATACGACCTGCTGTTCTCGCGTTTCGGGGTGATGTTCTTCGACGACCCCATCGGCGCCTTCGCCAACCTGCGCCGCGCCCTGAAGCCGGACGGGCGGCTGGCCTTTGCCTGCTGGCGCACCCCGCCGGAAAATCCCTGGGCCAGTGCGCCGCTCGCCGCCGCCCGGCCGTTCCTGCCCGAACTGCCCGCTCCCGATCCCTTCGCGCCGGGGCCGTTCGCCTTTGCCGATCCGCAGCGGGTGCTGTCGATCCTGACCGATGTCGGATTCCACGATGTCGAAGCCCGGAAATATGACGGCGTGATGCCGATGGGCCGCGACCTGGAGGTCACCGCCGAACAGACCCTGCAGATCGGTCCCCTGTCGCGTGCGGTGGGCGAGGCCGATGACACGACCCGCGCCAGGATCGTGGAAGCGGCGCGCGGCGCGCTGGCGGCATTCGCCAATGCGGAGGGCGAGGTCACCCCGCCCACCGCCTGCTGGCTGGTCAGCGCCAGGGTCTAGAAAAACAGTCTAGCGCGGCGGCTCTGTTCCCAGGACGCTCGACCGCATGAATCCTGTGATGTTGCCATCCGTCACGTGGGCCCAGCCGTCGCTTTCCGAGATCAAAGTGACCTGCGCGCCCTTCGACTCTTTCTTGAGCAACTCAGCAGAAACCTTTGGTTCAGAACGTAAAACCGATCCGGCGCGATGGACGTAGCGCACAGACAGGGCGCCGGCCTGAGGCGACACAGGCGCGGAAGCCTGCTGTGCCGGCATGACGGCGGCGACGGTCTTTTCGACCTTGGACTGGTGCTGGAACGCCCACAGGCCAAGGCCGCCGATCACGGTGAGGACGCCGATGACACCGCCCTTGCCGACTTTATTTTTGGTCGCTCCGGCTCTCGCCGACGCTCCGCCGATCTTCTGGCGGTAAGACAGCCCGGTGCCCGGAATCCCGGCATTGGCGGTGACGCCGTCGCGGCCGATATTCACGTCCGCCCCGCGCGGCCCGACACTGGCGCTGACGCCCGACTTGGACAGGTTGGCGCGCACCCCCGGCAGCAGCGAGATGCGCTTCTGGAAGCGGAAGCCCATCAGATGTCCACCGCCGCATAGAGCGCATTGTCCTGGATGAACTCGCGGCGCGGCTCGACCACATCGCCCATCAGCTTGGCGAACAGGTCGTCGGCGTCGCCGGCATGCTGGACCTTCACCACCAGCAGCGAGCGGGCATTCTCGTCCAGGGTGGTTTCCCACAACTGTTCGGGATTCATCTCGCCCAGCCCCTTGTAGCGCTGCAGGGTCAGGCCCTTCCTGCCCCATTCGAAGATCGCCTCCAGCAGTTCCGACGGGCTGCGGATTTCGCGGGCCTCGTCCTTGCGCTTCAGCTGGCCGGCTTTCAGATAGGCGGTCTGCAGTTCCGACGCCATCCGGTCCAGCTTGCGGGCATCGGCGGAGGCGATCAGGGCGCCGTCAATCGCCACCGCCTCGCGCACGCCGCGCACCTCGCGCCAGAACTTCAACCCGCCGTCATCGGTGGGCTCGCCATGCCAGCCGCGCTCATATTCCGCGCTCAGCGTGTCCAGCCGCCGGGCGATGTATTGCGCCGCGTCGGCCGCCTTGGCGGCGTCGGACAGGATGTCGGGATTCATCGCGCCCGAGATCGCCGCCTGTTCCAGCACAAAGCGCGGATAGTGGCGGGGGAAATTGTTCAGGGCCGCCACCGCCGCACGGGCGTTGGCGACCAGCTCGTCCAGCTGGTTGCCGGCGATCTCCTCGCCGGTATGCAGCGAGAAGACCGCGCCGGACGCCCCTTCGGCGATCAGGTGATCCTGCAACTCCGGCTCGTCCTTCAGGTAACGCTCCGACTTGCCGCGCGTCGCCTTGTAGAGCGGCGGCTGGGCGATGAAGATGTGGCCGCGTTCGATCAGCTCCGGCATCTGGCGGTAGAAGAAGGTCAGCAACAGCGTCCTGATATGGGCGCCGTCGACATCGGCGTCGGTCATGATGATGATCTTGTGATAGCGCAGCTTGTCGGCGTTGAACTCCTCGCGCCCGATGCCGGTGCCGAGCGCCGTGATCAGGTTCACGATCGCCTCGCTGGACAGCATCTTGTCGAAGCGGGCGCGCTCGATGTTCAGGATCTTGCCGCGCAACGGCAGCACCGCCTGGTTGGCGCGGTTGCGGCCCTGCTTGGCACTGCCGCCGGCGCTGTCGCCCTCGACGATGAAGATTTCGCACTTGGCGGGATCGCGTTCCTGGCAGTCGGCCAGCTTGCCGGGCAGGGAGGCGCCGTCCAGCGCGCCCTTGCGGCGGGTCAGTTCGCGCGCCCGGCGGGCGGCTTCGCGGGCGCTGGCGGCTTCGACCACCTTGCCGACAATGGCCTTGGCTTCGGCCGGATGCTGCTCGAACCAGGCGCCCAGCTGGTCGATCAGCGCGCCTTCCACGATGGGGCGCACTTCCGACGACACCAGCTTGTCCTTGGTCTGGGAGGAGAATTTCGGGTCGGGCACCTTGACCGACAGCACGCAGGTCAGGCCCTCGCGGCAGTCGTCGCCGGTCAGCGCCACGGTCGCGCCCTTGCGGGCCGACGGCATGTCCTCGGCATATTTGGTGACGATCCGGGTCAATCCTGCCCGGAATCCGGCAACGTGTGTGCCGCCGTCGCGCTGGGGGATGTTGTTGGTGAAGGCCAGGGTGCTTTCGTGATAGCTGTCGTTCCAGGTCATGGCGATCTCGACCGTGACGCCGTCCTTTTCCGACACGATCATCACCGGGGCGGGAATAAGCTGCTGCTTGGCGCGGTCGAGATATTCCACGAACGCCTTCAGCCCGCCTTCATAATGCAGGGTGATTTCCTTGGGCTCCACGCCGCGCTTGTCGGTGAGGGTGATGGAGACGCCGCTGTTCAGGAAGGCCAGTTCGCGCAGCCGGTGTTCCAGGGTGGCGAAATCGAATTCGGTCTTGGTGAAGGTGGCGGGCGAGGGCAGGAAGGTGACTTCGGTGCCTTTCCTGGCTTTTCCATCTTCAATGGGGGCCTCGCCGACCACGGCCAGCGGCGCCACGGGATCGCCATGGCGGAACCGCATGTAATGTTCCTTGCCCTCGCGCCAGATGCGCAGGTCCAGGAATTCGCTCAGCGCATTGACCACCGACACGCCCACGCCGTGCAACCCGCCCGAGACCTTGTAGGCATTCTCGTCGAACTTCCCGCCGGCATGCAGCTGGGTCATGATGACCTCGGCCGCCGATACGCCTTCCTCGGAATGGATGCCGGTGGGAATGCCGCGGCCGTTGTCGCCCACGGTGCAGGACCCATCGGGGTTCAGCATCACGTCGATGCGGTCGGCATGGCCGGCCAGGGCCTCGTCCACCGCATTGTCCACCACTTCATAGACCATGTGATGCAGGCCCGAGCCGTCATCGGTGTCGCCGATATACATGCCGGGCCGCTTGCGCACGGCATCCAGGCCCTTCAGCACCTTGATGCTGTCGGCATTGTAGACGTTCATATTGGGCGTGGGCATGTGTTCAGACATTCAACTCACCATGACTGCGGCGCCGGCACACGCCATGACGGCGCCGGCGCCCTTGTTGATGCGCTTGCGGGCCTTGGCGGAAGCCACAAAGCGCGAAAGCCGCGCCGCCAGCGCCGCATAGCCCAGGGTGATGGCGGGGATCAGCACGAAGGTGGCGGCGCAAAGCTGCAGATAACCCACGACCGACAAGTCGCGCGGATTGACCGCCACCGGCAGCAGGGCCACGAAGAAGGTGATGGCCTTGGGATTGCCCAGGGTCAGCGCCAGATAGGCGAAGAAGCCGCGGCGCATGTCGCCCGGCGTGCCTGGTATGACCTCTGCCGTCTCGGGCACCGCCATGGTCCAGTATCTGTAGCCCAGCCAGACCAGGTACAGGCCGCCGGCGATCTTCACGATCAGGAACAGATGGCCCATCGCCTGTGCCACCAGCGCCAGGCCGAACACCGACAGGCTCATCAGGCAGAGATCGCCCGCCAATATGCCCAAGGTGCCCGGAAGCACCGACTTGAATCCCGAACCCAAAGCGCGCGCCATGATGGCGATGACGCCGGGGCCCGGCACCGCGATGGCCACGGCATAAAGGCCGCAATAGAGCAGGTAGTTGTGCAGCGGGATCATGCGTCCCCCTGGGGATGGAAGACGCCGTCGCGCACTTCGAAGATTTCCGCCCGGGCGCTGTCGAACAGCGACAGGTCGGTGCCGGTCATCCAGGCTTGCGCCGACAGGGCCGCAATCTCCTCGAACAGCGCGGCGCGGCGCGTCACGTCCAGATGGGCGGCGATCTCATCCAGCAGCAGGATGGGCGCCAGCCCGGCCCGCGCCCGCGCCAGTTCGCGGGCATCGGCCAGGATGATGGAAATCAGCAGCGCCTTCTGCTCGCCGGTGGAACAGTCGCGGGCGTCGGCGCGCTTGGAGGTATGGCGCACGGCAAGGTCGGTGGTGTGCGGGCCTGAGAGGGTGCGTCCGGCTTCGGCATCGCGCATCCGCCCGGCGGCGAAACCGGCGCGCAGGTCGTCGGCGGTGGACAGATGCAGTTCGTCGGTCAGGGTGAGGGAGGCAGCGGGAAAGGCGCCGGCCTCTCCTCGTTCGGTCAGGGCGCGCGACAGTTTCTCGATCGTCTGGGCGCGCGCCTGGGCGATGGCGATGCCGGCCTCCGCCATTTCATTTTCGAGGGCCTCCAGCCAGGCCGGATCGCGGGGTCCGTATTTCAACAGCCGCGCCCGCTCGCGCATCGCGGTTTCGTAGCGGGTGGCGGCGCGGGCATGGCCGGCGTCGAAGCCCAACACCAGCCGGTCCAGGAAACGCCGCCGTCCGCCGGCGCTTTCGATGAACAGCCGGTCCATCGCCGGGGTCAGCCAGATCAACTGCACGATGTCGCCCAGATCGGCGCTCGATCCTGCCGCCACGCCGTTCAGGCGCACTTGCCGCGAGGCCGAAGCCTGGGTCAGGCCGGTGCCGATCTCATAATCGGTTTCGCCGCGCGCCACCGTGGCCGCCACCGCCCACAGCGTCTCCTGCGACGCCACGGGACCCTTGCGGGTATGTTCGGAAAGCTTCGCGCCGCGTAAGCCGCGCCCCGGCGACAGCAGCGAGATGGCGTCCAGCACATTGGTCTTGCCCGCGCCATTGGGCCCCGCCAGCACCACCGGCGCGCCGCTGACAGCGATCTCGCCGCTGCCATAGGAGCGGAAGTTGGTCAGCCGCAGCCGGGTCACCGCCAGGCGGGACGCCAAACCAACGCGCATGTCCAACGCAACCGTCAAATCAGACTCTGAGCGGCATGAGGACATACAGCGTGCGCGTGTCCTCCGCGTCTTCGATGATGGCGGGCGAACCGGCATCCGACAAAAGGAAGCGCACTTCCTTGCCTTCGATCTGGCTGGTGATGTCCAGCAGGTAGCGGGCGTTGAAGCCGATCTCCAGGTTGCCGGCGCTGTAGGTCGCGCCGACATCCTCGGTGGCAGTGCCGGATTCCGGATTCACCACCGACAAGGTGACCTTGTCCTTGGACAGGTTCAGCTTCACGGCGCGGGTCTTGTCGGCGCTGATGGTGGAAACGCGGTCCACCGACTGGGCAAACTCCTTGGCTTCCAGCGCCAGGCTCTTGTCATTGCCCGAGGGGATGACGCGCTCATAGGGCGGGAAATTGCCGTCAATCAGCTTGGAGGTCAGTTCGACGCCGTTGAAGCCGAACTGAATTTTTGTATCCGAAAGGGAAATGTCGATGGCGCCATCGGCATCGTCCAGCAGCTTCATCAATTCGCCCACCGTCTTGCGCGGGATGATGACGCCGGGCATGTCGCCCGCGCCGTCGGGCAGTTCCAGTTCATAGCGGGCCAGGCGGTGGCCGTCGGTCGCCACGGCGCGCATCACCGGCGGCTTGGCGTCCTTGGCGGCGTGAACGTAAATGCCATTCAGGTAATAGCGGGTCTCTTCGGTGGAGATGGCGAAGCGCGTCTTGGAAATGATGCGCTTGAGGTCATCGGCCGCCAGGCGGAACTTGTGGGGCAGGGCGCCCGCCGCCATCTGGGGGAAATCCTCGCGCGGCAGGCAGCTGAGTTCGAAGCGCGAGGTGCCGGCCGACACCGCCAGCCGCCCGCCTTCGGACGACAGAAGTTCCACCTGCACCTGGGCGCCGTCGGGCAGCTTGCGCACGATGTCGTAGAGCATGTGGGCGGGGGCGGTGGCCGAGCCGTTGCGCAGCACATCGGCGGGCAGGCCTTCCACGATCTCGATATCCAGGTCGGTGGCGGTGAGCTTGAGTTCGCCCTTGGCCGCCTCGATCAGCACATTGGACAGGATCGGGATGGTGTTGCGGCGCTCCACCACGCTCTGCACATGGCTCAGCGCCTTGAGGAATGCGCCGCGTTCGACGTTGATCTTCATTTCGATGCCGCCTGTTTGCTGACCTGTTCCCGCGGCCCAACCGGCCCGGACACGCGGGTCAAAAACCCCGTTTTTCTTGTGTTTGGGAGAGCCGCTGACGGCCCCAAGACTCAAGTCCTGAAACCTAGCAGAAATATGACCATTAGGCCAAAAAAAACACACGGAAAACCGGAGTTTTCCGCGTGTTTTCAGGCTCAAAAGGGGCCAATTCCGGCGTCTAAATCTCCGGCCGCCGCTGCAGCATCTGGCTGAGGAAATCCACCTCCTGGCGGAACAGCGCGTCCTCCAGCACCAGCGCCTCGATGCGGCGGCAGGCATGCAGCACCGTGGTATGGTCACGGCCGCCGAAGCGCCGACCGATCTCGGGCAGCGAACGGGTGGTCAGTTTGCGCGACAGGTACATGGCGACCTGGCGCGGACGGGCGACGCGCCGCGCGCGCTGGGGCGAGTGAAAGTCCTTGACGTCCAGCTTGTAGAATTCCGCGGTCTTCCTCTGGATGTCCTCGATCGAGGTCTTGGCGCCGGGCGCGCCGCGCAGGCCCACCGCTTCCTCGGCCACTTCCAGGGTCACCGGCTTCTTGGTGAGGTCGGCATAGGTGGCCAGCTTGGTAAAGACGCCGATCAACTCGCGCGGGCTGGCGTCTTCCAGGTCGGCGATGCGTTCCAGCACGCTTTGCGGCAGCACGACATCGGGCTTGTGGCGGCTGAATTCGGTGGCGCGCGATTTGAGGATCGCCAGCCGCGTGTCGCGGTCGGGCTTGTCCAGCCCGACGCACAGCCCGCCGGCAAGGCGCGACTTGACGTCGGCGCCCAGCCCTTCCAGCGCGGCGGGGGGGCGGTCGGCGGCGATCACCACCCGCCGGCGCAGATCGGCAAAGGCGTTGACGGTGTAGAGGAACTCCGACGCCGTGGCGGCCGAACGGCAGATATGCTGCAGGTCGTCGATGATCAGAACCTCGGCGGTGCGCAGCTCTTCCTTGAAGGCCAGCGTGTCCTTGCGATAGAGCGCGCCCAGGAAGTGGCGCATGAAATCCTCGGCCCGCAGGAACAGCGTGCGCTTGCCGCGCTTGCGGAATTCCAGGGCGGCGGCGTTCAGCAGGTGGGTCTTGCCGAAGCCGAAACCGCCATGGATGTAGAGCAGCGGAATGTCGGTCTGCTGGCCGTCGGCGAAGCTGCGCGCCGCGCTGTGGCCGAACTGGTTGGCGGGGCCGGGAATGAAGCTGTCGAAGGTCTGCTGCGGATGCAGCATGCGGTTCCACAGCCCGCGCGAGGTGTCGTCATCGCCCTGGCCGGTGCGCGCTTCGCCGCGCGGCGAGATGTAGGAAACGCTGGCGGGCGTCTCCAGGCCCTGATGCTGGGCCTCGCGCGGGATGGCGCCGCCGATGGACGGCGCCGGCGTGGCCGAGATCACGATCGCCAGCGAGGCGGGCGCGAAGCCTTCGGCGCGGAACGCCTGCTGCAGCCGGTCGACATAATGGTTGGCGACCCAGTTGCGCACGAACGGCTTGGCGGCGCCGATCTTCAGTTCGTCGGCGTCGAAGGATTCCAGGTTCAGCGGCGAGATCCAGGCGTCGAACACCGGATCGCCCAACTCGCGGCGCATCCGCTCGCGAACCGCCGCCCACGCCGCCCGCCAATCGGGCACTGTCTTTCCACTCACTTGCACCATGTCCATTACCCACTTCGTTCGTTGTGTCTTGAGCCGGCAGGTTTTCCTGTCCGGTTACGCATTCGGATTTCGCTGCCTAGCCTTGCCTCCAGGGAAGGTTGGCGGCTTTCCAGCCATTGAGCTGCCCGCGATGGCCCTTGCCGTCGGGATCGCCTTCAAAGCCGCCGGCCACGTTGAAGGCCTGGGTGTAGCCGGCCCGCGTCAGCGCGATGGCGGCGGCCCGGGAGCGCGCCCCCGAGCGGCAGATCACCAGCACCGGAGCCGCCTTGTCCGCCCCCAGCGCGGCCTCGGCCTCGGCCACGAAGCCGGGATTTTGCGCGCCGGTCGGAAAGCCCTGCCATTCCACGCAATGGACGCGGCGGCCCAGGGCGGACAGGTCGGGCAGGCCGACAAAGTTCCATTCCGCCATGGTGCGGACGTCCAGCAGCTGGCCGCCGGCTTTCAGGCGGTCCCAGGCCTCGGGGGCGCTGACGTCACCGGCATAAGGGAGAGAAGAAGGAGCAGACATGGCCAACCTGTAGAGACAATTCGAGGACTGCCGGGGTCTTCGCCCAGCATAAAAACGTCACAATGGGAAGAATTCAGGGGGATTTAGACGGTCGGAAGTATCCAGACATCTGCAGGGCGTTACCGAATACTTCCGTTTTACTTGTTCTAGTCTTCGGCATATTCAGCGTCCGCCCCATCCGTTGGTTAAGATACGCCCAGGCCGGTGAGCCCCACAAGAGAATAAATTGCGAACAAATGCCTGATTCGCAAAATTTTTCGCTTTTGTGAATTGGTCTAACTCATTGTGACGTATACGGAAAAACTTCGTTCTTCATCAAACTTTTTTAAATCAGTCACTTAACCGGGAATTGATCCGTGCTGCGGTGCCGAAATGTGGCGGTTTGCGGACAATCAGCACACTGACAAATAAAAAAGGCCCGGATTTGGCTCCGGGCCCTGCTATTTATTTGAATCCTTAAAGGATTCCAGCGGCTTGATTACTTGGACAGTTTTGTGACGCGCTTGGTCAGGCGGGAAACCTTCCGCGCGCCGGTGTTCTTGTGCAGCACGCCCTTGGAAACGCCGCGCATGATCTCCGGTTCCGCGGCCTTCAGGGCGGCCAGGGCGGCCTTGCTGTCGCCGGAGGCAATGGCTTCCTCGACCTTGCGGATGAAGCCGCGCACCCGGGTCTTGCGCGCCGTATTGATGGCGGTGCGCTTGGCGGTGGTGCGGGTGCGCTTCTTGGAGGAGGCGATATTGGGCATCAGGAGTCCTTGAGATTCAGGCCGAAGAGGCGGGCATATACCCCTAGCCGGGCTGAGGGTCAACAAGAACGCTCGGCAGCTTGCGGCGACAGATCACCCATCCATACGCGCTGCCGGACGCCCAACCCGCCAGAAGGTTGCAAGCCAACTTGGTCCACCATGGCAGGTGTAAGGCCATGTCCATAAATCCCAGCCAGAAGAAAGCCGGCGGCCCGGCCGTAAAGCCTGCGGGCACACCGTGCGTATAAAAAAGCCAGCCACACCAAGTATGTGCCGCGCCCGCACCCGCGCCTGCAATGGCAAAGGTGGTCCTGCCCGGTGCGATCAAATGGCCGATGAAAAATGCGAATCCCAGGAAAACCAGGGCATTCACGCCTCCGAACAAGGTCGCCACAAAAGGGATTGCGAGCATCCCGCCCAAGACGGTCCCCAAACCTACTGGCTGGACAAAGAGCCCCGCCAGCGAAAGGAGTTCCATAGAGACGGCGGGGGCAACGATGACCGCCAATATCAAAGCCGCCAGGCCGCGCATGGCTATTCGTCCTTGAAAACCGGCTTCCGCTTCTCGGCAAAAGCGGCCATGCCCTCTTTCTGGTCGGCAGTGGCGAACATGGCGTGGAACAGCCTTCGCTCGAAATGCAGGCCCTCGGCCAGGGTGGTTTCATAGGCGCGGTTGACCGCCTCCTTGACCATCTGGGCGGCGGGGGAGGACTGGGCGGCGATCTTGCGGGCCGCCTTCAGAGCTTCCTCCATCAGCATGTCCGCCGGCACCACCCGCGCCACCAACCCGCTGGCCTCGGCCTCGGCGGCGTCCATCACCCGCCCGGTCAGGCACAGGTCCATCGCCTTGGCCTTGCCCACTGCCCGGGTCAGCCGCTGGCTGCCGCCCAGGCCGGGCATGATGCCCAGGGTGATCTCCGGCTGGCCGAATTTGGCGGTCTCGGCGGCGATGACCAGGTCGCAGGCCAGCGCCAGTTCGCAGCCGCCGCCCAGGGCATGGCCCGCCACGGCCGCGATGATGGGCTTGCGGATGCGGGAGATGCGGTCCAGCTGGTTGCCGAACAGGTTTTCCCGGTACATGTCGGAATAGCTCTTGGGCGCCATCTCCTTGATGTCGGCCCCGGCGGCAAAGGCGCGCTCGCTGCCGGTGACGATCATGCAGCGCACCTCGGTCCCGGCGTCCCAGGCTTCCAGGGCGTCCGCCAGTTCGTTCAGCAGTTCGGTGTTCAGGGCGTTCAGCGCTTCGGGCCGGTTGAGGGTGGCGATGCCGACGGAGCCTTCGACTTTGGTGATGATCGTACTCATGGAAACCTCATGTCTGGCATTTCGGACAATAGAAGGTCGAACGGCCCGCCTGCACAATGCGCTTTACCGTCCCGGGACATTTGCTTTTACAAGGCAGGCCCTCGCGGCCATAGACCAGGAAATGATGCTGGAAATTGCCGGGATCGCCGGTAGCCTGGGCATGGTCGCGCAGGGTCGAGCCGCCCGCCGCGATGGCGTCCTTCAAGACCTTCTTGATCGCGGTGACCAGGGCGGCGATCTGGTCTTGCTTCACCGCGCCCGCCAGCCGCTTGGGGGAAATTCCGGCGCGGAACAGCGCCTCGCAGACATAGATGTTGCCCAGCCCCGCCACCAGCCGCTGATCCAAGAGCGCCGACTTAATGGGCGTCTTCTTGCCGTCCAGCGCGGCGGTCAGGTATTTCGCGGTGAAGCCGGGCGACAAGGGCTCGATGCCGATGTCTTTGAACAGCTTGTCGTCGTCCAGATGCGCGGTTTCCACCAGGGTCATCAGCCCGAAGCGGCGGTGATCGTTGAAGACGATGCGCGCCGGGGCATCGGTCTCGAATACCACATGGTCATGCTTGCCGGTGCCCGCACCCTGTGGCGCCTTGTCGTAGACATAGTTGCCGATGCGCCGCTGTTTGCCTTCCGCGTAGACGCTCATGCGGCCCGACATGCCCAGATGGATTACCAGGGTCTCGCCCGAGTCCAGGTCGGCCAGCAGATACTTGGCCCGCCGCCGCAGCGTCTTCACCCTGCGGCCGCGCAGCCGGGCCGCGAAATCGCGCGGAAAGGGAATGCGCAGATCGCCCCGCCGCGTCTCGACCTGGGTCAGGGTATGGCCCTCCAGGACGGGGAGCAGCCCCAGGCGCACGGTCTCGACTTCGGGCAGTTCGGGCAACGCTCACACCTCTTGTCATCCCGGCCAGGCGATGCGAAGCATCGCGCCGCGCCGGGACCCATCGTACCGCTTGTACCATGGGTCCCGGATCGTCGCGGCGCTTTGCGCCGCTCGTCCGGGATGACAATAGTGTATGGTGCGGCCAGATGACCAATTCTTCTGACAAAACCGCCAGTTTCGGTTTCCGCGACGTGCCCGAGGGCGAGAAGGAAGGCCTTGTCAAAGAGGTCTTCTCGTCGGTGGCGGCGCGCTATGACCTGATGAACGACCTGATGAGCGTTGGCGTCCACCGCATCTGGAAGGACGCGATGGTGGAATGGCTGAACCCGCGTCCCGGCTGGAAGACATTGGATGTCGCGGGCGGCACCGGCGACATCGCTTTCCGCATTGTGGACATGGCGCGGTCTCGCGGTGGCGTGGCACAGGTCACTGTCTGCGATATCAATGCCCAGATGCTGGGCGAGGGCGTGCGCCGCGCCGGGGAGAAAGGCGAAACCGCCATCGAATGGGTGTGCGGCAATGCCGAGACGCTGCCCTTTCCCGACGCCAGTTTCGACGCCTATACCATCGCCTTCGGCATCCGCAACGTCACCCATATTGACGCGGCGCTGAAGGAAGCGCGCCGGGTGCTGAAACCCGGCGGGCGTTTCCTCTGCCTGGAATTTTCCAAGGTGGAAGTGCCGGGGCTGGACACTTTGTACGATGCCTATTCCTTCAAGCTGATGCCCAGGATCGGCGGCCTCGTCGCCAAGGATGAGGACAGCTATCGCTACCTGGCCGAAAGCATCCGGCGCTTTCCGCCCCAGGCGAAATTCGCCGCCATGATCGCGGACGCCGGGCTGGAGCAGGTCAAGGTGCGCAACCTGTCGGGCGGCATCGCCGCCATGCATTCGGCCTGGCGCCTGTGAAATGAGCGTTGCCGCGTTCCGCCTTCTCCATGCCGCATGGCTGCTGGCCGGGCCCGCCCGGGCCTTCCGCGACAAAAAACCGGACGCGGGCACGCGGCTTTCGGCGGCGCTGGTGCGGCTGGGGCCGGCCTATATCAAGCTGGGCCAGATGCTGGCGACGCGGCCCGACATTGTCGGCGAAGACATGGCGCGTGCCCTGGAACATCTGCAGGACCGTCTGCCGCCTTTTCCCGACGGCCAGGCCCGCGCCGAAATCGCGCGCGCCTTCGGCAAGCCGGTGGAGGCGCTGTTCTCCAGCTTCGGGGCGGCGCTGGCGGCGGCCTCCATCGCCCAGGTGCACCGTGCGCAGACAAGCGACACCCCGCCCGTGCGGGTGGCGGTCAAGATCCTGCGCCCCGACGTGCGTGCGCAATTCCTGCGCGACCTGGAGGCGCTGGCCTTCTTCGCCCGCACCGCCGAACGCTTTTCATCGGAAGCCCGGCGGTTGCGCTTCACCGCGCTGGTGGCGACGCTGGCGGAAAGCGTGGCGCTGGAACTGGACCTGCGCATGGAAGCGGCGGCGGCGTCCGAACTCTATGAACGCACACGTGGTGAGGCGGAATTCCGCGTGCCGCACATCGACTGGGCCCGCACCGCGCAGTCGGTCCTGACCAGCGAATGGATTGACGGGGTGTCGGTGCGCGACCGCGCCGCCATTGCCGCCGCCGGGCGCGATCCCAGACAGGTGGCGGTGCTGGTGATGCGCAGCTTCCTGACCCAGGCGCTGCGCGACGGCTTCTTCCATGCCGACATGCACCCCGGCAACCTGTTCATTGACGGCGAAGGCCGGCTGGCGGCGGTGGATTTCGGCATCATGGGGCGGCTGGACGGCGAGATGCGCCGCTTCATGGCCGGCACCCTGGCGGGCTTCCTGCAGCGCGATTACATGCGCGTGGCGCAGCTTCATTACGACGTGGCCTTCGTGCCGCCGCATCATCCGATCGAGACATTCGCCCAGGCGCTGCGCGCCATCGGCGAGCCGATCTTCGGCCGTGGCGCGCGGGATGTTTCCATCGCCCGGCTGCTGGCGCAATTGTTCGAGACCACGCGCCGCTTCGACATGCAGGCCCAGCCGCAACTGATGCTGCTGCAAAAGACCATGGTGGTGGTGGAAGGCGTGTGCCGGGGGCTGGACCCCGACTTCGATATCTGGGAGGCGGCGCGTCCCGTCGCCGAGAAATGGGTGCATGAGAATATGGGGCCGGAAGCGGCGCTGAACCGTGCGGGTGAAACCTTCGGCGCCCTGGGCCGGCTGGCGCAAGACCTGCCGCAACTGGTGAAGAATGCCGAGAACCTGTCCCAGATGGTGTCGGAAGGCGGCGTGCGGCTGCATCCCGACACCGCCGCCCAGATCGCGGCGGAACAGGAGCGCCGCACCCGTCCGTGGCGCGCGGCGGTGGTGATAATCGCGTGTATCATCGCAGCGCTCTTATTTTTGCTCGCGCGCCACGGTTGATTTTGGTCGCACGGGCGACGTCCGTACGCTGGCGCTACGGACCGCTGCGCTCGCCTGCCCGATGCTCCAGACGATCGTGCTGATCGCGCTGGCGGTTCTATACGGCGTGGTTCATCTTTTTTGAGCGGATGGCAAAGCGCGCGCCGAGCGTCACCGCCGCCACCAGCAGCCCGAAAGCCAGTCCCAGCCAGATGCCCAGGCCCTGCATGTGCAGGCCATAGCCCAGCAGGATGCACATCGGCGCGCCCGCCAGCCAGTAACTCGCGCCGGCGATCCACATCGGCCCGCGCGCATCCTTCAACCCGCGCAAGCTCATCGAGGATGTGACCTGGATGCCGTC
Organism: Rhizobiales bacterium dw_265; assembly: GCA_018449595.1. GTDB lineage: Bacteria > Pseudomonadota > Alphaproteobacteria > Micropepsales > Micropepsaceae > Rhizomicrobium. The sequence goes on from JAAVUU010000002.1 coordinate 133,803, forward strand.
CACCAACTGAAAGGCGGCGGCGACATGCAGGAAGCTGACCGCCAGCGCCAGCACATCGGCATTGGCGGCAATGTCGGGCAGCCACAGGCTGGCGATCCGGCGCGGCCAGGCCAGCAGCACCACCGCCGTACAGCTCATGAAGATCATGGCCATGCCTATTGCGGTGAAGCCGGCGCGGCGCGCCGCCACCATGTCGCCCGCGCCCGCCGCCACCCCGACCCGCACCGCCGCCGCCAGCCCGATGCCAAGCGGAATCATGAAGGTGAGGGAGGGAATGGTGATGGCGATCTGGTGCGCCGCCAGCGACGCCAGCCCGAAGGTGCCCATCACCAGCGCCGCGCCGTTGAACAGCGCGATCTCGAACACCATGGTGACGCCGATGGGAACGCCCAGGCGGAACAGTTCGGCAAAGCTTTGCCAGTGCGGCCGCCACAGCCGGTGCAGGATGCGGTAGCGGCCCAGCGCCGGCACCCGCAGCGCCAAAGTCAGCATCGCCAGGAAGCTGAAGATGTTGCTGGAGGCGCTGGCCAGGCCCGAACCGAACAGGCCCCATCGCGGCAATCCGAAATGCCCGAAGATCAGCGCATAATCGAGGCCCGCGTTCCACAGGATCGCCAGCAGGATGACGATCAGCGGCGGCACCGCCCGCGACAAAGCGGTGGAAAAGCTGCGCAGCACCTGAAAGCCCAGCGCGAAGGGCAGCCCCCAGGCCAGGCCCGACATGAACACCGAAGCGTCGGCGGCCAGCGCCGGTTCCTGTCCCAGGAACAGCAGGATCGGCCGGGTGAAGACCAGCACCGCCAGCAGCGGCAGCGAACTGATCGCCACCGACCACAGACCCATGCGCACGGCAACGCGCACTTCCCTCTGGTCGCGTCCGCTGTCGCCATGCCTGCCCTGAATGTGCGCGATCACCGGCGACACCGCCATCGGCAAGCCGCTGCCCAACAGCCACACCAGGAAATAGACGGCATTGCCCAGCGCCGCCGCCGCCAGCGCCGCCTTGCTGAAATGGCCCAGCATCACCGTGTCGGTCGCCAGGATCACCATCTGCGCCAGCTGCGTCGCCGCCAGCGGAATCGCCAGGCGCAACAGTTCGCGCGCCTCCAGCCGCCAGGCGTGATGGGCGGCGCTGCGCGGGCCGGGCGAGGTGAGATCGGTCATTAAAATTTTCGGAAAAGCGTCTTTCGGGGTTTAAACGCGATACAAGCCGCATCGTGCAATAGTTTGTCCCGGTTGGCAGCCATGCGCCGGGGGTGCGCTGTCCTTTGAAAGAAGGGACAAGGGATGCGGACACTGGGTCTGGCCTGGGGAGATTCCCCGGACGGGTTTCACGAAATCGTCAGGGAGCGGGAGAAGCCGGCGCATCGCGGGGCGCGGCAACTGCTGGAAGCATGGCAGGCGCGCGAGGGCCGCTTTGTCGTCGGCCGCGATGTGCCGTCGCGCGGCCTGGCAAAGGTGCTGAGCGGGCTGGCGCTGTTTCAGCCGATCCTGCACGGCGATTTCCGGGTGCGGCTGGCGGGGTTGGCGCTGCGCCGCCGCTTCGGGCGCGACGTGACGGGCGAGAAGCTGTCCCAAGTGCTGGATGCGGCGCACTTCGTGCGCCATGCGATCCGGCTGCGGGCGCTGCTGGACACCGGCACGCCGCTGGTGGTGGAGACGCAGGTGATGGCGCAAGGCCGCCTGCAGATGTGCTATGAGATGGTGGCGTTGCGAGTCTTTGCGCCCGACGGCGAGACGCCCTGGGTGATGAGCGGTATGTTCTTTCACGATTGGCGGCTTTGAAAATGCCGAAAGGGCATTTTTAAAGCCGCGGGCACAACCGGCGGCGGCAGATCGCCGGATGACAGGGGGGGCAGAATGAAAAACATCGCCCATCGCGGCGGCGCGCAGCTGATGCCTGAGAATACGCTGGCGGCTTTTGCAGACGCCATGGCGCGCGGCTGCGACGGCGCGGAACTGGACGTGCAGCTCTCCGCCGATGGCGTGGTGGTGGTGCATCACGATTACCGCCTCAACCCCGGCTATTGCCGCGGCCCGGACGGCCGCTGGCTGACCGGCGAAACGCCGCGCATCAAGGATCTCACCGTTGCGGAATTGCAGGTTTATGACGTCGGCTGCCCGGCGCCGGCCGGCGATTATGCCTATGCCCATCCGCTGCTTGCGGCGGTGGATGGGGAACCGATCCCAACCCTGGCCGATGTGATCGCGCTGACGGAGGGAAAATTCCTGTTGTTCGTCGAACTGAAATCCGGCGCCAGCCCCGACAGCGCCGCTCCCGAGGCGCTGGCCGATGCGGCGCTGGCGGTCTGCGCCGGTCATCTCGAGCGTGTGATATTCGTCGGCTTCGACTGGCGCGGGCTGGTGCGGGTGCGCAAGCGGGCGCCCCAGGCGGCCTGCTGGTTCACCACCGACCGGCTGCACCGCGATTACCGCCCGATGCTGGATGCCATCAAGGCGGCGGGCGGGCAGGGCTGGTTTCCCCACCATGCCGACGCCACCGGGCTGGCGATCTCCGATGCCCATGCGCGGGGCCTGAAGATCGGCGCCTGGACCGTCAACCAGCCGGGCGACATGCGCCGGCTGACGGCGCAGGGGCTGGACGCGATCTGCACCGACCGGCCGGACCTTTTGCGCGCCGGCTGAGCGGGAACTATCCGCCCGCCAGGCCGTTGCCTGCCCGGATATTGCCGGAGGCTTTCATGTCGCTTGTTTCCCTGATCGTCGTGCTGATCGTCGTCGGCGTGCTCTTGTGGCTGATCAACACCTACATTCCGATGGACGGCAAGATCAAATCCATCCTCAACGCGGTGGTGGTGATCGCCGTGGTCATCTGGCTGCTGCAGGTATTCGGCCTGCTGGGTTCGCTCCAGGGAATCCGCGTCGGCAAATAACGCCTACAGTCCTTCGAACAGCGCGGTGGACAGATAGCGTTCCGCGAAGCTGGGAATGATCGCGACGATGGTCTTGCCGTCGCTTTCGGGCCGCGCCGCCACTTCCAGCGCCGCCGCGACCGCCGCGCCCGACGAGATGCCGACCGGAATGCCTTCCTCCCGCGCCACCCGGCGGGCGGTTTCCAGCGCGGTCTCATTGGAAATGGTGATGACCTCGTCGATCACCTTGCGGTCCAGGATGGCGGGCACGAAGCCCGCGCCGATGCCCTGGATCTTGTGCGGCCCCGGCGCGCCGCCCGACAGCACCGGGCTGTCTTCCGGCTCCAGCGCGATCATCCTGACCGAGGGCTTCCTCTCCTTCAGCACCTGGCCGACGCCGGTGATGGTGCCGCCGGTGCCGACGCCGGAAATCACGATGTCCACCTTGCCTTCGGTGTCGTTCCAGATTTCCTCGGCCGTGGTGGTGCGATGGATTTCGGGATTGGCCGGGTTCTCGAACTGCTGCGGGATCACCGCGCCGGGATGGCTGGCCACCAGCTCATGGGCGCGGGCGATGGCGCCCTTCATGCCCTTGGCGGCTTCGGTCAGTTCGATCTCGGCCCCCAGGATCATCAGCATCTTGCGCCGTTCCAGCGACATGCTTTCCGGCATCACCAGGATCAGCTTGTAGCCCTTCGACGCCGCCACAAAGGCCAGCGCGATGCCGGTGTTGCCGCTGGTGGGTTCGATCAGCGTGGTCTTGCCAGGAGAGATGATGCCCTGTTTCTCCATCGCCTCGATCATGTTGACGCCGATGCGGTCCTTGACCGAGGACAGCGGATTGAAGAATTCCAGCTTCAGCAGCACATCGGCCTTTAGTCCGGCATTCATCCGTTTCAGCCGCACCAGCGGGGTGTCGCCGATGGTCTGGGTGATGCAGTCATAGATGCGGCCGCGGCCCGGTTTGCCCTGTTCCATGCTAGTCTCCTTTTTGGTCGCTCCGGCTGTTGCCGGCGCTCCGCTCCTAGATCGTGAAATCCGCACCAGTATCGGCGCCCAGTTCGACGCCCGCATGACGGGCGCGTTGGCAAAGGTCTTCGATGGTCACCGAATCCAGCCGGGTCATCAACTCGTCCTGCAGGGTGGCGACAAAAGGCGCGACAATGCGCTGGCCCAGGTCGGAGCGCGGCGCGGTCTTTTCTTCCTCGTCCTCGATGGCTTCGGCCACCCGCACCACATCGCCCACCGAAATCCGGCGGCGCTCCCGCGCCAGGCGGTAGCCGCCGCGCGGGCCGCGCACACCCTTGAGGATGCCGGCGCGCACCAGCTGCTGCATCACCTGTTCCAGATAGCGCTGCGGCACGCCCTGGCGGGCGGTGATCTCTTTCGCTTGCACGGGTTCCGGCCGCGCATTGAAGGCGATGTCGATCACCGCCTCCAGGGCCAAAAGGGTTTTGCGCGACAGCTTCAGCATCAGCTTTTTACGGTCATGCCAGTGGAGCCGAAGCCGCCGGCGCCGCGCGCGCTGTCGCCCAGCGTCTCGACCTCGACCAGTTCGGCCTGTTCATGGCGAGCGATCACCATCTGGGCGATCTTGTGGCCGCGCTGGATGACGAAAGCCTCGGCGCCATGGTTGATCAGGATGGCCTTGATCTCGCCGCGATAGTCGCTGTCGATGGTGCCGGGGCTGTTGAGGCAGGTGACGCCGTGATTCAGCGCCAGGCCGGAGCGCGGCCGCACCTGGGCCTCGAAACCCGGCGGCAGTTCGATGGCGATGCCGGTGGGCACGGCCAGGCGCTGGCCGGGCAACAGTTCGATTTCCTCGTCAATCGCCGCCAGCAGGTCGAGCCCCGCCGAGCCCTGTGTGGCGTAATGGGGCAGGGGGAATTCCAGGGCATGCGGCAGCTTCTTGATTCCAACCTTCACGCGGCACCTTTGAGTTTTTCGATGATGGCCGCGACCAGTCGCGCGCCGACCTGCGCCTTGGTCATGTCGGGCCAGTCCTGGACGCCGCTTTCGCTGACCAGATGCACCTGGTTGTGGTCGCCGCCCATCACATCGCCGGAGACGTCATTGGCGATGATCCAGTCCGCGCCCTTGCGCGCGCGCTTGGCGACGGCATTGGCCACCACGTCATCGGTTTCGGCGGCGAAGCCGATCAGCAGGCGCGGGCGCTGGGCATGCTGCGCCAGGGTGGCGAGGATGTCGGGATTCTCCACCAGCTTGATCAGCGGCACGACGCGATCCACCGATTTCTTGATCTTGCTGTTGGCGGCGATGTCAGGCCGCCAGTCGGCCACCGCTGCCGCCATCACCGCCACATCGGCGGGCAGGGCGGCTTCCACTGCCGCCAGCATCTCGCGCGCCGTGGTGACGCGCTGAAGCTTCACGCCATGCGGCGGCGCGATCTCGACCGGGCCGGAAACAAGCGTCGTCTCGGCCCCCGCCCGCGCCAGGGCGTCGGCGATGGCATAGCCCTGCCGGCCGCTGGAATGATTGCCAAGAAAACGCACCGGGTCCACCGGCTCATGCGTCGGGCCCGCCGTCACCAGCGCCTTCACGCCATGAAGCGGCCCGCCGCGCGCCGCCAGCGCCTGCTGGATGGCGGCCACGATCTCCAGCGGCTCGGCCATGCGGCCGGGGCCATATTCGCCGCAGGCCATCTCGCCGTCATTGGGGCCGACGAACAGCACGCCGTCTTTTTCCAGTTGGGCGCGGTTGCGTCGGACGGAGGCGCTCTCCCACATCCGCACATTCATCGCCGGCGCCATCAACACCGCCTTGTCTGTCGCCAGCAAGGTGGTCGAGGCCAGGTCGCCCGCCAACCCGTTCGCCATCTTTCCCATCAGGTCGGCGGTGGCGGGCGCCACCACCACCAGGTCGGCGCTGCGCGACAGCTGGATATGGCCCATCTCGGCTTCATCGGTCAGGCTGAACAGATCGCTGTAAACCTTCTCACCCGTCAGCGCCGACACCGACAAGGGCGTGATGAATTCCGCCCCCGCCCTGGTCAGGACGGCGCGCGTGCGGATGCCGTGCTCCGCCAGCCGGCGCACCAGTTCCAGCGACTTGTAGGCGGCGATGCCGCCGCCGATGACCAGAAGAATGCTCCGCACGGGAAATCCACGATTGATCGCTGGAGTATATAGCAAATCACGCAAGCCGCGTGTAGTTATTGTGTAACCACATGATATTATGAGATGAATATTCGGTTAAGCGGACGTTCATCCTCGCCTGCCATACTCTGGACATGCCCATGTCCACCGGCGATCTTTACCGTCTGGCCTCCGACCTCGCCGCCGAGCATGGCGCCGCCGCCAGCGATTATGCCAGCCGCGCGGTGATGACCCTGGAAGCCGAAGGCAGCCATGAGCGGGCGCAGTTCTGGTTCGTGATGCTGGTGCTGCTGGGCGACATCAATTCCGGGCGCATCGACCCCGACGCGCGCATTTCTATCCACTAGCCCAAACGTCCTGGATATGCGTTAGGATTCCGCCGCACAGCGCTGGGATTTTCATGCCGCTCGATCCGATGGTGAAAGCCTTTCTCGACCGGGCGGCGGCGATCCCGCGTCCCAAGGATTGGGACGTGCCGCCCGCCATCACCCGCCAGTCCTTTGCCGCCATGATGGGACTGGTCGGCCCCAAGGACGTGCCAGTCGGCAAGGTGGAGAATTTCGTCATTCCCGGTCCCGGCGGCGACATCCGCGCCCGCTCCTATGCGCCGGTCGCGGCGGCGGGGCCGCTGGCGACGCTGATCTATTTCCACGGCGGCGGCTTTGTTGCCGGCGACCTCGAAAGCCATGACGGCCTCGCCCGCCTGTTCGCGGCGGAAGGATCGTTCCGCGTCATCTCGGTGGAGTACCGCCTGGCGCCAGAGCATGTCTTTCCCGCGGCGGTGGACGATGCCTGGGCGGCGGTGCAATGGATCGAACAGAATGCCGCCGGGATCGGCGTGGATGCCGGCCGCATCGCGGTGGGCGGCGACAGCGCTGGCGGCACGCTGGCCGCTGTCGTCACCCAACTGGCGCGGGATAAAGGCGGGCTGAAGATCGCCTGTCAGCTGTTGATGTTCCCCAACACCCTGATCGGCGGCGAGACCGCGTCGCTGAACGAATTCGCGGTGGGCTATTTCCTGGAACGCCGCGCCATCGAATATTTCAACAGCCTGTATGCCCCGCCGGGCGTGGACCGCAATGCGCCCATGGTCTCGCCGCTGAAGGCGAAAGATTTTTCCGGCCTGCCGCCGGCCTATGTGATGCTGGCCGGCTATGACCCGCTGCATGACGAGGGGCTGGCCTATGGCGAAAAGCTGCGCGCGGCGGGGGTGAAGGTCACCATCGCGGATTATGCCGACATGGTGCATTGCTTCATCTATCTGCAGACGGTGCTGCCCCAGGCGCATGATGCGGTGATAGAAGCCGCCCGCGCCGTGCGCGAGGCGCTCGCCGCGGCTTGACGCGGCCATCCAAAAAAAGCCGCCGCCTAGCCCGGCGTGAGAATGTCCTTGGGATCGAGCGTCTGCTTGAGGCCCTGCAGCGCTTCGGTTTCCAGGGCACTGGCCGATGCGGCGACCGCTTTCAGCCCGGCGTCGTGAATGGCCTCAGCCTGCGCGACATCGCCGTCCAGCAGGCGCGGATAGAGATAGGTGAATCTGAGCATGGCGCGATCTGGCCAGGCTTGCGCGACATGGCACAGCACAAGGCCATGGGCGCGCGACAGCGGCACATGGGCGCGCATGGCTTGCCGCAGCGCGGCGCGTACCGTGACATACAGCGTCGGCAGATCGGCCCAGCGGGCGGCGGCAGTGATCTGCCCGACGCCGACGCCGCGATCCAGCAGGGCGTCGCGGCGATAGCCTTCCGCGAAACGCTGCCCCGCCCATTTGCGGTCCACCCCCAGCGCCAGCGCGCCCGAGCGTTTGGCCAGGGCATCGAATTGCCTGCGCGCCTTCTGGACCTCGGCGGCGCTGCCGGCAAAGCCTGCCAGCATCTGCGCCGCCTTGCCGTCGAAGCGGCGCATCGCCAGCCAGGCATCGAACAGCCGGGCGGCCACATCCCAGCGATGATGCGCCAGGGCGCGGGCAAAGCGGGTTTCGCCGTCATCCGACAGCCGCAGCATGGTGTGCGGCAATCCGGTGCGCTGGGCCTCGCGGATCGCCGCCAGCCCGCTGGCGAAATCGGGAAACAGATAGCCGCGATGTTCTTGCGCCGCGGGCAGGGCGCGGATACGCACCGTGGCCAGGGTGATGACCCCCAGCGCGCCGCGCGAACCCGGCAGCATCTGGGTCAGTTCGCCTGCCGGTGCCAGCAGGCCGCGCGGCGTCGCCACCCGCACCCCCGCCAGCCAGTCGGCGGCCCGGCCATAGCGCGCCGCTTCCTGGCCGGGTTCGTCCGCCGCGATCCAGCCGCCCAGGGTGGAGAATTCAAAATTATCCGGCCGGTGCCCCAGGGTCATGCCGCGCGCCGCCAGTTGGTGCTCCAGTTCCGGCCCGGTGATGCCCGCTTCGGCCTGGGCCAATCCCGACACCGTGTCCACCGACATCACCCGCGACAGCGCCGACAGGTCCAGGCTTACCACCGCCGCATGGGCGCCGGGGTCGGCGCCGTCCAGCGCCGCGCCATGGCCGAAGGGCGTCACCGCGATGCCCAGTTCGGCACACAGCGCCAGTAGCGCCAGCACCTGTTCCTCGCTGCGGGGATACAGCACCGCATCGGGCGCCGCCGACAGATCGCCGCCGCGCAGCTTGAGCAGCGCGACGCCGCGCCCGGCGGTGTGCGAGGCGCGCGCGAAATCGTCCCGCTTGACGCTGGCGATGGCGGCCAGGCGGCCGGCGGCGTCTTCCGTCAGGCGCGAGGCGGGCAGGGACAGGCTGGCCAGCTCGCGCGGCGGCGTCGCCAGCAGCGCGGGCATGGCGAAGGCGTCGGCCAGCCAGCGCCAGGCCGTGTCGGGCAATGTGTCGGCGCGGCTGGTCAATCCCCAGCCGTTCCAGCGAATCCGGTGCGGTTCCATGCCGCGCGAGATTAACGGAAAACCGGCTCACACACGCAGGTTGATCGCAGCAGGGTAAATTTCGAATGTCGCCGGCAGGATGCCCGCGCTTTCGCCGTCGGTTTCCACATCCACCGGGCCGGATGTGTCCAAGGTTGGGGCAGCGGTCAGCCGGGCCGAGCGCAGCTTGCGCGCCTTTTCGGTCTTCTGGCCGGTCAGGCTTTTCTGGCTGCCATCCAGCACCGAAAGGTCGAATTGTCCCCCCCGGGGCGAGACGCCGACACTGGCGATGCCGGCGATCTCGTCATAGCCGTCCGCCATCAGCCGCACCCGGCAGGCCCGCCAGCGCCACAGGGTGGCGCGGCGATGCAACCAGGCGGCGAAGCCATGGCCCAGCAGCCGCGCGATGCGCGCCCCGCCCAGGGCGCGGGCGATGCTGGCCGACAGGCCGAACGAGGCCGCGCCCAGGAAATAGCGCGTCACCGGCGCGCCGGTGGCGCTGACGCAGGACACCCGCCCGATATCCACCTTGCGGATGCGCGCGTCCTTCAGATGCGCCACGCCCGCCTGCCAGCCGGGCAGCACGCCGAACTTGCGGCACAGCTGGCTGTCATGGCCGCTATGGACAAAGCTGAACACCGCATCCGGCGACACCGCCACGCCATGATCGTAGAAACCGTTGACCGCTTCGTTGATGGTGCCGTCGCCGCCCACCGCGACGATTTCCATATGACCGTCGCGCAGCGCGTCGCGCACCATATGCGCGGCCTGGGCGGGCGCGGTGGTGACGAAGAAGGACATCAGCGGAAAGACGCGTTCCAGCGCCTGTTCGATCTCCTGCCAGTCGCGGCCGGTCCTGCCGCCGGCGGAGTTGGGATTGAACACGACAAAGGCCGTCATGCCGCCACCTTGTAGAGGTGACCCAGCCCCGCAATTTCCCGCGCGGTCTTGTCCGCGCTCCAGCCCAGATGCGCCGCCATCATCGCGGCGACTTTCTGGATCGCCGCCGGATTGGGCGGGCCGAACTGGCCGATGGCGGTGCGCCGCATCACCATGTCTTCCAGGGTCAGCGCCATTTCTTCCTTCAGCGCGAAACCGACCTGGGCCGGGGTGTCGCCGCTTTCGCCCAGCTTGATGAGGTCGGTCAGGCGCGCGCCTTTCAAGGCTTGCGGCAGCCGCGCTCCCAGCATATGCGCCAGGTTGCGCATGGAGGAGATGCCGGGCCAGGTCTTCTGATAGCCCTTCACCATCTCCTCGAAACGATCGAAGCGGCCACCGGGCAAGGCTGTGGCGGCGGTGGCGCAGGCGGGGGCTTTTTTGCCCAGCTTCGCCACCAGCGCATCGGTGATCTTTTCGGCCAGGTCGCGCGAGGTGGTCCATTTGCCGCCCAGCGCCGAGAACACGCCGTCCAGATGTTCCGGCGCATGATCCACCAGTTCGGAGCGGCGGCTGACATTGTAACTGTCCTTGGAGCCGTCGCTGACCAGCGGTCGCAGGCCGGCATAGAAGAACTCCACCGTATCGAGTTGGGCGGACGGCAGGTATTTGCGAAAGGACCCGATCAGGCTTTCGATATCGCCTTGCGTCACCGCCACGCTGGCCGGATCGCCAGTGAAGGGTGTGTCGGTTGTCGCCAATAATGTATGGCCGCGCCAGGGCAGGGCGAACAGATGGCCGCTGCCCGCCTCGATTGTCAGGGCCGCTTTGCCGATCTGCGGCACCAGCAGGTGGATGCCCTTGGAGCGGATCAGCCTGTGCGCCGCCTGCTGGCCGCTGGCCTGTTCCAGGAACAGGTCGGCCCAGGGACCGGCGGCCACCACCACGGTGCGGGCGCGGATGTCGAAGCGCGCATCGGTCATCGTGTCCCGTACCGTGCAGCCCTCGACCTTGCCGTCGCGCAGCAGCAGTTTTTCGGCGGCGACGTAATTGGCGATGGCCGCGCCCTGGGCGTCGGCGTCGATCAGGTTTTCCAGCGCGATGCGTTCGGGCGCATACATCTGGGCGTCGTGATATTCGAACACGCCTTCGAAGCCGTCACCGTCCAGCACCGGCTCGCGCGCCAATGCCGCGCGCTTGCCGATCCAGCGATGGCCCGGCAGTTTCTCGCTGACGCCGCGATTGCGGTCGAAGGACAGCAGGTCATACAGCGCCAGCCCGGCTTTCAGCTTCAGCCGCTCGCCCAGGCCCGCGCCATACAGCGGCAAAAGGAAGGGCAGCGGCCGCACCAGGTGCGGCGCGATCCGCATCAGGTTGCGGCGCTCCGCCAGGCTTTCGCGCACCAGCGCAAATTCCAGGTTTTTCAGATAACGCAGGCCGCCATGGGCCAGCTTGGAACTGTGGGCCGAGGTGGCGGAAGCAAAATCCCGCGCCTCGACCAGCGCCACCGAAAGCCCGCGCATGGCGGCATCGCGCGCGGTGAAGCAGCCGGTGGCGCCGCCGCCGATGATCAGGACGTCGAAAGTTTCGCTGGAAAGTCTTTGAAGGTCGCGCTGCATGGCGCGCGAAAGCTACAACTCAAATAAGCGGATGCCTACTTGATCTTGCCTTCCTTGAATTCGACATGCTTGCGCAGCACCGGATCGTACTTCTTGATCGAGAACTTCTCGGTCATGGTACGGGTGTTCTTCTTGGCGACGTAAAAGAAGCCGGTCTTGCCTTCGCTGTTGAGGCGGATCTTGGCAGTGGTGGGCTTCGCCATGGGTATGCTCCGGAAAATGCAAGTCGAGGGGGCGGGTAATGGCCTGCCGAACCCAGTTCTGTCAAGAACTTAGGCCTGGACCGGCGGTTTTCAGCGCTTTTTTGGCTTGAAACGGGTCTTGTCGGGCCGTTTTCCGGGCTTGCCGGGGCGTTTGGGGCCGCGCGCGGGCGGGGCCTCCTCGCTGCCGCCTTCCAGCGAGAATCGCAATCCCCCGGTGATGGGGGCTGCTTCCAGCAGCTTCACCCGCAGCACCTGGCCCATGCCGAAGCTGACATGGCTGCGGCTTCCCACCAGCGCCTGGCGCTTTTCGTCATGCTGGAAAAAATCCGCGCCCAGCGAGCGGATGGGGATCAGCCCTTCCGCGCCCGACTCCGCCAGCCGCACGAACAGCCCGAAGCGGGTGACGCCGGTGACGCGGGCATCGAATGTCTCGCCCAGGCGATCCTCCATGAAGGCGGCGACATAGCGGTCGGTGGAATCGCGTTCCGCCGCCATGGCGCGGCGCTCGGTCATGGTGATGTGTTCGGCGATGGCCGGCAGGGTGGCGATCTCGCGGTCGGTCAAGCCGTCTTCTCCCAGTTCAAAAGCCCGGATCAACGCGCGATGCACGATCAGGTCGGCATAGCGGCGGATGGGCGAGGTGAAGTGGGCATACCTGGCCAGGTTCAGGCCGAAATGGCCGATGTTCGCGGGATCATAGATCGCCTGCGCCTGGCTGCGCAGCACCACGTCATTCATCACCGCCTCGTGCGTCGTGCCCTTGGCGGTGGAGAGGATGCGGTTGAACACGCCGGGCTGGATCACCTGGCCCTTGGCGAAGCTGATATTGAGGGTGCGCAGGAAATCGCTGAAGGCGAACAGCTTCTCTTTCGAGGGGGTGTCGTGCACCCGGTAGATCAGCGGCGTGCGCTTATGTTCCAAGGCTTCCGCCGCGGCGACATTGGCCAGCACCATGAATTCCTCGATCAGCTTCATGGATTCCAGCCGCTCGCGATAGGCGATGGAGGCGACCTTGCCGTCGGCGCCCAGGATGACGCGCCGCTCGGGCAGGTCCAGGTCCAGCGGATCGCGCTTGCCGCGCGCCACGATCAGCGACTGGTACGCCGCCCACACATCGGCCAGGGTTTTCTTCACGGTATCGGACATGCCCGCATGCGGATTGCCGTCGAACGCCGCCTGGGCCTGGGCATAGGTCAGCCGCGCCGCCGAGCGCATCACCGCCCGCAGGAAGGCGTGCGATTTCTTGTGGCCGTGTTTGTCGAACACCATGCGCGCCACCAGGCAGGCGCGGTCCACGTTTTCGCGCAGCGAACACAAATCCGCCGACAGTTCTTCCGGCAGCATCGGCACAACCCGGTCGGGAAAATAGGCGCTGTTGCCGCGCTTGAAGGCTTCCTTGTCCAGCGCCGAGCCGGGGGTGACGTAATGGGCGACATCGGCGATAGCGACCAGGACGATATGGCCGTTCCTGTTGGCGGCATCGTCGTCGGGCCCCGCCCACACCGCATCGTCATGGTCGCGGGCATCGGGCGGATCAATCGTCACCAGCGGAATGGCGCGCAGGTCGGTGCGGCCACGCGCATCAATGGGCTGCGCGGCCTTGGCCTGGTCAATCACCGCCTGCGGGAATTCGGTGGGAATGCCATGGTCGTGAATGGCGATCAGGCTGATGGTCTTGGGGCTGTCCATGCTGCCGATGCGTTCGACAACCTTGACCCGTGAAAAACCCGCCAGCCGCCCGCCGGTGGGTTCGGCGGCGACCAGTTCGTTATGGACCGCGCCGTTCAGGTCGCTTTTGTCCAGCGCATATTCGGTGCGCTCCTTCTTGTTGATCGGCACCAGCCGCCAGCCGGTGGCGGGGGCATCGCGCAACACGCCGATCAGCCGGGTGCTGGTTTCCGCCTCCAGCCGGCGGATGACCTTGGCTTCATAGGCCTCGCCGCGCTTTTCCAGCCGCGCCAGCAGCCGGTCGCCGGGGCCGGGCGCCGAGCCATCCTTGGGCGGGATGACATAGATGGTGGGCGGTTCCTCATTGCTGTCCCAGGCGAGCGGCCGGGCCAGCACTTCGCCGTCTTCGTCAACGCCTGTGATCTCGACGATGCCGACCTCCGGCAGTTCGCCGCGTTTGACGAAGCCCTGTTTCTGGCGGCCTGCGATGGCGCCTTCGGCTTCGAGTTCTTTCAGGATGCGCTTGAGATGGATGCGGTCGGAGCCTTTCAGGCCCAGCAGCCGCGCCAGGTCGCGCTTGTTGGCGCCGGCATTCGTCGCCAGCAGTTCGAGCACCCGTGCCTTGTCCAGGGCGCGTGTGTTGGTGGGTGATTTATCTTTCTTCAATTGTCTTATTCGCCTGCCATCTCGGGCTCTCTTTTGCCGGAGCCGGGAGATTTGCTCTTGGGGGCGGCAGCTTTCTTTGTCTTGGTGGTGGTTTTGGCAGCCGCCTTTTTCTTGGGCGCAGCCTTCTTTTCCGCTTTCGGAGCTTTCGCCTTCACAGCCTTGGCGGGCTTCTTTTTCTTGCCGCCCTTGGCGGCACGTTCGGCGATCAGCGCCAGCGCCTGTTCCAGGGTCACGCTGTCGGGCTCGGTGCCTTCGGGCAGGGTGGCATTGGTCTCGCCATCGCTGGCATAGGCGCCGAACTTGCCCTTGAAGATCTTGATCGGCTTGCCGTCCGGTGCCGCGCCCAGATCCTTCAAGGCCTGCGCCCCACGGCGGCCCGGCCCCTTGGCCTTCTTTTCGGCAATGAGAGTCACCGCATGGTTCAGCCCGATGTCGAACACATCTTCCGGCGAGGGCAGGGAGGCATAGATGCCGTCGTGATAGACGTAAGGCCCGAAGCGCCCGAAGTTCGCCGTGATCTTCTTGCCGTCTTCGGGATGCAGCCCGACTTCGCGCGGCAGCGACAGCAGCTTCACGGCCATCTCCAGGTCCACGTCGCTTTTGTCGGTGCCCTTGGGCAAGCCGCTGCGCTTGGGCTTGTCGCCGTCGCCACGCTGCACATAGGGCCCGAAACGGCCCGTGCGCAACGTGATCATGTCTTCGCTATCGGGGAACAGGCCGATCTCCACCGGGCCGGCATCGCCTTCGCCCGGCTTGGCGCCGATCTGGCGGGTGAACTTGCATTCGGGATAGTTGGAGCAACCGACAAAAGCGCCGAAGCGGCCCAGTTTCAAATTCAACCGGCCATCCGCGCAGGACGGGCATTTGCGCGGGTCCGCGCCGTCATCGCCATGCGGGAAGATGTGCGGCGCCAGCACCGCTTCCAGCTCGTCGATCACATGGGTGATGCGCAGGTCTTTCGTCTCGCCCACGGCGGCGGAGAATTCCGTCCAGAAATCGCGCAACAGTTTCTTCCAGTTCAGGTCGCCGGCCGAGACTTCGTCCAGCTTCTCTTCCAGGTCGGCGGTGAAGTCGTATTCGACATAGCGCTTGAAGAAGCTGTTCAGGAAGGTGGTGACCAGCCTGCCTTTGTCTTCCGGTATGAAGCGCTGGCGGTCCATCCGCACATAGGCGCGGTCGCGCAGGGTGGACAGGATCGAGGCATAGGTCGAGGGGCGGCCGATGCCCAGTTCTTCCATCTTCTTGACCAGGCTGGCTTCGGAATAGCGCGGCGGCGGCTCGGTGAAATGCTGCGCCGGATTGACCTGCTCCACCTTGGTGGCGTCGCCCGCCGCCAGCTTGGGCAGGCGCGAGCCGTCTTCTTCGGACGTGTCGCCCCGGAGGGGCGCGGAATTATCGTCCTGGCCTTCTAAGTATAATGTCAGAAAGCCGTCGAACAGCGTGACGGTGCCGGTGGCGCGCAGCACGATCTGCTTGTCGGCCGACAGCACATCCACCGTGGTGCGTTCCTGTTCGGCCGATTCCATCTGGCTGGCGACGGCGCGCTTCCAGATCAGTTCATACAGGCGGGCGGCATCGCCATCGAGATAGCGGGCCACTTCCTCCGGGGTGCGGGCAAAGCTGGTGGGCCGCACCGCTTCATGGGCTTCCTGGGCGTTCTTGGCCTTGCTGACATAGACGCGCGGCGCGGACGGCACATAGCGGGCGCCGTATTTCTGGCCGATGACCTGGCGGGCTTCGTTGACCGCTTCGGGCACCATGGTGATGCCGTCGGTTCGCATATAGGTAATCAGGCCGACGGTTTCGCCGCCGATCTCCACGCCTTCATACAGGCCCTGTGCGATCTGCATGGTGCGTTTGGCGTTGAAGCCCAGCTTGCGGCTGGCTTCCTGCTGCAGCGACGAGGTGATGAAGGGTGGGGAAGGATTGCGCCTGACCGGCTTGGCCTCGACGCTGGCCACCCGGAAGGTCTGGGCATTGATGGCGGCGACGGCGCGGTCGGCATCGGCCTGGTTGGCCAGGGACAGTTTCTCGACCTTCTTGCCGTCGAGCTGGATCAGCCGGCCGACAAAGTTCCCGCTGGCCGCCGACAGGTCGGCATCGATGGACCAGTATTCCTGCGCCTTGAAGGCTTCGATTTCCTGCTCGCGCTCCACCACCAGGCGCAGCGCCACCGATTGCACCCGCCCGGCCGAACGCGCGCCCGGCAGCTTGCGCCACAACACCGGCGACAGGGTAAAGCCCACCAGATAGTCCAGCGCCCGGCGGGCCAGATAGGCATCCACCAGTTCCACGTTCAGTTGGCGGGGGTGCGCGATGGCCTCCATCACCGCCGACTTGGTGATGGCGTTGAACGCCACCCGCTCGACCGGCATGTCCTTCAGCAGGCCCTTGGCCTTGAGCACTTCCAGGATGTGCCAGGAAATCGCCTCGCCCTCGCGGTCGGGGTCGGTGGCCAGGATCAACTTGTCGGCGCCCTTCACGGCGGCGGCGATATCCTTGATCTTGGAGGCGGCCCGGGCGTCCACATCCCAGGTCATGGCGAAATCCTCGTCCGGCTTGACCGAGCCGTCCTTGGACGGCAGGTCGCGGATATGCCCGAAGCTGGCCAGCACTTTATAATTGCTGCCCAGATACTTGTTGATGGCTTTGACCTTGCCGGGGGATTCGACGATGAGGACGTTCATCTAGGAAACAGTACCTAATATTGGGGTGTGACGGGCTTACTTGGGGTCGGACAGACGATCTTCAACCGGGGTTTCTCAAATGGGGCGGGACACTGGTCGAAGCCGCCGCCGCCTGTCAACGCCAGGAAGATGACAGGAATACATCCTATGGTTGCTGTTAAGGGATTTTTTCCGGATTTGTGAAACCATAAGTTGTAATCCTGCGGCGGCCTTCTTATGGTTAATCCGCAAAAGGTTTCCGAATCTGTAATGGCCATTCCCCA
The DNA here is from genome assembly GCA_018449595.1 of Rhizobiales bacterium dw_265. Lineage (GTDB taxonomy): Bacteria > Pseudomonadota > Alphaproteobacteria > Micropepsales > Micropepsaceae > Rhizomicrobium. The sequence continues at coordinate 150,648 of JAAVUU010000002.1, forward strand.
GCAAAAGCCGCGCTTTGTGTTGCCGGACGCGGTCGGCGTCCCGATCTCCGCGCTGGACTCCACAAGATACACAGCGGACGTGCTGGAAAATTTGCGAAAAATAGCCTCCGGGCAGGGCCAGACGGTGCTGGCGCATCTGCTGGAACTGGCCCAGGCGGAAACAAAATTGCTGATCCGGCACTACCAGGCCGCCGAGGCTCAGGACCAGGCTACCCTGTTGCCGGGCTGACGCGCACAGCGCCCGGCCAGTTCCAGTTCCAGGATCACGGTCAGAACGGCGGCGGCGGGCGCGCCGGTCTGGCGGATCAGTTCGTCAATCTCCACCGGGGCCGGGCCCAGGGCTTCCTCGATCCGGCCACGGATGCGGTCGGCCTCGGCTTCCAGGGCTTGCGGCGTGGGCGGGGTGATCGGCGCCTCGGGTTCGCGGAAGCCCGCGCCCAGCATCGGCGCCAGCACCGCCAATATGTCCTGCGCGCTTTCGGTCAGGGTGGCGCCTTCGCGGATCAGCCGGTTGGCGCCGCGCGCGCGCGGGTCCAGCGGCGAACCCGGCACCGCGAATATCTCGCGGCCCTGTTCCAGGGCGTATTGGGCGGTGATCAGCGAGCCGGATTTCTCCGCCGCCTCCACCACCACCACGCCGCGCGAAAGGCCGGAGATGATGCGGTTGCGGCGGGGGAAGTGGCGCGCCTGGGGCGCTTCGCCCAGCCGCATCTCCGAAACGATCGCGCCCTGGTTCCTGATCGCGGCGTACAGCTTGTCATTCTCCGGCGGATAGACGATGTCCACGCCGCCCGCCACCACCGCCACGGTGCCGACCGCCAGCGCCGCCTCATGGGCCGCCGCGTCAATGCCGCGCGCCAGGCCCGACACCACCACCAGCCCGGCAAAGCCCAGGTCGCGCGACAGCATGTCGGCGAACTTGCGCGCCAGGGCCGATGCGTTGCGGGCGCCGACAATGGCGACCATCTCCTTTTTCAGCAGGTGGGGATGGCCCAGCACGCTGATAAGCGGCGGCGGCGCTTCCAGCGCGGCCAGGCCAGCGGGGTATTCGGCTTCGCAGGATGCGATCATGCGCCCGCCCCGTTTCGTCAGCGCGTCGAGTTCGCGTTCGGCCTCGCGCGGATCGGGCAGTACGAAGGATTTGCCGCCGCCGCGCTTCGCCATGCGCGGCAGTTCTTCCAAAGCGGCTGAGGCCGAGCCGAAGCGCGCGATCAGGGCATGGAAGGTGACGGGGCCGACATGCTCGGTGCGCGACAGGCGCAGCCAGGCGCGGCGTTCGCTATCGCTGAGTTGCACCTGCGGCTCCGCTGGTTTTGGAACCAATACGTGGCTCCTCGCCGCGGATAAGCCGGCGGATATTGTCCCGATGCATGTAATAAATCAGAAGCGACAGGATCAGCGCCAACGTCGCGTATGCGTCACGGTGAAACAAAAGAAAGAAGGCCGACGACAGCGCGATGGCGATCAGCGCCGACAGGGACGAGATGCGCCAGACAAAGGCCGCGCCCAGCCAGGTCGCCGCCACCAGCGCCCCCACCGGCCAATACAGTCCGAAACAGACACCCAGGAAAGTCGCCACGCCCTTGCCGCCCTTGAAGCGCAGCCACACCGGGAACATATGGCCCAGCACCGCGCCCAGGCCGGCGAACACTTCGGTTTCGTGAAACAGGAAATGCCGCGCGACCAGCACCGCCGCCGCGCCTTTCAGCCCGTCGCACACCAGCGTCGCCGCCGCCGCCCATTTCTTGCCGGTGCGCAGCACATTGGTGGCACCGATATTGCCCGAGCCGATCTTGCGCACATCGCCCGCGCCCGACAGATGCGCGAAGAACAGGCCGGACGGGATGGAGCCCAGCAGATAGCCAAGCAGCAGCGCCTCGGCCGCGGTTTTTATGAAAGCGTCCTCACCCATGGCCGCGACGATGCCAGCCTTTGGCTCACCTGTCATCCCCGGCGAGCATTGCGCGGCAGCGCAATGTTAGTTTGCTGCCCGCTCAAACACACATTCGCCGCCCACAAAAGTCCGCACCGCCCGGCCCTGGAAGCGGTGGCCGTCGAAGGCGGTGTTGTGGGCGCGCGACGCCAGTTGTTCGGCATCCACCACAAAGGGTTCGCCTTCGTCCAGCAGCACCAGGTCGGCGGCCGCGCCCTTCGACAGGGTGCCGCCGGCCAGCCCGAAGATGCGCGCCGGGGCGGCGGTCAGGGCAGACAGGACATGCGGCAGCGATTGCCCCCCATGCACCAGCGACAGCGCCGCGGGCAGCAAGGTTTCCAGTCCCACCGTGCCGGCGGCGGCGCTGGCGAAAGGCTGGCGCTTGGTGTCGGCGCCCTGCGGCTCATGGCTGGAAACGATAACGTCGATCACCCCCGACGCCACGCCCTCGATCATGGCGGCGCGGTCGGCTTCGGCGCGCAGCGGCGGGCGCACCTTGCGGAAGGTGAGATAGGCCCCGACATCCAGCTCGTTCAGCATCAGGTGATGGGCGCTGACGCCGCAGGTGATGGGCAAGCCGCGCGCCTTGGCGGCGGCGATCACCTCCAGGCTGGCGCGGGTGGAAACCTGGCCGATATGAAGCCGCGCCCCGGTCAGTTCGGCCAGGCGGATGTCACGCTCCACCATCAGAACCTCGGCCATGGCGGGGGCGGCGGGCAGGCCCAGCCGCGTGGCGAATTCGCCTTCGGTGGCCGATGTGTCCTTCACCAGTTCGGGATCTTCGGCATGGCTGATGACCAGCGCATTGAAAGTGGCGGCATAGGACATGGCGCGGCGCAACACGCGGGCATTGGCGATGCTGCGGTCGCCGTCTGTAAAGGCCACGGCTCCTGCTTCTTGAAGAAGTCCGATCTCGGTCATGGTCTCGCCCAACAGTCCGCGCGTCAGGGCAGCGCAAGGCAGCACCCGCACCCTGGCGGTGGCGGCGGCGCGGCGCAGCAGGAAATCCACCAGCGACGGCTCGTCGATCACCGGATCGGTGTTGGGCATCACGATCATGGAGGTGACGCCGCCGGCCGCTGCCGCCGCGCTGGCGGATTCCAGGCTCTCGCGATGTTCCGCGCCCGGTTCTCCGGTAAAAACACGCGCATCAATAAGTCCCGGCGCCAAGACCAGGCCATGGCAGTTGATGACTTCGGGATCGCCCGGCTCGGCATCGTTGAACAGGCGCGGGCCAATGTCGGCAATGCGGCCATTCTCGACCAGCAAGCCGCCTTTCACGTCCAGCCCGTTGGCAGGGTCTATCAGCCGTGCGTTGCGAAAGGCGATGCGCCCGCTTCGCGAAGAGATCATGACAGCCCCCGTGAAAGGGCATCCAGGATGGCCATGCGGATGGCGACGCCCATCTCCACCTGTTCCGAGATCAGGCTGACCTGCACGTCGTCGGCGATGTCCGAGGCAATCTCCACCCCCCGGTTCATCGGCCCCGGATGCATCACCAGCGCGCCGGGTTTGGCATAGGCCAGCTTGGCGCGGTCCAGGCCATAGAAGCGGAAATATTCCCGCGCCGAGGGCACGAAGGCGCCCGACATGCGCTCCAATTGCAGCCGCAGCATCATCACAATGTCCGCACCCGCCAATCCCGTCTTCATGTCGGTATGGATTTCCACCCCGAAGCGCTCGGCATCGGCGGGCAGCAGGGTCCTGGGCGCCACCAGCCGCACCCGGGCCCCCATCATCGAGAGCAAGTGCAGGTTCGACCGCGCCACGCGGCTGTGCAGCACGTCGCCGCAGATGGCGACCACCAGATTTTCGAAGCCACCCAGCCGCCTGCGGATGGTCAGCGCGTCCAGCAGCGCCTGGGTGGGATGTTCATGGGCGCCGTCGCCGGCATTGATGACGCTGCAGTCCAGCTTCTGCGACAGCAGCAGCGCCGCCCCCGCATCCTGGTGGCGCACCACCAATATGTCGGGCCGCATGGCGTTGAGGGTCGAGGCCGTGTCGATCAGGGTCTCGCCCTTGGAGACCGAACTGGTCTTGACGCTCATGTTGAGCACATCCGCGCCCAGCCGCTTGCCCGCCAGTTCGAAGGACGACTGGGTGCGGGTCGAGGCCTCGAAGAACAGGTTGATGAGCGTGCGGCCGCGCAGCAGGGCGGTCTTCTTGTCGGTGGCGCGGCCCTGCACGACATAGGTCTCGGCCAGGTCGAGCAGCGCGGTGACGTCGAAGGGCGATAGCCCTTCGATCCCCAGCAGATGCTTGGACGGCAGGATCGGTGCGGCGCTCGGCGATGTCATTAAAGTGGGGCTTATAAGCGGTGATGTGGAGTGCGGCAAGGGATCATACACACAATTGTCATGGCCCGCCGGAGAGCGGGCCACCCAGTTGGGGACAATCTGGCTGCTGCCGAAAGAAATATCGCGCCAATGGTGAAAACCGCGCGGTATCATCTGGGTGGCCCGCATTTGCGGGCCATGACAATTGGAACAACGATCGCCGGTGGCGCTTAATTTCCACTCGCGGACTTGTCCTGGGTGATGCGCGAACCCCGGTTGATGCAGCCGAAATCCTTGATGCCGGCGGCATTGACCTGGGGGGGCAGGGGGCAAAGCTCGAAAGTCCCGGTGATGCGGGTGTGCATGGAATTGGTCTTGCTTTGCCAGTAAAGCCAGTTCTGCATCACCACCGGGGCGATATCGGCATTGCTGTCGGGCGGCGCTTTGACGATGACGTGGGTGCCGTCGTCCAGGTCCAGGGTGACGCCGACGCCGCTGGTCAGCCCCAGGCTGCCCTTGACCATGCGGCACTGGCCGGTGAGGGCGGGGCTGCGCTTGCAGGTGACTTCCGCCGCCGACGCGCCGACTGGTGACAGCGCCGGAATCAGCAGGAATATCGCCGCAAGCCGCCTAGCCACCGCTCATCTCCTCCAGGGTCTTGCCCGCGGGTTCGGGCAGGAACAGCACGCCGATCAAGGTAATCGGTATTGCGGCCAGCAGCCACTGGATCGCGGGGCCGTGGCCGCCCAGCCTGTCGTAAAGATGGCCTTCCAGCGCCAGGGCCAGGGCGCCCGCCCCGATCTCGATCAGATAGCGGATGCCGCCGATGGTGGCGCGATAATGGGTCGGCACGATCTCCAGCGCAAAACCCGCCACCAGCGTATCGCCGGCAAAGAAGCCGAAGAAGGCCACGATCCATAGCGGCGGGATCGCCCAGGCGGGGGTGGCGCTGCTGTAAAAGAAGAAGAAGCAGATCGCGGCCAGGCTGACGATGGCCAGCGCCATGGGCCGCCTGCCGAAGCGGTCCGACAGCCGCCCCGACACGATCGCCAGCCCCAGCCCGATCAACCCGCCGGGGATCAGCAGCGCCGTCACCTGGCCGGGCGAATAGTGCCAGGCATCCTGCAGGTATTTCTGCGCCAGCACGGTGGCGGGCGAGATGGAAAAGCCGAAGGCCCCCGCCGCGGTCAGCACCGTGAGGATGCGGACGGGATATTGCCGCGCGATGTCGCGCAGCAGGTCCAGGATGGCCACGGGCTTCAAACCCGCCTCGCCCTGCACCGCGAAGCGCTTGGTCTCGGGCAGGCGGCGGCGCAGGAAGGCCACCAGGAACAGCGGCACCGCGCCGATGACATACATGGCGCGCCAGCCATAGGGCATCACATTCACCGCCGCGAAGGCCAGCGCCGCGAAGCCCGCGCCCAGGAAGTCGAAGGCGACGATGGTGGAATTGGCCCAGCCGCGCGCCCTGGCGGTGATTTCCTCGGCGATCACCACAAAGCACAGCATCTCCTCGGCATAGCCGAAGATGCGGGTGAAGAACTGCGCCCAGACGAAAGCGTCATAGCCGGTGGTGAAGGCGGTCACGAGCGTAAAGACCGCCTGGCCGAAGATGGTGACCAGCAGCAGGCGGCGGCGTCCCACCAGGTCGGCGCTGGCCGCCAGCAGCATGGCGAAGATGGCGGCGATGCGGAAATAGGCGGCGGTCAGCCCGACCTGGTTCTCGGCGATATGCAGGCTTTTCTGGATCTGCGGAATCGCCAGGCCATAGACATTCATGTCATAGCCGGCGAACAGGGCGGCGACGCCCACCAGCAGGAAGATGCGCTCGGTGCGCCGGTCGATCTGCACGGGCGGGCGCAGCAGCCACAGGAAGCGGGCCGGTTTGGAATCTTCGGTCATCTGAGGTTCCTGAGCCTGTCCAGCGCGCCCTGCAGGATGTAGGCGGCCGCCATTTTGTCCACCACGTCATCCCGGCGGCGGCGCGAGGCGTCCGCCTCCAGCAGGGTCCGGGTCACGGCGCTGGTGGAAAGCCGCTCATCCTGCAATACGACAGGCAGCGGCGAATGGTTTGCCCAGTTGCGGCTGAAAGCCCGGGCCGACTGGGCCGAGGGGCCGTCGGAGCCGTCCATGTTCAGGGGCAGGCCCACCACCAGGCCGCCGACCCCCTGCGCACTTATTATAATGTCGAGCCGGGCGGCGTCGGCGGCGAATTTGCCCCGTTTCAGGACCTGCATCGGGGTGGCGATGGAGCAGAGGGTGTCGGACAGGGCCAGGCCGATGGTCTTTTCCCCCAGGTCCAGGCCCAAAAGCCGCAGGCCGGGGGCGATTTTCAGCTCCTCCAGCGCGACGACCGTCACAATTGTCTCCCCCGGCTTGCCTCCGCCCCCCTCGATTGGTAGGCAACACACCCCTACCTAACACAGCAGGAACCCCATGTCCGTCGACAAGGACACCGTGCGACGCATCGCCAAACTGGCCCGTCTGGCCGTGCCGGAAACCCGGCTGGAACCCATGGCCGGGGAGTTGAACGGCATCTTCCAATGGGTGGAGATGCTGGGCGAGGTGAATGTCGAGGGCGTGCCCGCCATGACCTCGGTGGTGGCCCAGAAGCTGAAATGGCGCGAGGATGTGGTGACCGATGGCGGCCAGGCCGCCGCCGTCACCGCCAATGCGCCGGATGGCGAGGACAATTTCTTCGTCGTGCCCAAGGTGGTTGAGTAATGTCCGATCTGATCAGCATGACCCTGGCCGAGGCGCGCGACGCCATCCGGGCCAAAAAACTTTCCTCCCGCGAACTGACCGGCGCTTTCGTGACGGCCATCGAAGCGGCGCGGCCGCTGAACGCCTTCATCACCGAGGCGGGCGAACAGGCCCTGGCCGCCGCTGACGCCGCCGACAAGCGCATCGCCGCCGGCACCATGGGCGATCTGGAGGGCCTGCCGCTGGCGATCAAGGATCTGTTCTGCACCAAGGGCGTGAGGACCACGGCGGCGTCGAAGATTCTGGGCAACTTCATCCCGCCCTATGAATCCACCGTCACCCAGAATCTGTGGGACGCCGGCGCGGTGATGCTGGGCAAGACCAACCTGGACGAATTCGCCATGGGCTCGTCCAACGAGACCAGCCATTTCGGCCCGGTGTTCAATCCCTGGCGCGCCAGCAACTCCAACGCCAACCTCGTGCCGGGCGGCTCGTCGGGCGGTTCGTCGGCCGCTGTCGCCGCCGACCTTTGCCTGGCTGCCACCGGCACCGACACCGGCGGCTCGATCCGCCAGCCCGCCGCCATCACCGGGCGGGTCGGCCTCAAGCCCACCTATGGCCGCTGCTCGCGCTTCGGCATCGTGGCTTTCGCCTCGTCGCTCGACCAGGCCGGCCCCATGACCAAGACGGTGCGCGACGCCGCCATCATGCTGAAGACCATGGCCTCGGTGGACCCGAAAGATTCCACCAGCATGGATGTGCCGGTGCCCGATTACGAAAAGCTGCTGGAAGGCGGCATCAAGGGCCTGCGCATCGGCATCCCCAAGGAATACCGCGTCGAGGGCGCCGCCGCCGAGGTCGATGCGCTGTGGACCAAGGGCGCGGACTGGCTGAAGGCGCAGGGCGCGGAGATTGTCGAGGTCTCGCTGCCCCACACCAAATACGCGCTGCCCACCTATTACATCGTCGCCCCCGCCGAGGCTTCGTCCAACCTGGCGCGCTATGATGGGGTCAAGTTCGGCTATCGCGCCCCCAAGGCCCGCGACATCACCGACCTGTATGAGCGCAGCCGGGGCGAGGGCTTCGGCGCCGAAGTGCAGCGACGCATCCTGATCGGTACCTATGTGCTGTCGGCGGGCTATTACGACGCTTATTACTCCAAAGCCCAGAAGCTGCGCACGCTCATCAAGCGCGATTTCGAGCAGGCGTTTGAAAAGTGCGACGTGCTGCTGACGCCCTCGACCCCGGGACCGGCCTTTGCGGTGGGCGCCAAGACCAGCGACCCGCTGGAGATGTACCTGCAGGATGTCTTCACCGTGACGGTGAACCTGGCCGGGCTGCCCGGCATTTCGGTGCCCGCCGGGCTTACCTCCAATGGGTTGCCGCTGGGCCTGCAGCTGATCGGCAAGGCCTTTGACGAGGCGACCCTGCTGCGCGCCGCCTTGGCGGTGGAAACCGCCGCCGACTTCAAACATTCCCCCGCCAAATGGTGGTCCGTATGAACGCACCTGTGAAGAACAAGCTCCTCAAAGGCGAAACCGGCGACTGGGAGATCGTGATCGGCATGGAAGTCCATGCCCAGGTTCTGTCCAACTCCAAGCTGTTCTCCGGCGCTTCCACCGAATTCGGGGCCGAGCCCAACAGCCAGGTGTCGTTCATTGATGCCGGCTTCCCCGGCATGCTGCCCGTCATCAATGCGAAATGCATCGAACAGGCGGTTCGCACCGGGCTGGGCCTGAAGGCGCAGATCAACCTGCGTTCGCTTTTTGACAGGAAGAACTATTTCTACCCCGATCTTCCCCAGGGCTATCAGATCAGCCAGTACAAAGACCCCATCGTGGGCGAGGGCGAGGTGCTGATCGACCTCAAGGACGGCGAAACCATCCAGGTCGGCATCGAGCGGCTGCATCTGGAGCAGGATGCCGGCAAGAGCCTGCACGACCAGCACCCCGACAGCAGCTTCGTGGACCTCAACCGTTCGGGCATCGCCCTGATGGAGATCGTCACCAAGCCGCATATGCGCACCAGCGAGGAGGCCGCCGCCTTCCTGAAGAAGCTGCGCGCCATCGTGCGCTATCTGGGTACCTGCGACGGCAACATGGATGAAGGCTCGATGCGCGCCGACGTCAATGTCTCGGTCTGCCGGGCGGGCGGCTATGAAAAGTTCCGCGCCGACGGCAGTTTCAAGCATCTGGGCACCCGTTGCGAGATCAAGAACGTCAATTCCATGCGCTTCATCGCCCAGGCGGTGGAGTATGAGGCCCGCCGCCAGATCGAGGTGATCGAGGGCGGCGGCGCCATCCGCCAGGAAACCCGGCTGTATGACAGCAAGCTGGGCGAGACCCGCTCCATGCGCTCCAAGGAAGAGGCGCACGACTACCGCTACTTCCCCGATCCCGACCTGTTGCCGCTGGAACTGGACGCGGGGTGGGTCGAAGCCATCAAGGCGACGCTGCCGGAACTGCCCGACGAGAAGAAGGCCCGCTTCATGGCGGCCGGATTGTCGGCCTATGACGCCTCGGTGCTGGTGGCGGAGCGCGAACTGGCCGACTTTTATGAAGAACTGGCGAAGGGCGTGGATGCCAAGGCCGCCGCCAACTGGCTGAACAACGAAATCCTGGGCCGTTTGAACCGTGACGGCTTGTCAATCGCCGAGGTTCCGGTCACGGCGGGCGCCAACAACGCCATCATCCAGATGGTCGCGGACAAAACCATCTCCGGCAAGATCGCCAAGGATCTCTTGGACATCGTGTGGAGCGAAGGCGGCGACCCGCGTGCGGTGGTGGAGGCGCGCGGCATGAAGCAGGTGACCGACACCGGCGCGATCGACGCCGCCATCGAAGCGGTGATCGCCGCCAACCCCGACAAGGTGGAAGAGGTGAAGGCGAAGCCGAAGCTCGCCGCCTGGTTTGTCGGTCAGGTGATGAAGCAGACGGGTGGAAAAGCGAACCCTGCGGCCGTCAACGCCGCGCTCAAGACCCGACTCAATCTGCCCGACGAGGGGTGATTCGCACAAAATGCGATTTTCGCGGAGCGGGTCCGCGGAAATCGCGCATTTTGCTCCGTACACAGAATGATGCATTTGGCCCTTGTAAAACGGGGGTTTCCTGCATTTTGCGATTTTGGGGCATTTTCAAAAGTCAAGGTGGAGTTGCAATTCAAAATGCAACTAATTCATATTGATGACGTTTTGGGGGGCGACCCAAGTCGTTCAGACCCGAACAAACGATAGAGGAGTTCATCATGGCTGCGAAGAAAAAGGCCAAGAAGGCCACTAAGAAGGTTGCGAAGAAGAAGGTTGCCAAGAAGAAGAAGAAGTAATTGACCTCGGTCAGTTAGTTTTTCGGCTTGCCCTGATCATTCACTCAGGGTGCATCCGATGCTTAAAGCGAAGGCCGCGGTCCCCCTTTGGGGTACTGCGGCCAAGCTGTTTCTGGCCCCTTGCTCTGGCCCCCGGCATCCCCCATCTGTTTGCATAGCAGCAGCGCAAGGGGACGGGTCATGGCGAAGAAATCCACCACAAAGCGTGTGAAAAGGGCCGCGCCAAAGGCGCACAAGCCCGCCAGGCCCATCGCTCTTTATTATTGGCCAACCCCCAACGGCCACAAGGTCAGCATCCTGCTGGAGGAGCTGGGGGTGCCTTATGACCTGCACCCCATCAATATCGGCAAGGGCGAACAGTTCGCGCCGGGCTTCCTGAAAATCTCCCCCAACAACCGCATGCCCGCCATCATGGACCCCGGCGGGCCGGGCGGGCGGCCCATCTCGGTCTTCGAGTCGGGCGCGATCCTGCAGTATCTCGGCCGCAAATACGGCCGCTTCTATCCGGCGGAGGAGCGCGCCCGGGTGGCGGTGGAGCAATGGCTGTTCTGGCAGGTCGGCGGCCTGGGGCCGATGGCGGGGCAGGCCAACCACTTTCTGAATTATACCGCCGAAGACCTGCCCTATCCCAGGAAGCGCTACACCGACGAGGTCAATCGCCTGTTCGGGGTGATGGAGCGGCAGCTGGCGACCAGGAAGTTTCTCGCCGGGGCTTATTCCATCGCCGACATGGCCTGCTATTCCTGGGTCAAGTCCTCGACGCGCTTCCAGCCGCTGGACGAATTCCCCCATCTGGCCGCCTGGCTGGAACGGCTGGGCAAGCGCAAGGCGGTCGTCCGCGGCATGGCGGTGGGCGCGGAGTTGCGCCGGCCGATGACGGATGCGGAGAAGGCCGTGCTGTTCGGGCAGCGGGCGCGGTAATCCCTCATTGCCATGGTCCCCTTTACGTGGGCCATCCCGGGGCAAGCGTGCGGGTGATCGAAGGTTTGCCCTGTTGCTCTGGATGGCCCGGGCAGGCCGGGCCATGACATTGGTATTAGCACTTCCTTCACCGCGCCTAACGCGTCTTAGCAATTAAGGCTAACGCCCGTTTACCGCGTCTTAGCTTCTCTCGCGCAAACATCACGACGCGCGAAAGGCGGTTCGCCTGCACGCGCCGGATGAGGGAAGGTGTCGTGGCCTGCATAGATGTGGATTCGCTGGCGCAATATGAGCGCGATGCCAGGGAGGGACGCGCCGACGCGCTGTACAATCTCGGCCTGGCCTATTCCACCGGCCAGGGCGTGACCACCGACCTGGTCGCCGCCCACAAATGGTTCAACCTGGCCGCGGTGCGCGGCGTGGAAGCCGCCAAGACCTGGCGCAACCAGCTGGCCGGGGAAATGGCGCCGTCCCAGATCGCGGAAGCGCAACGCCTGGCCCGCGAATGGCTGAATATCTTCCGATAATCCTGTCATTCCCGCGCACGCGGGAAGCCAACTGTTCTTTCACTGACGGTTTCAAAGCTGGATACCCGCTTTCGCGGGTATGACAATCAGTTTTTCGCCAGCACCGGCATGCTTGGCGCGTTCGGCGCATACAAGTCCGGCAGAATCCGCAGCGGCACGTCCCGGCCCGCCAGCCGCGCCCGATAGACCTCGGTATTCTCCAACACCCTCTGCACGTAATTGCGGGTCTCGTTGAACGGGATCTGCTCGATCCAGTCCAGCGGATCGGTACTGCGCGGGTCGCCGAAACGCGCCAGCCATTTCTTCACATTGTTGGGCCCGGCATTATACGACGCCGCCGCCAGCACCAGCGAGCCGCCATAGCGGTCCAGGTGGCCGCGATATTCCGTCATGCCCAGCTGCATGTTGTAGGCGGTGTCGTCCAGCAGGGCCGCGGGCCGATAGGGCAGCGCCGCCTGCTTGGCGGCCACCTTGGCGCTGGCCGGCATCATCTGCATCAGGCCGCGCGCCCCCGCGCTAGACACCGCATAGGCGTCGAACTCCGTCTCCTGGCGGATCAGCCCCAGCACCAGCGCCGCATCGGGCGCCGTGCCCGGCCCCGGATAGGAAGGCAGCGCGATCACCGGATGGGTGAATTGCGGCAGGTAAGCGCCGGCATAGCTGGCGGTCTTGGCCAGCCGCACCGCGATCTCGGGATAGCCCCATTCGTTCAGCAGGATCATCAGCCGCTTCAACCGGCGCGGCGCGGCGCTTTCGTCCACCGCGCGGTCCACAAAGACGCGCAGGCTGCCCGCCTGGCCCAGGTCGGCCAGCGCCTTCATCTGCGGCATCAGCGGATCGCTTTCCAGTTCGGATACCGGCGCGGCCTCCACCGGCGTGTCGCTGAGATGCAGGGTCGGCGCCGGATCGGTATGGGCCAGCGCGATCTGGCCATAGAAGGTCTCGGGCCAGGCCGCCGCCTGCCGGTAATGATTCAGCGCGCTCTGGGTGTCGTTCAGCGCCTCATAGGCGCGGCCCTGCCAGTATTGCGCCCGGCTCTTGCTGATCGGGCGGGTGACGCCGGCTTCCAGCCGCTGGAAATAGATCAGCGCGATATGGGGGTCCTTGTAGAAGCGCAGGGCGATGAAGCCCGCCAGGAACTGCTGCTCGGCATACTGGTCGCCGGCGGTGAAGCCGGCGCGGCGCACCAGGCTCAGCGCCAGGCGCGGATCGCCCGACGCCAGGGCGTCGCGCGCCTGCACATTGACCTCGGCCCACCAGCGCGCCGCATGCGCCTGCGCCAGCGTCTCGCCCGGGATGCGCAGCAGCAGGTCATGGGCCTCATTGTCCCGCCCGGCCACGCGCAGGGCATGGGTCCAGTCGAACAGGAAGCCGGGATCGTCGCGGTCGCGCAGCCCGTCCACCACGGCCTGGGCGCGCGGCAGGCCCTGGCTTTGCAACGCGATGCGGGCATTGGCGACCTCGGCGCCGGCGGCATCCACGCGGGAGAGTTCGCGCCTGGCGGCGGTGATCTCGCCGCGCCACAGCAACGCGTCCAGCCGGGCGCGGTCGCTGTCGGGCGTCAGATAGGCGCCGTCCTTCTGCACGATGGCCAGTTCTGTGGCGGTGTCGAAGCTGCCGTCGGACCAGCCGGCGCGGATCAACGCCGCGCCGCGCGCCTTTTCGCCTGTCGCCACCAGCGCCTCGCCCAGCCGCACTTTACCAATGGAGGAATTGGGCGTCTTCGATCCGAACCAGGCGACGACCGTGGCGGGTGGCAGGTCGGGCGTAATGGCGGCCTCGGCGCGTACCTGCAGGGTGCCGCGCAGCGGCCAGCCGGCCGCATCCTTCATCACCGCATCGATCTCGGCAAAGGTCGCGCCCGAGTTGCGGTCCAGCGCATAGCGCCATTCCACAAGCCGCTGGGCGGCGCTGTTCTGCCCCTGGCTGGCCAGGTTGCGCGCCGCCACCCAGTCGCCGCGCCCCGCCGCCTCGAAGGCGCGGCTGAACAGGTCATGGTCGGAGGCCGAAAGGGCGCGCAGCCGGGCCGGGCGGGGGCCGATGGGGCCATCGCTGGAGCCGTCGGCGATGGGCTGCATCATCACCACATCGCCGCTGCGGCTGAGGCCGGATGGAAGCGTCTGGGCGGCGGCCACCGCCACCAAAGCCGTGGAAAGCAGGAAGGCACGCAGAAAAGGCATGGCTGGCCTTGTTGAAAATCGCAGGAGAGCTTAGACGAACCACCCCGCGCCGGGGCATAATGGGCCTTCAAAAGGGGGGCAACAATGTGACCCCAAGAAGAAATCCGCAAAAAGAAAATGAGAACTTCCATGACCGCGATCCGCGACCGCATCAAAGGCTCCATTCCCGCCCTGATCACGCCCTTCAAGGACGGCAAGGTGGACGAGGCCGCGTTCCGCAAGCTGGTGTCGTGGCAGATCGCCGAAGGCTCCAGCGGGCTGGTTCCCTGCGGCACCACCGGCGAATCGCCCACCCTCAGCCATGAAGAGCACATGCGGGTGATCGAGATCTGCGTCGAGGAAGCGGCCAGCCGGGTGCCGGTGATCGCGGGCACCGGCTCCAACGCCACCGACGAGGCCATCGCCCTGACCCGCCACGCCAGGGAGGTGGGCTGCGACGCCGTGCTGTCGGTGACCGGCTATTACAACAAGCCGTCGCAGGAAGGCCAGTATCGCCACTTCATGGCGATTGCCGAGGCGGTGGACATTCCGATCCTGCTCTACAACATCCCCGGCCGCGCCATTGTCGAGATCACGGTGGAGACCATGGCCCGGCTGGCGAAGCACAAAAACATCATCGGGGTGAAGGACGCCACCGCCAACCTGATGCGGCCCAGCCGCGAGAGGAACGCCATCGGCCCCGACTGGCTGCTGATCTCGGGCGAGGACGGCACGGCGCTGGGCTACAATGCCCATGGCGGCTCCGGTTGCATCTCGGTCACCGCCAATGTCGCGCCCCGGCTGTGCGCGGAGTTCCAGGCCGCGACCCTGGCGGGCGACTTCGCCACGGCGCGCGACTACCAGGCCCGGCTGATGCCGTTGCATGACGCCATGTTCTGCGAGCCGTCGCCCGCGCCGGCCAAGTTCGGCGCCTCGCTGCTGGGCCTGTGCAGCCCGGAGGTGCGCCTGCCGCTGGTGGAAGCGACCGACGCGGCGCGCGCCCAGGTGAAGGCGGCGATGCAGGGCGCTGGTTTGAAAGTCTAGATGGCTAAGAAGAAGGAAGACGGCTTCAAGATCATCGCCGACAACCGCAAGGCGCGTTACGCCTATGCGATCGACGAGACGCTGGAGGCCGGGATCATGCTGATGGGCTCGGAGGTCAAGTCGCTGCGCAGCGGCAAGACCACCATTGGCGAGGCCTATGCCCATGCCAAGGATGGCGAGTTGTGGCTGGTCAACAGCTATATCCCCGAATACCTGCAAGCCAACCGGATGAATCACGAGCCCAAGCGCACGCGCAAGCTGCTGGTTCATAAGCGCGAGGCCGCGCGCCTGGCCGCCGCCATCCAGCGCGAGGGCATGACGCTCATTCCGCTGAAGCTCTATTTCAACGCCAAGGGCAAGGCCAAGATCGAACTGGGCGTCGCCAAGGGCAAGAAACTGCACGACAAGCGCGCCACCGAAAAGGACCGCGACTGGCAGCGCGACAAGGCGCGGCTGATGCGGGCCAAGGGGTAAGGCACGCCTTGCCATGCTTGTCATCCCCGGCGAGCAATGCGCAGCATTGCGAGGGAAGGGGACCCAGACTTGCACCGCGAACACCGCTATTTCGTCTATATGCTCGCCAGTCGGCGCAATGGCACCTTGTATATCGGCGTACCAATGACTTGAGCCGCCGCGTGGGTGAACATAAAGACAAGATCATTCCGGGCTTTACGCGCAATTATGGGGTGGACATTCTGGTCTGGCATGAAATGCATGAAAGCATTGATGCCGCCATTGCCCGCGAAAAACAGATCAAAGGCTGGAATCGCGCCTGGAAAAATCCGCTTGATCGAGAAAGACAATTCCGGCTGGAATGATCTGGCACCGGGCCTGATTTAGGCACCTGGGTTCCCTTCCCCCCACGCCGCGACGCGGCGCTCGGCCGGGAATGACATTGAGAGGCGAAAATGCTCGACCATATCGGTATCGGCGTCACGGATTTCGGACGCGCCAGGCAGTTCTACATCCATGCCCTGGCGCCGCTGGGCATCGAGGTGGTGATGGAGGTCACCGCCGAGCAGACCGGCGGCGAACCTGCCTGCGGCCTGGGCGAGGGCGGCAAGCCCTATTTCTGGATCGGGGTCGGCGCGGTGGCCCGCGTCCATGTCGCATTCACCGCCAGAACCCGCGCCGATGTGGACTCGTTCTACAAATCCGCCTTGGCGGCGGGCGGCCGCGACAATGGTCCGCCGGGGCTTCGGCCGCACTATCACGCCAACTTTTATGGTGCCTTTGTGCTGGACCCCGACGGCCACAATATCGAGGCCGTGTGCCACACGCCGGAATGATTAAAGGCCCGCCAGCTTTTTCGCCTTGCCGACAACATCCTCGAACATCCGCGTCGTCAGCACGCCGGTATTGGTGTTGTAGCGCGAGCAGTGATAGCTGGAGATCAGCTTGAAGCGGCCGATGTCATAGACCCCGCCATGTTTGAAGGGATGGGCGCCGATCTTCGCGTCAAGCGTCTTCAGCGTCGAGTCATGGGCGATCTTGCCCAGCGCCAAAATCACTTTCACATTGGGCAGGGTGTCGAGTTCGGAAATCAGGAACCGGCGGCAGGTCTTGATCTCGCCGGGTTCGGGCTTGTTCTGCGGCGGCACGCAGCGCACCGCATTGGCGATGCGGCAATCCACCAGTTCCAGACCGTCATCGGGCCGCTCGTCATAGACGCCGCGCGCCAGCCCATGCTTCAGCAGGGTGGCGTACAGAAGATCGCCCGCCCAGTCGCCGGTGAAAGGCCGCCCGGTGCGGTTGGCGCCCTGCAGCCCCGGCGCCAGGCCCGCGATCAGCAGCCGCGCCGCCAGCGGCCCGAAGCTGGGCACCGGGCCATTGAACCAGCCGGGGTGCTTCTTGCGGTTGTCGTGGCGGAACGCCGCCAGGCGCGGGCAGAGCGGGCAATCGTGCGGCGGTTCTTCGGGGCGCTTCATGGTCCCGACCTAAAGCGCCGCGCCTGCCGAGTCTAGGCCTGCACGAAGGCGGGCGCGCCGGTCTTGCCGCCCTCGCGGGCGATCTGACTTTTCAGGTCTTCCAGCTCGATGAAATTGTCGGCTTGGCGGCGCAGTTCGTCCGACACCATGGGGGGCGAGGTGCGGATCGTGCTCACCACGCTGACCCGGCGGCCCTTGCGCTGCACCGCCTCGACCAGGCGGCGGAAATCGCCATCGCCGGAAAAGATCACCACATGGTCCACCACATGCGCCATCTCCATCACGTCAATGGCCAGTTCGATGTCCATGTTGCCCTTGACCCGGCGGCGGCCCTGGGCGTCGGTGAATTCCTTCAGCGGCTTGGTCACCACCGAAAAGCCGTTGTAATCCAGCCAGTCCACCAGCGGCCGCAGCGGCGAGAATTCCTGGTCTTCGGCCACGGCGGTGTAATAGAACGCCCGGACCAGCGTGCCCTTGCGCGCGAACAGTTCCAAGAGCCGCTTGTAATCAATGTCGAACTGCAATCCCTTGGCCGCGCCATACAAGTTGGCGCCGTCAATGAACAATGCGAGCTTCTCGGCCGGATAAAAAAGCATATGACCTCCAGTATGAAAGGCCGTCGCACTTCAAGCGGTGCGGGGCCATGATCCTGATCGCGCTAGGCGCCAACCTGCCGTCCCCTGCCGGGCCGCCGGCGGCGACGCTTCGGGCGGCGCTCGCCCGGCTGGAACGGCGCGGGGTGAAAATCCTGTGTATTTCTTCTTTCTATGAAACCCCGGCCTGGCCAGATCCCTCCGATCCGCCCTTCGTCAACGCGGTTGCCACCGTCAAGACCTGCCTCCAACCCGTTGAACTTCTGGCGCTTTTGCATGGCGTGGAAACGGATTTCGGGCGAATGCGTTCCGTGCCTAATGCCCCGCGCAGCCTGGATATTGACCTGCTGGATCATAACGGTTGTGTCATGACCGGCGGGCCCATCCTGCCGCACCCACGCATCGCCGAACGCGGCTTTGTCCTGGTTCCCCTGGCCGAAATCGCCCCGGATTGGCGCCATCCGGTGACGGGACAGGGGGTGAAGGGCCTGCTGGCCGGGCTGCCGGACGTAGGGGCCGTGCGCAGATTGCCCTAGCAACGGGACGGGCTTTTCTGCTATTCCCGGCCAAATCCCTGATGGCGGCGGCTTTTCGGGCCGCTAACCTATTGAATTTTCTACCTAGAATACAAGGATACCCATGGCCCGCGTCACCGTCGAAGACTGCGTAGACAAGATTCCCAACCGCTTTGACCTGGTCCTGGCCGCGGGTTTCCGCGCCCGCCAGCTGTCGGGCGGCGCCGAACCGATGCTGGAACGCGATCGCGACAAGAACCCGGTGGTGGCGCTGCGCGAGATCGCCGCCCGCCTGATCAAGCCGGAGGATTCCAAGGAAGATTACATCCGCTCGCTGCAGAAGCATGCGGAAGTGGACGAGCCGGAAGAGTCCCGCCCCGAGGCCGACGACCGCGAGGACCCCTCGCATCGCCAGGTCACCGAGGAAGAGCTGCTGCGCGCCCTGACCACCGAGGCCCAGCGCCGCGCCGAGCCGCAGCCGGAACCGGAAGCCGACTACGAGGAGTGAGCCGCCCCACCTTTGTCATGGCCCGCCGGAGTGCGGGCCACCCAGGTGACGGATACGTGGTGATGCCAGCGTGGCTGAGACGCTGCGAAAACTCTGACGGCGGAGCGTGAGCCCCCTGGGTGGCCCGCATTTGCGGGCCATGACAGGTGTGTTTTCCGTTTTCCTGACCCTCTTTAGGTTCTGATTTGCGGTTTATCTGCCTATATTTGGGCAGATGAGTACCCACGTTCCCGCCCCCCCGGCTGAAAAGCCCGCCATAGCCCCGCCGCCCGCGCGCGGCCGCCGCCGGCTGATGCGCCAGACCGACCTGGTCGAGCGGGTGCTGGCCTATGATCCCCAGGCCGACGAGGCCCTGCTCAACAAGGCTTACGTCTACGCCATGACGGCGCATGGCAAGCAGTTCCGCGCCTCGGGCGATCCCTATTTCGCCCATCCGCTGGAAGTGGCGGCCATCCTCACCGACCTCAAGCTCGACGTGCCCACCATCGTGACGGCGCTGCTGCACGACACCATCGAGGACACGCTGGTCACCTATGAGGATGTGAAGGAAAAGTTCGGCGAGGAGATCGCCAACCTGGTCGACGGCGTCACCAAGCTGTCGCAGCTGGAAGTCTTTTCCGAACGCACCAAGCAGGCGGAGAATTTCCGCAAGCTGATGCTGGCGATCACCAGCGACATCCGCGTGCTGCTGGTCAAGCTGGCCGACCGGCTGCACAACATGCGCACGCTCGGTTACATCGAAAAGCCCGAAAAGCGCCGCCGCATCGCCCAGGAGACGGTGGACATCTATGCCCCGCTGGCGGGCCGCATCGGCATGCAGAACATGCGCGAGGAACTGGAAGACCTGGCCTTCGCCGAACTGGACCCCGAGGCGCGCAACTCCATCGTCACGCATTTTGCGCGTCTGGACATGGTCGGTGGCGACCGTGTCGGCCGCATCGCCGACCAGATCAAGCGCAAGCTGGCCGAGCATGGCATGGAAGCCTGGGTCTATGGCCGGGGCAAGCGGCCCTTCTCGATCTGGCGCAAGCTGCAGACCAAGAAGCTATCGTTCGAGCAACTGTCCGACATTTTCGGCTTCCGTGTCATCGTCGGCTCCACCGCCGACTGCTATCGCGCCCTGGGCATCATCCACACAAGCTGGCAGATGGTGCCGGAACGCTTCAAGGATTTCATCTCCACCCCCAAGCCCAACGGCTATCGCAGCATCCACACCACGGTGTACGGCCCGGAAAAGCAGCGCGTCGAAATCCAGATCCGCACCCAGGAGATGCACGACATCGCCGAGCGCGGCGTCGCCGCCCACTGGCGCTACCGCGAGCATGTGCCCCAGGACGGCGCCGGGTCGGACAGCGTCACCTATGGCTGGCTGCGCGACATGGTGGACCTGCTGGAAAGGGGCGACACGGCGGAAGAGGCGCTGGAACATTCCAAGCTGGCGCTCTACCAGGACCAGGTCTTCTGCTTCACCCCCAAGGGTTCGCTGATCTCGCTGCCCAAGGGCGCGACGCCGATTGATTTTGCCTATGCCGTGCATACCGATCTGGGCAACAGCGCGGTCGGCGCCAAGGTCAACGGCAACCATGTCGCCTTGCATACGCCGCTCAAGAATGGCGACCAGGTGGAGATCATCCGCTCCCGCAATGCCGCGCCGTCGCCGATGTGGGAACAGTTCGTGGTCACCGGCCGGGCGCGCGCCGAAATCCGCCGCTTCCTGCGACACGCCCAGCGCGACGAGCATGTGAAGTTCGGACGCAAGATACTGGAAAAGACCTTTGGCGACGAGGGGCGCGAACTGACCGACAAGGGCATCGAGGCGGTGGCGAAAAAGCTGCGTCTGGCCAAGGCCGAGGATGTCTATGCCGATGTCGGGCGCGGCGCGCTGCGCGGCCCGGAAGTGCTGCAGGCGGTGTTCCCCGAACTCAAGCGCACCGGCAAGGTCGCCAAGGCCGTGGTGCCCGGCGAGAAGAAGCCGATCTCGATCCGCGGCCTGACCGAGGGCATTTCCTACAACCTGGCCCAGTGCTGCCATCCGCTGCCGGGCGACCGCATCGTGGGCATCCGCACCCCGGACGAGGGCCTGATGATCCACACCATCGACTGCGCCGAACTGGACAAGGCCCAGACCATGGACAACTGGTTGGACGTGGCCTGGGGCAGGGGCGCATCGGACATGGGGCTGTCGGTGGCGCGCATCCTGGTCCGGGTGAAGAACGAGCCCGGCAGCCTGGCGACGGCGATGGCGGCGATCGCGGCCAATGGCGGCAACATCTTCAACATGAAGGTGACCAACCGCAATCCGCTCTATTTCGAATTCATGGTGGATGTGGAAGTGCGCGACGTGGCGCATTTGCAGAATATCCTGGGCGCGCTACGGGTATCGGACGCGGTCGAATCGGTGGACCGCATGCGCGAATCTGAACAGTCGGCGGCGTGAGTATGCTTGTGAGAGATGCTATTTGCATATCACTCGTGTTTGCCGCCGGTATTGCTAATTCGGCTCTGGCTCAAAAGATCGCGGATCGGTCGGGTCAAAACCCTTTCGGGTTAAGCCGAGGTGAAATTGATAACGCGCTAAAGGATTGCGACAACGGCAGCGAATCTGTGATCGCGATTTGCGCTGGGGACAAATTCCGTCGTGTAGAGACGATTTATCAACAAGCGGAGCGGGATGCGCACAACGCCCTTTCTTCGTCGCCAGAAACGCAAAAGGCGATCGAAAGTGCTGATCGTGCTTTCGAGCGGTTCCGAGAGGCGACCTGTAACTTCGAGATTTCGGGGGACAGAATGGGCAGGATGGCAACCGGCATCCAGTATGGTTGCCTGGAGAGCTATACAAAGCGCCGGGCAAAAGCGCTTGCAGCATTTGCGGCGTGCGAGAAAACAGGTGACTGCCAAATGCCCAATTTGCTTTACCTTGATGAAAATTGAGATGGCTTGATCACAATCAAGCCGAATTTGTGAAAGAGACAGGAATGAACGTCGAACAGGTTTTGAACGAATTCAAAAAGTCTGGGGCACTCCTGGAGGGTCATTTCATCCTCTCCAGCGGGCTACATTCCGACAAGTTCCTGCAGAAGGCGCTGGTGTTTCAGGACGCCAAACGCACCGCCAAACTGTGCAAGGCGCTGGCCGCCAAGGTGAAGGCGGAAGTGAAGGACGAGATCACCGCCATCGTCTCGCCCGCCGTGGGCGGCATCGTGCCGGGCTATGAGATGGGTCGCCAATTGGGCCTGCCCGCCATGTATGTCGAACGGGTCGAGGGCGAATTCCAATTGCGCCGCAACTTCACCCTGAAGAAGGGCCAGAAGGTTCTGATGGTGGAAGACATCGTCTCCACCGGCGTCTCGTCGCGCGAATGTATCGCCGCCATCAGGAAGACCGGCGCGAAAGTCGTCGCCGCCTGTTGCCTGATCGACCGCAGCGCCGGCAAGGCCAAGGTCGGGGTGCCGCTGATCGCGCTGGCGGAATGGAAAGTGCAGGCCTGGCCCGCCGACAAGCTGCCGCCGCATCTTCGCAACATTCCCGCCGTCAAGCCGGGCAGCCGAGGACTTGCGTGACCGGAAAGCGCAGCCGGAATTTATAACGCGGCGGCCAGGTCAAGCTGTTGCGCGAGCCGGTTCAACCGTTTGTCCCGCGTCCAGAGAGACGCTCCCGGCGTCAGCCGCACGGATGCCAGCAGGTGCACATCGACATAGCCGATGCCGGACAATTTCTCGTTTTCAATGAAATGCATGACCTCCACAGGGGAGGCGACGGCGGCCTGCGGCTGCTTTTGCAACATGCGGACCACAAGGGCGCGCTGCCGCAAATGCCCAAGCGCAATCTCCCCGATAACGAAAGGATGCACCAGGACATTGCCCGCGCCAAGACGCGCGACCAGCGCATCGTCCGCGCGGCGCAGATGGTCGATCCATATGGAGGCGTCGGCAAGGATCACGCGGGTTTGGAGCGCCGCCGCGGCGCCGCACTGGCCCTCGGATCGCTTCCACCGAGCAAAGCGAGGCGCCGCGCCGCCTCGCGGGCGATCAGCGCCCGCAGCGCCTCATGGATGACGCCCGACTTCTCCCGGATGCCGGTATATTCCTGCGCCTGGGCCAGGAGCGCGTCGTCGAGGGCAAGCGTGGTGCGCATGGGGGTGTCCAGAACCGAGCATGGAAAATAGCATCAAATGATGCCATATTCAATGCCTGAAGAGAGCCCGCCCATGACCCTGCGCCTTGGCGTCAACATCGATCACGTCGCCACGGTGCGCAATGCGCGCGGCGGCGACAATCCCGATCCGGTACGCGCCGCGCTGCTGGCGCAGGCCGCCGGGGCCGACGGCATCACCGCCCATCTGCGCGAAGACCGCCGTCATATCCGTGACGAAGACATTGTCGCGCTGACACGCGGATTGAAAATCCCGCTCAATCTGGAAATGGCGGCGACCGGCGAGATGCTTGTCATCGCGCTGAAGGCCAGGCCCCATGCCGCCTGCATCGTGCCGGAGAAGCGCGAGGAACGCACCACCGAGGGCGGCATTGACGCGGCGGGCCAATACGATCGCCTTCAACCCATCGTCTCCTCCCTGGGCGCGGCCAATATCCGCGTTTCCATGTTCGTCGAACCCGACCGCCGCCAGCTGGACGCCAGCAAGGCGCTGGGCGCGCCGGTGGTGGAATTGCACACCGGCGCCTATGCCCATGCGCCGGCTGGGGCGGAACGCGACCGCATCCGCGACGCCGCCGAATATGGCGCGTCCATCGGGCTGGAAATCCACGCCGGCCACGGCTTGACCTTTGATAACGTCAAACCCATCGCCGCCATCCCGCAGATCCGCGAACTCAATATCGGCCATTTCCTGATCGGCGAGGCGATCTTCATCGGCCTGGACACCGCGATCAGAAAGATGCGGGCGCTGATGAATGAGGCGCGGACATGATTATCCCACTTGTCATCCCCGGCGAGCGGCGCATCGTCGGATGCGGCGCGAGGGAAGGGGACCCAGGCTGCTGCTACCTGTCTGGTGGTGAAAGCCTGGGTTCCCTTCCCCTCGCATTGCTCGCGCAATGCTCGGCCGGGAATGACAGGAGAGCCAAATGATCCTGGGCCTGGGCAACGACCTGATCGACATCCGCCGCATCGAAAAGACCATCGCCGCCCATGGCGAGCGGTTCCTGGCCCGCGTCTACACCGACATCGAGCGGGCCAAGTCGGAACGCCGCGCCGGTACGCCGGTCGGCCGCGCCGCCAGCTATGCCAAGCGCTTCGCCGCCAAGGAGGCCTGTGCCAAGGCCCTGGGAACCGGGCTGAACCATGGCGTCTACTGGCGCGACATGGGGGTGGTGAACCTGCCGGGCGGCAAGCCGACCATGGCGCTGACCGGCGGCGCCCTGAAAAGGCTGGAAAAAATCACCCCGCCGGGCCATCGCGCCCAGATCGACCTGACCATCACCGACGATTTTCCGCTGGCCCAGGCCATCGTCATCATCTCGGCGGTTAAAGATTAACCCCGAAATCCTTGACAGGGCGGGGCGGCTGCCCCTTTTGTCCCCCAGCAAACCGCAAAAAAGCAGGACGATGAGCAGCAAGAGCGCGGCCAAGCCGCAAGAAGGCGAATCCTGGGGGGAACTCGCCAAGACGGTGATCTATGCCGGCCTGATCGCCATCGTGATCCGCACCTTCTTCTTCCAGCCCTTCAACATCCCCTCGGCCTCGATGGAGGCGACCCTGCTGGTGGGCGATTACCTGTTCGTGGAGAAATTCTCCTACGGCTACAGCCGCTACACTTTCCCCTTCGGCGGCTGGCCGTTCGGCGATGCCCTGCATGGCCGTTATTTCGCGCATGGGCCCACCCGCGGCGACGTCATCGTCTTCAAATATCCGCAGGACAATACCACCGACTTCATCAAGCGGCTGATCGGCATGCCGGGCGACACCATCCAGATGAAGGACGGCCGCCTCTATATCAACGGCAGGATCGTGCCGCGCCGCCGCGTCGCCGACTATGTCGAGAAGATCGACGGCCAGGACAATCATGTGCCGCAGTACGAAGAGACCCTGCCGGGCGGCAAGACCTATCTGACGCTGGACCGCGATCCCGAAGGCCCGCTGGACAATACCGAGGAATTCCACGTTCCCGCCGATCACTATTTCATGATGGGCGACAACCGCGACAACAGCGACGACTCGCGCCAGGCGGTGGGCTATGTCCCGGCCGAGAACCTGGAAGGCAAGGCGATGATCCGCTTCTTCTCCACCGACGGCTCGGCGCGGGTGTGGGAAGTGTGGAAGTGGCCGCTGGCCGTGCGCTATTCGCGCATACTTACATTGGTCAAGTAACGCCTTGGTCGACGCGCTTTCCGCCAAGCTCGGACACACCTTCCACGACCCCGCGCTGTTGAAGCGCGCCCTGACCCATGCCAGCGCCGATGCGGTGACCTCGAACGAGCGGCTGGAATTCCTGGGCGACCGGGTGCTGGGGCTGATCGTGGCGGAGAAACTGCACGCGCTGTATCCGGCCGATCCCGAAGGCGCGCTGGCCTTGAAGTTCAATGCGCTGGCGCGCGGCGCGGCCTGCGCCAGGGCGGCGGCTGAGGCCGGACTGGCCGAGCATGTGATCCTGGCCAATTCGGAAAAGGCCGGCGGCGGCCGCGACAAGCCCGCCATCCTGTCGGGTATGTGCGAGGCGGTGATCGCCGCGCTTTATCTGGATGGCGGCATGGATGCGGCGCGCGCATTTGTCGAGCGCTATTGGGCGGGCCAGTTCGAGGATTTCAGCCAGGACATGCGCGACGCCAAGACCCGGCTGCAGGAATGGGCGCAGGCCCGGCCGGGAAAAGACGCGCCGGTCTATGCCTTGAAGGAACGCAGCGGGCCCGACCATGCGCCGCGCTTTATCGTCGAGGTCAGGGTTGCCGGTTTCGATGCCGTGACGGGCGAGGGCGGCTCCAAGCGCCAGGCCGAACAGGATGCGGCGACCAAACTGCTGGCGGTGGTGGAACCATGACGACGCGCTGCGGTTTTGCCGCCATCATCGGCGCCCCCAATGCCGGCAAGTCCACGCTGATCAATGCGCTGGTCGGCACCAAGGTCGCCATCGTCTCGCCCAAGGTGCAGACCACCCGCATGCCGGTGCGCGGCATTGCCATGGCGGGCGAAACCCAGATCGTGTTCGTGGATACGCCGGGCATCTTCCGCCCGCGCCGCCGCCTGGACCGCGCCATGGTCACCAGCGCCTGGTCGGGGGCCGAGGAAGCCGACTGCATCCTGTTGATCGTGGATGCCGCCGACCTGACGGCAAACGCCAACAGCCTGGGCGCGCGCGACACCATGGCGATCCTGGAAGGGTTGAAGGACGGCAAGGCCAAGAAGAAGGCGCTGATCCTCAACAAGATCGACGGCATGAAGCGCACCGACCTGTTGCCGCTGGTCGAGCGTTTCCATGCCGAAGGCGTGTTCGAGGATGTGTTCCTGGTCTCGGCGCTGAAGGGCGAGGGCGTGGCCGATGTGGCAAGCTGGGTGGCGGCGCGGATGCCGGAAGGGCCGTGGCTGTACCCGGAAGACCAGGCCGCCGATATTCCCTCGCGTCTGCTGGCGGCGGAAGTGACGCGCGAGAAGATCTATCTGCGCCTGCATGACGAATTGCCGTACAGCAGCGCCGTGGAAACCGAGAAGTGGGAAGAACGCCGTGACGGCTCGGTCAGGATCGACCAGATCATCTATGTCCAGCGCGACGGCCAGAAGGCGATCGTGCTGGGCAAGGGCGGCGCCACCATCAAGAAGCTCGGTGAGCTGGCGCGCGAGGAACTGGAAACCCTGTTCGGCCGCCGCGTCCACCTGTTCCTGTTCGTCAAGGTGCGCGAGGACTGGGCCGAGAACAGCGAACACTACAAAGAAATCGGCCTCGACTATCCGAAAGAATAGCGGATGGAGTGGTCTGACGACGCCATCGTGTTGTCCTCCCGTGCCCATGGCGAGACCGGCGCGATCCTGGAACTCTTGACCCGCGATCATGGCCGCCATGCCGGGCTGGTGCGCGGCGGCGCCTCGCGCCGGATCAAGCCGACCTTGCAACCGGGCAACAGCGTGCATGTCGGGTGGCGGGCGCGGCTGGAAGAACATCTGGGCAGCTTTACCTGCGAACTGGCGCGGGCCCGCGCCGGTGAATTGATGGACAGCCGCGACACCCTGACCGGCCTCAACGCCTTTTCCGCCATGACCAGCGCCGCCATGCCGGAACGCGAGGCCCATGCCACGGTGTTCGCAGGGGGCGAAATCCTGCTGGACGAGATGATGACCGGCGACACCGCCCACTGGCTGCCGCTGTATGTGCGCTGGGAGGCGGGCCTCTTGGAGGCGCTGGGCTTCGGGCTGGATCTCAGCGAATGCGCCGCCACCGGCGCCAGGACCGACCTGATCTATGTCTCGCCCAGGACCGGCCGCGCCGTGTCGCGCGACGCGGCGGGCATCTATGCATCGCGCCTGTTCCGGCTTCCCGGATTCCTGATGGGCAACGACAATGACCAGGCCCATGGCGATGAAATCGCCGCCGGGCTGGCGCTGACCGGGCATTTCCTGCTGGAACGTGTGCTCAGGCCGCACGGCAAGGACATGCCGCCTGCGAGAATACGCCTCGACGCCATTGTCCCCGAATCATCTAAAAGCTGAGCCATGGTTGCCGTACCCGACGAAATCCGTTCCGAACCCCTCAGCAAGGCGCTGGCCGAGCGTTACCTGGCCTATGCGCTGTCCACCATCACCCAGCGCGCGCTGCCCGACGCCCGCGACGGGCTGAAGCCGGTGCATCGCCGCATCCTGTTCGGCATGCGGCTGCTCAGGCTGGACCCCGGCACCGGCTTCAAGAAATCCGCCAAGGTGGTGGGCGATGTGATGGGCTCGTTCCATCCCCATGGCGACCAGGCGATCTATGACGCGCTGGTGCGGCTGGCGCAGGAATTTTCCGTGCGCTATCCGCTGGTGGACGGGCAGGGCAATTTCGGCAATGTCGATGGCGATAACGCCGCCGCCATGCGCTACACCGAAAGCCGCATGACCGAGGCGGCCAAGGCGCTGCTGGACGGGCTGGACGAGGATGCGGTGGATTTCCGCACCACCTATGACGGCGAAACCCAGGAGCCGGTGGTGCTGCCGGCCGCTTTTCCGAACCTGCTGGCGAACGGCAGCAACGGCATCGCGGTGGGCATGGCGACCTCGATCCCGCCGCACAATCTGGGCGAACTGGTCGCCGCCACCATCGCCCTTATTGAAAACCCGGGCATCCAGGACCGGAGCCTTTTGAAGTTCGTCAAGGGGCCCGACTTTCCCACCGGCGGCATCGTGGTGGAAGACCAGGCCAGCATGGCCGAAGCCTACAGGACCGGGCGCGGCAGTTTCCGCGTCCGCGCCCGCTGGGAAAAAGAGGAAGGCCAGCGTGGCGCCTGGCAGATCGTCGTCACCGAAATTCCCTATCAGGTGCAGAAGTCCAAGCTGATCGAGCGCATTGCCGAACTGCTGGAACAGAAGAAGCTGCCGCTGCTGGACGATATCCAGGATGAAAGCGCCGAAGACATCCGCATCGTGCTGACGCCCAAGAGCCGCACGGTCGAACCCGACATCCTGATGGAACAACTGTTCCGCGCCAGCGACCTGGAAGCGCGCCTGCCGCTGAACATGAATGTGCTGGACAAGGGCCTGATCCCGCGCGTCATGAGCCTGAAGGAGGTTCTGGCCGCCTTCGCCGCCCATCGCCGCGAGGTGCTGGAGCGCCGCTCGGCCTACCGCCTGGAAAAAATCGCGGCGCGGCTTGAGCTTCTGGAAGGCTATCTCGCCGTCTTCCTGAACCTCGACAAGGTCATCAAGATCATCCGCACCGAGGACGAGCCCAAGCCGGTGCTGATCAAGGCCTTCAAGCTGACCGAGAACCAGGCCGAAGCCATCCTCAACATGCGGCTGCGCAGCTTGCGCAAGCTGGAAGAGATGGAGATCCGCGGCGAGCATACTTCGCTGACCAAGGAACAGGCCGAACTGACGAAACTGCTCAAATCCGAGAAGCTGAAATCCGAAAAGCTGATCGCGGAACTGCGCGAGGTTGACGCCAGGTTCGGTTTGAAGACCGCGCTGGGCAAGCGCCGCACCGAAATCGCCAAGGCCGCCCATGTCGCCGAAATGACGGCGCTGGCAGAGCATGTCGAGGAAACCGCCAATGCGGTGGTGCAGGAACCGATCACCGTCGTCATGTCGCAGAAGGGCTGGCTGCGCGCTCTCAAGGGCCATGTCGAACCGTCCAAGGACGACAAATACCGCGAAGGCGATCGCGCCCGCTTCTGGTTCCCGGCCCAGACCACCGACCGGATCATGATGTTCGCCACCGATGGCCGTTTCTATACCCTGGACGGCAGCAGGCTGCCCGGCGGGCGCGGCAATGGCGAAGCCATCCGCAGCTTCATCGACCTGCCGCCGGAAGCCGACATCGTCACCATGTTCGTGCATCTGCCGGGCCGCAAGCTGCTGGTCGCCGCCACCTCGGGACACGGCTTCATCACCAGCGAAGACGACGCCGTCGCCATGACCAAGAAGGGCAAGCAGGTGATGAATGTGAAGCCAGGGGTGGAGGCGGTGTCCTGCCGCCCCGTTGCCGGCGACCATGTCGCGGTGGTGGGCGAGAATCGCAAGCTGCTGATCTTCAAGCTGGAAGAAGTGCCCGAACTGGGCCGCGGGCAGGGCGTATTCCTGCAGCGCTACAAGGATGGCGTCCTGGTGGATGCCGCCGCTTTCACTTGGAAAGAGGGCCTGAAGGACGAGAACAACAAGCTGTTCGGCCCGTCCGACCTGAAGGACTGGCGCGGCGAGCGTTCCCAGGCGGGCCGCATCGCGCCGCGCGGCTGGGCCAAATCCGGGAAATTTGGCGGCTGACGTGGTTAACCACGTATGGCAAATCTGTTGTCCCGGATCGGGACAGTTGTTTTTGCCTCCGTTATAATCAGGCTGTCACGCGCGCCCGGTTGTCATGTCCGCCCTTCGGTTCCTGTCTTTATCCGCCCTCGCATCGGCGTCGGTCTTTGTCGTGGCCGCGACGCTTTGCACCCATCCGGGGCTGCTGCGCCAAACCTGGGGAAGCGGCGCGCCGTCCGATCCCGTCGTGCGCCTGGAACTATCGCCGCAGCCAGACCCGCCGGTGCCGCATCACACGGTCCAGGCAACAGATGACAGGCTGACCGACCCGGCTTTCTCCGCCAGCGCCACCGTCACCATCCGGCCCGACCTGTCGCCGGAGTCCGCCCCGGTGCCGGAGCCGAAACTGGTCAGGCCGCAAATGCCCAGCCTGCCGCAATTCGACATCGCGCGCGCGACGCCGGTCATTCCCGAGCCGCCGCCGCTTACCCGGGCGCCGCACAGCCGGGCCGAAGCCGCCGCGTTGCGCCTGAAGGCCGGCCTCACGCCCGAGATGCTGCGGAATTTCGACCTCTTCCTGTTCGTCAGCAAGGCCGAGCGCGGCCCGCTGGCGCAGCGCATGATGGTGTTCCGCAAGGAGGCCGGCGGTCTGACCCTGGTCTACGACTGGGCCGCCTCGACGGGCCGCGAGCGCGACGAGATTTCCCCGCGCGGCAGAAGCACCTTCACCGCCACGCCCAAGGGCTTCTACGAACTCGACCCCGACCGCATGTACCGCCGCTATCATTCGTTTAGCTGGGACCAGGACATGCCGCACGCCATGTTCTTCAACTGGGAACGCCAGGGATTGCAGACCGGCCTGGCCATCCATGCCGCCACCGGCGACGACATCGCCCGGCTGGGCAGCCGCGCCAGCGCCGGTTGCGTGCATCTGTCGCCGCAAAACGCCACCACGCTGTACGATCTGATCCGCGCGGATTATCGCGGGAGCGCGCCGCGCTTCGCCTACAATGACGACACCCAGACCATGAGCAATCGCGGCGACCTGATGCATCGCCGGGACGGCAGCCTGAAAATGGCGGACGGCTATCGCGTGCTGGTGGACATCGAGGACTATGGCGGCAGCGATATGGTTGCCTCGCTTAATTAGCGCGAGCGGCGCATTCCGCGCCGCGACCCTCGGCATCCACCAGCTTCCTTCCCCCTTTGATGCGAAGCATCAGGAAGGGGGAAGGTGCCGCAACGAGGTGTTTGCGGAACGCAAACCCGAGTTGCGACGGATGGGGGTAAACAAATTAAGCGTGGCCCGTCACAAGCCAGAGAATGATGATGATCGGCAGCGGAATGCCGATAGCCCATAGCAAGACAGAGCGCATGAAATCCTCCCACGATGTGGGAAGATAACAACGGTTTCAGGCTGGGGTTCCCGCCGGGAAAACTTCAGGATCGTCTCAATTCGTACAATGCAATCGCCGCTGCATTTGAGACGTTGAGACTCTCCACGGTCTTCGAGATCGGGATGAAGGCCGAGGCTTCGCAATGTTCGCGCACCAGGCGGCGGATGCCGGCGCCTTCCGAACCCAAGACCAGCGCCACATCGCCCGTGGGCACGGCCTCGGCCAGGCTCGATTCGCCGTCGCCGGCCAGGGCGATGCGCCAGAAGCCCAGTTCGGCCAACTGGTCCAGGGTGCGCGCGATGTTCACGACCTCGACATAGGGGATCAGGTCCAGCGCCCCCGATGCCGCCTTGGCCAGGGCCCCCGACTGGGGCGGGGCATTGCGGTCCTGCACCACGACGGCGGTGACGCCAAAGGCGGCGGCGGTGCGCAGGATGGCGCCGACATTATGGGGGTCCGATAGCTGGTCCAGCACCAGGATGATGCGGCGGGTCTCGGTCCCGGCCTCGGCCAGGATTTCGTCCAATTCGCGGGATTTCAGCGGCCAGGCTTCCAGCGCCGCGCCCTGGTGGACGGCGCCCGCCGGCAGCAGCCGGTCTATGGCGCCGGGTTCCAGGGTTTCGACCGGGACTCGCTTCAACAGTTTCTCGCCCAGGGTTTCGATGGCGCGAGGGGTCAGGCAAGCCCGGCCCAGCCTGCGGCGGGGGTTTGCCAGGGCCGCCTCCACCGCATGCAGGCCATACAGCCATTGCCCGCCGCCAGAAACATGTGGGGAACCATGGGGGCGGGGCTCCGGGCGGGCGGCGCGCGGCGCGGGCTTGGGCGCGGCGGTGCGATGGCCGGTTTTCTCAGGCTTTCCGTGGCTTTTTGGCGGAGCAGGGCGGCGGGTCTTGCCGAAATCCCGGCCCTGTTTGCCGGAGGGCTTTTTGGGGCGCATGCCGCGCTTATATAGGAGTGCGGATGGGGGTAAAGACGGCGGGGCGAAATCCTTGGATTTGCGCGGAAAACGTCACTTGACACCCCGGTCCCTTTTGACAATAACCCGCGATCCGCAGCCACACCTTTCTGGAGGCATTCTTAAAACTCGTCCCCTTGCCACGGACGAGAACAGCAGCGCCGGCCGGTGACAGGTTACCCAACCCGTTGATGCAGTTGGACAAATTGGAGGGGTGCCCGAGTGGCTAAAGGGGACGGACTGTAAATCCGTTGGCTACGCCTACGCTGGTTCGAATCCAGCCCCCTCCACCATCCTTTAGAGATGGACCGACGGTGACGCGAAGAGGAAGGACGAAGGAAGTCGAAGTGGCGGGTGTAGCTCAATGGTAGAGCAACAGCCTTCCAAGCTGATGACGAGGGTTCGATTCCCTTCACCCGCTCCAGCCCTTCAGCTGGCAGGACAATGAATACCCCGCGAAAGCGGCCCCGTCCGCGAAAGCGGACAAAAAACAGAAGGTCCGCGAAAGCGGACAAAAAACAAAAGGTCCGCAGCGCGGACTGAAGACGCAGTAGAACGCACAAGGACAACCGAGTTATGGCGAAAGCAAAGTTCGAACGAAACAAGCCGCACTGCAACATTGGCACGATTGGCCATGTTGACCATGGCAAGACGTCGCTGACGGCGGCGATCACCAAGGTTTTGGCGGAGACGGGCGGGGCGACGTTCACGGCCTATGACCAGATCGACAAGGCGCCGGAAGAGAAGGCGCGCGGCATCACGATCTCGACGGCGCATGTGGAATACGAGACCAAGGCGCGCCACTACGCGCATGTCGACTGCCCCGGCCATGCCGACTATGTGAAGAACATGATCACGGGTGCGGCGCAGATGGACGGCGGCATCCTGGTGGTGTCGGCGTCGGACGGCCCGATGCCGCAGACCCGCGAGCACATTCTTCTGGCCCGCCAGGTCGGCGTTCCGGCGCTGGTGGTGTTCATGAACAAGTGCGACATGGTGGACGATCCGGAACTGCTGGATCTGGTGGAGATGGAAGTGCGCGAGCTGCTGTCCAGCTACCAGTTCCCGGGCGATGACATTCCGATCATCCGCGGCTCGGCGCTGATGGCGCTGGAGAACAAGGAGCCCGCGCTGGGCCATGACGCGATCCTCAAGCTGATGGAAGCGGTGGATACCTACATCCCGCAGCCGGAGCGTCCGATCGACAAGCCGTTCCTGATGCCGATCGAGGACGTGTTCTCGATCTCGGGCCGCGGCACCGTGGTGACCGGCCGTGTCGAGCGCGGCATCGTCAAGGTCGGCGAGGAAGTCGAGATCATCGGCATCAAGCCGACCAGCAAGACGACCGTGACCGGCGTGGAAATGTTCCGCAAGCTCTTGGACCAGGGCCAGGCGGGCGACAATATCGGCGCGCTGCTGCGCGGCATCGAGCGCGAAGGCATCGAGCGCGGCCAGGTTCTGGCCAAGCCGGGCACCGTGACGCCGCACACCGTGTTCGTGGCCGAGGCATATATCCTGACCAAGGACGAGGGCGGCCGTCACACCCCGTTCTTCGCCAACTATCGTCCGCAGTTCTACTTCCGCACGACGGACGTGACCGGGATCGTGAAGCTGCCGGAAGGCACGGAGATGGTGATGCCGGGCGACAACATCTCGGTGGAAGTCGAGCTGATCGTGCCGATCGCGATGGAAGAAAAGCTGCGCTTCGCCATCCGCGAAGGCGGCCGAACCGTCGGCGCCGGCGTCGTCGCAAAGATTATCAAGTGACCGCGTAGCGGTCATCCCCCGTCCCCACGCTGTCGCTAGGGGACTGTCCGGGGGATCCAGTTTGAAGAGTGAGTGTGTTGGTGGAAGTAAGTAACTGGGTGGCCCGCACGCGCTGCGGCCGGAACAAGTTCCGGCCTTGCTGGCGGGCCATGACGATTATGCAGGAGTGTAGCTCAGCTGGTAGAGCATCGGTCTCCAAAACCGAGGGCCGTGGGTTCGAGTCCCCCCGCTCCTGCCAATATTGAAGAGTAGACATGGCTGACGTGACGAAAAAGACGGTGGTTGAGGCGGGCGCGGAAGCGCCCGTCGTGCGCCGCCGCACGTCTCCGATGCAGTTCCTGTCGGAAGTGCGCCGCGAGATGAGCAAGGTCACCTGGCCGAGCTGGAAGGAAACCTGGCTCACCACCATGATGGTTTTCATCATGGTCGGACTGACCATGGTGTTCTTTGCGGTGGTGGACTCGGTCCTCAACTATGGCGAGATGCTGTTGATCGGCGCCCGGAGGCTGTTCTGATGAGTGAAGCTGGCACCAAGACCGTTGCCGACGCCAAGTGGTACATCGTCCACACCTACTCGAATTTCGAGAAGAAGGTGAAGGAGGAGGTCCTGCGCCAGGCCAGGCTGCAGGAACTGGAAGACCTGATCGCCGATGTGATCGTGCCGACCGAGGACGTGATCGAGGTGCGCCGCGGCCAGAAGGTCAATTCGGAACGCAAGTTCCTGCCCGGCTATGTGCTGCTCCACGCCAAGCTGACCGACGAGGTTTATCACCTGGTCAAGAATGTGGCCAAGGTCACCGGCTTCCTGGGCCAGAACAACAAGCCGATGCCGCTGCGCCAGGGCGAAGTGGACCGCATCCTCAACCAGGTCACCGAGGGCGCGGAACATCCCAAATCCACCATCACCTTCGAGATCGGCGAGCAGGTGCGGGTGGCCGACGGTCCCTTCACCTCCTTCACCGGCACGGTGGAAGAGGTGGACGAAGACCGCAGCCGCGTGAAGGTCGCCGTTTCGATCTTCGGCCGGGCGACCCCGGTCGAGCTGGAATACACGCAGGTCGAGAAGATGTGAGTGCCCCCGCGGGGGCTTGTAGAGTGAAGTCGTGCGGGAGGAGTTTCGGCTCCGTTGGAACCGCTAAGCCGCAAAAAGGAGGCGGCGAGACATGGCAAAGAAAGTAACCGGTTACATCAAGCTGCAGGTGCCCGCGGGCGCGGCCAATCCGTCGCCGCCCATCGGCCCGGCTTTGGGCCAGCGCGGCCTGAACATCATGGAATTCTGCAAGGCGTTCAACGCCAAGACGCAGGACATGGAAAAGAGCATGCCGATCCCGGTGGTCATCACCGTGTTCTCGGACAAGTCCTTCACCTTCGAGATGAAGACGCCGCCGGCGTCCTATTTCATCAAGAAGGCGGCCAAGCTGACCTCGGGCTCCAAGGCCCCGGGCATTTCCAGCGCCGGCTCGATCACCCGCGCCCAGGTGCGCGAGATCGCCGAAGCCAAGATGAAGAACCTGAACGCCAATGACGTCGAGAACGCGATGCTGATGATCGAGGGCTCCGCCCGCTCGATGGGCATCACGGTGAGGGACTAACCGCCATGACCTCCAAGCGTTTCAAGAAAGCCGTCGAAGGCGTTGACGCCAACAAGAGCTACTCCGTGGAAGAAGCGGTCAAGCTGATCAAGTCGCGCGCCACCGCCAAGTTCGACGAGACCATCGAACTGTCGCTCAACCTGGGCGTCGATCCCAAGCATGCCGACCAGATGGTGCGCGGCGTGGTTTCGCTGCCGTCCGGCACCGGCCGCAGCTTGCGCGTCGCGGTGTTCGCCAAGGGCGCCAAGGCGGAAGAGGCCCGCAAGGCCGGCGCCGACCTGGTGGGCGCCGAAGAACTCGCCGCCGAAGTCACGGCCGGCAAGATCGACTTCGACCGCTGCATCGCCACCCCGGACATGATGGGCATCGTCGGCCGCCTGGGCAAGGTTCTGGGCCCGCGCAACCTGATGCCCAACCCCAAGGTCGGCACGGTGACCATGGATGTCACCCAGGCGATCAAGGACGCCAAGGGCGGCGCCGTGGAGTTCCGCGTCGAGAAGGCCGGCATCGTGCAGGCCGGCGTCGGCAAGGCCAGCTTCACCGAGGACGCCATCACCGCCAACGTCAAGGCGTTCGTCGATGCCGTCATCAAGGCCAGGCCCTCGGGCGCCAAGGGCAACTATATGAAGAAGATTTCTCTCTCCTCCACCATGGGTCCGGGCGTGAAGATCGCGCTCGCCTCGGTGGGCGCGGGGAACGCGGCGGTCTAATGGCCGTCTTTGATTAATGGCTTCAATCCTGACGGATTGAAGCGGTGAATTCTCGCGGACGATCGCGAGAAACTGTCCGAGACTGCTGGAGGCCGCGAGGTCTTAAAAGTTCCAGCACAGACAGGGAATGGACCGAAATTCGGAAAGCGATTTCCGCAGATCGGGTTTGGACCCTGGGGCAGAATTTGAGCAACAGGGTAGGGCACGGGATCGTCACCGGGCCTTACGTTAGGAGAGCAAAGTGGAAAAAGCCAAAAAGGCGGAAGTCGTTGAAGACCTGAACACGGTCTTCTCGAAGGCCGGCTCCGTGGTGGTCGCCCACTATTCCGGCATGACGGTGGCTCAGATGAGCGATCTTCGCGCGCGCATGGGCGCGGCGGGGGCTTCGTTTCGTGTGGCCAAGAACCGCCTGGCGGTGCGCGCTCTGAAAGGAACGCCGATTGAAGGCATTTCGCACCTCTTCAAGGGGCCGACCGGCATCGCTGTCAGCGACGATCCGGTTGCCGCTTCGAAGGTTGCGGCGGCCTACGCCAAGGACAACGACAAGCTCGTGATCCTGGGCGGTTCGGTGGGGGCAACGGCCCTGGATGCGAACGGCGTCAAGGCGCTCGCAACCCTGCCGTCGCTCGATGAACTGCGTGGCAAGATCGTGGGCCTGCTTGTGGCGCCCGCGACCAAGATCGCCGGGATTGTCCAAGCCCCGGCCGGTCAGCTTGCCCGTGTCATCGGCGCCTATTCCCAGAAAGATGCCGCTTAAGCGACAACCATTACAACGTAAACATCCAAACCTGAACCAACTCAAGGAACTTTAGAAATGTCGAAGATCGAAAAACTCGTTGAAGACCTGTCCTCGCTGACCGTTCTGGAAGCCGCCGACCTGGCCAAGCTGCTCGAAGAGAAGTGGGGCGTTTCGGCCGCCGCGCCGGTTGCCGCTGCTGCCGGCCCGGCCGCCGCTGCCGCCGCCCCCGCCGCGGAAAAGACCGAGTTCACCGTCGTGCTGCTGGAAGCCGGCGACAAGAAGATCAACGTGATCAAGGAAGTGCGTGCCATCACCGGCCTGGGCCTCAAGGAAGCCAAGGACCTGGTCGAAGGCGCGCCCAAGGAAGTGAAGGCGGACGTCAACAAGGACGAAGCCGCCAAGATCAAGAAGCAGCTCGAAGACGCCGGCGCCAAGGTCGAGTTGAAGTAGCAAGGAGCGCTCTCGGGTTGAAAAACTCCGTTTGCGTGCATATTTCGTTCACCCACCCCCCAGTGGCGATTCGCATCGCCACTGGGCGCGGTGGCTTTTGCCATTGATTTGAATGCTGGTTCCCACCCTCCAGTTTCCAGCTGGGGCAAAACGGCCTCTGGGCCGTAAAGGACTATCGGAATGACTCTTTCCTTCACCGGCCGCAAACGCCTTCGCAAGACCTTCGGCAAGATCCAGGAGATCGCGCAGATGCCGAACCTCATCGAGGTTCAGCGCACGTCCTACGATCAGTTCCTGCAGCTGGTGAAGGGCGATGTCCGCAAGGATGAAGGCCTGGAAGCGGTATTCCGCCAGGTGTTCCCGATCAAGGATTTCTCGGAATCCTCACTGCTGGAATATGTGGATTACCACTTCGAGGAACCCAAGTACGACGTCGAGGAGTGCCAGCAGCGTTCCATGACCTATGCCGCGCCCTTGAAAGTGACGCTGCGGCTGATCGTGTTCGATGTGGACCAGGAAACCGGCGCCCGTTCGGTGAAGGACATCAAGGAACAGGACGTCTATATGGGCGACGTTCCCTTCATGACCGAGAACGGCACCTTTGTCGTCAACGGCACCGAGCGCGTCATCGTCTCCCAGATGCACCGTTCGCCGGGCGTCTTCTTCGACCATGACAAGGGCAAGACCCATTCCTCGGGCAAGCTGCTGTTCGCCGCCCGCGTCATTCCCTATCGCGGTTCGTGGCTGGACTTCGAGTTCGACGCCAAGGACATCGTGCATGTCCGCATCGACCGTCGCCGCAAGCTGCCGGCGACGACCCTGCTCTATGCCCTGGGCCTGACCCAGGAAGAAATCCTGGATTATTTCTACGGCAAGATCAGCTTCAAGCATAACAAGGACGGCAGCTGGTCCACCCCGCTCGACGCCGGCTGGATGCGCAACGCCAAGTCCACCAGCGACTGGAAGAACGCCAAGACCGGCGAAGTGGTGCTGGAAGCCGGTTCCAAGATCACCGTGCGCGCCCTGCGCAAGCTGGGCGAGGACGGCGTCAAGAACATCGCCTTCAGCCCGGACGAAGTGATCGGCCGCTTCAGCGCGCTCGACATGGTCAATCCCGAGACCGGCGAAATCTATATCGAGGCCGGTGACGAACTGACCGCCGACAACCTGGCGACGGCGCTGGAAGCGGGCTTCCACGACATCGAAGTGCTGAACATCGACAATATCAATGTCGGCCCCTATATCCGCAACACCCTGAACGTGGACAAGAACCACAGCCGCGAGCAGGCGCTGATCGACATCTATCGCGTCATGCGCCCGGGCGAGCCGCCGACCATCGACACCGCCGAAACCCTGTTCGGCCAGCTGTTCTTCGACAGCGAACGCTACGACCTGTCGGCCGTGGGCCGGGTCAAGATGAACATGCGCATGGGCCTGGACGCGCCCGACACCATGCGGGTGCTGCGCCGGGAAGACATCCTGGCCATCCTCAAGGCGCTGGTGGAACTGCGCGACGGGCGCGGCGAAATCGACGACATCGACAATCTGGGCAACCGCCGCGTGCGTTCGGTGGGCGAGTTGATGGAAAACCAGTTCCGCGTCGGACTCCTTCGTATGGAGCGTGCGATCAAAGAGCGTATGTCGGCCGTCGATATCGACACCGTGATGCCGCATGACCTGATCAACGCCAAGCCGGTGGCCGCTGCCGTTCGTGAATTCTTCGGCTCCAGCCAGTTGTCCCAGTTCATGGACCAGCAGAACCCGCTGTCGGAACTGACCCACAAGCGCCGCATGTCGGCGCTTGGACCGGGCGGCCTGACCCGCGAGCGCGCCGGCTTTGAAGTGCGCGACGTGCATCCCACCCATTACGGCCGCATCTGCCCGATCGAAACGCCGGAAGGCCCCAACATCGGCCTGATCAACTCGCTGGCGACCTTCGCGCGCGTCAACAAGTACGGCTTCATCGAAAGCCCGTACCGCAAGGTGGTGAACAAGCACCTGACGGACGAGGTGATCTACCTGTCGGCGATGGAAGAGGCCAAGTTCACCATCGCCCAGGCCAACGCCACGGTGGACAGCCGGTTGCGCCTGTCGGACGAACTGGTGTCCTGCCGCAAGGGCGGAAACTTCGTGATGACGACGCCCGACCAGGTGAACTTCATCGACGTGTCGCCCAAGCAGCTGGTTTCGGTCGCCGCCGCTTTGGTGCCGTTCCTGGAAAACGACGACGCCAACCGCGCCCTGATGGGTTCCAACATGCAGCGCCAGGCCGTGCCGCTGCTGCGCCCGGAAGCGCCGCTGGTCGGCACCGGCATGGAAGAGGTGGTGGCCCGCGATTCCGGTTCCGCCATCACGGCGCGCCGCGCCGGCATCGTCGATCAGGTGGACGCTACCCGTATCGTCATTCGCGCCACCGAGGAACCCGATCCCACCAAGCCGGGCATCGACATCTATCGGTTGCGCAAGTTCCAGCGTTCCAACGCCTCGACCTGCATCACCCAGAAGCCGCTGGTGAAGGTGGGCGATGTGCTGCGCAAGGGCGACATCATCTGCGACGGTCCCTCGACGCAGCTGGGCGAACTGGCCCTGGGCAAGAATGCGCTGGTCGCCTTCATGCCCTGGAACGGCTACAACTTCGAAGACTCCATCCTGATCTCCGAGCGCATCGTCCGCGACGACGTCTTCACCTCGATCCATATCGAGGAATTCGAGACCATGGCGCGCGACACCAAGCTGGGCCCGGAAGAAATCACCCGCGACATTCCGAACGTGGGCGAAGAAAACCTCAAGAACCTGGATGAAGCCGGCATCGTCTATATCGGTGCCGAAGTCCAGGCGGGCGACATCCTGGTCGGCAAGGTGACGCCCAAGGGCGAAACGCCGATGACCCCGGAAGAAAAGCTGCTGCGCGCCATCTTCGGCGAAAAGGCCGCCGATGTCCGCGACACTTCTCTACGTGTTCCGCCCGGTGTCACCGGCACCATCGTCGAAGTGCGGGTCTTCAACCGCCATGGCGTCGACAAGGACCAGCGCGCCATGTCGATCGAACGGGCCGAGGAAGAGCGCCTGGCCGAGGACCGCGACGACGAACTGTCGATCCTGGAGCGCAACATCTTCTCGCGCCTGTCGGAGATCCTGCTCAACAAGACCGCCGCTTCGGGTCCCAAGGGCATGGCCGCCGACACCAAGATCACCCAGCAGGTGCTGGACACCATCGCCAAGCATCAGTGGTGGCAGATCGGGCTGCGCAACGAAAAGTCCATGGCCGAGATCGAAGGCCTGCGCCAGCAGTATGACGAGTCCAAGTCGCGCCTCGACAAGCGTTTCGCCGACAAGGTGGAAAAGCTGCGCCGCGGCGACGAACTGGCCCCGGGCGTGATGAAGATGGTGCGGGTGTTCGTGGCGGTGAAGCGCAAGCTGCAGCCGGGCGACAAGATGGCCGGCCGTCACGGCAACAAGGGCGTCATCAGCCGCATCGTGCCGATCGAGGACATGCCGCACCTGGAAGACGGCACCGCGGTGGACGTGGTGCTCAATCCCTTGGGCGTGCCCTCGCGCATGAATGTCGGCCAGATCCTGGAAACCCATCTGGGCTGGGCCTGCGCCGGCCTCGGCCGCCAGATCGGCGACACCCTCGACAGGGTCAAGCGCGACGGCAAGTACGATGCCCTGCGCCGCCAGTTGAAGACGGTCTAT
Organism: Rhizobiales bacterium dw_265; assembly: GCA_018449595.1. Lineage (GTDB taxonomy): Bacteria > Pseudomonadota > Alphaproteobacteria > Micropepsales > Micropepsaceae > Rhizomicrobium. Next base: position 191,257 of record JAAVUU010000002.1, read on the forward strand.
GGCACCGACGAACGCCTGGGCGAAGTGGAAGAAAGCGACCTGCTGGAACTGGCCGACAATCTTCGCGCCGGCGTTCCGATCGCGACGCCGGTGTTCGACGGCGCCAAGGAAGCCGACATCGTCGACATGCTGGAGCAGGCGGGCCTGACCTCGTCGGGCCAGATGACGCTGTATGACGGCCGCACGGGCGAAGCCTTCACCCGCCAGGTCACGGTCGGCTACATCTACATGCTCAAGCTCAACCATCTGGTGGACGACAAGATCCATGCCCGTTCGATCGGTCCCTACAGCCTCGTGACCCAGCAGCCGCTGGGCGGCAAGGCCCAGTTCGGCGGACAACGGTTCGGCGAAATGGAAGTCTGGGCGCTGGAAGCCTATGGCGCCGCCTACACCCTGCAGGAAATCCTGACGGTGAAGTCCGACGACGTGGCGGGCCGCACCAAGGTGTACGAGGCCATTGTCCGCGGCGAAGACACGTTCGAGGCCGGTATCCCGGAATCGTTCAACGTCCTGGTCAAGGAAATGCGCTCGCTGTCGCTGAATGTGGAACTGGTGAACGGACCCACGACGTAACCGCTACGCAATGCAATGAACTATCCCCGCCCGGCGCCCGGCAAAGGGCGGGGACTTTGGAATAACGAAACGGTGCCCTCCGTTTCCCTCGAAAGGACGCTCGTATGAATCAAGAGCTGATGAATGTTTTCGGCACGGCGAAGGAAACCCCCGCCTTCGACCGCATCAAGATCTCGCTGGCCTCGCCCGACCAGATCCTGCGCTGGAGCCACGGCGAAATCAAAAAGCCGGAAACGATCAACTACCGCACCTTCAAGCCGGAGCGCGACGGCCTGTTCTGCGCCCGCATCTTCGGGCCGGTGAAGGATTACGAATGCCTGTGCGGCAAGTACAAGCGCATGAAGTACAAGGGCATCGTCTGCGAAAAGTGCGGCGTCGAAGTCACGGTGCAGAAGGTGCGCCGCGACCGCATGGGCCATATCGAACTGGCCTCGCCGGTCGCCCACATCTGGTTCCTCAAGTCGCTGCCCTCGCGTATCGGCCTGATCCTGGACATGACGCTCAAGGATCTGGAGCGCGTCCTGTATTTCGAGAACTATATCGTCATCGAGCCCGGCCTGACGCCGCTGAAGGAACGTCAGCTTCTGACGGAAGACGAGTTCTACAAGGCCCAGGACGAATACGGCAATGACAGCTTCACCGCCGAGATCGGCGCCGAAGCCATCCGCAAGCTCTTGGGCGCCATCGACCTGGAAAAGCTGCGCGACGAAATCCGCACCGATGTGGCGGCGGCTCCCGGCGGCGAAAAGCAGAAGAAGCTGGTCAAGCGCCTCAAGGTGGTCGAAGCCTTCATCGATTCCGGCAACCGCCCGGAATGGATGATCCTGCAGGTCATTCCGGTGATCCCGCCGGAACTGCGTCCGCTGGTGCCGCTGGATGGCGGACGCTTCGCCACGTCGGACCTGAATGACCTCTATCGCCGCGTCATCAACCGCAACAACCGCCTCAAGCGCCTGATCGAGCTGAAGGCGCCCGACATCATCGTGCGCAACGAAAAGCGCATGCTGCAGGAATCGGTGGACGCGCTGTTCGACAACGGCCGCCGCGGCCGCGTCATCACCGGCGCCAACAAGCGCCCGCTGAAGTCGCTCGCCGACATGCTGAAGGGCAAGCAGGGCCGCTTCCGCCAGAACCTGCTGGGCAAGCGCGTCGACTATTCCGGCCGTTCGGTCATCGTGGTCGGCCCGGAACTGAAGCTGCACCAGTGCGGCCTGCCCAAGAAGATGGCGCTGGAGCTGTTCAAGCCCTTCATCTATGCGCGCCTGGAAGCCAAGGGTTTCAGCCAGACCGTCAAACAGTCCAAGAAGCTGGTTGAAAAAGAAAAGCCCGAGGTCTGGGACATTCTGGAAGAAGTCATCCGCGAACATCCCATCCTGCTCAACCGCGCCCCCACGCTTCACCGCCTGGGCATTCAGGCGTTCGAGCCGGTGCTGATCGAAGGCAAGGCGATCCAGCTGCATCCGCTGGTCTGCACCGCCTTCAACGCCGACTTCGACGGCGACCAGATGGCGGTGCATGTGCCGCTGTCGCTGGAAGCGCAGCTGGAAGCGCGCGTGCTGATGATGTCCACCAACAACATCCTGTCGCCCGCCAACGGCAAGCCGATCATCGTGCCGACCCAGGATATCGTGCTGGGCCTGTATTACCTGTCGCAGGAGCGCGCCAAGGAGCCGGGCGAAGGCATGCTGTTCAACGATGTCGGCGAGATCGAGCACGCCTTGTTCTCGAAGTCCGTCACCCTGCACGCCAAGATCACGGCGCGCTACAAGACGGTCGATGCCGAAGGCAAGCCGATCGTGCGCCGGGTGGACTCCACGCCGGGCCGCATGCTGATCGCCGAGATCCTGCCGCGCAATCCCAAGATCCCGTTCGAGCTGGTCAACCGCCTCTTGCGCAAGCAGGAGATCAGCCAGCTGATCGACGAGGTCTATCGCCACTGCGGCCAGAAGGAGACCGTGCTGTTCGCCGACGCGCTGATGGCGCTGGGCTTCCGCGAGGCGTGCAAGGCGGGCATCTCGTTCGGCAAGGACGACATGGTCGTGCCCGACACGAAGACCAAGCATATCGACGACACCCGTCACAAGGTGCGTGAGTTCGAGCAGCAGTATCAGGACGGTCTGACCACCGACAAGGAGAAGTACAACCTGGTGGTTGACGTCTGGTCCAAGTGTACCGACCTGGTCGCGGCCGAAATGATGAAGGAGATCGCGGCCGAGAAGATCGACCCGGAAACCGGCCGCGTCCTCGAGATGAACTCCATCTACATGATGAGTCATTCCGGCGCCCGCGGTTCGCCGCAGCAGATGAAGCAGCTTGCCGGCATGCGCGGGTTGATGGCGCGTCCCGACGGCTCGATCATCGAAACGCCGATCCTGTCGAACTTCAAGGAAGGCCTGACCGTCCTTGAATACTTCAACTCGACCCACGGCGCCCGCAAGGGCCTGGCCGACACCGCGCTCAAGACGGCGAATTCCGGTTACCTGACCCGCCGCCTGGTCGACGTGGCCAACGACTGCATCATCACCTCGGAAGACTGCGGCACCAAGAAGGGTGTCACGGTCCAGGCCGAAATCGATGGCGGCCAGGTCGTGGCCTCGCTGACGGAACGCATCCTGGGCCGCACCACGGCGGAAGATGTGAAGCACCCCGACACGGGCGAGATCATCATCAAGCGCAACAAGGAAGTGACCGAAGACCTGGCCGAAAAGGCCGAGCAGGCGCTGGTCCAGAAGATGCGCGTGCGGTCGGTGCTGACCTGCGAACTGCCGGAAGGCGTTTGCGGCAAGTGCTATGGCCGCGACCTGGCGCGGGGCACGTCCGTCAATATCGGCGAGGCTGTCGGCGTCATCGCCGCCCAGTCCATCGGCGAGCCGGGCACCCAGCTCACCATGCGCACCTTCCACATCGGCGGCGCCGCCCAGGTTGCGGGCTCGTCCAAGATCGAGGCGTCGTATGACGGCAAGATCAAGATCAACAACCGCAATATCGTCAAGAACAGCGATGGCGAGTTGATCGCGATGTCGCGCAACATGCAGGTCGTCATCACCGACAACAAGGGCCAGGAACGCGCCACCTATCGCATCACCTATGGCGCACGCCTGAAGGTGGACGAAGGCGCCACCGTCAAGCGCGGCGACCGCCTGGCGGAATGGAATCCGAACGCCCTGCCGGTGCTGACCGATGTCGAAGGCATCGTGAAGTACGAAGACCTGGTGTTCGGCGTTTCGGTGCGCGAAGTGGCGGACGAAAAGACCGGCGTGTCGTCCAAGATCGTGATGGACAGCCGCGGCACGGGCTCCAAGAACGCGCCCGAACTGCGGCCCACCATCGTCATCCTGGGCAAGAACGGCAAGCCGGTGCAGTTGCCGGCCGGCGGCGAGGCGCGTTACGGCATTTCGCCCGACGCCATCCTGTCGGTGGAAGACGGCGGCACGGTGCGCGCCGGCGACGTCATCGCGCGTATCCCGACCGAGGGCGCCAAGACCCGCGACATCACGGGCGGCCTGCCGCGCGTGGCGGAGCTGTTCGAGGCCCGCAAGCCCAAGGAAGCGGCCGTGCTGGCCGAGACCGACGGCTTTGTCGAATTCGGCAAGGACTACAAGAACAAGCGCCGCGTCATCGTCAAGCCCAAGTCCGACAAGCTGGAGCCGACCGAATATCTGATCCCCAAGGGCCGCCATATCAGCGTGCGCGAAGGCGATTATGTGGAGAAGGGCGACTATATCGTCGAAGGCAATCCCTCGCCGCATGACATCCTGCGCATCAAGGGCATGGAGGAACTGGCGATCTATCTGGTGAAGGAAATCCAGGACGTCTACCGGCTGCAGGGCGTGAAGATCAACGACAAGCATATCGAAGTGATCTGCCGCCAGATGATGCAGAAGCTGGAAATCACCGACGGCGGCGAAACCACGCTGATCGCCGGCGAGCATGTCGATACCGCCGAACTGGAAGAAGCCAACAAGAAGGCGACCGACCAGGGCTTCAAGCCCGCCGAAGGCCGCGCCATCCTCTTGGGCATCACCAAGGCGTCGCTGCAGACGCGCTCGGTGTTCTCGGCCGCCTCGTTCCAGGAAACCACGCGCGTCCTCACCGACGCCGCGGTCAACGGCAAGGTGGACATGCTGGAAGGCCTGAAGGAGAACGTCATCGTCGGGCGTCTCATCCCGGCCGGCACCGGCGGCGCCATCGCCCGCCTGCGCCACATCGCAACCGAACGCGACCGCGCCATCCAGGAAGAAGCGGCGGCCCAGGCCCCCGTGGCCCAACTGGAAGCCCCGGTGGCCGCGCCGGTCGAGTAAAGCCTACCTGTCATCCCCGGCGAGCGCCGCGCAATAGCGCGGCGCGAGGGAAGGGGAACCAGGTTGTTAGACCAATAAAAAAAGGGCCGGTGGAAACACCGGCCCTTTTTCTTTGCCTATGCCGCTTCTATCGTCTGCACATGTCTATCGATCCCGATCTGGTGCGCGTCTGGCTGACGGGCTGGACCCTGGCGCGCGGCACCCCGCCGCCTGTGGCGCTGCCGGACTGCTGGCGGGTTGATGTCGGTTGGCCAGACCAGAAAGCGCGTTTTGTATTCCCCGCGGCGTCGAACGCCGTGACGCGCCGGGCAGCAGCCATCCGCGAGGCGCATGTTTTTCTTAAAGTCGTCGCGCCGCCGGACGTGTTGCGCGCGCTTCTGCCCGAAAGCTGGCACTTGCAGTCGCCCCGTTTCATGATGACCCATGGCCGGCTTGGCCTGACCGGCGGCGGCTTGGCGCCTGGATACCGACAGGAGGACGATGGCCGCACCGCGCGAATCCTGCTGCGCGATGCGGTTGTCGCATCGGGTCAGGTGGTGATGGTGGAAGGGCGCGCTATCTTCGACAGCATCAAGGTCGATGCGGATCACCGCCGACGCGGCCTGGGCCGCGCCCTGGTGGCGGCGCTGACGGCAATGGCGCGGGATGCGGAAGTTGTGCGGGGCGTGCTGGTGGCGACACAGGATGGCCGGGCCCTGTACGAAACCTTGGGGTGGCGGGTTCATGCCCCCTACACGTCTGCCAGCCTGGCAATATCCAACGGGTGAAATGGGAGGCGCGCCACCCCATATCGGGTCTAGGCTGCCCTCATGAAACGACCGGCGATATGTGTGCATAAGGAGGGGAGGGGAACAAAAAATTCCCCCGGTCGTCCGCGCTTTTCCTGGATTTCGCTCGCAGAAAGCGTGGACAGGCCATGAAGCTGCCCGCCCCCATGTCTTGGGACCGTGCCGAAGCCCGCAAAGGCAAGTTCGACGGCAAGTGGATTCTCGGTGTCCTGACCACGGGCATCTACTGCCTGCCGTCCTGCGCCGCCCGCCCGCCCAAAGCGGAAAATGTTCGTATCTTCGCCACCGAAGCCCAAGCCCAGGCGGCGGGCCTGCGCGCCTGCAAACGCTGCCGCCCCGACCTGTTCTACAAGGGCGAGGATGAGAACGTCGCCTTGTTCACCGGGCTGGCCGCGCGCGTCGCCGCCGCGCCGCAGGACTTCGCCGATGCCTCGGCACTCGCCAAAACCACCGGCGTCAGCCTGACCAAGCTGGGCGACCTGTTCCGCGACCATGCCCATCTCGCCCCGGCCGGATGGCTGCGCCGCCAGCGGGTCAAGCGCGCCGCCGCCGAACTGCTGGCCGGCAAGGACAAGGTGGCCGAGATCGGCTTCGGTGCGGGCTTTGAATCGGAATCGGTGTTCCATCGCCAGTTCCTTGGCGCCATGCGGATGACGCCGGGCGCCTATCGGGCGCTGGATGGGGCGCAGGTGTTCATGCTGCAACTGCCCGTCGGTTATCGGGCGAAGGAAATTCTCGCCTATCACGCCCGCGATCCGCAAAGCCTGAGCGAACGCAGCGAAGGCAACCGCATCTGGAAGGCGCTGCACACGCCCGACGCCCCAGCGGTGCTGGAAATCAGCATCGAGCCGGGCCAGGCTTGGGTGAAGGTGCATGCGGAAAAGAAACTCGGGCGCGGCAGCATGGCGATCCTGCATGCGGCGGCGCTGAAGATCCTGGCGCTGACCAACGACGTCACACAATTTGAGACTCGCCATCCGCAGTTCGTAGCGCCGCGCCGGGGCCTGCGCATGCCGCTGCTGCCGACCGGCTTCGACGCCCTGTGCTGGGGCATCATCGGCCAGCAGATCAATGTGAAGTTCGCTGCGAGCTTAAGGCGTGAACTGGTTGATATAGCTGGCGAAAGGGTTGGTGATATGCGCGTGCATCCCACACCGGAAAGCGTCGCCAACATCAATGTTGCTACCCTTGCGTCGCGCCGTTATTCCCGCTCCAAGGCGCAGTATCTGGTCGATGCCGCCCAGGCCGTGGCTGACCGCCGCCTGGATATCGAGGGCCTGACCGACGGCTCGGCGCTGGCGGCGCAAAAGGCGCTGACCGCCCAGCGCGGCATCGGCATCTGGACGGCGCGTTATGTGCTGATGCGCGGCGGCTTTGCCGATGCGGCGCCGGTGGGCGACGCCGCGCTGGCGGCGGCGCTGCAGCGGCTGCACAACCTGCCGGAACGTCCCGACACCGACCAGACCGCGCGGCTGATGAGCGAATTTGCGCCCCATCGCAGCCTGGCCACCATGCATCTGTGGACCTATCTGAAGGAAGCCGCATGAAGCGGTACTGGAGTCTTATCGAGTCCCCGTTTCAAAAGTTCGCGGCCTGGGTGGACGAGGAGGGCAGGCTGCTGCGCTTGCGGCTGCGGGCCGAAGGCGCGGCGCATGTCGATCCCGAATCCGAGAACAATTCCGCCAGGCTGGACGAGGTGCAGCGCCAGGTCAGCGAATATGCCGATGGCACCCGCCGCGACTTCACTCTGGAACTGGCGCCGCAGGGCCCGGCGTTCGAGATGACGGTGTGGCAGGCGCTGCGCGACATTCCCTATGGCGCCACCACCTCCTATGGCGCGGTGGCCAAGGCCATCGGCCAGCCGCTGGCGGCGCGCGCCGTCGGCGCTGCCAACAATGCCAATCCCATCGCCCTCATTATTCCTTGCCACCGGGTGATCGGCGCCGATGGCCAACTGGTCGGCTATGGCGGCGGCTTGCCGCTCAAGCGCAAACTGCTGGAGCATGAGGCGCGGGTGATGGGTACGCGGTACGATTTGTTCGGATAAGCACAAAATGTCATGGCCCACTTTACGTGGGCCATCCAGAGCCGCGGACGTTGTGCTTGTTGCCCTGGATGGCCCGGACAAGCCGGGCCATGACAGAATATTCTACAGCGCCTTCGACAGCCCGAAGAAGAAGCCGCGCCGCGCCCCGAACTGCGGCGCGCCCACACCGACCCCGGTGCCGTCACGGATTTCATAAATCTCGTCGAACAGGTTCAGCACATCGAACCGCGCCGTCACGCCGTTGAAGCCGCCCACGTCGAATTCGCGGCTCAGGCCCAGATTGACCGTGACATAGGCCGGCACGGACTCGCCGTTGGGCGTGGCGCCGTCCTTGCGCAGGCCGGTGCCATACAGCAGGTCGGCCGAGAAATGCGTATCCTCCCAGACATAGGACGCGCCCGCCGACAGCGACCCCAGCTGCTGGTGATCCAGCGGGATATAATTGTTGGCGATATAGGCCAGGTCGCCGGGATCGAACTGGAACTGGCTGGAAACGATGTCCTTGCCCACCGCCCGCTCGTAGGAGGCATTGGCATAGGCGCTGAACGCGTCATGGGTATAGTTGACGGTCAGCTCCGCGCCATACTGCCGGCCCGCCGCATAATTGAACGGCGTCAGGATGATCGGCGCGCCGAACTGGCCTTCATCCACCAGGTTCTTGGACATCTTGTAGAAACTGTCCAGCCCGACGGTCCAGTCGTCCCAGAACTTCTGTTCGGCGCCGATGTCGTAATAATCGGCGCGCTCGGCCTTGGGGGTGTCGTTGGGGCCGCCGGCGCTGGCGGCGGTGGTGTTGTTGAACAGCGCCACGTCGTTCGATGCCACCAGTTCGAACGGCGGCGGCGAGAAATAGCGCGCATAACCGGCATGAATGGTGGTGGTGTCGGTCGGCGTCCACACGCCATTGACGCGCGGGCTGAGCTGGTTCTCCTTGTCAAAGGCGGCGAAGGCGTCATAGCGCAGGCCGTAATTGACGGTCAGCTTGTCGGTGACCTTCCACTCGTCCTGCACATACAGCGAATAACTGTAGCCGTGTTTGCTGCCATTGTCGGGCAGGGTCAGCGGCGTGGCCGAGGTCTGGCAGGTCTGGGCGGGATCGGTGCAAAGCGGATTGGGATTGGTCACGCCCGCCCCGCCCGGCGCGGTCGGCAACACCAGCGACGAGGTGCGCGACAGGGTGTCGTCGGCCTGGTAGAGCGCGCCGAACCGCACGGTATGGTCGCTGAGGACGCGCCAGGCGCCTTCCGCCTGGACGCCATAGGCGACGTCGCGCTTATAGGCGGTCTGCGCCAAGCCGTTGTACAGAATGTCGCCGACATTGTCGCCGGGCGTGAAGAACAGGCTGGAATAACGCCCGAAGGCCGAGATCTGGTAGTCCAGCGATCCGGCGGAATGCAGATAGCTGAGAATGCCGTAATGGGTGATCTCGCGCTGGCGCTCGTCCAGGTTCGCCGAGGGGAATGCGCTGGTGCCGTTGGCGTTCAGCAGGAAGTTGCCGCTGCCGCCGGGGTCCTGCGGCCCCAGCCCGACGATGCCATCCACGCCGCCGGGCTGAAGCCCGACCTGGTTGGGAATCTGGAAGATGGCGTTGGAGGTGCCCAGCACGGCGCTGATGCTGCTGTTGTTGTCCAGTATGTCCTGCAGATAGGCGAAGCCGTGATACTGCTGGGTGCGGTCGTGGCGCGGATCGCTGGAGCCGTCCGGCGATTCAATGCCCAGCGTGTTGGTGGTATAGTCGCCCGAGACGAAATAGTTGAAATGCCCCGATGAGCCGCCATAGGCGATGGAGGGCGACAAGGTGGAATGGCTGCCGCCATACATGCTGATGGCGCCGCCGTCGTCGAACACGCCGGTCTTGGTCTGGATATCGATGATGCCGGCGGTGCGGTCGCCATATTCGGCGGGCAGGGCGCCGGTGATCAGCTTGACCGATTCCGCCAGCCGCGGGTCCAGCGTCTGGCCGAACACCGAAATGCCTTCCGGCAGGATGATGCCGTTCAGCCGGTATTGCAGGCCGTTGTGCTCGCCGCGGATGTGCAACTGGCCGAAACTATCCTGCGCCACGCCCGGCATCTGCAGGATGACGGAATTGAGCTGGGAATTGTCGCCGCCGGGCTGGTTTTGGATGTCCTTGGCGGTGACGGTGAAGGTGGAGGCGCCGGTCTGGGTCTGGATGCCGTTGCGCGCGGCGGCCAGCATCTCGGCGGTGACGGTGACGGATTCGACATTGTCCTGGGTAGATTGGGCCAAGGCCGGCGAGGCCAGGAGGCCGATGCCGGCGACGCCGCCAAGCAGAAGGGAACGAATAAACATACGGAACTCCGAAATGGGGAAAAGGCACGCCTTGCGGCGCGCGAGGCGTGGCAGACATGGCCGCGCACGGGAAAAAGGAATCAGCGGCGCGGTGGCGCGCGGCTTTGCCAGGCAAAGGCGGTCGCCGGTTCGGCGGTGGCCTGGGGCAGGAAGGCGAAGATCGCCAGGACCAGCGCCTGGCTGGCGGCAACGGTGGCGGCCGACGGCGTTATAAAGGCGCCGGCATGGACCAGTTCCTGGCACAGCCGGCACTGGTCAATCGGGTCCTGAGTCTTGAGCGGGGCGGGGGTGGGCTGGTGCGCCGCCACCTTGGCCACCATCGGGCGGTCGGCGGGATGGATATGGGTCTGGACGGCCAGGCTTTGCAGGAAAAACGCGGCCAGCGCGAACAGCGCCAACCAGCGCCTGCCAATGGGCCCGGCAGGGGCGTTCGGTCGTGATATGGCGCGTCCCGGGCGCGTCATGAAGCGCGATCCACTCAAAATAAGCCTAAGCATTAAGCGATTTTGTGCGCTGCCGCAATCCGCGCCACTTGTGTTCGTTGTAAACATTTGTCGCAAACTGCCCGGCGGACAAAGCTTAAAAATCCTTGTTCCTGCCTGCTTGACCCCCCGGACCCCTATGGGTATAAGCCGCCACCTTCCAGGGCAGGCCGTCTGCGGAAAAATCCGCAAAAACGCTGCTGGGAAGCCAGTTTAAAAGAGTTAGAAGCGCGACTCAGGCCCACTTCTTGAAAAAGAAGCAAACCTAAGTCCTCCGCAAGTTGGGACCGAAGCTTCGCTTCGCGTCCGGTTTTTGTTTTTCGTCAATCCGTGGACGCACGGGCGCGACAAAGGGAAAGTTGGAATGCCGACAGTCAATCAGCTCATTCGCAAGCCGCGCGGCGCCAAGCCGAAGCGCAACAAGGTTCCGGCCCTGCAGCAGTGCCCGCAGAAGCGCGCCGTCTGCACCCGCGTCTACACCACGACGCCGAAGAAGCCGAACTCCGCGCTGCGCAAGGTCGCCAAGGTGCGCCTGACCAACGGCTTCGAAGCGCTGACCTATATCCCCGGCGAGGGCCATAACCTGCAGGAACACAGCGTCGTGCTGATCCGCGGCGGCCGCGTCAAGGATCTTCCCGGCGTGCGCTACCACATCATCCGCGGCGTGCTCGACACCCAGGGCGTGAAGGACCGCAAGAAGCGCCGTTCGCTCTATGGCGCCAAGCGTCCGAAGTAAGGAGAGATAGATGTCCCGCCGCCACCGCGCCGAACGCCGCGAAATCAACCCGGACGCCAAGTATGGTGATCTGGTGCTCGCCAAGTTCATGAATTCCCTGATGTATGACGGCAAGAAGTCGGCCGCCGAAGGCATCATCTATGGCGCCTTCGACACCATCCAGCAGAAGACCAAGCAGGACCCGCTGATCGTGTTCCACGAAGCCCTGCGCAATGTCTCCCCGGCGCTGGAAGTTCGTTCGCGCCGCGTCGGCGGCGCCACCTATCAGGTGCCCGTCGAAGTGCGCACCGACCGTTCGCGCGCGCTGGCCATCCGCTGGCTGATCACCGCCGCGCGCGGCCGCAACGAGCCCACCATGCAGGGCCGCCTGTCGGGCGAACTGATGGACGCCGCCAACAATCGCGGCAGCGCCGTCAAGAAGCGCGAAGACACCCACAAGATGGCCGATGCCAATCGCGCCTTCTCGCATTATCGCTGGTAAACCGGACACATCCCCATGGCCCGCACAACCCCGCTCAGCATGTATCGCAACATCGGCATTGCCGCGCATATCGATGCCGGCAAGACGACGACGACCGAGCGCATTCTTTATTACACCGGCAAGTCCCACAAGATCGGCGAAGTCCATGACGGCGCCGCCACCATGGACTTCATGGAGCAGGAACAGGAGCGCGGCATCACCATCACGTCGGCCGCGACGACCTGCTTCTGGAAGGACCACCGGATCAACATCATCGACACCCCCGGCCATGTCGACTTCACCATCGAGGTCGAGCGTTCGATGCGCGTTCTGGACGGCGCGGTGGCTGTGTTCGACGCCGTGGCCGGCGTGGAGCCCCAGTCCGAAACCGTGTGGCGTCAGGCCGACAAGTATCATGTGCCGCGCATCTGCTTCGTCAACAAGATGGACCGCACCGGCTCCAACTTCCAGCGTTGCGTCGACATGATGATCGATCGGTTGGGCACCCGCCCGATGATCATCACCTGGCCGATCGGCGGCGAAGCCGATTTCAAGGGCATCATCGACATCGTCAAGATGAAGGCGCTGGTCTGGCACGACGAGCAGCTGGGCGCGAAGTTCGACGAACTCGAAATCCCTGCCGAATATGCCGACAAGGCCGCCGAACTGCGCGCCGCCCTGGTCGAGATGGCCGTCGAGGAAGACGATGCCGCCCTGGAAGCCTATCTCGAACGCGCTGAGGAGCCTGCTTATGAAGACCTGCAGAAGCTGATCCGCAAGGGCACGATGAGTTTCCACTTCGTGCCGGTGATGTGCGGCTCGGCCTTCAAGAACAAGGGCGTGCAACCCTTGCTTGACGCCGTGGTCGCCTACCTGCCGTCGCCGCTCGACATTCCGCCGCTGACCGGCATCGTGCCGGGCACCGACAAGGAAGTGCCGCGTCCCGCCGACGACAAGGCGCCGTTCGCCGGTCTGGCGTTCAAGATCATGGACGACCCCTTTGTCGGCTCCATCACCTTCATGCGCGTCTATTCCGGTTCGGTCACCTCGGGTACCGGCGTGCTGAATTCGGTGAAGGACAAGACCGAACGGATCGGCCGCATGCTTCTGATGCATGCGAACTCCCGCGAAGACGTGAAGGAAGCCAATGCCGGCGACATCGTGGCGCTGGCGGGCCTCAAGCTTACCACCACCGGCGAGACGCTGTGCGATCCCAACAATCCGGTGATCCTGGAAAAGATGGAATTCCCCGATCCGGTCATCGAGGTCGCGATCGAACCCAAGACCAAGGCCGACCAGGAAAAGATGGGCATGGCGCTGGTGCGCCTGGCCCAGGAAGATCCGTCCTTCCGCGTTTCCACCGACCAGGAAAGCGGCCAGACCATCCTCAAGGGCATGGGCGAACTGCACCTGGAAATCAAAGTCGATATCCTCAAGCGCACCTACAAGGTAGACGCCAATGTCGGTGCGCCGCAGGTTGCCTATCGCGAAACGCTGAGCAAGCCGCTCAGCATCAAGTACACCCACAAGAAGCAGACCGGCGGTTCGGGCCAGTTCGCCGAAGTGACCATCGAGTTCGAACCCCTGCAGCCCGGCGAAGGCTTCGTGTTCGAAAATGAAGTGGTCGGCGGCGCCATCCCCAAGGAATTCATCCCGGCGGTGGAAAAGGGCCTGCGCACCCAGAAGGAATCGGGCCTGCTGGCCGGCTTCCCGGTGATCGACTTCAAGGCCAAGCTGGTGGACGGCAAGTACCACGAAGTGGACTCCAACGCGCTGACCTTCGACATCGCGGCGCGCGCGGCGTTCCGTGAACTCGCCAGCAAGGGCGCCGTCAAGCTGCTCGAGCCGGTGATGAAGGTGGAAGTCGTGACGCCCGAGGATTTCCTCGGCGGTGTGATCGGCGATCTCAACAGCCGCCGTGGACAAGTTCAGGGCACCGACAGCCGTGGCAATGCGCAAGTCGTCACCGCGATGGTGCCGCTGGCCAACATGTTCGGCTACATCAACACCCTGCGCTCGATGAGCCAGGGCCGGGCGCAGTATTCGATGACCTTCGATCACTATGAGCAGGTGCCGCAGGCGATCGCGGACGAAGTCAAAGCCAAATACGCCTAATCGGCATCAGATAGAGTTTTAGGAGAAGAAAATGGGTAAAGCCAAATTCGAACGAAACAAGCCGCACTGCAACATTGGCACGATTGGCCATGTTGACCATGGCAAGACGTCGCTGACGGCGGCGATCACCAAGGTTCTGGCGGAGACGGGCGGGGCGACGTTCACGGCCTATGACCAGATCGACAAGGCGCCGGAAGAGAAGGCGCGCGGCATCACGATCTCGACGGCGCATGTGGAATACGAAACCAAGGCGCGCCACTACGCGCATGTCGACTGCCCCGGCCATGCCGACTATGTGAAGAACATGATCACGGGTGCGGCGCAGATGGACGGCGGCATCCTGGTGGTGTCGGCGTCGGACGGCCCGATGCCGCAGACCCGCGAGCACATTCTTCTGGCCCGCCAGGTCGGCGTGCCCGCTCTCGTCGTGTTCATGAACAAGTGCGACATGGTGGACGATCCGGAACTGCTGGATCTGGTTGAGATGGAAGTGCGCGAGCTGCTGTCCAGCTACCAGTTCCCGGGCGACGACATTCCGATCATCCGCGGCTCGGCGCTGATGGCGCTGGAGAACAAGGAGCCCGCGCTGGGCCATGACGCGATCCTCAAGCTGATGGAAGCGGTGGATACCTACATCCCGCAGCCGGAGCGTCCGATCGACAAGCCGTTCCTGATGCCGATCGAGGACGTGTTCTCGATCTCGGGCCGCGGCACCGTGGTGACCGGCCGCGTCGAGCGCGGCATCGTCAAGGTCGGCGAGGAAGTCGAGATCATCGGCATCAAGCCGACCAGCAAGACGACCGTGACCGGCGTGGAAATGTTCCGCAAGCTCTTGGACCAGGGCCAGGCGGGCGACAATATCGGGGCGCTGCTGCGCGGCATCGAGCGCGAAGGCATCGAGCGCGGCCAGGTTCTGGCCAAGCCGGGCACCGTGACGCCGCACACCGTGTTCGTGGCCGAGGCATATATCCTGACCAAGGACGAGGGCGGCCGTCACACCCCGTTCTTCGCCAACTATCGTCCGCAGTTCTACTTCCGCACGACGGACGTGACCGGGATCGTGAAGCTGCCGGAAGGCACGGAGATGGTGATGCCGGGCGACAACATCTCGGTGGAAGTCGAGCTGATCGTGCCGATCGCGATGGAAGAAAAGCTGCGCTTCGCCATCCGCGAAGGCGGCCGAACCGTCGGCGCCGGCGTCGTCGCAAAGATCATCAAGTAATCGGCCGGGATCGAAGGACAATCACATGCAAAGTCAAAACATCCGCATCCGGCTCAAGGCCTTCGATCACCGGATTCTCGATAACTCCACGCGGGAAATCGTCAACACGGCCAAGCGCACCGGCGCCCAGGTCCGTGGTCCGATCCCGCTGCCGACCGGCATCGAGCGTTTCACCGTGAACCGCTCGGCGCATGTCGACAAGAAGAGCCGCGAACAGTTCGAAATTCGTACCCACAAGCGTTTGCTCGACATCATCGAGCCCACGCCGCAGACCGTCGATGCTTTGATGAAGCTCGACCTGGCTGCCGGTGTGGACGTCGAAATCAAGTTGTAAGGAGCGTCAGGTGCGCACAGGCGTCATCACGCAGAAGGTCGGCATGACCCGTCTGTTTCTGGCAGACGGAACCCATGTTCCCGTCACCGTTCTCAAGCTGGACGGCTGCGCCGTCACGGCCGTCCGGACCCAGGAGAAGGATGGCTATACCGCCGTCCAACTCGGTTCCGGCTTCGCCAAGCCCAAGAACACCAACAAGGCCGAACGCGGCCAGTTCGCCAAGGCCGAGATCGAGCCGAGGAAGAAGCTGGCAGAGTTTCGTGTCGATTCCGCGAACGTGCTGGAAGTCGGCGACACCCTGCAGGCCGATCATTTCGTGCCGGGCCAGAAGGTGGACGTCACCGGCGTCACCATCGGCCGTGGTTTCACCGGCGCGATGAAGCGCTGGAATTTCCGCGGTCTGGAAGCGTCGCACGGCGTGTCCATCTCGCACCGCAGCCTCGGCGGTACCGGCGGCCGTCAGGACCCGGGCAAGACCTTCAAGAACAAGAAGATGCACGGTCATTACGGCACCGACAACATCACCACCCAGAATCTGGAAGTGGCCAAGATTGATGTCGAGCGCGGCCTGATCATGATCCGCGGCGCCGTTCCGGGCTCCAAGGGTGGCTGGGTGATGGTGCGCGACGCCATCAAGCGCCCGCACAAGGATGTGCCGCTGCCAGCTTCCGTGAAGAAGCGTGCTGCCGCGCCGGTTGCGGCCGTCGCGGAAGAACCGAAGGCCGAGGCGTAAGACTCATGAAAACCAAAGTCCTAAATCTCGACAACAAGGCCGCTGGCGACGTCGAACTCAACGACGCCATCTTCGGCCTGGAGCCCCGCGCCGACCTGATCCAGCGTGTGGTGATCTGGCAGTTGGCCAAGCGCCGCAGCGGCCAGCACAAGGTGCTGACCCGCGGCGAGGTGAACCGCACCAAGCATCGCCTCGGCAAGCAGAAGGGCGGCGGCACCGCCCGTCACGGCGCCCGTTCGGCGCCGCTGTTCGTGGGCGGCGCCAAGGCCATGGGCCCGGTCTCGCACTCCCATGAGTTCGACCTGCCCAAGAAGGTCAAGGCGCTGGGCCTCAAGCACGCTTTGTCGTCCAAGGCCAAGGCGGGCGCCATCGTCATTCTCGACGAAGCCAAGTCCGTCGGCGTGAAGACCGGCGCGCTGGCCAAGCAGTTCAGCGGCCTGGGCGTCTCCAAGGCGCTGGTGGTGGATGCGGAGTTCGACAAGAATTTCCAGCTTTCGGCCCGCAACCTGGCCGATGTCTCGCTGCTGCCGATGGCCGGCCTCAACGTCTATGACATCATGAAGAGCGGCACGCTGGTGCTCACCAAGGCCGCGATCACCGCGATCGAAGCGAGGCTGGCATGACCATCAACTATGACGTGATCCTGTCGCCGGTGATCACCGAAAAAGCCACCCGCATGACCGAGGCCAACCAGGTCGTGTTCCGCGTCGCCCTGGACGCCACCAAGCCCGCGATCGCCAAGGCGGTCGCCGAACTGTTCAAGGTCAAGGTCAAGGCGGTCAACACCGTGATTACCAAGGGCAAACGCAAGGCGGCCCGCGGCAAGATCTATACGCGCAGCGACATCAAGAAAGCGATCGTGACCCTGGAAGAGGGCCACCAGATCGACATCACGACGGGTCTGTAAAACCATGGCACTGAAACATTATAAGCCCAGGACGCCCGGCACCCGCCAGCTGGTGCTGGTTGACCGTTCCGGCCTGCACAAGGGCGGCCCGGTCAAGTCGCTGACCGAAGGCAAGACCTCCAAGGGCGGCCGCAACAATACCGGCCGCATCGTGGTGCGCTATCAGGGCGGCGGTCACAAGCAGCGCTATCGCCTGATCGACTTCAAGCGCGACCGTTTCAACGAGCCCGCGACGGTCGAGCGCCTGGAATACGATCCCAACCGCACTGCCTTCATCGCGCTGGTGAAGTACAAGGACGGCACCCAGACCTATATCCTGGCGCCGCAGCGCCTGAATGTCGGCGACAGCGTGGTGTCGGGCGAAAAGGTGGACGTGAAGGTCGGCAATGCCATGCCCCTGGGCGCGATGCCGGTCGGCACCATCGTCCACAATATCGAAATGAAGCCGGGCAAGGGCGGCCAGGTGGCCCGTTCCGCCGGCGCCTATGCCCAGTATCTGGGCCGCGACGCCGGTTATGCGCTGATCCGCCTGAACTCGTCGGAAGTGCGCAAGATCCCGCTGACCTGCATGGCCACGGTGGGCGCGGTGTCCAACCCCGACCATATGAACGAAGTGCTGGGCAAGGCCGGCCGCAACGTCTGGAAGGGCAAGCGCCCGCATGTCCGCGGCACCGCGATGAACCCGATCGACCATCCCCATGGCGGCGGCGAAGGCCGCACCAAGGGCGGCCGCCATCCGGTCACCCCTTGGGGCAAGGGCACCAAGGGCAACAAGACCCGCACCAACAAGCGCACCACCAAGTTCATCGTGCGCACCCGTAAAGGCAAGGCAAGCACATGACCCGTTCCATCTGGAAAGGCCCGTTTGTGGACAGCTACATCCTGAAGAAGGCGGAAGCCGCGCGCGCTTCGGGCCGCAAGGATGTGATCAAGACCTGGTCGCGCCGTTCCACCATTCTGCCGCAGTTCGTGGGCGTCACCTTCGGCGTCTACAACGGCCACAAGCATATCCCCGTGCTGATCACCGAAGACATGGTCGGCCACAAGCTGGGCGAATTCTCGCCCACCCGCACCTTCCACGGCCACCAGGGCGGTGGCGACAAGAAAGCGAAGAGGGCCTGATGGGCAAGCAAACTCGCGCGCGCGTTCTGGGCGACAATCAGGCCATGGCCGTTGCCCGCAACATCCGCGTCTCCCCCCGCAAGCTCAACCTGGTTGCCCAGCAGATTCGCGGCAAGAAGGTCGATCGCGCCCTGAACGTGCTGACCTTCTCGCCCAAGCGCATCGCCGGCACCGTGAAGAAGTGCCTGCAGTCCGCCATCGCCAATGCCGAGAACAATCACGATCTCGACGTGGACGACCTGGTGGTGAAGGAAGCCAGCGTCGGCAAGAACCTGGTGATGAAGCGCTTCCACGCCCGCGCCCGCGGCAATGCCGGCGGCATCGAGAAGTTCTTCGCCCAGATCACCATCGTGGTCGAGGAAAAGCGCGAAGAGAAGACGGAAGAGGCGGCCGCGCCGAAGGCGAAGGCCAAGCGCAAGACCGTGAAGAAGCCCGCCGCCAAGGCGAAGAAGGAAGCTGCCTAATGGGTCAGAAAGTCAATCCGATCGGCCTGCGCCTCGGCATCAACCGTACCTGGGACTCGCGCTGGTATGCGGGCAAGAAGGAATACGGCAAGCTGCTGCAGGAAGACATCAAGATCCGCGAATATCTCAGCGACAAGCTGAAGGCCGCGGGCGTGTCGCGCATCGTCATCGAGCGTCCGCACAAGAAGTGCCGCGTCACCATCCACTCGGCCCGTCCGGGCGTGGTGATCGGCAAGAAGGGCGCCGACATCGAGAAGCTGAAGTCCGATGTGCAGAAGTTCACCTCCGATGAAGTGCATCTGAACATCGTGGAAATCCGCAAGCCGGAAATCGACGCCAAGCTGGTGGCCGAGAACATCGCCCAGCAGCTGGAACGCCGCGTCGCCTTCCGCCGCGTGATGAAGCGTTCGGTGCAGACCGCCATGCGCCTGGGCGCGCTGGGCATCCGCATCACCTGCTCGGGCCGTCTGGGCGGCGCGGAAATCGCGCGCGTGGAATGGTACCGCGAAGGCCGCGTGCCGCTGCACACCCTGCGCGCCGATGTGGATTTCGGCGTCGCCACCGCTTTCACCACCTATGGCACCTGCGGCGTCAAGGTCTGGATCTTCAAGGGCGAGATCATGGAACACGATCCCTTCGCCACCGAGAAGCGCCAGGCCAGCGAGGCCGAAGGCGGCAACCGTCCGCCGCGTGAGCGCGAACGCGCCCCCGCCGCCGCGGAATAAAGAGAAGAACCATGCTGTCACCCAAGCGCACGAAATTCCGCAAGCAGTTCAAGGGCCGCATCCACGGCGCCGCCAAGGCCGGCACCAACCTGGCCTTCGGCGCCTATGGCCTCAAGGCCATGGAGCCGGAACGTCTGAACGCGCGCGAGATCGAAGCCGCCCGCCGCGCCATCACCCGCGAAATGAAGCGCGCCGGCCGTGTCTGGATCCGCATCTTCCCGGACGTGCCGGTGTCCAAGAAGCCGGCCGAAGTCCGCATGGGCTCGGGCAAGGGCGCCCCGGAATTCTGGGTCGCCAAGGTCAAGCCGGGCCGCATCCTGTTCGAGATCGACGGCGTCGACCTCAAGACCGCCAAGGAAGCCATGCGGCTTGGCCAGGCGAAACTCAGCATCGCCACCAAGTTCGTCGCGCGTTCGGGGCTGTAAGGGAAAAGAGAGATGGCCAAGAAAGCAACCGCCAAGAAGAAGACCACCGCCGCGAAGGCCTCGTCCAAGTCCGACGACTTCCGCAGCCTGAGCGCCGACGAGCTGAACACCCAGCTCACGTCCTTCAAGAAGGAGCAGTTCAACCTGCGCTTTCAGCGCGCCAACGGCCAGGTCGAGAACACCGGCCGCATCCGCGTGCTGCGCCGCGACATCGCGCGCATCCAGACCGTTTTGACCGAGCAGCTCCGCGCTGCCCAGACGAAGGCTTAAAGACCATGCCGAAACGCATCCTCCAGGGCACCGTCGTCAGCGACAAGAACGCCAAGACCATCGTGGTGAAGGTGGAGCGCCGCTTCATCCATCCGGTGATGGGCAAGACCGTGCGCCGTTCGAAGAAATATCACGCCCATGACGAAAAGGGCGAGTTCAAGGTGGGCGACACCGTCCGCATTCAGGAATGCCGGCCGCTTTCCAAGTTGAAGACCTGGGAAGTGCTGGAGCGCGTAGGCAAGTAGGCGCCTGACCGCGCATTAGGGAGTTGAAGTCATGATTCAGATGTCCACGGAACTCGATGTCGCCGACAATAGCGGCGCCAAGAGCGTGATGTGCATCAAGGTGCTGGGCGGTTCGCATCGCCGCTATGCCGACGTCGGCGACATCATCGTCGTCAGCGTCAAGGAAGCCATACCGCGCGGCCGCGTGAAGAAGGGCGAAGTGCTCAAGGCCGTGGTGGTGCGTACCGCCAAGGGCGTGCGCCGCAACGACGGCAGCCTGATCCGCTTCGACGGCAATGCCGCGGTGCTGGTCAATGCCCAGGGCGAGCCGATCGGCACCCGCATTTTCGGACCCGTGACGCGCGAACTGCGCAACAAGGGTCAGATGAAGATCATCTCGCTCGCGCCGGAGGTTTTGTGATGAGCGTCAATATCCGCAAGGGCGACAATGTCGTCGTGACCACCGGCCGCGACAAGGGCAAGAAGGGCTCGGTCCTGAAGGTGTTCCCCAAGGAAAACCGTGCTCTGGTCCAGGGCGTCAATGTGGTCAAGCGCCATCAGCGCCAGACCCAGTCGCAGCAGGCGGGCATCGTGACCAAGGAGTCGCCGATCCATCTGTCGAATATCGCGCATGTCGATCCCAAGTCGGGCAAGGCGACGCGCATTGGTTCCAAGACGCTGAGCGACGGCCGCAAGGTCCGCTTTGCGAAGAAGTCCGGTGAGGTCATTGATGTCTGACGCAGGCTCCAAGAGCAAAAACCCCAAGGAAGCCGCCAAGGCCGATGCCAAGGCGGAAAAGGCGTCCAAGCGCCGTGAAGTCAATGCCGGCACCCAGGTGCAGGTTGGCGAGCATGCCAAGGAAGCCGGCTATGTGCCGCGCTTCAAGCAGCGCTACAACGAGACCATCAAGAAGACCCTGATGGAGAAGTTCGGCTACACCAACGCGCTGCAGGTGCCCAAGCTCAACAAGGTCGTGCTGAACATCGGCGCGGGCGAGGCGGCTTCGGACGGCAAGAAGATCACCCAGGCGGTGAACGACCTGACCGCCATCGCCGGCCAGAAGGCGATCCAGACCCGTTCCAAGAAGGCCATCGCCCAGTTCAAGATCCGCGAAGGCCTGCCGATCGGCGCCAAGGTCACTCTGCGCGGCGACGTGATGTATGAATTCGTCGACCGCCTGATCACCGTGGCGCTGCCGCGGGTGCGCGACTTCCGCGGCATCAACCCCAAGTCGTTCGACGGCCGGGGCAACTATGCCATGGGCATGAAGGAACACGTCGTGTTCCTGGAAATCGACTACGACAAGACGGAATCGGTGTGGGGCATGGATATCGTGTTCAACACCTCCGCGAAGACCGACGAGGAGGCCAAGGCGCTTCTCGAAGGCTTCCAGTTCCCGTTCACGACGAATTGAGGCGCTAGACATGGCGAAGACTTCCCAGATCAACCGCAACAAGAAGCGCGAAAAGCTCGTGGCGCAGTTCGCCGTCAAGCGCGCCGCGCTCAAGGCCCAGGCCAATGACGAAAAGCTGCCGCCCGAGGATCGCTTTGCCGCGCGCCTCAAGCTGGCCAAGCTGCCGCGCAATTCGTCGAAGGTGCGCATCCATCACCGCTGCGAACTGTCGGGCCGTTCCAAGGGCTATTACCGCAAGGTCAAGATGAGCCGTATCGCGCTGCGTTCGCTTTCCAATTTCGGCCAGATCCCCGGCATGACCAAGGCGAGCTGGTAAGGAGACCCCATGATCATCGATCCCATTGGCGATCTGCTGACCCGCATCCGCAACGGCCAGCTTCGCCGCAAGAGCAAGATCAGTTCCCCCAACTCGCGCCTGCGCATCCGTCTGCTCGACGTGCTGCAGGAAGAGGGCTACATCCGCGGCTATGCCGAGGTCGAGGTCAAGGGCCACAAGGAACTGGAAATCGAACTGAAGTATCACGAAGGCCAGCCGGTGATCCGCGAACTCAAGCGCGTTTCCACCCCGGGCCGCCGCGTCTATTCCTCTGTCAGCGAACTCAAGCCGCATCGTCAGGGCCTGGGCGTGTCCATCCTCTCCACGCCCCAGGGCGTGATGACGGACACCTCCGCCCGCGAAAAGAATGTCGGCGGCGAAGTTCTCTGCCAGGTGTTTTAAGGAGTCCTCATGTCCCGCATTGGCAAGAAACCCGTCGCACTTCCGAAAGGCGTCACCGCCTCGGTCGACGGCCAGACCGTCAAGGTCAAGGGCCCCAAGGGCGAACTCAGCGTCAAGCTGGTGCCGGAAGTCTCCGCCGCCGTGGACGAGCACGGCATCACCGTGGCGCCGCGCAAGGAAATGGAACGCGCCCCGCAGATGTGGGGTCTGTCGCGCACCCTGGTCAACAATCTGGTGACCGGCGTCACCACCGGCTTCACCCAGAAGCTGGAAATTCAGGGCGTCGGCTATCGCGCCGCGGTGCAGGGCAAGACGTTGAACCTGCAGCTTGGCTTCAGCCATGACGTGCCCTATGCGATCCCGGAAGGCATCTCGATCGTCACCGAAAAGCCGACCATGATTTCGGTGTCGGGCATCGACAAGCAGTTGGTCGGCCAGGTCGCGGCCGAAATCCGTTCCTGGCGTCCGCCGGAGCCCTACAAGGGCAAGGGTGTGCGCTATGAAGGCGAATATGTCCGCCGCAAGGAAGGCAAGAAGAAGTAAGATGACCAACGCTCTGTTCAAAAAGCGCCAGTCGCGCAACCGTCACCGCCTTGGCACCCATGGCACGCGTCCGCGCCTGTCGGTGTTCCGCTCGGGCAAACACATCTATGCCCAGGTGATCGACGACACCCAGGCCCTGACCCTGGCCTCCGCCTCGACCAACGAGAAGGATCACAAGGGCAAGGGCTACAACGTCGAATCCGCCTCCTCGGTCGGCAAGAGCATTGCCGAACGGGCCAAGGCGGCCGGCGTCACCCAGGTCATGTTCGACCGTGGCGGCTACATCTATCATGGGCGCATCAAGGCGCTCGCAGACGCGGCGCGTGAAGCCGGTCTAGAGTTCTAAGGGTTCGTAGGTTCTGAGCGGCAGCGAAGAACGCGTACGAACGAGTCCAAATACGAGGCCGGTGAGGCCTCGGCGAAGTAGGAAGTGGAATAAATATGGCACGCGAAGGACAACAGCGGGATTCCAAGGGCGGCCGTGGCGGTCGCGATCGCGAGCGCGACAAGGATTCCGACCTGATCGACAAGCTGGTGCACATCAACCGTGTCGCCAAGGTCGTGAAGGGCGGCCGCCGCTTCGGCTTCGCCGCCCTGGTGGTTGTCGGTGACGGCAACGGCCGTGTCGGCTTCGGCCATGGCAAGGCGCGCGAAGTGCCGGAAGCCATCCGCAAGGCCACCGACGACGCCAAGAAGTCGCTGATCCGCATTCCGCTGAAGGACGGCCGCACCCTGCATCACGAAGTGCGCGGCCATCACGGCGCCGGCAAGGTGCTGGTGCGCCCGGCCCCGGCCGGTACCGGCATCATCGCCGGCGGCCCGATGCGCGCGGTGTTCGAGGCGCTGGGCGTGGGCGATGTCGTGTCCAAGTCGCTGGGCACTTCCAATCCCTACAACATGGTGCGCGCCACTTTCGATGCGCTGAAGAACCAGCAGAGCCCGCGCATGGTGGCCAATCGCCGTGGCCGCAGCGTTTCCGACATCCTGGCACGGCGCGAGGATGCCCCGGCCGCCGAAGTGTCGGCCTGAGAAAGCAAGAGAGAAAAGTCATGGCCGAGAAGAAAACCCTCACGGTGCGCCAGATTCGCAGCGCCAACCGCAAGCCGGACATTCAGGCGCAGACCCTGCGTGGCCTGGGCCTGGGCAAGATCCGCCGCGAGCGCGTCCTGGAGGATACCCCCTCGGTGCGTGGCATGATCAACGCGGTCAGGCATCTGGTCGAGATCGTCGAAGAGAAGAAGTAAGTTGGGTCCCGGCTCTGCGCGGCTTCGCCGCCTGGCCGGGATGACAGGAGTTAAGGCAATGAAGCTGAACGAAATCGCCAACAATCCCGGCGCCCACAAGCACAAGCACAAGGTCGGCCGCGGCTCCTCCTCGGGCCTGGGCAAGACCTCCGGCCGCGGCGTCAAGGGCGCCAAGGCCCGTACCGGCAACGGCATCTACGGCTTCGAAGGCGGCCAGATGCCGCTGCACATGCGCATTCCCAAGCGCGGCTTCAACAACATCTTCGCCAACGACTTTTCGGAAGTGAACCTCAACCGCATCCAGAAGGCGATCGACAACAAGAAGCTCGACGCCGGCGCCAAGATCACCGAGGAGGTCCTGCGCAAGGCCGGCCTGGCCCACAAGAGCAAGGACGGCGTGCGCCTGCTGGGCAAGGGCGTCATCACCGCCAAGATCGACATCGAAGTGGCCGGCGCCAGCGCCTCGGCCAAGGAAGCGGTCGAAAAGGCCGGCGGCAGCGTCACCACCACCTTCGTCAAGAAGGTGTACAACAACAAGAAGGGCGAACCGGGCAAGCGCCAGACGCGCCGCATCGAGTCCGCCAAGAAGCGCGAAGCGCGCAAGGCCTGAAAATTGGGCCGTCCCGCTCGAAAGGGCGGGGCGGGTACCCCATATAGGGCCGGATAGCATGGGGCCGGCGCCGGTGCGGGTCGCATCGGCATGTTTCTGGGAGCAGCCTGAATGGCATCTGCAGCCGAACAACTGGCAGCCAATTTCAGTTTCAACAACCTGGGCAAATCCCAGGAACTGCGCAACCGCATCTTCTTCACCCTGGGCGCCCTGATCGTGGCGCGCATCGGCAGCTACATCCCCATGCCCGGCATCGATCCGGCGGCGCTGGCGCAGCAGATGCAGCAGTCCGGCGGCGGCATGCTCGACGTCTTCAACACTTTGTCGGGCGGCGCGGTCGGCCGCATGGCGGTGTTCGCCCTGGGCATCATGCCCTATATCTCGGCCTCCATCATCATCCAGCTGATGACCACGGTGTTTCCCGAACTGGAAGCGCTGAAGAAGGAAGGCGAGGCAGGCCGCAAGGTCATCAACCAGTACACCCGCTATTTCACCGTGGCGCTGGCGGTGGTCCAGTCTTACGGCATCGCGCTGGGGCTGGAGCATTTCGGCGGCCAGGGCCACATCGTCATCCATCCCGGCTGGTTCTTCCGCATCGGCGCGGTGGTCACGCTGACGGGCGGCACCATGCTGCTGATGTGGATCGGCGAGCAGATCACGTCGCGCGGCGTCGGCAACGGCATTTCGCTGATCATCTTCGCCGGCATCGTGGCGCGTTTCCCCAGCCTCATCGTCCAGACCCTGGAACAGGCGCGCACCGGCGCGGTCAATCCGCTGCTGATCATCTTCTTCGCGGTCTTCACCGTGGCGCTGGTCGGCTTCATCGTCTTCATGGAACGCGCCCAGCGCCGGCTATTCGTCACCTATCCCAAGCGCCAGGTCGGCAACAAGGTCTATGGCGGCGATAGCTCGCATTTGCCGCTGAAGCTCAATGTCTCGGGCGTGATCCCGCCGATCTTCGCCTCCTCGATCCTGCTGCTGCCGACCACGGTGGCCAGCTTCAACGCCCAGAACCTGCCGGAATGGCTGCAGACCGTCGTCACCTATCTCAGCCGCGGCCAGCCGCTCTACATGGTGATGTATGCGGCGCTGATCCTGTTCTTCTCCTTCTTCTACACCTCCATCGTCTTCAATCCGGAAGAGACGGCGGAAAACCTGAAGAAGTATGGCGGCGTCTTTCCCGGCATCCGCCCCGGCAAGAAAAGCGCCCAGTTCATCGACTATACGCTCACCCGCATCACCGTGATCGGCGCGCTGTACCTGACCTTCGTCTGCCTGATCCCCGAATTCATGTTCTACAAGTACAATCTCAGCTTCTCGCTGGGCGGCACCTCGATCCTGATCGTGGTGTCGGTGACCATGGACACGGTGGCGCAGATTCAGAGCCACCTGGTGGCCCAGCAATATGAAGGACTCTTGAAGAAGTCGAAGCTGCGGGGAGCGCGCAAGTGAATCTGGTTCTGTTCGGGCCGCCGGGGGCGGGCAAGGGTACCCAGTCCAAGACGTTGACCGAGACGCGCGGCCTGCCGCAGCTCTCCACCGGCGACATGCTGCGCGCCGCGATCGAGGCCGGCACGCCGCTGGGCCTGGCGGTCAAGGCGACCATGGCCAAGGGCGAGCTGGTGTCGGACGAGACCGTCATCAAGATCATCGCCGAACGCTATGACCAGCCCGACTGCAAGAACGGCGCGGTGTTCGACGGCTTCCCCCGCACCATTCCCCAGGCCGAGGCGCTGGACGCCATGCTGGCGGCGCGTGGCAAGAAGATCGACCTGGTGCTGGAGTTGAAGGTGGATGACGCCGTGCTGCTGTCGCGCGTCGAGGCCCGCATCAAGGCCGGCGGCGTGCTGCGTTCCGACGACACGCCGGAAACCCTGGCCCACCGGCTGGGCGTCTATTACAAGAACACCGCCCCGCTGATCGACTATTACCGCGCCCAGGGCAAGCTGAAGACGGTGGACGGCATGGCGCCGGTCGAATCCGTCACCGTCCAGATCGCCGACATCCTGGACGCCGTTCCCGCCTAGCGCTTCGCCAGGGTGAGAAGGTCTATGTTGGTGTCCGGCGCGACCGCGGCATCATAGATGATGTCTCCGGTCTTGGGATTGACCGCGAACGCGCTCTGGAAACCGGCCTGGTTCGTGGCGCCCGGCGCATAAGCGATGATTTTGGCGGGACCGCCGGCGAGCGGCTGGGCCCAGATGCGCGGCGGGCCGTCCACGTCATAGTCCGGCACCAGCACGTCATCGCCCCGGAACGCCATCGGCGCATCGTAAAAGGCGGGATATTTGTCGGTGAGTTGTGTGATGACGGCGCTGTCTATCCGCCAGATTCCAGGCTTGTCGGCCCGGGTCGCGAAGGTGCCTTCCTTGCGCATGGCGATGCCGACCCAATGGGGCGGGGCGAAGGGGACGCGCCGGGCGGGATTGTCGAGCGGAATGCGCCAGGTGCGCTTGTCCTTGCGCTCGAACTGGAAAATGGATTTGCCGTCCAGGCTCCAGGAGGGCATGCCCAGTCCCTTGGCTTTCATGTCACTGAACGATGACACTGCGGCGCCCTTTGCCGTCAATGTCTTCAAGGTCACGACGTCGGGCGTCTCGATCGCCAGGGCCAGCAACGATCCGTCCGGCGAAAACTGAATCGTATAGAGTGACGTCATTCCCCCGTCGAACAGCAGGGCCGGCGCCACGCCCGGCTTTATGGTCCAGATCGCATTGCTGCCGGAGCGGTTGGACAGGAAGGCCAGGGTGCCGTCCGGTGCAAAGGTGGGCGACCAGGTATGGCCGTTCGCCGGGTCGATAATGTCGGGCTGCGCCGCCGGCGTGGCGCTGGCGCGAGCCAGGTTGCTGCGGCCGGTGTCGGTTTCGACCGCCAGCAGGCCGCCGCCGGCTGCGATATGCCCGACATTCAGCGCCGTGGCATAGACGCGATAGGGTTTGCCGCCATCCAGCGGAAAGTCGAGGATTTCGCTGCCGATGCCGAGCGACCGGCTGGCCATCACGCTTTGGGAATCGTCGGCCCAGGTCAGCGACGTGGTCCAGTCGCCGCGCTGCGCGATCTGGCCCAGGATACGTTCGCGGCCGCTGGCGATGTCGCGGATCACCACACTGTCGTTGAGGATCAGGTAAGCCAGCCATTTGCCGTCCGGCGAGCAGTGCAGGTTTCCCACAATGTCGCGCATTTCCGGTTCCTGGACGAGTATCTGCCGCGCCCCGCTGTCCACGTCCAGGCGGTAAATGGTGTAGCCCTTCAGCCCGATGTGCTCGCTGTAATAGACCTGCGAAGTGCCGGGCTGCCAGGCGATAGGGCTGGTGGGCGCCGAGGCGCACCGTCCGGCCTCGCGCGTTTCGCCGGCCGGCACCGTCGCCACCATGATGCGGCAGGGTTCGTCTTTCTTTTGCGCGATATAGGCAAGGCGGGCGCCGTCCGACGACCAGGTCGGCCAGATATCGGCATATTCGTCATGGGAGATCCGGATGCCTTCGCCGCCCGCCACATTACGCACATAAATCTGGCGCGAGGCCAGGTCGGGGCCTGAGGCATAGGCCATCATGGACCCGTTGGGCGAAAAGCTGGGATATTGCTCCAGCGACAGGGTCGAGAGGAAAGGGCGGCTGCTGTCCACCGTCCAGCGGGGTTGCGGCCATAACAGCCAGGCCGTTGCCGCCGCCGCGATCAGTAGGACGGCCATACCCAAAGCGAGGCGGTGGCGAAAGAACAGGCTGCGGCGGGGGGCCGAGACCGGCGGTTGCGGCGGCTGGGGCAGTTCGGGCGCAGTTGGCGGCGGCGGCTCGGGCGGCTCCGGCGCGGCAAGCGGTGGCGGCATCGCGGCCGTGGCTTTGGCCAGCAGCCGGTATCCCACGCGCGGAATGGTTTCGACGGCGAAAGACGCCGCGCCATCGGTCTCCGACAGCCGCCGCAGCCGCCCGATGACGCGGTTGATGGCGTCTTCCCCCACGATTCGCCCGTCCCAGCAGCGGGCGATCAGCTCGTCGCGGGACACAACCCGGCCGTCCGCCTGAAAAAGCGCGACCAGAACCTGCATGACCCGGGGTTCGAGCATCTCGCGCAGGTCGCCACGGGCGATTTCCCGCGTCGAAGGGCTGATCCGCAACCCCCCCAAAACGAAATCGGCCTCGCCCGCCAGATCAATGGGACGGCCAAATCGCTCGGATTCATCCGTCATCGGTCAACCATAGGGCTTTGATCGGCGATCCATCGGGTCGGGCCCCAATCGAAAACGGCGGAATACGGGCCTGATCACTGGGCAACCGGCGCAAGCCACTGGAGACCCCGATGCCCCGCACGACCGCCAACCCCGACCAGACCGCCGCGCACTATACGCGCAACACGGCCCCCGGCGAAGCGGCCAACCGGCGCAGCAAGGCCTCCAGATCCCAGGCCGGTGCATCAACCCAACCCAATCAAACCAAGGAGATCACCATGTTCCGCACCATCACCGGCATCGCCGTCCTCGCTTTGACCGTCGCCACCGCCCAGGCCGACACCCTGTCCACCCGCATCCAGCATGCGGCGGAAATGGCCTGCGCGCCCGAACGCGCTTCCGGCAGCCTGCCGGTCTCGCATTACGGCGCGATCTACCAGCAGTGCGTCTACCGCCTCAGCGCCTCGACCCTGACCAGGGTCCAGGACGCCCAGGCGTCGTCGCACAAGCTGGCCAGCAATTGAGCCCTGGCGGGGGGCCGCTCCTGAAAAAATCGGCCCCATGCCCCCCAACCCAAAGGAGACTGCCATGATCCGTTCCATCGCCATCCTTCTTGTTTCCACCCTGACTGTTGCCCAGGCCCAGACTTTCCATGTCGCGGTGCCGCTGGGCAGCGCAACGGCCGAGCGTATCCACGCCGCCGCCGAAACCGCCTGCGGCCCGCTTCCCCGGACCTCGAGCGGCGCGCTGCTGCTGAATGGCGCCAGCAACCGCGCCTTCTGCATCCGCCGGGCGGAGCGGACAGCGCTGGCAAGCCTGGGCCGGAGCGATGCCCTGGTCGCCAGCAAATAAGCCCCAAGCCAAGGAGATCGCCATGACCACCGCCGCCTCGTCCACCGCCGCCCAGGCCCAGACTGCTCATGCCCAGCGGGGCTTCAACATGGTCGGGCGCATCCCCTCCGCCGCCGACAACCAGACCAGGCTGACCCAGGACAACATCGCCCGCAACTAAGCCAAAACCGACACAAGGAGACTGTCATGATCCGTTCCCTCACCACTGCCGCTGTCCTGGTCCTGGTCCTGGCCATTGCCTCGGCCCAGGCGGGCGCCGTTGTCATCGTTAACATAAAAGACCTCAGCCTGCCGGGCGACGCTTCCGCCCTGGCCGAGCGCATCCATGCCGCCGCCGAAAAGGCCTGCGGTGCGCCGGTTTACACTGCCGATAACCGGCCCTCGGTCCTATCCGAGGCCGAATCGGACCACCGTGCCTGTGTCCGCCGTGCCCGTGCACAGGCGATGGCGCAGGTTGCGGCGGCCCAGCTCCAATTGGCCCAGGCCGGTGCTGCCCGCACCGAGTTGGCCAGCCAATAGGGTGCGGGGCCGCTTCAGCGGGGGTATCGTGGGCGCCTTTCCCTGGAGGCGCCCACGAGCTTTTTTCACATGCCTGTTGACGGGGGAGGGGTGATTCATATAATCCGCGCCCTCGCGACAGATTTTCCTGTCATTTCCGTGTTTTTGCAGGCCTTTCGCACCGGGCCGGGCCCGGATTTGGCCGCGGATTTGCCGTCCAAAATTTTATCAACGCGTTCAACGGCTTAAAAGCCTTCGGAGACACACCCAGTGGCACGTATCGCCGGCGTCAATATCCCGACCCAGAAGCGAGTCGAAATCGGCCTTCGCTATATCCATGGCATCGGGCCGCATACCGCGCACCAGATCGTGACCCAGCTGGGCATCGATCCGGCCCGGCGCGTCAGCGACCTGACCGAATCCGAAGTCATCCAGATCCGCGAAATCATCGACCGCGACTATCTGGTCGAGGGCGACCTGCGCCGCGACGTGGCGATGAACATCAAGCGCCTGATGGACCTGGGCTGCTACCGCGGCCTGCGCCATCGCAAGAGCCTGCCGGTTCGCGGCCAGCGTACCCACACCAATGCCCGCACCCGCAAGGGACCCGCCAAGGCGATCGCCGGCAAGAAGAAAGTGACCAAGTAAACCATGGCCGTTGCAGACAAGAAGGCGCCCCGCGCCCGCAAGAAAGAAAAGAAGAATGTCGTTGTGGGCGTGGCGCATGTCGCCGCCACCTTCAACAACACCATCGTCACCATCACCGATGCGCAGGGCAATGCCATCAGCTGGTCGTCGGCGGGCATGATGGGTTTCAAGGGCTCGCGCAAGTCCACGCCCTATGCGGCGCAGATGGCCGCCGAAGACGCCGGCAAGAAGGCCGTCGAGCACGGCATGCGCACCCTGGAAGTGGAAGTTTCCGGCCCCGGTTCGGGCCGCGAGTCTGCGCTGCGCGCGCTGCAGGCCGTCGGCCTGGTCGTCACCTCCATCCGCGACGTGACGCCCATTCCGCACAATGGCTGCCGCCCGCCCAAGCGCCGGCGCGTATAAGTTTTCGGACGTACCCACTAACCCCGTCGCACGCATGGGCCTGGTCCGACAGGTTCGGGAAACGATGAGGAAAAAACTATGTTTCAGAAGAACTGGCAGGAACTGATCAAGCCCGGCAAGCTCAAGACCGAATCCGGTCATGACGCCGGCAAGACCGCGACCATCACCGCCGAACCGCTGGAACGCGGCTTTGGCCTGACCCTGGGCAATTCGCTGCGCCGCGTGCTGTTGTCGTCGCTGCAGGGCGCCGCCGTCACCGCGATCAATATCGAAGGCGTGCTGCACGAATTCTCGTCCATCCAGGGCGTGCGCGAGGACGTCACCGACATCGTGCTCAATGTGAAGATGATCTCGCTGCGCATGCATGCCGAAGGCCCCAAGCGCGTGTCGCTGCGCAAGCAGGGCCCGGGCGAAGTGAAGGCCGGCGACATCCAGGCCACCGCCGATATCGAAATCCTCAATCCCGACCTGGTGATCTGCACCCTGGACGAGAAGGTGGACTTCCGCATGGAACTCACCATCGCCACCGGCAAGGGCTATGTCCCCGCCGACCGCAACCGCCCGGAAGATGCCCCCATCGGCCTGATCCCGGTGGATTCGCTGTTCAGCCCGGTCAAGAAGGTCTCCTACAAGGTCGAGAACACCCGCGAGGGCCAGATCCTCGACTATGACAAGCTGACGCTGACGGTGGAAACCAATGGCGCCGTCACCCCGGACAATGCCGTGGCCTATGCCGCGCGCATTCTCCAGGACCAGCTGCAGGTCTTCATCAACTTCGAGGAGCCGCGCGAGCGCGCCACCGAGGAAGCCAAGCCCGACCTGGCCTTCAATCCGGTGCTGCTGAAGAAGGTGGACGAGCTGGAACTGTCGGTGCGTTCGGCCAACTGCCTGAAGAACGACAACATCGTCTATATCGGCGACCTGATCCAGAAGACCGAGGCGGAGATGCTCCGTACCCCGAACTTCGGCCGCAAGTCGCTGAACGAGATCAAGGCCGTTCTCGCGGAAATGGGCCTGCACCTGGGCATGGAAGTGCCCGGCTGGCCGCCCGAGAATATCGAAGACCTCGCCAAGCGTTACGAGGATCAGTACTGACGTCCATCACTTCGTCATGGCCCGCTTTATGCGAGCCATCCATAACCCTCTCGACGAAGTGACCGGATATTGAGAAGAAAATGGATCGCCCGAATAAATCGGGCGATGACGATTAGAGTGAGACTGTAAAATGCGCCACGGAAACCAAGGCCGCAAGTTCAACCGCACCGCTTCGCACCGCAAGGCGATGTGGGGCAACATGACCGCCGCGCTGATCAAGCATGAGCAGATCAAGACCACCCTGCCCAAGGCGAAAGACCTGCGCCCGGTGATCGAAAAGCTGGTGACCCTGTCGCGCCGTGGGGCGAAAGACCTCCACGCCCGCCGCCAGGCCCTGGCCCAGATCAAGGACGCCGACCAGGTGACCAAGCTGTTCGATGTGATCGGCCCGCGTTATGCCGGCCGTCCCGGCGGCTACACCCGCGTGCTGAAGGCCGGGTTCCGCTTCGGCGACAACGCCCCGATGGCGATCATCGAGTTCGTTGACCGCGACGAAAGCGCCAAGGGCCAGGACAGCGGCCCGGTGGAAGTGGCCGACAGCGAGGCCTGATTTTGGCCAAATCTCTGAATTAGATTTAAGGGGCGGCAGCGATGCCGCCCTTTTACGTTTCAAGGCACCATGACCATGACCCGCAAACGCCTCGCCATGCTCGTTTCCGCCGCCGTGATCTTCGGCGCGGGCGTCTTGTCCTATGCCTTTGTCGCGCCCAGCGCGGCCGACAACAACCCGTCCAAGCTGCCGCCCGCGCCGCATCTGCCGGTGCAGATCGTGCCGCAGTCCATGTCCACGGTGCAGCTGACCTTCGCCCAGGTGGTCAAGCGCGTCGCCCCGGCGGTGGTGAATGTCTATGCCCGCAGCGTGGTGCAGGCCCAGGTCAATCCGCTGTTCAGCGATCCCCTGTTCCAGCAGTTCTTCGGCGCCACCCCGGAAATGCGCCAGCGCGTGCAGCAGTCGCTGGGCTCCGGCGTCATCGTGCGCGCCGACGGCCTGATCGTCACCAACAACCATGTGGTGGAAGGCGGCACCGACATCGTGGTGGCGCTGTCGGACAAGCGCGAATTCAAGGCCAAGGTATTGCTGGCCGATCCGCGCACCGATCTTGCGGTGCTGAAGATAGACACCAAGGGCGAGCATCTGGCGACCGTGCCCTTCATCGACAGCGACACGGTCCAGGTCGGCGACCTGGTGCTGGCGGTGGGCGATCCCTTCGGCGTCGGCCAGACCGTGACCATGGGCATCGTCTCGGCCCTGGCGCGCACCCAGATCAGCGCCTCGGATTATCAGTTCTTCATCCAGACCGACGCCGCCATCAATCCCGGCAATTCGGGCGGCGCGCTGGTCACCACCGACGGCAAGCTGGCCGGCATCAACACCGCCATCTATTCGCGCAGCGGCGGCAATATCGGCATCGGCTTCGCCATTCCCGCCAACCTGGCGCGGCGGGTGGTGGAAGGCGTGGAGGGCGGGCTGAAGACCGGCGCCACCGCCAGCGTGCAACTGGCCTGGGTCGGCGCCAGCGGCCAGCCCGTCACCAGCGAGATCGCCGCCAGCCTGGGCCTGGCCCGGCCCGGCGGGGTGCTGGTCAAGGAAATCTATCCCGGCGGACCTCTTTCCCGCGCCGGGGTTAAGATTGGCGAGGTGGTGCAGTCGGTGGACGGCGTGGGCGTGGACGACATGCAGTCGCTGAACTATCGCACCGCCACCCATCGCGCCGGCGAAAGCGTGAAGATGCATATCGCCGCCGGCAAGAGCGGCCGCGATGTCACCGTGAACCTGACGCTGCCGCCCGAGACCCCGCCGCGCGAAGCCGCCACCATCGCCGGGCGCAATCCGCTGACCGGCGCGCGGGTGGAGAATGTCTCGCCCGCCACGGCGATCGAACTGCAGATGGATGTGATGGCGCACGGCGTCGCCATCGTCTCGGTCAATTCCAACGGCTATGCCGCCAATTACGGCTTCCAGCCGGGCGACATCATCCGCAGCATCAATGGCGCGGCGATAAACCGGGTCGCCGACCTGGTGCGCGTGCTGAACGCCAGCAATCGCTGGGAACTGGTGATCGAGCGCGGCGGGCGCAGGCTGTCTCTGTCCGTAGACGGATAGATCATCACATTTGACATCATCGCGATCACAATCGCGGCGGGAATGTGTTCATCGCGCGTTCAAGGGCATGGCGGCGAAGCGTTACAAAAGAAGTGTTACGCCTTGTTGCCCGCAATCAATTCTCGTCTTGTGGTCTGCTTTTAACGCGACGGATCGCACCCGGCGGCGTTAGGACTTCTGCGTGGGGGGTACATGCAGAGGATGACCATGAAAAAATTGCTTGTTGCTTCCGCCGCGGCGTTGCTGCTCGGCACTTGTGCGGCCACCACCGGAGCCTTGGCCGATTCCTATGTCTCGGTTCTCGGCGGCCCGACCTTCGCGCCGGGCCTCAATGTCGGCGGCACCGCCCGTGACATGGACACCGGCTTCAATGTCGGCGCGCGCTATGGCTATTACCTGGACCAGTTGAATCTGCCGAACGTGTCGGTCGAAGCGGACGGGCTGTTCGGCCAGTCCAGCTATTCCGGCACCGCCAACGCGCGGCTGCAGACCAGTTCCTATATGGGCAATGTGGTCTATCACCAGCCGGTCTTCGACCAGTTCAGCCTCTATGGCGGCGCCGGCCTGGGCCTGGTGAGCACCAATATCGACAACGGCCTGGGCAATCACGGCGGCAGCGACGTGCTGGGCTGGCAGGCGCTGGGCGGCGTGGACTATCGCGTCTCCGACCAGACCGGTCTGTTCATCGAATATCGCTACCAGAACGCCCATGACGTGAATGCCGGCGGCCTGACCAATATCGGCAATACCAGCAACAACCTGTCCGTCGGCGTAAAGTGGCATTTGTAGTTCCCGCATAGGGTAAGAAAGCCTCTGGAATAGGTGGAACTCCGCTGGCATCCGCCGGCGGAGTTTCTGCTATAAAGGGGCATGTCAGACCTTTTTGAATCCGGCGGCCTGGCGCAGGACGCCCCGCGCCCCCTGGCCGACCGGCTGCGGCCGCAAAAGCTTGCCGATGTGGTGGGCCAGGATCACCTGCTGGGCCCCCAAGGCCCGCTGGGCCGCATGGTGGCCAATGGCCGCCCGACCTCCATCATCCTGTGGGGGCCGCCCGGCACCGGCAAGACCACCATCGCGCGGTTGCTCTCGACCGCCTTCAACCTGCATTTCGACCAGTTGTCGGCGGTGTTCAGCGGCGTCGCCGACCTGAAAAAGACCTTCGAGGCCGCCCGCCAGCGCCGCCGCATGGGGCAGGGCACGCTTCTCTTCATTGACGAGATCCACCGCTTCAACCGCAGCCAGCAGGACAGTTTCCTGCCGGTGGTGGAAGATGGCACCGTGGTGCTGGTCGGCGCCACCACCGAAAATCCGTCCTTCGAACTCAACGGCGCGCTGTTGTCGCGCGCCCAGGTGCTGGTGCTGCGCCGCCTCGACGATGCCGCGCTGGAGGAATTGCTCAAGCGCGCCGAGGCGCATTTCGGCGAACCGCTGAAGCTGACCGACGACGCCCGCGCCTCGTTACGCGCCATGGCCGATGGCGATGGCCGCTATCTGCTGAACCTGGTGGAAGAACTGTCCAGCGTGAAGACGGTCAAGCCGCTGGATACCGCCGCGCTGACCGCCGCGGTACAGCGGCGCATGCCGCTCTACGACAAGAGCCGCGAAGAGCATTACAACATCATCTCCGCCCTGCATAAGTCCATCCGCGGCAGCGATCCCGACGCGGCGCTTTACTGGCTGGCGCGGATGCTGGCGGGCGGCGAGCAGCCGCTGTTCATCGCCCGCCGCCTGGTGCGCGCCGCCGTCGAGGACATCGGCCTGGCCGATCCGCAGGCGGTGCAGCAGGCGCTGGCGGCCAAGGATGTGTACGACTTCCTGGGCTCGCCCGAAGGCGAACTGGCGCTGGCGCAGTGCGTGCTGTATCTGGCCAGCGCCCCCAAATCCAACGCGGTGTACAAGGCGCTGGGCGCGGCCAAGCGCGCCGCCCAGGAACATGGCTCGCTGATGCCGCCGGCCCATATCCTCAACGCGCCGACCAAGCTGATGAAGAATCTGGGTTACGGCGCGGGCTATCAATACGACCATGACGCCGAGGGCGGCTTTTCCGGGCAGAATTATTTCCCCGACGACATGCCGCGCGAACGCTTCTATACGCCCAAGGACACGGGCTTTGAGCGCGAGATTGCCAAACGGCTGGATTATTGGTCAAAGCTGCGGACGAAACGGGGAGGGGAAGGGTCATGAAAGCGACAGTGCTGGCAGCGGTGGCGTTGGGCGGTGCGATCGGCTCGGTGGCGCGCTTTGTCGTGGCCTCGTTGCTGCAGTCGCCCGTGTGGGCGGGATTTCCCTTCGGTATCTTTGCGGTCAATGTCAGCGGCGGCTTCATCATGGGCGTGCTGACCGAACTGATGGCGCTGAAGTTCAGTGTGTCGCTGGAAGTGCGCGCCTTCCTCACCACCGGCATCATGGGCGGCTACACTACATTCTCCACCTTCTCGCTCGACAGCGCGTTGCTGATCCAGCGCGGCGCCATGGTCAGCGCCGCGGGCTACATTGTCGGGTCGGCGGTGCTTTCGATCCTGGCTCTGTTCTGCGGCTTGTGGCTGGTGCGCGCGCTCTATGGTTGAAAGCGTTTCCATCGCGCCGGATGACGACGGCATCCGCCTGGACCGCTGGTTCAAGCGGCATTACCCGGCGGTGAACCATATCCTGCTGCAGAAGCTGCTGCGCAAGGGCGAGGTGCGGCTGGACGGCAAGCGCGCCGAGGCCAGCACGCATATCTCCGCCGGCCAGGCCATTCGCCTGCCGCCGCAGGTGGTGCACGCCAAAGCGCCGGAAAAAGCCAAAGCCGATACGCCCGCACCGCATCCGCTGGCGACGAAAGACATGGGCTCGCTGGCCGACCGCATCCTCTACATGGACAAGCAGGTCATCGTGATCGACAAGCCGCCGGGGCTGGCGACCCAGGGCGGCAGTGGCCTGACAAAGCATGTCGATGGCATGCTGGACAGCCTGCAATATGAAAAGCCCGACCGCCCGCGCCTTGTACATCGGCTGGATCGCGACACCTCCGGCGTGCTGATGATCGCGCGCACGGCGACAGCGGCATCCGGCCTGTCGGCCAGCCTGGCGCTGCGCGATACTTCCAAGGTCTATTGGGCGCTGACCCGCGGCGTGCCCAAACAGAAGCATGGCGTCATCAAGGCGGCGCTGGCCAAGGAAGGCGGCCACGGCCCGCATGGCCGCGACGAACGCATGACCGTCAGCGAAGACGAAGAGGCCAAGGCTGCGTTGACCGAATATGCCGTGATGGGCATGGCCGGCACCGAATTCGCCTGGGTGGCGGCGCGGCCGATCACCGGGCGCACCCACCAGATCCGCGTGCATCTTGCCAGCATCGGCACGCCCATCGTCGGCGATTTCAAATATGGCGGCGCGGAGTCGCGCGGCAAGGGCGACATTGCCGACAAGCTGCACCTGCATGCCCGCAGCATAGACATCGGCCGTCCCGACGGCGGGCGGCTGCAGGCCACCGCGCCGCTGCCGCCGCACATGCTGAAGAGTTGGAAGACGCTTGGCTTTAATCCCGACGACCGCAGCCATCCCTTTCCGGCAAAGAAGCATGAGCTGAAGAAGGCCGCCGCCCGTCCTGACGCGCCGCCGAAGAAGAAGCCCGTCGCCAAACAGCAGCACAAGAAGAAATCCACCAGCACGGGCCGCAAGCGAAAATCCAAATGAAGCGGTTCTACAAAGAGGTTTCCATCGCCCCCGCCGATGGTGGTTTCGCGGTGCTGCTGGACGGCAAGCCGGTCAAGACCCCGGCGCGCAATACTCTGCTGCTGCCCACCGACCGGCTGGCGCTGGCCATCGCCCAGGAATGGCGCAGGCAGGGCGAAGAGATCATCGCCACCACCATGCCGCTGCTGCGGCTGGCCAATACCGTGATCGACGGTGTCGCGCAGCGTCAAAGCGAAGTGATCGGCGCCATCCTGCGCTTCGGTGAGAATGACCTGCTGTGCTACCGCGCCCACCAGCCGCCCGATCTGGTGCTGCGCCAGCGCACCGGCTGGGACCCGCTGCTCGACTGGGTGCGCCTGCGCCACAGCGCCCAGATGCGGGTGGCCCAGGGCCTCGGTCATGTGGACCAGACGCCGGATGCGCTGCTGGCGCTGCGCCAGGCGCTGGAAGAACACGACGCCTTCACCCTGGGCGGGCTGCATGTCATCGCCTCCATCACCGGCAGCCTGGTGCTGGCCCTGGCGGTGGCGGAAGGCTTCACCACCGGGGCGCATGCCTTTGAACTGTCGCGGATCGACGAGACCTATCAGGCCGAGAAATGGGGCGAGGATGCCGAGGCCGCCAAGCGCACGGCGGCGCTGGCGCATGAGTTGGACAAGGCGGTCGAACTGATCGCGGCGGCGCGTGCTTAAGCGACACCGTCCCCTGGGCCGCGACGCCAGTGTGGAAAATCGCCTGTGGGCGCGGCTGCGGGCATTGGAAGGCTTCCGCTTCCGCCGCAAGTCGCCTTTCCGCACGTTCACTTTGGATTTCGTCGAGCATGAGCACCGGCTGGTGATCGCTTTGCTGGACGGTGAGCCGGGAAAAGCACAGCCTGTCCACATCGTCCGCGACCGTCTGCTGAACGAGCAAGGCTATGTGATCCTGCGGCTTTGGAAGACCGAAGTGACCGATAACCTCTCCGGCGCTGTCCACACCATCAAAACGGTTTTGCAAGATCTGGCGGCGCACGACTCGTTGTAGCTTGCGCCCGGCTGAATTGGGGCAAGCGATGGCAGAGGTTTCGGGTCCGCAATGGTGCGCGCGTTTCGCCGCCAGCAAGTCGCTGGACGATCTGGTGCCGGATTTCGGCGACCAGGTGCGCGCCTTTCTCTCGCAGCTCAGCCATGCCGGGGCCAGCGTCTCCATTGCCGACACTTATCGCCCGCCCGAGCGCGCCTATCTGATGCACTGGTGCTGCATGATCGGCGGCAGCGGCCAGGACCCCGCCGCGGTGCCGCCACTGGCCGGCGTGAACATCGATTGGACCCACGGCCACTCCTTTGCCGCCGCCAAGGCTGCCGCCCGGCAGATGATGCAGGGCTACCAGATCCAGTTCCCCGCCGCCCTGGTCAGCCGTCACACCCAGCGCCGCGCCGTGGATATGACCATCAAATGGCAGGGCGTACTTGATGTTCGCGACTTCAACGGCCAGAGCCACGCCATCGCGTCGGGCCCGCGCGACGGCTCCAATCCGCAGCTGATCGCGGTGGGCGCGAGTTTCGGGGTCATCAAGCTGGTCAGCGACCCGCCGCACTGGTCCGACGACGGGCATTAGCGCCTCTTGCGCCGCCTGGCGCAGGCGTCAAAGATGGGACGCCGCATTGGAAGCCTCCCATGAAATTCCCCGTCCTTGCTCTTGTCTTCGTTCTGCCGCTGGCCGCGATGGCCGCCGCCTGGCCGGGCCATCCCCAGACCTCGCCGGAGATTTCCGCCGCCGACATTTCCGCCCGCGACAAGGCGCTGGCCGACGATGCCTTCGAGGGGCGCGGCCCCGGCACCGTGCCGGGCGAGGCCTCGGCGCAATGGATCGCCGACGAACTGAAGCGCATCGGCATCGCGCCTGGCAACCATGGCAGCTATTTTCAGACCGTACCCGCCGTCACCATCGCGCTGGACAGCGCCGCCTCGCGTTTCTCCATCGCCACGCCCAAGGGCGAACTGACCCCGAAATTCGCCGACGATGTCGTCTACTGGTCGCCGCGCTTCGCTTCGCCCGATGTCAGCGTCAAGGATTCGCCCATCGTGTTCGTGGGCTATGGCGTGGTGGCGCCGGAATATCACTGGAACGACTATGCCGGGCTCGATGTGAAGGGCAAGACCGTGGTGGTGCTGATCAACGACCCCGGCAATGAGGACGCCAATCCCGATCCCGAATTCTTCAAGGGCAAGGCGATGACCTATTACGGCCGCTGGACCTACAAGTATGAGGAAGCCGCCCGCCACGGCGCCAGCGCCGTCATCATCGTGCATGAGACCAAGCCCGCCGCCTATGGCTGGCAGGTGGTGCGCAATTCCAACGGCGCCGCCATCATGTGGCTGGACAAGGCCGACGACAACATGTCGGACGTGCCGATCCGCAGCTGGGTGACCCTGGATACGGCGAAGGAGATGTTCGCGCGCGCCGGGCTGGACTATGCGGCGCTGAAGGCCGCCGCAGACAGGCCGGGCTTCAAGGCGGTGCCGCTGGCCGGCGAAAGCCTGACGGTGTCGGCCCATTCCACCGTCACCCATATCAGGACCCGCAATGTGATCGGACTCATTTCCGGCGCGCGCCACCCCGATGATGTCTTCATCTATTCCGCCCATTGGGATCATCTGGGGCGCAAGGACAATATCGCCGGCCCCGACAAGATCTATAATGGCGCCGAAGACAATGCGATGGGCGTCTCGCTGATCCTGGACCTGGCCGAGAAGTGGGCCCATGAAAAGCGCCCGCAGCGTTCCATCGCCTTCGCCTTCTGGACCCTGGAGGAACAGGGCCTGCTGGGCTCGGAATATTTCGGCGAGCATCCGCTGTGGCCGCGCAACCATATCGTCGGCGTGATCAACCTGGATGGCGGCGGTCCCTGGCCGCTGGCGCATGACATGTCCGCCTCCGGCACCGGCCAGTCGGAACTGGAGGACACTATCAAGGACGCGCTGGCGACCCAGGGCCGCATCCTGACGGCGGACCCGGAGCCGGAGCGCGGCACCTTTTTCCGCTCCGACCATTTCAGCCTTGCCAGGGTGGGCATCCCCGCCATCAGCCCCACCACCGGCCGCGACCTGGTGGTGGGCGGCATGGCGGAGGGCAAGCGGCTGTCCGACGACTATGTCGAGCATCGCTATCACCAGCCCAGCGACGAGTGGAAGCCGGACTGGGACCTGGCGGGCAGTGTGCAGAACCTGCGGGCGCTCTACATCGTGGGCGACACGTTGGCCAACAGCGATGCCTGGCCCAACTATTACAAGGACAGCGAATTTCGCGCCCTGAGGGACAAGGATATGGCGAAGAAGTAACCCCTCCGGCCTTCGCTGGCCCGAGGGCCAGCTACGTTCGTACGCTGTTGCTACTCACCCTCCCCATATGCAAGCGCGCTGACGCGCGCGCATGGGGAGGTTAT
This sequence comes from Rhizobiales bacterium dw_265, assembly GCA_018449595.1. Classification (GTDB taxonomy): domain Bacteria; phylum Pseudomonadota; class Alphaproteobacteria; order Micropepsales; family Micropepsaceae; genus Rhizomicrobium. Next base: position 232,894 of record JAAVUU010000002.1, read on the forward strand.
GCCCCGTCGATCACCGGCCGGTTGGCCAGCCGCGCCACCTTGCGCGCGGCGTGTTCGATATGGTCCAGCCGCCGCCCCAGCACTTCCATGGCGGCATTGGCGCGCATGCCGGCCAGGTCGTCGCGCTGGGGCAGCGCCATGTCGTGCGGGCCGTCCGCGCTGTCAGGCTTGAGCAGCGCCACCACCCGTTCGCGGGTGATGGCGATGGCGGCGTCGGCGGTGGGCGCATCCAGGTCGGCGGCGCGCAGCTTGACCAGCACCGGCATGGACGACAGGTCCGACGCCAGCAGGTAATTGGCCCCCAGCAGTTCGCCCAATGTCACCAGCACGCGGCGGTTGGTGTTGGGCTCGTCGGCCAGGCGGCGGATGGCGCCCGACAGTTGCGCCACCGCATCCAGCGCCCGCTTGCGCGCCAGCCGGTAGCGCTGGCTGATCGGCGTGCGCCGCAGCGCCGCGTCGGCAAAAGCGGCATCGGCCGCCAGCAGGCTCGCCACCGTGCGGGGCAGGTCGTCGCGCTCCCAATAGGGCAGCAGGTAGCTGAAGGCCCAGCTGAGGCCCGCGCCGATCAATGTGTCCACGATGCGCTCGAAGAATTGCGGATGCAGCAGCGGGTCCACGAAATGCAGCAGCAGCAGCGACGACACCGAGGCGCCGATGGCGGTGATCCGGTAGGCGATCATGCCATAGGCATGGCTGGTGCCCACCGCCAGGACGATGAACAGCAGCAGCGCCGGCGCGGGCAGGGTGTTGATGAAGGTGACGGCCAGGGCGCAACCGACAAGCGTGCCGGTGACGCGGTCCCAGCGGCGGCGGTGGGTGACGCTGTAATTGGCGCGCATGATCAGGGCGATGGTCAGCAAGATCCAGTTGGCATGGGCGAAGCGCGGAAACACCAGGGTCAGCGCCAGGCCGGCGGTCATCGCCAGCGACAGGCGGATGGCATAGCGCAGGGCGGGCGCGCGCCAGCGGAACTGCCGCAGCAGCAGCCCCAGCCCCTGCGGCATGTCCTGGCGGAACAGTTCAAGATCGAGGCCCGCCGCCACCGCGCTGGGCGGGGTGGCATCGTCCAGCGCCGTCGCCAGCGCCGCGACATAGCTGTCTGCCAGCACCAGCTTGTTGGCGGTGGCGATGAAGGCGTGGATGACGGGATCGTCGGGTGCGGCGGCGCGGGCCTCGGCCACCATCGCCTGCAATTGCCGCGCATCCTCGGCATGGCTGAGCGGGGCGGTGTGGCCGTGGCGGAAGCGCAGCGCCAGGGTCAGGCCTTCCACTTCCTCCGACATCTGGGTGACGAAGCCGTTCAGCCGCCACATCAGTTCGCGTTGCGGCGCGCCCCGCAGCGCCTCGATATCGGCGTCGCTGGACAGTACGGTCTCGAACGCATCCAGCAGCGCGATCAATGTGTCGATGCGCTTCAACTGCATGCGGTGGCTGCGGCGGGCATACAGGCTGTCGCGCGCCGACTGCAGCCGGTCGGCCAGGGTAGCATGGGCGTCGATCAGGGCGCGGAAGGCCAGCGCGCGGTCGGCATCTGGATTGTACAGCGCCGCCTTGGCGCGCAGGTAACCGGCAAAGGCCCGCATCGCCTCGGCCAGCAGCAGGCGGCGGCCGCGGTCGTCGAACAGCAAGGCCACCACCACGGCATAGGTGGCATAGGCCAGGGCGCCGCACACGATCAGGATCAGGTGATCGGCGGCGTCCGACGGGCTGGCGAAACGCTGGCCCATGGCGAAGACGAAGGCCAGCACGCAGCTCATCGCCAGGCTCAGCACCCAGCGGCCATAGGCCGAGATCAGCCCCGTCCACAGCCCGGTGAAGGCGGCGGCCAGGATGAAGGCGGTTTGCGAGAAGGCGGCGAAGGACGACAGGGCCGTGAAGCAGACGGTGCCCAGGAACGCCAGCCCCATGATCCTGAGCTTCTGGCTGAGGGGATCGCTGCGGTCGCTGATGGAGACGCACAGCGCCCCCGTGGCGGCGGCGACGCCGGCGGCAAAGCCCAGGGCCGCGCCGACGCTGACCCCGGCCAGGCTGACCCCGACGGCCACGGAAAGCCCGTTCTCGATATGGGCGCGGAACACCGCCAGGGACACGGAACGGGGGAAGGTCGCCATCTTGTTTTGGAATTATAGCGGTTTATCTTGAGGGTTGCTTTTATCAGCCGCGCGGAGAATCCAGTGACCGAAGATATAACCTCCCTGCGGGTGCATGTGCATGGCTTTGTGCAGGGCGTGGGTTTTCGCGAGTTCCTGGTGATGGCGGCCCAGGCGCAGAAGCTGGACGGCTGGGTGCGCAACCGTTCCGATGGTTCGGTGGAGGCCCTGGTCAGCGGTTCGACCAAGGCAGTGGAGATTTTTGTCACCAACGCCACCAAGGGGCCGCAGGGCGCCAAGGTCAATGCGGTTGACCTTCACAACAGCGAGCCGCCCAAGGACAAAGGCTTTATCCGGCGGCCGTCTCTCTAGGGTTCGGACTCAGTTGGAAATCCCTCGATGTCATGGCCCACTTTACGTGGGCCATCCAGGGCCGGAAGCACGGTGCCTGTTGCTCTGGATGGCCCGGGCGTGAAGTTTACCTCCGACCGCCCTTCGGGCGGTTCGGGGGGCCGGGCCATGACAAGTTATTGATTGAATTCGGACCCTAGCCGAATATTTTCCGGAAGCTCTGCTGCAGCGCCGCATCCACATCGGCCATGCCGGCGGCGATGCCCAGATCGGCCAGGCTGGTGACGCCGTGCTGGCGGATGCCGCAGGGCACGATGCCGGCAAAATGCGTCAGGTCCGGGGCCACGTTCAGCGCCACGCCATGGAAGGTCACCCAGCGCTTGATGCGCACGCCCAGGGCCGCGATCTTGTCTTCCTGCAGGCCCCGCTGCACCCAGATTCCGACCCGGCCCTCGCGGCGCTCGCCCTTGACGTCGAACAGCGCCAGGGTCTCGATCAGCCATTGCTCCAGGTCGCGGACATAGGCGCGCACGTCCGGCTTGCGGCGCTTCAAATCCAGCATCACATAGCCGACCCGCTGGCCCGGCCCGTGATAGGTGAACTGGCCGCCGCGCCCGGTGTGATAGACGGGAAAGCGCGCATCGATCAGGTCGCTGTCATCGGCGCTGGTGCCGGCGGTGTAGATGGGCGGATGTTCCAGCAGCCAGACCTGCTCGTTCGCCGTGCCGTCATGGATGGCGGCGGCGCGGGCCTCCATGGCGGCCAGGGCCTCGGGATAGGCGACCGGCGCGTCGCTTATCTTCCATTCCACGGCGGTCTTTGCGAGAGCGTCCAAATTAAGCTTTCCGAAACCATGTTCCGGCAGGCTCGCCGGATCACCCTACATAAGGTTTCGGCCCATGGCTTCCAATGTCGATAGTGTCAAAGTCGAAATCTCGGTGGTGCTGGGCCGTTCGGTGATCCCGATGCATCAACTGCTGCGCATGGGCCGCGGCGCGGTGATCGAACTGGACACCCACCAGGACGATCCGGTGATGATCCTGGCCAATGACAAGCCGGTGGCGCGGGGCGAAATCCAGATTTCCGGCGAAAAGATCGCGGTGTCGGTGGTGGAGCTGCTCAAGAGCTACGAGTAATACACTCGTCAGGCGTAGAATTATTTATTCCCCACTCAATTCTTGCATTTTAGGATCGCTGGGCCTAGGTGTGCTGGCCTGAGAGGGCCTGGATGCTTCCCCTGATCCTGAATCCCGTGAGCCTGAGGGCTGGCCTGGCCGGCCGTGGGGAGGCGCGCGACCGCCGGGCGGCCTTGCTGGCCGAGGCCGGGGTGGAAGCCCGCCTGCTGCCTGACACGGTCCCTGACGCCCTGCTGGCGGGGCTGCAGGTCCTGTTCGTGGCCGGGCTGCCCGAGGGCGAGTCCCGCGACCTGGCGGCCCGTGCCCGCGCCGGTGGCGTGCTGGTCAATGTCGAGGATGTGCTGCCGCTGTGCGATTTCCATGTCCCGGCGGTGGTGCGGCGGGGCGACCTGTTGCTGACCGCCTCGACCGGCGGGCAGGTGCCCGGCCTGGCGCGCGCCCTGCGCGAAAGCCTGGCGGAGGAATTCGGCCCGGAATGGACGGCCCGGCTGAAGGAGCTTGGCCTGGCCCGGGCCCGCTGGCGCGCCGAGGGCCTCACGCCGGCCCAGGTCTCGTCCAATGTGCGCGAACTGATCGTGCGGATGGGTTGGCTATGAGCAGCACTTCGACAAACAACGTCACCGTCATCGACACCCGGCGGGGCCTGCGCCCGCATGCGTTTGATCGCGCCGGCAGCGGCGTCACCGATGCCGCCGGCGCGGCGCATCTGAAGGCGTTGCAGGACAAGGCCATGGGCCGCGATCCGCACGGCATCCTGGAACTGGCGCTGACCGGCGAGTTCGAAGGCAAGACCGCGGTGGTTTCGTCCTTCGGCGCCGAAAGCGCGGTGCTGCTGAAGCTGGTGGCCGACATCGACCCCAACACGCCGGTGCTGTTCCTCAACACCGGCAAGCTGTTCGGCGAGACCCTGCGCTACCGCGACCGCCTGCAGGATGTGCTGGGGCTGGGCGATGTGCGCTCTCTGGCGCCGTCACTGGAGGCGCGGCTGACGGCGGACCCCGAAGGCACGCTGTGGTCGCGCGACACCGATGCCTGCTGCAATTTCCGCAAGACCGTACCCCTGAACCGGGCGTTGGCGCCGTTCGCCGCCCAGGTTACGGGGCGCAAGCGGTTCCAGACCCGCGAGCGCGCCGACATGATGCCGGTGGAATTCTTCGAGGGCCGCTATCGCTTCAACCCGCTGTGGCAACAGGATCTGCAGCAGCTGGAAGCCTTCATGGAGCGCCACAAGCTGCCGCGCCATCCGCTGGTGGAGGACGGCTATCCCTCGATCGGCTGCATGCCCTGCACCCGCCGCGTCCAGGCGGGCGAGGACTATCGCGCCGGCCGCTGGTCGGGGCTGGACAAGGACGAGTGCGGTATCCACCTGACGGACGGCGGCGGCATCTGACGCCGCTCGGCCTGATATCTTTCGTTGCGCGTCCCTGCGCGCGACGAAGAATGGTGCGGTCGAGAAGACTCGAACTTCCACGGGTTGCCCCGCTACCACCTCAAGGTAGTGCGTCTACCGTTCCGCCACGACCGCACAGTCAAATGGGAAAAATCCCGGTAGGCCGGGGGGTTTAGCAATCCCGCCCACCAAGAGCAAGCCGCTTAGGGCCTGCTGCCCTTGGGCAGCGCCTTGGCCTCGGCCGGGGACAGCGCCGTCATGGTCCTGACCATGCAGGGCACCGGAATGTCCGAAAAACTCTCGGCGGCCTTGATGTCCCAGTCGAGCGCGGAACAGACGCTGCCGCTGCCCCGGAAGGTGGTGTTCAGATGCGTGCCCGGCCAGGACAACGGCCGGCAGCTATAGGCCAGGTCCAGGCGGTAGATGTCGTTGACGCCGGCGCGGATATAAATCGTCTTGTCGTTGGGCGCGCGCCAGTTGCGGAATTCGCTGACGAAGAAGCAGCGCCGCGACGGCGCTTGTGCTTGCGCCGCCTGGAAGGCGGCCGGCAAAATCAGCGCGGCAAGCAGGATCGAGCGCATGCCGGATCATAGCAGCCGGGGAACAGTGCGGAAAGCGTCAGCCGGTGTCGCGCGGCGAGGATTTCTTCCCGTGGATTGAAAGCGCGCGAAGTCCGGCCGCACCAAAGCTGTGCGGCCGGGCTTCGCTTGTCTTACTGGGCCGGAGCCGGGGCAGCCGGTGCAGCGGGCGCTGCAGGTGCGGCAGCATCGGCCGGAGCGGCGGCGGGCGCCGCCGGCGCCTGGGCGGCCTTGGCGGTCTGGGTCGGCGCGGGATTTTCGACATCGCGCACCGCCTTGTTCTCGGCACGGCGCGCGGCGTCCTCGCGGGCCTTGTCGAAGATCGGCTGCGCCGTGGCAACCGTCATGGTGGAACCGCCGACGACCGTCAGCGCAAGCGCAGCAAACAACACATTCCTGAACGACATTCTGGTGCTCCCTGGATTTTTTATGGCTGTAAAAATGGTGCCACGGGTCTGTAAACGCCGCAATTGTCTTTCGGGCCACCGGCAAATATGACGGGTGTCATGACTCTCCACATGATCAAGCTGGCCGTCGGCGTCGAAAGCCTTGCGGACCTTGCCGAATGGCAGAAAAAGCGCCTCAAGGAAAAGCCCCCCCGGGGCCAGAAGCCGGAACTGATTCACGTTACAAGGATGACACCCAAGCGCGGCGACGAGATCCTGTCCGGCGGTGGTTCGCTCTACTGGGTCATCAAGGGCCAGATTGCTGCGCGGCAGCAATTGCTGGCTTTTCGCGATGTGAAGAAGAACGGCGTGCCGCATTGCGGCCTGGTTTACGACAAGCGACTGGTGCCGGTGGTGGCGCGGCCGCGCCGCCCCTTCCAGGGCTGGCGCTATCTGGAAGCCAATGACGCGCCGCCCGACCTGGGCAAGACCAAGGGCGCGGCAAATCTGCCCGAGGCATTGCAGCGCGAACTGGCGGCGCTGGGGCTGCTTTAGAATCGATACGCAATCGGAGAACAAACAAAAGACGTCATGGCCCACTTGTCATGCCCGCGAAAGCGGGCATCCAGCTTCTCCCACTGCAAAGTTGGATTCCCGCTTTCGCGGGAATGACGCTTATCTCTTAATGGCTTGATTTTCAACGTAAATCTTGCTATAAAAATCCGACACAACCCCTGCACAGCCATGACGAATCAAGGTCTTGCCGCCTCGATCTGCACGGAATCTGCACAGAAGGGAGCCGAACATGGCGTTCGTCACCGACAAGGAAGTGCTCAAGCCCGGCCTCATCATCTTCCGCCGCGCCGACGTGGACCACCGCAATTTCTACTGCCGCGTCAAGCTGCCCAAGGCCGACCGCTACAAGACCATCTCACTCAAGACCAGCGACATCAACGCCGCCCGCGAGAAGGCGTTTGACCAGGACGCCGATGTGCGGTTCCGGCTCAAGCATGACGTGCCGGTGTTCAACCATCCCTTCCGCGCCGTCGCCAACGAATATCTGGCGACGCAGGAGGCGCGGGCCAAGCGCGTCGAGATCAGCAAGGAGCGCCCGAAGAAGCTCAAGGCCGTGATCGAAGGCGCATTGAACGCCTATGTCGGATCGACCCAGGTTCATTTGATCGGTGACGAGCTTTGGGCCGGCTATCCGGCCTGGCGGCGCGAGAACGGCGCGGGCCGCAACACGCGCAACGGCGTGCGCGAAGTCTCGGCCGAACAGGCTGCGGCCCTGGACGCCCGCGAAGCCGCCGCCCGCGCCAAGGCGATGGAGGCGCGCGGCTTCAAAAAACTTCGGCCGCAGGCCGCCGCTACTGCACCGGCCGAAGGCCGGACGGTCGCCTTCATTAGCGACTCCACCATTCGCTTTGAAATGTCGATTTTCGGCGCGGTGATGAATTACGCGATCAAGAAACGCTACGTCCCCACCAGCCAGCGTTTTGATGAGCGTCCCAAACTCAAGACCATGCGGCGGGATGAGTTCACGTTGGAGGAATACCGCCATCTGCACACGGTTGGCCGATCCTGGGTCAAGGCGGCGATCCGGCCGTCTAGCACTTGGTATCGGACGGTCGCCTACAATTTCATCTTGATTATGTGCAACACGGGTATGCGCCCGTCCGAAGCCAAGAACCTGCGCTGGCGCGACATGACCACCGGCACGGATCGGGAGGGGCGCGAGCTTGTCGTGCTGTTCGTCCAGGGCAAGGGCAAGTCGCGCAAGCTGGTCGCCCCCAAGAGCGTGGGCGAGTATTTCGGGCGTATCCGCGAGGCCACGCGGCAGTATCGGCGCGACGCGGCGAAGGAAGGCGAGACGATCCCCGAAATCGTGTTCCGGCCAGAGGATCGTGTGTTCACCACCGTCACAGGCGAACCCGCCAAGTCGCTCTACAAAGCGATGATCGAAGACCTTTTGACCAAAGCCAAGCTCCGCGAGGGCGCGTCAGGCGTCCCGCGCTCCACCTATTGCTTCCGGCACACCTACGCCACCTTCCGGCTTGCCGAAGGCGTGGACGTGTATTTCCTGGCCGAGCAGATGGGTACTTCGGTCAAGATGATCGAGGAACACTATGGGCATGTGAATACGGTGAAGCACGCCGACCTTCTGTTGCAAGGCATGAGCAGTTGGGAGCCGCACGCGGCTGGCGGCGAGGTCGCGGCCGACAGCACCAAGGCGAAGCGGACTCCACGGGCGAAGGCCAGAACAGCCGAGCCGAGCGGCAAGCCACGCCGCCGCTACAAGTCCTAAACCCAGACAGACAACTTGCGGCATCGAGCTTCGATGCCGCGCCTTCTCCAAGCGTTCCTTGTCCGGCGCGCCCGAGGGCGCTCTTAGCCGGACAGTTTTCCGCCCGGCGGACAGCCGCGCCGAGTTCGCGCGGCCCCGCCATGCCGTTGTCTCTTTGCATCCGTCCAGCCGGCCCGGCCAGCCGCTAACCCGGCAGCGTCAGCGTTGCTAGCAAGGCCACCAGTTGCGCCTGCCGGTTCACCCCCATCTTGGCAAACAGGGACTTCAACTGGCTGCGGATCGTGCTTGTGGCGATGCCAAAACTGGCGGCGATCCCGTCCGGGGCTTCCCCCGAGGACAACGCTCGGCACAGCCGCGCCTCGGCGGGCGTCAGGTCGAATAGGGCCTGCAGCACATCCGCCTGCGGCTGCTTGCTCACGCCCGCGCGGGTCAGCACCAGGATATAGCCGCCGCCCAGGAACACATCGCGCGCGCTTCCCGTCACCGGCAACACATGTAGAACGGCGGCGGATTGTTCAGGCCCTGGCCGGATGGGGATCGACAGGCCTACCGGCGCGCCCTTCCCGGCGCCCTGCAACAGGGCGCGGAAGCGGCTGTCCGCCTGCGGGTCGGCGAAGCGGATGCCGCCCGGACCATCCAGAACCGGATCACCCAGCATCCCTTCGAACAAGGCATTGGCGCAGCGCAGCCGCCCGCCCGCGCTGACAAAGGCCGCCGGAGCGCCGATCATCTGCATGGCGGCGGTGGCGGCCTTGGCCCGCTCCAGATGAATCTGCGACGACAGCATGGCGGCGCGCGCGAGATGCGGGCGGATGGCATCCAGATGCGGAATGGCCTGGCGGGCGGCATCGTAACCGCCAAAGCCCTCAATGCTGAACAGCAGCGTGTCGCCCGCCGCGCCCTGGATGACGGTCGCCGCCCCGGCAAAGACGCCGCGTGGCGCCAGGAAATCCCGGTACATCGGGTTGGCGGCGATTTCCTCTGGCGTACACACATCGGTGTCGGTGACAAAGCCCGGGTAGCGTTTGGCGACCAGACGGGGCACGCGGTCGTTGCGCGCCGCCCAACCCTGTTCGATGAAGTCCGCCATGATCGCTTCGGATTCGCCCGCGCCCATCCAGCGCACATCATCCAGCGAGGTGGTGAAGAGCAGCCCGCCCTTGCCGTGGAAGCGGTCGGAAATCCCGTTGATGACATCGCGCCAGCCATCGGGCAGCACCGCCGCCTCATAGATGCTGTCGATCAGCGCCGGATCGTTCAGCATGGCCGGACCGCCAACCGCGATAGCATCTGCACTAGTTCGCTCTGGCGCGAGATGCCCATCTTGTCGAAGATACGCCTGAGGACGGTGCGTGCGGTTTGCACCGTGATGCCGAGCTGGGCGGCGGCTTCGGCCGGCGGGGCGCCGTTGCCCACAAGGGAAGCCAGCCGCGCTTCGGCTTGGGTCAGGGAAAACAGGTCGCGCAGGACGACGGGCTCGACAATCCCGCCCACGGCAATGTCGGTCACCAGCGCAATCCAGCGCGCGCCGACGAAGAAGGCGCTGGGCCCCTTCGCCGCCAGTGGGATCAACCGCAGTACCAGCGCGGGCGCATCCTGACGCGGCAGAATGATGATCCGTTCGGCGGCATTGGGCTCCGCCGTCAGAAGCCGGTCGAACAGTTGCGCATTGGCGCCATCCAGCCGCAGATAGCCACCGCGATTGAAGAAGCCGTTGCCGAACATCGCCAGCGCGGCGCTATTAGCAAAACATATCTTGCCGTCATGCCCCAATATCAGGATGCCATGGCCGACACGTTCCAGAACATGGGCCATGCCTTCCTTCTGGATTTCCGTGTCCAGCAGGCGAATTCCCAGGCTTAGCGAACGCTCCACATGCGCGCCGAGCCGGACGAGAACGTCCAGTTCATCATCATCATAAGGCGCGCGATCCGTGCGGCGCTGTACGCTCAACGCCGCCTCCACCAGCGGCGTGGGAGAAACCGCTATGGCCGCGAAATACCGCAAGCCGTAGCGGGCCAGGAAATCGCGGTAATGCGGTTCTGTGTCCATTTCCTCTTCGGTCAGGATATGGCGGTCGGTCATGACAACGGCATTGAGGAAATAGCCTCGGTCCCGGCCCCGGATGGCGCGCACGTCGTTATGCGACCAGTCGCGCAGATATTCCTCAGTCATGGGCTGGATGGAGGGCGAAGCGATTACGCCGAAGCCGCCATCTTCCTTGCTGAAGATCATCACCGCGCCCGCATCGCCGAAACAATCCGCTATGCGCTGCAGGGCGTCGGGCCAGGCGGCGGGCGCGATTGCCGCTTCATAAATCGCGTCGATGGCATCGTGCATGCCGCTCATGGCCGGGTTATTCCCGCGATGATCGCGACCAGTTGTGCCTGGGTGCGGGCGCCGGTCTTGGACAGGATGGTTTTGATCTGGCCGCGCACCGTCTGGACTGAAGCACCCCGCTGCCCGGCGATCGCCTGCACGTCGCTTCCCTCCGACAACCGGGCGGCGATGTCGGCTTCCGCGGCGGTCAGGCCAAAGGCCGCGGCCAGCACGGCTCGTGCTTTTTCGCGCGCCATGCTGTGCGGCACCAGCAGGATGGCGGCCGCGCCGCCGCCGAACGACGGGCCATCGGGCGGCAGCGGCGCGACATCGGCCACCACGACGCCGCCGGGGCCGCGCAATATGACGGGTGCGGACGCATCCAGAATGGCGGCCGCCCGGCAGCAGCGATGAATGGCCTGTTGCAGGCCGGTGTTGCTGGCGGCATCGGTCGCGGTCAGAACGCCGTGCTTCAGCCGCAGGAAATCCTGCCGCCGCACCATGTCCGCCGCCGCCTGCGATAGGGAAATCACGCGCCCTATCCGGTCGAACAGGAACGCCGCCGCGCCCAGCGTGTCGAAGGCCTGGCCTGCCAGTTGGGCGCCGCGCTGTTCCACTGCCATGTGGAGCCGGATTGCCGCTTCAAGCTTGGGCATTGCCAGTGCCAAAACTTCGCGCTCGGCAGCCTCGTAATGACCTTTCCTGCTTGATTTCAATACACACATTATGGGTTGCGTATCGCCAAGAAGGCCCAGCCGGGCGACACAGCTAAGGTCTGCCTCGTAAGGCTTCAATACTTCTTCGTACAAAGCGGATCGAGAACGAGATTTTTCTGAAATAAAATCGGGCTCGCTCTGCATTGCGTAAGGCGTGGCGCCCATAACCGCATCAATACGTGGATTTACCTCGGACACATAGCCACCTGCGCGCGCTAGTTCGGTCATGGCCTCAGGCGTCCAGCCAGACACCACGCTGAAAACGAGGCCCTCGCGGGGATTTAAGCCGGCAAGCTCTCCACCGATTGCGCCGCCCGCCCGCGCCAAAAGCGCCAGCGCCCGCTGCCACCCGTCCACGATAAAAGGCGCCGCGACCAGTGCAGCGTCCAAAGCCTGCGCGTCCAGTTCGGACAACGGCACGGAAACCCCCATTTCCCTTCGGCCAAGTCTGACCCGGATTCCAGCAGACTCGCAAGCTTTGTGCCGTTTCGGGCGTAGGGGCCATACCACAAATGAAGTATGAAACGGTCAGGGCGAACAAAAAAGCAGCGCTACAAGCTGTGCCTGTGAGCGCGCGCCAGTCTTTCGGAATATAGCCTTTACTTGGCTGCGGACCGCCAGGAGGGAGGTCTGCCGGGCGGCGGAAATCGCAGTCAAGTCCAGCCCTTGGGCGATAGCCAGCGCGATCTCGGTCTCGCCGTGGCTGAGGCCATAGCGGCTTTGCAGCAGCGTGGCTGATAAAGGTGGCATGCGAGCCGCGTCATTCTATCCCGCACCCACAGCCCTACCGGATAGCTCAATTTCCGCGCATCCCCAATTTGGGGGATGCAGCGCCGGAACGTCGCCCCTAGCGTTCTGTCGGTGAATTTATGGGAGAAAAACAATGATTGCTCGAACGATGCTGAATTGCGGTGTGATTGCCTGTTTGCTGGCGATGGGTACTGGTGCCGCACTGGCGGACGGGGTGTTCTCAGGTCACGGCTCGGCCAGTTCGAGACAGGTGGCGCTCCAGCAGGCGCGAGAGGACGCCAACAATCAGGCAGTTTCCTCCAATTTCGTGTATCGAACCCAAGCTCCCGACAAAGTGCAGGAGGATTGTAACCAAAAGGACAAAGATTGGTTTTGCACAGTCATGACCGTCTATAACCATTAACTCCGCCCATCCTCACACCTCAATCCGAAGCGGCCCGATCGGGAAATATCGTGAAAGCACTTCGCTAGCGATCATGGCTACTCGTCATCAATTGGACTGGAGCAGTACAATGAAACGCAAATTCTCCGGTCTTGCGCTCGGGCTTTCTATTTTGCCGGACGATTGGCAGGTTTTGGACGTTGGCGTGGAAAGTGTCTCGTGCCGTCCGTGATCATTTGAGTGCACAGGGTAGATAAGCGACAAATGCGTTCAATCACGCTGTTGAGTTGAGCGATTGTGGTGTGCATCACTCGCCAGTAAGGCAATTTCCCTGGCTGGCTTTGGCGAAGCATGAAAGGGAGTATGACGTGATAACCGGTAAGCGATGGCGAATCATTCCATCGGCTCTAGTTCTCGCGGTGGCACTGTTATTCTGTTGTAGGCCAGCTTTTGCCCAAGGCGGGTGCGAGCAACCTGACTCGCCATCACTTTCGGAGCCCCAGAGCCAATCTAAGTCTGAAGTTGACGAGTTCGTGCAACAAGCTGATGCGTACATCAAGGCGTCTAATCATTATCGTGACTGCTTGGCGGATTATGTTCGCAGATTGAATAGTTCCGGCGGCGCTTCCGTCGATCAAATTGCGGCCATCCATGAGGGGTACGATAATTCATTGGCGACCGCCAAGGCGCTGAGTGCCGCCGAGGGTCAGGCCTTGACGCGATATCGTGAGGCTTCCCAAAGGCGAGCCACAACTTCCGCACTCTTGGCCAAGTCGCCGCCATCGGAAACATCTATATCGGTATTAAAGTGCCATTTTGATATCGCGCGGGCGGTCGAAAACAACGAATACGATCCGAAGTTTGATGAGCATTTTGACCTGTTTATCAGAGTGGGTCCAAACTACCTCAGCTATTTTTACGATCAGGAGGGGAAGTGGGATGCGAACTTCTGCTCATCAGTGACGTGTACGTGGGATGACGACAAGTATTCGTATGAATTTCACGACGGAGACCGTGGACCTCTTGGTGGTGACTGCTGCCAGTACGGCAATGGCGTGATTTATCGTCGAACAGGCGTGCTTCAGTACGACAATCGGCGTACGGGGATGAGCGGCTATTGGAACCATGTCTCTGGTAAATGCGCAAAAAGCGATGATCCCGCGAAGGATGCGGCGCAAAACTTCTAGGAGATGAACATGAAATTGGTATTGGCCGCTCTTGCGGCGGCGATCACTCTCGCAGGCGGAAGTGCAGCAGCGGCACCTAAACCTCAATTGAGCGCGACTTGGTTGGATTGTGCCATAACTCGCACGTTCGAAGGCGGCCAGAACAGTTATCACAGGGTATATGTAGTTGATGAAACGAATGCACGTCCGGCAGATCAGCTGCCGAATGGACAATATCAACTCGATGATAGGTGGCAGAGCCGTATGACCTCTTCAGAGGTTGTCCTCAACTACAATGGCTCCAGCCCGGCATCATTCACGGAAGAACTGCACATCAACCGAGCAACTTTGGAGTATTTTGGCTCGTCAAAGAACCAATACGGACAGGAAGAGCAGTTTTCCGGACAATGCCATAAAATTCAACCTGGCCTAATCGTTCAAAATCAGTTTTAGGACGACACATTCGTATGCCAAGGGCCGTAACCGGCATCGTTAGCAAATCAGGTCAATTGGGCAGCGGGGCATCAATGAGTTGGGGTCTTAGAAGCGTGATCCCTTCTGTGACCATCTTAGAAATTCACGCATATAAATTGGGGATTCCTATGACGAAACTCCTGGCGCTGATTGTTACGATATTGCCGTGTTTAATGTCGGTTGTTGCAATCGCACAGCCCAGGCGGACCGTGGAGTCCGCATATGAGTTTCTCGCATCCGCATTGACGAACGGTGTGGCGGGCTCGCTTGCGACCGACAGCTTTACGGAGCATAGCCCCGTGGTACCTGCTGTCATCGCCGCGCAGGGCAATGGATGCCAGCTTGTGGTGCGGTTGCGCGAGCCCAGCGACCGTACGGTCAGGATCGATTGGTCTCGGGTTTCGGAAATAAAAATTACCGGACCTGAGGTTGCCCTGTGGGGAACTGTTGAAGATGCGACCGGCGATGCGTTTATCTTTTTCTTTCCAAGTGAGGCGATCGCCGAACGTGCAGCCAATGCCATAAAATTCATCAAGGACAGTTGCGATCCGGGGAAGGGGACGGGTTTCTGATGCGAAACTTGAACAGGATAGTGGCCGGTCTGCTGATGGCGTTGCTCGCAGCGCCCTCTACAGCGGACGCGCAGCCCAAGCGGACCGTGGCGTCGGCCAACGCGTTTCTGGCATCGGCGCTCACAAATGGGGCGATAGCGAATTCGGAAAGGGACGGAAGTATTGTCCGCGAAGGGGAGGACCATGCACAAATGCATGTCATGGTCGCACAGGGCGATGGGTGCCTCTTGACAGTGCGATTGCGCGGAGACCGCGACCATACGGTCAGGATTGACTGGTCTCGGATCAGTGGAATTGAGGATATTCGCGACGCGGCTGTCGCATATGGCATCGACCTGGATGGCGTTGTCGAGGACATGTCCGGGAAGAAGGTGTTTGTATTTTTTCTTCCCAGCCGAGAAGTCGCAGAACGCACGGCAACCGCCATGAAGTTCATCAAGGACAATTGCGATCCGGGGAAGGGAACAGGTTTCTGATGCTCAATTTGAACAAAATGGCGGTCGGCCTGCTGATTGCATCATTTGCCGTATTCGGTGCTGCAGATGCCCAGCCCAAGCGCACCGTGGAGTCGGCCTACGAATTTCTCGTGCCGGCGCTGACCAACGGCACGAAAGGTGCGCTTTTGAACCAGAAGTTTATGAATAGCGAAACGGAAACCCACACAGAGCCACTTGTCACTGCCGTGCAAGGCAATGGATGCCAAATGGTGGTGAAATTGCGCGGCGCCCACGAATATTCCATCAGGATCGATTGGTCCCGGATTTCCGATATAGCCAACCCATCAGAAATGGGATTTGGCTCTATGGTTACCCTGCGCGGCACCGTTGAAGACGCCTCTGGTAATGCGTTTGCCTTCTTCTTTCCCAGCCATGCGATCGCGGACCGCGCCGTGACCGCCATGCAATTCATCAAGGATGGCTGCGACCCTGGGAAGGGGACAGGATTCTGATGTCTGCAAGCAATGCCATGCGTTTGATGTATCTGACCGCAGTTCTTGTGGCGGAATCTGGTTTCGCAGCGATTGCACAACCCCAGCGCACAGTTGAGTCGGCCAATCGTTTTCTGGCGACTGCGCTCACCAATGGCGCCAGGATGCAGGATCAGTCTGGCGGCGGCGACACCGCCAGCGACGCGCATGTGTTGTCGGCGAACGGCGCCGGCTGCAGAATGACAATTCGAAGGCGCGCAAGCGTCAGTTCCTTGGATTGGGCCAGGATTTCCCACGTCCAGGACGTCTATCGCGGTAGTAGCGGCACCGGTGCCTACATAATCAACCTATTCGGCTCTACAGACGACTCGCCCCAATACATCTTGTTCTTTTCCGATGAAGAGGTCGCCCAGCGGGCCGCGACGGCCATGACCTTCCTCAAGGGCGCGTGTGATCCAGCGAAGGGAACAGGATTTTGATGGTGAATGTGCTGACCAGCCGGGCACGTCCGATATGCCGCTCCGCGATGGTGTGCATCCCCAATATGGGGGATGCGGCGGCCCCGGAGGTTTTCTAGCCTGCGTGCGGAAACACGGAGGTAACGATGAAGTTCAAGTCTGTTGCGGCGCTGTCAGGTGCCATTGCCATGACCCTGGTCTCGGCCACGGCGGCCTTTGCCAGTTGCCGTGCCGACGCGGAGATGCGCGGAAATGGGACCAGGCCGGGTTGGGGCTTGTTCGCCGGCGACGTTCGCTCCCGCGATTGCGACAACACGGAATGTACCGGGTATGTGGAATATGAGGTTTCGGTGCAGTGGGGCGACGGCCGCATCACGCATGAAACCTTCAGCGACAGCTACATCATTCCGCGCGGCAACAGTTCTGTTCACATCTCCAATGAACACACGTTTGGCAGTCATTCGGGCAATAGCTCAATTGCGGATGTCGGGGTCAAGTTTGTCCGATGCAATTAGCCATGAGGTGGCGAAGCGGGCCCAGTTGACAGCGTGTTTAATTTTCAATTCCCAGTCCAGCAATAAAAGAATGCGCGGTAGCGGCTACGAACTTCATTGGGAATAGCTGTGATCCAGGAAAGGAAACGAGATTCTGATGTTCAATTATCCTCCCGCGCCAATCAAAAAATGGTTTAGCTCAAGTGTGCTAGTTCTGGGCCTGGTGGCGCCGTTCGCCGAGCTACATTCCGCCCCGGCCAAGACTGATCGAGTCTGGCTTCAATGCGCTGCCGGTAAGGTGGCGTCTACGTTTGTATTCAGCGCTAGCGAAAAGAGACTTTGGCTTTATCAGCCGGATGAACGCACCCTTCTCGAATACACCCGGGCGCATAACTCGTCTCTCGATATTGACGATGAGAAAATCAAATTGGGCGTTGGCCTTCAAGTCACGCCGGATGGTGGCCCGCAATTCATACATGTCATTGATCGCCGTACGCTCAAGTATCGCGCTGAGTGGTGGACCGGTAATGGCAATGACAGGGACGGCGAAGACGGAGTCTGCTCCATCGTCCCTCCCAGAGCCACAGAGGAGAAAAAGATTTGATCGCGCCGCAAAAAATAACGTCGCTGAAAAGCCTAATGAGTGGGTTGCTGTTCGCAGCCCTGGAACTGGACCCGCCGTCGCGCAAGATGATCCCCGCCAGACAATAGACTCCACGAATATGTTTCTCGAGCACAGCTTACCGGGCACAGGAAATGGCGCTAATGGGATAAGGGTGGATGGCGCTCAAGGACATGGCTGTGTTTTGAGAGTTCATTATACACAGGACGGCGCGAGCGGGTCATCTGACATGGATTGGTCCACAGTCACGGACGTAAGGTTTGACGGGGGGCAAGTAGCTCAAGTAGTTGTTGAGGGCCCCCCGGGATTTGGTCCGATGGCGTATGGAGCGTTTGGCTTAACAGGCGACTCCCACCTTCTCTATCGTCTTTATACTGCGATGAATTTCCTATGGAAAAAATGCGATAAAACGAATGATACCGGCTTCTAGCAGAAAAACGCCCCGAATTTTCGTTTCATTGAAGCGGGATTTTTCTATTGGCGCGGATGTGTTCAGACGGCTACGAGCAGCCATATGCCGTAGACACGCTGTTCAGTCCCGCCGCAGAACCAGTGCCACCAGTTGCGCCTGGGATCGCGCGCCGGTCTTTGAGAGAATGGTCTTAAGCTGGCTGCGCACGGTTTGGACAGAGGCGTGCCGATGGCCCGCGATAGCCTGAACGTCCGATCCCTGGGCAAGCTGCGCCGCAATGTTCGCTTCCGCCTCGGTCAAACCGAAAGCCATGCCTATTGTAGTCGCCAAGGACTCGTGGGATGGGCTGCGTCTTATTACCAAAATTGCGGCGGCTCCGGCGCCAAAGGACGGTCCTTCACATGGCACCGGTCCGATATCGGCTACGACCACGCCGTTGGGCCGGCGCAGCACGGCGGGAAGTGGACCCTCCAGCGGACCGGTAGGCCGGCAACAGCGATGGATTGCGCTTTGCAAGGCGGTATTGCTCCTGTTGTCCGCCGCGGTGAGAACCCCGGATATCAGTCGAAGACAATTTTGGCGGCGTACAACATCCGCTGCGGTGTGAGAGAGGGCGATCGCCCTGCCCATCCGATCGAATAGGAAACCCCATTCCCTCGGCCAAGTCTGACCCGGATTCCAGCAGAATCGCAAGTATTTGTGCCGTTTCGGGCGCAGGGGTCATACCCCAAATGGGGTATGAAACGCTCAGGGCGGACGAAAAAGCAGCGCTACAAGCTGCGCCTGGGAGCGCACGCCTGTCTTTCGGAATATAGCCTTTACTTGGCTGCGGACCGTCAGGAGAGAGGTTTGCCGGGCGGCGGAAATCGCAGTCAAGTCCAGCCCTTGGGCGATAGCCAGTGCAATCTCGGTCTCACCATGGCTGAGGCCATAGCGGCTCTGCAGCAGCGTGGCTGATAAAAGGGGCATGCTGGCCGCGTTATCCATCCTGTGCCCACAGGCCTACCGGATAGTCCAATTTCCGCGCATCCCCAATTTGGGGGATGCGAGCACACACCGCTTATCTTTTAATCCGCCATGGGGAAATTGGGTGGCATTCGCACTAGATGCACCCTTTTCCGAGGGCGAACCAAGGGGTGCATCGTGAACAAATCAGCCGGGGCCGCATTTGTCCTGTTGGGACTTTCCTTCGCAGGGCCGGCAGAGATTGCACAGACTTCCCCCGCCGCGACGCATACGGCGTGGATAGCGACGATAATTCTTTTGTTGGCGTTCGTTGCAGCAGCGGGTGTCGCCGTGGGTCGAGGCCCATTCGGTACCATCATTGATAACCGCAATCGGATGAGCCTCTCGAAGGTGCAAATGATTCTTTGGACAATCATGATCCTGTCCGCGTTAGTGGTTGCGACGTTCTTTCGAGTGGCTCATAGCGTGTCCGATGCTGCTGATATCGACGTGCAAGGCGAACTTCTCGTCCTGATGGGGATTTCTCTTACATCCACTGCGATCACGCCGCTCATACTGAGAGCGAAGCAAGATCAGTCCAGCGATAAACCAGGATTCGCCAATGCAAGTCATAAAGACGTAAGCGCCGCATCGTTGATTGATCTCATTCGTGGCGACGATATGGCAAACGCTGGTGCCATTGATCTGAGTAAGGTGCAGCAGTTAATTATTACGCTTGGTGTCATGGTGTCGTACAGCGCTTCAATCTGGACTGCCCTTTCACTGGGCAAAGGGGGCGGCGCTACATGGTTCTCCACCTTTCCAGCATTGAAAGATGGACTTGTCGGCCTCATCGGGATCAGCCATGCGGGCTACCTGGCCTACAAAGCAGCGCCACATGGCAAAGGCGATAAGAGCGGTGAGGCTGCGGGATTTGTGTCTGCCAAACAGCCTTGAGCGAGTTTACCGGTGTTGGCAGAATCTAACTACGGAAACAAGGAAGCACTCCTATGACATCGAACAGAATTGGTCGTGCAGATGTGCAGAAGCTCCTGACTGCTATCAAGCAGAATCCCGGCTCTCTGGGGCAGATCGGCTCACTACCTTCGGCAAAGGTACATTCAATCCAGAATAAGGACGACCAACTCTTTCTGATTTCTCACATCGCACTCGGGGGATCGCGCGATTGGCTTTTGCAGCGAATTTACATCCCTGATGCAACGGAATGGGATAATGGTCTGAAATGCGCCACCCAATGGATAGATTTCCGTGGCCATATTTCTTATCCCGAACTCGATGAAATCATAGGCGACGTGAATGCTTGCATCGCTGCGGCGGCTATCGCTGCTGCTCTCACCGTGTATTTCACAAGTGGCGCATCAATGGCCGTAGCCTCTCAAATTTTTGAAAATCTGGTTGTCGAGTGCCTCAAAGCCAAGGGCATCAAGCTCCTGGAGAATTTCTCCGCATGGGTAACCGCCGATCTTCATCAAGGGGCGTGGCATTGGTGCGCGTAAAAGCGGCGCCGAAGCCGTTAATCACCATTAAAGGGATAAACTATGAAGATCGAAACCGTTGCCGCCACCGCTATCGCGATGCTGCTTTTCGCAGCATCGCCAGTCACGCTCGCGGTAGCCGCATCGCCGGCCCAGCGTATCAAACAAGCCAATGGGCGTGATGGGCATATAGAACGTACGAATCCGAAGAACATTAGGTGGTTCTTCTGCACAGCAGGCGGGAATTACTTCACCCATCCGAACCCCAACTTCCCGGCATTTACAACACCGATATTAAGATAATAATTTCGCTGATATTTCCCGCGCCGACATCGCGACACGATGAAATCGAGGATGCGTGGAAGGCGAATTATCAAGTTAATGGGGTCGTGGGACCGGGAACTAATTATTATACCGGGGAAGGAGGCGCCATATGTGATCCCTATGACACCCAAGCAGAGGCCGAACAGAAAAAAGCGGCGCTTCTAGCTGACAGCACAAGAGTTAACGGCAGGACAAATTCCTCTGACGGTACAGACTCGGAATCAGTAGTTGAAAGCGGCTGGAGCTGGAAAGCGGGGGAGAAATTTTAGAGGCTATTGAAAGCCGACAAAGATATCTCGAATTCGCGTGTTCGATCCGTGCCGCCCCTTTTTTTGACATTCGTACGAGAAGAATAGGCATTTTGTCGTCAAAATATAATTCGGAGGGCGGTCACGGAGGCTTCAATGCACCTGGTTTCAACAACGCAGTGAATAGTAGCATACCCACAAAACGTGAAGCTCGCCTGAGTTTCCGCAGCACTCAATATTGTTCTCAAAACATCCCTATGAACTCTCGATCCGTGTAATACCGCAACTTGTCCGCCAGGACCGGCCGCATCCCGGCGACGAACAGCAGTTGCCGGTCCTGAGGCAGATTCCGAACCTCATCGGGGGTGAGCAACGGGCGGGCGGAATGATGTTCCGCGTAGCTCAGACCGAACCTGTCGCTATCCATGGCTTGGCTGGTGGTTTCAAACACGACTGTCCGCTGGCCCAGCAGGTCGGAGGCCAAGCGGGCGCTTTCGTGATCGTTGACACCAAAAACTTGCAGCACGCCGATATTGGACAGGAACGTGCCGGCGCGCTGACCGTAGGTCGCGCGTAGCTGGTGAAGGTCTTGCAGGATCGGCCATAGCTGGACGCCATAGCCCGCCATCAGGCTCATGGCCCGTTCGACGGGCGCGAGATAGCCGAGGCCGGCGAACTCATCGAGCAGGTAGAGAACCGGCGCGGCGGCATGGCCCACCGCGCGGGTCAAATCCTGCAAACTCTGTGTCACCATCAGCCGCAGCCAGCGGGCATAGGTAGCAATGCGATCCGGAGGTAGTGCCAGGAACACGGTGGCGGTCCCGCGCCGGAGATCGGCAAAGGCAAAATCCGAACGATCCAGCACCGCCGCCATGCGCGGGCTATCGAGGAAATGCGTATGCCGCTGGGCGGTGGAGACGATGCCCGACGCCTCGCGCCCGGTCTTGCCCAGGTGCCGGTTGGCGGCGCGGGCGACCAGCCCGCCCGCCGCCGTGCTGGCCTGCATATCGGCCAGCACGGCGGCGAAGTCTTGCGGCGATCCGGTCAGATGCTCGCGCAGCCGCGCCAGGGTGCGCCGGTAGGGTGGTTCGTCCGTCGCGATATGGAGCAGCAGGCCGGAGATCAGCGCCTTGGCTTCCTCGTTCCAATGCGCCTCGCCGGTTTCGCCGGGAGCGTCATAGACCAGGGCGTCGGCCAGGGTGGCGGTGTCCTCCGCCAAATCGGGGCTGGCCGGATCGAGGGCGGCCAGCGGATTGAAAGCGGCCGAGGGCTGGCCGGTGACGCCGAAGGGATCGAGGACATGGACCGGGCCGAGGCGAGAACGTGCGCGATAGGTGACGCGCGCATTCTCGCCTTTGGGATCAATGCAGATCACCGAACGGCGCAACGTCAGAAGGTTCGGGATCAGCGTTCCCGTCCCCTTGCCAGTGCGCGTCGGGGCCATCGTCATCAAGTGCGATGCCCCGGCGTAGCGCAGCAGCTTGCCGGTGTTGAGATCGCGGCCGATCAAAAGCCCGCCCGGCTGCTGTGTCAGCGGCCGGGTTTCGGCAGGGGTAGCGAAGCGCGCCGTGCCGTGGGTATCGTCGCCCATATCGCCAAAATGGCGGATCATCGGCGCGGTGGCGCGGCGCAGGACGAACACCGCCGTCGCCGCCAGCGCGATCAGCACCAGCACGATATGAACCGGGCTTCCTTCCTTGAAGCCGAGCTTGCCGGTGATCCAGCCCGCGACCAGGGAGAGGACCAGCAGCACGAAGCCGCCGGCCAGGATCAGGCCCAGGACGTATTTTGCCCCTCGAAACAGGTTGAGCGGGATGGCGGCCAGCGCCCAGGCCGGATCGCGCGCAACGGCCCGGAGCATATTGCGGAAGGGCCGCGCCCGCTTCATGGGGCGGTGTGGGCGGGTTCGTCGGCTGATTTGGCTTTCCCGGTGACGGGCTTTTTCAGGAGACCGGCAAACAGCGCCTTGTCGTCGTCGCGGGTGAGAAAGCCCGGTAATTCTTTGTTCAGCCAGTCACCAAGTTTCTTGGAGAATTCATCCTGGCCTTTTTCCAGCCGATGCAAAACCAGCGCGCCGAGCAAGACCTTGCGCCGTGTGTCCCTGGCGCGTTCCTGTTTGCCGAGTTTGGATTGCAGATTTTTGCGTTGGGCTTCGAGTTGCGCCAGCCGTTCCGCGATGGAGCGTTTCGCCATCGGTTCCTCCCGTTTGGTTGCGCCCCACCGCCGCCAGATTAGCGCCGTCTTTTTTCGCCGTCACGCCCTCCCGTTATGGAACTTGCTTTTCTGTGCTCCCAAAATGATCCATGCTGTTTCCATTGGAGTCATACCTACTTCTTCCTATTTTCCGGCAGATTCCTTTTAATCGTTAAAGTTCCCGTTCCATATTCCCGGCGAGCGTAAGCGAGCCACACCGAGCAACCCTGAGCGTAGCGAAAGTTGCAAGGGCGCACTTACGAGTTGCTGCGCAACTCAAGCGCTTGTTAGGCTGAACGGGACGGACCTTGGCCGCGATGGGGCAGTGAACCCTTGGCCCGCCGCTAGTCATCATGGCCATCTACCATCTGTCCATGAAGCCCATTGCCCGCAGTGGCGGCCGCAGCGCCGTGGCGTCGGCGGCTTACCGCGCCTGCCAAAAGCTCACCAATGAGCGCGACGGCCTGACCCATGACTTCACCCGCAAAGGCGGGTTGGACCATGCCGAGATCGTTACCCCGAAGGATTCCAAAGCCGATTGGGCCAAAGACCGCTCGACCTTATGGAACATGGCCGAGGCGGCGGAGAAGCGCAAAGACGCGCGAGTGGCCCGCGAGATTGAAGTTGCGCTTCCTCACGAATTGACGCCGGAGCAGCGATTAGAGCTAACCCGCGAGTTCGCCCAGGGCCTCGCGGATCGTTACGGCGTGGCAGTGGATTTTGCCATCCACAAGCCGGACAGCGCCACCGACATTCGGAACCACCACGCCCATATCATGCTGACCACCCGCAAGGTGAAAACGAACGGGCTGGGCGACAAATCCGAACTGGAATTGGAGAACAAGAAGCTGCTGGCCTTGGGCCTGCCCACCACGCATGACCAACTCCGGGATATTCGGCTGGATTGGGAGCAGCGCGCCAACCGGCATTTGGCGCTGGCCGGCCATGACATTCGCATAGACCACCGCTCGTACCGCGACAGCGGCTTGGAGATCGAGCCGACCCAGCACATGGGCGTTCACGCCACGCAGATGGAGCGGCGCGGCAAGGAAGTGGACCGCCGCCGCCAGGATGCGGACAGCGCCCGCCATAACGCCAAGCTGATCCGCGAACAGCCGGAACAGGCTTTGGCGGTCATCACCAACGAAAAGAGCGTGTTCGACCGCTATGACGTGGCGAAGACGCTGCACCGCTACATCGAGAACCCCGACGACTTCCAGGCGGCCTATGCCAAGGCGATGGCCTCGCCCGCGCTGGTGGAGCTTTGCCCGGAGCGGCGCGACCAGTCCGGCCGCACCTTGGAGCCGGCGAAATACTCCACCCGCGAAATGATCGCGGTGGAACGGCAGATGGCCAACAGCGCCGACCGCATGACGGAAAGCCGCGCGTTCGGGGTTGGCCGCCGCCATGTGGAACGGGCCATCGAGGCGCGCGGCTTCCTGGCCGACGAACAGCGCGAGGCGATCCGCTATCTGGCGGGGCCGGAACGGATCAATTCGGTGGTGGGCATGGCCGGGGCCGGCAAGAGCACGATGTTGGACGCGGCGCGGGAGGCTTGGGAGGCGGACGGCTACCGGGTGCATGGCGCGGCGCTGGCGGGCAAGGCGGCCGAGGGCTTGGAGGAAACCAGCGGCATCGCTTCGCGCACCCTGGCAAGCTGGGAACGGGGCTGGGAACGAGGGTTTGACCGGCTGACTTCCAGGGACGTGCTGGTGGTGGACGAAGCCGGGATGGTTGGCAGCCGGCAGCTATCTCGGATCATTCAGGAAGCCGACCGAGCCGGGGCCAAGATCGTGCTAGTGGGCGATCCCGAACAGTTGCAGCCCATCGGGCCGGGCGCGGCCTTCCGGGCCGTGGCCGAGCGTACCGGCTATGTGGAACTTGGCGAAATCCGACGCCAGCGCGAGGACTGGCAGAAAGACGCTTCCAGGGACTTCGCCCGCAACCGGAGCCATGAGGGTCTGACGGCTTACGCCGACCGGGGCTATGTCCGGTTTGAAAATGACATTGGGGCGGCGCGCAGCGCCATCCTCAAAGACGCTATCGCGGACCTGGACGCGCGGCCGGAAGGCTCGCGCCTGGTGCTGGCGCATCGCCGGGTGGACGTGGCCGAATTGAACGACGCGATCCGCGCCGTGCGCCATGAGCGGGGCGAGCTACAGAACGAACACAGCTACCGGACCAGCGAGGGCGAACGGGCCTTCGCCAAGGGCGACCGGCTGTTGTTCCGCGAGAACAACCGCGACCTCCGCGTAAAGAACGGGATGCTGGGTACGGTGGAGCGGGCCGAACCCGGCCGGCTTGAGATCAAGCTGGATACCGCCAAAGGCCCCGGCACCGGCCGCAGCGTGTCCGTCTCGATGGCCGATTACGCCGCCGTGGATCACGGCTATGCGACGACGATCCATAAGGCGCAGGGCGCGACGGTGGACCGCAGCTTTGTGCTGGCTTCCGGTTCGATGGACCGGCATTTGACCTATGTGGGCATGACCCGCCACCGCGATCAGGTGACGCTCTATGCCGGGCGAGACGAGTTCAAGGACGCGGCCGCGCTATCCTCGCGCCTGTCGCGCGCGGGCTTGAAGGAAACCACACTCGATTATGACCGCGCCGTCTTTGCCGAGCGGCGCGGCCTGGACCGCGCCATCATCGTGCCGGAAGCAATGCAGCGGGACGCGATGCGCGAGCGGGCAACGCGGGACCAGGCATTGAGCCGGGAGCCGCAACCTCGCGCGCCAGCGCCGGAGGGCGAGCGCGAGGTTGCCCCCAAGCGCGGCATGTTCGACGGCCTCAAATTGAACGTGTCGCGGCCGTCGCCGGAGATCGGAAAGGTGGAAGGCTTGCAGCCGGCCAAGCCGGAGCGCGCGGCGACGCAGCAGCCCGCGCCGAGCTTGGAGCAGGCCGCCGAGCGGTATGCGCGGGCCTGGACCGACGCCGACCGGATGCGCGAGCAGGCGCTTCCCGTCCTCGAATATCAGAAGCGCGAAATGCGCGAGGCGGCCGGGGCCTTGGAGACGGCGCGTCCCAACGCCGTCAACGACCTGCACTACGCCATGCGCTATGAGCCGTCCGCCTTACGCGCCATGAAGCAGTTGCGCGGGCCGGAGCGCGGCCAGGAGCTTGCGGGCGCGATCCGCCATGAGGACCGCGTGCGCCGCGATCCAGCGTTGCAGGCCGAGCGGCTGGTGAAGGACTGGCAGCGGCTTGAAGCGCGCGACGACAAGCTGCGAGACAATTATCTGGACCGGGGCGCGCGGGAGAAGATCAAAAAGCAGATGCAGGGCATAGCCGGCAAGCTCAAGCGCGATCCCCAGCTTGAATCGCTGGTGCGCGCCCGCGCCAAGGACATGGGCGTGGACATGGGATCGAGGCTGGGGCGCGTGATCGACGCGCCCAGCGCCGGGCAGGCCATGAACGAGATCACACGCGGGCGAGGACGGGGGCTGTCGCTGTAACAAGACGGGAGGATAGGTATGGCGGAGGATCACGCAGACGACCCGGCGAAAGCCTTTGAGGATTTGCGCGCCGAGGTATCGGTGCTGCGCAAGGCGGTGGAAGCCCTGCCGGGGGCGATCCGCGACAATCGCCCGCCCGACTATGCCCAAGACCTGGCCGTGATCGGCAAGGGCCTGGACGAGATCGGCGGCCAGCTTGAGACCATCCAGAAATCGCCGGCCTTGCGCCTGTCACCGGAGCAGCAGGGCGCATCCATCGCCAACGCGGGCCGCACCATGATTAGCGAGGCGGCCGAGGCGCTGCGCCGGGCCGCGCAGAGCGCCGACCATGAGCGCAGCAATCTCACCTACCTGATCGGAAACTTTCGGACCAAGCAGGATCAGCGGCAATGGCTGGCGATGGCGGCCGGGATCGGACTGCTGGTGGGTTTCATGAGCTTCCCGTTTGTGATCCGGGCCTTTCCGTTCGGGATACCGGCCGGCATGGCGGCCACGATCATGAACGCCGACGAATGGAATGCGGGAATCGCGCTAATGAAATCATCCAGTCCCGATGGTTGGGCGCAGCTTGCCGCCGATGCGGACTTGGTGCGCGCCAACAAGGAGAGGATTGCAGCCTGCCGTGAAGCGGCAACGAAGTCGAAGAAGGAAGAACGCTGCACCATCACCGTGCAGTCGGTAGCGGGCGGGTAAGATTGATTCAGACGCCGAACACAGCTACGAACAGGCCGCTTGTGAAGCTCAACAACAGCCGCTAAGTCCGCCTCTTTCCGCGAAATGTGCAGATTTTTCCTGCACAGTTCCTACACAGGCGAAAATGCTATATTTTTATCCAGCAAAATCAGATGGATAAGAATGTTGCATCACTCCGCGGGAATGACAACGGGGATTTGGGCGATCCAATCCGATCGCAAGCGGCTCAGACCGCCATATTGTCTATGAGCCGGGTCTTGCCGATCTTCGCCGCCGCCAAAATGCGCATCGGGCGACGGCGGTCATGGATTTCGGCCAGAGACTCCGCGTCACGGATGGCGACATAATCCACGCTGTCGAAACCGGAATCGAGCAATGCTCGTGTCGCCGCATCCTCCGCTGCCCACAAATTCCCCTGACGGGCTCGAATGATTGCCTCCTTCAGGATGACATTCAGCCGTCCCGCGATCTGGCGCTGCGGCGGCGAGAGATAGGCGTTGCGCGATGACAGCGCCAGGCCGTCGGGCTCGCGCAGGGTGGGGGCGCCGATGATCCTGGCCGGCAAAGCCAGGTCGCGCGCCAGCCGTCTCACCACCAGCAGCTGCTGGTAATCCTTCTCGCCGAACACCGCGATGTCCGGCGACGCGGCCAGCAGCAGCTTGGCGACGACGGTGGCGACGCCGGCGAAGAAATGCGGACGGAAGTCGGTTTCCAGTCCGGCGCTGGGGCCGCCCACCGTGATGGTGGTGGCGAAGCCGTCCGGATACATCTCCCGTGCGGTGGGAGCAAAAACGATAGCTGCCATCTCGCCCAGCCGCGCCAAGTCGGCCTCCAGGGTGCGAGGATAGGCGTCGAAATCCTCGTTCGGCGCGAACTGGGTGGGATTGACGAAGATACTGACCACGACATGGTCGCACTGTTCGCGCGCCGCCGTCACCAGCGAAACATGGCCCGCATGCAGCGCTCCCATGGTGGGCACCATGCCGATGCGGGCCGGGCGCAGGCGGGCGATGGCCTGGCGAAGTTCGGCGACGGTCGTGACGACCTCTGGCACTAGCGGGTCTGGACCGCCGCGAAGCAGGTCTGGCCGCGCTGGGTCAGCCGCGAGCAGACATCGCGCGCCTCCTGTTCGGCGAACAGGCCGAAGCGGGCGCGGTAGAGGGTATGGCCCTGGGGCGAGGTGATGGGCGCGATGATGCGCGAGGCGCGCGCCAGCACATCCTGCGCCTTGCCGGCATAGGTCTTGAGCTGGGCATCGGCCAGCGCCTTGTCGGCATAGGCGCCGATCTGGATGGTCCAGTTGTGGCCCGGGGTTGGCGTCGGGTCGGCATCGCCTTCGCCATGCAGGGCATCATGCCCTGAATCCTCGCGCAGGCTGGGGCGGATCTGCGGCCGGGGCGCATTGGCCGCCATCTTGACCGGCTGGGCCTGGACGGCGTCATCAGGCCGGGCCGAGGGACGCACGGCGGGGGTGGGCGTGACCTTGCCCATGGCAGGCGACACGACTGCCACCTGGGCAGCGACGGCGGGCAGGGGCTTCTGCGGCTCGGGTTTGGGCGCCGCTGCTGGTTTCGTGCCTTCGGCATGCCCACCTTCGGCATGCCCACCTTCGGCATGAATCACGGCAAAGCTCTCGTCGGGCGCGCGCGCCGATTCGGCGGCGTCTTCGTCGTCGTTCTGCACCATGGGCACCGGCGAGACCGAGGCATACTGGCTGGAAACCTGCGGCAGGGTGAAGCCGGCAATGGCGGGGGCGGGTGCGTTCTGGGCGACCTGCTGCCAGGGCACGGTGCGCGCGGCCACCATCGCCGGGTTGGCGGCGATCTGGCCGAAGGTCTGGTCCAGCAGCCGCACCATTTCCAGGTCGCGGCGCACCGCGGTGCGCCCGCCCATCACCACCGCGATCAGGTGGGTGGTGCCGCGGGTGACCGAACTGACCAGGTTGAAGCCCGAAGCGCCGGTATAGCCGGTCTTGATGCCGTCGGCGCCGTTGTAGCGGCCGATCAGGTTGTCGTGGGTGGGGTACCAGACGTTCTGATACTTGAAGCCGGCCAGCCCGAAATAGGGGAAATACTGCGGATAGTCATAGGCGACATGGCGGCCCAGCACCGCCAGGTCCTGCGCCGTGGTGATCTGCAGGGGGTCGGGCAGGCCGCTGGCATTGTGGAAGTTGGTTTCGCGCATGCCGATCTGGCGGGCGCGCGCCGTCATCATCTCGCCGAAATGGGATTCGGTGCCGCCCAGGGCCTCGGCGATCACCACCGCCACGTCATTGGCGCTGCGGATCACGATGGCGCGGATGGCGGTATCCACGTCGATGGTCTGGCCGGGGCGCAGGCCCAGCTTGGTCGGCCGCTGCACGCTGGCGTGATAGCTGACAGGCATCTGGGTCTGCATGGTCAGCTTGCCCGCCTTCAGGGCGTCGAACAGCAGGTACAGGGTCATCATCTTGGTGAGGGAGGCGGGGTGGCGCTCCGCCGTCTCGTTGCGGGCATAGATCGCCTTGCCGGTGGCGCCATCCACCACCAGCGCCGCATCCTTGTCCGGGTCGGTGGGGCTGCCGGCCATCTTCACGACGCCGCGATGGTGCAGGGCGGCCAGGTGCTGGACCGGGGCGTGGCGGTGGCGGGCGGCATAGGCGGGGGCCGACAGCCCAGCCATCAGGATGCAGAGGGCGACAATCCCAGGCAGCAGGCGAGGTCGAAAAGCTAAAGACAATGACATCCCCAAAACCGAACCATACCTGCGACGGTCAAAAGACCAAATTGCGACACTTTCCGCAAGCCGGTTTACCGAATCCAGTATTGGTTCCGGGCGTTTACGAAGGGTTAACGAAAACCTAATTGTTCCCGCGGTTCCCTGCAGCAAAAAATCATTGTGCGACGCAACAATTAACCCTTGACGGCTGCGGGGCACTGTCCAATATAGTCCATGTTGCACTGCAACAGGCCACCGGAAAACCGGTCGTGCCCTAACATCAGAGAGGACATGACATGAGCAAAGCAAAAACCGCCGGTGAAAAGGCGACTGCCACGGCCGAAACCGCGCTGGAAAATGGCGCCGCGGCGCTGAAGACCGGCCTGGAAAAGGCCCTCAAGGGCTATGACGCCTTCCTGGGCTACGGCAAGGACACCGCCGAGGCCGTGACCAAGTCGGCCACCGTCGCCGGCAAGAGCATCGAGAGCATCAACAGCGAAATCTATGCCTTCTCCAAGCAGTCGATCGAAGACTCCGTCGCCGCCACCAAGGCCGTGATGGGCTCCAAGTCGGTGCATGAGGCGTTCGAATTCCAGACCGACTTCGCCAAATCGGCCTTTGAGGCCTATGTCGCCGAGCTGAGCAAGATCGGCGAACTCGCCACCTCCGCCAGCAAGGAAACTTTCGCCCCGTTCAAGGGTCGGGTCCAGGCTTGGCTGGAAGTGGTTCAGAGCGCCCGCGTCGCCTGAGTTCTGACGTTATTCGCTTACGAGGGGCTCCGGTTTTTGCCGGGGCCCTTCTGTGTTTTTCCGGAACTTGAAATTTTGCGGCCGGCTGACCAGATACGGCTCCCGGCCTTCGCCCGTTCGGGCGAAGGCGTTCGGCCCGCTTGGTTGCGGGCGTTCGGAAGGCTTGGTCGCCTTCCTCAACCCCACTAGTCAACCGCCTATTCCGCGATAGGATGGGCATGGAA
The DNA here is from genome assembly GCA_018449595.1 of Rhizobiales bacterium dw_265. GTDB lineage: Bacteria > Pseudomonadota > Alphaproteobacteria > Micropepsales > Micropepsaceae > Rhizomicrobium. The sequence continues at coordinate 263,447 of JAAVUU010000002.1, forward strand.
GCGAAGCAGCCGGCGCATGAAGGATTCGGGCGACGATCAGGATGGCGGCCAGAACGGGTCGGGCAATACCGGCACCGGGATCGTCACCAAAACGCGCCCCAAGACCAAGAAACCCTCGCTCTACAAGGTGCTGCTGCTGAACGACGACTACACGCCGATGGAGTTCGTCGTTCACATCCTGGAAAAGATTTTCGGCAAGTCCCGCGAGGAAGCGGTGGATGTGATGCTGCATGTCCATCGCCACGGCGTGGGCATCTGCGGCGTCTTCACCTTCGAGGTCGCGGAAACAAAAGTCGCCCAGGTCATTGAATTCGCCCGGCGTCATCAACATCCTCTACAGTGTACGATGGAAAAGGAGTAGGCGCGGATGCCCAGTTTATCGCGGAGTTTGGAACAGGCACTGCATCACGCCATCAAGCTCGCCAGCGACCGGCACCATGAATACGCCACGCTCGAGCATCTGCTGCTGGCCCTGATGGACGACACCGACGCCAGCCAGGTCATGAAGGCCTGCAATGTCGACATGGATGCGCTGAAGAAGTCGGTGCTGAAATATGTGGACGAGGATCTCTCCACCCTGGTGCTGGACGACAGCGAGGAAGCCAAGCCCACCACCGGCTTCCAGCGCGTGGTGCAGCGCGCCGTGCTGCATGTGCAGAATTCCGGCCGCGACGAGGTGACGGGGGCCAATGTGCTGGTCGCGCTGTTCACCGAACGCGAAAGCCATGCCGTCTATTTCCTGCAGGAGCAGAATATGAACCGGCTGGATGCGGTGAGCTATATCAGCCACGGCATCGCCAAGCGCCCCGGCATGAGCCAGCCCAAGCAGGTCAAGGGCAGCGAGGACGAGGACGAAAGCGAAAAGCAGCCCAAGCAGGGCACCGAGGCGCTGGAGGCCTATTGCGTCAACCTGAATGAGAAGGCCAAGTCCGGCAAGGTGGACCCGCTGATCGGGCGTGCCGCCGAGGTCGAACGCACGATTCAAATTCTCTGCCGCCGCCAGAAGAACAACCCGCTGTTCGTGGGCGATCCCGGCGTGGGCAAGACCGCCATCGCCGAGGGCCTGGCGCGCAAGATCATCCGCGGCGAGGTGCCGGAAGTGCTGCGCAACGCCGTGATCTATTCCCTGGACATGGGCTCGCTGATCGCGGGCACCCGCTATCGCGGCGACTTCGAGGAACGGCTGAAGACCGTGGTCAAGGAACTGGAAAGCCTGAAGGGCGCCATCCTGTTCATTGACGAAATCCATACCGTGATCGGCGCCGGGGCGACCTCGGGCGGGGCGATGGACGCCTCCAACCTGCTCAAGCCCGCGCTGGCCCAGGGCACGCTGCGCTGCATCGGCTCGACCACCTACAAGGAATACCGCCAGTATTTCGAGAAGGACCGCGCTTTGGTGCGCCGTTTCCAGAAGATCGACGTGGCCGAGCCCACCGTCGAGGATTCGATCAAGATCCTGATGGGCATCAAGAGCTATTTCGAGAACTACCACAAGATCCGCTACACCGCCGACGCCATCAAGGCGGCGGTGGAACTGTCGGCCAAGTACATCAATGACCGCAAGCTGCCCGACAAGGCGATCGACGTGATCGACGAGTTGGGCGCCGGCCAGATGCTGCTGCCGGAAAGCCGCCGCAAGAAGGTGGTGGGCGTCAAGGACGTGGAAGACGTGATCGCCAAGATCGCGCGCATTCCCTCCAAGTCCGTCTCCAAGAACGATACCGAGGCGCTGAAGACCCTGGAGGCCGACCTGGGCCGCGTCGTCTATGGCCAGGATGCCGCCATTCATGCGCTGTCATCGGCCATCAAGCTGGCGCGCGCCGGCCTGCGCCAGCCGGAAAAGCCCATCGGTTCCTATCTATTCAGCGGTCCCACCGGCGTCGGCAAGACCGAGGTGGCCAAGCAACTGGCCAATATCCTGGGCGTGGAGTTCCTGCGCTTCGACATGAGCGAATATATGGAGCGCCATACCGTCAGCCGCCTGATCGGCGCGCCGCCGGGCTATGTCGGTTTCGACCAGGGCGGGCTCTTGACCGATGGCGTCGATCAGCATCCGCACTGCGTGCTGCTGCTGGACGAAATCGAAAAGGCCCATGGCGACCTGTTCAACATCCTGTTGCAGGTGATGGACCACGGCAAGCTGACCGACCACAACGGCAAGAAGATCGACTTCCGCAATGTGGTGCTGATCATGACCACCAATGCGGGGGCCTCCGATGCGGCGAAAGACGCCATCGGTTTCGGCCGCGGCAAGCGCGAGGGCGAGGACGAGGAGGCGATCAAGAAGCTGTTCACCCCGGAATTCCGCAACCGCCTGGATTCGATCATCCCGTTCGCGCCCTTGTCGCGCGGCACCATCGACAAGGTGGTGGAGAAGTTCGTGCTGGAACTGGAAGCCCAGCTGGCCGACCGCGACGTCACCTTCGACCTGACGCCGGAAGCCACCCGCTGGCTGGGTGAAAAGGGCTATGACGACGCCTTCGGGGCGCGTCCGCTGGCCCGCGTCATCCAGGACAATATCAAGAAGCCGCTGGCCGACGAGATTTTGTTCGGCAAGCTCAAGGGCGGCGGCACCGTGCGCGTGCTGCTGGACCGCGAGAAGGACAAGCTGGCCTTCGAATTCATCCCCGCCGCCGAAGCCAAGCCCCGTGCCCCCAAGGGCAAGAAAGAACCGAAGGCGGAAGTCTGACGGTCTTCGACCCTCCCCTTGAGGGAGGGTCGAAAATGCCGAAGGCATTTTCGGGGAGGGGTGATGCCACCAATCTCGCAATCGCCTTCGGCGGTTCGCCCCTTCCTCAAGGGGAGTGTGGAATGATCACCGGCTCCTGCCTGTGCGGCGACCTGCGCTGGAAGGCGCATGCCGCGCCCAAATGGATGGGGCTGTGCTATTGCGCCGACTGCCGCAAGGCATCGGGCTCGGGTTTCGTGCCGTTCATGGGCTTCGACGCCAGCGCGCTGACCATCACCGGCCGCTGGACGGTGCATCGCATGCGCCATGCCGATGGGCGCGAGGCGGTGCGCAATTCCTGCGTGGTCTGCGGCGGGCTGGTGTTTGGCGGCCCGCTGGGCGAGACCGACAGCCACACCATCTATGCCGGCTCGCTGGACGATCCGTCGCTGTTCGTGCCCCGCATCGCCATCTTCACCCGCGACGCGCCCGACTGGGCCCCGATCCCGGCGGGATTGAAGATGTTCGAGACGATGCCGGGTTAGCCGCAACTGTCATGGCCCGGCCCCCCGAACCGCCCGAAGGGCGGTCGGAGGGTAAACTTCACGCCCGGGCCATCCAGAACCGCAAGCGCGGTGCTGGTTGCCCTGGATGGCCCACGTAAAGTGGGCCATGACAATTTCGGCTAGAGCGGTTCGACGTAATGCTCCATCGCGGGCGGGCTGGCGAAATGTGGCCCCAGCAAGGCGCGCCATTCGGCAAAGGCGGCGCTTTCGCGGAAGCCGATCATGTGGTCCTCCAGCGTCTCCCATTGCACCAGCAACAGGAAGCTGTCGGGATTTTCCACCCCGCGGCGCATCTGCGCCTTGCGGCAGCCCTTGGCGGCTTCGATCAGCTTGCGGGCTTGCGCATAGGCGGCTTCGAAATCCTCGGCCTGGCCGGGCTTGATGGCAAAAATGGCGCGTTCGAGGATCATAGGGCACTCCTGATTTTGGCGGCGACGGGTTCGAGTTTCGCCGCCTCTACCATGACCTTGCCGTGCGGCGCCAGCGCCACGCCCTCCCAGCGCGGCAGCACATGGAAGTGAACATGGAACACGCTCTGGCCCGCCGCCTCGCGGTTGTATTGTTTCAGCAGGATGCCGTCAGGCGCCAGCGCCCTGTCCACGGCCCTGGCGACCGTCTGGACCGTGGCCATCATCGCCGCCAGGCCATCGGGCGACAGGGCCAGGATGTCCTGCGCGGCTTCCTTCGGCACCACCAGCACATGGCCTTGCGCTTCCGGCATTACATCCATGAAGGCCAGGGTCCTGTCGTCTTCAAACACCTTCACGCAGGGAATTTCGCCGCGCAGGATCTTGGCGAAGATGTTGTTGGGATCGTAGGGCATTTTTTCTGACTCTTTCAATCGTCATGGCCCGGCTTGTCCGGGCCATCCAGTTTGACGTTGCGAGGTAGTTAAAAAGAAACTGGATGGCCCGCATTCGCGGGCCATGACGATAGGAGGAAACGCAGCGATCGTCACGTCTTCTTGAACGGCGCGTGCGCCGCCAGTTCCGCCATGTTCTCCGCCACGGCCAGGCGTTCGGCGCCCAGGAAATCGTCCACCGCCCGCGCCAGGCCCCTATGGGCAATTATATGCGCGCTGTAGGTTTCCACCGGCAGGTATCCGCGCAGCAATTTGTGCTCGCCCTGGGCCCCGGCTTCTACCCGTTTCAAGCCGCGCGCGATGGCGAAATCTATCGCCTGGTAATAACAGGTCTCGAAATGCAGGAAGGGCACATATTCCGCCGCCCCCCAGTTGCGCCCGAACAGCACGCCTTCGCCAAACAGGTTCAGCGCACCCGCGATATGATGGCCGTCCTTCTTCGCCAGGATCAGCAGGGTCTGGGCCGAAAGGCTGGCGCCCAGCCGGGAAAAGAACTCCCGCGTCAGATAGGGCGTGCCCCATTTGCGCCCGCCGGTGTCCATGTAGAAGTCGAAGAATCTGTCCCAGTGCGCCTCGGTGATGTCGCTTCCGGTCAGCCAGTCGAACGTCACCCCGGCCTCGCGCACGCTGGCGCGCTCCTTGCGCAAATTCTTGCGCTTGGCCGATGACAATTCGCCCAGGAATTCGTCGAACGACTTGTAGCCGCGATTGTCCCAATGGAATTGCTGGCCGGTGCGCTGCAGATAGCCGGCGTCTCCCGCCGCCTGCCATTCCTCGCGTGTCAAAAACGTGATGTGCAGCGACGACGCGCCGATCTGCTTCACCGCCGCCTGCGCCGTCTTCAGCAGGACTTTCGCATCGCCCAGCAGCCGCCGTCCCGTGACCGGCGTGAAGGGCACGGCGCATTGCAGCTTGGGATAATAGTCGCCGCCCGCCCGCTCCAGGGCATCGGCCCAGGCATGGTCGAAGACATATTCGCCCTGGGAATGGCTTTTCAGGTACATCGGCATCAGCCCGTCGGGCGTCAGCAGATGCGCCGGTTGCCAGCCGGTCCCTGGCGTCGCCGAGCCGGACTCTTCCAGCGCCGCGAAAAATTCATAGGTCGTGAACGGGTGCGGCTCGGACGCGGCCGTGGGATTGGCGAACGCGTTCCAGCGTTCGCGTCCGACCTCCGCCGCGCTGGTAACCAATTTTGCCGAAATGGGGCTTGCTGTCACTTGATCTCGAAAATGGCGTCCACTTCCACCGCCACGCCGCGCGGCAGCGAGCCGACGCCGACGGCGGCGCGGGCATGTTTTCCGGCGTCTCCGAAAACCGCGGCAATAAGGTCCGACGCGCCATTGGCGACTTCCGGCTGCTGGGTGAAGTCCGGCGTGGCATTGACGAACACGCCCAGCTTCAGGCAGCGCGCCACCCGGTCCAGGTCGCCGCCGCAAGCCGCCTTGAGCTGCGCCAGCAGGTTGATGGCGCACAGCTGTGCCGCCGCCTGGCCGACTTCCAGCCCGGCATCGGCGCCCAGCTTGGCGACATATTTGACCGCGCCGTCGGCGATCGGCACCTGGCCGGATATGAACACCAGATTGCCGCTGATGGTGTAGGGCACATAACTGGCGACGGGTACCGGCGGGGCGGGCAGGGTGATGCCCAGTTCTTTCAGGCGGGATTCGATGACGGACATGACGACCTCTTTGTGAACAAAGTGAAAGTTACAGTGCGACGGCTCCGACGGCTATAAGAACCTCCGATTCCGCGTCCATGACAGACATGAAAAAGCTGATTTTTTTGACACTTGCAGTGGCCGCCGGCCCGGCCCCGGCCCAATCCCCGCCCATCCCGGTTTTTTATTCGGTCGAGCAGGACGATCGCGACGGCCAGCAGGCCGACCGGCTGGTGCGCGAGGTATTGGCGCGCCCTGCCTTCGCGCTGCACGCCAGGCGGGACGCCGGGGTTCTGGTGGTGTCGCGCAGCAGCCGGGTGGACAAGCTCGGCAGCGACGACAAGGCCAGGGATTTCAGCTTCACTTTGACCTTCTACCGCGACGGCGGAAGGCTGGCGGAAAGCGAAGAAACCTGCCTGCACAACAAGACGGACGATTGCGCCGACCAGATCGCCGCCGACGTCACGGGCGCCGATACCATCGGGCGTTAGCGCCGCAACCCGCGTCCCTTGCCGACAGCCTCGCCGCCGAACTTGGCGCGGATCTTGTCCATCGCCCGTTCCGCCTTTGCCCGCCTTTCCGCCGTGCCATCAATAAGACTGGCGGGATCGGCGGCCAGCGCCGGCGCGAGGTTCGACAGCCCCACGCCCAGCAGGCGGAAACGGGTGCCGTCGGCCTCGCGCTTCAGGGCGGCCTGCGCCACCCGGAAGATGCGGTCGGCCAGTTGGGTGGGATCGTCCAGCGAGTGCGAGCGGGTGCGCAGGCGAAAGTCGGCGGTCTTGAGTTTCAGCACGATGGTCTTGCCGCCCAGGCCCAGTTTCTTGGCGCGGGCGCTGACCCGTTCCGCCTGCCGCCACAACACCGCTTCCAGTTCGGCGGGCGCGGACAGGTCCTTGTCGAAGGTGGTCTCGGACGAGATGGTCTTCATCGCGCCGCCCGGGTCCACGGCGCGCGAATCCTGGGCGTTGGCCATGCGGTGCAGCCATAGTCCGGTGGCGCCATAACGCGAGGCCAGCCATTTGGTGTCGGCATCCTGCAACTGGCCGATATGGGTGATGCCGTCACGTTCCAATCGCGCCTGCATCACCTTGCCGGCGCCGCGCATCATGCCGACCGGCTTGTCGCGCAGGAAAGAGCGCGCCTCCGCCATGCCGATCACGGCAAACCCGCGCGGCTTGTCCAGTTCCGAGGCCAGCTTGGCGAGAAACTTGTTGCCCGACAGGCCGATGGAGACGGTAATGCCGATCTCGCGCGCGATGCGGGCCGCCAGCCGCGCCATGGTGCGCGCCGGGCTGCTGTGATGGATGCGCTCGGTGCCCGACAGGTCGAGATAGGCTTCATCCAGCGACAAGGGCTCCACCAGCGGCGTCAGTTCCTCCATCAGGACGCGGATCTGGCGCGCCACCTGGCTGTAATAGGCATGGCGCGGCTTCAGCACCACCGCCTGGGGGCACAGCTTGCGGGCCTGGAACATCGGCATGGCGGAACGCACGCCGTATTTGCGCGCGATGTAGCAGCAGGTGGAGACCACGCCGCGCGTCTCGCCGCCCACGATCAGCGGCTTGTCCTGCAAGGAGGGATCGTCGCGCTTCTCGATGGCGGCATAGAAGGCATCGCAGTCGAGATGGGCGATTGCCAACGTATCCAGTTCGGGATGCGCCACCACGCGCGTCGAGCCGCAGGCGGGACAAGGCTCGCCCGCCGTCGCATCGCTGAGACAGTCGCGGCAGAAAGCGGGCCAATTTAATCCGGGCATACAACAACCTAACTTGTCATGGCCCGCGAATGCGGGCCACCCAGGTGATGCCGGAGCCCGGCGTTGCAATCGCGCCAACCCAGCTGGGTGGCCCGTTCATACGCTGCCGCTATGAACCCGGTGGGCCATGACAGTTGAGTTACTCCGGCCACAGCCGCGCCGCACCGCGAACGCCACTCGAGTCGCCATGCAGGTTCTTCACGATCTTCGGCGGGCTGCCCAGGGTGAAGGCATAGTTCTCCACCAGCGGCGGCAGTTCATCGTAAAGCCGCGCGATGTTGGACAGCCCGCCGCCCAGCACGATCACATCGGGGTCCAGGATGTTGACCATCGTCGCCAGCCCGCGCGCCAGCCGGTCGGCGAGGCGTTCGATCAGGGCGCGGGCCTGCGGGTCATCGGACGCAGCGATCTCGGCCAAGGGCAGGGCATGCCCGGTCAGGCGCGCAAACTCGCGTTCCACGAAGGGACCGGAACACCAGGTCTCCATGCAATCGCGTTTGCCGCAGTAACAGGCGCGGCTGTCGGCGCGTTCTTCCGGCGTCATGGCGGGCAGGGGGATATGGCCCCATTCACCCGTCACGCCATGGGCGCCGCCCAGCACCTGTCCGTTTACCACCACTCCGCCGCCCAGCCCGGTGCCGGCAATCACCCCGAACACCACGCCCGCGCCCTTGGCCGCGCCGTCGCTGGCTTCCGACAAAGCAAAGCAGTTGGCGTCATTGGCCAGGCGCAGCGGCCGCTCGAGCAGCATCTCCAGATCGGATCGTAACGTCCGGCCGATCAGCCAGGTGGAGTTGGCATTCTTGATCAGCCCGCTGCCGGTTTCGCAACCGGGGATGGCGATGCCCACACTGACGCTGTGGCCGGTTTCGGCTTCGGCCTGCCGCACCAGGGCCGCGATCACCGCCAGGGTGCCGTCATAATCGCGCGGCGTCGCCATCCGCTTGCGCCAGAGTTCCGCCCCTTCGGCTCCCATCGCCAAAATCTCGGTTTTGGTGCCGCCCAAATCCACACCGATCCGTATGGAGATCGGGCGCATCAGCCGCCCCCCGCATCCAGGCGATGCCGCGCCAAGTGTAATGTTTTGGGCGAAATTTCGGCGCTTTCACAGAAGCGCAGCAGCAAATCCTCCTGCGCCAGCAAAAAATCCAGGATCGCCACATTCATTGCCGGCGTTCCGGCGGAACTGCGCAAGGCGGCGGCATCGGTGCCGGAAATATCGAGGAATCGCTGCAATCCGTCCGCATCCCCGGCCAGCCAGGCCAGGGCGTCCAGGGCAAGGATTTCGGCGTTTTGCGGGCTCATGGGCATGTCTGGGTGGGGCATCGTCAAGGGAGCGTTAAGACATAATCCCTAATACTGACGAAAACAGCCAGAGCCCCTGTGGGCCGAGGCCTGGGCGTTGCCGGAAGGTTAAAACCATGGACGCGAAGACCAAGACAGTTCTGATCGTGGAGGATAACGAGCTCAACATGAAGCTCTTCCACGACCTGCTGGATGCCCATGGCTACAACATCCTGCAGACCAAGGATGGCATGGAAGCCCTCGACATCGCCCGCGAGCATCATCCCGACCTGATCCTGATGGACATCCAGCTGCCGGAAGTCAGCGGCCTGGAAGTCACCAAATGGCTCAAGGAGGACGATTCGCTGAAAGGCATTCCCGTCGTCGCCGTCACCGCCTTCGCGATGAAGGGCGACGAGGAAGTCATCCGCCAGGGCGGCTGCGAGGCCTATATCTCCAAGCCCATCTCCGTCACCGGCTTCCTGGACACCGTCCGCCGCTTCATCGGGTAAACTGCCATGACGGCACGCGTTCTGGTCGTTGACGACATCCTCTCCAACGTCAAGCTTCTGGAAGCGAAGCTGACGGCGGAATATTTCGAGGTCATCACCGCTTTCAACGGCCTGGAATGCCTGGCCCGGATGGACGAGGGCGCCCCCGACATCGTGCTGCTGGACGTGATGATGCCCGGCATGGACGGCTTCGAGGTCTGCCGCCGCATCAAATCCAATCCCAGGACGGCGCATGTGCCGGTGGTGATGGTGACCGCGCTGGACCAGCCCAGCGACCGCGTCGCCGGCCTGGAGGCGGGGGCGGACGATTTCCTCACCAAGCCGGTGGACGATTCCGCGCTTTTCGCCCGCGTGCGTTCGCTGGTGCGCCTGAAGATGATGACCGACGAGCTTCGCATGCGCGAATCCACCGGCCAGGGCATGGGTCTCATCGATCCCGCCGAGACGCTGATCGAGAACAACCAGTCGGGCCGCATCCTGGTGATCGAGGACCGCGCCGAAAGCGTCGCCTGGTTCGCCAGCGCGCTGACGCCCAAGCATGAAGTCTCATCCGCCGATACCTTCGAGGAGGCGCTGGTGCGGGTGAAGGGCGGCGATTACGACCTGATCGTGGTGTCGCTGGGCATGCGCGGCTTCGACGGCTTGCGCCTGTGCTCGCAGCTGCGCTCGCTGCCGGAAGGCCGCCATGTGCCCATTCTGGTCGTGGTCAGCGACGGCGACCGCAGGAAGCTGACCCAGGCGCTGGAAATGGGCGTCAACGATTATCTCACCCGCCCCGTGGACAAGAACGAGCTGGTGGCCCGCGTCCGCACCCAGCTGCGCAAGAAGCGCTATGCCGACCGGCTGCGCCACAATGTCCAGCTGTCGCTGGAAATGGCGATCACCGACCAGCTCACCGGCCTGCACAATCGCCGCTACATGAGCCGACACCTGGACACCATGCTGGTCAACGCCAAGCGCAACGAGCGCCCGCTGGCTTTCGTCATCATGGACGTGGATCATTTCAAGCAGGTCAACGACACCCATGGCCATGACATCGGCGACGAGGTGCTGAAGGAATTCGCCGCCCGCATCGCCGCCAACACCCGCGGCATCGACCTGGCCTGCCGCTATGGCGGCGAGGAATTCGTCGTCGCCATGCCCGACACCGACATCGCCTTCGCCACCAACATCGCCGAGCGCCTGCGCCAGTCCATCGAGACCACGCCGATCCGCATCAGCCGCGATCCCGGCCAGATCAACATCACCATCTCCATCGGCATCGCCCGCTGCGAGGGCCGCGAGGACACCGCCGAGGCCCTGCTGCACCGCGCCGATCAGGCGCTCTATCGCGCGAAGCGAACGGGCCGGAATAAAGTCGTCGCCGACGCGGCATGACAATCGGGCGCGGGCACCGCGCCATCGGGACGGGAACCGCCATGACGATCGCGACGACCGCACCGTGGACGGATCGCAAGCCCCGGGCCGCGGCGCTGCTGTCGCAGCGCACCCTGATCCGGCTGTTCTTCTTCACCTCCGGCATTCCGGCGCTGGTCTATCAACTCTCCTGGCAACGGGCGCTGTTTCGCATCTTCGGTGTGGACATGGTGTCGGTCACAATCGTGGTCACCGCCTTCATGCTGGGCCTGGGGCTGGGCAGCCTGATCGGAAGCCGGCTGGCGCTGCGCCGCGCCATCCCGCCGCTGCTCCTGATCGCAGCCATCGAGTTGTCGGTCGGCCTGTTCGGCGCGGTGTCGCTGCAACTGTTCGACGCCGCCGATCCGCTGGTGCGCGATCTGCCGCTGGCGGGGCAGGTGGCTGCGGCGCTGGGGCTGCTTTTCCTGCCCACGGCGCTGATGGGCATGACCTTGCCGCTGCTGGTGGGTCATTTCATCAGCCGTTCCGCCAATGTCGGTCTTTCGACCGGCGATCTCTACCGCGTCAACACCCTGGGCGCGGTGGCGGGCTGCATGCTGGCGGCGCTGGCCTTCTTCCCCTGGCTGGGCTTGCAACACACGGTGTGGGCGGCGGCGGGGATCAATGGCGCGATCGGCGCCGCGGCGCTGGCCGCTTTCCTGGTCACGCGCCGCGCCACCGCATCATCGCCCGCAACGCTTGCCCCGGCGCCGGCCCACGCCCCGCTGGAGATGCCGCTGCGCTATCGCCTGGGCCTGGTGCTGGCCTTCCTCGCGGGCTTCGTTTCGCTGTCCTATGAGATATTCCTGGTGCGGCTGGCGACATTTGAATCCGGCACCGGCGCCACGGCCTTGACCTTGACCCTGGCGGGTTTCCTGCTGGGCGTCGCCTCCGGCGCGCAGGATGCGGCGCAATGGTGCGCCAAGGCGGCCTCGCCCGGCGAACTGGCCGGCAAGATCGCGCGCGGCCTGATGTGGAGCGCGCTGGCCAGCCTGGCGCTGCTGCCGCTGTTGTCGGTGAGCCATCCCCTGGGCAAGGGCATGATCGCGGTGATCCTCCTGGCCACCGTGATCGTCGCCCGCGCGCTGGGCACCATCTTTCCGGTGCTGGCGCATGTCGCGGTGCCGGCCGATGATCGTTCCGGCGGCCGTGTCGGCCAGATCCTGCTGGCGGATATCCTGGGTTCGGCGGCCGGCAGCCTGCTGACAGGCTTCGTGCTGGCCGACTGGCTGGATGCCCGCGCCATGGCGGTGACGCTGGCGCTGATGAGCCTCGCCGTCGCCGCGCCGTTCGCCTGGCTGGGACGGGGCGCGCTGAAGCGGCCGGTCCTGCTGGCCGCGCTGGGCGCCGCGGGACTTCTGGCGCTGTTCCAGGCGCCGCTGTCGTCCAGGGTGATGGACGCGATGCTCTACAAGGAGAAACTGGCGACGGGGTCGCCATTGACGCGGGTGCTGGAAAACCGCGACGGCATCATCACCGTCAGCCGCGACGGCACCGTCTCCGGCAATGGCGTCTATGACGGGATCTTCAATCTCGACCTGCTGCGGGACGTGAACGGCGTCATTCGCGCTTACGGCCTCAGCCTGTTTCATCCCCACCCGCACGATGTGCTGATGGTGGGCCTGGCCTCGGGCTCCTGGGCGCAGGTGGTGGCGGCGAATCCCGACGTGGCCCACCTGACCGTCGTGGAGATCAACCCCGGCTATCTGCCGCTGATCCGCGAGCGGCCGCAAATCGCCTCGCTGCTGAAAAATCCAAAGGTGCAGATCGTCATCGATGACGGCCGCCGCTGGCTCAGGCGGCACCCTGGCGCCCGTTTCGACGCGGTGATCGCCAACACCAGCTATCACTTCCGCGCCAACGCCACCAACGTCCTGTCGCAGGAATTCGATGCCCTGGTACGCGCCCATCTCAAGCAGGGCGGTATCTTCTTCTACAACGCCACCGGCTCCAGACGCGCCCAGCGCACCGGCTGCGCCAACTATCGCCATGGCTATGGCGTGATGAACAATATCCTGGTCAGCGACAGCCCGTTCGACCTGGATGTGGGGCGCTGGCGGCGCAATCTTTTGGCCACGCGCATTGACGGCAAGCCGGTGTTCGACCTGCCGCGGGATGCCGCCTTGCTGCGCTGGACGCTGACTTTGCCGCAAGGCGCCGACGGTCCCCTGCGCTCAGGCGGCCAGCGGATGCAATCCTGCGCCGCGATCCTGGCGGCGACCGCGCAATATGCAACCATCACCGACGACAATATGGGCACGGAATGGCGCTGGCCGCTGGGCTTTGAATAGCGGTCAGCTTTCGCCTTCTTCTTCGCCTTCGTCATCTTCTTCCGCCGCCCCGGTCTGGCCCGCCTGCATGTCGGCGACGCGGTCGATCACCACCGCCAGCATCTCCGGCTCGCGCGCGCCCGATACCGCCAGCTTGCCGCCGAAGATCATCGCCGGCACGCCGGTCACGCCCATCTCGCGCGCGATCTGGTCCTCGCGCGTCACCAGGGCCAGGTCGGTATCGCTTTCCAGCATTTGCGCCACCTCAACCCCATCCATGCCGCACAGATCGGCGATGTCGGACAGGATGCGGATGTCGCCGATATCCTCGCCATTCTCGAAATAGGCGATGAACAGCCGCTCCACCACATCGTCCTGCACCCCGGCGGCGTCCGCCCAGCGGATCAGGCGATGGGAATCCAGCGTGTTGGGGCGGCGCGCGATGGCGGCGAAGTCGAAGGCGATGCCTTCCTTTTCGCCTTCCGCGATCAGGACCTTGTGCATCTCCAGCGTCTTTTGCGGATCGTCGCCGAACCTGGCGCGCATATAGGCCTGGCGGTCGGCGCCCTCCCTGGGAACGGTGGGGTCCAATTGATAGGGCCGCCACTTCACGTCGAACACGATGTTCGGCCGCGACGCCATGGCGCGCTGCAGCCGGCGCTTGCCGATGAAGCACCAGGGACAGACCGTGTCTGAGATCACATCTATCTGCATCAGCGTAAGACCTGGGTGGTGATTTCATTGACCTCGGCCTGGGCATGCACCGAGGCGGCCCGGCTCTTGAGTTCGGTACTGGCCGCCACCGGCACCAGCGCCTCGATCACCGTCATGCCCGGCGGCGGCGGCGCGGCGAGGAATTCCACCATCACGCTATGGCTGTCGGCGTGCAGCACATGCAGGTGCGGCTTGCTCCAGCCGCCGCTCTGCACCGCGCCCTTGGCCTGGATCGTGATCTCGCCCTTCTTCTGGGTGGCGATCAGGCTGTCGATTTTATAGACGCGCCTGTCCGCCGCGAAGGCCGGGGTGACACAGAGCAGGGCATAGGCTGCGATCAGGATTTTACGCATGGCCGGACTATAGCGGGAGAATTTTGGCCGGGTCATGGCGGGCTAAATCTTTAATTCAACCCAAACTGGAACATGGTCCGACGGCTTTTCGCTGTCGCCGCGCACGTGGCTGTCGATGCCGCAGGCCTGCAGCCGGTCGCCGGCCTGGGGCGACAGCAGGACATGGTCGATGCGGATGCCGTTATTGCGCTCCCAGGAGCCGAAATAATCCCAGAAGGTGTAATGGCCCGGTCCCGGATGCAGGGCGCGGAAGGCGTCGGTGTAGCCCAGGTTTTCGATCCGCCGCAGCGCCGTCCGGGATTCCGGCTGGAACAGCGCGTCCTTGACCCAGGCCTTGGGCCTGGCGGCGTCCTTGTCCTCGGGGATGATGTTGTAGTCGCCCATCAGCACCACCGGCTCCTCGGCCTTGAGCAGTTTCTTGGCGTGCAGCCGCAATCTTTCGAGCCAGGCCAGCTTGTAGTCGAATTTGGGACCGGGCCAGGGATTGCCATTGGGGGCATAGATCGAGGCAACCCGCACGATGCCCTTCTTGCCGGTGATCACCGCTTCCAGATAGCGGGCATGGTCGTCGCTGTCGTCGCCGCCGGGCAGGCGCGGCGTCACGTCTTCCAGCGGGCTCTTGGACAGGATGGCGACGCCGTTATAGCTCTTTTGTCCGTGTACGGCGCAGTTATAGCCCAGCGCCTCGAACGGCTCGCGCGGGAAGTTCTCGTCCACCGTCTTGATTTCCTGCAGGCAGACGACATCGGGCTGGGCCTGTTTCAGCCAGGCCAGCGCCGGTTCCAGCCGCGCCTTGATCGAATTGACGTTCCAGGTGGCGATCTTCACGCGGCGGTCTTCGCTCAGACCGTGAAGCTGGTGCCGCAGCCGCAACTGGCGACCGCATTGGGATTGTTGACCTTGAAGGCCTGGCCGATCAGGTCGTCGGTGAAATCGATCTCCGCCCCGGCCAGGAAATCCAGCGACACCGGATCGATCAGCACCTTGGCGCCGGCCTTCTCCACCACCAGGTCTTCGTCCAGCTGGGCGTCGTCCAGGGCGAAATTATACTGGAAGCCCGAACAGCCGCCGCCGGTCACCGCCAGCCGCAGCGCCGTGGGCTGGGCCTCGGTCTTGAGGATTTCGGAGATGCGCCGGGCGGCGCGGTCGGAGAGGGTAACGGGCATGCTGACCATGGGGACACTCTTGCAGTCTGGGGCGCACCCTCTATGTAGTCACTTCCTTCCAAATAGTCATGGGCATGGCCGAAACCGATCTTCCCAGTTCCCCGCCGGGCCGCCTGCTGGGGCCGGTTGTCAGCCTGCCGGGACCGCATGCCGGCTATGCAACCCAGCCGGCCGCCAGCCGGGGGCGGTTCCATCCCGAAACCGAAAGCGCCACCCGCACCTGCTACAGCCGCGACCGCGACCGCATCATCCATTCCAGCGCCTTTCGTCGTTTGAAACACAAAACCCAGGTCTTTGTGCAGCATGAGGGCGATTATTACCGCACCCGGCTGACCCATTCCCTGGAAGTGGCGCAGCTGGCCCGCAGCCTGGCCCGCACCCTGGGCGCAGACGAAGACCTGGCCGAGACGGTGGCCCTGGCGCACGACCTGGGGCACACCCCGTTCGGCCATGCGGGCGAGGAGGCGCTGGACGCCGCTACCCGCGAGATCGGCGGCTTCGACCATAATGCCCATGCGCTGCGGATCGTGACCAAACTCGAGCATCGCTATGCCGCGTTCGACGGCCTGAACCTGACCTGGGAAACGCTGGAAGGCTTGGTGAAGCACAATGGCCCGCTTTTGCCGCCCTTGCCGGGACCGATCGAGGGGTTCGACAGGCGCTGGCCGTTGGAACTGGAAAGCTGGCCCGGCCTGGAAGCGCAGCTTGCCGCCCTGGCCGACGACATCGCCTATGTCAGCCACGACATTGACGACGGCCTGCGCGCCGGACTGTTCACCGTCACCGACCTGCTGGACTGGCCGGTGGTGGGTGCGCATGTGAAGGGTGTGCTGGACCGCCATGGCGACCTGGAACTGTCGCGCTTCATCGGCGAATTGATCCGCACCCTGATGAGCGAGCTGATGGAGGATGTGCTGGCCCGCACCCGCGCCAACCTGGGTGCGGGGGCGTTCGCCTCCGCCGCGGCGCTGCGCGGCGCCGGCCGGGCGACGGCGGAATTTTCGCCCGCGCTGCTGGAACGGCTGCAGGGTCTCAAGACCTTCCAGATGGAGAAGATGTACCGCCATCCCCATGTGATGAAGTCCATGAACCGCGCCAAGGGCGTGGTCTTCAGCCTGTATGAGGCTTTCGTGGCCGATCCGGGCCTGTTGCCGCCCGACTGGGCGGCGGCGGCGCGGGAGGCGGTGTCCGGCACCGTGGCGCGCGATTATATCGCCGGCATGACCGACCGTTTCGCCCTGGCCGAATATAGCCGCATCTTTCACGCAGAAATTGCGCTCTAGTCGCGCATGATTCGTACAGAGGAGGGTGCTAACATCTCCTCTCAGCAGATTCGGGACTTGCGACCTTGGCCAATTACGAGCGCGGCGTGTACGAACCCAGCGACGAAGTGCGGGTGTTCGACGGCTCCGAGGAAGACGATGACGTCGAAGGCTCGCGCCTGCCGCTCTTGATCGTGCTGGCGCTGCTGGTGCTGGCGATGTTCGCGGGCGTGGTGTGGCTGGCCTATAGCCAGGGCGTGGCGCGCGGCCGGGGCGAGACCCCGGTGCTGACCGCGGCCGCGGGGCCGGAGCGCGTGGCGCCGCAGGCCGCCGGGGGCACCAATGTGCCCTATCAGGGCTTCAAGATTTACGAGCAGCCGGCGCCGCCGGATGACGACAATGCCGCTGCCCAGGCGCCCAAGCCTGCTGAGGCGGCCAAGCCTGTCCCGCCGCCCGTTGCCGCCCCGGTGGAAAAACCCGCTCCGGTCGCCGCCGCGCCGCAAGCCGCTCCTAAGCCGGCCCCGGTGGCGATGGCTCCGGCCAAGCCTGTGTCCCCGCCGGCCAAGCCGGCGCCCCAGTCGCCACCAAAGTCGGTGGCCGCGCTGATCCAGCAGGCCAACGCCGCGCCGCCTGTCGCCAAAGCCGTCCCGGCCCCAGCAGCACCCAAGCCCGCGCCTGTCCTTGCCGCGCCAGCCCCGGTCGGCGGTCCCGCCACCGGCGCACCCCGCCAACTGGGTGGTGTCGTTGCCGCCGCGCCAAAGCCGGTGGCCGCCGCCACAAAACCCGCCGCCAGCGGTGGCTATGTCCTGCAGATCGGGGCCTACAAGTCGCAGGCCGATGCCGACGCCGCCTGGAAAGCCTACAAGGCCAAGCATGCCGCCCTGCTGTCGGGCTATTCCGATGACGTGCAGCAGGCCGACCTGGGCGAGAAGGGCACCTGGTACCGCCTGCGCATCGGCGGGCTGTCCGACAAGGAAGTTGCCACCGCTTTGTGCGACCGCCTCAAGGCGGACGGCGGCGTCTGTATCCCAAGCAAGTAGGTAGCCATGCGCAGCCGCGCGATTTACGGATGCGCCGGCACCTCGCTGTCGGCGGCGGAGGTGGATTTCTTCCGCGACGTGAAGCCCTGGGGCTTTATCCTGTTCGCACGCAACATCAGCGACCAGGCGCAAGTTATAGCCCTGGTTGAGGAATTGCGATCCACGGTCGGCGGGGCGCCTGTCCTGATCGACCAGGAGGGCGGCCGGGTAGCCCGGCTCAAGCCGCCCCACTGGCCCGCCCGCCCGCCCGCCGCCCGCTTCGGGCTGCTGCACCAGACCGACCCCCAGGCCGCCCGCGAGGCCACCTATCTGAATGCCCGGCTGATCGCCCATGACCTGTCAACATTGGGCATCAATGTGGACTGCCTGCCGGTCCTGGACGTGCCGGTCTCCGGCAGCCATGACATCATCGGCGACCGGGCTTTCGCGCATGACCCGGCCACGGTCATCGCCCTGGGCCGGGCCCAGATCGAGGGCCTGATGGATGGCGGCGTGCTGCCGGTGATGAAGCATATCCCCGGCCACGGCCGGGCCGGGGCCGACAGCCACCTGGCCTTGCCCCGGGTTTCCGCCAGCGCCGCCGAACTGTCCGCCAGCGATTTCGTCACCTTCCGCAGCCTCAGCCAGTGCCCGATCGCGATGACCGCGCATGTTGTTTACGAATCGATTGATCCACAGCGTCCGGCCACCACCAGCCCCAAAGTCGTTCGGGATGTGATACGCGGTGAGATAGGATTTGACGGCCTGCTGATGTCGGACGACCTGTCCATGCAGGCGCTTGACGGGCCCCTGTCGGTGCGCGCCAAGGCTGCCCTGTTCGCGGGCTGCGACCTGGTGCTGCACTGCAACGGCAATATGGAAGAGATGCGCGAAGTGGCGTCGGAAGTGAAAGTCCTGGAAGGTGTGGCGCTGAAGCGCAGCGAGCAGGCGCTGGCGCATCTGTCGGTGCCTGTTGCCTTGAATGGGGCGCCGTTCGACGCCGCCGCCGCCCAGGCCCGGCTGGATGCGCTGCTGGGAGGCACGGCATGAGCGAGGCCGCTTTCGACGAATTCGAGGCCACCGCCATCGTCGCCGACGACCAGGCGCTGCTGATCCAGGTGGACGGCTTTGAAGGCCCGCTGGACCTGCTGCTCACCCTGGCGCGCAACCAGAAGGTGGACATCGCCAAGATCTCCATCCTCAAGCTGGCCGAGCAATATCTGGAATTCATCGAATCGGCCAAGAAGCTGAACCTGGAACTGGCGGCCGACTATCTGGTGATGGCGGCCTGGCTGGCCTATCTGAAATCCCGCCTGATCCTGCCGCAGGAAAAGATCGCCGACGGCGAACCCAGCGCCGACGAGATGGCCACCCGCCTGCGCTGGCGGCTGCAGCGGCTGGACGCCATGCGCGCCGCCGCCACCCGGCTGATGGGGCGCGAGCGGCTGGACCGCGACGTGTTCGGGCGCGGCGACCCCGAGCCGGTCAATGTCGTCAAGCTGCGGACGTATAAAGACACGCTCTACGACCTGCTGACCGCCTATGCCACCGAGCGGGTGAGGAAGATGGGCGGCACCACCTATCGCCCCGTCCAGCCGCTGGTGCTGCAGATCGAGGAGGCGCGCGAGCGGCTGGAACGCATGCTGGGCCGCATCAGCGACTGGAGCGCCCTGACCCGGCTGTTGCCGCTGGAATGGCAGGGCGAGGGCCGCCGCCGTTCGGCCATGGCCTCCACTCTGCTGGCGTGCCTGGAGATGGCCCGCGACGGCAAGCTCCAGCTGCAGCAGACCGCCCCCTTTGCCGAGATTTTTGTCCGGGATGCCCACAGGGCGACCGACGTGCCCAGCGAGGCCTGACCATGAGCAGCGTAGCCCAGATGATCGAGACGATTGAAAACCAGATGGACGCCGAAACCCCGGCGGACGCCGCCAACCCCGAACATCTGCGGATGGTCGAGGCGCTGTTGTTCGCGGCCTCCGAACCGCTGGACAAAAAGGCGCTGTCAACATCGCTGCCGGAAGGTGCCGACATTGGCGGCCTTTTGAAGTCGCTTGAAGAGGTTTATCAGAAGCGCGGCGTAAACCTTTGCTGTGTCGCCGGAAAATACCAGTTCCGCACCGCCAGCGACCTGGCCTTCCTGCTGCGCAAGGAACAGCCGGAACAGAAGCGCCTGTCCAAGGCCGCGATCGAGACCCTGGCCATCATCGCCTATCACCAGCCCGTCACCCGGGCCGAGATGGAAGACATTCGCGGCGTCGCCATGTCCAAGGGCACCATCGACATGCTGATGGAGATCGGCTGGATCAAGATCCGGGGGCGCAAGCGCACTCCCGGCCGCCCGGTCACCTATGGCACCACCGAGGCCTTCCTGGTCCAGTTCGGGCTGGAAAGCGTCGCCCACCTGCCGGGCACCGACGAACTCAAGGCGGCGGGCTTTCTGGAAGCCGTCCCGCCGAGCGGCTTCGACGTCCCCAACCCCACCGAGGGCCTGACCTCCGACGAAGACCCCTACGATCCCAACGAGCCGGCGGAGCCGGATTTGTTGACCGGGTCAGCGAACCTGGACGAAGCCTAAGCTAACCTGTCATCCCCGGCGAACGCCGCGCGACAGCGCGGCGTGAGGGAGTTCGTAGCGGCAGCGTGCGAACGACCCAGGCTTTGGAAATCCTGTCTGGTGTTGCCAGCCTGGGTTCCCTTCCCCTCGCAGTGCGGCTGCGCCGCGCTGCTCGGCCGGGAATGACAGTGGTGCTTAAACGTCGTGGCCCGGCTTGTCCGGGCCATCCATAATCCTCTCACCAGATGCGCACACGTTTTTCCGGCGCGATATAGAGCGGATCGGTTGGCTTGATGTCGAAGGCCGAATACCAGCCATCTATATTCCTTATGGTGCCATTGACCCGATACTGAGGTGGAGAATGTGGGGCGGCGACGATCCGCTGCCGCAGGATGTCGTCACGCAGTTTCTGCCGGTAGATTTGCGCCCAGCCTAGGAACACCCGTTGATCGCCGGTGAATCCGTCGACTATCGGCGCAGGCTGGCTCTTAAGGCTGCCTTGGTAAGCATCCAATGCCAGCGAGAGCCCACCCATGTCGCCAATATTTTCACCCATTGTCAGGGTGCCATTGACGTGCGCGCCCGGCAAGGGCTCGAAGGCGGAGTACTGGGCGCCCAGGCGTGCCGCCTGTTCATTGAACCGGCTGGCATCTTCGGTTGTCCACCAATCGGTCAGGATGCCCTTGCCGTTGAACTTGCGTCCATGATCATCGAAGCCGTGGCTGATCTCATGACCAATTGAACCGCCGATGCCGCCATAGTTAATCGCCGCATCGGCATCGGGATCAAAGAATGGTGGTTGCAGGATGGCGGCGGTGAAGACGATCTCGTTGTTGGCAGGGAAATAGTAGGCATTCACCGTCTGGGGCGTTACGTCCCATTCGGCATGATCGACCGGCTGGAACAGCCGCGCCACTTCGCGATGCCATCTAAAGGCATTGGCCCGCAGCCGGTTACCGAACAAGTCGGTCGGACTGACCTTGTAGGCGCTATAATCAAGCCATTTAGCGGGGTAGCCGATTTTGACGGTAATTTGGGAAAGCTTTTCAAGCGCCTTTTGTTTCGTCGCATCACTCATCCAGTCCAGCTTCATGATGCGTGCTTGCATTGCCTTATGGATTTCGGCGACCAACGCATCAATCTTGGCCTTGGCGTTTGGAGGGAAATAACGCGCCACATAGACGCGGCCGACGGACTGGCCCAACACGTCGTTTGTGAAGGCGACAGCAAGTTTCCAACGCGCCGATTGCTCCGGCTGGCCATCCAAGGTCTTGCTGCGGAAATCGAATTGGGCATCGACAAAACGCTTGGAGAAAAGCCACGAATAACGGTCGATCAGCCTGAAGGCAAACCACGCCTTTAGGAGCGGCAGGGGCGCAGAAGCGAAAACAGTCGTGTATCGCGGGAAGGCGGTATTTGTAGTGGCAATGGCGCGTTCAATTTGGGGCAGGCCGCTTGAACCCAGGAAGGCATCCCAGTCGAAATCCGGTCCAAGTGCTTTCAACTCGGGCATGCTGACAGGATTATAGGTCTTGTCGGCATCGCGTTGCTGGGCGCGCGTCCAGGCTGCCTCCGCCAGGCTCGTTTCAAAAGCGACAATCGCCTTGGCGTTGCTTGCCGGATACTGCCATCCGATCATTTCCAACATCTGCTGGACATAGGCTTGATAAGCAGTCTTCTTGGCGGCGAAGGAATCTTTCAGATAATAGTCGCGGTCGGGTAGCCCCAGACCGGCAGCCGTCAGAAATACGGCGTAATGATCGGGCGACTTTGGATCCTGGCTTATGTTGATATCGAAGATCGAGGCATAGCCGCTGTTCTGCTGGCCCATAAGGGCGACGGCATCGCGCCGGGTTTCAATATTCCGGATCGCGGCCAACTGCGGTGCGAGTGGCTTAAAGTCCAACCGTTCTGCGGTTTCCACATCCATAAAGGCGCGATAGACGGCTGCGATCTTGTCGGCGTCTTGATCTTTGAGTTGGCCCGCGACGGCATCTTCCACAATGGCATGGGCGCGTGCTTCACTCAGTTCCACCAACTGATCCAAAATACCGATGGTTGGCCGGTCGGACGGGATAGCAGTTCGCTTGAACCAAACGCCATTGGCATAGGCATTGAAATCGGCGCCTGGCGAGACGCTTCGGTCCATGCCACTTTCATCAAAGCCCCAACTGCCATATTTGGGCGAGGCCAGATCGTCTGCTGCCAGGACTGGGCAGAGCGCCAAAAACGTCAGGACCGCGGCAATCTTAAGAGATTCCAAGAAATACCTCCAAATCGCTGATTTGACAGGTCTATGGGAATATCGCCGATTCAGCCGTCAACGTGCGGCATTGTTAAACTATCACAGTCAGTCGGGTGCACTTCTTAGCCTGCCACCGGAGAGGACGTTATTGCGCGTTCGCCGCCGCCGCCATCTTGTCCAGCGCCGCCTGGAAGCGGCTGCGGCGCGAGGCCCGCGCTGCCGCCTGGGCCGCCGCATCGCCCACCGCGGTCTGGTTCCAGATCAGGGTGTAAACGAGTTTGGAATGGGTGGCGTCCACCGCCTCGACCGCCAGGGTGCCGTGATAGAAGATCGGCGTGAAGGGCTGGGCGTAGGTGTAGGAATAGGGCGTGCGCGCCACCGCGATCTCCACCACCTGGGCGGTGCCGGTATCAATGGTGCGCACCGAGCCCAGTTCGCCCTTGCCCGACGTGACGGTGCAGCCTTTCACGTCCAGGTATTTGGCGATGCCGCACCAGTCATTGCCGCCGATCCTGTCCCAGGCGATGTAGGCGGGCTTGGCCACATCGGCGGTCAGGGTCAGGGTGGTCCAGTCGGCCGGCTGCTGGGTCGGCGCGGTCGGTTGCGCCTGCACTGAGGTTTGGGCGGCGGTCGTGGCCAGAACCAATGCCGCCGCGATCATGATTTTTTTCATTCGCTTTCCCCTTCCAGTTCCACCACCACAGCCTCGCCGTTTTCCAGGGCGATCGCCAGATCGCCTTTGCGAAGGGCGATGGCGTCCTTGCCGAAGACTTCGCCCCGCCAGCCCTGCAGGGCGGCGACATCGTCATCCTCATTGGCCGCCAGCCGTTCGATATCCTCGGCATTGGCGATCAGCCGTGGCGCCACCCCGGCCGCTTCGGCCCGCAGCCGCAGCAGGGTCTTGAGCAGATCCATGACGGCGGGCGAGGGCTCGCGGCGGCGGCGCTGCTTGTTCTCCAGCACCGCGCCCTCCGGCGGTTCGGCGGTCATGCCTGCCGCGATGGCCTCCGACAGCCCCTTGCCCAGCCGGGAATTGGCGAACCCCTTGGGGACAGCGCGCACCCGTTCCAGCGCGTCGGGCGTTTCGGGCGGATGGGCGGCGATCTCGGTCAGGGCTTCATCCTTCAGCACCCGCCCGCGCGGAATGTCGCGCGCCTGGGCCTCGCGCTCGCGCCACGCCGCCATGGCGGCCAGCACCGCCAGGAAGCGCTTGTTGGAACTGCGGGGTTTCAGCCGCTTCCAGGCCAGTTCCGGGTCCAGCCGGTAGAGCGCGGGGTCCTGCAGCGCCGCCACTTCCTCGGCCACCCAGGCGGCGCGGCCGGTCTTTTCCAGCCGGGCCTTCATCCATTCATAGATCACGCGCAGATGGGTGACGTCGGCCAGGGCATATTCCAGTTGGCGCTTCGACAATGGCCGGTGGCTCCAGTCGGTGAAGCGGGCCGACTTGTCAATTTCGACATGGGCGACCTTGCGCGCCAGCGTTTCATACGACGCCGCATCGCCGAAGCCGCAGACCATGGCGGCGATCTGGGTGTCGAACAGCGGATCGGGCAGCACGCCGCCCTGCAGGAAGAAGATTTCGATATCCTGCCGCGCCGCGTGCAGCACCTTCACAATGTCGGGCCGCGCGATCAGGTCGTAGAAGGGCTTGAGGTCGATACCGGGGGCCAGCGGGTCGATGATGCCCTCGATACCGGGCGCCGCCACCTGGATCAGGCACAGCCGGGGGTAATAGGTCTGGTCGCGCAGGAATTCGGTGTCCAGCGCCAAGTAAGGCGCCCCCGCCAGTTCGTCCACAAAAGCCCGAAGATCGTCCGTCGTGTCTACAATCCGCATGGGACCGTGATAGCGGATTCGCGAGGCAAACGGGGATTTTTAAGGCGCCAGCCCCACCGCCCGGCCGGGGAAGCCCGCCGCGTCGAAATAGCGGTTTTCGCCCACCTGCTGGACGTTCAGCAGGGTGCGCATGCCGTTTTCGGCCGGGTCCGACCGCAGGGTGCGTTTGGAAACATTGACCGAACTGCCCCCCGCCAGGGCCTCGGTCACGACCCGTCCGCGCAGCTGCCCCTTGGGCGTCAGGCCGATCCCGGCGACATGGGCCAGGGTGGGGGCAATATCGGCGTTCGAAATGGGGGCAGGGTCGGCATAGCCGGCTTTGAAGTCCGGTCCCAGGGCGGCCATGAAATTGCGGGTCTCGGCGCGGGAAAGCGAGCCATGGCTGCCCTGGCCGGTGGCCAGCGAGGTGTCATGCACCCCCACCGTGCATTGCAGGGGATTGGGGCAGGGCTGGGCGAAGCTGCGGAAGCTGACATAGAGGGAGGGCGTGGGCGTTCTGGCCGCGCCGATCAGGTTGACGTCGCTCATTGCCAGCGCGCCGGGGAACTTGCCCAGCCTGTCGTTGACGAAGATCGCCCCGACATAATCCTGGGTGGTGAGGAATTTCACGATATCGCCCGCCAGCGCCTTGGCATTGTCGCCCGGCAGGTAGATCAGGTCCGAGCCGCCATTGCTGGCGACGATGGCGTCGGGATGGGCGGGGTCGCGGCCCAAGACGCCATTGCCGCCGGCCAGCTTGCCGCCATTGCTGAAATCTATCGAAGACCCGGTGGCGCCGGGCTCGCGCAGCGGCAGGCCCAGGGTCGCGGCCAGGTCCTTGGCCAGGAAACCGGAGGTGGTTTCCGTCGAAGGCAGCACATCGAACTTTGTCGAAGGGCTGGTGGCGCTAGTGTGGCTGACCGTCACGAAGCCATGGTCGGCGGTGACGAAGACGTCGGTGGTCTTGTCCAGGCCCTGTTCCTTCAGCGCCGCCAGCAATTCGCCCAGCATGGTGTCGGCGTCGCGGGTGCCGGCCTTGCCACTGGGACCGTTGATGCCGGGATCGTATTCGCCGACGCTGTCCCTGGTGTTGTGCTGGCTCATGTCGGGATCGCGCGACCAGAACACCATGGCGAAGGGCCGGCCGTCTTCCTTGAAATGCGGCAGCACGATGCGGGTGGTGGCCTTCATCATCCACACTTCCTGCTCGATATTGGGCACGTCGGTCTTGGGCGCTTCCTTGCCGACAAAGGCCTGGCGCATGTCGCGGGTGAACCATTGGGGCAGGCCGACCCCGCCCTCATGGCCGGTGGAATCGTCCAGCACCAGTGTCTCGCTGCCGTCGCCGGCAGCGGTGGAATCCTGGATGCGGGCCGGGCCTTCCTTGCCGATGACGGCGGTGTTGAAGCCCTGGGTGCGCGCGGCGGCCAGCAGCGTGGTCTCGTTCAGATAGTTGCCGCCGAACTTCTGGTTCATTTCGTCCAGCACGATGTCGTTTTCCAGGAAGCCGACCGGCGAGCCCTTCAGGCTGATCATCGGCGTCGCCGTCCACAGCGTGTTGCCGAAGTCGCCGGTGTCGCCGATGTAATGGCCGGTGGCGATGGCCGAGGCGTTGACGGTGGTGATGGTGGGATAGAGGGAGTGGCTGTTGGTGAAGTCCACGCCCTCGGTCTTCAGCTTGAACATGTTGGGCATGTTGCCGGGCTCGACGCTGCCATAGCGCAAGCCGTCGGCGACGAAGATGATGATATTGTGCCTGGGCGGATTTTGGGGGCTTTGGGCCAGGGCCGGGGCGGCCATCAGGGCCAGGAACAGACCCAGGAACGAGCCAAGCGCGGATGCGGATTTCATGCGTGATTCCCCTGTGACGCCGCCACGTTAGCCGGGCTTTGTGACGGGAAGAACCGGACAAAACCGCGCCATTGCCGCAGACTTGACCGCCCCCCCATAAACCGCCAAAACCCCTGCGTTTCCCAAGGTTTTCGCCTGCGAAAACCGCATTCTAAGAGATTTTCGCCTCATGCACGCCTATCGCACCCACACCTGCGGCCAGCTTCGCAAGGCCGATGTCGGCGCCACCGTCCGCCTGTCGGGCTGGGTCAACCGGCGCCGCGATCATGGCGGGCTGATCTTCATCGACCTGCGCGACCATTACGGCATCACCCAGTGCGTGATCGAGCCCGATGCCGCCGCCTTCGCCAAGGTGGATGCGGCGCGCTCGGAATGGGTGCTGACCCTGACCGGCAAGGTGGTGGCGCGGCTGGAAGGCACGGCGAACGCCGACCTGCCGACCGGCGAGGTCGAATTGCGCATCGAGGATTGCGTGGTGCAGGGCCAGGCCCAGGAACTGCCGCTGCCGGTGTTCGGCGATCACGACTATCCCGAAGAGACGCGGCTGACCTATCGCTTTTTGGATTTGCGCCGCGAGCGGCTGCACAAGAACATCATGCTGCGGGCCAATATCGTCACATCGCTCCGCAGGCGGATGATCGCCCAGGGCTTCACCGAATTCCAGACGCCGATCCTGACCGCCAGTTCGCCGGAAGGGGCGCGCGACTTCCTGGTGCCGTCGCGGCGTTATCCCGGCCAGTTCTATGCCCTGCCGCAGGCGCCGCAGCAGTTCAAGCAGCTCATCATGGTGGCGGGCTTCGACCGCTATTTCCAGATCGCGCCCTGTTTCCGCGACGAGGACGGCCGCGCCGACCGCTCGCCGGGCGAGTTCTACCAGCTCGATCTGGAGATGAGCTTCGTCACCCAGGACGATGTCTTCGCCGCCGTGGCGCCGGTCCTGGCCGGGGTGTTCGAGGAATTCGGCGAAGGCAAGAAGGTCACCGCGCCGGGCGCGTTCCCGCGCATTCCCTATGCCGAGGCGATGTTGAAATACGGCAGCGACAAGCCCGACCTGCGCAACCCGATCGAGATCGTGGACGTGTCGGCGATCTTCGACCGCGAGGATGTCGCATTCAAGGCCTTCAAGAACAAGACGGTGCGCGCCATCCCCGCACCCGGCGCGGGGCCGCAGCCGCGCAGCTTCTTCGACAAGCTGAACGAATGGGCGCGCGGCGAGGGCGCGGCGGGGCTCGGCTATATCCAGTTTGAAGAAGAAAGCGGCAACATCGTCGCCAAAGGCCCGATTGCCAAGTTCCTCTCGCCGGACGCGATTGACGCGCTGACCGCCAAGGCCGGTGTGAAAGCGGGCGACGCCCTGTTCTTCAGCGCCGACGCCAAGACCGACCGCGCCGCCGCTATTGCCGGCGCGGCGCGCACCCGGCTGGGCCGCGAACTGGGGCTGATCGCGGACGACGAATACAAGTTCTGCTGGATCGTCGATTTCCCCATGTATGAGTGGAACGAGGACGACAAGAAGATCGACTTCTCCCACAATCCCTTCTCGATGCCGCAGTTCGACCGCGAGAAATTCCTCGTCCTTGACCCGAACGACAACGACACCATCCTGGGCATGAAGGCCTACCAGTACGACATCGTCTGCAACGGCTATGAACTGTCGTCGGGTGCCATCCGCAACCACGACCCCGACGTGATGCTCAAGGCGTTCGAGATCGCCGGCTATGCGCGCGCCGAGACCGAGGAAAAATTCAAGGGCATGATCAACGCCTTCCGCCACGGCGCCCCGCCGCATGGCGGCACCGCGCCCGGCATCGACCGCATCGTGATGCTGCTGGCGGGCGAGGAAAACCTGCGCGAGGTCACCATGTTCCCGATGACCCAGTCGGCCCAGGATCTGCTGATGAACGCCCCGTCACCGGCGAATGCCAAGCAGTTGAAAGAACTGCATCTGCGGGTGGTGTATCCCGAAAAATAGTTGTCATTCCCGCGCAAGCGGGAATCCAACTTTTCGCTGATAGTCCGGCAATTCCCTGAAATCGCACGCCAATTCGTCCCCGATTAACCATCATTGCCAAGCAGGCCCGTGTCTGTCTGAATAATCGCCGATGCCGGGGGGCATGCGGGCTTTCGCCTCTTCGGTTTTCTCCATTTCAAACCAGCCACAGGAGATTTCATGAAAAGGATTCTGGCTTCGATTTTTGTTCTGGGTTCGCTGTTCAGTGCGCCCGCCTTCGCCGCCGGCGACACGCCGTCTTTCGAGAACGGCCCGGTATGGGACTATGGCGAAGTGAAAACGGCGGACGGCCATTTCGACGACTATATGGAATGGCTGTCCACCAAGTGGAAGGCGCAGGAAGAGGCGCTGAAAAAGGCGGGCGTCCTCCTGGACTACAAGGTGCTGCTGGTGATGGACCCGCGCAAGGACGAGCCCGATATCCTGCTGGCGCAGGAATTCAAGAACATGGCCGAGTATGACACGCCGGTCGCCAAGCAATATGCGCTGCAGGCCCAGATCGCCGGATCGCTGGCCAAGTCCAGCCAGGAACAGGCCGCGCGCGGCAGCATCCGCACCGTCATGGGCGACATCATCGTCCGCGAAGCCATCCTGAAATAACGGCCAAACCGGATAGGCCCTGGGCGAAAGCCCGGGGCCTATCCGTCCGCCGGCGTGCCCTGTGCGTCATGCAGCAGCGCCTGCAGAGTGGGCCGCGACGGCGCGAAGAAGGTCGTGCCGGTCTGCGGCGTGGAGAAATCCAGCAGCCGGTCATAAGCGCCCGGCGGCTCGCCGACATACATCCGTTGCAGCATCTTCTCGATCACCCACAGATAGCGGGAATAGCCGATGAAATAGGTGCCGAACTCCTTCTGGCCGGGGCGGCCGAACGGCATGTTGTCGCGCAATATGTCCAGTTCGTTGCCGCCGTCATCGGTGATGGTGGTCAGGGTCTTGTGCGACTTGCGCGGCGCGGCGTCGTCGTCCAGTTCGATATTGTCGATCTTGGTGCGGCCGATGATCTCTTCCTGCAGATGCGTCGGCGTCTTCGCCCAGGCGGCCATGTCGTGCAGGTATTTCTGCACCACGACATAGCTGCCGCCGGCGAACGCCGCATCCTCTCCGCCGACCAGCGCCGACGCCGGCAGGTCCAGCCCGGTGGGATTGGCGGTGCCGTCAACAAAACCCAGCAGGTCGCGGGCGTCGAAATAGCGGAAGCCCGACACTTCATCGGCGACCGTCACACTGTCGCCCAGGCTGTCCAGCAGGATGCGCTCCAGCTCAAAGCACAGGTCGGCGCGTTCGGCGCGGATGTGGAACAGAAGATCGCCCGGCGTGGCGGGCGCCGCATGCACCGGCCCCTGGATGGGCGCGAAGGGCTTCAACTCGGCGGGCCGCCCGTCCAGATGCAGCCGGTCCCACAGTTCGCGGCCGATCCCGGCGATGCAGGAGAGGCGACCGGACAGGTCGCGAAAGCCGACCGTCTTGACCAAATCGTCCAGCCCGGCCAGCACCGCCGAGATCTTGGACAGCGCCGCCTGGTCACCCCCGACCGTAACCACCAGGAACACCGCCGCCAACGACAACGGCGCCTCGATGCTCTGCGCATCTATAGGTACCCGGTCCCAGTTCTTTGCCGACATTGCTGTGTTTTCCGATTTTGCTCTCGACCATTATCAATAGGGAACGGGGATATCCAGCCGGAAAATAACGCTTCCAATTGATCGATGCTAAGGCTTGCTCCTTGCTTTCTCGGCGGCCGTTCTTATTGCTTGCGTCAAAGCGCCCACGGTTGTCGAGGGGCAACCAAATGCGTTATTTTCACGCTCTCGCAGTGATAGTTGTCTTTCCGCTCTCTGCTCTGCGTCAAGAACGCTTTCCATCAGCTTTTTGCAGTCTAGGTTTTTTGATTTGTCTGGATCATATTCAGGACAGATTTTTGCCAGTTCTGTCTGGATAGCGTGCCGATCAATAGGGGCGTCGAAATCTCTGAAATGCAATATCAGCCATAGTTCAAAACAGGGATCAGTTCGTGCGACCCCAACACCATGAGCGGCACACATCGAAACTGCTTGATTGTAGTTTGGGTGTATATCTCTATCGAAGACTGCCCATACCTCATCGTTTGCTTCGAATAAATTCTTTTTCTTTTGGGCGCGTTTTCGGGCGACTGCATTCTGAGCAATTGTGAGCGGAACTCCCTCCGCCGGTAGTATTTCCCAGTCAATCAGAGCGTTTCGATATTTTGTTTTCAGCGCTCTAAAATAAGCCGGTTCAGTATTTTTGCCTTCGCAAAACAGTGTGAAGCGCTTTCGCGGTTCTCTTGATGCTTTTGACCGCTGAAGTTTGCGCCCCCATTTTCCCATCTACTCAGAGTCCACCGTTTGAAGTGGGTCTCCGGAAAAAGGCACGGCTCCGTATCTTCCTTGAACGTAACCTTTTTCTATATTGTCGCCTTTTCTGGTTTTGAAGTCGGTCAAGGGATATATCTCTGTGGCGCCATCGCTGTCTTTTTCCGCAAACCAAATTTGGTCCCTGCGAAGCAATTCTGAGCGCAACAAGTTGGTATCGTGAGTGGTCGCTACGAGTTGGGCGCCTAAAGGGTTTGTTTCCTTCGAGCAAAAAAGAGCTAAAATCGCTTCACAGACTTGAGTGTGAAGGTTTGCTCCAAGTTCGTCGATAATAACTACGCCGCCACCATCTAACGCTTTGAAAATCGGACCAAGCATTACGAGTAATCTTCGCGTGCCGGAACTTTCCCGCTCTAGCGCAAGTGAGATGCGATTGCCATCGGCTGCTTGGTGTTCAAGCTCTATTGATACCTGCTGGTGTGCCTCCGCAGGCAACGAAAACTCATCGTTGGTATATTTTGCAATGACGCCTGCAAAGTCTTTTTGCATGGCTTGTACTCGCTCGGGAAATGCATTTTCAGTTTTTTTATAGCTGACAATGCCAGTGCCGATTCGATTGAGGAAGGTAATCACGCGCGGGTCGATGTCGGTTTTCGAAAACCTTTGAGCAACGCTCAAGCTCTTGACGTTGGTTTCGGTGTTGAATGCGAAAGTTTCGAAATAGAAAGCAATCTTCGTCAATTCTTCGTGATTATTTTGTACAGCTGCAGAAAGGAACAAGCTGTTTTTCCGGGTTAGCTGAGAGATGACTCTGTTTTCTCCACGAAGCGATCTGCCGAAGCGGAATTTTTGCTTGTCGCGATTAAATAAAACGCGCTGTGTCCCGTTTGGAAAGGATAAAAGCCATTCCTTCATGAAAATATCTTGGTCACATTCGAAGCCGTACTGGTATCGGACATCATTTAAAATGAAGTTGGCCGTAAAAGTCGAAGAGGCTTTTATGTCGGGGTGGAAAGCAAATGGACTACACGGTATCCCGCTTTCAGCATTCCCCAGCCTGTGAGAGGTACTGATAGCCTTTCGGAAAAATCTAAGTGCAGATATGAAATTGCTTTTTCCCGACGCATTTGCACCGTAGATCACTACCGCGGGTAACACGCCCGCAGCAGGGGCCGCCGGTGAATGCAAAATTGCTCCCTGGATGTCTTTGAGCGAAGACGCAACCATCGAAAGTGTTTGCGTCTTTTCCAGCGACAAGTGATTTGTCACCGTGAAATCAAGTAGCATTTCGCAGCCCCCAAAGGCGTGTTGGTTCCATACACGCATTTTAGAGAGCAAAAAAGGCAAAATTCCGTATAAATCCGAATTAGATTGCAAGGTAGCAACGCAGTTTATCAATTTGAATGATAAGAATATAAACCTATATTTGATATGGACAGCTTCATGAACCGGAGG
The DNA here is from genome assembly GCA_018449595.1 of Rhizobiales bacterium dw_265. Lineage (GTDB taxonomy): Bacteria > Pseudomonadota > Alphaproteobacteria > Micropepsales > Micropepsaceae > Rhizomicrobium. The sequence continues at coordinate 295,192 of JAAVUU010000002.1, forward strand.
TTCTCGTCCTTCTGAGGAAGGGTCCAGCTAGAGGCATGCGAGGATTTCCTAGCCAATTTTGTCGGATAACAGCGCCTCCCGCGTGGACAGCGCGTGGATATCGCTATCCACCTCTACCGCTTCCGAAAATTCCCTCTAACCTGATCGCGCCTGCCTCATGCGGAGACGTTCCGGACGTCTGAAACGGGGGGCAGGCCGGCGTCGTGGGCGCGGGCAGGGGTGACGAACCTGCCGTGTTCACGAGGTCGCCTCCTTGAATCCCCTCGGGCAGGACCACGGACGCGGGCCTGTCTACGCAAGGGCACGAGACGATCGTGCAGTGTCCAGCAATCCGATGCGTCGGGGCGCTGGCGGAACGGTTCGGTGGACGGTTCTGAGCGGAGTAATCTGCAGAACGCTGGTCGGAGCTTGGAGCGGCCCAAAATCGCCGGGCGTGGCGGGGCCGCAAGGCTCAAGCAGGCTTCCGCAAGGAAGCTGCCGCCCTGAAAAGGGGTGGCGAGAACCACATGGCCGCCTTGGCGGTCCCGCCACGCCGTCTCCGCACCCCCGCGCGGATGCGACCGCGTGGGCGCTGTTTGACAGCGATGTTTGTACACGCGCCCGGCTTTGCTAACCTGCGGCCGGGCTATTTCGGGGCATTCCATGCAGCGCATCTGGCGGATGGCGACCTGGGCGGCATTCGCCGTCCTGACCTGTGTCTTCATCATTGACACCGGCTGGCTGCCGGTGCCCGGGGCCAGCAATACCGTCTTTGTGCTGATCTTCACCGCCTTCTCGCTGCTGCATGGCGCGCAGATGCTGGGCGGGCGGCGCCTGGCGCTGTTCTTCGCGCTGTCGGTCGCGATCTCGTTCTTCTTCGAGGAAGTCGGCGTACGCACCGGCCTGATCTTCGGCCCCTATCACTACAGCGACATGCTGGGCCCCAAGCTGAGCAATGTGCCGCTGCTGATCCCGCTGGGCTGGTTCATGATGATCTATCCCTCCTGGGTGGTGGGGCGCGCGCTGCTGGGCGGCCTGGACTTGCGGCGTCCGGCCGGCGCGGTGGCGGTGGCGCTGGCCGGGGCCGCCGCGATGACCGGCTGGGACATGGTGATGGACCCGCCGATGATCGCCGGCGGCGCCTGGATATGGGAAACGGGCGGACCCTATTTCGGGGTGCCGCTGCACAATTATTTCGGCTGGATGCTGAACCTGACCGTGATCTATCTGGCGTTCGGCGCGGTCAGCCGGGCCATGGCGAAGGATAGCGGCTACCGCTTCGGCGGCATCTTTGCCGCCCTGCCGGTGGTGGCCTACCTGCTGTTCACGCTGGAATGGCTGGGGCCGCGGCGCGAGGCGCCGATGATCCTGATCGCCTGTTTCACCATGCTGGCGCCGGGGCTGCTGGCGCTGGCGCGGCTGGTGCTGCCCAAAGCGAGCGAATCGGCTTGAGGATCAGTTCAGCTTGTCGCCCAGGCCCTTGATGCCTTCGGCGATCAGGCCGCTGGCGCGCTGTTCGTCCAGTCGCGCCACGATCAGCTTCTGCGCCCCGGCTATGGCGGCATCGGCGGCCAGGCTGCGGATTTCGTGCAGGGCGGCGGCTTCGGCCTGGGCGATCTTGTCCTTGGCGGCCAGGGCGCGGCGCTCGATCTGCTGCGCCAGCGCCGTGCGCGAGTCGGCCGCGAACTGCGCGGCTTCGGCCTTGGCGGCGGTGACGATGGCGGCGGCTTCGGCTTCGGCGCCGGCGGCGCGCTTCTTATAGTCTTCCAGCAGGGCGGCGGCCTCGGCGCGCAGGCGCCTGGCTTCGTCCAGTTCGGCGCCGATCACCGCGGCGCGCTGGTCCAGCATCTTGCCGACCATGCCCGGCACGCCTTTCCAGACCAGCAGGGCGATGACCAGGACAAAGCCGACGCCAACCCAGAATTCCGGATCATGCAGGATTTCCATGGTCAGTTCCCCATCGCGCTGGCGGCGTCTTCGGCCGAGACCTTGTCGCCGGTCAGCCGCTCGACAATGGCGATGGCCGCGTCGCGGGCCGCCGCCGTCACCGCCGCCTTGGCGGTTTCGCGCGTGGCGGCGATGCGGGCATCGGCATCCTGCATGGCGTGATGCGCCTGGGCGTCGGCGTCCGCCTTGGCCTTGGCGATCTCGGCGTTCAGGCCCTGCCGGGTATCTTCCGCGAGCGCATTGGCCCGGGCGCGGGCCGTGGCCAGCGCGGCCTCATAGCCGGCCTGGGCGGTCTCGGCATCGGTGCGGGCCTTGTTGGCCTCGGCGATGGCGCCGTTGATGACGCCGCGCCGGTTGGTGATGGCCGAATTGATCTTCGGCCCCGCCACCCGCCACATGACCGTGAACAGGAACGCGAACGTCACCACCAGCCAGAAAAGCTGGGTGGGAAACGTGCTCGTGTCGAACGGCGGAAAGCCCCCCTCTTTCTTGGGGGCCTCAGTCGTCGCGGTGGTGGAGACGGGCTCGGCCATGCGCGCTGGTCTTAGCCGAACAGGATGATCAGGGCGACGACCAGGCCGAACAGGCCGGTCGCTTCGCACAGCGCAAAGCCCAGCAGCAGGTTGGTGGTCTGGGTGGCGGCGGCGCCCGGATTGCGCAGCGCGCCCGAGAGGTACGAGCCGAACACATTGCCGATGCCGATGCCGGCGCCGACCAGGGCGATACAGGCGATGCCCGCACCGATCATTTTCGCAGCTGCAAGTTCCATTTTAAGTCCCTTCTAGGTTTCAGTGATGATCGTGGAGGTGAAGCGCTTCGTTGAGATAGATGCAGGTCAGGATCGCGAAGACATAGGCCTGCAGGAAGGCCACCAGGAATTCCAGCAGCAGGATGCCGACGATCAGCAGCAAGGGCGCGATCGCCAGCCCGGTGAACAGCCCGCCGGCGGCGCCCAGCGACACCACGAAGCCGGCGAACACCGCCAAGAGGGTATGGCCGGCCAGCATGTTGGCGAACAGACGCACCGAAAGGCTGATGGGCCGCGAGCAGAAGGAGATCACCTCGATTACCACCAGCAGCGGCAGGATGTAGATCGGCGCCTTGGGCACGAACAGCATGAAGAAGCGAAAGCCGTGCTTGGCGAAGCCGGTGACGATCACGATGCCCATCACCAGGCAGGCCAGCGCCAGGGTCACGGCGATCTGGCTGGTGACGGTGAAGCTGCCGGGGATCATGCCGAAGAAATTGCTGCACAGCACGAACATGAAAAGGGTGAAGACGAAGGGGAAGAACTTCAGCCCATCCTCGCCGGTCGCCGAATGGATCATGTTGGCGACGAATTCGTAGCTGACTTCCGCCATCGACTGGGCGCGGTTGGGCACCAGCCGGCCGGGCTTGACCGCCAGGGTCAAAAACAGCGACGAGGCCGCGACCACGAGGATCATCAAGAGGGCCTGGTTGGTGAAATAGATCGGATGGCCGGCAATGGCGAACAGCGGCTCGGCAATGAGCGGCTTGATGGTGAACTGCTCCATCGGGTTCAGGGCCACGGACTATTTCTCCTCAGGCTTCGACGCGGACTTTTCCGCGATCTCGGCGTTTATCTCTTTGGCCGCGTGCATCACGTTGCGGATGCCCGCCGCCATGCCTGCCATGAAAAACAAAACCAGAAAGGCCGGGCGGGTGTGAAATCCGAAATGGCCGAACAGCCAGTCGATCCCCCATCCAAGGCCCCCTCCCACGATCAGCGCCGCGACCAGTTCGGTGGCGAAGCGGAACGCGATACCCGATTGCGATGGCGGCGAACTTTTCGTTCCTGCCGCCTTGCGCGTCTGGAGGTCGTCGAGCCGCTTGCCCAGATCGGTCAGCCTGTCAGGGTCCGGAGCCGTCAAAACCGTCTCCCAAAACCTTCAAAACCGCCTGAAATCCGGCCTTCACGGCGCGTCGAAGGCGGGCGGACCATATGTTCGCCCCCGATGGGTGTCAAGAAAGACAGAGTACGTCAAATCGTTGACACCAAAGGAAAAAACGCGGGCGCGGCAAAACGTCAAGGCGGTTTAGGGCTTTAGCGGGAGAATCATTCTCCCCCGCGCGGCGAAGCCGCAAAACGGGGGAGATGCCCGTAGCAACGCTTGCGGTGCGAAGGGCAGAGGGGGCGACTACTCCGCGGCGATCTTTTCGGCATCCGACAGCGACACCGAAACCAGCTGGCTGACGCCGCGCTCCGCCATGGTGACGCCGAACAGCCGGTCCATCCGGCTCATGGTCAGGGCATGGTGGGTGATGACCAGGAAGCGGGTGCCCGACAGTTCGGTCATCGAAATCAGCATCTTGCAGAAGCGCTCGACATTGGCGTCGTCCAGCGGCGCGTCCACTTCGTCCAGCACGCAGACCGGGGCGGGGTTGACCAGGAACACCGCGAAGATCAGCGCCATGGCGGTCAGCGCCTGCTCGCCGCCCGACAGCAGCGCCAGCGACTGCAGCCGCTTGCCCGGCGGACGGGCGAAGATTTCCAGCCCGGCTTCCAGCGGGTCTTCGCTTTCGGTGAAGGTCAGCTTGGCCTCGCCGCCCTCGAACAGCTTGGTGAACAGCGACTGGAAGTTCTCATTGACTTTTTCGAAGGAGGCCAGCAGGCGTTCGCGGCCTTCCTTGTTCAGGCTCTGGATGCCGCGGCGCAGGCGTTCGATGGCGCCGGTCAGGTCGTCGCGGTCGGCCACCAGGGTGGTCATGCGGGCTTCCTGTTCGGCGGCTTCTTCCTCGGCCCGCAGGTTGACGCCGCCCAACTGTTCGCGCTCGTTCTTCAGGCGCTCGACCCGCTTTTCGGCCTGTTCCAGCGGCGGCAATTCCTCGCCCTCCTGGATTTCGGCGCGTTCGGCCAGTTCGGCGGGGCCGCATTCCAACTCGTCCTGGATGCGGGTCTTCAACTCCTCGATGCGCTGGGCGGCGGCTTCCGAGCGCGCCTGGGCGCCGGCGCGTTCCTCGCGGGCCGCCGACAGAGCCGCATCCGCGCTTTTGGCCAGCTTGTCGGCCTCGGCCAGAACGGTCTCGGCCTGCTGGCGGGCGTCGCTGGCTTCGTTGCGCGCGGCTTCGGCCGTGGCGATGGCGTCCAGCAGGGCATTGCGCTTCTGGCCGATCTGTTCGGGCACCAGTTCGGCCGCCGTCAACTCGCCGGTCAGTTCTTCCTGGCGGCGCGCCAGTTCGGCGACATGCTTTTCGGCATCGGCCTTGCGCGCCGTCCAGCGCGCCTGTTCCTCGCCAATGGCGGTCAGGCGGCGCGCCCGGGCCTGGCCTTCGCGCTTCAGGCCTTCCAGCGCGCCGCGCGCCTCGGACGCCTGGGTGCGGGCGTCGGCCGTGGCGGCCCGCGCGCCGGAGACATCGGTGTTCAACTGGACGCCGTCGCCCAGCTCTTCCAGTCCGGTGACAGCCTGGCGATGGGCTTCCTGGGCGGCTTCCACCGACTGGGTGAGGCGGCGGATTTCCGATTCCAGATTGGCCAGCTGGCTGGCGCGCTCGGCGGCGGCACGCGCGGCGCGGGTGGCCTGGTCCTGCGCCCCGGTCAGCGCCTGGGATGCCGCGCGTTCCTCGGCCTCGGCGGCGCGCAACGCATCGCGCGCGGCTTGGGCGGCTTCCTTGGCGGCGGCGAAGTCGGCGAACCGGCTGGCGCGCAGTTCGCGTGCGGTTTCGGCTTCACCTTCCAGGACAGTAAGACGATTGCGCTGGGCCAGCCGGATGGCGGCGGCCGAGGGCGCGTCGGCGGAGGCGATGAAGCCGTCCCAGCGCCACAGGTCGCCGCGCGCCGATACCAGGCGCTGGCCGGGCTGCAACTGGCTTTGCAGCGCCGCGCCCTGGTCGGGAAACACCAGGCCGGTCATCGCCAGGCGGCGGTCCAGCGCGCCGGGCGCCTTGACGAATTCGCTGAGCGGCCTGGAGCCCACCGGCAGCGGCAGGGCCGCGTCCAGCGCGCCCAGGTCGCACCAGTGATTCGGCGAGGAATCGTCCAGCGGCGCCTGCAGGTCGTCGCCCAGGGCGGCGGCGAGGGCGGCTTCATAACCGGCCTGCACCGTGACGGCATCGACCAGCGGCGGGAACAGGCCTTCGCCTTCGGGATGCAGCAGGTCGCCCAGCGCCTTCACCTCGGCGGACAGGCGCTGCACTTCGCGTTCGGCGGCTTCCAGCGGCTCGCGCGCCACGCCTTCGGCAGCTTCGGCATCGTGAAAGGCGGTGCGGGCCTCGGCCGCCGCGGCGCGGGTGGTTTGCGACACGCCACGCGCGCGCTCGGTCTCGGCTTCCGCCGCATGCACGTCCGGCGCGTCCTTGGCCGATTCCAGCGCCCGGTCGAGGCGGGCCTGGGCATCGCCCAGTTGGGTGGTGCTGGTTTCCAGCAGGCCGGCGGCGACATTGCGGCCGCGCTCCAGGCTGGACCTGCGGGCGTTCCAGTCGGCCATTTCGGCGGTCAGCCGCTCCAGCAGGGTCTCGGCATCGGCCAGGGTCCGCGCCATTTCGGCGGCCAGCGCCTCGGCGGCGGCAAGGGTTTCGCCGGCGCTTTCGCCGGCGGCGGCAAGCTGGCCGGTCTCGCGCGCAAGATCGGTCAGCGCGCTGTCGGCGTCATGCTTGAGCAGTTGTTCGCGCTCGGCATCGGCCTCGGCCTGGGCCATCAACTGGCGGATGCGCTGGGCGGCTTCGCGGGCGCGCTGTTCCTCGGCATCCAGCTGCTCGCGCTGGGCGATCAGGCGGTGATGCGCGGCGGCGCGTTCGGCCTCGGCATCGCGCAGCGGCGGCAGGATGGTGGCGGCCTCGGCCTGGGTCGTGGAGCATTTCGCGGCCGTCTCGGTGGCGGCGGCGACGCCGGCGGCGCTGGATGCCAGTTCCTCGGCGGCAATGGCGGCGCGCGCCTCGGCGGCGGTCCAGCGCAGATAGTGGGCCAGCGCCTCGGCCTTGCGGATATGGCCCGACAGGTTGCGATAGCGCGAAGCCTGGCGCGCCTGGCGCTTCAGGCTGTTCAGCTGGCCTTCGACTTCGCGGATGACGTCTTCCAGGCGCGACAGGTTGGTTTCCGCCGCGCGCAGGCGCAGTTCGGCTTCATGGCGGCGCTGATGCAATCCGCCGATGCCGGCGGCTTCTTCAAGTATGGCGCGGCGCGCCAGCGGCTTCTGTGAAATCAGCAGCCCGATCTGGCCCTGGCGCACAAAGGCGGTCGAGCCCGCGCCCGAAGACGCATCGGCGAAGAATATCTGCACGTCGCGCTGGCGCACGTCGCGGCCGTTGATGCGGTAGACGCTGCCGGCCTCGCGCTCGATGCGGCGCGACACTTCGATGGTGTCATACTCGTTGAAGGCGGCGCCGGCGGTGCGGTCGCTGTTGTCGATGAACAGCGTTACTTCCGCCACATTGCGCGCCGGCCGGCCGGCCGAACCGGCGAAGATCACATCGTCCATCTCCGATCCGCGCACCGAGGAGGGGCGGGTTTCGCCCATCACCCAGCGCATGGCATCGAACAGGTTGGACTTGCCGCAGCCGTTGGGCCCGATCACGGCGGTAAGGCCAGGCTCGACGAACAGCTCCGTCGGTTCGACGAAGGACTTGAAACCGGAAAGCCTGAGGCGTGTGAACTTCAACGTCTATGTCCTTGCGCGAAAGGCCCGCCTATTTCTGCTTGGCGAGCTCGGTATCCAGTAGTTTTGCCAATGTGTCATAGGCAAGATTGCCCGACCCCACATTCACCCCGTTCAATACAAAGGTCGGCGTGCCGGTGATGCTGTACAGCTTTTCACCCTCCGACGAGACCTTGTTGATCCGTTCATCCTCAGCTTTGTTGTCCATGCACTTGTCCACCTGGTCGGCGCTCATGCCGGCGATCCGCCCCAGCAGGATCAGCCCTTGATGCACGCCTTCCGGTGTCGCCAGCGCCGGATTCACGGAACTGTATTCGACGTCCCATTTGGGTTGATTCTTGAACAGCAGGTCAATGAACGAGAAATACTTATCCTCAGGCAGGCAGCGCGCGATCTTCTCGGCGGCGCCGTCGTCGGGGCGCAGCGGGAAGACGCGGAAGACGTAGAAGATCTTTCCGTTATCCACATAATTCGTCTTGATCCGCGGGAAGCCCGACTGGCTGAAGGCGGCGCAGACCGGGCAGCTGGGGGCGAAATACTCGATCAGCACGACCTTGGACTTGGGATTGCCCATGGTGCGGTCGCTGGGCTGGATGGTGTAGCCCGCGCCGGACGCCGTGGCGGCGCCGCTCGAATCACTCAGCAGCAGCCAGCCGCCCACCGCGGCGGCGACCAGGACAATGACGCCAAGAACGATAAAGAGGGTTTTGCGCGACACGGGTGATTCTCCGCCAATTTGCCCCGTGTTTTTGGCAGAGAAAGGCTGCGGCGTCGAATCAATCGGATCAATGGCTTAGGGGCTACTTCGCGGCAAGAATCTTGTCCAGGGCAGGCTTGAGCTGCTCCCACTCATTGGTGTCGGAAACCTTGCCGTTCAGCACGACGGTCGGGGTGTGGTCGAGGTGGAATGTGGCCACGGCGTCGGTGGCGGTCTGGTTGATGATCGCGTCTTCTTTTGTGGCCGCGAGGCAGGCGTTGAACTGGTCTTCGTTCATGCCCGCCATTTGCGCCTGTTTCAGGATGGCGCCGCGAATGTCGGTGACTCCATATTCCGGGTCCCAATCCTTCTGGTTGGCGAACATCTGGTCCATGAAGGGGAAATATTTTTCCTTCGGCAGGCAGCGCCCCAGTTTTTCCGTCACGCCGTCGGCGGCCTGCAGCGGGAAGACGCGGAAGACATAGAAGACCTTGCCGGGATTTATGTAGTCCTTCTTCAGAAGCGGCAGCACCGTGGCGTTGAAATGCGCGCAATGCGGGCAGATCGGCGCGGCATACTCGATCATGGTGATCGGTGCCTTGGGATCGCCCATCGTCATGTCATGGGCGGTGACTTTGGCGGCGCCAGTGGCGCCGGGCGGCGGTGCGGCGGCGCTGGCGGCAGGCGGGGATTCGACAGGGCGGTTGAGGAAATGCCAGGCCGCGCCGCCCGCAACGAGCAACAGGACGACGCCAAGAATGATCCAGACCGTGCGCGACATTGCCGCCCTCCTGTTTTGTCTGTTCTAGCGGCGGCGGGCGACTTTAGGAAGATGCCCGCCTGCGGCGGGCCAAGGCTTGCAACGCTTTGGCCAGACCTTCCGGTCCCTGATAGTGCAGGCTGGGATCGGCGGGCGGCAGCGGCCCCGCGGGCTTGGCCGGTTTGGGCGCGGGCGGGCGCGCCAGCAGCGCGCCTTGCGAGAATTTTATCTGGGTTATAGCGGCGCGGCCGAGATAGGCGTTGATGCGCTCGCACAGGGCGCGCTTGTCATGGGCCAGGAACAGGGCCGCACCGGGCGCGGCGCGCAAGGTCAGGGTGCCGCCGGATGGACCGTCGGCAAGCTTCAGCGGCTGGGCCAGGCGCGCGACTTCGGGCCCGGCGATCTCGCGCCAGCGCAGTACCAAGGTGGGATCGCTGAAGCCGGCACGGGCAAAGGCGGCCGCGCCGGTGAAACGCGCATCCGCGCCGACAACCGTGGGGCGATTGTGGCGCACAGGCGGTTCTGCTTGTTCTTCCCTTGGGGCTCGGGCCATGGTGGCAGTATGCCGCCAAAACAGAAAAAGCGCGACCTCAGCGATTTGCTGCTCGCCTGGTATGATGTGCATCGCCGGGTGCTGCCCTGGCGTGCCCCGAAAGGAAAACGCGCCGATCCTTATAAAGTCTGGCTGTCGGAGATCATGCTGCAGCAGACCACGGTGCAGGCGGTGGGCGCCTATTATCGCAAATTCCTGACCCGCTGGCCGACCGTGCGCGATCTGGCCGATGCCGGGCAGGATGACGTGCTGGCGGCCTGGGCGGGTCTTGGTTATTACGCCCGCGCCCGCAACCTGCATGCCGCCGCGAAAGTTGTCGCGCATGAGATGGGCGGCAAATTTCCCGCCACTGCCGAAGCCCTGCGGGCGCTGCCGGGGGTGGGCGGCTATACCTCGGGCGCCATCGCGGCCATCGCCTATGACGAAAAACAGGCGGCGATGGACGCCAATGCCGAACGGGTGATCGCGCGGCTCTACGCCGTCGAAACACCGATGCCCAGGGCCAAGACCGAATTGCACACGCTATGCCAGGCGCTGGTGCCGGCGCGGGCAGGGGATTTCGCCCAGGCCCTGATGGACCTTGGCAGCGCCGTCTGCACCCCCAAACGCCCGGCCTGCGTCAACTGTCCGTGGACGGAGGATTGCCGGGCGCGCGCGCTGGGCGTTCAGGAAAGCCTGCCGGTGAAAGCGCCCAAACTGGCGCGGCCGCTGAAACGCGGCGTGGCTTTTGTCGTGACCGACAGGGCGGGCGCGGTGCTGCTGGTCAAGCGCCCGGACAAGGGCCTGCTGGCCTCGATGCTGGAACCGCCGCTGGGGCCATGGGGCGAAAAATTCCCCACGCATCCGAACGCGCTGAAACAGGCACCTTTCGTCGCCAATTGGCAAAAGCGCCCCGGCCTGGTGCGCCATGGCTTCACGCATTTCGAACTGGAAATCGAGGTTTATGTGGCGCAGGTGGCAAAACGCCCCCCATTGTCATGGCCCGCAAAAGCGGGCCACCCAGGGGACGCGGGCACGACGCTGAAGAAAAACCTGGGTGGCCCGGTCAAGCCGGGCCATGACAAGTTGGATGTGCTGTGGGTGCCGCGCGAACGGCTTGGTACGGTCGCCTTGCCAACGGTGATGAAGAAGATCGTCGAGCACGGGCTTGACGAAGGCGGCCCGCTGTTTGCGCGCAATGCTGGCTGAGGTCAGACCTCGACCACCGGCGCGTCCGGCGCATTCTTCTTCACCGAGGCTATGCCGTTTTCCATCGCGCTGGTGGAGGAATACATCTCGCTCTTGCCGATGGTCTCGCCATTGCCGGCCTTGAGGTTGAAATGGAACTGGCCGCTGGCCCCGGTCTTGATCTCGAATTTCGCTGCCATGATTATCTCCCTGCGGTGGATATCGAACGCAGTATGGCGCCATCAAATAGCCGCCAATTGCGACCGTCAAGCGTCAGGAGAGCCTCAGGCAAGCCCTGAGCGCAACTGCTGGCGCAGCAGGTCAATCGGCGCCAATCCGCCATTGGGCAGTTCGAACTGCCAGAAGGTCCAGCCGTTGCAGGCGTCCAACCCCTGCACATGCGCCCCCATCTGGTGGATGGAGCCCGAGGCGTCGCGGGTGACCAGGGTGCCGTCGGCCCGCACTTTCGCGGTCTGGTGCTTGCGGCTGCCGTGCAGCACCGATCCCACCGGCAACAACCCGCGCTCCACCACCCAGCCAAAGGGAATGCGCGGCTCGGCGCGCTTGGATTTGGTGATCTCGATGGCGTCGCTGTCGGCCGGCACGATCTCGGCGATGCGGGCGCGCGCCACATCGGCATAGGTTTTTTCGCGCTCGATGCCGATGAAGTGGCGGCCCAGCCGCTTGGCCACCGCGCCGGTGGTGCCCGAACCGAAGAACGGGTCCAGGATCACATCGCCCGGCTTGGTCGAGGACACGATCACCCGGTGCAGCAGCGATTCCGGCTTCTGGGTCGAATGCGCTTTCTGGCCGTCGGCGCCCTTGATGCGCTCATGGCCGGCGCAGATCGGCAGGGTCCAGTCGCTGCGCATCTGCAACTCGTCATTCAGCGCCTTCATCGCTTCATAGTTGAAGGTGTATTGCTGCTTGGGATTCTTGGTCGCCCAGATCAGGGTCTCATGCGCGTTGGTGAAGCGGCGGCCCTTGAAGTTGGGCATGGGATTGGACTTGCGCCACACCACGTCGTTGAGAATCCAGAAGCCCAGGTCTTGCAGGATGGCGCCGACGCGGAAGATGTTATGATAGCTGCCGATCACCCAGATCGCGCCATTGTCGCTCAGCACATGGCGCGCCGCCGACAGCCAGTCGCGTGTGAACCTGTCATAGTCGGCAAAGCTGCCGAACTGGTCCCAGTGATCGTCCACCGCGTCCACCTTGGACTGGTCGGGACGGCGCAACTCGCCGCGCAGCTGCATGTTGTAGGGCGGGTCGGCGAACACCAGATCGGCGCAGCCGGCGGGCAGGGCGCGCATGCGTTCGACGCAATCGCCCTCGATGATCTGGTCCAGTTTCAGAGATGCCATGTGCCCGCCCAAAAATATCAACAGCGGGATTCACACTGAGTCGTGCCGATTCGCGCGTCAAGAGTCTTGGGGAATCAAAGTGTTATGAATTGAGTCCCCGGATTCATCCCCATACAAGATGTTGTGTATTGGGGAAAAACTTCTGCGGTGGTGGATGGTCACGCCATGGCGTTTCAGGCCGGAATAATGGTCGGGGGTGCCGTAACCCTTGTTGCTGCGCCAGTTGTAATGGGGGTGTTCGTCATGCAGCCGCACCATCAGCCGGTCGCGGGTCACCTTGGCGACGATCGAGGCCGCGGCGATGGAGACGCTGCGCCCGTCGCCCTTGACCAGGGTATCGCAGCGGCAGGGCAGGGCAGGCGCGTCATTGCCGTCCACCAGCGCGAATTGCGCCGCCACCGGCAAGGCGCGCACCGCGCGCGCCATGGCCAGATGGGTCGCCTGGCGGATATTGACCAAGTCAATCTCGCCGACCGAGGCTTCGCCGACGCCGACCGCCACCGCCATCTCCAGGATGCGGGGATACAGCGCCTCGCGGGCTTCTTCGCTCAGTTGCTTGGAGTCGTTCAGCCCCTTGGGGATGCGGCCCTTCTGCAGAATCACCGCCGCCGCCATCACCGGCCCGGCCAGCGGCCCGCGCCCGACTTCGTCCACGCCACAAACATGAAAAGGGCCCGAACCGGCCATGGTCTTCAGCAGGCGGGACTCATAGATGTAATGGGGCATCTCCCATCATTAGAATAAGGCCAGCTGGTCGCCAAGCCGGGGCGGGCGCTTGAACTTGTGGACCACCAGCGGGGTCGAAGGCCGGTTCAGCCCAAGCCGCTTCACCGCCATATGAAATCGCCGCGCCATCAGTTCGGCATAGGGGCCGGTTCCCTTCATGCGGGTGTTCCAGTTGGCGTCGTAATCCTTGCCGCCGCGCATGGCGCGCACCAGGGTCATCACATGCTTGGCGCGGCCCGGCACATTCACGTCCAGCCATTCGCGGAACAGGTCCTTGATCTCCAGCGGCAGGCGCAACAGCACATAGCCGGCCGAACGCGCACCGGCCTCGGCGGCGGCGCGCAAAACCGCTTCCATCTCGTGATCGTTCAAGGCCGGAATGGCGGGGGCGAACATCACGCCGGTGGGGACACCGGCATCGGCCAGGCCCTGGATGGCCTGCAGGCGGCGCGCGGGCGTGCCGGCGCGCGGCTCCATCGCCCGCGCCAGGCGGCGGTCCAGGGTCGTCACCGACAGCGCGGCTTTCGCCAATCCCATGGACGCCATTTCGGACAGGATATCGAGATCGCGCAGGATCAGCGGCGACTTGGTGACGATGGCGACGGGATGCCGGAAATCGCGCAGCACCTCCAGGATGGAACGGGTGATGCGCATCTTGCGTTCCAGCGGCTGGTAGGGATCGGTGTTGGTGCCCAGGGCGATGGTCTTGGGCACATAGCCGGGCGCGCTCAACTCCCTGGCCAGAAGCGCCGCCGCATTGGGTTTGGCGAACAGCCGGGATTCGAAATCCACGCCTGGCGACATGCCCAGATAAGCATGGGTAGGACGGGCGAAACAGTAAATGCAGCCATGCTCGCAGCCGCGATAAGGATTGATCGACTGGTCGAAGGACAGGTCCGGCGACTTGTTGTGGGCGATGATGCTGCGGGTGGCGTCATGCACGACCTCGGTCCTGATCGGCGGTGGGGTGTCGTCGTCGGCGCGCCAGCCATCGTCCCAACCATCGTCGAGCAACGAGCGGGTCTGCTTTTCGTAGCGGCCAACGGCATTGGAGACGGCGCCGCGGCCATGCAGGCGTTCGGGGCGGATGGTGGTGTTCAGGACAACAGTCATGGGATAGGACTTTACGCCCTGAGTAGAACAAATCAAGTACAAAATTTCCAAGGGCGATTATCCCGTACTTGACAGTAGGAGCCACCCTTGCTAATCAATGGCTTACCTGCCCTAGGGGCGAAGTCCTGTTTTCTACCGCAGATAGGTAGTCTGGCTGGACAGGGACTCGGAATCCGTCCGAGAACTGTGATCCTATCGCGGCGGGGAGATCGTCATGGATTTCGGCTTAGACAAGCTGGTCGAAATGATTGAGGAACGGTTTGGCCGCGTTGCGGGCACCGTTGTTCTGGCCGCTATTGGCGTAGCCGCTTTAGCGTTCGCGGTTCATGCCGTCTTTTCTTATTTGATTGTTCCAGCGTTTCGATATGCCCCGTCCGTATTGGGATCATTCGGCGTTGCTTGGGGCAGAATGTCATTAGCTGATGGCATTTACGCGATTACCCAGGCGCTGATCGGGTTGCTCGCCGCCCTTGTATTCTTTGCGGTTAGTCGCGTGCTGTACCTACGGCATGCAAAGAAAGTGCAGGCTAATTTAAAGCAATCATTACAGGAGGTTGAAAGTATCGCGGAGGATTGTAGATCGTTCACCGACAAAAACCACGCCGAATTGCACGCTCATGCAGAAGCCTTGGCGCAACAATGCGATGAATTTGTCCAGCGCGCCCTAGAAAAAGCCAATGCTTTGTTAGCTGAAGCCGCCGAACGAATGGGCGAGAAAGCCCCCGCTCCGATGACTTTGGAAGATATTGCGCCAAGATTAGCGCGACAGAGGGAGGTCGCGGAAGCCGCCGCCGAACGAATGAAATTACCCTCTGATTAGAACCCACTAAGTGCTGTGCCGAAAATATCGGGATTGCTGCGATTGTTATACCGGAACTGCGCTTCCGCGATGTACAGGGGCAGGTACTTCTTCGACACCTTGTGATAGCTGCCCACGATGGACCGCTTGAACAGGGACCAGAAGCCCTCAATCGTGTTCGTGTGGATCGCGCCGACAACGTACTGCTTGGCGCTGTGCTTGACCCGGCCATGGGTGAAGGTGTCGCCCAGATGGGCGTAACCGTGATGCTCGTCTGTGGACAGCAGGGAGACCTTGTTACCGCAGACAGAGCGCACGAACTGGTCAAGGGTGTGGTGGTCGGCGCGGTCAATGACGCGGGCCACGACATTGCCCTTGCGCTCCACAGCGCCAATGACGATGGCCTTGTCGCCCTTGTGACCCTTCTTCTTGTCGTGGTGCCGGTTGTTGTCGTCACCGCCGATGAATGTCTCGTCCACCTCGACAATGCCCATAAGCTGCCGGAACTCCTCGTTCGCCAGTCCGGCCCGGACCCGGTGGCACATATACCAAGCGGTCTTGTAGCTGCCGAAGCCCATGGTGCGGTGAACTTGAAGTGCGCTGACACCCTTCTTGCTGGTCAGCATCATGTGGATCACCCGAAACCAGTCCCGCAGGGGCTTGTTCGTGTTCTCAAAAATGGTCCCGGCGATGACCGAGAAGCGATAGCCGTCCGGGCTGCACTTCTGGCATTGCCAATGGTGGCCGCTGGCGAGGTGATACACGGCGTCATGGCCGCAGCGGGGGCATTTGATGGCCCCGGACGGCCAGCGGTGACGGGTCAGGTAATCGCGGCAGGCGTCCTCGGTCGGGAAAGCCTTTTCCCAGTCCCCGATGGTCATTTGCTGGATTTTCTTGACTTTGTTCCTAGCGGCCATGGCCTGCAACCCCTGTTTGTGCAGCCTATCTACGCCTAGAAGGGTTTGCTGTCAAGTACGGGATAATCGCCTTTCCAAGGCCCGGCAATGTCCTTCGGTCGGCCGCGATTCCGTCTTTCGGAATCCGTGCTAAAACCGCTACCAACGTCGAGTACAATGGCAGACGAAATAAGGGAAACGCCATGAAAACCAAACTGCTCGCCGCAGCCCTGGTGCTGGGCGCCACCGCCGTCCTTGCCGCATCCAGGGATGTCGTCGTCGAGGAGAAGATGGCGTTTCCCGAAAGCCTGACCTCCACCCCCGACGGCACGCTCTATATCGGCAGCATGAATCTGGGCGCGGTCTATCGCGCCCAGCCCGGCCGCGGCACCGCCTTGCCCTTCATCACCAAGGAAGCGGGCAATTTCGGGCGCGTGCTGGGCGTGCTGGCCGATAGCAGCACCAATACGCTGTGGGTCTGCGACAATGACGGCGCGCGCGCTTCGCTCAAGAGTTTCGCGCTGGGCTCCGGCACGCCGCAGAAGGCCTATGACCTGCCGGGCGGCGGTTTCTGCAATGACATCGCGCTGAAGAATGGCGACGCCTATGTCACCAACACCAAGGGCGGGCGCGTGCTCAAGCTGGCCAAGGGCGCCGACGCGCTGACGGTGTGGTATACCAACGACGCCGCCGATCCCTCGCTGGATGGGTTGGTGTGGCAGGGCGACGCGCTCTACACCAACACCTACAATGGCAACCACCTGATCGCCGTGCCGATGAACGCCGATGGTTCGGCCGGCAAGGGCCGCAACCTTACCACCTCGACGGACCTCTACCAGCCCGATGGCATGCGGCTCTCCGCCGGCGGCAAGATCCTGATGGTGGAAGGGCGCGGCAAGGACGGCAACGGCCGCCTGGATGAAGTGACGGTGAGCGGCGACAACGCCACCATCACGGTCATCAAGGACCACTACGTGCTGCCCACGGCGGTCACCACCGTCGGCGCGACCGCCTATGTGCTGGAAGCCAAGCTGAACTATCAGCGCGATCCGGCCCTGAAGGACAAGGCCCCCGGAACCTTCACGGCCCATGCGGTGCCGCTGAAATAGGCAGGCGGGGCGACAAGGTTACGTCGCCGTCATTGTTTTTCTGCCGCACACCGCTGCAACCGGCGGCCTGCGACGGAAATTCTGTGGCGCGACCGTCCGTATGCGCCATGATGGTTCCATGATTTCCGTGGTCATTCCCACCGCCAATGCCGAACGCCTGCTGCCGCGCTGTTTCGACAGCCTGATCGCGGCGGCGGTGCGGGGCGTGGTGCGCGAAGTGATCGTGGCGGATGCCGGTTCCAATGACGCCACCTTGGCGATCGCCGATGGTGCTGGTGCCCACATCGTTCATGCCCGCGCGCGTCCGGGCCGGAAAGACCGCGGCCAGCAGATGGCCGAAGGCGCGGCCCTGGCGAAAAGCGACTGGCTGCTGTTCCTGCATCCCGAAACGGCGCTGGAGTCGGGCTGGGAAATGGAGGCCGAGTCCTTCATTGACCAGGCGGTGATGGAGCGTCCGCGCGCGGCGGTGTTCCGCTTCGCGCTGGAGGATTTCAGCGGCGAGGCGCGGCGCGCCGAGGCCAAGGCGCATTTGCGCACCGCCTTGTTCGCGCTGCCCTATGGCGACCAGGGATTGCTGATTCCCAGGCGGCTGTACCAGAAGCTGGGCGGCTATCGCGCTTTGGCCGACATGGAAGACGCCGACCTGGTGCGCCGCATCGGGCGGCGGCGGCTGGTGTCGCTGCGGTCCCGCGCCGTCAATGTCGCGCGCCCGCACCATGGCAACTGGCGCGGCCTGGCGCTGACCCTGCTGCACGCGCTGCGCGTGCCGTCCGGGGTTCTGGCGAAGCTCTAGTTCTGAAAATTCATCTTCAGGCCATAGGCATTGGCCGATGCCGCCGCCGGCGCGCCTTCCGCCGGGTGATAGACCGGCCATTGCCCGCGCGCGGTGTCTTCCAGGCTCTTGGCGTCCTGGCCGAAGCGGCGGCGGTACAGCCAGTGATAGACCATCAGGCGCTTCACATAGGAGCGCGTCTCCGCCACCGGGATGCTTTCCACGAACAGCAGCGGATCATTGCCGCCGGCCTTGGTGGTGCGCCAGCGGTCCACCGCCAGCGGCCCGGCATTGTAGGCGCCGCCCAGTTCCAGCAGGTTGCCGTCCAGCCTGAGCAGAAGCTGCTCGATATATTTCTGGCCCACCGACAGCGCCGTGCCGGGAACATACAGCGTGTCGGGATCGCTGACGCCCATCTTGGCGGCGGTGGCCGGCATCACCTGCATCAGCCCGCGCGCGCCGACCGGTGAGGTCGCCTGGACCTGGAAGCGGCTTTCGATGCGGGCAAAAGCCAGCACCAGCGAACTGTCGATCCGGTAGCCGTCATCGGGCTTGTAGGGCGGCACGGGAAACAACCCGGTCAGCATGATGCCATGGGCGGCGCTGGCTTCGCTGGCGCGCAACTCGATGTTGGGCACACCGATGGCGCGGCCCAGGGCCGCCATGGCGGGGTCCAGGCGCTCGTTGTTGTTGACGAAGGCGCGGTTGAGTTCGGGGCCGACGAATTCATTCTCGCCAATCTGCCACAACGCCACGGCGCGATGCGCCGCCGGCACCGCCATCAGGTCGCGGAAGTCGCCGTCATTCAGCACCGCATCGGCAAAGCCGGTCTGGGTATCAATCCCCAGCATGCGCTCGGCGATCAGGCCGTAGAAGCTGGGCTCTTTTTCGGCGGCGAAGTTCAGCAGGGTCACCACCTTCAGCGGATCGCCAGACTGCATATGGGCGCGCGCCGCCCAGAAGGCGCCTTGCGCGCGCAGGCTGTTCTGCGCCGTCGCGGTCACCGCCAGCTTTTCCAGCAATGCCGTGGCATTGGCCCAGTCGCCCATGCGATAGGCGGCGAAACCCGCATCCCACAGCAGTTGCGGCACCGCCGGATCGGAGACCGACATCGCCAGTTTGTAGGTGTCGGAATCGCGCATCTCGGCGCGATAGGAAGCGGCGATGCGGTGCGCCATGATCGCGGTGTCGGCGGTGGAACAGCTTGCCTGCACAGACTGCATCAGCGCCAGCGCCTGGTCGGGCTGGCCCGCCTTGATGGCGGCCAGGATGCCCGGCATCACGCCGTGTGCCGCATCCGATGACGGCCCCGGTTCGGGAAGTTCCAGATCCTCATAGCCGCCGGTGCGCCGGCCCACGCCGCTGGGGGCAGGAATGTTGGTCACCACGGCGATGGTGATGGTCTTGTGATGCTTGCGGATTTTCTTGGTCGAGTGCGCCACCGCCAGGCGGTAGATGCGGTCGGCGATGGAAAGGTCGCGGTATTGCTGCAGCCAGGCGATCAGGGGCTCGGCGGTCAGGCTTTTGGGCGAGGCGGAGAGGAAATGCTGCGCCTCGACATAACCCTCCAGCGATGGATCGCTGATCTTGGCGAACAGGGTTTTGGCGCGGGAATATTCCCCGGCGCG
The DNA here is from genome assembly GCA_018449595.1 of Rhizobiales bacterium dw_265. Lineage (GTDB taxonomy): Bacteria > Pseudomonadota > Alphaproteobacteria > Micropepsales > Micropepsaceae > Rhizomicrobium. The sequence continues at coordinate 314,314 of JAAVUU010000002.1, forward strand.
CTCCGCCGCCATGACCTGCTTGTAAAGCGCCACGTCATCGGCGCTGAGAACCTGCGGCGCGACGGACGGCGAATTGATCGCGGGCGGCGCCGTGCGCACGGGTGTGAGCGCCGACGGCGGCACGGCAGGCTGCGCCGCCGCGGTGGACACGGCGGACAGAAGAATCGCAAAGGCGGCGCGAAGACGAATGACAGACCCCTGTATGAGAAGGCGCCTAGTTAAACTGCGTCGCCCATCCGGGGCAACCCAAGGCTTTTCATTTTCTCCCGCACCGCCTGCAGGTCGCGCCAGGCCAGTTTCTTGTGCGCCGGCTGGCGCAGCAGATAGGCCGGATGCAGGGTGGGCATCAGCGGCACCATGCGGTCGCCGACACGATATTCCATCCAGCGGCCGCGCAGTTTCATGATGCCGTCGCTGACGCCCACCACATGGCGCGCCGCCACCGCGCCCAGAAGGATGATCACGCCGGGATCGGCCAGTTCGATGTGGCGGCGCAGGAAGGGCAGGCACTGGGCCGCTTCCTCGGGCGAGGGATCGCGATTGTCCGGCGGCCGCCAGTTGATGACATTGGTGATATAGGCGTTGGTTTTGCGGTCCAGCCCGACCGCGGCCAGCATCTTGTCCAGCAACTGCCCGGCGCGGCCGACAAAGGGCTTGCCGATACGGTCTTCATCGCGGCCCGGAGCTTCGCCGATCAGCAGGATGCCGCCGGCCGCGACGCCGTCCGCGAAGACGGTATGGGTGGCGGTCTGTTTGAGGGCGCAGCCGTCATAGGCCTCCAGCGCCGCCTGGAGTTCCGCCAGGGTGGTCGCCGATGCCGCCGCGGCCTGGGCGCTGCCGATCGCGTCACCCGCCAATAGCGGCGCTGGCGCCCGGACGGCAGGCGCGCGCGCGGGCGCCGCCGGGCGCGGCGCGGCAGGCGGCGGTTTCGCGGCCAGGCGGTTCAGCGGTTCCTCGGCCACGGCCTCGTCGGCGCCGGCTTCCACCAGCCAGTTCAGGGTTGTCAGGATATCGTTTGCCATTGGCGCGATCTTAATCCGGCCCCGGGCGATCCGGCCATTCCCATTTCGCTGGATTTGCCCGATTATGCCCGGCCGACGCAGCGTCGGGCGCATACGAACCGGTCGAGGAAACAACAGCCTGAAGCCGCGAGCGGCAGGCAAACATCGCGGAACATCATCCGGGTCACGCCCACGGCCCCAGCCATCAAATATGTAGGAGCTTTCTTGCGTCGTATTCTGCCCCTGTTCGCTGTCCTGGCCCTCCTGGCCGGCTGCGCCGCCCAACCCCGTTCGCCCATCCATGAGGATGGCGAGGACCAGGCGTCGGAGGCATTCTCGACCTATCTGTCGGCGCGTTTCGCCGCGGGCGAGCACGACCTGCCCCAGGCGGCGCAATATTACGGCAAGGCGCTTGACCGCGATCCGGCCAATCCGTCGCTGCTGGCGCTGTCCTTCTTTTATTCCACCACCTCGGGCGATTTCGATGCCGCCGGCAAATATGCCGCCCAGGTGATTGCCGCCACGCCCGACGACCGCGCCGCGCGGCTGGCCCTGGCGGTGATCGGTTTCCGCCACAAGGATTATGTCGAGGTCCGCAAGCAGCTGGCGCTGTCGGCAAAGGGGCCTTTCACGGTGCTGACCCTGTCGCTGTTCGACGCCTGGGGCGCGGCGGCAACCCGTGACACCGCCGCGATGCAGAAAGACCTGCAATCGCTGGCCGACCAGAAGGGCGCCGAAAGCATGGCGGCCTTCCATACCGCGCTGCTGCAGGATTACCTGGGCAACCCGGCCGCCGCCGAAGCCGCCTACAAGAAGGCGCTGGGCTCCAACGCGCCCACCCCGCGGGTGCTGGAAGCCTATGGCCGCTTCCTGGAGCGGGCGGGGCGGGGCGGCGAGGCCGCCGCGCTGTATCGCAGCCATCAGAATGAAGGCGGTCTGGCCACCGTGGTCCAGCCGGGGCTGCAGCGCATCGCCGCCAACCAGAAACCCGAACCCCTGATCCGCAATCCCGCCGACGGCGCCGCCGAGGCGCTGTTCGGCATCGCCGCCTCGCTGACCGATGCCCAGAGCGCCGATGTCTCGATCCTGTACCTGCGCATGGCGCTGTACCTGCGCCCCGACCTGGGCCTGGCGCAGGTGCTGCTGGCCGACCGTTTCGAGTCCCTGCGCAAATTCGAGGCGGCGATTTCCATCTATCATGGCATCGAGCCCGCCTCGCCCTATTTCCGCATGGCCCAGATCCAGGCGGCGCTGGACGAACAGCGGCTGGGCAAAAACGATGACGCCATCGCCGACCTGAAGAAGCTGGTGGCGTCGAAGCCCGATGACAGCGAAAGCTGGGTGGCGCTGGGCGACACCTATCGCGCCTCCGAGAAGTTCGCCGAAGCGGTGGACGCCTATGACCATGCCGAGAAGATCATCGGGACGCCCACACGCCGCGATTGGCCCATGTACTATGCCCGCGCCATGTCCAAGGAAAAACTCAAGCAGCTGGATGCTTCCGAGGCCGATATCCAGGCCGCGCTGAAACTGTCGCCGGAGCAGCCGGAATTGCTGAACTATCTCGGCTACAGCTGGGTGGACCGGGGCCGCAACATTCCCGCCGCGCTCACCATGCTGGAAAAGGCGCGTTCCCTGCGCCCTTACGACGGCTATATCGTGGACAGCGTCGGCTGGGCCTATTACCAGCTTGGCCGCTATGACGATGCCGCAAAGACCCTTGAGGCGGCGGTGCTGCTGGTACCGGGCGATCCCACCATCAACGATCACCTGGGCGATGCCTTATGGAAAGCGGGGCGGCACATAGATGCCCGTTTCCAGTGGAACCATGCCATCACCTTCAGCGATGACGAGACCGACAAGGCCTCGATCGAGCGCAAGCTGAAGAACGGCCTGGGCTGATCGTGCATTCGCAATCCGCGCCCGCGAAGATAAACCTGTTCCTGCACGTCGGTACCAAACGCGCGGACGGCTTTCATCCGCTGCAGAGCCTGGCGGTGTTCACCGGCTTGGGCGATACCCTGGCGATGGAAACAGCGCCCGGACTGTCGCTGTCGGTCGAGGGGCCTTTCGCGCAGGGCCTGGCGGGCGAGGGCGACAATCTGGTGTTGCGGGCGGCGCGCGCGCTTGGTGGCGATGGTGCCCGGCTGACCCTGACCAAGAACCTGCCGGTGGCATCGGGCATCGGCGGCGGCTCTTCCGATGCGGCGGCGGCGCTGCGCGGCCTCAACCGCCTGTGGAACGCCGGCAAGGACGATGCCGCCCTGCGCGCAATCGGCGCGGCGCTTGGGTCGGACATTCCGGTCTGCGTGGACGCCGTGCCGGCCTTCATGGAAGGGCGCGGTGAAATCTTGCGCGCGGCGGATTCCCTGCCGCGCATTCCCATGTTGCTGGTCAATCCCGGTGTCGCGGTGCCGACCCGGGATGTCTTTGCGGCCCTGGCGACGCGCAGCGGCGTGGACATGGTGCTGCCGGATGGCCGCTTCCGCGACACCGCCGACCTGTTGCGCTTCCTGGAGACCACCCGCAACGACCTGGAAGCGCCGGCGCGCGGTCTGCAGCCGGTGATCGGGGAGGTGCTGACGGCGCTGGCGGCGCTGCCGGGGGCGCTGTTCACCCGCATGTCGGGATCGGGCGCCACCTGTTTTGGCCTGTTTGCCGATGATGACTGTTGCACGCGGGCGGCGGACATCCTGCGCCAGGCCGCACCCGGCTGGTGGATCGCGCCGACCTTTGTGCCGGAAACCGGCATCGTCCATGACGCCATTGGCCAGGATATCGGCCCTGTGGAAGAAGATCTTTAAGGCGAATTTAACCTTGCTGGACAACCCTGTGGGCGACCCCGCAAGGAAGCGACCATGTCCAAGGCCACATCTCCTTCCACCATCCAGTTCGTGGACAATCCGCTGGCGCCGGAACTTTACGCCTCGGGCGCGACAGGCTTTTTTGTCTCCAATGGCACCATCACCATCACTCTGGAATCCATCCGCCCCGACCATGCGGAAAAGCCGGGGCCGCTGTCGCGCGTGGTGGTCGGGCGGCTGGTGATGCCGGCGGCCGGGGCGCAGGGCTTGGCCATCGGCCTGTTCGACTTCCTGGAAAAGCAGGGCTTCAAGTACGAGAAGCCCGCCGGGCTTTAATAGGCCCGCTCGACGCAGAAGTCGGCTATGTCGGCCAATGCGTCCCTGATGTCGCTGGCCGGCAGCACTTTCAGCGCGGCTTTCGCCGCATCGGCATAGGCGCGCGCCCGGCTCATGGTTTCCTGCATCGCCCCGGTCTGTTCGATCAGGGTGATGGCGCGGTCCAGATCGCTTTCGGTCTGGTTGCCGGTCTCGATCACCCGCTTCCAGAACGGCTTGTCGCTGTCCCTGGAGCGGGCATGCGCCAGGATGATCGGCAGGGTCATCTTGGCTTCGCGGAAATCGTCGCCCACCGTCTTGCCCATCAGGGCCTGGCGGCCGGAATAGTCCAGCGCGTCATCCACCAGCTGGAAGGCGATGCCGAGATTCTCGCCATAGGCCCGCATGCCCGTCACAAAATCCTCGCCCTGGCCGGTCAGCAGCGCGCCGGAATGGGCGGCGGCGGCGAACAGCGCCGCCGTCTTGGACGACACCACCTTCAGATAATGGTCTTCGGTCACCGCCAGGGTGTTGGTGGATTTCAACTGCATCACCTCGCCTTCGGCGATCACCGCCGAGGCCCCGGCCAGGATGTCGAGCACCGCCAGATTGTCGGTCTCCACCATCAGCTGGAAGGCGCGGGAGAACAGGAAGTCGCCGACCAGAACGCTGGGCTTGTTGCCCCACATCAGGTTGGCCGAGACCTTGCCGCGCCGAAGCGCGCTTTCGTCCACGACATCGTCATGCAGCAGGGTCGCGGTATGTATGAACTCCACCGACGCAGCCAGCTTGACGTGATGGTCGCCGGCATAGCCGCCGGCCTGTGCCGCCGCCAGGGTCAGCATGGGGCGCAGCCGCTTGCCGCCGGAATCGATCAGGTGCCTGGCCAGGTCGGGGATCAGCGCCACGCCGCTGGTCATGCGGGTGTGGATCAGCCTGTCGGTCGCAGCCATGTCGGTGGCAACCAGGACATGCAGGCGCTCGACCGGCGAAACATCGCCCGCCTTCACGTCACCTCTGCGCTCGTCGGTTTTCGGCCCACCCATTTGCGCCAGAATACCGGACCTGCGACGGGCAGGGCAAGCGGGACAAAATGCAGCGATTTGGATATAAATGCCCGATGCGTGCCGTTCTCAAGACCACCGATCCGGTTGTGCTGAATTTCGCCGCCAATGTCTTGTCGCAGGAAGGTATCGAATCTGTCGTGTTCGATGCCCATGCCAGCGTCATGGACGGCAGCATGGGCTTTCTGCCGCGCCGGTTGATGGTGCTGGACGACGACTTCGCGCGCGCCGATGCCATCCTGCGCGGGGCCGTGCCGGAAGCGATGCCTTGATCACTTTTCTCGACGGCAAGGTAAGAGTCGAGCATCCCGAGAATGGCTTCCGCTCCGGCACCGATGCCGTGATGCTGGCGGCCGCGGTTCCAGCCATGCCTGGGCAAAAGGCGCTGGAACTGGGTGCGGGTTCCGGGGCCACCAGCCTGTGCCTGACGGCGCGCGTGCCGGAGCTGGACGTCACGGCGGTCGAGATCGACCCGCAGGCGTCGGACTTTGCGCGCAAGAATGCCAAGGTGAATGGCGGCTTTTCGCAAAAGCTGCAGGTGGTGACCGCCGATATCTTCAATCTGCCCGCGCCGCTGCGCCGCGACTTCGATCACGTCTTCTGCAACCCGCCCTTTCATGGCGACGGCCAGACCTCGCCCGATCCGGCGCGGGCGCGGGCGCTGTCCGACGAGGGCGCGCTGGGTCAGTGGCTGAGCCTTGGCCTGCAGCGCACGATTTCCGGCGGCTTCTTCACCGCCATATTGCGGGCCGACCGGCTGCCGGAGGCGCTGGCGGCCATGGGCCAGCGCGGCATCAACCTGCTGCCGCTATGGCCGCGCCAGGGCCTGCCGGCAAAAAGAGTGATCCTGATGGCCCGCAAGGGCTCGCGCGCGCCTTTCGCCCTGTTGCCGGGGCTGGTGCTGCATGAGGCGGATGGCCGCTATACCCCCGAGGCGGAGGCGATACTGCGGGACGGTGCTGCGCTTGCGATGGAGGGAAGCCGCCTGTAGGTTCCGGCCCACCCCAAGGGCAGGATTCGGTGGCGCAAGTTCGACCTAAAGCCAAGACTTTTCAGGAACTTATCCTGACCTTGCAGAATTATTGGGCCGCCCAGGGCTGCCTGATCCTGCAACCCTATGACGACCAGATGGGGGCCGGCACCTTCCATCCCGCCACCACCCTGCGCGCCCTGGGGCCGCGCCCGTGGAAAGCGGCCTTCGTGCAGCCATCGCGGCGGCCGTCGGACGGCCGCTATGGCGAGAACCCCAACCGGCTGCAACATTATTATCAGTATCAGGTGATCCTGAAGCCCGCGCCGGAGAATGTGCAGGATCTCTACCTGGGCTCGATCAAGGCGCTGGGGCTGGACCCGGCGCTGCATGATATCCGCTTTGTCGAGGATGACTGGGAAAGCCCCACCCTTGGCGCGGCCGGCCTGGGCTGGGAAGTGTGGTGCGACGGGATGGAGATCACCCAGTTCACCTATTTCCAGCAGGTCGGCGGCATCGAATGCGATCCGGTGGCGGCGGAGATCACCTATGGCCTGGAACGGCTGGCGATGTACGTCCAGAATGTCGAGTTCGTCTATGATCTGGCCTTCAACGAACAGTTCCGTTACGGCGAAGTCTTTCACCAGAATGAAGTCGAGTTCAGCGCCTATAATTTCGAGCGCGCCGACACCGAAATCCTGTTCCAGCATTTCAAGGACGCCGAGAAACAGTGCGCCGAATTGCTGACGGGCCGGAAATTGCCGCTGCCCGCCTATGACCAGTGCATCAAGGCCAGCCATGCCTTCAACCTGCTGGATGCGCGCGGCGTGATTTCGGTCACCGAACGCGCCGCCTATATCGGACGGGTGCGGGCGCTGGCCCAAGCGTGTTGCGAAGCCTGGCTGGAAACCCCGATGGGCAAATACACGCCGAGGTTCGGGTAATGCCTGATCTTCTGCTCGAATTGTTCAGCGAGGAAATCCCCGCCCGCATGCAAGCGGGCGCGGCCCGCGATCTTGAACGATTGATGGTGGGCGCGCTGACCGACCGCGGCTATCTGTTCGAGGGCATCAAGGCCTTCGCCGGGCCCAGGCGGTTGACCCTGGTGATCGCGGGCCTGCCGGCGCAGCAGAAAGATGTGCGCGAGGAACTGAAGGGCCCCAAGGTGGATGCCCCGGCGGCGGCGATCGAGGGCTTCCTGAAAAAGACCGGCCTGACGCGCGACCAGTTGAAGACCGAGGCTACGTCCAAGGGCGATGTCTATATCGCGGTGATCGAGCGCAAGGGCCGCGAGACGCCGCATGTGCTGGCCGAAATCATTCCCGAGGTGATGGCCAAGCTGCCCTGGCCGAAATCCATGCGCTGGAAGCCCGGCATGGCGGTGCGCTGGGTGCGGCCGCTGCATTCCATTCTCTGCACCTTCGACGGCGAGTTGGTGCCGTTCAGTTTCGCGGGCATCTCCAGCGGGCTGCACACCATGGGCCACCGCTTCCTGTCGCAAGGCCGGATCGAGGCGAAGCGGTTCGAGGATTACGAACACAAGCTGCGCGCCGCGCATGTGATTTTGGACGCGGAAGAACGCGCCGCCATCATCTTCGAGGGCGTCAAGCAGGCGGCCTTCGTGCGCGGGCTGGAAATGATCCCGGATGAGGGGCTGCTGGCGGAAGTGGCGGGCCTGGCGGAATGGCCGGTGGTTTACGTCGGAGCCATCGAAGACCAGTTCATGGACGTGCCCGCCGAGATTTTGCAGACCTCGATGCGGACGCATCAGAAGTATTTCTCGTTGCGTGATCCCAAGACGGGGAAGATGGCGAACAGGTTTGCGCTGGTCGCCAACATGATCGTGGAAGACGGCGGCAAGGAGATCGTGGCGGGCAACGAACGCGTGCTGCGGGCGCGGCTGTCGGACGCCAAATTCTTCTGGGACGAGGACCGCAAGCACAGCCTGGAAAGCCGGGTCGAGAAGCTGAAAGGCATCGTCTTCCACGCCAAGCTGGGCACCCAGTTCGAGCGGGTGGAGCGCATTGAAAAGCTGGCAGGCGAGATCGCGGAAAAGATCGGCGCAGATGTAGAAAAAGCAAAGCGCGCCGCGTACCTATGCAAAGCCGATCTGACAACCGGCGTGGTCGGGGAGTTTCCCGAACTGCAAGGTGTGATGGGCCGCTATTACGCCTTGCACGACAAGGAAGATGCCGCCGTCGCCGACGCCATCCGCGACCACTACAAGCCGATGGGACCGTCTGATGCTGTACCGACTGATAAAGTCGCCATTGCGGTCGCGCTGGCTGATAAAGTGTATCAGATAGCGGGCTTCTTTTTTGTCGGCGAAAAGCCTAGCGGTTCGGGTGATCCGTTCGCTGTAAGAAGGGCAGCGCTCGGGGCTATCAGAATTATCAACGAGAATAAGTTGCGGCTGTCTTTGAGAAGTTTATGCGAGACAGCTACTAAAATGGTGCGCGGTCATGTCCTTCTGGATTGTATTATGGACGGTCCATTAGGTGCTTACACGCTCATCGAAACAAAAGCAGATGACTCATCTTTTCGTTCGATTTCGCTCCCAAGTGGCGATCTAGGAGTGTTAGGAACTGCCGAAATTGTCAGGCTGAATGATGAATATCCCCTATCGGAAGCCCTCTGGCTCTTAGATGCCGAGCGGGAGCGGCCTGACTTTGGAGATTATTGGATCGAAAAAACAAAGCGGCAAAAGAACTATGGGCCAGATGCTCCGGCATTCTTGTTCGACCGTGGTCTTTTGCCTTTTTTCTCTGATCGCTTGAAGGTCGCGCTTAAAGAAAAAGGTACTCGCCACGATCTGATTGATGCGGTGTTCAGTCTGGGCAATGAAGACGATCTGGTGCGGCTGGTCGCACGGGTCGAGGCGCTGCAGGCGTTCCTCAAGACCGATGACGGCGCTAACCTGCTGGCCGGCTACAAACGCGCCGCCAACATCCTCAAGGCCGAGGAAAAGAAGGACGGCAAGACATTTCTCGGCAAAGTGGATGAGCGGCTTCTGCCGGAGACGGCAGACAAAGACCTTCATGCCGCGTTGGGCAGGGCCATCGGCGCCATCGGGCCGGCCCTGGAAAAGGAAGATTTCGCCGCCGCCATGCAGCAGATGGCGGCTCTGCGCGTTCCCGTCGATGGCTTTTTCGACGCCGTGAAGGTCAATGCCGACGATCCCGCACTGCGCGAAAACAGGCTTCATCTTCTGGCCGGTCTGCGCGCCGCGCTGCACCGGGTGGCGGATTTTTCGAAGATTGAGGGCTAACACACCATGTCATGGCCGGGTCAAGCCCGGCCGTGACAAAGAGGGAATAGTTTGATGACCAAATGGGTTTACGCGTTCGGCGACGGCAAGGCCGAGGGCAAGGCGGAGATGAGGAACCTCTTGGGCGGCAAGGGCGCCAACCTGGCGGAGATGTCGAACCTGGGCCTGCCGGTGCCGCCCGGACTGACCATCACCACCGAGGTCTGCACCTGGTATTACGCCAACAAGGAAAGCTATCCGCCGGACCTGAAGGAACAGGTATCCATCGCCCTGCGCGAGGTCGGCTACCAGGCCAAGGGCAATTTCGGCGATCCCGAGAAGCCGCTGCTGCTGTCGGTGCGCTCCGGCGCGCGCGTCTCCATGCCCGGCATGATGGACACCGTGCTGAACCTGGGCCTCAACAGCGCCACCGCCGAGGGCCTGGCGAAGCTGACCGGCGACGAACGCTTCGCCTATGACAGCTATCGCCGCTTCATCCAGATGTATTCCGACGTGGTGCTGGGCGTGGATCACGCCGCCTTCGAGGAAATCCTGGACGATATGAAGGACGAAAAGGGCGTCGAACTCGACACCGACCTCACCGCCGAAGACCTGAAGCGCATCGCCAGCCTCTACAAGAAGCGCGTCGAAAAGGAATTGGGCAAGCCGTTCCCCGAAGACGTGCAGGAACAGCTGTGGGGCGCCATCGGCGCGGTGTTCGGCTCATGGCGCAGTCCGCGCGCCAATACCTATCGCCGGCTGAACAATATCCCGGAAGACTGGGGCACCGCGGTCAGCGTGCAGGCCATGGTGTTCGGCAATCGCGGCGAAACCAGCGCCACCGGCGTCGCCTTCACCCGCGATCCCGCGACCGGCGAAAAGCTGCTGTATGGCGAATTCCTCATCAACGCCCAGGGCGAGGATGTGGTGGCGGGCATCCGCACGCCGCAACCGATCAGCAAGCTGGTGCGCGAACGCCAGGGCGGGCGCAAGGCCAGCATGGAAGAAGCCATGCCCAAGGCCTATGCCGAACTGAAAGCCATCGGCGAAAAGCTGGAACAGCATTACCGCGACATGCAGGACGTGGAATTCACCATCCAGGAAGGCAAGCTGTTCATGCTGCAGACCCGCGCCGGCAAGCGCACGGCGGAAGCCGCGCTGAAGGCGGCGGTGGACATGGAGCGCGAGGGCCTGATCGACAAAAAGACCGCCATCACCCGGGTCGAGCCGGAAGCGCTGAACCAGCTGCTGCATCCCACTTTGGACCCCGAAGCGGCGCGCGAGCAGATCGCGGTGGGGCTGGGCGCCTCGCCGGGCGCGGCCACCGGCGAAGTCGCCTTTACCGCGGAAGAGGCCGAGACGCTGGCCGCCGATCACAAGGACGTGATCCTGGTGCGCACCGAAACCAGCCCGGAAGACATTCACGGCATGCACGCGGCGCGCGGCATCCTCACCGCGCGGGGAGGGATGACATCCCATGCGGCGGTGGTAGCGCGCGGCATGGGGCGGCCCTGTGTCTCGGGCGCGGGCATGCTGAAGATTGACGCGGCGCGCGGCGAAATGGTTGCCGGCCCGGTCACCATCCGGCGCGGCGACATCATCACCTTGGACGGCGCCTCGGGCCAGGTGTTCAAGGGCAAGGTGGCGATGCGCCAGCCGGAACTGACCGGCGATTTCGGCACCCTGATGGGCTGGGCCGACGAGGTCCGCCGCCTGAAGGTCCGCACCAATGCCGACACTCCGGGCGATGCCGCCACGGCGCGCCGCTTCGGCGCCGAAGGCATCGGGCTGTGCCGCACCGAACACATGTTCTTCGATGCCGACCGCATCATCGCGGTGCGCCAGATGATCCTGGCCGACAGCGAAGACCAGCGCCGAGCCGCGCTGGACAAGCTGCTGCCGATGCAGCGGGCCGATTTCGAAGGCCTGTTCACCGAGATGGCGGGGCTGCCGGTCACCATTCGGCTGCTGGACCCGCCGCTGCATGAATTCCTGCCGCACAAGGAAGAGGAATTCGCCGATGTCGCCACCGCCGCCGGAACAACTGTCGGCAAGCTGCGCGCCCGCGCCACAGCGCTGCATGAATCCAATCCCATGCTGGGTCATCGCGGCTGCCGGCTGGGCATCACCTATCCCGAAATCTACGAAATGCAGGCGCGTGCCATCCTGGAAGCGGCGCTGGCGGTCGAGGAGAAGGGCGGGGCCAAGGTCGAACTGGAAATCATGATTCCGCTGGTGGCCTTCAAGTCGGAACTGGACATCCTGGCCGCGCGCATCGCCCAGGTGGCGGCGCAGGTCCGCAAGGAACGCGGCAAAGTCCCCGATTACCTCATCGGCACCATGATCGAACTGCCGCGCGCCGCATTGCGGGCCGGCGAGATCGCCCAGACGGCGCAGTTCTTCTCCTTCGGCACCAACGATCTGACGCAAACCACCCTGGGCGTGTCGCGCGACGATGCCGGCATGTTCCTGGGCGAGTATCTGACGCGGGGCGTGATCGCGCGCGACCCGTTCGTGTCGCTGGATGTGGACGGGGTGGGCGAACTGATCGCCATCGCGGCGGAACGCGGCCGCAAGACGCGCGAGAAACTCAAGCTCGGCATCTGCGGCGAACATGGCGGCGACCCCGACTCCATCCGCTTCTGCCATGACTCGGGACTGGATTATGTCTCCTGTTCGCCGTTCCGCGTGCCGGTGGCGCGACTCGCGGCGGCGCAGGCGGCGCTGAAAAAATCCCGCGCCGACATTTGATCTGTGTACAGACGATGCAGGAAAACACTGGGTTTTTCAGCGTCAAATGACGGTCTGTCATGTTCATGAAAAAATTTATTTGACGATTCCGTTTCGGGAGCGGATAAGCCGACCTCGGTGCTGGGAACACTCGGAACTTCTGAAGGACAACGCCTAATCGAAACAGCCTGATTGAAATAGCAGTTGCAGATTGAACGCCATGAAGGGGCGCAAGAACCGCAAGCGCGAAATAAACCAAGTCTGATTGACCAAGCGACCATCGAGCCGAAAGAGTTACAGCCACATGTCCATGAAAACCAATGACGCGATTTCGCGTTCCGACCGCGTGCTTGTCGCCGCGATGGCGATCATTCTCGCCACCGCCTCCGCCGCCATCGGCGCCTCGATGACCTATCATCCGGCCACGGATCGTCCCGCGGCCGTGCCCGCCGTGCGCATCGTCCAGGCCGCCGAGATCGCCAGGCCCGCCGCCGACACCGCGATGACCCAGCTTCTGGCGGAACACAAATGCCTGTCGGAAGTGCTGTATTACGAAGCCCGCGGCGAGGGCGCCGGCGGCGAAAAGGCGATCGCCGAGGTGGTGTTCCACCGCATGAACCATGGCGACTACGGCCATTCCATCTGCGCCGTGGTCTATGAAGGCTCCAGGCATCCCGGCTGCCAGTTCTCGTTCGCCTGCAACGGCGAGATGAAGAAGGCCAAGCAGCCATCCGCCTGGCGCGAGGCCGAGACCCTGGCGGCCCGCATCATGACCGGCCAGATCCCGCTCAAGAACGCCACCGGCGGCGCCACCAGCTTCCATGCGACGTCGGTGTCGCCCGACTGGGCCGATACGATGGACAAGACCACCCAGATCGGCAACCACGTCTTCTATCGTGGAGGCGCGCACGGCTCGCGCGACTCCTAAAAGTCCAGTCCGATATCCAGGTTCGGCGCGCTGTGGGTCAGCGCTCCCGAACTGATATAGTCCACGCCGGTTTCAGCGATGGCGCGCACGGTGGCGAGGGTGACGTTGCCGCTGGCTTCCAGGACCGCCTTGCCCTTTGCCATCGCCACGGCGCGGCGCAACTCTTCCAGGGACATATTGTCCAGCAGGATGGTGTCTACGCCCAGGGCGAGCGCTTCCTCCAGCTGCTCCAGCCGGTCCACCTCCAGTTCGATCCTGACCATGTGGCCCAGGCCGCCGCGCAGCCGCGCCAGGGCGGGGGCGATGCCGCCGGCCGCCTGGATGTGATTGTCCTTGATCATGGCGGCGTCATCCAGCCCGAAGCGGTGGTTGAAGCCGCCGCCGCAGCGCACGGCATATTTCTGCAGGGCGCGCAGGCCGGGAATGGTCTTCCGCGTGCAGGCGATGCGCGCGCCCGTGCCCGCGACGGCGGCCACCAGCGCCGCCGTTGCCGTGGCGGTGCCTGACAGCGGCCCCAGGAAATTCAGCGCCACCCGCTCCGCGGTCAGGATGCCGCGCGCCGGGCCGCTGACAGTGGCCAGCAATGCGCCTTTTGCGGCTTGCGAACCATCCGGTGCCGTCACCGCGAAAGTCAGCGCCGGGTCTACCAGTCGCAAGGCCGCTTCGGCGCAGATCAGCCCGGCGATATGGCCGGGCTTGCGCGCCACGAACTTCGCGGTCGCCATCGTGCCGGCGGGAATGATCAACTGGCTGGTGATGTCGCCGGCGCGGCCAAGGTCCTCTTCCAGCGCCGCCCGCACGACGGGCTCGACCAGCAGCGCCGGGGGCGGCCGGGTGAAGTCCAAAGCCGTCATTGGCGGACGCGGCGGGCAGGGGCGAGGGCGGCGGTCTGCGCAATGCGGTCGGCATCGGCCAGGGTCATGAAGGTGCGCGTGCCCTTGGCCGTGGTCTGCGGATAGTCGGTGCGCCAATGGCCGCCGCGCGATTCCGTGCGCGCCAGCGCCGCCGCCGTCACCAGCTTGGCGGCCGCGGTCATGTTCAGCAGCGCCGGTTCGTTGCTGGTGGTCTCCAGCCGCAGGATGGTGTCCAGCGCGCCGCGCAGGCCCGCATCGCCGCGCTCCAGCGCCACGTCGCGGCCCATCGCCTGGCGCAGCACATGCGGCGGCGAGGGCGCGGCGAACCGCTGCGGCGCCGGGGGCAGGCCGCGCATGGCGCCCGCGGCCAGGGCGCCGCGCACGTCATCGGCCACACGCGCGCCGAACACCAGTCCTTCCAGCAGCGAATTGGAGGCCAGGCGGTTGGCGCCCTGAAGGCCGGTGGAGGCGCATTCGCCGGCCACCCACAGGCCGGGCAGGGATGAGCGGCCATGGGCGTCCGACAGGATACCGCCCATATGATAATGCGCCGCCGGGGCAACGGGAATCGGCTGCACCGCCGGATCGATTCCGGCCGCCATGCAGGCGGCATGGACGGTTGGGAAGTGATGCGCGAATTCCGCGCCGATGGCCTCGCGGCAATCCAGAAATACTTTCTGTCCCGCCGCGATCTGGCGGTGAATGGCGCGGGCGACGATGTCGCGCGGCGCCAGTTCGGCATCGGCGTGAACCTGGGTCATGAAGCGTTCGCCGCGCCCGTTGACCAGCACCGCGCCTTCGCCGCGCAGCGCCTCTGTCGCCAGCGGCGCGGGATCGCGCCCCACGGCGATGGCGGTGGGATGGAACTGCACGAATTCCGGATCGGCGATCACCGCGCCGGCGCGCGCCGCCATGCCCAGGCCTTCGCCACGCGCCTCCAGCGGATTGGTGGTGACGCCATACAAGGCGCCCAGCCCGCCGGTGGCCAGCACCACGGCGCGGGCACGGAACAGGATCAGGCGGGCGCTGCTGCCAAGACCCGAGCGGGCGAAGATGCCGGTGACCCGGCCATTTTCCATCGCCAGTTCGACGGCGTGGAAACCTTCCAGCAGGGTGATGTCCTTGGTTTCGCCGGCGCGCGCCGCCAGGGTGGCCGAGATCGCGGCCCCCGCGCCGTCGCCCTTCACATGCACGATGCGGGGCAGGGAATGGGCGGCCTCGCGGGCCACCGCCAGGCTGCCGTCGGGATTGCGGTCGAAGGGCGCGCCATAACCCACCAGGTCTTCGATACGGGCCGAAGCCTCGCGCGCCACCAAGTCGACGATAGCCGGATCGCACAGCCCCGCGCCCGCCACCATCGTGTCATGGGCATGGCTCTGCCAGCTGTCGCCCGCGCCCACGGCGGCGGCGATGCCGCCCTGGGCCCAGGCGCTGGAGCCAGACAGGCCGGGGCGGGTGCCGGCCAGCACGATGCTGGGCATGGGCGCCAGCTTCAGGGCGGTGAACAGCCCGGCAATGCCGGCTCCCAAAACGAGTGCGCCGTCCGTCTCGATGACATTGTCAATGCGGGTCATGGCGTCAGGCCTTGATCGCCAGCATGCGGTCGATCGGCGCCCTGGCCCGCGCCGCGATATCGGCCGCCACGATCACTTCGGTGGTCATGGTCCGCAGCGACTGCAGGATGGCGTCGAGGGTGATGCGCTTCATGTGCGGGCACAGGTTGCAGGGGCGCACGAACTCCACATCGGGATATTCCACCGCGACATTGTCGCTCATCGAGCATTCGGTGATCATCACCACCCGCCGCGGCTTGTGGCTGCCGACATAACCGATCATGGCGGCGGTCGAACCGGCGAAGTCGGCTTCCGCCACCACTTCCGGCGGGCATTCCGGATGCGCCAGAACGGTGATGCCGGGATGGGCGGCGCGATAGTCGCGGATTTCCTGGGCGGTGAAACGCTCATGGACCTCGCAGGCGCCTTCCCAGGTGATGACTTTCACGCCGGTCTTGGCCGCGACATTGCGGGCCAGATACTTGTCCGGGATCATGATGACGGTGTCGGTGCCGAAGTCGCGGGCGATGGTTTCCACCACCTGAACCGCGTTGCCAGAGGTGCAGCAGATGTCGCTTTCCGCCTTCACTTCGGCGGAGGTGTTCACATAGGTCACCACCGGCAGGCCGGGATATTTCTGCTTCAAGAGGCGCACATCGGCGCCGGTGATGGAGGCGGCCAGGCTGCAGCCCGCCTTCGTGCTGGGGATCAGCACGGTCTTTTGCGGCGAGAGAATCTTCGAGGTCTCGGCCATGAAATGCACGCCCGCCTGCACGATGACAGCCGCGTCGGTCACGGCGGCCTCGCGGGCAAGGGCAAGCGAGTCGCCCACGAAATCGCCCACGCCATGGAAGATTTCCGGAGTCATATAGTTGTGGGCCAGGACGACGGCGTTCTTCTCGCGTTTCAGCCGGTTGATTTCGGCGATGACGGGGGCATGGGCGATCCATTCCGCCTTGGGAATGAAGTTCGCGACCTTGGCATACAGCCCGTCGGTGGCGCGGGCCACGGCGTCGGTATAGGCCAGTTCAACACCCATCTCGTCCTCCTTGACCCGAATAATACTCATTTCGAGTATATATGTGGGGCAAAAAACCCGGCCTTCAAGGAGCCGGTTCCTGCTTTATGCTACACACGAGCATATTGGGGTCAAGGGACCAGAACGCGCGGATCAGGCATGTGTTGCATGCTTATGACGCTTTGCTGCGGTGCGGGGCTTCGCCCGATTATTGTTTTAGCCGGGCTTTGCCCGGCGGGCCCCCAGCCGGACGCCAGGCGCCTGGCGCTCTTTCAGCACCTCCCGGCGGAAACGGAACAATTCGGCGGGGCGGCCGCGCGCGGGGGCGGAGAATTTTCCTGTCCCTTCCACCAGCCCCTGTTCCGCCACCAGGCGGCGGAAGTTCTGCTTGTGAAGGCGCAGGCCCGCCAGCGCCTCCACCGCCCGCTGCAGTTCCAGCAGGGTGAAGGTGGGGGCCATCAGCTCGAACACCACCGGCCGGTATTTCAGCTTGCCGCGCAGCCGCGCGATCGCCGTCGCCAGGATGCGGCGATGGTCGTAAAGCATGGCGGTGCCCAGGGTGGGTGACTTGCCGGTTTTTTGACCGCTGTCGCGGTAAAATTCCTCCACCAGCCCCGCTTCATAGAGAAGCTCATAGCGTTCCAGCACCCGCTCTTCGTCCCAGCTTTCGCCGAAACACAGATTGATCCGTTCGCGCCGCAGGTCCGCGGTCTCGGCATTGGGCGCGTTCTTCACGAATTTCTTCAGCGCGGGCAGGATGACGCCGTCGATCATGGCGGGCTTGGCGTCGCGCCAGTCTTCCCAGGGAAGATAATGATACCAGCCGCGCCACTGGGTTTCCGGCGCTTCCTGCACCTGGCGCGTCAAGGCGAGATAGCCCACTGACACCACCCGTGCGCCGGCTTGGTGCGCCTTGTCGCCGCCCGCCGGCGTATGCCGGCCCTTATCACCAAAAGTGTAAAGCTGCTCGGTATAGCCCAGGTCGAACTTGGTCTGCTCGCCCACCCATTTGCGCAGGCCCGATTCCAGCGTGCGCTGCTGCGCCGGGTCGAAAGGACCGAAGGGCAGGGCGTCGGCGCTGCCCTCATGCGACACCACCAGCACCGACGGCTGCTCGCCTTCCACCGCGACGATGGCGGCGGACAGGCCGATGCTCACACGGTCTTCCCCGCTCACAGGCCCACCAGCGGGAAGGCGGTGGTGACGCCTTCTTCCATCGTCAGCGCCGGGCCCATGCTGTTGAGGGCCGCGATCATCCTGCCGCCTCGTCCCAGCGCGGCATCGGCATGCGTCACCAGCAGGCGGTTGGGCTGGGCATGCGGCGCGCGCCGCCGCATGGCGCGGGCGATTTCAATTTCGCGATCCGGCCCCAGCCGGTCGCACAGCACGGTGAAGGCGCCGGCCATGGAGCGCGAGATGCCCGCCCAGCAATGGATCACCATCGGCCGGCTGGTATCCCAGCCGCGGGAAAATTCCAGCAGCGCATCGATATGCCGGCGCAACGGCGGGGCGGTGCCGGCGGCAGGGTCGATAATGTCGTTGACCCCGAGCCGCAGATGCATGTCGGCGGGAAAGCCCGCCGGAGTCTGGATCATATGCTCCGGCGACAGCAGGCTGACCAAGTGGGACGGGGCATGCTCGTACAGAGCATCGGTCAAACTGGATAAAGGCGCGACCAGAAGGCGGGGCATGCCCCCTTTATACAGCTATCGGGTATAAAGCCTGTGAAATCTCGCCAGGAACTGCGCCTGGGCCTCGGCCGTGCTCAGGGGCGTCAGCCGGGGCATTTTCAGGGCCTTGGGCGGGGCGCCGAACAGGCGGCGGGCCTCGGTCTCGGCAAAACCGGCCAGCTGGGTGGCCTCCAGATAGGCCGAGAGATGGTCGGCCCGCTTGAACAGCGTCTTGAGCGCCGTGGGCACATTGGCGGCCAGCCCGAAGCGCAGGTGGATGGCCATTTGTAGACGCTCTTCCAGCGCCTTGTAGTTGATGCCGACCGCGGCCTTGAACGGGCTGATCAGGTCGCCCACGACATATTCCGGCGCGTCATGCAGCAGCGCCATCAGCCGCGCCTCGCCGGACAGCCGGGGCGACAGTTCCACCACCAGCCGCTCCACCAGCACGCTGTGCTGGGCCACCGAGAAGGCATGCGCGCCCCGGGTCTGGCCGTTCCAGCGGGCGACCCGCGCCAGGCCATGGGCAATGTCTTCGATCTCGATGTCGAGGGGCGAGGGCTCCAGCAGGTCCAGCCGCCGCCCGCTCAGCATGCGCTGCCAGGCGCGGGATGGCACGGATTTGCGGTCAGGCATGGAGCGGCTTTGCGGAGGCGGGCGTGGGAAAAAAGGCCATGTGCTGTTTTTTCAAAATATTTTTACGGCGGCGCAATCAATCACACCGTGCCGTTGCGGACAACCGCCGCGCTTTGCGCCCGGTTTTTTGCGCGTCCCGCGCGCAAAAACCGCCAAGGCGGCTTTCCAAAGCGGCGGAATTTAACCGCGCCTCCACCAAGGTTGCCAAAGCCTTAAAAGGCAGGGGCTCCGGCGCTTGCCCCGCGTCGCGTAACCTCAACGCGTCATTTAGGTTTTCAGCCTAGAAGGGATGGCTGACAGAGCCCAGTTTCATCCGGTTTGCCAAGGTCATGATTGAAAAGCCCCAGCCTCAGGGACAGCGCCGTTCGTCCGGCCTTGCGACGGCGCTTGCGGTTTTCGTCGCCGGTCTTGTCGTGGGCCTGGGCATGGCCGCCAACCTGGGCGGCCAGTTCGCCGCCGGGCTGATCATCCTGGCGGTGCTGTGTTTCGTCCTGTCGCTGCTGTCGCGGACGGCGGAAAATACCCGCAAGCGCGTCACCGCCGGCGAAGCCAGTTACCGCGCCTTCTTCGATCACGCGGTGGAAGGCATTTTCCGCACCACGGCGGAAGGCCATTATCTCGCCGTCAACCAGGCGCTTTGCGACATCTATGGTTATGCCACGCCGCAGGCCCTGATGACGGGCCTGACCGATATCGGCATCCAGCTCTATGTCGAGCCGCGCCGCCGCAACGAATTTCGCAGCCAGATGCAGGCGCATGACATCGTCACCAACTTCGTGTCGGAAATCTATCACCGCTCGGGGCGCCGCATCTGGATCTCGGAAAATGCCCGCGCCGTGCGCGACTGGTCGGGCGCGCTGCTCTGCTACGAAGGCACGGTGGAGGACGTCACCGAAAAGTTCGAACAGGAGCGCGCCCTGCGCGGCGCCCTGCGCCAGGCGGAGATCGCCAACAAGATGAAGGCCGCCTTCCTGGCGGCGATGAGCCATGAACTCAAGACGCCGCTGAATGCGGTGCTGGGCTTTTCCGAAATCATCCGCGACGAGGTGCTGGGGCCCGTCGGCCATGACGGCTATCGCGACTATGCCGGCGACATC
The DNA here is from genome assembly GCA_018449595.1 of Rhizobiales bacterium dw_265. Classification (GTDB taxonomy): domain Bacteria; phylum Pseudomonadota; class Alphaproteobacteria; order Micropepsales; family Micropepsaceae; genus Rhizomicrobium. The sequence goes on from JAAVUU010000002.1 coordinate 334,201, forward strand.
CACAAGAGCGGCACGCGCCTGCTGGCCATCATCAATGACGTACTGGACGTGTCGCGGCTGGAGGGCGGGCTGCTGACCATCGATGCCCGCGCGGAGAATGTGCTGGACATCGCCGAGGCCGCCTACAAGCAGGCCCGCATCGTCACCCACGACCCGCGCCGCATCGAACTGGATGTCCCCGCCGACATGCCGTCCCTGCAGGTGGACCCGCGCCGCCTGTCCCAGGCCCTTGGCAACCTGATGTCCAACGCCCTGAAATTCACTCCGCCTCCGGGCAAGGTGCGCTTTGTCGCCCGGCTGACGCCGGACGGGGGCGTGTTGCTGAAGGTGGAAGACAGTGGCATCGGCATGGCCGAGGAAACCGTCGCCGCGGCGCTGGAACCCTTCCGCCAGCTCGACGGCAGCCTGGCGCGGCGTTTCGAGGGCGCGGGGCTGGGCCTTTCCATCGCCAAGGCGCTGGCCGAACTGCACGGCGGCAGCCTGACGGTGCAAAGCGCCGTGGGCGAGGGCACCACGGTTACCATCGCCTTGCCCCCTGCCAGCGTGGGCGCGCGGATCGGGTCTGCAAAAGTCGCTTAACAAATCTGTTTCAAGCAGCCTGTGCGGCGGGTAAATACCGCTGATGGATACATCGGCACTGGTGTTGTTTTCCGGTGGGCAGGATTCCACCGTCTGCCTGGCCTGGGCGCTGTCGCGCTTCGACCGGGTCGAGACCGTGGGCTTCGATTATGGCCAGCGCCACCGGGCCGAACTGGCGGCGCGGCCGGTCATCCTGCGCGGCCTGCGCGAGATGTTTCCCGCCTGGGCATCGCGGCTGGGCGACGATCATCTGCTGCCGCTGGATACCCTGAAGGCGATCGGCGGCAGCGCCCTGACCGATGATGTCGCCATCGCGATGGGGGAAAGCGGTTTGCCCACCACCTTCGTGCCGGGACGCAATGTGATGTTCCTGACGGCGGCGGCGGCCTTGGGCTATCGCCGCGGCATCGCAGACCTGGTGGGCGGCATGTGCGAGACGGACTTTTCCGGCTATCCCGACTGCCGCGACGAAACGGTACAGGCGACGGCAAAGGCGCTGTCGCTGGGGTTGGCGCGTCCCATTCCGATACACACGCCCTTGATGTGGATCGACAAGGCCGCGACCTGGCGGCTGGCCGAGGAACTGGGCGGCGAGAAGCTGGTGCAGTTGATCGTGGCGGAAACCGTGACCTGCTATCAAGGCGATCCGACCCGTCACAATTGGGGATCAGGCTGCGGTGTCTGTCCGTCCTGCGAATTGCGGGCGGCGGGCTACGAAAGATATCGGGCCACATGACCTATTCGGTCAAGGAAATCTATTACACGCTGCAAGGCGAGGGCGCCCAGAGCGGCCGCGCCGCGGTGTTCCTGCGCTTTGCCGGCTGCAATCTGTGGAGCGGGCTGGAAAAGGATCGTCATGATGCGGTGTGCCGCTTCTGCGATACCGATTTCATCGGCACCGACGGCCCCGGCGGCGGCAAGTTTTCCGATGCCGCGGCGCTGGCCCGCGCCGTGTTCGCGCAATGGCCGCAGCATGCCCGCGGCAGGCCCTATGTCGTCTGCACCGGCGGCGAACCGCTGTTGCAGCTGGACAAGGCGCTGGTCGCGGCGCTGAAGGACGAAGGCTTCGAGATCGGCATCGAGACCAACGGCACCCAGTTGCCGCCATCCGGCATCGACTGGATCTGTGTCAGCCCCAAGGCCGACGCAGAACAGAGGCTGATGCATGGCGACGAGCTGAAACTGGTCTATCCGCAGCCTGGGGCGGAGCCGGAGCGATTCGCCCGCCAGGATTTCCAGAATTTCTTCCTGCAGCCGATGGACAATGACGCGCGCGACGCCAACACCCAGGCGGCGACGCAATATTGTCTTGAACATCCGCAATGGCGGCTGAGTCTGCAGACCCACAAGCTGATCGGCATTCGCTAGGCGCGACAATTTGGGATATGCACCACCGGCATGGCCCCGACGCTCCAACGGCGGTGGTGGGAACTCCGGCAATGCTTATGTCTGCTGCCTGGAAAAGGCAGCTCACATGGATTCCTGGCCTCTGGTCATCACCTTCTCGGTCTGCGCCGTCGGCGTTTTTGTCTACGGCTTTCTGTTCGCCGCAGCCGCCTAGAAAGACGTGACGATCGCCTCCATATCGGGGCGCGGCCGTTCTTCCAGGGCCCCGTCCGGCATGCCGATATAGATAAACCCGGCCACCCGCTCGCCCGGCTTCAATCCCAGCTTTTCCTTCACCACCGGATGATAGGCGTACCATTCGGTCAGCCAGTTGCCGACAAAGCCCAGCGCCGTGGCGGCGACCAGGATGTTCTGGCACACCGCCCCGGCCGACAGTTCCTGTTCCCATACCGGGATCTTGTGCAGTTCGCGGGCGGATGAAATCACCGCAATCACCAGCGGCGCCCGCAGGAAGCGGCCACGTTCCTCCTCCACCTGTTTGGCGCGTTCGCCCTCCGCTTCCATCACCTCGGCCAAGATGTCGCCGGCACGGGCGCGGGCCTTGCCCTCGAACAGGATGAAGCGCCAGGGAAACAGCTTGCCGTGATCGGGGGCGCGCGCCCCGGCCTTCAGGATATCGGCGACCTGTTTTTTGGAAGGCCCCGGCCCGGTCATGGCCTTGGCCGAGCCGGAGCGGCGGCTGAGCAGCAGGTCCAGGGCGGCCGGCGCGGGGCGGTTGAATTCGGCGATCTCGTGCTTGTGCTTGTCGGAAGACATGTTGGGACCTGAAAAAGAGCGGGGAAAGCCTATGTTGTTGCCGGGTCGGATAAAAAGCCTGATCCGGGCATTTGAAAAGCAGCGTTTTGAAATATTACGGCTTTCTGTGGTAAAAGCCCGCCCACAGACAATCCTTACAGGCAATCCAGGGCCCCCATGGCAACCCCTCGCGAAAGAGTCTCCTCGATCGATCCGGTCTGGACCGCCATGCGCCAGCAGGCGGAAGCCATGGCGGGGCGCGAGCCCACCCTGGCGGGCTTTGTCCATGCCACCATCCTGCAGCATGACCGGCTGGAACAGGCGCTTTCCTATCACCTGGCGCGCAAGCTGGGTGGTGAGGATTTGAGCCCCCTGGCGATCCGCGAGATGTTCGACCATGCGGCGGCGGCCGATGACGGCTTCGGCCAGGCGGTGCGCGCCGATCTTTCGGCGGTGTTCGAGCGCGATCCCGCCTGTCACTCCTATCTTGAGGCCTTCCTGTTCTACAAGGGCTTCCACGCCCTGGAGTGCTGGCGTATCGCCCACTGGCTGTGGAACGGCGATCGCAAGGCGATGGCGCTGTTCCTGCAGAGCCGAATCTCCCAGCTCTTCGCGGTGGACATCCATCCCGCTTCGCGCATCGGCAAGGGCATCATGCTGGATCACGCCACCGGCATCGTGATCGGCGAGACCGCGGTGGTGGAGGACGATGTTTCCATCATGCAGGACGTCACCCTGGGCGGCACCGGCAAGGAAACCGGCGACCGTCATCCCAAGATCCGCCGCGGCGTGCTGTTGTCGCTGGGCGCCAAGATCCTGGGCAATATCGAGATCGGCGAATATAGCCGCGTCGGCGCCGGCTCGGTGGTGCTCAATCCGGTGCCGCCGCACTGCACCGCCGTGGGCGTGCCCGCCAAGCTGGTCAACTGCGACAGCGGCGAAAATCCGTCGCAGCAAATGAACCATTATATCGAGGACATTCCCGATAATACCGGCTGAAGTCCGTGTCTTGACCGCCTTGTGCAGCCATGCGACTTGGGGGCGCTAACCTTGTGAGGAACCGGCATTGACCCGCAGTGAAATCTGGCGCCTGGAAAAATACCTGCGCGGCCTGTTCCGCCTCGACACCATCACCATTGTCGAGCGGCCCAAGCAGCCGGACTCCGTCGAGATGCACATCAACGGCGAATTCGTCGGCGTGCTGTTCAAGGACGAGGAAGACGGCGAAATCTCCTATGCCTTCAACATGGCGATCCTGGAAATGGATTTGCCGGACGCCCCGGCCGGCCGCTAGCCCTTTTCGAACCGCCGGATCAACCCGTTCACGCCGGCCGACATTTCGCGCCAGCGCCCGAGCCAGGCGCGCTTGAAGCGGTAGGAATAGGTCAGGCTTGCGCTCAGCGGCCTGTCAATTGCGGTGCAGTTGGGGCTGGGCAGGTCGCCGGCCGGCCGCTCGCACAAGAACAGCATCAGGCCGTTGCTGCCTTCCCCCGCGAACAGGTCGTTGCGCTCATAGCCTGAATCCCTGGCAAAGCCATATTGGGTCAGATCAAAGGCGCCCGCCGTCCCCTTGGGATCGGTGATGTAGGGCCTGTAGATGCGGTCCAGCCGGGCGTGGGTATCCAGGTTGTTGGGATCGGTGCGCACCATCAGGTGGATCACCGGGGAGTCCGGCGCATTGCCCGCGAACAGGCGTGCGTCGGCATCGGAATAGCCGCGCAGCGAGGGGAACAGCGCCACCAGCGCCAGGCTGTTCTGTTCGCCCCCGGCCCGGGCCGCGGCATTCTGGATATAGTTGGCGGGGATGGCGAACCCCGCGCCCTTGATCGTCAGCTGCACCAGGTCGGACTTGCCGGTGGGCGCGGCGGCGACCCGGGGGCCCGGGCGCAGGTACCAGCCCAGGAACAGTCCGCTGAGCAGCAGGATAGCGAAAAACACCGCGACCGGAATCAGCCAGCCGGAATGCTGATGCACATTCTGCGTATTTTCGGTCTGGCTCACCCGCGGCCCCTCCAGGCCCATGCCCATGAACGAGTTTACCATTGCACTACGCGGGCAGGGCGGGATGGATCACGGACTTGCCCAATTCTTGCGATGCGTGACCCGGAAACATCAATTCGCGTCATTTCGGAACATGCTGACACTTTTCAAGGCCGGGGCGGGGATTGCCATCGCCGCCCTGATCGCCGGCGCCGTGCCGCCCCTCAGTCCCGCCTGGCGGGCCGTGGCGGCCGACCTTCACCAGGCCGAGCCCCAGGCCCGGATGAAGGCGACGGTTGCGGCAACCCTGCGGCCGCTGTTCCGGCAACAGAAAGGTTGATTCGGTTCGGGGCCATGAGAAACATCACATTAATGCTGTTCGCATTCGCGGGCGGCCTGACCCTGTCCGGCATCATCGCCAACAGCTACCGGCTGATCGCGCGAAAGCCGCAAGGCCGGCTCGCGACCTGGATCTACTATCTGGTGATCCTGCTGGCCGGGCCCAGCGTGCTGATCGAGAATTCCACCCGCTCGTTTCGCAAGAAGGACTGTTCCCGCCTCGCTTACGGCTTTGCCATGGCGCTGGCGGGTTACTGGGCGTTCGTGCTGGGGCTGGCGGTGATGGACGTTTTTTAGTCGCCCCCATCTGTCGGCCACGCGGGCAAGCCCGCTAGCCGACATCTTCCCCCGCTGGCCGCTTCGCTCGCGGGGGAAGAAAGCCGGTGCTTGATATCAGAGGACTGTCAGCATCGAAGCGACGAGGGGGTGGCGCACAATGTCGCCTTCCGCCAGCCGCACCACCGGAATCTCCGGCACTCTTTCCAGCTTGTTGGCAATGTCGGCCAGGCCCGAAATGCCGGGCAGCAGGTCGGTCTGGTCGGGATCGCCGGTCAGCACCATGGTCGAACGCCAGCCCAGCCGCGTCAGCAGCATCTTGATCTGGGTGTAGGTGCAATTCTGTGCTTCATCTATCACCACGAAACATTCGCTGAGGGTGCGGCCGCGCATATAGGCGACGGGCGCGATCTCAATGATGCCGTCGGCCAGCATCTGCTTCAGCCGCTTGGTGCCCAGCCTTTCGGTGAGCGCGTCATACAGCGGGCGCAGGTACGGCGCGAGTTTCTCGGTCAGATCGCCCGGCAGGAACCCCAGGCTCTCGCCGGCTTCCACCGCCGGGCGCGACAGCACGATGCGGCTGACCTTGCCGGCTTCCAGCGCTTCCACCGCCTTGGCGATGGCGAGATAGGTCTTGCCGGTACCCGCCGGGCCCAGCGCCAGCACCACGCTCTGGCCGTCGATCGCGTCCATGAACTGTTGCTGGGCCTCGCTCATGGCCCGGACGTTTTTCACATATTTGCGGTCGCGGAACTGGCCGTCGGGATCGTGCGGCGTCCAGGCCTTGGAGGACTGGCCGGATCGGCCAGGGAAAAGCGGATGCACATTCTCTTCGGCATAGGCAGAGTCACGCGACTTCGAACGCATGGAGCGCTTGGCCATAAATACTCCCAATGATGGAAAGAGGTGTGAGCGAAGAAGGAGGGGCTGTCCGGCGTACCGGCCCTTGAACCAGATGGCGAACGCAGTGCGATCTGCACCAGTGCCGTAACCCCTCAAGCAAACAGGCGAATCAAACCGCCTGATTTGAGGGTATCCATTTTCACGCCCAGGTGTGTGAATAATTGACGGCGGAAAAGCTAACGGAGCGCGGATGCCGATTTACCAATTGGACGGTGTGAGGCCGGAACTGGATGACGATTGCTGGATCGCGCCGGATGCGGTGCTGATCGGGAAAGTCCGTATACTGAAAGGTGCGAGCGTCTGGTTCGGCGCGGTGCTGCGCGGCGACAATGACTGGATCACAATCGGGCCGGACTCGAACGTGCAGGATCATAGCATCATCCATACCGATCCGGGACTGGCTGTGACCATCGGGCGCGGCGTCACCATCGGCCATCGCGTCACCGTGCATGGCGCGCGGGTGGGCGACAATGCGCTGATCGGCATGGGCGCTATCCTGCTCAATGGTTCCGCGATCGGGAACAATTGCCTGGTGGGCGCGGGCGCCCTAGTGACCGAGGGCAAGGTCTTCGGGGACGGCAAGCTGATCTTGGGCGCGCCCGCCAGGGCGATGCGCGACATGACGCCGGATCAGGTGGCGGGGATCACCCGTTCCGCGGCGGTCTATGTGGCGAATGCGCGGCGGTATGCGCGCGGACTGAAAGCTGTTTAAGCCGGCTCGTTGAACAGGCCGGGCTACGCCCGGCGGACGGCGCGGCGTTCGGTGCCGGCATGCTCGACCGGGCGGGTCCACATCTTGCGGATGCGGGTGTCGGTCTCGGGACCGAAGTTGAACCAGGCCGCCTTGTCATGCGCGGCATCGACGATGAAGATGGTGTCGATCTTGCCCAGCTTTTGCACCAGGGCGTTGCGAATGGTGTTGATGGTGGCTTCCGACGACAGCACCCAGGCCTGGGGACCGAAGCGGTGCGCCTGGCCCAGGGAGAATATCTCTTCCTCCAGTCCGGTGATGGAGCGCGACTTCATGTCGGCCACGATCACGAAATGGGTCGGCGGTCCCGACGGCTTCTCGTTTTCGCGGGCGCCGAAGCGGTGCGGCTGGGCCGCGGCCGGTTCGACAGGCATTTCTTCGGCGATGGCGGCGGGCGCGGCGAACAGCGGCGCCAGTTCGGGGTCTTCGCTGGCGGGATGGAATTGTTCTTCACCGGCGCGCGCGACCAGGGAATGGTCCGCCAGCCGGTTCTCGGCATGGAAGCCCTGCATCTGCTCAAGGCCATAGGGGCCGTAAACGCGACCGCCAACGCTGATTGTCCAGGATTCCGCCATGACACCGGGAAATGGGTTTATGCACGAACAGCCTAGCGGCCATTGGTTACCCAAATGTTGCCCAGATCGATCAAAAGCCGTGCCGAAAAGAGAAAACCCGGCGTTTACGCCGGGCTTTGCATGAAAAGGACTTAAGTTTCACGGTCAGAGGAATTCCCAGCTGCCGTCGCGGCGGCGGCACGCCGTGCCGCCGCGATCGAACTCCCGCCCCCGGCGGTAAACCACCTGGGTAAAATCGCGGCACAGCCGGGGGCCCCGGTAATATTCGCGGTTGGTGACGATGTAGCCGTGGTTGGGGCCGCGATTCCATGCATAACGGCGGCCGATCGGGCCGTGAAAACTTTCGTCATAGGAGCGCGCGGCATAGGGGCGGTCTTCGCAATCCATGTCGCGCGAAATGGCATTGCCGGCGAGGCCTCCCAGCAGCGCGCCGCCGATAATGCCCACGCCATTGCCGTTGGAGAGAACACCGCCCAGGACGCCGCCCAGGACGCCGCCGGCGATGGTGCCGCCGGTATGGTCACGGCCGCTGCAGGCATCGGCATAGGCCCCCGTCGTGCCCAAGGCGAGCAGGGCCGCGGTTGTGAGGATAGCGAGCTTCATGGAATTCTCCTGTCTCGAAATCCCCACCAGACTAGTTGGTAGGGCGCAGGCTGACAAAGGCGAAGTTCTTGCTGTCCGGCGACCAGGGCGCGAAATCCAGCACGCCGGGACCGCCATACAGCTTGGCCATGGTGACCGTCTTGCCGATGTCAGGCACGCCCTCGGCAATGGGCGCCAGCCGCACGGTCATGTCGGTCTGGGCCGGAGCGCCCGCCGCCGCGCTGGCGTACAGCAGCCATTTGCCGTCGGGCGAGACATGCGGCGACCAGTCCCGCGTGGCGGCATCCGATGTGACCGCCATGCGTGCGCCGCCATCGGGATGGGCGCGCCACAGCTTGCCCTTGTCGCCGAAATAGACCCAGCGCCCATCGGGCGACACGCCATTGTCGGTGCGCGCGGTGTCGTCCGCGATCTTCACGGGTGGTGCGATCTCCATGCCGTCGGCTGACACGCGATAGCGCCGGCCGCCGCTGCCATAGGTGAAAGTCGCGCTGTCGGCTGACCAGCCGGGGTTTTCGATCCGGCCCACCACGTTCACGACAGCGGTCTGTTCCCAGGGATTGATGACCTGCATGGTCTGAAGGGTGGATTCCAGTTTTGGTTTTCCCGGTGCCTTCAGCGGCGCGATGACGACATGCGAGAAATCCATCGTCTCGGTGACATTGTCGTCGTGCGGACACACGCCCAGGCCGATGTAATAGGGGCCGGCGATCTTCAGCTTGAAGGAGCCGCCGGCGTGATGAAGCCCGCCGCCCGCGCCGGGCACCGACAAGGTGGCATAGTCGCCGGTCTTCTCCAGCCGGATGGTGCCCTGGCGGCCGGTGTTGATCCAGATCAGGTGGGTCTGGTCGCCCTTCTTTTCGCGATACTGGATCGAAAGCTGCTTGTTGCCCATGCGCAGCACATCCACATAGGCCGAATCCGGGTCCAGGTCCTGGCGCAGCACGAAGCCGCCCTTGCGATGGACATAGCCCGGCGCGCCGGGCGTGGGCGAAGGGCTGAAAAACACGACATTGGCGGTGGCGCGCACATCGCCCGACATCTTCTTCCACACATAATGGAAATCGTCATGATCGGCCCACATGTTCTGGCCGCCGCCGGTGATCCGGTAGGTGCCGGTCCCGGCATCGTATTGCGCCGCGCCGGGATGCTTGGGATTGCCGATGTCGCGATGATCGCGGAATTGGCCCAGCGGTTCGGCCATCGCCGCGCCCGCCATCACAAGCGCCGCCGCTGTCAGACGCAAAAGCATGGTCTCTCCCCCGTTTGTTTTTATGGGGAAAGCATAACACCGGCGGCTCCGCTGTGTCTTGCCGGAGCCGCCGGTGTCAGGCGATGCTAGTCGAACCGCCAGCCGCCGTTGCCGGTGTCGCGGCAGGCGACGCCGGTACGGGTGTTGGAGCGGTCGCCGCGCCAGGTGGTTTCGGTGAACTCGCGGCAGACCTGGCCGCCACGGCGGAATTCGCGCGTGGAGGTGAAGGTGCCGCGGTTGGGGCCGCGATGCCATTCATAGGGACGGCCGATGCTGCCGTTCAGGCTGTCCACGTAAATGGGATAGGCCGTGTCCTGGTCCTCGCAGTCCATGTCGCCGCCGATGACGTTGCCCAACAGGCCGCCGCCGACCACGCCGCCGACCGTGGCAAGGCCGCTGCCGTGGCTGGCGAAGCCGCCGATCAGGCCGCCGGCGATGGCGCCCAGCACGGTGCCGGTGGTGCGGTTGTCACGGCGGCAGTCCGCCTGACGGGGCGGCGGCGGAGGGGGGCCATAGCCGGGCGGAGGCGGCGGCGGGGGACCGTAGTCGCGGCGGGCATAGCGCACGCGCTGGAAGTGGCCGTCGCGGTCGTAATAGCCGGCGCGATCCGCATCGCTGTAATAGCCGCCGGGATCGTTGCCGGGCGGGGCATAGCTGGGCGGCGGGGGCATGCGGTCGCGGTCGCGGCCCAGGCCCCGGATGCGCTGGTAGCGCCCGTCATGGTCGTAATAGCCATTGACGTCCGTGCTGCTGTAATAGCCGCCGGGATCGTTGCCGGGCGGCACCCATCCCGGCGCCGCATCGGCGGCGCTCGCCGCCATGGTGATCGCAGCACAGGCTGCGAGCAGGCCTTTTCGTATCGTCATCGTGTCTCTCCCTTGTTAAAGCGTTCGGCGCTCCACGCCTGAATATCGTCAGCCTCGCCGGGCCGACCTGAACCCCGGATGAATGGAGTAGGGCGGCAAAAAGGCTATTTTACGGAATAGTCCGTGACCACCCAACCGCCATCCTGGAAGGCGAGGGTGACGGTTTCCGTCGCGGCTGCCTTGTGGGCGAAAACCGAATCATAACGCACGACAATGATGTCGGCGCGTCCCAGGTCCACCGATTTCAGGTCGCGGCTGGCGACCGCGCCCAGCGGTTCGCGAACCGCCGCGCCGGCTTGGGTCCAGGCATCGGGGTTCTGGCGGTTCTGGAAGGCCTTGCCGGCCTGGCTCCAGCTCTGGGCGTAGTTCTTGTCATCCACCAGCACCAGCCATTGCCGCGCCCGTTCATCAGGCGTGGGCGTGGCGGCGGTGACGGTGGATTTTCTGGCGGGCGCAGCCTGGACGAAGGCAGGCGCTGCGGTGCAAAAAAACAGAAGGGCGGCGACTATCGGGCGAAAGAACATGGCGGCCTCAAATGCGCGGAATCTATCGGGAGATAACGCGCCAGGCTCCGGTCAGTGCCCGAAAAACACGGCATGCATGATACGGCCGGGAACAAGCGTGAAGGCGCCCGCGATCCAGATTCCGCCGATATAAACCATCAGCATGGACCGTTTGTGCATCGGGACATTATGCGTCCGCGCGCCGTACAGCGCGCCGCCCACACCCGCCAGGGTCAACAGCGACAACAGGTGGATCGGGCCGAAGCCGTGGAAGCGGTCCACTGCGGGGATCAGGCCGCGAATGAAGAAGGTGGAGAGGGCGCTGACGGTCATCAGGACCAGATAGACAGCGCCAATCGCACGATGACGCCGCGCGCCCTTGGTGCTGAAGAAGATCAGCCAGGTTCCGATAAAGAAGGCCGGCACCACGGTCGCGACATGCAGCTGTACCGCGAGGCGCGCGGACAGAAGCGGCGTCAAGGACATTCCGGCGCTACCTAGTAGGTCCGCGCCTTGGGCTTGATGTATTCGATATCGCTGGTCAGCGTGTAGGTATGCACCGGGCGGTAGTCGATGGTTGTCTTGCCCGTGTTCACGTCCAGCCACGCCAGCGTGTGCTTCATCCAGTTCTCGTCGTCGCGGCTGGCATAATCCTCGCGCGCATGGGCGCCGCGGCTTTCCAGCCGGTTGACCGCGCCCGCCACCGTCACGGCCGCCTGCTGGATCAGGTTGTCGAACTCCAGCGTCTCCACCAGGTCGGTGTTCCAGATCAGCGAACGGTCCTTGATGCCGATATCGCTGCGCTGGGCATAAATCTCGGCGATGCGGCGCTTGCCGGATTCCAGTGATTCGCCGATGCGGAACACCGCGACGTCTTCCTGCATCGCCTTCTGCATGGCCAGCCGCATCACGGCGGTGGGCGTTGAGCCCTTGGCATGGCGGAAATGGTCGAAGCGGGCCAGGGCCTCGTCGCCCGCGCCCTTGGGCAGTTCGGGATGGGCGCCCACGCCTTCCAGCGACTTGGCGGCTTCCATGCCCGCCGCCTTGCCGAACACCACCAGGTCGATCAGCGAATTGGAGCCCAGGCGGTTGGCGCCATGCACACTGACGCAAGCGGCTTCGCCCACCGCCATCAGCCCGTGCACCACGCCGTCGGGATTGCCGTCCTTCAGGGTCAGCGCCTCGCCGGTATAGGCGCAGGGAATGCCGCCCATATTGTAGTGGACGGTCGGCAGCACCGGGATCGGTTCTTTCGTAACGTCGACGCCCGCGAAGATGCGCGCCGATTCCGAGATGCCCGGCAACCGCTCATGGATGATCTTGGGGTCCAGGTGCGACAGATGCAGGTGGATATGATCCTTGTTGGGGCCGACGCCGCGGCCTTCGCGGATCTCGATGGTCATGGCGCGGCTGACAACGTCGCGCGACGCCAGATCCTTGGCGTTGGGGGCATAGCGCTCCATGAAGCGTTCGCCTGCCGAATTGGTCAGATAGCCGCCTTCGCCGCGCACGCCCTCGGTAATCAGCACGCCGGCGCCGAAGATGCCGGTGGGATGGAACTGCACGAACTCCATGTCCTGCAGCGGCAGGCCGGCGCGCAGCACCATGGCGTTGCCGTCGCCGGTCTGGGTGTGGGCGCCGGTGCAGCTGAGATAGGAACGGCCATAGCCGCCCGTGGCCATGATGACCTTGTGGGCGCGGAAACGGTGGATGGTGCCGTCGTCCAGGTTCCAGGCCATCACGCCGCGCACCGCGCCGTCGTCCATGATGAGGTCGAGGGCGAAATACTCGATGAAGAAATTGACCTCATGCTTGACGCACTGGCCGTACAGGGTGTGCAGCATGGCATGGCCGGTGCGGTCGGCGGCGGCGCAGGTGCGCTGCACGATGCCCTGGCCGTAATTGCTGGTCATGCCGCCGAAGGCGCGCTGGTAGATCTTGCCTTCGTCGGTGCGCGAGAAGGGCATGCCGAAATGCTCCAGCTCGTACACGGCTTCCGGCGCGTGGCGGCAGAGATATTCGATGGAATCCTGGTCGCCCAGCCAGTCCGAGCCCTTGACGGTGTCGTACATGTGCCAGCGCCAGTTGTCCTCGCCCATGTTGCCCAGGGACGCAGCCACGCCGCCTTGTGCGGCAACCGTATGGCTGCGGGTGGGAAAGACCTTGGTGATGCAGGCGGTCTTCAGGCCGCGCAGGGCGCATTCCAGGGTGGCGCGAAGCCCGGCGCCGCCGGCGCCGACAACGACGACGTCAAAGGTGTGATCAACGATATTGTAGGCGGGCATGAATACCCCTTTTGAAGGGCCCAGAACTGAATCGTTCAGAGCGCGGCGATGCGAATAATGGCGAACAGGCTGACGCCGCCGACCAGGAGAACGGCCAGCAGCCGCACCAGCAGCAGCAGGATCTTCATGCCGGCGGTGTGAATGTAATCGTCAATCACCACCTGCAGGCCCAGATAGGCGTGGTACAGCGAGAAAAGGACGAAGGCGCCCATCAGCAGCGCGTTCCAGGGATGGGCGAGATACTGCAGAGCGCTGACTTCGCTGGTCCCCGCCAGGCCCAGCATCGCATAGAGGAACCACAGCGATAGCGGAATCAGCGCCACCGCGCTGACGCGCTGATGCCAGAAATGGCCGGTGCCGGAATGGGACGAGCCGGTGCCTTCGACCTTGTGCAGCGGGGTCTTTGCCGTCGTCATTGCAGATAGCCTCCGTTGCCGGTCCAGGCCAAAGCGAAGATGGCGATGGCCAGGACGACCGACAGCGCCAGGATCACCACGCTGTTGCGCTCGGCGGTCTGCTTGGGAAAGCCATAGCCCAGATCCCAGGCCAGATGCCGCACGCCGTTGAGGAAGTGATAGACCAGCGCCCAGGTCAGGCCGAACAGGACCAGAAGGCCGATCGGGGTGTCGGACACGGCATGAAAGCTTTGCCAGCCCTCCGGCCCGTTGGAGATGGAGACCAGCCACCAGGCCAGGACGATGGCGCCCACCGCCAGGCCGACGCCGGTGATGCGGTGCAGGATGGAGGTCGCCATCGTCATCGGCCAGCGATAGATGGTGAGGTGGGGAGAAAGCGGGCGCGCGGCCGCGATCGTTCTTTGCGGATTGTCCGCCATGAAAGCCCCTTATGGTGATCCCAACCCGGCCGGAGTTTAGGGACGGGGGCTGGCTAGTCAACGCCCCCATTCGCGGGACTGCTATCGCATTCGGCCGCAGCTTGCGTCAAATTCCCGGGGTCGGGGGAAAATGCGCGAATCATTGGTATTTTTGGAATTGAGACGCATTTCGGTCCTGCCCGTGGAGGGCAGGGTCGCCGGGATCGCCGCTGTGGTCATTCTCAGCCTGATGTTCCTGGGCGTGGCCTTCTGGAACGGCTTTCCCCTCATCTTTTATGACACCGGGGCCTATGTGCTGGAGGGGCTGGGCCATGTCTTCCTGGTGGAGCGCGCCCCGGTTTACGCCGAACTGCTGTTCCTGGCGGGCGGGGCGCTGAGCCTGTGGCCGATCGTCATCCTGCAGTCGCTGATGACCGGCTATTTCATCCTGGAAGTGGGGCGCTGCGAGGTGCCCGGCCTGACCCTGCGCGGCCTGACCCTGATCGGGGCGTTGCTGACCCTGTTCACCGGCATTGCCTGGTACACCGGCCAGGTCGAGCCCGACATCTTCACCCCGCTGCTGATCCTGGGCAGCTGGCTGCTGCTGTTCCGCGCCCGGCAACTGGGCAAGGTCCGCACCCGCTGGGTGATGGGCATCACCGGCCTGGCGGTGTCCTGCCATCCCTCGCATCTGGGACTGATCGCGGGCCTGCTGATCTGCGCCGCGCTGCTCAAGCTGGCGACCCGGCGTTTTTCGGGCCTGCCGGTTCCGGACCTGCGCAAGGGCGTGCTCAGCCTGGCCGTGGCGCTGGGCCTGATCGTGGTGGGCAACCTGGTGCTGACCGGCGAGTTCTTCCTCAGCAAGTCGGGCTCGGTGTTCGTCTTTGCCCGGCTGATGCAGGACGGCATCGTCAAGCGGCTGCTGGACGATACCTGCCCGCCCAGAGGCCAGGCCAGCTATCGGCTTTGCGAGTACAAGAACCGGCTGGCGACCAGCGCCAATGGCTGGCTGTGGGGCGACAGCGGCTTTCATGCGCTGGGCGGCTTCGGCGGCAAGGCGCAACAGGAAGAAGACAGCCGCATTATTGTCGAAAGCCTGAAGCGCTATCCGGTGATGCACCTGCGCGCCGCGAGCTATGACTCGGTGCTGCAGTTCCTGGAGTTCAAGACCGGCGACGGCATCGAACCGCAGGAATGGGTGCTGGTGCCCGGTTTCAAGCGCATGATCCCGCGCCAGATGCACGCCTATCTGGGGGCGCGCCAGCAGCGCGGCCTGATCCGCTTCAAGACCCTGAACCTGATCCATGTGCCGGTGGGGGCGATGGCGGTGCTGGGGTTGCTCCTGCTGCTGCAGCATGCCGCCGCGCGCCGCGCCTGGGACCGGGGCAGCCTGCCGGCGCTGGTGCTGCTGGCGCTGGTCGGCAACGCCATCATCTGCGGCACCTTTTCCAACCCGCACGACCGTTATCAGTCGCGGGTGATCTGGCTGCCCGCCCTGGTGCTGCTGCTGGCGCTGGCGAAAGACCGGCGTGCGTTGCAACCTGTACCAGAATCCGGCACTTAGTTGATGGTCGCACGGCCGGACGGGCAAATGCCGTTCCGTGTTTGGCTTTGCGACCGGGCCGGGAACGGCATTTGCCCTGGCCGATGCTCCTGGAGTTCTTATGCCTGTCAAAATCGCTCCTTCCATCCTGTCGGCCGATTTCTCCAAGCTGGGCGCGGAAATCGAGGCCATCGAGGCGGCCGGCGCCGACTGGATTCATGTGGACGTGATGGACGGGCACTTCGTGCCCAACATCACCATCGGGCCCCAGGTGGTGAAGGCGTTGCGCCCCCACGCCAAAAAGCCGTTCGACTGCCACCTGATGATTTCGCCGGTGGACCCGTATCTCGACGCTTTTGCCGAGGCCGGCTGCGACGGGTTGACGGTGCATCCCGAGGCAGGCCCCCATGTCCATCGCACCCTTCAGCACATCAAGAAGCTGGGCAAGCGCGCCGGCGTGGTGCTGAATCCCGGCACGCCGATCCAGGCCATCGACAACCTGATGGACCTGGTGGACCTTGTGCTGATCATGAGTGTCAATCCGGGCTTTGGCGGCCAGGTTTTCATCGAAAGCCAGTTGAAGAAAATCGAGGCGGCGCGCCAGCGCATTGACGCCCAGAAAAAAATCGATGGCCGCGACATCGCGCTGGAAGTGGATGGCGGCATCACGCCCCAGACCGCGAAACAGGTCATCGCCGCCGGCGCCACCGTATTGGTGGCGGGCACGGCGGTGTTTCAGGGCGGGCCGTCGCATTATGCCGATAATATCCGCGCCTTGCGGGGTTGACGGTGCAGGGAAGCGAAATCCTGCCGCTCCTGCCCGAATTGTCGCGGGCGGGGCTGCGCCGCGCCGCCACGCCGTTGCGCGTCTGGTGGCGGCGCAACTGGATTTATCGCCGCTCCCTGCGCGGCGCCCTGGCCGACCACATCGTCTTCCATCCCTGGGATGCGCTGCCGCGCCGCCTGGAAGAGGCCGACGGACTGCTGCGCGGCCGTTTTCGCTTTCACGGCCAGACCGTGGAAGTGCCCGATGGCATCTCGGTCTTCGACCTGCCGCCGCCGTCGCAGGCCTGGTATCTGGCGCTGCACAGTTTTGACTGGCTGCCCACCTTGTCCACGGCCGGCGGCGAAAATGCCCGCAAGCTGGCCACCAACCTGATCGGCCAGTGGGTCAAGCGCCACAACCGCTATTCCGAGCCGGTCTGGCTGGCGCATATCATGGCGCGGCGCATGGCCCATATATTCAGTCATGGCCGGCTGGTGGTGCTGAATTCCGAAATGATGTGGCGCTCGCGCCTGTTCGTCAGCCTGCGCGAACAGTCCAAGATGCTGGAGCGCATTGCCGCCGAGGCGCCCGACGGATTGCCCCGGCTGGAGGCCGCAGCGGTGCTGGCGCTGTCGGGCCTGTGCCTGGACGACAGTCCCAGGCGGCTGGAAGCCGGGCTGAAGCGGCTGGAAGAAGAGATCGAGCGCCAGATCCTGCCGGATGGCGGGCATGTTTCGCGGTCGCCGCAGGCCCTGCTGTCGGTCTATCGCCATGTCATCATGGTGATGGAAGCGCTCAGCGCGGTGAACGAGGAACCGCCGCACGCCCTGCGCAACGCCCATGACCGCATGGCGCCGATGCTGCGCTTCTTCCGTCATGCCGATGGCGCGATGGCGCTGTTCAATGGCGGGGTGGAGGGCGATCCGCGCATGATCGCGGGACTTCTCGCGCGCGACGATGTGCGCGGCCAGCCCTTCCACCATGCCCGCCACAGCGCCTATCAGCGCCTGACGGCGGGCCGCACCCTGTGCCTGCTGGATTGCGGCCGCACCCCGCCGGGGCCCTTCGCGCTGGAAGCCCATGCCGGGGCCGGGGCGTTCGAACTGTCCTCGGGCCCCGACCGCATCGTGGTCAATTGCGGCGCCGCCGGATTGACTCACCAGGCCTGGAGCGCGGCGCTGAGGGCGACGGCGGCCCATTCCACCCTGACCCTGTCGGATACCTCCAGCGCCCATATCCTGGCGCCCGGACTGGCGCGCGATCTGCTGGGACCGCGGCTGATGGGCGGGCCGAAAGAGCCGCTGTCGCGCCGGGTGGAGACCGCCCAGGGCTGGACCGTCGAAGCCATGCATGACGCCTATGTCGAGGCCTTCGGCATCCGCCACGAGCGCCAGATCACGCTTTCGCCGCAGGGCCTGATGGTGACGGGGCGCGACCGGCTGGTGCCGGTAGAGGCCGTCGAGCGGCCGGCGGGGGGGCGCACCTTCGCGGTGCGATTCCACATCCATCCCGATGTGCGGGTGTCGCGGCTGGATGGTGGCGGCATCCTGCTCAAGCTGCCGGGCGGCGAGGGCTGGCGTTTCCGCGCCGGCGGCGGCCAGCTGGATGTCGAGGAAAGCGTCTATCTTGGCGGGCCGGTGGTGCGGCGGGCCGAACAGCTCGTCATCGCCGGGGCAATGAAGGATGCCCCCGCCGAAATCGCATGGGTATTCGAACAGATCGTTGCCTGAACCCTCCCATCCGTCGGCCGGTGCGCGCGGATATGTCCCAGCAAAATAACGGGTTGTTTGGCAGAGGCGCGGCTGGCAATCTCCCGCCCATCACCCGCATTCGAGGAGACGAACATGGTCGAACTGATGCTGCCCAAGAACAGCCGGGTGAAGAAGGGCAAGGTCTGGCCCGCCGACAAGGCCGCCAACGGCAAGAAGCCCAAGCGCACCAAGGAATTCAAGGTCTATCGCTACGATCCGGACCAGGGCGAGAACCCGTCGGTCGACACCTATACGGTGGACCTGGACAGTTGCGGCCCGATGGTCCTGGACGCGCTGATCAAGATCAAGAACGAGATCGATCCCACCCTCAGTTTCCGCCGCTCCTGCCGCGAGGGCGTGTGCGGGTCCTGCGCCATGAACATCGCCGGCGGCAACACCCTGGCCTGCACCAAGGCGATCAATGAATGCTCCGGCGCGATCAGCATCTATCCGCTGCCGCACATGTCGGTGGTCAAGGACCTGGTGCCCGACCTGAACAACTTCTACGCGCAATATTCCTCCATCAAGCCGTATCTCAAGACCAAGACGGCGGAGCCGGAAAAGGAATGGAACCAGACCCCGGAAGACCGCGCCAAGCTGGACGGGCTGTATGAATGCATTCTCTGCGCCTCCTGTTCGGCCTCATGCCCCAGCTATTGGTGGAATTCCGAACGCTATCTGGGACCGGCGGCGCTGCTGCAGTCCTATCGCTGGCTGATCGACAGCCGCGACGAGGAGACTGGCGAGCGGCTGGACGACCTGGAAGATCCGTTCCGTCTTTATCGCTGCCATACCATCATGAACTGCGCCAACACCTGCCCCAAGGGCCTCAACCCGGCCCAGGCGATCGGCGAGATCAAGCAGATGATGGTCAAGCGGAAGACCTGACTTGCTTCCGGAAAGACTGTCACGCGGATATCGGTCGTTTCTAAACGGGCGGTTCGCGTCCGAACGCGCGCGTTATCAGGAACTGGCCGGATCGGGGCAGAGGCCCTCGATCATGGTGATCGGCTGCGTCGACAGCCGGGTGTCGCCGGAAGTGATCTTCGACGCCGCCCCGGGCGAGCTGCTGGTGGCGCGCAATGTCGCCAACCTGGTGCCGGCCTATGAGCCGCCCAGCACCCCGGAGCAGGACATCAGCCACCAGCACGGCACCAGCGCGGCGCTGGAATTCGCCGTGCGAGCGCTGCGGGTCCAACATATCGTGGTGCTGGGCCATGCCTTCTGCGGCGGCATCAAGGCCTTCGCCAGCGACGACGCGCCCTTGTCCTCGTCGGATTTCATCGGCCGCTGGATGCGCCAGATCGAACCGGCCGCCGAAGCCATTGGTCCCCGCGCGGACGAGGGCGAGGAAGGCTATCTGCGCAAGCTGGAATTCGCCTCGGTCGAACTCAGCCTGCGCAACCTGATGACCTTTCCCTTTGTCCGCAAGGCGGTGGAGGCGGGCGGCCTCACCCTGCACGGCGCCTATTTCGGCGTCGCCTCCGGGCGGCTGCTGGTGCGCAACGAGAGGGGTGTTTTCGAACCGGTGAGCGGCTAGGCCGACTTGGCCGACAGCCGCCGCCACAACAGCGCGCCCGCCAGGTTGGCCAGCCAGCCATGGGGGTTGGCGCCCAGCACCTTGACCACCATCTGCACCAGCTTCTGCACATGTTTACGGTGGTACACCGTCATGCTGGCGGCCGAAGCGGCACGGGAATATTTCTTGCGATTGTAAGGCAATAGCGCTTCCTGCTCAGGTAGAACATTGGCGCAATAATAGGAATAGGCCAGTTCGTCATCGTCGCTTTCGCGCACCCGCCCCACCGCGATCCAGAGCTTCTTCCAGAAGCCCAGGTCCGGCTCGGTCTGGGCATGCAGGGTGTCGTAGAACAGCTTGTAGTGGCGGTATTCGTCGGCGGCGATACGGCCGGCGATTTCCTGCAGAAGTGGCTCCTCGGCCGCGTCGCGCATGGCGGAATAATAGGAACTGGTGCCCGATTCGACGACGCAGCGGGCGATCATCTCGCCCCGCCGGGAACCGCGCACCGAGCCGTCCTGGCCGGAGGTGAAATGGGGCGGGGTATAGCCTTTGCGGAAGCGGGCAAAGGCGTCTTCCAGCTTGAAGGCGGGATCGGCCATCTCGGCCCAACGGCCCAGGGCGCGGCCATGCTGGGATTCTTCGCGGCCCCATTGGTCCAACTGGGCCATGATTTCCGAGCCTTCTCCGGCGAACACCCGCTTGAGATAGGCGACGTAATCAGGGGCATTGTATTCTACCAGGGCGGCAGCCTTGACCGCGGCCAGCAGGGTCCGGTCGACCTTTTGGGGGTCGAAAAGCGACCAATGGACATCGTCCATGGTCCAGCCCTGCTTGTAGACGGGTACGACCGTCATGGTGAAATCCCGGTGCTTCGTGACGCTATATAGCAAATACCGCTCCGGCCCCAAAGGGAGCGGAACCTTTTCTGTTAACGAGAATATGGCCTAAAATGCGGCCCGGACCAGTTTCAGATCATCCACCATACCTGCCGCCTTCTGGCGGTCGGGGTCGGTCTTGGCCGCCACTTCGTCCTCCTGGGCATCCTTGATGCGCTGGTCCAGCACCGCCAGGTCCATCTCGGTCATGGGAATGGCTTCCTCGGCCAGGACGGTGATCTTGGTGGGGCCGATCTCGGCAAAGCCGCCCTTGATGAAATAGCGGTTATCCTTGCCGTCGCGGCTGACGTCGATCATCCCGGCGCGCAGGGTCGAGACCAGGGGGGAATGGCCCGCCATCACGCCCATATAGCCTTCGGTGCCGGGCACGGTGACCATGTCGGCCTCGCAGGACAGCAGCAGCCGTTCCGGCGAGACCAAGTCGAAGGAAATTTTGTTGGCCATTCTTCTTTTCGCCTTTTCGTCATGACCCGGCTTGTCCGGGCCATCCAGTTTGTTTCACCTGGGTGGCCCGCTTTTGCGGGCCATGACAAGTGGTGTTACGCCGCCTTGCTGGTTTCGGCCGCCATTTTCGCCGCTTTGGCCACGACTTCCTCAATAGGGCCGACCATGTAGAAGGCCTGCTCGGGCAGGTGGTCATACTCGCCGTCCACGATCGCCTTGAAGCTGCGGATGGTGTCGGCCAGCTCGACGAACTTGCCGGGCGAGTTGGTGAACTGTTCGGCCACGAAGAATGGCTGCGACAGGAAGCGGCTGATCTTGCGGGCGCGCGCCACCACCAGCTTGTCGTCCTCCGACAGTTCGTCCATGCCCAGGATGGCGATGATGTCTTTCAGCGCCTTGTACTGCTGCAGCACTTCCTGCACCTGGCGAGCGACGGTGTAGTGTTCTTCGCCGATCACCTGGGGGTCGAGAATGCGGCTGGTGGAGTCCAGCGGGTCCACCGCCGGGAAGATCGCCTGGGCGGCGATGTCGCGCGACAAGACGGTGGTGGCGTCCAGATGCGCGAAGGAGGTGGCGGGCGCCGGGTCGGTCAGGTCGTCGGCCGGCACGTAAATCGCCTGCACCGAGGTGATCGAACCCTTGTTGGTGGAGGTGATGCGCTCCTGCAGGTTGCCCATTTCGGTGGCCAGGGTCGGCTGGTAGCCCACCGCCGAGGGAATGCGGCCCAGCAGCGCCGACACTTCCGAACCCGCCTGGGTGAAGCGGAAGATGTTGTCAATGAACAGCAGGACGTCCTTGCCCTCGACGTCGCGGAAATATTCCGCCACCGACAGGCCGGTCAGCGCCACGCGGGCGCGGGCGCCCGGCGGCTCGTTCATCTGGCCATAGACCAGGGCGCACTTGCTGCCTTCGGCCGAGCCGTTCTTCTTGGGATCGATATTGACGTTGGACTCGATCATTTCGTGATAGAGGTCGTTGCCTTCGCGGGTGCGCTCGCCCACGCCCGCCAGCACCGAATAGCCGCCATAGGCCTTGGCGATATTGTTGATCAGCTCCTGCATGGTCACTGTCTTTCCGACGCCTGCACCACCAAACAAACCGATCTTGCCGCCCTTGGTGTAGGGGCAGAGCAGGTCGATCACCTTGATGCCGGTGACCAGGATTTCGGCGCTGCCCGCCTGTTCGGCGAAGGTCGGGGCTTCGCGGTGGATCGAGGCCATGTTGGTCAGGTCAATCGGGCCGGCTTCGTCGATCGGCTCGCCGATCACGTTCATGATGCGGCCCAGGGTGGCGGGGCCGACCGGCACGCGGATGGGGGCGCCGGTGTCCACCACTTCCTGGCCGCGCACCAGGCCCTCGGTGGTGTCCATGGCGATGGCGCGCACGGTGTTCTCGCCCAGATGCTGGGCGACTTCGAACACCAGGCGGACTTCCTTGCCCGTCTTGGCGTCGACATTCTTGGTCTCCAGCGCATTCAGGATGGCGGGCAGTTCGCCTTCCGGGAATTCCACATCGACGACGGCGCCGATGATCTGGCTGAGACGGCCTTTTGCGTTGCTCATGGTAGTTACCTTTCTAAACGGCGGAGGCGCCGGAGATGATTTCAATCAGCTCCTTGGTGATCTGCGCCTGGCGGGTACGGTTCATCTGAATGGTGAGGGCCTTGATCATGTCGCCCGCATTGCGGGTGGCATTGTCCATCGCGGTCATCTGGGCGGCGAAGAAGCCGGCCTGGTTTTCCAGCATCGCGGTCAGGATCTGCACCGAGATGTTCTGCGGCAGAAGCGCCTGCAGGATGGTGTCTTCGTCGGGCTCATAGTCATAGAAAGGCGCGGGACCATCGGACGCGTCCACGGCGGCCGGGATAAGCTGCTGCAGCCGCGGAATCTGGGCCACCACCGACCGAAAGGAAGAATAGACCAAGGTGACGACATCGAACTCGCCATTGGTATAGGCATCCAGCACCCGCTGGGCGATGGGCTTGACCAGCGCCAGGTTGGGCGCCTTCAGGCCCACTTCATAGCTTTCGATGTAGCGGTTGCCATAGGCGCGCTTCAACCCGTCGCGCGCCTTGCGGCCGATGGTGAGGATCTTGACGTCCTTGCCCTCGGCCAGCAGCGCCGCGATCTTTTCGCGGGCGGCGCGGATGATGCCGCCGTTGAAGCCGCCCGCCAACCCGCGATCAGACGTGGCGACAATGACCAGATGGCGCTTGTCGCTGCCGGTGCCGGCCAGCAGCAGCGGGGCCGAGGGGCCCGAGACGCCGGCGGCCAGGTTGGCGATGACATTGGCCATGCCGCGCGCATAGGGGCGCGCCGCCTCGGCGGCCACCTGGGCGCGGCGCAGCTTGGCCGCCGCCACCATCTGCAGCGCCTTGGTGATCTTCTGCGTGGACTTCACGCTTCCGATCCGTGTGCGCATTTCCTTGACGGATGCCATCGGCTTTTATGTCCTTAGGCGAAGGTCTTGGTGACTTCGGCCAGCGCGGTTTTCAGCGTGGCTTCCAGGTCCGGGGTCAGCGCCTTTTCCTTGCGGATGCCGTCCAGGAACTGCGGATAGGACGTCTTCAGCTTGGACAGCAGTGCATCCTGGAATGCCTGAACGCGGTTGGTGGGGAAGGCGTCGAGATAGCCGCGGGTGCCGGCGTAAATCACCGCCACCTGTTCTTCCACGGCGAAGGGCTTGTACTGGGGCTGCTTGAGCAGTTCGGTCAGGCGCTCGCCGCGCGCCAGCATCTTCTGGGTGGCGGCGTCGAGGTCGGAGCCGAACTTGGCGAAGGCCGCCATCTCGCGGTACTGGGCCAGTTCGCCCTTGATCGGCCCGGCGACGGTCTTCATCGCCTTGATCTGGGCCGAGGAGCCCACGCGCGACACCGAGATGCCGACATTCACCGCCGGGCGGATACCCTGGTAGAACAGGTCGGTTTCCAAAAAGATCTGGCCGTCGGTGATCGAGATCACATTGGTCGGGATATAGGCCGACACGTCATTGGCCTGGGTCTCGATGACGGGCAGGGCAGTCAGAGAACCGGCGCCATTGTCTTCGTTGAGCTTGGCGGCGCGTTCCAGCAGGCGGCTGTGGAGATAGAAGACGTCGCCCGGATAGGCTTCGCGGCCCGGCGGGCGGCGCAGCAGCAGCGACATCTGGCGATAGGCGACGGCCTGCTTGGACAAATCGTCATAGATGATGAGCGCGTGCATGCCATTGTCGCGGAACCACTCGCCCATGGCGCAGCCGGAAAAGGGCGCCAGGAACTGCAGCGGCGCGGGCTCGGAAGCCGTGGCGGCGACGACGATGGTGTATTCCAGCGCCCCGGCATCGGCGAGCGTCTTGACGATCTGGGCCACGGTCGAACGCTTCTGGCCGATGGCGACATAGATGCAATAGAGCTTGGCTTTCTCGTCCGTGCCCGCATTCACCGCCTTCTGGTTGATGATGGCGTCGATGGCGACGGCGGTCTTGCCGGTCTGGCGGTCGCCGATGATCAGCTCGCGCTGGCCGCGGCCCACCGGGATCAGGGTGTCGATGGCCTTCAGGCCGGTCTGCACCGGCTCATGCACCGACTTGCGCGGGATGATGCCCGGCGCCTTCACGTCGACGCGGCGGCGCTCGGCGGCGCCCACGATCTCGCCCTTGCCGTCGATGGGATTGCCCAGCGGATCGACGACGCGGCCCAGCATCGCCTTGCCGACCGGCACTTCCACGATGGCGCCGGTGCGCTTGACGGTATCGCCTTCCTTGATGGTGCTGTCGTTGCCGAAAATCACGCAGCCGACATTGTCGCTTTCCAGGTTCAGGGCCATGCCCTTGATGCCGCCCGGAAACTCGACCATCTCGCCGGCCTGGACATTGTCCAAGCCATGGACGCGGGCGATACCGTCGCCGACCGACAGCACTTCACCGACTTCGCTGACCTGCGCCTCGGCGCCGAAATTGGCGATCTCGCGCTTCAGGATGGCGGAAATTTCAGCGGGCTGGATGTCCATTTAGTGTCCTTTCATGGCCGCGGCCAAGCTGCCGAGCTTGGTGCGGAGAGACGTGTCAATCATGCGCGAACCCACCTTGACGACCAGGCCGCCGAGCAGGGTGGGATCAATCCGGGTATGCAGGCGCGGTTCCTTGCCCAGGCGGGACTTCAGGACCGATTTGAGTTCGGCGATTTCGGCGTCGCTGAGGGCGCGGGCGCTGGCGACTTCGGCCTCGGTCTCGCCGCGCGACTTGGCGACCAGGCGCTCGAATGCAGCGATGATGGCGGTCAGGGCGAACAGGCGGCGCCTGGATGCCAGCAGCAGCACCAGATTGATGGTCAGGACATTGGCCTCCATCCGGGCCAGGATCGCCTTGAGGGCCCGGGCATGGTCTTCGGCGCTGAACACCGGGGATTTGACCAGGCGGGCCAGGTCGGGGCTGGTTTCCAGCGCCTTGCGCAGGCTGGCGAGGTCGGCGCTCACCGCGTCCGTCGCCTTCTTGTCCTGGGCCAGTTCGAACATGGCATGGGCATAACGCCCCGCCAGTCCGCCTTCCGCCATTCCGCTCGCCATTCTGATCCCTTGCGGCTTTGGCGCGGAAACGCGCCCTGCAGCCGGTAAAGTTGGATTAAGCTATTGAATTAGCTGTTATTTTTTACACCGAACCGAGTCACCCCGGCGATGTGGCTGCCAGTTAGCATGGGCCATGACGGCGACGCAATAATGACCGTCCTGCCAGTGTGTCACAGGCCAAAAGCCTAAATGGCGTGCAGGAACTGAGACAGGTGGATGCGGCTCAACCAGGCCGTCACCGGATGGGCATTGAGATAGTCATAGGAGCCCAGGTTCAGGTCCGCCCGCGCCATCAGATTCTCCGCCGGGACAAAGCCGACGCCGCCATCCGCGGCCGCCACCCGGCTGTCCAGCGAGTTGTCGCGGTTGTCGCCCATCATGAAGTAATGCCCCGCCGGCACCACAAAGACCTGGGTATCGTCCAGCGGCCCGTCCCAGCCCGCCTTGAAGATGGGATGGCTGACGCCGCCGGGCAGGGTCTCGGTAAAGCGGCCGGTCTCGTGAAACTGGCCAGTGCCGTCCTCGACCTTGCCGGTGCCGGCGTCGCTCAGCTTCGCGGTGTGGCCGTTGATGACCAGGCGGCCATGCACCATCTGGATGCGGTCGCCGGGCAGCCCGATCAGGCGTTTGACATAGGTGACCTTCGGATCGCGCGGCAGGCGGAAGACGATGACGTCGCCGCGCCTGGGATTGTGCGCCAGCAACCGTTTCTGCGACGCCGGGCCCAGCGCATACGGCAGGGAATAGCGGCTGTAGCCATAAGCGAACTTGTTGCCGATCAAGGCGCCGCCGATGGCAATGGTCGGCTGCATCGAGCCGGTCGGCACATAGAAAGGCTGGGCCAAGGCAGTGGTGGCGAAGACCGTCAGTGCGACCACCATCACGGGTTCGGCCAGCCATTTGATCAGGGCATGAAGGGGGGAGGCAGGCTTTTTCTGGGTCATGGCGGTATTCTGCCCCGGAAAGCCGGGGTTTCAATCCTCTTTTGCGTTAATCCTTGACCCGGCAGGTTCCAGAGAACATATCCCCGCCATGATCGAACTGTCCCAGGAATTCACCTTTGACGCCGCCCATTTCCTGGACGGCGCGCCGGAATATCGCCGCATGCACGGCCATTCCTTCTATGCCGAGGTGACCCTGCGCGGCGAGCCCGATCCGGCCACCGGCCTGCTGCGGGATTTCGGTGAAGTGGATGCCGCGCTGAAAGCGATCCGCGAAATCCTGGATCATCGCCTGCTCAACGATATCGAGGGGCTGGGCGCGCCCACCCTGGAAAATCTCGCCAGGTTCATCTTCACACGCGCCAGGGCGGTCCTGCCGGAAGTGGCGCGGGTGAAACTGCGCCGCCCGTCTTACGGCCAGACCTGCGTTTACGAGGCGTAATGGCCAAGAAACTCACCCAGCTTGGTCAGCATGTGGCGCAACCCACGTCGCCGGATGAAGCCGTGCTGGAAGCGGTGCCCAATCCGCACCCGGGCAGCGATTATGTGATCCGCTTTACCGCACCGGAATTCACCACCTTGTGCCCCATCACCGGCCAGCCGGATTTCGCCCATTTCGTGATGGACTATGTGCCGGCGAGGGCAATCGTGGAATCCAAGTCGCTGAAGCTGTACCTGACCAGCTACCGCAATGTCGGCAGCTTCCATGAAGCCACCACCATCGCCATCGCCAAGCGCGTCATCGCGGCGGTCAAGCCGAAATACCTGCGGATCGGCGGCTATTGGTACCCCCGCGGCGGCATTCCGATCGATGTATTCTATCAATATGGCAAGGCGCCGTCCGGTGTGTGGCTGCCCGATCCCGGCGTACAGCCATATCGCGGACGCGGCTGACAGTTTTATTTCGCCGCCAGCTTTTTCAGGACGGGCAGCAGCGGTCGCTCGCCCTTGTCGTAGCCGCGCCATGGCTTGCCCCCGGCGAGCAAACCGGGCGCGGTGCGGATGGTGAATTTCTTCGGGTCCAGCCCCTTCTTCACCTGGCTCCATTCCAGCGGCATCGACACGGTGGCGCCATCGCGGGCGCGGGGGCTCAGCGGCGCCACCGCCGTGGCCATGCGGTCGTTGCGCAGATAGTCGAGGAAGATTTTTCCCGTCCGTTTGGCCTTGGACATGTTGACCAGATATTTGCCTGGACTGTCCGCCGCCATGCGGGCGCAGATTTCCCGCGCGACCGCCTTGGCTTCTTTCCAGCCGATGGTTTTTCCGGCGTCGAAGGGCGTCACCACATGCAGCCCCTTGCCGCCGGTGGTCTTGGCGAAGGGCGCCAGCCCCAAGTCTTCCAGACGCTCCTTCAGTTCCCTGGCCGCCGCGACGCAATCGTCGAAATCCAGGCCGGGCGAGGGGTCCAGATCGAACACAAAGCGCCCCGGCACTTCGGGTTTATCTGGCGCGCAATTCCAGGGATGCAATTCCAGCCCGCCGGATTGCGCCACCGCCATCAAGGCCTCGATCCTGTCTATCTGCAGATAGGGCTTGCGGTCGCCGGCTACCTTGACCTGGGTGAACAGGTCGGATTGTCCGGGCCCGGCGTGGCGCTGGAAGAAATGCTGCTCGCCGTTGATCCCGTCCGGCGCGCGCACGATGGAGCAGGGCCGCCCCTTGATATGCGGCAGCATCCAGCCGCCGATGGATTCATAATAGCGCGCCAGTTCCAGCTTGGTGACTGGCTCGCCGTCGCCCGCGTCGGGCCACAGCGCCTTGTCCGGGTGCGAGATGGGGATGTTCATCACCGCGCGCGAACCGGCTTCGGCTTTTGCGGCTTTTGGCGCGGCCAGCTTTTTCGTCTTCAACGGCTACTCCGTCTGCACGTCCCCCGCCGGTTTGCCGGCAGGATAGCCGGTCCCGGCGCGTCCGGCACGGATGTTAAGCATGTCCCTGCCTTGTCCTTGAACCGCAAGCCCTGGCATTTTAGGGTTATTATGCCGTTGTGCATTTCCACACGGCCTGGGTGGGGGATTTCATGAACGACAAGACAGCGGATCGCGATACCGAAGGCACGATCTTCATCGGCGCCGGGGTGGAATTCAAAGGCGACATGGTCGTGCCGGGCTGCGCCTCGGTGGACGGCAAGTTCGAAGGCACCCTCAAGGCCAAGAGCCTGGTGGTGGGCCAGACCGGCAATGTCTCGGGCCAGATCAGCGTGGAGACCGCCGAGGTGCGCGGCACCGTCGGCGACAACCTGACCGTGCAGTCCAAGCTGGTGGTACGCGCGACGGGCAGCATTTCCGGCGCGGTCAGCTATGCCCGCATCATGGTGGAAGAGGGCGGCGAACTGGCCGGCACCATCAACAAGATCGCCCATCCCGAGGCGAATGTGGTGGCGCTCAAGACCGGCGCGGAATAGCATCCGCACGGCTCTTATCGCGGTGGCTTTGGGGCCGCGTCCTTCCGCTTCGCACAGGGTGGCCCGGTGATCTACGACTGCTCGCGCATCGTCGTTCCGCAAATGGAAGAGGACGTGGCCGAGTATGACTGGGAGAATTTCCCCCCCGGCAAGGTCGCTGGCCGCAGCTTCACCATCATTGACGAAAGCGCCGGCATCGAAGGCAAGCTGATCGCCCGCAGCGCCTATATCCACGGCCAGATCCAGGGCCTGGTGTTCGCCGAAACCGTGACGGTGGAAAAGACCGGCCGGGTCAGCGGCGTCATCTTCTGCCGCAACCTGATCGTGTTCGGCAATGTCCGCGCCGATATCGTCTGCGACAACATCTTTGTGCGCCCCGGCGGGGTGCTGTCGGCGATGCTCAAATACCGCAACCTCAAGGTGGAGCCCGGCGGCTCGGTCGGCGGCAGGTTCGAACGCCGGGTGGTGATCGACGGCAAGCCGCAGCTGACCAGGGCGACGGCGGCCAGCAGGCTCTATTCCGCGTCGCCATGAACCCTACCCTGTGGACGGGGCTGGGCGCGGGCCTGCTGGCGGGCGCGCTGTGGGGGCTGGTGTTCATCGCCCCGAACCTGACGCCCGATTTCACATCGCCGCAGATGTCCGCCGCCCGCTACCTGGCCTATGGCGGCATCGCGCTGGCGCTGGCCTTGCCGCGCTGGCGCGGGATGACCGCGGGGCTCACGCGCGCCGACTGGATGACGCTGCTGTGGCTGGGGCTGGCGGGCAATATCGTTTACTATGTGGCCTTGGCGCTGGGTGTGGTGCTTGCCGGCGCGGCGGAGACGTCCCTGATCGTCGGGCTGCTGCCGGTGGCGGTCGCCGCCATCGGCAGCCGCGACAGCGGCGCGGTGCCGTTTCGCAGGCTGGCGCCGTCGCTGCTGCTGGCGGTCGCCGGGGTCGGTCTTACCGCCTGGGCGGGGCTGTCGCGCAGCGGCGTCGCTGGCGGCGGCTGGCAGGCGCAGGCGCTGGGCCTTGCCTGCGCGGCGGTGGCGCTGGGCTGCTGGACCGTGTTCGCGGTCGGCAATTCCCGGGCGCTGCTGCGCCTGCCTGGGGTCTCGGCGCAGGACTGGTCGCTGCTGTTGGGTGTGGCGACGGGGGCGGAGGCGCTGGTGCTGGCGCCGCCGGCCTTCCTGTTTCCGATGACGCATCACGCGCCCTCGGCCTGGCTGCGCTTCCTCGCGGTCAGCGTGGCAATCGCCTTTGGCGCTTCGGTGGTGGGCAATGCGCTGTGGAACAGCGCCAGCCGCAAGCTGCCGCTGACCCTGACGGGACAGCTGATCCTGTTCGAAACCCTGTTTGCGCTGCTCTACAGTTTTGTCTGGGACCGGCGCTGGCCCGGCCTGGTGGAGGTCGCCGCGATCGTGGCGCTGGTGGCGGCGGTCCTGTGGTGCGCCGCCAGCCACCGCACGCCGCCGGGCTGACCGGCCGCCGGGTCAGTCCCGGTCCATCGATCCCGGGCCCAGGGCGCGGTTCCAGCTGTCTTCCAGATTGATATTCACGGCGATTGCGACGGCGCCGGTCAGGACCGCGGCGACCAGGAAGAAGACAAATATGCGCGGTCCCACCCGCACCCTCGATCGCTTCCGTCCATCCCGCGGACGGCGGACAATCACGATTTCCGGTTTATATTTTCGCATGCCAAATGCTCGCACCTGGCGATACCGCGGGCCCGGCGATGGGGATTGCCGGACCCGCGGCACGGAAAGCGGCACGCAGCAGCCACTTCCCAACCATGGAAGTTAGAGCGCCTGGCGCAACACGATACGGATGTCGCGTCCCGGCATCACCACCCCTTCGTCCTTGTTGAAGGCGACCGCGTCGCGCTCGATCTCGTCGGTGAGATTGTGCGCCACCAGGTCGATCTCGAAGCCCGCCAGGTCCGGGAAGGGCCGGAGCGCCGCATGGGCATCGAGATCGATATAGCCCTCGGTCGGCAACTCGAAGGCGGCAACGCTGTTGCGCGCCCCCACCCCCAGCACCAGGAAGCCGGCATCGAACATCTTGCTGTTCCAGGTCAGGCCGCCGCCGACCCGCCAGGGCTGGATGCGCGGCACCGCGCCGCCGCCGTTGGAGAAGGTGGCCTGGACATAATCCGCCAGCATGTTGGCGTTGAGGGTGCCGGACTCGCGCGTCAGGACTGGGGCGTCGGCCTTGCCTTCCATGCCCCAGAAATTGGCGTTGCGCTGGGCATAGTTGAGTTCCCGCAGGTCGCCGAAATCGCCCGGTCCGCAATCGCCGTCATCGGTGCAGGTCCGCCCGGTGAGGTTGCCGTAGATATAGTGGTTGAAGTGGGTGCCCCACAGCGAACCCTCGAAATGCACCGTCCCCAGGTTGGCGCGCAGCGTGCCTTCCAGCGAGTTGGCCCGCTCCATCCGCAACGTGGGATCGCCGGTCTCGAAGGTGTCGGGGCCGTCATGGCCGCCGCGGGCGAACAGTTCGGTCTGGAACGGCACACGCGCGGTGGTGGAGGCGGTCAGGCCCAGCTTGAGATTGTCGGTGGCGTCCCACAACAGGCCGGCCGAACCGCTGAGCGGCGCGAAGTTGCGCGACGTATAGGCGTCCGATGCCGGGGTGCCGGTGATATGCACCAGTTCGGCGCGGCCCGACGCCTGCAGCTTCAGCTTCGGGGTAAAGGGCACTTCGGTGAAGATATAGCCCGCCTGGGTCTGGGTGATGGTGGGGAACAGATAGGCGCTGTCGTCGCCCAGCGCCGAATATTCGCGGTTCTGGATCTGGACGCCCAGCGCCGTATTGGCGAAGGGACCCATCGCGTCGAACAGCGCCTCGACGCGGCCGTCGGCCTCCTTGTTCTTGAAAGTGGAGTCGACGGAATTGTCGGGCTCGTTCTCGGTATGGCGGTACCAGGCATAGCCGCCCTGCACATTGATGGTCTTCAAGGGGCCCAGGCCGATGGCGAAACTGTCGTCGGTCATCAGCTTGGTCTGCTGCATGACGATGTGGGTGGTGTCGCTGGGGATGCCGTAATTGGCGTTGTAGAGCACCGCCGCCGCGCCCACCCGGCTGTCGCCGAAGAAATAGGAGCCGCCGCCCGAAAGCCCGTCGGTATGGGAATAGGAATTCTCCTGGGTGCCCAGCGGCGTGTCGTAGTCGGAGGCGCGGCGGATGAAGCCGTCGGCATGGAAGGCGAAGTTGCCGGCGCTGCCGTCCGCCATGGCGCCGACCTGGCTGCCCTCGCTGACGCTGTCATAGCTGGCATTGCCTTCGGCGCTGATCGGCTGGCCGGGCAGGGTCAGCGGCACGCGGTTGTTGATGGCGTTGACCACGCCGCCGATCGCCTCGCTGCCATAGCGTAGGGCGGCGGCGCCGCGCACCACCTCGATCTTCTGGGTGATCATGGGGTCGATCGGCACGCCATGGTCGGGGCCGATGTCGGAGACGTCGGAACTGGAAATGCCGTCCTCCAGCACTTTCACGCGGGTCGCGTCCATGCCGCGGATTACGGGGCGGCTGGCGCCGGCGGCGAAGCCGGTGCCGGCGACGCCGGGCACATCCTTCAGCGCATCGGCCAGGTTGGAACCGCCTTGTTGCAGGATTTCGTCGCGGTCGACCACATCCACGATGGTGGAGAACTGGTCGGCATTCTCGGCGATGGGGGAGGCGGTGACGACGACGCTTTCCACCCGGCCATTGGGACCGACGGTGGTTTGGGCGAAGGCGGGAAGGGCGGCGCAGGCGAAAGCAGCCGTGTGCAACAGCAGGGTACGATAGGTCATTTTCTGAACTCCAGGAACACGCTGGCGCATGCGCGAACGTGCCGATTGATGGATGAACGGGCGGCGCGCGTTCAGGCGCGTCCGTTTCGTTCAAGCTCTAGATGTGGAAGTTCAGTGTTGCGGAGGTCCGCGGATTTCCCAGGCGTGGGACGCGACGCTTTGAATATGGCGCGCGGTGTCGGCGAGATAGCCGCTGAAGAAGCTGTGAATGGGGATGATGAAGATCAGGGCGTCGGGCGGCACGGCCGCGCCCGCCAGGAACGCCATCTGGCATTGCGGGCAGCGAACCGGATCGTCGGACGGGGTCGCCGGCTTGTGGTCGTGGGTCAGTTGTCCCGACGCAACAGCCGGACCCGTTTCGCCAGAGGCATGGATATGAGTCTGGGCGACATAGCTCTGGAAACTGAAGGCGACCAGGCAGACCAGCGTCAGCAGAAAGCGCCGCACGGAGGCCTGATGCCCCCGCCGCCCAAACATGCTGTTGATCGCCGCCGACAACGATAAGTCCCCTCGCAAGGGCAGCAGTTTTTGCCTTGGCTCCCGCGATTGCAAGCAAATCCTGAGGTCTGTCAGCCGCTTGCGGCGACTATGACGCACATTTGTCAATGTTAACGATGTAACAGCGGTTTGCGGCGAGACAGAACGGGTGTCTCGCTTCGCCCAAATCTTCGATATGCGGAAAAATGGCTCCCCGGGCAAGATTCGAACTTGCGGCCAACCGGTTAACAGCCGATTGCTCTACCACTGAGCTACCGAGGAACACTGGCAGGACGCGGGTATTAGCGCGTCCGCCCTCGCAAACCAAGCGGGAAATTCGCCTGGCCTTTGACCGGCTAATTGCCGCTCTCCAAAAGAAAAATGAGGCCGGGAGTGATCCCGGCCCCAAGGCGTTGGGTAATGGTGGGGTGTCTTCAAGGAAGACGCTGGGAGAATGCACCCTGACGGTTAACAAGCGCTTAACCGTACAGTTCAAATCCCAAAATTGTTCCCGGTTGTCGAAGGGGGTTACTTCGGCAGGGGGATCGAGATGGCTTTGCCGGCGCCGCGTTCGGCGATCCAGATGGTGTCGCCGGCCGGCTCGACGGCCGTGGGGATCTTGAGCCCGTCCTTCAGCACCGTGACATGGGCGATATCGCCGTTGATGGTCAGGGCGTCGATCTTGCCCGCGCCGTTTTCCGCCACCAGCAGCTTGCCGTTCACCGCCCGCATGCCGTCCGGCCCCTTCACCGGCGCGTCCATCCAGATCTGCACAGGCGTGCCGGGCTTGCCGGCGGCGTCCACCGGCACGCGGTAGAGGTTGTTGAAGAACACGCTGTTGAAATACAGCGTGCCGTTCAGGAAGGTGATGCCGTCGATGCCGGTCACGTTGCGGTGTTCCAGATACAGTTCGGCGGAAGTCGCGCCCGGCGCCAGGCGGTAGATGCGGGCAGTGCCGGTGTCGGCGATATAGAGCGCCTTGTCCGGCCCGACGGCGAAATCGTTGCAGGTGGTGTTGTCACCCGGCAGGTTCCAGCGCAGCGTCTCCTTGCCGGTCTTGAGGTCGAAGCCGCGCAGGGCGGTATGACGCGCCACCGGGGTCACGCCCGGCACCGGCGTCAGCTGGCAGGTCCACAGGGTGTCGCCGATGGCAAGCTGGCCGAAGAAGAAGGTGCCGGGGCCTTCGGCGCTGGCGTCGATGAACTTCTCTGCGACGGTCGTGCCCTTCTTGACCTTGTAAACAAAGGGCGTGGAGGCGCTGCCCACGATCAGGTCGCCGTTCGGCGCCACGGTCAGGCTTTCGGGCTGGGACTTGTCGTCCTGGATCAGGATTTCGGCGGCCATGGCAGGCGCGGCGAAGGCGAGCAGGGCGGCGGCTGCCATTTTGAAAGTGCGGAGCATAGAAATATTCCTTGGGTTTCTTGCGCAAACCTATAGCAGATTACCGGCCCAGAAGAATGCGCCCGCGTTCGATTTCCGCCAGCGCATTCCAGCGCTCCAGGCACGCCTCGACCTCCGCCGGCGGCTTACAGCCGGGCGGCATTTCCACGCCCCGCCCCCGGTAATGGACGCAATAGAGCGACCGGAAGGCCATGGTCGGCAGGCCGGAATGGGCGGTGGCGATTTTGCGCGACCGGATGGCTGCCCACATGATCCGGTCGCAGATCGGGCCGAACTGGGCCGGCATCTGTCCCCACAAGGGCAACAGGAAAAAGGCCGGCCGCCAATACAGAAGGCAACTGGTATCGGCGAAATCGACACCATTGGCTTCCGGGTCATGGGCATCCAGGAAAGCCCCATCCGGGCGATGGATGGAGCGGGCCGATGTGCAGACCGCCGCGCCGGTCTGCTGATGCAGGCTCACCAGGCTGGCGATGTGATTGGGCAGAAACCAGTTATCGGCATCCAGAAGTGCGATGGCGTCGAAGCCTTCGGCCACCGCCAGGGCGCATCCTATCGCGCGTCCCAGGTTGCCATTGTCGCCATGGCCTTGACCGGGCAGCGCGATGTGGCGGCCGGCGGCCTCGGCAACCCAGTCCTCGGGAAAGCCATCGGCCACCAGGATATGGGTCACCGGGAAGGTCTGGGCCGCCACCGACTGCAGGCATTGCCGCAGGACGGCTTCACTTTCCCGGTAATAGGGCGTCACCACCGCCACGCGCATCACGAAAGCCTGTTCGTCTCAGCTGCCTGAAAGACCATTGGAGGCGTCGCCCGGAATCGAACCGGGATTCACGGATTTGCAATCCGCTGCGTAACCATTCCGCCACGACGCCCCTTGATCCGGCATGGGAAACAGGAGTTGGCCGGCGGCTATAGCAGACCGGCGGGCCCGGATACAACAAGGGTACAACTGGCCGCGTTGTGGCGGGGGCCGGTCGGGCCTATAAGCCGGGGACAGTCGTTCAGGGGTCTTCAATGTCCGAATCCGCCCGCTTCAACATGGTCGAGGCCCAGATCCGCACCGCCAATGTCACCGACATCCGCATCATGGCGGCGATGAATGCCGTGGCGCGGGAGAAGTTCGTGCCCCGCGCCGCCCAGGCCCTGGCCTATGCCGATGTGCCGGTGGCGGTGGCGCCCGGCCGCTACCTGCTGGACCCGCGCAGCTTCGCCAAGCTGGCGCAGCTGGCCCAGATCACGGCCGAAGACCGGGTGCTCGATGTGGGCTGCGGCACAGGCTATTCCTCGGCGGTGCTGGCGCGGCTGGCCGCCGATGTCGTGGCGCTGGAGCAGGATGCCGATTTGGTACGTGTCGCCAGCGAGTTGCTGGCGAATGTTGTGGGCAAGGTTGAGCTTGTCCAGGGCGCGCTGATCGAGGGCGTCAAGGGCCAGGCGCCCTTCGATGTTATCTTTGTCAACGGCGCCATCGAGCAGGTGCCGGACATCCTTTTGTCCCAGTTGGCCGAGGGCGGGCGGCTGGTGACGGTTCTGAAGGACGGCCAGAGCCGCGCCTGGCTGTTCCTCAAGGAAAACGGCCAGATCGGCAGGCGGCCCGACTTCGACGCCGATGTGCCGTTGCTGGCCGGCTTCAAGAAGGCCATGGGCTTTATTTTCTAGCTTCCCGGCGGCGGTAACCAAAATCAGCGTTAACGCTATCTTTGCCGACGGCCGGTCACTATCCTGACTGAAATTCCCCGGCGAGAGGCTTTGGGGAGCGTGGAGCTGCCGATGTCGAACCCCCAGCACGAACCCACCATGGAGGAAATTCTCGCCTCCATTCGCAAGATTATTTCCGAGGATGCCCCGGAAGGCGCCCCTCCCGCCGCCGCCCCGGCGTCCGAAGCGCCTGTCGCACCGGCGCCTGTTGCCCCGGCGCCCGTCGTTCATGACGATGTGCTGGAACTGACCCATGAGATCGAGGCCCCCGCGCCGGTGGCGGCCCCCGTGCCGCCGCCAGCCCCGGTGCCGCCCGCCCCGGTCGAAGATCTGGTGTTCGAGAATGTCGCTCCGGTCCCGGCGCCGGTCAGCCATTCCGACATTTTTTCCGACCATACCCGCAAGGCGATGGAAGACACTTTCAACGCCATTCCCGACGAGGAGCCCACGCCCGCGCCGGCTCCCGCCGCCGCCATCGCGCCGGTGGACGGCGCCAGTGTGGAAAATGTCTTCGAGCGCGCGGTGCGCGAGAGCTTCGAGCCGGTGCTGCAAAAGTACCTGTCCGACAATTCCGCCGCCGTGATCGACCGCATGAAGCCGCTGATCCGCGAATGGATGGACGAGCATTTCCCGGCTTTGCTGGAAGGCGCGGTACGGGCGGAAGTCGAGCGTGTGGTCAAGGCCAGGGGCGCCAAGCGCTAGGCGCTTGACCTAAAGCCCAAAAAGCCTGAAAGCGTCGGCCCGAATTCAGGGTTTTCCGATGCTCGACAAGACATTCAATCCCGCCGACGTTGAGAAGCGCATTGCCGCCCAGTGGGAGGCCTCCGGCGCTTTCAGGGCCGGCACCCGGCCCGATGCGGAGCCCTTCTCCATCGTCATCCCGCCGCCCAATGTCACCGGGCGGCTGCATATCGGCCATGCCCTCAACAACACGCTTCAGGACATCCTGGCGCGGTTCGAGCGCATGCGCGGCAAGGATGTGTTGTGGCAGCCCGGCACCGACCATGCCGGCATCGCCACCCAGCTGATCGTCGAGCGCCAGCTGGCCGAGCGCCAGATGAGCCGGATCGGCCTGGGGCGCGAGAAATTCCTGGAAGAAGTGTGGAAGTGGAAGGCCGAATCCGGCGGCGCCATTGTCGAGCAGCAGCACCGGCTGGGCGCCTCGGCCGACTGGAGCCGCGAACGCTTCACCATGGATGAGGGGCTTTCGCGCGCCGTCACCAAGGTGTTCGTCGAACTCTACAAACAGGGCCTGATCTACAAGGACAAGCGGCTCGTCAATTGGGACCCCCGGCTGCAGACGGCGGTGTCGGACCTCGAAGTCGAGAGCATCGAGGTCAAGGGCCATCTCTGGTACATCAAATATCCGATCGAAGACAGCGACCAGTTCATCACCGTCGCCACCACCCGGCCCGAAACCATGCTGGGCGACACGGCGGTGGCGGTGCATCCCGGCGATGAACGCTATGCCGCGCTGATGGGGCGGCAGGTGGTGCTGCCGCTGACCGGGCGGCTGATCCCCATCATCGCCGACGAATATAGCGATCCCGAAAAGGGCACCGGCGCGGTCAAGATCACACCCGGCCATGACTTCAACGATTTCGAGGTCGGCAAGCGCCACAAACTGGAAGTCATCAACCTCATCAACAAGGACGGCACCCTGAACGACGGCGTGCCCGCGCCCTATCGTGGTTTGAGCCGGGATGCGGCGCGCAAGAAGATCGTCGCCGACCTGGAAGCGCTGGAACTGGTGGTCAAGATCGAGCCCATCACCCATGCGGTGCCGCATGACGAAAAGACCAAGACCGTGGTGCTGGAGCCGTTTCTCACCGAGCAATGGTACCTGAATGTCGCGCCGCTGGCGGCCAAGGCCATCGCGGCGGTTGAGAAGGGCGAAACCAAATTCGTCCCCGACAACTGGGCCAATGTCTATTTCGGCTGGCTGAAGAATATCCGCCCCTGGTGCATCAGCCGCCAACTGTGGTGGGGCCACCAGATTCCGGTCTGGTATGGGCCCGAGGGCGAGGTCTTTGTCGCGGAAACCGAAGCAGAGGCGCAAGCCCAGGCCGGCGATAAACCGCTGACCCGCGATGCCGACGTACTCGACACCTGGTTCTCGTCGGCGCTATGGCCGTTCTCGACCATGGGCTGGCCGGACGACACAATCGAATTGAAGCGCTTCTATCCCACCAGCGTGCTGGTGACGGGCTTTGACATCATTTTCTTCTGGGTTGCCCGCATGATGATGATGGGCATCCATTTCCTAGGCGAAGTGCCGTTCAGGACCGTTGTCATCCACAACCGCGTGCTGGATGAAGCCGGCGCCAAGATGTCCAAGACCAAGGGCAATGTGGTGGACCCCATCACGCTGATTGACGAATTCGGCGCCGACGCCCTGCGCTTCACCCTGGCGCTGGCCGCCGGGCAGAGCCGCGACATGCGCATCGGCCCCACGCGCGTTGAGACCAACCGCAACTTCGCCACCAAATTGTGGAATACCTCGCGCTTCTGCGAGATGAATGGTTGCGTCACCGTGCCGGGCTTCGATCCCACCACCGTCACCCAGACCGTCAACAAATGGATCGTGGCCGAAACCGCCCAGGCCATCGCTGACGTAACGGCGGCAATCGAGGCGCTGCGCTTCAACGATGCCGCAAGCGCCGCCTATCACTTCGTCTATGACATCTTCTGCGACTGGTACATCGAGATCACCAAGCCGGTGTTCCAGACCGGCGCAGAGGATGTGAAAGCCGAGACCCGCGCCACCACCGCCTGGGCGCGCGATACCGTCCTCAAGCTGCTGCATCCCTTCATGCCCTTCATCACCGAAGAATTGTGGGCCGCCACCGCGCCGCGCGAGCAGATGCTGGTGGTGGCGCAATGGCCTTCGCTCGCCGTGAAGGCCGAAGCCGCCAGTGCCGAAATCAACTGGGTGATCGATCTCATCAAGGGCGTGCGCTCGGTGCGCGCCGAGATGAATGTACCCGCCGGCGCGAAAGTGCCGCTGGTGCTGACCGGCGCCTCGGAAGAAAGCGCCGCCCGGCTGGCCCGCAACATTGACGTGATCGCCACCCTGGCGCGTCTTTCCAGCGCCGAGGCCGCGCCCGCCATCCCCAAGGGCTCGGCCCAGTTCGTTCTGAACGAAGCCGTGGTGGCGCTGCCGCTGGGCGATGTCATCGACTTCGCCAAGGAACGCGCCCGCCTGGAAAAAGACCTCAAGAAGGCCCAGGACGAAATCGCCCGTTTCGAGGCCAAGCTGGGCAACGAACAGTTCGTCGCCAAGGCCCCGGAAGAGGTGCTGGCGGAACAGCGCGAGAAGCTGGCCGAGGCCCAGGCGCTGGCCGTGCGGTTGACGGACGCGATTGGGCGACTTCAGGAATAGTGTCATTCCGCATCCCGCCATTGTCATTCCCGCTTTCGCGGGAATGACAATGTGGGCGGTTGAGGGTGCGACAATAACCCTTGCCGGGTCGCGGTTGCAGACCGGGCAAGGGCTTCCTAATTCTTCGACACCTGTCTAACGGAGCCCCCATGCCGACCTTGTTCGATCCCTTGAAAATGGGCGCGTTGTCGCTGCCCAACCGCATCATCATGGCGCCCCTGACCCGCAGCCGCGCCACGCCCGATACCCGCGTCCCCACCGATCTGCAGCGCGACTATTATGTCCAGCGCGCCTCGGCGGGACTGATCATTTCCGAAGCCACCAGCGTCACCGCCATGGGCGTGGGCTATGCCGCCACGCCGGGCATCTGGTCCGACGAACAGACGGCAGGCTGGAAGAAGATCGTCGATGCCGTGCATGCCGCCGGTGGCCGCATAGTGCTGCAGCTCTGGCATGTCGGGCGCATCTCCGATCCGCTGTTTCTGAATGGCGCATTGCCGGAAGCGCCCAGCGCCATCCGGCCCAAGGGCCATGTCTCGCTGGTACGGCCCGAAAAAGAATTTGTCACCCCGCGCGCGCTGGCGCTGTCGGAAATTCCCGCCATCATCGCCGCTTACAAAAAGGGCGCGGAAAATGCCAAGGCCGCCGGTTTCGACGGCGTGCATATCCATGGCGCCAATGGCTATCTGCTGGACCAGTTCCTGCAGGATTCCACCAACCATCGCACCGACCGGTATGGCGGCAGCCTGGAGAACCGCGCCCGCCTGATGCTGGAAGTCACCGATGCGGTGATTGACGTATGGGGCGCCGACCGCGTCGGCATGCACCTGGCGCCGCGCATGGACAGTCACGACATGGGCGACAGCGACCGGCTGGGCACTTTCACTTATGTCGCGCGCGAACTGGGCAAGCGCAAGCTGGGCTGGATCGCGGCGCGCGAGCAGGTGCTGGATGCCAGCAGCAAGCCGGTGGACAGCCAGGGCCGCCCCAAGGAAATCGCCAATCCCGAAAGCATCGGGCCACGGCTGAAGCAAGCCTTCGGCGGCGTCTATATCGCCAACGAAGGCTTCGACCAGGCGGGCGCGGAAAAAGTGCTGGCCGAAGGCTGGGCCGATGCCGTCGCCTTCGGCAAGCTGTACATTTCCAACCCCGACTTGGTGCAGCGGTTCGCAACGGGCGCTACCCTGAATGACTGGGATACCAAGACTTTTTACAGCGGCGGGGCGCAGGGCTACACGGATTACCCCGCTGTCACGATCTAGGGAACCTTACCCGGAATCGCACGTTTTCAGCCTGAGAGGGAGCGTATGCCGCCCCGAAGCAGGAGACGGAACATGAAACGCTTTGCCATGATTGCCGCCGCGATTGCGCTGAGCGCCGGTACGGCTTCCGCGGCGTGCAATGGCGATGCCTCGACCGAAACCGCGTTGGGCGCGGGTTCGGGCGCGCTGGTGGGCGGGCTGGCGTCGCACTCCATCGTCGGCGCGGTGGTGGGTGGTGTTGGCGGTGGTTTGATCGGCAACGCCATCGGTCACAGCAACAACCGCGCCGACTGCCGCCGCGTGGTGCGCCGTGCGCGCCATGAGCGCGATTCCCACTACGTCGACAAGGATGGCCGTCGTCACGATACGTATCGTTGACGCTGCGGCGGCCTGAATAAAGTCCCGGATGAAAATCCGGGACTTTTCGTTGGCGTCAGCGGCTTAGTTTCGCCCCTGACGAATCCACCACCTGCCAGGAACCGGAGACGGGGTTGGCGCCCTTGGGGCTGCCCTCCACCCGCCGCGCGACGGCAAAGCCCTTGGCCGGCTTGGCCCCGCTGGTATCGGTGAAGTCGGTGGTGGCGGTGCGTCCGTCGGACGAGACGCTGGTATTGATGGTTGTCACCACCTTGCCGCCTTTCATGTGGATCTCGGTGACGCCATTGCTGGTCAGCCGGATGGCGACGGCATCGAAGGCGCCGCCCTTGACGGGATAGGCGTTGCCGTCCGCCTTCACCGTGAAGGCGGGGGTGCAGGTCTTGCAGCTATAGCCGGTCTTGGTGATGACGAAGGTATCGGGCTTGGATTGCGCGGATGCGCAAACAGGCAAAAACACGGCCAGCGCGAATGCGCCGGCAAGCAACATCTTCATGAAAAGCTCTCCCTTCAGGTCGGGGTCTTGTCGCCCCGCCGGGGAGGCTAGCACCAAATGCGCCCGCCGCGCGAATGACGGCGTGTCAGGTGGATGGAAAAGCGCGGGCGCTCCGGCTATCCTGGGGTTTTGCGGGGGAGGGATGACCATGCTGGGAAAGACATTGGTCTTGGGGGCGCTGATCGCGGGGCTTATGCCCACGGCGGCCATGGCGCATTGCTGCTGCGAACACCATCACCACGAGGCGCGCTATCGCGAGCACCATTATCGGGCGGCGCGCGCGGATTCCTGGGACACGGCGCGCTTCGACGTTACGGCCGGGAAGCCCTGCGGCAACTATCCGGCCTCGGCCTTGCGGGCCCATGCCACGGGCGTGACGGTGGTGAAACTGCGGGTGGACGAAGACGGTTTTGTCGAAGCCAGCCGGATCGGCGGCAGCAGCGGCCGGGCAGACCTGGACCGCGCCGCGCTGGCCTGTGTCGCGGGCTGGCACCTGGGCAGCGGCTATGAATGGCGCGTGGCGCGCATTGTCTGGCGCGTCCGCTGGGTATCGTATACCGGCTGATAAAAAAGCCCGGCATGTCGCCATGCCGGGCTTTTTTCAAGCGCGATTGCTTACGCCTTCAGATCGTAGCGATCCGCGTTCATCACTTTGGTCCAGGCCGCCACGAAATCCGTCACGAATTTCTCTTTGGTGTCGCTGCTGGCATAGACCTCGGCCAGGGCGCGCAGCTGGGAGTGCGAGCCGAAGATCAGGTCGGCGCGTGTGCCCGTCCATCTGACCGCGCCGGATTTGTCGCGGGCCTCGAAGACGTTCTGCGAAGCCTCATCCAGCTTCCACTGCGTGCCCATCTGCAGCAGGTTGACGAAGAAGTCGTTGCTCAGGGTGCCGACGTGCTCGGTGAAGACGCCATGCTTGCTGCCGCCGGCATTGGCGCCCAGCACCCGCAGCCCGCCGACCAGCACCGTCATTTCCGGCGCCGTCAGCCGCAGCAGTTGCGCCTTGTCCACCAGCAGTTCCTCGACGGGGATGCGCAGGTCTTTATGGGCATAGTTGCGGAAACCGTCCGCCACCGGCTCCAGATAGGCGAAGGAGTGCACTTCCGTCTGCTCCTGCGTCGCATCCATGCGGCCCGGGGTGAAGGGCACGGTGATGCTGACGCCGCCGTCCTTGGCGGCCTTCTCCACCCCGGCCGCGCCGGCCAGCACGATCAGGTCGGCCAGCGAGATTTTCTT
Source organism: Rhizobiales bacterium dw_265 (assembly GCA_018449595.1). Taxonomy (GTDB): domain Bacteria; phylum Pseudomonadota; class Alphaproteobacteria; order Micropepsales; family Micropepsaceae; genus Rhizomicrobium. The sequence continues at coordinate 376,980 of JAAVUU010000002.1, forward strand.
GCCGCCGGCCTGGAAGTCCGTCCGGATGGCTTCCAGCGCCGCCAGGACCTTTGCCAGTTCGGCCGGATTGTTGACCTCCCAGTCCTTTTGCGGGGCCAGGCGGATGCGCGCGCCATTGGCGCCGCCGCGCTTGTCGGAGCCGCGGAAGGTGGAGGCCGAAGCCCAGGCCGTCGAGATCATCTGCGGCACGGTCAGGCCCGACGCCAGCACCTTGGCCTTCAGGGCGGCGATATCCGCGTCATCCACCGGCGGGTGATCCGGCTTGGGGATGGGGTCCTGCCAGATCAGTTCCTCCGCCGGGACTTCCGGGCCGAGATAACGCACGCGCGGACCCATGTCGCGATGGGTCAGCTTGAACCAGGCGCGGGCGAAGGCGTCGGCGAACTGGTCGGGGTTCTCCAGGAAGCGCCGCGAGATTTTCTCATAGGCGGGGTCGACGCGCAGCGCCAGGTCGCTGGTCAGCATGGTCGGCAGGCGCTTCTTCGACGGGTCGAAGGGGTCCGGGATTGTGGCGCCGGCCCCTATGGCCACCCATTGATGCGCGCCGGCCGGGCTTTTGGTCAGTTCCCACTCATAGCCGAACAGGTTCCAGAAGAAGTTGTTGCTCCACTTGGTCGGTGTGGAGGTCCAGGTCACTTCCAGCCCGCTGGTGATGGCGTCGCCGGCGATGCCGGTGGCGTATTTGCTGGACCAGCCCAGGCCCTGCGCCGCGATATCGGCGCCTTCGGGCTCCGCGCCCACCAGGCCGGCGTCGCCCGCGCCATGGGTCTTGCCGAAGGTGTGGCCGCCGGCGATCAGCGCCACGGTTTCTTCGTCATTCATCGCCATGCGGGCGAAGGTTTCGCGAATGTCGCGCGCCGAGGCCAGGGGATCGGGATTGCCGTTGGGGCCTTCGGGATTGACATAGATCAGGCCCATCTGCACGGCCGCGAGCGGATTTTCCAGGTCGCGCTCGCCCGAATAGCGGTTGTTCTTGTTGGCGGGATCGTTGCTGAGGGCGAGCCAGGCGGTCTCGGCGCCCCAATAGACATCTTCCTCGGGCTCCCAGGTGTCGACGCGGCCACCCGCATAGCCGAAGGTCTTGAAGCCCATGCTTTCCAGCGCGACATTGCCGGTCAGGATCAACAGGTCGGCCCAGCTGATCTTGCGGCCGTATTTCTGCTTCACCGGCCAGATCAGGCGGCGCGCCTTGTCCAGGTTGACATTGTCCGGCCAACTGTTGAGCGGCGCGAAACGCTGCTGGCCGCCACCGGCGCCGCCGCGGCCGTCTGCGACGCGATAGGTGCCGGCGCTGTGCCAGGCCATGCGGATGAAGAGGGGGCCGTAATGGCCGAAATCGGCGGGCCACCAGTCCTGGGAGTCGGTCATCACCTTCAGCAGGTCGGCCTTTACCGCCGCCAGGTCGAGGCTCTTGAATTCTTCGGCATAGTTGAAGCTCTTGCCCATCGGGTTGGATACCGGCGTCTGCTGATGCAGGATTTTGAGGTTCAGCTGATGTGGCCACCAATCCCGGTTGGTGTGGGCGGGCCCATGCATCACGGGACATTTGCCGGCGGGGGTTTCTGCGGTCATGGATGCCTCTCTTTGTTTAGAATAATTCTAAATATCGGCGACCAGCCTGTCAAGAAAGATTAGAACTATTCTCAACTAATGAGAAGGCGCTATGACAAAAAGCGGCTTGCTGGCGCCGGGGCGGCGCGGCAATAGTCCGCCGCGTTCTGCCGCCTCAGGGAAATAATATGTCTCGCTTCGACAAGTCCAAGCTGCCCAGCCGCCATGTCACCGAAGGGCCGGAGCGCGCGCCGCATCGCTCCTACCTCTATGCCATGGGGCTGACGGAGCAGGAGATCCACCAGCCTTTCGTCGGTGTCGCAAGCTGCTGGAACGAAGCCGCGCCCTGCAACATCGCGCTGATGCGCCAGGCCCAGTCCACCAAACAGGGCGTCAAGAATGGCGGCGGCACGCCGCGCGAATTCTGCACCATCACCGTCACCGACGGCATCGCCATGGGCCATGAAGGCATGCGCTCATCGCTGGTGTCGCGCGAAGTCATCGCCGACAGCGTCGAACTGACCATGCGCGGCCATTGCTATGATGCGCTGGTCGGGCTGGCGGGCTGCGACAAATCCCTGCCGGGCATGATGATGTCCATGCTGCGGCTGAACGTGCCGTCGGTGTTCCTGTATGGCGGCTCGATCATGCCGGGGCGTTTTCACGATCGCGACGTCACGGTCGTGGATGTGTTCGAGGGCGTCGGCCAGTTCTCGGCCGGCAAGATTCCCGAAAGCGAACTGGTCGAACTGGAAAAGGTCGCCTGTCCCGGCGCCGGCGCCTGCGGCGGCCAGTTCACCGCCAACACCATGGCCACGGTGGCCGAGGCCATCGGCCTAGCGCTGCCCTACAGCAGCGGCCCGCCGGCCGTGATCCTGGAACGCGACGATTTCGCGCTGAAGGCGGGCGAGGCGGTGATGGAGCTGCTGGCCAAGAACATCCGCCCGCGCGACATCTGCACCCGCCAGGCGTTCGAGAATGCCGCCATGGTGGTGGCCGCCAGCGGCGGCTCGACCAACGCGGCGCTGCATCTGCCCGCCATGGCCAACGAGGCCGGCATCAAGTTCGACCTGTTCGACGTGGCCGAAATCTTCAAGAAAACGCCCTATATCGCCTCGATGAAGCCGGGCGGCAAATATGTCGCCAAGGATTTGTGGGAAGCGGGCGGCGTGCCGATGCTGATGCGCGCGCTGCTGGATGCGGGCCTGCTGCACGGCGACTGCATGACGGTCACCGGCAAGACGGTGGCGGAGAATCTCGCGGGTTTGAAATTCAATCCCGATCAGAAAGTGATCGTGTCGGTGGACAAGGCGCTGGCGCCCACCGGCGGTGTGGTGGGCCTGAAGGGTTCGCTGGCTCCTGAAGGCGCCATCGTGAAGATCGCCGGCCTCAAGCACATCAAGCATCGCGGCCCGGCGCGGGTGTTCGACTGCGAGGAGGATTGCTTCGCGGCGGTCGAAGCCCGCGACTACAAGGAAGGCGATGTGCTGGTGATCCGCTGGGAAGGCCCCAAGGGCGGCCCCGGCATGCGCGAGATGCTGTCCACCACGGCGGCGCTCTACGGGCAGGGGGTGGAGAATATCGCCCTGGTCACCGATGGCCGTTTCTCGGGCGGCACGCGCGGGCTGTGCGTCGGCCATGTCGGGCCGGAAGCCGCCGACATGGGCCCTATCGGGCTTATCAAGGACGGCGACATCATCGTGATCGACGCCGAGACCGGGCGCATGGATGTCGAAGTGTCGGAAGCCGAACTGGCCGAGCGCAAAAAAGCGTTCAAGCCCAAGCCGCCCGGCTTCCGCACCGGCGCCCTGGCGCGGTACGCGAAGAATGTCGGCCCTGCGCGTGACGGCGCGCTGACCACACCGGGTGCGGACCAGGAAGTGCGCTGCTACGCGGATATTTGACACCTCTGTCATGGCCCACTTCACGTGGGCCATCCAGAGCCGGAAGCATCAGTGTTTGTTTCCCTGGATGGCCCGGGCAAGCCGGGCCATGACAGTCAGTTTGGCTTCCGCGCGTCGTGCGCCGCCTTGAGCACGCGCAGCGCGTTGCCGCCCCAGAATTGCGAAAGCTGCGCCTCGGTATAGCCCAGCTTGACCAGCCGCTCGGTGATCTTGGGGATCGCCGCCACGTCTTCCATGCCGGTGACGCCGCCGCCGCCATCCCAGTCGGCGCCGACGCCGACATGGTCGGGTCCGACCAGATCGAGGGCATGGGTGACATGCTGCATGTACATCTCGAAAGTCGCATGCGGCTCGGGATATTTCGCGGCGATCGCCTTCATGCCCGCCGCCACCTCGCGCATGGTGGCCGCGGCCTGTGCCGGGGTCATGCCGTCCAGGCTTTCCAGCTTGCCGTACAGCGCGCCCCGCGCCTTGTCGCGTTCGGGGTTGGGCGTTGTTGCGATCAGATAGGCGTTGTAGGAATTGATCTGGATGGTGCCGCCCTTGGCCGCCAATATCTTGATGCGGGCATCGTCCAGGTTTCGGGGATGGTCGTGCACCGCGCGGCAGCCCGAATGGGAACACATGATCGGGGCGCGGCTGATTTCGATCAGATTGTCGAATACACTGTCGGCCGAATGGCTCTGGTCCAGCACCATCCCCAGGTCATTGGCCAGCGCCGCCAGTTCGCGGCCCTTGGGCGACAGGCCGTTCCAGTGCGGCGTGTCGGTGGCGCTGTCGCCGAACTGGTTGACCTTGAAATGCACCGGCCCGACCATGCGCACGCCCAGCTTGTAGAAACTCCGCAACAGCGTGACGTCATCGCCCAGCGGATAGCTGTTCTCGATCGACTGATAGACGATGCGTTTTTTCTTCGCGGCGATGCGGGCGGCGTCTTCGGCGACAAAGGCCAGTTCGAACTTGTCGGGATGGGCGGCCACCATCTCGCGGATTTCCGCGGCGCGCAGCAGGGCGGCATCGCGCGCCGCCATCATGCCTTCGGGCGTCAGCGGCCCCTGCGGCGTATAGACGGCAAAGAAACCGCCATCCAGCCCGCCTTCCACCATGCGGGGATAATCGACCTGGGTGAAATCCTCGGCATAGCTGTGGCGCTGCATCATGTCCCAGCCCGGCCGCGCCAGGTTGGCGGGAGTGTCGAGATGGGTGTCCAGGCAGATCAGCCGCTCATGCAGGGCGCGGATGGGATCTGTTTTCGCCATGGCGGGCAGGCTCCCGGCCAGGACCGCTGCCGAGCCATTAACCAAGAACGCGCGTCTTGAAGTCGCCATGCCGCCCCCGAACCGAAGAAATCCTGTCCAAATCTAGGGATGGCGCGGCGGGAGCGCCAGCACCGGCTTGCCGCAAACGGCACGGCTGGTAAATTAAATCCGGGTTTCGGGGCGGAAGTGGGCGGTCATGCGGAAAATTGCGTTGGCGATGGGCGTGCTGCTGGCTTTGTCGCCGCCCCTGGCGGCTGGGCCGAAAGAGACGCCAAAGAACAACGCAGATACCCGGCTGGCGCTGCTTCAGGAAAAGACCATCTTCCATTCCGGGCTGACGCACGCCCACACCATCGCGCTGACCTTTGACGACGGCCCCAATGCCCATACCGACGAGGTGCTGGACGCGCTGAAGGAGATGCACGTCAAGGCCACCTTCTTCATCGTCGGCAAGGAAGCGCACCGCCATCCCGAAATCCTGGCGCGCGTCGCCCGCGAGGGTCATCTGCTGGCCAATCATTCCGCGACCCACGCCTTCCTGGGCAGCCGGTATGACGCCAATCCCGGCATGCTGCTGGATCAGTTGCGCGACGTGCATGACCAGATCGCGCCGCTGATGGCCAAAGGCGACAAATTCTATTTCCGCGCCCCCTATGGCGAATGGAAATACGCCCATGCCGCCATCCTCAACGCCGACCCGGAATTGCGCCGCTATGTCGGCCCGATCTATTGGGACGTCGGCGGCGACATCTCCATGTCGCGCGACGGCTATGTGATGAGCGCGGCGGACTGGGACTGCTGGCATCTGCACTGGTCGGCGCGCACCTGCGCCAAGGGTTACAGCCGCGAGATCCGCCGCAAGGATGGCGGGGTGGTGCTGATGCACTGCATCCATCTACGCTCGGCCGAACTGGTGCGGGCGGTGGTGCCGGCCCTGATCGAGGAAGGCTACACCTTTGTGCGCCTCGACCAGATGCCGGAATATCGCCAGTATGAAACGCCGGGCGACAAGGGCGTGGCCGACGCCAGGCCGCAAAGACCGCAACTCCAGCATCTCGCCGCCTTGCGGCCGGAAGACATCAAATAGCCTCTGGCCGGCAAGATCACCTGACCAGCGCCTGCAGTTCCTTCAACCCGTCGGCAAAAGCGACCTGCGGCGACCAGCCCAGTGCGATCTTGATCTTGGAGATATCCGCCAGTGTGGCGTTGGAGTCATCCTTGCGCGCCGCGACATGCCGTTGGCTGGGCGAGATCATGTCGGCCAGTTCCTGGACAGAAATATTGGCGCCGCTGCCGACATTGAACACCGCGTCGCGTGCATCGCTTTCCAGGGCGGCGATCTGGGCCCGCACCACATCGCGCACATGCACGAAATCGCGCCGCTGGCTGCCGTCGCCATGGATTTCCAGCGGCAGGCCGTCGGCGGCGCGGCGCAGGAAAATGCCCAGCACCAGGGCATAGGCGCCGGTCTCGGGCTGGCGCGGGCCATAGACGCTGAAATAGCGCAGCACCACGCAGGGCAGGTCGAAGCTGCGGTCGAACAGCAGGGCATATTGCTCGCCCGCCTGCTTGGTCAGGGCATAGATGTTGAGGAATTGCGGCGCGGCGTCTTCGTGATGCGGCGGCGGCAGGCTGCCATAACAGGTGGAGGAGCCGCTGTAGATGAACCGCTTCACCCCGGCGTGGCGCGCCGCCAGCAGCATGTTCTGGGTGCCGGCGATGTTGGTCTGGGTGCAGAAATCCAGATGGTCCTGTGACGGGCCGGAACGGGACATGGCGGCGCAATGGATGACGCCCTCCACGCCGGCAGTGGCGCGGGCGCAGTCCTGCGGATCGCGGATATCGCCTTGCAGGAATTCCGCCGCTGCCGGCACCCATTCCCGCTTGCCATAGATCAGGCTGTCCAGCACCCGCACAAGATAGCCGCGCGCCAGCAGCGCCTCGCAGAGATGGCTGCCGATGAAACCCGCGCCGCCGGTGACCAGGATCGTCTTCATGGGGCGTTCTTATACAGATTCTGGAAGAAGGCGAGATCGTCTTTGGTGTTGATGCCGCGCGCCTCGGTGGCGTCGGCGACGTCCAGCGGCGCAACCGTCCAGCCGCGTGCCGACAGGAAGGGCAGGAAGGGCAGGAAGTTGATCTCGCCGGTGCCCGCGCCGCGCGCGGTCTCCGCCAGATAGTCCTCCCAGGCCGGGCGCAAGCAGGCGGTCGCCAGCAAAAATGTGCCGACATCGGAAAAACCGCCCGCTCTGGTGGCGTCGCCTTCACGCGTCTGCAGCACCTTATCGAGGCGCGGGCCGTCAAAGACATATTCAACATAGGGCGTGTCCATGCGCGTCACCGGCAGCACCATGTTCGCGCCAGGCTTCCAGGCCGCGATGGCGCGGGTCAATGTATCGGTGGAGACGAACACCTGGTCGCCCCATACCACCAGGATGGCGTCATAGGCGGACCAGACATCAAGGCCACGAAAGACGGCGTCGCCCATGCCGATGGGCGCGGGCTGGATGCTGGTGGAGACGTTGTGGGGCAGCGCGGGAAATACGGCGGCGGCTTGCGGCGACAGCACCAGATGGATGTGATCCACCAGCGGCGCGAGTTTGGCATGCAGGATGGACCAGATCGTGTCATGCGCTGTCAGCGGTGTCAGAATTTTGGGCCCGTCCGCGCCCAGCCGTGTGCCGCGCCCGGCGGCGGGAATGACGGCGCAGAGGCGCATCACAAAAGGCCGAACAGGTTGCGCAGCCCCCGCCGCACCCGCCAGTGCGGATCGGTGAAGCCCGAAAAGGTGCGATACGACACCGGCAGTTCGGCCACTTCCACGCCATGGCGGATCAGTTGGCGCACCGTCGCCAATGGCGCATCCTTCGCCGTCGCGTCATCGGGCAGGTGCGCCAGGCGCTGGCGGCGGAACACCCGAAGGCCGGTCAGGGGATCGGAAAAGATCACCCCGGTACGGAGATAGAAGACCATGCTGAGAAAAAACGCCGCCGCCTTGCCAAGCGCATACAGCAGCCGGTTCTCGCCATAGGCGGCCTGGATGGAGGTGATGAACTGGCGGCGGCTCTGGGTGCGCGAGCCGAACACCCCGCCCAGCGACGGCTGGCGCTCCAGCAGGCGGATGATGGCTTGCACGTCGCGGAAGCGATAGGCTCCGTCGCCGGTCATCAGCACCAGGATGTCGGTGACGCCATTCTTCAGCCAGTCGCGGAAATAGCCGGCTTCGGGAAACAGCCCCGCCAGATGCACGGTAGCGACCCCGGTCTCCCGTGGTGCGACGCGGTTCAGCGTCAGGTGGGCGGGCAGTTTCCAGTCCGTCTCCAGGAATTCCTCGATCAGTTCGTCGCTGGCGATGGAACGGTTGTGGATATCCACGAAAATCTCCACCGATGGCGCGGCGTCGGCCCCCGCATGCAAGGCCAGCAGGCATTCGGCGACGGCGCTGCCGTTATGGACATGCGGGCGCGACGGCGTGGCGAAGCTGCCGGTGATGACATTGGCGCCGCGATAGCCGTCGCCCAGTTGCCCCTGCAAAAGGCGGCCCGGCACATCGTTGCGGTTGAGCAGGATATCGGAGACTGGCGCGCCATGGGCGATGGCGCTGTCCACGATGTCGCTGGCGCTGAGGCCCTGGATGTCGTGGTCGCCGTCCAGGTTCATCACCAGCGCCTTGACGGGGGCCGGCGAGGCGGCCAGTGCCGCCGCCGCGATGCGGTAACTGGGCAGCAGCGAGGAATGCTGGGTGCCGGGACCATAGAGAATAATGTCCGCCGTCGCCAGCGCCGCCGCGGCGAAGGTCGAGACCGGGGGCACGCTGTCCCGCGCCGCCAGGAATTGCTGCCGGCCTTTGGCGTCCAGCGCCGCCAGCGCCGTCTTGTCGTCCTGTGTCAGCGGTTGCTCCAGCAGGTACAGGTCGGTGATCGGGACGGAGGACTGCGGCCCGACGATCTCAGCCTCGCTGGCGAGCAGGGTGCCGTCATGTTTCAGCCCCACCAGCACGCGGTTGAGTTGTTCGCCGACATTCAGCAGCCGGGCGCGGTTGCCCACCAGGTCGCTGACCTCGGCGGCGGCGGCATTGAAGTCGTTGCCGCGCAGCAGATAGGCCCCGGCGAACACCAGATTGCCCAGCGAACAGTCGCGATAATCGAATGTCGCGCCCGCGGCATGGGCGAAGAATCGGGCCAGCAGGACGCGGGTGCGGGCCGACAGCGGCGGCGGCAGTTGCGCGAACCAGCCCCGGATGGGTTCGGACAATGTCTGCGCGTCGCCGGAGGCGGCGAAGCGCGCCAGGTTCTCGATCTCCCCGGCTTCGCCGGGCAGGCGATATTCCATCAGGTTTTTCAGCGCATATTGCGCGTCGGAATAGTTGCCCAGCAGATAGGAGAGATTCTTGCGGAAATCCGATGGCCCCAGCATGCCGGGAATGAAGCTGCGCAGCGCGCCTGTCGAAAGCCCGTCGTCATAGGCGTTGACGATCAGGGTCAGTTCCACTTCGGTGTGGCGCAGCAGGGCGCGGATGATGGTGGCGCTGCCGCGTCCGCCGCAGAACAGCACGATCCGGATGGCCGCGCTCATGGCTGCGGCCGGGTTAAAATGCCAAGCCGCAGCAGCAACTGGCGCAGCGCGATATACAGCACGAACAGCAAGCGGTGTGCCGCGCCGCGCGCCAGTTTCATGCTGCTGACGCCCGTGGTGCGCGGGCGGTGCTCGATCGCCACTTCCACCGGCACGATGCCGCGCTCCAATAGCCGGGAGGTGACCTCGGTGGAATAGTTCATGCCGCGCGCTTCCAGCCCCAGCCGCCGCAGCGCCGGTCCCCACACCAGCTTGAAGGCGGAATTGAAGTCGCGCATCCGCGACCCATGCACCAGGTTGCACACAAGGCCGCTGGCCCAGCTGCCGAACTGGGCAAAGGCCACGTCTTTCTTGTGGCGGATGCCGATGGCGGCCAGGCTGTTGTGCGCGCGCACCGCCGCCAGCATGCCGGGCAGGTTCTGGATCGGGAACTGGCCGTCGGAATCCAGCAACAGCACCCAATCGCCCTGCGTGGCGGCGATGGCCGCATTCAGCGCCGCCGCCGCGCCCTGATTGCGGGCGAAATGCAAAGGTTTCAACTCAGGGAAGGGCAGGGTCAGGCGATCCAGTATGTCGCCGGTACGGTCGCGGCTGCCGTCATTGCAGATCACGATCTCGAATTCCGCCACGTCGGGTTGCGCCGACAGAAAGCCATGCCAGCCGGCGATCACCGCCTCGATGCCTTCGGCCTCGTTATAGGCGGGCGCCGCCACCGATAATCGCACCGGCGACAGCAGGGTCCGGGCCGGGTCGTTCATGCCGTCTCCAGCATGGCGCGATAGGCGGTTTCCAGGTTGCGGGTGAAGCGGGCGGTATCGAACAGCGGCACAATGTTGCGGTTTGCCGCCAGCCTGCCGCGGATGGCTTTCAGCGCGGCGGGATCGCGCGCCAGCTTCAATGCCAGGGACTCATAGGCGGGGAGGTCGGGCGCCACCAGTTCCGGCAGGCCGGCCGCCTCAAGGATGCCGGCGGCGACGCGCGCCGGAAAGGAATGTCCCGGGGTGGTGACCAACGGCAGCCCGGCCCACAAGGCATCGCTGGCGGTGGTATGGGCGTTGTAGGGCAGGGTATCGAGGAACAGATCGGCCAGTTGCTGCCGCGCCTGATGGGCCTGCGGCGTGGTGCGGGCGGCGAAGATCAGCCGCTCCGGCGCGATGCCGCGCGCCTGGGCTTGCTGCTGCAGGTTGGCGCGGATGCTGGCATTGCCTTCCAGCAGCCACAGCACACTGTCAGGCACCTGGCCCAGCAGCCGCATCCAGATATCGAACAAGGGCGGCGTGATCTTCCAGTTGTGGTTGAAGCAGCAGAAGACAAAGCCGCTTTCGGGCAGGCCCGCTTCCGCGCGTGCCGGCGGCGGCAGTATTTCGCGCCGGGTATCGGTCACCCACAGGGTATCGGGCAAAGCGGCGATCTTCTCGCTGAAATAGCGGTCCTGGTCCGGCGGCACCACCACGCGATCCGCCACGATATAGTCGATGAAATCGCTGCCCGAGGTGCCGGGATAGCCCATATACTTGGCCTGCACCGGGGCGGGGCGGTGCGCCAATACCCAGGGCCGCGCCCCGCTGGTATGGCCGCCCAGATCCACCGCGATGTCGATTTCCCACTGCCGCAGCAGCAGCGCCACGTCGCGGTCGCTTTGCAGCCGCGCATCATGGAAGCGGTCAAAGGCCGCCATCAGCCGCGCGCGCATGGTGCTGTTGTCATCGGGGCCAAACGAGACCGCCGTGATCTCGAAGCGCGCGCGGTCATGACGCTCGAACATCTCCACCGTCAGGGCGGCGGTGACATGCTGGTGGAAATCGGCCGACAGATAGGCGATGCGGATCTTGTCGTGGCCGTAACGCTGGCCGGTCCACAACGGCGGCAGCCGTCCCGGCCCGGACTGGCGGACGTAGTTCTGCGCACAACGCAGCTGCAATTCATTGTCGTCGTGATAGCCCATCAGGACAAAAGGCTGGATCACCGATTTTCCCGCCAGCACATCCCGTTTCAGAATGTCGGCCAGCTTTGCGGTGCGATCCCAGTCGCCGATGGTCATGGCGGCATTGGCAAGCCCGCTCAGGGCATTGGGGTGATCCGGGTCAATCGCCAGCGCCTGTTCGTAGCTGGCCAGCGCCTCCGCCGGCCGGTTGAGTTCGCTGAGCGCATTGCCGCGATTGTAAAAGGCATCGGCGAAGGCTGGGCGCAATGCGATGGCGCGGTCGCAATCGGCCAGCGCCTCGGCGAACCGCTTCAGGCTCCACAGCGCCACGGCGCGGTTGTTGAAGGCGTCGGCATAATCGGGCCGCAGCGCCAGCGCCCGGTCATAACTGGCCAGCGCGTCGCCCATGCGTTTGAGGTCGAACAGGATGATGCCGCGATTGTTCCAGGCTTCGGCGAAATTGCCCGCCACCGCCAGTGCCCGTTCCGCGCTGGCCAGCGCCTCGTCCTGCCGCCTCAGCGTCTTCAGGACCAGGGCGCGGTTGCTGAGGGCATCGGGGAAATTCGGCGCCAGCCGCAAGGCGCGGTCATAGCTGGCCAGGGCTTCGTCGTTCCGGCCCAGGTCCGCCAGCAGCATGCCGCGCGCGTTCAGCGCCTCGACGAAATCCGGCCGCAGCGCCAGGGCGTCATCGGCGGCGGCCAGCGCGGCCTGCGTCTGCCCCAGGTCGCGCAGCACCAGCGCCCGCTTGATCCGGGCCGCGATATAATCCGGCTGGATCGCCAGCGCCCGGTCATAGCTGTCCAGCGCCTCGGCAAAACGGCCCTGGGCTTTCAGCACATTGCCGTAATTGGACAGAACCTCCGGCGCATCCGGCCGCAGCGTCAGCGCCATGCCCATATGTTCCAGCGCCTCGGTGTTGCGGCCCTGCTGCGCCCGCATGACACCCAGCAGGTGATGGGCGGCGGCTTCGCGCGGCGCGGCCTGCAGCAACTGCAGGTACAGTTGTTCCGCCCCGGCCAGGTTGCCGGTCTGGTGCAAGGCAATGGCCTGGTTCAGCAGTCCCTGAGGGTTCATGACCTGTTCTAGCCACAGGAGCCGCTGACGGGCAACATGGTGGTGCCATCCTGGGCGTGACGGGCGCGAAAATCCCGGGCATGGTCGAGGCGACCATGCTTGCGGGGTTTCCATGGCCGATCGTCTTCCGGCGGATACGCGGCCTGCCTTGCGTGTCGCCGCCATCGGCCATCGTATCGTCGCCGCGCCCGGGCGGGTTGCCGCAACGGTGCGGCGGGCGCTGGGCATCCTGCGCTATGCCACCGAATCCGGCTGGCCGGGGGCCGATCTTGTGCTGGTCTCGCCGCTGGCCCAGGGCGCCGACCGCCTGATCGCGGAGGCGGGGCTGGCGCAGGGCTATCGCCTGGAGGCGGTGTTGCCAGGGGCGCGGGCGGATTACGAAAAGACCTTCGACCTGGGCGAGGCCGAGGCCGAAATCGCCGCCTTCCGTGCGCTGCTGGACCAGGCCGCGCCGCCGGCCGGGTTCGGCATCCTGGCGATGGACGGCGACCTGTCGCCCGATGGCCGTGACCGGGCTTTCCTGGATTGCGCCGATGCGGTGATCCGGCGCGCCGACATCGTGCTGGCGATCCTGTCGGCCGATCGCTGGGAGTCCCAGACCGGCCGCACCGTGACGGATGCGGTGGCGCGCGGCACGCCGCTGGTGGTGATCGATCCTGGCCTGCCCGATTGCATCCGGCTGTATCGCACCGGCGAGACCGTGCCCAACGCCACCGATGCCCTGCTGGCCCGCATGGCGCGGGAGGTGGCGGTGCGCAAGGCGGCCGATGCCCCGGCCCGCGCCCGCGCCGCGCTGGCGGCGGGCGACTTCCTGACCGCCATAGATGTGCTCCGCAATGCGCCGCGCGAGGCCGACCTGCTGCGCCGGCTGGATAATGACCATACCCTGGTGCTGGCGCTGGCGCGGGCCGGGGCCTCGGACCTGGCGCTGCGGGAGTTCCGCAAAAGCCTGGCGGATATCGTGCTGGAAAGCGTACCGCCCGCCATGGCGCGCGACATCGCGGCGCTGGAGGCGCGTTGCCTCAAGGACCTGGCGCTGGAGGCGCGTGCGCCGGGCCTGCTGGCCGATGCCGCCCGCGCCTACCAGAAGGTCCATGAGCGGTTCAGCGGCTATTATCCCCTGATCAATGCCGCCACCTTGTTCCTGCTGGCCGGCGAACGCGACACCGCCGAGGCGCTGGCGCGCCAGACCCTGGCCGAGGCCGGTGACGCGCGGGACTATTGGGGCCTCGCCACCCGGGCGGAGGCGCTGCTGGTGCTGGGCGAGACGGGCGAGGTCGGCGCGATCCTGCGCGCCGCCGCCCGCCTGCAGGCATCGCCCGCCAACCTGGCGACGACACGCAAGCAGTTGCTGGCGGTGTGCGCGGCGCGCGGCCTGCCGGTGGCGCTGCTGGACGACCTGCGCCCGCCGCCGGTGCTGTCCTACCGTGGTGGCCAAGGCGATGCGCAGGAACTGCTGGATGCGCACCGGCCGGGCTTTGCCTTCGGCTCCCTGTCGGGCGCGGGGGAAATCCGGGTCGCGGAAGCGGTTCTGGCGCGCGGCATCGAACTGCATGTCGTGCTGCCCTACCGGGCGGAGGATTTCGCGCAAAGCCATATCGCGCCGGCCGGTGCGCAATGGGTGGCGCGGTTCCACGACTGCCTGGCCCAGGCGCGCACCGTTTCGTTCGTTTTGGACAATGACGTGCTGGCGCACGCCTGCGTCCATGACCTTTGCGGCCGCCAGGCGCTGGGGCTGGCGCAGCGCCATGCCGACAGCCTGGGCGCCGAACTGCTGCGGCTGGGAGAGATCGCGGACACCGTGGCCGAGGATTGCGGCGAACTGGTGCCGCGCTGCTTCCTGTTTGCCGATGTGCGCGGTTTCAGCAAGCTGCCGGAACGCAACATGCAGGTCTTTGTCACTGCTTATATGGGCGCGCTGGCCGGGGCCATCGGCGGCTTCGCCTCCGATATCGAGTACCGCGCCACCGCCGGGGACGGCATTTTCCTGGTGTTCCGCACCCCGGCCTGCGCCGCGGAATGCGCCCTGCTGATGCAGCAGAAGGTGAAAAGCTTTGACGGCGCGGCGCATGGCATCGGCGTGGACCTGCAGCTGCGCATCGCCATCCATTACGGCCCGGTGCATCCGGTGCACGATCCGATCCTGGACAGGCCGTCCTTCGCCGGGCGCGAGATTATCCGCGCCGCGCGCATGGAGCCGATCACCCCGCCGGGCGAGATCTTCGTCACCGAACAGCTGGCCAGCGCGCTGTTCCTGGCGGGAAGCAGGTCGTGGCGCTGCGACTATGTGGGAATTCTGCCCTCGGCCAAGGGCTTCGGCAATTTCCGCATGTATACGATCAAGCGGCGCTGACGGTCAGACCATGGCGGGCGCCAGTGCCACCATCACCAGGATGGCCGGCACGGCATAAATGTATTTGCGATGGTTGAGCAGCGAGACGGTGGTCGCGAACAGCACCATCGCGCCCAGTGCGCCGCCCCAGATGCGGGTCTGCGGCACCGCCAGGAACAAAGCGGTCAGCGCATGGGCCAAGCCCACGACATAGTAGAAGCCGCGGGCGAAATCCCAGCGCGCATAGGCGCGGCGCACAAAGCCGGGCGCGGCCAGGTTGAGCAGGGCCGTCGCGGTGAACAGGGCCGCCAGTCCCTGGGCGAAAAGATTGCCGATCTCAGACATGGTGATGCACCTTTTCGGTATGCGTGATGCGCTTTTCCAGGGCGCGCAGCAGGACATAGAAGACCGGGGTCAGGAACAGGCCGAAGAAGGTCACGCCCAGCATGCCGAAGAACACGGCGATGCCCATGGCATGGCGCATTTCCGCGCCCGCGCCCGAGGACAGCACCAACGGCACCACGCCCATGATGAAGGCGAAGCTGGTCATCAGGATGGGGCGCAGCCTCAGGCGCGCGGCATGGATCGCGGCCTTGACGGTTTCCTCGCCGCCGATTTCCAGTTCGCGGGCGAACTCCACGATCAGGATGGCGTTCTTGCACGCCAGGCCGATCAGCACGAACAGGCCGATCTGGGTGAAGATGTTGTTGTCGCCGCCGGTCAGCCAGACGCCGGTGATGGCGCTGAACAGGCACATGGGCACGATCAGAATGATCGCCAGCGGCAGGAACAGGCTTTCATACTGGGCCGCCAGCACCAGGAAGACCAGCAGCACGCAGAGTGGGAACACCAGCAGCGCGGTGTCGCCCGACAGGATCTGCTGATAGGTCAGGTCGGTCCATTCATAGCGCATGCCCTTGGGCAGGCTGTCGTCCAGGATTTTGGTGATCGCCGCCTGGGCCTGACCGGTGGAATAGCCGGGCGCGGCGCCGCCATTCAGGTCCGCGGCCCTGAAACCGTTATAGCGCATGGAGGTGTCGGGGCCGGTGGTCTCCCTGACATTCACCACCGAGCCCAGCGGCACCATGTCCCCGGCATTGTTGCGCACTTTCAGCTGCGCGATGTCGGTGGGCGCGGAGCGGAACGGCGTATCGGCCTGGGCGATCACTTCATAGGTGCGCCCGAAGCGGTTGAAGTCGTTGATATACTGTGAGCCCAGGTAGGTCTGCATGGTGCTGAAGACATCCTGCACGTCCACGCCCAGTTGCTGCGCCTTGGTGCGGTCGAGATCGGCAAAGAGCTGCGGCACGCCGGTGGAGAAGTTGGAGAAGACGCCGGCCAGCGCCGGGTCCTTGGCCGCCTTCATCTGCACTTGTTGCATCGCCTGGTTCAGCACGGCATCGCCCTGGTCGGTGCGGTCTTCCACCTGCAGCTTGAAGCCGCCGATGGTGCCCAGGCCCTGGACGGGCGGCGGCGGGAAGATGGCGATGATGGCGTTGTTGATGCCGGCGAATTTCGCCTGCAGCCGCTGGGCGACGGCCATGCCGCTGTCCTTCGAACTGCGCTGGTCGAACGGCTTCAAGGTCTCGAATACGATGCCCGCCGAGGGGCTGTTGATGAAGCCGTTGATGCTGAGGCCGGGGAAGGCGACGGCGCCCTCGACCGCGGGGTCTTTCAGCGCGATCTCCGACATCTGGCGGATGACTTTTTCGGTGCGGTCCAGGGTGGCGCCCTGCGGCAGCTGGGCGAAGCTCACCAGATATTGCTTGTCCTGGATGGGCACGAAGCCGGGCGGCACCAGTCGGAACAGGAACACCGTCGCCAGCAGCAGCAGGCCATACACGACCAGCGCGCCGGACTTGCGGCCCAGAATGCCGCCCACGCCCTTGCCATAGCCTTCCGAGCCGCGCTGGAAGACGCGGTTGAAGGCGCCGAAAAAGCCGCCCAGGGTCTTTTCCATCAGCCGCGCCAGCCGGTCCTTGGGCGCGTCATGGCTTTTCAGCAGCAGCGCCGCCAGCGCCGGCGACAGGGTCAGCGAATTGAAGGCCGAGATCACGGTCGAAAAGGCGATGGTCAGCGCGAACTGGCGATAGAATTCGCCTGTAAGACCGCTGATGAAGGCGATGGGCACGAACACCGCACACAGCACCAGGGCGATGGCGATGATCGGCCCGGTAACTTCGCGCATCGCCTTGAGCGTGGCGTCGCGCGGATTGAGGCCGGCCTCGATGTTGCGCTCGACATTCTCCACCACCACGATGGCGTCGTCGACCACGATGCCGATGGCCAGCACCAGGCCGAACAGCGACAGGTTGTTGATCGAGAAGCCGAACATCAGCATGGCGGCGAAGGTGCCGATGATCGAGACCGGCACCGCCAGCAGCGGAATGATCGAGGCGCGCCAGGTCTGCAGGAACAGGATCACCACCAGCACCACCAGCAGCACCGCTTCCAGCAGGGTGTGGATGACGGCCTTGATGGAATCCTTCACGAAGATGGTGGGGTCATAGACGATGGAATAGTCCAGCCCTTCGGGGAAATTCTTCTTCAGTTCCTCCATGGTGGCGCGCACATGGTCGGAAATCTGGATGGCGTTGGAGCCGGGGGCCTGAAATATGGGCAGCGCCACCGCCTGCTGGTTGTTGAGCAGCGAGCGCAGGCCGTATTGCGAGGCCTGGATTTCCACGCGCGCCACATCGCCCAGTCGTGTCACCACGCCGCCGGCATTCTTGACCACGATCTGCTTGAACTGTTCGGGATCGGAAAGACGGCCCTCGACATTGATCGGCAACTGCAGCTGGCTCTTGTCGCCATAGGGCGGGCCATTGATGACGCCGGCCGCGACCTGGACATTCTGGCGGCGCACGGCATTGATCACGTCATCGGAGCTGAGGCCCAGTTCGGCGATCTTCTGCGGGTTCAGCCACAGCCGCATGGCATAATCGCCGCTGCCGAACATCTGGACATTGCCGACGCCCTCGATCCTGGCCAGTTGGTCCTTGACGTTCAGCACCGCATAGTTGCGCAGGTAGAGCATGTCATAGCGGCCGCCGGGCGACTTCAGATGCACCACCATCGTCAGGTCGGGCGACGATTTGACGGTGGTGACGCCCAGCGCCTTGGTCACGTCGGGCAGGCGGGGCAGGGCCTGGTTGACGCGGTTCTGTACCAGCTGGGTAGCCAGGTCGGGATCGGTGCCCAGCTTGAACGTCACCGTCAAGGTCAGCGTGCCGTCGCTGGCGGCCGAGGAGCCCATATAGAGCATGTTCTCGGTGCCGTTGATCTGTTCTTCCAGCGGCGTGGCGACGGTCTCGGCGATGGTCTGGGGATTGGCGCCGGGGAATTGCGCCGTCACCACCACCGAGGGCGGCACCACTTCGGGATATTCCGAAATGGGCAACTGCGTCATGGCGATCAGGCCGGCCATGAAGATGATCACCGAGATCACCCCGGCGAAGATCGGCCGATCAATGAAGAACTTCGAGAGATTCATGACGCAGTTGTCCCAGCAGACCCGTTTCTAGTTGCGCGCCGTCTGCGCGTCATGCGGTGCCACCGGCGCGCCGGGCGCCAGCTTCTGCAACCCGTCCAGGATCACGCGGTCGCCGGCCTTGAGCCCCGTGGTCACGACGCGCTCGCCGTTTATCGTCGAACCCAGCGCGACCTCGCGATATTCCGCCTTGTCGCCGGCGCCGACGACAAAGACAAAGCGCTTGCTCTGGTCGTTGCCGACGGCGGATTCGGGCACCAGCAGGCTGTTGTTCAGCACGTCCCCGCCCATGCGAACCGAGACGAACATGCCCGGCACCAGCGCGCCGTCCTCATTGGCGAAGCGGGCGCGGGCGCGGATGGTGCCCGAGGTGCTGCTGATGCGGTTGTCGAAGCTCTGGATGGCGCCGTGATAGGTCTTGGCCAGCGCATCGCCCTGCACCGTCAGGTCCACCGGGATGGCCTGCTGCTGGTCCTGCGTCTGGGCATGATTGCGCACGGTGTTGAGATAGGTCTGCTCGTCCACCTCGAAATCGGCATAGACGCCATCGCCGGAGACGATCGAGGCCAGCAGTTGCGGCGCCACCGTGGCCGCGCCGACAAAGTTGCCCACAGTGATCTCGGCGCGGCTGATGCGGCCGGAGATCGGCGCCTTGATGAAGGCGTGATCCACGTCTACCTGCGCCGCGGCCAGGGTGGCCTGGGCCGATTTCACGGCGGCCTGCGCCACGTCATCGGCGGTGACGCGCTGGTCGTAGGATTCCTGCGCCAGGGCCTGGGCATGGACCAGGCGGTCGCCGCGGTCATGCTCGATCTTGGCCAGCCTGGCGTTGTTGACGGCGCTGGCGAGGTCGCCCGCCGCCTTGGCCGCCGCCGCCTGGTAGGGGCGGGGGTCGATCACGAACAGGATGTCACCGGCTTTCACCTGCTGCCCATCCTTGAAGCGGACTTCGGTGATACGGCCGGCGACCTGGGGGCGGATCTCCGCATAGTCCACCGCGTCGATGCGGCCGGAGAATTCGGCGAAGGGCTTGACGGTCTGGGGACGCAGGGTCTCGACCGTGACCGGCGCGGCGGCAGGCGCCGCCGCCTCGGGGGCCGATTTGGCGCTGGCGTGCCAAAGAGCATAGCCGCCGCCGACCAGGAGGAAGAGCGCGGCGCCAGCCAGCTGGCGGCGCAACCTGCGGGCCGGCGTGTTGGCCTGCTGGCGGATGAAATTCTGAGCCTGAGCGAGATCGACGTGCGTCATGGGAAACCCCCGATATCTGTAGCGCTCGGCACAGATATGCTTCTGGACTTCCCGGGTCAAGGGAATTATATACCGGGCCATACAGAAAAAGGAAACCCCGAGGATTAAACAGGTGGGAAGAGGTCGTCCCCGTTCTTTTTGCAAGGATGAAGCCCTTGATCGGGCCATGGCCGTATTCTGGCGCCATGGCTATGAGGGCGCGAGCGTGACCAGCCTGACGCAGGCCATGGGGATCAATTCTCCCAGTCTTTACGCCTGTTTCGGCAACAAAGAGGGCCTCTTCAAGGCCGTGCTGGCGCGCTATGACGAGCGTCGCATAAGCTTCATGGAGGAAGTCGTAGCCGCGCCGGATGCCGCCGCGGTGGCGCAGGCCTTCCTGATGGGGGTGGTCGCTTTTGCCACCGACACCGGGGGCAAGAACCCGCCGGGCTGCCTGATGCTGCAGGGGGGCATTTCCTGCGGCGACTCCGTGATTCCCGATACCCTGGCCCGCCACCGGGCGGAAAAGGAAGCCATCTTGCGCGACCGCTTCGAGCAGGCCCGCGACAGCGGCGACCTGGCGGCGAACAGCGATCCCGCCGCCCTGGCACGCTATCTGATGGTGATGTCGAACGGCATCTGCATCCAGGCTACGACCGGCGCCACGCCGGAGGAATTGCGCGAAGTCGCAACCCTGGCGCTGGCGGGCTGGCCGGGCGCGAAAGCCGGTAGCGGCCAGAAGAAGACTCGTAGCCGCGAACCGGCCTGAGCTATTTCACGCGCCGGACTTTATACAGGCCCGGCCGCCCGACGACTTGCAGGTTGTAGCTGTCCATGAAGCCATGGCTGATGCGGACGGTGTAGCTGGCGGCTGGCTTGGCCCACTTCGCCAGCGGCTGGTCGCCCTCCAATTCCTTCCAGACATGGCCGTCGTCCAGGGTGACGGTGAAAAGACCGTGGGCGTCAAAAATATAGGACACCATCTTTGCCGTCAGATGGTCGGCGCTGTCGGGAATCTCCGCACGGGTCGGGCGCACGCCAAAGGCCGTCACGGGCAATGGCGGCGGCGCGGAGGGCCTTTGCCCGGAAGATAAAAGTCCCAGCCTGGCGCGGGCAGGCGCCGCTGCCCCGTAATAGCAATTCAGCCATTGCCTGTCGTCCGCGACGGTTCTGCAGCCAAAGGCCTAGGCCAGCACATCGTCGCGCAAGGCGGCGTCTGCTGCCGGCACGGTTCCGGCCGGTGGCGCGGTCACAAGCTGTAGGACATGACATCGTCGCGCGGCCGCGCCGTCGCCGGCGAGATCGCGACGAGGCCCAGCAGCAGAAACAAAAACAGGAACTTCACAAATTGATCCTTCTGAAAATCGCCTGATGCTACAGGTTCGGCAGCGGCTTGTGCCAGATCGCTGCGAAAAGCATAGGCGAATGCTGCGTCGCAGCAAGTTTTACAGCACAATATAATTCTGATTATTTGTTCAGGTGCGCCGGACCCATTCGACGCCAGCCAGGGGAGGCAGCCGCAGGGCTGCCGGGCCGAGAACAAAAACAAGAGTTGATGATGAAATCGCTGGTTTTCGCCTTGCTCGCCTGCGCCGCCGTTCCGGCCTTTGCCGCGGACGATCTGCAAAAGCAGTTTGACGCGCAGGTGCGCCCCGTGGTCGGCAAGTATTGCGTCGGCTGCCATTCCGGGACCCAGCCCACCGCCCAGTTCGACCTCAAATCCTATACCAGCGTGGACCAGGTCAAGGACGACTTCCCGCGCTGGTCGCTGCTGGCCGACCGGCTGA
Source organism: Rhizobiales bacterium dw_265 (assembly GCA_018449595.1). Classification (GTDB taxonomy): domain Bacteria; phylum Pseudomonadota; class Alphaproteobacteria; order Micropepsales; family Micropepsaceae; genus Rhizomicrobium. Next base: position 398,103 of record JAAVUU010000002.1, read on the forward strand.
CGGCGCATGAGATGCCGCCCAAACAGATGCCGCAGCCCTCCGATGCGTTGCGCCGGCAGATCGTGGATTTCGTCCATGCTGTGCGGGAGTCCGAGATCAAGCGGTTGGGCGGCGATCCCGGTACCGTGCTGGCGCGCCGCCTCAGCAATGCCGAATATGACTATACGATCCGCGATCTCACCGGCCAGGATTTGCAGGTGGCGCGACAATTCCCGGTGGACCCCGCCAACCAGGCCGGCTTCGACAATTCCGGCGAGTCCCTCACCATGTCGCCGGCGCTGCTGAACAAGTATCTGCAGGCGGCGCGCCAGGTCGCCGACACCGTGGTGCTGACGCCCGATGGCATCGCTTTCGCGCCGCATGCCATGAAGGTGGAGACCGACCGCGAGAAATACGCCATCCAGCGCATCATGGCGTTCTACAGCCGGCAGCCGACGGATTACGCCCGGTATTTCGAAGCCGCCTGGCGCTACAGCCATCGCGCCCAGCTGGGTCAGCTCAAGGCGACGCTGGCGTCGGTCGCGGCGGAGATGAATCTCAGCCCCAAATACCTGCCCATGGTCTGGGGCATCCTGCAGGACAAGGGGCCTATTGGTCCGGTCGCCAAGCTGCAGGCGATGTGGAAGGCGCTGCCCGCCGATCCCGCACAGGTCGCGGCCGGGACCGCCGAAATGCGCGATTTCGTGCTCCGCCTGCGGTTCGACACCACGCCGCAATTTTATGCCCCCGCCATCGCCGGCATTCCCGGCCAGTCGCAGCCGCTGCACAATTGGCGGCTGAAGGAATATGCCGCCAGCCATCGCCAGAGCGATCCCGCCGCATTGCGCGCCGACAATGTCGCGCCGCCGCCGCAGCTGCCGGTGCCGAAATTCCCGCCGCTGCATGCCGATGCCTCGCCGCGCTGGAGCGTGGTGATCGCCGACAGCCGCGCCTCCGATCCCGACATCGTTTATCCGGCGGGGCAAATGGCGAAATATCAAAAGGCATTCGCACGCTTCGCCAGTGTCTTTCCCGATACCTTCGTCGTCAGCGAACGCGGCCGCTACTGGCCCGACAATTCCACAGACAAGGGCCGTCTGCTGAGCGCGGGCTATCACAACAGCGGCGGCTATTACCGCGACGACACCGCGCTGATGCAGCTGGTGCTGGACAAGAAGGGCCAGGACCAGCTCAACCGGCTGTGGGACGAGTTCGATTTTGTCGGCAACCAGACCGCCACCACCTGGACCCAGTATTACTTCAACCAGAGCGGCGAGGTGGACGGCAAGGGCGATGAGTCCGGCAGCCCGCGCCCGGTGGGCCACCAGATCACCGACACCGCGGTCATCATGGGGTTGCGCGACAAATATCTTGCCCGGGCAGCGGCCGATCCTCGCGCCGACAAGGCCGCGCCGGCGGCCATTCGCGATCACTTTGCCCGCATTGACGCTACCCTGCGCCGGGTGGAGAAGGAACGCGCCGCCGCCGAACCCAGACAGGTGGCCGCGCTGGCCGGTTTCGCCGAACGCGCCTATCGCCGCCCGCTGATCCCGGCCGAACGCGCCGACCTGCTGGCCTATTACAAATCGCTGCGCACCAAGAACCAGCTGTCGCATGAGGACGCCATTCGCGACACCCTTGTCAGCGTGCTGATGTCGCCCGATTTCCTCTATCGCTTCGACCTGTCGAAACCGGCGGGGGTGGCGTTGAAGACACCCAGGGCCTTCACCAGCCAGCCGCTGTCGGGCGTCAGCCTGGCGAACCGGCTGAGCTATTTTCTGTGGTCGAGCATGCCGGATGCCGAACTGCTGAAGCATGCCGTGGCGGGCGATCTGAACAAGCCCGCCGTGCTGCTGGCACAAAGCCGCCGCATGCTGAAAGACCCGCGTGTCAGCGGCCTGGCGACCGAGTTCACCGGCAACTGGCTGGTGTTCCGCCAGTTCGAGACCAACAATTCGGTTGACCGCATGCGCTTCCCGACTTTCGACGACGACCTGCGCGAGGCGATGTTCCAGGAGCCGATCCATTTCATGCAGGACAATATCCAGCATGACAATTCGGTGCTGGATTTCCTCTATGCCGACTACACCTTCGTCAATCCGCCGCTGGCCCGCCATTACGGCATGCCCACGGTGGAAGGCGACACCAACACGTGGGTCAAAATATCGGACGCCGACAAGTATGGCCGCGGCGGCATCCTGCCGATGGCGGTGTTCATGACCGAATATTCACCGGGCCTGCGCACCAGCCCGGTCAAGCGCGGCAACTGGGTGGTGCAGAAGGTGCTGGGCATTCGCGTGCCGCCGCCGCCGCCGGTGGTGCCGGAACTGCCCAGCGACGAGGCCAAGACCGACAAGCCGATCCGCGAGATGCTGGCCGAACATCACAAGAATCCCTATTGCGCCGGCTGCCACCTGCGTTTCGACTCTTTCGGCCTGGTGTTCGAGGGCTATGGTCCGGTGGGCAATGCGCGCACCGTGGATGCGGCGGGGCGGCCGGTGGACGCGTCGGCGACCTTCCCCGGCGGCTTCAATGCCACCGGCGTGGAGGGCCTGAAGACCTTCATCCGCGATCACCGGCAGGACAATTTCGTCGACAATCTCAGCCGCAAGCTGCTGGCCTTTGCGCTGAACCGCTCGCTGCAGCTGTCGGATGAATCGCTGATTGACGAGATGAAGGCCAACCTGAAAGCGGACGGCTATCGCTTCCGCGCCCTGGTGGAAACCATCGTCACCAGCCCGCAATTCCTCAACCGGCATGTGCCGGAACAGACCGCGGCGCAGACGCCGCCGGCGAACGGCAAGCTCATCAAGATCGATTTCAGGAAAGGGAACTGACATGTCCCAGGAAAGCTTCCGCTCCCGTGCCTTTTCCCGCCGCGCCGTGCTGCACGGCGCCGGCTGCACCATGGCGCTGCCCTGGCTGGAATCGGTGAACGCATTGGCCGACGAACCCAAAGCCTCGGACTTCCCCAAGCGCTTCGGCGTGGTGTTCCTGGGCTGCGGCGTCAACGAGGATCATTGGAGCGCGCAAGGGCAGGGCGCCGACATGAAGCTCTCCAAGACACTGATGCCGCTGGAACCCTTGAAGCAGAAGATCAATGTCATTGACGGCCTTTATGTGAAGACCCTGACCAACGAGGGTATTCACCCCGGCCAGACGGGCAGCCTGCTGTCGGGCATGCCGATCACCAAGGGCGCGCTGATCCATTCCGGCGTCAGCGTGGACCAGATGATCGCCGCCAAGGTCGGTGCCGACACGCCGCAATCCAGCATCGTGCTGGCCTGCGAGCAGCCGATGACCGGCTATCACGAGACCAATTTCAGCCTCGCCTACAGTTCGCATATCTCCTGGCAGACCCCGGATTCGCCGGTGCCGGTGGAGGTCTATCCGGCGCTGGCCTGGGACAGCCTGTTCGACAATCGCGGCACCATGCTCAATCTCAGCGTGCTGGACCGCGTGAAAGACCGCGCCCAGGACCTGTCGCGCAAGATCAGCGCCGGCGACAAGGGCAAGCTGGACGAATATCTCACCAGCGTGCGCGAGATCGAGAAGCGGGTCGAGGTGATGCGCAAGGACATGACCGTGGCCCAGGATTCCGCCAAGGCCAAAAACATGCCGGCCATCGCCATGGACCGCCCCGCCAGCGGCCTGCCGGAAGACCTGCGCGACCATGCCCGGCTGATGTGCGATATCGTCGCCATCGCTTTCCAGACCAACAAGACCCGGGTGGCGTCGCTGATCATCAGCCGCGACCTGTCGGCGATGTATTATCCCTTCCTGAATGTGAAGGACGGCCACCACTCCGCCTCCCACAACAACAATTCCGACGATTACGAGCGCATCGCCCGCTTCCATGTCGAGCAGTATGCCTATCTGGCGTCGAAGCTGGACAGCATGAAGGAGGGCAACGGCACGGTGCTGGACAACAGCTGCCTGATGTTCATGTCCAACATGTGGATCGGCAGGAAGCACGACAATTTCCGCCTGCCGCTGGTGCTGGCGGGCGGCTTGGGCGGCACCCTGCAGACCGGGCGCACCCTCAGCTATCTCGATGAAGGCGAAGACAAGCGCAAGATGTGCAGCCTGTACCTGTCATTGATGGACCGCTATGGCATGAAGCTGGACCGGTTCGGCGATTCCACCACCCGGCTGGAGCGCATCTGACCTATTTCGAGGTCATGCGCCATACCCCGTCCCAATCGACGGGCGGGTTGGCCTTCAGCAGTTCGCAGCGGTCGATATAGACCTTCGACAGCTTGTCGCCGTCATTGGCCGCCAGGCATTCGTTGAAGGAGCGGATCGCCCGGTCCCAGCTTCCGGCGCGATAGTGTTTGCGGCCTTCGCGGAAGTGGTTCACCACATCCATCAGGTGCGGGAAGGTGTCGTCGGTGTGATAGTCCAGCACTTCATACACGCCCACCGGCTGGGTCTTGCCCTTGACGACCACATCGTCGATGTCGCGGATGCGATAGGTGCCGCGCAGTTTGCGGAAGGTATTGTCGCTGATCAGGATGCGCGCGCCATACTGTTTGCAGGCGCTTTCCAGCCGCGCCGCCAGGTTCACGCCATCGCCGATCAAAGTGTAGTTCATCCGCTTGGGTGAACCGATATTGCCCGACACCACTTCGTCGGTGTTGATGCCGATGCCCATGTCGGCGGGCAGCAGGCCCTTGGCCTTGCGCTCGACATTCCAGGTCCACAGGGTCTTGATCATGGCGATAGCGGCGCGGGTGGCGCGGTCCTCGTCATCGTCATGGGCGATCGGAAGCCCGAAGGCGGCCATGATGGCGTCGCCGATGAACTTGTCCAGCATGCCGTCCTGCCGGCTGATCTCTTCCACCATCAGGGTGAAATAGTCGTTCAGGAATCCGACCGTGCCCTGGGCGCCCAGGCTTTCAGTGATGGGGGTGAAGCCGCGAATGTCGGTGAACATGATGGTGGCCACCGCGCTCTTGCCGCCCAATATGTCGTCCTGGCGGCCGGACTCCATTAATTGCGCCGCGATGCCGGGGTCCATGTAGCGCGACATGGTGGATTTCATGCGCTTTTCGGTGCTGATGTCTTCCAGCATCAGCATCGCGCCCAGCTTCTTGCCTTCGGTCGAAAGCAGCGGCTGGATGGTGACATTGACCGACGCCTTCTGGCCGTCGAACTCCATCTCGGCATCCATCATCTCGAACGAGGCGTTGCTTTCCCCGGCCTCCCGCACCTTGTCGGCGACCCAGCCGTTGGCGCCGGTGAAGAATTCGGCAAAGGGCTTGGACAGGATGTCGGCCGCCTCCACCTTCAGGATGCGATAGCCGGCCTTGTTGCAGGTCACGATCAGGCCGTCGGCATTGGTGGTGATGACGGCGTTGGACATGCTTTCCAGCATGCCTTCGTTATAGTTCTTCATGTTCTGGATGTCGTTGAACAGCGCGGCATTCTGCAGTGCGATCGAAACCTGTCCGGTGAAGGCTTTGAGGCGCGATTCGTCTTCGTCGGTGAAGGGCCCGCCGCGCTTGTTCAGCACCTGGGTCACGCCGATCACCTTTCCGGCCTTGTTGATTACCGGCACGCAGAGGATGGAGCGGGTGAAGAAACCGCTCTGCTTGTCGAAGCTGGGGTTGAAGCGCAGGTCGGCATAGGCGTGCGGGATGTTGATGGTCCTGCCCGAGGTAAAGACCGCGCCGGCGATGCCCAGGTGATTGGGAAAGCGGATCTGCAGCGCATCCAGCCCGCTGCCGACCTGCGACCACAATTCGCCGGTCTTCTCGTCGTTCAGGAACAAGGTGGAGCGGTCGGCCTTCAGCATCCTGACCGCCTCGCGCATCACCTTCTGCAGCAGCACCTTGAGGTCGATCTCCGAGGTGATGTCGGCGACGATGTCCAGGAATTCCATTTCGGTCTGGCGCGAGCGGGCCATGCGCTCGATGAACTGGTTGCCGCGCAGCGCCATCGCCGCCTGGGTGGTCATGGCTTCCAGCAGCGCAAGGTCTTCCGGCGTGAAGCCGCCGCCGCCTTTCTTGTTCAGGGCCTGGGCGACGCCGATGACCTCGCCGCGCACCGTGCGGATCGGCGCGCACAGGATGGAACGGGTTTCAAAGCCGGTCTGCCTGTCTATTTCGGAGTTGAAGCGGGGATCGGAATAGGCATCGTCAATGATCAGGCCTTCGCCGGTAGTGAAGACATGGCCGGCGATGCCGCGGGTGTCCAGCAGCCGGATCTCGCGGGCGCCCTGGGCGACGCGGGAATACAGCTCGCCGGTCTGGTCGTCATGCAGGAAAAGCGTGGCGCGCTCGCAATCGGTTTCGCGGGCGGTGATCTCCACCATCTTCACCAGCATCTCGCTGAGGTTCTCGAACCCCGCCAGTTCGTGCGTGATGGCCAGCAGCATGTCGGATCGCGACAGCTTCCTGCCGGAGCCGGCTTTGCGCGAGGTCTTGCGCGAGGCTTGGCGCGCGGCGGGCTTGGTCGGGAAATCAGCGTCCATGGGATTTCTCCAGCGCGGCGCGTAGGTGCGAAACGGTCTCCTGCAGGTCGCGCACTTCGTTGCGGGCGGAATTTTCCAGTTCGCGCAGCCGGTCGGCGCCGTCATTCCGCACCGCCTCCATTCCGTCGCGCAGCGCCGTCACCGTGCGCTTCAACTCGGCGATTTCGCCGGCGGCTTCCGCGATCGCCTTTTGCACGACCTCATCCTTGCCGCGCTGGAGATTTTCCAGTTCCGTGCGCAGGGCATGGGCGATATTGCGCAGTTGATGGATTTCGCCCTGGCTGTCGGCGACGGCCTGCTGCACCGCCTCGCTGCGGTCCATCTGCCGCTGTTCCAGTTCCAGGCGCAGCGCCTGGATGGTCTGGCGCAGGTGGCGAAGTTCGGTTTCTGCTTCGTGCAGGGCGGCGGCCGGATCGCCCGTCTTGATCTGCAAAGTCATGGCCCCAACCTGGAAAGCGCGGAGTTTGGCGAAGGATGGCGAAGGTGTCGAGGCGGCGTTGGCGCCCGCCATCATCTGCCATAAGCCCATGAATTATATGTTAAAAAATCATAGATGGTTTCCGTTTCCCGCACCGGCCCCGTCTCAATGCCGGTGGGCATGTCCGCAGGGAGACGTCACGCGCCCCTTGCGCCGAATTCAAAACCCCGTTCCGGATTGCCGCCCCGGGGCGATTTCTATTGAGCATTCCCGTCCGGTATCTTTTCGCTTACTCATTGGTCGGTGCCGTTGCCGTCTGACATCTTGGGCGGCCACCCACACGCCCCGTTCCATGCGCAAAAAAGTGATTATCGGTACCGCGATCCTGGGGGCGATCCTTGTGACGGCGCAGGCATGGTCTTCGCAGCCGACCGTGCAGGAAATCATGGACACGCGGGTCGATCCGTCGGCCGATGCGCTATGGGGATCGGTCGGCTGGGTGGAGAGCCGCCAGGGTGCTTCTTTCCGCCAGCCGAAGACGGCGCAGCAATGGCAGGCGCTGCGCGTCCATGCCGAAACATTGATCGCCGGCGCGGTCCTTTTGGGCAAGGCGCGCCAGGTCGGCAGCAATGGTTACAGCGCGCTGGCCGATACCGATACGCCCGGCGTCCGTACCGCTGTCCAGATCCAGCAGGACATCGCGGCGGACCCCGCGAAGTTCGCCGCCGCGGCCCGCAGGCTTGAGGATGCGGGACGCGCCGCCGCCGCGGCCATCCAGGGGAAAAGCGGCACGCGGCTGGTGGAAGCCGGTGCCCGGATCGATGGCGCCTGCGAAGCCTGCCACGCGGCCTATTGGTATCCCCGCACGGCGCCGTTGCGGCTGCCCGGCAGCGCCGAATATGCCCGGTTTCCATCACGCAGCGCGCCCAATCCGCCGCACCCGCAGTTCGCCAATTAAAGCAGGCCGATCAGCCGTCCGGCGGTGGCGACCGCGAGCCAGGCGGCAAGCGTGGCCAGGCCGGCCAGCGCCGCGATGCGGCCGTGCCGTCCGGCCAGGAGATCGGTCAGGATCGCCAGGACAAGCCCGCCCGCCAGGAACAGCATCTTCACCCGGAAAGCGTCGTTGAAATAGTATTTGAGCGGGTTCGAGCCCACCAGCAGCACGCCCGACGCCGCCGTCGCGGCCAGCGACCAGGCGAGAAAGGCGCGCAGGCCGCGCCAGCCGTCGGCGCGCGCCGGAAATTGCAGCCAGCGGCCGAACAGCCCGATGCCCGCCACCAGCAGCCCGCCGCCCAGCAACGCCAGCGCGAACAGATGCGCCATTTCGATCACCGCGAAAGTCCAGCTCGAATTGCGGATCGCCTGTCCCGGCGCGCTGGCGGCGTAGAATTCGAACAGATGGCGGATCATGGGCTAATGGAAATAGGCAATGGCGCGGCCGGCCGCCACCGTGCCCGCCCACAGCGTCAGCGAAGCCGCCGCGCCCACCCGCGCGCGCAACGGGACGGCGTCTTCCCGGAGGCCGGATCTGGCCGCCCACTGGAACACAAGCATGTTCAATCCCGCCAGCAGCAGCAGGATCGCCTTGGCGATAAAGGCGGGGTTGTGTTCGAGCTTGGCCGCCTCGGCGGCGAACAGCAGCGATCCCGTCACCGCCATCACCGCAAATCCCGCCCAGGTCAGCGGCACGATCCGGCGCTCCACCGCCAGGGGAGAGGTTTGCGGCAGCACCACGCCCAGCAGCCTGAGATCGACGATGGCGATGGTGCCCACCATCAGCGCCAGCGACAGCACATGCAGGCTTTCCAGCACCGGAAACACGACCTCCGATTCCCGGATCGCGGTGGCGAAGGACGTATCGTAGAGAAGCTGGAAAGGGTCCGGCATCGCGGCTTATTTGTTGCTCGGCTGACCGTCTCCGGGGCCGCCGTCGCCCGGCGTGCCGCCATAAATATCGCGTCCATCGGGCAGCTTGATGCGCCGCGCATCGATGGTGCGCGAGCCGTCCTTGGCCAGGAAGCCGTCCACCACCAGCGTGTCGCCCAGCTTGACGTCGCCCTTCTGCCAGCCGCGGCGCGACAGGGCGCCGGGGCCGCCGCCTTCGCAGGCCCAGTTCGAAACCACGCCTTTGGCATTGGCGACATCGAGGTAGAAATAGGAATGCGGATTGGTCCATTCGATGCGCGTGATCTTGCCGACCAGCCGGATGGGTTTGTCGCCATCGAATTCCGCCGCGAAGGAATGGTGCGCGAAGGCGGGCGCCGGTATGGCGAAAGCGAAAAGCAGGGCGAGCGGCGCGAATTTCACGGGTGGGCTCCTTGGCATGACCGGCTGCTGTCGCCGGTACGGATTTCATAGCAACCGCCGCAGGTGCTATCCCATCAATAATTCTCATACGTCAGTTGAGGGTTTCTGAGACGACGCCTTGTGAGCGTGCCGCTAGACAGGCGAGGCAGGTTTGCGAGGGTTTGAGATGCGCGGCTGGATATTTCTCGCCACTTTCCTTTCGACGGTGGCCATGGCCGCGCCGGCGCCGGATGATAACCCGCTGTTCGGAAAGGAACCTTCCGGCGCCGCGCGGCCGGCGCCGCGGCTGCCGGACGGCCATCCCGATTTCTCGGGCTACTGGAAGGGGATTCGGCAGAAGGACAAGCCGACAGGCAACATCGGCCGTGACTTGCCGGGCTTCCTGCTTCCCTTCACGCCGGCGGGCCAGAAGGCCGTGGAATTCAACCGCACCAGGACCGTCGATCCAGAGGCCCTGTGCATCCTGGGCGGTATTCCCAGGCATGACGCCAGCGCCTTGCCGTTCGAGATTCTGCATACCCCCAAGCGCGTGGCGTTCCTTTATTTCTATACCACCTACCGGCTGGTGCCCCTCGACGGCCGCGGCCATGACCCCGATCCCGATCCCAAATATTTCGGCGATGAGATTGGAAGCTGGTACGGCGACACGCTGGTGATCGACACACTGGGCTTCAAGGACAGCAAGGACGGCAAGCTCTGGATCGATGAGAACGGCGATCCGCAAAGCGAGAAGGCGCATATCGTCGAACGCTGGACCCGCCCCGATTACGACCATGTCCATGTCCATCTCACGGTCGACGACCCGGTTTACTACACGCATCCCTTCACCTTCGACCGGACCTGGGTGCTGGGACAGAAGGGGCAGGGCCTGGGTGAATATGCCTGCGCCGAAAACAATCGCGACGCCGCGCATCTGGGGCCCGGCCCCGGCGCCATCGGCCCCGACGGAAATCGCGGTTATGCCACGCCCGCATTGCCGAAAGACCCGCCCGGCCCGGACGCCTACGGCAAATAGCGTCGCGCCATCGCGGTCATCAATGCTGCGCCTGCGAGCCCACGCAACCATTCCCTATCGAAATACTAGGCTTTTGTTTTTATCGTTATTCGGCCGCAAATCCTCGGGGCATCCTGTGCGCGTCAACAGGAGGGTCAGGTCATGAAGATATTACTGCAGGGGGCATGCGTCGCGGCGCTTATCGCGGCTTGCCCGGTGAGCGCGCAGGCTGACAGCGGCGCGGCCGCCATCGCCGGCCGGTGGGACGCGGCGCTGACGGACAACGGCCCCGATGTTCCGTTCCGCCTGGATGTCGTGAATGACAAGGGCGTGTTGAAGGGCGTTTTCTATGACGGTTCCGAAGTGTCGGAGACGACCACCAGCGCCGACTTCAGGGACGGCAAACTTGTTCTGAAGTCCGACCATTATCTCACCACCATCAGCGCCTCCCTGAAGGGCGGCGAACTGGTCGGCCAGACAACGCTGGAAGGGCCCGGCTATGGCATCAAATACGGCTTCCACGCCGTACGCCATGTCGACGCGCCCGCCCAGGCCGCCGAAAACATTCCGTCCATCGCCGGCAGCTGGGTCATCCCGCTGGAGTCCCCCTCCTCGAAAGGGGAGAAGGCCTTCCGCTTCGTGACGCAGCAGCAGGGCGCATTCGCCACCGCTTCGATCCTTCGCATCGATGGCGATACCGGCGCCTATAGCGGCACCTACAAGGATGGAAAATGGGTCTTGAGCCATTTCGACGGTCATCGTCCCGGCGTGATCGAGGTCGCCGCCAACAGCGACGGCACCCTGGGCGTCGTTGCCCACAATGAAGCGCTGGTTCATGCCCTGCAGGGCAATGACAACAAGGGTTATGGCGAAGAGAAGTACGGCGCCGCGACGCCGCACTATATCGCTTACCGGCCCGAGGTGGCGCAGGCCAAGGGGTTGCCGGCGCCCGACAGCTTCCTGACCCACACCGTGGCGCGCGATCCCAACGAGACCTTCAAATTCAGCTTCCGCGACGTCAACGGCAAGCTGGTCTCCAACGAGGACTTCAAGGGCAAGGTGGTGCTGGCTATCGTCACCGGCACCTGGTGCCCCAACTGCCATGACGAAGCGAAATACCTGGTGCAGCTGGACAAGCAGTATCGCGACAAGGGCCTGGCCATCGTCGCGCTGGATTTCGAGGAACCGGAACAGCAGCAGAGCCTGGTGCGCGAGACGGCGTTCGTGAAGCAGTATGGCGTGAAGTATCCCTATCTGATCGCCGGCGCGCCTTCGGAGATGTGGGAAAAGGTGCCGCAGCTCAACCATCTCGACACCTGGCCCGCGACCGTCTTCGTCGGCCGTGACGGCAAGGTCAAGGCCGTGCATTCCGGCTTTGCGTCAGCCGCCAGCGGCGAATTCAACACCCAGCTCAAGCAGGAATTCACCACCCGCATCGAGCAGTTGCTGGCCGAAAAGACAACGGCAAGCGCCGCCGCGCCCGTCAAGCTGGCAGGCGGGGAATCGATCGAGGATCTCTGGGATCGCTGGAACGACCAGCCATAGCCCGTATCCGCCGGCGGTTCCCGGCCGGCGCGATGGAACAGCCCATGCATGCCTTGGCCGGCGTGCATGGGCTGTATGTTTTTCGGGCGTCTTATGAGGGCGCTTGAACCTGGATCGCGCCATTTTTCAATATTCGCGCAACGGCATGCGGGTTAGAGAAAATGGCGCATGGAATGCGCATCTTCCCCTTGAACTTGGCCGTTCCTTCCGGAACGGCCTTTTTCCTGGGACAACAGGCATTCGGCGATCCGCCCCGCCTGGCGCGCGATCTCCGGTACGGCGGTGATCTCCCACCAGGTGCCCCGCGTCAGCGCGCCCATCGCGAACAGGCCAAGATGCGCGGCGCCGTCATAGGCGATGACGCGGCTGTCCGCGGTAACGTCGAGGCCCACGCCCGGCGGCGCGGTGCGCGCCTGCAGGGACGCCACGATATTCTCGATCAGCCGGTTATGGCTCTTGGCGGGGTCGGTGTTGGGGCCCATGCAATTGACGATGCGGTCGACCTGCAATCGCATTTCCCCGGCGCGGCCGCGTATCGTGACGGCCGCCGCCGGTCCCGCGCTTTCGACTTTGGTGAGACGTCCCGTCAAAATCCGGGCGCCGCCTGCCAACAGGTAGCGGACACGCTGGGCCGACTGCGGCGGCAGGCGATGGCGGTGCATGTTCCACATCGTGGCGGCATGGCGCAGGAAGCGGCGCTGCTCGGCCAGCGGCATCTCCCGCCACACTTTGGGCCAGTGCGGCCGCATGGCGTCCATCAGATCCTGCCAATTTCCGGGACTGGCGCGCACGGCGTCGCGAAAGGCCAGCAGCATGGCCAATGCCGTTCGCGGAAAGGGGCCGGGCAGGGGCGGCATCGGCTGGGGCGGCACATGCGGCTGGGGCAACAGGCCATGACGGGACAGCAGGGTTATGTCATGGCGCCGGTCCCTGCCGCTTAGCGACAACAGGGTGTCAATGGCGGTCAGTCCGGTGCCCAGGATCAGCACGCGCTCATCGGCACGCATCGGCGGCAGCGTCCAGGGATTGTCCACCACCAGGCCGCGCACCGCGGGGTCCAGACGCGGCGCAAGCGGCGAGGGCATGTCATTGCCCGTCGCCAGCACGACGAAATCGGCATCGATCTGCCCGGTGCGATGCGCCACCCGCCAGCCGTCCCGGTTGCGGGTCAGGCTGACGATTTCGCCGCGGACGAACCGCACGGCCAGATGGGGCCGCGCCGCCGCGGCCTGGGCGACATCGGCGAGATACCGTCCATAATGGATACGGCTCACGAACTGGTCCGGCCAGTCATCGCTCCACAGATCGCGCGATGTCAGCCACTGCACGAAATGGCCGGGCGCATCGGGATCGATCGACATGCGGCTGGCCGGTGCGTTCAGCCGGTGGTCGGGATGGCGCGTGGCATAGGCCAAGCCATGCCCCAATTCTCCATCGCCGATCACGAATATGTCCAGCGCGCCGCGGCTGCGGATCGCGAGGGCGTGCAGCAGCGCCACGGCGCTGGCGCCGTTGCCGCAGATCACAAGAGTCGGACGCGCTTCTGTCATGCGTAGGACATTCGGCTCGGCTGTAACGTGTGACCGATAAGAAGCGCTCAAGGCCCGTAGGAATATATATCAATATACTATAGTATCGCGGAATGCAAACTGGGGCCAGTCAAAAACCCGGTCAAAAACGAGGTTCGATCATGCGCGCTTTCCTGAATTTCTCCCTGGCCTCGCTGCTGCTCGCCGGCGGCCTGGCGTCCGCGAAGGCGCAGACACGCCCAAGCGACCAGCCGCTCCAGGTCGAATGGGTCTATCGGGTCAAGTATGGCTTCCAGGATGAATGGTGGAAGATTTTCCAGAAATATCAGATCGCAACCCTGGACCGGGAAAAGCAGCTCGGTTACGTGACCGACTATCAGGTCTATCGGCCGGGCGAACATGCGTCGGAAGATGCGCGCTGGGATTACCGGATCGTCATCACCTATCCCAACTATGACGGTTCGCGCCGGGAAGGCGAGGTCGCAAACCAGCTCTTCGCGGACAAGGCCGCGTGGCACCGGGAGGAAGATCGCCGCTGGGAACTCACGGTCAATCACTGGGACCTGCCTATCCGTCAGGTCGATCCCCACCAGCCGGCCGACTAGCTTTCTTCAGACGACGGTTTTGCGGCGGCGGTTCGGCAGGGCCGCTTCGGCCAGCGAGGTGTTGTCCAGGATCGCGGATGCCGCGTCGCGCACCTGGCGCATGATCCGGCGCACCTCGCAGGTGCGTTCATCCTTGCAGTCCGCGCAGCGGCGGTAGAACTTCACGCTGGCGCAGGGCAGGGGCGCCAGCGGGCCATCCACGGCCCGCACGATTTCCGCGATGGTGATCTCGGCCGCCGGCCGCGCCAGGGCATAGCCGCCGTCGCGCCCGCGCGTACTGTGAATCAGGTTGCGCTGGCGCAGCTCGAACAGGATCAGGTCGAGGAATTTCTTCGGGATATTTTGCTGTTCGGAAACGGCGCGGGCCTGCACCAGTTCGCCCGCAGGCACCTTGGCGAGCGCGACAAGTGCCTTGATGGCGTATTTGGCTTTTTGCGACAGCATACCCTATCCGCATAATGGACTTTTCCCCGATTTGGAAGCACAAGTTGCGGGAGAGGCCGGCCTGGTCCTTCGCCGGGTGCGCGAAGATGCTGCCGGGGAGGAATTGCGGGCAGCCTTCGGCATTGTCCTGGCGGCGGACCATTGCTCTGAAGTTCGAAGGCGACAAGGCGATCTATCATTCCGCCAACGACACCGACAAAAGCGCGCGGCGGCCGCTCAAGCATCTGGTGTCGCTCAGAGGGGCTCGAAGCGGCCACCTTCCAGCACAGGCGCGGCATTGGCAGGCCGCAACCGGCGATGATGAGCACCATGTCTACGCTATAGCCCTGCTATAATCTTGCCGCAGTGCTAACAACGATGAATGACAGTTAGGGCCGCGCCGGGGAGGGTGCCATGAACGAATCCATACATCATTTGAATATTTTACGAGCGCTGACGTGGGGCCATGTTTCCCTCATCTTTGCCGTTCTGATCGTCGGTCGCTTGCTTCTCCACTTTGTGCGCTGGTTGGTTCGCCGCGTCGCGGAACGGGGGTCTTCGCACCGGCGGCTGCTGGTTCTGCGGGCATCGCCAATCGCAAGACTTCTGATCGGGCTCACCGGCATCGCAATTATCGTCCCTGTTCTGATAGAGCCCAACTTCGAGGACGGGGTGGCCCTGATTGCCACGGCGATAGTGACGCTGGCGTTCGCTCTCAAGGATTATGTCAGTTGCCTTGCTGCCGGGGTCGTGACCATCCTCGAAAACACCTATCAGCCTGGCGATTGGATAGAGGTGGATGGAGCCTATGGGGAGGTGAAGCTGATCGGTACCAGGGCTGTCCACATCGTGACGCCCGATGATACCGAGGTGATTATCCCCCATACCCGGCTTTGGTCGGGCAGTGTGTTCAATGCCAGCAGCGGCAACGCGTTTTTGCTCTGTGTGGCGAATTTCTATTTGCACGCCGACCATGATGGTCAGGCTGTACTTCGGGTCCTTGGCGAAGTTGCCGAAACAAGCCCGTACCGCAAGCCTGACACGCGGGTATCGGTCAACGCGGTGGAAACACCCTGGGGCACGCGATATAAGGCCAAAGCCTATGTGACCGACAGCCGCGATCAGTTTGCCCTGGTCACGGATCTGACGATCCGGGGTAAGGAGCGTCTACGCGCAATGGACGTCACCTTCGCCCAGGCGCCGTATGGCAAGGCGAAAGCCGACTGATCCCGTGTGTCGCGGGTGCCGGATAGAAGATCGCAGGAATGGCGGGCCGAGAACAATGAAGATGGGCACTATTCCTACGCTATAGCCACCTAAGGCACGCCACGGCTCTCTCATATCAGTGGGCTGCATACCGGATTGGATAGAATTGGATAGAAAATTGGCCGACTCAATCTGACGGATTGGCGCGGATCGGGCGATAACAGAACGGCAGCATTCCGCTCCCATAGTTGAAAGCCGGCAATCCAATCTCTGACGATTGTAGATGCCTTAAAGCCCGTTGCCGCCTCCATTGCGCGGTGCGGGACGGTCAGCGCGGCGATCAGCTTACCTCCACCATCCACGCTTCGGCATCGGCGCCGGCGGGAATGCGCAGCGGTGCGGATGGATCGGTGGCGGCCCGCCAGATCGCTTCCGCTACGTTAGGCGCATGGGTCACCGGGCCGGAGCTGTTGCGGACGCTTGCCACGAAGCGCTCGATCATCGGTGCATAGTCGGGATTATCGAGGCCGCGCAGATGCGGGCGGGCATTATCGCCGAATCGCGTCTCGGGCGAACGACCCGGCAGGACGATGTGAACGCGCACTCCGAATGGCTCCACTTCCACCGCAAGCGATTCAGTGAAGGCGTTAACCGCCGCCTTGCTCGCCCGGTACACGCCGACGAGAGGCAGCGGCTTGAGCGTAACCGTCGAGGTGACGTTGATGATGACGCCAGCCCGACGCTTGCGGAAAGCTGGAAGCACCGCCTGGACCATCGCAAGCGTGCCCAGCGTATTGGTCTCGAACAACGCGCGCGCCGTCTCGGGCGCGGTCAGCTCGATTGGCGCCGGCGCGCCGAAGCCGGCATTGTTGACAAGAACGTCGATCGTACCGGCCTCTGGGATAGCCTTGGCAATACTATCGGGATTAGTGATGTCGAGCGACAGGATGCGCAGGCGATCGGACGCGGGCAGCAGCTCCGCGTGGGGCGCACGCATGGTCGCCACCACATCCCAACCGCGATCGAGAAACAGCCGCGCGGTCTCCAGACCAAAGCCGGACGAGCAGCCGGTAATGAGGATTGTGGACATGGGCAACTCCAGAAGCGTCGGAATGACCCAGAGATAGATTGCGCAAGCAGGACTTGCTATCGTCGAGCGTATGAAATTCTTTGGCAAAAGTCCTGCAATGACCGGTGATCCGCTCGCCGAGATCGTCACGCTGCTCCAGCCGACCGCGCGCTTCTCCAAGCTGGTGGAGTACGCCGGCTCCTGGAGGATCCACCGCGAAACGACCGGCGAACCATTCTACTGCGCGGTGTTGGAGGGGAACTGCCGAGTGTCGGTAAACGGGCAGCCGCCCATGACGTTGCAGGCCGGCGATTTCATGCTGGTGCCAGCCATGCACGACCTCATCAACGAAAGCCTGAACGCGCCACCAGGCAAAGTGACCACGACGCCAATTGATGTCAGCGAGGGCTGTTTTCGCGTCGGCTGCGAAGACGGACCCGCCGAGCTACGGACACGGATCGGTCACTGCAGCTTTGGTGCGCCCGATGCGGCACTGCTCGTATCTCTCCTGCCGCAAGTGATTCTCGCGCGCGAGCCGAGGCTCGCGACGCTGATGCAACTGGTCGGCGACGAGACCCATGCGCGGCGTCCGGCGCGTGAACTGGTGCTCGAACGGCTGCTGGAGGTGCTGCTGATCGAAGCGTTGCGATGCGGCGCTGAGACCGCGTCTACGCCGGGCTTGGCCCGTGGCCTTGCCGACGATCGCCTGGCGGCCGCACTATGCGCTCTCCATGCGCGCCCCGAATATCCCTGGACCGTGGCGGAACTCGCCGCCGAAGCGGCTTTGTCTCGCTCGGCTTTCTTTGCACGTTTCAGTCGCACTGTGGGCCTGCCGCCGATGGAATATCTCCTGTCTTGGCGCATGGCGCTGGCAAAGCGATTGCTGTGCGAGCACGAGCTTGGCATGGATCAGGTCGCCGAGCGTGTGGGCTACAGTTCGGCCAGCACCTTCAGCGTCGCCTTCACCCGCCATGCAGGTGTGCCGCCGGCTCGCTATGCGCGGATGCGCCCAAAGGACGCCATCCGTCCGCCGGGAGTGAACGGACGACCGGTTTCGCGATAACGGCTTTGCTCTCTGAACGGCAAGGATGAGGCACCATATTACCGAGCGTGCTCGCCAGCGGACTGGCATAGAGAACGCCAATTCTACGATCCAACCACCGTCGGCGCGCTATACTACGCTGCAATTTGATGGCGGATGGGGTGAGATTCGAACTCACGGGACCCTTGCAGGCCCGGCGGTTTTCAAGACCGCTGCCTTAAACCACTCGGCCACCCATCCACGCGCGCTGCCTTAAACCGTGAGGAGCGGTTTGCACAGCAAACAAAACGGTCCGTCGCTAGCGACAGCGTAGCGCGACACCGTTTTGAGCGACGAACGCCCGAAGCGCAAGCGAAGGGCCTCGGCCACCCATCCGTGGCCGATGCTCTAGCTTTCATGAGGCTTTTGGGCAACCGCGTTGAGCCTCGGGCCCGCTCCCGCTAGCGTCGGGCTGTCACCCCGGACCCGATTCGATGCGGTTTGCCGCCAGGCTCTCTCTGACCGTTGCCGCTGGGCTGCTGGCTGCCTCCTGCGCCATCACGCCCAAGCGGCCCCCGCCGCCCCCGCCGGAAGACCATACCGTCCAGGTTCCGCCCAATGCCGGCATCTACAAGGTCGGCCAGCCCTATCAGGTGGACAATGTCTGGTACTATCCGCGCGAGCAGCCGGATTATGACGAGACCGGCATCGCCTCCTGGTACGGCCCGACCTTTTACGGCCATCACACCGCCAATGGGGAAATGTATGACGGCAACGCCCTGACCGCAGCCCACAAGACCCTGCCCATGCCGGTCAATGTCCGGGTCACCAACCTCGACAATGGCAAGTCGCTGATCGTGCGGGTCAACGACCGTGGGCCCTATTCACGCGGCCGCATCATTGACCTCTCGAAACGCGCCGCCGAACTGCTGGACGTGGTGCAGACCGGCACGGCGCGGGTGCGCGTCACCTATCTCAGCCGCGCCGACCTGGGCGGGGGCGGCCCGCCGCCGCCCGAGACCCCGCCGCTGGTCGCCAATGCGCTGCCCGCCGCGCCTGCCGGCAAGGTGGACAGCGCGGCCCTGGGACTGGTGCCGGGGGCCACGGTGGAGCCGCCGCCCCGGGTCGCCAGCCTGCCGGCGCCCGCGCCGATCCCGGCCCAGATGTTCGCCGACGACCAGGTGACGGGAAAAGTGACGCATGTGCCGGTTCCGCCTGTCACCCGGCTGTATGTCCAGCTGGGGGCCTTTTCCAAGCTGGATAACGCCAAGGCGCTACTGGGCAAGGTGGGGGGAGACCTGCGGATTTCGACCCTTCAACGGGGGGGACAGACCCTCTATAGAGTGCGCAGCGGCCCGCTGGCTTCGGTTGCGGATGCCGATGCCGCGCTGGCCCGCATCACCGGCGCGGGCGCCAACGACGCCCATATCGTCGTAGATCAATAGTTCGGAGACGTCATGTTTCGCCGCCTTGCCGCCTGCCTTTCGGTCCTGTTGCTCCTGGGTTCGCCAGTCCAGGCCGCGATAGATACCAGCGCCGAACACGCGCTGATCATGGACGGCCAGACTGGGCAGGTGCTGTACCAGAAGGCGGGGCTGACGCCGATGCCGCCCGCCTCCATGTCCAAGCTGATGACCATCGAACTTTTGTTCCAGCGCCTGAAGGACGGGCGGGTCAAGCTGGACGACACCTTCCCGGTGTCGGAGCGCGCCTGGCGCACCCAGGGCTCCAAGATGTTCGTGGAACTGGGCTCGCGGATCTCGGTGGAGAACCTGATCCGCGGCATCATCATCCAGTCGGGCAACGATGCCTGCATCGTGGTGGCCGAGGCGCTGGGCGGCACCGTCGAAGGCTTTGTCGACCTGATGAACAAGCGGGCCAAGACGCTTGGCCTGGCCCAGTCCACCTTTGTCAATCCCGACGGCCTGCCGGACCCGCCGGGCCAGCTGATGAGCGCCCTGGACCTGGCCAAGCTGTCGCGCCACCTGATCAACGATTATCCGCAATATTACCACTATTTCAGCGAGCGGGAGTTCGTCTGGCACAACATCCACCAGCCCAACCGCGACCTTGTGCTGGGGGCGGTGCCGGGGGCCGATGGGCTCAAGACCGGGCATACCGACGCATCCGGCTATGGCATCACCATCTCGGCCAAGCGCGGCGACCAGCGCCTCATCCTGGTTCTGAACGGATTGCGCTATCCCCAATACAAGAATGACTATTTTCCCAACATCAAGCGCGCCGAGGAAGCCGGCCGCGTGATCGAAATGGCCTTCCGCGAATTCCGCTCCTATTCCATCCTGGCGACCAATCAGGTGGCGGGCAGCGTAGCGGTCCTGGGCGGCACCGCCCCCAGCGTGACGGTGACCGCGGCCCATCCCCTGAGCGTCACCATGCAGGTGGATTCCCATGCCGGTATGAAGATCGCGGTCAGGCCCGATGCGGGCCTCAAGGCCCCGATCCATGTCGGCCAGAGGGTCGGCGTGCTGGTGGTGACGGCGCCCGACTTCCCGGCCCTGACGGCGCCGGTCTATGCCACCCAGTCGGTCGGCGAGCAGAGCTTCATCGGCAAGATGTTCGATTCCATCCGGCATCTCTGGAAGAAGAAGTAGCCAGGCCATGACCGGCCGCTTCATCACCCTGGAAGGCGGCGAAGGCACCGGCAAGTCCACCCAGGTCAAACGGCTGGCGGCGGTGCTGGAGGCGAAGGGCATCGAGGCGCTCGCTACCCGCGAGCCCGGTGGCTCGATCGGGGCGGAACAGATCCGCAAACTGATGGTGGAAGGCGAGACCGGACGCTGGAACCCCATCACCGAGACATTGCTGGCCTATGCCGCGCGCGCCGATCATGTGGCGCGCACCATCGGTCCCGCCCTGGCGGCCGGGACCTGGGTGATTTCCGACCGTTTCAGCGATTCCACCTTCGCCTATCAGGGCGCGGGCCGCGGGCTGGCGCGCGAAACCATCCGGCGTATCGACAGCGCGGTGCTGGATGATTTCGCCCCCGATCTCACCCTGATCCTGGACCTGGACGTGAAGACCGGCCTGCAGCGGGCGCTGGCGCGGCTGAAGGCGGACGGCGGCGCGGAAGGCCGCTTCGAGAAATTCGGCCCCGGCTTTCATGAAAGCCTGCGCCAGGCGTTCCTGGATATCGCCCGGCGTTTCCCGGAACGCTGCCGGGTGATCGACGCCTCGGGAAGCGAGGACCAGGTGGCGGAGGCGATTTTCGCCGCCGTCGGCCGCCGTTTCGATCTATAAGCCGCCATGGCCAAACGATCTGCGCCGTCGGAACCCGATGACAGTGACCGTATCGAGGGATTTCCCCATCCCCGCGAGAGCGCCACCCTGTTGGGGCAGGATATCGCCCTGGCGCGGGCGGCGCGCGCGCTGCGCTCGGGGCGGCCCCCCGGCGCCTGGCTGATTTCGGGTCCGCCCGGTATCGGCAAGGCGACCCTGGCCTACCGCATCGCGCGCTATCTGCTGGCCTATGGCGCCACCGATGCGGGACCGGAAGATTTGTCGGTGCCGCAGGATGATCCGGCGGCGCGGCAGGTGATGGCGCAGTCTCATCCCGGCCTGCTGATCCTCAAGCGCGCCCTCAATCCCCGCACCGGCAAGCTGATGACGGTACTGTCGGTGGACGAGATCCGCCGGCTGGCGGATTTCTTCGGCATGACCAGCGGGGCAGGCGGCTGGCGCGTCGCCATCGTCGATACCGCCGACGACATGAACGACAATGCCGCCAATGCGCTGCTCAAGATGCTGGAGGAGCCGCCGGCCAACGCCATGCTGCTGCTGCTGTCCAACACGCCGGGGCGGTTGCTGCCCACCATCCGCTCGCGCTGCCAGCGGCTGGAACTGCGGCCGCTGGATGACGGTCTGATGCAACAGGCGCTGGCGCGGTACCTGCCGCAGATGGCAAGCGCCGACCGTGCCGCGCTGGCGCGGCTGGCCGGCGGCAGCATCGGCGCGGCGCTGACGCTTGCGACAGGCGAGGGCGGGACGCTGGCGCAGGAGGCCGACCGGCTGATCGAGCACGCCCGCGATCCCGACCTGCTGGCGCTGCTGACCCTGGGCGAGAAACTGTTCCGCCTGCGCGACGGGCTGGAGTCGTTTGGCGCGTTTCTGGCGGAAAGCCTGTCGGATCGCATTCGCGCCAAGGCGCGGAGCGGTGCGCCGGGGCTGGACCGCTGGGTCGCACTGCAGGGCCGCATCGAGCAGGGCTTTGGCCGCGCCACCGGCCTGCATCTGGAGCCGCGCCAGACCGTGCTGACGGCGGCACGCGACATGGCGCGCGTGGCGCAGCGGGGCGGTCTGTGATGCTTGTGGACTCGCACTGCCATCTCGATTTTCCCGATTTTGCCGGCAAGGTGGATGACGTGGTGGCCCGGGCCCGCGCCGCCGGGGTCGGTGTGTGCGTTTCCATCGGCACCGAGTTGAAACGGTTTCCCGGCGTGCGTGCCGTGGCGGAGAAATTTCCCGATGTCTGGTGCAGCGTGGGGGTGCATCCCCATGAGTCCGAAAAGGAACTGCTGGACGATGCCGCAGTGCTGATCGCCGAGGCCGCCCATCCCAAGGTGGTGGGAATCGGCGAGACGGGCCTGGATTATTTCTACGAACATGCGCCGCGCGCGCCGCAACAGGCCAACTTCCGCAACCATATCGCGGCGGCGCGCGCCACCGGCCTGCCGGTGATCGTGCATACCCGCGATGCCGATGACGACACGATCGCGATATTGCGCGATGAAATGGCGAAAGGCGCCTTCACCGGCCTGATCCATTGCTTCACCGGCACCCAGCGCCTGGCCGATGCGGCACTGGAACTGGGGCTTTATATTTCGGTGTCGGGCATCGCCACCTTCAAGAACTCCGCCGCACTGCGCGAGGTTATCGGGACGGTGCCGCTTGAGAGACTGCTGGTGGAGACCGATGCGCCGTTCCTGGCGCCGGTGCCGCAGCGGGGCAAGACCAACGAGCCGGCCTTTGTCGTTCATACCGCCAATATGCTGGCGGAACTGAAGAGCGTCTCGCCGGATGGGCTTGCCGCCGCCACGACGGAGAATTTCTTCCGCCTGTTTTCCAAGGTAAAGCGTCCATCATGACTCTGGAGGTCCGCATTCTGGGCTGCGGTTCATCCGGCGGCGTGCCGCGGCTGGGCGCCGATGATGCGCCGTTCTGGGGTGTCTGCGATCCCGCAAATCCCAAAAACCGCCGCTTGCGCTGCTCGCTGCTGGTGCGCCGCAAATCCGCCGATGGCGAAACCCGGGTGCTGGTGGATACCGCGCCCGACATGCGCGAACAGTTGCTGGCGGCGCGCATCGGGGCGCGGCTGGATGGGGTGTTGATCACCCATGCCCATGCCGACCAGCTACACGGGCTGGACGATCTGCGGGTGATCTATATCAATTCCGGCCATCGCGTGGATGTCTGGTCGGACAAGGCCGGGCTGGCGGATGTCCTGGACAAGTTCGGCTATTGTTTTGTCCAGCCTCCCGGCAGCGGTTATCCGCCGATCTTGACGGCGCACGAAATTCCCGAACCCTTCGCGCCGTTCGAGATCGCGGGACCGGGCGGCCCGCTGCCGGTGCGGCCGTTCGGGGTGACGCATGGCCGGATGCGCGCCCTGGGCTTTCGCTTCGGTTCGCTGGCCTACACGCCCGACGTGAATGCGCTGGATGACGCGGCGCGGGCGGCGCTGGCAGGGCTGGATGTCTGGATCGTGGACGCCCTGCGCCACAAGCCCCATCCCAGCCACGCCAACCTGGAACAGGCGCTAGAATGGATCGCGCAATTGAAGCCCAAGCGCGCCATCCTGACCAACATGCATGTGGACCTGGATTACGAGACTTTGAAGCGCGAACTGCCGCCGGGTGTCGAGCCCGCGTATGACGGGATGACCATTGCCCTTTGACTACTGCGTGCCGTTGGTGTCTTCGCCGTAATTGTGCAGCATGGTCGGACTGCGGTTGAAGGCGATGCGTGTATCCACCTGGCCCGGCGCAAAGCTGGCGCGATGCCAGCGCTGCGGCGTGGTCAGCACCAGGTCGCCGGGCCCCGCCACCACCAGGCCGATGCCTTCGATCTGATAGGCGATCTTGCCTTCCGGGATGAACCAGAATTCGTCGTTGCCGACATGGAAATGGCCCTTGTTGCTGTCGGGCGGGATCGCCACGCCCGGGCCGCGAATGATGGCGGCCTGGTTGTCGGCGTCGTTGACGAAAAAGGTCAGGCGGCGGCCCTTGGCCTGCGGATCGGCGGCAACATAATCCTTCAGGAAATCCAGCCAGGGCTTGTTGACGTCGGTATAGACATCCCGGCCGCCGCCTACCGGCTTGGTGGGATAGCTGACCTTGACATAATGCTGGCCGGCTATCGGCTTTGGCGCTTCACCGCTGTCCAGCGGATAAGAGGGCAGGGCGCCGCCGCGCGTGATCTCCAGCCGCAGCGAGGGCATATCGCCCACCGTCTCCATGGAATAGGGCACCCTGAGCGGCACCTGCACCAGAAAGCCCTTGCTGGCGATGAACGGCTTCTGGCCTTCGATGGTGAAGCGAATCTGGCCGTCCCACACGATCCAGACGGTGCGGTCGTCGCCATAGAACTGGGCACGGGTCTTTTCGCCCGGTGCCATGGAAATCCATTTTGCGCTGTAGCGTTCGGTCTCGATCACATCCTCGGTCCAGCTTTTCTGGCCCGCATGTTTCGCCAGCACGTCGGCGATGCGCCAGACCGGCTTGTTGACGCCGGCATAGGGGACCGGCGTGCCCTTGGGCGCCCAGGACAGGTAGACCTTGCGCTCCTGCGCCGAGGCGGGAAGGGCAAGCAGCGCGACGGCGCAGGTGGCGATCAGCAGCTTTTTCATGGTCGGCCTCCTACTGCCTGCCGCCGGCGTCGGGGCCGAAATTGTGGAACAGCAGCGGGCTGACATTGAAGGACAGCCGCGTGTCGGTCTGGCCTGCCGCCCAGCTGGCGCGGTGGAAGCGGCCGGGCGGCACGAACACGATGTCGCCGGCATCGGCGGTGAACAGGCCGGCCTTCTCGATCAGGTAATCGCACTTGCCTTCCAGGATGAACCAGAATTCCTCGTCGCCGATATGGAAGTGACCGCGATTGCCGGCGGGCGGTGTGGGCACGCCGGGGCCGCGGATGATGTTGACCAGATTGGCCTCGTCGGCCACCACCAGATGGTCTTTCGGCCCCTGGGCAGAATCGGCGGTCTCCTTGAAGAAATCGCGATAGGGGCGGTTCACGGCATCATATTTATCGGGCTGGGTCGGGGTGCTGATCTTGATGTAATCGCCATCGGCTTGCGGTGGCTTGGGCTGGCCTTCATCGGCGGGATAGCTGGGCCGGATGCCGGCATGGGTGACCTCGAAGCGCAGCGAGGGCTCACTGCCGATGGTCTCCATCGAATAGCGTACCCGCTGCGGCACCTGCACCAGGAAGCCCTTGGTCGCCACGAAAGGCTGCTGGCCCTGGATGGTGAAGCGGATCTGCCCGTCCCATACCACCCACACCACGCGGTCATCGCCGTAATACTGCTCCGGCGTCTTGTCGCCCGGCGCTGCCGCGATCCATTTGGCGTCGTAGCGTTTGGTGAGAATGACTTGTTCGCTCCAGCGCGCCTGGCCCTTGTGCCGGGCCAGCACCGCGGGCAACCGCGCCACCGGCTTGTTCCTGCCATAGGCTGGCAGCTTGTCGGGCTTGGGCGACCAAGCATACCAGGCGTCCTGCGCCAAAGTCACCGGCGCAGCCAGGCTCAAACCCGCCATGCATCCCAGGGCCAGCCACCAGCGTTTGGTCATTATTTTCCCCAAGCCATGAAAAAGCGCGGCCCGGCACTGAGGCAAGGCCGCGCGACTGTCGAAGCGGTCACACCATCGTTTTGAGTTGCACGACACCGGCGCGCAGCTTGGCTTTCTCTTCATCGCTCAGCGGCACATGCGGCGGCCGCGCCAGGTTCACCCGGCCCGAGCCCATCATCAGGTTCAGGGCATATTTGATGGCGTTGTAATTGGAGCTGTAGCCATTGGCCTGCATCAGGTTGGTCGCCGCGGTCAGCTTGTCGAAGGCGGGCTGGGGGTCCTGGCCGGCGCGGTGCGCGGCGAAGATGCCCGCCACCAGCTTGGTATAGACATTGCCCGAGCCCAGGATCACGCCGTTGCCGTGCCGGAGCGCGGCCAGCATGTTGTTGTCGGTGCCCGAGATGATGTTGAGGCGGCCCGGTGTCTGGGTGGACAAGGCCTCGAACTCGTCGGCCACGCCATGGGAGTTCTTGATGCCGGCGAAATTGGGATGGCGCTCTGCCATGGCGGTCACGAAAGCCGGCGTGATCGTCACGCCCGTCACCTGGGGGATATCGTAATAGCGCACGGCCAGGCCGGGGGGCAGTTTCTCCATCACCACCCGGAAATATTCCAGCAGGCCGTCGGTCTTGGGATTCTTGAAATAGAAGGGCGGCTGGATCAGCACGCTGTCGGCGCCGATGGCGGCGGCGTGCTGCGACAGCTCAATGGTCTCCTTGAAGTTGGCCGTGCCGGTGGTGACGATCAGGTCCAGGCCGTTGCGATGCTTGATCGCGGTCTCGGCGATCTTCTTGCGCTCGGCCACCGAGAAGGAGGGGCCTTCGCCATTGGTGCCCAGCACCAGCACGCCATCGGCGCCCTGGCCTTTCCACCAGGCAAGCTGCTCGGCATAGGCCGCGGCGTCGAACTCGTAATTTCCGCCGCAAGGTGTCGTGCCGGCGACCCAGAACTTGTCCTTATTTGCGGGAAGGGCGGCGGACACCGGGGCGCTGACCGCCGGGGTCACGCTGGCGACCATTGCCGCCGTGCTCATGCCGACAAACATCCTGCGCGTGGTGTCCATGGAATCCTCCCAGATCCGGTTTGGGCGGCCGGTTTTCCGGCGCTCCGTTTTGCCCGGATAAAGTCTCACTTCCGCAAGCGACTGTAAACAAGGCGGATCGCGCGACAGCCTTTGTGCGACGCAGCAAGAAAAACTGTCCCCGGTGCGTTTGGCCGCTTCCGCAACCACTTGACTTAAAGTCGGCCGCGCCCAAACGTCCCTGTAAATAAAACCAGGGGAAAGCATGGTCCGCGAACTGAAGCGCCGTCATTTCGTCATGTGTGCCGCCACCGCCGCCGGCCTGGCCGCGACGGGCGCGCCCGTCTGGGGCAAGACCATCAAGCACACGCCGCTGGACCCGGTGAATCCCGACCTCTTGTTCGGCACCACCAGCTCCATCTGGAACGATGCCGGGCTGGTCACCGACACGCCCTATACCACCGAGACCGCGATCAAGGCGATCGCGGCGCGCGGCCTGCAGGGCATCGAATTCTACGGCCATGGCATCCATGCCTATATCGACAAGCCGATGGCGCTGAAAAAGCTGTTCGACGATGCCGGCATCACCTTCATCGACGCTTCCAATGGCGAGAAGGGCCAATCGACCAATTTCATCGATCCCGACGCCATCCCCAAGACCATCGCCGATCATGTCGCCTTCTGCCGCGATTTCCTGCAGCCGCTGGGCTGCGATCATTTCAAGATCAACATGGGGGCGCGGCCTGTGGGTGGCCCCAGCGAAGACCAGCTCAAGCGCCTGGCCGATACCCTCAACACCCTGGGCGAGAAGACCATCGCCATGGGCATCCGCCTGTCGCCGCATCCCCATATCTGGGGGCCGATGGAGCGTGAAAAGGACATGCGCTGGGTGATGGACCACACCGATCCGAAATATGTCTGGCTGTGCGCCGACACCGGGCATCTCACTTTGGGCGGCGGCGACGCGGTGCAGATCATCAGCGACTATTTCCCGCGCCTGTCGGAAGTCCATCTCAAGGACACCTACGCCAAATATCGCGGCAACACCCAGACGCCGACCCAGGAACAGCACAAGATCGCCAGCGTCTATCACAATCTGGGCGGCGGCGGCGTGGACTTCCCCGGCGTCTTCAACGTGCTGCGCGACAGGCATTTCAAGGGCTGGGTGATCTTCGACGTGGACGGCCCGCGCAAGGGCGATGACGGCTATGACGCCATCGGCGGCAACGACAAGCTGAAGATCGACGATTACCTCTCGCACAACATCAATTATCTGCGCGACGTGCTGGGCGTGAAGCTGCCGCCGCAGCCTTATTAGTGAGATACCGCATGTTTCGTTCATGCATGATTGCGATGCTGCTGGCGGCCGCGCCGGCATTTGCCGCCGGCTATGAGGCCGAACTCGATCCCGCGCCGTTCGACGCCGGCAATCGCGGCGATGTCATCAACAGCATCGGCAACGTCATCGCCACCCTGGACGGCAACCGGCTTTCCATCCAGGGCACATTCTCGAACATGACCTCGCCCGCGACGGCGGCCTCGCTGCGCATCGGCCTGGCCAAGGGCGTGCCGGGCGATGCCATCGGCACCCTGACCGTGGACCATGCGCCGAACGGCGCGGTTGCGGGGGCGGTGACCCTGACGCCGGAGCAGGCGGCGGCGCTTGCCAGGCAGGCGCTCTATGTCCGCATTGACAGCGAAAAGGCGCCCGACGGCAATCTTCAGGGCTGGCTGGAAGGCAAATGATCATGTCGCGCAAATTCCTGCTGGGCGCGGCCGCATTGATCGGCTTTGGGTGCGCCATCGCCTGGGCGCAGGCGCCTGCGGGCGTCTATACCACGGCGCAGGCCGCCGCCGGCCACGCCGTCTATGCCCGGAACTGCGCCGGCTGCCATCGCGACAATCTCGCGGGCGGCGGGGATGCACCGGCGCTGGGCGGCAATGGTTTCATCAGTTCCTTCGGCGCGCGTTCGACCAGGGACCTGTACAAATTCATCGCCACCTCGATGCCGGTGGGCGCGCCCGCCAGCCTCAGCGAGGCGCAATACACCAATGTCGTGGCCTATCTGCTGCAGGCCAATGGCGCTGCGGCGGGCACAAAGCCGTTCAGCAGGAACACCGACGTCAAGGTTTCCAGAATCGCAACCGGCAAGCCGCCGGCCCGGACCCCCAAGACTCCCAAGACCATTAATGACGCGCCGCTGAACGCGCGCAGCGACCTGATGGCGCCGCCGTTCCAGCTTGGCCATACCGTGAAGGGCGTGGTGAAGAACTATACCGACGTCAGCGACGAGATGCTGCAGCATCCCGATGACGGCGAATGGCTGATGTATCGCCGCAATTACCAGGGCTGGAGTTTCAGCCCGCTGAAGCAGGTCAATACCGGCAATGTGAAGCAGCTGACGCTCAAATGGGCATGGAACATGAACGAGGGCGGCGCCAGCCAGGTGACCCCCATCGTCCATGCCGGGGTGATGTTCCTGTCCAACACCTCCAATACGGTGCAGGCGCTGGACGCCAGGACCGGCGAGCTGATCTGGGAGAACCGCCTCGGCCCGGTCTCGGTGATCGCCTATGGCGGCACCCGCAGCTTGGCCGTGTATCACGACAAGGTGTTCGTCGCGACCACCGACGCCCATCTCCATGCCCTGGACGCGCGCACCGGCAAGCAGGTGTGGGAACAGACCTTGGGAAATCCCAACAACAGCAACACCGGCGGCGTGATGGTGATGCGCGGCAAGGTGCTGACGGGGCTGACCGGCTGCGACAACTATTCGCTGAACAACTGCTATATCAGCGCCTTCGACGCCGACACCGGCAGGAAGTCGTGGATCTTCCATACCACCGCGCTGGAAAACGAGCCGGGCGGCGACACCTGGAATGGCTTGCCCAACCTGTTACGCGGCGGCGGCGACACCTGGATCGCCGGCACCTACGATCCGGAACTCAATACGACCTATTGGGGCGTGGCCCAGACCAAGCCCTGGTTCCGCGCCAGCCGCAAGACCTTCGGCGCGTCGACGCTCTATTCGTCGTCCACGCTGGCGCTCAACCCCGATGACGGCAAGCTGAAATGGTATTTCCAGCATGCGCCCGGTGAATCGCTCGATCTCGACGAAGTGTTCGAGCGGGTGCTGATCGACCATGGCGACCAGAAGACACTGATGACCATCGGCAAGGCGGGCATCCTGTGGAAGCTGGACCGCGTCACCGGCAAGTTCATCGACTTCAAGGAGACCATGTTCCAGAACGTCTTCGCCGACCTGGATCGCAACACCGGCAAGCTGACTTATCGCAAGGACATCATCGATCAGAAGACCAACCAGTGGCTGTCGTCCTGCCCCGGTCCCGAAGGCGGCCATGACTGGCAGGCCGTCAGCTATGACCAGCCCGACGACCTGATGATTATCCCGCTCAGCCAGAGCTGTGTGATGATCGAAGGCCATGACGTGGACCAGAAGCTGGGCGGCGGCGGCACCGCGGCGTCGCAGAAATTCTTCTTCATGCCCGGCACCCACCAGAACATGGGCAGGCTGGTCGCCTATCGCACCAGCGACATGAAGGAAGTGTGGTCCTGGCAGCAGCGTTCGCCCTTCCTGACTTCGGTGCTGTCAACCGGCGGCGGGCTGGCCTTCGTGGGCGACTTCGACCGCAGCTTCAAGGCGATGGATGCCAAGACCGGCAAGATCGTGTGGCAGACGAGGCTGGGCAACACCGTCCAGGGCTATCCCGTCAGCTTCAGCATCGACGGCAAGCAGTATATCGCGGTGGCGACCGGGTTGGGCGGCGGCAGCCCGCAGCAGAAGCCGACCGGGCTGCTGGACGAGGTGCATCGCGCTCCCACCGGCAATGTGCTGTATGTCTTCGGGCTGTCCGACTAGTTTTTGTTGACGGGCATGTGCACGGCCATGGTGATCAGTTCGCCCTGGATTTCGGTGTATTGATGCGGCGTGTTGGCCGGCACCAGGACATAGTCGCCCTTGCCGACCTTGCGCGGCGACCCGCCTTCGATCTTGCCGCCTGACAGGATGCCCCCGGTTATCAGGGTGCAGCCGCCGCCGATTACTTCGATCAGTTCGTTCTGGACGGGATGGACGGACGGTGGCGTGGTGCCGGTGCGAAATTCCAGTTGCACCGGATAACCCGGCAGGTTGCCGATGATCTTGACCGTGTTGCCGTCCTTGTGTTCGGCCCGGGCCTGGGCGATCAACGCCTGGACGTCGGCGGCGGAACTGAACAGCCTGACCGGCGGCGGCGCTGCTTGCGCCAGCGCGGGCAGGGGGACCAACGCCAGCGCAGCCAGCAGCGCCAGCCTCACTGCTTGGCCCCGGATTCGGGATCGAAATTGTGCATGCCATAGGGCCGGGGATTGATGGCGATGCGGGTGCTCATGCCGGTGCCGGCCCAGCTGGCGCGATGCCAGCGCCCCTGGGGGGCATAGACCACATCGCCGACATCGGCGGTGAAGACCGGCTTGCCTTCCATCTTGTAGTCCACGGTGCCTTCGGCGATCACCCAGAACTCGTTATAGTCGATGTGGAAGTGGCCCTTGTTGCTGTCGGGCGGGGTCGGTGTGCCATGGCCGCGGATCACGTTCATGAAATTGGTGGTGTCCGAGACAAAGGCATGGTCGCCAGATGAGGGCGGCCGCTTCACGAAATCGCCCCAGAAATCCAGATAGGGCTTGTTCTGGTCGGTGTAGGGATCGGGCGGGGTACGATAGCTGGCCAGGACATAGGTCTTGTCCTTGGCAGTCGGCGCGGGACCCGGATCGTTCTGGGTCGCTGGATAGAGCGGCGTGCGGCCCGAGCGGATCACTTCCAGGCGAACCGACGGCTCATCGCCCACCGTCTCCATCCAGTAGATGTTGCGATAGGGCACCTGCACCAGCCAGCCCTTGGAGGCCACGAACGGCTCCTGGCCGTCGATGTGGAAGCGGATCTGGCCCGAAGCGACGTACCAGAAGATGCGGTCGTCGGCCCAGAACTGGGGTTTGGTCTTTCCGCCCGAAGCCATCGCGATGTAGTTGGCGTCGTAGTCCTGGTCATGGACGATGGGCTGGACCCAGTCACCCTTGCCCTTGTGGGCCGCCAGGATCTCGCTCAGCCGCCAGATCGGCTTGTTGGGCGCCGCCCAGGGCGTCAGCGGCACCGGCTTGGCCGACCAGCTGTACCAGATCTTCGGCGCCTGCTGCGCCAGCGCGGGCGCGGCCAGCGCCATGACCGCCACCGAAGCGCAAGCCAGCTTGTGAAACTTGTTCATGATTACTCCCCAAAGCGCTGTTTTATTTGCAGAAAGAATGTCTCAAGCGGGCCGGCAACACAACCATGGGGGCGCGGCGAAAATGTGCTAGTATGTGGTGGCAACTTCCCGGGGAGAGTCTGGATGAAGTTTCAAATCCTCATTGTTCCAGCCTTGCTGGCGGGCACGTTCGCCGCCCCGGCCGCCGCCCAGACCGTGGTTTCGCGCGGCTTCGGGCTGGCTCATGACTGTTACATCTATGCCCGCATGGGGCGCTCGCCGCGTGACGGCATCGACGCCTGCAATGAAGCCCTGAAGCGCGAGCCGCTGGACACCAAGGACCAGGCCGCGACCCATGACAATCGCGGCGTGATGCTGGACGCGCTGGGCAAGTCCGCCGAGGCGCAGCACGACTTCCAGACCGCGGTGATGCTGAAACCGGACCTGGGCGATGCCTATGTCAATCTGGGCTCGATGCTGATCAAGAAGCGCCAGTATCCGGAGGCGCTGGACAACATCAACAAGGGGCTGGCGCTGGGGATGGGCTTTCCCCATATCGGCTATTACGACCGCGCCGTGGCCGAGGAGATGATGGGCCGCTACAAGGAATCCTATTACGACTACAAGAAGGCGCTGGAGCTGGAGCCGGGCTACACCCAGGCCAGCGAGCGGCTGAAGGACTTCACCGTGACAACGGTTCCGGCCAAGAGCCCGACCTGAAGACGCCCATTCCGGGGGGGGGGGCTGCGCCTTAACAGCATGCAGGGAAAGACAGAGTGCGGTCTCGCGGCCGGGCGGGTTCTGATCGCCATGGGTGCCGAACCGTCTGTAAAAGGCCGCTGGTCGCACAACATCTTGCACGATTGCTCATAATATTACTTATACGATAAATTTCCATATGCGGGGATTTGGTGGCTTGCGGCCTGGCCCGCCCCTCCATCCAATGCGGAATGACCGATTCCGATCTGACGCCATCCCGTGACATTGCCGTGCTGCTGGAAGTCATGAAGCGGCTGCGCGCCGGATGTCCCTGGGACAAGGTCCAGACCTTCGAAACCATCGCGCCTTACACCATCGAGGAAGCCTATGAGGTGGCGTCCGCCATCCAGGACGGCGACGTCCAGGCACTGCCCGGTGAACTGGGCGACCTGCTGTTTCAGGTGGTGTTCCATGCCCGCATGGCTGAGGAGGCCGGCCTGTTCGACTTTGGCGATGTGGTCGAAGCCGTCACCGCCAAGATGATCGCCCGCCACCCGCATGTCTTCGGCGATGAAGCCGCCAAGGCCGATGCCGCCGCCCAGAAGGATTTCTGGGAAGACCTCAAGAAACGCGAGCGCGCCGCCAGGGGCCAGGCCAGCCTGCTGGACGATGTTGCCAGCGCCCTTCCCGCCCTGATGCGGGCCGAAAAGCTGCAGCGCCGCGCCTCGTCGGTCGGCTTCGACTGGAACGATCCGGCGCATGTGCTGGACAAGATCGCCGAGGAAGCCCGCGAGGTGCTGGACGCCACCACCGACGCCGAGCGCGAGGAGGAAATCGGCGACCTGTTGTTCGTGGTCGTCAACCTGGCCCGGCACCTGAAGGTGGACCCGGAAGCTGCCCTGCGCGCCGCCAACGCCAAATTCACCCGCCGCTTCCGCCATATCGAGGCGGCGCTGGGTCCGCGCATTGGGTCGGCCGGTCTCGATGAAATGGAAGCCCTGTGGCAGGAGGCCAAGCGGGCCGAGAAATCCTAAATCTCTGTCATGGCCGGGCTCGACCCGGCCATCCACCCGCCGGTGCGATACATGGATGGCCGGCTCGGAGGCCGGCCATGACGTCATGATGTGATGAGTGAGAACTAGCTCTCAACACCCTGCTCTATCGCGATTTTCTTGGGAAACCGGCTTTCGAAGCGGCCCAGGTCGTCGGGATGAATCCGCAGGCTCAGGCTGATCTTCCCGGCCCGGTCGCGGCGGTCCAGAACCTGGGCATGGCGGTAGGCAAAGGCCAAGGCGCCGCCATCGGCAGCGTCCAGCTTCAGGGTCAGCGTGATGTTGCCATGCGTCACGCCGGCCTCGAACGCCGCCAGCAGGGCTGGAACCCCTTCGCCCGTGAGGGCCGAGACGGCGATGTTTCCGTTGCGGCCATTGCGGGCCAGCAGGCCCTCGCGCTGTTCCGGCTCCAGCAGGTCGATCTTGTTCAGCACCTCCAGCATGGGCCTGTCCGGCGGCACGCCCAGCTCCTCCAGCACCTTCAGCACATCGGCCTTCTGGGCCTCGCTCTCGTCATGGGCGGCGTCGCGGACATGGACGATGACATCGGCCGCCAGCACCTCTTCCAGGGTGGCGCGGAAGGCGGCCACCAGTTCGGTGGGCAGGTCGGCGATGAAGCCCACCGTGTCGGACAGGATGATGCGGGTGCCCTGGGGCAGCTTCACGCCGCGCATGGTGGGGTCCAGGGTGGCGAACAGCAGGTCTTTCGCCAGCACTTCCGATTCGGTCAGCCGGTTGAACAAAGTGGACTTGCCGGCATTGGTATAGCCGACCAGCGCCACCACCGGGAACGGCACCTTCTTGCGCGCCTGGCGGCCCAGGCTGCGGGTGCGCTTGACCTTCTCCAGTTCGGTCTTGATGCGCACGATACGCTCGGCGATCAGGCGGCGGTCGCTTTCGATCTGGCTTTCGCCGGGACCGCCCAGGAAGCCGAAGCCGCCGCGCTGCCGCTCCAGATGGGTCCAGGACCGCACCAGCCGCGAGCGCTGGTAGTTCAGATGCGCCAGTTCGACCTGCAGGGTGCCTTCCCTGGTCGCGGCGCGCTCACCGAAGATTTCCAGGATCACGGCGGTACGGTCCAGCACCTTGCTGTTCCAGGCGCGTTCCAGATTGCGCTGCTGCACCGGAGTCAGATGGGCATTCACGATGATGACGTCGGGTTCTTCGGCCTTGGCCAGGATGGCGATCTCGTCCACCTTGCCGCTGCCCAGCAGCGTCGCCGGCACCGGCCGCGCCAGGGGGGCGACCTGCGCCGCCACCACGTCCAGGTGAATGGCGGCGGTCAGCCCGACCGCTTCGGCCAGCCGCGCCTGCGCATCCCGCAAGGCCCGATCGGAGCGGTCGCGGTTCTTGGGCTCGACATGGATGACAAAGGCCCGGGCGCCTGTGCCCGCCTCAGCCTTCAGTGGGCTCGTCCTGCAACTGGATCGGGCCCATCGGCATCACCGTCGAGATGGCATGCTTGTAGACAAGCTGGCTCTGGCCGTCGCGGCGCAACAGCACGCAGAAATTGTCGAACCAGGTGATATTGCCCTGGAGCTTGACGCCATTGACCAGGAAGATGGTGACGGCGGACTTGGACTTACGAACCGCATTGAGGAACGTGTCCTGGAGGTTCTGTTGTTTTTCACTCATGGGTTCGCCCATTGTTTCAGCCGCGCAGGGGTTTACGCGGCACCTTGGCTTTCAGTCTAGCGCAATGCTGCAATTGCGAAAGAGAGAAAATCGCCGGAATCAGGCGTTTTTGAGACCTGCCTTTGCGGCATAAAGGTCGCGGATGCGGCGGGTCAACGCCCCGGGCACGCCATCGCCCAGCTTTTGCCCGTCAATGGAGACAACCGGCACCGCCGCCCCGGTGGCGGAGGAAATAAAGGCCTCGCGCGCCTTCCTGGCCTCGGCGACGGTGAATTTGCGCTCCACCACCTTCATCTGCGCCTCGGCCATGGCTTCCAGCATGATCAGCCGGGTGACGCCGGGCAGGATGGCGTTGGAAAGATCGCGGGTGATGACGGTGCCGCCCTCGTCCACGATCCAGGCATTGGTGGAAGACCCCTCGGTGACATAGCCGTCATCATCCACCAGCCAGGCCTCGAAGGCGCCCGCCGCCTTGGCCGCCTGCTTGGCCAGCAGGTTGGGCAATAACTGCACCGTCTTGATGTCGCAGCGGCCCCAGCGGATGTCGGGCTGGGTGGAGACGCCGATGCCCTTGTCCAGCCGGGCGGCAAGCGCCGCCAGGTCCTGCGAGCGCATGGTCAGGATCAGCGTGGGCCGGGGTGCGTCCTTGGGCGGGACGTGATCGCGCTTCGATGCGCCGCGCGTGACTTGCAGATAGAGCAGCCCATCGGGGATGCGGTTGCGGGCGATCATCTCGCGCATCACCAGTTTGAGGGCGGCGCGGCCCATCGGCATGGCGATGCCCAGTTCGCGCAGCGAGCGTTCCATGCGGTCGAGATGGGGCTCCTCATCAATCGGCTTGCCGCCGATGACATTGGTGACCTCATAGATGCCGTCGCCCAGTTGCAGGGCGCGGTCCTCGATATGCACCGCCGCCTGGCCATGCGGCAGGTAGCGGCCATTGACATAGGCGATGCGCCCGGCGGGGGCGCGGGTGGACAGCCACTTTTTCATATTTTCGCTTCGGCAATATAATTGTTCGGGCAAAAAAAGAGTCCCCCTTCCCTCCCGGCATCAATCATTTCAAATACTTCCAGAATCCTATCCACAAATCCCACGCTTCTCTCACACGTCTGCGCCCATTCTAGCATGGCCGGAGGCGGTGTTGATAAGCAGTCTGCGGTGTCCCTTTGTACCGGAGGCCGGATTTCTAACGTCAATTCAGTATAGTGTCCCCGGAATTTCCGGGAATTTCCGGAATTTGCGAGTTCTCGAAGCCAGAGATTATAATACTGTTCGTTGTGATTTTCGCCTATCAAGGCATTGATCGTCTCAGATTCGCGGCGGCAAATGGGTTGCTTCGCAGAGCACAAGAGGCAAAGCAGTATACCAGCACCCTTGACCATCATCTCGTCGAGGCGTGATAGATTTTCTATTTTGGCAAGATCTGGTGTCTGTCTTACATAGGTAGTCAAATCCTTACGCAACATACGCCAGGCAGTTGTGCCCGCTAGGGTGAGGGTCTTCAAATCTTTCGCCATTCGGTTATCCCAGCGTTTTAGCGCCTCAGTTCGGGAAGCTCTGCACGCCGCCCACGCCCAGGGATTTCAGCTTGCGGTGCAGCGCCGAGCGCTCCATGCCGATGAAGGCGGCGGTGCGGGAGATGTTGCCGCCGAAGCGGTTGATCTGGGCCATCAGGTAATCGCGCTCGAAGATTTCGCGCGCCTCGCGCAGCGGCAGCGAGATCACCAGGTCGCCCGACTTGGACCCCGCCATGCCCGAGCCCAGGTCGGTGGGCAGGAGGTCGGCGGTCACCGCCTCGGTGACATCGTCGCTGGCGAGAATGAGCAGCCGCTCCACGATGTTGCGCAACTGGCGGACATTGCCCGGCCAGCCATGGGTCTGCAGCACCGCCATGGCGTCGTCGCCGATGATGCGCATCGGCAGTCCGCCCGCCGCCGACAGCCGCTTCATGAAATGGCCGACCAGCACCGGAATGTCGTCGCGGCGCTCGGCCAGCGAGGGGATGCGTACCGGCACCACATTCAGCCGGTGATACAGGTCTTCGCGGAAGCGCCCGGCCTCGGTTTCGGCGCGCAGGTCGCGCGTGGTGGAGCAGATCACCCGCGCATCCACCTGCACCCGGCTCTGGCCGCCGACGCGGGTGAAGGTCTGGTCGATCAGAACCCGCAGGATCTTTCCTTGCGTCTCCAGCGGCATGTCGGCCACCTCGTCCAGGTACAGCGTGCCGTTATGCGCCAGTTCGAACAGCCCGGTCTTGCGTGGGCCGTCGGCGGTTTCGATGCCGAACAGTTCGGCTTCCAGCCGGTCGGGCTCCATGGTGGCGCAGTTGATGGCGACAAAGGCATTGGCGGCGCGGCGCGAGCGGGCATGGATCAGCCGCGCCGCCACTTCCTTGCCCGAGCCGGCGGGGCCGGCGATCAGCACCCGGCTGTTGGTGGGGGCGATCTTGTCGATCAGCACGCGCAACTGGGCGATGGTGGGGGAATTGCCCACCAACTCGCCCTCGTCGCCGGTCTTGAGTTTCAGTTCCTGCACTTCGCGCTTCAGCCGCGCCGCTTCCAGCGCGCGCTCGACCACATGCAGCAGGCGATCGGCCTTGAACGGCTTTTCGACAAAGTCATAGGCGCCCTTCTTGATCGAGGCGACGGCGGTCTCGATGGTGCCATGGCCCGAAATCATCACCACCGGCAGGTCGGGCTGCTCGCGCTTGACGGTTTCCAGGATCTCGATGCCGTCCAGCTTGCTGCCCTGCAGCCAGATGTCCAGCACCAGCAGCTGCGGGCGGCGGGCGCGGATGGCGGTCAAAGCGGAGTCGGAATCCCCGGCGACGCGGGTGGTATAGCCCTCGTCATGCAGGATTCCCGCGACCAGGTCGCGAATGTCTTCCTCATCGTCCACGATGAGGATTTCAGACGCGATCAGCGATCCGTTTTTGCTCATCTTCATTTCCTCTGTCTGCGCCCTTCTGATCTTTCTGATGATCTTTTTGGGGGCTCTTCTGGGTGAAGGGGAAGGTCAGGGTGACTTCGGCGCCCTCGCTCTCACCGGCATTGGCTCCGGCGTCGGCGAGGCCGATCTCCCCGCCATGGTCTTCCATGATCTTGCGCACGATGGCCAGGCCCAGTCCGGTGCCCTTGGCGCGGGTGGTGACATAGGGCTCGGTCAGGCGGTGGCGATGTTCCGGCGGCAGGCCGATGCCGTTGTCGGTGACCTTGAAGGCGAAGGTCGTGCTATCCGGGATCACCGCGATGGTGATCTTGCCGGGTTCGTCATCGCCCCTGGCGATGCGCGCGGCGATGCCCTCGCCGGCATTCTTCAGCACATTGGTCAGCGCCTGGGCGATCAGCCGGCCGTCGCCCTCGAAATACACCGGCTCTTTGGGCGCGGCGGTGGTGAAGGTAATGCCGGGATTGCCCACCCGCTGCAGGAACACCGCCTGCTGCAGCAGTTCCTGGGCATTCTCGCGCCGCATCACCGGCGTGGGCATGCGCGCGAACGACGAGAACTCGTCCACCATGCGGCCGATATCGCCGACCTGGCGGATGATGGTGTCGGTGCATTGCTGGAAGATTTCCGGCTCGGTGGTGATCTCCTTGCCGTATTTGCGTTTCAGCCGCTCGGCCGACAATTGGATCGGCGTCAGCGGGTTCTTGATCTCATGGGCGATGCGCCGCGCCACATCGGCCCAGGCGGCGGTGCGCTGGGCGCTCACCAGATCCGTAATGTCGTCGAAGGTCACGACACAGCCTTCGGATGAGCCCCGCTCCGACGCCACCTGGACGCTGAGGGTGCGCGGGCTGCCGGCGCGTTTCAGGGTGACCTCGCCGCCGGCATGGCCCACCGGCTCGGACAGCGCCCGCAGGATCATCGGCGCCAGTTCCGGCAACACGTCGGAATAATGGCTGGCCTCCAGGTCTTCCAGGGTGGAATTGAGCAGCCGCGCCGCGGCGCGGTTGACGATGGTGACGTGGCCCTCGCCGTCGATGCCGACCACCCCGGCGCTGACGCCCGACAGCACCGCTTCGGTGAAGCGGCGCCGCACTTCGTTCAGGCGGTTGGCGGCGACCAGGTCGCTGCGCTGGGCCGACAACTGCTGGGTCATGCGGTTGAAGGCGATGCCCAGCGTGCCCAGCTCGTCATCGTCGCGCTCCACCCGCACCTGCGCCCCCAGGTCGCCCGCCGACACCCGTTCCGCCGCGTCAATCAGATTGGAGATCGGGCGCACCAGCCGGTTGGCGGCCCACAGGCCCGACCAGATGGCGGCCAGCAGCACCACCAGCGACACCACCGCATACAGGGCCGCGAACACCAGCGAGACTTCCGAGCGGTTCTCGTCCAGCCGGACATACTCGCTGGCCGCCACTTTGGTGCGCTGGTAATAGCCGAACACCTTGGGGTCGACCACCCGCACCACTTCCAGATAGGCGTCGTTCAGGGCCTGCATCTGGATCAGGGCGGTGACGCTGGAGGTGGCGGGATCGGAGTCGATCACGATCGCGCCTTCGCGCGCCTT
Organism: Rhizobiales bacterium dw_265; assembly: GCA_018449595.1. Lineage (GTDB taxonomy): Bacteria > Pseudomonadota > Alphaproteobacteria > Micropepsales > Micropepsaceae > Rhizomicrobium. The sequence continues at coordinate 437,643 of JAAVUU010000002.1, forward strand.
GGCGAAATCGGCGGCGCTGGGCGGCTTGGGGTCGCGCACCGATTTCAGCTTGCTCGACCCCAGGACATGGGCGCCGCTGTCCATGATGTAGGAGGCCTGCAGGCCCCGGTTCTGGGTCAGCGTGCCCAGCTTGGCGAACAGGAAACCGGCGCGGACATGCTTTTTCTCGTCGAACAGCTGGGGATCGCGCTGGATGTCGTTGGATATCTCATAGGCATCGCCGAAGATGCTGCGCTGCTGTTCGCGGGCATAAACCTGCGCCACATTCACCGCGTTGCTCAGGGCGTCCTTGACCCGGCTGGAGAACATCGCGTCCAGCCCAAGATTGAGCGTCACCGCCGCGAAGATGGCGACCAGGATGGCGGGCACCACGGCGATGGCCGAGAACCAGGCCACCAGCCGCACATGCAGCCGGGCGCCGGCGCGGCCCGAGCGCCGCGTCGCCCACAGCCGGGCCAGCCGCCAGCCGATCAGCGCCGCCAGGGTGAGCACAAGCGTCAGGTTGAGCAGCGCCAGCACGATCAGCCCGACATGGCCCGGGACATAGGAGGTCAGGCCGGTCAGCAGCGCATAGGTGACGCCGCCGCAGATGACGGCCAGCAAGGCAACGCCAAAGGCCAGCTGCGAAGGCCGGGATACCGCGCGCAGGCTGGCCCGCCGCTCAGGGAACGTCGTATCGCTGACCATGTCTTCCGTTTTTGGACCGTCCCCACCCCGAGCCGGTCTGTGACAACAGTGTAGCTGAGGCACGGACTGTTGCAAGAATGCTGCGTGCCTTTTTGACAACAGCGCGCAAGGGCGGAATCCAGTAAATCCGCGGAATTATTCAAGAATCGTGAAAAAAAGATCGAGCAAGCTTCGGGTAGTCCCGGGCTGTGGCCCTGCGCCGCTTGAGGTTATTCGCTGCGTAAGCCGCGAATAACCTCAAGCCCAAGATCCCGAATCTTCTTCCGCAAGGTGTTGCGGTTCAGGCCCAGAAGCTGGGCGGCCCGGATCTGGTTGCCGCGGGTGGCCGCCAGGCAGATGGAGATCAGCGGCCGTTCGACTTCCTGCACGATGCGGTCATAGACCCCGGGCGGCGGCAGCCGGTCGCCCTGGGCATGGAAATACTGGGTGAGATACTGCTCGACCGAGGCGGCCAGCGACTGGGGCCCCTCGCCCGAATCCGCCGCGAAGGTTTTGGCGGGCTCTTTCAATTCCGCGCCGACCGAGCTGGCGGAAATCGCGTCCCCGGACTGGAGGACGGCAAGACGCCGGATCAGGTTCTCAAGCTCGCGCACATTGCCCGGCCAGCGATGCCGCCGCAGCATGTCCAGGGCTTCATTGTCGAGGGTCTTGTGCGGCAGGCCCTCGTCCTCGGCCTTGCGCAGGAAGTGGCGCACCAGGTCGGGAATGTCCTCCACCCGCTCGCGCAGCGGCGGCAGGCGCAGCGGCACGACATTGAGGCGGTAATACAGGTCTTCGCGGAACAGGCCCTGCTGGATCAACTGGCGCAGGTCGCGGTTGGTGGCGGCGATGATGCGCACATCGGTCTTGATAGGGGTGCGCCCGCCGACCGTGGTGTATTCGCCCTGTTGCAGCACCCGCAGCAGCCGGGTCTGGGCTTCCAGCGGCATGTCGCCGATCTCGTCGAGGAACAGCGTGCCGCCCTCGGCCTGCTCGAAGCGCCCGACGCCGCGATTGGTGGCGCCGGTGAAGGCGCCGCGCTCATGGCCGAACAATTCGCTTTCCACCAGTTCCTTGGGGATCGCGGCCATGTTGACGGCGACGAAGGTGCCATGGCGGCGCTTGCCGTAATCGTGCAGCGCCCGCGCCACCAGTTCCTTGCCGGTGCCGCTTTCGCCCATGATCATCACCGTCAGGTCGGTCTGGGTCAGGCGCGCGATGACGCGATAGATTTCCTGCATCGCCGGCGAGCGGCCGATCAGCGGCAGGCGGTCCTCCGCCGGCTCCAGGCTGGTGTCGCGCTTGCTCTGCGGGCTTTGCAGGGCGCGGGCCACGACGCTGGTCAGTTCCTTCAGGTCGAAGGGCTTGGGCAGGTATTCGAAGGCGCCGCGCTCGGCGGCGGTGATGGCGGTCAGCAGCGTGTTCTGGGCGCTCATCACCAGGATCGGCAGTTCCGGGCGCATGCGCTTGATGCGCGGGATCAGGTCGAAGCCGGATTCGTCGGGCAGCACCACATCGGTGATGACCAGGTTGCCCTCGCCCGCCGAGATCCAGCGCCACAGGCCCGCCGCGGTGCCGGTGGTGCGCACGTCATAGCCGGCGCGGCCCAGCGCCTGGTTCAGCACCGTGCGGATGGCGCTGTCGTCGTCGCAAACCAGAATGGTGGCCGCCATCAGATGTCTCCGGCGCGCGACTGCGGCAGCAGCACGCGGAAAATGGTGCGTCCCGGCACCGAGTCGCATTCGATGACGCCGCCATGATCGCCCACGATCTTGGCCACCAGCGCCAGCCCCAGGCCGGAGCCGCGCACCTTGGTGGTGACAAAGGGATCGAAGATATAGGGCAGCAGGTCGGCCGGCACGCCCGAACCATTGTCGCGCACCGTCACTTCCAGCGGCAGCGAGATGCGCTCTCCCGCCAGGCCGGCGCCGAATTTCACGCCGGGGCGATAGCCGGTGGTCAGGGTGATCTCGCCGCCCGATTCCGGCAGCGCGTCGGCGGCGTTGCGCACCAGGTTGAGGAAGACCTGGATCAGCTGGTCCCGGTCGCCCGACACCGGCGGCAGCGAGGGATCGAAGGTCTCGACGATGGAAACGCCCCGCGCGAAGCTGGTCTCCGCCACCTTGCGCACCCGGTCCAGGACTTCATGGATGTTGACGGGATGGCGGGTGAAGCCGCGGGTGTCGCCGAAGCTTTCCATGCGGTCGATCAGCCCGCGCACCCGGTCGGTTTCGGCGATGATAAGCTGGGTCATCTCGCGATCTTCCGGCGCCAGGGTTTCTTCCAGCAATTGCGCCGCGCCGCGAATGCCGGCCAGCGGATTCTTGATTTCATGCGCCAGCACCGCCGCCATGCCGTGCATGGAGCGCACCGCGCCGCGCGCCATCAACTGGCGGTCCATGCGCTGGGCCAGGCCGCGTTCCTGGAAGGTCACCAGCATGGCGCCGTCGGGCTCGGGCACCGGGGTCACCGTCACATCGGCGACCCGCTCGCCATGGCGGGGGGTGGACAGGTCGATGTCACGTTCCGCCGCGCTGGCGTTACGCTCCGCCGCTTGTGCAACCAGTTGAAATAGTGGCGAATGGGGTGCGATCAGGTCGGCCAATGTTTGCTTGCGCAACAATGGCAGGCCGGTATCGAAGAACTGCTCGGCGGCCGGGTTGGCGTAGAGCACCTCGAACCTGCTGCCCAGCAACATGATGGGCATCGGCAGGGCGTTGGCGATGGTGCCGGAACCGGTCGGTTCAGTGGCCGCGGTACGCAATTGTTGAAGAACTCCAGCCAATGACTATGCCTATTGTTTGAGCAGATAACTTGTCAGCCGATAATATAGGCATTATGCCGCAAGGCAACAACATATCGCGGCCAGTTCACTTAAATGTTAGGCAGTCCGCCACTGATTCATGGAGATTTTATGTCCCGCATTGCTGTCCTGATTGTCGCCGCCGGCAAGGGCGAACGGGCCGGGACCAGGCTGCCGAAACAATATGAACGGCTGGGTGGGCGGCCCATGCTGCGCCGCACGGTCGAGGCCTTCGCGGCCCATTTCGCGAATCAGGAATGCCCGGTGCAGGTGGTGATCGGCCCCGGCCAGCAGGCGCTGGCGGCCGAGGCGCTGGCGGGGCTGGCTCTCCCCGCGCCGGTGACCGGCGGCGCCACGCGGCAGGAATCGGTGCGGCGCGGCCTTGAGGCGCTCGCCTCCTTTTTTCCAGGAGGGGATGCCCCCGACTTTGTGCTGATCCATGACGCGGCGCGGCCGCTGGTTTCGTCCCGGGTGATCGGCGATGTGGTCAAGGCGCTGGAGGGCGGCGCCGATGGGGCGCTGCCCATGGTGGCCGCCGCCGACACGCTGCGGCGAAAGGGCCTGGACGGGCGCTGGACTTTGGTGCCGCGTGACGGTCTTTATCGCGCCCAGACGCCGCAGGGTTTCATCTATGCGGCCATCGCGAGCGCCCATCGCGACCATGCGGCGCATGACGTGACCGATGACGCGGCGCTGGCGGAGCTGGCCGGGCTGAAAGTGGACATGGTCAAGGGCGAAGAGAAGAACATCAAGGTGACGCGCAACGAAGACTTCGCCCTGGCGGAAAAGCTGCTGGGCGCGGGAGATGTGCGAACCGCGAGCGGCTACGACGTGCACAAATTCACCGTCGGCGACCACATCATGCTGTGCGGCATCCGGGTAGCCCACGATCATGGGCTGGAAGGCCATAGCGACGCCGATGTCGGGCTGCACGCCATCACCGACGCCCTGCTCGGCTGTGTCGGCGAAGGCGATATCGGCCAGCATTTCCCGCCCAGCGACGAACGCTGGCGCGGCGCGCCGTCGTGGAAATTCCTCGACCATGCCGCAGCCCTGGTGGCGGCCAAAGGCGGCGTCGTCAGCCATGTGGACGTCACCCTGATCTGCGAACGGCCCAAGGTGGGGCCGCACCGCGAGGCGATGCGCGCGAAAATCGCGGAGATATTGAAGATCGAACTGTCGCGCGTCAGCGTGAAAGCCACCACCACCGAAGGCCTGGGCTTTACCGGCCGCCGCGAAGGCATCGCCGCCCAGGCCATCGCCACCGTGAAGCTATAAGCGAGATCTTTGATGAAATTCCCCCGTGCTTCCACCGTCGTCGCCTCCGTCTTCGGCATCGGCTATTTCGATGTCGCGCCCGGCACCATCATGAGCGCCATCGCGGTGCCGCTGGCGATCCTGATCGCGCTGCATGGCGGCGGCGGCATGGGCCTTCTGGGCGCGTTCCTGATCGTCTTCATCATCGGCATCCTGGCGTGCGCCGATCATGTGCGCGAAACCCGGCGCGACGACCCTTCGGAATGCGTGATCGACGAACTGGCGGGGCAATGGCTGGCCTGCGCTTTCGCCGTGCTGACCTTTGGCGGCCGCCTGCCGGTGGATCATATTTCCATTCCCGCCTTCGCGCTTTGCTTTGTGCTGTTCCGGCTGTTCGATATCTGGAAGCCCTGGCCGGTGAGCTGGGCCGACCAGGAACTGAGCGGCGGCATCGGTGTGATGACCGACGACGCCATCGCCGGGCTGATGGCCGGCGTGCTGGTGGTCGCGGCGCGGTTTTTCTTTCACCTGTAAGTAGGAATGTCATGGCCGTCGCTACGCGCTGGTCGCGCTATCGACTGCCCGGGCCATCCAGGGCAACCGGCACCCGTGTTTGTGACTCTGGATGGCCCACGTAAAGTGGGCCATGACAAATGAGGAAGCCATGTTCAGCGATGATCGCATTGCTCTGGCAACGGATGTGCTGGCGGCGGCGCGCGCCAAGGGGCTGAAGATCGCAACCGCCGAAAGCTGCACCGGCGGGCTGGTCGCGGGCCTGCTGACGGAAATTCCGGGCTCGTCGGACGTGTTCGAGCGCGGTTTCGTGACCTACTCCAATGAGGCCAAGGAGCAGATGCTGGGCGTGCCCGCCACCCTGATCCGCCAGCACGGCGCGGTGTCGCAAGCCGTGGCCCGCGCCATGGCCGAAGGCGCCATTCGCCAGTCGGCGGCCCAGCTTGCGGTCGCGGTGACGGGGATCGCCGGTCCCGGCGGCGGCAGCGATGAAAAGCCGGTCGGCCTGGTGCATATCGCCGCCGCCCGCGCCGGCGAAGCCACCCTGCACCGCGAATGCCGCTTTGGCGACATCGGCCGCACCGAAGTCAGGCTGGCGACGGTGGACGCGGCGCTGGAAATGCTGGCGCGGCTGGTTCAGTCGCCATAGGCGATGCGCCAGATCCGGCCCTTGTTGGAATCCGCCACATAGAGCGCGCCGTCCGGGGCCACCGCCAGCCCGACCGGACGGTATTTCGCCTTGCCGGAATTCCTGTCGGCGGGCGATGGCCCGGCAAAGCCATCCGCGAAGGTCTGCAAGGCGCCGGGCTTGCCATCGCGATCGAACGGCACGAAGGCCACGGTATAGCCGTTGCGTCCGCCCGGAAGCTGCGGCCCGCCGGTGCCATGCAGGGCGATGAAAGCGCCGCCGCGCCAGGCGCGGGGAAATTGCCGCCCCTGGTAGAACAGCAGGTCCACCGGCGCGGCGCGCATCGGCTGGAAGCTGACGGCGGGGGTGGAATAGACGCCCTCCTGCGCCGTGGTCTTGCCGTCACCGCCATAATCGGGCGCCAGCAGCCGGATATTCCGCGCGCCGTCGTAATAGCTGTAGGGCCAGCCGAAATCGGTACCCTTGACCACATGATGCATCTCGTCGGCGATGGCGTCGTCATCGGCGGCGCTGACCAGTTCGGGGAATGCGGCATGGGTGCCGTCGCGGCCATGCATGATGGCGTAAAGACCGGCGGGCGGCGACCATGCCATCGCGGTGACGAAACGGATGCCGGTGGCGATCTGCTCGCCATCTGTAAAGGCCTGGCCGGTGCGGCCGGCGGCAAAGCGCCAGATGCCGGCGCCGCCTGTCAGGTCGGGACAGGGTTTCTGCCCGACCGGCGTGGCGCCGCCGGGCGGCTTGCTGGAACAGGCATCGCTTTTCGCGCCCAGGCTGACGAACAGATCGCCCTTGTCGTCAAAGGCGATGGGATGATTGCCGGTGCGCGGAATATCGGCGACCACCGTCTCGGGCTCGCCGTCCGGCAACAGGGTATCGCCCTGGAAACGGAAGCGGTAAATCGCCCTGTCCGACGCCGCGTACAACATGCCGTGATACAGGCCGATGCCGGTGCCGCCATTGACGCTGCTGAAATGCTCGACCTGTGCCGCCTTGCCGTCGGGGCCAGGCCGGATCGCGACCAGGCCTTCGGGTTTGGCGCCTTCGCCGCCGGTCGAGGCATAGATATCGCCATTGGGCCGCACCGCCAGGTGACGCAGCGGCCCCAGGCCCTCCGCCATCAGGCTGGCGTGAAAACCGGGCGGCAGGATCAGCCCGTCCGGTTCGGCGGCCCGAACCGAAACGACAAGGGCCGGAACGGCAACGGCGAGCGACAGGCCCAGCAGAAGCTTTTTCATCTCACTGTCCCAACGGGTTCGACGCCGCGACCTGGTCGTGGGCGACCTGCTGCAGGGCATGGGTCTGGGGCTTGGAGAAGCCCATGTCGTCGGCCACGGTTTCCGCGTCACCCAGCGACAGCGGGTCCTTGCCCGTCACCTTGGCGAACACCAGCAGCGCCTCCAGGTAATAGCCATAGGCGCTGGCGTGATACTGGTCCCAGGTCCACAGGTCGATCTTGCCAGCGGCGATGCCGTCATAGGGATTGTCCTCGGCGATGCCGGTATCCATGGCGCGGTTCCAGGCCAGGCCGACCGGCACCACGCCCGCGACCCTGGCCGCCTTGGCCGCGGCGGCATAACCGGCGGCGACATCGATGCCCATCTGCTGGATCGGCTTGCCGTGCCAGGGCTTGCCGTCGGGATAGGTCTGGTCGGCACGGCTCCAGGTCGCGTCCAGCCAGATTTCCGCTTTTGGATTCCTGGCGCGGAACATGTCGGTCATCTGTTTGGCGGACGCGATCAGCAGCGCGGGATCGCCGGGACGGTCAATGTCGAGCGTCGAATAGCCGTGCATCACCACAATGTCCCACGGCCTGTCGAGCACGGCGTGCTTTTCGGCAAAGTGATAATCCAGGCCCTTGCCGCCCACGGTTTCCAGCGAGACGTCGTAATCCAGCCCCGCTTCCTTCGCCATCGCCTTGAAGAAAGCCGGCACGCCGCCGACCGTCTTGCCATTGAGGGGCCCGTTGAGATCGCTGACGGTATCCGACTTGTAATAGTGCGCCGCCGAATTCGCGCCATAGGTGAAGCTGTTGCCCACGAACAGAATGGTTTTGGCTTCCACCGGCGCCGCCAGCAGCAGCGCGGCCAGGATGATCTTCTTCATGTCGCGTTCCCCTGCTCTATCTGCCTGGCCCGCGCCTCGAAGGCGTCGGCCAGTTTCAGCATCGCCTTTTCAAACTTGGCACCCGCCAGGCTGTGCAGCAACCGGCTTTTGAATTCGAACAGGATGGAAAATTCGACTTCGCAGCCCTCGCCTTTCGGGGTGAATTGCCAATGGTTCTCCAGGGCCTTGAACGGGCCCTTGGTCTGGATGACGTCAATATGGCGCGCCGCGGGGTCGAGCGTGACGTCGCTGGTATAGCGTTCGCGCAGGGCCCCATAGCCCACCGCCATTTCCGCCGTCAGGCCATTGTCGCGGCGCGACAGCACCCGGAGCGCCACCACCCAGGGCAGGAACTGGGGATATTTCTCCACATCGGACACCACCGCATACATCAAATCCGCCGTGTACGGAACGATGCGCGTCTCGCGATGCGAGATCATCCGGTCTTGGCGGCGCGGTTCTTCTTCATTTCCGCGAAATCGCTGTCGGCGTGATAGGAGGAGCGCGTCAGGGGCGAGGCCGACACCATCAGGAAACCCTTGGCGCGGGCGATGGATTCCAGGCTGGCGAATTCCTCCGGCGACCAGAAGCGGTCGAGCCGGGCGTGCTTCTTGGTCGGCTGCAGATACTGGCCGATGGTGAGGAAATCCACCTTGGCGGCGCGCAGGTCGTCCATCACCTGCATGATCTCCTCCCGCGTCTCCCCAAGCCCGACCATCAGCCCGGACTTGGTGAAGCCGTGCGGCATCAGTTCCTTGGCCTGCTGCAAGAGGCGCAGCGAAGCGAAATAGCGCGCCCCGGGGCGGATGTTCAGGTAAAGCCGCGGCACGGTTTCCAGATTGTGGTTGAACACCTCCGGCTGGGCCGCCATCACGGTCTGGATGGCGCCGTCCTTGCGCAGGAAGTCCGGCGTCAGGACTTCAACCGAGGTGCCCGGGCTCATCGCATGAATGGCGTCGATCACCTGGGCGAAATGACCGGCGCCGCCATCGGCCAGGTCGTCACGGTCCACCGAGGTGATGACCACATGGGTCAGGCCCAGCGTCTTCACGGCGCGGGCGACATTGGCGGGCTCTTCGATGTCCAGCGCCCCCGGCAGGCCGGTCTTCACATTGCAGAAGGCGCAGGCGCGGGTGCAGGTGTCGCCCATGATCATCATGGTGGCGTGGCGCTTGGTCCAGCACTCGCCGATATTCGGGCAGGCGGCTTCCTCGCAGACGGTGTGCAGCTTGTTGGCGCGCACGATCTCGCGGGTAGCGACATATTCCCGGCTGACCGGCGCCTTGACCCGAATCCAGTCCGGCTTGCGCTGGATGTCGTTGTCCGGCCGGTGGGCCTTTTCGGGGTGCCTCGGCCCCGCTTCGCGGGGCGGGGAATCCAAGGGGGCCTTATTGAGGGTGTCGATGACGATGGTCATGAGCGAGATATAGACTCTGGCGGCGGCGAAATCACCAAGCGGAGCGTCGCGGCAGCCCTGCATTCTGGGAATAATGTCCTTACCGTCGCATTTGCTGGACCCGGCGGCCACCTTGGCGCGTTGCCGGAGTTCAACCCATTTGGAGCGCCCCATGGCCACCGTCCGTTCCCGCCGCCGCCCGGTTCGTGCCGTTGAGCAGGTTCACAAGTCCGGCCCCGCGACCAGCAGCCTGGTGCGGCTGGCGACCGGGCCCGCCGCCCGCACGGCCTATGTGCTGATCGGCACCGCCGGCCTGGTTGCCCTGGCCGTCGCCATCGTCGGTCCCCGGCGTCTCGAACGCGATGTCATCAAACCGTTGCGCGGCGCCCTCGAACCCCAGGCCGAAAAGCTTTGGGCCGAGGCCAAGCCCCTGCGGGACCAGATCACCCGGCTGTTCCAGAACGCCACCCCCAGCGGGCGCGAACGGCTGGTGAAAAGCTTCCAGAGCTGGGTGGGGCATTTCCACGCGACTTGAGGTAAGAACGCCTTCCCTAGCGCCGGGAAGGCATCATGACCAGCAACAACCTGGGCACGCCAAAACGTGTTCCGTTCGACCCCGCTGCCGCGCGGCGTCCCGTCTTTCATGCCCTGGCCCAGGCCCGCCAGGAGCATGGCGGCGACACGGTCGCGCTGGTGGATGGCGACGATCGCCCCCTGACCTATGACGCCATTCTCCAGGCCAGCTTTGCGCTGGGCTCGGCCTTGAAGCGCGGCACCCGCAACGCGGAATGCGTCGGGGTGATGCTGCCCACCGGCGCGGCGGCGGCGCTGACCTTCTTTGCTTTGTCGGCGGCGGGCCGCGTGCCCACCATGCTGAATTTCACCAGCGGGCTGGCGGGCCTCAAAAGCGCCCTGCGCACCGCCCAGGTGAAGCGCATCGTCACCGCCCACAAGCTGGTGCAGGTCGCGGGCCTTGCGGATCTGGTCGCGGGCCTGGCCGAAGTGGGACACGAGATCATCTATCTCGAAGACCTGCGCAAGCGGCTGACCCTGGGCGACAAGATCGCGGCGGTGGCGGGCAGGCTGGCGCCGCGCCTGATGGCGGCGCGGCCGCATCCGGACGCCCCGGCGGCGATCCTGTTCACCTCCGGCACCGAGGGCGAGCCCAAGGGCGTGGCGCTCAGCCATGCCAATATCCTGGCCAATGTGGCGCAGGCGCGGGATCATTTTTACCTCTATCCCAAAGACGTGCTGTTCAATCCCCTGCCCGTCTTTCATTGCTTCGGCCTGACGGTGGGCACGGTGCTGCCGATCCTGGCCGGGGTGAAGGTGATCACCCATCCCTCGCCGCTGCAGCCCAAGGAGATCACGCGCCGCATCCGCAAGCATGGCGTCACCCTGCTTTTGTCCACCGACACCTTCATCAACCAGTATGCCCGCGCCAGCGAGCCCGGCGACCTGGACAGCCTGCGCATGGCGGTGTGCGGCGCCGAGCGGCTGCGCGACGAAACCCGCGCCGCGGTGCGCAAGAAATCGGGCATCACCCTGCTGGAAGGCTATGGCGTTACCGAGACCTCGCCGGTGATCGCGGCCAACCAGATCGAGGCCAACCATCCCGGCACGGTGGGCCGCATGTTTGCGGGGATGGAGGCGAAGCTGGTGCCGGTGCCGGGCATTTCCGGCGCCGGCGCGCTGCATGTGAAAGGCCCCAATGTCATGCTGGGCTATATCCAGCCGGATGCGCCGGGAAAGATCGTTCCGCCGGAAGACGGCTGGTACAACACCGGCGACGTGGTGGCGATCGACGCGGAAGGCTTCATCGCCATTCGCGGCCGCCTCAAGCGTTTCGCCAAGATCGGCGGCGAAGCGGTGTCGCTGGCGGTGGTGGAGAATATCGCCGCCGCCCTGTGGCCCGACAATGCCCATGCCGCCGTCGCCCTGCCCGATGGCCGCAAGGGCGAGCAGATCGTGCTGGTGACCGATGCCAGGGAGGCCAGCCGTGTGGACCTGATCGGCTGGGCCCAGAACCATGGCGTGGCGGAACTGTCGGTGCCGCGCCGGGTGCTGCTGGTCGAGGCGATACCCGTGCTGGCCACCGGCAAGACCGATTATGTCTCGGTGCAGAAAATGGCCGAGGCGCAGCAGGCCGGTTAGAATCTGTATTTCCCATATTGTCATGGCCCGCGAATGCGGGCCAGCCAGGTGAGACAGGTATAATCCGGCAAATTGGTCCGATATCCAATTCGGAAGCAGACCGCTTTATGCCAAACTGGGTGGCCCGCTCTCCGGCGGGCCATGACAGTATTGGACGCACTGGCCGTATTGCGGAAATCCTAGGACGCCGGCAGCGCCTTCTGCACGCTGTCGCCCAGCATCTGCGCGGTCGCGGCGGCCAGGGTCCAGCCCAGATGGCCGTGGCCGGTGTTGTAGAAGATGCCGGGGCGCTTGCCCGGCCCGACGCGCGGCAGCATGTCGGGCATCATGGGCCGCAGCCCGCTCCACGCCACCACCCGGTCGGTCTCCACACTGGGAAACTGCTCGCGGGTCCATTTGATCAGCGGCTCGATGCGGTCGTGGCGGATGTCGTAATTGAAGCCGTTGAACTCCGCCGTGCCGGCGACACGCAACCGCTCCTGCCCCAGCCGGCTGGAAACGATCTTGGTGGCGTCGTCCAGGATGGAGACCACCGGCGCCGCCGCCACGCTTTGCGGCGTGTGCAGATGCACGGTGATGGAATAGCCCTTGACCGGATAGATGTTGATGCGGTCGCCCAGGCTGGCGGCGAGACGCCGGCTGGCGGTTCCGGCGCAGATCACCACGCCATCCACCGGCACAGGCTGCCAGTGATCCACCGTGCCCTTGCCGTCGTCGCGGCCCACCGGCAGCCAGCGTATCTCCCAGCCATGGGCCGTGGCATGCACCTCCTGCACCGAGGCGTCGTAATAAAAACGCACGCCGCGCTTTTCGCAGGCTTCCGCCAGGCCACGGGTGAATTTATGGATGTCGCCGGTGGAGTCCGATTCGGTGAAGAAGCCGCCGTAATAGGAACCCTGCAAGGTGGGCTCGATGGCGCGGATTTCCTCCGGCGTGACGGCGCGGCGTTCCAGCCCGCCTTCCTTCAACAGGGTGTCAACCTTGGCGGCTTTGTCGTAGCTGGCCTTGTCGCGGTAGAAATGCAGGATGCCGCGCTTTTCCAGGTCGAAATCGATCTTCTCGCGCTCGGCGATCTCGAACATGTATTGGCGGGCCGCCAGCGCCAGGCGCACCGTCTCGACGGTCTTGGGCTTGTAGCCGGGAATGGCGGCGACGAATTCCGCCATCCAGGAATATTTGTGCCAGCCGGGCATCGGGTTCACCAGCAGCGGGGCGTCGCGGCGGGTCATCCATTTGATGCCCTTCACGATGGTGGACACACTGTTCCAGACTTCGGCATTGCTGGCGGAAAGCTGGCCGCCATTGGCGAAGGACGTCTCCATGCCGGCATAGCGGTGCATGTCGAAGACGGTGACCTGGTAGCCGCGCTGGGCCAGCGCATAGGCGGTGGTGACGCCGGCGATTCCGGCGCCGATGACGGCAATGTGTGGCATCAATCTGGGTCTCATGGCGAAAGAACACGACGGCGAAGAGCATGGAATATCCACTCCGGCGGATGCGCGCGCAAGCCGGATGTTGAAGAAACAAGCGGCGGCCCGCGCGGGAAAACTATGCATTCGGGCGAAATTTGTGCGCCCCTTGCAGCGCTTTTGGGCAATGCCGTCAGAGCAACGGGGCCGCAAATCCAGGCCAGAAGTTCTGACCGCCCATCGGCGCGATCATGGGAGCCATGCGCCTTTCGATTGATACTGGCGTGGACGGTGGCCTTCGCATGGCATGGCTACATGCGTCGAAGGTTGGCTCACCAGTTCAGCATGTGGTCAGTCGTGATCCTTGGAAGCGCGGCAGTGCAGAGGTCGGCTGCCGCGTCGCCTGGGCGATCCGTTGTGGGCTTTCCAACGCCACCCAGTCACGCGGCCCGTGCGGACCCTGTTCCTCGATCCAGCCATAATCCTCGTCCTTCCAAGGTTCGACGTCGGTTTCCAAGCTGTCCAGTACATAATCGCCCCGGTCGGTGGCGACCACCAGGACGGCATGAAGCGCATTGCGAAACGTGCGCACCACGGCCATGCGCAAGGCATTTTCCGGCAATCCGGCCGCCATCAGGTCGGCGCGCTTGGCCAGGGCGTAATCCTCGCAATCGCCCCAGCCGTCGGTGGGAATGGTCCAGTATTCCTTCCTGCCATAATGCGCGATGTCGCTGATTGGCGCGATATTGTCATTGACCTCGCGGTTGACGCGCCGCATCAGAGTCCAGTTGGCTTCGGTCAATGTCATGCGCGCGGGCGTGTCGGTCATCAGGCACTGGCCGGGATCGCGCACGCAGAAACCCGTCAGCCCCAACGGCGGCGGCGCCCGCAATTGTGAATCCGGCAAGGGCGTGGAGGGCGGCGCATCGTCCGGCTGCTGCGATGCGGTGGGCGCCGGCAGCGCCCACGCCGGTTGCGCGAGCGACAGGCAGATCAGCGATGCCGTCAGACATTTGTGCGATGCGGCGCCCACGCTCCAATCCGCGGTCAACGATATCTCGCGTCCGGATGGTTCGACGCCCACCCGTTTATGTGCCCGTTTTCGTGCGCGATCAGGCAGTCGGTATAGCCGGGGTCTATATTGTTCGGAATGACGCGCGTGGGCATATCGTCAGCCGCCGCCCGGAACACGCATCCTTCAAGACGATTGGTCTGGTATGCGAAATTTGCGGCGTGCCTGCATATGCCATCGACTTTTCCATATGCCTCGCGGTCGTCGTAGAAATCGCTTGTCGGCACGTGATCGAATTGCGGAGGCGGCATGGGGATTTCGTTGCAAAGTGCAAAAGCGGGTTGAATCAGCAGCAGCAACGGCGCTGCCGCCGCCATGGATAGTCTAATCATCGGGGTGACCTTCCAACCGATCATCCATCGAGAGCGAGTATTCGCTGGCGGGACAATCGTGAGTGCATGGTTAACGGGCGCCGCAGAGAGATAGTTTCGCCGTACACGGACAAAGGTGGGCCGACCGGCTGCTCGCATGGGCACGATGCCATGCGGGGCCTTGCGCCGTATCATCAGTGTATGGAGCAGGTTAGGCCGTCTGAGATACGGCGTATCCGGGCCAAACCGGAAGGTTTCAGATTCCTAATTAAACTTGGCTGTCAAGACCAATAATGGCAGCCAAACCCGTTAAGCGTCAGCCTGGGAGTAGGTCCTGCGAGCCGAAACGGCCGGTCGTGTGGCCCTTCCATTTCCAGGCTTCGCGCCTCTTACAAAGTGCGCGAAAATCCCGGTGAACCTCTGGTCCAAAATGGGAAAAACAAAGTTAAAGCAAACTGACTCACCACCCAGGCTGCGAACGACATTGACAATCAGTCGCAACTGACAATATAAGCCTGCACCTGAGAATTGCTCTCGCCCGGAGTGCTTGGATGATTGTCTGTGTCTGCAATAGGCTGAACGAACAGCGCATCGGCGCCGCGATTTGCGGCGGCGCGGACTGCGCCGATGACGTTTATGCGCGCTGCGGCGTGAGAAAGAATTGCGGGCGATGCCAGGAAACAATCGAAGGACTGCTGGAGCAAAACCGGGGAGCGCTGGCGCAGGCGGCGGAGTAGGCCCCGCCCCGCATGCCTCGGTGGTGGGCGATCCCGTCACCATCGCGTTCCTGAACACGGTGCTCAAGAACGAACTCACCGCCATCAATCAGTATTTCCTGCATTCGCGCATGCTGGCCGACTGGGGCCTCAGCATCCTGGCGCGCAAGGAATACGAAGAATCCGTCGACGAGATGAAGCACGCCGACACGCTGATCAAGCGCGTGCTGTTCCTGGGCGGCCTGCCCAACCTGCAGGATCTGGGCAAGCTGATGATCGGCGAAAGCGTGCTGGAAATCGTCAAGTGCGACCTGTCGCTGGAAATGATGGCGATGCCCGACCTCAAGCTGGCTATCGCCCATTGCGAGACGGTCAAGGATTACATCAGCCGCGAACTGTTCACCGACATCCTGGAAAGCGAGGAGGAGCATGTGGACTGGCTGCAGACCCAGTTGCGCCTGATCGAGCAGATGGGGATCGAGAATTTCGTCCAGCTTCAGACCAAGCCCAACGAGAGCGGTACCTGATCGCGCCCTGACAGCGGAAGTCAGAACTCCGCTTCCAGTTCTTCGATGCCGGTGGGTTCGTTGATGGCGGCCTCGGTCCATTCGATCATGTCGGGCAGCGCCAGCACCGTCTCGCAGTAATCGGCGCACTGCCGGTCCAGCTTGACGTCATAGGTTTTGAAGCGCGTCGCCACCGGCGCATACATGGCGTCCGCCAGGGTGGGTGTTTCGCCGAACAGATAGGGCCCGCCATACTTGCCAAGGCATTCGCGCCAGATCGCGGTCACCCGCTCGATATCGGCCTGGGCGGCCGCCCAGATCTTGAAGCCCTTGAAATGGGCCTTGAGATTCATAGGCAGCGCCGAACGCAGGTTGGTGAAGCCGGAATGCATTTCGCCCGAAATGGCGCGGCAATGGGTGCGCGCCGGCTGATCCTTGGGCAACAGGCCCGCCTGCGGGAAGACTTCGTTGAGATATTCCGCGATCGCCAGGGTATCCCACACCCGGATGCCATTGTGCGTCAGGCGCGGCACCAGGAAGGACGGCGACAGCAGCAGCAGTTCGGCACGGGCGGAGGGATCGTCGCTGGACAGCAATTCTTCCCGGAAGTCCAGTCCGGCCATCTTGCACAGCAGCCAGCCGCGCAACGACCAGGAGGAGTAGTTCTTGCTGGAGATGGTCAGAACCGTATCGCTCATGTTGCGGAGTGTTTGCCGGTTCCGCTGCGTTGACAAGGGTTATTTCGCGCTGCAGCATCCCCCCGGTCGGTCAGGGGCTCCGCCGGGGCCCCGGTTGGCGGGATTGCGTGGGGCTAACCGGGATGTTGTACGACGCCTATCAGGCCCAGCAGGATTTCCTGGCGCCGCTGCGGGCGGGGGCCGACCTGTTCAAGACAGCATTCGGCGAGCCCGTCATGGGACCGTCGGCCAATTATCTGATCCGCTCGGCCGCGGCGGCGGCGGAAATCATCTCCCGCGCCCATCTGATCCATGACCGCCCGGCCTATGGCATCGACCAGGTCACGGTGGCGGGGCGGCCCGCGGCGGTGGTCGAGGAAGTGGCGCTGGAAATGCCATTCGGCAATCTGGTGCATTTCCGCAAGCCGGACGTCCAGGGCCAGCCGCGGGTGCTGCTGGCGGCGCCCATGGCGGGGCATTTCCCGACCTTGCTGCGCCATACCGCCCAGACCCTGCTGCAGGATCACGACGTCTACATCACCGACTGGAAAAGCGGGCGGGACGTGCCGCTGACCGAAGGCCGCTTCGGCACCGACGAATATATCGATCACCTGATGGCCTTCTTCACCCGGATCGGGCCGGGCGCGCATGGCGTGGCGGTGTGCCAGCCCTGCCCTTCGATGCTGGCGACCACGGCGCTGATGGCCGAGGACGATCATCCCGCCACACCCAAAAGCCTGACCCTGATGGCGGGCCCGGTGGACACCAGCATCAATCCCACCAAGGTCAACAAGCTGGCCAACGAGCATCCGGTGGACTGGTTCGAGGACAATCTGATCGCCACGGTGCCGCGCCGCTATGCCGGGGCGCATCGGCGGGTCTATCCCGGCTTTGTGCAACTGTCGGCCTTCATGACCATGAACCTGTCGCGCCATGTGCGCGCCCATATGGACCTGTTCGGCCATATCCTGAAGGGCGAGATGGCCAAGGCCGATGCCAACAGGAAATTCTATGACGAATATTTCGCGGTCGCCGACCTGCCCGCCGAATTCTATCTGGAGACGGTGCAGAAGGTGTTCCAGGAACAGCATCTGCCCAACGGCCGCTACACCTGGAAAAACCGCATCGTCAATCCGGCCGCCATCCGCAAGACCGCGCTGTTGACGGTGGAAGGCGAGCGCGACGATATCTGCGGCCTGGGCCAGACCATGGCGGCGCAGGATATGTTCTCCAGCGTCAAGCCGTTCCGCAAGAAACATTATGTCCAGGCCGGGGTCGGCCATTACGGCGTATTTTCCGGCACGCGCTGGGCAACACAAATCTATCCCATGGTGCGCAACACCATCATGTCGGCGGAATAAGAATCCTGTGCGGAAATGACAATTCTAATTGAAGGCTGAGTTCAGCAGCCAGGCCAGGCGCACGCCCGCCTTGGCGAGCTGCATCTGCACTACCGGCGCCTCGGCATAGGCATAGCCGCGCGGCAGGCGCAGGCTGCGGCGATCCCCTACCTGGGCATAGATTTCATCCCGCGCCAGCCGGTGGGATTCATTGGCCCATTGGGCTGGCGTGCCCGCTTGCCACTGTTTGCGCTGTGCCGGCGTGATGCCGCGCGAAATCTCGCCCGCGATCTCGCCGGTATCGAAGCCCACCGCCTGCACCAGGCTGGTGTCCCAGACATGATGCAGGTTGCTGTGTTCGCGCCCCAGGATCACGCGCACCGCATTGCCGCCACGGTCGTTATTGTCCTCGGTGTGCAGCGGCTGATGGATGTCGGCGACGAAATGGATCAGGAAGCGCAACGCCTCGGCGCGCACCGGCGGCGGCAGCCTGCGATCCGCCAGACGATGCAGATCGTCGCCGATCTGCGCCACCACGCAAGCCCCGGCGGGGCAATCGCGCCGCGCGTCATAGCCGGGGGCGTCCAGCGGAATGTCCACAAAATGCCAGTCGCCCGTCTGGGGCCGCTGCTCGCGGATTTCATCGGCCCAGTTGGAATCGTGCACCAGCATGGCGTCGCTGCCCAGCAGGGCCGCGACCTGGGCGCGGGCCGCCGGTGTCAGATCGGCAAGCGCGATGGCGGCCGCGATCTCATGGCCCTGCGCCCCCCAGGCCAGGGCGGGCAGCGGCGCGAACAGCAGAAGGGCAAGCAAGGCGAGTCGCGGCATCACCCCATGGAACTTTGGAAAATGTCTAAAGTCCAACAGGAACAGGCTCTTGAACGACATTAGGCTTGACCCGACTCAATCGTGACCGTTACATGGCCCAGGTCGCGCCGGGGATGGGTTGCGGGCAAGACAGGGCTGGAACAGGCAGGCGGCGGGTCGGGGGACTTGCGACCGGCTGGTTTCACGACAAGGAAGCCACCGTGGACCGTCGTACTCGCGACAGCATTGCGCGCGTTGATAACAGTTTCAAAACCACCCTGCGCCGCCGCGCCGGTGCCCTCTTCGCCACCACCGATGCCCGCTGGGCCGTCGTTTCCACCTCGCTGACCGCCACCGTGGCGGCGGCCGTTGCCTGGATGGCGGTGGGCATGATGCCGAGCGATCATCCCATGGTGGCGCCGGGCCGTTCCTCCCTGCCCTATGCCCTGTTCATGAAGCTGATCCGGGCCAGCGAGCCGCAGGCGCCAGCCGACAATTCCGACAATGCCAATCCCAATCCCAATCCCGGCGTGGAAAGCAGCACCGTGACCCTGGATTCCGGCGACACCCTGGCGGGCATGCTGGAAGATGTCGGCATCTCGGCGCAGGACGCCAATGCCGTGGTCGCCGCGCTTGGCAAGGGCTTCAATCCCCGCGCCCTGAGGGCCGGCCAGTCCTTCGACATCACCTATGCCGTGGCGACCATTGACGCCACCGGCGCGGCCCCCAGGCCGGCGCAGGCGCGCACCACCACCATCATGGTCAATCACAAGCCGGTGGTGGTGCCGGTGGATGCCGCGGAAGACGATGCCAGCGGCGCCCGGGAGGAAAATTCGCAGGCCATTTCGCGATTGCTGTCGCTGCATTTCTCGCCCTCCATCGAGCAGGATATCACCGTCACCCGCACCACCCAGGGCGGCTATACCGCCGACATCCAGAAGAAGGAGTTGCAGCTTCATCGCCACCGCGCCGGCGGCACCATTGACGGCAGCCTTTATCTCTCGGCGATGCAGGCGGGCATTCCCACCGAGGTCGTGGGCGATATGATGGGGATGTTCGCCTACAAGGTGGACTTCCAGCGCGACGTGCATCCCGGCGATAAGTTCGAAGTCTATTACGACTATTACTACACGCCCGAAGGCCTGCCGGCGAAGCACGGCGCCATCAGCTATGCGATGATGACCTTGGGCGGCAAGCAGATCCCGATGTACCGCTTCCAGGCCGATCCCGACGAACCGGCGGAGTATTTCGACGCCAAGGGCGAAAGCGCCAAGGGCATGCTGATGAAGACGCCGGTGGACGGCGCGCGCATTTCCTCGGGCTTCGGTTCGCGCTTCCATCCCATCCTGGGCTATACCCGCATGCACAAGGGCGTGGACTTCGCCGTGCCCACCGGCACGCCGGTCATGGCGGCGGGCGCGGGCATCATCAAGTTCATGGGCTGGGCCAACGGTTACGGCAATTTCGTGCTCCTCAACCATGACGGCAATTACGCCACGGCCTATGGCCACCTGTCGCGATTTGCCCCCGGCCTGCGCCAGGGCGCGCGGGTGCGCCAGGGCCAGGTCTTCGCCTATAGCGGCATGACCGGCATGGCGACGGGGCCGCACCTGCATTACGAGATCCGCATCAACGGCACACAGGTCAATCCCCTGACCGTGAAGATGGCCCAGGGCCGCATGCTGGTGGGCCACCTGCTGCAGTTGTTCAAGGAAAAGCGGCTGGAGATCGACAATCTGGTCGCCAATGCGACCCTGGAAGCCAAGGTTGCGGACAACGCGACGGACTTGCGGCAGGCGAAAGCGAAGTGAGGCTGCGGCGCCGTAAGGCGTGAGCATGTCCAGTGGACATGCGAAAGCAGCCGAACGCCGCGAGCCAAAGCGAGAGGCCCGCCAAAGGCGGATTATTTCGTCCCCGGCGAGCGGGTCCGTAGCGACAGCGTATGGACGCCGCGAGGTGAAGGGGACCCAGCTTTTTATACGAGGAACTTTCACGTTTCTCTGGCATTGTATTTCCGACAAGGGATGCAACTGGTGTTGATTCAGGGCGGCTATGACATTGCCTTCAGCCTGAAGGCGGCGACGCCGATGCTGCTGCAGGTTCACTTGCATCCGGAATTGTGGGGCCGCCTGCGGGCGCCGGAGCAATTCCGCCTCGACCCCGCCATCCCCTTCCGCACCTATATCGACGATTTCGGCAACCTGTGTACCCGCATCGTCGCGCCCGCCGGCATGCTCACCCTGTCCAACCGCTTCGTCATCCAGGACAGCGGCGTGCAGGACACCATGCCCTGGGGGCAGCGGCAGGCGGAGGTGGATGAGCTGCCCGATCATGTGCTGTTGTATCTGCTGGGCAGCCGCTATTGCGACACCGACAAGCTGGCGACCATGGCCTGGAAGAAGTTCGGCAAGACCGAGATGGGCTATCCGCGGGTGCAGGCGATCATGGATTATGTCCATGACCGCATCCGCTTCAATTACATGGATGCCCGCGCCGATCGCACCGCCTCGGAGGGCAATGCCGAACGCAAGGGCGTGTGCCGCGACTTCGCCCATCTGGCGATTACCCTGTGCCGCTGCATGAACATTCCGGCGCGCTATTGCACCGGCTATCTGGGCGATATCGGCGTGCCGCCCGATCCCGCGCCGATGGATTTCAGCGCCTGGTTCGAGGTCTTCCTGGGCGGGCGATGGCACACCATGGATGCGCGCCACAACCAGCCGCGCATCGGGCGGCTGCTGATGGCGCGGGGCCGCGACGCCACCGATGCGGCGATCTCCACCGCCTTCGGCAATGCCGTGCTGGCGCGCTTTGACGTTATCACGGTCGAAGTCGCGGCCTAGAACAAGCGTCCGCCATTGGGCACCGCCAGGCTGGGATGCAGCAGCACCACTTCGCCATTCTCGTCCGGCACGCCCAGGGTCAGGACTTCCGACATGAAGGGTCCGATCTGGCGCGGCGGGAAATTGACCACCGCGATCACCTGCTTTCCCACCAGCGTCTCGGGCGCATAGTATTTCGTGATCTGGGCCGAGGATTTCTTCACCCCGATCTCGCCGCCGAAATCTATGGTCAGCTTGATCGCCGGCTTGCGCGCCTCCGGGAACGGCGCCGCCGCCACGATGGTGCCGGCGCGGATATCCACTTTCAGGAAATCGTCGAAACTGATTGTATCGGTCATGCTCCCCTCACCGTCATGGCCCGGCTTGTCCGGGCCATCCAGTTGCTGATCAAAACTGGATGGCCCGCATAAAGCGGGCCATGACAGTCAGAGGCAAGTCTTAATTGAGAGCCGTGCCAGCCGGAACCGCATCGGCCAGTTCGTCGGCGCCGGCGGCGAATTCCTGGCCGTTGATGACCAGCCCGGTCTGGGAGGCGCTGACGTCCACCTGCGCGCCCTCGCCGATCCGGCCTTCCAGGATCAGTTGCGCCAGCGGGTCCTGCAGCCGGCGCTGGATGACGCGCTTCAGCGGCCGGGCGCCATAGACCGGGTCATAGCCGGCATTGCCCAGCCAGTGGCGCGCCTTGTCGTCCAGGGTGATGGTGATCTTGCGATCCGCCAGCAGCCGGTCGAGGCGGCCGATCTGGATGTCCACGATCTTGTCCATATTGGCCCGCGTCAGGCGGTGGAACAGAATGATCTCGTCCAGCCGGTTGAGGAATTCGGGGCGGAAATGCGACCGCACCGCCGCCATCACCGCCGCGCGCGCCTGGGTCTGGTCGCCTTCCAGCCCCAGCAATTCGGTGCCCAGGTTGCTGGTCAGGATGATGACCGTGTTCTTGAAGTCCACGGTGCGGCCCTGGCCGTCGGTCAGGCGGCCGTCATCCAGCACCTGCAGCAGCACATTGAAGACATCGGCATGGGCCTTTTCGACTTCGTCGAACAGGATCACCTGATAGGGCCTGCGCCGCACCGCCTCGGTGAGCACGCCGCCTTCCTCATAGCCGACATAGCCCGGCGGGGCGCCGATCAGCCGCGCCACGGCATGCTTTTCCATGAACTCGCTCATGTCGATGCGCACCAGCGCGGTGTCGTCGTCGAACAGGAAGGCCGCCAGCGATTTGGTCAGTTCGGTCTTGCCGACGCCGGTCGGACCCAGGAACAGGAACGAGCCGATCGGCCGGTTGGGGTCCTGCAGGCCAGCGCGCGCGCGGCGCACCGCATTGGAGATGGCGCGCACCGCCTCGTCCTGGCCCACCACGCGGCGGCCCAGATCGTCTTCCATGTGCAGCAGCTTTTCGCGCTCGCCTTCCAGCATCTTGTCCACCGGAATGCCGGTCCAGCGCGACACCACCTGGGCGATGTTCTCCGCCGTCACGGCTTCGGCCGCCAGCACATCGTCCTTGCGTTCATCGATCGCCTTCAGCCGGCGCTCCAGTTCGGGGATCACGCCATAGGTCAGTTCGCCGGCGCGGGCGAAATCGCCCTTGCGCTGCGCCACTTCGACTTCGCTGCGGGACTGGTCCAGCTTTTCCTTGATCGACTGGACATCGGCCACCGACTTCTTTTCTTCCAGCCATTTCGCGGTCAGGGCGGCGGACTGTTCCGCCAGCCCGGCCAGTTCGCCTTCCAGCGCCGCCAGCCGGTCTTGCGAGGCCTTGTCGGTTTCCTTCTTCAGGGCTTCGCGCTCGATCTTGAGCTGGATGATGCGGCGGTCCAGTTCGTCCAGCTTTTCGGGCTTGGAGTCGATCTGCATGCGCAGCCGCGAGCCGGCCTCGTCCATCAGGTCGATGGCCTTGTCGGGCAGGAAACGGTCGGTGATGTAGCGGTTCGACAGCGTCGCCGCCGCCACGATGGCGCTGTCGGCGATGCGCACGCCGTGATGCAGTTCGTATTTCTCTTTCAGGCCGCGCAGGATCGAGATGGTGTCTTCCACCGTGGGCTCGCCCACGAACACCGCCTGGAAGCGCCGCGCCAGCGCCGCGTCCTTCTCGACATATTTGCGGTATTCGTCCAGCGTGGTGGCGCCGACGCAATGCAGTTCGCCGCGCGCCAAGGCCGGCTTGATGAGGTTGGAGGCGTCCATCGCCCCGTCGGCCTTGCCCGCGCCGACCAGCGTGTGCATCTCGTCAATGAACAGGATGATCTCGCCATTGGATGTGGTGACCTCGTTCAGCACGGCCTTCAGCCGCTCCTCGAAGTCGCCGCGGAACTTGGCGCCCGCTATCAAGGCGCCCATGTCCAGCGCCATCAGCTTGCGGTCGCGCAGGCTTTCGGGCACGTCGCCATTGACGATGCGCAGCGCCAGGCCCTCGGCGATGGCGGTCTTGCCCACGCCCGGTTCGCCGATCAGCACCGGATTGTTCTTGGTGCGGCGCGCCAGCACCTGGATGGTGCGGCGGATTTCCTCGTCGCGGCCGATGACGGGATCGAGCTTGCCGTTGCGCGCCGCCTCGGTGAGGTCGCGGGCATATTTCTTCAGGGCGTCATAGGCGTTTTCGGCGGTGGCGCTGTCGGCGGTGCGGCCCTTGCGCAAATCGGCGATTGCCGTGTTCAGCCCCTGCGCCGTGACGCCGGCCTCCTTGAGGATTTTCGCGGCCCCGCTGCCGGTGGCGAGCGCCAGCGCCAGCAGCAGATATTCGGCGGTGACAAAGCTGTCGCCGGCCTTTTTCGCCACCTGTTCGGCATTGTCCAGCAGGCGCGCGGTGTCCTGGGCCAGATAGACCTGGCCATTGCCGCCCTGCACCTTGGGCAGCTTCTGCAGCGCGGCTTCCACGCCGGCGCGCACGGCGCGGTCGTTGCCGCCGCCGGCGTTAATGAGACGCGCGGCCAAGCCTTCCTCATCGTCAATGAGGACTTTCAGAAGATGTTCGGGGGTGAATTGCTGATGGCCCTCACGCAGGGCCAGCGACTGCGCCGACTGAATGAAACCGCGCGCGCGCTCGGTGAATTTCTCGATATCCATGCTCTCTCCCGGTCGGCCCCTTTGCGGCGGCGGACCACTTTATCGCGGCCCCTGAGGCGGGCGCCGCTTACGGAAGGGATATGGGAAAGCGGAACCCGGCCTGCAAGACCTGGATAGCGCAGGCGCTGGCGCCCGTCCTTGAGGCGCCTCAAGAGGATTCCGGCGGAAGCTAGGACGCTTCCGCCTCTTCGCCTTCCTCGGCGTCGGAACCTTCGGTCAGGGAGAAGGATGGCCCGCTGCCGCCATTCTGCGGCTGGCCTTCGCTGCCCTGCGGGCGCGGATTTTGGGCCGCCTGCTGGGCGGCATACTGGGCCTGCTGGGCGGCCGCGGCCGCCATGATGCGGTAATAATGCTCCGCATGCTGAAGATAGTTCTCGGCCATGACGCGGTCGCCGCCGGAATTGGCGTCGCGGGCCAACTGGAGATACTTCTCGTACACATGGCTGGCGGAGCCGCGAATCTTGATCTCGGGGCCCGAGGAATCATAGGTGCGGTTGGGATTGAAACCGCCGCCGCCGCCGCCATTGTTGCCGCCGCCGCCGCCGCCGCCGTTACCATTATGTTGCGGCCTGCGGCCGCCTCTGCGAGAGCGTTTCACTTAAGACCTTCCTTTGTGCCGCCGGACAACGCGGCAACAGCCGCATCGACTGCAGGCACCATTTCGGTTCGCTTTGAGTCCCCTGCCCGGCCGCGGTTCTTGTCTCGCGTCACCAGCTCAGTCCTGTGGTCCGCCTTCGCGCCGACAGGAAGAGATCACCCCGATCTCCACAACCCGAACCTAGCCGATGGAGCCCGATTTTCCAAGGGAATCTTGGGGTTTCAGCAGGACCAGGCAGCGGGGAACGCCTGAGAGATCGGGTGCAACCCTCAAAATTTCAAGGTTCTGCATCAGCGCCGCCACGCTATTTGCCTGTCCCGCCCCGATTTCCAGCAGTGCATGGCCCCCCGGCTTGAGGATACGCGGCAAAAGGCCCGCCAGTTCCCGATAGGCGTCCAGCCCGTCGGTTCCACCGTCCAGGGCGGCGCGGGGCTCGAATCGGGAGACGTCGGGCGCCAGCGATTCGATTTCGGCGGACGGGATATAGGGCGGGTTGGAGAAGACCAGGTCGAAGGGGCCGGTGGCGGCAGTCCAGTCCGTCGGGCGGATTTCGGCGCGGGGGCCGGTCAGGCGCGCGGCGTTGGCGGATGCGAAGGCAAACGCCTGGGGCGAAGATTCAAAGCCGATGCCGGTGGTGTTGGGAAACTCTTTCAAGGCGGAGACCAGGATAGCGCCGGAACCCGTGCCGAGGTCGGCGATACGCAAAGCCGCGCCGCGATCCGGCACCAGCCGGATGGCTTCTTCAATCAGGGTTTCGGTGTCGGGGCGCGGCACCAGCACGCCGGGGCCGACGGCGAAATCCAGCGACCAGAATTCCTTGCGCCCGGTGATATAGGCGAACGGTTCATGGCCGGCGCGGCGCGCCACCAGCGCGGCAAAGCCCTGCTCCTGCTCTGGCGTCGGCACGGCCGTCAGGGTCCGGTCGCGGCTGATGCCCAGGGCGTGGGCCAGCAGCAGCCGGGCCTCGGCGCGGGGATTTTCGATGCCCGCGCCGGCCAGCCGCCGTGTCGCGTCTTCGAGGGTCAATTTTCCGAGGCTTCGTATTCGGCCAGGCGGTCGGCCTGGTCCTGGGCCACCAGGGCGTCGATGATCTCGCCCAGTTCGTCGCCGGCGATGATCTTGGCCAGGTTGTAGAGCGTCAAGTTGATGCGGTGGTCGGTGACGCGCCCCTGCGGATAATTGTAGGTGCGGATGCGCTCGCTGCGGTCGCCCGAACCCACCAGCGATTTGCGTTCGCTGGCCCGCTCGGAATCGACCCGCTTGCGCTCGGCGTCATAGATCTTGGCCCGCAGCATGGTCATCGCCTTGGCCTTGTTCTTGTGCTGGGATTTCTCTTCCTGCATCGCCACCACGGTATTGGTGGGGATGTGGGTGATGCGCACGGCGCTGTCGGTCTTGTTGACATGCTGGCCGCCCGCGCCCTGGGCCCGGTAGGTGTCGATGCGCAGGTCTTTTTCGTTGATGACGATATCCACCTCCTCGGCTTCGGGCAGCACCGCCACCGTCGCCGCCGAGGTATGGATGCGGCCCTGGGTTTCGGTCGCGGGCACGCGCTGCACCCGGTGGACGCCGCTTTCGAATTTCAGCTTGGCATAGACGCCGCGGCCCTCCACTTCCAGGGTCGCTTCCTTGAAGCCGCCCAGGTCGCTTTCCGACAGCGACAGCACCTCGGTCTTCCAGCCCTGCAGGGCGCAATAGCGCTGGTACATGCCCAGCAGATCACCCGCGAACAAGGCCGCCTCGTCGCCGCCGGTGCCGGCGCGGATTTCCACGATGGCCGAAGACGCATCGGCGGCGTCGCGCGGCAGAAGCTGAATCTTCAGATCGTGATCCAGGATTTCCAGCCGCGCCCGCAGGTCGGCGCGTTCCTGTTCGGCCATGCCGCGCATCTCGCTGTCGCTGGACGGGTCCGCGATCATCGCTTCGGCCTCTTCCAGCTGGGTCTGGGCCTGGCGATAGGCGCGCGCGGTCTCGATCACCGGGCTGAGTTCGGCATGTTCGCGCGAGAGCTTGACGAAGGCGTCGCCGCCCACGCCCGACGCCATCTCGGCCTCGATGGCCGAGAAGCGGTCGAGCAGGCGTTCCAGTTTGGCGGCGGGGATCATTTTCCCTCCCTGTCATGGCCCGCGAAAGCGGGCCACCCAGGTGACAGTGAACAAATGGCGACAGACAAAAGAAAACTGGATGGCCCGCATGAAGCGGGCCATGACAGGTGGTGTTGGGTACCTACTGCGCGGCTTCGAGCGGTGCGCTGCCGCGACCGGCTTCGATCTCGGCGGCCTTCTTTTCGCAAAGCTCGACCACGTGATCCACCAGGCCGGAATTGTCCAGCTTGTAGGCCGGCTTGCCGTTCAGATAGATCATGCCATGGCCCTTGCCGGCGCCGCCGCCGGTGAAGGCGAGATCGGTTTCCTTGGCCTCGCCCGGCCCGTTGACGACGCAGCCGATGATCGACAGCGACATCGGGGTGGCGATGTGCTTCAGCCGGTCTTCCAGCGCCTTGACCGTGTCGATGACGTTAAAGCCCTGGCGGGCGCAGGACGGGCAGGAAATGATGTTCACGCCGCGATGGCGCAGGTTCAGCGACTTCAGGATATCGAAACCGACGCGCACTTCCTCGACCGGATCGGCCGACAGCGAGACGCGGATGGTATCGCCGATGCCGCTCCACAACAGCATGCCCATGCCGATGGACGACTTGACGGTGCCCGAGATCATGCCGCCAGCCTCGGTGATGCCGACATGCAGCGGGCAGTCGATGGCGTCGCCCAGCGCCTGGTAAGCGGCGACCGCCAGGAAGGGGTCCGACGCCTTCACCGAAATCTTGTATTCGCGGAAATCCAGGTCATCGAGGATCTTGGCGTGGTTCAGGGCGCTTTCCACCATCGCTTCCGGGCACGGCTCGCCGTATTTTTCCAGCAGGTCGGATTCCAGCGAACCGGCATTGACGCCGATGCGCATGGAACAGCCATGGTCCTTGGCCGCCTGCACCACTTCGCGCACCCGGGCGGGCGAACCGATATTGCCGGGATTGATGCGCAGGCAGGCCGCGCCGTTGATCGCCGCCTCGATGGCGCGCTTGTAGTGGAAATGGATATCGGCCACGACCGGGATGGCGGCGGCCCTGGTGATGGCCTTCATCGCCCGGGTGGCGTCTTCATCGGGGCAGGACACGCGCACGATATCGGCGCCGGCTTCCTCGATGCGGCGGATCTGGTCGATGGTGGCGCGCGCATCGCCGGTGATGGTGTTGGTCATGGTCTGGACGGTGATCGGCGCGTCGCCGCCGACCGGCACCTTGCCGACCATGATCTGGCGCGACGGGCGCCGGTGAATGTCGCGATAGGCTCTGACGCTCATGGTTGGGCGCTCATCTTGTTTCCTCAGTGCGAATTGTAGCGGTCGCCCAGCGACTGGGGGTCGAGGGAAACGCGGCCGAGAATTTGCCCCTGCTGTCCGGCCCGGCCCAGCGCGGCGCCGTCCAGATTCAGTTCCACGGCCCCGGCGTCGCTGGTCGCCATGGTGACGCCCGGCATGTTGGGCACCTGATAGATATCGCCGGCCTTGAGGTCGCGGTTGAGCAGCAGCGAGCCGTCCTCCGCCTTGACCGTGACGCGGGCGTCGGCGCGGGCGCGCAGCACCACACGGGCGCCGGCATTCATCTTACCATAGACTTGACCGCTTGGGACGGCGGGGCCGACGGCCGCCGTCTGGCCGGGTGCTCCGGACGCCAATGTCCCGGAAGTCAGGGGGGGGGGCCTGGTGATCCTGGTGGCCGGGGTGGCGGAACCGGCGGCGGGCGGCGGTGTCGCCGCGGTCTGGGTGTCGGGCGGGGTTTCGCTGGGCGTGCCGTCGGCGGCGGGCGACGGGGTGGCGGTCTGGGCCGGTACCGCGACGGGCGCGGGCTTGGGAACAGGCGCGGGCCTGGGGGGATTGAGGACCGGCGCGGGCGGCACCGGCTGGTTGGCTTCACCGCCGGGATAGAACAGCCGGTAGCCGCCATAGGCCAGAAGCGCCACCAGCACCACGCCGATGATGCGCCAGCCCTGCGGCAGGCGGCGGCCTTCCTCCTGATGGATGGGCGCGGGCTCGCGCGAATGTTCTTCCGGCCGGCCGCTGATATCCTGCTTGAAGCGTTCGACATAGAGCGTTGAATCCAGGCCCAGATGCCGGGCATAGGAGCGCACAAAGCCGATGGCGTAGGTCTTGCCCGGCAGGTCTTCCAGCCGGTCGTTTTCCAGCGCTTCCAGATGGTCCTTGCGAATCTTCAACGCCCGCGAGACGGCGGCGATCTCGTCGCCCCGGCGCAGGCGGGCGGCGCGCAGATCCTGTCCCACCGTCTCCAGCGGGGCCTCGCCGCCCCCGGAAATTTCGCGCAGATGGATGCGACGGCGGCCTTGGCCGTCACCTTCTCCACCACCATCATTTTCCAGGGACATTTGTATAAGCTTGGTCATGTGTTGCCGCGCGCAATGCCTGCCTCCCTTACACCCATCGGGCGCCAAACGGGGCACGCATCGCTAAATATTTGTGGTTCCTATCATATCCGATCAAGCCCCGGCCAAACAACCCGCTGCACCGCAAAAAGCCGCGGTTCCATGAAAAAACCCAGCTATTTCAGGACAATACCGCGTTCCGCGGCAAAGGCTGACAATCGGGTGCGCAGGGAATGGTCGGTTCGCCCGCACAGCCGGTCCACAAAGGCGCCGACCTCCCCCAGATGGAGGGAGCGAATCATCATCTTGATGGGGCCGATCTGGCCGGGCTGCATGGACAGGGTGCGGATGCCCAGGCCCAGAAGCGCCATGGCGTCCAGCGGCCGACCCGCCATTTCCCCGCAGAGCGAAAGATCGCCGCTGTTCTCGGCGGCGCTCTGCACGATCAGCCGGATCAGGGTCAGCGAGGCGGGATTGAGATTGTCATAGCGCTTGGCGACGCGCGGATTGGTGCGGTCCACCGCGAAGGCCAGCGACAACAGGTCGTTGGAGCCGATGGAGACGAAATCGGCCGAGCGCATCAGCTGGGGCAGCATGAAGGCCAGCGCCGGCACTTCCAGCATGGCGCCGACCAGCACCTGGGTCGGGCGGATGAGACCCAGCAGCCGCGCCCGCTCCAGCTCACGGTCCACCAGGGCGCGGGCGCGATTGAACTCGTCCACATCCGAGACCATGGGCAGCAGGATGCGCAGGGTGCGCCCGGCGCTGGCCGTCAGCATGGCGCGCACCTGGTAGCGCAGCAGCGCCGGCCGATCGAGCGCGATGCGGATGGCGCGCCAGCCCAGGGCGGGATTTTCCTCCCGCTCCCAGCGGGCATAGGGCAATACCTTGTCGCCGCCCAGATCCAGGGTGCGGAACACCACCGGCTTGTCGCCCGCCGCGTCCAGGATCTTCTTGTAGAAGCTGGACTGGTCGGCCAGGCGCGGCATGGTCTCGCCGATCATGAACTGCAGTTCGGTGCGGAACAGCCCGATGCCGTCGGCGCCCGACTGGGCCAGTTGCGGCATGTCGAATTCCAGCCCGGCATTCATCATCAGCTTGATGGGAACGCCGTCGCGGGTGACCGCCGGCAGATCGCGCACCGCCGCGAAGCGCGCCTGGGCCTGGACCCGCAGTTCGCGCTTTTCCTCGAAGGCCTTGACGATCTCGGAGGCGGGGCGCAGGTGCACCTCGCCCATCTCGCCATCCACCGCGATCAGGTCGCCGCCACGGGCATTGTCGGCGATGCCTTCCAGCGACGACACCATGGGCAGGCCCATGGAGCGGGCGACGATGGCGACATGGCTGGTGGAGGCCGCCTCCTCCAGCACCAGCGCCACAAGCTGATCGCGGCCATAATCCAGCAATTCGGCCGGGCCCATGCCGCGCGCCACCAGCACGGCGTTCTGCGGCAGGCTGCGGTCGGCGGCATGTTCGCCGGTCAGGTGGCGCAGCAGCCGCCGCGCCAGGTCGTCGAAATCATGCGCCCGCTCGCGCAGGATGGGATCGCCCAGGCGCTGGACGCGCAACCGGGTCTCGTCCTGCACGCGCTCGACGGCAGCCTCGGCGGTCAGGCCGGTGCGCACCGCATCGCGCATGCGCTGCCGCCAGCCCTGGTCATAGGCGAACAGCCGGTAGGCCTCGATGACCTCGCGGCCCTCCCCGGTGAGGTCGAGTTCGCTGGAGGCCAGCATTTCGTCCACGGATTCGCGCAGGCCCCCGATGGCGGCTTCCAGGCGGCGAAGCTCGTCCACCGCATTGTCGGCGATCATGCGGTCGACCTTGACGCGCGGTTCGTGCAGGGCGACCCGGCCCACGGCGACGCCGTCCGACAGTCCGTCGCCGACGAACTTGCGCGGCCGGTCGGTACGCAGTTCCGGCTCGTCCAGTTCGGCGACATTGAAGAAGCCGCCCTGGGCCACGACCTCGGCCAGCACCATGGCGACGGTCTGCAGCGCCTCGACCTCCTCCTCGGCATAGATGCGCTCGGCCTTGTTCTGCACCGTCAGGACGCCGAACACCTGGCCGCCGCGCACGATGGGCACGCCCAGGAAGGATTTGAACGGGTCTTCCCCGGTTTCCGGGCGATAGCTGAAATGCGGGTCGGCGGGCGCGTCCGACAGGTTCACCGCCTCGGCGGTCTCGCCGACCAGGCCGACCAGGCCCTCGCCCTCCTTCATGCGGGTGGTGTGGACGGCCGAGCGGCGCAGGCCCTCGGTGGCGAACAGTTCCAGCACCTTGCCGGCGCGGCGCAGATAGATGGAGCAGACCTCGGCCACCATGTTGGAGGCGATGACGGTGACCAGCTTGTCCAGCCGCATCTGGGCGGATGTCTGCTCCGCCATGATCTCGCGCAGGCGACGAAGAAGAAGGCGCGGACCGCCGCCGGGTGACATCAGGTCAGAACCTCGGAATCAATCAAAAATGTCATGGCCCACCTAGTGTGGGCCATCCAGGTGACGCCTGTCACCACTTTGGAAAACGGGTCTCGGCCATTTCTTGTGACGTCCTCGCCCATTTCACCTGGGTGGCCTGCATTTGCGGGCCATGACAGCGGGGCGTGCGGTCAGGCCGCATCCAGCTCGTAAGCGGAATGCAGCGCCCGCACCGCCAGTTCGACATATTCCTCGGCGATCAGGACGCTGACCTTGATCTCGCTGGTGGAGATCACCTGGATGTTGATGCCCTTTTCCGACAGGGTGCGGAACATGGTCGAGGCGACGCCGGGATGGGCCCGCATGCCGATGCCGATGATCGAGACCTTGGCCACCGCCGCGTCCTGGATCAGATCCTGATACTTGATGTCCTTGGCATGGGTCTGGATCGCGGCCAGGGCGCGGGCCAGTTCGCCCCGGGTGCAGGTGAAGGTCAGATCGGTGGTGGCGCCGTCTTCCGAGACGTTCTGCACGATCATGTCCACATTGATGCCGGCGTCGGCCAGCGGCCCGAAGATGGCCGAGGCGATGCCGGGGCGGTCGGGCACCCGCACCAGGGTGATCTTGGCTTCGTCGCGGCTGTAGGCGATGCCGGTGACTGGTTTCTTTTCCACGATGTCTTCCTCGTCGCAAAGAAGTGTGCCGCCCACATCGGGCGTGAAGGTCGAAAGCACCCGGGTCGGCACCCGGTGCAGCATGGCGATTTCCACCGAGCGGGTCTGCAGGACCTTGGCGCCCAGGGACGCCATCTCCAGCATTTCCTCGTAAGCGATCTTGTCCAGCCGCCGCGCCTTGGGAACGATGCGCGGGTCGGTGGTATAGACGCCGTCCACATCGGTATAGATATCGCAGCGCGCCGCCCCGAGGCCGGCGGCCACCGCCACCGCGCTGGTGTCCGAGCCGCCACGGCCCAGGGTGGAGATGCGGGTGCCCGGGGCCACGCCCTGGAAGCCGGCGACAACCGCCACCTCGCCATTCTCGATGGCGGTCTTCATGTCGCTGGCCGGCACGCCCTCGATGCGGGCGGAGCCATGCACGGCCGATGTCTGGATGGGAATCTGCCAGCCCAGCCAGGACCGCGCCTTGATCCCCATGGCGTTGAGGGTGATCGCCAAAAGCCCGGCTGTGACCTGTTCGCCCGCCGCCACCACGACATCGTATTCGCGCTGGTCGGGCAGCGCGAGATTGTTGGCGTTGCGGGCGGCGTCATTCGTCCAGGCGACCAGCTTGTTGGTCTCCCCGGCCATGGCGGACACCACCACGGCGACCTGGTTGCCGCGTTCGACCTCGCGCTTCACCAGGCTGGCGACATGGCGGATGCGTTCGATGTCGGCCACCGAAGTGCCGCCGAATTTCATCGTGATCAACGCCATGTGACGGATTTGCCCCGCAGGAAACGGCGGCCTACATAGAGGGAGTTGCCCCCTGGCTCAACCCTTAAAGCCGGACGGGCGAAAAGCGGCAAACCGGCATGAAATCCAAGACCTTCAGCGCGGACGGAGCGGACGCCATCATCAAGGCCGTCAACGACTGGCTGGCGGGGGAAACCGGCATCGCCATCCGCGACACCAAGACCAGGCCCGCCGATCCCGCCAAGGGCCAGCCGATGCAGTTCTGTATCTGGTACGATCAGGACGATGCGGCATGACCGGCACCGTCGATTCGGCCGAAGTCGCCAAATTCTCCGCCATCGCGGCGGAATGGTGGGACCCCGCCGGCAAGTTCGCCCCCCTGCACAAATTCAATCCCGTGCGCCTGGCCTTCATCCGGCAGGAGGCGGCGGCGCATTTCAGCAAGGAGGCGCGCGCCTTGCGCCCCTTCGAGGGGCTCTCCCTGCTGGATATCGGCTGCGGCGGCGGGCTGTTGTCCGAGCCCATGGCGCGGCTGGGCTTTGCCGTCACCGGCGCGGATGCCTCCGAGCGCAACATCGGCACCGCCGCGGCCCATGCCGCCCAGTCGGGGTTGGCCATCAGCTACCGCGCTGCCACCGCCGAGGCGCTGGTGGCCGAGGGCCTGTCCTTTGACGTGGTGCTCAACATGGAAGTGGTCGAGCATGTCGCCGATGTTGACGCCTATCTCGCGGCCTGCACGGCGCTGGTGAAGCCGGGCGGGCTGACCCTTGTCGCCACCCTGAACAAGACGCTCAAGAGCCTGGCCCTGGCCAAGGTGGGAGCGGAGTATGTGCTGAACTGGCTGCCGCGCGGCACCCATGACTGGAACCGTTTCATCCCACCGGCCGAACTTAAGGCCTCACTAGAGAAAACGGGTCTATCCATCTTGAAAACACAGGGTGTTTCATTCAACCCGTTAGGCTGGGACTGGAAGCTGTCGGCCGATACCGATGTGAACTACATGATCGTGGCGCGCCGCTAGCTGCCGGGAACCCGGGAATGTAGGCAGGCGTCATACATCCGTGGCGGCAGCGCTATCAGTTAGCCCCCTCAAGGTCCGGCGGGAGGGGGGCGACATCGACGCCCTCCTCCACCAGTTCCTGCGCTTCCTTGTGGGTCGCCTCGCCATAGATGTGGCGGTCGGGCGTTTCGCCATAGTGAATCTTGCGGGCTTCCTCGGCGAAGTTGGGGCCGACATAGTCGGCATTCTCCTGGACATACTTGCGCAGGCCGGTGGCGAACTGGCGCATCTGGCGGGCCTCGGCCGCCTTGGCGCGCGCGGTCACCGTCTTCTTGGTGCCGGCCACGGCGGGCGCCATGACCGCCTTCTCGATGCGGATGGACGTGCAGGACGGGCACGACAGATGGCCGCCGACCGACTGTTGGTCGAACGCGGTACTGTCGCGGAACCAGCCCTCGAATTCGTGCCCTTTGTGGCACCGAAGGGAATAGGCAATCACGGAACGCTCCAACTTCAGCCTGCCCCCAGACTGTTCTCCCCAGGATGGGGCGCAAACGAAAGTTTCGCAAGACCAGGCAACGAACAGGGTTTATGGCCCAAAGAAGTCATGGCCCAGAGAAGTCCCGGTCGTGTTGCAGGTTGGGAATCCGCGCCCGCGCCGCGAATGACAGGGCCGGGTCGATGTCGGCCAGGATCACGCCGGGCTCGGTCCCGGCCTCGGCCAGCACCTCGCCCCAGGGCCCGACGATCAGGCTGTGGCCATAGGTCTTGCGGCCATTGGCATGAAGGCCGCCCTGCGCCGGGGCGACCACAAAGGCGCCGTTCTCGATCGCCCGGGCCCGCAGCAGCACATGCCAGTGGGCGGTGCCGGTGGGCACGGTAAAGGCTGCCGGCACCGTAAACAGGAAGGCGCCTTTTTTTGCCAGGCTGCGGTAAAGCTGGGGAAAGCGCACATCATAGCAGATGGTCAGTCCGATGCCGCCCCAGGGGGTATCGGCCACCACGGCGGCATCGCCGCCCGCCACGGTGCTGGATTCGCGATAGGCCTCGCCCGAGGCCAGCTCGACGTCGAACAGATGGATCTTGCTGTAGCGGGCGGTGACCTGCCCGTCCGGCGAAACAAGAAAGCTGCGATTGGCGGTCTTGGTATCGGAAACCTTGATCGCCAGCGATCCGATCAGCAGCCAGACCTTCAGTTCCTGCGCCAGCGCCGCGAACACCGGCAGCGCCGGGTCGTGGGCCTCGTCAAAACTGGAGGCCAGCTTGGCGCCGCCATCCAGCGCCATGAGGGTGGTGTTTTCCGGCGTGGCAATGAAGGCCGCGCCCTGGGCGGCTGCGTCCCGCACCAGGGCGACTGTGGTGGCGATATTCTCCGCCACGTCGTCGCTGGAGCGCAGCTGAACGCATGCCGCCTTGAAGGCCCGCACGCTCATTATTTCAGGCGATCCGCGATCTTGGCGATGGCGGCGCGGACGCAGACTTCATCCTTGTCGCCGCCCGGCGAGCCCGACACCGCGAAGACGCCGACCACCTCACCGCCCGCCGTCAGCGGCACCGCGCCCTGGCGCGCCGTGTCGATCAGGGGATCGGCCTTGAGTTCGGCGGCGAAGGCCGGGTCGGCGGCGGCCTTGGCGGCCACCTCGCCGCTGGTCATCTTGTATTTCAGCACCGCCTGCACCTTGCTCATGGCGATGCGCTGGGTGATGGCGGCGGCGCCGTCATTGGAGATCACCACAATCGGCACGCCCGCCGAGTCGGCGATCAGGGCGGTGGTCTTGTAGGTGTTGCCCAGGCAGACGCGGTTGGCTTCGACCGCGGCTTCGATGGCCAGCGCCGTGGGGATGCCCTTGGCGCGCGCCGGGCGCGGCAGCTTCATCTCGTCGGCGGTGGGCGCGGGCGCGATGGTGGGCGCGGGATTGACCTGGGCGAAGGCAGGCGCCGCGATCAGCAGCGCGGTGGCGGCGAGCAAAATCTTCTTCATGATGTTCCCTTCCCGGTTGGCTTATTTATGCGGCAGTATTCGAGGTCATTGCGGTTTTTGTCCACCCCAAACCCATGTCATGGCCCGCCGGAGAGCGGGCCACCCAGCTGGGTCAGTCTACATTTTTGACGGTTTCGCGGAGACACGTCCTGCAAAACCCGGCCTGTATCAGCTGGGTGGCCCGCATTCGCGGGCCATGACACGGGTGGTGCTAAGCCAGCAGCGCGTCCAGCTTGCCGGCCTTTTCCAGGGCATGCAGGTCGTCGCAGCCGCCGACATGGGTGTCGCCGATGAAGATCTGCGGCACGGTGCGGGCGCCGCCGGAATTGGCTTCCATCTCCTCGCGGGCTTCCTCGCTCATGAAGACGTCGATTTCCTCGAAAGGGGCACCCTTTTTGGTCAGCAGCGACTTGGCGCGCACGCAATAAGGGCAGATCGGCGTGGTGTAGATGCGAACGGTCTTCATGACGCAACTCGGCAAATGTGACGGCTCCTATATAAGCATGTCCGTGGCCTTCACAACGCGGGCCAGGGCCAGCACATGCACCTCATGCGCCCCCGCCCGTTTCAGGGCCCGGGCACAGGCTTCCGCCGTGGCGCCGGTGGTCAGCACATCATCCAGCAGCAGCACCCGCCGGCCCGCGACTTTGGCGGGATCGGGAACCCGGAAAGCCCGCTGGACATTGCGCCGCCGCGCCTTGGCGCTGGACATGGCCCCCTGGCTTGGGGTGGAACGGCTGCGGGCCAGGGCCAGGGGATCGCAGGCCATGTTCCAGTCCCGCGCCAGCCGCCGCGCCAGTTCCGCCGACTGGTTGTAGCGCCGCCGCCACAGCCGCCAGGGATGCAGCGGCACCGGCACCACCAGGTCGCAGGCCTCGCGCGCGCCCACCCGGTCCAGCCAGCGGGCGAAACCGGGCACCAGGTCCAGCCGGTCGGCATGTTTCAGCGCCAGGATCGCGCCCCTGCTGTTGTCGTCATAAGCCAGGATGGCGCGGGCGCTGTCGAAGGCCGGCGGCCTGGCCAGGCAGGCGGCGCAATGGTTTTCGCCTTCCAGCGCCACGGGAAAGGGCAAGCCGCAACAGGCGCAGCAGGGCCCGTCGAGAAAGCGGATGGCGCTCCAGCAGGCGGCGCAGAAACCCGGCTCGCCCACCGTGGCGCGGCACGCCATGCATTGCGGGGGAAACAGCAGGTCCAGAACCGCTTTGGCGACATTCCCAGCCATGGCGTAACATAGCCGGGATGGCCAACACGCGCCCGCCTCTTTTCGATTTCTCCGCAAGCCGCCGCGCCCGCGCCCGGGCGGCGCGGCTGAAGGGCGACCGCTTTCTCGACCAGGCCGCCGCCGAAGGCCTGGCCGACCGGCTGGCGGCGGTGGTGCGGAAATTCGAGCGCGGGTTGTGGATCGGCGAGATGGTGCCGCAACCGCTTGTTTCTTTTGCGCGGCATTGGACCTGCGCCGATTTTGATCGCCATGAGGTTCTCGCCACCGAAGGCCCTTTCGATCTCGCCGTCAGCCTGTTCTCCCTGCAGGGGGTGAACGACCTGCCCGGCGCGCTGGTGCAGATCCGCCGCGCCCTCAAGCCGGATGGCCTGTTCCTGGCGGCGCTTCTGGGCGGCGGCACCCTTGGGGAATTGCGCGAGGCCTTTGCCCAGGCGGAAACCGCTACCCGTGGCGGCATCAGCCCGCGGGTTTCGCCCTTCGCCGATGTCCGCGACCTGGGCGGGCTGCTGCAGCGGGCGGGCTTTGCCCTGCCCGTCGCCGATGTCGAGCGGCTGAATGTCCGCTATGGCGATTTCCCGGCCCTGGCGCGCGACCTGCGGGCGCACGGCTTCACCAATGCGATGACCGAGCGCAGCAGGCTGCCGCTGCGCCGGGACACCTATGCTGCACTTGTGGCGAATTATGCTGCGCAGCATTCCGACCCCGATGGCCGGTTGCGGGCGCGGTTCGAGACGCTTTACCTGACCGGCTGGGCGCCGCATGAGAGCCAGCAGCAGCCGCTTCGGCCCGGCAGCGCCAAGGCGCGGCTGGCGGAGGCGCTGGGCACGACAGAGCGGATTATTTCAGACCCGTCGAAACCAGGTTGAACATGCCCGAGACCTTGCTGCCCACCGCGGCGGTGGCGGTCACGATCACGATCGAGATCAGGCTGGCGATCAGGGCATATTCCATCGCGGTGGCGCCGGAGGTGTCGGCCGCCAGGTCTCTCACAAGAGATCGCGCAGCATGGGAACAAGCGGCAAGTCGGCCGCGGGCATGGGAAAATCCTTCATGTCTCTGGGCCGGACCCATTTCAGGGCCGCATGATGGCGCCGCTGGGGCGTGCCGTCCCAGCGGCGGCAGATATAAAACGGCATCAAAAGGTGAAATGCGTCGTAGGTATGCGAAGCAAAGGTGAACGGCGCGAGACAGGCTTCCTTCACCGCGATCCCGAGTTCTTCCTTCAACTCGCGGATCAGCGAGTCTTCCGGCCGTTCCCCGGCCTCGACCTTGCCGCCTGGAAATTCCCATAGCCCTGCCATCGCCTTGCCTTCGGGCCGCTGCGCGATCAGCACGCGGCCGTCGGCGTCCACCAACGCCGCCGCAACAACTAGCAATAGGGGTTGCGGCATGTTCATCTTGGCGTCACAGGGCTAAGGTCAAGTTAAGCGGCATGGTTATCATGCCTTAAAGTTTTGAGCCAAACGGAGATGAAGATGACGACATTCGGCACGGCAAAATGGCATGGCGGCATCAAGGACGGCATTGGCGCCATCTCCACCAAGAGCGGCGCGCTGAGCGACTATCCCTATGGCTTCGCCAGCCGCTTCGAGGGCAAGCCCGGCACCAATCCGGAAGAACTGATCGGCGGGGCGCATTCCGGCTGCTTCACCATGGCGCTGTCGCTGATCCTGGGCCAGGCCGGCTTCACCGCCGACGAGATGAACACCACCGCCGAAATCACCTTGTCCAAGGACGGCGACGGCTTCACCATCACCAAATCGGCGCTGACCCTGCGGGCGAAAATTCCCGGCATCACCGAGGAGAAGTTCCTGGAACTCGCCGGCCTGGCCGAAAAAGGCTGCCCGGTCTCCAAGGTGCTGAAGTGCGAGATCACCCTCGACGCGGCGCTCGTCTAGGCGAAGGCGCTTGCGAGAATGCGGCCGACCGACGCGACAATGTCGGTCGTGCCGTGTTCGGTATAGACAGTCACCAGAAGCGGCTTTCGTCCCGGCGGCGTGACGATGGCGATGTCATTTGTCAGGCCGGCGCGGTCTGGACCGCGCCCGGTCTTGTCTCCGATTTGCCAGGCGGCGGGCAGCCCCGCACGCAGCATGGCCGCGCCGGTGGTGTTGGCGTGCATCCAGCCCAGCAACCGGGCGCGCGCGGCAGCCGACAACACGTCGCCCAGGAGCAATTGCCGCAGATTGCCCAGCATGGCGGTGGGCGTGGTGGTGTTGCGGTTGCCGTCGGGCACATTGAGTTGCGGCTCGTTATCGTCCAGCCGGGTGGTTTCGTCGCCGATCCGCCGCCAGAAGGCGGTCATCGCCGCGGGCCCGCCCAGCGCGGCCAGCAACAGGTTGGCGGCGCCATTGTCGCTGTAAATGACGGCGGCCTCGCACAAGGCGGCGACGGTCATGCCGCGGTCCACATTCCTGGCGGTGGCCGGGGACACGCCCAGCGGCACCTCCTTGCCGTAACGCACCAGCCGGTCGAGCTTTTCGGCGCTTTTGTCGGCTTTCGCCAAGGTCGCCGCCGCCAGCGACAGCTTGAAGGTCGAACACATCACAAAGCGTTCGGCTTCGCGATTCACAACGATCCGGCCATTGCCGGTGTCCAGCGCCGCCACGCCGATGCGCGCGCCGCTGCGCTTCTCCAGTGCACGGATGGGCGCGGCCAGGTCGACGGCGAAGGCGCGCCCCGGTAGCAGCAGGGCGCTGCCGGCCAGAACCGCGCGGCGGTCAACTTCTGTAGGAGCCATTGATGTCGATATAGCCGTGGGTGAGGTCGCAGGTCCAGATGCGCGCCGCGCCTTTGCCGAGGCCCAGGTCAACCGCAATCTGAACGTCGCGGCCTGACACCGCCTTGGTCGCCAGTGCTTCATTGTACTTCGCCGCGCGCATGCCTTTTTCGGCCACCACATGGCCGCCGAAGCTGATCTTGAGCTTGTCGCGGTCGGCGGCCTCGCCCGCCTTGCCCACCGCCATCACGATACGGCCCCAGTTGGCGTCATTGCCCGCCACCGCCGTCTTGACCAGCGGCGAGTTGGCGATGGACAGCGCGATGCGCCTGGCGGCGGCATCGCTTTGCGCCCCCGTCACGTCAATGCGGATCAGCTTCTGCGCGCCCTCCCCGTCCTTGACCACCTGCAGCGCCAGGTCGAGCAGTACGGCATCCAGCGCCCGGCGGAATTGCGTCAGCTTCTTGTCCGCGGCCTTGGCGATGGCGGTGTGCTTGCCGCCCTTGCCCGTCGCGAACAGGATCAGGGTATCGCTGGTGGAAGTGTCGGAATCCACCGTGATGGCATTGAAGGACGGGCCCACGCCCGCGCTTAGACACTCCTGCAGCACCGACGCCGGCAGGCTGGCGTCGGTGAAGACAAAGCTCAGCATGGTCGCCATGTCGGGCGCGATCATGCCCGAGCCCTTGGCGATGCCGTTGATGGTGACTTTCACCCCGTCGATCATCGCCGTGGCGGTGGCGGCCTTGGGATAGGTGTCGGTGGTCATGATGGCGTCGGCGGCGGCGCGCCAGTTGCCCGCCGCGCCCTGCGTCACCAGCCCGGCCAGCACGGCGGTGATCTTGTGCGAGGGCAGCGGCTCGCCGATCACCCCGGTCGAGGCCATGAAGACCTCCTGCGGGCGGCAGCCGGCGACATTGGCGGCTTCGGCGGCGATTTCGCGCACCCCCTCCAGCCCGGCCTTGCCGGTGAAGGCGTTGGCGTTGCCGCTGTTCACCACCAGGACGCGCGCCTCCCCGCCCTTGAGCTTGTCGCGGCACCACAGGACCGGGGCCGAGGCCGTCCTGGAGGTGGTGAACACCCCCGCCACCTGGGTCCCGGGCGCCAGCAGGGCCAGGAGGACATCGGTGCGGTCCTTGTAGCGTACCCCGGCCGCGACGGTGGCCAGGCGGACCCCGGCCAGCGGCGGCAATTTGGGGAAGCTTTTGGGGGCCAAAGGAGAGATGAGCGGCGACACCGCAGGACCGGGCGCTTTCGCCGGAGGCGATTTTTGCGTCGTTTTGGCGTTCCTGATTGTTTTCTGGACCATATTTCCCCCGGTTTGGCCGGGGATATTCTGAAAATCTCCCGGTTTGACAAGAGACTAGCGCGTTCTTATGTCTCCGGCGCGGCCGCGGATCGCGGATTTGGCGATCTTTTCCCCCGGCCGGATGTAGAGGATTTCATGCTCGGTACGCTCGCCAAGTCGCTGTTCGGCTCGGCCAATGACCGCAAGGTCAAGCCCCTTTGGGCCACGGTTTCCAAGATCAATGCGCTGGAGCCGCGCTTTGTGGCGATGTCGGACGCCGAGCTGGCGGCGCAGACCGCGGCCTTCCGCGCCCGGCT
Organism: Rhizobiales bacterium dw_265; assembly: GCA_018449595.1. Classification (GTDB taxonomy): domain Bacteria; phylum Pseudomonadota; class Alphaproteobacteria; order Micropepsales; family Micropepsaceae; genus Rhizomicrobium. Next base: position 479,318 of record JAAVUU010000002.1, read on the forward strand.
GGAAAAGGGCGAGACCCTGGACGACCTCTTGCCGGAAGCCTTTGCCGTGGTGCGCGAGGCCGCCAAGCGCACCCTGGGCCAGCGCCATTTCGACGTGCAGCTTGTGGGCGGCATGGTGCTGCACAAGGGCAACATCTCGGAAATGAAGACCGGCGAAGGCAAGACCCTGGTCGCCACCCTGCCCACCTATCTCAATGCTCTGGCCGGCGACGGCGTGCATGTGGTGACGGTCAACGATTACCTGGCCAAGCGCGACAGCGACTGGATGGGCCAGGTCTACCGCTTCCTGGGACTGACAGTGGGCGTGATCGTGCATGGGTTGGACGACGAACAGCGCAAGGCCGCCTATGCCGCCGACATCACCTACGGCACCAACAACGAGTTCGGCTTCGACTATCTGCGCGACAACATGAAATACGCGCTGGACGCCATGACCCAGCGCGGCCACGCCTTCGCCATCGTCGACGAGGTGGACTCCATCCTGATCGACGAGGCGCGCACGCCGCTGATCATCTCCGGCCCCACCGAGGACCAGAGCGAGATGTACCGCAGCGTCGATGCGGTGATGGGCGGGCTGGTCAAGCAGGATTATGACCTGGACGAGAAGTCCCGCCAGGTGTCGCTGACCGAGGCCGGCAACGAGCATATGGCCCAGCTGCTGAAGGGCGCGGGCCTGTTGCCCGAGGGCGACCTGTATGACACCGAGAACATCTCCATCGTCCATCATGTGAACCAGGCGCTGAAGGCGCACCTGCTGTTCCAGAAGGACAAGGACTATATCGTCAAGAACGACCAGGTCGTCATCATCGACGAATTCACCGGCCGCATGATGGAAGGCCGCCGCTATTCCGAAGGCCTGCACCAGGCGCTGGAAGCCAAGGAGCAGGTCCAGGTCCAGCCCGAGAACGTCACCCTGGCCTCGATCACCTTCCAGAATTATTTCCGCCTTTACGACAAGCTGGCGGGCATGACCGGCACGGCGATGACCGAAGCCGCCGAGTTCATGGACATCTACAAGCTGGACGTGCTGGAAATTCCCACCAATGTCCCGGTGTCGCGCATCGACGCCGATGACGAGGTCTATCGCACCGTCGAAGAAAAGAACGACGCCATCGTCAAGCTGGTGCTGGAATGCCGCGCCAAGGGCCAGCCGGTGCTGGTCGGCACCACCTCGATCGAGAAGTCCGAAGAACTGTCGGCGCTGCTCAACAAGCGCAATATCCAGCATCATGTGCTGAACGCCCGCTATCACGAACAGGAAGCCTTCATCGTCTCCCAGGCCGGCGTGCCGGGCGCGGTCACCATCGCCACCAACATGGCCGGCCGCGGCACCGACATCCAGCTGGGCGGCAATGCCGAGATGCGCATCAAGGCCGAACTGGCCGCCGTCACCGATCCGGGGGAACTGGCGGCCAAGTCGGAGGCCATCCGCGCCGAAGTCGCCGCCCACAAGCAGGTCGCGCTGGCCGCCGGCGGCCTCTACATGATCGGCACCGAGCGGCATGAATCGCGCCGCATCGACAACCAGCTGCGCGGCCGCTCCGGCCGCCAGGGCGATCCCGGCGCCTCCAAATTCTTCCTGTCGCTGCAGGACGACCTGATGCGCATCTTCGGCAGCGAGCGGATGGACGCCATCCTCACCCGCCTGGGGCTGGAGCCGGGCGAGGCCATCACCCATCCCTGGGTGAACAAGGCACTGGAAAAGGCGCAGCAGAAGGTCGAGGCGCGCAACTTCGAGATTCGCAAGAACATCCTGAAATACGATGATGTGCTGAACGACCAGCGCCGGGTGATCTTCGAGCAGCGCAAGGAGATCATGTCGTCCGACGATGTCTCCGCCCAGATCGCCGACTTCCGCGAGGAAGTGGTGGAGACGCTGGTGGAACGCCACATCCCGGCAAAGGCCTATGCCGAACAGTGGGACGCCACCGGCCTGCAGGAAGAGGTCAGCCGCATTTTCGGGGTCGAACTGCCGGTGGTGGACTGGACCAAGGAGGAAGGCATCGCCGACGAGGAAGTGCGCGAGCGCATCCAGAAGGCGGTGGACGAACGCGCCGCCGCCCGCACCGCCGAGCATGGCGTGGACGTCACCCGCTATGTCGAGAAGGCCATCCTGCTGCAGACCCTGGACCATCACTGGCGCGAGCATATCGTGGACCTGGATCACCTGCGCCAGTATGTCGGCCTGCGCGGTTACGGCCAGCGCGACCCGCTGAACGAATACAAGGGCGACGCCTTCGAACTGTTCCAGACCCTGCTGTCCAAGCTGCGCAGCGAAGTGGTGCGCCAGCTGATGCATGTGCAGATTTCCACCGGGCCGCAGCCGGCGCTGGAACAGACGCCCCTGCCCGCCATGACCGCCAGCCATCTCGATCCGCTGACCGGCGAGAATGAGGTGGAGCAGGCCGGGCTGTGGCCGGAAGCGCCGGCGGTGGACCCCAACAATCCCAAGACCTGGGACAAGGTCCAGCGCAACGCCCCCTGCCCGTGTGGAAGTGGGCGCAAATACAAGCACTGCCATGGGGCGTTGACCTAGCGCCGGCCCGGATGGACGCGGGCGCCCCGTTGGTTTGATGGGCGCGACGCGCCGGGGTGTTTGATGGACGCGCGCCGGGGGGCATTGACGTAACTTCATCATTGCGCCGTTCGCCGCTTTCGCGCGTTATGAGCGCGAAACGGGGAATCGCGCGTGATTACCGAACATCAATCCGGCGGCAAACTGGTCTGGGTGGACCTGTATAATCCCTCCAACGAGGAGATCGCCCAGGCCTGCACCGTCTACAAGCTCGACATTCCACCCCGCCCGCAACTGGAGGAGATCGAATTCTCCAGCCGGCTGCAATATGAGGACGAGGTCTTCACCATCTCGGTGCCGGTGACGCCCCACAGCAAGACCGGCGGCGAGGACATCACCACCCCGCTGGGCTTTGTGCTGACCCGGGACCTGCTGGTCACCGTCCATTTCGCCCAGCTTCACACCTTCGAGGCGATAAGAACCCGCGTCGAGCGCCGCCCGCGCAGCGCCCCGGACATCTTCCTGGTGATCCTGGAATCGCTGATCGACTATAACGCCGACCGGCTGGAGGAATTGCGCGCCGAGGCGCTGAAGATTTCCCAGCGCATCTTCCACAAGGAGACGCAGGAACGCCAGCAATACAATGTCGCCCGCATCAACAGGATGCTGCGCGACACCCTGGTGGAGATCGGCGACATGGGCGAGCGGCTGTCGCATACCCGCGACACCCTGCTGGTGCTGCAGCGCGCGGTGCCCTTCATCACCGAGCATGGCGACGACTGGATGGAGGCCACCATCAAGGCGCGGCTGAAGATGGCGGGCAAGGACGTGCAGTCGCTCAACGATTACGAAGTCCATCTCACCGACAAGCTGCAATTCCTGCTGGATGCCGATCTGGGCTTTATCAGCGTCGAGCAGAACGATTTGTTCAAGGTGCTGACCATCGCCTCGGTGGTGGGCATTCCCCCGGTGCTGGTGGCCGGCATCTGGGGCATGAACTTCCACAACATGCCCGAATTGAGCTGGGCTTGGGGCTATCCCTTCGCCTGGGCAGTGATCATCCTCAGCGGGGTGCTGCCGCTGGCCTGGTTCAAATACAGAAATTGGTGGTGACCGCGCGGGCGCCGCAGCGGATATTGCCAATTTTTCATCTTCGGCTAGTCTCCCGCCACGCGCGGATGTCATCTGCGCGGGAGCAAATCCAATTCCAGTTCCGCCGCGTACAAGCTGAAAAAGGGGTGTTTCCATGCGCTTGGCCCAATCCATTGTCATGATGGCGTCCGCCGCCGTCGCGTCTGTCGCGGTCACGCCGGTTTCCGCCGCTTCGATCGACCAGAAGACGGCGCAGCAACAGGCCGAAATTCCCAACTGTACCCACAAGATCGGCACCCTGGCGGTGCGCGAGCCGGAGAATCGCTGGTGGGACGGGCTGGGGCTGGAATCGCCCGAGGCCCTGCTCAAGGTGTTTGTGATGAAGTCCGGCTGTTTCACCCTGCTGGACCGCGGCAAGGGCTTTGAGATGGCGCAGCAGGAACGCGCCCTGGCGGCCGGCGGCGACCTGCAGGGCGGCTCCAATGTCGGCAAGGGCCAGGTCAAGGCGGCGGATTACATCCTGGTGCCCGACATCGTGTCCAAGAACGGCAATTCCGGCGGCACCAATATCGGCGGCCTGCTGGGCGGCTTCATCGGCGGCGGCGCCGGGGCGCTGGTCTCCAGCATCAATATCTCGTCCAAGACCGCCGACGTGGTCCTGACCATCACCAATGTCCGCACCAGCGAGCAGCAGGCGATGGAGGAAGGCCATGGCTCCAAGACCGATGTCGGCTTCGGGTTCGGCGGCGGCTGGGGCGGCTGGGGCGGTTTCGGCGGCGCCGGAATCTCCAACTACCAGAACACCGCCATCGGCCAGGTCGTGGTGCTGGCCTATATCGAGGCCTATACCAAGCTGGTCGGCGACCTGGGCGGCCTGTCCGGCAACGCCGCGGCGGAAGCGCCGCAGCAGACCGTCACCCTGTCGCGGCCGGGCGTGCTGCGCGCCTCGGCGTCGGAAAAGGGCAAGGTGGTGCGCAAGCTGGATGCGGGCATGATGCTTTATCCCACCGGCAACAGCGACGGCGTCTGGCGCGAAGTCAGCGATGAAGTCGGCAACAAGGGCTGGGTGTCGAATGCGAGTCTGTCGCTCGCGAAGTAGTTTACGGCAGAGCAGGAAAAAAGCCTTTCTGAGCGTTCGCTACTAGGAGGCGACATGAGCGACTGGCGTCAAACAATTGTGTTGAGCGCAGTGATGATTCTTGCTGCGGTTGGAATAGCGCTTTGTATTTTAAAGCCTTGGGACACCCGTTCATCCGATCTCAGCGACCTACGATTAGCGGTTGCTCGCTTGGATTCGGCAATAACCGTCAGCGTGACGACTGTACGCTTTACAGAATTGGTTGCCGAACTTCAGGCGCAGAACATGATTCACAAAAACGATCTAACACAAGACCAACGGGTATCTGTCGACCATCTCGTTGAGACCAGTACCAAAGTCGCGTCAATCTGGTCAAACTTATCGGACAAACTCGATGCAGACACACTCGATGCACTTGTCACCATCGGCGCTTTGCGAAAACCGGATCGAGAAAAGCTGCGCACGGTTGACGTCGAGACATATCTCGCAGATTTGCGCGCCGGTGGGTTCAGCAAAGCCGCCCATGATAATGTTAATGGCATTAAAAAGAATCTGATAAGCTCGGCCTTGACAGTAGTAGGCAAAGAAGCGTTGACCAGTTTAGCAAAGCTTCAACCAGTTACTCAGCGGTAATCCAGCCTGGGGCGAAGTTATAAATTCCGGCCCATGGCCAAGAATTTTTCCCGCCGCGCTTTCAGGATTTGCTCGCCGGTCATGCCGTCCATTTCCTTCAGGCCCGCCGTGATCTGGTCGGCCACCGCGTCAATCGCGTCCAGCGGCGCACGGTGGGCGCCGCCCACCGGCTCGGGCACGATGGCGTCGATGACCTTGAGGTTCAGCAGGTCCTGCGCCGTGATCTTCAGCGCCGTGGCGGCTTCCTGCGCCTTGTCGGCGCTGCGCCACAGGATTGAGGCGCAGCCTTCGGGCGAGATCACCGAATAGATCGAATGTTCCAGCATATAGACCTTGCTGGCGGCGGCGATGGCGATGGCGCCGCCCGACATGCCCTCGCCGATGATGGTGGCGATGAAGGGTGTCTTGACCGACAGCCCCGCCTGGATCGAACGGGCGATGGCTTCGGCCTGGCCGCGTTCTTCCGCCGAGACGCCGGGATAGGCGCCGGCGGTGTCGGCGAAGGACAGCACCGGCAGGCCATAGCGGTCGGCCAGTTCGAAGATGCGCACCGCCTTGCGATAGCCTTCCGGCATCGCCGAGCCGAAATTGTGCTTGATGCGACTTTGGGTGTCGTTGCCCTTTTCCTGGCCGATGAACGCAATGGCGCGGCCACGGAACCGCGCCAGCCCCGCCACCACCGCCTGATCCTCGCCGAAGGAACGGTCGCCGGCCAGCGGCGTCACATCTTCCAGGATGCGGCCCGCATAATCCAGGAAGTGCGGCCGCCCGGGATGGCGCGCCACCTGCACCTTCTGCCAGGGCGTCAATTTGGAATAGGTGTCGGCAACCAGTGTGCCGGCGCGTTCCTGCAGCCGCTGCACCTCGCCGTTGATGTCCATGTTGGGGTCTTCCTCGGCAAGCTTCTTCAGCTCGACGATCTTGCCTTCCAACTCGGCGATGGGACGTTCGAATTCCAGGTAATGCATGGCTCAAATCATTGTTGAGGCGGGAAAATGACACAGCCATGGGCGAAAGGGAACGACTTTAGAACCTTTATGTTCCAAAGGTTTAACTGCCGTTCTTGACAGGCTTGGCCTTGCCCAGCGGGTGCGCGGAGGTCATCACCCGGCTCAGATGGTCGCGCGCCACATGGGTATAGATCTGGGTGGTGGCGATATCGGCATGGCCCAGCAGCGTCTGGACACTGCGCAGGTCGGCCCCGCCCTCGACCAGATGGGTGGCGAAGGCGTGGCGCAACACATGCGGCGAAACCTTGGCCGGATCGATCCCGGCTTTCAGCGCCAGCGCCTTGAGCAATTGGTGAAAGCGCCGCCGCGTGAGAAAGCCTTCCGCGCTGCGCGAGGCGAAGAGGTAGCGGTTGTTCTGGTCGTGCCTAGGCACGAATTCCGCGCGCACCGCCAGATAGGCATCCAGCGCGGTGCGTGCGGCGGGACTGAGCGGTGACAGCCGTTCCTTGTTGCCCTTGCCGGTGACGCGGATGAAGCTCTCCTTGGTCTTCACGGCTGCCAGCTTCAGCCCCGCCAGTTCGGAGACGCGCAGGCCGCCGCCATACAGCATCTCCACCACCAGGCTCAGGCGCAGGCCTTCCGGTGTCCGGTCCTGCGCCGCTGCCGCCAGCATGGAGTCAAGATCGGCCGCCGACAGGATCTTGGGCAGCGGGCGTGTGGCGCGCGGCGCTTCGATGGTCTGGGTGGGATCGTCATTGCGGTGGCCCTCGGCATAGAGGAAGCCATAAAACTGCCGCAGCGCCGACAGCTTGCGCGCCTGGGTGGAGGCCGCCAGTCCTGACGACGACAGGCCGGTGAGGAAGGCGCGTACTTCGTCGCGTCCGGCCTTGGCGGGGTCTGCCCCCTTCAAACTTAAATGCCCGGCGAAATCCAGCAGGTCGCGGCGATAGGCGGCCAGGGTATTGGCGCCCGCGCCGCGCTCGGCCCCCATCATGTCGAGAAAGGCTTCGATCAGGTGCGCGGAATCGATTTTGCGGGCCATCCATTAGCTTTAGCACGGCCTTTGGTGTATCGGGATTCCCATGGCACCGAACCGCACCGTGGCGCTGGTCGGCATGATGGGGGCGGGCAAGACCTCCATCGGCAAGCGGCTGGCCGCGCGGCTGAATGTGCCCTTCTGCGATGCCGATCAGGAGATCGAGAGCGCCGCGGGCATGAGCGTGGCGGAAATTTTCGACCGCTATGGCGAGCCGGAATTCCGCCGCCTGGAACGCAGCGTCATCGCGCGCCTCTTGGCCGATCCGCCGCATGTGCTGGCGACCGGCGGCGGCGCCTATATGGACGATGCCACCCGCGCCGCGCTGAAAAGCCACGCCTTCACCATCTGGCTGAAGGCGCCGGTCGAAATCCTGCTGGGGCGGGTGAAGAAGCGCCAGGAGGCGAACCAGACCAGGCCGCTGCTGAATGTCGGCGACATGCGCGAAACCCTGGAAAAGCTGCTGGCGGCGCGCGGCCCGGTCTATGCCCAGGCCGACATGGTGCTGGAATCGGCCGATGAGCCGCATACCCTGCTGCTGGACAAGATTGTTGCCGCCCTGGCCGCGCATGGTTTATGCGGGGGCGCATGAGCGAAACGATTACAGTCGGGTTGGGCGCGCGGGCCTATGACATCCATGTCGGCGGCGGGCTGCTGGCGCATGCCGGCGAATTGCTGAAGCCCCATCTTCTAAACAATAAGTCCAAGGGCATTGTGCCGGTGGTGACCGATGCCAATGTCGCGGCGTTGCACCTGCAGCCGCTGCTGGCGGCGCTGGAACAGTCGGGCATCAAGGCCGCTCCCATCGTCATGCCGCCCGGCGAAGGCAGCAAGAGTTTCGCCGGCCTGGAAAAACTGTCCGATGCGCTGCTGGAGCTGGAGGTTGACCGCAAGGGCCTGGTCATCGCCCTGGGAGGCGGGGTGATCGGCGATCTCACCGGCTTCGCGGCGGGGGTGCTCAAGCGCGGTGTGGCCTTCGCGCAAATTCCCACCACCCTTCTGGCGCAGGTGGATTCGTCCGTCGGCGGCAAGACCGCCATCAATGCCAGGCAGGGCAAGAACCTGATCGGGCTGTTCCACCAGCCGCGCATCGTCATCGCCGACACCGCGCTGCTGGCCACCCTGCCCCGGCGCGAATTGCTGGCCGGTTATGCCGAGGTGGTGAAATACGGCGCGCTGGGCGATGCGGATTTCTTCGGCTGGCTGGAGGCGAACGCGGCGAAGGCGCTGGATGGTAACGACAGCGCCCTGGTCAAGGCGGTGGCGCATTCCTGCAAGATGAAAGCCGATATCGTGGCGCGCGACGAACGCGAGACCGGCGACCGTGCCCTGCTCAATCTGGGACACACTTTCGGTCATGCCCTGGAAGCCGCCACCAATTTTGACGACCGTCTGGTTCATGGCGAAGGCGTCGCCATCGGCGTGGTGCTGGCGTTCAAATTGTCTGTGAAGCTGGGTCTTTGCCCAGGTCAGGACGCCGAGCGTTTCTCGCGCCATTTGAAGGCAATCGGGCTGCCTACGGCGATTTCCGATATCCCCGGCCCCGCTTTAAGCCCGGACTTTCTGGTCGCCGCCATGGCCCATGACAAAAAAGTGTCGGACGGCAAGCTGACCTTTATCCTGCTGCGCGGCCTGGGCGAAGCATTTGTCACCCGCGACGTGCCGCTGGAGGCCGTAAAAGAGGTGCTGGAATAGGCCCTGAAAATAGGTCGGGGCGGCCTGAAAAATCGGTTATCTTTCCCGCCTCCTTTCCGGGCGTGGAACCATGCTGATTACGACCCTTGTCGCCATCGTCCTTTTGCTGGGCATTTCCGCCTTTTTTTCCGGCTCCGAGACGGCGCTGACCGCGGTTTCGCGCGGCCGCATGCACCAGATGGAAAAGGAGGGCAGCCGCGCCGCCGCCAACGTCAACCGGCTGGTGGAGAATCGCGAGCGGCTGATCGGCTCGGTGCTGCTGGGCAACACCTTCATCAACATCCTGGCCTCGTCGCTGATGACCAGCGCCCTGGAAAGCCAGCTTGGCCCCCGCGCCGTGGCCATCACCACCGGGTTGATGACGGTGGTGATCCTGGTGTTCGCGGAAGTGCTGCCCAAGACCCTGGCCATCGCCCGCACCGACCGTTTCGCCCTGACCGTCGCCTGGCCGCTCAGGCAGATCGTGGGCATCCTCGCCCCGGTGGTGGGGTCGGTGCAGTGGCTGGTGTGGCGGGTGCTGTTCCTGGTCGGCGTGCGCGCCAATGCCGAGGAAAGTTCCGACCAGGCGCATGAAGACATCCGCGGCTCCATCGAACTGCACCACCAGGAAGGCAGTGTCGAACGCGAGCATCGCGACATGCTGGGCGGCATTCTCGACCTGCGCGAACTGCAGGTCGGCGACGTGATGCGCCACCGCACCGCCATCGAAAGCTATGACGCCGACATGGACAAGCGCGAACTGGTGGACAAGGTGATCGAATCCCAGCACAGCCGCCTGCCCCTGTGGCGGGGCGAGCCGGAGAACATCATCGGCATCCTGTTTTCCAAGGATCTGGCCCGCGCCCTGGTCGAGCATCGCGGCCATCTGGAGCAGATCGACATCGTGGCGCTGGCCGCCACGCCCTGGTATGTGCCCGACACCACCACGCTTGAGGAACAGCTTGCCGTCTTCCGCCGCCAGCGCACCCGCTTCGCCCTGGTGGTGGATGAATATGGCGCGCTGCAGGGGCTGGTCACCCTGGAAGACATTCTGGAAGAGGTCTTTGGCGATATTTCCGACGCCCATGTCCATGAGACGCGGCGCGAGATACGCCGCCGTCCCGACGGCTCCTATCTGGTGGATGGCAAGGTGCCGGTGCGCGATCTCAACCGCGAACTGGACTGGTCGCTGCCGGAAGACGATGCCACCACCATCGCCGGCCTGGTGATCGCCCAGTCCGGCACCATCCCGGACGCCGGCCAGCGGTTCGCTTTTTTTGGCTATACCTTCGAGATCATGCGCCGTCAGCGCAACCAGATCACCGCGCTGCGCATCGTGCCGCCGGCGGCGGCTATGTCCGCGAAGACCTCGCCATCTCAGACGGCGTAAGGGCCGCCAACGACAAGGCATGGACCGGGCCTTTCAGCTCATCGGCCAGCACGGCATAGACGCGGCGCTGCCGTTCCACCCGCGACACGCCATCAAAGGCGGCCGACACCAGCCGGACATGGAAATGAGTCTCGCCCTGGCTGCCGTCGCCGCGCATGGCGCCGCCATGGCCGGCATGGCGGGCGCTTTCGTCCACCACGTCCAGCAGAACGGGCGCGAAAGCAGCGGTCAATTTGTCATGAATGGCATCGGCGACGCGCATGCCCGAAACTTGTTTTAGCGCAGTTGAAAGTCAAGCGATACCTTTTCTTGTTTTTTACGCCTGCCATCCCATACTTGCCTGATGGTTGAACCACGCCCCGCCCGCTTCAAGACCGACATCCGCATCAAGCCGGGTGGCAAGGCCAAGAAGCCCGAGCCCGAGACACGGATGTGCGAGGCGCCCGATTGTGTCGGGCCGGGCAATTGCCGCGTCGCCCGCTCGCCCAAGAATCTGGACGAGTATTTCTGGTACTGCTCCCGGCACGCCCGCATCCACAACGAAGCCTGGGATTACTTCAAGGGCATGGACGATGACCAGATCCAGGCCTTCCGCCTGGATGCGCTGACCGGCCATCGCCCGACCTGGCAGCTGGGCAAGCGCGCCGCCAAGGCGCGCATGGGCCAGTCGCCCCTGGGCGGGGTGCATGACAGCCATGCGGTGCTGGACGGGGAAACCGAGACCGGCGTGCGCCGTCCCGAGCGCCAGTTGACCCGGTTGCAGGTTATGGCTTTCGACACCATGCAACTGGCGCATAACGCCACCTTGATCGAGATTAAGGCCCGGTATAAGGAACTTGTGAAGCGTTTTCACCCCGACGCAAATGGCGGCGACCGGGGCGCGGAGGAGCGCCTGAAACAGGTCATCAAGGCCTATGGCGTGTTGCGCGCCTCCGGGCTGCTTACCTGAAACGGGCCGGCCCGCGCCTGCGTTCCTGTCAGGCGGCGGCCTTCGGATCAGAGACATGAGCATCCACACCGAGCCCCTCGACACCAGCGCCGCGCCCGACACCACGGTGGACGCCGCCGAGACTTTCGGCATCAAGGCCAAGATGAAGGTTCCCGCCTTCAAGAACGGCGGCGAGCATGTGCCGGAAGTGGACCCGGCTTACCGCTTCGACCGCGAGACCACCCTGGCCATCCTGGCGGGCTTTGCCTTCAACCGCCGCGTGATGGTCCAGGGCTATCACGGCACCGGCAAGTCCACCCATATCGAACAGGTGGCGGCGCGGCTGAACTGGCCCTGCATCCGCATCAACCTGGACTCGCACATCAGCCGCATCGACCTGATCGGCAAGGATGCGATCGTGCTGAAGGATGGCCAGCAGGTCACCGAATTCCGCGAGGGATTGCTGCCCTGGGCGTTGCAGCGGCCGGTGGCGCTGGTGTTCGACGAATATGACGCCGGCCGCCCCGATGTGATGTTCGTGATCCAGCGCGTGCTGGAGGTTCAGGGCCGCCTCACCCTGCTCGACCAGAACAAGGTCATCCATCCCCATCCCGCCTTCCGGCTGTTCTCGACCACCAACACCATCGGCCTGGGCGACACCACGGGCCTGTATCACGGCACCCAGCAGATCAACCAGGGCCAGATGGACCGCTGGTCCATCGTCACCACCCTGAATTACCTGACGCATGAAGCCGAGGAAGAGATCGTCTCGGCCAAGGTGCCCGGCTATGACCGGAAAACCATCTCCGCCATGGTGCGGCTGGCCGACATGACCCGCAACGCCTTCGTCGCGGGCGACCTTTCCACCGTGATGAGCCCGCGCACCGTCATCACCTGGGCGCAGAATGCCGAGATTTTCGGCGATATCGGCTTTGCCTTCCGGCTGACCTTTCTCAACAAGTGCGACGAACTGGAGCGCCCCAGCGTGGCGGAATTCTACCAGCGCTGCTTCGGCGAGGAATTGCCGGAAAGTGCGGCGAAGGTGCTCGTCGCGTAGTTTTGAATGTCATGGCCCGGCTTGCCCGGGCCATCCAGAGCAACCGGCGAGATCGGCGAGCGTGGCTCTGGATGGCCCACGTAAAGTGGGCCATGACAAACTGGGACAATAATGGCGAAACCCGAATCCCCCTCCGAGCCTTTCAAGCGCGCCGTCTCCGTCGCGGTGCGTTCGCTGGCGGCCGAGCCGGAACTGGAAGTGGCTTTCTCGTCGGAACCGCCGGCGCTCAAGGGCCTCAAGGCCCGCCTGCCCTCGCCGCATCGCAATCTGTCCGCCAGCGACATCGCCCTGGTGCGCGGCACCGGCGACGCCTATGCCCTGAAGCGCGCCTATCACGACGAGAAGGTGAACAGCCAGTTCCGTCCCGCCTCGCCCGATGGCGCCGCCATCTTTGAAGCCGCCGAACAGGCGCGTGTCGAAGCCATCGGCGCATTGGCGATGAAAGGCGTGCAGCAGAACCTGGCCAGCGGCCTGGAGCAGCGGCTGCTGGGCCGCGGGTTGGGCAAGGCGCGCACGCGCGAGGAAGCCCCCATCGCCGATGTGCTGGGGCTGCTGGTGCGCGAAAAGCTGACGGGCGAAAAGCCGCCGGCCTCGGTCGCGGGGGCGGTCAATCTGTGGCGGCCCTTCATCGAGGAAAAGGCCGGCACCGATCTCGACAAGCTGGCGGGCGCGCTGCGCGACCAGAAGGCCTATGCCCGCCTCACCCGCACCATGCTGGGCCATCTGGCGTTCGGCGATCCCAATGAGGCGGACCCGTCTTCCGACCAGGATGCCGAAGGCGAAAGCCCCGAAGGCGAGAACGACCAGGGCGAGGACCAGGAGGCGCGGCAGGAGGGCGACAGCGCCACCGAATCCGCCGCCGAAAGCGAAGACGGCGAACAGGTGGAAAGCGACCAGGCCGCCGACCAGTCCGATGAACTGTCCGATGGCACCGAGCCGGAGGACGGCGCCAAGCCGCAACGCCATGAAGCGCCTTTCGCCCATCAGGACAGTTGGGGCTACAAGGTCTTCACCACCGAATTCGACGAGGAAATCGCGGCGGCGGACCTGTGCGAATCCGAAGAACTGGCGCGGCTGCGCGGTTTCCTCGACCAGCAGCTTTCTTCCATGCAGGGCGTGGTGTCGCGCCTGGCCAACAAGCTGCAGCGCCTGTTGATGGCGCAGCAGAACCGTCATTGGGAATATGACCTGGAGGAAGGCATGCTCGATGCCTCCCGCCTGCCGCGCATCATCATGGACCCGATGTATCCCCTCTCGTTCAAGCGCGAGAAGGACACGACGTTCCGCGATACCTGCGTCACGCTGTTGCTGGACAATTCCGGCTCCATGCGCGGGCGTCCCATCATGGTGGCGGCGATGTGCGCCGACATCCTGGGCCGGACCCTGGAACGGGTGGGCGTGAAGACCGAAATCCTGGGCTTCACCACCCGCGCCTGGAAGGGCGGACAGGCGCGCGAGAAATGGCTGCAGGCCGGCAAGCCGCCGCAGCCGGGCCGCCTCAACGATTTGCGCCACATCGTCTACAAGGCCGCCGACGAGCCCTGGCGCCGCGCCAAGCGCAACCTGGGCCTGATGATGCGCGAAGGCTTGCTGAAGGAGAATATCGACGGCGAGGCGCTGACCTGGGCCCACAACCGCATCGTCGCCCGGCCCGAGCAGCGCAAGATCCTGATGGTGATTTCCGACGGCGCGCCGGTGGACGATTCCACCCTGTCGGTCAATGCCGGCAATTACCTGGAGCAGCATCTGCGCCGGGTGATCGAGGAGGTCGAAACCCGCTCCAGCGTCGAACTGACCGCCATCGGCATCGGCCATGACGTGACGCGCTATTACCGCAAGGCGGTGACCATCGTGGATGCCGAACAATTGGGCGGTGCCATGACCGAGCAGTTGACCGAACTGTTTGCGGAAGACGCGCCATCGGGGCGCAAGCGCCGCAGGGCCTGAGCGACGGCGCAGTCGCGCACAAATTCAACCACCCGGCGGCTTGCTTAAGCTCGCCGCGTACTAAGGCTCGCAAAGGTCCACCGGACCTTTGCGAGCCTTAGTACCCATTCATCCCATATAATGGCCGCATCGCGGGGCGCAGCAGGCCATAGGGCAGCAGCAGCAGGATGCTTTCGCCGAAGAACAGGACGAAATGCACCAGCGCCATGTCGGTCCAGGCGATCTCGCCGGCATAGGCGGCCGGATAATAGACCGCGCTGAACACCAGCGAAGCCGCGAAAGACGCCGCCAGCGGCGCCATCCACCAGCGCGGTCCCCGTGTGGCGTCGAAGAAGACGATGGCGATGAAGTTGGCGAACAGGAAGGACGCGCCGAAGGCCAGCATGGCGCGCCAGGTCAGGGCCGGGGTGTTGTTGATCCAGTTGTCTATGTCGCCGGGATTGATCAGTGCCACCAGGATGAAAACCAGGAGCGCGCCCAGCAACTGGCCGAAGGCATAAGGCGCGCCATAACGGCGGTTGGTGAGATGGATCGCGGTCCAGGCGACCGGCAGCACCAGGTCGCTCATCGCCAGCATGGCGTTCTGCACCAGCCTGGGCGCCGACGGCAGCAGCAGGAAGGCGTCGGTGTAGAAATAGGCCGCGCCCAGCAACACGCTGAGCAGGGTCACCGGCAGGATCAGCCGGGTGGCGATGCGGATGGGCCGGGCATAACGCTGCAGCGGGCTTTCGGGCTCGCCGCCATAGGCGCGTTCCCGGGGCGGCCAGACGGCGTCATCGCCATGGCGCAGGCGGTAGGGGCCCTCGTCCGCCTCCAGGGCGGCCATGGGCAGGCGATGTGCGCCATTGCGGTAATCATAGGCTCTCAAGACACCCCAGCCGCGCTCCAGACGTCTCAGTCTGGCACGCTTTCAGCAGATTGCAGAGGTGTTCCCGCAAGCAATGTGCCTGCGGCGGAACCTTATTGCGGATTTAGGCGGCGGCGCTTATTTGCCGAAGTACGGCCGCTTACGCGGCCTTGGCGGCGGCCACTTTCTTGATGGTCAGGCCGCCTTATTTGCCAAAGTACGGCCGCTTACGCGGCCTTGGCGGCGGCCTTTTTGGCGATGGCGCGCTTCAGGCGCAGCGCCTTGGGCGACAGCACGCCGTCCTTGGCCTTCAGGATGAAGGGGTCCAGGCCGCCATTCTTGTCCACCGAACGCAGGGCGTTCATGGAGATGCGCAGCTTGTAGCTGTTGCCCAGCAACTCGCTGGCCAGCGCGATCAGCTGGATGTTCGGGCGGTAGATCCGCTTGGTCTTGTTGTTGGCGTGGCTGACATTGTTGCCAACCAAAAGGCCTTTTCCGGTCAATTCGCAGCGGCGCGCCATAACGTCATCTCTTCAGATTCGCGGGGATTCGCGAGGTTTTCCGCGGATTTTGTCCGGGAAAGAGCGGGGTTCATAAGCAAACGGGCCTTGAAGGTCAAGCACAACCGTTCAAATCCGGGCCAGAGTTCATTTGAGGCTTCGCTTCAGAGTTCACTTGGCGCGCCATGAAAAGTACCAATATAAACAGCCACATTCACCCCAGCCCGGGTTCCCGGTCATGTCCAGAAGCGCCGCCTTGCCTCTCCTGATCGCCGTCCTGGCCACGCCGGCCTGGGCCGCCGGCGGCGCGGGCGCCGAGAGCCCCGCCCAGCCGGCCTCCCAGCTGCAGATGGCCATGACCCTCTATGCCGGGGGCATCACCATGGGGACCATGGACATGGACGCCACCCTGCGGGGCGACGCGTATCATGTGGTTTCCAACATGCAGACCTCGGGCGTGGTCAACGCCTTCTGGCAGTCGGAAATCCAGGCCACCGCGTCCGGCAAGCTCGGCGCCAAGGGCTTCCAGCCCGGACTCTATGACAGCTATGACGCCGGCCATGCCGGCAGGAAGCAGCAGGTGTCGCTGAGTTACGATGGCGGCACGCCGAAGCTTTATGCCGATCCCGTCTATGCCACCACGGGTTTCGAGGTGAAGCCGGACGATACCAGAAGCACCCTGGACCCGCTGAGCGCGGTGACCTTCATCTTCAGCGGGGTCTCGACCAGCAGCGCCAACCCCTGCGCCGTCACCGCCCCGGTGTTCGACGGCCGCCGCCGCTATGACATCGCCATGAGCAAGGTGCGCGACGTCGATATCCGCATGGACAACGGCCTCTATCAGGGCAAGGGCGTGGAATGCGAAGTCCGTTACCGCCAGCTGGCCGGTTTCCGCCCCAATGTCCTCAAGGCCAGGGAAAGCTTCCCGCTGATCCATGCCTGGTTCGTCAGCTTTCCCAGCACGGTCACCGGGCGCGACTACACCGTGCCGGTGCGGGTCTGGGCCGACACCAAGTATGGGGTGCTGGCGATGCTGGCCACCGCCATCCGGGTGGACGGCGCCGCCCCCAGGGGCGTGAAACCATGACAAATGAGCAGTAAATGGCGGCGGACATCGCCTGAACATCGCCAAAACATCATCAGGGTACGGAATAGAGTCGTGTGGACCGGACAAAGGGCCAATCCTCGCCTTGCCTACCAGATGTGGTGGTGAACAGTGTGCAGATGTCAGCTAAATGTATGAGAACAAAGGCAGATATTGAATTGGTTAGCGATTCGGACTGCATATGTTCCGTGTCCGTACCATTCTTTAACGCGGCATCCACAAGCAGCCCACCCGCCGCCCACTAGCCGCCAAGTCCCCTGACACGAGTTTGAGCAAATGCACACCACCGGACACAGACAGGACAGCGCCCCAAAGGTGACGGCGGTCCTGGGGCCGACCAACACCGGCAAGACCCACTTCGCCATCGAGCGGATGCTGGCCCACAAGTCCGGCATGATCGGGCTGCCGCTGCGGCTCCTGGCGCGCGAGGTCTATGACCGCATCGTCACCCTGCGCGGGCCGGGCGAGGTCGCCCTGATTACCGGCGAGGAAAAGATCGTCCCGAAAAATCCCCGCTTCTATGTCTGCACCGTGGAAGCCATGCCGCTGGACATATCGGTCGCCTGCCTGGCGATAGACGAGATCCAGCTTTGCGCCGATCCCGAGCGCGGCCATGTCTTCACCGACCGGCTGCTCCATGCGCGCGGAACGCAAGAGACCATGTTCCTGGGCAGCGATGCCATGCGCGGCGTCATCCAGCGCTTTGTGCCGCGCGCCTGGTTCATCAGCCGCGCGCGCTTTTCCGATCTTGCCTATACCGGCGCCAAAAAGCTCACCCGCCTGCCCCGCCGCTCCGCCGTGGTGGGATTTTCCGCCGAGGATGTCTATGGCATCGCCGAAGTGATCCGCCGCCAGCGCGGCGGCGCCGCGGTGGTGCTGGGCGCGCTGTCGCCGCGCACCCGCAATGCGCAGGTTGAACTGTACCAGTCGGGAGACGTGGACTTCCTGGTGGCGACCGACGCCATCGGCATGGGCCTGAACATGGATGTGGACCATGTGGCCTTCGCGGCGCGCGACAAGTTCGATGGTGTGCGGATGCGGCCCTTGCTGCCGCAGGAAGCCGGCCAGATCGCCGGCCGCGCCGGGCGTTACATGAATGACGGCACCTTCGGCGTCACCGGCGATTGCGAACCGTTCGAGGATGAACTGGTGCAGCGGGTCGAGACGCACCGCTACGATCCGGTGCGGGTGCTGCAGTGGCGCAACGCGGCGCTGGATTTCCGCAGCCTAGCGGCGCTGAACGACAGCCTCGATCTGCCGCCGCCGGAGCGTGGGTTGACGCGGGCGCGACTCGCCAGCGACGCCCTGGCGCTGAAAATCCTCTCCCAGGACGATGAGATCAAGGCCCTGGCCGCGTCGCGCGATAGGGTGGGACGGTTGTGGGATGTCTGCCAGTTGCCTGACTTCCGCAAGCTCTCCACCGATGAGCATGTGAAGCTGGTGAAGACCGTCTTCCTGTTTCTCGGCAGCGACGGCGGCGTGATCCCCGACGACTGGCTGGCGCGCCAGATCGCCCGTGCTGATGTGACCGAAGGCGATGTGGCGACGCTGTCGGGGCGGCTGGCGATGATCCGCACCTACACCTATGCCGCCAACCGCGCCGGCTGGACGCGCGACGCGGCCCACTGGCAGGGCCTGACGCGGGCGGTGGAGGACCGGCTGTCGGATGCGCTGCACCAGGCGCTGACCCAGCGCTTCATCGACCGCCGCACCTCGGTCCTGATGAAGCATCTGCGCGATGACGAATTCGGCTCGCTGGCGCTGGATGAAGCCGGCGGCGTCTCCATCGGCGGCGAGGCGATCGGGCGGCTGGACGGCTTCCGCTTCGTACCCGATCCACGCGCGACAGGGCTCCACGGCCGCACCTTGCGTGCGGCCGCATTAAGAGGCCTGGAAAGCGAGATCGCCGCGCGCAGCGCCACACTGGCTGCGGCCGACGATACGGCCATCACCTTGAGCGAACATGGCAAGCTGTGGTGGGACGGCGCCATCGTGGCCAGGCTGGCGGCGGGGCCTTCGCCGCTGACGCCGCAGGTCGAAGTGCTGGCCGACGCGCATGTGAAGACCGAGGCGCTGCAGGCGCGCCTGCAGGCCTGGATGACGGCGCGCATCGCCGCGCGGCTGGGGCCGCTGCTGGCGCTGCGCGACGCCGCCGATGCCAGGACCGGCACCCCCGGCGCGCTGCCCGGCGAAGCGCGCGGCATCGCCCATCAGCTGGCGGAGAATTTCGCCGCCCTGGATCGCGCCGCCCTCAAAGAGACACTGCCGGAAAAGCTGGGGCCGCAGATTCGCGCGCTGAGGCCCTTCGGCGTCTGGTTCGGGCGGCGCAACGTCTATCTGCCCAAGCTGCTGCGCCCCGATGCGGCTGGGCTGCTGACCCTGCTGTGGGGCGTGTGGACCAGACACGACGCGCCGCCCGCCCCGCCCGCGCCGGGCCTGACATCGTTTGCCCTGGACAAAGACACGGACACCGGCCCGCTGCACGCCGCCGGCTTTGCGGTCTTCGCCCATCGCGCCATCCGCTTCGACATGCTGGAGCGGCTGGAGGATGAACTGGAAAAGGCCCTGGCTTCGGGCATGGATGCCGAAGCCCTTCTGACGCACATCGTTTCGCTGCTGGGCAGCGGCAAGGAGGAAGCGCGCGCCGTGCTGGCCGAACTGGGCTGGCGCGCCGTCGAGGTCGCCGGCGCCAAGCCGGTGTGGCGCAAGGTCCGCGAAAAGCCCGCGCGCCGCGCCGAACCGAAGAAGCCGCGCCAGCCGGAACCGCTGCCCGATCCCGATTCCCCCTTCGCCGCCTTGGCAGCCCTGAGAGGAAGATGACGGCAACACGCATCGATAAATGGCTGTTCTGCGCCCGCTTCACCCGCACGCGGGCAACGGCGCAGGAAACGGTGGCGGCCGGCAAGGTGCGGTTGAACGGCGCCAGAGTCGGGAAGCCGGGCCGCAGCCTGAAGCCCGGCGATATCCTGACTCTCGGTAAAGGCGCGGAAATCCTGGCCGTCCGGGTCCTGGCGGTGGCCGAGCGGCGAGGTTCCGCCACCCAGGCCCAAAGCCTCTACGAAGTCCTGGAGCAATGAGAACCGTTCGCAATCTCTGCGGCCTCAATGCCCTTGCCTCCGGGCGCGACGCGCCGTAAGCACACCCCCGTTTTCGCCTTCCGGAGTGTCGCAATGACCTATGTCGTCACCGAAGCCTGCATCAAGTGCAAGTTCATGGATTGCGTCGAGGTCTGCCCGGTGGACTGCTTCTATGAAGGCGAGAACATGCTGGTCATCAATCCCGACGAATGCATCGACTGCGGCGTCTGCGAGCCGGAATGCCCGCCGGAAGCCATCAAGGCCGATACCGAGTCGGGTCTGGAAAAGTGGCTGTCGGTGAATGCCGAATATGCCAAATCCTGGCCCAATATCGCCGTGAAGGGCGAAGCCCCGGCCGATGCGAAAGAGATGCAGGGCGTTCCCGACAAGTTCGAGAAGTTCTTCAGCCCCAATCCCGGCTCCGGCTCCTGACCGGCGCGGAAGCCGTTAACTATCGTTCCGGCTGTGTTCCGCACACGGAACAACTGTCACAAAGGGTTGAATCGGCTGGCCTTTCCCCGTTGACATGAATAAACTCGCCAAATCAATGGGATGGCGCAGGTTTTTCTTCCATTTTCCCCGGCTTTGTGATAGGGTCTTTTCTGTTCAAGACCTATGACGAACGTGTGCCATCCGGCGCCCCTCCGGTGGATTGCCTCATGCTTTGTCCGCACAGGAAACAAAAATGACCGCTCCCAAAACTGTCACCCCTCCCGTCGCTCCGGCCAAGAAGATCGCCGCCAATTCCAACAGGAAGCACGAGTTCAAGACCAACGACCATGTCGTCTATCCCACCCATGGCGTCGGCAAGGTTGCCGGTATCGAGGAAAAGGAAGTCGCCGGCACCCGGCTGGAACTGTTCATCATCGAGTTCGAGAAGGACAAGATGACCCTGCGCGTCCCCACCCTGAAGGCCAAGGCCGTCGGCATGCGCAAGCTGTCGTCGCCGGAAGTGGTCAGCGGCGCCCTCAACACGCTGAAGGGCCGCGCCCGCATCAAGCGCACCATGTGGTCGCGCCGCGCCCAGGAATATGAAGCCAAGATCGACTCGGGCGACCTGGTGTCGATCGCCGAGGTGGTGCGCGACCTGCACCGGGCCGGCGGCCAGCCGGAACAGTCCTATTCCGAGCGCCAGCTGTATGAAAAGGCCCTGGCCCGCATGGCCCGCGAAGTCGCCGCCGTCGAAAAGACGGACGAGCAGGCCGCGGTCAAGCGCGTCGAAGGCATGCTGACCAAGAAGGCGGCGTAACAGAAGATTTGCGACCCTCTATCGCAAACGGAAGGGCCCGGTGGAAACACCGGGCTTTTTCATTGCCCGTCTCCCAACCGTCATGGCCCGGCCTGTCCGGGCCATGACGAACAAGGTTCAGTTCAGCACTTCGATTTGCGCCGGATTTGACAGCGCGATCTCCGGCCTGCCGCGATAGTCCTGCACCGTGCCGCGAATGCGGATGTGTTTGGCGTTCAGTCCGTCCAGGTCGAAATCCTTGAAGGCGCGGCGATCCTCCGGCGCGATGATGGCGGTGAAGCTCTGCCGCCCGTTGCTGCCGAAATCCACGAAGACGCGCCCCGATCCGAAGCCGACACTGGTCACCCAGCCATCCACCAATTGGAACGTGCCGGCGGTGCCCGCCACCTGCTGCGGCGGTTTGGGAGCATAGCCGGGCACCGCCCAGATACCGGCGCGCCTGGCGCGCGCCCGCGCTTCCGCGTCGTACAATTCCGGCGAACATTCGTTGCGATCCGGCGCGATCGCCACCCGCGCCAGGCCCTGTTCCAGCAGCGCGGTCTGCAGCCAGGCACGGCCGGCGAAGGCTTGCGCCCGCACCCGGTCATAGCGGTCTTCCTTGGGCGGGGTGGCGGTGAAGGTGACGGCGCCTGCCACGGCCATCTGCGTCAGCGCCGCCAGCGCCTGGTCGGCTAGGACGCGCGGCGCGCCATCGGCCTGCGGCAGGCGGATGCCTTCCAGCATGATGGCGCGGCCATCCGCCAGGATCAGCGCCCCGTTCCTTTCGACACGCACGACATGGGCATTGGCGATCTCGATGTTGCCCGCGCAATCGGGAATTATTTTACGCCCTATCGCTTCGCTACTTGAGGGCGGTGCCGCAAAAGCCGCATCCGGCAACCATATTGCCGCCAGAATCCCCCAATAGATCAGATGCCTGTTGCGCATGGGGCCATAGGTTCCAAAACCATCTTTGCGGTCAAGCACTGTGCCAGCATGCGTTCCCGCAAAACGGTCCAAAGGTTAATGCCATGGCTTTGTCCGCCGCCCTTCCCGCCCTCAACCAGGTCGCCGCGGTGCCGGTGGATGTGAAGGATGCCCTGCCCGCCCTGACGGTGATGCTGGTCAATGGCGGGGTGGCCATCCTGATCGCGGTGCTGATCCTGATCGCGGGCTGGGTCGTGTCGCGCTGGCTGGGGCGCTGGGCCCATGACGTGATGGGCCGCAGCCATTATGTCGACGACACGCTCAAGCCGCTGATCGCCAACTTCGTGCGCTATGGCATCCTGGCGATCACGGTGGTGGCGGTGCTGAGCCAGTTCGGGGTGCAGACCACCTCGCTGATCGCGCTGTTGGGCGCTGCAGGCCTGGCGGTGGGCCTGGCGCTGCAAGGCACGCTGTCGAACGTGGCGTCGGGGGTGATGCTGCTGTTCCTGCGGCCGTTCCGCGTCTTCGACATCGTCAAGGTCGCCGACGCCACCGGCAAGGTGCGCGAGATCGGCCTGTTCCGCACCGAGATCGTCACCGACAACGGCAATTTCATCTCCATCCCCAATGCCACCATCTTCGCCGGCACCATCTTCAATGTCAGCCGCGAGGCGACGCGGCGCACCGACTTCACGGTGGAGGTCGACCGCGCCGAAAACCTGGACAGGGTGCAGAAGGCCATCCTCGACGCCCTGGCTGAGGAGCCGCTAGTGCTGAAAACGCCCGCGCCCGTGGTGGAAGTGTCGGTGCTGGGCCCAGTCTCCACCACCCTGGCGGTGCAGGCCTGGATCGACAATGCCGATTTCGGCGCGGCGCTGTCACAGGTCAAGAAGCGCGTCCGCCATGCCCTGCAGGACGCCAAGGTCAGCGCGCCGGTGCCGGTGGCCCCGCCTTCGGTGGCACCTTGGACGCCGCCCGCCGAAATGCTCTAGATTGCCGCCATGATGGATGTCCTGACCAAGACCGCGCCCGCCGATGCCGCCGGGCTGGGCGAAGCCGCCCGTATCCTGCAGGCAGGCGGCCTTGTCGCCTTCCCCACCGAGACCGTTTACGGCCTGGGCGCCGACGCCACCAACGGCCAGGCGGTGGCGGCCATTTTCGCCGCCAAGGGCCGGCCGCTGTTCAATCCCCTGATCGTGCATGTCGAGGGCCTGGAACAGGCCCGCCGCCACGTCGAATTCAGCCCCAGAGCCCAGGCGCTGGCCGAGAAGTTCTGGCCCGGCCCGCTGACCCTGGTCTTGCCGCGCCGCAAGGATACCCCGCTGTCGCTGCTGGTCAGCGCGGGGCTGGACACCGTGGCGATGCGCGCGCCGTCGCATCCCGCCGCGCAGGCGCTGCTCAAGGCCGTGGGCCGTCCGGTGGCGGGGCCCTCGGCCAACATCTCGGGCCAGGTGACGGCCACCACCGCCAGCCATGTCGCCGACAGCCTGGGCGGCAAGGTGGATTTCATCCTGGATGCCGGCAGCGCCACCCTGGGCATCGAATCCACCGTCATCGGCTTTGACGGCGACCGCCCGTTGCTGCTGCGGCCCGGCGCGGTGCCGCGCGAGGAGATCGAAGATCTGATCGGCCCCCTGGGCCGCCCCGGCAGCCTGATCCAGTCGCCGGGCATGATGGCCAGCCATTATGCGCCGCGCGCGGCGTTGCGGCTCAACGCCGGCGAGATCGAATCCGGCGAGGTGCTGCTGGGCTTTGGCGATGCGGTGGGGGCGAAACTGAATCTCAGCCCAGGCGGCGACCTGCGCGAGGCCGCCGCCAACCTGTTCGCCATGCTGCGCGCCCTGGACAAGACCGCGACCAGCATCGCGGTGTCACCCATCCCGGACACCGGCATCGGTGAAGCGATCAACGACCGCCTGCGCCGCGCCGCCGCGCCCAGATGACGGTGTTCGATCGTCTCAAGGACGCGGTCGGCCCAAACGGATTCTCGGAAGACCCCGCCGAGATCGCGCCCCATCTGGAAGAATGGCGCAGCAAGTACAAGGGCCATTCGCCGCTGCTGCTGAAGCCCGCCACCACGGCGCAGGTGTCGGCGGCGCTGTGTATCTGCAACGATAATGGCATCAAGGTTGTCACCCAGGGCGGCAATACCGGGCTGGTCGGCGGCCAGATCCCGCTGCAGGGCGAAGTGCTGCTGTCCACCAGACGCCTGAACAAGGTCCGCGCCCTGGATGAAACCGGCGCTACCCTGACGGTGGAAGCCGGCGTCACACTTGCCGAGGTGCAGCGGGCCGCGGACGACGCAAATTTCCTCTTTCCCCTCAGCCTGGCCTCGGAAGGCAGTTGCACCATCGGCGGCAATATCGCCACCAATGCCGGCGGCACCCATGTCCTGCGCTATGGCATGACGCGGGCGCTGGTGCTGGGGCTGGAGGCGGTGCTGGCCAACGGCACCGTGCTGGACATGAGCCGCACCCTGCTCAAGGACAATACCGGCTATGACCTCAAGCAGATGTTCATCGGCAGCGAGGGCACATTGGGCGTGATCACCGCCGCGGCGTTGCGCCTGTTCCCCAAGCCCGATGTCGCGGTGACGGCCTTTGCGGCGGTGCCCTCACCCGCCGCCGCCCTGAAGCTGCTGGGGGCGATGCAGGCGCGAACCGGCGGCATGTTGAGCGCCTTTGAACTGATCCCGCGCATCGCCCTGGAATTCGTCACGCGGCACATCGAGGGCGCCCGCGATCCGCTGGAGGCGGCCTCACCCTGGTATGTGCTGATGGAAGCCACCGGCGGGCGCGAAGCCAACCTGGGCGCGACATTTGAGGACGCGCTGGGCGCGGCGATGGAAGACGGCGCGGCCACGGATGCGGTGGTGGCCTCGAGCCAGGCCCAGGCGGCGGCGCTGTGGAAGCTGCGCGAGAGCATCTCCGAAAGCCAGAAGCGCGAGGGCGCTTCCATCAAGCATGATATTTCGGTGCCGGTGGCGGCGGTCCCCGATTTCATCGCCCGCGCCGTGCCCGCCGTGCTGGCGCTGACGCCCGGCGCGCGGCCGGTCAGCTTCGGCCATCTGGGCGACGGCAATATCCATTTCAACTTCAATTCACCGTACCCCGGCGACGATCCCGCCTTCCTGGCCCAATGGGAGGAAGTGCAACAGACGGTGCATGACATCGTGAAGGACTTTGGCGGCTCGATCAGCGCCGAGCACGGCATCGGCGTGATGAAGGTGGCGCAATTGCCGCGCTACAAGAGCCACGAAGAACTGGATGCGATGCGCGCCATCAAGGCGGCTTTCGATCCCAACAACATTCTCAATCCCGGCAAGACCGTGCCGCCTGTGCTGAGGCTCTGACATGGTCCCGCGCTGGCAGATGGCCGCAATATTCCTGTTGCTGCTGGTGACGATCGGCCTGGCGATCTATGGGTCGCCGCACAGCTATGCCTATGCCTTCCTGGCGGGGCGCTGCGCCCACGAACCGGCGCCGGGGGAATGCCATCCGCGCGGCTACCACGGACGGTAATCCTAATAGCGGCTGCGCTCGACATGGATGACGCGCGGCGTGGGCGATGCCGCCAGCGCCCAGAGCAGCGCCATGACCCAGCCGATCCCCGTCCAGCCCAGGAAGAAATTGAAGGCGGCGATGCCCAGCACCGACGGCAGGCCGCGCGCCATGCCGATGATGGTCGGCAGCCAGTACATCGCGAACATCACAAGCAGGAACGACATCATCGCGGACATCCTTTGCGGGACTCGAATATAGCGCAAAACAGTCCGTCTTCCAGATGCCGGCCGTCTAAGGTCTGTACGCAATTGAAATTCAAAATAAAACTGTCATGGCCCGCCGGGTTCGTAGCGGCAGCGTGCGAACGGGCCACCCAGTTGGTGCGCATACGATGTCGGCATGGGAGTCTGCGTCACCTGGGTGGCCCGGATTCCCGGGCCATGACAAGTTGAGATTTAACTGCCGGCAATTGAGTCCAAACCCTAGGCCGCCCGGGGCAGTTCGGCGCCGTCCGCCGCGAGCGCCGGTTTCTTGTTGGAACGGGCGGAAATCCGCGCCGTGACCAGGGTCGCCAGGTACGGCAGGCTCTGCACCCCCAGCATCACCATCCACAGGCTCACCGACGGGTCCTGGAAGCCGCGGTCGAAGCCCATGGAGATCATGGCCACGACAAGCCCCGCCAACAGGGCCGCTTCCTGCCACACCACCCGCAGGACCTGGGTGAAGCTGGCCGGGTCGGCGCATTTGGGGGTGCGCAGGAAGGGCTGGCTGGAGGTCAGGAGCCCGCTCCACACCGCCTTGCCCACGGTATGGGTCAGCGCCAGCCCGGCGACCGAGGCGACAAGCGCGCCCTTGAAGCCCGACCCCACCTTGGGCGGATAGAGCAGCAGGGTCTTGAGCAGCTTGGTGGCGAACAGCGCCATGGCCGCCGCCGACAGGGCCGGCATCGGCACGGCGATGAAGCTGGGCGCCAGCCACATCAGGGCGGTCCAGACCAGCGCCATCAGGGTCACCACCATGCCCAGCCCGTCGCTGATCCAGGGCAGCCAGCCGGACAGGAACTGGTAGCGCTGCGGCACCGACAGCGCCGAGCCGCCCAGGAAGATCGCACCCGCATGGCGCTTGAGCATCTGCATGGCGCCGTAAACCCAGCGGTAGCGCTGGGTCATGAAGGCTTCCAAGGTGTCGGGCATCAGGCCGGAACCCATGCTCTGCGGCACATAAGCGGCCTCATGGCCGGCCTCGAACAGCTTGAGCCCCAGTTCGGTGTCCTCGGTGATGCACCATTCGCTCCAGCCATCCACCTCCTCCAGCGCGTCCTTGCGCACGATGGTCATGGTGCCGTGCTGGATGATGGCATTGTGCTCGTTGCGCTCCACCATGCCGATATGGAAGAAGCCGCGATATTCCTCGTAGGCCATGGATTTGAACAGGCTCTGATGGCCGTCGCGATAGTCCTGCGGCCCCTGCACCAGGGCGATGCCGGGCGCGGCGAAATAAGGGATCACGCGCCGCAGCCAGAAGGGCTGGACCTGATAGTCGCTGTCTATCACCGCGACATAGGCGGCGGCGTGGTCGGTCAGCGCCAAAGCGCGGTTCAGCGCCCCGCCCTTGAAGCCTTTCATCTGCTCGAAATGGAAGAAGCGGAAGTTGGGGCCAAGCAGGCGGCAGTGCGCTTCCACCGGCCGCCAGGTTTCCGCGTCCGGGGTGTTGTTGTCCAGGATGATGACTTCGTAATTGTCATAGTCCAGCCGCGCCAGCGCATTCAGGGTCTCGATCACCATTTGCGGCGGCTCGTTGTAGGTCGGCACATGGATGGAGACGCGCGGCGATGTTTCGGGGATCGCCATCCGCACCGTGCGCCGCTCCATGCGCCACAGGCTGGCCGCCATCTCGATGCCTTCGGTCAGGATCACGGCGCAGGCCAGGATCACCAAGGGCGACATGGCGATCATGGCGGCGATGTCGGTGGGATCGACATATTCCAGCGCCGTGGCGTCAATCAGCGCCAGCAGCCCGGTGGAAACCAGCACGATCATGCCGCCCATCACCAGATAGCCGGTCTGCGCCACCTTGGGCATGCGCCCCAGCACCAGCAGGCCCAGCAGCAGGCTTAAAACCGCCGCCATCAGGGCATAGCCGCGCCATTCCGGGAAGGTGCGGATCAGGCCGGTGAAAGCGAATTTCGGCCGGGCGCTGGCGTCGAACATGCCCCAATAGGCGCCGACGCCCAGTTCGCCCTGGCTTTTCCACGGCTGGTCATAGGCTTCGAACAGGTAATAGTCCCAACCCTTTTCCTGCGCGAACTGTACGAACGCCCGCAGGAAATAGGCTTCGTTGGCGGTGGAGGCCTCGGCGCGGCCACGGGTGCGGCCCTCCGACGGCCAGCCCGCCTCGCCCACTACGATCTGCTTGTCGGGGAATTCGGCCTGGATATGGTTGTAGAAGCCTTCCGTCGATTTCAGGCTGCCGCGGATGTCCACATTCTCCCAATAGGGCAGCAGGTGGACGAAGATCACATCCACATAGCGGCCGATCTCCGGGGTCAGCATCCAGGTGGACCAGGGTTCGGCGGTGGTGATCTTGATGCGGGCGGGCAAGGCCTCGCGCACTTTCAGGATATAGGCGTTGAGCTGGTCGGCGGAGACATAGCCCTCAAGCTGGGTCTCGTTGCCGACGATCACCCGGTCGATGGTGCGCCGGTTGGCCAGCGCCGTCCGGATGGCCAGGTCGATGCTCTTGTCATTCTGTTCCAGGTCCGGGCTGATCCAGATGCCCATCGAGACCGTCATGCCGTAGCGGCGCGCGATTTCGGGCACCTTGTCCATGCCGCCGTCCACCGTATAGGTGCGGATATGGCCGGTGATGCGCGACAGCTGCGCCAGGTCGCGGTCGATCCGTTCCGGCGAGACATTCTTGTTCTGCTTGAGGCTGAACATATGGCTGGGATTGTAGCCGACGCCGCGCACCTGCCCGTCCCACTCCGGCGCCACCACGGTATAGTCGCGGCTGGTCCAGAACAGGGCGCTGGCCCCCACCACCATCACCAGGGCGATGACGATGCGCAACTTGCCGCCGCCATTGGAAAGCCGACGCGCCGTCCGGACGCGGGTGAAGAACGCCTTCAGCACTTACTGCTGTTCATCCTTGTCGCTGGGATCGGGGATATAGCCCTTTTCGCCCCGCTTAGGCGCCGGGGTGGTCTCGATCAGCTTGATGTCGAAGATCAGGGTCTGGTTGGGCGGGACCGCGATGCCGCCGTCCGGCGAGCCGCGCACGCCATAGCCCAGGTTGGACGGAATGGTGACCAGCCAGTGATCGCCTTCGCGCATCAGTTGCAGCGCCTCGATCCAGCCGGGGATCACGCTGTTGATCTTGAAGGTGGCGGGCAGGCCCGGCGAGGTGCCGTCGAAGATCACATGGTTGATAAGGGTGCCGGTGTAATAGACCTTGACGTCATCGGTGGGGCCCGGCCGCTTGCCATAGCCGTTCTGGATGATGCGGAACTGCAGCCCGCTGGGGCGCACGATCACGCCCTTCTTCTTGGCGTTATCCGCCAGATAGGCGGCGTTGGCCTCGATCGAGAGCGCCTCGTCTATCGCCAGTGCGGGCACGGTCCAGCCCGCCAGCAGGATCAACGCCAAAACAGCCCAGAAACGCTTCATTCCCAACTCCGAACAACGGATGCCCATTCCGGCCGCGAGACTAGCGGTCCCGGCGCGGGAACACCATAAAAGCCGAGCTTCCGGGCGAAAATAAGCCCTGTTGCTTAATGTTCAGCTGTGAAGCTTGAAGGCCAGGTGGATCAGCACCGCCAGCCCGAAAACCGCGACCAGGACGCCCGAACTGCGGTTGATGATCCGCATCGCCCGGTCGTCGATCCGGGCGTGGAACAGCCCGATCACCGTGGTCAGCACCAGCCACCAGCCGGCCGAGCCCGCCACCACCCCGGCCACCACGAAACCGGCATCGTTGAAGCTGCCCGCCCCGCCCGCCAGGCCGCCCAGGCCGGCGAACATGCCGGTGAAGAACAACAGGGTCGCCGGGTTGGTGATGGTGAGAAAGAAGGTCGAGATCATGGCCCGCGCCAGGCTGGTGACGCCGTCACCTTCGCAGTTCTCAACCCGGTTCTGCGGCGGGGCGATGAAGGTGCGAAAGCCGAACCACACCATCATGGCGCCGCCGATCAGTTCGATGACAGTGGCGTAACCTTCGATCAGCTGGGCGATCCAGGTCAGGCCGAAGCCGGTGACGGCGGCGAAGACGCCATCGCCCAGCGCCGCGCCCAGGCCGGACATGAAGCCGTTCAGCGGCCCGAAGGCGAAGGTGCGGCGGATGCAGATCAGGTTGACCGGGCCGATCGGCACCGCCGCGATCAGGCCCATCACCACGCCCGACAGGATCAGGTACAGATACGTCATCGCGAATCTGGTTCCAGGGTTTCCACGAACCGCACCGGCTGGCCCTGGGCCGCGCCCGTCGCCGCGAAATCGCGCATCACGATCCGGCCGCGCAGGATGGTGGCCACCGGCCAGCCTTTGGTGGTCATGCCGTCGAAGGGCGTCCAGCCGCAGGTGGAGGCGATCCAGCTATTTTCGATTTTGCGGCTCAGGCCCAGATCGACGATGGTGAAATCGGCATCATAGCCACGGGCGATGCGGCCCTTGCCGGCAATGCCGAAGATGCGCTGCGGCCCGCTGGCCGTCAGGTCCACAAAGCGTTCCAGGGTCAGGTTGCCCTTGTTGACATGATCCAGCAGGATGGTCGCCAGGGTCTGCACGCCGGGCATGCCCGATGGCGTGTCGGGATATTCCTTGTCCTTTTCCGCGCGGGTATGCGGCGCGTGATCCGAGCCGATCACGTCGATCACGCCTTCGCGCACCGCCTGCCACAGCGCCAGGCGGTGGCTTTCATCGCGGATCGGCGGGTTCATCTGGGCATAGGTTCCCAGCCGCTCGTAACACTCCGGCGCCGACAGCGTGAGATGCTGGGGCGTGGTTTCCGCCGTGGCGAAATCCTTGGCCCCGGCCAGCAGCGGTATCTCGTCGCCGGTGGTGACATGCAGCACATGCAGGCGGCGGCCCGCCTGTTTCGCCAGCCGCAGCACCCGCTCGGTGGACATGCGCGCGGCTTCGGCATCGCGCCATACCGGATGGGTTTCGGGATGACCGCGCTCGGCCAGGTGCTTGCGCGCGATCATGCGGTCTTCGTCTTCGGAATGGACCGCGACGCGGCGCTTGCCCGCCTTCAGCGCCGACAGGATGTCTTCTTCCTTGTTCAGCAGCAGCGTGCCGGTGGAGGAGCCCAGGAACGCCTTGATGCCGCAGACGCCCGGCATGCGCTCCAGTTCGGCCAGGGCGCCGATATTCTGCGGCGTGGCGCCGACGTAAAAGGCGTGGTCGCAATGCATGCGGCCATGGGCGCGGGCCAGCTTGTCCTCGATGGCGTCGCGGCTGGTGGTGGGCGGCGCGGTGTTGGGCATCTCGAATACGCTGGTGACGCCGCCCAGGATCGCCGCCAGGCTGCCCGAGGCCAGGTCTTCCTTGTGGGCATTGCCGGGCTCGCGGAAATGCACCTGGGTATCCATCACCCCAGGCAGCACATGCAGGCCCCTGGCCTCAAACACCTGGGCGGCCGAGGCATCGCCCAGCGCGCCGATGGCGGCAATGCGCCCGCCGGTGACCCCGACGTCGGCAGGGGCAATGCCGCCCGGGGTCGCAACCACCCCGCCCCGGATCAGCAGATCGAAACTTTGCTTCATGGGGGAGGCAGTTAGCCCAGCCTCCCGCCCTTGGCAACCGCGGCGGGGCCGCCTAATTGAAGGGGGATGGAACCTGTCCGCCTGGATGACCGCGCCGTTATTGCCGTTTCGGGTCCCGAGGCCCGCGATTTCCTGCAGGGACTTGTAACGAATGATGTC
This sequence comes from Rhizobiales bacterium dw_265, assembly GCA_018449595.1. GTDB lineage: Bacteria > Pseudomonadota > Alphaproteobacteria > Micropepsales > Micropepsaceae > Rhizomicrobium. Next base: position 510,725 of record JAAVUU010000002.1, read on the forward strand.
GTAAACGGACTGGCGCCCGGCACGGGGCTGTATACCGCGCTGCTGTCGCCCCAGGGCAAGATCCTGTTCGATTTTCTTGTGACGGAAGGCGACGGCGCGCTGTTGCTGGATGTCGCAAAAGAGTCGCGCGATGTCCTGTTGAAGAAACTCAGGATGTACAAGCTGCGCGCCAGGATCGAGATCGAGGCCCGCGAGCAGCTGGGTGTTTACAGCAACCTGCGCGGCCATCCCGACAACCGGCCGGTGCCCTATGCCGATCGCGCCATAACATTTCCCGATCCCCGCCTGGCGCAACTGGGCAGCCGCAGCATCGCCGCCAGCGCCGAAATGCCCGCCAACCTGCCCGGAGCCGCCGCCTATCATGCCGCGCGGCTGGCGCTGGGGCTGCCGGAGGGGCGCGACTTCGGCTCTGAAAAGATTTTCGCGCTGGATGCCGGGCTGGAGGAATTGCACGGCGTGTCCTTCACCAAGGGTTGTTACATCGGCCAGGAACTGACCTCGCGGATGAAGCATCGCGCCACCGCCCGGAAGCGCATCCTGACCGTCACCGCCGCCGCCGCCCTGCCCCCGCAAGGCCCGGTGATGCGCGGCGGGATGGAAATCGGTGAACTGATTTCGACCTATGGCGATACGGCCTTCGCTTTGGTGCGGCTGGACCGGCTGGATGAGGCACAAGGCGACATCCTGGCGGGCGAGATTCCTGTTGCGCTGACGCGGCCGGCGTGGCTCGCTGGAGCGTCGGCGTGAGCCGGAGCGACCGAACAAAGAAGTGTCATGGGGCTTGAAAAGACACGCTGCTGGTGGCCGGGCGAGGATGCGCTCTACCTGTCGTATCACGACGAGGAGTGGGGCGTGCCGGAATATGACTCGCGCGCCTTGTATGAGAAGCTGGTGCTGGATGGTTTCCAGGCCGGCCTCTCCTGGATCACCATCCTGCGCAAGCGGGAGAATTTCCGCAAAGCCTTCCACAATTTCGACCCCCACCGCATCGCCCGCTACACCGCGCGCGACGTGGACCGCCTGCTCAGGAATGAGGGCATCATCCGCAGCCGCGCCAAGATCGAGGCCACCATCAAGGGCGCGAAGCTGTGGATCGAGATCGAGGAAAAAGAGTCCGGCGGCTTTCGCGACCTGATCTGGAAGCATGTCGGCGGCAAGCCGCAGCAGAACAGGTTCAAGAGCCGCGACAAGCTTCCGGCCCAGACCGAGATGAGCGAAGGCCTGGCCAGGGAGCTGAAACAGCGCGGCTTCAATTTCTGCGGCCCGGTGATCGTCTATGCCTTCGCCCAGGCCACCGGCATGGTCAACGACCATCTGACCACCTGTTTCCGGCATGAGGAATGCGCCAGGCTGGCCAGACCGCCCAGGCGATCCGGCGATCTTGAAGGCGTTGCGCGGGGCGACTAGGTTCCGGTCATGCAGATCAAACAGGACGTCATCGCGGCTATCGGCAACACGCCGCTGATCCGCCTGCGCCGTGCTTCCGAAGCCACCGGATGCGAAATCCTCGGCAAGGCGGAATTCCTCAACCCCGGCCAGTCGGTGAAGGACCGCGCCGCATTGTTCATCATCCGCGACGCCATCGCGCGCGGGCAATTGCGCCCCGGCGGCACCATCGTCGAGGGCACGGCCGGCAATACCGGCATCGGCCTGGCCGTGGTGGCGAACGCGCTGGGGTTCAAGACCGTCATCGTCATCCCCGAAACCCAGTCGCAGGAAAAAAAGGATGCCTTGCAGCTGCTGGGCGCGGAACTGATCGAAGTGCCGGCGGTGCCGTACAAGAATCCCAACAATTACGTGAAGCTGTCGGGCCGCCTGGCCGAACAGTTGGCCAAGACCGAACCCCATGGCGCGATCTGGGCCAACCAGTTCGACAATGTCGCCAACCGCCAGGCCCATATCGAGGGCACCGGCCCGGAAATCTGGGCCCAGACCGACGGCAAGGTGGACGGCTTCACCTGCGCCGTGGGCTCGGGCGGCACCCTGGGCGGCGTCGCCATCGCCCTGAAAGAGCGCAACAGGAATATCCGCATCGCCGCCGCCGACCCGGAAGGCGCCGCCATCTACAGCTGGATCAAGACCGGCGAACTGACATCGCATGGCAGTTCGATCACCGAAGGCATCGGCCAGAACCGTGTCACCGCCAATCTCGATGGCGCGCCATTCGACGATGCCTATGAGATTCCCGACAGCGAGGCGCTGCCGCTGGTGTTCGATCTGCTGGAGCATGAGGGCCTGTGCCTGGGCGGCTCCACCGGCATCAATGTCGCCGGGGCCGTCCGCATGGCCAGGGACATGGGCCCCGGCCACACCATCGTCACCATGCTGGCCGACTATGGCAATCGCTACCAGTCCAAGCTGTTCAATCCGGCCTTCCTGCGCGAGAAGGGCCTGCCCGCGCCGCCCTGGCTGACGCGACAACATGCACCCATCACGGTACCATATGAATAATAAGAGGGGCGAATGAGCAATCTCGTTTCCACGCAATGGCTGGCCGATCGTCTCAGCGAAGTTACGGTGGTGGATGCGTCCTGGTACATGCCCGCCGACAAGCGCGACCCGGCCACGGAGTTCGAGGCGGGGCATATTCCGGGCGCGGTATTCTTCGACATTGACGCCATCAGCGACCACGCCACCGACCTGCCGCACATGCTGCCCAAGGCAGGCGACTTCGCCAAGGCCATGGCGCGGCTTGGCATCGGCAGCGACGCCCTGGTGGTGATCTATGACGGCAGCGGCATCTTTTCCGCGCCGCGCGCCTGGTGGACCTTCCGGGCGATGGGCCATGACAGGGTCAAGGTGCTGGACGGCGGCCTGCCCAAATGGAAAGGCGAAGGCCGCGCCATCGAGACCGGGCCGGCCGCGCGCCCGCCCGCAGACTTTGCCGCCACCGCCAGGCCCGCCATGGTCCGAGATTTCGCCGCGGTGATGGATATCGTCAAGAACCGCACCGCCCAGATGGTGGACGCCCGCAGCGCCCCGCGCTTCACCGGCGCCGAAACCGAGCCTCGCCCCGGCGTGCGCAGCGGCCATATGCCCGGCGCCGCCAATGTGCATTTCCGTTCGCTGATCGCCGCCGACGGCACCTTCAAGCCCAAAGACGAATTGCGCGCCGCCTTCGAGGGCGCGGGCGTGGACCTGATGCGTCCCATCGTCACCACCTGCGGCTCGGGCCTGACGGCGGCGATCCTGGCCCTGGCGCTGGAGGAAACCGGCGTCGGCGGCACGGCGCTCTATGACGGCTCCTGGACGGAATGGGGCGGGCGGCCCGAGGCGCCGGTGGAGGCCGGCTGATGGCGACACCGGCCTCCAAGCGCCGCATCCCCATGACGGTGACGTTCCTGGAAATGACCGCCAAGCCCGCCGTCCTGCCGCCGCCGCAGCCGCGCGGCAAGGTGGCGCTGCTGAAGTGCGAACGCCCGCCCACCCATTTCTACCGCTATCTCTACGACACCATCGGCAACGATTATTTCTGGGTGGACCGCAAGAAGCTGACGCCGGACGCCCTTGCGGACGTCATCCACGACCCACTCAATCCGCTTTATGTTCTGTACACGGAAGGAAATCCCGCCGGCATGGCCGAACTGGACCTGCGCAAGCCCGGCGCCGCCAATATCTCCTATTTCGGGCTGATGCCCGAGGCGATCGGCAAGCGGCTGGGCTATTTCTTTCTCTATCATACCTGCCTGAACGCCTGGGCGCAGCCGATCCGGCGGCTGACCATCAACACCTGCACCCTGGACCATCCCCGCGCCCTGCCCCTCTACCAGCGGCTTGGCTTCACCCCCTATGCGCGGGAAGAACGCTTCGTTGAATTGCCCTGATTTTGCAGGCATGTTCACAAAATGAGCACCCTTGACGCCGCCGCCCCCAAGACCCTGTTCGGCCATCCCCGCGGACTGACTTTCCTGTTCGGCACCGAGATGTGGGAGCGCTTTTCCTATTACGGGATGCGCGCCCTGCTGGTGCTGTACCTGGTCAAGTATCTGCTGCTGCCGGGACATGTCGAACACGTCATGTTCTATCCGCAGATCAAGGCCTTTTATGAAATGATGGCGGGGCCGCTGGGGCCGCAGCCGCTGGCCTCGCTGATCTACGGCACCTATACCGGGCTGATCTATGCCACGCCTTTGTTGGGCGGCTGGCTGGCCGACAATTACCTGGGCCAGCGCTATACCGCCATGATCGGCATCGTGATGATGGCCTTCGGCCATTTCATGATGGCGTCTGAGGCGCTGCTGTTCCCCGCCTTGACCCTGCTGATCTTCGGCGGCGGCTTGTTCAAGACTAACACCACCGCCCAGGTCGGCATGCTGTATGCCCATGGCGACGAGCGCATAGACCGCGCCTATTCGATTTATTACGTGGGCACCAACCTGGGGGCCTTCATCGCGCCGCTGGTGGCGGGCACCCTGGGCGAGGACGTGGGCTGGCATTACGGCTTCGGCGCCGCCGGCGTGGGCATGATCATCGCGCTTGGGGTCTATATCTGGGGCTGGAAGGAACTGCCGGCGGTTGGCCTGCAGAAAGACAAGAAAGCCGCCGCTCCCAAAAAGCCGCTCAACCGCAGCGAATGGATGAGCGTGGGAGCGCTGATCGTGCTGGTGATCCCGCTGACCCTGTGGTGGGCCTGCTACGAGCAGCAGGGCAATATCATCGCGCTGTTCGCGGACTCCGGCACCGACCGCCGCCTGATCCCCGGCATCGTCAACTGGGAAATCCCTGTCACCTGGTTCCAGGCCTTCAATCCCTTCATCATCTTCGCCTTCACGCCTTTCCTGCTGGCGCTGTGGACACGCCAGGCCAAGGAATTGAAAGAGCCCAACTCGATGTACAAGATCGTGTTCGGCTGCGTGCTGCTGGCGCTGTCCTATGTGCTGATCGCCGGAGTCGTATGGCAGTCGGGCGGCGCCAAGGTCAGTTGGCTGTGGCTGCTGGTCTATTTCGTCATCATCACCACCGGCGAAATCTATCTGTCGCCCATCAGCCAGTCGCTCTATTCCAAGGTGGCGCCGCTGCGCATCACCTCCATCATGATGGCGGTGAATTTCGCGCCCAACTTCCTGGGCGGCGGCTTCCTGCAAGGCGCGCTGGGAACGCGCTGGGAAAGCATGAGCCATACCGCCTTCTTCCTGATGATCGCGGCCATCGGCTTTGTCGCCGCCGCCATGGTCTGGGCCCTGGAAAGGCCGCTGCGGCGGTTCCTCGAAATCTCCCATGAGTGACAAACCTGAAACCAAAGCGGTCAGTCTTGGCCGCATGAGCGACAGCCATTTCGGCGCCGTCAACACCCCGGTCTATCGCGCCTCCACCATCCTCTATCCCGACCTTGCTGCGTTGAAGGCCAACAAGCAGCCCTATACCTATGGCCGCCGCGGCACCCCGACCACGCGCAGCTTCGAGGAGGCGATCGCCGGGCTGGAAGGCGCCGCGAAAGTCGCGGTCTGCACCTCCGGCCTCCAGGCCATCGGGCTGGCGATCCTGTCGGTGTGCGGCGCGGGCGATCATCTGCTGATGGTGGACAGCTGCTATGAGCCGACGCGCATCCTGTGCGAGCGCACGCTGAAGCGCTTCGGCATCGAGACCAGCTATTATCCGCCCACGGACGATATCGCGAAACACCTCAGGCCCAACACCAGGGCGGTGTTCTGCGAAAGCCCCGGTTCGCTGACCTTCGAGGTGCAGGACATTCCCGCCATCGTGAAGACCGCCCACGCGGCGGGAGCAATGGTGCTGATGGACAATACCTGGGCGACGCCGGTCTTCTTCCGGCCGCTGGCGCATGGCGTGGACCTTTCCATCCAGGCGGCCACCAAATATGTCGGCGGCCATGCCGACGTGATGCTGGGCTATGTCGCCGCCAATGAATCCGTGGCGGCGCGGCTGCACGAGACCCATGGCAACCTGGGCCTGTTCGCCAGCGGCGACGATTGTTACCTGGGCCTGCGCGGCCTCAGAACCCTGGCGGTACGGCTGGCGCGGCACCAGGAAACCGGGCTGGCCCTGGCGCGCTGGCTCCAGGCCCGGCCGGAGATCGCCCGCATCCTGCATCCGGGGCTGGAAAGCGATCCCGGCCATGCCCTGTGGAAGCGCGATTTCTCGGGCGCCTGCGGACTTTTCGGGGTGATTCTGAAGCCCGTCTCCGATGCCGCCGTGGCCGCCTTTGTGGATGGGTTGCAGCATTTCGGCATCGGCTATTCCTGGGGCGGGTTTGAAAGCCTGATCGTTCCGGCGCATATCAGCCGCACGGTCAGCGCCTTCCATACCGACGGGCCCGTCCTGCGCATCCATGCGGGGCTTGAGGATGCGGGCGACCTGATCGCCGACCTGGAACAGGGCCTGGAACGGCTGAAAGCATCATGACCGACCACCTCACCCATGCCGCCTTCGTCGCCACGGTGAAATTCGACGCCAACGGCCTGGTGCCGGTGATCGCCCAGCGGGCGGAAACCGGCGAAGTCCTGATGTTCGCCTGGATGACCCGGATGACCCTGGAGGAGACCCTGGCCACCGGCCATGTCACCTACTGGTCGCGCTCGCGCCAGAAGGTCTGGCGCAAGGGCGAAACCAGCGGCAACCACCAGCGGCTGGTCGAGGCCTTTGTGGACTGCGACGGCGATGTGCTGCTGCTCAAGGTGGACCAGATGGGGCCCGCCTGCCACACCGGCGCGCCTTCCTGCTTTTTCCGCAAGCTGGGCTGACGCCAAAGCGGCCCTCGCGGGTTATAGTGGCGAGGGAGTCGCCATGGCCGAACTGAAACCAGCCCGTACCGTCAGCACAACCGACACGCTCGCGCCCAAATTCATGATGGCGGTGATCGCGGCGGTGGTGGTGGGCGGCATCTATCTGGGCCGTCCCGTGCTGATGCCCCTGGCGCTGGCGGTGCTGGTCTCCTTTGCCCTGGCCCCCGCCGTGGCCCTGCTCAAGCGCCTCAGGCTGGGCAATGTCCCGGCGGTGCTGGTCAGCCTGCTGCTGGCGATCGTGGTGTTGTCAGCGCTGGGCCTGTTCATGGGCTCGCAACTGGCCAAGCTGGCTTCGGAACTGCCGCACTACCAGACCAACCTGGCCCAGAAGATTCATTCCGTGGTCGGCTCCGCCATCCACAATGACACCATCACCCGGCTGAACCGCACGGTGGAGAATCTGGCCGAACAGATCACCGGCGGCAGCAAGGCGGACGACGACCAGGGCGCGCCCAATGCGCTCAAGCCCATCCCGGTGGTGGTGCAGCGCACCTCGATGGCGCCCTGGTCGGTGGCCTCGACCGTGCTGGGGCCGCTGCTGGAGCCGCTGGGGCTGGCGGCGCTGGTGATCGTGTTTGTCGGCTTCATCCTGCTGCAGAAGGACGACCTGCGCGACCGTTTCGTGCGGCTGGCGGGCTCGCGCGACATGCAGCGTACCACCGTGGCGCTGGACGAAGCCGCCACCCGCCTGTCGCGCTATCTGTTCCTGCAGACCTGCATCAACACCTGCTTCGGGGTGATCGTCGGCACCGGCCTGTGGCTGATCGGCATTCCCAATGCCGGGCTGTGGGCACTGATGTCCATGCTGCTGCGCTTTGTGCCCTATGTCGGGGTGCCGCTGGCCTTCCTGTTTCCCTTCACCCTGGCGCTGGCGGTGGACCCGGGCTGGGAGAAGATGGTGTGGACCCTGATGCTGTATGGCGGGGTGGAGGCGGTGATCGGCCAGGTGGTCGAGCCCTTCCTCTATGGCCGCAGCATGGGGCTTTCCGCCGTGGCGGTGGTGGTGGCGGCGGTGTTCTGGACCTGGCTGTGGGGGCCGGTGGGGCTGCTATTGTCCACGCCGCTGACCATGTGTTTCGTGGTGTTCAGCCGCCATGTGGACGGGCTGAAGTTCCTGGATGTGATGCTGGGCGACCAGCCGGCGCTGCGCTTCGAGGAAAGCCTCTATCTGCGCATGCTGGCGGAAGACCCCGACGAAGCGGCGGTGGAGGCGGAAGGCTTCCTGCGCGCCAATTCGCTGTCGGCCTATTATGACGAGGTGGCGGCGCGCGCGCTGATGCTGGCGCAGGCCGATGTCAATCGCGGCGTGCTGGACCCGCTGCGCCAGGCCCGCATCCGCGACGCCATCAAGGGCCTGATCGTCAACCTGGCCGACCGCAAGGACGAGGACGCCACGGCGGTACATACCGACCTGCCCGAAAGCTGGCGCGACGCCCCCATTCCGCCGGTGATGTGCGTCGCCGGACGCGGGCCGCTGGACGAAGCCGCCACCCTGCTGCTGGTGGACATGCTGGACAAATACGGCATCGCGGCGCGGGTGGTGTCGGCGGACGAGACCACCGCCGCCAATATCCGCGACCTGTCCTGCATCGGGGTGCAGCTGACCTGCGTCTCCTATCTGGAGCCGGGCACCTTCAAGAATGCCCGCTATCAGGTGCGCCGGTTGCGGGCGCGCATGCCCGGCGTGCCGGTGATGGCGCTGTTCTGGGGCCTGGGCGGCGACAATTCCCGCTATCTCGACGGCATCGAGGCGACGGAGTGTGATATCGTCACCACCGGCCTGAAAGAAACCGTGCAGCATATCCTGACCTTCGCGCGCCGCGCCGGCCCCGTCTCACGCCAGGCCGTCGCCGCCAAATGAGCGGTGGCTATGGCATGCTGATGACCACGACGCCCACGCATGAGGATGCGGTGCGCATCGCCAGGCTGCTGGTCGAGGAAAAGCTGGCGGCCTGTGTGCAGCTTATGCCCATCCAGAGTTTCTTTTCCTGGAAGGACAAGCTGCAGCAGGACGCCGAGACCCTGATGCTGGTCAAGACCCGCAAGGACCTGCTGGAACCCGCCATCGCCCGCATCAAGGCGGTGCATCGCTACGAGGTGCCCGAGATCGTGGCCAGCGAATTTGTCGCCGGCTTCCAGGGCTATTTCGACTGGATGGACCAGGTCACGTCAGAGATCAAATGAGCGCGCCGTGACATTCCTTGACCCGCTTGCCCGAGCCGCAGGGGCATGGCGCGTTGCGCGGCAGGCCCGCCATGCCGGAGCCGGGATCGGCGGGATGGATGACATGGCGGTTCGCGCCGATGTGGCGGACATAGCCGCCCTCGTCCAGGATCAGGGCGCGAAAACCGAGGCGGCGATAGAAGACACTGGCCTCGACCTCGATGGGCAGTCCCGCCGCTTCCTTCTTGGCCACCACATACATGGTGCGCGGCAGGTTGCGAAAACCATTGCCCAGCAGGTGATAGTCGCGCAGCCGCCGCAGGGACGGCGTGAAGGTAAAGCCGTGCCAGCAGCCGCAAAAATCGAACGCCATCACGCCCCAGCTGCCATCCGGCGCGCGATAGCTCAGCGGATGCTCAAAGGTGTCGTTCCAGGCCCGCAACCATACCAGCAGCGTCTTGGGATCGGCCTCCAGCAGGGCGCGGCTGCGTTGCATGAAGCCGGAACGGGTGAACTCCCAATCGTCTTCCAGATGGAAAATATAGGGCGTGGCGACCATGGCATAGGCCTGGTCGATCAACGCCATCTGGCCGACGCGCTTGCCGGTGCGGAAATATTCAGCCCCGAAGCGAGCGCAGATCGCCGACGGATCGGCGTCGCCATCCTCCGCCACCAGGATGCGGGCGATCCGGCCTTCGGTCTCATGGGCGCGGAAACTCTCCAGGGTGCGCGCCAAAAGATCGTGGCGATTGCATGACGTGATGACCACGGTAATGTCGGACGGCATGGGCAATTTTAGGCTTCGCACGGGCATCCGCGCAACATGACATCGCTGGACATGCAGAGAGAGGCCTTCCGCCTGGTCCAGGCGGGCCGCCCCGCCGAGGCGCTGGCGCTGCTTGAGGCGCTGCTGGCGCGCGAGCCGCGCCATGCCGATTCCTGGGTCAATGCCGGCAATATCCAAAGCCTGATGGGCCGGGCGGCCGAGGCCGTCGCCAGCTATGACCGGGCGCTGGCGATCCGGCCCGACGCCGATACCTTCAACAATCGCGGCCTTGCGCTGCAGGGCCTGGACCGGCTTGATGAGGCGCTTGCCAGTTATGAAGGCGCGCTGGCGCTGCGGCCCGGCAATGTGCAGGCGCTGTTTCGCAGCGGCGTGGTGCTGAACGAACTGGGACGCGCCGACGAGGCAATGGCGCGGTACGATCGCGTGCTGGCGCTGCAGCCGGGCCATGCCGAGGCGCTGAACAATCGTGGCTTTATCTGGTGGCTGGGCCGCCAGGATGCGGTGCGGGCGCTGGCGGATCTGGAACGGGCGCTGCTGCTGGCGCCCGATCTGCCCTATCTGCGCGGCGCCGTGCTGCACATCCGCATGTATGGCGCGGACTGGCGCGATTTCGAGGGCCAGAAAGCGGCCTTGGCCGAAGGCGTGCGTCGCGGCCGGCCGGTGGCGCGGCCTTTCATGTATCAGGCGGTGTCGGACAGCCCGGCGGACCTGCAGGCCTGTTCGCGCCTCTATGCCCGCGATCTCTATCCAGAGGTCGCTGCGCCACCGCACGCGCCACGCGCGCCCGGCGCGAAGATCCGTCTCGGCTATGTCTCCGGCGAATTCCGCGAACAGGCCACATCGATCCTGATGGCGGGGCTTTACGAACGCCATGACCGCGACAGGTTTGAAGTCATCGCCATAGACGCAGGGGAAAATGACAACAGCGCGATGCGGGCGCGGCTGGAAAGAGCCTTCGACCGCTGGCTTGATATTTCGCGTCTTTCCGATGCCGATGCGGCGGCGGCGATCCGCGCCGCCGGGATCGACATCCTGGTCAATCTCAACGGCTATTTCGGCAAGCACCGCATGGGCGTGTTCGCGCGCCGCCCCGCGCCGCTGCAGGTCAATTATCTGGGTTTTCCCGCGACCCTGGGCGCGTCTTATATGGATTACACCATCGCCGATGCCGTGGTGATCCCGCCCGCCGAACATTGCTTCCATGACGAGAAGGTCGTCACCCTGCCCGGCAGCTATCAGGTCAATGACGACCGGGGCCGCGCCATGGCCGCCACGCCGGCACGCCGCGAGGCCGGGCTGCCCGGGCGTGGTTTCGTCTTCTGCAATTTCAACCAAAGCTACAAGCTGACGCCGCAGACCTTCGCAAGCTGGATGCGCATCCTCAGGCAGGTGGAAGGCAGCGTGTTGTGGCTGCTGGAGGCGCGCCCGCCTTTCGCGCAGAACCTGGCGCGCGCCGCTGCCGCGCAGGGCGTCGATCCGGCGCGAATTCTCCATGCCCCCGACCGGCCGCCCGCCGAGCATCTGGCGCGGCTGTCGCTGGCCGACCTGTTCCTGGACGGCCTGCCCTATAACGCGCACACCACCGCCAGCGATGCGCTGTGGGCGGGCGTGCCGGTGCTGACCCGGCGCGGCACGGCCTTTCCCGGCCGGGTTGCCGCCAGCCTGCTGCAGGCGGCGGGCCTGCCGCAACTGATCGCGGAAGATGAAGCCGCGTATGAAGCCCTGGCGGTGCGTCTGGCACATGATCCGGCGGCGCTGAAAGCCCTGCGCCCGGCGCGAAACACTCCCCTGTTCGACACCGGCCTGTTCCGCCGCCGCATCGAAAACGCCTATGGCGAAATGTGGCGGCGATACCTTTCGGGCCAGCCGCCGCAGGCTTTCGCGGTCGAAGACTGAAAGATGGCGACCCCGGCTGGATTCGAACTGGCTAGGTTCGCTTGGGCGAAGCCCTTAGCGAACCTGCCACCCCCGCGAAGGCGGGGGCCCATCTTCATTTTATTTGGCGACCCCGGCTGGATTCGAACCAGCGACCACCGGCTTAGAAGGCAGGTGCTCTATCCAGCTGAGCTACGGAGTCGTCGATGCACTATAATCGGAAACACTTGCCGATTTGCCATGGGTGGCCGGGTCGCGCCCTTCGGGGGGCCATGACAAGTCCTAATGCGACCAGGGCACCTTGCGGTCGAACTTGAAATTGTCCGAATAGGCCTTGGGCCTGGGGACGAGCACATGCGGCTCGAACACCTGGTAGGGGATGGCGTTGGCCTGGGCATAGGCGACCGCCTCCTCCGCCGTGTCGAACTCCAGCACGATCTGCTGGTGCATGTCGGCGGACGAGGTCCAGCCCATCAGCGGGTCCGGGGTGCGCGGGCTTTCCGGCTCATATTCCAGCTGCCACAGCTTGGTGCGCGCCTTGCCCGACTGCATGGCGTTCTTGGCCGGTCTGTAGATCCGCGCGCGCATGCGAAAATCCTCAAAAAAATGGTCGGAGCGGTGTGATTCGAACACACGACCCTCTGCTCCCAAAGCAGATGCGCTACCAGGCTGCGCTACGCTCCGAATTAAACAAAAACAGGCTGTTAAGCCAATGGCTTTATGGTCGCAAGGCCTAACCGGCGGCTGGATACCACAGATAGCGGTGAAGAATGTATTTCGCCCGGTCGCGCGGCGGCAGCCCGGCATGGAGGAACAGCCAGAGCGGCGGAAATACCACCATCCGGCCCGGCGCGGGGGTCACCGTGAGGTCCAGGCCCGGAAAGACGGTTTCGCCGCCCTCGGTCTGGTTGAGATACAGGATGGCGGTGAGGAAGCGGCGGCTTTCCTCGGCATTGGTGACATCCACATGGGGCGGAAAATGATCGCGCCCGTCCGGCAGGTAGCGCTTCAGGCGGAGCTTTTCCACATCCACCTTTTTCGGCCAGCAGGGCCCGACCTCCAGCGCCTGCCAATAGTCCTGGATGCGGTTCATCATCACGCCGAAGACATGGCTTTCGACCTCCGGCCAATGGCGGCTGACATTCAGTTCGACAAAGCGGAAAGCGCGGTCGGCGGGCGTATCCTCGTGCAGCGAAGGCGCCGCCTCGAACCTGTCGATCAGCGCCTGGCAGTGCTGCGGCGACAGCGTGCCGTCATACACCCGCACATAGTCGCGCAACAGCCGGGCCATGTCAGTTGGCGTCCACGAAACGCCCGGTGAACAGGATCGGCCAGTATTTCCCGGTCAGGGTGAACAGCCCGCTGGCCGCGTCATAGGCGATGCCGTTGGGCACGAAATTCTCGTCGGAATCCAGATAGCTGCGGTCGGCCGCGCGCATCCTGTCATAGAGCGGACGCAGGAATGCCTGGGCCTCGACGCAGCCGGTGGCGGGCGCGATCTTCACCAGCCGCCATTGCTGGAAAACATTGGCCCAGATCGCGCCGTCGGCATATTCCAGCTCGTTGAGGTTTTCGACATAGTGGCCGTCTTCGGTCACGGTGACCGCGCCCAGGGTGGCGAAATTCTCCGGCGACAGGAAGAACAGCCGGCTGGAGCCGTCACTGGCGATCAGGCGGGTGGCGTCATGGGTCAGCCCCCAGCCCTCGCGCGGATTCTTCAGTTCCGGCAGCGCGCGCATGTTCTTGTCGAACACAAAGACGCGATGCTCGCGCCAGGTCATCTGGTAAAGCCGCCCGCCGAAAAAGGTCATGCCCTCCCCGAAATAGCTTTTCCCGGCATCCAGCAGGGTGGTGACCTTGCCGGTCGCGGGATCGATGCGGTTGATGCGGCTGTTGCCGAAGAAGTCGCCGGTGCTTTCGTATAAGGCCCCGTCCCGCACTTCCAGGCCTTCCGTGAAGCCCAGGTCGCTGCGGCGGACTTCCTTTTCCACCTTGAAGGTCAATGTCCTGGGGACAGGGCAATTCTGCGCCGCCGCAAGCGGAGCGATGGAGAGTGCAAGCAGCAGGCAGCAAAGCAATACGCGCATGGCGGGCGACTATCGGAAGGCTGCGCGCAAAAAGCAATTCGCCCGCGCCTCAAAAAAGCGTCAGGAATCCAGCACGCTGATCTCGGCCACCAGTTCACCCTTCGGCCCGTCGCCGACCCGCACCCGCACCCGCTGGCCTTCCTGCAGGTCACGGACATTGCAGCGGCGCAGCGTCTCCATATGGATGAAGATGTCGGCGGTGCCGGCGCCGCGGCTGACGAAGCCATAGCCCTTGGTGCGGTTGAACCATTTCACCATGCCGTCAAAGGCCGGGCCGCGGGGCTCGGCAAGATAGCGGACGTTGCGCTCCCCCCCGGCGGGCATCGTCTGGGCGGTGGAATTGTCCAGGCTGAGAACCCGGCTGGCCTGCATGCCGCGCGGCCCCCTGACCGCCTCGCAGACGATGGAAGCGCCTTCGAAAGCCTGCTTGAACCCCGACTGGCGCACACAGGTCTGGTGCAACAGGATATCGTCCGCCCCATCGGCGGGCGTGATGAAGCCATAGCCCTTGTGGGCGTCAAACCACTTTACTTGGCCGGAGATTGTCCGGCCATCCGTGGCGTCCTGCATAACCCCTCCCCTGCTTGTTGCAGAGTTCGCCACAATTCTGCCTTACGGGAACTTCCCCGAAAAGGGGATATGCAGGAAAAAAATGGCCTGCGGTCAAAGCCTTGCGCCGGCCCCCAGCAGGCGGGTTCGCGGTTTCCCCTAGGCGGCATGACAGCGCAGTCATCCGATCCGGCAATTTCCTTGCGGCGGTTTAAATCGCAAAGGCGCGAAAGACCCGACTCTGATAGGCTTTGCGACAAATCCCCGTTTGCTAAGGACCTGTGGTGGCCTCAAAATTGCGCTTCATGATCAAGGACGAAGCCAAGCCGCATATCCTGCTTGTCGAGGATGCGCGAGACATCCGCGAACCCCTGGCGCGCTATCTGCGCGAGCATAGCTACCGCGCCACCACCGCCCAGGACGCCGCCGCCGCCCGCAAGGTGATGAAGGGCGCCGCCATAGACCTGGTGGTGCTGGACATCATGATGCCGGGCGAGGACGGCCTCAGCCTCTGCCGCTCCATCCGCGAGACCACCCAGATTCCCGTTATCCTGCTCACCGCCCGCGGCGAGGAAGTGGACCGCATCATCGGGCTGGAGATGGGCGCCGACGACTATATCGCCAAGCCCTTCTCGCCGCGCGAGCTGATCGCGCGCGTCGCCGCCGTGCTGCGCCGGACCCAGGCCCTGCCGCCGCGCCAGAAGCCGCCCGGGGCGGAGCGGGTGCGTTTCGGCGACTGGATGCTGGACACCGGCCAGCGCGAACTGATCGGGCCGGACGGCATCGCTTTGCCCCTGTCGTCGGGCGAATTCCGCCTGCTGTCGGCGCTGCTGGAGCGGCCCAAGATCGCGCTGACCCGAAACCAGCTGCTCGACCTGACCAAGGGCCGCGACGCCGACCTGTTCGACCGCTCGATCGACAACCATGTCAGCCGGCTGCGCAAGAAAATCGAACCCGATCCCAAGAATCCGCGCTATATCAAGACGGTCTGGGGCGGCGGGTACATCTTCGCGATGGACCCCGAAATGGCCTGAACGGCCCGAAAAGAGGCCCGAAAGTGAAGATATGGTGATGCGCTTCAAGGTGTGGCCGCGCACGCTGGCCGTGCAGTTGATCGCGGTGACCGGCATCGCCGTGGCGCTGTCCAATCTGGCGGTGGCTTTCTGGTTCGAATACGGCAACCAGCAACAGTCCACCACCTCGATCTATGAGCGCGTGCTGGACCGCGCCGCCGCCACCGCCACCACCCTGGCCGCCATCCCGGAAAATTCCCGCCATGTGGTGACAACCTCTATGAGTTCGCGGGCCTGGAAATTCACCATGCTGCCGGTACCGGCGCATCCACTGCCCATGACCGAGGACGAGCATGTTCTGGCCAAGCGGCTGGGTACCATGCTGCCCGACAGGACACCGCATCAGGACGTGATCTCGGTGCAGCTGCGCAAGTCGGTGGGAGAGTTGCCGCCCGAATTCGTGCCGTCTCAACCGGTGCCCACCAGCGGCGTCATCCAGACCGTCGTGCCGGTGGACAGGAACACCATGCTCAGCGCCGTGCTGCTGCGCGCGCCCGAACCCTGGCCGTTGGAAATCTTCGTCGCCGCCGTGGTCGCCATCCTGGTCGCCAGCCTCAGTGCGGCGCTGGTCGCCCGCCGTGTGGTGCGGCCCCTGTCCGAACTGACCCAGGCCGCCACCCAGGTCGCGGCCGGCGGCAATGCCGTGCCGCATGTGGACGAGGCCGGCCCCGATGACGTGCGCAATGCGGCCATCGCCTTCAATGCCATGACCGCCAAGGTCACCCGCACCCTGGACAGCCAGCGGCACCTGCTGTCGGCGGTGGGGCACGACCTGCGCACCCCCCTGACCGCCATGCGCATCAACCTGGAATTCATCGCCGACGACGAACTGCGTGAAGGCCTGATGCGCAACCTGGAAGAACTGCAAGCCCTGACCGAGCAGGTTCTGGCAGCGGCCAAGGGCGCCGGCGGCGAGCGGCCGCGCAATGTGGACCTGTCGGCGCTGGTGGAAAGCCTGTGCACCGACCTGGACGAACTGGGCGAGCCGGTCAGCTGGGCCAACCATTCCCCGGCGCCCATTTCCTGCCGTCCCAACGAGATCCGCCGCGCCGTTCGCAACCTGGTTGAGAATGCCGTCGCCTATGGCCACAAGGCCGAGGTGCGGATCGCCGATTCCGGCGACGGCTATGACGTGCTGGTGGAGGATGAAGGTCCGGGCATTCCCGAAGGCGATCACCAGCGCGTGTTCGAGCCTTTTGTCCGCCTGGAAAGCTCCCGCAACGAAGCCACGGGCGGCACCGGGCTTGGCCTGACCCTGGTCAAGGCCATTGCCGAGGGCCATGGCGGGATCGTGAATCTGGAGAACCGGCCGGGCGGGGGCCTGCGGGCCCGGATGCACCTGCCGCGCATGGCCCCGGCGGGTTAGTTGCCGCTGAAAACACTGGCCGGGCCGTGGCCGCAAATGCCAGCATCCTCAAAGGCTTTGACTTTGGTCTTCATGCGGCGCGAGAAGGTGGTCCGATGACGGATGATCCGCTGTACCGCCGCGACCTGCTCCGCCTGGCGGCCGATGCCGCCGGAGCCGGCAGCCTGCCCCTGCCTGACGCCGTGGGCACCGCCCACAACCCCGCCTGCGGCGACCGGGTGACGGTGGAACTGACGCTGTCGGCCGGCCGCATCACCGGCCTGGCCCATGCCACCCAGGCCTGCGTCCTGGCCCAGGCCTCGGCTGCCCTGCTGGCCGGGGCCGCACCGGGCCGGGACCAGGCGGGCCTGGCGGCGCTGGCGGCCCAGGTACGCACCTTCCTGCAGGGAGGCGAACCGCCGCCGGGCTATGACGTGTTCGAGGGCGTGACCGGCCATGCCGGGCGGCATGTCTGCGTGCTGCTGCCGCTGGAGGCGGCGCTAAAGGCTTTCGAGGACGCCTAGCCAGGCGCTGTGGCGGCCCAGGGTCAGCCGGGTGCCATCCAGCCGCGCCGTGCCGGCGCCCAGGTCCAGCGCCGTGGCGGGACCGGGCAATTCCATGGCCTGATCCGCCCCGGTCAGGTTGAAGGCGCAGACGATAGCCTCCCCATCGGTCTGGCGGGTGAAGGCCAGCAGCGGGCCGTCCAGCAGGATCAGGGTGCCTTCCCGCAGCGCCGGATGGGCTTTGCGGGCCGCCAGCAGGGCGCGGGTGAAGGCCAGGGCCGAGCCCGGATCGCGTTCCTGCTCCGACACGGCCAGGGCCTGATGCGCCGGCCCCGGCGGCAGCCAGGGCGTGCCCATGGTGAAGCCCAGGTTCGGCGCGGCGGCATCCCAGGGCATCGGTGTGCGGCAACCGTCACGGCCCTTGAACAGGGGGTAATAGAGATCGCCCACCGGATCGCGCAGCTGGTCGCGGCGCAGGTCCACTTCCGGCAGCCCCAGCTCCTCGCCCTGATAGAGCAGGATGGTGCCGCGCAGGGCGCAGAGCAGCGCCAGCATGGCTTTGGCGGCGTCCGGCCCGAAACGGGTGGCGGTGCGGATCACGTCATGGTTGGAAAAGGCGATGCAGGGCCAATGGTCGGGAAACTGGGCCAGGGTTTCCAGATGGGCGCGGATCGCGGCGGGATCGGTGGCCAGCAGAAGTGCGAAATTGTAACCGGCATGCAGCCCCTCGTCCGGCGCCATGTAGCAGCCGGAACGCTTGAACTCTTCCGAGAACTCGCCGAACACAAAACGATCGTCGAACGCCTCGACCCGGCGGCGGATCACATCCAGCAGGGCGCGGTTCTCCACCAGGTTGGAATCGTTGAGATGGCGCTGCATGTTGGCGGCGGCGTCCCATTCCGCCTTGCCGCGCCGCGCCGCCGGGATCGCCGGATTGTCGGTCAGCGCCGTGTCATGCAGGAAGGCGTTGGCGACATCCAGCCGAAAGCCGTCCACGCCGCGTCCCAGCCACAGATCCAGCACCGACAACGCCGCCTCGCGCGCCTCGGGCTGCATCCAGTTCAGCTTGGGCTGCTGGCGCAGGAATTTGTGGTGATAATATTGCCGCCGCGCCGGCTGGTAGCTCCAGGCCGGGCCGCCGAACACCGACAGCCAGTTGTTGGGCACCGTGCCGTCATCGCGCGGCGCGGCCCAGACATACCAGTCTTTCTTTGGCTCATCGCCGTCGCGGCTGGCGGCGAACCAGGCATGTTCGTCGCTGGTATGGGCCAGCACCTCGTCCAGGATGAGCTTCAGCCCGCGGGCATGCACCGCTTCCGCCAGAGCGGCGAAATCCTCCAGGGTGCCGTAATCGGGATGGACACCGTCATAGCCGGCGACGTCATAGCCCCAGTCGCGGTTCGGCGAGGGATGGATGGGGGACAGCCAGATCGCATCCACCCCCAGGGCGGCGATGTAATCCAGTTTCGAGATCAGCCCGGCAAAGTCACCCTGCCCGTCGCCGTTTCCATCACAGAAACTGCGGACATAGACCTGATAGACGGCTGCGCCGCGCCACCAACTCAATCCACCCTCCCCTTGAGGGAGGGTCGAACCGGCATAGCCGGTTCGGGGAGGGGTAAACGGCTTGCCACCACACGCCAGACCACGTCCAGCGTTCCCTGCCGGTCTTTCAAAACCGTTCCATTGTCAAAACGCAAGACGCAATATCCCCGCTTCACAAGCCATGCCGTGCGAACGGAATCATGGGCCAGATTCTTGTCACTGCCGTGCTGATCGCCATCAAGCTCAATAACCAGCTTTGCGGCGGGACAAAAAAAGTCCGCGATATAAGGGCCGATCGGTTGCTGGCGGCGAAACCGTGGTTGTCCAGGTGCGGCACCCCGCAACAGTGCCCACAAGGCACGCTCCGCGTCCGTCGGATTCGCGCGCAAACGCCTTGCGAAGTCGCGCTCCAACTCCGACCGCGCCATGCCCCTCCCCGAAATTTGCTTCGCAAATTTCGACCCTCCCTCAAGGGGAGGGTTTAACACCGCTAGATTTCGGTGGCGGTGCTGATGACCCTGGCGGCCAGGCCGTATTTCACGGCCTCTTCCGCGCCCATCCAGAAATTGCGCTCGGTGTCGTTCACGACCTTTTCATAAGTCTGGCCGGTCTCGTCGGCGATTTCCTTGATTAGGCGGGCGCGCATCTTGAGGATTTCCTCGGCCTCGATGGTGATGTCGCTGGCCTGGCCGCGCACCCCGCCCAGGGGCTGGTGCAGCAGGAAGCGCGTGAACGGCAGGCAGAAGCGGTTTTCTTTCTTGGCGCCCAGGAAGATGTGCGCACCGGCGCTGGCGACCCAGCCGGTGCCGACCATCTTCACCCGGTTGCCGACAAAGCGGATCATGTCGTGGATGGTGTCGCCCGATTCCACATGCCCGCCCGGCGAATTGACGATGACGCGGATATCGCCCTCGCTTTCGGCATAGGCCAGAAGCTGGGCGGTGACCCGCTCGGCCATCTTCATGTCCACCTCGCCGAAGATCAGCACGGTGCGCGACTGATAGAGGGCTTTCGCGATCTCGCTGGACTGCGGTTCCGGCCGCGGGGACTTCTCTTCTTTTTCTTCGGTTTCTTCGTCGGCGCGGCGCAAGGGCTTACTCCGGGGATATGGGGGATTCGGGCAGTGTAGCGATCATATAGGTACGGGCAACCCGCTTACAAAGCGTCAATAACCGACTGCAATGTGGGGCCTATTTCGGCATTCAGCACCAGGTCGGCATGGCGGTCCTGCGGGGTTTCGTCCCGGTTCACGATGGCCAGCACCGCGCCATTGCGCTTGGCGGCCAGGGGAAAGGCCGCCGCCGGATAGACCGCCAGGCTGGAACCCAGCACCAGCATCAGGTCGCAGGCCAGGGTCGCGGCCTGGGCGCGCCGCATTTCCGCTTCCGGCATGGGCTGGCCGAAGCTGATGGTGGCGGTCTTGACGATGCCGCCGCAGGCCGCGCAATCGGGCGCGATGCCATGGGCCTGGAAGTGCGCGCGGATGTCGGGGATTTCCACCCGCGCGCCGCAGTCCAGGCACCTGGCATGGCGGGTGTTGCCATGCAGTTCGATCACCCGGTCGTCGGGCACGCCGCTCTGCTGGTGCAGGGCGTCGATATTCTGGGTGATGACATGGCTGACCCTGCCCCGCGCCACCAGTTCGGCCACGGCGTCATGGCCGGCATTGGGCCTGACGGCGTTCCAGGTGTCTTCCATTTCGAAACGCCGCTGCCACGACACCCGGCGTGCTTCAGGGTCGGCGAGGTAATCCTGAAAATCCACCGGCATCATCCTGGTCCAGATGCCGCCCGGCGAGCGGAAATCCGGGATGCCGGATTCGGTGGAGATGCCGGCACCCGTGAAGACCACGGCGCGGCGCGAGGCGCGGATCAGGTCGGCCAGCGCCGCGATGCCGTCATCCATCAATGCTGGGGCGGCGGGGCGAAGGGCTTCACGCTGCCGCAATCGGCCTTCACGAAGTCGCCGGCATAATGGGTGCTGATCTGGTTGGGCTGGCCATGCATGCTGCCCTTGAATTCATAGCTGCCTTCATAATGGCTGTCGCCGCGCCAGTCGATCTGGGCACGGCCCACGCCATCCATATTGTCGCCGTGGCAGGTGATCTCGGTCACCGCCGAGGATGGCGTTTCGCTGAGGACGCGCGGCGCGCAGCTCACATCATGCTGTTGCGGCATGTGCGACGCCATGCCGGCATTCACCTGTTCCTGGGTCATGCACATCTGCGAGGTCACCGGCTGGCCCATGCCGGGCATGCCGCGCTTTTTCATCATCTCCAGCACCTGCGGCGGCAGTTGCGGCATGTTGGCCATCTGCATGGTGGTGGTGATTGTCCACAGGCCGGGCTTGCCGTGCGGCATGGCCAGCGCGGGAGCAGCCGCCAGGAGGATGGCGGCGGCCAGAACGGAAGCAATTCTATGCATTGTCGTCCCTTTCCGTTGTCTCAGGGCTGCTGCTGGATATAGGGCTTTACGCCGCCGCAATCGGGGCTGGTCCAGTCACCGCTGAAGCTGGCGTCGAAATTGCGCCGGGCGCCGCCGATCTTGCCGCGGAACTGGTAGGCGGCGCTGTAATGCTCGTTGCCGCTCCACACGAACTGGGTGCGGCTGACGCCTTCCACCGGGCCATAGCAGATGGTCTCGGTGTTCATGGTGCTTTGGGTCTTGCTCACGACGCGGGTGCGGCAGTCGATGCTGCGGTCGGTGACATGGGGCGGGGTGTCGTAGGCGACATCCACCTGCGGCATGCACATCAGGGCGAAATAGGATGCCCCGCTGCCAGCCGGCAATTTGCGGCGCATCGCCTCGGAGGCCTCCGGCGACAGCTGGGTGATGGAGTTGATGCGGGCGCTGGAGGTGATGGTCCACAAGCCCACCTTGCCGCGCGCCTCCGCCGCCCCCGGCGCGAGCAGAACGGAAGCCATCAGGGCACAAATCACAAGGCGCATGTCTGTCTCTTTGAAACGGCCACCCTATCTCGCACGGGGCGGCGGGCTTGAAAAGCCGCGCCGAAGGGCCAAGTCTTGCGGGTGTTCCAGGAGGGTATCGGCATGAGCAACCCCAAGGCCCTGATTACCGGGGCATCCGCCGGTATCGGCAAGTCCTATGCCCAGCGGCTGGCCCGGCGCGGTTATGACCTGGTGCTGGTGGCGCGCGACAAGGCGCGGCTGGAGGCGCTGGCGGGGGAACTCAGCCACGACACGGGCGTCAATGTCGAAGTGCTTGTCGCCGATCTGACACAAAGCGCCGATGTCGCCCTTGTCGAAAACAAGCTGGAAGGCGACCCGGCCATCAGCTTCTTCCTCAACAATGCCGGCATCGCCACCATCGCGCCACAGCTTCAGACGCCGGTGGATGTGATCGAAACCCTGATGTACCTCAACGTCACCGCCGCGACCCGGCTGGCGCTGGCGGCGGGCCGCGCCTTCACCGCGCGGGGCGCTGGTACGCTGGTGAACATGGCCAGCGCCGTGGCGCTGAGCCCGGAGCGTTTCAATGGCGTCTACAGCGCCTCGAAAGCGGCGCTGCTGGCGCTGACCCATGCCCTGACCAAGGAACTGACCGAAAAGGGCGTGCGCATCCAGGCGGTGCTGCCCGGCGCCACCCGCACCGAGATCTGGGAGCGTTCCGGCGGCGATATCGACAAGCTGCCGCCCGAACGGGTGATGGATGTGGACGAACTGGTGGACGCGGCGCTCAAGGGGCTGGACATGGGCGAGGTCATCACCATTCCCTCCCTGCCCGACATCCAGGACCTGGTGGATGCGGAGACTGCGCGCCAGAAGCTGTCGCCCAACACCTCGCGCAGCCATCCGGCGGCCCGCTATCTTTAGAATTCGCCGTGCAGCCTGACCCCGAAAACGGAAACCGGCCCGCGATCGGCATTGTAGGCGGGATTGGCGATGAACTGATAATCCAGTCCGGCCGAGATGCCCTGCCATAGCGTGGCGGCATAATAGGCCTCGACGACATCCTCGCGGTCATAGTGATCCAGCCGGCCATCGCCGATCAGGATGCCCAGCCCGCCCAGGGCGAAGAAGCGTTGTCCTGCCTCTGACATCCCGCCGGTTTCAAAGGCAAGGCCCAGGGTGTCGTCCTTGCTGTCCCAGGAAGCGCCCTTGAGCGACAGGCCCAGGGCGACGCTGTTGGTCATGTCGGTGAATTCATCGCCTTCCTTGCTGCCATCGTCGAGCGTGGCGCGCAGGAATGCCCCCAGGTCGTCGCTCAACGCCTGCTGGACGTTCAACGACACGCCCGATTTCCACGCGCCGCGCCGCACCAGGCTGATGTCGGCGGTTTGCCGGGTCGCCAGCGCCAGCGCCACGGCATCGCTGTAATCGCCCAGTTCGCCGCGGCTGGCGAAACCCAGCAGCTTGACCGCGCCATCGCGCCCGCCCAGCTTGAAGCGCCGCTCGATCTCGCCGTCCAGCTGGTATTGCCCCAGGCCCCGCATCAGTTCGGTGCCGTTGGGCACACGCGACAGGTCGAACAGCCCGCCGCGCAGGGTCCAGTCGCTGAAGCTCCATTCCACCGCGCCGCCATAGCTGTAGCCCCAGGCGTCGGCGGCATAATCCCACGGCCCGGCGTCAATGACCGCCCAGTTGAGAAAGTCGTGCATCGGATCGTGGGCATAATCGTTGGAGTCGAAAATGTCGGTCGGCGAGAATTTCCCCAGGGTGACGACCACATTGTCCGTGGTGCGGCTGCCGCCAAGCTGGTTGGCCGCACCCGCCACATCTTCGCTTTCGCCGCCCAGGTCGAAGGTCTGGCGGAAGAACAGCCGGTGCAGGCGCAGATAGGGCACCGCCTTGCCCACCTTCGAGCCTTCGCCATTGGTGAAGGCGGCGACGCCAAGCGTGTTGGAAAGCCCGAAGCCCTGGTCCATCTCCAGGTCGGCCCAGGCTTCGCCGCCGTCCCACACCCGCGCCCCGGCATAGGCCGTGAGGTTGACGGTCTCGCGGCCGCTGCTGGACGGGTCCAGGCTGTTGGCGCCGCGATAGGCGGAATGAAAGCCCGGATGATATTGCTCGATGACCGTCGCCTGGCCGTGCAGCGCCCAGTCTTCCGACGTGTCGGCCACAGCCGGGCCGCCCAGGCATACCAGCAGAAAGACAAACCTTGCCCGCACGAGCCCGCCTCCATGAGGCGTGCCGCCCCTTTTCGCGGGGCCTATAACGCACAAGCCCGGCGAAAGGCAAACGTCTCAGGCGGCATTGACCATGGGGAAGCTGTTGCCGCCTACGCCTTGGCCCGCGCAACGCCTTCCAGGATCAGTTTCTTGGCTTCGGCGGCATCGCCCCAGCGGATGATCTTGACCCACTTGCCGGGCTCCAGATCCTTGTAATGGGCGAAGAAATGCTCGATCTGCTTGAGGGTGATTTCCGGCAGGTCGCTGTAATCGTTCACCCCGTCGAAGCGCTGGGTGATATGCGCCGACGGCACCGCCACGATCTTTTCGTCCATCCCGGCATTGTCTTCCATCAGCAGCACCCCGACCGGGCGCACGCTCATCACCGCGCCGGGCGCGATGGCGCGGGAATTGGCCACCAGCACGTCCACCGGATCGCCATCGCCCGACAAAGTATGGGGGATGAAGCCGTAATTCCCCGGATAGCGCATCGAGGTATAGAGAAAACGGTCCACCACCAGCGCCCCGGAGGCCTTGTCGAGTTCATACTTGATAGGCTCGCCGCCGATCGGAACTTCGATGATCACATTGACGTCATCGGGGGCATTCTTGCCGACGGGGATCTGGTCTACGCGCATGGTGCTATCCTGACGCTGTCTTGGGGCGAAACGCCGGGGTGGTAATTTTATTGCGGGCCGAGGTCAACAGCCGGGCAAAAAGCCGGACGAAGTGCCGCAACGGCCTTCACAGCGCACAATTTCGCCCGTGAGAAGCGGTTTGCGTAGCAAACGAAACGGTTCGGGGGACCGTTTCGAGCGACGAACGCGCGCAGCGCAAGGCAAAAGCCTTGATAAAGAAAGGTTACGCGCCAATATCCGGCAAGCTTACCCGCCCTCGCAGGAGACCCCATGCAGACCAAAGCCTTTGCCGCCCAGTCCGCCACCACGCCGCTGGCCCCCCTCACTATTGACCGCCGCGAGCCCGGCCCCAGGGACGTCGCCATCGAGGTTCTGTATTGCGGCGTCTGCCACAGCGACCTGCACACCGCCCGCAGCGAATGGCCGGGCACCAAATATCCCTGCGTGCCGGGCCATGAGATCGTGGGCCGGGTCACCGCCGTCGGCGCCGAAGTCGGCCGCTTCAAGCCCGGCCAGATCGTCGGCGTGGGCTGCATGGTGGATAGCTGCCGCACCTGCGCCGCGTGCGAGGACGGCCTGGAACAATATTGCGACGGCCCGGTCGGTTTCACCGGCACCTACAACGGCCCCCTCATGGCGCCGGAAAATACCTGGGGCGGCTACAGCGCCGCCATCACGGTGGACGAGCATTTCGTGCTTGCCATCAGCCATGACGAAAAAGACCTCGCCGCCGTCGCGCCGCTGCTCTGCGCCGGCATCACCACCTACTCTCCGCTGAAGCATTGGGGCGCCGGTCCCGGCAAGAAGGTCGGCATCGTCGGCATCGGCGGGCTTGGCCACATGGGCGTGAAGCTGAGCCACGCGCTGGGCGCCCATACGGTGGCCTTCACCACCTCCGAGTCCAAGGTGGCCGACGCCAAGGCGCTGGGCGCCGACGAGGTGGTGATCTCCAAGGACGAAGCCCAGATGGCCAAGCATGCCAACAGCTTCGACATGATCCTCAACACCGTGGCGGCGCCGCACAATCTGGATGCCTATACCGCGCTGCTCAAGCGCGACGGCACCATGGCGCTGGTGGGCGCGCCCTCGACGCCGCACCCCTCGCCCGCCGTGTTCAACCTGGTGTTCAAGCGCCGCGCCATTGCCGGTTCGCTGATCGGCGGCATTCCCGAAACCCAGGAGATGCTGGACTTCTGCGCCGAACACGCAATCACCTCGGATATCGAGATGATCAACATGCAGGACATCGAGGCGGCTTATGCGCGCATGCTCAAGAGCGACGTGAAGTATCGCTTCGTGATTGACATAGCGAGCCTGAAGAACAGCTAGCCCGGCACCCGCAACAAAAGAAACCCCGCGAGAGCCACTCGCGGGGTTTTTCTTTTACGAATTATTCGGCTTCTGCTCGGCCGGGGCCTTATGATGGTGCTTCACCTTCTTGTGATGCGGCAGCAGCTTCCATTCCAGGTAAGCCACCTTGCGCTTCAGCTTGGCGGTATCGGCGGCGTTCTCGTCGGCCTTGGAATTGGCCATCTGGGCCGCGCTCGCCGCGCCATTGCCCACCGCCAGGGCGTTGTTGCCGACGCCCAGCGCATTGTTGCCCACGCCATAGGCCTCGTCGGCGCGGGCCTGGGCCGCGCCGGCATGGCGGTCGGCGCCGTCGGCCGAAGCCTGGGCCCGTTCCACCGATTCGCGCGTGGCGCAGCCGCTCAGCGCCACGCCCAGTATCACGACCGCCGCGGCCGTCTTGATTGCCGTCACTTTCATTCTCGTTCTCCCATTTGCCCGCTCGTCATGGGCCGTGTTGAAGGTACGCAAATGAACGGCTGCGCCGATGGCCTTATTGTGGCGCAGTTGCGTCAAAGCTGCGTTGGATGCGGGCAAGCGAAAGGCGAGGCGCATTTTTGTGCGCCCCGCCTTTGCGGAACTCGCGGAACCTACATCAGTGGACGGTGGAAACGTCCGACCAGCACGGCCTTGCCCAGCACATGCCCGTCCATCGCCGCCAGGATCTGGGCGCGGGTGGCGTCGGGACCAAGCGCCAGCTTGGTGTCCAGCGCATAAAGCTGGAACGTATAGTGGTGATAGACATTGCCCCGCGCGCCGGGGCCCATGAAGCCCGGCTTCTTGCCGGTGTTCAGCGGCTGGACGGTGCCGTCCGGCAGGGCCGCGTCATTGGGCACGCCTTCCGGCAGCGATGTGGCGGTGGCGGGGATGTTGAACGCCGCCCAATGCAGCACTTCATTGGTGGTGTGCTGAAGCGCGGTATCGGGATCGTCCACCACCAGCGCGAAGCTCACCGTGCCGGCCGGCGGATTGGTCCAGGCCAAAGCGGGCGAGACCGGCGCGGGACTGGCCTGGGTGTATTTGTCGGGAATGACGGCGCCGTCGGCAAAGGACGTGCTGGTCAGGCCCATCGGGATTGGCGGCGGCGCGGCGGGCGTTTGCGCCAAAGCGGCGGTTGCGGACAACAGGGCTGCGCCAAGCAGCAGGGACTTCAGGACACGCATGAATTCCTCCTCGGTTGGGTGGCGAAGCAGAAGCTTTTTTGCCCGGCCTGTCCAGGCGCGCTCGCCGTAAAGCAAGGTGACGTTGATGCGACGGTTCGGGTAACCCTCGCGAAAGCGGATGACGTCGGTTTCGTGGAACAGGTCGGAATCGAAGATCACCGCCCGGTTGGCGCGATAGGGCACGGTCATCGGCTGGGCCCCGCTGCCCTGCAGGAAGGCGCGGGTGGCGGCGATGTCGCCGTTATACCTGTCGAAATCCCAGTCCAGCGCGCTGTCGTATTTGAAGGCCCAGATATAGTTCAGCGCATGATCGCCGCAGATGCCGGGATTAGGTGGTGCGGAATTCCCCGGCGATCCGCGCCAGCAACGGCACGGCAAAACCATGCTCGGGAAAAGCGCCCAGATAGCCGTCCTTGTAGCCGGTGCGCCACACCGTCGAGCCCCAGCGGAAGCGGCGCAGTTCCGCCGGGGCATCCGGCGAGAGCAGATTGTCTATCACCACCACCTGGGGCTGTGGCGGGTGCGCCATTGCGCGGATGCGGCGCGGCATTTTCGGCGGCCCAGACCGGCACGCCATTGGTCATCCGTGCCGATTCCAGGAAATCGGCAAATGCTTCCGCGATGCGATGCTCCTGGCACAGGGCCTTGCCGCGATTGTACAAGGCGGGGGCAAAATCCGGCTTGAGCCGCAGGGTGCGCACAAAGGCGGCCGCGGCCTCGTCAAAACGACGCAGGCGTTTGAGGACATTGCCGCGATTGTTGTGGGCGATGAAATAATCCGGCTGCAGCGCCACCGCGCGGTCGAAGGCGGCCAGCGCCTCGCCGGGACGGCCCTGCTGGGCGCGCAGGATGCCCAGCGGATAGCAGGCCTGGGCATTGCCGGGCCGGGCGGCGAGAATCCGCAGATAGCCGCGCGCGGCCTCCGCCAGCTGCCCGGCCCGATGCGCCGCCACCGCCCGGTCATAAAGGGCTTGAAGGTCCATGCCGCTTCTTAGCACCGGCAGGCGGGCTTGGCATTCGAACCCATTCGCGACGCGAATGGGTTCGAATGGTGCGCCCTAGGAGACGGAAATGAGAACTGGGCGATTGTACTTTCGCGTGATGTTGTGCCTCCTTGACAGGATCATTTTCGCTTTTAAATGCTGTTCCTTCGCCGAGGCCCGGCAATTTCAAAGGAACTGACGGAGATAAGGGTTAGAGGCTACCCATTTTGGGAGTTGGGCGAACTGATGCTTGGGTGATCCGTAGTTGAAGTGGAATTCACATTCCTTGAGGAAGAGATAGAAGTTCTTTCGCGGAATGCCATTGTATTTTCACAACACCCGCTTGGCCCGGTTCCAGAAGTTTTCGATGCCGTTGATGTGACGGCCGCTTCGGCTGACGAAGGCTCTGGAATGATTGACGCAGCGATACTTGAACCCCGATGCATCCAGAACATCGTGGCTGCCGAAGTTGTCCGTATAGACGATAGAATCCAACAAAAGCCCGCTTTTCAGCGCCTTCATCGAGGCGTTCAACGGCAAGCTGCGGGCGGAATGCCTGAACTACTCGGCGTTTGCACTCCTCCGCTGGTCATCAATTCGGATGATGCTTCGAAGGTCATGTCAAAACGCAAAATGACCTCTGGCAGACGCTTATACCTCATGTACCGTGCAAAAGCTGCATGACCCGCGCACGGATGCGTCCGTAATTGTCTTTGAGCGGCCCTAGCACGCCGTGGCGCGCGGCGTCCAGATGCGCCAGCGGATGCCCGTCTTCCCGGAAAACGTAATGATCGAACAACGATTTCCAGGCGCGGCGTTCCTGCGGCGGCCGTTCGGCCAGGGTAATCATGGCCAGAAGCATCGCGGTATAGGGCGCGTCAGGGCCGCAGAGAAAAGCGTCCCACCAGTAATTGACCATGATGTTGAAAGGCGCGGTGGACTGGACCCGATGCCACCACAGCTTGGGCAGATAAAGAGCATCGCCCGGCTCCAGTTCCGCCGTCAGCGCCTTTGCCTGTGCCGCGAAAAACCGGGGAAAGCGTGCGGCGTCGGGCGGTTGCGACGCCGCCAGGCTCACCGGCTGGCCCGACAAGGTGTTGTCGATCGGCCCCGGATAAAGGCTGGCGATTAGATCCGGAGAATAAAGCGTGAAACGGCGGCGGCCCGCGACCACACACGCCAGATTGTCGGCCGTATCGTAATGCGCCGAAATATCGGCGGCCTGGCCGATCCATATGCGGGAATCGATGCCCGCAAGCAACGGCATGGGGTTGCTGTCGGCGAACCCCGGCAGATAATCCACGACGGGAAGAGAGCCTGCATAAATAGTCTCGGCGCCTTGCCGCTCCAGATTGTCGAGCATCGCGTCCAACGCCGCCGCGAGCGGCATCTGGCGGCGGCGGAAATTGAAGCCCGTCAGGTCTCCATCATAGTAATAGTGGCCCGCGATCCCGGGCGTCCCGAAAAAGGCTTCCATTGTTCCGCCGGCGTCATAGCGCCCTAGGTAGGCGCGCATTGCCGCGGGTGTCTTTTGCGCCACCGCGGGCCAGCCGAGCACCAGGCCGCGCAGCACCACGGGCTGGCAATCTTCCACGATGTCGCGGCGGAACCGCTCCGGCGAAAGATTCGATCCGGCGATTTCGGCGATACCGCTCACCGCGCCAACAGCGCATTCTTGCGCATCGCCAGCGCCGGAATCTGCTTGAGCGAGGCAATCATCGTGTACATGGCCTGGAGATAACCGCGCTGGAAGAATTCCACGACCTTGCCGTCGGCCAGATTCTTCATGCGGTCCTGGTTGACGGTATACAGCCCTTCCAACTGCCGCCGGCTGCCGTCGTCGAAGGAGAGGCTGATGTCGATGGGTTCGATCAACTTGCTGTCGAGCAGCGTATCGACAAAAATCTTCGTCTGCTCCAGCGCGGGCTTCAGTTCGCGGAACAGGCCGATGATGCCGTTCAGATAGGGTGACGGTTCGCCGGCCTCGAATATGGAATGGCCGGACGTGCCCACGCGGGGATGATCCAGGTCGATGGCGATATTGCCGCCCGCGGTGAAGAAAGGGCCGCGCTGAAGGTTCAGGGGGCGATAGATGTCGCGCCCTTCCGGCAGAAAAAGATTCTCTCCCTCGTCGATCCCCAGCATGACGCCGCAATAGAAGGCGCCGGTTTCCGCATCCTTGGAGAAGAGGATCGGATAATACGCGACCAGATGGGCGAATTCCCCCACCGCAACCGGCACGAACCGTTGCGCGTCGCCGAGCTTGGCCGAAGGCGTCGCTTGAATCTTCAAGTCGGCATGAATCTTGGAATCGAGCAGGACGATATTTGTCAAAGCCACCTCAGATCGGCTGCAAGCCATAGTCTTGAATCTTACGCACCAGGTCGCGGTTGCGCGGCAAGGCGGCCCGCAACCGCCCCGCCATCGCGGCATTCTCGCGCATGTGCTGCACCGCCAGCGGCCGGCTCGCGTCATTGTCGCAGGGATCGATCTGGGTGCGGAAACCCATACCGTAAAGCACATACTGGTAGCTGGCGGCCGGGAAGACCTCCTCCAGGCGATTGAACTCATCCAGGAGCCAGGGCGCCTGGTACTTCCATATCTGCAGCAGGTTCTTCAGCCGGCCGGGTACGGTGGCGGGATCGGTATTGTCCCGCCAGAACTTCTCGGGCCGCCTGGTCAGCACATAATGAAGCTTGAGAAAGTCTATGATGCGACCCCAGCGGTAATGCGTAACCTCATTGAAGCGCGCCGAAACGATCTCCATCACCTCGCGGTTGGCGGGCATCTGTTCGGCGATCAGTTTGGCCGACAGTTCCACCAGCAGGATGGCCGAGGATTCCAGCGGCTCCAGGAAGCCGGCGGCCTGCCCCACCGCGACGCAATTGTTCTTCCAGAAGGTCTCACGATAGCCGCCACGGAAGGGGATCTTGCGCGGAGCGAGCCCCTTGGCTTGCGGCCCGATGTAACGCATCAGTTCGTCGGCGGCCTGGTCTTCGCCGATGTGGCGGCTGGAATAGACATAACCCACGCTGCGGCGGGTGGGTAGCCCGATATCCCAGGTCCAGCCCGCCGACTGGGCGGTGGAGATGGTGTGGGAGGCAATCGCATCGTCGGGGGTCTCATACGGCACCTGGACCACCAGCGCGGTATCGCAGAACAGCACGTCGCCGCAATCCCTGAAGCCGACGCCCAGTTCCTTGCCCAGCAGCAGGGCGGCAAAGCCGGTGCAATCGACGAACAGGTCGCCCGTCACCTCCCCGCCCTGCTTCAATGCCAGCCCGGCAATGTCACCATTTGCCGCGCGCCGCACCGACTGCACATCGGCCGACACATGGCGCACCCCCAGTCTTTCCGTGCAATGCTTCTGCAGGAATGGCGCGAACTTGCCGGCATCCAGATGATAGGCGTAATTGGCCACCGCTTGGTATTCCGGCGTGGCAACGGTCTTGGGTGCAAGCCCCTGGTCGCACAGCGCGCCTTGCGGCGTGACGCTGTCGCAGAAGCTGCGGTTGCCCGGCTGTTCCAGCCAGTGCGGCGCCAGGTTCACCTGGTGGAAGCCCTGGGGCGGCATCAGGGGATGATAGTAGCCGTCATCCAGCGCCCCCGTCGTCCAGCGGGCAAAGCGCGCGCCCTGCCTGAAGGTGGCATCGCAGCGCCGAAACAACTCGGTTTCCGACACGCCCATCTTCTCCAGTGTGGTGCGCAATGTGGGCCAGGTTCCTTCGTCCACGTCGATGTTCTTGATCTCGGGCGCTTCCACCAGCGTGACGGTAAAGCCGGACTTCATGGGGCCCTGGTGGCGCGCGGCAATCACGCCCGCGGTCAGCCAGCCCGCGATGCCGCCGCCCACGATAACGATGTTGCGTACCGGTCCGGACGTATTCAAGGTTTGCATGCCACCATCATAAGCTGCTCATCGGTTTTCTGCTATTTTCGGAGACTCTGTGAAGCAGCCCGGCTGTTCCAATTGGGCCGTACACCCCGCCTCATCGCCTCGCCGCTCAGGATGCGGCGGCGGCAAGCCCGGCACCCCGTCGTTGCGTCCAATTCATCAACCCCAGCAGCGGACCCGTCATGAAGGTGGTGACGAGCGCCATAAGAACCAGCATGGAGAAGATTCGCGGTGACAGGATCCCCAGGTCGTAGCCGATATTGAGCGCGATCAGCTCCACAAGACCCCGCGTATTCATGAGCGCGCCGAGCTGGAAGGACTCGTGCCAGCTCATGCCCGTCAAGCGCGCCGGCACCGTGCTGCCCAGAACCTTTCCGGTAATGGCCACCGCGACGATACCGGCGACCGCGAGCCAGCTCGCAGAATCATTGAGCATGTTAACCTGGGTGCGAAGGCCGCTGAAGGCGAAGAACAGCGGTAACAGGAAGACTGTGCTGAAGTTTTCCAGCCGCACCGCCAGGTAGTTGTAGAAATCCTTGTCGCGCGGCATGACCACGCCGGCAAGGAATGCGCCGAACAGCGCGTGGATCCCAATGGCCTGTGTGACCAGTGCCGAAGCCGTCATGAAGACGAGGACGCCTGCGATCAAGCCGAGCGCGCGATGGCCCTGCATGCGCTCCACGGTGAGGAAGCGGGACAGCACCGGCCGCGCCACGAACAGCATCACCGCGACGAACGCCACCAGCAAGCCAAGATTGAGAAGCGTAGAGATCAGCCCCGTCGCCCGCGCGATGGCGACAACAAATGCCAGGATCACCCAGGCGGTCGCATCGCCCACCGCGGCGCAGGTCGTGGCGGTGGCGCCCAGCGGCGTCCGCGCCAGGCCCCGGTCGGCCAGGATGCGCACCAGAACGGGAAACGCGGTGATGCTCATCGCGATTCCCATGAACAACGCAAAGCTCACAAAGGGCGTACCCGGGATGGCGAAAGAACGATAAAGCACAAGCGCCAAAATCACGCCCAGAAGATAGGGAACCATGATGCTGGAATGGCTGACGACAATTGCCGTCCGCGCCCGGCGCCGGAGGTTGCTGACATCCAGCTCCAAACCCACCACGAACATGAACAGGCAGACACCGATCTGGCTGAAAAGCTGCAGGATGCCGAGCGACTCCTTGGGAAAGATGAAGGTAAACGAACCGGGCGACAGCCAGCCGAGCAGCGACGGTCCCAGCAGGACTCCGGCGGTCATCTCGCCGATCACCGCGGGCTGGCCGAAATGGGAAAATGCCGCGCCCACGGCGCGCGTCGCCACAATAATGACGATGAACTGCACCAGGAGCCGCGCCAAGGGATCGTGAAAATTCTGCCAGAGCACGGACCAGACCGACGCACCCGCGGAAGGAATATGAACCGCCACGGGGGCCGCAACGAACATGCCCCGCCCCAGATAAAGCGTGATGCAGATGCCGACGACAAAAACCGATGTTACAACGAAGTAGATCGCAAGGACGCGCTTCATGTCGATTACCCCTTTTGGAATTCGCCGCTGTTGATCGCGGCCTCGGTAACGCGGCGATCAAATAGCTTGCATGCCATAGTCCCGGATTTTCTGAAGCAGATCACGGTTCTTGGGAAGTTGCGCCCTGAGCCGCCTGGTGAGATCGGCATTCTCGTTCCTATGTCTTGCCGCCACCTGCTCGGAAACGGACAGATCCATGGGATCGACTTCGGTCACAAAGCCCATGCCATAGAGAAGATATTGGTAACTGGCGGCGGGAAAAACCTCTTCCAGCCGGTCGAACTCATCGAAAATCCAGGGTGGCCGATACTTCCAGAGGTACATCATGTCCTTCAGCCGCCCGGGAATCGTTTCCGGCGCCGCGATATCGCGCCAAAAGGGCGTGTCCGTCCGCTTGGTCAGGATATAGTGCAGCTTGAGAAAATCGATGATGCGCAGATACCGGTAATGGGTGGCATCGTTGAACTGGGCCGCGATGACGTCCATGATTTCGCGACGGGCCGGCATTTTGTCCGCGATCAATCTCGCCGACAACTCGATGAGAACGATGGAGGAAGATTCCAGCGGCTCGAAGAATCCGGCGGAAAGCCCGACGGCGACGCAATTGTTCTTCCAGAACGTCTCGCGGTATCCGGCCCGTATCGGAATCTTGTGGATTTTCAGGTCTTGGCGCGTGGGCCCTATATATGCCCGCAGTTCCTGTTCCGCCTTTTCGTCGCTGATATGGCGGCTGGAATAGGTGTGGCCAATGCCGCGCCGGGTCGCCAGCGCGATGTCCCATATCCATCCCGCCGACTGCGCGGTCTTGATCGTGTGTGAGGCCACCGCAGCGTCGGGCGTGTCATAGGGAACATTGACGGCCAAGGCGGTATCACAAAACAGCACATCATTGCAGTCCTTGAATCCGACCCCGAGCGTCTTGCCGATCAGGAATGCCGAAAAGCCCGTGCAATCGACAAACAGGTCGCCGGGGATTACGCCCGCTTCGCGCGTGACGAGGCTCTTTATGTCGCCATTCTCGGCGAGATTTGCTGCCAGTACATTGGCCCGGATATGACGCACGCCCAATTTCTCGACACAGTGCTTCTGCAGGAACGGACCCATCTTTCCTGTGTCGAAATGATAGGCGTAATTCGCGACAAACTGGTATTCGGGCGTCGTGATCAGCTTGGGCGCCAGACCGTCCGCACAGAGCGCTTCTTGCGGGCAAACAGCGGCGCTATAGCTGAGCCCCTGCCTGTCTTGTATCCAATGGCCGACGAGATTCACGTCCGCGAACCCTTGCGGCAGCGTCAGCGGATGGAAATAGGCGTCGTTATCATCGCCGGTGACCCAGCGGGCGAATACGGCGCCCTGTTTGAAGGATGCGTCGCAATTACGGAAGAATTCCGTCTCCGATACGCCTATCCTTTGAAGGGTCAAGCGCATGCTCGGCCACGTCGCTTCGCCGACGCCCACGATCCTTATGTCGGGCGATTCAATCAGCGTGACAGTGAAGCCGGACTTCATCCGGCCCTGGTGGCGCGCGGCAATCACGCCCGCGGTCAGCCAGCCCGCGGTGCCGCCGCCCACGATGACGATGTTGCGTACCGCTTCAGATGTGCCCAAGGCTTGCATGCCACCATTATACTATTAAAAAAAGCAAGGGGCCACCGAAAGAGTGGCCCCGAGAAGTTAGCTTCCGTTTCAGTACTTGAAATGAAAGCCCAGGGTAAAGCGGCGGCCATAGTCCACCATGTCGAGCAACTGTTCGGAAAAGCGGCCATGGGTCGAATAGGTCGCGTCATTGAGGTTCAAGGCCGAAAGATAGACGTTCAACTGTTCCGTGATGTCATAGCTGGTCGAGAAATCGAACTGCATGTTGCCGCTCACGAAGGTCGGCTCGGACCCGAAACTCGAATTGTTCTGCTGCTGGCCGAAATGATCCAGGTAATCGTCGCGCCAGTTGCCCGCGATGCGCGCCTGGAAGCCGTCCCTGTCATAGAAAGCGACCAGGTTGGCGGAATTGGCCAGGCCGGTCACCGCAAAGCCGCTGATCGACAGGTTGGTCGGATCGTAAGGCTTGTTGGTGCCGACCAGGGTGGCGTTGGCCTGGACGCCGAAGCCCGTATCATCGAACACATGCTGCACCGCGAACTCCGCGCCATAGACGTTGGCCGTGGGACCATTGCCATAGGTGGAGACAGTGAAGCTGGCCAATGAATTCGTGGTGGGATCGACCACGCCGTTGATCGCCTGCTGTGTCGCCGACGCCACGATGAAATTGCTGACTGTTTTATTGAAGACGTCAACCGACAGATAGGAATTGGACTGGTAATACCATTCCGCGCTGAGATCGACGTTATCCGACGTATATGGCATCAGGTCCGGGTTTCCGCCCGAGGCCGTCAGGGCGCCGACACGTCCGCCGATGCTGTTCAGGGTCGGATTGATCCGGTTCAGGGGCGGTCGCGTCAGGGTGCGGGATGCATCGAAACGGAGCTGGAAATCGTCCCAGACCTGCAGGGTCAAATCCAGATTCGGCAACAGATATTGGTAGCTGTTCTTGCCCGTAACCGGCGCCTGTGCCCCATAGTTGAACTGGAACGCCGTATGGTCGCCGGGCTGCACCACTAGCGACTGCAGCGGCTGGGCTACGCCGATGGCGGTCAAGTCGGTGAATTCCTCACGCACACCGGCATTGATCTTCAAAGGCATGCCGCCGATCGTGGTGTCCGCCGCGATGCTGACATAGACGGCGTTGGAATTCTGGATGATCTGGGAATAGGAGCCGGGCTCCGCGGACAATTGGTAGGTGCCATTATAGGCGGGGTTGCAGTTGCAGCCAGCATTGAAGCCCGGGATGTTGGTGGTCTGCGGATTGCCCAGGCTTTGCAGGTAGTTCAGCACCGTATAGGCGTTGTAAACCAGGATATTGGGCGGCAGGTTGCTGGCGCCGCCGAAGCCGTTGACGAAATTGGCGGTGCTGAAGGAATGGGTGAATAGATTCTGCGGCAGCGTGACGCCCGTCGGGTTGTTGGAGAGCGGGCCGTAGCCGGAATAAGCCTGCCACTGATTGTTCGTGCCGAAGTCATCATAGAGCTTCGTGTCGTAGTGATCGCCAACATATTGATAGCCCGCCGTGACCTTGAGATGGTCGCTCTCGGTCCAGCTGCCCTCAGCCTTGAACTGCTGGATCCGGTCGAAATTCTGCGGGCTGCTGATCGGCATGACGTGACTGCCGATAAGACCATTGTTGATGAACGCCGCGGCGTTGCTGTTGGGACCATAGCCGGTGACATAAGGCAGATTGTGGCCGCCCGGCAAAACAAGGCCGATGTTGGCGCCATTGGTGCCACCCGTGGCGGACGGGCCATAGCCGACATCGGCGTCGATGCTGGAAAGCTTTTCGCCCGGATTCAACCAGGCCTGCGAATGGTCATAGTCCAGGTTGATCGCCAGCTTGTCCGTGGCATCCCACTTCACGTTCAGGCCGGTATCGTTGTTCTGCAATACCGAGCCGTTGACCTGCCCTTGGAAATCGGTCGGCGAATTGGGCTGAACAAAACTGGTGATGGTGCCGTTCTTGTTCTGGGTGACGTTCTGCAGGCTGCCGGCGTTGAACCAGACGCTGAAGCCGTATTGAAGCGTGTGGTTGATGTCGCGCGAATAATTGTCGTCGAGCGTGACCAGCAGGCGGTCCGTGGGATGCCACTGGAACACCGCGCGGCCGTTGATGCGCGAATCCTGGTTGTTTTCCTGGTAGATGCCGTAGTCCTGGGAATACCAGGCGGGGATATTGTTGATGGTCGAGGCGCCCGGCGCGGCGCCGGCGAGCTGGGCCGCGTTGATCTGCGTGCCCTCCCACCCCTGGTTGTTGACATGGTTGGCGCGGGTACGGTTCTGCGAATAAGCGCCGTCAACCAGAATGCCGATCGTGTCGTGGGCGAAGGTGTCGCTGAACAACGCATTGATGTTGGGCGTGACATTGCCTTCTTCCGGCGAGAAGTTGCCGGAAACGGAACCCGCGATCTTCAGGCCGGGGGAGTCGAGGGGCTTGGGGAATTTGATATTGACGGTCGCGCCGATGGCACCGGCCGACAGGGTGGCGTCCGGCGACTTCAGGACGTCGATCTGGCTGACGAAATCCGCCCCCACGGAACTGAAGTCGAAAGCCTGGCCGATACCGCTGGAAACCTTGCGGCCGTCATACAGGGTTTCGTTGAAAGTCGGACCGAAGCCGCGCACCGTGATCTCGGTGGCGGCGCCGTTCGTCGTGGGAACGCCGCCGATGGCGGAACTGCCGCGGCTGATGGTGACGCCGGGAATGCGCTGCATGGCGGCGGCGATATCCACATCGGGGAATTTTCCGATATCCTCGGCGGAGATCGCGTCCACCAGGCCGCCGGCATCGCGCTTGATGTCCAAGTTCTTCTGCAGAGAGCCGATCAGGCCGGTGACCGTGACCGATTCAACTTGATCGTTTCCGGAAGCCTGCTGGGCCTGTGCCATGGCGGGAGAGGCCGTGATGGCCAAAAGACAGACGCCCCCCATCAGGGTGGCGGAGAGTGCGAAACTACCGGAAATACGATTGGACATTATGTTGATATCCCCCTCTTAAACGTGCTCGCTGGCACGCAATTCTTCTTTCGCACCGGCGACATGGCGACACGCTTGTCGTTCTCCATCCGGCCTGGCGGATGGAGACTCCAACCGCGACAGGCTGTGAACGCGGCTATTTCAATTTTTTGCGGAAATCCGTCCCCAGTCGCACACAGGCCTCCCCTCTTGTTCCGGGGCCGTCACGCAACCCCTCTAATCAACAAGACGACCGTCCCTGCAAAACCCTCCAAACTTTCTTGCCCGTCCCGCGCCACAGCGGAAGGCGTTCTTTATTGCTCCGCAACATAAGAAGGCCCGTGCCGGGCGCAAAAAGTCCTGCGTCTTGTCTTCCTTTTGTCGTACTGTCTCGGGAACCGGAGACGCATCAGTGCACGCAAGCGACTCGTTACCAGATCGCAGTGCTATCAAGGAGGAGCTGGATGCGCGTTTTCGCACCTCGCTCCTGGCATATTTCCAACGCCGCACCGGCAGCAGCCAGGAAGCCGAAGACCTCACGCAGGAAACCTTCGCCCGGCTTATCGGATCATCCAGTTTCGAAAATGCCCAGGAAGCGCCCGCCTTCGTCTTTCGCGTCGCCAGCAACCTGTTGCGCGACCGGGCCCGCGCGGCGATACGCCTGCGCCGGCATCCGACCTTGCCGCTCGATACTCTGGCCACGGAAAATTTCGAACCCCGCCTGGTGGAGGATATCGACCCTGAGCGCGTCTTAATAGCCAGGGAAACCCTGTCGCAGGTTCTCGCCAGTCTCGAGGAACTGGGCGAGCGCACCCGAAACATCTTTGTCCTGTACCGGCTGGAAGGCATGCGGCAGAAAGACATCGCGGCACTGTACGGAATAAGCTTTTCCACGGTGGAAAAGCATGTCATGGCGGCTGTCATTCACCTGACCCGGCGCTTCGGATCCGCTCCATGAACTGGCCATACGCCTCGCACGATCCGGCAAGCCGACGCCTCACCATGGCCGCCGCCTGGCGCCTGCGGCTGACGGAAGCCGGCCTGTCCAGCGTGCCTGAGTTCGAACACTGGTTGCGTGAACCCGGAAACCGCGCCGCCTGGGAAGAGGTCAGCCTCGCCTGGAACAAGTTCGATACTCTGGCCGACGCTCCCCAGATGCAGACCCTGCGCCAGGCGGCGCTGGCCGATGCCCGCCGGGCCGATGCCCGCCCGAAGACGACGCGCCTGCTGCGGGCGGCCGAACTGCTGGCCGCGGTGCTCCTGGTCGCGGTCCTGGGATCGGCGGGCTATTGGTGGTTCAGCAGGCCGGACGACTATCAGACCGCCATGGGCGAGCGGCGCATCGTTACCCTGGTGGATGGCTCCAAATTGTCGCTGGACACCAACAGCGAAGTCACCGTGCGCTATTCCGCGGGCGCCCGCCGGCTTCAGCTGCTGCGCGGTCAGGCTCGTTTCGACGTGGCGCATGACAAGAAGCGGCCCTTCTCGGTGACGGCCGGCAGCCAGACGGTGATCGCCACCGGCACCGCCTTCAATATCGACATGGCGGGCGCCAAGGTGTTGGTCACGCTGATCGAGGGCCATGTCGTCGTGCTGAACGACGAAAATGGCATGGCGGACGGCGCCGGTCCGGCACATGGCTGGGCGCGCAAAATCGAACTCAAGGCCGGCGAGCAGTTGTCGGTTGGCCCCGCGGTGCCGCCCGAGGTTTCGCCGGCCAATATCCAGAAGGTCAATGCCTGGACCAACGGCCAGATCGTGTTCGATGACGAGGCGCTCTCCTCGGTCGTCGAACGCGTGAACCGTTATGGCAGTACCCAGATCGTGATCGCCGATCCCCGGATCGGCGCCATGAAGATCAGCGGCGTGCTGAACGCCGGGGATGTTCCGGGCTTCGTCGAAATCGTAACACATTACCTGCCGGTAGACGCGGTATCGGACGGGCCCAACACGATTGCCTTGCAAAGCGAAAGGAAGAAGACCGGAACCTTGTGACGAAACAGGGAGGGTTTCTCGGTATCCGTCTCTTCCATAATAACCAGGGTGCAGCCAAAGGCATGCGCCCGGACAACAGGGAAACAATTAATGTTGAGGGGCAGTGCACGCCATTGGCTGCTGCGGACGGTTTCCGCGGCTAGCCTGTCCGTGGCTCTCGCCAGTCCCGCCCTCGCCCAGCCGCTGAAGGAATACACCTTCGACCTGCCGCAGCAACCGCTTTCGGTGTCGCTGAAGGAATATGCGTCGGCTAGCGGCCGGCAGATCATATTCACGGAGGATCTGGTGTGGGGCCATGTGACCAAGCCGCTCAACGCCACCCTCGATGCCGACAAGGCGCTTGACCGGCTGCTGGAAGGCACCGGCCTGTTCGCGGAGCACACACCCAGCGGCGCGATAATGATCCGGCAAGCGGAAATATCGCCGCCGCCATCCGCGCCGCGGCTGGACCCTGCCGCCCAGCCGGTCGGCGCTCCGCTGGAAGAAGTCATCGTCACCGGCTTGATAACCTCGTTGCAGAAGAACCTCGACATCAAGCGGGACGCCGGCGGACTGGTCGATGCCATTACCGCCGAGGACATCGGCAAGTTTCCCGATGTCGATCTTGCGGCCGCGATGCAGCGCATCCCCGGCGTCACCATCAGCCGCGGCGTCTCGTCCCTGGGCGGCGTCCCCACTTCGACCGGCACCGCCACCGAGATCACGGTGCGCGGCTTCGGCCCGTCCTTCAACGAAACCCTCTATGACGGCCACAAGGTCGCCTCGGGTGTGGGCCGCGCCTTCGACTTCAGCACGATCGGCGCGGATTTCGTCAGCCGCGTCGATGTGTTGAAATC
Organism: Rhizobiales bacterium dw_265; assembly: GCA_018449595.1. GTDB lineage: Bacteria > Pseudomonadota > Alphaproteobacteria > Micropepsales > Micropepsaceae > Rhizomicrobium. Next base: position 551,458 of record JAAVUU010000002.1, read on the forward strand.
GCCCGATGCCGCGCTATCATCCGGAGCGATCGGGGCCACGGTGAACATTCAATTCCCCCGGCCCTTCGACTATCCGGGGCTGCATGTCGCCGGCTCTGCCTCGGCTGGCTTTTCACCGGAAGAAGGCAACGCCACCCCCAGCATCAGCATGCTGTTCAGCGACACCTTCGGCGGCGGACGCTTCGGCATTCTGGTGGACGGCGCCTTTTCCCAGGCGCGCACCCGCGCCAACCATGTCAACAGCCAGGGCTGGGAAGGCACGCAGATCGCGCCCTCGCAGCTTGCGGGCGCGGCGCCGGGTGCATCCACCGCCGACAGCATGGATGCCTGGTACATCCAGGATTACGGCATCTATCAGGAGACCACGCAGGAAACGCGCATCAACGGCCGCGCCGCCTTGCAATGGCGGCCGGCGGATTCGCTTCTGGTTACCGTCTCCGACAACTATTCGCGCGACACACTGCATGCACTGCAATATGGCTACAGCGTCTGGTTCAACGCGGGGATCCTGAGCAATGTGACGCAGAACGTCAATGGCACCGTGACCAGTTTCATCCAGCCAAATTCGCCCACCGACTTCCAGTCGCAGGTCAATGGCTCGGTGTTGCAGAACAACGACACCGGCGTGAATGTGAAATGGGACGCCAGCGATCGGCTGGCCCTGACCTTCGACTATGACCATTCGCAAGCTTGGCAGAACCCCGGCGGTAAGCTGTCGAGCATCGATGCCGATGTGGGCTATGGACCTTCCACCCCTGACGGCGCCAACGGCACCAGCGTCGGCATCGTGGTGCCGGGCGGCCATAACCTGCCATATCCCACCGGCTATGGCCCTGGCGGCGACGCAGGCGCTTTCATCGGCAACGGCCTGATCGGCAGCCATGTCATACCGATGACCAGCCCGCAACGCTTCGACCGTATTCAACAGGCCAAGGCGGAAGCCGTCTGGACGGAATCGCCGACGTTCAGTATCCGCGCCGGCTACCAGTATGTCGGGGACCATGACAACTCCAGCAGCCGCGATGACTTCTCCAACAACCAGTGCAGGCCTATGCCGGTTACGGGCCAGCTTCCAACAACAATGACACCCATGGCGTGGCATTGCCGCAGTCTCTGTTTACCGGATCGTTCGGCACCGCCAACTTTGTCAGCGGCTATGGCGGGGGCGGGACCCTGCCGGCCCGGGTGCTGGCCTTCAACGCCTATTCGGTGCTGAACTATCTGCAAGGCCTGGGCAATCCGCAGACCACCGCCATTGCCGGCTTCAATGCGGGCTGCTGCACCCCGGCCTATACGGGCACGTACAGCCTCTCCAATGCGGTGGGAAGCTATTCCCAAGTGATCGAGAATACCCATGCCCTCTATGCCAGCGTACATATGCAATTCCAGATCGCTGCTATGCCGCTCAAGGTCACGGCCGGCCTGCGGCAGGAATTCACCGATGTCACCACTATCGGCATCTCCAATCCCCTCGCCGCCCTGACCGTGCAACCCTCCGACCACACGGCATTCCTGGAAAGCTTCGACAGCCCATCGCCCGTCGCGGAAAGAAACGGTTACCAGTACCTGCTGCCCAACCTGGACCTCAGCCTGGGCATAACCGACGATATCCAGGTCCGCCTGGATGCTTCGCGCACACTCAGCCGTCCGCCGCTCAACCTGATCAATCCCGTGCTGAATGTGGGCACCGGCCAACGCGTGGGCGCCCTGACGGCCACGGACGGCAATCCGGGCCTGCGGCCCTATCTCTCGGACGGCGTCGATCTCAGCGCGGAATGGTACTACCAGCCCAACTCCTATGCCTCGCTCGACATCTTCAACAAGACCGTCAGCAATTTCGTGGTTGCAAGTTCCGTCCAGGGAGCGGTCAACGGGGTGACCGATCCCACCACCGGCCTGCCGGCCCTTTTCACGATTTCCACCAACGTCAACGGCCCCACGGCCAATGTCTATGGCGCGGAGTTCGCGGTGCAGCATGTGTTCGGCACTTCGGGTTTCGGCGTGCAGGCCAACGCCACCCTGGTGGGCACCGACAAGCCCTATGATCCGCACAATCTTGCCATCAGCGGTTTCGCGGTGACCGGCCTGGCCAACTCCGCCAACCTGGTCGCCTTTTTCGACAAGGGCGGTTTCCAGGCGCGCGTCGCCGCCAACTGGCGCGACAATTACCTGGACCATTTCGGCCAGCAGCAGAACAATTCCATGTTCGGCACCGAACCGACATTCGTGAATGCCACCATGCAGGCCGACTTCTCCGCCAGCTATGCCATCACCGGCAACCTCTCCCTCTATCTCCTGGCGCAGAACCTGAACGACGCCACCTATTCGACCCATGGCCGCTTTTCGGAGCAATTGCTCGACCTGGTGGATTACGGCCGCCGATTTACCCTGGGCCTGCATTTCCGGTATTGACCCAAAGCGCGCGGGGCCCCGCCGCGTTCTACCGGCAAGTCATGGACGAGGTTCAAGCCCGGATCGACCGGAAGCGCCGAGACCGCACAGGCGCTTGAATGGCGCGAGGCGCGGGCGGTAACCGCCACATGCCTTTGCAGGCAACGGCATCATCTCAATAAGAAAGCGTGACGGAAACGGTCGCCAGATTGCCCAGATTGGCCGCGCCGGGCAGCCTTTCGAGCTGCCATCCGTAATCGAAACGCGCGTCGAGGTAGCGGCCGATGCCATAGCGCGCGCCAAAACCGACGCTTTGCAGTTCGGCGCTCTTGGACAGGTTCTGTTGCGCATTTCTGTAAGCGACGTTGCCATAATCCCAGAACGCAAGCACCTGCGCCTGATCGTCCACGCCTAGATCAGCAAAATGTCCCAACAGGTGCAATGCCGGACTGCGCAACTCCGAACTGAGCAGCACACCCTGCGATCCGCTGACGCTTCTTTCGTCATAGCCGCGCACACTGTCCACGCCGCCCGCGCCCAGTTGTTCGCTCGGCAGAAGCTCGCCGCCGGCGATCTGGCCGCTGGCGCGGACAACCCAGCTAATGTCCCAAGGCAGGTTGGTGACGCGGGTGACCTGTAGATTGTCATAGACATAGTGGGCGGATGCCCCGTTCACGCCGGATTGGACAAAGACAGCGGTGCGGTTGCTCGGCGCGAATCCGCCGGGGCTATAGACGAAGCTGTTCTCGACGGCCGTCTGGCCGTAACCGTCCGGCCGCGTCGCGTCATAGATCAGCAGAAACTGGTCGATTTCCGTCGCGCTGGCGGACACTTCAACGCCGCCGAACGCAAGATTGTTGTTGGAGCGCTTGAAATCGAAACCGATCTTGAGGCCTTGCGCCAGACCGTCCGGCGATGGCAGGCGCACATCGTAACGCCCGCTCAGTTGCAGGCTCTCGCCTTTCTGCCCGAAATCCGGGCCGAGATCAGGCACCTGAGTCACATAGGTTCCGAAAAGATCGATCCCGTCCCCCCAGGGAAGCGGGATGAAATAGGTCAGCGAATGCGCGTTGAAGCGCGGCGCATCCGAGTGCCCCGGCCCGCGGTCGCGCGTGCGCCACAGATCGGGACTGGTGCTGAACTGGTAGGAGAACTGCTGATCGAGGCCGAAGACATCGCCCCAGTTGAACCCGGCGCTGTAGCGGTCGCGTCCCGTGATCGGAACGCCCTGATTGTCGTAGCTGGCATAGACACGCAGGGGAAACTGATCCTGCACCTTCAATCCGATGTCGGTGTAGCCGACCTCATCATTACGTTCCAGCACGGCGTTGACTTGTCGAAACGGGTTTCGATTGAGCCAGTTCAGATCGGTGCCCAACTGGTCGAAATCGATCCTGTCCCCGTGCCGCAGAGTCAATTCATCAGCGAGCATGGGCCCGTCGAACCAATGATTGCCTTCAACTTTGACTTTTCCTACCCGATATTCCGAAATGACAGCCTGCAAAACGCCGGAATTCAAATCCTGTTCGGGATAGGCGACGTCAACGACCGGCAGGCTGTGCGCGCGATACCAATCGACAATGATCTTCGAAATGCGGGCCAGGTCGCTTTTCATCAGCGGCTTGCCGATGAAGGCGCGCAGCGCCGTTTGAATCTCGGGCTTGTCGAGAAGCGGCAACCCTTCCACGCGCAGCCCGGAGCCTTGCACACCGGCCCGCACGATCTGCTGCACACTATTGACGAGCCGAATCCCCTTCAACGCGGGCAGGAGCGTTTTGTCCGCGGTATCGGCCGGGACCGTGGGCGCCGGCGGCGCTTGCACGGTGCCGGGCTTCGGCGCCTGCGGCTGCTTGGGCGCAACCTGCTGGAAGTCCTGCGCCCATGACGGGGAGCAAAATGCAGCCGCAAAGACCGCGCCCGCGGTGAGAGGTTTGAGCGAACGCTTCATGGGGCTCACTGCGCCACCAGACGATCGCCGTCGTCGGTAGCGTTGGAATAGCCGGAAATCACGATCTGGCTGAAGCCGCCGATTTTTCCCGGAAGGCTCGCCTCGAACAATACCGTATCGCTCGAGTCACCGATCGCGGCGGTTGCCACATTGCTGAAGGAAGATGCTGCGCCGCCAGTCGTCACCACGAGGCTCGGCAATGTCCCAAGACCGCCTTTGATAATAATGGGCGCGGTGAAGACCGATGGCGGCTGTGCGGCGAGTGTCAGCACACCCGGCAGATACGAGATGGCGTAATTGGCCGTCAAGGCGCCGAACGGCACGATGTCGTAATCGCGCGGATCGTTGGTGATGGGGAAGAAGCCGAACTGCAATCCCGTTACGACGGAACTATCGTCGCCAGCCATGAGCCCCGAATAGGTTGCGGTCGCCTTCGCGGTGGCCAGCGTCGCTGCCGATATATCATCGGCCTGGACGGTCAGGGCCGCCGGCGTTATGGCCAGGGCACCCGGCGTATAGACCAGCGCGTAGTTCGCCGAAGCCGCCAGTGTTCCTTGCCCTATGGCGTAGGAACCGACATTGGCGTGCGTGTCTGCCGCCGTCGCCAATGCGCCGGTCAGCGTATCGCCATTGGCCAGGCCGGCCCCGCCGATGGTGTAGGTGAATGCCGGATTGGCGTTGCCGTAAATGCGGCTGAGGTCGTCCGCCGTCACGGTCAGGGCGCGCGCCGTCACCGAAAGCGTTCCCGGAACATAGGTCAGCGCGTAGTTCGGCGTTGCCGCGAATGTTCCTTGAACGATGGCATAGTTGCCGACATTCGAGGTCGTGTTCGCCGCCGTGGCAAGCGTGCCGCTGAACACATCGCCATTCACCAGATTGCCGCTGCTGATGACGTATGTCAGTGCTGGGTTGGCGTCGCCATAGGTGCGGGCCAGCGCATCCGCCGTCACGGTGATCGGACGCCGCGCGATGGTCAGAGTGTTGCCAATATAGCTGATGGCATAGTTCGGGTTGCTGGCGTTGGTCACCGAGCCCTGAGTGATGGCGTAATTGCCGACGCCGCTGGCATTGCCCGCTATCGTGTCGAGCGACCCCTGTACCGCGGCGCCAAAGCCCAGGTTGGAGGTCGTGAAGCTCAGCGCCGGGCTGGCGTCGCCATAGGTCTTGGTCAGCGCGTCCGCCGTCACCGTGATCGGACGGGCGGTGATGCTGAGAGCGGTGGCATTGCCCGCCGCCTGGGCGGTGGTCAGGTTGTAGTTGCCGCTGGTGGTGAGCCCCGAGCCTGTGATGCCGTAACTGCCCACGGCGCTCGTCCCGTCGGCCCTGGCTGCGAAGCTCGCCGTCCCGGAGAGGCTGTTGCCATTGACCAGATTGCCGCTGGTGATCGCGTAGCTGCCCGTCAGGGGGCCGATGGCGTCGCCATAGACGCTGCTCGCCGCGTCCGCCGTGTAGGTCACCGTGATCGGACGAGCGATGATGCTGAGAGCGCTGGCGTTGCCCGCCGCCTGGGCGCTGGTCAGGCTGTAGTTGCCGCCAGCGGTCAACCCCGAACCGGAGATGGCATAGGCGCCGACATTGCTGGTCCCGTTGGTCGTGGTGGCGAAACTCGCCGCCCCGGAGAGGCTGTCGGCATTGACCAGATTGCCGCTGGTGATGGCATAGCTGCCCGCCAGGGTGCCGACGGTGTCGCCATAGACGCTGCTGGCCGCATCCGCCGTGTAGGTCACCGTAATTGGCCGCGCCGTTACCGTCAGGTTGGCCCCGGTGTAGGATGTGATGTCATAATTCGGATTGTTGGCGTCGGTCAGCGTGCCCTGGCTGATGGTATAGCTGCCGCCCACGTTGGATGTAGAGGTCGCATTGGTCGCCAGCGCGCCGCTCAGGCTGTCGCCATTGACCAGGCCCGAGCCGCCGACCGTATAGGTCAGCCCCGGAACCGTGTCGCCATAAACCATGCTCTTGCCGTTGTCCGCCGTCACCGTGATTGGGCGCGCCGTGACGGTGAGCGCCGTGGCGTTACCGGCGGCCTGGCCGAGGGTGACGTTATAGTTATTGTTGATAGAGGCCAGGCCCGAGCCGTTGATGGCGTATGAGCCAACATTGCTGGTGCCTTCCGCCGTCGTGGCGAAACTCGCCGGGCCGGAGACCACATCCGACAGGCTTTGACCGCCGGCAAAACTGCCACTGGTGAGGACGATGGTCCCCGTCAGGCCCGACGGCGTGTCGCCATAGACGCTGCTCGCCGCGAACGCCGTATAGGTCAGCGTGATCGGGCGGGCCGTTATGGTCAGGGCGCTGGCATTGCCCGCCGCCTGGGCGCTGGTCAGGCTGTAGTTGCCGCTGGCGGTCAGGCCGGAGCCGGTGATGCCGTAAGTGCCGACAGCGCTGGTCCCGTCCGCCAAGGTGGCGAAGCCCGCCGCCCCGCCCAGGCTGTCGCCATTCACCAGGCTGCCGCTGGTGATCGCGCTGCGGCCCGTCAGGCTGCCGATAATGTCGCCATAGACGCTGCTCGCCGCGTCCGCCGTGTAGGTCACCGTGATCGGACGCGCCGTCACGGCCAGATCGGCTCCGGTATAGGACGTGATCGTGTAGTTGCCGGAGGCCAGCGACCCTTGCGTGATGCCGTAGCCGCCGACATTCGACGTCGCGGTGGCCGAGGTTGCAAGCGCGCCGCTCAGGCTGTCGCCATTGACCAGGCCGCCGACCGTGTAGGTCAGCGCCGGAACCGTGTCGCCATAGACCATGCTCTGGCCGCTATCCGCCGTCACCGTGATCGGCCGCGCCGTCACGGCCAGATTGGCTCCGGTGTAGGACGTGATCGTGTAGTTGGTGGAGGCCGCCAGCGAGCCTTGCGTGATGCCGTAGCTGCCAACATTCGAGGTCGAGGTTGCCGAGGTCACGAGCGCGCCGCTCAGGCTGTCGCCATTGACCAGGCCCGAGCCGCCGACCGTGTAGGTCAGCACGGGAACCGTGTCGCCATAGACGATGCTCTGGCCGCTGTCGGCCGTGACCGTGAGCGGCCGGGCGGTGATGCTCAGGGCGGAGGCGTTGCCGGCAGCCTGGTCGAGGGTGACGGCATAGTTGGTGTTGAAGGCGGTCAGGCCCGCGCCGTTGACGGCATAGTGGCCGACATTGCTGGTCCCGTCCGCCGCCGTGGCGAAGCCGGCTGTGCCGGAGACCACATCCGCCAGGCTTTGGCTGCCCGCGAAGCTGCCGCCGGTGAGGGCATAGCTGCCCGTCAGGCCGGACGGCGTGTCGCCATAGACGCTCTGCGCCGCATCCGCCGTGTAGGTCACCGTGATCGGACGGGCGGTGATGCTCAGGGCGGTGGCGTTGCCGGCGGCCTGGTCGAGGGTGACGGCATAGTCGGTGTTGAAGGCGGTCAGACCCGAGCCGGTGATGGCGTAGCGGCCGACATTGCTGGTCCCGTCCGCCGTCGTGGTGAAGCCGGCCGTGCCGGAAACCACGTCCGCCAGGCTTTGGCTGCCCGCGTAGCTGCCGCTGGTGACGGCGACGGTCCCGCTCGGTCCCGTTGGCATATTGCCATAAACGCTTTGCGCCGCATCCGCCGTGTAGGTCAGCGTGATCGGGCGGGCGGTGATGTTCAGGGCGGTGGCGTTGCCGGCAGCCTGGTCGAGGGTGACGGCATAGTTGGTGTTGAAGACGGCCAGGCCCGCGCCGTTGATGGCATAGTGGCCGACATTGCTGGCCCCGTCCGCCGCCGTGGCGAAGCCGGCCGTGCCGGAGACCACGTCCGCCAGGCTCTGGCTGCCGGCATAGCTGCCGCTGGTGACGGCGACGGTCCCGCCCAGCCCCGACGGCATGTCGCCATAGACGGTCTGCGCCGCATCCGCCGTGTAGGTCAGCGTGATCGGGCGGGCGTTGATGGTCAGGTCCGCGCCGGCATAGGTGATGGCGTAGTTCGGGTTGTTGGCGTTGGTGACGCTGCCCGCCGTGATGGCATAGCTGCCGATGCCGGTGGTATCGTCCGCCCCGGTGCCGAGCGAACCCAGAACCGCCGCGCCCGCGCCCAGGCTGGATGTGGTGAACGTCAGCGCCGGATTGGCATCGCCATAGGTCTTCGTCTGCGCATTCGCCGTCACCGTGATCGGGCGGGCATTGACGGTCAGGCCGCCATCGGCATAGGTGATCGCATAGTTGGACGCCAATCCGTGCGTGAAGGCCGCGTTGTCGATCGAATAGCCATAGCTGCCGACGTTGCTCGCCGCCGTGGCGGTGCTGCCCACCAGAGCGACCGACGCGATCGTGTCGCCGTTGACCAGATTATCGCCCGCCGCCGTCCAGGTCGCCGGGTTCGCGTCGCCGTATAGCCGCGCCAGGGGATCGCCGGTGATCGTCAGCGCGCGCTGGCCGACGGTCAGCGTTCCCGGACTGCCAAGCACCAGCGCATAGCCGCCGGTGACCGCGCCGCCGCTGAGATTGATGTCGTAGGCGTTGACATTCGCCGTTGCTGCCGCGCCCAGGGACGACAGTGTCGGCAGCGATGCGAAGACCGACGCCGCCGTGTCGCCCAGATAGGCGCCCGCGACGCCGGCCTCCAGGCCGCTGAGGCTCAGGTCCGCGCTGGTGAAGGTATAAGTGTCGCCATAGGTCTTGGAGACGGGCCCGGCGGAAACCGTCACCGTCGGCTGCTCCGCGAAGACATAGCGGTTGCCGGCCTGCGTCACGGCGGCGCCGCTGTTGTCCCAGACCGCGGTGTTGGCGCTGTCCAGGCCGCCGAAACTGTCGCCGCCCGGCGCGCTGGAATAGACCAGCCAGCGGCCGGTGCCGGTCAGGCCGATGGCGGCCGCGCCTTTGTCGTTGATGAAGTCCGTGCCCGCATCCAGCACCACGGCATCGCCCGAACCGCTGGCGGTGACGGTGCTGTCCAGCGTGATCGCCCCGCCGCTGACGATCTTCACCGAGGCGGCGGAAACCGGCGCGGTCACCGTGACCGGCGCCGCGCCGGTGGTGTTGACGGTGAAGCCGCCGCTCATCGTCACCGGCGCATCCAGCGCGAAGCTGGCGCCGGTCGCGGTGATGATCGTGTCCGCCAGGCCGGCGACATAGGCCGGCGTGCCGGCCCAGCCCTGCGCCGTCGCGCGGTTGGCGTCATAGGACGACGCGGCATAGCTGGTGCTGGGGGTGACGAAGGTCAGCGCGTCCGGCGCGATGTCCAGCCCCGCCGTCTGCCCGCTCAGCGTGGTCAGAAGCGCCCCGCTGGTGTCGGTCAAGAGCGACAGGCTGCCCGGGCCAGACAGCGTGCCGGCGGGCAGCGCGAAATAGTAATAGCCGTTGGCGCCGGTGCTGGCCTGGCCTTGCGACGCGCCGCCGATGGACAGGCCCACCGAACTGCCCGACGCCATGCCCGAAATCGCCTGCACGCCATTGGGGAAGAGGGCGGTCAGGTAGGGAAAGGCCCCGCTCTGCGCCGTCCAGCAAGTGACATCGCAACCCACCTGCGCAATACCCAGCAGGCCAGGCAGCGTACCGTTCTGCAGATCGGCGGTATGAAGGGGGGTGACGGTGTTAGCGTCGTTATAGCCGGCGATCAAGGTCGCGCCAATTCCATTGGCCGTGCCGGCGGTATCGGAGTCGAAAACAGCCTGAACGCCATAAACGTCAGAAGGATTGGTCTCATTCACGGCGCCGATCGCGCCGCCCACGGAACCGCCGCCGCGCACCGCGCCGATGGAAAGCGACTTAAGCACGTAAAAGGTGTCATATATGCTGGGTATCAGGTCGGAGTAATAGCCGATGAGGCCGCCGGCGGCGGTGGCCCCCGTCACCGATCCCGCCGCGAATCCTCCTTCGAGATTGAAGGTGCCGCCGCCGATCAGAGAACCGATCAGGCCGCCCGCGTAATCGGCGTTCGAAACCGAACCCAGCGCATAGGACAGCGCGATAAAACTATAGGGGTCTCCTCCGTGTTCCTCCCCGACCAGGGCGCCGACCAGGCCGCCGGCGCTGCTGCCGCTGGCGCCGTTGCCCGTGACATTGCCCGTCGCATAGGAGTTGGTGACGGTTTTAGCTTGACCCCCATACAGGTAGCCTGCCCCATAAGTAGAGCCGACAAGCCCGCCGGCATTGAACCCGCCGCTGACATTGCCCGTCGCATGGGAACCGCTGATGGAGCTATCATACATAAAGCCGAACAGGCCGCCGGTATTGTATCCGCCACCGACATTGCCCGTCGCATAGGAGTTGGTGATCCCGTAGCCGGGGACGTAGCTGCTTACGCCGGCGAGACCGCCCACATTGCTGGAGGCGTAGCGCGCGTCGCCGGCGCTCCCGGCATAGGTGACGTTGCCGGTGGCATAATCGTTGGCGAGCGTCGCCCCGCCCAAGTCAGAGCCGTCACTGGTGGCATAGCTGATTGGATCGTGAAAGCCGGTGCCATTGGCGCCGACAAGTCCGCCCACATCGCCATAGCCCGTGACGGCCCCCAGGGCGTGGGAGTTCACGATATTCACATCATTCAACTCCGCGTATCCCCCCACCGCCCCGACGAGACCGCCCGCGGCCAAGGCCGAGTACCCGACGGCGTCGTTCGCGCTCATGGAGGCGCGGGTGATCGGGACATCGGTCCATGCGTTGTAGATATTCGCCTGGTACTCGATCAAACCGACCAGGCCGCCGACAATGACGTCGTTGCTGGTGATGGTTCCGGTGACATGCACATTCGCGATCAGGCCGCCCTCCATGAAGCCGGCCAGGATGCCGGCTGACCCGTAATTTGGGTACCCAAGCCCTATTATGTTGGGGTCGCCATTGAACGTGGCGTTGGTGATGGCGAAATCGCGGATGGTGCCGGAGGTTGAATTGAACAATCCATCATTGTACAAAAATCCGGTGGTATTGCCCGAATAGTTGCTGGATGGGCCGTAATCGCCGTAATCGAGGGTGACGTGGTCCATGACATGGCCCAGCCCTTCAAATATGCCGCCGGACGCCAGGCCGAAATTGGAATTGTAGTAAGTCCCGCCATCAATGTCGGTGGCCATGGCGAAGGCGCCGCTGGCGCCGAAAATGGATAGGACGTAACTACCCGAAAAGTTCGCATACATGTCGTCAAACGAATAGAGCAACGTATACGGCCTGTTGCTGATAGTGAGCGTGGCGCCGTAGTTGGTGCTGCCAAAGTCGAGCGACGCGCCGTCGGCGAAGTTCAGGTTCAGGATCGACGGGCCGTAATATCCCGCCGTCAGGTTGACGGCCCCCGCGCCCGTGACCGTGATCGTCTTGTTCACGTCGATGGCGCTGGCGGCGGTCAGGTTCAACGCGCCGCCCGTCAGCGAAATGCCCGCATTCACCTCGATACTGCTTGCCGCCGTCAGGTTGATGGCGCTGCCCGTGACCGTGATGGGCGCGTTGATGTCCAGCGCCTGGGCGGCGTCGAGCATCAGGTTGTTGCCGGTGAGCGTGAGCGGATCGGAGACCGTGATGCTGCCTGCGCTTTTCACATAAAGGCCGTTCGACAGGCCGGGCGATCCGTTCACCGCGAAATCGCCGCCGGCGACGAAGCCGCGAGAGGCAAGGCTGTTGATGGCGCCGGTGAGTTGGCTGTTGTTGCCGTCGGCGGCGTTGAGCAGGGCGGAATGATCCTCGCCCACCGCCGCCGAATAGGTCGTCAGACTGGTCGGCGCGATCAGCGTGTTGCCCCAGATGTCGAAGCCGGTGACATTGGCGCCGCTGGTCAGCGCATCCACCCGCGCGCCGTTCGCGGTGCTGACCAGAAGGGCGGAGCCGGACGCGAACGCGCCCGGCTGCGCGGCGAAATAGTAATAGCCGTTCGCGCCGGTCGAGACCTGGCCAAGGCTTTTGCCATCGGCCAGCGCCGAAACCGTGCCGGCGGCAAGCGGCGTGGCCCCGCCATCGCCATAGGCCATGCCCGAAATCGCCTGCACGCCATTGGGGAAGAAGGTGGTCAGGTAGGGATAGGCCCCGCTCTGCGCCGCCCAATCCGCCGCGCCGCAAGGGATACTAAGACAATCGTAGCTAAGCGGCGTAGCCAGGATGTCCGGCAGCGTACCGTTCTGCAGAACGGCGGTATGCAGGCCGGTGACGGTGTTAGCGACGATATAGCCGGCAATCGAGACCGCGCCAATTCCATTGGCCGTGCCGGCGGTATCGGAGTCGAAAACAGCCTGAACCCAATAACTGCCAAGCTCGGAGGTAATATTCACGGCGCCGATCGCGCCGCCCACGGAACCGCTGCCGCGCACCGCGCCGATGGAAAGCGACTGAGCCACGATGAGGCCGGGGAAAGAGGCTCCATACAGTAGGTTGGGCTGGGCGGCGTAATAGCCAATGAGGCCGCCGGCGGCGGTGGCCCCCGTCACCGACCCCGCCGCGTATCCTTCGATGACAGCGAGGAAGCCGTTGCCGGTATCTACGCTGCCGGTCGTCATATAACCGACCAGGCCGCCCGCGTAATCGGCGTTCGAAACCGAACCCAGCGCATAGGACTGCTCGATAAGACTTTGGCCGCTGGAATCGCCGTAGCCGTAGTCGCCCAGGACGGGGAGCGCGCGGCCGACCAGGCCGCCGGCGCCGCTGCCGCTGGCGCCGTTGCCCGTGACATTGCCCGTGGCGTAGGACGCCGCGATGATTGCCTCAGGACTACCGGCAAAAGAGCCGACAAGCCCACCGGAATTGAACCCGCCACTGACATTGCCCGTCGCATGGGAATTGGTGATGCCGCCTTCAAACAAATAGCCGACCAGGCCGCCGGCATTGTATCCGCCACCGACATTGCCCGTCGCATAGGAATTGGTGATGGGGAGAAAGGTGCTGCTTACGCCGGCGAGACCGCCCACATTGCTGGAGGCGTAGCGTGTATCGCCGGCGCTCCCGGTCCCGGCATAGGTGACATTGCCGGCGGCATAATCGTTGATGAGCGCCGCCCCGACGTTTGGCTCGCCTGGCGAATAGTTTAGCGGGGCGTATCCAAGCGAGTTGGCAGCAAGATTGATTGGATCGCCAGGGACGCCGCCATTGGCGCCGACAAGTCCGCCCACATCGCCATAGCCCGTGACGGCCCCCAGGGCGTGGGAGTTCACAATAAACACCGCGCCATAGGGGCCTGGATATGTGTACACCTCCCCGACCAGACCGCCCGCGGCCGCCACGCCGTAAGGGCTCGGAGCCATGGAGGAGCGGGTCATCGGCACATCGGTCCATGCGTTGTAGATCTCCCCTTCTAGCTCAATATCACCGACAAGGCCGCCGACAACGGGGTCGTTGCTGGTGATGATTCCGGTGACATGCACGTTCGCGATCAGGCCGCCGAACAATGTTCCGAGCAGGATACCGCCGCCCCCGCCGGATGCGGCGCCATTGACCGTGGCGTTGGTGATGGCGAAATCGCGGATGGTACCTTGGTTGGTATTGAACAATCCGTCATTGAAGCCGAAATAGTGGTCGGACGTGCCGTAATTGAGGGTGGCGCTATCCATGACATGGCCCAGCCCTTCGAAAATGCCGCCGGGCGCCAGGCTGAAATTGGAATCCTCGTAAGTCCCGCCGTGAATGTCGGTGGCCAGGGCGAAGGCGCCGGTGGCGCCGATAGCGGATATGTAGTTAGCCGAAAGGTTCGAAAACATGTCGTCATACGAATAGAGCAGCCTATACGGCGTATTGTTGATGGAGAGCGTGGCGCCGTTGTTGACGGCGCCGAAGTCGATCGACGCGCCATCGGCGAAGTTCAGGTTCAGGATATTCGGCAGGAAGGACGACGAGTTATCCCCATACGAGTCGGTACCCCCATACGCCACGAAGCTGTTCGCCGACAGGTTGACGGCCCCGGCGCCCGTGACATGGATCGTGCTGTTCACGTCAATGGCGTAGGCGGCGTTCAGGTTCAGCGCGCCGCCCGTCAGCGAAATGCCCGCGTTGACAAAGATATTGCCGGCCGCGTTCAGGTTCAGCGTGCCGTTCGCCAGGGAAATGCCGGCATTGACCTCGATGTTGCGCGCCGCGTTCAGGGTGAGGTGGGAGGCCGATGACCAGCTCACCGCGTCGTTGACGAAGATGTCGCCATTGCCGTTGGCGTTGACGGTGCCGTCGCTGCTGGCGAGCGTGATGTCGGTGGTGGCCAGTTCGTTCGACAGCGTCGCGCCCGAAATGTCGCCGCCCGAGGCCGCGATGGTGAAATCCGGCGGGTCGATCAGCCAGGTGCCGGTGACGCCGCCCGGCGCGAGCGTGGAAACCTGCGCGCTGGCCGCGACATGGACATGCGCGCCAGAGGTTTCGACCGAGCCGCCATGCCCGCCGCGCCCGCCTTCGGCCTTGATGGTGCCGCTGAGTTGCGTGGTGTTGGTGGCGATGACGCTGACAGTGCCGCCCGACTGGCCGGGCGCGGTGGCCGAGGCCGCGACCTGGCCCGACACAGTGATATTGGCGCCGCGCACGGTGACCGCGCCGCCCGATCCGTCCGCGTTGGTGGCGGCGACCGCGCCCTTGACGCTGACATCGCCATTGGCGATCAGCCAGACATGGCCGTTGATGGTCTGACTGCCCGTGGCGCGGACCACGCCGCTGTTCCCGGCCAGGGCATAGACATTGCCGCCCGCCGCCTTCAGTTCCGCCGCCGCGGCGCTGACATCGCCGGAATTGGTGACGCTGCCGCTGCCCGCCGAAACCGCGATGCGCTGGTCGCCGTTCACGGGTTGCAGCACCACCTCGTCGCCCGCCGCCAGGCCCGCCGTGCCGTTGGCGGCCTTGATGGTGCCGGTGTTGGTCACCGACTTGCCGACCAGCACCACATCGCCATTGGCCGAGGTGATGGTGCCGGCGTTGGTGACATTGCCGTTCGACGAGCCCTTGAAGGTGAGCGCGCCGCCGGAGGTGAAGGCATCGTTCGACACGTCGCGCGTCGAGCCGACGAAGCTTCCGCCGGTGATGACCTTGCCGCCCGCGCCGACCACGATGCCCTGCGGATTGATGAGATAGACCGAGCCGGTGCCTTTCAAGAGGCCGTCGATCTGCGAAAGGTTGCCGCCGGTGACGCGGTTCAGCGTCGCGCCGGTGCCGTTGTTGAACTGGACGGTGTTGCCCTTGCCGATGGAGAAGTTCTGCCAGTTGACGATGCCGTGCGAACTGGACTGGTTGACGATGACGCCGTTGGCCGCCGGATTGATCGCGCCCTGTCCCGCCACGAACTGCCCGCCTGACGGCAACGCGACGCCGGCGAGCGCCGGGGCGCCCTTGAAGCCGCTCCAGAACAGGAAAGCGGTGATCGCCAGCCGCGATGCGCCGCACAGAAACGCCTTGCCCCGCTTGCCCAAACCCAACCCCAGCCGCATAAGCCCGCCGGCACGTCAAAGTATGCCCCTTGAGCAGCGCGGTGGAAAAGTCGTAATCAAGCCATCGGCTCATGGCAAAACGAGCAAATATTCCGGTCAAGTATCTGTATTTCATAAAAAATCATTCGATTTTCGGCCGGCTGCCCTGGGGCCGGATGCGCTTTTTGTCCTTATAAACAGGGAGTGGGGCATGATTGCCGTCACTGCTGCGCGAAGCGGGCGGCCTGGCAGCGGCACGCCGCCATATGATACGGGACGCCGCATGAACGGCCAGGCTTCCGACGGCGCAAAGCTGCGCATCCTCCACCAGATCCGCAAGATGTTGCTGGCGGAGGGCTATTACGCCCTGACCATGACCGGGATCGCGAAGAATTGCGGCCTGACGCGCCGCGCGCTGTACCACCATTTCCACAGCAAGGAAGAAATGCTGCGCGCCATGCTGGTACTGAACAGCATCGAGGCACGCGACGCCGCCGACTGGGCGGCGCAGAAAGCCATCGCGCGCGGCGGCAGCGCACTGGATATCCTCACCGACTGGCTGGACAGCCGGTACGGCACGACCCGCCGTCTTCTCGCAGGTTCGCCCGGCGGCGAAGACCTGAACCGCGCCGCCTTCAGCATCGCCAACGACATGCTGATCGAAGTGTCGCGCGAGACCCATGCCCGGCTCACCGAACTGCTGGAAGACCTGAGCCGCCGCGGCAAGCTGGCCTTGAAGCCGGGACGCACCGCGGCCGAGCTGGCCGAGATCATCGCCGACGGCGCCCGCGGGGTGAACCAGCAGCGCCCGCCCGTGCCGCCGGCCCAGATCATGCGCCGCTATCGCCGGATCACGGAGGCGATCCTGCACGGCTACCTGCAACAAGGCTGAGACCGCTTACCATTGGGCTTGCATGTGACTGCGCGGCCGTGACGTGTTTTTTGGGCGATCAATAGAGCGTCATCATCAGGCGAAACAACGGCGTGATAGCGAAGACTCCGAAAAGCATCCCCGCAACTGCGCCACCGGCGGCGGACCATATTAGTGAGCGCCGCTGCCGCTCTGCAGTACGAGCAGATTGCATGGTGCGGGTGAGATCGCTGATAGCCTGGCGGAGCGCATCCCGGCCGATGAGGATAGTCTCGCGGTCCTGGCGCCGGGCGTCGGTGGCTGCTTCCGTGATCCTGCGTGCCAGGTCGTCCGGCGTCAGGCCGAAGGCGGGCGTCTCTACTCGGCGCCTTCCTGGAAATTGCGGACAGACTCCAAGACGAGAACCGCGATGCCCAAACCATCTTATGGCGGCGGCGCGGAAGCCGGGCGTTCAAGAACCAGGATAGCGGGTAACTCTATTGGTGGGCATGTCTTGAAACAGAAATGGTATCGGACGCCTAGCCATCGTCTGTGACGGTTTCATTGATCGCCATGACGGCCGCCTTCAACGGCTGCAAATGGTCCTGCACGACATTCCAGATGAGCGCGTCCGAAACCCGATGATATTCGTGCCGCAGCACATTGCCGATACCCGCGATCTGCGGCCAGGGAATTTGCGGCTGCGTCGCCTGAAGATCGGCGGGGAGGCGGCGAACCGCTTCCGAAATAATCTCGATAGCGCGCTCGATGGCGTGCCGCATCAGCCAGTCAGTCCGATAGTCGTCCAAACCCTTGCCATGGGTGGCGCTCTCGACGCCGTCAATCGCATCAAGAATGGCCCGCAGGGCGGGACGGACCAACCGGCTCATCAAAAAACCCGTTCGGCGGACGCTTCGATACGGTCGCGCAGCAATGGGTCCAGGCTATCGCGGGTGGTCACATCCACGCTCACGCCCAGGCGCTGTTCCAGCAATTGTTTGATCCCGACAAGCTGGATCAGGGAAAAACGGCTGGTCCGGTCATAGTCCAGAAAAAGGTCCAGATCGCTTTCCGGCGTGGCCTGATCCCGCGCAGTCGAACCGAATAGATACAAGGCCGTCGCACCCAGCGCCTTGACGGCATCGGACTGTTCCTTCAGGGCGATTATGGCGGCGTTCCGGTTCATGGCCCCTCCTTACCATTTCAAACCTTACCATGCCATCCTGCCATGGCGTTAACCGCGCCCCGCTGTGGGTAACGGCCGTCGGACTGTTATCTTCAGTAAATTCTTCGATCCCTTACTCGGTTCTTTACTCGGCACCGAATGCCCCCTTGCGCCGGAATGCCCCGTGGGCATTTCGTGAGATTGGGAAGCCAAGAGGTGTCTATGCCGTCTTCGTATGTCGAAGCCTACCCAGCGAAAGCCAATTTGCTATGGGCAACGGCCCGGCGAAGCGGCACGCAAGCAGCCAGCGCAGGCGGGCCGTTGCCCACAGTCCCGCCAGCCAGTTCGGTTTTTGCCGATCACGCTTGCCGCTCCCTCAGCCTGCCGGAGCCACGCTCTTGCCCTATCAAGGCGGCGCGAAGAGCTGGCCGCCTTGACAGGGCGGCGGCTCCGGCAAGAAGCTGGGAGCAGCAACGGCGGTTTGTGTCTCGCGGGCGAGACCATTCGTCAATGGCACCGCTCTACGATATTCAACCCATATCGCGCCACCAGCCGCCATTCGCGCTTGTAACTGCGCCTATCCGCGCTTTTGAAAGTATTTGCCGCCCTATCTGCGCCAAAACCCTCTGTCGGCTGAACTGCTCTTGTGCGGTCATAACGCGCTGACCATGTTGACCCGCGATCCCTCAAGGCGTGACATGGCAAGCCCTGGCAAAGACAAAATCCTCCGCCTCAAGACGGTGCTGGAGCGTTGCGGTCTCAGCCGCTCCACCATCTATCGCAAGATGCAGGAAGGAACCTTTCCCAGACAGGAACGGATCAGCGAGCATTGCGCGGGCTGGAGAGAATCCGAGATTGACCGCTGGATTGCCAGCCCCGCCGGATACCGCCAGCCGCAAGGGGATGGCGCGGGGCCGGGCGAGGCGAGCCATTCCTGCGCGCCGTCGCGCCCCAACTAGGCTGAGGCGGGAGACATGGCCCGGCCACCCCGTTCCAAACCGGATGCCGGCGCCGTAACGTCTTGCACGGACTCGCCTTTCGCGGTGCGCAAACGGGACAAAGATGAGAACGCTCGGCCAAATGATCAGGCGCCGCGCGTCATTATGGACTTTCCCAAAAACTTTCCGATCACGCAGATTGAGATTGAGGTCATTGCCGCGCTGCTGGACGATTGCGAATCGTTGTTTTCCGATCAAGCCGAGACGCAAGAACAACCATGACCAAGCGCGTTGCCATCTACGCCCGTGTCTCCACCGTCCGCCAGGCCGAGAACGACATTTCCATCCCCGACCAGTTGGCCCAGGCCCGGCGCTATTGCGATGGCAAGGGTTGGGTGGCGGTGCGCGAGTTTATCGATCCCGGCGCCAGCGCCAGAGATGACAAACGCCCAGAACTGCAACGTCTCATGGAAACCGCCTGCACCGATCCATCGCCTTTCGATGTGGTGCTGGTTCACAGTCAGTCGCGCTTCTTCCGCGATACCGCCGGTTATGTGTTCTACAAGCGCCGTCTTGAGAAGCATGGCGTCTCTCTGGTCTCCATGACCCAGGACTTCGGCAACGGCCCTGCTGCGGACTTTGCCGAAACCATCATCGCCGCCGCCGATACCCTGCACAGCGCCGAGAACGCCAAGCATGTCTCCCGCACCATGCTGGCGAATGCCCGGCAGGGTTTCTGGAACGGTTCGCGCCCACCCTTCGGATACAAGACCGTCGAGGTCGAGAAGCGCGGCCAGAAGGTCAAGAAGCGCCTGGAGATTGACGAGCGCGAAGCCGCCACCGTCCGCCAGATGTTCAAACTGTTTCTGGAAGGCGATGGCGAACGCGGCCCCTTGGGCATCAAGGAGATTGCCTCCTGGCTCAACCGCCACGGCTTTCGCAACAAGCGGGGCAATCCCTTCTTCACCAGTTGCGTCCATCGCATCCTGACGCGGGAAACCTATACCGGCCTCTCGCACTGGAATCGCTGTGACAGCCGTACCTTCAAGACCAAGTCCAAGGACGAATGGGTTGCCATCCAGGTGCCCTCCATTATCGAGCCCGCGATATTCCACAAAGTCCAAAGCCTCATGCACAACCGCAGAGCCACCATCACCGGGTCCAGGCTCATCACCAGCGATGTTCTGTTGACGGGCGTGGCCCGCTGCCAATGTTGCGGCGCAGCCCTGATGATCGGCACCGGCAAGAGCGGACGCTATCGCTCCTATGTCTGCTCCAACCGCAGGCTCAAGGGAGCCTCCGCCTGCCGGATGCCTACGTCCATCCCCGAAGCGGAACTGGACAAGTTGGTTCTTGGCGCCCTGGCGGACGAGATCATCACCCCAGAACGGCTGGTGGTCACGATCCGCGAGGCCCTGCGCCATCGCCGGGAGCGGGCCTCACAGACCGCCGCCAAGCGCCAGACCCTCAAGCTCGCCCTCAAGAATGTGGAAGCGCAGATCGAAAGGCTGGTCTCGGCGGTTGCCGCCGGCACCATCCCCGACATGGCCCTGGTGCGCGGCAAATTGGAGCAGTTCGGGGCCGAACGGGACGAGTGCCACCGCCATCTGGTGCTTCTGGACCAGAACCTTCCCGAACTGCGTCAGGGATTCTCCAACCAACAGGCCAGGTTCATCGCCGCCACCCTGAAACGCCGCCTCTTGGACGCCCCAAGGCCCATCCAGCGCCATTTTGTGCGCGGGCTAGTGTCCAGCATCGTGGTCAACAGGGAGGCTATTGTGATCTCCGGGTCCAAGGTGGCCCTGGCCGCCTGTGCGTCCAACCCGGACAGCTTGGCATCCGTGCCCAGCTATGTACCCAAATGGTGCGCCCTGGGGGAGTCGAACCCCCCTTGCAGGAATGAAAATCCTGTGTCCTAACCGATAGACGAAGGGCGCCACCGGAGGCGGGCGTGATACCGGCCAAATCCGGCTTTTGCAACCCAAATCAAGCGCCTGCGGCCGCAGCGTCCTCTATTTCCAGTTGCACCCGGATGCGGCCGTTCCAGTCGTCCTGGCGCAGCCGTCCGGCGACATGGACCTGCGCCCCGCGCGATCCCAGCAGGCCGTCCCCCAGCGCCGTGCCGACGGCCCGGAAGGCGATGGCGTCCAGCACGCTGCCGTCGCCGCCCGCCAGCCGCAGCTTCACATGGGCTTTCCCCACCACGTCGGCAAAGGCGACGCGGACATTGGGCAGCCCCAGCAGCGGTTCGGGATTGCCCGCGCCATAGGGCCCGGCCTGGGCGATCTCCTGCACCAGGGCGATATTGGCCCCGGCCGGCGACGACACCGCGTCGAGATACAAATCGTTGGCCGCCGCCAGTGCGGGGCCGGCGCCGCTGAACCGCGCCTCGATGAATTTGCGAAAGCCCTCCAGTTGCGCCGCGGTCAGCGAGAAGCCCGCCGCCATGGCATGACCGCCGCCATATTCGATCGCCTGCGCCTCGGCCGCGGCGCGAATGATGCCGCCCACGTCAATGCCGGGGATCGAGCGCGCCGAGCCCCTGCCCATGCCGCCTTCGAACCCCGCCACGAAAGCGGGCTTGCCGAAGCGTTCCTTCAGTCGTCCCGCCACGATGCCGACCACGCCGGGATGCCAGCCCTCGCCCGCGACCAGGATGAAAGGCGCATTGGCCTGGGTCGCCGCCATGGCGATGGCCTCTTCCAGGATCAGTTTTTCGATGGCCTGGCGTTCCCTGTTGTGCAGGTCCATCTGCAGCGCCAGTTCGCCCGCCTTCTGCGGATCGCGCGCCGTCAGCAGGTCCACCCCCAGCGAGGAGCGTCCGACCCGGCCCCCCGCATTGATGCGCGGCCCGAAGACAAAGCCGAGGGTGTAGGGCGTGAAGGGGCCCTTGGCGCCCGCCACGCCGGCCAGCGCCGCCAGGCCGGGCCGCGACAGGGCGCCGATCTGGCCCAGCCCGAAGCGCACAAAGGCGCGGTTGACGCCCAGCAACGGCACCACATCGCAGACAGTGGCCAGCCCCACCAGGTCGAGGAATAGCCGCAGGTCGGGCTCCACCAGGCCGCGTTCCGCATAGAAGCCGCTGTCGCGCAGATGGCGGTTCAGCGCCACCAGAAACAGGAAACTCACCCCCGCCGCGCACAGATGCCCCAGCCCGGAGGTATCGCCCGGCTGGTTGGGATTGACATGCGCCAACGCGGGTGGCGCGACCTCGACCCGATGATGATCCAGCACCACCACGTCCAGACCAAGCGTCCGTGCTTCTTCCAGCGCCACGATGGCGGCGGCGCCGCAATCCACCGTGATGACCAGCCTCGCGCCTTCGGCGGCCAACACCCGCATGGCGGCGGGCGACGGGCCATAGCCCTCGGTCATGCGGTCGGGAATATAGATGCGCGGGGCTGCGCCCAGCGCCGACAGGAAGTCCGACAGCAGGGCGGCGGAGGTCGAACCGTCCACATCGTAATCGCCGAACACCGCGATCCGTTCGCCGTCCGCCAGCGCCCGCGCGACGCACGCGACAGCCGTCTCCATGTCTTTCAGCACATCGGGATCGGGCAGCAGGGTCTTCAGCCTGGGCGTCAGGTAATCCGCCGCCTGCGCCAGGGTGACGCCGCGCAAGGCCAGCAGCCGCGACAGCACCGGCGAAATCTCGCGCAGCAATTCGCGCTCGACCGCCGCGTCTGCGGATTTCAGCAGCCAGCGGCGGCCCGTGAAGGAGCGGGCGACGCCGAACGCCGCCGCGCCTGCCTCGATGGCGGCCTCAAGCACTCTTGATGCGGTGGCGTGCCTTGATCCAGCGCACCGTGCCGGTGGCCGAGCGCATCACCACGCTTTCGGTGGTGTAATAGCCGCCTTCGCGATGCACGCCCTTCAGCATCGAGCCGTCGGTGACGCCGGTGGCCGAGAACACCACATCGCCCGACACCAGTTCCATCAGGCCGTATTTGCGGTTCAGGTCCGTGACGCCCCACTTGGCGGCGCGGGCGCGTTCGTCGTCGTTGCGGAACACCAGGCGGCCCTGCATCTGGCCGCCGATGCAGCGCAGCGCCGCCGCCGCCAGCACGCCTTCGGGGGCGCCGCCCTGGCCGATATAGATGTCCACGCCGGTGGCGGGATCGGTGGTTTCTATGACGCCTGCGACATCGCCGTCGGTGATCAGCTTGACCGAAGCGCCGGCCTTGCGCAGCTTGGCGACCAGCGCCTCATGGCGCGGACGGTCCATCACACAGGCCTTGATGTCGGCGGGGCTGACGCCCTTGGCCTTGGCCAGGGCATTGATGTTGTCGCCGGGCTCGGCATCGATATCGATCAGGCCCTCGGCATAGCCCGGGCCGATGGCGATCTTGTCCATATAGGTGTCGGGCGCATTGAGCATGGTGCCGGGTTCGGCCATCGCCATCACCGCCAGCGCATTGGCCATCGCCTTGGCGGTCAGGGTGGTGCCTTCCAGCGGGTCCAGGGCGATATCCACCGCCAGTCCGCCCTGCCCCACCTTTTCGCCGATGAACAGCATCGGGGCCTCGTCGCGCTCGCCCTCGCCGATCACCACGGTGCCGGCGATGGGCAGCATGTTGAAGGCGGCCCGCATCGCTTCCACCGCCGCCTGGTCGGCATCATGCTCATTGCCGCGCCCGATCTGGGCAAAGGCGGCGATGGCGGCGGCCTCGGTGACGCGCACCGCCTCCAGCGCGAAAGAACGGTCCAGCGGCTTTTCCTGGGAGGGCGGGCGTATCTCGGTCATGGGCCTCAATCTTTTTCTTGCACAACTGTTAGTCCAGATCGGGTTCAACGACGCGGAGGGAACCGCAGCGGAGTTGAACCTTCAAGATTCCATAGGAATCATACAGGGACGCGCCCGCACCTTGTCGGAAGCGCCGATGGCCTTCAAGGCGCGCTCGACCCGGGCCTGTGGGGTTTCATGGGTAATCATGACAATGGCGACGGGCTCGCCGGGAGCCCTGCCACGCTGGATCATGCTTTCGATGGAAACTCCTGAATCGGCAAGGTTTCCGGCGATGGCGGCCAGCACGCCGGGAACATCCAGCACCTCGAAGCGCAGGTACCAGGGCGAGGCCGCCGCCTTGCCGTCGGCGCGCTTCAGCGGCTCCAGCCCCGCTGCGGGCCGCCCGAACACCGGGCTGGCGCCGCCGCCGGCCGCGGCCTCGACAATATCGGCGATCACGGCGCTGGCGGTGGGGGCCTCGCCCGCGCCCCGGCCGGAGAAGAAGAACGACCCCGCCTCGCCCGCATCCACCAAAACGCCGTTGGCGGCGCCGCTGACGCTGGCCAGAAGCGACGACCGGCGCACCATGGTGGGATGGACCTTCTGGTCAATCGCGTCGCCTACTTTGCGCGCCACCCCCAGCAGCTTGATGCGATAGCCGAACTCGCTGGCGAAGGCGATGTCGTCGGCGGTGATATGGCTGATGCCTTCCACCGCCACGGCGTCCAGGTCGGGCGCGGTGCCGAAGGCCAGCGACGCCAGCAGCGCCAGCTTGTGGGCGGTGTCGCCGCCGCCCACATCCAGGGTGGGATCGGCCTCGGCATAGCCCTTGGCCTGGGCCTCCTTGAGCACGTCGTCGAACGAACGGCCCGAGGCTTCCATCTCGGTCAGGATATAGTTGCAGGTGCCGTTGAGGATGCCCTTCACCGCATCCACGCCATGGGCGATCAGGTCTTCGCGCAATACTTTGACAATGGGGATGCCGCCGGCGGCGGCGGCCTCGAATTTCAGGGTGACACCGCGCTTCTCGGCCAGGTCGGCCAGCACCTTGCCATGTTTGGCCATCAGCGCCTTGTTGGCGGTCACCACATGCTTGCCGTTGTCGAGGGCGGTCTCGACCAGTTGGCGCGCGATGCCCTCGTCGCCGCCGATCAGTTCCACCACCACATCGGCATCGCCCTTGGCCAGCGACAGCGGATCATCGGTCCAGCCGGTGACGGCAAAGCCGCGCGCCTTTTTGGCGTCGCGCGCCGACACGCCCACGATCCTGAGGGTGCGGCCGGCACGGCGCGACAGGTCTTCGCCGCGCGCGGTCAGGGCCTTCACCACGCCGCTGCCCACTGTGCCGAGCCCGGCGATGGCGATCTTGAACTCCGTGGACATTATTTCGCCGATGCGAGGTCTTTTGGCGCCATGTTGGTGCCCAGGGCGAGGAACTTCTTCACATTGCGCGCCGCCTGGCGGATGCGGTGCTCGTTCTCGACCAGGGCCACGCGCACATAGCCCTCGCCATATTCGCCGAAGCCGATCCCCGGCGACACCGCCACATGGGCATGCTTGAGCAAATCCTTTGCGAATTCCATCGAGCCCAGCTCGCGGTATTTCTCCGGCACCGGGGCCCAGGCGAACATCGAGGCGCTGGGAGCCGGGATGTCCCAGCCCGCCGCCGCCATGCTTTTGACCAGCACGTCGCGGCGCGATTTGTAGACGGCGCGGATCTCGTCCACGATTTCGGTGGGGCCGTTCAGCGCGGCGGCGGCGGCGACCTGAATGGGCGTGAAGGCGCCGTAATCCAGGTACGACTTGATGCGCGCCAGCGCCCCGATCAGCTTTTCATTGCCGGCGGCGAAACCCATGCGCCAGCCCGGCATGGAAAAGGTCTTGGACAGCGACTGGAATTCGATGGCGATATCCTTGGCGCCCTCCACCTGCAGGATCGAGGGCGGCGGATTGTCATCGTCGAAATAGATATCGGCATAGGCGAGATCGCTCAGCACCCAGATTTCGTGCTTCTTGGCGAACCTGATGATCTCCTTGTAGAAATCCAGTCCCACCACCTGCGCCGTCGGGTTGCTGGGATAGTTCACCACCATCGCCAGCGGCGACGGCACCGAATGGCGCGTCGCCGCGCCGATCCTGGAGAGATATTCCTCCGGGCTGGTCGCCGGCACATGGCGGATGGCGGCGCCCGCGATCATGAAACCGAAGGCGTGAATCGGATAGGCGGGGTTCGGCACCAGCACCACATCGCCCGGCGCGGTGATCGCCATCGCCAGGTTGGCGAAACCTTCCTTGGAGCCCAGCGCCGCGATCACCTCGCGGTCGGGGTCCAGCGTCACGCCGAAGCGGCGCTCGTAATAGGCGCAGTGGGCCTTGCGCAGCCCCTTGATGCCGCGCGAGGCCGAATAGCGATGGGCGCGGGGGTCGCGCGCCGTCTCGCACAATTTGTCCACGATGTAATCGGGCGTCGCCATGTCGGGATTGCCCATGCCGAAATCGATGATGTCCTCGCCGCGCGCGCGCGCCTGGGCCTTGAGGCGGTTCACTTCCTCGAAGATGTAGGGCGGCAGCCGCTTGATGCGGTAGAAATCGGTATTCATGGCCATGACGTGAGTCCTGAAAGCGCCTGAGAATCCGGCTTTTACGCCCGGGGCGCAATCATTTTTGGGTTAAAATGCGGCTGTTTTGTGCAGGGGGCTTATTCCAGCGGCGCAGGGTGACGGCGCGGGGTTGAGAAAGCTCCCCGGCGGCTCGCTTTGGCTCGCCGCGTTGATGAACTGTCCCCCGCTTCCGCCCGGCCGCTCGCCCAAGCTCGCGGCGTTCGACGCTCAAATCGGTCCACTGGACCGATTTGACCCGCTACGCGGGTCGCGTCTTACCCCTGCACAAAAATCTCCGCTCGGCGGTTGCCGTCTTCGCCCTTGGGCATGGATTCGTAATAGATCGGCTGGCTGTCGCCCACCGCCTCGATCTGCACCCGGTCGGCGGGAACCCCGGCCTTGATCAGGGCCTGGGCCACGGCATCGGCGCGCGCCTGGGATTTCTGGAAGATGACTTCCAGGTGACGCTCCACCGGCATGTTGGGCGTGCGGCTGGAGGCATGGCCCACAACCTTGATGCTGCCCGCGCCGCCGCCGGCCTGGAAGGCCGCCACGGCGTCATGCACCTGGGTTCTGGCGGCGGCCGAAAGGCCAATGCCGTCACCGGCGAAATAGATGATGGCCGTGGGCGGCATGCCGCCATTGGCGGCGGCGGCCATGCCCGCCGGCGTGCCCGGAACCGCATCCAGGTTGGCAACCACATCGCCGGACATGACGGGCCCGCCAATGCCGCGCGCGCCCTTGCGGGCGGGAACGGCTGCGACGGCGGGAACCGCGGCGGTCGCGGTGCCGGCCGCCCCGGCCAGGGCGGCGGTCTGGCGGTAATGCGCCAGGATCGGGGGGGCCACCCATTGGGCGACAGAGGGGTTCAGCGGCGGGGCCGAGGACGGCTTGAAGCCCAGTTGGGCGTCGGTGGGATTCATCATCGCCGCGCGCGCGCCAGCCGTCATGGGAACCGCCGGCACGGCAGGTTCGGCGCCAGGGGGCGGAGCAACGGCGGCGGCACGGACAGGCTCAGGCACCGGAGCGGCGGCACCGGGCGGCGGCGCCAGGGACGCGGTCTGGACCGGCGGAGCGGCCGGGGCAGCGCCCTTCGGCGGCGCGGCAGACGGGGGAGCCGCAGAGGGGGCGGCCTCGCCATTGGCCAGCGAGGACCCGGCGGTGGGCGGCGCCACGTCATTGGTGGTCGGCGGCGCATCGCTGGCGGTGGGCGGGGCGGCGCTGGCCAGGGCCTGCTTGGCGGCATTGGGGTCCACGGCGATCGGCGGCGGGGCCGCGGCCTCGGTGCCGGCGCGCAGGGCGTCAGCGCTGTACTGGGCCTGGGCCCCGGCGGCGGCGACCTGCTGGGTGGTGCTGGCCTGGGCGGCGGCATCGGGCGCGGGCGGGCGCGCCGGAATGGAGGCCAGGTCCGGCGTGGTGGTGCTGGCGTCGGCCTGGGCCTGCTGGCTGGAATCGGTGGGGAACTGGGTATCGGGCACGGGCGTATCGTCGCCGCTGATCAGGCCGGTCGGGTCCAGGCTCTCCATGGTGGAACAGCCGCTGGCGCCCACCGCAAGCGTCAGCGCCAGCGTCGCCAGCACAAAAGGACGCGCATAATGTTTGGTCATACCGTTATTCCCGATTCCCCAACACCTTGGCGCAGGCTTTCGCCCGCAGCCCAACCCAGCAAGTGGATATACCGCGACGCAGGCCCACACGCCAGCAGTCTGGTCGTCGAATCCCGTGCACGATTGCGATATTTCGGCGCGATGACGGGACTTAGCACGATCACAACCCTGTCTTGCGGGTGTCACCGTGGCCGGGCTATCACAGTTTTCAAAAGGTGGTTCGCATTCATGCCCCCCAAAACGTCTCCTGCCCAGGACAAGGCTTCGCCCGAATCCGAATCAACCCTGTCGCCGGAGAGCCTCGATACCGGGGCCTTCGCCCGCAACATGCTGACCGTGGGCGTGAAAAGCCGCCAGTTGCTGATGGATTTCGTCTCCCGCACGGCGCACCGCGAACAGGCGGCGCCGCTGGACCCGCTCAACATTTCCGGCGCCATGCTGGCCCTGGTCAAGGCGATGAGCGGCGACCATGAGCATGTCGCCGAAGCCCAGACCCAGTGGTGGAACAATTTCATGACCCTGTGGGAAACCACCGCCATGCGCATGTTGGGCGGCGAAGCGGCACCCGCCGTGGTTGAGCCCGCCCCCGGCGACCGCCGCTTCCGCAGCGAGGAATGGCGGCAGAACGAGATTTTCGACTTCATCAAGCAGAGCTATCTGCTGACCGCCAATGCCATGCAGGAAATGGTCGGCAAGCTGAACGGCCTGGACGCGCGCGAGCGCAGCCGGGTCAGTTTCTATACCCGCCAGTTCGCCGACGCCTTCGCCCCCACCAATTTTCCCTTCACCAATCCCGATGTGCTCAAGGCCACCATCGCTTCCAATGGCGAGAACCTGGTCAAGGGTCTGGACAACCTGCTGGCCGATATCGAGCGCGGCCAGGGCGAGCTTTCCATCCGCCAGTCCGCCGACGGCTTTGTCATCGGCGAGAATGTCGCCACCGCGCCGGGCAAGGTGGTGTTCCGCAACGACATCATGGAGTTGCTGCAATATTCCGCAACCACGGATGAAGTTTATGCGCGGCCGCTGCTGATCTTCCCGCCCTGGATCAACAAGTTCTACATCCTCGATCTGCGGCCCGAGAACAGCTTCGTGCGCTGGCTGACGGCGCGCGGCTATACCGTGTTCCTGGTGTCCTGGGTCAATCCCGGCGCCGAGATGGCCGAGGCCGGGTTCGAGGAATACATGAAAGGCGGCATCTTCGCCGCCCTGGACGCGGTGGAGAAAGCCACTGGGGTACGCGATCCCAACTGCGTCGGCTATTGCATCGGCGGCACCCTGCTGGCCGCGACCCTGGCCTATATGGCGGCCAAGAAAGACGACCGGGTGCACAGCGCCACCTTCTGGGCGGCGCAGACCGATTTCAGCGAGGCGGGCGAACTGTCGGTGTTCGTGGACGAGGCACAACTCGATGCCCTGAAGGCCAAGATGGACAGCCAGGGCGGCGTGCTGCCGGGCTCCAAGATGGCGGGCGCCTTCAACATGCTGCGGGCCAATGACCTGATCTGGTCCTTCGTCATCAACAACTACCTCTTGGGCAAGCAGCCCATGCCGTTCGACCTGCTCTACTGGAACAGCGACACCACCCGGATGCCGGAAAAGCTGCATCTGTCCTATCTGCGCCAGTGCTACAAGGAGAATGCCCTGGCCCTGGGCAGGATGACGCTGGCGGGCGAGCGGCTGGACCTGTCGAAGATCACGGTGCCGGCCTATTTCCAGTCGGCGCGCGAGGATCACATCGCCCCGGCCAAATCGGTGTTCAAGGGCGCCAAATTGTTCGGCGGCCCGATGCGCTTCATCGTTGCGGGCTCCGGCCATATCGCCGGCGTCATCAATCCCCCGGCGGCGAAAAAGTACCAGTACTGGACCAATGACAAGAAGGCCGCCGACCTCGACGCCTGGCGCGAAGGCGCCAAGGAACATGCCGGCTCCTGGTGGCCGGACTGGGACAAGTGGCTGGCCAAACAGTCGGGCGGCAAGGTCGCGGCGCGGGTGCCGGGCGACGGCAAGCTCAAACCGCTGGGCGATGCGCCGGGGACTTATGTCAAAGTCAAGGCGCAGTAACATCTCCGCATCGTCATGGCCCGGCTTGTCCGGGCCATCCAGTTTGTTTCCATGAAACTGGATGGCCCGCATGAAGCGGGCCATGACATTTTGGTTTAGCCGCTAGTTGATCCTGCCCGGATACAGCCGCTCATTCTCGCCGCCGATCTGGTGATAGAAGCCGGGGCCTTCGGCGCCGTTCTGCCAATAATCCCGGCGCGGATGCACCAGGAACATCTCGTTCTTGCCGTTGTGGACATAGCCCAGGCGCAGCGTCGTCAGGTAAGCCCCGGCGAAATCGCCTTCCGAACACGCCCCTTGGATGCAGCGGGTGGAGATGCGCGTCGCCAGCAGGTCGTCCGGCCGCGGCTCGGCCTTGGGCGCGCCCGGCGAAGCGCAGCGCATGGACAGCGCCACCGCCCCCACCTGCGGCTTTGCCCAGGCGACATCGCCGCCCGGTACCGCCGCGATCCATAGAGCAATGCGCTTGCCGGTGACGCGATACAGCACAAAGCCCGCGCCGCCTTTCTGGTTGCCGAAATCGCGCTGCACAAAGCCGAACGGCTGGACTTGCGGCGGCGTCAGCACCGTGGCCGCGCCGAAGGTCTGTTCCAGATAGGTCTTCACGAACGCACCCGCATCGCCATCCAGCATCGCGCTTTGGTAGATGGCATGAGCAAAGCCCTCCTGCGCCATCACATGGAACAGCGAATTGTCCGGGGCATGCGCCGCCACCCGCCATTCCTCCGGCACAAAACCGTTGCACTGGCCCGCGCCCAGCCCCGTCAATGCCAGCGGACGTATTGTTGCGCCCAGACGAATCCGCCTGGACCATGACGCATTGGCGGCGGGGAACGGCGGATAGAAGAACTCCCGCGCCAGGGTGCGCGGCGGCCGCACCGAATAGCTTTTGCTCACCGGCGGCGCGGCATCGAAGGTCAGCGCCACCTGCTGGGGATGAACCTCGCCTTTGTTCACATCGTAGATCGTCAAGACGATGCGGTCGCCCGCCGCCTTGGTCCGCACCAGGTCGGAGGCCTGGCGCGCCAAGGCGATGGGCTTGTCGTCAATGGCGGCGACCACCTCGCCCGGCTTGATCCCGGCTTTCGCCGCCGGGCTGTCGGCCGCGACATCGAAGATCACCGCCCCGCCCCGCACCAGCAGCGGCGTGCGCGCCGAAGCGGCGGGCGTCAGGTCGGAAAACTCAAGCCCGGACCAGCCGCGCGGACGGGGGCGGTCGCGCACCGCGAAATGCACCACCATGGAGAACAGCGCCAAGGCGCCCACCACAGAAAATCCGATGCCCAGCCAGGTCCGAGACATGGCTGCTTCTAGCACAGATTCTACAGACCGGCGGTTTCGGGCAGACCCAGCATGATGTTCATGTTCTGGACAGCCGCGCCACTGGCGCCCTTGCCCAGATTGTCCAGGGCCGCGACCACCCGCGCCTGCCCCGCCTTTTCGTTGGCGAAGACATAGAGCGTCAGCCCGTTGCTGCCCGCCAGGATTTCCGCATCCAGGGTCCGGGCCGCGGCGGCGTCTTCCAGCGACGCCACCTTGACCAAGGGCCGGTCGGGATAGGCCCTCATCAGCGCGGCATGGATGTCGCGCGGCGCGGGCTTGCCCGGCAGCGCCCACAGCTGCAGCGGAACTTCCACCAGCATGCCGCGATAGAAACGTCCGACACTGGGCTCGAACAGCGGCGGATGCGCCAGCCCCGAATGAAGCTGCATCTCCGGGATATGCTTGTGCGTCAGGCCCAGGCCATAGAGGTGCGAAATGCTGAGGGTGTAATCGGGCGCGTCCGCATTCTGGAACTGCGCGATCATGCTCTTGCCGCCACCGGAATAGCCGGAGACGCCATTGGCGGTCAGCGGGAAATCGGCGGGAATGATTCCGGCGCGCACCAGCGGCCGCACGATGGACAGAAAGCCCGTCGCCCAGCAGCCCGGATTGCTCACCCGCGCCGCCGCCGCGATGGTCTGGTAGCCATCGGGTTCCAGTTCGGCAAAGCCGTAAGTCCAGCCCGGCGCGACGCGGTGCGCCGTGGAGGCGTCGATCACCCGGGTTGCGGGATTGTCGATCAGGGCGACGGCCTCGCGCGCCGCCTCGTCCGGCAGGCACAGGATCACCAGGTCGGCATCGTTGAGCGCCGCCTTGCGCGCCGCCGCATTCTTGCGGTCGGCCTCGGACAGGGCGACCACCGCCAGTTCGCCGCGCCCGGCCAGGCGCTCGCGGATTTCCAGGCCGGTGGTGCCGGCGGCGCCGTCTATGAAGATCCTGGCTGGCTTGCTCATCTGTGGTCTGCCGACATTGACTTGGGCGGAATGTGGTTCTTAGCTGATTTCGCCCGGTGGGGGGCGAATTGCGGCCTTGCGCCGGGCGCGGGACAGCGCGCCGATAAATGGGGGGAACATCATGGAACCGCAAGCGGTTTTTGCCAATTTCCGCGACGCCGTGGCCAATCACTATTTCGACATGAACGGCCGGGTGGGACGGGCCCAGTTCTGGTATTTCGTGCTGGCCTATTTCGTTTTCGCCATCATCGCCGCGATCCTGCAGGCGATCGTCTATCTGCCGCTGGCCGCGATCTTCCATTTGGCGATGCTGCTGCCGGCGGCGGGCATGGGCGCGCGGCGGCTGCAGGATATCGGGCGCGACGGCCGCCTGGTCTGGCTGTTCATCCTGTTCGATTTCGCCTCCCAGATCGTCTCCGCGCTGGCGGCGCTGAGTTTCCTTGCCCTGGGCTTTTTCTCCTTCTTCCTGTTCGGGCCCAGCGTAATGCTCATCAACCTGGCCCTGTTCGTGGCCGGGATTGTGCTGCTCTATTTCTGGTGCCAGCCGGGAGACCCGGGCGCCAATGCCTATGGCCCGCCGCCGCCGGTGTTCGAGCCGAACGTGCGTCCTGCCGTCTGAGTTAACGCCGCATCAGCGGCAGGTGTGCCGATTCCCGGCGGGCAAAGCGCACCGCGCCCAGCCGATCCGCGAACCAGCCCTCGACCAGGCCATCGCGGCGGCGCGCATGCCAGCAGCCGGTGGGATCGCGAAAGATGTCAAAAGCGGACATGGCGTTCGTCCTTCTTGCGCGGCGGGTTCTTGCGCTCGCCGGGCCGCGGCCAGAAGATCGCCAGGACCAGAAGCACCCAGGCCAGAAGGACCGTGAAACAGACGAGTACCGTGAAAGGTGATTGGAGAATCTCGCTCATTTGCTCACCATCCTGGGATTGCGCGCCACCATCAGCAGATGGGTGGCGTGATCGACAAAGCCGGGATCGCGGCAGTATCGCGCTTCAAGCCGATCCAGTTCCTGGGTCAGGCGCGCCAGCGGCACCGGCGGGTTCCAGCGCGGATCGCCGGCAAAGCGGCCATGAAAAAGATCGAGGCCGCTGATGTCGTCCACCGCGAAGGTGGGCGCCGCCAGCCGCGCCAGTTCGGCCCGCGACAGCAGATGCGACTGGAAACTGGTGCGGCGGCCGTTGGCAAATTCCACATCCAGGCGGTGGCTGCGATTGTCCTGATAGAAGCGCAGCGCCGCGCTGACGTCATCGACATAGACGGTGGGCGTCGAGCCGATGGCGCGCACCGTGCTGATGAACCAGCTTCCGGTGACGGCGGCGATGCGCGACAGCACCTCGGGCAATTCCGGCGCCGGAATATGGTTCAGCACGCCATATAGGCACAGGCACAGATCGGCCTGCGGCGCGATGATCTTGCCGCGCAAATCGCCATGGGCAAAGGTCAGGGACACACCGTCCAGTTCCGCCAGGCCGCGTGATAAGGCGCGGGCGCGCTGCAACTGCAGATCGGCGATGTCGGTGCCATGCGCCACGATTTCCGCAAAGCCGATCTGGCGGGCACGCACCACCACGCGCCGCAGCCAGGTGCCCGGGCCGCAGCCCAAGTCGAGCACACTGAGGCGCGTCAGGCCGCGCGCCCGCAGCGCCAGCAGGCGGCCTTCAATGGCCTCCCAGGTCTTGCGGTCGCCCCAGGCGTGGCGGCCTTCAAAGGTGAACAGGCTGCGCCCGCCGCCATCGGCATATTTGCCATAGCGATAGCCGGCCTCGTTATAGGCCGAGGCGATCTGGGCCTCGGCGCGGGCGGCGGCGACGGACTGGGCGATGGTGGGCATGGAGACTCTCCGGTTGTGACCCGCCGAAAAATCATCCTCGCCGCATAGCAATTCCATTATGGACGGGGCGACGGAAAATAGTGGCCGCCACAAACGAAAACGGCGGCCTTGCGGGCCGCCGTTTCCGGAAATCGCTGTCGCGATGTTTAGCGCTTGCTGAACTGGAACGAACGGCGCGCCTTCGGGCGGCCATACTTCTTGCGTTCCACGGCGCGCGGATCGCGGGTGAGGAAGCCGCCCGGCTTCAGCACCGGCCGCAGGGTGGGCTCGTAATTGACCAGGGCGCGCGAAATGCCGTGACGCACCGCGCCGGCCTGGCCCGAAAGACC
This sequence comes from Rhizobiales bacterium dw_265, assembly GCA_018449595.1. GTDB lineage: Bacteria > Pseudomonadota > Alphaproteobacteria > Micropepsales > Micropepsaceae > Rhizomicrobium. Next base: position 585,469 of record JAAVUU010000002.1, read on the forward strand.
GCCGCCATTGACGGTGACCACCACGTCGAACTGACCGTCGCGCGCAGCGGCAATAAGCGGCTGGCGCAGGATCATGCGCAGCACCGGACGGGCGAAATAGACGGTTTCGTCGCGGCCGTTGACGGTGATCTTGCCGGTGCCGGGCTTGATCCAGACGCGGGCGACCGATTCCTTGCGGCGGCCGGTGGCATAGGCGCGGCCCTGGGCGTCGCGCTTGTTGTCGACCTGGGAGGCGTCGGCGGCATCCGCCGTCTTGGCCTTGATCAGGGTAGATTTGAGCTCGGTGAACTTGTTGTCTTCGGCCATCTTAAGCTGCCTTCGTCTTGTACTGGGTGTTCTTGGGGTTCATGGCGGCGACGTCGAGCTTCTCGGCCTGCTGCGCCTCATGCGGATGATCGGCGCCGGGATAGACGCGCAGGTTGGACATCTGGCGGCGGCCGAGCGGTCCGCGCGGCACCATGCGCTCCACGGCCTTTTCCAGAATCCGCTCCGGGAACTTGCCGGCCATGATGGCGGCGGCGCTGCGTTCCTTGATGCCGCCGATATAGCCGGTGTGGTGGTAGTAGATCTTGTTCTTGAGCTTATTGCCGGTCAGCACGACCTTGGCGGCATTGATGACAATGATATTGTCGCCGCAATCCATGTGGGGGGTGTAGGTCGGCTTGTGCTTGCCGCGCAGGCGCATGGCGATGATCGAGGCCAGGCGGCCCACGACCAGGCCCTCGGCGTCGATCACGACCCACTTCTTTTCGATCTCACTGGCCTTGGCCGAGTAGGTTTTCATCTGTAATGCCCGTAATTTGCCGCGGCTGTGTAGGGAATTGCACCGCTGCCGTCAATAGAAATGTCGTAATATCAGGTATTTCCGGCATACGGTATTATAATACCGTCGTCCGACGTGTAAATGCCGCCCGCCCGCACTACATTTCCCCACGCTGACGCTAAAGAGGACCTTGGCGCGTTTCTGGAGAAGAGAGAACCAAATTGGCCGAAGCCGTGCTCCCCGAATATCCCGACCTCCAGATCAAGCAGATTCTGCGCAGCGTGAAGACCATTGCCATGGTCGGCGCCAGCGGCAACGAGATCCGGCCGTCCTATTTTGCCATGATGTATCTGCTGAACAAGGGATACCGGATCATCCCGGTCAATCCCTCCATGGCCGGCAAGGAAATCCTGGGCCAGAAGGTTTATGCCAGCCTCAAGGACGTTCCCGCCCCGGTGGAAATGGTGGACATCTTCCGCGAGGCCCAGCACGCCCCCGCCATCGCGCGCGAAACCGTCGCCGAAAAAGACCGGCTTGGCGTCAAGGTGCTGTGGATGCAGCTGGGTGTCATCAGCCCCGAGGCCGAGCAGATCGCACGCGACGCTGGCCTGGACGTCATCATGAACCGCTGTCCCAAGATCGAGCATGGCCGCTTCAGCGGCGAGCTGGGCTGGATGGGCGTGAACCGCAAGATCATCGACAATCGCAAGCCGCTGTTGTTCGGGCGCGGCGGTTCCTTGAAGCACGGCTGATCCCGCATGCGTCTGGCGGCCGTGTTGCTTGTCGCCCTCGCATGTTCCGCCGCCGGCCGCGTCCCCTACAGCGCCGGCAACGACACCTGCGACGGCTGGCCCCGCGCCCCCATCGGCATGGCGCCGGGCCTGTGCGCCGGCATCGTGGTGGCCCCGCCCGGCAATTTCGGCAGCCGCGTGTTGAAGTTCCCGCGCCTGCTGTTGCCCCTGTCCGGCGGTACCGACTGGCTGGTGACCGACCTGGTGGGCTGGGGCACGCGCAGCGGCAAGGTCGTGCGCCTCACCGCCATCGCGGGCCAGCCCGTGCAGTTGAAGCCGCTGCTCACCGGCCTCAACATGCCGCACGGATTGGCGCGCGGCCCCGATGGCAAAATCTATGTCGGCGAGATGAGCCGCATCTTCCGCTTCGACCCCGATGCCGCCGATCCGCAATCCACCATCGCGCCGGTGGTCACCAATCTGCCCGACAACCGGCTGCATGACGACCGCCATCCCCTGACCTTCTTCATCTTCGACGGCAATGGCGATCTGCTGGTGGATGTGGGCGCGCCCTCCGACCGGTGCGACAAGGACGGCAAGCCAAACGGCACCAAATTCTGCCTGGAGTCCGAAGCCGGGGACAAGCGCGCCGTGGTGCGCCGCTATGCTTACCTGGGCGACGGCAAATGGGCCAACGGCTTCACCGTCTTCGCGCGCGGCCTGCGCAACTCGCTGGCGCTGGTGCGTCATCCGTCAGGCACCTTGCTGCAGGCCGAGAACGGCATGGACTTCGCCGATCCCGGCAGCCCGTTCGAGAAACTGAATGTGTTGCGCGACGGGGCGCATTACGGCTGGCCCTATTGCTATGACATGGACCAGCCCGCCCCGGCCTGGGCCGCGAGCGGCGCGATGGACTGCGCCTCGTCCGATTACACAAAGCCGGCGCGGCTATTGCCGCCGCATGCCGCGCCGCTGAGCATGCTGTATTACGACGGCGCGATGTTTCCGCGCCTGCGCGGCCGGCTGCTGATGACATGGCACGGCTATCAGCCGGCGGGCGCGCGAATCGCCGCCTTCGCGGTGGACCGCCGCGGCATTCCCCTGCTCCAGCCGCATGCGCGCTATGCGGCCTATGCGGCGGACGGCGAGCCTGTCACAAAAACTTATCCCGGTCCCGCATCCGAGCCGCTGCTGCTGACGCCGGACTGGAACGAGAAAACCGGCTTGCGTCCCAAGGGTGCGCCGGTCGGCCTGGCGGTGGCCGAGGATGGCGCGATCTGGGTGGCGGAAGACAAGAACGCCACGATCTTGCGCATCGCGCGCGACCGGCCTTAGATGCGCGCATGTCCCTCGACAATGCGGCAATGACGATCTACGGCGACTCCATCTCGGGCAATTGCCTGAAGGTGAAGTTCGTCGCCGACCGCCGCGGCATTCCCTACAACTGGATCGAAACCAGCGTGTTGAAGGCCGAGACCCGCACCCCGGAATTCCTGGCGCTGAATCCGGCCGGCCAGGTGCCGCTGGCGACCTTCGCCGATGGCGGCGTGCTGGCCCAGTCCAACGCCATCATGCTGCATCTGGCGCATGGCACCGACCTGATCCCGCACGATGCCTATGAACGCGCGCTGATGTTCCAGTGGCTGTTCTGGGAACAGTATAGCCACGAGCCCGCCCTCGCGGTGCTGCGCTTCCAGAAACTCTACCTGGGCAAATCCGACAGCGAGATCGATCCCAATCTGCGGCCGCGCTGCCTGCGGGTGCTGACCCTGATGGACGAGCATCTGGCGGGCAAAAGCCATTTTGTCGCCGGCCGCCTGACCCTGGCCGATATCGCGCTGGTCGCCTATACCCGCTTCGCGCATGACGCCGGGCTCGACCTGGCGGACTATCCCAATGTGCAAGCCTGGGTGCGCCGCGTCGAAGACGAACTGAAGATAGAACACGCCAACTAGGAGCGTCGGCGAGAGCCGGAGCGACCACAAATAAGGGAGCCGCCAATGGCTGATTATGGATTCAACACGCTGGCCGTGCATGCCGGGGCCCAGCCCGATCCCGCCACCGGGGCGCGGGCGACGCCGATCTACCAGACCACGGCCTTCGTGTTCGAGGATGCCGACCATGCCGCGGCTTTGTTCAACCTGCAGATCTTCGGCAACATCTATTCGCGCATCATGAATCCCACCAATGCGGTGCTGGAGGAGCGGGTGGCGGCGCTGGAAAACGGCCGCGCCGGTCTGTCCTGCGCGTCGGGCCATGCGGCGCAACTGCTGGTGATGCACACCCTGATGGCGCCGGGCGCCAATATCGTGGCGGCGCGCCAGTTGTATGGCGGTTCGGTCAACCAGTTCAGCCAGGGCTTCGCCAAATTCGACTGGCATGTGAAATGGGCCGACACCACCGACCCCGACAGCTTCAAGGGCCTGATCGATGAGAACACCAAGTGCCTCTATGCCGAAAGCATCGCCAATCCCGGCGGACTGATCACCGACATCGAGGCGCTGGCCAAGATCGCCCATGACGCCGGCGTGCCGCTGGTCATAGACAACACTCTCGCCACGCCCTACCTCATCAAGCCGATCGATTACGGTGCCGATATCGTGATCCATTCCGCCACCAAGTTCCTGGGCGGGCACGGCAACTCGATGGCGGGCGTGATCGTGGACGGCGGCAAGTTCGATTGGGGCAGCGGCAAGTTCCCCTCGATCAGCGAGCCCAATCCCTCCTATCATGGCATGAAGATGTGGGAGACCTTCGGCGACATGGCCTTTGCCATCACCACCCGCGTACTTGGCTTGCGCGACCTGGGGCCGTCGCTGTCGCCGATGAATGCCTTCCTGGTGCTGACCGGGATCGAGACCCTGCCCCTGCGGGTGCAACGCCACAGCGACAATGCCCTGGCGGTGGCGAAATGGCTGAAGGCCAACGACAAGGTCGACTGGGTCAATTATGCCGGCCTGCCGGAAAATCCGTCTTACGCCCTGCACCGGAAATACTGCCCCAAGGGCGCGGGCAGTGTGTTTACCTTCGGGCTGAAGGGCGGCTATGAGGCGGGCATCAAGCTGGTCAACAGCGTCAAGCTGTTCAGCCATCTGGCCAATATCGGCGACACCCGCAGCCTAATCATCCATCCCGCTTCCACCACCCATCGCCAACTGTCGGACGAAGACCGGGCGAAAGCGGGCGCGGGCAATGACGTGGTGCGATTGAGCATCGGTATCGAGGATACCGCCGACATCATCGCCGACCTGGAACAGGCTTTGGCTTAATCATTCTGTCATGGCCCGTCGCTACGCGCTGGACGCGCTAGCGACTGCCCGGGCCATCCAGGGCAACCAGCACCGAGTTTGCAACCCTGGATGGCCCACGTGAAGTGGGCCATGACACTCAGGCGTTTAACCGCCGCAACTCAAACGCATGCCAGACCGCGGCGCAGAGCAGCAGCGCCGCCGTGACCTGGTGCGCAGCGGCGAGCAATTCCGGCGCCTGCAGCAGCAGCGTGCTGATGCCCAGGAAAATCTGGAACACGGTGATCGCCGTCACCGCCTTGGCGCTTTTCTTGGCAAGGCCCGTTAGCCTGATGCCGCGCGCATAGATGAAGGCCGCGAAACCGGCGACGATATAGGCCCCGATGCGATGATCGAATTGTGCCAGTCCGTCATTCTCGAAAAAGTTGATCCACCAGGGCGCTGCGAAGAACGGCGCTTCGGGAAAGACATGCCCGTTCATGTCGGGCCAGGTGTTGTAGACCAGCCCGGCATGCAGCCCCGCCACCAGCGCCCCCAGCAGCATCTGCAGATAGACCAGCGCCGCAAAGGCAAAGCCGCGCCTCGCATCCCCTTTGCCCTGACCATCCCTTAGATATTCCAGCGCGATCCACAATATCGCCACCAGCAGCAGCAGCGCCGCGCCCAGATGGATCGCCAGCCGGTACTGGCTGACGCTGGTGCGTTCCTCAAAGCCGCTGCTGACCATCCACCAGCCGATGAACCCTTGCAGCCCGCCCAGCAGGAACAGCAACAGCATGCGCGGCCATTCCGTGCGCCTGACCGCCCCCACCCAGGCGAACCATAGGAACGGCACGAAAAACACCACGCCCAGCAATCGCCCCACCAGCCGATGCGACCATTCCCACCAGAAGATGCCCTTGAAGGCCTCCAGGCTCATGCCCTGGTGCTCGACCTTGTACTGGGCGATCTGCTGGTACTTGCGGAAGACGTCCTGCCACTGCGCGCCGTTCAGGGGCGGCAGCGCCCCCATGATCGGGTTCCATTCCATGATGGAGAGGCCCGAGCCGGTCAGCCGCGTCAGCCCGCCGATGGTGACCATGCCCAGGATCACCAGCGCCACGGCCAGCAGCCAGACACCCACCGCCTTGCGGCTTTTCCAGAAGTTTTCGGCGACAGTGTTTTTTGGCATCCCGGCTTCTGATACCGTTCCGCCCTGCAGCCGTCAAAGAAGCAAGATGTCCCGCCGCACCAAGACCCTGATCGCCGCCATTGTGATCGTTTTCTTCTGGCTGCCTTTCTATGCCCTGTTCATCATGGGCCTGGCGCGGCATGTGCTGCCGGGCGCGCCCTGGTATGTCGCCCTGCTCTATTACGCCCTGGCCGGCACCCTGTGGATCGTGCCCATCGGTCTTTCCCTGCCCTGGATGCACCGCGAACCCGCGCCGAAATGAGAGACAACACAGAGGCAAGCCGTTTCGAACTGGAAGAGAACGGCCGCCTGGCCTGGGCCGAATATCGCATCCGCGACGGCCGATACATCATCTCCCATGTCGAGGCCGACCTGCCCCTGCGCGGCACCGGCGCCGCCGGGCGGCTGATGCAGCAGATCGTGGATCATGCCCGCACCAACCAACTGGTGATCGTGCCGCGCTGTTCCTATGCGCGGGCCTGGTTCGAGCGCCACCCCGAAACCGAAGACGTGCTGGATTGAAGCTACGTCATGTCGCATGTGCGACAGGTCCGTGAACGGATCGAATGCCCATGCACAAAACGCAGGGGTGATTTGCATGTGGCGGGTGAAGTCTCTTGATGCCGTCCTGGCGACGGCGGAGAAGAAATCGCTTCATCGCTCGCTCGGCCCCATCCAGCTGACCCTGTTGGGCATCGGCGGCGTCATCGGCACCGGCATCTTCGTGCTGACGGCGGAGGCGGCGCAGAAGGCCGGCCCCGGCATGATGATGTCCTTTGTCATCGCCGGCGCGGTCAGCGCCGTGGCGGCGCTGTGCTATGCCGAACTGGCCTCGATGGTGCCGGTGTCGGGCTCGGCCTACACCTATTCCTACGCCGTGCTGGGCGAGCTGGTGGCCTGGCTGGTCGGCTGGGCCCTGATCCTGGAATATGCCGTGGCCGCCAGCGCCGTGGCGGTAGGCTGGTCGGGCTACATCGTCGGCCTGCTGGCGCACCTGCCCCACCCCATCGTCGTTCCGGCGGCGCTGGCGGCGGGGCCCTATGCGGGGGGTGTGTTCAACCTGCTGGCGGTGTTCATCTCCATGGTGATTACGGTGCTGCTGGTGATCGGCACCAAGGAAAGCGCCAACGTCAATGCCGTGCTGGTGGCGATCAAGCTGGTGGCGCTGGCCGCCTTCGTCGCGCTGGCGGTCCCGGCGATTCATATGCAGAACTTCCATCCCTTCACGCCCAATGGCTGGGGCACGGTGGGGGTGGTCGGCGCGGCCTCGTCCATCTTCTTCGCCTATGTCGGTTTCGACGCGGTTTCGACGGCGGCGGAGGAAACCCGCAATCCCCAGCGCAACCTGCCCATCGGGCTGATCGGCAGCCTGGCCATCTGCACCGTGATCTATCTGCTGGTGGCGGCGGGGGCGATCGGGTCCTATGGCGCCCAGCCGGTGTTCGGCCCGCATGGCGAGCAGCTGGAGCCCGGCTCCATGGCGCTGGCGGCGCAATGCTCCAGCCTGGCGGTCGAGCCGCTGGTCTGCAGCAAGGAGGCGCTGGCCCATGTGCTGCGCTCCATCAACCATCCGCTGGTCGGCAACCTCCTGGGCCTGGCGGCCGGGATCGCGCTGCCCACCGTCATCCTGATGATGATGTTCGGCCAGACCCGCATCTTCTTCGTGATGTCGCGCGACGGGCTGTTGCCCGAAGTGCTGAGCCGGGTGCATCCGCGCTTCAGGACACCGCATGTGGTGACCTGGATCACCGGCGTGGCGGTGGCCTTCGCCGCCGCCTTCCTGCCGGTGGGGCAACTGGCAGATATTTCCAACTCCGGAACGCTGTTTGCCTTTGCGGTGGTCTCCATCGCGGTGCTGGTGCTGCGCCATACCGCGCCCGATCGCGCCCGGCCCTTCCGCACCCCGTGGATCTGGTTCTTCGCGCCGCTGTCGGCGCTGGGCTGCCTGGTGCTGTTCTTCTTCCTGCCCACCCCGGCCATGATCCTGTTCCCGGTCTGGTCGGCGATCGGACTGCTGTTCTACTTCGCCTATGGCTATCGCAAGAGCCATGTCGGGCGCGGCCTGATGGAAGTGCCGGAACTGCAGCCGGATGCGCCGCGCGGCCCCATTACCGGCGATTAGCGTTTCGGCGGGATCGCCGCAAACAGAATACGCACGATCAATCCCGCAACAACGGCAGCAATTTTTCGCCCTGCCTTTCGATCTCCGCCAGGTAGGGCGTGTCGGACAGGATGAAATGCGTCACGCCCAGGGCGCGATATTTGCGCAGGGAACGCGCGACCTCTTCGGCGGAGCCGACCAGCCAGGTCGTGCCGGCGCCGCCGCCGCCGAACCGGCCGGGCGCGGTATAAAGATTGTCATCCAGAACCTCTCCGCGCGCCTGAAGGTCGAGCAGGCGTTGCTGGCCGACCGCGACCTTGGGACCATGGTCATGCCAGCCGGCGCCGCCGCTCCTGGCCATCGCCGCAACCTTGGCCTCGGCCACGGCCCAGGCCTCGGCGCTGGTGTCGCGCACCACGGTGGTGATGCGCAGCCCGAATTCCAGCGGCGGCAGGTTGCGATCCAGCGCCTTGCCCAGATCCCTGAGCCGCGCGATCCGCTCGCGGATGCCATCCAGGGGCTCGCCCCAGAACAGCTGGACATCCGCTTCGGACGCCGCCACGCGCTCCGCGGCCCCGGATGCGCCGCCGAAATAAAGCCTGGGATGGCGGCGGTCGCCAACGACCGCACAGCGCGGCAGCACGGTCGAACCGGCGACCTGAAAATATGTCCCGGCATAGGTCACGTCTTCCTCGGTCCACAGCCGGCGAACCAGTTGCATGAACTCGCGGGTGCGGTCGTAACGATGCGACGGATCGCCCTCGCCGTCGCCATAGGCGGCCAGATTGTCCTGGCCCGAAACGATATTGATGCGCACCCGGCCGCCGGTCAGGTGATCCAGGGTCGCGGCCGAGGATGCGAAATGCGCCGGCCGCCAGTAACCCGGACGAATGGCGATCAGCGGCTCGAAGCTGGTCGTGCGCGCGGCCAGTGCGGCGCCGACCGTGAAGCAATCGGGCCTGCCCCATCCGGCGCCCAGCAAGGCGCCCTTCCAGCCATGAGCCTCCAGCGCCCTGGCATGGGCGGTGAGAGTCTCAAGGCTGTTGTGATTGTCGCCGCCGTCGTCGCCCCTGTGGCCGGACACGGTCTGGTTGGGAATGTACCAGAGAAATTCGGTTTTCACGGCCACTCCATCGCGCAACGAAGGAAGAATAGGCCATGAACGCCATCAACGCGACGGCTCGAATGACACTAGCGGGGAGCCTGCCGCGCCCGGCCTTGGCATTTCTTTTTCGCGTCTTCGCGAAAAAGAAATGGTCGCAATGGCGGGGTAAGCCATGCGCCCAGCATGGCGAACGCGCGGCGCGCAAGCGACGCGCCGGGAATCCCGCCTAAAGATGGTGAAAGGAGAGAATGGTCGGAATGGCGGGGTGAGCCATGCGCCCAGCACGGCGAACGCGCGGCGCGCAAGCGACGCGCCGGGAATCCCGCCTAAAGATGGTGAAGGGAGAGAATGGTCGGAATGGCGGGATTTGAACCCACGACCCCTTGTCCCCCAGACAAGTGCGCTACCAGGCTGCGCTACATTCCGACTTAGATAATTGGGACAACGGTCCCAAGGGGGTTCGCGAAGGCCGCGGACCATAGCGGCGACGCCCCCTGGCAGCAAGCCATATCTGGGCAGGCTTTTTTGCGCGGATTTCCTAGAGCTGGCGCGCGCGCGACGCCTGCAAACGGGCCTTCAGGCCGGTCAGTTCGTCCAGCAATTCTTCCAGCCGTTTGCGGTCTTCCGCCGCCAAACCGCCGGCTGCCTCGGCAACCGGCGCGATCCCGGCGTCAGGCTCGGGTGGTTCGAGCGCCGCTTGCGGTTCATCGAAAAAGGGCAGCGACAGGGTGGCGGGCACGGCGCGCAAATGGGCGGGGCGCGGCTTCTTCACCGGCGCGGGCGCGGGTTTTTCGACATAGACGATCTTCTCGACCACCACAGGCTGGGCCTCCGGCGCGCCGCCACGGCCGACCCCGGCGACATGGCGCAGGCCGCGTTCCTTCAGCACCTTCTGCACGCCCTTGATGGTGAAACCGTCGGTATAAAGCAGCGCGCGAATGCCCTTGAGCAGGTCCACATCCTCGGGACGATAATAGCGGCGTCCGCCGGCGCGCTTCACCGGCCGGATCTGGGCGAAACGGCTTTCCCAGAAGCGCAGCACATGCTGGGGCACGTCCAGTTCGATCGCGACTTCGCTGATGGTGCGGAAGGCTTCCGCCGATTTGTGCGAATAGGCAATCGCCGCCGATGACACTAGTCTTCATCCTCGGGCAACGGCGTCTGGCCGTTGATCACCGCCTTCAGCACATGGCTGGGACGGAACACCAGCACACGGCGCGGCGCGATCGGCACTTCATCGCCGGTCTTGGGATTGCGGCCCATGCGCTGCGATTTCTGGCGCACGGCGAAGGTGCCGAATGAAGACAGCTTCACCGTTTCGCCCTTGGCGAGAGCACCGCAAACTTCCTCCAGCATGTCTTCGACCATCTGGGCCGAGTCGGTGCGTGAAAGCCCGACGGCCTGGAATACGGCTTCCGTCAGGTCGGCCCTAGTCAAAGTTCCCGTGGTCATTGGCGACTCTCCGTTATCTCCAACACGGTAAACCCGCCCTGGAATATCCGTCAACATCAATGAGATAGACGGGGACTTTTAAGTTACGTTCCGGGTAATGACGGTTCCCGCCGGCCGGCGGTCACCACCGGACGAGCGCGGCGCCCCAGGTAAAGCCGCCGCCCATGGCTTCCAGCAGCACCAGGTCGCCCCGCTTGATGCGGCCGTCCCGAACCGCCGTCACCAGCGCCAGCGGCACCGAGGCCGCCGAGGTGTTGCCATGCAGGGCCACGGTCGAGACCACCTTGGCCGGGTCGATCCCCAGCCTGCGGGCGGTGCCGTCCAGGATGCGCTGGTTGGCCTGGTGGGGCACGAACCAGTCGATCTGGTCCAGCGCGACATGCGCCGCTTCGGCGGAGGCCGTGATGGCGGCGGCGATGTTGGTCACGGCATGCTTGAAGACTTCCTTGCCCTGCATCTTCAGGACACCCGCGGTCTGGGTCGAGGAGACTCCGCCCGTGGTATAAAGCATGTCGTGCAGCCGCCCGTCCGAGAACAGCCGCGTGTTCAGGACGCCCTGGTCGGCATTGTCGCCCCTGCCCTCATGGGCCTGCAGCACCACCGCGCCGGCGCCGTCGCCGAACAGGACGCAGGTGGTGCGGTCGTTCCAGTCCAGCAGGCGCGACATGGTCTCCGCCCCGATCAAGAGGATGGTGCGCGCCGCGCCGGTGCGGATCAGGCTGTCGGCCACCGACAGGCCATAGATGAAGCCGGAGCAGACCGCCTGCACGTCGAACGCCGCGCCATGCGCCATGCCCAGGCGCGACTGGACGATGGTGGCGGTGGCGGGGAAGGTTTCATCCGGCGTGGTGGTGGCGCAGATGATCATGTCCAGTTCGCCGGCGTCGATGCCCGCGTCGATCAGCGCCTCGCGCGCCGCGCCCACCGCCAGGTCGGAGGTCTTTTCGCCGGGCAGCGCGATGTAGCGCTGGTGGATGCCGGTGCGCTCGCGAATCCATGCGTCGGAGGTGTCCACCTTCTTCGCCAGTTCGTCATTGGTGACGATGTTGGCCGGCAGGCAGATGCCGCTGCCGATGATGCGGGCACGGATCAAAGCTCACCCACCTTGTCTATCATCTGGATGCTCTCGGCGGTGATGCGGCCGCGCGCCTCGGTGATGCGCGGCTTGAGGTCGGCCCTTGCCATGTCGATCGCCAGGTCCAGGGCGCTGGCGAAACCCACGGCGTCGGCGCCGCCATGGCTCTTCACCACCACGCCGTTCAGCCCCAGGAAAACCCCGCCATTGACGGCGCGCGGGTCCAGCTTGCGGCGCAGGGTGTCCAGCGCGCCCGCGGCGATCACCGCCCCCAGCCGCGACAGCAGCGAACGGCGCAAGGCCTGGCGCAGGTAGGAACCGACCAGCCGGGCGGTGCCTTCGGCGGTCTTGAGCGCGATATTGCCGGTGAAGCCGTCGGTCACCACCACATCCACCGTGCCCTTGGCGATGTCGTCGCCTTCGACAAAGCCGTGAAAGGCCATGGGCAGGTTGGCGGCGCGCAGGATCTGGGCGGCGCCTTTCACGGCGTCATTGCCCTTCTGGTCTTCGGCCCCGACATTGAGAATGCCGACCAGGGGCCGCTCCAGCCCCAGGATGACGCGGGCAAAGGCCTCGCCCATCACGGCGAAGTCCACCAGCTGTTCCTCGCTGGCGCTGACATTGGCGCCCACGTCCAGCACGATGGTCTGGCCTTTGAGGGTGGGCCAGATGGTGGCGATGGCGGGGCGCGAAATGCCTTCGATGATGCCCAGCCCGAACATGGAGACCGCCATCAGCGCGCCGGTATTGCCGGCACTGACCACGACATCGGCCTCGCCTGCCTTGACGCAGTGAACCGCATGCCACATCGAGGTGTCCTTGCCCCGGCGCAGCACATGGCTGGGCTTGTCCTCCATGCTGACCCGTCCGGGGGCATGGCGGACGCTGACACAATCCTTCAGCCGCGCCTGGCGCGACACCAGCGCGTTGAGTTCGGCTTCGTCGCCATGCAGCACGAAGCGGGCTTCGGGATGGCGCAGGCTGGTCTTGAGAAGCGCGCTCACGACAGCGCCGGGGCCGGCATCGCCGCCCATGGCATCGATCGAGACTGTCAGGGCGCGAGACACGGCTACCTTTCTGGAGCGAAAGGTTTAGCTCTTCGCCTTCACGACTTCGCGGTCAGCATAGTGGCCGCAGGCGCCGCAGACATGATGCGGGCGCTTGGGCTCGCCGCAGTTGGGGCAGTCGCCATGGGCGGCCGCCACCAGGGCGTGGTGCGAGCGGCGCATGTTGCGGCGCGACGGCGAGGTTTTTCGTTTCGGGACCGCCATGGCGGAAGACTCCTAATGCGCCGTCCGGAAAGGGGCGGCCAAAACAGGCGCGGTGGGTAGCAGGAAAGCCGCGCCCATTTCAAGCCAAAAGCCGGTCCTTCGGTAAGGACGGCAAGGGGTTATAGGCTATTTCAGGCCTTTGAGCACGGCAAAAGGGCTTTCCGGCGGGTCCTGACCCTCGGTTGGGGCGGAAAATGCCTCCCCCGCATGGCGGGGATAGGGTTCCAGGGACAGGATAAATTCCTCCAGAACCGGGCCGGCCAGGTCGTAATGCAGGCTTTCGATCTCCTCGGGCCCCTCTTCCTCCTCGGTATCCAGCACCAGTTCGGGTCCCGATTCGTCGCTGACGACCTTGCGGCGGCCGGTGCCGGTGAAATGCAATTCCCGGGTGAAATGACGCTCCAGATGGGCAGGCACCGGCTCCAGGGTCAGGACACTGGCCTGGGTGAGATCGGCGGTCAGGGTGAAATCCAGCCCGAAACGGGTGGGCGCCAGCTTCCTGAGCGCGATCCGGGCGTCCAGGCTTTGCAGCGACAGGATGCCGGACCAGCGCGCGATCTGGTCGCGCTGGGCTGCATCGGCGGCGAAAGCAACCAGGTCGCCGGCATTGCCCAGGCGGGCCAGGTTGTAGGAATGGGTCAGCGGCAGGCCGTCGGTCATGGCGTTCTATATAGTCGGCAGCGGCCCGAAATCGAGCGTTTCCGGCAGGGTGCGGGCAAGACTTTCGCGCGTCCCGCGGGCATAACCCGCCAGGCTGCGGGCCCGGTCATCAACCGCGCCGCCGCGATAAAGATTCTTGGCCAGCGCCGCCGCCAGTTCCGCCTCGCCTGCGTCATAGGCGGCCTGATAGGCCGTCATGCGGCCATAAAAGGCGTCCGCCATCTTCTTGAGCTTGTGGCCGATGCCCATGTCGCCGGCCCCCTGCTCGCGCATGGCGCTGTCGAAGCCGGTAAAGATCGCGTCGGTCAGGCCCTGGGCCGCATCGCCGCCCCTGAGTTCCGCCAGCACCAGCCAGGCATGAAACACCAGCATGTCGAAGCGGCCGTCTATCGTGTCGGCCACCCCGAAAACGGCGAAAAACACGGGCTCGCGGGCCCGGATTACCAACCCGTCATACAAACGGCGGCCATCCTGCTTGCGGACGGCGGATTTCCTGAGCAAATTCAACATCAAGGTTGACCTTAAGACTTTAGGACTTTGGCCTTTGCGATGCCGGGTCTTGCAACGCCCGGCCCGGAAAGGCTAGCACATTCGGCGGGCCCCTCTGAAAGGTTGAGGGGCCGCCAGGATCAAAGACCGATGAAATTTGCCGCCGTTTCCACCTCCCTCGCGCTCGCCGCGGCAGGCTTGCTGATCGCCTGCGCCCCGGTGATCAGCCAGCGCGGTTACCTGCCCGATCCGGAGATCGAATCCGCCATCAAGACCGGCGCCGATACCAAGACCAGCATCCAGTCGCGGCTGGGCTATGCCTCCACCACCGCCACCTTCGGCAATGACAGCTGGTATTACATCTCCGCCACCGAGAAGCAGGTCGCCTTCTTCACCCCCACGGTGCTGCGCCGTTCGATCCTGGCGGTGTATTTCGACAAGAACAACAAGGTCACCGGCGTGCGCCATTACGGCCTGCAGGACGGCCATGTGATCGCCTTCGAGACGAAAGAGACCCCGGCACGCGGCCGCGAGATGACCTTCCTGCAGCAACTGCTGAACGCCACCCCCGGCACCCAGGCGACCAGCATCCAGGAAACCAATCCCGGCAACGGCGGCGGACCAGTGCCGTAACCACCTAGGCTCGAGCGCCGCATTCCGCGGCGCGACCCTCAGCATCCGCCAGCTTCCTTCCCCCGCGAGCGAAGCGACAAGCGGGGGAAGGTGTCGCAACGAGGTGTCGGCGTGAGCCGACCCGAGTTGCGACGGATGGGGGTCAGCCTAAATGCGCCAGCGTGGCCAGCAACAGCAGCGCCACGATATTGGTAATTTTTATCATGGGATTTACCGCAGGCCCCGCCGTGTCCTTGTAGGGATCGCCCACCGTGTCGCCGGTCACCGCGGCCTTGTGGGCGTCGCTGCCCTTGCCGCCATAATGGCCGTCCTCGATATACTTCTTGGCATTGTCCCAGGCGCCGCCGCCCGAGGTCATCGAAACCGCTACAAAGAGTCCGGTGACGATCACCCCCATCAGCATCGCGCCCAGTGCATTGAAGGCCTGGGTCTTGCCCGCGATCCCGTCGACCAGGAAGAACAGCACGATGGGCGAGAACACCGGCAGCACCGACGGCACCACCATCTCCTTGATGGCGGACCTGGTCAGCAGGTCCACGGCGCGGGCATAGTCGGGCTTCTGGGTGCCCAGCATGATGCCGGGCATTTCGCGGAACTGCCGGCGCACTTCCTCGACCACCGAACCGGCGGCACGGCCCACCGCCGTCATCGCCATGCCGCCGAACAGATAGGGCAGCAGGCCGCCGAACAGCAGGCCGACCACCACCCAGGGTTCGGACAGGCTGAAGCTCGGCAGCTCAAGCCCGGCGAAGAAGCCGGTATTTTCCGCCGCGAAATACTTCAGGTCCTGGGTATAGGCCGCGAACAGCACCAGGGCCCCCAGCCCCGCCGAGCCGATGGCATAGCCCTTGGTGACCGCCTTGGTGGTGTTGCCCACCGCGTCCAGGGCGTCGGTGGTCTTGCGGACATCGCCCTCAAGACCCGCCATTTCGGCAATGCCGCCGGCATTGTCGGTGACCGGCCCGAAGGCATCCAGCGCCACGATCATGCCGCACAGCGACAGCATGGTGGAGACGGCGATGGCGATGCCGAACAGTCCCGCCAGGGTATAGGTGACGATGATGCCGGCGCAGATCACCAGCGCCACCGGCGCGGTGGATTCCATCGAGATCGCCAGGCCCTGGATCACATTGGTGCCATGGCCGGTGACCGAGGATTTTGCGATGGACTGGACCGGGCGGAAGTTGGTGCCGGTATAGTATTCCGTGATCCAGATCAGCAGGCCGGTCACCGCCAGCCCCACCAGCCCGCACCAGAACAGGGTCATGCCGGTATAGCTGGCGCTGCCGCTGGAGAGCACCGTGTCCATGCCGATCAGCCGGTCGGTCAGGGGATAAAGCCCGATCAGGGACAGGATCACGGTGGCGATCACGCCCTTGTAGAGCGCCCCCATGATGTTTTTCGACGCCCCCAGCCGCACGAAGAAGGTGCCGATGATCGAGGTGATGATGCTCATGCCTGCGATGGCGAGGGGATAGATCATCAGCTGCGCTTTCAGGGTGCCGGTGAAATAGATCGAGGCCAGCACCATGGTGGCGACCGTGGTGACCGCGAAGGTCTCGAACAGGTCGGCCGCCATGCCGGCGCAGTCGCCGACATTGTCGCCGACATTGTCGGCGATGGTGGCGGGGTTGCGCGGATCGTCTTCGGGAATGCCCGCTTCGACCTTGCCCACCATGTCGCCGCCGACATCGGCGCCCTTGGTGAAGATGCCGCCGCCCAGCCGGGCGAAGATCGAGATCAGCGAGGCGCCGAAGCCCAGGCCCACCAGCGAGTCCACGATGATCCTGCTTTGCGCCGGATCGTCCAGCGACAGGCCGAAGCCCTGGGTCAGCAGCGCGTAATAGCCCGCCACCGCCAGGAGCCCCAGCCCCACCACCAGCATGCCGGTGACGGCGCCGGAGCGGAACGCCACCGACAGGCCCGCCGCCAGGCCGGAGCGCGAAGCCTCGGCGGTGCGGACATTGGCGCGCACGCTGACATACATGCCGACATACCCCGCCGCGCCCGACAGGCCCGCGCCGATCAAAAAGCCCAGAGCCACCTGCCAGCCCAGGAAGAAGAAGGCCAGCACGAAGATCACCACCCCGACCATGGCGATGGTGGTGTATTGCCGGTTGAGATAGGCCCGCGCGCCTTCCTGGATGGCGGCGGCGATTTCCTGCATGCGCGCATTGCCGGCCGACAGGCCCAGCACCGCGCGGATGGTCCAAAGGCCATAGAGCAGCGCCAGTACGGCGCATGCCAGTACAAGTTCCAATTCCATGATGGTTTCCTCTTGAGATTCGAATGCGGGTCGGCGCGAGCCTTCCCCATTCGAATGCAGGGATAGGCAAACGCCGATCCCCATGGCCGGTGTCACATCCTGGAGTCCGGTGTGACGCGCCGCTTCAAGGGCACGCCAAGCTTGCCAAAAGCCCCTTGCCGAGGCAACCGGGCAGTCGCGCAAAAGCTAGCTGTCGCAGCGCGATTTTTCGGGATTCTTTGGCGCCGGTTGGCCCGGCAGGGGCGGCGGCGTGACCTTGGCCGGGGTCTGGACCGGATGCAGCGGCGCGATCTGCACGGTGCAGACGGTGATCAGCTTCACCCTGCCCGCACCCATCACCCTGGCGGCGTCGGCCAGCAGGCGCTGTTCCACCGACGCGATGTCCACCTTGCCGGGATCGGTGCTGGTGACGCCGGCGGCGTTGATGTCGCGCACCATCATGTCCTGGATGAAGGCCAGCTTGTCGCGCACCGCCAGCGCATTGGCGTCGGTGGTCGCGGTCAGGCGGGTGGCCATATAGGCATAGCCGGTCAGCTTGCCGTCGGCATTGGTCAGGGGCGCCATCAGGAACGGCATGTCGACATTGGTGCCGGGCTTGCCGCCCTTCTTGCCGTCTTCCGCCGCCAGCGCGGGAAGAACCAAGGCCAGCAGGGCCAGAATCGCCACTCTTTTCATGCAGGAAAGCTGACAAAACAGGGTTAGCAAGTCGTTAAAAATGCCGATAGCCCGGCTTCGGCAGCACGACTTCGCCGCCCTTGAGAAGGAAGCTGACGCCCGCGCCCGCTTCGACATGGCCGATGCGGGTGAACGGCCCTTCCAGTCCCGCGGGCCCGGTAAAGGCGACCTGATAGTCATCGCCCGCCGTCACGGCGCGGCGCACCGCATTGTCGCCCCACAGCTTCTTCAGGGCGGCGGAGACCGGCACAAGTTCGCCCTCCACCACAATGCGAACACCCGATGACAGGGCGACATGCCCCAGGTCGGCGATCAGGCCGTCCGACACGTCCACGCTGGCATGGGCGATGGCGCGCAGCCGCGGCGCGAACCCGACAGGCGGCTGCGGCACACGATAGCTTGCGATCAAACTGTCGCGATCCGCATCGGTCAGGCTGTGAATCTCGCGGCGGAAGATGGCGAGGCCGCCGCCGGAATCCCCGATGCAGCCGGTGACATAGACATGGTCGCCGGCCTGCGCCCCGCCGCGCGTCACCATCGCGCCCTGGGGCACAAAACCGAAAGCGGTGATGGCGATGGAGAAAGGCCCGTCGGTGGCGCTGGTGTCGCCGCCCAGAAGCGTGATGGCAAAGGTTTTCTGGTCCTGCGCCAGGCCGTCGGCAAAGTCCGCCAGCCAGTCCGGCGTCACCGTCCCCGGCAGCGACAGGTTCAGCAGGTAATGCGCCGGCACGGCGCCCTTGGCGGCAAGGTCCGACAGGTTCACCCGCAGCGCCTTCTGCGCGATGGTGGCGGGCGGATCGAAGCCGAAAAAGTCCACGCCTTCGGTGATGGCGTCGGTGGTCACCACCAGGTCGCAGCCGGGATGCTGCGGCACCACCGCCGCATCGTCCTTCAGGCCGAAGGCGCCCTCGCCCGCCAGCGGCGCGAAGTATTTGGCGATTATTCCAAATTCATCCATGCCCAACCCTAAAACAAAGAAGGCGGCGGTTCAAAAACCGCCGCCTTCCCTGTAACGCAATCGGCGCCCGCTTAGTCGCCCGTCACTTCAAAGTTGTGCAGGATGGGCGGACGCGGGTTGAACGGAACGCGCGTGGACCAAGCGGCGCTGGGATCGTCGCCGGCGCGGTGCCAGCGGCCCTGGGCGGCGGTGATGATGTCGCCCGCTTCGGTCTTGAGGTAGGGCTCGCCCTCGATCTTGATGCCGATGCTGCCTTCCATCACGAACCAGAACTCGGTCCAGCCGACATGGAAGTGACCCTTGTTGGTGTCCGGCGGCACGGGCGCGCCCTTGCCGCGCAGGATGTTCGAGGTGAAGTGGTCGTCCCACACGAACTTGCCGCCATAGGACTTATCGGTGCCGTTGAACTCCTTCATGTAATCCACATAGATCGGATTGGAGTCCTTCTCCTTCGACGGGCCGGGCTGCTCGGTCACCTTCATATAGGTAAAGCCCTTGAGCGGATCGGGCGTCTCGCTGGCCGGATAGATCGGCTCGGAGCCGTTCTGGCGCACTTCGAAGCGCAGTGCGGGCGTCGAGCCCACATTCTCCAGGGTGAACAGGTGGCGGAAGGGCACATTGACCATGAAGCCCTTGGTGGCGACGAAGGGATCATAGCCGTCGATCGACACCTTGATCGAGCCGCCCCACACGATGAACACCACCCGGTCATCGGGATAGAAATGCGGCTTGCTCTTGAAGCCGGGCGCGACGGAAATATAGTCGGCCACCTGGTCCTTGTTGCGCACGATGGGCTGCACCCAGTCGGCCTGGCCCTTGTGTGCCGCCAGGATCTCCGACAGGCGCCACACCGGCTTGTTGGGCGCGGCATAGGGTGTCAGTTCGGTGGGCTTGGGCGCCCAGAACTGGCCGGTCATCTTCGGCTGCGTCACAGGCATGTCTTCCTTGCCGAGGAATTGCGCCGAGGCCGGCAGCGCCAACGCCGCCATCACGGCGGCGCCGAGCAGAAACTTGAACTTGGTCTTCATACGTTACTCCAGTGGTTGATCGTTGTGCCGGTGGTACGGCGAATTTCGAGATGGCGCTTTATCGCGCGGTTTCCGTTCCCTGTTCTTTATATACAGACTGTGCCGTGCATTTGGCGGGCCCGCAAGCAAACTCGCCATTCGCAGATGCGAAGGCGGCGACGCATTTGTGTCGCCGCCCGATTTCATCGGAGCCTCTTAAACGGGCATTTTCCGCTTGGTGAATTCGCGGCCCTCGATGGCGGCGTCCTCGCCGCATTCCAGCACCATGGCGCCATCCTTGATCTGCTTGATGATGTAGTCCGACGAATTCTTGTCGGTGTTGGCGGCGTTGAGGAACATCACCTTGTTCTGCTTGCACAGGTCCAGCACCTTCTGGCGCACCTTCACCATCTCCGGCATGTCCATGATATTGGGCGGGCGGGTGCCGTCTTCGGGCATCACGTCCAGCCCATAGAGCCAGTAGCTGTGATCGCCCGGCCCCCATTCCGCCATCGAAAGACCCGGCAGCGCCAGGGTGCCGTCCACCTGCTGGTCGGCATAGGTGTCTTCGATCTTGACGCCGAAGATCAGCTCGCCCTTGGGATTGAGCGGCCACAGGTCGGCCAGGTGATTGTACTTGAAGGTGTCCACGCCCCAGATCTGCGCCGCATAGCCGGCGGAAGAGCCGCGCAGGCCGCGCATCGGCAGGTCCTTGATGCCGGGCCGCTTGAAAGGATAGCGGCAGCCCATCTGCATGGTGGTCTGCACCGCCTTGGTATCGCGGGCATGGCACTGGTGGATGCCGTGAACGCCGCAATCCAGCAGCTGACTCAGCACCCAGGTGTTGGCGCGGGCATAGGGCTCATCCAGTCCGATGATGCCGGTCTCCACGAACACCGCCGGGGTGCGATGGCCGGAACGGGTCGGGCCGCCGTCCACCAGGCCGCGCATGAATTCGCGCAGCTGGGAGAAATCCACCGCGCCATGTTCCATCTCGACATTGATGGCGTCGTACCAGGTGCGCGCCATCTTCACGCCCTGGGCATAGGGGTCCACGCCCGGACCCAGGCCCGAGCCGTTGTAATAGATCGGCTGGCCGTCTTCCCACAGCTCGATCGCCTTGTTGATGCGGCGCGGCTTGTAGCCATAGTCCACCGTCGAGGGCTGGACATTCTTGCTGACGAAATCGCGCTGGTTGACATTGACCGGGCCGCCGGGACGCCGCGCCTGGGCCTGCGCCTTGCCCGTCGCCAGCCCCGCAGCCGCGCCGACGCCCGCGGCCCCGATCCCGGCGGCAAGACCCAGAAAATCGCGCTTCTTCATGTCCATGGAATCTCCCTGAAAATCGCTTTGGCGGTTTTTGTTTATGCGAAACACTAACCCGCGCCCGCGCCGGGCGCAGCGGAAAAACATTTTGCAGGTGCGAGAAGTGCTTGTTTAAGGGGCAGAAGCAGACTGCTGCGCGATTTCGCCACGCGCTTTTGGCGACAAAAAGACAGACTTTTTGCGTCTAAAAATTCAATTCGTCATCCGGCACGGGAAGACCGAACTCGGCGGCCCGCTTGCGGCGCGCGATGGTGTCGAGCGCGGCATTGACGAAGCCCGGCTCGTCGCCGCCGAAGAAGGCGCCGGCCACGGCGACATATTCATCGATCACCACCTTGGCCGGCACGTCGCGGCGCGCCACCAGTTCATAGACGCCGCAGCGCAGGATGGCGCGCAGGATGGAATCCACCCGCTCCAGCTTCCACTTTTCGGACAGCGTGGCGGCGATGGCGCGGTCGATCTCGACCTGGTGCGGCGGCACGCCCTGGACGATGGAGATGAAGAAGCCTTCGTCCGGCACCGCCGGCAGTTCGGCGAAGCGGAACTCGACGAATTCCCGGACCACATCCTCGGCGCCGCCGCCCGCCATTTCCATCTGGTAGAGCGCCTGCACCGCGCCCAGCCGGGCGGCATGGCGCGTATCGGCGCGGCTTTCGGTGTCGCTCATCGCGCGCCGCGCTCGCCCAGGGTGACCAGCGCCAGCGCGGCGCGTCCGGCGCCGCCGCCGATGTCGTGGCTGATGGCCAGGTCGTGGGCCGCACCCTCGTCCGCCGCCAGCACGACGCCGCTGCCCAGGGCGATGCCGCTCGCGCCCAGCGCCATCAGGCCGCGCAAGGTCTCGGCATAGAGCATGTCGGCGAGATGGGCCGGGCCGGTGACGCTGCCCAGCGCGACATAGCCGTCATACGGACGCGCACTGCGCACCGCGATGGCGATGGCGGCGGGAATTTCCAGCACCCCGGGCACCGCGACGCGCGTGAAATGCGCGCCGCCCTTTTCCAGCGCCGCCGTCGCGCCATCGACCAGCGCATCGGCGACTTCGGGGTGATAGCGCGCTTCGACGATAAGAATGTTCATATCAAGCTCAAGTCCGCCTCCCCCTTCATGCGAAGCATGGCAAGGGGGAGGTGGCGGCAAGGAGGCGTTTGCGGAACGCAAACCCGACTTGCTGCCGGAGGGGGTTCAAAAAATCAGTCCTTGTCATTCCCGTCGAGTTCGCCGATCAGCGCCTCGAAATCGCGGGTTTCGCGGAAATTCTTGTAGACCGAGGCGAAGCGCACATAGGCCACTTTGTCCAGGCTGGCCAGCGCCTGCATCACCAGTTCGCCGATCACATTGGCCGGTATCTCGTTCTCGCCCATGGATTCCAGGCGGCGCACGATGCCGGTGACGGTGCGCTCCACCCGCTCGCGCTCCACCGGGCGCTTGCGCAGGGCATGGTTGATGGAGCGTTCCAGCTTGTCGCGGTCGAAGGCTTCGCGGCGGCCATTCTTCTTGAGGACGATCAGTTCGCGCAGTTGCACCCGCTCGAAGGTGGTGAAGCGGCCGCCGCATTCCGGGCAATGGCGGCGGCGGCGAATGGCGGAATTGTCCTCGGAAGGCCGCGAGTCCTTCACTTGGGAATCTTCATGTCCGCAGAAAGGGCAGCGCATTTCGGCCTCTTGTTATCGGTAGATGGGGAAGCGGGCGCACAGCTCGCTCACCCGGCGGGCGACGCTCTGCTCCACCTGCGCATCACCCTCTTCGTTTTTGGCCACCGCGTCCACCACTTCCACGATCAGCTTGCCGATCTCGCGGAATTCCGCGACGCCGAAGCCGCGTGTGGTGCCGGCCGGCGAACCCAGCCGGATGCCCGAGGTGATGACGGCCTTTTCGGTGTCGAAGGGCACGGCGTTCTTGTTGCAGGTGATGCCGGCGCGATCCAGCGCATGTTCGGTGGGGCGGCCCTTGGCGCCCTTGGGGCGCAGGTCCACCAGCATCAGATGGGTGTCGGTGCCGCCGGTGACGATGTCGAGGCCCGAAACTTTCAGCACCTCGGCCAGGGCCTTTGCGTTCTCCACCACATTGCGCGCATAGGTCTTGAATTCCGGCTTCAGCGCCTCGCCGAAGGCCACCGCCTTGGCGGCGATGACATGCATCAGCGGGCCGCCCTGCAAGCCGGGAAACACCGCGGAATTGAATTTCTTGCCCAGGTCGGCGTCGTTGGACAGGATCATGCCGCCGCGCGGGCCGCGCAGGGTCTTGTGGGTGGTGGTGGTCACCACATGGGCATGCGGCACCGGACTGGGATGCGCCCCGCCCGCCACCAGGCCGGCGAAATGCGCCATGTCCACCATGAAGTAAGCGCCGATTTCGTCGGCGATGGCACGGAAGGCGGCGAAGTCGATCTGGCGGGCATAGGCCGAGCCGCCGGCCAGGATCAGCTTGGGCCTGTGCTCCCGCGCCAGGGCCGCGACCTGGTCCATGTCGATGCGCTGGTCGTCCTTCTTCACCGTGTAGGGGATCGGCTTGAACCACTTGCCGGAATAGTTGGCGGGATGGCCGTGGGTGAGGTGCCCGCCCGCCGCCAGGTCCAGGCCCATGAAGCTGTCGCCCGGCTGCAGCAGGGCATAGAAGACCTCCTGGTTGGCGTTGGCGCCGGAATGGGGCTGGACATTGGCATAGCTGGCGCCGAACAGCTGGCGGGCGCGGTCGATGGCCAGTTGCTCGGTCACGTCCACATATTCGCAGCCGCCGTAATAGCGCTTGCCGGGATAGCCCTCGGCATACTTGTTGGTCAGCACCGAGCCCTGGGCTTCCAGCACTGCCTTGGAGACGATGTTTTCCGATGCGATCAGTTCGATCTTGTGGCGCTGGCGGTTCAGTTCATCCTGGATCGAGGAAAAGACCTCGGGATCGGCGGCTTCCAGCCCCTGGGTGAAAAACAGGGACTCCACGGGATTCGCGACAGCCGACATGAATGCCTCATTTGCAACGGGACGAAAACCGGGGGCCGATGTTGCGCCCCAGCGCAGGAATGGCGGATTTACCCCCTTCCCGGCACCAAATCTAGCGTTTCATGCGGGAATTGAAGCACATCAACCAAGCGCCCGGAAAAGCTTGGATTTCTTCCCGCGCTGTCTGTCATAAGACCGCAGGGCGGATTACAGTGTAGGCACTGAAAACACGACAATGGCCAAAGACAGCGAAGACGACATCCTGAAGATGGTGACCGAGATCGTCGCCGCCTTTGTCAGCAAGAACTCCGTGGCGGCCAGCGAGCTGCCGGGCATCATCAAGAATGTCCATGCCACCCTGGGCGGCTTCGCCAATGGGACAAGCCCGGTGGAAGGGGGCACCGCCCCGCGCCCGCCGGCGGTGGCGGTCAGGAAGTCGGTGCAGCCCGACTACATCGTCTGCCTGGAAGACGGCAAGAAGCTGAAGATGCTCAAGCGCTACCTGCGCTCGCGCTACAAGATGACGCCGGACGAATATCGCGCCCGCTGGAACCTGCCGCCCGACTATCCGATGGTGGCGCCCAACTATGCCCAGAAGCGCAGCGACTTCGCCAAGAAGATCGGCCTGGGCAAGGGCGGCGACCGCAAGGGCAAGCGGCGCAAAAGCTAGGGCTGCTTCTTCAGGACATATTCCAGCTTGCGGCGCGCGGCCTGCACCATGGCGGCCTGGGGCGCGTTGGCGGGGCCGATCACGCTGGCCTCGACGCCTGTCACCGGATCAATGGCCGTGGCCTTGACCACGTTCCCCCGGATGACGAACTCGACGTAGATACCGCCAGGCTGCGCCACTAGGCGGCGCGGGCGATCTTGTGGGCGTCCCACACTTCCACCAGCGCCTCGACCAGCGCGTCCATCATGGCGTTGCTGTGCGCCGGGCTGGGCGTGAAGCGCAGCCGCTCGGTGCCGCGCGGCACGGTGGGATAGTTGATCGGCTGCACATAGATGCCGTGATCCTTCAACAGCGAATCCGACACCGATTTGCACAGCGCCGCGTCCCCCACCATCAGCGGCACGATATGGCTGGGACTGTCCATCACCGGCAGCCCGGCATCGGCGAACCTGGCCTTCAGGGAGGCGGCGCGTTCCGCCAGCTTTTCGCGTTCCACATCGCTGGATTTGAGATGCCGGATCGAGGCCAGGGTGCCCGCGGCGATCACCGGCGCCAGCGAGGTGGTGAAGATGAAGCCTGGGGCAAAGCTGCGGATGCAGTCCACCATCTCGGCCGAAGCGGCGATATAGCCGCCCATCACGCCAAAGGCCTTGGCCAGGGTGCCTTCCACGATATCGATGCGGTGCATGGTGCCGTCGCGGCCCGCCACGCCCGCGCCGCGCGGCCCGTACAGGCCCACGCCATGGACTTCGTCGATATAGGTCAGGGCGCCGTATTTCTCGGCCAGGTCGCAGATGGCGGCGGTGGGCGAGAACTCCCCCTCCATCGAATAGACGCTTTCAAAGGCGATCAGCTTGGGCGCCGCCGGATTGGCCGCCGCCAGCAACTCTTCCAGATGGGCCATGTCGTTGTGGCGGAAGACATACTTGACGGCGCCGCCATGGCGGATGCCCTCGATCATCGAGGCATGGTTGAGTTCGTCGGAAAAGATGATCAGGCCGGGCAGCACCTTGGACAGGGTGGCGAGCGTTGCGTCATTGGAGACAAAGCCGCTGGTGAACAGCAGCGCGGCGTCCTTGCCGTGCAGGTCGGCCAGCTCACGCTCCAGTTCGACATGATAGTGGGTGGTGCCGGAGATGTTGCGGGTGCCGCCGGACCCGGCGCCCACCGCGTCCACCGCCTCGTGCATCGCCGCCAGCACCTTGGGATGCTGGCCCATGTTCAGATAATCGTTCGAACACCAGACGGTGATCGGCTGGCCCTTGTTGTCGATATAAGCAGCGTCGCCGGCGTGCAGTCCCGCCTT
The DNA here is from genome assembly GCA_018449595.1 of Rhizobiales bacterium dw_265. Lineage (GTDB taxonomy): Bacteria > Pseudomonadota > Alphaproteobacteria > Micropepsales > Micropepsaceae > Rhizomicrobium. The sequence continues at coordinate 611,312 of JAAVUU010000002.1, forward strand.
GGGAAAGGCGCCGCATTCGCGCAGTATGTCGGCGAACACACGATAGCGGCCTTCGCGCTTTAGGGCGGACAATGCGTCCTGGAAGCTGGACTTGTAGGAAAAACCCATGGAATTGACCTGTGTACCGGTCTTCACCTTCATCAGGCAGGATAGCCCGAAAGAAGTCTTTGATTCCACGCAATTTGTCACATGACTGTGCCCCATCTCAGCCCGCCCATGTGGGGCCTGGCCTTCGCGCTGGGCGCCAGCTTCCTGCTGTGGCTGGTGTCGCTGCGGCTGCGAGACGTCAGCATCATAGACATTTTCTGGGGGCCGGGAATCGCCGGTGTGGTGGATATCGCCGCCGTGCTGGGCCATGCGGGTGGTCCGCGGGCCTCTGCCGCCCTTTTCCTGGTGAATATCTGGGCGATTCGCCTGGCTGCCCATATCTTGTCCCGCCGCTCTTCTGTCGAAGGTGGGGGCGAGGATCACCGCTACGGCGCCATGCGCCAGGCCTATGGCGCCCGCTGGTGGTGGCAGAGCCTGTTCCAGGTGTTCTTTCTGCAAGCGATTCTCATCTGGTTCGTGCCCGCGCCCCTGGTCGCCGCCACCCTCTCCAGCCGGGCGCCGCTGGGGCCGCTGGATTACGTCGGAATCGCCATCGCGGGCGCGGCGCTGGTGTTCGAAGCCATCGCCGATTTCCAGCTTGCGTCCTTCCGCGCCAATCCGGCCAACAAGGGCCAGGTGATGGACCGCGGGCTGTGGGGCTGGTCGCGCCATCCCAACTATTTCGGCGAGGCGATGATGTGGTGGGGCTATTTCATCATCGGATGGGCCGCCAGCCATCAATGGTGGATCATCCTGTCGCCGGCGCTGATCACGCTGCTGCTGCTGAAGGTTTCGGGCGTGTCGCTGATGGAAACCGATATCGCCGAGCGCCGGCCGGCCTATGCCGAATACAAGCGGCGGGTCAGCGCCTTCGTCCCCGCGCTGCCGAAAAGGAAATAGTCACGATGCCAACGTGACGCCCGCGTTGACGGCCATCGCGATGAATACCGTGTTGAAAAAGAAGGACGCCACGCCATGTAGCAACACGGCGCGCCGCATCACGGGGGTGGTGACCTGAACATCGGAAACCTGCGCCGTCATGCCGACCACAAAGGAGAAGTAGAGGAAGTCCCATGGCCCCGGATTCCCGCCGCCAGGGAATTGCAGGTCGCCCTCGTCGTCCGAACAATCGGGATCGTCGAAATAGTGGATGTCGGCATAATGGAACGCCATCACCGTGTGCAGCACGAACCAGCCCAGCAGCGCCCCGCCCGCCGCCATCGCCAGCGCGGGAATGTCGAGCGGATGCTTCCTGCCCAGCGCCATGAACACCGCGACCGTGAAGTAAGCCATGGTCGCCAGGGTGATCAGCACCACGATGCCGATGCCCTCGTCTTCCGTCTTGGCGCGACGTTTCAGATCGGCAGGCGTCTGGCCGGAGACCATCACCGCGCACAGCGCCAGGAAGACGGCATAGAAGACGTCGCCGGCGGCCAGGAATGCCTTGTCCGCGCTCCACAGCAGGGCAACGCCATAAGCGGCGCCCCCGCACAGAAGCGCGCTATAGAAACGGATATGTCGCGAAAGCGCCGTGGTCAGTCCCTGCATGGGACCAGACTAGCCGAGTCTGCTACAACCGGAAACGCACCTGATCTATCCAGAAGCGCTCAAGCCGCTTGAGGGTCGTGTTCAGGTCGTCCAGATGGTCGGCGCCGACATTGCCCACCGCTTCCAGCGAACCCAGGTGGCGGTCGAACAGTTCGCGCAGCATGTCGCGCACCGCTTCGCCCTTGCGGGTCAGGCGCACCAGCACCGAACGGCGGTCGGCTTCCGAACGCTCGTGATGGATATAGCCGCCCTCGACCAGCTTCTTGAGATTGTAGGAAACATTCGAGCCCAGGTAATGGCCGCGGGTGCGCAGTTCGCCGGCGGTGAGTTCCTGGTCGCCGACATTGAACAGAAGCAGCGCCTGGACCGAATTGATCTCGCGTTCGTCGCGGCGGTCCAGTTCATCCTTGATCACATCGAGAAGCTGACGATGCAGCCGCTCCACGAGATTGAGGGTCTCGAGATAATGCTTGCGAACCGAAGGAGCGCCATTCAGCGCCGCCGCGGCTTGCGGTTTGGCCATTGCCGTCATTTGCTTTTCCCCGCTTTTTGCGGAGCCCACCAGTTGTTATGGCCAGATTAGGGGGGATGTCTTAAAGACGCGTAAAATGCACACGCAATGCGGGTACGGTTTCGCGGTCTGCATCATCTTCAGCCGTCATGGCAAATAAATCGTAAACGTCTTTATTCAATTTCACCAAAGCTCACCCTCGCCCAGGGGCGCGAAGAAAGCGTCCATGTCGCCAACGGCGGCGAGCGCCGCTGGTTGCCATCTGGGCGCGCGATCCTTGTCAATCAGGGCGGCGCGCACGCCTTCGCGAAAATCATGCGTCGGCAGCACGCGCGACGCCAGGCGGTATTCCATCGCCAGGCATTGCTTCAGGTCCAGCGTCGCCGCCGTGTGCAGTTGCCGGTAGATCAGCTTCAGCGAGGTGGGCGAGCGGCTGCGCATGGTCTGGGCCGTGGCGCGGGCGAATTCGCTGCCGTCGCGGTCCAGCCGTTCCAGGATGGCCTCCACCGACGGCGCCGCGAAGATGGTCTCGATGCGGCGGCGATGATCGGTCAACGCGCCCTTTTGCGCCTTGCGGACATAAGGTGCGATCGCCGTCTCCACATCCTTGCCATCCGCCAGCGCCGCGATCACCGCGCCGAAATCGCCGCTGTTGACGGCATGGGTCACAAGCCCCGCCTCCAGCGCATCGCCCACCCCGATGCGTTCGCCGGTCAGCCCCAGATAGAAGCCCAGCCGCTCTGTCAGGGAAGAAAAAAAGTGGCTGCTGCCCGCATCGGGAATGAAACCGATAGCGGCCTCGGGCATGGCGAAGACCAGCGACGCATCCGCCAGCCGATAGCGGCCATGCACCGACATGCCCGCGCCGCCGCCCATGGTGATGCCATGGAGGAAGGCGACATAGGGTTTGGGGAAGGCGCCGACGGCCGCGTTGAGGTGATATTCGTCATGCAGAAAGGCGATGCCCGCATCGCTGCCCGCCATCACCGCCTGCTGCACGGCGCGGATATCGCCCCCGGCGCAGAAGGCCCGCCCCTCGCCCCGGATCGCCACCACCTTGACCGTATCGTCCGCCGCCCAGAGATCGAGCTGGGCGTGCAGGGCCCGCACCATGCCAAGTGTCAGGGCGTTCAGCGCCTGCGGCCGGTTCAGGGTCAGGAGGCCGAGCGCGCCGCGATTTTCCGCGAGAATATGAGGGTCCATGCTGCAGACTTGCGTACCCCGCCCCGAATTGGCAAGACAGAAGAATCCGCGAAAGCGAAAAGAGAAAAGCATGAGCAGCTATCCCCAGATAAGAATGCGTCGCCTCAGGCGGCACGATTGGACGCGGCGTCTGGTCGCGGAGAACACGCTGTCGCCGGCCGACTTCATCTGGCCGGTCTTTGTGATCGAGGGCGAGAACAGGCGCGAGGCCGTCGCCTCCATGCCTGGGGTGGAGCGGCTGTCGGTGGACCTGGTGGCGGCGGCGGCGCAGGAAGCGGCAGCGCTGGGCATTCCGGTGATCGCGCTGTTTCCCCAGACGCCCCCAGCCCTGAAGACCGAGGACGGCCGCGAAGCGACCAACCCCGACAACCTGGTCTGCCGTGCCGTGCGCGCCATCAAGGCGGCGGCGCCGCAGATCGGCGTGCTGTGCGATGTGGCGCTGGACCCCTATACCAGCCACGGCCATGACGGCGTGTTGCGCGACGGCGATGTCCACAATGACGAAACCGTGGACCTGCTGGTGCGCCAGGCGCTGGTGCAGGTGGAAGCCGGCTGCGACATCATCGCGCCGTCCGACATGATGGACGGCCGCATCGGCGTCATCCGCGCCGCGCTCGAAACCACCGGCCATCACAACACCTTGCTGATGGCCTATGCCGCCAAATATGCCAGCGCCTTTTACGGCCCCTTCCGCGATGCGGTGGGCAGCGCCAAAGCGCTGACCGGCGACAAGCGCACCTACCAGATGGACCCGGCCAATGGCGACGAGGCTTTGCGCGAGGTGGCGCTCGACCTGGCCGAAGGCGCCGACATGGTGATGGTCAAGCCGGGCATGCCCTATCTCGACCTGGTGCGGCGGGTGAAGGAGCGTTTCGCGGTGCCCACCTTCGCCTATCAGGTGTCGGGCGAATACGCCATGCTGGCGGCGGCGTTTCAAAACGGCTGGCTGGAGCGCGACCGCACCATCCTGGAAGTCCTGACGGGCTTCAAGCGCGCCGGGGCCAGCGGCATCCTGACCTATTTCGCGGTCGAGGCTGCGAGACTATTGCAGCGGCGATGATAGGACGACTGGACCGCCGCCGCCGCAAACTGCTGTTCTCGGGCAGGCGCTGGCGGATGCGGCTGGTGTTCTGGGGCGGCGCCCTGGCGGTGGGTGTGGTCAGCGTCGGTTTCGCGGCGGCGGCGACCCAGGCGACGCGCCTGTTCCACTATCTGCTGTTCAATCCCTGGATCGCGCTGGTGCTGACGCCCGCCGGCTTTGTGCTGTCGGTGTGGCTGGCCAACCGCTTCTTCCCCGGCAGCCAGGGCTCCGGCATTCCCCAGGCCATCGCGGCGCGCCACATGAAGGACGCCGCGGCGCGCGGCAGTCTGCTGTCGCTGCGCCTGACCTTCGGCAAGATATTCCTCACCCTGTTCGGCATGGCCTGCGGCGCCTCCATCGGCCGCGAGGGCCCCACGGTACAGGTCGGCGCCGCCATCCTGGTGCAGTCGGGCAAGATCGGCCGCATGATGGGCGAGCGCGGGCTGATTTTGGCGGGCGCGGCGGCGGGCGTGGCGGCGGCCTTCAACACGCCGCTGGCCGGCATTGTCTTCGCCATCGAGGAGATGGGCCGCGCCTTCGAACAGCGCAATGCCGGGCTGGTGCTGATCGCGGTGATCCTGGCCGGCCTCGCCTCGCTGGGCCTGGTGGGCAACTACAGCTATTTCGGCAGCACATCCTCGATGCTGATCGTCACCATCGACTGGGTGGGCGTGGTGATCTGCGGCGTGGCGGGCGGCTGCGCCGGCGCGCTGTTCGCCAAGCTGGTGCTGCGCGGCTCGGGCCTGCTGAACCGCTGGGTGTCCCAGGCGCCGCGCCAGCGCGCTTTGCTGCTGGCGGGTTGCTGCGGACTCATTGTGGCCGTTTGCGGTCTTTTAAGCCATGGCGCCACCTATGGCACCAGCTATGAGGCGGCGCGCGGCGCGGTGGAAGGCGGCCATATCGTTTGGGATTTCGCGCCTCTGAAATTCGCCGCCACCCTGGCCTCGACCCTGTCGGGCATTCCCGGCGGCTTCTTCGCCCCCACCCTCTCCATCGGCGCCGGGCTGGGCAGCATCGTCGCCGACCTGCTGCATGTCCATGCGCCGGGCGCCATCGTGCTTCTGGGCATGACCGCCTATTTCGCCGGTGTGGTGCAGGCCCCGATCACCTCCGCCGTCATCATCGGCGAAATGAGCAACGCCACCGGCATGCGCCTGCCCCTGCTGCTGGCGGCGCTGATCGGCTATGGCGTGTCGAAATTCTTCCAGCGCGAATCGCTCTACCACGCCATGGCGCGCGATTTCCTCAATCGCCAGAAGCCGGCGACCGCGCCGCCGCCCGCCTAGTCGTCGCCGCGGGTCGCAAACAGGCTGCGCAGGATGATCTCCGAGCGCGCCGGCAGGACGTGAAGCCCCGAGCGGCGCTGGCCCAGGTCGATCACATTTTCCAGCACCAGCATGGCAAGCCCATGCACGCTGGCCCACACCGCCAGGCCCAGGGCGCTGTCGTGCAGCGCCGCGCCGATTTCCTGGCCGATGGCGTCGGCCTTCAGGCCCAGCGCCGGGAACTGGTCGCGGTTGGGCAGTTGGCCGCCGAACATCAGCCGCGCCAGGGCCGGACGCGCCGCGACAAATCGCATATAGGCGGCGCCGATGGTGGCGATCTTGTCGGATTCGGTGCCGCTGGCCTTGGCGGCCTCGGCCAGTTGCTCGCGCAACTCGTCGAAGCCCTCGATGGAAAGCTCGACCAGCAGGGCCTCGTGGTTGGGAAAATGCCGGTAGGGCGCGGCGTGGCTGACGCCGGCCTTGCGCGCCACCGCCCGCAAGGTCAGCGCCGCCAGCGACTCTTCCTCAAGGATGGCGCGCGCCGCTTCCAGCAGACCGTTGCGCAAATCGCCATGATGGTAGCCGCGCCCGCTCTTTGCCGGCGGCATGTCCGCCGGAGAGGTGGCGCGGGAATCCCGCTCTTCATTCATGCAAGCAAACCCCTATGACTTGTTGCCCTTGCGCGCGGTCTCCTGCCGCACGAAAAGGCTGGACGTGTCCCAGCGTTTGCCCCCCAGGTTTTCCACTTCGGCGTAGAACTGATCGACCAGCGCCGTCATCGGCAGGCTGACCGCCTGCGTGCGCGCCTCGTCCAGCGCGATGTTCAGATCCTTGCGCATCCACTCCACCGCGAAGCCGTGATCGTATTCGCCCGCATTCATGGTCTTGTAGCGGTTCTCCATCTGCCAGCTTTGCGCCGCGCCCTTGGAGATCACCTCCACCACCGCCTCGATGTCGAGGCCCGCGGCGCGCGCCAGGCTGAAGGCTTCCGCCATGCCCTGCATGATGCCGGCGATGCAGATCTGGTTGGCCATCTTGGTCAACTGGCCCGATCCCGCAGGGCCCAGCCGCTTGGCCAGCTTGGTGTAAGGCGCCATCACCGGCTCGGCCTTGGCATAGGCGGCTTCGCTGCCGCCGCACATGATGCCCAGCTTGCCGTTCACCGCCCCCGCCTGGCCGCCCGACACCGGCGCATCGACGAAATCGAAGCCGCGCTTTTGCGCTTCGCCCGCCAGTTCGCGCGCGATGATCGCCGACGCCGTGGTGTGGTCCACGAACAGCGCGCCCTTGGCCATGGCGTCGAAGGCGCCATTAGGACCCAGCGTCACTTCGCGCAGGTCGCTGTCGCGGCCGACGCAGCAGAACACGATCTCCTGCCCCTTGGCGGCCTGGGCCGGGGTGGGCGCGGTGTCGCCGCCATATTCTTCCTTCCAGTTCGCCGCCTTGGCCGGATTGCGGTTGTAGACCGTCACGTCATGGCCGGCCATCTGCAGGTGGCCTGCCATCGGATAGCCCATCACGCCAAGGCCCAGGAATGCGACTTTCATTATTCCACCACTTCTATCTTTGGGGCTGCACCGGCCGCGAAGGACGGCCGCTTCATCAGCCAGATGATCGCAAACACAGGCAGCGAAACCAGGAACATGAAAAGGAAGTCGTTGGAATAGGCCTGCACTTGCGAACGGTATTCTATGAGAGAATTCAGATTTGCCAACCCAAAAGGAATCTGGGGGTTCATCATCATCGAAGGCCCATTGACGCCCAACGCCCGGTTGAACAGGGAAGCATGGTGCGACAGTTGGGCATGAATGGTCTGCGTGCTGTCGGCCAGGATGGTGGTGGTGACGGAAACCCCGATCGCCGAGCCGATATTCCGCATCAGGTTGGTGAGGCCCGCGCCATCTGTGCGCAGTTGTGGCGAAAGTGTCGCAAAAGCCACCATGTTCATGGGCACGAACACCAGTCCCATGCCCAGGCCCTGGACGAAGGTCACCGTGAACAGGGTCGCCACGCTGACATCGGGCGTCCAGTACATCATCTCCCACATCGACCAGGCCAGGCACGCCGCGCCCACCGTCATCAACAGGCGCGGGTCCATCTTCATGGTCAGCCGGCCGGCGAACATCATGGCGAACATGGTGCCCAGCCCGCGCGGCACCATCAGGAAGCCGGTCTCGGTGACGGTGCGCCCCGACAGGTTCTGCAGATAGGGCGAGATCAGCGCCGAGGAGGCCAGCAGCACCAGCCCCATCACGAACATCAGGACAAGCCCGCCGACGAAATTGCGGTCCCTGAAGATCACCGTCGGGATGAAGGGCTTCCTGGCCGTCAGCATATGCACCAGGAACAGGTAAAGGCCGATGCCGCAGATGATGGCCTCGACCACGATCTCGCCGGAATCGAACCAGCCCTTGGTGGTGCCGCGGTCCAGCAGCAGCTGCAGCGCCGCCAGTCCCACCGACAGGGCGCCGAAACCGAACCAGTCGAACTTCAGGCTCTGGTCCTTGGCGCTGTCCTTGAAGAATATCCACAGCGCCACGCAGGCCGCCGCGCCGAACGGCACATTGATGTAGAACACCCAGCGCCAGTTGTAGGCGTCGGTCAGCACCCCGCCCAGCGTCGGCCCCAGGATCGGCCCCAGCATCACGCCCATGCCCCAGATCGCCATCACGCTGCCGCGCCTGGCCGGGGGATACATGTCCAGCATCACCGCCTGGCTGAGCGGCCCCAGCGCCGCGCCGAAGACGCCCTGGATCAGGCGGAACACCACCATCTGCTCCAGGCTTTGCGAGGCGCCGCACAGCATGGAGGCGATGGTGAAGCCGGCGATGGAAGTGATCAGAAAGTTGCGCTTGCCGAAGCGCGCCGCGATCCAGCCCACCGGCGCGGTCATGATGGCGGCGGCGATGATATAGCTGGTCAGAACCCAGGTGATCTGGTCGCGCGACGCCGACAGGCTGCCTTCCATATAGGGCAGCGCGACATTGGCGATGGTGGTGTCCAGCGCCTGCATCAACACGCCCGCCATGCTGCCGATCAGGACCGCCCATTCGGCCACCTTGCTGTCATACCGGTGGGCGGCGTGCTCGCTCATCGGCGATCAGATGCCGTCCAGAAAACGCGCAAGGCGGCGCTTGCCGGTATCGATGGAGATTACCGTGCTCATGCCGGCGCGCAGCGGACGGTCGCATTCGCTTTTGTCTATCGCGATGCGCACGGGAATGCGCTGCACCACCTTGACCCAGTTGCCGCTGGCATTTTCCGCCGGCAGGGCCGAGAAGCTGGAGTCGCTGCCCGCCGAGACGCTGTCGACATGGCCCTTCCAGTCGCAGCCGGGATAGGTGTCCACCGTGATGGCGACCGGCTGGCCGGGACGCACATGGGTCAGGTCGGTTTCCTTGAAATCCGACGACACCCAGATGTCCTTGCCGATCAGGCCGACGGCGCTGGTGGTGGTGAAGGCCGCCAGGGCCGAAATGACGAGCGTGCCCGGCTGCAGGCTGTCCACCTCGCCCACCGTACCGGCAAACGGCGCGCGCACCGTGGCATGGTCGAGCTGGCGCTGGGCCTCGTCCACCGCCGCCTTGGCCTTCTGCCAGTCGGGGGTCTGTTCGGCGGGAATATTGGGATTGCCCGCCAGCTTGGCCAGCGTCGTCGCCGCGGTCTGCTTGAGCGATGCCAGCGTCGCCTGGCTGGACAGCACCGCGGCGCGCTGGGCGTCGATCTGCATGGCGGCAATGGCGTTCTGCTTCTCCAGCGCCAGGTAGCGATTGTAGGTCTGCTGGTTGACATTCACCTGGGCCTGCTGGGCCGTGACCTGGGCGACAGCCGCCTGATACTGGGCGCGGGTGGATTCCACGTCCAGCGCCGTGGAGGCGAGCGCCGCCCTGGCGTTCTCCAGCGCGATCGCGAAGGGCTTGGGATCGAGGGTAAAGAGGATGTCGCCCGCCGCAACCTGCTGGCCTTCATGGACATTGACGGTCGCGACCAGCCCGGACACGTCGGTGGAAACCATCAGCTTGTTGGCATGGACATAGGAATCGTCGGAACCGACATAGCGGCCGCCCGACAGATAGACCGCCGCCGCGACCAGCAGAAAGGCGCCCACGCCCCAATACATCAGGATGCGGCGCAGGCGCGCCTTGTCGGCCCACAGCCCTGTCCGGCCCTTGGGCGCGGCCTGATAGGCCACCGCGTTGGGAACAGCCGACATCTATTCTCCCGCCGCCGCCATCTTGGCGTGCGTGTCTGTGGTCAGTTGGGTCTTCATCCTGAGAAGGGCGTTGGTGACGAGTTCCACCGTGGGCTCGTCCAGTCCTACGGTTATGTCGCGAAACAGTTCATCCTTGTAGCGCTGGATATCCGCCAGGATAGGCTCGGACGCCGGCAGCAGGTGCAGGCGGCGGATGCGGCGGTCGGCGGGGTCCAGCCGCCGCTCCAGCAGGCCGCGGGCCTCCAGCCGGTCCACAAGCCGTCCCACGGTGATCGGCTCGACCTCGCAAAGGCCCGCCATTTCGTTCTGGGTCATGCCGGGCTGGCGCGCCAGGCGGGCCAGGATCACGCCCTGGGCGCGGGTCATGCCATATGTGCGGGCCCAGCGGTCAAAGCGCGTCCGCATCAGGCGGGCGACGTCGTACAATTCGGCAAGCATTTCGTGTTTCATTAGGAAACAATAAGCCGCGTTATGTTAACGGGCAATATCATAAGCTGGCTTTTTTCTGCAACCCTCCCATGCACAAAGAAAAAAGGGCGGCCCGAAGACCGCCCTTGTTCCATTCGGTTCCGAAAACCCGGAATTACATGCCCGAGCCCTGGATATTGTGCCAGGAGGCTTCGATGGCCTTCACGGCATTTTCCGGCAGCGGCACATAGTCGAGGCTGATCGCCAGCGCGTCACCCTTTTCGAAGCCCCACTTGAAGAACTTCAGGGCCGAAGCGGTGGCGGCGGCGTCCGGGGGATTCTTGTAGACCAGCACGAAGGTGGTGGCCGAAATCGGCCAGGAGGTCGCGCCGGGGGAGTCCAGGAAGAGGACGTAGAAGTCGTTCTTCGCGGCGCCCACCCAGTCGGCGGAAGCAGCGCCGGCCTTGAAGGATTCCACGGTCGGCTCGACGGACTGGCCGGCCTTGTTGACCATCTTGGTGTAGGCGAGATGGTTCTGCTTGGCATAGGCATATTCGACATAGCCGATGGAGCCGGAGATCTGCGCCACATTGCCGGCAACGCCTTCATTGCCCTTGGCGCCGATGCCGGTCGGCCAGTCGATCGCGGTGTCCGCGCCGACATTGTTCTTCCAATCGGCCGAAACGCGGCTCAGATAGGTCGAGAACTGGAAGGTGGTGCCCGAGCCGTCCGAACGATGCACGACGCTGATGGCGCGGCCCGGCAGGTTGATGCCGGGGTTCAGCTTCTTGATCGCCGGATCGTCCCAGCGCGCGATCTTGCCCTGGAAGATGCCCGCCAGGGTGTTGCCGTCCAGGGTGAGCTGGCCAGGCGCGACGCCGGGAACATTGACCACCGGCACGATGCCGCCGATCACCACCGGGAACTGCGTCAGACCGGCCGCATTCAGCTCCTTGCTGGTCAGCGGCTTGTCGGTGGCGCCGAAGGTCACGGTCTTGGCCTTGATCTGGGCGATGCCGCCGCCCGAACCGATGGACTGGTAGTTCAGGCCGTCACCCGACACGCCCTTGTAGGTCGCCGCCCACTTCGAGACCACCGGGAACACGAAGCTGGAACCAGCCCCCGTGATTTCCGCGGCATATGCGGAGGTGGCGAACGCCATGCCCGCCACTGCGCCCAGAAGGGCCTTGTAGTTGAGTTTCATTTTGTCTTCTCCAGGTTGGGAGCCCCACGTTCCCGTTTAAAGGGGCCCGTTTAAAGGGAAATGCTTAGTTCGCGTACTGCAGGCGGACGCCGATGACATTGAAGTCCTGGCTGTCCCGGTCGAAGTTGCCGACGACACCCTTGCTCACCTGGACGATATTGTCGTCCAGCATCAGGCGGATGTTGCGGTTCATATACCAGTTGAGGCCCAGGGCCAGGATGCGTTCCTCGCCGCCCAGGATGCCGGCCAGGTGACCGGCGCCCGCGGTCTGGTCGTCATGCCAGTTCAGGTCGGTGTCGCTGTAGCGCGCGACCAGTTCCCAGGCGCCCCAGCTGTTGCCATTGACCGAGAAGGGATGCGACGGGACTGGCGCCTGGTAGCCGGCGACTTCGTTGTTGATGGCGGACGGCGAATAGGTCTTGGTTTCGCCGGTGATGATCCAGGAACCTTCCAGCGTCCAGCCCGAGAAGGTCGGATGGTCGATGACGTTGGTGGAAGAGCTGCAGAGCGTGGCGTTGACAGTGGAACCGCACTGGCGGTCGGCGGTGAACTGGGCATATTCGAAGCCCGCATAGAAGTTCTGCCAGTTGCCTTCCATGTCCACGGCGAACATGTTGCCGGTCTTGGCGGCGATGCCGCCGGTCGAGATCAGGCGGGTGCCGTCGACGCGGATTTCCGGGCGGTCCTGGAAGTTCAGAACCTGCGCGGCGCCACCGGCGCCGGTGGCGGCGCCCCCTTGCGGACCCGCGCCGGTATACAACGCGCCGGCAGCGCTGGCGCCGATCTGCAGGTTGGAAATGCCGTCGCTCCAGATGCGGTCGGTGACGCGGCCCAGGATCTGGGTCTGTTCGTCGCCGCCATTGCCATGGCCGGCAGCGGTGCCGGTCCTGGCGCCGGTGAAGGCGCCGGTGGCGGTGATGTTGTCACCCGACCACAGCGCATCGGTCTTGGCCCAGCCGATTTCAATGCCGCGGCGCGAGTCCGAAGCGCCGAAGGAGTCAGCGGCGATATTGTCGATTTCCGGACGTTCCATGAACATCAGCGAGGCCGAGGAGGTCGTGCCCTCCATCATGAGGGCCGGCTCGATGACGCCGACGTTGAAGTGCCAGTTCGGAATGCCGGTATAGGTGATGACCGCCTTGTTCAGCAGCGGATCGCCTTCACCGCCGGTGGCGATGCCGGGGATGGAGCAGGTCGGGGCTGCACCGCCGGCCACGGCGGGGGCAGCGCCCGAGACGACGCAGGGATTGGCGCCCAGGCCGCCATTGGCGCCACCAGCGTTCAAGCGGATTTCATACGAGAAATCGTTATAGGCCTTGCCTTCGATGCCGAAATAAGCGCGGCGGACGACGGCGCCCGAGGACAGGTCGGCCGGGCCGGCGAAGCCGGGGCGGTGAGAGGTGGGCGAGTCCTGCATGAAGCCGGCGAAGTCGCTCTGGAAGCGGGCGCGGATCGCCAGGGTGAAGCGGCCGTCGCCGGACGCGAAGGAGGCGCGGCCGTTGTCGAACGACCAGACCGCCGAATTGTAGCCCTGCTCAAGGGTGGAAAGGCGGGTGCGGTCGGCCATGGCGCGATCGTCGCGGGCGGCGAGCGCATCTTCCAGCGCCTGCACGCGGGCCGCGAGTTCGGCGTTGCTCATGCCGCTGGCGGCGGGGGTGTAGTTCTGCGCAACCTGAACCGGCTTCTGCGCGTCATTGGTGGTGGTGTCGGCAGCCTGCGCACCGGAAGCGGCGGCCATCGCGATGGCGGCAACGCCGGTCATCAGCGCCATTTTCCCAATTCTCATACCCTCAGTCCCTCTTTGAGCTCTGCGCAATTTCGCGCGCGGCTTCTGTCGCCGGGGCGCGCGACGAGACGATGAAGGTTCCATGACGTTGATGTGACAGGCTTCGCGGATGCGGCAGAAACCGGGGCTTGTTCAAAATGTCACGCCTGCAATCTTGCCGAGCGTTGCTCGAAAGTCGCGGTTTTTGGCGCTTTTTGGACATGTTCCAAGGCAGGAAACTTTCCCGCCAACTGTCCCCGGACTCTAGTTTTCTGACTCGTCGGTAATCCGGCGGCCTGGTGTCCCCTCCGGCGGTTCGCCCTGCGCCAGGGCGCCATAGCGGCCCTGGAAATAGACCAGCGGCGCACCCGCGCCGTCATGACGGGCAAAGCGAAGGACACGGCCGATCAGGATGGCGTGGTCGCCCGCCTCCTGCACGCTTTCCAGCGCGCACTCGAACACCGCCAGGGAATCGGCCAGCGCCGGCGGCCCCAGTTCGGTGGGAGTGAGATCGATGCCGTCCAGGCTGTGTTCCCCGGCGCCCGCCAGCCGCGACGACACCGCCTTGTGACCGGACCCCAGGATGGAAACCGTGAAACCCGATGCCTCGGCAAAGGCGGAATAGCGGCGCGAGCGGCGGTCGATGCACCACAGCACCAAAGGCGGGTCCAGCGATACCGAGGTGAAGGAGTTGACGGTGATCCCGATATGGGATTCCGGGCCCGCGGCGGTCATGACCGCGATCCCCGTGGGAAAACAGCCCAGCGCAGTCCTGAAGGCCCGGGAATCGAAGGTCATAAGCCATCCTAAGCGCCCCCATTTCACACTCGGTTAAGAGGGGGTGTGCATGATGGCGCAAGGTTAGGCGACCCGGCGAAAAGACCGCAAGCCATAACCGGGTGAATGGGTTTTGGGGTTATAAGGCCATGGCCGGCGACAACGCGGTCGTTATCAAGAAGATCAAGAAGGGCGGACACGGCGGCCATCACGGCGGCGCCTGGAAAGTCGCCTATGCCGATTTCGTCACCGCGATGATGGCCTTCTTCCTGCTGATGTGGCTGATCAACACCACCACGCCGGAACAGAAGCGCGGCATCGCCGACTATTTCGCGCCCCAGTCCATCGCCCAGACCGTGTCCGGCTCGGGCGGCGTCCTGGGCGGCAAGGTGATGGGCCAGGACGAGGCCCATGCCGGCGGCGCCCAGTCGGTGATGCAGAAACAGTCCCCCCCCGCGCCCGATTCCACGACCAAGGCGCTGGCCAACGGCTCCGGCCAGGGCGCCGGCCAGAACGCCAATGACGCCAGCGACCAGGCAGGCCAGAACGGCGAGTTCAACCATGCCGCCGAGGCGATCCACCAGGCGGTGCAGGACAATCCCGACATCGCCAACCTGTCCCATCAAGTGATCACCGAAAACACGCCCCAGGGCCTGCGTATCCAGCTGGTGGATGCCGACGGCCGCCCCATGTTCCAGCAGGGCTCCAACGAGCCGATGCCCTATGCCAAAAAGCTGCTGGAAGCGGTGGGCAAGATCGTCTCCACCCTGCCCAACCGGGTCTCCATTGCCGGCCATACCGGCGGCAACGACAATGCCGCAACCGACGGAAGCTGGGAATTGTCGGCCGCCCGCGCCAACCAGGCCCGCGCCCTGCTGCAGTCGGGCGGGCTGGGCAGCGACCGCATCTACGAGGTGGCGGGCAAGGCGGGGTCCGAGCCGCTGTTGCCGGAAGACCCCAATGCCAGCGCCAACCGCCGGCTTTCGATCCTGTTGATGCGCGAAGCCCCGCCGGCGCCGGCAAACACTGGGCTGAACTAACCTTTTTTCCATAAAAATCCTGTTCGGCGGCGAATAATTCCCTTCACTCCGGGGCCTGCAGCGCCATACTTGAAGCGGGACCGGCAGGCTCTGTTTCAAAGTGACCGACCAGCGCAGTACACGCATTCCGCAGTTTTTCCTGACGCCGGGAGGGGCATGCCCCTACCTGCCGGGCAAGACCGAGCGCAAGGTGTTCGCGCGGCTGGGCGGCAACCTGGCCCAGCCCTTGTCCGAGGCCCTCACCCATTCCGGCTTTCGCCGCAGCCAGTCCATCGCCTATCGCCCGGCCTGCGAGGGCTGTTCGGCCTGTGTGTCGGTGCGCATCAAGGCGGACCTGTTCCAGCCCAGCCGCAACCACAAGCGCATCCTGCGCCGGGGCGGCGACCTGGCGCGCGGCGAGGTGAAGGCGGAAGCGACGCGCGAGCAGTTCGCGCTGCTGCGCACCTATCTGGATTCGCGCCATCCCGGCGGCGGCATGAGCGACATGGGCCTGTTCGACTATGTCGCCATGGTCGAGGAAACCCCGGTCGCCACCCATATCGTGGAATATCGCAGCCCCGAAGGCGTGCTGCTGGCCTGCGCCCTCACCGACCGGCTGAAGGACGGGCTTTCAATGGTCTATTCCTTCTTCCATCCCGGCGAGGACGCGCGCAGCCTGGGCACCTACATGATCCTGGACCATGTGCGCAGCGCCCGCGCCGCCAACCTGCCTTTCGTCTATCTGGGCTATTGGGTGCGCGGCAGCGAGAAGATGGACTACAAGGTGCGCTTCCAGCCCCTGGAAGCCCTGGGACCGAACGGCTGGGAAGCGTTGACGGTCTGAGCCTGCGGCAACGCCTTTTTTTCGACACGCCGGAAACCGGCGAATTCTAGGCGGCCAGCGGTTCCGCGCCACCCGCGGGAATCAGGAACAGCGGAAGACGAATCCGGATCGTCGTTCCGCCGCCTTCCGTCGCGGATCGGGTGAGGCCCCCGCCCAGTTGGCGGACGAAGATCGCCACATAGTCGGAGCCGCGCTTCTCCGGAATTCCCATGACGGTCTTTTCCTTGATGCCGATCCCGTCATCGCAAACCATGAGTTCGATCTCGTCTCCGATCTGCTCGACGCCCAGAAGCACATGGCCGATGCCGCCATTGGGAAAGGCATGCTTGATGGAGTTGGTGGCCAGTTCATTGACGAGAAGCCCGAACGGGACGGCGCGATCCGGGTCGATCTTCAACGGTTCGGCTTTCACGTGAATTTCGATGCCGGACTTGTCGCCGATCAGGCTCGCCGACAGTTGCTTCGCAATCTCGCCGAGATAGGCATCTATGGCGATGCTTCCGCCGCGGCTGGACTGGGAGATCAGGTCATAAAGCTGGGCAATCGCCCCTATGCGGGCCTGCATGGCCTTCAGGCCCGGAATGCTGGCGGCGCTGGTCGACCGGATCTCGAACGCGATCAGGCCCACCACGATCTGGAGATTGTTCTTGATCCGGTGCGAAATTTCGTTGGTCAGTATCTGTGCGTCGCGCTCGCGCTGCTTGCGGTCGGTGACGTCTTCAAAGACCAGCAGCATGCGGTGACTGTGATTGCCGGGCTGCTTGATCCTGCGGGCATTGAGGTTGAAGACCCGGCGGCCAAGGCCGGGAAAGTCATCCTCGATCTCGAAGCTTTCGATGGGCTTGTTCTCGGGAAGCACCTTTTCCATCAGGTTGCGCAGCGCCGGCACATCCCACTGATGCTGGCCCAGTTCGGAGACGCGCCGTCCATGCGCATCCGCCTGGGTGATCCCGAATATGGTGAGAAAGGCCTTGCTGGCCGTGACGATCGTCATGTCGTTTTCCAGCACGACCAGCGGATCGCGGATGGTGTCGACGATGCTTTGGGTCAGCTGCCAATTGCGGCTGCTTTCCTTGCGGGCCGCGCGCTCCTCGCTGACATCCTCGATGGCGAGCAGGATGAAGCCGTCATGATCCCCGGGCCGGAATATCTTGCGGGCGTTGACCAGCATGGTGCGCCGCCCGATGGTCGGAAAATCATGCTCGACCTCGAAGCCTTCGACCGAGGCGCGGTGGGGGATGACGCTTTCCAGCAGCGTGCGCAGCGCCGGAATGTCCCACTGCCGGTTGCCCAGATCGTAGATCAGGCAGCCCTCGGTCTCCTCCGCGCTGGTGCGGAAGGTCTGGTAAAAGGCGCGGTTGGCCGACGAGATGTTCAGGTTGCGGTCGAGAATCAACAGCGCGCTGGGCACGGTCTCGACGATGTCGCTCGCGGCAATATCCGATACGGCCATTTTTCCTCTTCGATTCCGCGACAGATCGCGCGTTATGCCGCGAGCAGTTTTCCGACGGACACGCGCAGCTGATCTTCGGTATAGGGTTTGGGCAGGAAATGGGTGCCGGCCGCGAACAGGCCGTGCAACGCATCGGTAGCCCGGTTGCCGGTGGTGTAAAGAACCCGCAGCCCGGGCCGCATCAGGATCGCCTGCCGCGCCACGTCGCAACCCCCATGAATCTCGGTCTTGAGATAGACGTCCGTGAAAAGCGCGTCGATGTGGCCGGCGGATCGAAGATGCACAAGCGCCTCGGAAACGTCGCAGGCCGACAAAATCCCGTGACCCCAGTCCAGAATCATCGATTCGGCCATTTCACGAATGAAAACATCGTCCTCGACGACTAAGACCATGGCCATTTACCGGGTATGCCCTTTGAGCCAACTCGGCCTGTCCTTGAGGGGTGAAGCGCCTCAGGATCGCGTTTGCCACTATAAGGGCACCCCTGTAACGCCGCGGGGCGGTGTGGGTTCCAGGCCGCTTCGGTTATTTTTGCACAGTGCCCTTGGAGCCGGGGTCGCCGCGGAATGGGCCTGTTCCCTGCCGCAAGGGAAGAAAGCCTAGGCCGCCCCGCCGCCGAATTGCGCCTTCCATTCCGCGATCTGGTCTTCGCTGATCTTGGCCACCAGCACCTCGGGCGCCTTGATCGGCTGGCCGGGCGTCAGGTCGTTCAGCAGTTCCAGCATCGGCGCGCCGGGGAACGGGATGACGCCGCCGCGATAGCCCACCGGCTGGATACATTCGTGAATGGTCTTGGCGAAATCCGGCATCACCGGCCACAACAGGTGCGCGAACTGGTGGATCAGGTTCAGCCCCATGCGCACGCCCACCGCCGCCCTGGCGCGGTCGGTCTTGATATGGGTCCAGGGCGCGGCGCGGGTCATGTATTCATTGCCGGCGACCCAGATGGCGCGCATCTCGCCCATCGCCTTGCGGAATTCCGCATTCTCCATGAACTCGGCATAGGCCGCGACACGGCGGTCCATCTCGGCGACCAGCGCCTGTTCGTCCTCGCCATAATCGCCCTCGCCCGGCACCACGCCGTCGAAGCGCGCGACGCAGAATTTTGTGACGCGGTTGACGAAGTTGCCCAGCACATCGGCCAGGTCCTTGTTGATGATGCCGGCGAACTGTTCCCAGGTGAAGTTGCTGTCGCTCGACTCCGGCGCATTGGCGATCAGGTAATAGCGCCAGTAATCGGCCGGCGCCACATCCAGCGCCTTGTCCATGAAGATGCCGCGCTTGCCCGAGGTCGAGAACTTGCCGCCGTCATAGTTGAGATAGTTGAAGCCCTTCAGCCGGTCCACCAGATGCCAGGGCTCGCCCGTGCCCATCTCCATCGCCGGGAAGATGATGGTGTGGAAGGGCACATTGTCCTTGCCCATGAATTCCCAATAAGTGACGTCCTTGGCGGCGTCGCCGAACCACCAGTCCTTCCAGGCATCGCCCTTGCCGTTCTTGTCGGCCCATTCCTTGGTGGCGGCGATATATTCGATGGGCGCATCGAACCAGACATAGAAGACCTTGCCCTTGAGCGCCCCGCCGGCAATGTCGTCGGGCACCGGGATGCCCCATTCCAGGTCGCGGGTGATGCCGCGATCGTGCAGGCCTTCATCCAGCCACTTGTAGGCGATCGACGTCACCAGCGGCGGCCAGTCGGTCTTGTGGCTGTCGATCCAGGCGCGCAACCGATCGGCGAACTGCGACTGTTTCAGGAACAGATGGGTGGCGTCGCGGATCTCGATGTCCTGCGCCCCCGACACCGCCGAACGCGGATGGATCAGGTCGACGGCGTCCAGCACCCGGGTACAATTCTCGCACTGGTCGCCGCGCGCCCGGTCATAGCCGCAATGCGGACAGGTGCCGATGACATAGCGGTCGGGCAGGAAGCGGCCATCGGTGGCGCTATAGGCCTGCTTGGTGGTGCGCAGTTCCAGCAAGCCGTTCTTCCACAGCGCGCGGGCGAAATGCAGCGTCAGTTCATGGTTCTGGGCTGAGGAGGAGCGCCCGAAATTGTCCCAGCTGAGGCTGAAGCGGTCGCCCAGCGCCTTCTGCACCGCATGCCACTTGGCGGCATATTCCGCCACCGGCATGCCCTCTTCCAGCGCCGCCAGTTCGACCGGCGCGCCATGCTCGTCGGTGGCGCAGATCGCCAGGGTGTCATAGCCGCGCGAACGGCAATAGCGCGCGAAGATGTCGGCCGGCAGCATGGAGCCGACCAGGTTGCCCAGGTGCTTGACCCCGGCGACATAGGGGATGGCGGAGGTGATCAGGATGCGTTTCATTGTGCTATAAAATCAAAAAAGCCAGTCCCTCATACAAGGGGACGGCCAAGGAAGCAAAATGGGAAGCGAGGGGCCAAATGAATAAAATGGGCACTATCAGGAGCCTGAAATATGCCGTGGCCGCAATGGCTTGCGCCGCCATGCCGGCGGGCGCCCAGACCGCATCCCTGGACAGCGCGGTGATTCCGGCCACCACGCTGGCGGACCTGCCGCATGTCGGGATTTCCAACGGCATCGTCTCCGCCAAGGTCTATCTGCCCGGCGAGGACGGCTTCTATCGCGGCACCCGGTTCGACCGTACCGGCGTGGTGGCGCATGCCACCTACAAGGGCACGGATTATGGCCAGCCCTGGTTCTCCAGCTATTCGCCGCATGTGCGCGATTTCCAATGGCGGGACGGCCAGGTCACCGTCTCCACCGTCAGCGCGTCGGTGGGCCCGGCCGAGGATTTCCAGCCGGTCGGGTATGACGAAGCCGGTGCCTGCCCCGAAGGGGCGCAACAAACAAAATGCGGACGCTTCCTGAAGATCGGCGTCGGCATCATGAAGCGCGACGCCTCGGCCTATGATTTCGTCCATGCCTATCCGGTGGTGAATGAAGGCACCCGCACCGCCAGCCACACCAAATCCAGCCTGCGCCTGACCCACACCGTCGCCGACAAGGACAGCGGCTTCGGCTATTCCTATGTGAAGACGGTGCGGCTGACTCCCGGCAAGGCGCAGATGACGATAGAGCATGTGCTGAAGAACACCGGCAGGCGCGACATCGTCACCACGGTCTATTGCCACAACTTCCTGACCCTCAGCCCCGGCAACGAGAACATCGCCATCACCGCGCCCTTCGATATCAAGACCGACAAACCCTTCGCGTCCGACGCCGCGGTGGTGGATGGCAAGACCATCCGCTATCTGCGCGCGGTGAAGGAAGGCGAAGCCGTCACCTCCCCCATCAGCGGCTTCGGCGACAAGGCCGGCGACTATGACTTCACGGTGAAGAACACCGCCACCGGCTTCGGCCAGCGCATCCGCGCCGACCAGCCGCTGGCGCGGATCAATTTCTGGTCCATCCGCACCAACACAAGCTGGGAGCCCTATATCGCCATCGCGATCAAGCCCGGCGAGACCAAGCGCTGGACCTATACCTATGACTATTTCGGGCCCGGCGCGTGAAACAGATTGCCGTTGCATTGTGTTTGCTGACAGGAAGCGCGCTGGCCCAGCCGGTGCAGCCCATGCCCACCGCCAGCGCGCCGGTGGACGAACTGCTGGCATCGTCGCCGCATGTCGAGATCGCAAACGGCCTGATCGCGGCGCGCATCACGCCGCCCGACCTGGACAACGGCTTCTATCGCGGCACGCGCTTTGACCAGGCCGGTATCGTCACCAGCCTGACCCTGAAAGGCCGGGAGTTCTATGGCCCCTATTTCGAGCGCACCGCGCCCGATGTGCTGGACTATACTTACGACGCCGAGGGCGCGGTGGTGGCGGGCCCCGACAGCGCCGTCAGCGGCCCGGTGGAGGAATTCGCGCCGCTGGGTTTCGACGACAAGGCCACGGCGCTGTTCGTCAAGATCGGCGTCGGCATCCTGTACCGGCCCGACGACGCGCCCTACGACCATTATCGTCACTATGACATCGTCAATATCGGCCGCCGCTCCACCCGGGTCACCAAGGACAGCATCAGCTTCCTGCAGACCCTGGACGGCGCGGGCTATGGCTATACCTATGAAAAGACCCTGCGCCTGGTGCCGGGCAAACCGCAGCTGGCGATCGAGCATGTGTTGAAGAACAGCGGCGACAAGCCCATCCACACCACCGTCTATGACCATAATTTCCTGCGCCTGACGCCGGGCAATGACGGCATCCGGGTGACTTTCCCCTTTGCCGTGAAAGCCGCCACGCCGCCCGCCGCCGACCTGATGCGTATCGAGGCGGGCAGCCTGACCTATCTGCGGCCGATGAAAGACAAGGAACGCATTTCGTTCCCCAACACCGGCTATGGCGCTTCAGCGGGCGACTACGATATCGAGGTGCGCGACCTGAAAAGCGGCGCAAGCGTGCGGATCGTGGGCGACCAGCCCATCGTCAAGATCAATATCTTCTCGATAGACAGGACGCAGGCGGTCGAGCCTTATATTGCCATCGACCTGCCGCCGGGCGCGGAAAAACGCTGGACGTATACCTATACCTACACGGCGCCGTGACGAGGAACTTGCCATTAACGGCCGCTGTGGCTATTTCAGCGCGGATGCCGGTTTAGCTCAGCGGTAGAGCAGCGGTTTTGTAAACCGAAGGTCGGGAGTTCAATCCTCTCAACCGGCACCATTCGATAACTGCCGCGTTGCGGCAGTTATCGAATGGCAAGCCCGCCGCGCGACAGCGCAGTGAGGCGGGCGCGCCAGGGGCACTGGCCTCATCCACCGAAAATGCTAGACTCCCGCAAAAGACAATGGGGAGAATTTCATGAAGCGCCTGGCCGTCACCGCCCTGCTCTTGACCGCGACCGCCGCGCAGGCGCAACTCGCCTCCAGGATCACCCATTACGATATCAGGAAGACCGCGCTGCTGACCGCGGTGCATGACGGCGCCGGCACGATGAATTTCGGGCCGCTGATGACCGACAAGACCCTGTCCACCAACCTCTTGTTCCTGCATCGCGGCGTGATCCATCCCCATTCCGGCATCGGCCAGCATTTCCACAACCACTGCGAGGAAATGTTCGTGATCTTCGACGACACCGCCGAATTCACCATCAATGGCCGCACCTCGACCCTCAAGGGCACCTGGGGCGCGCCCGACCGCATGGGCTCGGCGCACGGAATCTACAATCCCACCGATCACGATATCGAGTGGATGAACATCAATGTCGGCACGTCGAAGGTCTATGACGCCTTCAACCTGGGCGACGACCGTGTGGGCGCGGCCCAGGACAAGGTGCCGCAATTCGTCACCATGCATCTGGACCGGGCGCTACTGAAATCCGCCGCGCCGGGCGTGATGCGCCGCCGGGCGCTGGGCCCCAGCGTGTTCTACACCCCCTGGGCCTATGTGGATCATGTGCTGGTTCAGCCGGGCGCCACCCTGCCCGAGACGCGTTACGCCGACCTGACCGAAGCCTATTATGTCATGTCCGGCGACGGCGCGGTCACGGTCAATGGCGAAACCGTCGCCATCAAGAAGGGCGACGCCATTCCCGTCGAACTTGGCCAGGCCAAAGGCTTCAAGGGCGGCAGCGCACCGCTGGAACTGATGGTCATCGGCGTCGCCAGGGACATGCCCACCAAGCAGGCCTTCATGGCCGTGGCGGCGAACGCCAACTGATCCATCATCTTGTCATGGCCGGGCTCGACCCGGCCATCCACGGCGCGCGCATGGATGGCCGCCTCAAGGGCGGCCATGACATGGGAGTGATTACTTCCGGTAATACTTGGGAATCTCGCCCGCCACCCGGCTGTGCAGGCGGTAGAGGCTGGTCGAGCCGGTGAGATAGACCGTCTTGCCGTCTTCGGCGAAAGCGATATTGGCGACGATCTCCGGGATCACGATCTGGCCCAGCACCTTGCCCTTGGGCGAGATAATGCGGAGGCCGCCCGGCCCGGTGGTCCAGACATTGCCGGCGGAATCCACCTTCATGCCGTCGGGCACATCATCGGCGCTGCCGGGATAGCTGATGAAGGTGCGCGGGTTCGACAGCTTGCCGTCCGCGCCCACGTCATAGGCGCGCACATACATATCGGGCATGGAATTGGACACATACAGCGTCTTGCCGTCCGGCGAAAAGGCGATGCCGTTGGGCTGGGGCATGTCGGTGATCGCGGGCGTCAGTTTGCCGCCCGCATAGCGCCACACCGCGTTGAACTTCAGTTGCTTTTTCGGGTCGGCATCCATCTTGGGCAGGCCGAAGCTGGGATCGGTGAACCACAGCGCATCGTCGGGGCCATAGACCAGGTCATTGGGGCTGTTCAGCCGCTTGCCTTCATAGCGGGACAGGAAGGGCGTCAGGTTGCCATGATCGTCCATGCGCTCGATGGTGCCGATCGCCATGCGGCAGATCAGGATCGAGCCATCCTTGTCGGTGACCATGGCGTTGGAGCCGGAATTGGCGGTGGGCGGCGCATTCCTGACGCCGCCGGAGTCGCTCAGGATCACCGTCACCTTGCCGCTTTTGGGATCGCCAATTTTCGGTTCAAAAGTGCGCACCTTGTCGCCGCGCACGTCGCTGAACCACAGCTTGCCGTCTTTCCACATCGGGCCTTCGGTGAAGATAAAGCCGGTGGCGACCTTCTCGACCTTGGTGCCCGGCGCGATCACGGCATCCAGCGCCGGATCGAGCCTCTCGACATGCGGCGGCGCCTTCGCGCCTTGCGCCAGGGCCGGAACCGCCATCAGGCACAGCGCGAGTGTCAGAACAGTCTTCATGGCATTCCCCCGTTGTTTTGGGGAAGTTTATGTCTCGAGAATATCGTTGGGCAACTGGTTCTTCGGCGCCCCCACCGGCGGAAAATGCCGCGCCAGCGCCGCGCCGCACAGCTCGATGGCCGCAACGAAGCCCTCGCCCGGCTTGCCCGCCGTCATGCCCTGGGTCACCGCCGCCACCGCCGCATTCCAGACCGTATCGCCAACCGCCCGGTGAATGGCCTCATGCGCCACCAGTTCGACCTGGCGGTCGTGCAGCGAGGCATAGATCAGCACATGCGGGGCGGCGTCGCCCAAGCGCGCGCCGGTGGCGGCGAAATGCTGCCGCGCCGCCTGGCGCACCCGGTGGCGCTTGAGGAAGCGCGGCGTCACTTTGCGCCGCACCATGGGATGCGCCACGACCAGCCCGACAACCAGGAAGATGCCGGCCTGCAGCAGGGAATAGGCCGTCAGCACCCGCAGGATCAGCCCGCCCATGGCGCGCGCGGAGTCATCGGTCCAGCTGGTGAAGATGCTGGCCAGCGCCAGCCGGTGCAGCCCCGCCATCACCAGCAAGGGCGGCCCCAGCAAGGCCGCCGCCGCCGCCCAGGCCAGCGGCACTTCGCGATAGCGCGAGACTTCCTGGGTCAGCACGCAGAAGATTTCGCCTTCGGTCTTGCTTTCCGCGTCGGTGATCGCGGCGGCGATGCGGGTGTGGTCGTCCTGGCTCAGCATCACCAACTCCCCGACGAACCGCCGCCGCCAAAGCTGCCGCCGCCGCCACCGAAGCCGCCGCCTCCGCCGCCGCCACCGAAGCCGCCGCGCCCGCCACCGCCGCCCATGAACAGGAACGGCAGGATGCCCCAGCCGCCAAACACCCGCAGCAGGACAAAGACGATGATGATGAAGATGATCAGGGCGCTCAGCGGCGGCGAACTGTTGTCATCGCCGGCCTGTTGCAGCTGCTGTTCCGCGGCGGCGGCGCGTTTCTCGGCGTCAGACGTGTCCAGCGACAGTTGCTGGATCAGCGCGTCCACCCCGGCCTCGACGCCGCCGTTGAAATCGCCGCTGCGGAATTTCGGCAGCAACTGGGTCTGGATCACCACCGAGGAAAAAGCATCGGTCAGGATCGGCTCCAAGCCATAGCCGACCTCGATACGGGTCTTGTGTTCGGTGGGCGCGACGATCAGCAGCGCGCCATTGTTCAGCTTGCCCTGGCCGATGCCCCAGGCGCGGCCAAGCTGATAGCCATAATCGGAAATCTCATAGCCGCCCAGCGAGGGAATGGTGACGACCACCAGCTGGCGCGAGGTCTTCTGTTCCAGCGCCGCCAGCTTGGACGTCAGGTCGGCTTTGGTGTCCGCCGACAGGATATTGGCGTCATCCACCACCCGCCCCGTCAGCACCGGAAATTTCGGCGCTGCCAGAGCGGGGGTCAGAAGACAGAAAAACGCGACAATGGCGGCGAGAAACCGCATCCGCGTTTACGGCTTGGCCGGTTGCGTGCCCGGCTGGGCCGCGGCCGCGGATGGCGGCGGCGCGGTGCCGGTGGCGGCTCCGTTTCCGGGCGCTGTCGCGCCGGGGAAGCTCACCACCGGAGCGCTCTGCGCCGCGGCGCTGGCCGCGAAGGGCGTCGCCTGCTTGTAGGACTTGTACATGGTGGAGGCCCAGAGCGAACCGGGGATGGTCACCAGCGTGGTGTTATAATCCTGTACCGCCGTGTTGTAGTCGCGGCGCGCGATCTCGATGCGGTTTTCCGTGCCTTCCAGTTGCGACTGCAAAGCCAGGAAGTTCTGGTTGGACTTCAGGTCGGGATAATTCTCGCTGATCGACATCAGCCGCCCCAGCACGCCCGACAGCTTGTCCTGCGCGTCCTGGAATTGCTGGAATTTTGCCGGATCGGTGATGGTGGAGGCGTCGACGCTGACATGGGTGGCGTTGGCGCGCGCCTGGGTCACTTCCACCAGCACCGACTTCTCCTGCGCCGCATAGCCGGCCACGGTGTTGGCCAGGTTGGGGATCAGGTCGCTGCGGCGCTGATAGGCCGCCTGCACATTGGCCCAGGCGGCCTTGACGGCCTGGTCCTTGGCGGGAATGTCGTTGACGCCGCAGCCGGCCAGCGCGATGGCGATGCCGAACGCGGCCAGCAATTTGGGCAACTGTCTGAAAATGGTCATAGGCGCTCCTTCGGGGCGAATACCCACGGCGAAATGTGGGGAATGCCATGACAACCGCAAGCGGGGGCGACGAAAATATTGGGCTTGATTTTCCCCCAACCTACTTCCTTGCCGCCGGCGCGTTGGCGATGGCCGCCGCCTTGACCGGCGCACCCTTCGCCCTGGCATCGGCCAGCCCTCCCCCGCAGCGAAGCGGGCGCGGGGGAGGTGGCCGTAGCCGGCTCTTGAGCCGGCGAAGGCCGGAGGGGGAAAGATAAACGCTACTTGCGCGGGGCTGGCGCGTTATTGATAGCGGCAGCTTTGACGGGTGCCCCCTGCGCTTTTGCCGCCGCAAGTAGCGGCCCGCAATGAGCGTCCTTGGCCAGGCCCGGGTCCACGAAGGCCAGCAGCGCCGCCGGCGGAAACAGCAAGCCCAGGGCCGCGCCGACCGCGCCCTGCGCCACCAGCGGCCCCGCCTTCACCCCCAGGACAGGATGCGCCAGCGCGCCCGTGGCGGTGACGGGCACATGCAGCCGCATGATCTGGAAATGCTTGGGCGCGCCCTGCAGCCGCATGTCCAGGGTCTCGTCCTTGAGGTTGATGCTGCCGCCGCCGTCGATCCGCACCGGCTCGGTATCGATGACAAATTGCTGGGCGGTCAGCACGCCATCCCTGGCGGCGAAGCCCGCCACGGCGCAGCGCAACTGGGTGCTGGAATTGTCGCCGCTGAGATTGAGGCTGAGGGCGGACAGCACATTCACCCCGGCCCATTCCGCCAGGCTGTGGCGCATGCCGCCCTGCGGCACCACGGCGGTAAAGGTGCCGCTGGCGGTGGAGGCCACGGCATGGGCCGAATTGCCGCTGCCGGTCAGCACGGCGCGCGCTTCCAGCACGCCGGTGATGGGCTTGTCGCTGTCCTTTATGCCCCCTTTGATGAAAGCCTCGGCATGGATGTCGGTGATGCGCGCATCCAGCGACGTCACCGGCACCGCCTTGCGGGCGTCGATCCTGACCGAGCCCGCCAGCTTGCCCTGGGTGAAGCCGAAGGCCAGCGGCTTGAGGTTCAGCACCCCGCCTTGCAGGCCGATATGGGTGTCCAGGCTGCGCAGCGGAAAATCGCGCGACTGGATGGACTGGGCGCTGTAATCCACTTCCGCATTCATCTGGCGCAGCCGCTCGGTGTGCAGCACGGCATCGGGGATCAGGAATTTGCTCTGCCGCGCCGGCTGGCCGCCGCGGATCACCGCCCCCAGGTCCGCGAAGTTCAGCACCCGCGACGCGACCTTGCCGGCCAAAGCGGGAATTTTGCCGGAGGCATCCACCGTCAGGTTGCCGTGCAGGTCCGAACCGCCCAGCACGCCATTGAGGTCGTTGAGACGATATTGCGAACCTTCGCGCGCGACATTGACCGTCAGGTGATAAGGCGGCGTGCCCGGCAAGGTCAGGCCGGTCAGGTAATAGAGGTCCGACAGGTTGGGGCCCGTGACATTCAGGCCGGCGGTGACGCGGTCCAGATGAAAGGGCTGGGTGATCGCGCCATCGACCAGGATGTGGGTATCGCCGGAATGGATGTCGGCGGTGAAGTTGTAGGGCCGGCTCTGGTCCACATTCAGCAGCGGCCCGCCCACGACATTGGCGAGAAACCTGTTCCCGTTGAGGGTGCCGTCGCCCTTCAGCGTGAACGCGGCCTTCCCCTGCTCCTCGCTGGACGACACGCTGCCGGTGAAATGCAGCCTGCGCACCGCGTCGTCGATCACGACATGGCCGTCGTTGACCAGGAAGCGCCGGATCGGCGGCAGCTTGAACGCCTCGTTGGGATTTTGCCCGCTCTTGCTGTCCCAGTTGGTGCGGCCATCGGCATCGCGCACCACCAGCAGGTCGGGCTGGTCGATCTTCACCAGCGGCAGGATCAGTTCGCCAAAGAGCAGCGGCAGCAGCCGCAGTTCGACGCGCGCTTCCTTGACCTTGGCCGCCTGCGGTTTGCCCACCCATTGCGGGTTGCCGACATAGAGCCCGCCCAGGTCAATGCTGGGCTGCAGGGTGAACAGCCTGACCGCCAGGTTGCCGTCGATCCGCACTTCGCGGCCGGTCTTGTGCGACAGATAGCGTCCGATCGGCCCGCGCATCTGGTTCCAGTCGAGGAAATAGAGCGTGACGATGGCGGCGACCAGAACCGCCAGCAGGGTGATGCCGGTCCAGCGGAAAAATCCGCTCCAGGTGAAGCGGAAATCGCGGAAATCCGCCAGAATGCGGTCCTCCCACACAGATCGCAGGCGGCTTTTAGCCGAATTCTCCGTAACAGACATGCCGAATCAACCACTTGGCTGTGACGCCCCCCGTTTTGAGAACGCCCAGACAGGGTAAGCGCTTCCCACAAAAGTGAAACTTTCCTGTGGCCTGCTAGGTTGGAACCTGGAACTTCCGAGTCCTGCGCCGTGAAACGCCGCCACTTCATCGCCTGGCGCCTGCTGAAGGAAGGCATCGCCGCCTTTGTCGACGACAGCGCGCTCACACGCGGCGCGGCCATCGCCTTTTATGCCGTCACCGCCATCGCCCCGGTGCTGTTCATCGCCACCACCATCGCCGCCCTGGGCCTGGGCCAGGACGCCGCCAGCGGCGCGGTACATTACCAGTTGACCCGCATCATGAGCGCGGAATCCGCCGACCTGGTGCAGCTGGCCATCCTGCATGTCCGCAACGGCGCGCACACGCTGGTGGGCAGCGTGATCGGGATCGTGGCGCTGGTGGTGACCGCCAGCGGCTTCTTCACCGAAATAGAAGACGCGCTGAACGTGATCTGGAAAGCGCCGCGCCATGAATCCTATTTCTACCAGTTGCTGCGCGGCCGGGTGATGAGCCTGATCCTGGTGATCGGGCTGGGCTTCCTGCTGCTGTTCTCCATGGTGATCGCCACCGGCGTGCGGGTGCTGGGACACCTGCTGGACCGCTTCACCGACCTCTCCGAAGTGGTGGTGGGCACCATCAATGTCTGGTTGAGCTTCATCG
The DNA here is from genome assembly GCA_018449595.1 of Rhizobiales bacterium dw_265. Lineage (GTDB taxonomy): Bacteria > Pseudomonadota > Alphaproteobacteria > Micropepsales > Micropepsaceae > Rhizomicrobium. Next base: position 640,570 of record JAAVUU010000002.1, read on the forward strand.
TGGTCTCGCTGCTGTTCGCGGCGATCTACAAGCTTCTGCCCAACAAGGCGCTGCAATGGCGCGACGTGCTGGTGGCCAGCTGCGGCACCGCCATCCTGTTCGAGGCCGGCCAGACCCTGATCGGCTATTACCTGGCCAATTTCATCACCGCCAATATCTATGGCGCGGCGGGCGGCATCATCGTGCTGCTGATCTGGGTCTATTATTCGGCGCAGATATTCCTGCTGGGGGCGGAATTCACCAAGGTCTGGGCCGGCCATTACGGCAGCCTGGCCGCGAGAATGGCTAAAATGCCGGCAACAGATTCGCCCCCGCCGGCGCCGCCAGCGGCGTAAAGGCCTGGGCGGCATTGACGGCCATCCGCACATCGGCGGCCTTCAACTGGCCGCGCAGGAATTCCGCCCGCGCCCTCGACGGCGCATCGCCTTCCTGCGCCGCGATGCCATACCATTTCAGCGCCTGGGCCAGATCCTGCGGCACGCCCTCGCCGCGCTCATACAGCACCGCCAGGTCAAAGGCGGAATCCACATAGCCGCGTTCGGCGGCGCGGGTGAACCAGAGCGCGGCCCTGGCCTGGTCCCGCACCGTGCCCTGCCCCTGGGCATAGGCAATGGCGAGATTGTGCATCGCCTTGAGGTTGCCGCGCGAGGCCGCGACCGTGAACCAGGCAAAGGCCCGCACCGGATCGGGCGCCACGCCCGCGCCCTGGCTGTACTGGGCGCCCAGCAGGTATTGCGCCATGGGTTCGCCGGCGTCTGCGGCCGCCGCGCTCCAGCGCGCCGCCGCCACCGGGTCGCCGGCCACGCCCTCGCCGCGCAGATAGGCCAGCGCCAGCCTGGCCTGGGCGCGGGAATCGCCGGCATCGGCCAGCGCGATGGTGCGGCCAAGGCTGGTGGCGGCGACATGGCGGGACGCCGTGCCGTTGCCCGTCAGTTCGGGCTGGGTCGCACGCGCCGGATCGCCCAGTGTGAGCCCGATGCCGATGAACAGGGCCACCAGCGACAGCCCGCCCAGCGCCAGCCAGCGCAGGCGACTGCCGGTCTTGCGCTTCGGCGGTTCTTCCGGCACCCGCGCCTTGTCGCGGGCGTTCTGCAGCACCCCGGCCATTTCCTCCTTGGAAATGACGGCGACAGGCAAGGGCGGGATCACCAGCGACGGATCGGGTTTCTTTTCGCCTTCCGGCGGCGTGGCCGGTGGTTCGGATAACGGCTCCGGCAATGGCTCCGGCGGGATCGCCAGCAGCGGATCGGCGAAAACCCGCTGTGCCGGCGCGGACTGCGACACCAGGGGCTGGCCCAGGGCCGCCAGCTTTTCCTCCATCTGGGCCAGGCGCATATCCAACTGGCGCTGCTTGGTCTCGGCCTTGGCTTCCAGCGCCGTCAGGGCGCGCTCGAACACCCGAAGCCGCCGCTCCAGCCAGGCATCGGCCAGCTTCTCCGTCTGGGGAGGCTCGGCGGCGGGAATTTCCGGCGCAGCGACAGGCGCGGTTTCGATGGCGGTGGCAAGATCGGGCCTGGGCGTATCCTGCTGCATCAGCGCCGCCATCAGCGCGGTCTTGCCGGGAAAGTGCATGCGAAAAGCTGCACGCTCTATCCCCGCCTCGGCGCACAGGGCCCCGACCGAGAATTTGCCGTCGCCGCGCAGCACCAGCGCCCGCGCCGCCTCCAGCATCCGCGCCCTGTTGTCATCGCCAGGCGGTTCGGCGACCGGCCCGGCGGGCTGGGTTTCAATCTGCCCCATGTCTGCACCGTTATTCACCGGACACAGGCTAACGGGCACGCCTTACCATCAGGATTTCAAAACCGGCGCAATTTGAGCGATTTCTCAGGCGTGCCCGACTTTGGGCGCGCGCGCCGCCTGGTGGCGATGGTTCACCATCCGCATCAGCAGGATGATGACAAGTATCGTTGTGCCATAAGCGATCAGCTGGGCGCCGTTCGGCGCCTCGCTATAGCCGACCAGGGTGTGCAGCAACCGGCCGGCGATGCTGTCTTCCTTGATAAGCCAGGACGTGTCCCAAACCGTGTCGGTGAAATAGAGCAGCCAGCCGCCATTCTGCAAAAAGATCACCGCCTGCGCCGCCATGCCCGCCGCCAGCAAGGTAATCAGCCCGCCGGTGACCTGGAACAGCCTGCCCGCCGGAATGGTGAGAAGGCCGAAATACATCAGCCCGGAAACCAAAGCGCCGCCAACAAGCCCCAGCGCGCCGCCAGCCACCATCGCGGAAGCACTGGTGCCGCCCTGCGCCGCGATGCCATAGAGAAACAGCACCACTTCCGAACCTTCGCGCAGCACCGCCACGCCGACCACGATGGCCAGCGCCGTCAGGGTGCGCTCGCCGGTCTTGACCTGATGCCCCGCGGCCTTGAGTTCCAGCGCCATCTCGCGGCCATGGCTGGCCATCCAGACATTGTGCCAGGTCAGCATGCAGACCGCGAGCAGCAGGATGGCGGCATTGAAGAACTCCTGCCCCGAGCCCTGGAACAGGTTGGCCAGTTCGCCGGCAAAAGCCGCGACCAGGCAGGCGCCCAGCACGCCCGCGCCGACGCCGATGGCGACCCAGCGGCCGCGGCTGGGCACGCCGGCGGTGGCCGCCAGCACGATGCCGACGATCAGCCCGGCCTCGATGACTTCGCGAAAGACGATGATGAGGGCGGAGATCATTCTGCGATCACCACGCCCTGGGCGGTAGCCGCATGGTATTCGCCCATGAAGGGGTATTTGCCGGGGGCAAGCGCGCGCAGGCGGATATTGCCCTTGGCATGGCCGGGCACCACCTTCTCGATCTTCAGCGCCGAGGAATCGAACTCGTCGGCGCTGTCGTCGTCATTGTAGAGCAGGATCATGCCGGGCTGGTTGGCCTTCACCTTGATGGTGGAGGGCGAGAATTTGTGGTCCTTGAGATGGACTTCCGTCACGGAGTCCGCCAGCGCCGGCGGCGCGATCATCAGGAGAGCCAACAGCAGTTTTTTCATGGGGTCTTGCTCGGATAGGTAAAGGTCCAGCTCGCGGTGACCGGCTTCCACCAGTCGGGCACGCCGCCGGCCTTGTCGGTGCGGCGCATCATCCCGTGGGCGCTGGGCGGCGAAACGATCAAGGTCAGGTGATAGGTGCCCGGCCCCGCCAACTCGGCGCCGGCGGCATAGTGCGGCCCGCTTTTGGCGGCGACGGGATACAGCAGGCCGGCTTTCCTGTAGGTCGGGGCGTCGTCCTTGGTCAGGGCATAGCTGACCGAGAGATAGGGAATGAAGGCATGCTCGCCAAAGCCATGAACGTCATCGCTGGTGGCGTGGATGTCGGCGGCCAGGAACACCGAACTGGCGGTCAGCGGTACGGGGTTCCTGTCCCAGGTGGCGTCGGTCTGGAAACTGGGCGCGATCTCGATGCCGTCGCGCACCAGGGGTGCGCCGATCACAGCCGCCTTTGACTCAGCCATGGCCGCCCCGGCGAAGGCCAGGGTCAAAAGGGCAGCAAGGGGCAAGGCGGAACGCATCGTTGTTCCCGCCTCTATAGATGCAACTCATTCTCAAGTACAGGCCCTTCTATGGGCTCTGGCCGTGAAATAGGCGTCATGCCTATGCTGCGCCCCGACAAACCAAAAAACGGGGAAGCGCAATGCAAATGCTGGTCGAAAAGATGGTTTCGGATTTCGAGCGCGGGCGGCTGTCGCGCCGCCAGCTGGTAGCGACGGTGGCAGGCCTCGCCGCCGGAGCCGCCACCATGGCCCCTGCCTTGGCCGCGCCCAGCCTGAAGGCCATCAGCCTTAACCATGTCACGGTGCGGGTGCCCGACCTGCAGAAGACCTCGAAATTCTACCAGGAGTTCTTCGGCCTCAAGCTGGCGCAGCAGTCCGAGACCATCCACATCCTGTCGGTGGGCGAGCAGTTCTTCGGCATCGAGCAGAAGCCCGACGTGGCGGCGCTGGATCATTTCGACTTCGGCATCGAGGCCTGGGACGCCGGCGCCATGCGCGCCAAGGTCAAGGCGGCGGGGCTCAAGCCCACCGCCGGATCGCGCGGCGACGATGAGAGCTTCAAGTTCAACGATCCCGACGGCTTCGTGATCCAGGTCAACGGCCCCAGATATACCGGCCATGTCGGCCCCGTCACCAATCCCGCGAAATAGGAACACGTCATGAAAATCGCGATTGCCTTGCTGTTCGGCGCCCTCACCCTGCCCGCCCTTATCCCGTCGGTAGAGGCGGCCGACCAGACCCAGACCTTCGCCACCGCCACCCAGGCGGTGCGGATCACCCCGATCTATCACGCCGCCGCCAGGATCACGGCGGGCCGCGACACCATCGTGATCGATCCCGCCAAGCCGGCGAAGATCGACGGCATTACCGCCGACCTGATCCTGATCACCGACATCCATGGCGACCATATGGACGCCGCCGATGTGACCGCGCTCAGCAAGGCCGGCACCACCGTCATCGCCCCCGCCGCCGTGCAGGCGACCATCACCCAGGCCAAGGTGCTGGCCAATGGCGAAAGCACGCGCTGGCGCGACTGGAAGATCACCGCCGTGCCCATGTACAACATCAGCCACAACCAGCCGAACGGCCAACCGTACCACGACAAGGGCCGCGGCAACGGCTATGTGCTGAATTTCGGCGGCAAGAATTTCTATTTCGCGGGCGATACCGAAGGCACACCGGAGATGCGGGCGCTCAAGAATATCGATGTCGCCTTCATCCCGATGAACCTGCCCTACACCATGACGCCGGTCGAAGCCGCCGACGCCGTGAAGGCTTTCCATCCCAAGGTCGCGATCCCCTACCACTACAAGGGCCAGGACATCGCCCAGTTCCAGAAGGCGCTGGCAGGCACCGGCATCGAAGTGCGGCTGCTGGACTGGTATCCGCAATAGGCTCGCAATTCGGAACCAGGATCTGCACGCAATTGGGATTCAAAAATAATTGTCATGGCCCGCAACAGCGGGCCACCCAGTTGGTTCGCATACGATGTCAGCATGGGTGTCTGTGTCACCTGGGTGGCCCGGCCCTCTTTTAATGGAAAGAGGGCGGGCCATGACAATCTGGGTTGGGGTTGCTCCAACTGAAAACAACCGGCTCTAAAAACTGCTCCACACCGCCAGCACCACCCCGCGCTCGACCAGGGCGTTCTGCCCGGCGGGCGAGACGAACGCGCCCGTCTGCAGCGAGAAGCGCGGCGCGAACCGCCACACCGCCGACAGTTCCAGCTTGTGGCTACGGAAATAGCTGTAGGGCGCAGCCGCCGAACTGCTGACCAGGTTGAAGCTCTGCAGCATCGCCATCCAGTCCGGGGCCAGCCACAGCCCGGCGGTCAGGTCTATCGGGGTCTGGTCGGGGCGCGGCGCCGACACCCAGCGTTCGCCGGCTTCCACATCCAGGAAGCCCGGCATGCCCTGCCATTCAAAGCCCGCGCCATAGAGCAGCCGGAAGCCCGCATCGCGGCCGGCGGAATTGGCATTGGCCGAGACCGCGAAGTTGAAGGCGCCGGCGGTGCGCGCCGACACTTCCAGCGACAGGACATCGTCATCGGCAAGAAGACCCAGGCCCCGCAGCAGCGCATACCGCGCGCCGCCCTCGAAGGCATTGTCCTGCTGGGCGCTGACCGGCGGCGTGCCCGGATCATGGTCATAGGCATAGGCGCTCTCGGTGCGCAGGAACACCGTCAGCCGGTCGCTCCAGCCATATTCGGTGTCGGTCTGCAGCAGCGCGCGCTGGAACAGCTTGGGCGTCGCGGGATCGCCGCGCGAATTATAGCTGCGGTCGGCATTGCTGTAGATCAGCGTGCCGATCATCTGCCAGTCATCCTGCGGCAAGGTCCAGGCCGCCGCATGCGCCGCCGCCGGCAGACACAGCAGGGTGCAAAGCAGGGGTGCTGTTTTCATGCGCTATTTGGCGACACCATGCACCGTCTTCTCCCAGAAGAACGGCCGGGTGATCAGTTGCCAGATGCCGCGATAGCCCGCCGCCGACACCAGGCCCCAATAGGCGATCACCGTCAGGCCATAGGGCGCCAGTTCGTCCCAGCCGCGCCGTTTCGGCGCCAGCACCGCCAGCCAGGTCAGCAGCACATTGCAGGCAAGAAGCCCCGCGCCGGGAATGATCGCGCCGGGTCCGCTCGCGCCTTGCGTCCGGTGCAGCAGCAGCGCCGCCAGGAAGGCGATCCACAGGGGCGGATTGGCCAGGGCGAACACCACGCCGCCGCCGATGAAAAGCTGGAAGGCCAGGAAGCCGCTCAAGCCCGTGCGCCGCATCAGCGCCGCCGGATCGCGCATATGCACCAGCCAGGTCTGCATATAGCCCTTGAGCCAGCGCGAACGCTGTTTCAGCCAGGCGCCGACAGTGACGGGCGCTTCCTCGAAGGTGGTGGAATCCAGCATCGAGACGCGGTAGCCCAGTTGGGACAGGCGAATGCCGATATCGGCATCCTCGGTGACATTGAAGGCGTCCCAGCCGCCGATGGCGCGCAGCACCGCGGTGCGGAAATGGTTGGAGGTGCCCCCCAGCGGGATGGGCACGCCGATACGGTCCAGCCCCGGCAGCAGCGCCTCGAACCACAGGGCATAGTCCAGGGCGAACATCCTGGTCAGCCAGTTCTGGTGGGCGTTGAAAAAGTTGAGCCGCGCCTGCAGGCAGGCGGTGCGGCGCGGACTGGCGCGGAAGGTCGCCACCGCCTTGCGCAACTGGTCCGGTTCGGGCCGGTCCTCGGCGTCATAGACCACCAGATATTCGCCGCGCGCGAAGGCCAGCGCATAATTGGCGGCCTTGGGCTTGGTGCGCGGCCCGCCCGCCGGGACTTCCACGATTTCGAACGGAACGCCAAGCGCCCGCGCCGCGGCGATGGTTTCGCCGTCATCGGCTTCCATCACCAGCTTGATGTCCAGCAGGTGCGGCGGGTAGTCGAGTGCCTGCAGGCTGCGCGTCAGTTGGGGCAGGACCGCCGCCTCGCGATAAAGCGGCACCAGGATGGTGTAGGTCGGCAGCGCCCGCCCGCCGGCAAATGCCGGCGACGGCCGCCGCTGCGTCGCCAGGATGGCAAGCACGGCGCGGAATATGCCGGCGGCGGCGAAGGCCAGCGACAGCAGCGCCGCGATCGCGCGAAAGGCCGGCACCGGCGCCAACGCCAGCGCCGCCATGCCCAGACCCGCGAACAATCCCAGGAAGATCATCTGCGGCCGGGTAATCACGGTCTGGGCCGACAATTGCGGGAAGCGACGCGCCAGGCCGAACACCGCCTCGTCCAGCAACGCGTCCCCATGGCGTGCCGTCAGTCGCGCCAGCAGCGCGTCCCTGTCCAGGATGGTGAGCGCATGCGGCCCCAGATGCGCCGTCAGCCAGGCGCGGTTTTCGGATGAAGCATCGGCGGTCAGCACGCCATCGCCCTGGCGCAGAAACAGCCGCGTGAGACAAAGCGACAGATCCTCGTCCCGCGACGCGCCTTGCCCCATGGGCGCGCGACCGCATGGCGGCAAAGCCCCCATCTTCATGATGACACCCCGGCAACAACCATCCTTCACGCAAAACAGGTCTTGCGCGTGGACTTTCATATGATTGAAAAAAATCAGAGGGACGCGGTTACGCCAGCTTGGGCGGCAGACGGCTGCAAGCTGCGTATAAACTATGTTATGTTCCGTATACCGCGGCAACCGGGAACAAACGTCGCGACGAAATTATTTTTATCTGGCGCTGCCATTGGCCGCGCTGCGGCGGCACGGCTTTGCGTTGTTGCCGATGCCGCGCCCGCTGGGATGACGTCATGAGCCAATCTCCGCAACGCGGCTGCGCCATATATGACAACCGCCCTGCGACGTGCAGGGTCTTTCTGTGCGGCTGGCGTCAAGGAGCTGAAGCATCGGGCGCGGAGCCCGAGCCCGTGGGCAACGCTTACCGGCCATTTTCCTGATCAATCCGGCTTCAGCGCCTGGGTGAGGAAACAGGTGAGGTTCTGCACCAGTTCGTCGCGGCAGCGTTGCGAGCGGTGGCACTCGCGGCTGGCCTGGTGCAACGCGCCCACGATGGCCTGGCCGATGATGTCGGCGCAATAACTGGAACGGGCGCTGCCGTCGCGCACCGCTTCGCGCACCAGGTCGGCCCATTCATCGCCCCATTGCATCAACAGCGGGCGCGCTTCCACGCCTTCCGCGTCGATCATCCGCTCGTCGGTCAGCGCCGCGCGCAGCACGCCGGGATGGCTGTCGGCATATTCATACATCGCGGTCAGGTTGGCGGCGATGCGCTGGTCCAGGCTCTGGCCCGGCTGGCGGCGCGCGCGCACATGCGCGTCCAGTTCCTGGCGCGCATCCTCGACAAAGGCCAGGAAGCAGGCGCGCTTGTCGGGATAATGCAGATAGAAGGTGCCATGCCCCAGTCCCGCCTCGCGCGCGATGTCCTGCGGCCGCGTGGCGTCGTAGCCGCGCTCCACGAACAGCTTGCGCGCCGCCTGTTTCAGCCGGGCCAGGCTTTCCGGCTTGCGCCGCCCGCGCAACGGCTCCAGGGATGTGACATGTTCAGACATGAACCGCCGACTTTCACGACGCGCGGCGGCGGTGTCAACCGCCATGGTTGCATATCGAAAGCGGCGGCGCGTTATTGCACCCGCGCAATCGCCCACCGCCAACCCGCATACAGACGATCGCGCTCGGACTTTTTCATCGCCGGGCGGAAGCGGCGGTCCAGCGCCCATCGCGCCGCAATATCCTTTTGGCTGCGGAACAGCCCCGCGCCCAGCCCCGCCAGATAGGCCGCGCCCAATGCTGTGGTTTCGGTCACCCGCGGCCGATCCACCGGCAGGCCGGTCAGGTCGGCCAGGCGCTGGCAGAACCAGTCATTGGCCACCATGCCGCCATCCACCTTCAGCGCCCGCAGGCGGGCAAGTCCCGCCGCCGCCATGTCGCGGCGCATCGCGTCCAGAAGGTCGCGCGTCTGGTAGCAGACCGCGTCCAGCGCCGCGCGCACGATCTCGGCGCGGCCGGTATCGCGCGTCAGTCCCAGGATGGCGCCGCGCGCCGCCGGATTCCAGTAGGGCGCGCCCAGGCCCGTGAAAGCGGGCACGAAATAAAGCCCTTCGGCGGCTTTCGCCTGCTTGGCCAGCGCCTCGCTTTGCGCCGCCGTGGCGATGATGCCCAATTCGTCGCGCAGCCATTGCACCACCGCCCCCGCGATGAAGATGCTGCCTTCGATGGCATACTGTTTCTGCGCCAGGGCCGTCGCCAGCAGCCGGTTCTTCGACTTGGGCACCGTCCTGCCGGTATTGACCAGCGCGAAGCAGCCGGTGCCATAGGTGGATTTCACATCGCCCGGCGCGAAACAGGCCTGGCCGAAGCTGGCGGCCTGCTGGTCGCCCGCCACCCCCAGGATGGGAATGGCCGCGCCCAGCAGCATGGGATCGCTGCGGCCGAAATCGCCGCGGCTTTCCTTCACCTCGGGCAATATCCCGCGCGGCACGCCGAACAGCTTCAGCAACCCGGCATCCCAGTCGCGCGTCTTCAGATTCCACAGCATGGTGCGCGAGGCATTGGTGACATCGGTGGCATGCACCTGGCCCCGGGTCAGGTTCCAGATCAGCCAGCTGTCTATGGTGCCGAAGGCAATGTCCCGCCCTTTCACCCCCTTCACATTCTTCAGCAGCCATTCCAGTTTGGTGGCGGAGAAATAAGGGTCCAGCAGCAACCCGGTCTTGGCCGTGACCTGCGCCTCCAGCCCGCGCGTCTTCAACTGGGCGCAGCGCGGCGCGCCCCTGCGGTCCTGCCAGACGATCGCGTTGTAAAGCGGCGCGCCGGTCTTTTTGTCCCACACCAGCGAGGTCTCGCGCTGGTTGGTGATGCCGATGGCGGCAACGGCGTCGGCGCCGACTCCTTCGAGAACGGTGCGGCAGCAGCCCAGCGCCGCCTGCCATATCTCCGCCGCGTCATGCTCGACCCAGCCATTGGCGGGATAGATCTGGCGCAGCGCCATGGCGTGGCTCCTGACCGGACGCGCCTGGGCGTCGAACAGGATCGCCCGGGTCGATGTGGTGCCCTGGTCGAGCGCCAGGAGCCAGCTTTTGGACGATGCCGCCATGGGCATGAAAAGGAGCGATTTTGCTCCGCGCGCGCAAGAGACTTAATCCTGTATTAAGGGTCGAGCTGATAGAAAATCAGGCAAAAGGGCCATTGCGGTCCTGTGCAGAAAGCATTTTGGGGTACCAACGTGGGGCTTACCGCACACGATATGAGCGACATGGGCCGGCTTGCCCAGTTGGCCATGAATCCGCAGTCCGGCGCCAGCCGCGAGGAAATCTATCTCGCCGTGGCATCGCTTTACCGCATCCAGGGCGCCGGCCTGAATACCCGCGAACGCGAACTGATGCGCGAAATCCTGCGCCGCCTGACCCGCGACGTGGAAATGGCGATCCGCATCGCGCTGGCCCAGCGCCTGGCCGAGGACACCACCGCCCCGGCCGACCTGATCCTGCTGCTGGTGGACGATTCCATCGAAGTGGCGCGCCCCCTGATCATCAATTCCCCGCTGCTCACCGAGTCCGATGTGCTGCGGCTGATCGCCGAGGCCGGCGTCAGCCATCATGAAGCGGTCGCCAACCGCCCCCATATCGGTTTTCCGGTTACCGCCGCGCTGGCCAATTCCGAACATGAATCGGTGCTGCTGGCGCTGGTGCGCAACGCCACCGCCAAGATTTCCAGCGCCACCTACGAGACCCTGGTCCACAAGTCGCGCGCCCTGTCGGGGCTGCAGGAGCCCCTGGTGCGCCGGCCCGACCTGCCGCCCCAGCTTGCCAGCAACATGTGCGAATGGGTTTCCGACGCGCTGAAGACCTACATCAGGACCAACTATCATATGGCGACCACCGCCGTGGACGCCGCCCTCAGCGACGCCCGGGGAGTGCTGCGCAGCGAGCCGTCCGGCCCCAAGGACCCGCCCGCCGACAGCGCCCAGAAGCTGATCGAAAAACTGGCCGCCAGCGGCCAGCTCAAGGCCGGCTTCCTGATGCGCGTCCTCAGCCAGGGCCAGGTGGACCTGTTCGACCTCGCCTTTGCGCGCCTGCTGGACATGGACCTGCAGCTTTTCCGCGAGACCTTCTATGAGCGCGGCGCCCGCCAGGTGGCGCTGGCCTGCCGCGCCGCCGGCATCGACCGTTCGGTCTTCCCCACCGTCTTCAACCTGTCACGCCAGGGCCGCGGCCTGTCGGTGGCGCTGACCGGGCCCGATACGGCGGCGGTGGACCAGGTCTTCGTCACCTTCACCCGCCAGACCGCCCAGGACGAATTGCGCGGCCCGCAAGTCTGAGCTTTGACCAGGCTTGGGGCCTGATCGCGATTCTTCCGCGCCCGTGCTAGGCTTTGGCCAGCACCCAGCCGGACCCGATTTTCATGAAACTGCATTTCACCGCCGTTCCGAACGCGGCCGAGTCCCTTGCTGCCCTGCAGGCGCTTTACGGCGATGCCGGCCCGGAAGACGCCGATGTGGTGGTGGCGCTGGGCGGCGACGGCTTCATGCTGCAGGCCCTGCACAAATTCACCACCGCCGGAAAGCCGATCTACGGCATGAACCGCGGCACGGTGGGTTTCCTGATGAACGAATACAGCCAGGATGACCTGCCGGCCCGCCTGGCCGCCGCCGAAAAGGCGGTGATCCATCCCCTCAAGATGACGGCCCACACCATGTCGCGGGTGATCGAGGCCCGCGCCTTCAACGAAGTCTCGCTGCTGCGCGAAACCCGCCAGGCCGCCAAGATCCGCATCCTGGTGGACGGCAGGCCGCGCATCTCCGAACTGATCTGCGATGGCGTGCTGGTCTCCACCCCGGCCGGCTCCACCGCCTACAATCTGTCGGCGCACGGCCCGATCCTGCCGATCGACGCCGACCTGCTGGCGCTGACCCCCATTTCGGCCTTCCGCCCCCGCCGCTGGCGGGGCGCGCTGCTGCCGCATCGCGCCGTGGTGCGGTTCGAGATGCTGGAAAGCCAGAAGCGCCCGGTCAGCGCCGTGGCCGACGATTTCGAAGTGCGCGACGTCACCGCCGTGGACGTGGCCGAGGACCGCAGCGTCCGCATGACCATGCTGTACGATGCCGGCCACAATCTGGACGAGCGCATCCTGGCGGAACAATTCACCGATTAGCGGACTTCACGAAGGTTTAATGCCCGTTAAGCTAGGCTGGGACCGAAGCCCCTCCGACGGGGCTGCTGGGGCATGGGCAATGAGCGGCTATCGTTTTGACCGGCTGAAGATTCTGGCAGTGGACGACAATGTCCATATGCGCAAGCTCGTGGTCACCATCCTGCAGGCCTTCGGCGTCAGCCAGATCCATGAAGCCGAAAACGGCGAGCGCGCCTGGGCGGTCCTGCGCGAAGCCAATCCCGATGTGGTGGTGCTGGACTGGATGATGCCCGGCATGTCGGGCGTGGATTTGATCCGCATGGTCCGCACCAATCCCCAGGCCCCCAATCCCTTTGTGCCGGTAATCATGCTGACCGGCCATACCTCGATGGACCATGTGCGCCTGGCGCGCGACGCCGGCGTCAACGAATTCATCGCCAAGCCGGTTGCGGTCAAGACCATGATGTCGCGGCTGGTGTCGGTGATCGAGCATCCCCGCCCCTTTGTGCGCACCAGCGCCTATTTCGGCCCCTGCCGCAGGCGGCGCGGCGTCGAGGAATATCGCGGGCCGGAACGGCGCGCCGAAGCCAAGCATCCCCAGGCCGCGGAGTGACCTCATGAAACGCCAGCAGCCGATCGAACTGTTCATGCCGCCCAACATGCTCAAGGCCAAGGTCGGCGGCGGGCTGGGCGGGTTGGACATGGCGGCAATGAAGCGCGCCGAGGCCGCGATAGACGGCCTGAAGTCCGAATTCGCCGGCTGGATCGCCGACGATGTCCACGCCCTGGTCGCGGCCCGCGCCCAGTATGCCAAGGCGCCGGATGCCGGCAGCCGCGCCGCCCTGCTGCGCGCCGCCCATGACATCAAGGGCCAGGCCGCGACCTTCAACTTTCCGCTGATCGCGCGGGTGGCGGCGTCGCTGTCGCGCCTGATCGGGGAGCTGCCGCCGGCCGCCGCCCTGCCCGCCGGGCTGCTGGACGCCCATGCCGGGGCCATCCAGGTGATCCATCGCCAGGGACTGCAGACCAGCGACGACAAGACCGCCCTGGCGCTGTGCGCCGAGCTGGACGCCCGCGTAGACGAGATGCTCGCGCCTAGGAAGTAGAGTCGTCGCTGCGGGCGTCCGACAACAGGCCGAGCAGCCCCGGCCCAAAGCTCATCGCCGAACTGGGCGTGGCATTGTTGTTCAGGCCGAACAGGCTGCCGAACATGCTGTGGCTGGGCTGCCAGTTCATCACACTCGCCAGCAAGGTCCGCATCTCGGCGTCATGCGCCGTCGCCGTCGCGGCGCGGGCGCTGTTCAGCGAGGGCGTGATGTCGGGAAGCCCGGCCACCCGCACCGCGCCGTCGCCGCCGGGCTGGCGCAGGGCCCAGTCATAGACCTCGCGCACCGATTTGGCCTGGCCGTCGGCATGGAAGAACACGCTTTTGTTGGCGGAAGCGGCTTGCGGGAACTGCGCCGCGGCGCTGGCGCCGGGGCTGTTTTCGGACAGCCGGATCAGCTTGCAGGCCGCGTCCGGCCCCAGGAAATGGGCGGCATAGAGTTCGCCGCCGCAGACGCCGCGTCCCAGGTTCGCCTGCATCGCGCCCTGGGTGGACCGGGCATATTCCCCCGCCATCAGGGCAGAGACGCCGGCATCCTTGCGCAGCGCCAGGATGGCCTGCCGGGCGGCCGGATCGGCATGATAGCGGCCATCGCCATCCTTGCTGATCTGGGCGGCATAATTGCCCAACCCGTGCTGGCCGCCATAATCCTTCACCAGTCCCAGCCAGGTCTGGTCGATGAACTGGAACAGCCCCGCCGCCGATGACGTCGCGGACTGGGCCGTGGGCTTGAGGCTGGATTCCCGCATCGCGGTCCCCAGCAGGTAATGGAAATCCGACCCCGTGGCAGCGGCGGCGTTTTTCAACGCCGCGACGACGGAGGTGCGTTCTGCCCCTGATGCGGCTTCTGCCTGCATGGGCCTGTTGTGCGGCTTTATGGTTAACTTTTGCTTACCACCTGCGCGAGAGGCGCGGCCGCGGGATCGGTCCAGCGCACCGGATCGCTGTGGCCCCAGACCGGCCCCGGCCAGGCCGGATCGCCCTTGTAGCGGCCGATCACATGGACATGCAGTTGGGGCACCATGTTGCCCAGGTTGCCGACATTCAGCTTCCCGACCCCCGGCAAGGGCCGGATCAGGCCGGACAGTTTGACGATCTCGGCCATCAGCTGCTGCTGGTCGGCGGCGGCGAGGTCGCACATCTCGATGGCGCCGGGACGGCGCGGCACCAGGAGGCCCCATGGGTAACGGGAGTCGTCATAGAGAAAGACCCGGCACAGCGGCCAGTCGGCCAGCTTGTGGGTCAGCCCGGCAATGACGGGGTCCACGGCGAAATCGGTCATGGGGCAATTCTCCCTTGCAGGCGTCTGGCGACCCCCTGCCCTGCCGCGACAAAGCATGTGATACCAACAAGATAGGCCAAGAGGCTAAAGCGATCTGGCAGGATGCAGGCGATCAGGAGCCCGACCGCGACAAGCCAAATGACAGGCGAAACATTGGGTCTGCGGCCCCGCAGGACCGTGTAAACAGACAGCGAAAACATCAGGAACATGGCCGCCGGCGCCCGCGCCGGATCGTCCAGGCCAAAACCGAAGGGCAGCGCCAGCAAGCCCAGGGACAGCACCGTCGCCGCCTGCCCCAGGCCGCCCGCCAGCAGCGCCAGCAGCAGCAGCCCGCCGCCGATCCAGCCATGGTGGGCGGCAACCGCCGCCACGGCCGCCGCAAACCCCGCCCCCGCCACGACCGGCAGCAGCCAGGCCGGATGCGGCGGCAACCTGGACGCCAGCCAGGTGAATTGCGGATCGGGAAAGCCCATATGCCTCTATAGCCGGGTTCGCGGGGCCTGTAACGGACATGCGCCCCGCGCGTATTATGTGATGTGAAAATTGGAGATCGGATCATGGAAAAGGCACTCTTCGGCGCGGGCTGCTTCTGGGGCGTGGAGGATTTCTTCCGCCAGGTGCCCGGCGTCAGCGACGCGGTCAGCGGCTATGCCGGCGGCACCACCGATGCCCCGTCCTACAAGCAGGTCTGCAAGGGCGACACCTATCACGCCGAAGTGGTCGAAGTGAGTTTCGACCCGGCCAAGGTGTCCTATGCCACCCTGGTGGAGCTGTTCTTCCGCATGCACAACCCCACCCAGCGCGACCGCCAGGGGCCGGATTTCGGCACCCAGTACCGCAGCGTGATCTTCACCCATGGCCCGGACCAGGCGCGCATCGCCGCCGAGGAAAAGGCCAAGGTCGCGGCGTCGGGCAAGTGGAAGCAGCCGGTCGTCACCCAGATCGAGCCCGCCCCCGCCTTCTGGAAGGCCGAGGAAAGCCACCAACGCTATTTCCAGAAGCATGGCGGCTCCTGCCATGTGTCCTTCGCGGAACTGCGGGCGGAATCGGCCTCAAGCAGCGAAGCGGTAGGCCATTAAAAAAGGCGCGGCCCACTAAGGGCTATTTGCCGGTGGCGCCCCGTACCGTGAAGGCCACGGCCACGGCGCTGCCGTCTGACAGGTCCAGCAGCACCGGCACCCGGGCGCCGATCTTCATCCTGGGGTCGCTGCACATCAGGTGATAGCCGCCGGGCGCGAAGGCGACCTGGCCGCCCGGCGGCACCATCACCTGGTTCACCATGTCCATGCTGCTCATGCCGCCCTTGTTGGCCGACTGGTGCATCATCAGCATGCCGCAGGCATCCGAGCGCGCGCCGACGATGGCGATCTCGCGGGCCGTGCTGTTCTGGGCGTTGAAATAGCCCGCCGCCGGCAGCTTGCCCGGCAGGCTGCGAAACCAGCCGTCGCTGATCTCGAACGGCGCGGCACCAGCTGCGCAGGTCATGGCAAGCAGGGCAATCAGGCTAGGCAGCTTCACGTTCTTGTCTTTCTTCATTCAGGCGCATGGTCACCAGCACCACGATCATGGCGGCAAAGCTGGTCAGGGTTCCCGGCAGCCAGATGATCAGCCCGCCATAATGCTGGTCATTCAGCGCCGTCATGTCCAGCACCCGGCCGCAGATGGTATAGACCGGATAGATGTCATGCTCGGTCAGCGACAGGATCGCACCCAGCACCATCTGCGGCAGTTCGATCACCAGGATCAGGGCGGCGCGCATCAGGTGGCTGAGGCGGGCGGGCGGTTTGGCCCGCGAATCCAGGATCAGCGACCAGAACATCACGCCATTGACGGCCATGGTCCAGTTCATCAGCTCGTACAGATTGGCGTCCAGCATCACCCGGGTATGGATCTGCGGGATCAGCCAGAAATAGAGCAGCCCGACAAACAGGAACGGCGCCAGCACCGGGTTTTGCAGGAAAGACAGCGTGGCCTGCACCGGCCGCGACAGGACCAGCGGTTTCAGGAAATCCGGCATGCCGGCGAAGACCACCGGCCCGCTCATGCCCAGCGCGATCAGGAAGGCGCCCAGGTGGTGCAGCACGAAATGGGCGGCGCGGTGCACGAAGAACATGTGCTGGGCGTAATAGTCGATGCGGGTCTGCAGCACGATCCAGAAGCTGGCAATGCCGGCGACAAAACAGACCTGCCGCCACAGCGGGGGATGCTCCGTGGGCGGAAGGATCGTCAACCCGCGCCCGAACCAAAACAGGGTCAGGCTGGCCACCAGATATTCCGGCCAGGAAAATTCCCAGGGCAGCCACACCGGCAGGTCGGCCGGAAAGAAGCGGCAGAGCAGATACAGCACCGCGCCCAGCGCCAGCAGCGCGGCATACCACAGGCGCATCAGGGCTTGTCCATCCGCCGGGCCATGTCGGCACGGTCCTCGCGCAGGTATGCTTCGCGCACGCCGTCACGGTCGGCGGCATCACGGTTCTGGCTGAGTTTCCACTTGCCTTCCAGCGTTTCGACGGTCAGTTCGAAGCCGACAATGCCGCGCAGCATGGCGGCCAGATAGCTTTCGGGCGCATCGCCGATCCCCCAGGGCTGCTCCCGGCCTGCTTCATGCGCATCGCTCAGGGCGCCGGCATGGGCGCGCAGCCAGTCCGCATCCTGGATCCAGCGGATGCGCCCGCGCGCATGCACCGTGATGTAGTTCCAGGTCGGCACCGCCTTGCCGGTCTCAGCCTTGCTGGGATACCAGCCCGGCGAGACATAGGCATGCGGCCCCAGGAAGATCGCCAGGGCCTCGCCCTCGCCCTGCTTCCACACCGGATTGGCGCGCGCGACATGGCCCCGCAAGGTATCGCCTTCCAGCAGCATGGGCAGGTGATTGGCGTCCAGATCGCGCGTAATCAGCGTGGCAAAAGCGATCTGCCGCATGGCGTCGCGCAGGACCTCAGGCCGGTCTTCGCGGAAATGGTCAGGGGTGTACATAGCCGCGATAATAAGCGCCTGTGCGGCCCGCGCCCAGCGTGATAAAGACGCGGCCCATGCGCCAGACTTCCGTCAAGATCGCTGCCCTGTTTCTCGCGCTGCTGCTGGCCGGATGCTCGAAACCGGCGTGGCACATGACCGACATTTCAGGGTCGATGCCCCGGCTGGATTTCCACATGGCGGCGGCGGGCAAGCCGGTCACGGCGGCGGATTTCCGCGGCAAGGTGGTGGCGCTGTATTTCGGTTACAGCCACTGCCCCGATGTCTGCCCCACCACTTTGGCCAATCTCACCGACATGCTGGGCAAGGTGGCGAGCCCCGACGTGCGGGTGCTGTTCGTGACGGTGGACCCCGACCGCGACACCGACGCCGTGCTGGCGGATTATGCCAAGGCGTTTTCGCCCCAGGTGGTGGGGCTGCGCGGCAGCGCCAACCAGCTTGCGGCGCTGGCGCGCACCTATCGCGTCGCCTACACCGTCAAACAGGGCCCGCCCTATGCGGTGATGCACTCCAACGCGGTGTTCTTCTTTGACCGCGACGGCAAGGCGCGGCTGGTCACCACCGACACCGGCGATGCGGCGGCGATGGCGCAAGACGTGAAGCGGTTGCTGAAGGAATAGCTATCGTACCCAGACGATATTCCTTGTATTGGGCATGGTCCGCGAGCGGTTAAACGAGCCACCCCAGCGTATGCCATCAAAGGTCCGTTCTTTTCCGGGATCGGCCCAAATGTCGGATACCGAGGCCCCGTTTTCGTTGCCGCCGAAAAAATATGAGGCGCCTCGAAAGCCAAAGAAATCCAGAATTCGAAGGTTATCAAATTTATCGGAAAGCCGCCTGGGATAGGAATCCAATGCCGGCTCCGCGTTCAGATCGAGGCGAACGCCAAACTGCGGGAAATGCCCCGCAGAATCGCAAGTGCGGACATGCCAAACAAAATCCTTACCTGCACGGACAGGATCGACAGCGGAAATGCGATAGAGCATTTCTGGCTTCCCATCGCTGTCAACGTCAAAGTCCGCCGTCTGATATCTGGCGCTTTCGGCCTTAAACAGGGCCAGAATCGCCAGGCCATAGCGATCCCAAATTCTCTTCCGCAGGGCATCTATGTTTTCAGATGGATACTGACGATGCAATGTCCGGGTCAGATCCTCGTTGCCGAAAAAACCGCTGATGACGAAAGATTTGATCCGGTCGACGTGGGCTCGATAATTCTGAGTCTGCCAAGCAGGGTAGGAAAAATCGGGGTCAGGCGTGAAAAGCGTGCACAGGCTTGGGTGCTGTGTCTTTTGCGCCATTACCTTGCTGGTAAGCACCTGGCAAATGGCACGACTGCATGTCGGCTGATCACGGAAGAAACTCCAGTCCAGCTGCGGGTCGGACGGAGCGATATTGACACCACCTCCGGCTCTTGCCGGCAGCATCAGCAACAGGAGTAGACAGACAACCTTGCGCGACGGATTGCCGGTCATCAAACCCTTTAAATATGCAGCGCCGCGCCGTCCGCCGCCAGCACCGCTTCGTGCATCATTTCCGACAATGTCGGATGCGGGAAGATGGTGTGGGCCAGCTCCTGGTCGGTCAGTTCGCCGGTCTTGGCGATGACATAGCCCTGGATCAGTTCGGTGACTTCCGCGCCGACCATATGCGCGCCCAGCAGTTCGCCGGTCTCGGCATCGAACACGGTCTTGACCATGCCCTCGGCCTCGCCCAGGGCAATCGCCTTGCCGTTGCCGATGAAGGGGAACTTGCCGACCTTGATCTTTCTTCCCGTGGCCTTCGCCGCAGCCTCGGTAAGTCCCACCGACGCCACCTGCGGCCAGCAATAGGTGCAGCCCGGGACGTTCGACGTGTTGAGCGGATGCACGCCCTTCACGCCCGCGATCTTCTCGGCCACGATCACGCCTTCGTGCATCGCCTTGTGCGCCAGCCAGGGCGCGCCGACCAGGTCGCCGATCGCCCACACGCCGTCGACGCCGGTCTCGCCATATTTCCCGGCGACAACATGGGTGCGGTCAACCTTGATGCCCGCTTCTTCCAGGCCGATATTCTCGACATTGCCGACAATGCCCATCGCCAGGATGACGCGGTCCACGGTGATTTCTTCGGTCTTGCCCGCCTTGTCTTTCAGGGTGCAGGTGACGCTGTCGGCGCCCTTTTTCAGTTCGGTGACCTGGGTGCCGGTCTTGAGCTTCATGCCCTGCTTGGTGAAGGCCTTGGCGGCGAAGGCCGAGATTTCCTCATCCTCCACCGGCAGCACGCGGTCGAGGATTTCCACCACCGTCACCTCCGCGCCCAGGGTGCGGTAGAAGCTGGCGAACTCGATGCCGATGGCGCCCGAACCCACGACCAGCAGCGACTTGGGGAAGCTTTCCGGCACCATCGCCTCGCGATAGGTCCAGACCAGCTTGCCGTCAGGCTCCAGCCCCGGGAAGGTGCGGGCGCGCGCGCCGGTCGCCAGCACGATATTCTTGGCGGTGACGTCGCTGGTCTTGCCGTCTTTCGTCACCGTCAGCTTGCCTTTGCCCGCCAGCTTGGCTTCGCCGGGGATGACCGTGATCTTGTGCTTCTTCATCAGGAAGCTGACACCGTCGGACAATTGCTTGGCGACGGCGCGGCTGCGCTTGACGATGGCTTCGATGTCGAACTTGAAATTGTCGGCGCTGAAGCCGAATTCCTTCAGCCGGTGCATCAGGTGCCAGATCTCGCTGGAGCGCAGCAGCGCCTTGGTCGGGATGCAGCCCCAGTTCAGGCAGATGCCGCCCATGCGGTCGCGCTCGACCACGGCGGTCTTCAGGCCCAGTTGCGCCGCGCGGATGGCGCAGACATAGCCGCCCGGGCCGCCGCCCACCACGATCACGTCATAGGAGTCAGCCATGATCCGCTCCTACAACAGCATCGAAGCAGGTTCTTCGATGAACTGCTTCAGGGTTTGGAGGAACCTGGCGCCGGTCGCGCCATCCACCACCCGGTGATCGGCCGACATGGTAACGGTCATGATGGTGGCGATCTCGATCTTGCCGTCCTTCACGATGGGACGCTCCTCGCCCGCGCCGACCGCGATGATGCAGCTTTGCGGCGGGTTGATGATGGAGGTGAAGCTCTTGATCCCGAACATGCCCAGGTTGGAGACCGAGAAGCCGCCGCCCTCATACTGGTTGGGCTTGAGCTTCCTGTCCTTGGCCAGCGCGGCCAGCGTCTTGACCTCGTTGCTGATCTCCACCAGCCCCTTGGTCTGGGCCTTGAAGATGATCGGCGTGATCAGGCCGAAATCCAGCGCCACCGCGACGCCGACATCGGCATCCTTGTGGCGCAGGATGGCGGTGTCGGTCCAGGAGGCGTTGACATCGGGATGCCGGATCAGCGCCATGGCCGACGCCTTCATGATGAAGTCGTTGACCGACAGCTTGTAGGCCGGAACCTTGTCTTTGCCTTTCGGCGCGGCGGCGTTCATCTTTTCGCGCACCGCCATCAGGGCATCGAGATTGCAGTCGACGGTCAGGTAGTAGTGCGGGATCAGCGTCTTGGCCGAAGTCAGGCGCTTGGCGATGGCCTTGCGCATGGAGTCGTGCGGCGTCTCTTCATAGGAACCCGCCGGATACAGCAGGCGCGCATCGGGCAGCGGCGCGACGCCGGGGATGCCCGCGCCGCCGGAAGCGGCGGGCGCTGCCGCGACGGCAGGCTTGGCGGCCGCAGGCTTGGCGTTCTCGACATCCGACTTGACGATGCGGCCGCGCGGGCCGGTGCCGGCGATGCCCGACAGGTCCAGGCCCTTCTGGGCGGCGATACGCCTGGCCAGCGGCGAGGCGAAGATGCGCTTGCCATCGGCTGCCGGAGCGGGCGCGGCAGGCACAGGAGCCGCGGCAGGCGTGGCGGCCTTCACCGCATCGCCAATGTCCTTCATCGCGGCGGGAATGTCGGCCTTCACCTCCGCCTTCGGTGCGGCGGCAGCGGGTGTGGCGTCGGCCTTCTCGCCCTCGCCCAGCAGCACGGCGATGGGCGCGTTGACCTTCACGCCTTCGCTGCCTTCGGGCACCAGTATCTTGCCGATCTTGCCTTCGTCCACGGCCTCGAATTCCATCGTGGCCTTGTCGGTCTCGATCTCGGCCAGGATGTCGCCGGACTTGACGGTATCGCCTTCCTTCACCAGCCACTTGGCCAGCTTGCCCTCCTCCATGGTGGGCGAAAGCGCGGGCATCAGAATGTTGGTCGCCATCGGTTACGCCTTGTAGGTGACGGCTTTGACGGCCTCGATCAGATCTTCGACCGTGGGCAAAGCAAGCTTTTCCAGGTTGGCGGCATAAGGCATGGGCACGTCCTTGCCCGTCACCTTGGTCGGCGGCGCGTCGAGATAATCGAACGCCTCCAGCGCCACGCGCGAACAGACTTCCGAACCGATGGAGCAGACCGGCCAGGCCTGTTCCATGGTGACGATGCGGTTGGTCTTCCTGACGCTCTCCAGCACCGTGTCCATGTCCAGCGGGCGCAGGGTGCGCAGGTCGATCACCTCGGCGTCGATGCCCTCCTCCGCCAGCTTTTCGGCGGCTTCCAGCGCCTGGCCGACGGTGATCGAATAGGCGACGATGGTGACGTCCTTGCCGGGGCGCACAATCCGCGCCTTGCCGATGGGCAATACGAAATCGTCCAGCTTGGGCACCGGGAAACTGCGGCCATAGACGATCTCGTTTTCCAGGAAGATCACCGGATTGGGATCGCGGATCGCGGCTTTCAACAGCCCCTTGGCGTCGGCGGCGAAATAGGGCGCGACCACCTTCATGCCCGGCACGCTGGCATACCAGGCGCTGTAGTCCTGGCTGTGCTGGGCCGCGACGCGGGCGGCGGCGCCGTTGGGGCCGCGGAACACGATGGGGCAGCTCATCTGGCCGCCCGACATATAGCGGGTCTTGGCGGCGGAGTTGATGATCTGGTCCATCGCCTGCATGGCGAAATTCCAGGTCATGAATTCCACGATGGGCTTGAGGCCCGCAAAGGCCGCGCCCACGCCCAGGCCGGTAAAGCCGTGTTCGGTGATCGGGGTGTCGATGACGCGGCGGTCGGTGAATTCCTGCAGCAGGCCCTGGCTGATCTTGTAGGCGCCCTGGTATTCGGCGACTTCCTCGCCCATCAGGAACACCAGTTCGTCGCGGCGCATTTCCTCGGCCATGGCGTCGCGCAGCGCGTCGCGCACCGTGGTCATCACCATTTCGGTGCCTTCGGGCACTTCGGGATCGGCGGCGACTTCAACCTTGGGGGCCTGCGATTTTTCCGTGCCCTTGTCGGCAACGGCCTTATGGTCTTCACCCGCGGGCGCGGCTGGCGCTTCCGCCTTCTTGGCCGGAGCGGCGCCTGCTGTTTCGCCATCGGCCAGCAGCGTGGCGATGGGCGAATTGACCTTCACGCCCTCGGTGCCTTCGGCGACCAGTATCTCGCCGATCTTGCCTTCATCGACGGCCTCGAATTCCATCGTCGCCTTGTCGGTCTCGATCTCGGCCAGGATGTCGCCGGACTTGACGGTATCGCCCGCCTTGACCAGCCATTTGGACAGCTTTCCTTCCTCCATGGTGGGAGAAAGCGCAGGCATCAGGATCTCGGTGCTCATCAGGCGTAAATATCCGTGTAAAGCTCGGCCAGGCCGGGCTCGGGGCTTTCGGTGGCGAATTCGGCGGCGGCGACGACCTGGGCCTTCACCTGCGCATCCATCTGCTTGAGGTCATCCTCATTCACCACGCCGCGCTCGATCAGCTTCTTGCCGAAGTGATCGATGGGGTCGCGCTTCTCGCGCACCTCGGTCACTTCCTCGCGGGTGCGGTACTTGGCCGGGTCCGACATGGAATGGCCCCGGTAGCGGTAGGTCTTCATCTCCAGGATGATCGGGCCCTTGCCGGCGCGGCACCAGGCCATCGCCTCCTCGCCCGCCGCCTGCACCGCCTCCACATCCATGCCGTCCACCTGCATGCCGGGGATGTTGAAGCTGAGGCCGCGCTTGGAGAAATCGGTTTCCGCGCTGGAGCGGGCAACGCTGGTGCCCATGGCGTACTGGTTGTTCTCGATCACATAGATGACCGGCAGCTTCCACAGCTCGGCCATGTTGAAGCTTTCATAGACCTGGCCCTGGTTGGCGGCGCCGTCGCCAAAATAGGTCAGGGTCACCGCATCGCTGCCGCGATACTTGTTGGCAAAGGCCAGGCCGGTGCCGATCGGCACCTGGGCGCCGACGATGCCGTGGCCGCCGTAGAATTTCTTCTCGGCGCTGAACATGTGCATCGAGCCGCCCTTGCCGCGCGACAGCCCGGTGGAGCGGCCGGTGAGTTCCGCCATCACCGACTTGGGATCGATGCCCTGGGCCAGCATGTGGCCATGGTCGCGATAGGCGGTGATCTGCTGGTCGCCTTCCTTGGCGGCGCCCATCAGGCCGACCACCACGGCCTCCTGTCCGATATAGAGATGGCAGAAGCCGCCGATCAGGCCCATGCCGTAAAGCTGTCCCGCGCGCTCCTCGAAGCGGCGTATCAACAGCATGTCGTGATAGAGTTTTTTCTGGGATTCGGAGTTGCTTTTGGCGGCTTCTGGCATGGTTTGGTGTTGCCGTTTTTGCGGTTTTTGGAAGCTGGGAACAGCGTTGTTGCAAGCTACGCGCGGCTTGGCAAGAACATTGTTATTTTATTGCGCCGCAACCGCCGAACAGTGTTCGGCCCACGGCAATCTTGCTACTGGCAGGCAGCTTATGTGCGCAAGATTGCGTTAGTGCGACGCGCCCTGCGACGATCAGCGCGCGGCGCTGGAGACGGCGACTTGCCCTCCCCTTGCGCGAAGCGCCTTCAAGGGGAGGTGGCCGTAGCACCGTCCGGTGCGAAGGCCGGAGGGGCTAGAATAAACGGCCTAGTGACCGGCCCTTGGGACGGCCACTTGGCCGGGAGCACCATCCATCAACTGGCCACGCGCCAGCTCTTCGACAAGGTCGGGGTCGGCGCCATTCTTTTCCATCAGGGCGATGCGATGCTCCAGCCGCTGGCGGCTGTCCTGCAGCTGGGCCAGCTGCTCCTGCTGGATGCCCAGCTTGGCCTGGGTGTCTTCCAGCATCAGGATGCCGCGATTGCCCCAGATGGCATAGGTCCCGAAATAGCCGACCACGGCCAAAGTCAGGGCCGGAACGACCAGGGTGGTGAAGAAACGGGAGACCGAACGCTTGATTCGCATTCACACAACGAATCACACACTGATTCGCGGTGTCAACAGGAATTAAGTTAAGGAATCCAGGAACTTGGCGACGACCCCGTTAACGGATCAGGCGGCTTGCGCCTGCGGCTGGCGGTCCCGCCGCGCCTGCGGGCGTTCGGCCCGCTTCAGCATGGCGCGGGGGCACCACAGCTTCAGCGGCATGTTCAGGTCCAGCGAGACACAGAACATATCCTCGCCGGTGGCGGCGGCCACCACCATCGCGGGACCATCCCCCGATTGTTGCACCACGATGCTTCCCAGACCGATTTCTGTAAGGCCGATCTCCATTACGTCCTCCATGCGATTCACATGAGAACATAATAGGAACAAAAGTCAGGCGCGCAAGACCGAGCGGCCCGCATAAACCGCCGTATCGCCCAGGGCTTCCTCTATCCGCAGCAACTGGTTGTATTTCGCCAGCCGGTCGGAGCGCGCCAGTGAGCCGGTCTTGATCTGCCCGCAGTTGGTGGCGACCGCCAGGTCGGCGATGGTGCTGTCTTCCGTTTCGCCCGAGCGATGGCTCATCACCGCCTTGTAGGCGGCGCGATGCGCCATCTCCACCGTCTCCAGCGTTTCGGTCAGGCTGCCGATCTGGTTGACCTTGATGAGAATGGCATTGGCGGTGTGGGTTTCGATGCCCTGCTTCAGGCGCTTCACATTGGTGACGAACAGGTCGTCGCCCACCAGGTTGACGGTCTTGCCCACCGTATCGGTCAGCGCCTTCCAGCCGGCCCAGTCGTCTTCCGCCATGCCGTCCTCGATGGAGAAAATCGGATAGCGCTTCACCAGGCCGGCATAGACCTGGACCATCTCGTCCGGCGAAAGCGTCCTGCCCTCGCCTTCCAGCACATATTTGCCGTCCTTGAAGAATTCCGTCGAAGCCGGGTCCAGCGCGAAGAAGATATCCTCGCCCAATCTGTATCCGGCCTTTTCCACCGCCCGGGAAATATAGCTCAGCGCCTCGTCGGGGGATTTCAGGTTGGGGGCAAAGCCGCCCTCGTCGCCGACATTGGTGTTCAGGCCGGCATCGTGCAGCGCCTTCTTCAGGGTGTGGAAGATTTCCGCCCCCATGCGCAGGCCTTCCCGGAAGCTCGACGCGCCCACCGGCGCGATCATGAATTCCTGGAAGTCGATGGGATTGTCGGCGTGCACGCCGCCATTGATCACATTCATCATCGGCACCGGCAGCACATTGGCCTTGGGCCCGCCGACATAGCGATAGAGCGGCAGGTTGGCGGCAGCGGCCGCGGCCTTGGCCACCGCCAGCGACACACCCAGGATGGCGTTGGCGCCCAGCCGCGCCTTGTTGGGGGTGCCGTCCAGCGCCGCCATGGCGCGGTCGATCTTGATCTGGTCTTCGGCCTCCAACCCGCACAAGGCGTCGAACAATTCGCCGTTCACGGCGGCGACCGCCTTTTCCACGCCCTTGCCGCCATAGCGTTTGCCGCCGTCGCGCAGTTCCACCGCCTCATGCGCCCCGGTCGAGGCGCCCGACGGCACCGCGGCGCGGCCGAAGCTGCCGTCTTCCAGCCGCACATCCACCTCCACGGTGGGATTGCCCCGGCTGTCCAGGATTTCGCGGCCGATGATGTCGAGGATGGCGGTCATGGGAGGGTCTCCGTGAAGCTACGGGGTTCTAGGCGAGTGTAACCCGCCAGACAAGACAGGGCCGCCGGCACCGCGCAATCGTCGCACGAACCGGCTATGCTGCGTCCTCAATACCGGGAGACAACATGCTTTCCACACCTGCCGCGATCCTGAGCGCCGCCGTCACCATCCTGGCGGTGCTGGTGATCGTCTATACCCTGGTGCTGGTCGGGCGAACACGCGGCCGCCACGGCATCCAGCCGCCGGCGATGAGCGGCCATCCCGAAGTGGAACGCGCCCTCAGGGTGCAGGGCAACACCCTGGAACAGGTGGTGATCTTCCTGCCGCTGCTGTGGGTGGCGACGCTTTACTTCCATGCGGTCGGCTGGCTGGCGCCGCTGCTGGGGCTGGTATGGTGCGTGGGCCGGCTCGTCTATGCGCAAGGATACATGATCGCGCCGGAGAAGCGCGAACTGGGTTTCATCATTACGGCGATTGGCTCGGTCGGGCTCCTGATCCTGTCGATCTGGGGCCTGATCGCAAGCTGGATCGCCGTTACGGCCGTTTGACGAGGAGCATCGGGCAGCCCGGAGGCGAAAGCCGAGGAGCGTCGCCCGTGCGACCAAATTAAACGGGTCGTTTCACGACCCGGTCTATCGCGACCAGCTGTTCCAGCAGCGACGGGAAATCCTTCAGCTTGACCATGTTGGGCCCGTCGCTGGGGGCATGGTCCGGGTCCTGATGCACTTCCATGAAGACGCAGGCCACGCCCGCCGCCACCGCCGCCCGCGCCAGGTATGGCACCATGGTACGGTCGCCGCCCGACTTGTCGCCACCGGCTCCGGGCTGCTGCACCGAATGGGTGGCGTCGAACACCACCGGCGCACCGAACTGCGCCATGATCGGCAAGGCACGCATGTCGCTGACCAGGGTGTTGTAGCCGAAACTGACGCCGCGCTCGGTCACCAGCACATTGGCATTGCCGGCGCCGGTGATCTTGGCGATCACATTCTTCATGTCCCAGGGCGAGAGGAACTGGCCCTTCTTCACATTGACCGCCTTGCCGGTATGGGCAGCGGCCACCAGCAGGTCGGTCTGGCGCGAGAGAAATGCCGGTATCTGCAGGATGTCCACGGCCTGCGCCACCGCGGCGCACTGGTCGCGCTCATGCACATCGGTCAGCACCGGCAGGCCGAAGGTCTTGCGGATATCGGCAAAGATCGGCAGGGCGTTTTCCAGCCCGATGCCGCGCGCGGTGCTGGCGCTGGTGCGGTTGGCCTTGTCGAAACTGGTCTTGTAGACCAGCCCCACGCCCAGCTTGCCGCACGCCTCCTTCAGCGCGCCCGCCATGTCGAAGGCATGGCCGCGGCTTTCCAGCTGGCAGGGCCCGGCGATGATCGAGAGTTTCTCGGCATTGCCGATACGGACTTTGCCGGAGTCGGGGCCCACGGCAACGACAGGATTGGGATGGAGCACGGTGCGGCTGTTCATGCCGCGAGTTTAACTGTCGGCCCTGCAAGTCGCAAATCATACCTCCCCGGCGCGCGCAGCGCGCTTGCATGGGGAGGTGGTCGTAGCCGGCTCTCGAGCCAGCGAAGGCCGGAGGGGCCTACTGCACAATTGCGGCGGTGGCGGCGCTGGCGGCAACGCCGGACAGCGGCGAGATCCAGCCGGTAATGTCGGAGAAGATCGTGTTGTGTACCTTCACCACATCGCCGGGCTGGATCGTGGTGGTGCGGTCCACCGGCACTTCCACTTCCTCGTTGCTGCCTTCGCGGCGCACGAAGATCATGCTTTCGACCGCCGTGGGCGTGAAGCCTCCCGCCAGGGCAATGGCGTTCAGCGCGTTCATGTGATCGACATAGGCATACTGGCCGGGCCGGTTGACGGCGCCGATGATGTAGAAGGGCCGGTAGGTCACCACCTCCACCGAGATGCGCGGCGACTTGAGATAGCCCTGGGCCAGCGCGCTGCCGATGGCGGCTTCCAGCTGCGGCTGGGTGTAACCGGCGGCGCGCACCTGCCCGACCAGCGGCAGGCGGACAAAGCCGGAGCCATCCACCACGAAATCGCCGCTGAGGTCGGTCTCGCCGAACACGGTCAGGTGCAGCTTGTCGCCGGTGCCCAGCACATAATCGGTATTGGCGCGCATGCCCGGATAGCTGGGATAAGGATCGGCGGCGGCAAATCGCTGCATCGGCGGCCCGCCGACATCGGGCTTGTAGCCATAGGGCGTGGTTTCGGCCACCGGCGGCGGGGTGTAGATCTGCGTCGGCGGCGCGCCCGAAACCGGCGCTGCGGGCTGGAAGCCCTGGGACTGTGGCGAAGCGGGCTGATAGGCGGGCGGCGAGACCGTCACTTCCGGAGCGGGACCAGGCGGCGTGGGGCCAGGATTGAGGCTGGAATAATAACCGGCAGGCGCTGCGGTCGAACCGGGGGCGGGCGCATAACCAGCGGGCGCGGGCGGCGGCGGGATACCAGCGCCAGGCGGCACGCTGTCGTAATTGTCGCCATTGAAACGCTTGAGGCCGTAATTTTCGCTGCTTTGCGCGTGGGCGGGCGCGAAGATCGCGAACAGCAGCATCCCCGCCAGCAACAGACCGGCGGCGCGCACAAGCAAAAGGGAGACGGACTGGCCCATAGCCAGCGATCCTATCGCGCCCCGCCTTAACGATTTCCTGCGCAATGGCGCAGCGCGGTAAAGGAAGCGTTAAGCCCCACTGTCATTCCCGGCGAGGCCCGCGCAAAGCGCGAGCCGAGGGAAGGGAACCCAGGCTCTTACATCAGGCCCGGTGCCAGATCATTCCACACCGGATTGTCCTTTTCGATCAGCCGGATTTTCCAGGCCCTGTTCCAGCCCTTGATCTGCTTTTCGCGGATGATCGCAGCATTGATGTCGTCAAAGATTTCGTACCAGACCAGAATGTCCACGCCGTATCGGTGCGTGAATCCCGGAACGGCCTTTTCCCGATGTTCGCCAACACGCCGCGCCTTAAACCAGCCGGCTCTTCTGCACCGCCGCCGCGATAAACGACGTGAACAGCGGGTGCGGCTCCAGCGGGCGCGATTTCAGTTCGGGGTGGAACTGCACCCCGATGAACCAGGGATGGTCGGGGATTTCCATGATCTCCGGCAGCCGCCCGTCCGGCGACCAGCCCGATACCGTCATGCCATGCGCCGCCAGGTCCATCGCATAGTTGGTGTTCACCTCATAGCGATGGCGATGGCGCTCGCTGATTTCCAGCGTGCCATAGACTTCCGCCACCCGCGAACCCGGCGTCAGGGTGGCGGGATAGGCCCCCAGCCGCATGGTGCCGCCCATGTCGCCGTCGGCGGCGCGGCTTTCGACCTGGTTGCCCTTCACCCATTCGGTCATCAGGCCGATGACGGGATGCTTGGGATGGCCGATCTCGGTGGTGCCCGCGCCCTCCAGCCCGGCCAGGTCGCGCGCCGCCTCGATCACCGCCATGTGCAGGCCATAGCAGATGCCGAAGAACGGCACTTTACGCTCGCGCGCGAATTTCACCGCGCCGATCTTGCCTTCGGTGCCGCGCTCGCCGAAACCGCCCGGCACCAGGATGCCGTCCACCTCTTCCAGGAAGGCGGCGGCGTCGTCGCGCTCGAACACTTCGCTGTCGATCCAGTCGAGATGCACCTTGACGTTGTTGGCCAACCCGCCATGGGTCAGCGCCTCCGACAACGACTTGTAGGAATCCTTGACCTGCATGTATTTGCCGACCACGGCGATGCGGACCTCGCCTTCGGGATTCTTCACCCGGTCCACCACGCCCTGCCAGCGCCTCAGGTCGGGCGGCGGCGCGTTGTCGATGCCGAACACCCGCAGCAGTTCGGTGTCCAGCCCGACCTGGTGATAGGCCAGCGGCACGCGATAGATGGTGTCCAGATCCATCGCCGGGATCACGCGCTCGGCCGGCAGGTTGCAGAACAGGCCGATCTTGCGGCGGTCGTCATCGGGCAAGGGATGCGAGGTGCGGCACAACAGGATGTCGGGCTGGATGCCGATGGCGCGCAGTTCCTTCACGCTGTGCTGGGTGGGCTTGGTCTTCAGTTCGCCCGCCGCCTCGATATAGGGCACCAGGGTCAGGTGGATGAAGGCGCTCTGGCCGCGCCCCAGGTCATTGTGCAACTGGCGGATGGCCTCGAAGAACGGCAGGCCCTCGATGTCGCCCACGGTGCCGCCGATCTCCACCAGCAGGAAATCCAGGCCGTCGGTATCGGCCAGGACGAATTCCTTTATCATGTCGGTGACATGCGGAATGACCTGCACGGTGCGGCCCAGATAGCCGCCCTTGCGCTCCTTCTCGATCACCTGGGAATAGATGCGGCCCGAGGTGACATTGTCGGACTTGCGCGCCGAGACGCCGGTGAAGCGCTCATAATGTCCCAGATCGAGATCGGTCTCCGCGCCATCGTCGGTGACATAGACCTCGCCATGCTGGAACGGGCTCATGGTGCCCGGGTCCACATTCAGATAGGGGTCGAGTTTGCGCAGACGGACCTTGTAGCCGCGCGCCTGCAAAAGCGCGCCAAGGGCGGCGGACGCAAGACCTTTTCCGAGGGAAGAGACCACGCCGCCGGTGATGAAGATTAACCGGGCCATGGAAGGCCACCATCATGAAAAGGCATGGGCCACGCAAGCGCAAAAATGGATAAATTTTTACGCGCTAACAGGTATGGGAATTACTGAGGTTTCGGCACCGATGGCCCGACCGGCAGCGGCGCGGGCAGCGCCGGCTTGGGCGCGCTTGTCGCAGGCGCGGCCGAATCAAGGATCGAGGTCTCGTTGCGGCCGTGCAGCGCCAGCAGGTTCAGCCCGATGCAGGTGGCGAAGAACAGGAAGGCCAGGATCGCGGTGGTGCGCGTCAGGGTGTCGGCCGCGCCGCGCGGGCTGAACAAGCCGCCCATGCCGCCGCCACCGCCGCCCATGCCCAGCGCGCCGCCTTCGGAGCGCTGCAACAGGACAAAGATGATAAGCGCGGCCGCGATGAGCAGTTCGGCAACAAGCAACAGGGTCTGCATGGCAAAAAGTCCTAACTTCCGGCGGGGTCTTTAGACCATTCGCCCGGATTTGGGAAGTTCCACCAAATGGACGATATTTCACTGCTTGAACCCGGCCAAATCGCCGATCCTGGCGGGGCCGGAGGGGCCGATCCGGCGTTGGACTCCGTATGAAGTTCCGATTTCCCCTTTTGGCCGGGCTGGCGGTGTTCGCCGCCTCCCCTGCCTTTGCCGTCTCCGACCTGGCGCTGGTGAATCGCATCGGCTGGGGCGAAACCGCGGGCGGCACGCCCCTGGCCGGCCAGGGCGCCTGGCTGCGGCAGCAACTCCATCCCGCCGCCGATGACGGCTTGCCGCCGCAGGTCCAGGCCCAGATCGAGGCCATGGACATCAGCCGGGAAAGCCTGGCGCAGCTGATCGGCGATGTCCGCGACCTGCAGCAGAAGGCGCAAAAGCGCAAAGGCACACCGGACTATGACGCCGCCCAGAAGACCTATCAGCAGAGGCTGAACGAGCTGTACCGCCAGGCCCAGACCCGTTCGCTGCTGCGCGACATTTACTCGAAGAACCAGTTGCAAGAGCAACTCACCTGGTTCTGGTTCAACCACTTCAATGTCCATGCCCAGAAAGGCGAAATCCGCGCCATGGTCGGCGACTATGAAGACAAGGCCATTCGCGCCCATGCCCTGGGCAAGTTCGGCGACCTGCTGGCGGCGACGGTGATCCATCCCGCCATGCTGCAATATCTCGACAATGCCCAGAACGCGGCGGGCCATATCAACGAGAATTACGCCCGCGAGATCATGGAACTTCATACCCTGGGCGTCGGCTCCGGCTACAGCCAGCGCGATGTGCAGGAACTGGCGCGCATCCTGACCGGGCTGGGCCTCAACCTGTCCGGCAAGCCGCCCGGCGGCAGTCAGAGCGGCGGTTTTCGTCTCGACTTCCAGGACGATCCGCGCAATCAGAACCTGACCCTGTTCAATGCCAAACGCCACGACTTCGGCGACAAGCAATTCCTGGGCACCACCATCAAGGGCGATGGCGTCAACGAAATCGCCACCGCCGTCGCCATCCTGGCGGTTGAGCCGCCCACGGCGCATTTCGTCTCCCGCCAGCTGGCGCAATATTTCTGTTGCGACGCGCCGCCGGAGCGGCTGGTCAACGCCATGGCGGCGACCTGGAAGCGCGGCAACGGCGACATCGCCCAGGTGCTCGCGACCCTGTTCGCATCGCCGGAGTTCGGCGCCTCATTGGGACGCAAATTCAAGGACCCGATGCAGTATGCGGTGTCGGCGGTGCGCGCCGTTTATGGCGGCCAGCCCATCGCCAATACCCAGCCCATCATCAACTGGCTGAACCGCATGGGCGAGCCGCTGTTCGGCCATGAAACCCCGGATGGCTATCCCCTCACCGCCGCCACCTGGTCGGGCCCCGGCGAGATGGCGACCCGTTTCGAGATCGCCCAGCAGATCGGCGGCGGCGCCAAGGCGCTGTTCAAGCCGCCCTCTTCTGATCCTAATGATGCCACGCCGCCGCCGGCCACGCCGCTGCCGGTGCTGCAGCAGACCGCCTATTACACCGAACTGACGCCGTCGCTTTCGCCGGCCACCGCCAGCGCCATTGCGCAAGGCAACACCCAGTCCGATCGCAACATGCTGTTCCTGTCGTCACCTGAGTTCATGAGGCGCTAGATGAAACGCAGAGACGTTCTGAAATCCGCCCTTTATGCCGCGCCGCTGTTCACCGCCGGCCGCCTCTATGCCGCGCCGGCTTCGGGCCCGCGCTTGCTGGTGGTGTTCCTGCGCGGCGCCTATGACGCCGCCAATATCGTGATCCCCACCGGCAGCGACTTCTATTATGCCGCGCGGCCCAACCTCGCCATCGCCAGGGACGCGGCCCTGCCGCTTGACAGCGACTGGGGCCTGCACCCCGCCTTGAAGGACACCATCCTACCCCTGTGGCGGCAGAAGCAGATCGCCTTCATCCCCTTCGCCGGCACCGACGACACCTCGCGCTCGCATTTCGAGACCCAGGACACCATCGAACTGGGCCAGCCGGTGGCGGGCCATCGCGACTATCAATCCGGCTTCATGAGCCGCACGGCGCAGGTGCTGTCGGGCACAAGGCCGATCTCCTTCACCACCCAATTGCCGCTGACCTTTCGCGGCGGCGCGGCCATCCCCAATATCGCGCTGAACTTCACCGCCAAGCCCGGCGTGGGCGAGCGCAATGCGGCGCTGATCCAGGCCATGTACCAGGGCCAGGATCTTGCCCCCGCCGTGGCGCAGGGCTTCCAGGTGCAGAGCGAGGTCTATCAGGCCATCTCCGGCGAGATGATGGCGGCCAACCGCAACGCCGTTACCGCCAAGGGCTTTGAACTGTCGGCCCAGCGCATCGGACTGTTGATGCAGGACAAGTTCAACCTGGGCTTTGTCGATGTCGGCGGCTGGGACACCCATGTGAACCAGGGCGGCGCCGACGGTTATCTCGCGGGCCGCATCGGCGAGTTGGGGCGCGGGCTGGCGGCGCTTCAGGTGGCGCTGGGCGACAAGTGGAACGACACGGTGGTGATCGTGGTCAGCGAGTTCGGCCGCACCTTCCGCGAGAATGGCGACCGCGGCACCGATCATGGCCATGGCAGCGTCTATTGGGTGCTGGGCGGCGCGGTGAAAGGCGGGCGCATCGCCGGTCCCCAGGTCAAGGTCGAACAGGCGACCCTGTTCCAGGACCGCGACTGGCCGGTGCTGACCGATTACCGCGCCCTGATCGGCGGGGTGCTGCAAAAGGGCTATGGCCTGTCGCAGGCCCAGATGCTGCAGATTTTCCCACAGGCCGCGCCGGCGGATCTGGCGCTGGTTTAGAACACACACCTACTGTCATGGCCCGCCGGAGAGCGGGCCACCCAGGTGGGCGAAAAATTCCGTATTGAAGAATAAGATATCGACAGAACTGCGGACACCTTCGCGGTGTCACCTGGGTGGCCCGCTGTTGCGGGCCATGACAATCGGGGCGGTCAGGACGCCAGCGCTTCCGCCTGGTGCCGCGCGCGAATGATCGCGACGGTCGCGTCAATCTCCGACAACTGATCCGCCGCCGATTTTTCCGGGTGAAAGACCTGGTGCAGGCTCAGGGCGCCATGCCCCAAGAGGTGCATGGAGGCATTGCGGTCCACCCCCAGGCTCAGGCCCTCCGCCGCCGCCAGCACCGCCTCGCACCATTCCACCGCCGGTTCGAACTCGGTGTCCCGGCAACGGTTTTCCATGGACTGGGTCAGGGTCTGCAGCTTGAGCAGGTCGGGCGACACCTGCCCCGCCATCAGGGTCTGCTCCTGCATCAGCCGCCACAGGATGCAGACCTGGAAGGAATCGCGGCGCAGCTTTTCGCTGGTCAGCTTCTCCCGCGCCGCCTTCAGTTCGGTGTCCAGCTTGCGGGCGATGGCCTCGCTCGACAGCTTGTCCTTGGCCTTCATCTTGAGCGAATTGGGCGGCTCGAAAATTTCGGTGTTGGAGGGGCGGCCGGTGTCCTTGCGGCGGTCGGGGCCGACATAGTCGGTGGTGATGACAAAACCCTTGCGGCGCTCGATATGGGTTTCGATGCGGCTGCCCAGCAGCGCGGTCGAGAAGGGCCGCAGCAGCAGGTCGTCGGCGCCGCTGGAGACCACCTTGGTGATCAGGCTGTTGTTCTTTTCCCAAGCGGTGACGATGATGACGATGAAGGGATTGTAGCCCGCGCCGCCCTGGCGCATCTGCTGGATGGCGGCGCAAAGCTCCTCCGGCGCGCCCTGCGCCTCGCACAGCGCGATGTCGGGCGGGTTCTTCTGCATGGATTCGATGAAGGCATCCAGGGTCGAGACGGTTTCGGTGCGCCTGAAACCCAGCGCATACAAAGCCGCGCGCGTCGCGGTGCGGTTCGCCGCCACCGGATCGTAGATCAGCACATCCACACTGTCATAGGACAGCTTGCTCATTACCCACCCAGACGCATTCGTCTCCTGTGCGCCCAGAATGCGGGCGGGCGTCTTAAGAATTGGTCGCGCGACATGGTTAAGAGGGGTTTACAGCACCGATAACATTGAGAAAATCGGCGCTTTTCAGGCTGGCGCCGCCCACCAGGGCCCCGCCCACTTCCGGCAGGTTAAGAATTTCGCGCGCATTGTCCGGTTTCACCGAGCCGCCATAGAGGATCGCGATGCCCCGCGCGCCCTCGCCCAGCCGCCGCACCAGGCAGCCCCGGATATGGGCATGCATGGCGGCGATGTCTTCGCCGGTCGGCGTCTTGCCGGTGCCGATGGCCCAGACCGGCTCATAGGCGATGACGGTATTCTCAGGCGTCGCGCCTTCGGGCACGCTGCCCTCCAGTTGGCTGCTGCAGATATGATGGTGCGCGCCGTCATCGCGCTGGGCGTCGGTCTCGCCCAGGCAGATGATGGCCCTCAACCCGGCGCGCCAGGCCGCCCGCGCCTTGGCCGCGACATCGCCGTCGCTTTCGCCGTGATACTGGCGGCGCTCGGAATGCCCCACGATGACATAGGACGCCCCCGCATCCTTCAGCATCTCGGCGGACAAGTCGCCGGTGAAGGCGCCGCTGGGCTGGGCATGGCAATCCTGTCCGCCCAGCGCAAAGGCATCCTTCACGTGCCCCTCTTCCAGGAGCAGGGCGGCCTGGGCGATCAGGGTCGCCGGCGGGCAGACCAGCACGTCACAGGCGGCAGGGGTTTTCGCCAGCGCCTGTTTCAGCGCCCCGAGTTCGGCCAGGCTGGCCGCAAGCCCGTTCATCTTCCAGTTTCCGGCCACCAGCGCGCGCATCGCAACCCCCAATACTAAGTGCTTGTAAAACCCCGATTTCACCGGCAAAAGCGGCCAGGATTCGCGGCTTGCCGGGAAGGTCCCCCCTCCCTATCATCCGCCACCTTTCACCGCCAAGCACTTAAGTCACGGAATTGCCGTCATGATTCAATGGATGCATGCCCTCTCCAAGTCCTGGGTCGCCACCCTGCTGATGGGCGGCCTGACCCTGAGCTTCGTGGTCTGGGGCATCGCCGACGTTTTTTCCGGCGCCTCCACCGGGGCGGTGGCGACGGTGGGCTCCACCGACATCGGCCAGGACGCGTTCCAGCGCGCCTATCGCAACTTCCTGCACAACCAGAGCCAGCAGATGGGCGCCGAGATCACCCCGGAAATGGCCCAGCGCATGGGCCTGGGCCAGGTGGCGCTGCAGCAGATGGTCAGCCGCGAGGCCCTGAACAACGAGGCGGTGCGGCTGGGCCTGACCACCGCCGACGCCGCGGTGGCGCAGAATGTGAAGGCGATGACGCCGTTCCGCGGGCCGCTGGGCCAGTTCGACCGCCCCACCTTCCTGCAGGCGGTGCAGAATGCCGGCTATACCGAGGACCAGTTCATCGAGGAAGTGCGCCAGGACATGACGCGCGACCAGCTGACCCAGGCGGTGGAATCCAACTTCGTGATCCCGCCCACCTATGCCCAGGCGCTGTTCCAGTTCATCAACGAACGCCGCGCCGCCGACTATGTGATCCTGGCCCCGGAAAATGCCGGCGATGTGGCCGCGCCCAGCGACGCGGTGCTGAACGCCTATATCAAGGCGCATGCCGAGCGCTTCTCGACCCCGGAATATCGCGATGCCGATTATGCCGCCATCACGCCGGACGATGTGATGGGCTCCATCACCGTGACGGATGCCCAGATCCAGCAGGATTATGACGCCCACAAGGCGAGCTATGTCGTGCCGGAAAAGCGCGATGTGCAGCAGATCGAGTTCAAGACCCAGGCCGAGGCCGCCGCCGCCCGCGCCAAGATCCAGTCCGGCACCACCTTCGACGCCCTGGCGGCGCAGATGAAGCTGTCGCCGGCCCAGCTCAACCTGGGCACGCTGGCTGAGAGCGACCTGCCCGACGCCGACCGCGCCAAGGCGATCTTCGCCCTGGCGGTCAGCGAAGTCAGCCAGCCCTTGAAGACGGCTTTTGGCGGCTTTGTGCTGGCGCGGGTCACCAAACTCACGCCCGGTTCGAGCAAGACCCTGGCCGACGTCAAGGACACCATCCGCAAGAACCTGCAGACCCAGCTGGCCGCCAACAAGCTGGTGGACATCGCCAATGCCTTCACCGATGCCCGCAGCGGCGGCAGCGATCTTATCCAGGCCGCCAAGAAGGCCGGCATGAAGACCGGCCATCTGACGGCGGTGGATGCCACCGGCCTCAAGCCCGATGGCACCAAGGCCGACGCGCCCGCCGATCCGGAATTCCTGCCGGCCCTGTTCAAGGGCGAAGTGGGCGAGGATGCCGATCCCTTCCCCACCAAGGCGGGCGCCTATTTCGCGCTGCATGTGAATGGCGCCACGCCGCCCAAACTGAAGCCGCTGGAGCAGGTGCGCGCCCAGGCGCTGGCGGACTGGACCAATGAACAGCGCGCCAGCCTGCTGGCGACGCGCGCGGCGGCGCTGGCGGCGCAGGCGGTGAAGGACAAGTCGCTGGACAGTGTCGCGCGCGCCCTGAAAGTCAGCGTGCAGCACAGCCCGGCCCTGACGCGCGAGACCAATGACACCATGTTCGGCGCCCCCATCACCACCAAGCTGTTCGCCGCCGCCCCCGGCGGGGTGGAGTTCGGCCCGACAGGCGCGTCGGGCAACTGGATCATCGCGCGGGTCACCGGCATTTCGCATCCGCGCCTCAACCCCGCCGATCCGGGCTTCCAGGGCGGGATACAGCGCCTGTCGCAGGCCGTGGCCAGCGACTTCTCCATCGCCATGGCCAATGCCGCGCGCGCCAGGCAAGGCGTGAAGGTCAACCAGAAGCTGGTCGCGGGCATTGTCGGCGGCGGAAGCTGATGATCGCGCCGGGCTTTGAGGCTTTTGCATCCGGTCATGGCCGCGCCCAACTGCTCTATACGCGGCTGGTCGCCGACATGGAGACGCCGGTTTCCGCCTTCCTGAAACTGGCCGAGGGCAAGGACAATGCCTTCCTGCTGGAAAGCGTCCAGGGCGGCGAGACACGCGGGCGCTATTCCATCATCGGCCTGAAGCCCGACCTGATCTGGCGCTGCCGGGACGGCAAGGCCGAGATCAACCGCAATGCCCTGAACGGCGACAGCTTCATGGCCGAGAGCGCCAGGCCGCTGGACAGTTTGCGCGCCCTGACGCTGGAAGCGCGCGTCGCCCTGCCCGCCGGGCTGCCGCCGATGGCGACCGGGCTGTTCGGCTATCTGGGCTATGACATGGCGCGCCAGGTGGAAGACCTGCCCAATCCGCCGCCCGATACCCTGGGCCTGCCCGACGCCATCTTGCTGCGCCCCACCATCACCGCCATCTTCGACAGCGTGCGCGACGAGATCATCCTGGTCACGCCGGTCTGGCCCGATGCGGCAGTGGATGCCAAGGCCGCCTATGCCCGCGGCGTGGCGCGGCTGGAAGAAGCGGTGGCGGCGCTGGAAGCGCCCGCGCCGCCGTCCGCGCCGGTGCCCACCGACTTGCCGGCGGGCGTGGCGGTCGAATCCAACATGACCAAGGCCGAGTATTTCGACGTGGTGGCGCGCGCCAAGGCGTACATCGCCGCTGGCGATGTGTTCCAGGTGGTGCCCAGCCAGCGATTTCGCCGGCCCTTCGCGCTGCCGCCCTTTTCGCTGTACCGCGCGCTGCGGCGGCTGAACCCCTCGCCCTATCTCTATTACCTGGCGATGCCGGGATTCCAGATCGTCGGCTCGTCGCCGGAAGTCCTGGTGCGGTTGCGCGACGGCAAGGTCACAATCCGCCCCATCGCCGGCACCCGCCCGCGCGGCAAGACGCCGGAGGAAGACAAGGCGTTGGCCGACGACCTGATGGCCGATCCCAAGGAGCGGGCCGAGCATCTGATGCTGGTGGACCTGGGTCGCAACGATGTCGGCCGGGTGTCGAAGACCGGCGCGGTGAAGGTGACCGACAGTTTCTTCATCGAACGCTACAGCCATGTGATGCATCTGGTGTCGAATGTCGAAGGCGATATCCGCGACGGGCTGGATGCGGTGGATGCGCTGGCGGCGGGGCTTCCGGCGGGCACGCTGACCGGCGCGCCGAAAATTCGCGCCATGGAGATCATCGACGAGTTCGAAAAGGAAAAGCGCGGCGCGGCCTATGCCGGCGCGGTGGGCTATTTCGCCGCCGATGGCTCGATGGACACCTGCATCGTGCTGCGCACCGCCCTGGTCAAGGACGGCACCATGTATGTCCAGGCCGGCGGCGGCGTGGTCGCCGACAGCGTGCCCGAGGCCGAGTATCAGGAGACGATCAACAAGTCCAAGGCCCTCCTTGCCGCGGCGGAAGAAGCCGTGCGGTTCGCCAGCGCCGCAAAGAAGGGGCAGTAATTGCCGCGCCAGCCGTGAGCCAGCCCGACCTTGCCGGCTTGTTCACCCAGGCGCGTTTTCGTCATCAGCAGGGCGACCTTGAAGGCGCGGCGGCGCTTTACGACCGCATCCTGCAATACCAGCCCGCCAGCATCGCCGTCCTCGTCAACCTGGGCGGGGTCCGGTACGAGCAGCGGAAATTCGCGCAAGCCCTGGCGCATTACGACAAGGCCGCCCTCCTGGCGCCGCAAGATCCGGGCCTTGCGCTCAATCGCGGCCATGCCCTGCGCGAACTGAACCGGCCCGACGCGGCGCTGGCAGCTTTCGACGACGTGCTGGCCCGCGCGCCGCAGATGGCGCAAGCCTGGACGGCGCGCGGCGGCATTCTGCAGCGGCAGCGCCGTCTGCGCGATGCCCTGGCAAGTTATGACAAGGCGCTCCTGCTGGCGCCGCAGGATGGCGAGGCTCTCAACAACAGCGGCGTGATCCTTTCCGAACTGGGCGACCCCGTTCGCGCGCTGGAATATCTGGATGCCGCCCTGGCGCTGGCGCCGGCGAGCTGGCAGGCACACAACAACCGGGGCAATGCGCTGCGCGATCTGGGACGGCCCCAGGCGGCGTTGATGGAATATGACGCGGCGCTGGCGCGCAATCCCGGCTATGCCGAGGCGCATTACAATCGCGGC
The DNA here is from genome assembly GCA_018449595.1 of Rhizobiales bacterium dw_265. GTDB lineage: Bacteria > Pseudomonadota > Alphaproteobacteria > Micropepsales > Micropepsaceae > Rhizomicrobium. The sequence continues at coordinate 680,860 of JAAVUU010000002.1, forward strand.
GACCTGCTGATGACATTGCGCCGGCACGACGAGGCGCTTGCTTCCTATCTGCGCGCCGCCGAGGCCGAGCCCGACCTGCCCAACCTGGAAGGGGCCTTGCTCCATGCCCGCATGCAGTTGTGCGACTGGACGGATTTCGCCGGCCGTTGCGCCGCACTGCTGGACAAGATCGACCGCGGCCAGCCCGCCTCCGCGCCTTTCCCGCTTCTGTCGGTGCCCTGCACAGCCGCGCAGCAGCGCCGCGCAGCAGCGGCACACATGGCCCTGACATTCGCGACATCACCGGGCGCTCCCGCGCAGGCGCGTAAGAACGGGCGCGTCCGCATCGGCTATGTCTCGGCCGATTTCCGCCACCATCCCTCCATGCAGCTTGCGGTGCAGCATTTCGAAAACCACGACCGCACGCGGTTCGAAACCTTCGCCTTTTCTCTTTCTCCCGGCGATGGCAGCGCGATGCGGGCACGCGCGGAGAAGGCCTTCGATCACTTCCTGGATTGTGCCTCGTTCAGTGACTCTGCGGTGGCGCGGCTGTTGCGCGATCACAGTATCGACATCGCCATCGACCTGGATGGCCTCACCCAGGGCGGACGGCCCGGAGTGCTGCTGGAGCGCCCCGCCCCCTTGCAATTGGGATGGCTGGGCTATCCCGGCACGCTGGGATCGGCGCATCTGGATTATATCGTCGCCGATGGCGTCGTGGTGCCGTCCGGCGCGGAAGCCGGTTATCGCGAACGCATCTTGCGCCTGCCGCATTGCTATCAGCCCAACAGCCGCAGGCCGTCAATCGCGCCGGCTTCGCGCGACGAAGCGGGCCTGCCGGATGAGGGTGTCGTTTTCTGCGCCTTCAACAACCCGGTCAAGATCACGCCCGACATCTTTGCCGCCTGGATGAATATCCTGGCCCAAGTGCCACTGAGCGTGCTGTGGCTGCGCGTCGACGATGAAACGGCGCTGTGCAATCTGAAACGCGCTGCCACGAATGCCGGTATCGCGCCTTCACGGCTGATTTTCGCGCCACATGCCGACCACCCTGCCCATTTCGCCCGGCTGGCGGCCGCGGATATCTTTCTGGATACCTCGCCCTACAACGCCCACACCACCGCCAGCGACGCATTGTGGGCGGGCGTGCCGGTCGTCACGTTGCGCGGCGAGACCTTCGCCAGCCGGGTGGCAGCCAGCTTGTTGCATACGGTGGGCTTGCCGGAACTGATCACCGACAGGCTGGAGGATTACGAGGCGCTTGCCCTGCATCTGGCGCGCACACCCACCCTGCTGCGGGAAATCCGCGACAGGCTTGCGCGCAATCGCACCGGCACGCCGCTGTTCGATATTGACCTTTTCACCCGCGACTTCGAGGCGGCGCTATTGTCCCTGCTGGACAGGGCCTAGCGCCGCGACCGCCGTCTCGCGGCCGCTCTTCAGCTTGATCGCCTCGTCCAGCGGCACCAGGGTCACGCCATGGTCCTTCGCCAGCCACGCCGCCAGCAGCCGCAGCGTCGTATCGTGCGGATGGCCTATGGCGATGGCGACGCCGCTGCGTCTGGCTTCGCGCGCCAGCATCTCCAACTGGGCGCTGACCGACACCGCGCTCTGGTCGTCATCCAGGAAGACATCGCGCTGCGCCGTCATCACGCCATAGCGGGCGGCCACCGCGCCGACCTTGCTGTCTGTGCCGGTGCGGGAATCGAAGAAGAACAGATGCCGCGCCCGCAGCGTCGCCATCACCGGCGCAAGCCCCGCCGCATCGGCGGTGAAGCGGCTGCCTTCGTGATTGTTGATGCCCACGATTCCGGGCACGCGCGACAAGTCCCAGCCGAAGCGGCGCGCGATTTCGTCCGCGGGCATGCCGACTTTCAGGGTCATGGGGCCGGGATTCTGCGGTCCCACCGCCTGCATCGGCACATGCGCCAGCACGGGATGGCCCTTGCGCCCGGCTTCCTGCGCCAGGAAGGGCGTCGCCTCGGCATAAGGCAGGAAAGACATCGCCACCTCTTTCGGCAGCGCCATGGCGCGGTCGGTGCCGGCGATGTCCTCGCCCAGATCGTCGATGCAGATGGCGATGACCGGCCTCAAGTAGCGAAGCGGTAGGCCACTATTAGAAGCCCGCGCGCCGCGCAACGCGGGCGCGGGGCCGGTCCTGGCCGCCATCACCGCCTGGTTCAGCCAGTCGGGGAATGAATTGGTGACGACGGGATACAGCACCTGCGGCGCATAGCGGCTTTCGCCAAAACCGTCCGGCACCGCGAACCGCGCCACGCCATGGGCAAAGCCGTCATCGGCGCTTGCCAAAGAAGTATCAGCCCTTGCCGCCATGCCGGGCATCGCCGCATCCAGGAAGCGCGGCAGCCCGGCCAGCACCGCAGCCCCGCCGGTCGCCAGCCCGCCCGCGAACAACAGCGCGAACACCGCTTCCGGTGCAAAACGCCGCACAAGTCGAATCAAAGACCCGCTGCCCATGCCTCACCTTGAGGCAGGCAGGATAGGTGTCAAATCCCAATTGTCATGGCCCGCAAAAGCGGGCCACCCAGGTGACGCTGGACTGATCATTGCACTGCGGTTGATATTTTATCCTGTATCCGCGCTGCTTCACGCCCAACTGGGTGGCCCGCACTCCGGCGGGCCATGACACTTTTGTTCAATCCGCAGCAACCGGCGCGCCGCCGCCCGACACCGCGCGCTTGCACAGCCAGACCATGCCGATCATCAGCAGGCAGAGCCAGCCCGAGGCCCAGAAGATGTCATCCGCCGACAGCAGATAGGCCTGGGCCGTGATAGTCCGCGCCAGCGACGCCTGGGCGGACAGCCCCGGCAGCCCCAGGTGATGCAGCCCGTTCACGGCATTGTTCATCACCGGGTTGAAGATCGAGGTGCCATCGGTCAGCCGGCTCTGGTGCAGCGCCTCGCGCCGGTCCCAGATGGTGGTGACGATGGAGGCCGCGAAGCCGCCCGCGGTGATGCGCACGAAGTTCGACAGGCCAGAAGCCAGCGGGATGCGATGCGGCGGGATGCCGTCCAGCAGGATGGTAATCATCGAGAGGAAGAAGGTCGCCATGGCGACGCCCTGCACCAGCAGCGGCAGCATGAAATCCACGAAGCTGGCGTCCTGGGTGAAATTGGACCGCATCAGGAACGAGACGCCGAACGCCGCGAAAGCCAGGCTGGCGATCAGGCGGGCGTCTATCTTGCTCATCAGCTTGGCCGACAGCGGCGTCAGCAGCACCGCGATCACCCCGGTTGGGGCCGCCACCAGCCCCGCCCAGGTGGCGGTATAGCCGACCTGGGTCTGCAGCCACAGCGGCATCAGCAGGTTGTTGGCGAAGAACACCGCATAGCCCAGGCAGAACGCCAACGTGCCCAGCGCGAAGTTGCGGCGCTTGAACAGCGACAGATCCACGATGGGGTTCTTCTCGGTCAGTTCCCAGATCAGGAAAGACACAAAACCGACCGCCGTGAGGATGGCCAGAATGACGATCTGGGTGGAATGGAACCAGTCGGCATCCTTGCCCTGGTCCAGCATCACCTGCAGCGACCCGACCCAGACCACCAGCAGCCCCAGCCCCACCGTGTCGATCGGCAGCTTGCGGGTCGGGGTCTCGCGGCTCTTGAGATTGTTCCAGCACAGGAAGGTGACGACCAGCCCCACCGGCACATTGATCAGGAATATCCAGGCCCAGTGATAATTGTCGGAGATATAGCCGCCCAATATCGGGCCGCAGATCGGCGCAACCAATGTGGTGATGGACCAGATGCCCAGCGCGGTGCCGCGCTTGTCCGGCGGAAAGACCGAGATCAGCAGCGCCTGCGAACCGGGAATCATCGGCCCCGACACCCCGCCCTGCAGCACCCGAAAGAAGATCAGCGACGGCAGGCTCCAGGCGATGCCGCAGAGGAAGGAGGCGATGGTGAAAGCCAGCACCGACACCGCGAAGGTCCGCACCACGCCGTAACGGCCCATCAGCCAGCCGGTCAGCGGCACGCCGATGCCGTTGGCGACGGCAAAGGCGGTGATGACCCAGGTGCCCTGGTCCGACGACACGCCAAGATTGCCCGCGATGGTGGGCAGCGAGACATTGGCGATGGTGGAATCCAGCACCTGCATGAAGGTGCCCATCGCCAGCGCGATGGCGGTGACGGCCAAGAGCCCGCCCTTCATCGGCGACATGCCCGGCGGGGCCGGCGCGGCTGCGGGCTTGTCGCTCACCGCGAGGCCCCATTCTCTTTCAGGATGCGGGCGATCATGGCGTCGGCCACGGGACCGGAGTCTTCACCCGTATTTGCGATGGTGGTGCCGGCGCCGACGCGGGAGGTGACCAGCGGCCCGGACTCATCGCGCACATCCACGTCCGCCGTGACGGAAAGGCCCACGCGCAGGGGATGGTCGGCCAATTCCTTCGCATCCAGCGCCACACGCACCGGCACGCGCTGCACGATCTTGATCCAGTTGCCGGTGGCGTTCTGCGGCGGCAGCAAGGCAAAGGCGGAGCCGCTCCCCGCGCCAAGACCTTCGATATGTCCGTGATAGGTGACGCTGCCGCCATAGATGTCGGCCTTCACCGTCACCGGCTGGCCCACCCGCATGCGCGCCAGCTGCACTTCCTTGAAGTTGGCGTCGATCCAGACATCGTTCAGCGGCACGACGGCCATGAGGGGCGTACCGGCGGCGACCTGCTGGCCGGCCTGCACCGTGCGCTGGGCGATCACGCCATCCAGCGGCGCGATGATCTTCATATGGCCGAACACGATGGCGGCACTGCGCAGTTGCGCCTCGGCCGCCAGCACATCGGGATTGTGGGCGACGTCGGTGCCCTCGATGCTGGCCTGGGTCTGCTGCAGGCCGCCGGCGGCGGAATTGACGTTTGCCTGCGCGGCGGCGACGGCATCGCGGGCATGGGCCAGTTCCTCGCCCGACACCGCGCCGTCGCTGGCGGCGGACTGGCGGCGCTTGTAGTCGTCCCGCGCCTGGGCAAGCTGGACACGCGCCTGCGCCAGCTGGGCGTCATAGCTGTCGGACCTGGAGAATTCGCCGCGCACATTGCGCACCACCCGCGCCAGGTTGGCCTGGGCCGATTGCAGGTTCACGGTGGGAATGGCGGGGTCCATCTCCAGCAGCAGCTGGCCCTGCTTCACCGTCTGGGTGTTGTCCACATGCAGCGCCTGGACGGTGGCGTTTTCCTTGGAGGTGATGGTCACGACATTGCCGGCGACATAGGCATCGTCGGTGCTTTCGAAATAACGCGAATACAGCAGCCAGTAGACGCCATAGGCGATGGCCGCGATCAGCACCACCGCTCCCAGGATGAGGAAGCCCAGGCGGCGATTGCGGTTGGGGGTCTGCACCGTGTCAGTCATGGGATGCGTCCTGCTTGGCGATAGTCATGTTGGGTTCGGGGTCAAAGCCGCCGCCGACGGTGAGCAGCAGGGTGATGCGCTGGGCCACGCCCTGCGCCACCACACCGGCCAGCGCCTGGCGGGCCTGCAACAGGGTGGCTTCCGCCGTCAGCATCGGCACCTGGGTCGAAAGTCCGCTGCGATAGCGTTCCTCGGCCAGCTTGAAGGAGCGTTGGGCGCTGTTCACCGCATCCTGCTGCTGCACCCGCTGGCCGGCCAGGCTTCTGACCTGGGTCATGGCGTCGGCGGTCTGCTTGATGGCGTTCAACACCGTGCCGTTATAGTCGGCCACGGACTCGTCCAGTTCGGCGGTGGATTTGGCATATTGGGCGCGCAGCTTGCCGGCGTCGAAAATCGGCAGGTGCAAGGCGGGGCCGATGCCATAGGTAAAGGAACCGCCGGTGACCAGGTTGGACAGGCTCAGCGACTGGAAGCCCACCAGCGCCTCAAGATTGATGTCGGGATAGAAGTCGGCGTGGGCGGCCTCGCGATTCTGCACCGCCGCTTCGATGCGCGACCTGGCGGCCAGGATGTCGGGGCGGCGCGACAGCAGGTCGGCGGGCAGCCGCTCGGGCAGCGCCAGCACGGTGTCGATCTTCAGGGTGGGACGGGTGATGCCGTCATAGGCATTGGCGCCCTGCCCGGCCAGCGCGGCGATGGCATGCACATCGGTTTCGCGCGCCGCCTGGAAGCGCAACTGGTCGGCCTTGGCGAGGGAGAGCAGCGACCTGGCCTGCTCCACCGCGCTGGCATTCTCCAGCCCGGCATTGAAGCGGCCCTGGGTGATCTTCAATATCTCCGCCCGCTCCGCCACCGTCTGGTCGGCGATGTCGCCATTCTGGTAGTTGAGCATCAGGTCCACATAGGCCTGGGCAAAAGACCCCGACAGCGCCAGGCGCGCGGCATCCTCGTCCAGCATCGCCGCGTCGGCCAGCCCGCGCGCCTTGGCGATCAGGTCGGCCTGCTTGCCCCAGAAATCCAGGTTCCAGCTGAAGTTCCCCACCACCGAGCCGTACCAGGCATAATTGCCTGCAAAGGGCGGCGGGAAGATGTAGTTGTTGCTGAACAGGGTGCGCTGTTCGCTGCCGTCCAGCGTCACCTGCGGCCGGTCATTGGCGCGGTTGACCGACAGTTCCGCCTGGGCGGCGCGCATCCGCGCCAGCGCCCCGGCGAGTGTGGGATTGTTCTTTGTGACCAGATCGGCCAGGCGGTCCACCTGCGGATCGTCGAACGCCTTCCACCACTGGCGCGGGAAATGCGGCGCGGCACCGCCATCGAGGCCCAGCTTGGCCTGCTCGATCTGGGCGACCTGCGGCGTGGTCGGCGGCGCATCCACACATCCGCTTAGGACGGGGGCTGACAGCATCAAGGCCGCAACAAGCGCCGGGAGGGATCTGAGCGGCTTTTTCATGACGATTTCTTCGGCCTGGCGGGTTTGGAAATGGGGACGTCGGACATCAGCAGCGGCGACTTCACGCCTTTGACCTGGCGAAAACCGCTCTCGGCCGACAGCACCAGCCGGGTCAGGAGATTGATCAGGGCGTCCACTTCGGCATGGCTGAAACCGGCCAGCATGCCGTTCCAGAAATCCATCACCTTGGGGGCCAGCTGTTCCACCAGGGTGCGGCCGCGCCCGGTCAGGCTCAATGTGACGACGCGGCGGTCGGTGTCGCTGCGATGGCGGGTGACCAGGCCGCGCTTTTCCAACTGGTCGATCATGCGGGTCAGGGAGCCCGCGTCATGACAGATATTGTGCGCCAGGTCGCCGGCGGTGGAGACGCGCCCGTCATGCAGCGCCACCAGCGTCGTCCATTGCGAAAAGGTGAGTTCCTGGTCGCGGAACAGCGACTCCATCTGCGGCAGCACGCGATTGGTGCAGATGCGCATCAGATAGCCCACCGAATTGCGCATGGTGTAGTTGCTGGCGCGGTAATAGGGGCGCAAGGGAAGACCCTTTTGTCGGGAGGGGTAATGCTTGTCGAAACAATACTTGCTTCGGCAAGCATATACGCCGGCTTGCCGCGCCGCACAACCGGCCATTTTGGTCTTGCCAGCCTTGCGCAAATCGCATCACAAAGAGCGGCCGCCCAGGCGAAGCCGCCGGGTGGCGCGACCGAAAAGAAGCCGATGCCTTCGTTTGTCTATGTGCTGGCGGCACGAAATCCGGATGGCCGGACAATCACTTATGTCGGATGGACGCTGGATCTGGCGCGCCGCCTGGCCGAACATAACGGCAAGGCGGCCGGCGCCAGGACGACGCGGGGGCGCGTCTGGTTCCTGGTCTATGCCGAGAAACACCGCACCCGCAAAGGCGCGATGCGGCGGGAATTCGCGCTCAAGAACGACCGGACGTTCCGGGCGGCGCTGCGCCTGGTTAGCGGCCCGTTAACCCTGCCCCCCTAGGCTTTGCCGGTTTCGCGGAGTTCGGGCCATGTGCGGCATAGCAGTAGCCATCAACTGGAACGATGCGGAGGCCAGCGTCAGGCGCCTGATCGCCGGCATCCTGCATCGCGGCGACATCACCGACGCCGTCGCCACGCCCCGCGCCAACACCGCCATGTGTACCCGCCGCCTGCGCATCGTGGATGCGGCGCATGGGGCGCAGCCGCAGGCCTCTTTCGACGGCCGGCTGCTGGTCTCGTTCAACGGCGAAATTTACAATCACGCGGAACTGCGCCGGGAACTGGAAGCGCTGGGCGTTCCCTTCCGCACCCAGTGCGATACCGAAGTCCTGGCCAACGCGCTGCAGGTCTGGGGCGTGGGCGCGTTGAAGCGCCTGGCCGGCATGTATGCCTTTGTGGCCTTCGATGCCGCGACCGGCGAATTCCTGGCCGCGCGCGATCCGTTCGGCGTCAAGCCGCTCTACCTGGTCCAGTCCGGCGCGGGCTTCCTGTTCTGTTCCGAAATCCGTCCGCTGCTGGATGCGACCGAGACCGGCGAGGTCATGCTGCTGCCGCCCGGCCATCTGCTGACGCGCGATTTCTGCACCAGCTTCTACACCCTGCCCGCGCCGGCCGCCCTGGGCCCGTCCGCGCCGCGCGAACTGGACGCCATCCTGTGCGAGGCCGTGCGCAGCCGCCTGCCCGAGGGATTGCCGGTCGCGGCGCTGTTCAGCGGCGGCATCGACAGCACCTTGATGATGCACTATGCGCGCCGGTTCCGGCCCGGGATTCCAGGCTATTTCATCGGCGGCCCCGATGCGCCGGACCATGCCTATGCCCGCGCCTATGCCGACCGCGCCGGGTTCGAGATGCGCACCGTCGCTGTCGCCCCGCACGGGCCGGACACGCTGGCGCTGCTGGACCGGGTGGTGGAGACGGTCGAATCCTTCGAGCCTTCCGTGGTGCGCCCCAGCCTCTATTCCTATCTGGTCTCGCAGCGCATTCACCAGGATGGCTACCGGGTCGCGCTATGCGGCGAAGGCGCGGACGAACTGTTCGCCGGCTATGGCCCGCTGGAACACACCTTCGCGCAAGGCAACGCGCTCGGCCGCAACGTCCAGGAACAGTGCCTGAGCATGATGAACCGGGCCAACCTGCAGCGGGTGGACCGTTGCGCGATGCGCTTCGAACTGGAAATCCGCGAGCCGTTCCTCGACCTGGCACTTGTCGAACATGCCGCCCGCCTCGACGCCTCGGCCCTGCTGCGGACAGTCGGGGGCCTGCCGCGCGGCAAGGAGCCGCTGCGCGAGATTTACGACCTCTATCCGGCCGAACTGCCGGTGGAAATCCGCGACCGCCGCAAAATCCAGTTCGACGAAGGCGCGGGGCTGGCCTCGGAAAGCGCGGCCTGGCCTGCCTTGTTCGAAGAGGCGGTCAGCGACGCCGACTTCGCGGACGGCAAGCGCGAATTCGCCGCCTATGAGATCGCCACCAAGGAAGAACTCTATTACATGCGCAAGCTGGCGGCGGCGATGGATGTCTCGCGCCTGCCGCACCTGCGCGGCCGCATCCGTCTCTATGTGCCGCAGGAAACCGCGCCCATGCCCGAGGCGATGAAACGCCTGGCGCCATCCGCCTAGCGCGGCCTCATTCCGCCGCGATAGTATTGCGCTTGTCGAACTGCGACCACACGCCCTCTTCGCCGTCCCACGAGCCCTTGGACGCGCCCTTGGAATATTCGGTGGCGCGCTGTTCGAAGAAGTTGGCGTGCTCGACGCCATTGAGGATTTCCACCAGCCAGGGCAGCGGATGGGCCTTGAGCTGCTTGTAGCCCGTGTCGGTGACCTCGAAATTGCCGAACACCGGCTCGAGCTTCAACTGGGTCAGGCGCCAGTCGGCGATATAGCGGACATAGGATTTGATCTCTTTCGCGGTCATGCCCTCGACCTCGCCCAGGCTGAAGGCCAGGTCGACGAAGCCCTCTTCCAGCCCGACCATGGTGTGCGCCACGTCGCGGATATCGTCGCGCACCGTCTTGGTGACGCAGCCGGTTTCCTCGTTCCAGGCATGGTACAGCTTGGTGATGCCCTCGCAGTGCAGGCTTTCGTCGCGCACCGACCAGGAAACGATCTGGCCCATGCCGTTCATCTTGTTGAAGCGGGGGAAGTTCATCAGCATGGCGAAGCTGGCGAACAGCGACATGCCCTCGGTGAAGGCGCCGAACATGGCCAGGGTGCGGGCGACGTCGCCGCAGGTGCCCACCCCGAAGGTGTGCATGTAATCGGACTTGGCCTTCATCTCGCGATAGTCACGGAAGGCCTCGAACTCGGTCTGGGGCATGCCCAGGGTCTTGAGCAACAGAGCATAGGCGTCGATATGCACCGTCTCCATGTTGGTGAAGGCGGCCATCATCATCTGCACTTCCAGCGGCTGGAAGATGGGGATGTAGCGCTTGAGGTAATTGTCGCCGACTTCCACGTCCGACTGGGTGAAGAAGCGGAAGATCTGGGTCAAGAGGCCCTTTTCGGACTCCGTCATGTGACCGGACTGCCAGTCGCGGATATCGGACCCCAGCGGCACTTCCTCGCCCATCCAATGGGTCTGCTGCTGGCGTTTCCAGCAGTCATAGGCCCAGGGATAGCGGGTGACGTCATAGGTGCCGGTGGCGTTCAGCAGCCCGACCGTGCCTTTTCCGATGAGCGAGCGCGGATCGACTTTTGTCAGGTCCATCATTGGCATGCGAGGCACTCTTCATAGTCGGTGCGAGGGGCCGCCGCGATGGCGCCCCTGTCTTTCTTCTCCAGCTGGCCGGCGAAACCGGCGCGGCTGATCGACTTGGAGCGGCAGTAATACAGGCTCTTGATGCCGCGCTCCCACGCCGTCCAGTGCAGCATGTGCAGGTCCCATTTGTCGATATCCGCCGGCAGGAACAGGTTCAGCGACTGGCTCTGGCAGATATAGGGGGTGCGGTCGGCCGCCAGCTCGATAAGCCAGCGCTGGTCGATCTCGAAGGCGGTGCGATAGACGGCCTTTTCCTCGTCGCTCAGGCAATCCAGATGCTGCACCGAGCCTTCCTGCTCGACAATGGACTGCCACACCGTCTCGGTGTTCTGGCCCTTGGCTTCCAGCAGTTCCTGGAGGTAGGGATTGCGCACCGAGAAGGAACCCGACAGCGTCTTGTGGGTGTAAACATTGGCCGGGATCGGCTCGACACAGGCCGAGGTACCGCCGCAGATGATGCTGATCGAGGCGGTGGGCGCGATCGCCAGCTTGTGGGAGAAGCGCGCCTTCATGCCCCTTTCCTTGGCGTCGGGACAGGCGCCGCGTTCTTCCGCCAGGATATAAGACGCCGCATCCGCTTCCCGGCGTATCTTCTTGAACATGCGCAGATTCCACGACTTGGCCATCGCGCTTTCCAGCGGGATGTTCTTGGCCTGCAGGAAGGAATGGAAGCCCATCACTCCCAGCCCCACCGAACGCTCGCGCTTGGCGGAATAGACCGCGCGCTCCATGCCGGCGGGCGCATTCTCGATGAAGTCGCTGAGAACATTGTCCAGCATGCGCAGCACGTCCTCGACAAAGCCCTCCACCTGCGCCCACTGGTCCCAGGTCTCGATGTTCAGCGACGACAGGCAGCAAACCGCCGTGCGCTCCTTGCCGTCATGGTCGATGCCGGTCGGCAGGGTGATCTCGCTGCACAGGTTGGAGGTGTTGACCCGAAGGCCCAGCTCGCGCTGGTGCTTGGGCAGGGCCCGGTTCACATGGTCAATGTTCAGGATATAGGGCTCGCCGGTCTGCAGCCGGGTTTCCAGGATGCGCTGCCACAGTTCGCGGGCATTGACCTCGCGCAGGACCGCCTGGTCCTTGGGGCTGCGCAGGGCGAACATCTTGCCCTCCTTCACGCACTCCATGAACTCGTCGGTGATGTTGATGCCGTGGTGCAGGTTCAACCCCTTGCGGTTGAAGTCGCCCGACGCCTTGCGGATTTCCAGGAATTCCTCGATCTCCGGATGGGTGATGTCGAGATACACCGCCGCCGAACCCCGGCGCAGCGAGCCCTGGCTGATGGCAAGCGTCAGCCCGTCCATCACATGGATGAAGGGGATGATGCCGCTGGTCTTGCCGGTCTTCACCTTCTCGCCGATGGAGCGGACCTTGCCCCAATAGGTGCCGATGCCGCCGCCATTGGAGGCCAGCCAGACATTCTCGTTCCAGGTGCCGACAATGCCGTCCAGCGAGTCCGACACATCGTTCAGGAAGCAGGAAATCGGCAACCCGCGCTTGGTGCCGCCATTGGACAGGATGGGCGTGGCGGGCATGAACCACAGCCGGCTCATATAGTCGTACAGCCGCTGGGCATGGGCCACATCGTCGGCATAGGCGCAGGAGACGCGGGCGAACATGTCCTGGAAGCTTTCGCCCGGCATCAGGTAGCGGTCGCTCAGGGTGGCCTTGCCGAACGGGGTCAGCAGGGCGTCGCGGGAACGGTCCAGCACCAGGTCGCCGGGTACCGGCCTGGGCGCCAGCGGCGCCGGGTTGGGCGGCAGCGGCGCGGGCTTGGCCAGGTCTTGAGAAGGTTCGGCTTTGGGCACGGAACGGGTCTCCACCGTACGGGTGATAACCGTGGAACGCTCAATGACATGATCCCGGGGCGTCTGAACGACCATCTCACCGTTGGTGTCGAAATCACCTTCCAGGACGTGTTTACCGCGTGCCGACATCGCAAAACTTCCCTTGGTCCGGGGCTGCGGGAATCGGAAGACATTGGCGCGGGTCATGACCGCTCCTTTCTGCCCCCTGGGACCCAGCCCCATTCATCTCATATCCATGTCCTGCGGCACCCGACTGCGGGCAGTTTCCCGGCGGCAGGCAGCCAAATGGCCGTCTTACCGGGTCAATGCCTTCAATGTGGGGGTGTTTTGCCCCGGATTCCAGCCCCACCAGGCTGGTCCCGGAGTTCCCTGGAATCCCCTACTTAGAGCATCCGAAGCACCGTGAACGTCTATATATAGGGGCCTGTTCGTGGAATCCGTCAAGCCGAAATACTTTCACACGGGCGTCATTTTTCGCTTGGGGACAAAAGTGTGAATGCGCGCGAATCTCCCTGTCCGCTCAGGTGGGCGCGCACGCCAAAGGCCCTGTGGACAAGTTCTTCTGTGAGCAAATCGGTGTCGCCCGCGACCGCCCCATCCACAACTACGATGACCCGGCCAGGGTAGCGCGCCGCCAGGGTGAGGTCGTGCAGCGAGGCGATGACCAGGGTGCCGCTCCGGGCGAATTGTGAAAGCAGGTTCATGCTCTGCATGGCATGGCGCGGGTCCAGCCCGGTGATGGGCTCGTCCACGATCAATATCTGGGGCTCGCTGACAATGGCGCGGGCCAGCATGGCGCGGGCGAACTCCCCGCCCGACAGGGTGGTGGCGGCCTGCGTGCGCCGATCCACCAGGTCGCATAATTCTAACGCACGCGTAATGGCGGGCTGGAATTCGAGGGGAAGACCGCCGGTGGCCGGGAGCCGCGGGGTAAGTCCCAGCGCCACCAGCCGCTCCACCGAAATCGGCCATTCCAGCCGCGGATTCTGGGGCAGATAGGCCCGCCGCGCCGCCAGCCGGGCCATGGACAGGGAGGCCAGGGACTTGCTGTCCAGCACCACCTGTCCTGTGTCGGGCTTCAGCAATCCCGCCAGCACCGACAGCAAAGTGGATTTGCCCGCGCCATTGGGGCCGATCACGGCGATGAACTCCCCGGCATGGGCCTGGAGCGACACGTCGCGCAGGATGGTCTTTCCACCGCGCGTTACGCCGACATTGTCCGCCGCCAATAACGTCATGGCGCGACTTTCCGGATGCGCACCACCAGCCAGAAGAAGAAGGGCGTGCCCAAGAGGCTGGTGAAGACGCCCAGCCGCAGTTCGGGATTGGTGTGGACCAGCCGCGCGGCGATATCGGCGCAGAGCAGCAGCAGCGCCCCGGCCAGGGACGCCGGCAACAGCACCCGGCGCGGGGCATAGCCCACGAATGGCCGCACCACATGCGGCGCCACCAATCCGATAAAGCCGATGGCGCCCACCACCGAGGTGATCGCGCCCACGCTCAGCGCCGTGCCCGCCACCACCAGCGCCGCCAGCCGGGCCAGGTTGACGCCCAGGCTGGCGGCCTGCGCCTCGCCCAGCGCCAGCGCATCCAGCGCCCTGCCCGTCAGCGCCAAAAGGCCGCCACCGGCGACCACAAATGGCAGCACCAGCAGCACCTGGATCCAGCTTTTGTCGGCCAGCGACCCCAGCAGCCAGGACATGATCTCATAGGCGGCATAGGGATTGGGCGCGAAGTTCAGCGCCAGGGCGATGCCCGCCGCCGTCAGGCTGCTGACGGCCGCGCCCGCCAGCACCAGCGCCACCGTGCCGCCCCCCTTCAATCCTTGGCCCAAAGCAAAAGTCAGCCCGCAGGCCGCCAGCGCCCCCACCATGCCCATCAGCGGGCCGGCGACCGGCGACAGGGCGGCCAGGCCGAAATAGATCGCGATCACCGCCCCCAGCGCCGCGCCGCTGGAGACGCCCAGCAGCGCCGGCTCGGCCAGCGGATTGCGGGTGAAGCCCTGCAACACCGCGCCCGACAGGCCCAGCACCGCCCCCACCATCAGCGCCAGCACGGTGCGCGGCAGGCGGATGTCCTGGACGATCAGGCCCGCCAGGGAGTCCTGCGGCGACAGTAGCGCCGCTGGCGGCAGCCACACCCGTCCCGCCAGCAGGGAGGCGCAGGAGGCGATGACGATCAGCACGGCCAACGACACATTCAGCTTCATCACGGAAGCCTCAGCAGCGCATCCTGCAATTGCCGCGTGACGCGCGCGGTCTGCGGCACGCCGCAGCCATAGAGCGAGTTATAGGAGACGCGCCGCCCGGCATAGCGCCGCATCAGGGCGGGATGCAGGTTCTGGTCGTCGCGCAGGCTGGCGCTGCCGCCATAGCTGTCGCCATACACCAGCGCATCGGGATTTCTGGCGATCAGGGTTTCGACATCGTAATAGCCGAACGGCCCACGCTCGATATTGCGTGCGCCCGCCGCCGTCAGCATGGCGTCGAACAGCCCGCCCGTGCCCGGCACATAACCGCCGCCGCCCCAGCCCGCCACGGTGAGAATGCGTTTGGGGCGATGCGCCGCCACCACGCGCAGGTCCGCATCCATTTGCGCGATCAGCGCCTCGCCGCGCGCTTCTTCCCCCACCGCTTTGGCCACCAGCCGGGTGACGGCGCGGATCTGGTCGAATGTTTCGGCGGGCGGCACCTCCACCACTTTCGCGCCGGTCTTCGCCAGCAAGGGCCTGAGCGAAGGCGCGGTGAAGCTGTCGGTCAGGATCAGGTCGGGCCTGGCCGCCAGTATCTCTTCGGCGCTGTTGTGATTGACCGCGATATCCGCCGCCCGCGGCCAGTATTTCAGCGCCGTCTTTTCGCGCGACAGGAAGGTGATGCTGGCGATGCGTGACGGCGGCACGAGGTCGAGAAGGAGTGCATCGGTGCAAACCTTCAACGACATGATCCTCTGCGGAGTCGCGGCCGCCGCCTGTCCCGTCATCGCAAACAGAACAGCGGCCGCGATCCATTTCATGCTTACAAGTTCACCTTGATCCCGCCAGTGGCGCCGATGCGCGGGCGCAGGAAGCCATCGGGGCTTTGATAATCCCGATCGGTCAGGTTCTCAATCCGCCCGAACAGGCTCCATTTTTCGGTCAGCCGATAGCTGGCGGCGACGTCGATCGTGGTCACGGCGCCCATCCGCAGGCGCGGGATGGAGAAGTCGCGATTGCCGTCAATCTGCGCGCCGGTATAGAGCAGCACCGCATCCAGCGACAGATCGCCAGTCGCCTGCCAGTCGGCGCGCAGGCTGGCCTTGTGGCGCGGCCGCCGCAACAGTTCCAGCTTGGTGTCGCCGTCGATGGCGTCGGTATAGGTATAGTCGGCGCGAAGCGTCAGCGTATCCAGCGCCTTCCAGGCCAGGAAAGCCTCCACGCCATCGGTGCGGGCGCGGCCGATATTGAGGTTCAGGAACAAGGGCGCGGGGCCTGACGTGATCAGGTTGCGGATATTGTTATAGAACCAGGTCGCGCCGCCGGTCAGGTCGTCGCCCAGGATCTTCTGCTCGAAGCCCGCGTCATAGCCGAAGCTGGATTCCGGCTTCAGCAGCGGGTTGCCGCCGAAGGTGCCGTAAAGCTGCTGCAGCGCCGGGGCCTTGAAGCCCGAACCGGCGCTGGCCTTCAGCTTGGTGCCGGTCTCCTCGATCAGCCAGGCCGGGGCGACGCGCCAGGTGGTGCGGTCGCCGAAACGGCTGTTGGAATCGAAGCGCACCGAAGCGGTGTTGTAGAGTCCCCAGCCGATATCGGACTGCAGTTCGCCATAGCCGGCATTGGTGGTGATGCCCGCAGACAAGGGCGACGGGAAGCCGAAGCTGGTGCCGGGATGCAGCGCATCGCGCGCCGTTTCCGCCCCCAGCACCAGGGTCTCGCCCGCCATCACCCCGATATTGCCCTGATAATCGAGCTTGACGCGGTCGCCCTTCTGGCGGCCGTCGCCATTGTCGGGGTCCTGGGTGGCCAGGATGTTGCTGCCATAGGCAAAGCCGACGGTCTGGTCGAGGCGGCCATCCCACAGCACCAGATGCGCGGTGCCGCGCGATTCATACTGCATGGTCTCAATGCGGGTGCGGGTGGGCGACGGAAACGACGCGAAGGTCACCGGATCGAAAGCATCGCCGGTGATCTTGCCCAGGCTGTTGGAGACGCGCCCTGAAAAGCCCAGGTCGAAATTGCCGGTCACGTCATAGCCCAGCTTGGTGCCCGCCGTGGTGTTGTCATAGAAATCGTCATTGCGGCGCTGGCCCGGCGGCAACAGGTCCAGCGGCGTCACCGGCGTATCGCTGGAATGATAATGCTGCAGATTGGCCTGATAGTGGAAGGCGCCTTCCGAGCCCGACGCCGAGGCCGTTTCATTGATGGTGCCGAAGGAGCCACCTTCCAGGCTGGCATGGACCTGCATCGGGCCATTGCCGGCCTTGGTCACCAGGTTGATGACGCCGCCGATGGCGTCGGAGCCATAGAGGGCGCCCTGCGGCCCGCGCAGCACTTCCACCCGCGCCAGGTCGCCGGCCAGCAGCTTGGAAATATCGGCGGCGCCATTGGCGGTGGAAGGATCGGAGATGTCGATGCCGTCCAGCAGCACCTTGGTATGGTTGGAATTGGTGCCGCGCATGAAGATCGAGGTCTGGCCGCCCGCGCCGCCGGTCTGCACGATGTCCAGGCCCGGCACCTCGCGCAGCACATCGGGCAGCGAGCGGTCCTGGCGCTGCTCGATATCGGCGGCGGTGATGACGGTGACGCTGCTGGCGACCTGGGCGACCGGGGTCGGCAGGCGGGTGGCGCTGACCACGATATCCTCGTCGTTCAGTTGCGGAAAATCGAGCTGGGCCTGGGCGAAAGCGGGCGCGGCCAGCGCCGCCAATGCGGCGGTGGAGGTGAGAAAGGATTTCAACATGGGCGTCTCCGGTCAAAGGACGCCACGCGGAATTGACAAGGCAGATTGGCCCCGCGCGGCATCGGTCTTTGTCGCCGCTGCGGTTTACCCCGCTGTACCCCGCACACCCCGGCAGGCCACAAGACGACGGTGCGAGGCAGGTTTCCTGGCTTCCGGGTCAGGGCTTCCCGTCCGTCTTCCCAAGGCTCATCTTCGGTTGAAGAGACTGCCTCAGTGACATTTGGACGATGGCTCGCCGGTTACAGTTGCGGGGGCAGCCGCGGTGTCGATCCGCGTTCCCTAAACCTTGCACCTGGGCGGCTTATGATCCGGCAAGAACCGCGCGTCAAGTTCCGGCGCCCGAACCCAACTGGCAGGCGCGGCGGCGCCGCGCTAAACTTGGCGCCTGTCCGGGATGCGCGCCATGAACAGTTTTCTGCAACGTGCCGGTATCGCCCTGCCGATCTTCCAGGCCCCGATGGCGGGCGTCTCGACACCGGCCATGGCGGCGGCGGTTTGCGAAGCCGGCGGATTGGGCGCACTCGGCCTGGGCGCGGAAAATATCGAGGGCGCGCGCCGGATGATCGCCGCGATCCGCGCGCTGACCGGCAGGCCATTTCACGTCAACCTGTTCTGTCATGCCCCCGCCACGGCACACCGCGCGGTCGAAGCCCGATGGACCCTGCGCCTGACGCCGGAATTCGCGCGGCTGGACGCCACGCCGCCAACAGCGCTGCACGAAATCTACCAGAGCTTTCGCGGCCATTCCGAAATGACGGCGATGCTGGTGGCGGAAAAGCCGGCGGTGGTCAGTTTCCATTTCGGCCTGCCGGATGCCGGCCAGATCGCGGCGCTGCATGAAGCGGGCGCTGTACTGCTGGCCTCGGCAACCAGCATCGCGGAGGCGCAACAGATAGCCGATGCGGGACTGGACGGCATCATCGCCCAGGGCCATGAGGCGGGCGGCCATCGCGGCATGTTCGATCCCGATGCGCCGGACGACAGGCTGGGCACATTCGCGCTGACGCGATTGCTGGTGCGGCGCTTCAACCTGCCTGTCATCGCGGCGGGCGGCATCATGGATGGCGCGGGCATCGCCGCGGCGCTGCGGCTGGGAGCGGCCGCGGCCCAGCTTGGCACCGCCTTTGTCGCCTGCCCGGAATCGGCGGCGGACGCCGGCTATCGCGCGGCGCTGGCCGGGGATGCGGCCAACCACACCATCATGACCCGCGCCATCTCCGGGCGGCCCGCGCGCTGCCTGGCGAACCGCTTCACAAAGCTGGGCGAGCGTGTTCCAGACGCGGAGGTGCCCGACTATCCCATCGCCTACGACCTGGGAAAGGCGCTGCATGCCGCCGGCAAGGCCAAAGGGGAATTCGGCTTTGGCGCGCAATGGGCGGGCCAGGGCGCGCCGCTGTCACGCCCCCTGCCCGCCGGCGAACTGGTCAGGCTGCTGGCGGCGGAACTGGCGGCGGCCTAAAAGATCAGAGACACACACCTGTCATGGCCGGGCTTGACAGGGAGCGGGTAGTCATAGTGCCGGTTGATTGGCCGCGCGTTTCTTCCATTTGTAGACCGCCAGCGAATTCTTCCAGAAATATTTCTCCGCCGCCGCGCGCGACCGCGTCGCGAAATAGGCGCGCGCGATGGCGACGATCTGGGCTGGGGTGGCGGTGCCCCAGCTGTTGGGCCAGTCGGTGCCGAACACCACCCGGTCCTCGCCGAACACATCCATCAACTGGTCCAGCCGCGCCTTGTGGGCGGCAAGGCCGCGCGCCGCCATGCCGCGATGGTCGATCTCCGACAGCTTGGCATGGATGGTGGCGCGGCCCTTGATCTCGTGCAGCACGGCGGCATAGGCCTTCTCGTCCTCGGGATCGAGTTGCGGCAGGTGGTCCAGCACGATGCGCAGGGACGGCAGCCTGTCGTGAATCCGCACCATGGTTTCCAGCAGCGCCACGGTGGGATTGGCGGTGTCCATCACCATGTCGGCATCGGCGACGCGCTTCAGCCCGTCGATGAACTTGGGATCGCTTTCCTGTTTGGAGACATCGCGGCCCCAGATATTGCCGCAGCGAATCCCCAGGAACATCGGGTTCTTGCGGAAGCGTTCGAACAGTTCGGCAAAATCGGGCTTTTCCGGCTCCAGGTCGCCGACGGTGCCGACGAACAGCGTGTCGGTCTCAATCTGCTCCAGCACCCACAGATTGTCCTCCACCCAGGGGCTGGCCTCCAGCTCGATGGCGCCGACAATGCCCAACGGCTGGGCATAGCCGCGATAGGTCGCGGGCAGCGCCACGCCGTTCATCTCCCTGGCCCATTCCGGCGAGCCGGCATAGGGCACGCCCTGCGGCCGGCGGGAGTCGAACAGATGCACATGGGTGTCGATGATCGGGATGTCGGCGACCGTCGCGGCTTTGGCGAACGTCGCCGCCAGCGCCGATGCCGCCGCGCCCGCCAGAAACTGCCTGCGTTCCATGCGCATCTCCTAGTTGCGATCCAGTCCCCTGGATTTCCAAAGCGCCGTATTTTCGGGCCGGGTGATATAGGCGATGAAGGCGCCGGCCGCCGGGCCTTGCGCCGAACGCGCCGACACCGCCACCGCTGTATCGATATAGGCGCCCAGTTCGTCCGGCACCAAACCCGCCAGTTCGATCTCGGGATGGTTCAGCACCTCGCAGGCCAGTTGCAGCGCCATGTCGCCCTCGCCGCGCACCAGCGCCTCGCCGCCCTCGCCCTTGATGCTGATCCTGCTTCGCACCCCGGCAAAGACCGGATAGCGCCGCAGCATGTCATTGATGATGCGCGCTTCCATGCTGCCGCTGGCGGGATTGGAGTACAGCACGACACCAGTTTTCAGCACACTTGCCAGTTTCGCAGGCGTGGAGATGTCGGGATGGGCCGCGCCCTTCTTCACCGCCAAGCCGACACGCACCCGGCCCAGGTCGCTGCGCGATCCCGCCACGATGCCGCTCTCGGCCTCCATGCCGTCCATGAAGGCGACCGGCAGCACGATCACATCGGCAATGGGCGCGGCCTTCTTGATGTCATTGACGATGGCGGCCATGCCGTCGGACTTGACCGTCACCTTGACGCCGGTTTCCCTGGCATAGGCCGCGGCAAGGTCGACCAGTCCGGCATTGTAGACCACGCCGGGGGCCAGCACGTTGATTTCCGCCGTCTGTGCAAGGACCGGCGATGTCAGCAGCGCCAGCAGTGCGGCCGTCAGGACCCTCCCCATCGTCGCTCCTTTTTATTATTCTTCGCTGCGGCCCAGATCCGCGTTCTGCGCCTCGGGGCCGAAATACATCATGGCGGCAATCAGCAACGCGGCGAAACAGGCCACCGCCGCCAGCGCCAGGGAGTAATTGCCGCCGCTGCGTTCCGCGATCTCGGCCTGGAACACCGCATTGACCGAGGCGATCAGGTTGCCCAACTGATAGACGGTGCCCGCGAAGGTGCCGCGCACATTGGGCGGCGACAATTCGTTGAGATGCACCGGCACCACGCCCCAGGCGCCCTGGACGCAGATCTGCATCAGGAAGGCGCCCGCCGCCAGCGTTATCGCGGTCGGCGCATAGGCCCAGAAATAGATCACCGGCAGCGCCAGAAGCGCCACCAGCACCACCGTCCTGCGCCGCCCGAACGACTGGCTGAGCGAGGCGAAGAACAGCCCGCCGACAATGGCGCCCACATTCAGCACCACGGTGATGAAGGTGACGGTGGCGTCGTCGAAATGATGCTGCACCCGCAGGAAGGTGGGATAGAGATCCTGGGTGCCGTGGCTGAAGAAATTGAAGCCGGTCATCAGCAGGATGGCGTAGAGCGCCAGCTTCCAGTGCTGGCGGATGAAGGGCGTCAGGAAACCCGCGATCACCAGCAGCGGCACCACGCCGGCCGCCAGGTACAGCACGCCGGTCTCGCGACCGAAGGCCACCAACACCGTCAGTATCACCGCCAGGATCACGGCGACGCCCACCAGATGCACCAGATGGCGCGACAGCTTCACATCGGCGGGTTTCTTGAAGGCCGGCGATTCCGAAACCTGCCGCCAGATATACAAGGTCAGCAACAGGCCCGGCACCAGCCCGACCATGAACATGCCGCGCCAGCCGATGGTGGCGTAAAACCCGCCGAACACCAGCGAGGCCACCAGATAGCCGGTGGGATAGCCCGATTGCAGCAGGCCGGAGACAAAGCCGCGCGCCTTGGAGGGGACGGACTCGAAAGCCAGCGAGGCGCCGATGCCCCAGATGCCGCCCATCGCCACCCCGAACAGGGCGCGAATGATGAGAAAGCCGGTCAGGCTGGGCGCAAAGGCGGTGGCGAAGCCGAAGATCGAATAGAGGATGATGTTGATCTTCAGGACGGGCTTGCGGCCATAATCGTCGGCCAGCCGCCCGAACAGGAAAGCGCCCAGCGGCCTGACCGCCAGGGTCAGGGTCACCGCCAGCGCCACCGCCGGAATCTTCACGGCGAACTGCTTGGCGACATCGGACATCACAAAGGTCAGGACGAAGAAGTCGAAGGCGTCCAGGGTCCAGCCGGTGAAGGCGGCGATGACGGCATGCCGCTGCGACGGGGTCCAGCCCTTGAGTGCTTCCAACGCCATGTTCCAGGGCCCTTTTGACAGTCCGTTCACGCAAGTATGGCGGGGTCGCCGGAATCGGCAACCCTAAACCCTTCTCGCGCCGCAACATTTCGTGTGTGGCGACACCGCGCGAGTCCGCGCGCATGGAGCCGGAAGAAAATTCAGATCAGGTGTATTCTGAAGACATGGCCGCTGCCGGGACTGTTGCGTTCGGGAAAGCCGGGGATGGCATCACCCTTGCTTTTTTCTCAGTTGGGCAGGAACACCATCACCGCCGGGGTACCCAGTCCCAGATAGTTGCCGGTCGCCCTGGGCACACCGCCCGCGCCGATGCGGAAGGTGACGATGTTGCTGGCGCCCTGGTTCAGCGAATAGAGAAATCTGCCGCTGGGGTCCAAGGTCAGACTGCGCGGATTGTTGCCCTCGGTATGGACATTGCCCTGCAGGGTGACGCCATTCGTGCCGATGGCAAAAGTGGCGATGCCGTCATAGGTGCGGTTGCCGGAATAGAGATGCTTGCCGTCCTTGTCCAGCAGCAGTTCCGAGCCGGTGTTGCTGCCCTGGTAACCGGCGGGCAGTGCAAAGACCGACGCGCCTTTGGCCGTCAGCTTGCCGCCGGCGAAATCATAGACCGACAGGCGGGAGTCCTGTTCCTGCAACTGGTACATTGTCTTGCCATCATGGCTGAAGACGAAATGGCGCGGCGCCGAGCCCGGCAGCGACTTGCTGACCGAGACCTGCTGCAGCTTGCCGGTGGCGGCATCCAGCTTCCAGACGAAGATCTGGTCGCGGCCGGCATCGTCGCCGATCACATATTCGCCGCTGCGATCCGGCCCGATCATGTGGCCGCGCGAATTTTCATGGCTGGAGCCGGCATACTGGCCCGGCTGGGTATCGGCGGCGGTGGCGGGATTGAGCGGGCCGGACGGCTTCACCACATCGGTGATCTCGCCCAGGCTGCCGTCGGCCTTCAGCCGGATGATCTCATAGCTGCCGCCGGTATAGTTGGCGACCATCACGAACTTGCCCGAGGGATGCACGCTGATGAAACAGGGAATCGCGCCGCCGGAATCCACCACATTCAACTGCTTGAGGTCGCCATTGGCCTGCACCGCGAAAGCCGTCACCGAACCATGCTTGTCGGGGCCGTAACTGGCCACTTCGCTGACGGCATAGAGAAACTTGCGGTCGCCCGACAAGGCGATCCAGGACGGCGACAGAATCTTGGCCGCCAGCCTGGGATTGGAGACAGCGCCGGTGGCATCGTCCGTGTTCACCAGATAGATGCCTTCGCCATGGCTGGCCGAGTGCGCCTCGCCCGGCTCCGGGGTATAGGTGCCGACATAGGCGCGGCCGGCCTGGGCCGCACTGGCGGAGCCGAGCATCAGGGCCGCGGCCATGACGGTGCTGAGACGTTTCATGCGCTTCTCCTGTTGCGGCGGCCCGTGGCCGGCCCCGGTTTTTATAATTCTGCCGCGATTCCTAGCATGACCGCCCCGCGCCCCCAAGCTTGTGCAAATGCAGCAAATTCCGGCTATGCTGGGCCCATTCCAACAGGCGGCGACCGTGCTTCTGCTCATCGATAACTACGACAGCTTTACCTACAACCTGTTCCACTATCTTGGCGAACTGGGCGCCGAGGTGGAGGTGGTGCGCAATGACGAGATCACCGCCGCCCAGGCGCTGGCCTTGAAGCCGCAAGGCATCGTGCTGTCGCCCGGCCCCTGCACCCCCAATGAGGCGGGCATCTGCCTGGAGGTGATCGAAATGGCCAATGGCGCCGTGCCCATCCTGGGCGTCTGCCTGGGTCACCAGGCGATCGGCCAAGTCTATGGCGGCACCATCGTGCGCGCGCCCGAGCCGATGCATGGCAAGCTGTCCAAAATCCATCACAGCGGCAAGTCGGTCTTTCGCGGGTTGAACAATGATTTCCTCGCCACCCGCTATCACTCCCTGACGATCGACCCGCCCTCGATGCCCGCGGCGCTCGAAATCACCGCCACCAGCGATGACGGCGTGATCCAGGGCGTGATGCACAAGCGCCATCCCGTCCATGGCGTGCAGTTTCATCCCGAAAGCATCGCCAGCGAAAACGGCCATGCGCTGTTGGGCAACTTCCTCCAGATCGCGCGCGATTTCTCAAAAGTCCCGGCATGAGAGTGACCAGCGCCTCGATCGAATTTCCGGCGGCGCTGGCCGTGGTGCGGGAGGGCGGTACCCTGGACGCCGATGCCTCGGCGCGGCTGTTTGAAACCATCATGACCGGCCAGGTGCCGGATGCCGACCTGATCGCCTTCCTGACAACCCAGGCCGAGCGCGGTCCCACCGTGCCCGAGATTGTCGGCGCGGTGCGCGCCATGCGCGCCGGCATGCGCCCGGTCACGGCGCCGGCCAACGCCATCGACCTGTGCGGCACCGGCGGCGACGGCCATGGCACCCTGAACATCTCCACCGCGGTGTCCTTTGTGGTGGCGGGCGCGGGCGTGCCGGTGGCCAAGCATGGCAACCGCTCCGCCTCGTCCAAAAGCGGCGCCGCCGACATACTGGAAGCGCTGGGGGTGAAGATCGACCTGGAACCGGGGCGCGCGGCCCAGGTGCTGGCCCAAACCGGCATCGTCTTCCTGTTCGCCCAGGTGCATCATCCGGCGATGCGCCATGTCGGCACGGTGCGCCGCCAGATCAAGCACCGCACCATCTTCAATCTTCTCGGTCCCCTGGCCTCGCCCGCCGGGGTGAAACACCAGCTGGTGGGCATCTACAGCCGGGACTGGCTGGTTCCTTACGCGGAAGCCCTGAAAGCGCTTGGCTCCACGCGCGCCCTGGTGGTGCATGGCGCCGACGGGCTGGACGAACTGACGACGACGGATGTCACTTATTATGCGTCGCTGGATAACGGCCGGGTCACCACCGGCGAGATCGCGCCCGAGGATGCCGGGCTGGCACGCGCCCACCTGGCCGACCTCAAGGGCGGCGACGCCGCCGCCAACGCCGCCGCCCTCGTCCGCCTGTTCGGCGGCGAGCAGGGCCCCTACCGCGACATCGTGCTGCTGAATGCCGCTGCGGCGCTGATGGTGGCGGGCGCGGCAAAGGATATAAAAGAGGGCGTGGCGCTGGCCGCCCCCGCCCTGGACGGCGGCGCGGCCAAGGCCAAGCTGGAAGACCTGATAAAAGCCTCCAATCCATGAGCACCATTCTCGACAAGATCGTTGCCTACAAGCGCGACGAGATCGCCGCCGCCAAGGCCAGCCTGCCGTCCGCCGAAATCGAGGCCCGGGCGAAGGACGCCGGTCCCGTGCGCGGTTTTCGCGACGCGCTGGAAGCCAGGAAGGACGCCGGGGAATTCGGCCTGATCGCCGAGATCAAGAAGGCCAGCCCCTCCAAGGGACTGATCCGCACCGATTTCGATCCCCCGGCCCTGGCGATGGCCTATGAGGATGGCGGGGCCGCCTGCCTTTCGGTCCTGACCGACACGCCCAGCTTCCAGGGCGCGCCGGAATATCTCACCGCCGCGCGCGAGGCGGTGCGCCTGCCGGTGCTGCGCAAGGATTTCATGCTGGAGCCCTATCAGGTGGCCGAGGCGCGCAGTTGGGGCGCCGACTGCATCCTGGTCATCATGGCGATGCTGAGCGACGACGAGGCCCGCGCGCTTCTGGACGCGGCGGCGCATTGGGAGATGGATGCGCTGGTGGAAGTGCATGACGAGGCCGAGATGGAGCGTGCGCTCAACCTCGATGCCGGCCTGGTCGGGATCAACAACCGCAACCTCAAGACCTTTGTCACCGACCTGGGCGTGACCTTGCGGCTGGCGCATCATGTGCCGCGCGGCGTGCATCTGGTGGCGGAAAGCGGCTTGTCGGCGCTGGCCGATCTCAAGCGGCTGGCGGGCGCCCATGTCACCAGCGTGCTGGTGGGCGAAAGCCTGATGCGGCAGAAGGATGTCGCCAGCGCGACGCGGCTGCTGCTGGGCAACGGCTTCCGGTGAGAGATCCGCAAAAGCCGAGGCGTTCCGCCGGGATGCGCGGCTCGCCCGCCGATCCCCTGCCCGAGCATGGGGCGATTTCCACCACACCCAAGGCGCGGCCCCAGGCCGAACCGCAACCGCGCGTCTCGACCTCGCCCTATGCCAAGCCCAAAGTGCTGATGGGGGAAGTCACCGCACCGAAAGGCCAGCTGATCGCCGCCGAACGCGGCGCCTTTCGCGCTTTCATGACGGCGCATCGTCTGAACCCCAGCGCCTGGGCGAGCAAGGCCGGTGTGCCCGCCAACGAAATCCTGGCCTTCCTGACCGGCCGCACCCGCACTATCGCACCGCGGACCCTGGAAAAGCTGGCGCGCGCGGCAGGTGTCGCGCCGCAAGACTTGTTCCAATAAAAAAAGGCGACTCTTGCGAGCCGCCTTTCGCAAATCCGCGCCGGATCAGAGCGTGATCCACAGGCCGTTGCGGTAATAGCCGCGGCCGGCATGATAGTCGCGCCAGTGATAGCGGCCATCGTCCCAGCGGCGATGGAAATACCAGTCGTCGGGATGGTAGTCGTAACGCACGCCGGGCGCCGACCAGCGCCCTTCGGTGTGCCAGCAATCGCCTTCACGGTTGCAGGCGATATAGGCCGAGGCCGGGGCGGCAAGCGCCAGCAAGGCGCCCGCGGCCGCGACCGTTCCCAGAACAAGGGTCTTCAGTTTCATCCAGATTCTCTCCTCTCATAAAGGTGCCCCACCCGCATGATACCAACGGTCTGGAAAAAGTTCCGTTCCGGATTCACGACGGCGGGCTGCGTTGACGGCATAACGGAACTAAAGTAGAACGATTCGTCGTGTACCGGCTTTGTTCGCCGGGTTGGAGGGAACGCCGCATGCTCACGCGCAAACAGTATGAACTGCTGATGTTCATCCATGAACGGGTGCGCGAATCCGGCATTCCGCCCTCCTTCGACGAGATGAAGGAGGCGCTGGATCTCAAGTCCAAATCCGGCATCCACCGCCTGATCACCGCCCTGGAAGAGCGCGGCTTCCTGCGCCGCATGGAAAAGCGCGCCCGCGCCCTGGAGGTGCTGAAACTGCCCGAAAACATGGCCGAGACCCTGCGCCCCGCCACCACCCGCAGCCAGGCCCAGCGCAGCGCCCATGCCGTGCGCCATGGCCGCAGCGAGATCCGCATGGCCGACACCCGCGGCCCCGCGCCGCGCCGCGGCTATGGCGACGGGGAAGCCGCCGTCAATGTCCCCCTGGTCGGCCGCATCGCCGCCGGCACCCCGATCGAGGCCCTGCAGAACAAGACCGGCGAAGTGCCGGTGCCCGGCGGCATGATCGGCAAGGGCAGCCATTACGCCCTGGAAGTGACGGGCGACTCCATGATCAATGCCGGCATCCTGGATGGCGATACCGTCATCATCCTGGAATCCGACACCGCCAACACCGGCGAGATCGTCGTCGCCCTGGTGGACAATGAGGAAGCCACCCTGAAGCGGCTGCGCCGCCGCGGCGACTCCATTGCGCTGGAAGCCGCCAATCCTGCCTATGAGACGCGCCTGTACGGTTCGGATCGCGTCAAGGTGCAGGGCAAGCTGGTCGGGTTGATCCGCCGCTACTAGACCACTTCACCCTCCCCTCAAGGGGAGGGTTGAATCACCGCCACCCATGGCCGGTCGCCGCGCGTGGCGCGCACGCTGACCGCCGTCGGCGGGTTTGACAAAGTCACCTGCCAGCCCTGGCCTCTCATGGCGGCGTCGCGGTCGATCACCACCGCCGGGCCTTGGCAATGCACGGCCGCCGCGGCACTGACCACCACGGCGGCGCGGGCGCAATCGTCCGCAAGCGCCTCCGGCCGCAGGGACGCGGCGATTACGATCCTGCGCGTCACCACACAGCCGACCCCGTCGCATCGCAGTCCCGGCATGCCAATGGCGTCGGCAATATCGCGGCCATCGCCATCGCGCCTAAGCCATTCGCGCGCAGTGAATTTGTCGGCCGGCTTGCGCACAAAATGCAGCAGATGGTCATCGCCCCGGATGGCGATGGTGCGCCCGTCGCCGGCCACCAGCATGTCGGGCAAGTGCGCGAACACCGCCATCCCAACTCCCAGCAGCATCGGCGCCAGGCCCCACCAGCGCCAGCCGCCGCGCCAGATCGCACACCACAGCCCGCCCAGGGAAATCGCCAGCAGCGCCGCCAAGGGCATGGCCGGCGCCAATGACACCGCGCCCGGCAGGCCGGACACCCAGTGGCCCATGGCGACCATCACCGCGATCCCCTGCCCCAGCAGCCATAGCGCCGGCGCATCCCAGCCGAACGGCATCAGCGCCACCGACAGCGCCGCCGCCGGCATCACCCAGAAGCCCATCACCGGCATGGCGATCAGGTTGCCCAGCACCGCATAATGGGTGGCGCGGTCGAAATGGAACAGCGCGAAGGGCAAGGTCGCCAGGCTGCCGACCAGGCTGACCATGACGATGCCGTGCAGGTAACGATAGAGCGGCCCGCGCGGTGCGATGCGTTCGCGCCGCTGCTCCCATTCCGCCACGGCCACCAGCGCCACCACCGCCGCGAAGGACATCTGGAAGCCCGGCTCGGTGATGGCTTCGGGCCGCGCCACCAGCAGGATCGCCGCCGCCAGCGCCAGCGCGCGCATGGACAGCGCCGGGCGGTCCAGCAGGATGGCGGTCATCACCATCGCCAGCATCGTGAAGGCGCGCACCGCCGGCGGCGCCGCGCCGCTGATCGCCAGATAGAAGGCCGACGCTGCCAGCGCCGCCGCCGCCGCCCATTTCTTGATCGGGTAACGCAGCGCCAGCACCGGCACCGCCGCCAGCGCGGCCCGCACCAGCCAGAACAAGCCGCCGCCCATCAGCGCCATGTGCAGCCCCGCGATCGCCAGCACATGCGCCAGGCCCGCGTCGCGCAACGCCGTCTCGTCGTCATCGCTGATGCCGCCGCGCGTGCCGGTGATCAGCGCCGCGGCGATGCCGCCGGCCGAGCCCGGCAGCACGGCCTGGATGCGCGCCGTCATCCCGCCGCGCAGGGTTTCGATGGCCGCGCCGAGGCGCTGCGACAGGCTTGGCGGTCCCGCCGCGACGATGCCGCGCGCCCGGCCATAGGCAAAGCCGACCGCGCCGATGGACTGGAAGAACAGCGCCCGCCCCAGGTCGGCCGCGCCCGGCGCGCTGGGCGCGGGCGGGGTGTCGAGTTTGGCGGTCAGGCTCAGCCAGTCGCCCGGCCGGAAATCGGTACCCCGCAACACCACCCGTACCCGGCGCGGTGTCTGGCCCTCGGCGAAAGCACCGGAACGCACCGCATCCAGCACCAGCCGCACGCCGTGCGGACGCGGCTCGATGCTGACGATGCGGCCCGTCAGATGCGCAACGATGGCATGGTCCAGCACCGGCGTATGCACCCGCGCCTCGCGCAGCTTCGCCAGGCCGAAACCCAGCAGCAAAGCCGCCAGCAACGCCAGGATGGCGCGGTTCCAGCCGGCAATCGCGACCGCCGCCACACCCAGCCCAACCGCCAGCGCCGCCCAGCCCAAGGCCGGCGCCGGCTCGACCGGCAAGGCGAAATAGCCGCCCGCGCCCGCCCCCAACGCCACGGGCAGCCACAGCGGCCAGCGGTCGCGCTCGGCCCATGCCAGATCACGCCAATACGCTGGCGCGAACCTGTTTGCCAAAGCGCCGACCCTGAATTAAAGCCTGCCTCATCATGTCGGAAATCCCCAAACCTGTCCTGCGCTTCGCCCCCTCGCCCACAGGCATGCTGCATATCGGCGGCGCCCGTACCGCTTTGTTCAACTGGCTCTATGCCCGCCACACCGGCGGCAAATTCCTGCTGCGGATCGAGGATACCGACCGCAGCCGCTCCACGCCGGAAGCGGTGGCCGCCATCCTGGGCGGCATGACCTGGATGGGGCTCAACTGGGACGGCGATGTGATCTATCAATTCGCCCGCGCCGCGCGGCACCGCGAGGTCGCGGAAAAACTGCTGGCCGAGGGCAAGGCCTATCGCTGCTACGCCACCGCCGACGAACTGACCGCGATGCGCGAGGAACAGAAGGCGGCCGGCAAGCCCATGCGTTATGACGGGCGCTGGCGCGACCGCGTGCCCGGCCCCGGACAGGACGGCCAGCCCTTCGTGGTGCGGCTGCGCGCTGCCCAGGAGGGCGAGACCATCGTCCATGACCGGGTGCTGGGCGATGTGCGCTTCGAGAACAGCCAGCTCGACGACATGGTGCTGCTGCGCTCCGACGGCACCCCCACCTATATGCTGGCGGTGGTGGTGGACGATGCCGACATGGGCATCACCCATGTCATTCGCGGCGCCGACCATCTCAACAATGCCGCGCGGCAATTGCAGTTGATCGCGGCGATGGACGCGGCCGTGCCGGTCTATGGCCACCTGCCGCTGATCAACGGGCCGGACGGCGCCAAACTGTCCAAGCGCCATGGCGCCCTGGCGGTCGAAGCCTATCGCGACATGGGCTATTTGCCCGAGACCATGCGCAACTATCTGCTGCGGCTGGGCTGGAGCCATGGCGACGACGAGATCATCTCCACCGCCCAGGCCATCGCCTGGTTCAACCTGGAGGCCATCGGCAAGAGCGCGGCGCGGATGGACTATAAGAAGCTCGACAATCTCAACGGCCATTATATCCGCGAGACGGCGGACGATGTGCTGGTCGAGATGCTGATTGATTTTTCTTCACACGACGACGAGTTGCGTCATTTTTTTCTTTCAGCACCGAAGGTGAAGGGTCGCCTCCTCGGCGCCATGGCCTCGCTGAAGGAGCGCGCCAAGACACTCAAGGAACTCGCTCAGGGTGCGGAATTTCTGTTCACGGACGGTCCCCGCCCCCTGGATGCCGCCGCCGACAAATTGTTGACAGCGGACGCGCGCGCCGTCCTGGCGCGGACCCTGCCCGCGCTGGAGGTCACAGACTGGAGCGGCCCGGCGCTGGAAGCCGCCGCCCGCGCCTTCGCGGACGCGAACGGCCTGAAACTGGGCCAGGTCGCCCAGCCGCTGCGCGCGGGCCTGACCGGCAAGACCCAGTCGCCCCCTTTATTCGAGATGTTGGCACTGTTAGGGCGGGAGGAATCCCTCACCCGATTAAGGGCTTATGCCGCCTGACGAAATAGTCCCCAGGTCCCGGCGCAGATAGGTGACGCGCCGTAAAAAGCCCGTCATATTGCAGCGCAAGATTGGCTTGGGAAGAAGGGAATTCATCATGCGCGAGAGCAAGATCAAGGCTGACGGCAAGGCCACGCTGAACTACGGCGGCAAGGACTACGAGTTTCCGGTCTATGCGGGCACCCAGGGGCCCAATGTCGTGGACATCCGCAAGCTCTACGACCAGGTGGACATTTTCACCTACGATCCGGGCTTCACCTCCACCGCCTCGACCGAATCCAACATCACCTTCATCGACGGCGACAAGGGCGTCTTGGAATATCGCGGCTACGCCATCGGCGACCTGGCCGAACATTCCACCTTCCTGGAAAGCTGCTACCTGCTGCTGTATGGCGAACTGCCGACGCCGGACCAGATGGACAAGTTCACCTATTCCATCACCCATCACACGATGGTGCATGAGCAGATGGTCAGCTTCTTCAGCGGCTTCCGCCGCGACGCCCATCCCATGGCGATCATGTGCGGCGTGATCGGGGCGATGGCGGCCTTCTATCACGACAGCACCGACATCACCGACCCGCGCCAGCGCGAGGTCGCCAGCCACCGCCTGATCGCCAAGATGCCGACGATCGCGGCCATGGCCTACAAATACCACGTCGGCCAGCCCTTTGTGTATCCGCGCAACGACCTCAGCTTCACCGACAATTTCCTGCGCATGTGCTTTTCGGTCCCGGCCGAGGACTACAAGCCCAATCCGGTGCTCTCCAAGGCGCTGGACACCATCTTCATCCTGCATGCCGACCATGAGCAGAACGCCTCGACCTCGACCGTCCGCCTGGCCGGCTCGTCGGGCGCCAATCCCTTTGCCTGCATCGCCGCCGGCATCGCCTGCCTGTGGGGGCCCGCCCATGGCGGCGCCAACGAAGCGGCGCTGAAGATGCTGGAGGAAATCGGCACCGTTGACCGCATTCCGGAATATGTCGCCAAGGCCAAGGACAAGACATCCGGCTTCCGCCTGATGGGCTTTGGCCACCGGGTCTACAAGAATTACGATCCGCGCGCCAAGGCGATGCAGATCCAGGCCCATGCGGTGCTGGACGAGTTGGGCCTGCACGACGATCCGCTGCTGAAGGTGGCGATCGAACTGGAAAAGGTGGCGCTGACCGACCCCTATTTCATCGAGAAGAAGCTCTATCCCAACATCGACTTCTATTCCGGCATCACGCTCAAGGCGCTGGGCTTCCCCACCAGCATGTTCACCGTGCTGTTCGCGCTGGCCCGCACCGTGGGCTGGATCGCCCAGTGGAAGGAAATGCTGGACGATCCGCACCAGAAGATCGGCCGCCCGCGCCAGATCTATACCGGCCCGACGGCGCGCGCCTATATTCCGGTGAGCGAGCGCAAGTAGCCCAATCAATCGTCATGGCCCGCTTCATGCGGGCCATGACGGTTGGTTTCAGGTTCCCACAAACTCCAACAATACGCGGGCGGCGCGCAGGGACGGGGCTTCATCGCCCTCTCCCAGCAGCCGCCCGAAGTCTTTCATGGCCTCGATTTGCGCCGCCCGCGCCGCCGGGTCCTGGAACAGCCGCGCCACGGCGGCGGCGAGGTTCTGCGGCGTGGCGCGGGACTGCAGGAATTCCGGCACCGCCTCGCGCCCGAGCAGGATGTTGATCAGGGTGATGTGGGTCACCGTCATCAGGAATTTGGACAGGAAGAAAGTCAGCCCGCCCACCTTGTAGCCGACCGCCATCGGGGTATGGGCCAGCGCCAGTTCCGCCGTCACCGTGCCGCTGGCGGCCAAAGCGGCATCGGCGGCGTCGAAGGCCGCGTATCTGTCGGCCTCGCCTTCGACGATATGCAGCGCCGTGGGCCAGTCTGCGGTGGCGGCGCGCACTTTGGCGGCGACGTGGGGCACGGTCGGCAGCACCGTGACCAGGCCGGGGATTTCCTTGGCCAGTCGCGCCATGGTTTCGCGGAACACCGGCAGGATGAAGCGGATCTCGCTGGTGCGGCTGCCCGGCAACAGCGCCAGCAGCGGTGTTTCGGCCGCGATGCCCAGCCGCGCCCGCAACGCCGCGCCGCCCTGGATTTTCGCGGCGCGCTCGATCACCGGATGGCCGACGAATGCCGCCTTCAAGCCGTATTTCTGGAAGAAGGCGACCTCGAACGGGAACAGCGCCAGCACCAGGTCGAAATAGCCCGCCATCGCCTTGGCGCGATAGGCCCGGCTGGCCCAGACCTGCGGCGCGACATAATCCACCGTGCGAATCGTGGGATCGCGTTTCTTGATGGCGCGGGCGACGCGATGGGTGAAGTCGGGGCTGTCGATCACCACCACGGCGTCGGGCCGGGTCTGGACCGCGAAATCCACCGCCTGCTTCACCCGCCGCAGGATGGCGGGAATCGCCGGCACCACCTCGCGCAGCCCCATCACCGCTGTCGTGTCCAGCGGATAAAGACTTTCCAGCCCTTCGCGCGCCATGGCCAGGCCGCCCACGCCGCTGAACCGGATGCGGCCGGGCGCCAGTTGCTTGAGCCCCGCCATCAGTTGCGCCCCCAGCGCATCGCCCGAAGGCTCGCCGCAGACCAGCATTAATCGAAGATTTTTTGTTTGCGCGTCCGCGGGCGCGTCCGCGCGGGGATTCACGGTTTGATGCCGATGACGAACAGGCCCAGCCGGTCGGCTTCGGCCCGCACGCCGTCACGGTCCAGGATCAGGGACGAGCCCGCCTCCAGCGCGATGCCCGCCAGGTGCGCCGCATGGGCATTGCGCACCGTCTGCACGCCCACCACCGGCATGTCGGTCTTGCTGTCCTGGGTGGGCTTCAGCGCCTTGACCAGCACGCCGCGCGGCTTGTCCGCCGTGCCGCGCAGGGATACGCGCAAAGCCCCGATACGCCCCAGCATGGCGTCGGTGCCTTCGGCGGCTTCCACGGCCAGCGCCAGCCCGTCGCACACCACCGCGCCCTGCCCCACATCCAGCGCCCCCAGCGCATGCACGATGCGCAGCGCCGCCGCGATGTCGGCGCGATGTCCGTCGTTCGGCGCCGCCCGGCCCAACAGGCCCTCACCGCACACCAGTTCCGGCGCGGCTTTGGCCACGCTGATCGCGATCAGGCCCTCGTCCTCGCAGATGCCGACGATGAAACGCAGCAGCGCATCGTCGCCCTTTTTCGCCGCCGCGATGGCCTTGGGCAGCAGCAGCATGCCCTTGGCGTCCAGCTTCAACTCGCTGAATTTGGGCCGGTCCACCTTGCCGCACATCAGCACCTCGGTAACGCCATGGGCCTTCATCGCCTTGATGATGCGGCCCGGCTCACCCGGGGTCAGCCATTCATGGGGAAATTCCGCCACCCAGTCGCCGGTGACGCTGCCGGTCAGCGGGATCACGAAAACCTCCCGGCCCGCGCCGCGCGCGGCCTGCGCCACCGCGCGGGGCAGATCGCCGCCACCCGCGATCAGCCCCAAGCAGCTCACGCCGCATCTCCGCGGCGGCGGGCCAGGCACAATTCCTGTCTGGCGTCGGCCAGGATGAAATCCGCCATCTCGGCCACTTCCGCCACGCCGGCGAATTTTTCCTTCGCCGCGCGCGCCCGGTCGGCGATGCCGCCGCCCTCGCCGTAAAACACCGAGCGGAAAGTGGCCCGCATGGCGTTGATGGTGTCGCGCGTGAGGCCGCGCCGCTTCAATCCGATCAGGTTCAGCCCCGCCAGCTCGACATGGTCGCCGAACGCCATGGCATAGGGGATGATATCGCGATTGACGCCGGTCAGCCCGCCCACCATCGCGCCCTTGCCGACGCGGCAGAACTGCTGCACCGCCGCCAGGCCGCCGAAGATCACGCCGTCGCCGATCTCCACATGCCCGCCCAGCGCCACCGAGTTGGCGAAGGTCACGCCGTCGCCGACATGGCAGTCATGGCCGACATGGGAATTGGCCATGAAATAGCCGCGCGCGCCGACGGTGGTGACGCCACCGCCCTTGCGGCTGCCGGCATGCATGGAAACCATTTCGCGCAGCACGCAGTCGGCGCCGATCTCCAGCCGGCCATCGGCGAAATCATTGCCCCGGATCTGGCCGTCGCCGCCGATCGCGACACCGGGATAAAGCTGCGACCGCGCCCCCACGCGCGTCACGCCGGCGACGGAAACATGGGAATGCAGCCGCACGCCGTCTCCCAGTGCAACGCGGGAACCTATAAAACAAAAAGGCCCGATCTCGACATCCGCGCCCAGCACCGCGCCGTCTTCCACCACCGACGAAGGATGCACCGTCATCCGGAAACGCCGGTAATCATGGCGCTGAACTCGGCTTCGGCGCAGAGGTCGTCGCCGACAAAGGTCTGGCCGGCGAATTTCCACACCGGGCCGCGCGAGCGGATCAGCTTGACCGGCATGCGCATCACATCGCCCGGCACCACGGGCTTGCGGAACCGCGCCTTCTCGATGGTCATGAAATAGACCGCGGGCGCCGCGGCCGCGCCCAGGCTGTACACCACCAGCGCGCCGGCGGTCTGGGCCATGGCCTCCACGATCAGCACGCCGGGCATCACCGCGCGCTCGGGAAAATGGCCCAGGAAGAACGGATCGTTGATGCTGATCGCCTTGGTGCCCGTCGCGCTCTGGCTGGGCACGATGTCGCCCAGTTTCTCGACCAGCAACATGGGCGGGCGATGCGGCAGCAGTTTCTTGATCTGCTCGACATCCAGAACGGCGGACTCAGTCATTTCTATCCTGCTTGCGCTGCTTCGCCAGGCGCGCGAGCGCGTGAATCTCCCTTGCCCATTCTCTTACAGGTTTCGCGGGCGCGCCGCCATAATCCTGCCCGCCTTCCAGCACGATGGCCGATCCGGTGCCCGACCGCGCCCCCATGCGGGCCCCGGCGCCGACGCGGGTGTGATCGCCCAGGCCTACCTGCCCCGCCAGCACCACCCCGTCCTCCAGCACCACGCTGCCGGCCATGCCCACCTGTCCGGCGATGGCGCAGTGCCGCCCGATGCGGCAATTGTGGGCGATCATGATCAGGTTATCGATCTTGCTGCCCTCCCCGATCACCGTATCGCCCAAGGCGCCGCGGTCGATGGTGGTGGCCGAGCCGATCTCGACATCGTCCTGGATGATGACACGGCCCAGCTGGGGAATTTTCCGGTAGCCCGACGCGGCCGCCGCGAAGCCGAAGCCGGGCTGGCCGATCGCGGCCCCCGGCAGGATGACGACACGGTCGCCGACATAGGCATGGCTGATGCTGACGCCGGCGCCGATCTCGCAATCCTTGCCGATGGCGACGCCGGGTCCGATGACGCAGCCCGGCCCCAGCCGCGTGCCGTCGCCGATCTCGGCCCCGGGGCCGATCACGACATGCGGGGCCAGTTCGACATTCCCGCCGATGCGCGCGCCGGGCGAGATGGCCTGGGCCTGCGTCCAGTGCGGCTGGGAATGATCGGGATAGAACAGCACCGCGATGGCGGCAAAGGCGATGCTGACCGATGGCGCCGGCAAGACCACCATGCCCGGCGGCGCGTCGGGACGTTTGCCCCCTCCTCCTGAAGAAATATCAGGGACCAGGCAGAACCCGGCGCGCGAGGCGGCGAAGGCCTCGCGCTGCGCGAAGGTTCCGGAAAAGAACGTCATGTGCCGGTCGCAGGCCCCGGCCAGGTCGGCCAGGTCGTATACCAGTCCCGCGCCATCGGCGTCCGGCGGGACGGCGATCCCGCTTCTTTCGCAAATCTGTGCCAGCGAGAACGGGCCGCGATTGTCGAAGAAGCGGGGGTCCGCCATGGCGTCGCTATTTCTTGGGCGCGGCCGGCGGCGGCGCGTTGAAATTGACCTTCACCGTCGGCAGCTTCTGGTTCAGCCGGTTGATGGCGTCGCCGGTGATATCGAAGCCGTTGACGGTGGCGAACACCACGGCCTGCTTGTCGAGCACCAGGTTGGCGCCGCGTTCCTTGATCAGTTGCTGCAGGATGGGGCCAAGCGCCTGTTCCATCTGCTGGCGCGCCGCGAACAGCGCCGCCTTGATCTGCTCGTCCTTCTTCTGGGCGGCGCCCTGCAGGCTTTGCTCGCGGGCCTGGAAGGCGGCGACCTTCTTGGCCTTCACGTCGGGCGCCATGATCGCCACCTGCTGCTGCAGGGCACGGCCATCGGCCTGGAGCTGGCGGCCCTGGGCGGCGAGATCGTTCTTGGCCAGGTTGGCATAGCTCTGGATCTGCTTGCCGATGTCCTGGCCGGCCTTGGAATATTGCATGATGGCGGCGCGGTCGAGCACCACGATCTTGGCCTGGGGCGGATCGGCAAGCGCCGGCGTGATGGTAGCGAGACCGGCAATGGCAAGCGCGAGGCGGAGGGGTTTCGTCATGGTCTTAGTATCCTGTGGCGGTCGAGAAGTGGATGATCTGGGGCCTGTCGTAATAGGTCTTGGCATAGGGCAGCGCCAAGTCGATCTGGACCGGGCCGAAGGGCGATTTCCAGGTCACGCTGATGCCGGCCGAACCGCGGAAGGCGAGATTGTCCTTCACGCAGCTGCCGATACCGGAATATTGCGCGCCGGTGCAGACGCGGTTGCCGACATTGTCCAGCCGGCCCAGGGTACCGAAATCGGTGAAGGCCGACAGGCCGACGCCATAGCTTTCCGGCAGGAGAGAGGGGAATTTCATCGCAAAGGTGCCGATGGCGTCCACCGTGCCGCCCAGCGAGCCGGTATTGTCCGGCGCGGTGGTATCGCGCGGGCCCAGGCCCGCCAGCGCGAAGCCGCGGAAGGTGTCGCCGCCGTCGAAGAAGCGTTCCTCGAACGGCACCAGCGAACCGTCATAGCCGGTGATGTAGCGGCCCTTGGCGGTCAGGCTTGAGATGATGCCGCCGTCGAACAGCGGCATGTAGGTCGAGGCCCCGACCTGGGTGCTGATATATTTGAGGTTGCCGCCGAAGCCCGCGAAATCCTCGCCGAAATAGAAGGTCGAGCCGGAGGTGGGTTTGCGGTAATCGTCCAGGTTGTTGTAGCTGTAGGTGAAGCCGATGATCGAGCCGTTCAGGGTGCCCGCCGCCAGCTGCACGTCCAGCGGCGCGCCGGCATAGGGCGAGACCTTTTCGATCTTGTAGGTATAGCGCAGCGCCACGCTGGAGAATTCCGAGATCGGGAAGCCCAGGCGCAGCACCGCCGCGGTGGTGTCGCTCTGGTAGGTGGCCTGGTCGAAATTGGTCTGGGTTTCGTACAGGTCGAAGCCCGCCGCCAGTTCGCGGTCCAGGAAATAGGGTTCGGTGAAGCTGGCGACGATCTGCTTGGTGATGTACGAGGCCTGCAGCGACACGCGCACGCTCTGGCCGCGGCCGAACCAGTTGGAGTCCGAATAGGTGACTTCGCCCAGGAGCGAGGTGGTCGAGGAATAGCCCAGGCCGACCGACAGCTGGCCGGTGGACTGTTCGGTGACATTGACGGTCAGGTTGGTGCGGTCGGGCTGGCTGCCCGGCACGTTCTTGACATCGACATTGCTGAAAAAGCCCAGGCCGCGGATGCGGGTGCGCGAGCGGTCCACCAGCACGCGGTTGAAGGCGTCGCCCTCCTGCAGGCGGAACTGGCGGCGGATGATCTTGTCCAGGGTGCGGGTGTTGCCCGCGATATTGATCTTCTCGATATAGACGCGCGGGCCCTGGGCGATCTCGAACAGCAGGTCGATGGTGTGGGTCTTGGCATCGCGCTTGATGCGGGGATGGACTTCGGCGAAGGCATAGCCCTTGGTGCCGGCGGCGTTGGTCAGGCTGTCGATCGCCTTCTGCACCGCGTCCTGGGAATAGATGTCGCCGCTGGCGGCGGCGATCATCGGCCTGAGCTGGGCGGCGGGCAGTTCGCGGATCTTGGAATCCACCTCGATCTTGCCGAACTGGTACTTCACGCCCTCCTCGACCGTGAAGTTGATGTAGAAGCTTTTCTTGTCGGGGGTGAGCGCGGCCACCGCCGACAGCACCTTGAAGTCGGCATAGCCGTGATTGATGTAATAGCGGCGCAGGCTTTCGCGGTCGAACTGCAGCCGGTCGGGATCGTAATTGTCGTTGCTGGCGAGGAATTTGTACCAGCGGCTTTCCTCGGTCGCGATCTGGCCCTTCAGGGTGTCGTCGCCGAACACCTTGTTGCCGATGAAGTTGATGCGGCTGACGCCGGTGGTGGGGCCGTCGGTGATGGAGAAGATCAGGTCGACGCGGTTCTGCGGCCGCTGGATGATCTGGGGATCGACGCGGGCGGCGAACTTGCCGTTGCGGCGGTACAGTTCGATGATGCGCTGGACGTCGGCCTGCACCTTGGCGCGGGTGAACACCGCGCGCGGCTTGATCTGAACCTCCTTGGTGAGGTCCTTGTCGGACACCTTGGAATTGCCCTCGAACACCACCTGGTTGACGATGGGGTTCTCGGTGACCCGGATGGTCAGGGTGCCGGTGGCGGGCACGAAGCTGGTCTTGACGTCGGAGAAGAGTCCGGTGGCGGTCAAGGCCTTCAGCGCCTGGTCGACATCGGCCGGGGTGTAATTGTCGCCCTCGCGCACGCCGACATAGGTCAGCACGGTGCCCGGCTCGACGCGCTGGGTGCCGCGCACCACGATATGCTGGATGACGTGTACCGCCTGGCCGGGCGTCGCCGCCGCGGCATCTGGATTGGCGGCGGCGGCGGCGGAATTGGCGTTGCTGACGGCGGCGGCGGCATCGGCATTCACCGGCTGCTGCTTGTTGAGATCCTTGGCGCGGTCGGCGGCGCCCTCGCGTATCTGGGCCTCGGCCGGGGCTACAGCCAGGGCCAGGCACAAGCCGGCGGAGGTCGCGCGCAACAACCTGCTTCTAAGGCGCAAAATCCGCATCCTAAGTCGGCCAACTCGTCTTTTGGGGTCCGCGAGCGACGGACGCCTGTTTTCAGAAAAGATTCAGCCGGACCAGGTCATTCCAGGTCGTCAGGAGCATTAACCCCAGCACCAAAACCAGCCCAAGCCGAAATCCGACGTCCTGGGCCCGCTCACCGAGCGGACGCCCCAAAACAGCTTCGCATCCATAGTACAGAAGATGCCCCCCGTCGAGGAGCGGAATGGGGAAAAGATTGGCGAGCCCGATGCTTACAGAAAGTATAGCCACCAGATTGAGGAGCGGCAGGAAACCGAAATCCGCCACCTGGCGGGTCATCTGGGCAATTCCGGCGGGCCCGCGAAGCTGGTCGGCCGAGCCATGGCCCATGACCAGCTGGGCGATGCCCAGAATGGTGGTTTTCAGGATGTTCCAGGTCTGCGAACAGGCCGCGGCGAAAGCGCCCACGGGCCCGTAATGCTCCCGGATGACCGGGGCATGGACGTCCGGGCGTACCCCGATCACCATCTGGCTGGTGTCGTTGCCCAGCACGTCGCGGGTCCTGGTCAGCCGGGGCGTGACCCAGAGGGTGATCTCATGGCCCGCCCGCTGGATGCCCACCGCCAGGGGCTGGCCGCCGCTGATGGAGATGATCTCGGGCAGCTGCTGGAAATCGGTGATGGCGGTGGAATCGATTCGGGTCACCCGGTCGCCGGGCCTGATGCCGGCGGCTTGCGCCGCGCTGCCCTTGGTCACCTGGCCGATGATGGGGGTGATGACGATGTGGCCGCTGTACAGGAACAGGCCGGTCAAGAGCACGATGGCGAGGATGAAGTTGGCGAACGGCCCGGCGGCGGCGACCAGCGCGCGCTGGCCGACGGGCTTCAGCGCCAGGGTGCCTTCGCGCTCCGCGACCGTCATCCTGGCGGTGGCGGCGGGGTCGGGACGCGAGGAAGCGTCGGCATCGCCGGCGAACTTCACATAGCCGCCGATGGGCAGCCAGCTGACTTTCCAGCGGGTGCCGCGCTTGTCGTTCCAGCCGAAGATTTCCTTGCCGAAGCCGACCGAGAAGACATCCACCTTCACGCTGAAGGCGCGCGCCATCAGGAAATGGCCCAGCTCATGGAAGAACACCACCAGGGTGATGACGAATAGAAAGGCCGGCAGGCCCAGCGGGGTCCAGTCGATCAGGCCGCGAATCGCTTCGACGATATGCATGTCAGGTTCCTACCCGTTGGCAGATTTCCTCGGCCAGGACGCGGGCGCGGGCATCGATGCCCAGCACGCTTTCCAGCTCGTTGGCCACGCCATTGCTGCCGAAATCCAGTTCCAGGGTCTCGCCGACCACATTGGAGATGTCGAGGAAACCGATGCGGCGGTCCAGGAAGGCCTGCACCGCGATCTCGTTGGCGGCGTTCAGCACCGTCGGCGCCAGCCCGCCCGAGCGCATCGAACCGATGGCCAGGCCCAGCGCCGGGAAACGGTCATGCGCCGGGTTCTGGAACACCAGGCTGCCCAGGGTCGCCAGGTCAAGACGCCGCGACGGCGAGGCGATGCGGCGCGGCCAGCCCAGCGCATGCGCGATGGGCGTGCGCATGTCGGGCGCCGACAGATGCGCCATGGTGGTGCCGTCCTCATAGCTGACCAGGCAATGCACGATGGACTGGGGATGCACCAGCACCGCCAGCTTTTCCGGCGGCAGGGCGAACAGGAAATGCGCCTCGATCAGCTCCAGCCCCTTGTTCATCAGGGTGGCGGAATCCAGGCTGATCTTGCGGCCCATCGCCCAGTTGGGATGCGCCACCGCCTCTTCCACCGTGGCGGCCTTCATGCGGTCCAGCGACCATTCGCGGAACGGCCCGCCCGAGGCGGTGATGGTGACCAGATCGGCCTCCGATGCATCGCCCGAACCCAGCACCTGGAAGATGGCGTTATGCTCGCTGTCCACCGGCAGGACCTGGGCGCCGGATTTCTCCATCGCATCGCGGAACACCGCGCCCGCCGCCACCACGCATTCCTTGTTGGCCAGCGCCACCACCACGCCGCGGCGGATGGCGGCCAGGGCCGGTTCTATCGCGGCGGCGCCCATGATCGCGACCATGACGAAATCGCTGGGCCGCGCCGCGGCGTCGATCACCGCCTGGCGGCCGGCCGCGACTTCGATGCCGGTGCCGGCAAGGCCCGCTTTCAATTCACCCAGGCAGGCTTCGTCGCCGATCACCGCCAGGGCCGGCTTCATGGCGCGGGCCTGGGCGATCAGCAGCTTCACATTGCCGCCCGCCGTCAGGGCCGTGATCGGAAAGGCGTCCTCGCCATGCAGTTTGCGGACATGGGCGATCACATCCAGGGTGTTGACGCCGATGGAGCCGGTGGAGCCCAGCACGGTGACCTTGCGCGCCAGCACGGCGTCGTGCGGCGGCAATTCGTCGAAAATCTTGGTGGCGGCGATGGCCTTCATGCCCGCGTCCTCATGAATGCCCGCCGAACATGGGGTTGAGATGCAGGCCGAACACCAGCAGCGCCAGCACTGTGCCGGCGGCGAACAGCGAATCGACGCGGTCCAGCACCCCGCCATGGCCGGGGATCAAGGCGCCGGAATCCTTGGCGTTGAAACGGCGCTTGACCAGGGATTCAAACAGGTCGCCGGCATGGGCGGTGAAACTGAAGACAAAGGCGAACAGCATGGCGAGCAACACATTGAATCCGAAAAAGGCGATATAAAGACCGAACACCAGCGCCGCGGTGACGCTGCCGCCGATGGTGCCGGCCCAGGTCTTGCCGGGCGACAGGCGCGGCGCCATTTTCCGGCCGCCGATCAGCTTGCCGAACACCAGCGCGCCGGTGTCGGTGGCCCAGACGATCAGGAACAGCCCCAGCACGATCAGCGCACCCTGGGACGGCAACGCCCGCAGCGCCACGATGGCCACGGCGGGAATGCCGACATACAGCACCCCGCCGGCATGCCAGAAGGGATTGCCGCCGCGCCGCCGCGCCACCAAAAACACCGCGACCGCGCCGGCGGCCAGGGCCGCGAAAGCAACCGGCACCAGCCGCAGCAGCACACAGGCGATGGCCAGCGCCACCGCCCCCGCGGTGACGATGGTCTGGACATGCAGGGGCGGGTGTTCGATCGCGGGCGAACCCACCAGCCGGTGCCATTCGCGGGCCGCCAGCAGGATCAGCAATCCGGTCAGGACGGCAAAGCCGGAGACGCTGGCGAACAGCACCGCGATGGCGGTGACCGCCATGAACAGCCCGAACAGCACCCGCAGGAAGCCTTCGCTGGCGCTGCGCGGGACCGGGGCGGATTGCTGCTGGGTCATGGTCACGCCACGGCCCCGGAATCCAGCGTATCCAGCGCCCC
The DNA here is from genome assembly GCA_018449595.1 of Rhizobiales bacterium dw_265. Taxonomy (GTDB): domain Bacteria; phylum Pseudomonadota; class Alphaproteobacteria; order Micropepsales; family Micropepsaceae; genus Rhizomicrobium. Next base: position 724,016 of record JAAVUU010000002.1, read on the forward strand.
GAAGCGGCGCTCCCGCGCCGTGAACTGCCCCATCGCCGCCGTCAGCGCGGCGCGGTCGAAATCGGGCCAGTGGGTGTCGAGGAACAAAAGTTCGGCATAGGCCGACTGCCACAGCAGGAAGTTGGACAGCCGGTGTTCGCCCGAGGTGCGGATCACCAGGTCCGGCGCCGGCAAGGCCGAGGTGAACAGGCGGGTGGCGAACAGTTCCGGTGTGATGGTTTCGGGGTCCAGCCGTCCGTCCTTGGCGGCGCGCGCCAGTTCCTGGGCGGCGGCGGCGATCTCCTCCTGCCCGCCATAGTCGAAGGCGAAGGTCAGGTTCATGCCGGTGTTGGGAGCGGTGCGGGATTCGGAATCCTGGATCATCTGCTGGATGTCCGGCGCGACCCGCCCGCGATGGCCGATGATGCGCATGCGGACATTGCGCTCGACCAGTTCGTCCATGTCGCTGCGGAAATAGGCGCGGAACAGCCCCATCAGGGCCCCGACCTCGGTCTTGGGCCGCTTCCAGTTCTCGCTCGAAAAGGCGAACAGGGTCAGGTTTTCAAGGCCAAGGTCGCAGGCGGCGCGCACGGTCTCGCGCACCGCGCCCATGCCGGCATAATGCCCCGCCTCGCGCGGCAGGTGCCGCTTCTTCGCCCAGCGTCCATTGCCGTCCATGATGATGGCGACATGCTTGGGAAGGGGCATCTGCGGCGGCTTCATTATTTTCCTTGTCGCATCTTCTCGCGAAAACGCTCCGGGTTCAAACCTGCATGATCTCCTGCTCCTTGGCATGGAGCACGGTGTCGATATCCTTGATATGGGCGTCGGTCAGCTTCTGCAGCTCGTCGCCCCTGGTGTGCTGTTCGTCCTCGCCGATCTTCTTGTCTTTCTCGAGGCGCTTGAGCAGGTCCATGCCGTCGCGGCGCACATTGCGCACCGCCACGCGGGCGGCCTCGGCATATTTGGCGGCCAGCTTGGAGAGTTCCTTGCGGCGTTCCTGGTTGAGTTCCGGCAGCGGGATGCGCAGGAGCTGGCCGTCCATCTGCGGATTGAGCCCCAGCCCCGCGTCGCGGATCGCCTTGTCTACCGCCTTGGCCAGGCCCTTGTCCCACACCTGCACGGTAATCATGCGCGCTTCCGGCGTGGCGATGGAACCGACCTGGTTGACCGGCACCGTGTTGCCATAGGCCTCGACCTTGACCGGGTCCAGCAGCGCGGCGCTGGCGCGGCCGGTGCGAAGGCCCCCCAGTTCGCTCTTCAGGGTGACGACCGCGCCATTCATGCGGCGGTCCATCTCGTCCTTGCTATAGGCTTCAGCCATGCTTTGCTCCAACCACCCCCGGGGAAAAGACATTACCCCAAAAGGGGACGCCTTACCCTGTGAGATGCTTCACTTTTCTTCGATTATGGTTGCCCGGCCACGGCCCGCCAGCACCTCGGTCAGCGCCCCCGCCTCGGCCAGCGAGAATACCAGGATGGGGATGCGGTTCTCCCGCGACAGGGAAATCGCCGCCGCATCCATCACCTGAAGATTCTGCGCTAACACCTGATGATAACTCAGAGAATCGTACCGGATGGCATCCGGAACCTTCTTGGGGTCGGCACTGTAAACACCGTCCACCTGGGTGGCTTTCAGCATGGCGTCACAGTTCATCTCGGCGGCGCGCAGGGCGGCGGCGGTGTCCGTCGTGAAGAAGGGGTTGCCGGTGCCGGCGGCAAAGATCACCACCCGGCCCTTTTCCATGTGGCGGATGGCCCGGCGGCGGATATAGGGCTCGCAGACATTGTTCATGGCGATGGCCGACTGGACCCGGCTTTCCAGCCCCACCCGCTCCAGCCCGGCCTGCATCGCCAGCGCGTTCATCACCGTCGCCAGCATGCCCATATAGTCGGCGGTGGAACGGTCGATGCCCTTGGCCGAGCCGGCCAGGCCGCGAAAGATATTGCCGCCGCCGACCACCAGGCAGATTTCGCTGCCGGCGTCATGGGCCTGTTTCACATCGCGGGCGATGCGGTCGATGGTGTCGATGTCGATGCCGAACTGGCCCGCGCCCATCAACGCCTCGCCGGAGACCTTGAGCAGGACGCGGGCGTACTTCGGCGTGGTCATGAACACTCCTGAAACCCACCCTCAAGGGGAGGGTAAATTCTTACCGCGTGCCCGCCATCTGGGCGACTTCGTCGGCGAAGTCGGCGTCGGCCTTTTCGATGCCCTCGCCCACCTGGAAGCGGACAAAGCCCTCGATCTCGACCGGGGCGCCCAGGTCCTTGGAGGCCTTCTCAATCAGCTTGCTGATCTGGGTCTCTCCGTCGATCACGAAGGTCTGCTGCATCAGCACCGTCTCCTCGAAATACTTGCGCATGCGCCCGACCATCATCTTCTCGACCACGGCTTCCGGCTTGCCCGACTGCAGCGCCAGGTCCTTCTGGATGGCGTATTCGCGGTCCACCACGGCCTTGTCCATATGGGCCTCGGTCAGCGCCAGCGGCGCGGCGGCGGCGACATGCATGGCCAGCTGCTTGGCCAGGGCCGCCAGCTTGTCCTTGTCGGCGCTGGACTTCAGGCCCACCAGGACGCCGATCTTGCCCAGTTCGGGCGAGGCGGGATTGTGGACATAGGCCGCGACCACGCCGGGATCGACCGACAGGGCGGCGGCGCGGCGCACCGACATGTTCTCGCCGATCCTGGCGACCAGCTCGGTCAGGGTCTGGCGCACGGTGGAGCCGCCCATCGGGGCGGCCAGCAGCTTTTCGAGGTCGCCGCCTTCCTTGAGCGCCAGCCTGGAGGCGTCCTTGACGAAGGTCTTGAACTCTTCGTTGCGGGCGACGAAGTCGGTCTCGGCATTCACTTCCAACAGCACGCCGGTACCCGCGTCCACCGCCACCCCGACCAGGCCTTCGGCGGCGGCGCGGCCGGCCTTCTTGGCGGCCTTGGAGATGCCTTTCTTGCGCAGCCAGTCGATGGCGGCTTCCATGTCGCCGCCGGTTTCCTTCAGCGCCGCCTTGCAGTCCATCATGCCCGCGCCGGTCTTGTCGCGCAGGTCCTTCACCATGCTTGCGGTGATGTCAGCCATGGTCGTCTCCATTCAGAATCATGCTCGCACGCAGTTTCACGCGCGGGCGCAACAAAATCGTAAAACTCAGGCCGTCGCCGGTTCGGCTTCGACCAGCTGGGGCGAAGTGTCTTCGATCTCTTCGGCGGCGCCCAGGTCCACACCGGCGTCGGTCTGGCCCTGGCTGAGGCCGTCGATCACGGCGCGGGCGGCCAGGTCGCAATACAGCGCGATGGCGCGGGCGGCGTCGTCATTGCCGGGGATCGGGAAGGCGATGCCGTCGGGATCGCTGTTGGAATCCAGGATCGCCATCACCGGGATGCCCAGCTTCTTGGCTTCGGAAATCGCGATGGCTTCCTTGTTGGTGTCGATCACGAACAGCATGTTGGGCACGCCGCCCATTTCCTTGATGCCGCCCAGCGACTTTTCCAGCTTGTCCTGTTCGCGCAACAGGCCCAGCAGTTCCTTCTTGGTCAGGCCGGACTGTTCGGCGGTGGTCAGCGTTTCCTCGATCGAGCGCAGGCGGCGGATCGAATGGCTGATGGTCTGCCAGTTGGTGAGCGTGCCGCCCAGCCAGCGATGGTTGACGTAATACTGGGCGCAGCGCTTGGCGGCGGCGGCGACCGGCTCCGACGCCTGCCGCTTGGTGCCGACAAAAAGAATGCGGCCGCCGCCGGCGGCGACTTCGCGCAGCGCGACCAGCGCCTGGTGCAACAGGGGCACGGTCTGGGTCAGGTCGAGGATGTGGATGTCGTTGCGCTGGCCGTAGATATAGGGGGCCATTTTCGGGTTCCAGCGCTGCTGGCGGTGGCCGAAATGAGCACCCGACTCAAGCAGTTGGCGCATGGAAAATTCTGGCAAAGCCATAGTTCAGTCTCCTTTACCGGTTGGCCAGATGCATGGGTTATCCCTCTTTGTATGGTCGCTCCGGCTTCGCCGACGCTTCCTGGGACACCGGACGGCGACACAGGAACACCCTGCGAAAGCCACCCATGCACGCGAGATGGCGGGCTTATACGGATTCGGGCGCGGGACCGCAAGCGCCCGCGGCGCCTTTTTGCCCGCAAAACCCCCGGAAAACCGGGTTTCGGGGCGTCGTTTTCAACCTTCTTTAAGCCCCCGCCGCCAGACTTCGCGCCATGACCGGGAAACGCTTCATCGGGCTGGACGGGCTGCGCGGGGTCTGCGCGATCACCGTGATGCTGTTCCACGCCAGCGGCATGTTCCACAAGGGCCCGATCTTCCAGCATGGCTATCTGGCGGTCGACCTGTTTTTCCTGCTCAGCGGCTTCGTCATTGCCCTGGGCTATGAGGAGCGCCTGAAGACCGGGAGCGGTTTGCCGCGCTTCCTGCAAAGCCGCGCCCGGCGCCTGCTGCCCGTCTACTGGATCGGCGCGGCCTTCAACCTCGCGGTTTTCTTCTGGATGGTGATGTCCGGGAGTTACCCGTCCGGTTTCAGCGGGGCGGTGGTGTGGCTCATCGTGCCGCTCACGACCCTTCTGATGCTTCCGGCTTTCGGCACGCCCGGCGACAGCTTCTCGCCGGCCATGATGAACGTCACCTGGTCGCTGCTGGTCGAATGGATCGTCAATACCGGCTATGGCGCCTTCGGCTTTCGCCTGCGCACCCGCACGCTGGCGCTGCTGGCGCTCGCGGGCTGGGCCGCCATGACGGTCGCGGGGTATCACGACGATCGCGGCTGGTGCCTTGGCATCACCCGCACCGAAGCCCTGACCTTCGGCATGCTGCGCGGCGCGCCATCCTTCCTGGCCGGCGTCGTGCTGTACCGGCTGCACACCCGGCCCTGGTTCGAGCGCCTGCCCGTCATCGCGCCCGAACTGCTGCTGGCCTTCTGGCTCTGCATTGCGAGCGTCCCCACCTTTTCCGCGACGCCGACCTATGACTGGATCACGGCGGTCATTCTCAACCCCGCCCTGATGATGCTGATGCTGCGCGCCGAAAGCCGGGCGCCGTCATTCTGCCGCCAGCTCGGCCGCATCTCCTATCCGCTTTACGTCGTGCACCCCGGCTTCATCCTGCTGGCGCAGGGTACGCCGCTGTTCGGTCTGAATACCGCGCCCAATCCGCTGCGCGCGAGCCTTGTCGCGCTGCTGTGCCTTGGCGCGGCCTGGCTGGCCGCCGCCATCGCCGATGCGTTGCCGCGCGGGTTGCCGTTCACGCCACGCGCGCGGGCGGCGATTGCGCCAAGCGTCCAGGCCTGGAAGGCCAAACGCGTTTCGGCTACACAAAATCCATGACTCCCAAATCCCCCATCCGTCCCGCCATCCGCGACCTGGAACCCAGCGGCATCACCAAGGTCACCGCCCTGGGCCTGGGGCATCCCGATGTCCTGCCCCTGTGGTTCGGGGAAACCGACCTGGCGACTCCGCCCTTCATCCGCCAGGCCGCGATCGACGCGCTGGAAAGCGGCAAGACCTTCTATACCAATGCGCGCGGCATCCTGCCCCTGCGCGAGGCCATCGCGGCGTTCCACAAGCGCACGTCAGGCGCCGACATAGGCGTGGAGCGTATCACCATTCCCGGCGCCGCCATGCTGGCGGTGGTGACGGCGCTGCAGATGGTGTGCGAGACCGGCGACAATATCGTCATCGTCTCGCCGATCTGGCCCAACATTTTCCAGGCCGCCAAGGTGGTGGGGGCCGAGCCCCGGCTGGTGCGGCTGGACGAGGACTGGGACAAGGGCCGCTGGCGCCTGGACCTGGACAAGCTGTTCGATGCCTGTGACGGGCGCACCAAGGCGATGTTCATCGCCTCGCCCGGCAATCCCACCGGCTGGATGCTGACGGCCGAGGAGCAGAAACGGATTCTGGATTTCACGCGCGAACGCGGCATCGCCATCATCGCCGACGAAGTCTATGGCACCCTGATCTATGACGGCGGGAGCCACGCGCCCTCGTTCCTGAGCATCGCCGATGACGAGGATGCGGTGTTCGCGATCAACAGCTTCTCCAAGCCCTGGGCGATGACCGGCTGGCGCATCGGCTGGCTGGTGCATCCCAAAAGCGTCGAGCCCGCCGCCGCCGCCATGGCCCAGTGCAACAACACCGGCGCGACGCACTTCCTGCAATATGGCGCGCTGGCGGCGCTGTCACCGCAGGGCGACGCCTTTCGCGGCGAATTGCTGGACCGCTGCCGCCATGGCCGCGACGTGGTCGAGGGCTGGATTCGCAAACAGAACCGGGTGCGCTGGTTTCGGCCGGAAGGCGCCTTTTACGGCTTCCTGCATGTGGACGGGTTGAAAGACAGTCTGGGCTTCTGCCAATCCATGGTGCGCGACGACAAGGTCGGCATCGCCCCGGGCTGGGCCTTCAGCCTGGGCGATCCCCGCGACGACAGTTATGTCCGAATCTGCTTCGCCCAGGATTCCGGCCGCATGGAACAGGCGCTGGAACGGCTGGAAGGCGCTATTCGCAAGCTTTAGCCAAAAAAGTGTCATGGCCCGCGAATGCGGGCCACCCAGGTGATACCGGAAAAGCGGTGGCAATTCGGGCGATATTCAATTCTGCTGCCCAAGCATTCCACGCCCAACTGGGTGGCCCGCTCTCCGGCGGGCCATGACAATTGGGGGCTAAACCGCCTCCACCGACATCACCCCCGGCAGCGCCGCGATGCGGTTGCGCAGGGTGGCGGTGACGGCGATGCGCTTCTTGAGTTCGATCTCCACTTCCTCGCCGGCATTGCCCGGCACCACCAGGCTGACCAGCCCCTTGCCGGCCTGTGACAGTTCGGCATAGAGCGCGCCCAGCGACGCGGTATCGGCCAGCCGCACCGTCATGCCCTCGCCTGCCTGCGCCGCCGCCTGGTCGAGATCGAGAATGGAGGCCGCCCGCAGCTTCATCTCGTCGCCGTCCCATTCCACGCTGCAATGGAGCAACAGCGACTTGCCGGCTTCCAGCAGCGGCCGGCTGGCGGCCAGCACTTCGGGAAACAGCATGATCTCGAACATGCCGGTGGGATCGGAGAAGGAAACAAAAGCATACATCTGGTCGTTGCGGCCGCGCCGCTCGGATTTCTTGATGACCGTTCCCGCCAGCTTGGCCTTGAAGCCGCGGCGGCGGTCTTCCGCCAGCGCGGCATAGGTGGACGCCCCCAGCCGCCTCAGCGCCGGACCATAGGAATCCAGCGGATGACCCGACAGGTAGAAACCCATGGCGCCGAATTCCTCACCCAGCCGCTCATGCACCGGCCAGTCGGGCACCGTGGTCAGGCGCAACTCTTCCGCCGGGCCGCCATCACCGCCAAACATCGAGACCTGGCCGCTTTCCCGCTCGCGCTGTGCCGCCTGGGCGCCGCCCAGGATGCGGTCGGAATTCTCGCAAAGCTGGCGGCGGTTGGGATTGAGCGAGTCGAACGCGCCCGCCCGCACCAGGTTTTCGAACGCCCGCTTGTTGACCAGGCGCGGGTCCACCCGGCGGGCAAAGTCGGAAATGGATTTGAACCGCCCCGGCCCGCGCACCTCGACGACATGATCCATCGCCTGCTTGCCCACGCCCTTCACGGCGGCAAGCGCATAGAAAACCGTGTTGGCTTCCGCATCCACCGAAAATACCGACTGGCTGCGGTTGATGTCGGGCGGCGCCACTTTCACGCCCAGCCGCTGCGCCTCCTGGCGGAAGACATTCAGCCGGTCGGTGTTGCCGATATCCAGGGTCATGGAAGCGGCGATGAATTCGACCGGATAGTTCGCCTTCAGATAGGCGGTCTGGTAGGCGACCTGCGCGTAAGCCGCCGCATGTCCCTTGTTGAAGCCATAGCCGGCGAATTTCTCCGCCTGTTCGAAGATGGTTTCGGCGACATTGGCGGCGATCTTGCGCTCGGCCGCGCCCTTCATGAATTTCGCGCGCTGCGGGATCATCTCCGCCGGGATCTTCTTGCCCATGGCGCGGCGCAGGATGTCGGCCTCGCCCATGGTGTAGCCTGCCAGTTCGCGGGCGATGCGCATGACATCGTCCTGATAGGTCATCACGCCATAGGTTTCCTTCAGGATCGGCTCCAGCGCGGGATGGAGATATTCCACCAGCTCCTTGCCGTTCTTGCGCGCGATATAGGTGGGGATCGAATCCATCGGGCCGGGGCGGTACAGCGCCACCAGCGCCACCAGGTCGTTGATATGGTTGGGCTTCATCTTGCGCAGCAGGTCGCGCATGCCCGCGCCTTCCATCTGGAACACGCCCACGCTGTCGCCATGAGACAACATCTCGAAGGTCGAGACGTCATCGAAATCAATCGTCTGGGTGTGCAGCGCGACGCCGCGCTGCTTGAGCAGTTCCTCGGCCTTGGCGATCACGGTCAGGGTCTTGAGGCCCAGAAAGTCGAACTTCACCAGCCCGGCCTTTTCCGCATCCTCATAGTCGAACTGGGTCACCGGCATGTCGGAACGCGGATCGCGATACAGCGGCAAAAGCTCGTCCAGCGGCCGGTCGCCGATCACCACGCCGGCGGGATGGGTGGAGGCATGGCGGTACAGGCCCTCGATCTTGCCGGTGATCTCGAACAGCCGCTTGGCGATGGGCTCCTGCTCGGCGATCTGCTGCAGGCGCGGTTCGCTGTCCACCGCCTCCTTCAACGAGATGGATTTGCCCGGCGGATTGGGGATCAGCTTGGCGATGCGGTCCACCAGCCCCAGCGGCATCTGCAGCACGCGGCCGGCATCGCGCACCGCGGCGCGCGCCTGCAGCGAACCCAGCGCCATGATCTGCGCCACCCGGTCCAGGCCGTATTTGCCCCGCACATAGCGCACCACTTCGTCGCGCCGCTCCTGGCAGAAATCGATGTCGAAGTCCGGCATGGACAGGCGTTCGGGATTGAGGAAGCGCTCGAAGAACAGGCCGAAGCGCAGCGGATCGAGATTGGTGATGTCCAGCGCCCAGGCCACCAGCGAAGAGGCGCCGGAGCCGCGCACCCCGACCGGGATGCCCTGGCCGCGGGTCCATTTCATGAAGTCGGACACGATCAGGAAGTAGCCGGGAAAGCCCATGCGGTTGATGATGCCCAGTTCATAGGTCAGGCGTTCGTCATAGACCTTGCGTTCGGCGAACAGCGGCGACTGTTTGAGGCGGCGGTCCAGCCCATCCTCCGCCTGGGCCTTGAGTTCGTCTTCCGCGGTACGGCCGGACTCCGGCGTGAACACCGGCAGGATCGGCTTGCGCTTGGCCGGCTTGAAGGCGCAGCGCTGCGCGATCTCCACCGTGTTCAGGGTCGCCTCGGGCAGATCGGCGAACTGAAGCTGCATTTCGTCGGCGGTCTTGAAACGATGCTCGCGGGTCAGGCGGCGGCGGTCGTCCTGGGAGACAAAGGCGCCATCGGCGATGCAGAGCAGCGCGTCATGGGCCTCATACATGTCGGCGCGGCCGAAATGCACGTCATTGGTCGCCGCCAGCGGCAGCCGCGCGGCATAGGCCAGGTCCAGCAGCCCCTCCTCGGTGGCGCGTTCCTCGGCCAGGCCATGGCGCTGCAGTTCGACATAGAGCCGGCCCGGAAATGCCTGCGCCAGTCTTTCCAGCGCGGCTTCCGCCGCCTGGGGGTTGCCTTCCAGCAGCAGCTGGTTGATGACCCCGCCGGGGCCGCCGGTCAGGGCGATCAGCCCTTCGGCATGGGCCAGAAGCTTCTCGGACTTCACATGCGGCCAGTCGCCCGGCTCGACCTCCAGATAGGCGGCGGACAACAGCTTGGTGAGGTTCAGATAGCCCGCCTCGTTCTGCACCAGCAGCGGCAGGTGCGGCGGCTTGCGGCGCGATCCGGTCTGGATGGGGCTGCGCGCCCCGAACTCCACCGACAACAAGGTGCCCACGATGGGCTGGATGCCGGCCTTGGCCAGGGTTTCGGTGATCTCGAACACCCCGAACAGGTTGTTGGTGTCGGTCACCGCCACCGCCGGGGTTCCGGCCTCCCGCGCCAGGCCCGCCAGTTCCTTGGGCCGCACGGCCCCTTCCAGAAGGGAATAGGCGCTCTTGACGCGCAGATGGATAAAAGACGCCATGACGGTTCCTAAGGAGAGTCAGGAGGCGATTATCGCCTGCCCGCTCCCGATATGGGGGCCCGGCAGGCCGCTATCCACAGATCCGAAAACTCAGGTCGTGACGTGCGCGATCACGGCATGGGCGCCGCTGGCCAGCACAAAGGCCGAAACCATGAAAAGAATAAGTCCCGCGCCCGCCGCCGCATCCTTGATCCACATGATCGCCGTCTCCCGCTTCTGCGAGATTTGTTCTACTTTAGTTCTACTGGGTATGCAAGAACAAAAGGTGATCGAATTTGCGCTATCGCGGCAGGCTGGTGCCTTCGATCAGCTTGCCCTGGTGCAACAGGAAAGCCCGGTCCATCCGCGACGCCAGCTCGAAATTGTGGGTGGCGATCAGCGCGGTCAGCCCCTGCGCCTTGGTGATGGCGATCAGGGCGTCGAACACCCCGCCCGAGGTCTTGGGATCGAGATTGCCGGTGGGCTCGTCGGCCAGCAGGATCTTCGGCTTGTTGGCCAGGGCGCGGGCGATGGCGACGCGCTGCTGCTCGCCCCCCGACAGTTGCGACGGGCGGTGGGTGAGCCGCTGGCCCAGCCCCAGCACGGTCAGCAGCCGCTCGCCTTCCTTTGCCGCCTCGGCGCGGCTGACGCCGGCGATCATCTGCGGCAGCACCACATTTTCCAGGGCATCGAATTCCGGCAGCAGGTGATGGGCCTGATAGACAAAGCCGATGGCGTCGCGGCGGATGCGGGTCTTGTCCCGGTCGCCCAGTTTGGAAGTCGCCACACCTTCGATGAAGATTTCGCCGCTGGTCGGCGCTTCCAGCAGCCCGGCGATATGCAGCAGCGACGACTTGCCCGCGCCCGACGGCCCCACCAGGGCCACGATCTCGCCGGGGCGCAATGACAGGTCCAGGCCGCGAAAGACCTCCAGCTGCCCCTCCCCTTCCCGGTAGCGGCGGGTGATCTGCTCCAGGCGCAACACGTCATTCATAGCGCAGCGCCTCGACCGGATCGAGCCGCGCCGCCCGCCACGACGGATACAGCGTGGCCAGGAAGGTCAGCACCAGCGCCATCGCCACCACGGCGGCGACCTGGCCCGGCGCCATCTGGGCCGGCATCCGCGACAGGAAATAGACGGTGGGATCGAACAGGGTGGTGCCGGTCAGCTTTGACAGGAACTGGCGGATATTCTCGATATTGGCGCAGAACAGCACCCCGGCGGCAAAGCCGATGATCGTGCCGGTGACGCCGATGCTGGCGCCGGCGATGAAGAACACCCGCATCACCGCGCCGCGCGTCGCTCCCATGGTGCGCAGGATGGCGATGTCGGCCGACTTGTCCTTCACCAGCATGATGAGCCCCGACACGATGTTCAGCGCCGCCACCAGGATAATCAGCGACAGGATCAGGAACATCACATTGCTTTCGACCTGGATGGCCTCGAAGAAGGCGCTGTTGAGATCCTGCCATGGCACCGCCCGGGTCATCGGCCCCGCCGCCCTGGTCAGCGCGGGCAGCAGCGCGATATCGCGTTCGGGATCGTCCAGCATCACTTCGATGCCGCTCACCGTGTCGCCGGTGTTGAAATAGAGCTGCGCCTCCGGCAGCGGCATGAAGATGAAATTGCTGTCGTAGATGGTGTTGCCGATATGGAAGGTCGAGATCACATGATAGGTCTTGACCCTGGGCGTGGTGCCGAAGGGCGTGACATTGCCCTTGGGCGCGATCAGCGTGATGTCGCCTCCCACCCGCACCCCCAGCTTGGAGGCGAGGCCGGACCCGACAATGACATTGTCGTCGGCAAAATAGGCCAGCGAGCCGGGGCGCAGCTTCTCCGCCAGCACCGTCATGGCGGCGATGTCGCCCGCGCGCATGCCGCGCACCACCACCCCGGTATTGGCATTGTCGTTCGACGCCAGCACCTGGCCGTCCACCACCGGGGCGGCGCGCACCACGCCCTGCACCTTGCGGATGCGCGCGGTCACCGCGTCATAATCGGCCAGGTTGCCCAGTTGCGACTGGATGGTGACATGGCCGGAAAGTCCCAGGATGGATTTCAGCAGTTCGACCCGAAAGCCGTTCATCACCGACATCACGATAATCAGGGTGGCGACGCCCAGCGCGATGCCGATCAGCGAAAACAGCGAGATGACGGAAATGAAGCTTTCCTGCCGCTTGGCGCGCAGGTAGCGCAGCGCCAGCATCCATTCGAAGGGCGCGAAAATACCTGTCGTTCTGGCGGGCGATTCTGGCATGGCGACAACCTAAGGGGCCTGCTTAAATAGGTCCATCACAAAGGCTTTTCTGCGGCCTTGCGCGCGGCGGGCCCCGGCCCCATACCCCCTGCCATGTCCAGTCCTTCCGCTCCCGCCGATAGCTTCACCCCTGCCCGGCGGCTGGAGATGATCGCGCTGTGCGGGATACTGACCGTCTTCATCCCCATCGGCATCGACCTTTATCTTCCGGCGCTGCCCACCATCGCGCGCGAATTCGGCACGCCCATCGCGGCCATCGAACATTCCATGGCGACCTATTTCCTGGGCCTTGCCATCGGCCAGGCCATGGTCGGCCCATTGTCCGACCGCTTCGGCCGCCGCTGGCCCATCATCCTGGGGCTGATGCTCTACGCGCTGGGCTCGACCGGCTGCGCCCTGGCGCAGGGACCGCTGACACTCGATGCCGCCCGTTTCGTGCAGGCGATGGGCGGCTGCGCCCCCACCGTGCTGTCGCGCGCCTGTGTGCGCGACCTGTTCGCGCCCCGCGAAGCGGCGCGCATCTTCGCCCAGATGCTGCTGATCCTGTCGGTGTCGCCCTTGTTCGCGCCCTTTGTCGGCGGCTGGCTGTTGACGCTGACCGGCTGGCGCAGCCTGTTCTGGTTGCAGACGGCCGCCGCCCTGCTGACCGTGGGGGTGGTGTGGCTGCACCTGCCCGAAAGCCATCCCGGCTCCGACCGCAGGCTGCACCCGCTGCATGTGCTGAAGGACTATTGGATCATCGCGCGCGACCGCCGCTTTATCGGCTTCATCCTGCCCGCCGTCATCAGCGGCGGCGGGCTTTACATCTTCCTCACCGGCTGGCCGCATGTGGTGATCGATCTTTACGGCGTGCCGCCGCAGTATTTCGGCTTCGCCTTTGTGCTGAATGGCGTCGGCCTGATCGTGCTCAGCCAGGGCACCGCCTGGTGGCTGCGGCGGCGCCGCGGCGAGCCGCTGCTGCTGGCGGGCATTGCCGCCAATGCCGTGCTGGGCCTCTTGACCCTGGCCGTGGGCCTGAGCGGCTGGGGCGGGCTGCCGGCGCTGGTCGGCTGCGTGTTTCTGTATTGCTCGATGATGGGCTCGATCAACCCGACCTCGGCGGGACTGGCCATGCATCATTTCGGACATGCGGCGGGCATGGCCTCGGCCCTGATCGGCATTCTGCTGTACGGCATGGCGGCGCTGGCCTCCCTGGCGATGGGGGCCTTTCCCCATCCCGCCACGGCCGCGCCGTTCAGCATCCTGATCTGCGGCTTCGGGATCGCCGGCCTTGTCACATATCTGCTGTTCAGGCCCCGCGCGGCGGGTTAAACCACACCCGATTTTTGCCGGAGCCTTCCCCCATGCAGCGTGCCCTCGACATCACCCGCAGCCGGTTCGCCGACTGGTACCAGGCGGTGGTGCGCGACGCCGACATGGCCGAGACCAGCCCGGTGCGCGGCGCGATGGTCATCAAGCCCTGGGGCTATGGCGTGTGGGAGCAGATCCAGCAGGAACTGGACCGCCGCATCAAGGCGACGGGGCATGAGAACTGCTATTTCCCCATCTTCATCCCGCTCTCCTTCATCGCCAAGGAGGCCGATCATGTCGAAGGCTTCGCCAAGGAAATGGCGGTGGTCACCCATCACCGGCTGAAGAATATCGACGGCAAGCTGCAGCCCGATCCCGATGCCAAGCTGGAAGAACCGCTGGTGGTGCGCCCCACCAGCGAGACCATCATCGGCGACGCCTTTTCGCGCTGGATCAAGAGCCACCGCGACCTGCCGTTGCTCATCAACCAGTGGGCCAATGTGGTGCGCTGGGAAATGCGGCCGCGCCTGTTCCTGCGGACCACCGAATTCCTCTGGCAGGAGGGCCACACCGCCCATGCCAGCGCGCAGGACGCCGAGGCCGAGACCATGCGGATGCTGGAAGTCTATCGCAGCTTTTCCGAGGATTACCTGGCCATGCCGGTGATCGCCGGCGAGAAGCCCGAGAATGAACGCTTCCCCGGCGCCGTCGCCACTTATTCCATCGAAGCCATGATGCAGGACGGCAAGGCGCTGCAGGCCGGCACCAGCCATTTCCTGGGCACCCACTTCGCGGAAGCGCAGGGCATCAAATTCCAGGACGAAGCCGGCGGCGTCAGCCTGTGCAACACCACCTCCTGGGGCGTCTCCACCCGCCTGATCGGCGGCGTCATCATGACCCATGGCGATGACGACGGCCTGCGCCTGCCGCCCGCCATCGCGCCCAGGCAGATCGTGGTGGTGCCGATGCTGCGCGACAAGCCGGAAGACGCCGAGGTCCTGAAATACTGCGAAGACCTGGTGGCGGCGCTGGGCCAACTGTCGGCGTTCGGCCAGAAGCTGCGGGTGTTGCTGGACACCAAGAAGATCAAGTCGGCGGAAAAGCGCTGGAACTGGGTGCGCCGCGGCGCGCCCATCATCATCGAGGTCGGCCCGCGCGACGCGGCGGGCGGCAACATCACCTACATGCGCCGCGACCAGTTGCGCGACGGCGACAAGGTAAAGTCGCTGGCCGTGGGCCGGCAGGAATTCGTGGAAGAAAAAGCCGTGCAGTTGCTGGTGGAGATACAGGCCGGTCTGTACGCCGACGCCAGGCACCGGCTGGACAGCAACATCAAGACCGGCGTCACCGACTGGGCCGGGGTGGAGGAGTATTTCTCCGGCGACGAAGACGCCTTCAAGGGCTGGCTGAAAGTGTCCTGGGCCAAGCCCGGCGGCGCCGAACTGGAAGCGGTGGAGACGAAGCTCAAGACCCTCAAGCTCACCATCCGCAACGCGCCGCTGCAGCAACCGGCGGCGTTCGCGCCCTGCCTGTTCACCGGCGCGCCGGGCGTGGAAGAAATCCTGATCGGGCGGGCGTATTAGGGTCGGTACGCAATTGGAATCAAAAGCAAAACTGTCATGGCCCGCCGGGTTCGTAGCAACAGCGTGCGAACGGGCCACCCAGTTGGTGCGCCGGGATGCCGGCATGGGAGTCTGCGTCAACTGGGTGGCCCGCTTTCGCGGGCCATGACAAGTTTTGATATCGCCCCTGGCCCCACATAGAGTGGGCCATGACACGGAAGCTAGAACCGGCTGACCGCCTCGAAGATCACGAAGCCCGCCGCCAGCACGGTCAGCAGCGACGGCATGATGCGGCGCTTCTGGGGGTGGAACATCCATTTCTTGGGTCGGGGCGCTTCATAAAGCCCCCAGCTATCCTGAAACATGCGCCTGCCCCTTCGTCTTTATACGGTCCATCCTGGGGGGCCGCTGGTTACCGTCACTTTAAGAACCGTCCTGAAATGCGGCAGACCCGCCCCGGCCTGTCCACCGGCCCGCGATTTTATTTTTGCCCGCCGCGCCAGCCGCTTGGCGCCGGATCGGGGCTCCGGCCTGTCCCCGCGGTCCCCGCGCCGGTTATCCTGGCGGCATGAAACAGGATGCCGGCCCGGAAGAAACCCTCGAACGCCAGATCGCCCTGTGCGATGCGGCGCTCGCCCAGTGCCTTATGGGGGCGCAAAAAGCCCGCGCGGAAGACCTCAACACGCGCCGGGTGGCGGAACTGGACAGCGCCATTGCGCTGATGGCGGTCAGCGCCCGGCTGGGCATGGCGCTGGCGCGGCTGCGCGGCGAGTCCCGCCACACCATCAGGGTCGAACGGGGGGATACCCCTTCAAAAAACGGACGTTCAAATGGGCAAAAGAACGGGCAGACCTAAAGGCGCTCCCAAGGGCAACACCAACCGCCTCACCCATGGCTGCCGCGGCGCCGCCTGGCGCGCGCGCCGCGCCGCCATCCGCCGGCTGATCCGCGACAGCGATGCCGCGATCCGGCTCGCCCTATTGCAGCGAAGACTGGCGGTCCCCCGGATAGCGCTGCACGAAGGGCGCGCGGCCGGGCATGGCGGCGATCAGGCCGCGAATATCCACGTCCGGCGGCCCGCCGACCAGGTTTTTGTCGCGGTCGATGTCGTGCCGGGCCTGGCCCTCGACCGCGTACCAGCGGCGCTTGCCCACCTGGTCGGGACAGGCGGCGCTGTCATCGCCCCAGCGCAGTTCGACACAGTTGTAGGGATCGAAGCTCATGGCGAACAAACGGCGCGAGATGTCGCCGAAGGACAGCGGGACCGGCCTCTTGTCGCTGGAGAGATAGGTGACGGTGCAGGCCGCGCTCTCGCGATCATAGGCGGCCAGCAGGTCCTGCCTGAGGTCCAGCCCGTCATAGGCGATGCGCGGGTCGCGGTTCAGCCACAGCAGGGTCATGCGGCCCAGTTCCCGGCGCAGGGCGACGAACGCCGCGCGCAGCCGGGCATCGCGCGCCGGCGTGGCATAGCTTTCCCACACCGTGTCCTGGCTGTTGTAGATGTCGGCGGGAATTTCGGAAGGATGCAGCCGGGCCGAAATGCCGTTGGCCACCGCCTGGTTCACGGCCTGGGCGCGGTCATTCAGATCGTTGCACAACGTGCCCATGCCCGCCTGCAACTCATAGACGGGATTGAAATCGCTCCTACCGCCCGACACCGCCACACGGGCATATTCGTAATAGCCCAGCCGTGCGCCGTTATAGGTCCATACCGGCCCCGGCTGGGTGCCCAGATATTGAACCAGCGAGAAATCGCCGATCTGGCTGTTGCGGGCCAGGACATAATGCCCGCCGGTCAGCCCGGCGCCATCCCAGTGCGCGTCTCTCAATTGCAGCGGCCGCCAGTTCTTCAGGCCCCCGCCCAGGGCCGCCGGGCTCTGGCCGAATTGCGGGCCATAGACGCTGCGGCTGATGGTGAAGTCGGGATGGGCGTCCATGTAATAGATGCGCCCCGACGCATCCACGCGATAGATGATGCCGACATGGGCATTGGTGTCATAGATCACCGTGCCGGGGCGGATGCTGCCCGGCTGCAGGGCGGGCGAATAGAAATCCGCCGGGATGCCGCCGTCGTTGGCCGCGTCGGTGCGGAAGGTGCCGGAATAGACATTGTCGATCATCGCGCGGATGGCGGCGGGGGCGTCTATGCCGCCGCCATGGTCGATCATGCCGGCGCGGGAGACGATACGGTTGGCGGCATGGCCGAAGCGCGAGCCCGCCACGCCATCGACATAGGAAAAGGGCAGCCCGTTCTTCCAGGCGTAATAGGCCCGCAGCAGGTAGGGCAGCTTGGCGCAGTCCACGTCTATGTCGAGGAAAGCCCGGTCGCTGCCCCGCCAGGGATTGGCGGGATCGCGCAGGCAGCTTTGCGAGGAGGAACAGCCGGAATCCCCCAGGGCGGTGAGGAAGCGGCCGAAGCCCGCCTCGTCATTGGCGTCCCAATGGTCTTTGACGATACGCCACGGATTATTGATGGGCGCGGCCTGCGCCGTGGCGCAGCCGAGCAGCAGGATCAGGGCGGCAAGCAGGGCGCGCATGGGCGCAAACTAGCAGGGCCACGCCGCGATCCCGCCCCGGAACACGGTCCAGGGTTAATGGCCAGGATCAATGGCCAGGATCAATGGCAAGGCGGCGGATTCAGAAGCGGGTCCAGCTTTTGGCCGTCCAGGCCGACGTAAGCGCGCCCCGCGCCCTTGCGATTCACCGGCACGGCGATCTGGTCCGGCACGGGCACCCTGGCCTGCCCCACATCGGCCGGGACCACGGAATGGCCCTCGGCATCGCGGCCGGGCACATACTCTGATCGGGCCATGCAGGGGTCGGCGGGGCCGCCGTCCAGCAAGGGATCGGGCTGGGAGGGATGCGCCATGGTGGCGGCAAAAGCCGGGATTGCCGCCAAAAACAGCATGGCAGCCAAAGCCGGGATCGTTCCATGACGAAAGAAATTAAATTGCGTATGTTGCATCGCAATATGACCAAATATTTCGTGACACCTGTCGCGAACCACTGTATCAAACGACCCCATAAGAGAACGTGACCGCGACAAGAACGGCCAAGTTCGGGGAGAAATACCGCCGCAGGCGGGTCCAAGGCCGGGGCGATGCTCCGGCCTTTTCGTTTCCGGGCTTACAGTTCCAGCCAGTGAAAGCCGATCGCGGCGTAGAAAATTATCCACAGCACCGCCGCCATGCCGGAAGCAATCAATGCCTTCCTTCCCAGCATCGGCGACAGCGGCGCACCGCTTTCGGGATCGCGCGCCGCCCCCAGCCCCACCGGCAGCAGGCAGAACAGGCACAGGAACCACAGCACCGCATAGGCGCTGAACAGCACCACATAATGCAGCCCGGTGGCGATGGCGGCGTCGCTCATTTAAAGCTCCGTGACAAGAATGCGCGTCAAGGGCTTCTTTCCCCAGGCATCCTGGGCCGCGCGGCGCACGGCGCGGCGGATGGTTTCCGACAGGTCATCGGGATCGGCGCGGCGGTTGGCCTCAATCACATTCTCCACCGCGCGCAGGATGGCGCCCTGCACCGGCTCCGGCATGCCCTCGGCCAGCACCTGCGGCGGCGCCGCGACCCGGCCCTTGGCATCCATCACCAGGCTGACCACGATCAGGCCGGCGAAGGCCATGGCGCGGCGGTCCTTGGCCAGGCCCTCGCCTTCCGCCACCAGCACCTTGCCGTCCAGGTGGATGCGGCCCGCCGGCACCTCGTCAATCAGCTGGGGTTTGCCCGGTGCCAGGCGGAACATCTGGCCGTTGGCCGGCACGATGGCCTGCGGCACCTGAAGTTCGCGGGCAAGCCTGGCATGCGCCATCTGGTGGCGAATCTCGCCATGCACCGGCACCGACAGCCGGGGGCGGATCCAGCGATACATCTGGGCCAGCTCGTCGCGGCAGGGATGGCCGCTGACATGGACGAAATGATCCTCCGCCGTCAGCAGGCCGATGCCCCGCGCCGCCAGCTGGTTCTGCATCTCGAAGATGCCCAGCTCATTGCCGGGAATGACGCGGCTGGAGAAGATCACCGTATCGCCCTCCGCCAGATGGACATTGGGATGGCTGTCATTGGCGATGCGGGCCAGGGCGGCGCGCGGCTCGCCCTGGCTGCCGGTGCAGATATACAGCACCCGGTCGGGCGGCATGTCGGCCAGTTCGGTCTCATCCAGGATGGTGGGGAAGTCTTTCAGATAGCCGGTTTCCCGCGCGGCCGAGACCATCTTCTGCATCGAGCGGCCGACCAGGGCGATACGGCGGCCATGGGCCTTGGCGGCCCGGGCGATGGTGTCCAGCCGCGCCACATTGGAGGCAAAGCCTGTCACCGCCACCCGGCCTTTCAGAGTGCCGATCAGCGCCGTCAGGCTTTCGCGCACCGTGGCTTCCGAGCCCGAACTGCCGGGCACCAGCGCATTGGTGGAATCGCAGACCAGCGCCAGCACGCCGGCATCGCCGAGCTTCTGCAGGGCAGCGGTGTCGGTCGCCTCGCCCAGCATGGGATTGGGGTCGATCTTCCAGTCGCCGGTATGGGCCACCACGCCCAGCGGCGTCGTGATGGCCAGCAGGTTGGGCTCCAGGATGGAATGGGTAATGGAGATGAAATCCATCTGGAACGGTCCCAGGGTCAGACTGCCGCCCACCGGGATCTGCTTCACGGTGAGTTTGCCGGTCAGGCCCGCCTCTTCCAGCTTGCCGGTGATCAGCCTTGCGGTGAACGGCGTGGCATAGACCGGGCAGCGCAGGGACGGCCACAGATGGGCGATGGCGCCGATATGGTCTTCATGGGCATGGGTGGCGACGATGCCCAGCACATTGCCCTGCTGCTCCGCCAGGTAGCGGATGTCTGGCATCAGGATATCCACGCCCGGCGCATTGCCCTCGCGCCCGAACAGGACGCCGCAATCCACGACGATCCATTGCCGGTCATCGGGCGGGCCGAAGCCATAGGCATTGAAGTTCATGCCGATCTCGCCCGACCCGCCAAGCGGCAGGAAGACCAGTTCATCCGGCGGGCTGCCCGACTTCGCCATTCAGTTGGGTGCGTTGCGGGCGTGGATCAGCATCAGGCCGCGCATGGTGAGGTCGGGGTCGATATGTTCGATGGCCGGGATGTCGGGACGGAAGAGATGCGCCAGCCCGCCGGTCGCCACCACCGTCATGGGGCGGCCATACTCGGCCTTGATGCGGCTTATCAGCCCCTCGATCAGCCCGACATAACCCCAATAGACGCCCGACTGCATGCTGGGAACGGTGTCGCGGCCGATCACCTTTTGCGCGCGGTGGATGGCGACGCGCGGCAGCAGCGCCGCGGCCTGGTGCAGCGCCTCGATGGAAAGATTGGCGCCGGGCGCGATCACGCTGCCGTCGAAATCGCCATTCTCCGCCACGATGTCGAAGTTGGTGGCGGTGCCGAAATCCACCACGATCACCGCGCCGGAATAACGCTCATGCGCGGCGACGGTATTGCACAGCCGGTCGGCGCCCACCGATTGCGGCCGGTCGACATTGGCCGTGAGCCCCAGGTCCAGCGCCGGATCGCCCACGATCATGGGCTCGCACTTCAGATAGCCGCGGCACAGGGCGCGCAGGTCGAACAGCACCGCCGGCACCACGGTGGCGATGATGGCCTGGGTGAGGTCTTTGAAGGCCAGGCCCTCCAGCGCCAGCAACTGGCTCAGCCACACCGCATATTCGTCGGCGGTGCGCGAGGTTTGCGTCACCGCACGCCATTGGGCCCGCATCTTGTCGGCCTCATAAAGGGCGAAGACGATGTTGGTGTTGCCGGCGTCGATGGCGAGAAGCATCAGAAAAAGACCTCGCCGGCGGCGATGGCGCGCACCTGGCCCTGTTCGTTCAGCAGCAGCGCGCCGGTGGCATCGATGCCCTCAAAGACGCCGGTGCGGGTTTCATGGGGCAGCCGGGCGCGGATGGGCCCGCCCAGCGCCTGCGCCCGCCCCAGCCAGGCTGTGCGCAATGTCTCAAAACCCTGCCGCATCCAGACATCATACCAGTGGGCCAGGCGCGCGGCGAGGACGGTCAGGGCATCGCAAGGTGACGGCGGCGCAATGCCCAATTGCGCCAGCGACGTGGCGGGAAATTCGGTGCCTTGGGGAAAGCTCGCCAGATTGACGCCGATGCCGATGGCGAGCCATTGGCCGGTGGTGTCTGTCCCGGCCTCCAGCAGGATGCCGGCCAGCTTGCGGCCATTCGCCAGCACGTCATTGGGCCATTTGACGGCGATCGCCGCGCCATTCTTCCCATTGGAAGAGTGCGCGAAATGCGCCGCCATGTCGGAGACGGCCAGGGCGGCGGCGAAGGAGAGTTGCCCTATGATGGCGGCGGGCGCATCGGGCCTGAGCAACAGGGTGGCGGCCAGATTGCCGCTGCCGCTGTCCCACACCCGGCCGCGGCGGCCGCGGCCCGCGGTCTGGCGTTCAGCGGCGATCCAGACCGGGCCGCCCTCGCCCGCCTCGGCGAGACGGCGCGCCTCGCTGCTGGTGGAATCCAGTTCGGCATGCCGGATCAAGGCATAGCCTTGCGGCCAGGATATCAAGGCAGCAGCGCTTTGGCGGCCGCATCGGCGGCGCTCAGGACCGGCGAAGCAGCGACGATGAACAGCAGCGCCACGGCGCCGGAAATCGCGATGATCGCGGTCGAGCCGAAGCCCTTCACGCCATCGAAGGCCGGCGCGGCTTCGTCGAAGAACATGATCTTCACCAGGCGCAGGTAATAGACCAGGCCAATGGCGCTGGCGAGCACGCCCAGGATCGCCGGCCACACCAGCCCCGCCTGCATCGCGGCCAGGAAGACATAGAACTTGCCGAAGAATCCCGCCAAAGGCGGCAGGCCCGCCAGGCTGAGAAACAGGATCGCGAAAACGCTGGCAAGGCGCAGGTCGGTGCGCGCCAGGCCGGCCAGGTCGGCGATGCTTTCCACCGCCTTGCCGTCGCGGCGCATCGCCTGGATGCAGGCAAAGACGCCCAGGTTGGTGAAGACATAGATCGCAAGATAGATCAGCACGCCGCGCGCGCCGATGGCGTTACCCGCCGCAAGACCCAGCAGCGCATAGCCCATATGGCCGATGGAGGAATAGGCCATCAGGCGCTTGATGTTGGTCTGGCGCAGCGCCGCCAGCGAACCATAGGCCATGGACAGGACCGAGATGACCACGATCACCTGCCGCCACTGGTGGATCAGGTCGGGGAACGGCGTCAGGATGGCGCGCAGGAACAGGCACAGCGCCGCCACTTTGGCGGCGGTGGCGAAATAGGCGGTGACCGGGGTGGGCGCGCCTTCATAAACGTCGGGCGTCCACATGTGGAACGGAACCGCCGAGACCTTGAAGGCAAGGCCCGAGATCAGGAACACGATTCCGAAGATCACCCCCAGGCTGGGGCCCGTTGCGTGGGTCACCGTGGCGATGGTGGCGAATTCGGTCGAGCCGGTGAAGCCATAGATCAGCGAGATGCCGTACAGCAGCATGCCCGACGACAGCGCGCCCAGAACAAAATACTTAAGGCCGGCTTCGGTCGAACGCAGATGGTCGCGATTGAATGCCGCCAGCACATAAAGCGCCAGGGACTGAAGTTCCAATCCCATATAGAGCGACAGGAAGTTGGCCGACGACACCATCAGCATCATGCCCAGGGTGGCGATCAGCATCAGCACCGGCAATTCGAAGCGCGACAGGTTGATGGTGGCAAAGAACTCGTCCGCCAGCAGGACGGACAGCGCCGCGCCCACCAGGATCAGCACCTTGGCGAAGCATGAGAAACCGTCGGCGACAAAGGCATTGTGAAAGGCGGTGACATGGTCCGGCCCCATCACCGTGGCGATGCCCGAAACGGCCAGCAGCGCGATGGCGCCCCAGGAAACCAGCGGCGCAGTCTTTTCGCCGCCGATGGCGCCAGCCAGCAGCAGCGCCATGGCGCCGATCGCCAGGATCAGCTCGGGCAGCAGGACCAGCAGGTCGGTCTGGAGGGTCACTTGCTGGTTTCCTTTTGCACGGCTGCGACCCGCTTGGCATGGTCGAACAGCAACGCGGTCTTGTTATCGCCGATCAGCTTGGCCACGGCGGGAGTGGTGACGTCCAGCACCGGCTTGGGATAGACGCCCAAGAGGATGGTGATCACCGCCAGCGGCGCCAGGATGGCGATCTCCCGCGCCGACAAGTCCTGAATGGTCTGGAGCGACGGCTTGACCAGCGCCCCGAAGATGACGCGGCGATACAAGAATAGCGCATAGGCCGCCGACAGGATCACGCCGGTGGCGGCGAAGATCGCGATCCAGCTGTTGTGCAGATAGGCGCCCAGCATGGTCAGGAACTCGCCGATGAAGCCAGAAGTCCCCGGCAGGCCGACATTGGCCAGGGTGAAGACCATGAAGCAGGCGGCATACACCGGCATGCGGTTGACCAGGCCGCCATAGGCGGCGATCTCGCGGGTGTGCAGCCGGTCGTAGACCACGCCGACGCAGAGGAACAGCGCGCCGGATACCACGCCGTGGCTCAGCATCTGGAAGATGCCGCCTTCCACGCCCTGATGGGTGACGCTGAAGATGCCCATGGTGACAAAGCCCATATGCGCCACGGACGAATAGGCGATCAGCTTCTTCATGTCCTCCTGCGCCAGCGCCACCAGCGAGGTGTAGATGATGGCGACGATGCTGAGGGTGAAGACCAGCGGCGCGAACATCTCTGAGGCGCTCGGGAACATGGGCAGCGAGAAGCGCAGGAAGCCGTAGCCGCCCATCTTCAGCATGATGCCGGCCAGGATCACCGAACCGGCGGTGGGCGCTTCGACATGGGCGTCCGGCAGCCAGGTATGGACTGGCCACATCGGCATCTTGACCGCAAAGCTGGCGAAGAAGGCCAGCCACAGCCAGGTCTGCATCGCCACCGGGAAGTGCACGCCGTTCAGCAGGACGGCGATGTCGGTGGTGCCGGAATACCAGTACATGCTCATGATCGCGAGCAGCATCAGCACCGAGCCGACAAAGGTATAGAGGAAGAATTTGAAGCTGGCATAGACGCGCCGCTTACCGCCCCAGATGCCGATGATCAGGAACATCGGGATCAGGCCACCCTCGAACAGCACATAGAACAGCACCAGATCCAGGGCGCAGAATACCCCGATCATCATGGCTTCCATCACCAGGAAGGCGATCATGTATTCGGCGACGCGGGTCTGGATGCTTTCCCAGCTGGCGGCGATGCAGAGTGGCATCAATCCAGCGGTAAGAACGACGAAAAGCATGGAAATGCCGTCCACGCCCATGTGATAGGAGATGCCGCCGCCAAGCCAGTCGAGCTTTTCGACCAGCTGGAAGCCGGAATTGTGGGAATCGAACTGCGCCCATACCAGCAGCGACAATGCGAAGACGACGACGGTGGTGACCAGCGCGATCCAGCGGGCCGCGTTGGCCGACGGCAGGACCAGGATCGCCAAGGCGCCCAGCAGCGGAACGAAGGTGACCAGGGACAGAAGCGGAAGGCTCACAGCACACCTCCCGAAATCATGAACCAGGTGGCCAGCGCCACTACGCCCAGCAGCATCGCCAGGGCATAGTGATAGACATAGCCGGTCTGCAGCCGCGCTGCGCCGCGCGCCACATCCAGCACCCGTGCCGAAACGCCGTCCGGGCCCAGTCCGTCAATGATGGTGCCGTCGCCGCGCTTCCACAGGAAGCGGCCGATCCAAAGCGCCGGGCGCACAAACAGGAAGTTGTACAGCTCGTCGAAATACCATTTGTTGAACAGGAACAGATAGAGCATGCCCTTCCTGTCGGCGAGCCGCTTGGGCACCGCGGGATGCAGGATGTAATAGTAGAAGGCGATCAGGAAGCCGATCACCGTCAGCACGAAGGGCGCGACCTCGACCCAGGCGGGGAAGTCTTCGACCTGCGGCTCCAGCCCGAAGCCGGCGATGGCACCGAGGGTGCCGTTCCAGAAAACGCGCGATTCATGGCCGATGAATTCGGCATTGAACAGCATGCCGGCGAATACCGCCCCCAGCGCCAGCAGCGCCAGCGGCACCAGCATCACCTTGGGAGATTCATGAATCTCGCTCAGCGCCGGAGCGTGATGCCCATGGTCATCGGCGTCATGTCCATGCCCCTGATCGTCATGGGCACCATCGATGGGCTCGTCATGGGTATGGCTGCCGGAATGCGACAGATGCTGGTGGTCCTGCCCGCGATAGCGGCCATGAAAGGTCATCAGGAACTGGCGCCAGGAATAGAAGCTGGTCATCGCCGCCGCCAGCAGGGTCATCACGAAGGCATAGGTGGCCACGCCGCTATGCGCTTCATAGGCGGCATCGATGATGGAATCCTTGGAATAGAAGCCGGCCAGGCCGACATGCAGCACCGGAATGCCGACGCCGGTCAGCGCCAGATTGCCGATCAGCATCATCGCCCAGGTGAAGGGAATGGCCTTCCACAGCCCGCCCATCTTCCGCATGTCCTGTTCGTGATGCATGGAATGGATCACCGCGCCCGCCGACAGGAACAGCAGCGCCTTGAAGAAGGCGTGGGTGAAGAGATGGAACATCGCAGCGCCATAGGCCGAGACGCCGGCGGCGGCGAACATGTAGCCCAGCTGCGAGCAGGTCGAATAGGCGATCACCCGCTTGATGTCGTTCTGGAACAGGCCGACAGAAGCGGCGAAGAAGGCGGTGGTGGCGCCGACGATAGTGACGAATTCGCGTGCCGCAGGGGCGTGCTCGAACAGCGGCGAACAGCGGCAGACCAGGAACACGCCCGCCGTCACCATGGTGGCGGCATGGATCAGCGCGGAAACAGGCGTCGGGCCTTCCATCGCGTCCGGCAGCCAGGTGTGCAGGCCAAGCTGGGCGGACTTGCCCATCGCGCCCACGAACAACAGCAGGCAGATCGTGGTCAGGATATCCATGCTGTGGCCGGCGAAGATGAACTGCTTGCCCGCCAGCGCCGGGGCGGCGGCAAACACCGCGTCGAAGTCCAGGGTGTGGAACACCGCCCAGATGCCGAAGATGCCCAGAATAAAACCGAAGTCGCCGACGCGGTTGACGATGAAGGCCTTCATGGCGGCGGCATTGGCCGACGGCTTGGTATACCAGAAGCCGATCAGCAGGTAGGACGCCAGGCCGACGCCCTCCCAGCCGAAGAACAGCTGCAGGAAATTGTTGGCCGTCACCAGCATCAGCATGGCGAAGGTGAACAGCGACAGATAGGCGAAGAAGCGCGGCCGGTGCGGGTCTTCGTGCATGTAGCCGATGGAATATAGATGGACCAGCGAGGACACGCCGGTCACCACCACCAGCATGACCGCGGTGATGGTGTCGATCCTGACCGTCCAGTCCGCAGCGAAATCGCCGGAATGAATCCAGGGCAGGATGGGGATGATGTATTTGTGGCCCTGGATCGCCACATCGTTGAACGCCAGCACGGACAGCGCCGCCGACGCGAACAGTAGCGCCGTGGTCACCAGTTCGCTGGGGCGCCGGCCGATGACGCGGCCGAACAGCCCCGCGATGGCGGCACCCAGAAGGGGAAAGAAGACGATCGCGGCGTACATCGCCTAGCCTTTCATCAGATTGACGTCCTCAACCGCGATGGTGCCACGGTTGCGGAAATAGACGACCAGGATGGCCAGGCCAATGGCGGCCTCGGCGGCCGCCACGGTCAGGATGAACAACGCGAACACCTGCCCCACTAGGTCGCCCAGATAGGTGGAGAAGGCGACGAAGTTGATGTTCACCGCCAAGAGGATCAGCTCCACCGACATCAGGATGACAATGATATTCTTGCGGTTCAGGAAAATGCCCAGCACCCCGATGGTGAACAGGATGGCGGCGACGGTGAGATACTGGGCGAGTCCGATGACCATCACGCGACCTCCTGCTGGGCGCCCTGGCCCGGCTTGATGTCCACCATGTCCACCGCCATGGCTGCCGTGCGGGCGTTCTGCACCGCGATCACCTGGCGGCGCACGCCGGGGCGCGAGCGCAGGGTCAGCACGATGGCGCCGATCATGGCGACCAGCAGCACCATCCCGGCGATCTGGAAGTAATAGACATAGTCGGTATAGAGGATGCGGCCCAGGGCTTCGGTGTTGGTCAGCCCGACCGGCGTGGCATGCGCCTTGGCGGCAGCCACGGCGGGTTTCAAAACCCAAACGCTGCCGGCCATCACCAGTTCGGCCACCAGGACAAGGCCGATCAGAAGACCGAAGGGCAGATATTGCAGGCTGCCGCGCTTCAGTTCGGCGAAGTCGATGTCCAGCATCATCACCACGAACAGGAACAGCACGGCGACGGCGCCGACATAGACGACGATCAGGATCATCGCCAGGAATTCCGCCCCCAGCAGCACGAACAGACCGGCGGCGTTGAAGAAGGCAAGGATCAGGAACAGCACCGAATGCACGGGATTGCGCGCGCCGATCACCATGACGGCGCTGGCGATCAGGATCGCCGAGAAGAAGTAGAAGGCTATCGCTTCGAACATTCGCTTTTCCTGCGCCTAACGATAAGGCGCGTCCAGTTCCAGATTGCGGGCGATTTCGCGTTCCCAGCGGTCGCCGTTCGCGAGCAGCCGGGTCTTGTCGTAATAGAGTTCTTCACGCGTCTCGGTGGAGAATTCGAAATTCGGCCCCTCGACGATGGCGTCCACCGGGCAGGCCTCCTGGCAGAAGCCGCAATAGATGCACTTCACCATGTCGATGTCGTAGCGGGTGGTGCGGCGCGAACCGTCGTCGCGGGGCTCCGCCTCGATGGTGATGGCCTGGGCCGGGCAGATCGCCTCGCACAGCTTGCAGGCGATGCAGCGTTCCTCGCCATTGGCATAACGGCGCAGCGCATGCTCGCCGCGGAAGCGGGGCGACAGCGGGCCCTTCTCGAAGGGATAGTTCAACGTCGCCTTGGGGGCGAAGAAATATCGCATCGAGAGCCCGAAGCTCTTGATGAATTCCCAGAAGAATATCTGGCGCGCGGTGCGGTCGAAGCTCATGGCATCCCCGGAAGGTGCGGGCGGACGAATACCACCCAGGCGGCGGTGAGTATCACCCAGCCCAGCGATGTCGGCAGGAATATCTTCCAGCCCAGGCGCATCAGCTGGTCATAGCGGTAGCGCGGCACCATCGCCTTTACCATCGCGAACATGAAGAAGAAGAAGCAGATTTTCAGCAGGAACCAGATGATCCCCGGCACCCAGGTGAAGGGCGCGATGTTGAGCGGCGGCAGCCAGCCGCCCAGAAACAGGATGGAACACATCGCACACATCAGCACGATGGAGAGATACTCGCCCAGGAAGAACAGCAGGAACGGGGTCGAGGAATATTCCACGAAGAAACCGGCGACCAGCTCGCTTTCCGCTTCCACCAGATCAAAAGGCGGGCGGTTGGTTTCCGCCAGGGCCGATACGAAGAAGATCGGCAGCATCGGGAACAGGATGGAAAAGACGTTCCAGTGCAGGAAGGTTAGCGGCCCCGCCGTGCCTTGCGCCCGCACGATGTCAGACAGGTTCAGCGAACCGGCGAACAGCAGGACGGTGATGATGACAAAGCCGATGGAGACTTCGTATGACACCATCTGGGCGGCTGCGCGCAGCGCCGACAGAAAGGGATATTTCGAATTCGATGCCCAGCCCGCCATGATGATGCCATAGACGCCCAGCGACGACATGGCGAACAGATACAGGATGCCGACATTGATATCGGCGATCACCCAGTGATCGGCCAGCGGCACCACCGCCCAGCCCGCGAAAGCCAGCGTCACGGTGATCAGCGGGGCGATCATGAAGATCACCTTGTTGGCGCCCGCCGGGATCACCACTTCTTTCAGCAGGAATTTGGTCAGGTCGGCAAAGGTCTGCAACAATCCAAAGGGACCGACGACATTGGGCCCGCGCCGCATCTGCACCGCCGCCCAGATCTTGCGATCCGCCAGCAGCAGATAGGCGATCATCACCAGCAACACCACGTCGAAGATCAGGATTGAGGCGGCCTGGCTGATGAACCAGGCCAGCGAGTGGTTGATGCCCCAATGCGTGAAGAGGTCGGTGAACAGCATTATTCCGCCGCCATCTTGGTCGCGCCATGCACCAGTTCCTGGCTGCATTTGGCCATGGTTTCGCTGGCGCGCGCGATCGGGTTGGTGAGGTAATAGTCGGTGATGGCGGCCGTCACCGGCGCTGTGTCCAGCGGCCCCGCCTCGCCGATGCCGCCCCATGTCGCCGCCGAGGTGTCGGCATGCACGGGCGCATCGTTCAGGGTGGCGAAATGGGTGACATCGGTCTCCAGCGCCTTCAGCAGCGCAGCGCGGTCGTCATAGGGCAGCTTGACGCCCAGCGCCTCGGACAACGCCCGCAGGATGGCCCAGTCTTCCTTGGCTTCGCCCGGCGGGAAGGTGGCACGGCGGCCACGCTGCACCCTGCCCTCGAAGTTCACATACAGGCCGTCCTTTTCAGTATAGGCGGCGCCGGGCAGGATCACATCGGCATGATGAGCGCCGGCATCGCCATGGCTGCCTTGGTAAACCACGAAGGCGCGGCCGAGATGGGCGACATCGAATTCGTCAGCGCCCAGCAGATAGATGAAATCGATCTCGCCCTTCTGCGCGCCGTCCACGATGCCGGCCACGTCGCGGCCCCCACTTCCATCAGAAGAGACGCCGGGCAGGAAGCCCAGGTCCAGTGCCGCGACGCGCGACGCCGCCGTGTGCAGGATATTGAAACCGTTCCAGCCGCCATCGGCATGGCTGCCGGCCGGGCCGATCATGCCGGTGTCCGACGCGATCTTCGCCGCCAGTTTCAGGATCGCCGCGCCATCGCTGCGGGTCAGCGCGCCCGAGCCCAGCACGATCATCGGCCGCTTGGCGTCGCCCAGCACCTTGGCGAAGTCATGGCTGCCATCGGCGATCTGTTCCAGCATCGCGATGTCGGTGCCCAGCTGCAGCGCGGGATAGGTCAGCTCCACCGCCGGGCCGAGATTGGCGACCTTCACGCCGCCGGCCAGCCAGGTTTTGCGGATGCGGGCGTTCAACACCGGGGCATCCCAGCGCGGATTTGTGCCCACCAGCAGGATGGCGTCGGCGGCTTCCACGCCCGCGATGGTGGAGTTGAAAAGATAAGTCTGGCGCGGGCCGCCCGCGATCTTGGCGCCGTCCTGGCGGCAATCCAGATTGGTGACACGCAGCGCGCCCATCAAATCCTTCAGCGCCTTGATCTCTTCCGCCGCGGCCAGGTCGCCGACAATGGCGGCCATCTTGGCGGGCGTGGTTTCGCGCACCTTGGCGGCGATGACCGCGAAGGCCTCGTTCCAGGTGGCGGGCTTGAGCTTGCCGTTGACCCGCACATAGGGACGGTCCAGCCGCTGGCGCATCAGCCCGTCACAGGCATGGCGCGCCTTGTCGGAAATCCATTCCTCGTTCACGTCCTCGTTCAGGCGCGGCAGTACCCGCATCACCTGCGGCCCGCGCGTATCGACGCGGATATTCACGCCCTGCGCGTCCATCACGTCCACGCTTTCGGTCTTCTTCAACTCCCAGGGCCGGGCGTTGAAGGCATAGGGCTTGGAGGTCAGCGCCCCCACCGGGCACAGGTCCACCACATTGCCCGACAATTCGCTGGCGAAGGCCTTTTCCAGATAGCTGGTGATCTCGACATCCTCGCCGCGGCCGGTGGCGCCCAGGTCGGGCACGCCCGCCACTTCGGTGGCGAAGCGCACGCAGCGGGTGCAGGCGATGCAGCGGGTCATGATGGTCGCAACCAGCGGGCCCATATACTTGTCTTCGACGGCGCGCTTGTTTTCGTTGAAGCGATGGAAGGCGGCGCGGCCATAGCCCATGGCCTGGTCCTGCAGGTCGCACTCGCCGCCCTGGTCGCAGATCGGGCAGTCCAGCGGATGGTTGATGAGCAGGAATTCCATCACTCCCTGGCGCGCCTTGAGGGCATAGGGGCTGGCGGTGTTGATCTTGGCCGGGGTGCCGTCCTTGTTGGGGAAGATGTCCTTGACCTGCAGCGCGCAACTGGCCTGCGGCTTGGGCGCGCCGACCCATTCCACCAGGCACATGCGGCAGTTGCCCGCCACCGACAGGCGTTCATGGAAACAGAAGCGCGGAATCTCGGCGCCGGCCTGTTCGCAGGCCTGCAGCAGGGTGATGGTCTCCTCCGCCTCGATTTCCTTGCCGTCCACGATCAGCTTGCGCAGTGCCATCAGGCGGCCCTCTGTTGCTGGATCAGCCGGCGCATGCGCACGCTGTAATGCTGCAGGTAATTCTGGCGGGCATAATAATCCGACGCGAAATATTTCCGGTGGCTGGCGAGCTGGGTTTTCGCCACCGCGGCCCATTGCTGGAACGGCGCCAGTCTTATCGCGGCGTCCAGGGCGTAGACCAAGCGCGCGACATACCATTCATAACGCTCGAACTCCCGCTTCTCGCCGTCGAAGGTGCGCGCCTCGATGTCGAGCAGGCCCAGTCCCGGATTGGAGAATTGCGGCTCGCGCAGCGCCACATCGCACTGATTGAGATAATGCATCGCCGCGTAATAGGTGCGGTTGCCGTGCATCTGCATCAGCGTCAGGAGCATGGCGCTCAACGCGCCCGCCGAAGCGAAACCCTCGAAGAAGGAGACCCAGCTCATTGCGCCGCCTCTTTCATGTGATCGGCGATGCGGCGTTCGATCTCCGGGCGGAAATGGCGGATCAGGCCCTGGATCGGCCAAGCCGCCGCGTCGCCCAAGGCGCAGATAGTGTGGCCTTCGATCTGCTTGGTGACTTCCTGCAGCAGGTCGATTTCGCCCGTCTTTGCGTCGCCCTGCACCAGGCGGGTCATGACGCGCCACATCCAGCCGGTACCTTCGCGGCAGGGCGTGCACTGGCCGCAGCTTTCATGCTTGTAGAAATAGGCCAGCCGCTGGATCGCCTTGATCACGTCGGTGGACTTGTCCATCACGATCACGGCGGCGGTGCCCAGGCCAGACTGCACGGCGCGCAGGCTGTCGAAATCCATCAGCACATCGTCGCAGATGCTCTTGGGCAGCAGCGGCACAGAGGCTCCGCCGGGAATCACGGCCAGCAGGTTGTCCCAGCCGCCCCGCACGCCGCCGCAATGCCGCTCGATCAGCTCGCGCAGCGGAATGCCCATTTCCTCTTCGACATTGCAGGGCTTGTTCACATGGCCCGAGATGCAGAACACCTTGGTGCCGGTGTTGTTGGGACGGCCGATGCCGGCGAACCAGCCGGCGCCGCGGCGGATGATGGTGGGCGCCACCGCGATGCTTTCGACATTATTGACGGTGGTGGGGCAGCCATACAGCCCGACATTGGCCGGGAAAGGGGGCTTCAGACGCGGCTGGCCCTTCTTGCCTTCCAGCGATTCCAGCAGCGCGGTTTCCTCGCCACAGATATAGGCCCCTGCCCCATGATGGACATAGAGGTCGAAATCCCAGCCATGGATGTTGTTCTTGCCGATCAGCTTGGCGGCATAGGCTTCGTCGACGGCGCGCTGCAGCGCCTCGCGCTCGCGGATGAACTCGCCGCGCACATAGATGTAGCAGGCATGCGCGCGCATGGCGAAGCTGGCGACCAGGCATCCCTCCACCAGGGTGTGCGGATCGTTGCGCATGATGTCGCGATCCTTGCAGGTGCCGGGCTCGGACTCATCGGCATTCACCACCAGATAATGCGGCCGCTCCTTGATCTCCTTGGGCATGAAGGACCATTTCAGGCCGGTGGGAAAACCCGCGCCGCCGCGCCCGCGCAGGCCCGACTTCTTCATGATGTCCACGATGGCTTCGGGACCCAGCGCCAGGATCGCCTTGGTATT
This sequence comes from Rhizobiales bacterium dw_265, assembly GCA_018449595.1. GTDB lineage: Bacteria > Pseudomonadota > Alphaproteobacteria > Micropepsales > Micropepsaceae > Rhizomicrobium. The sequence goes on from JAAVUU010000002.1 coordinate 756,939, forward strand.
GTCCCACTGGCCGCGCTTTTTCGCGCCTTCCAGGCCCGGGTCCTGGAAACCGTAAAGATTGGTGAAGATACGATCCTTGTCGGCGAGCATCAGGTGGCCGCTCCCGGCGGTTTCTGGATGGGGGCCTCGCGGTCGCTGGCTGCCTGGGTCGGCGCCTTGGCCTCCGCATCTGTGTTGGCGGGCTGCGGCACCTGTTCGTGATACTGGCCGATCACCGAGCCGTCATACAGCGACGGATCGGTCAGGCTCAGCGCCCCGCCCTCCGGCTCCGACGAGACGCGGCCGTAATTCTGCGGACCCGGCTTGATCTCCTTGCCGGCGCGCAGGTCTTCGATCATGCGTTCGGTGGTGGGGCCGTCCAGGTCTTCATAAAAGTCGCTGCCGATCTGCAGCATCGGCGCATTCACGCAGGCGCCCAGGCATTCCACTTCCATCCAGCTGAACTTGCCGTCTTCCGACACGGTCTTTTCATGAGGATGGATATGCTTCTTGCAGGCCGCGACCACATCGTCGGAGCCGCGCAGCCAGCAGGGCGTGGTGGTGCAGACCTGCACCAGATAGGTGCCCACCGGCTCCAGGTTGAACATGGTGTAGAAGGTCGCCACCTCCAGCACCCGGATGAAGGGCATGTTCAGCATCCTGGCGATGCTTTCGATCATAGGGTGGGAGACCCAGCCCTCCTGTTCCTGCCCGCGCCACAACAGCGAGATCACCGCCGAAGCCTGGCGGCCCTGCGGATACTTGGCGATGGTGGCCTGGGCCCACTCCGCATTCTCCGCGCTGAAGGCGAAGCTGGCAGGCTGGATTTCCGGCGGGGCGAGGCGACGAAGCGACATGTGGTTACTTTGCGAAATCCACACGGGCGATCAGCCCGTCGCGGAAGCTATAAATGGCGATGATCTCGAACTGCTCGCCGCCGGGGGCGCGGATCACCAGTTCGTGATCCACCACCGTGCCGCCGACCGCGATGCGATTCTTCAGAATGGCCTTGTTTTCGGGAAATTGCGCGAAGGCCTTGGCATAACGCACCTTGATCGCCTCGCGCGTAGTCTCGGTCGGCGTACCGTTCAGGCCCGACACCACACAGTCTTCCGCGAAGAAGGAGACATAAGTATCCAAGTCCTGGGCGTTATAGGCATCCAGCTGCTTCTGGGCGATGTCGATATTGGGATTTGTCTGCAAGGTCACCGGTCCACCTCGCCGAACACGATATCGAGGCTGCCGAGAACGGCCGACACGTCGGCCAGCATATGGCCCTTGCACATATAGTCCATCGCCTGCAGATGCACGAAGCTGGGCGCGCGGATCTTGCAGCGGTACGGCTTATTGGTGCCATCGGCCACCAGATAGACGCCGAACTCGCCCTTGGGCGCTTCGACAGCGGCATAGGCCTCGCCGGCCGGGACATGGAAGCCTTCGGTATAAAGCTTGAAGTGATGGATCAGGGCTTCCATCGAGGTCTTCATCTCGCCGCGGCGGGGCGGCACGATCTTGTGGTCGGTGGCGACCACCGGGCCGGCTGGCATCTTCTCGATACACTGGCGCATGATCTTGGTGGATTCGCGCATCTCTTCCATGCGCATCACATAGCGGTCGTAATTATCGCCGTTCTTGCCGATGGGAATCTGGAAATCCAGTTCGTTGTAGCACTCATAGGGCTGGGCGCGGCGCAGATCCCACTTCACGCCCGTCGAGCGCAGCATCACGCCCGACATGCCCCACATCTCGGCCTCGGCGCGGCTGACGATGCCGATATCGACATTGCGTTGCTTGAAGATGCGGTTCTCGGTCAGCAGGCCTTCGATATCGTCCAGCACGGTGACGAAGTGGTCGCAGAATTTCAGGATGTCCTCGGCCAGGCCGGGCGGCATGTCCTGGTGAACGCCACCGGCGCGGAAGAAGGCGGCATGCATGCGCGAGCCCGAGATGCGCTCGTAGAATACCATCAGCTTTTCGCGTTCTTCGAAACCCCACAGCGGCGGCGTCAGGGCACCCACGTCCATCGCCTGGGTGGTGACGTTGAGCAGGTGGTTCAGCAGCCGGCCGATTTCGCAATAGAGTACGCGGATATACTGGCCGCGCTTGGGCACTTCGAGCCCGATCAGCTTTTCGATGGCCAGGCAGAAGGCATGTTCCTGGTTCATCGGCGCGACGTAATCCAGGCGGTCGAAATAGGGGATCGCCTGCAGATAGGTCTTGTGCTCGATCAGCTTTTCGGTGCCGCGATGGAGCAGCCCGATATGCGGATCGACGCGGGTGACGATTTCGCCGTCCAGGTCCAGGATCAGGCGCAGCACGCCATGCGCGGCGGGATGCTGCGGCCCGAAATTGATGGTCAGCTGCGGATCGTCGGACTCATGGCCCTGCTTGGCGTCGAGCGTGACGGTACTCATGGCTTGGCCGCCTTCTCGTCGCCCGGCAGGATATGGGGCGCGCCTTCCCAGGGGCTCATGAAGTCGAAGTCGCGGAATTCCTGCACCAACTGCACCGGCTGGTAGACCACCCGCTTGAGTTCGTCGTCATAACGCAGTTCGACATAGCCGGTCAGCGGGAAGTCCTTGCGCAGCGGATGCCCTGAAAATCCATAATCCGTGAGGATGCGGCGCAGGTCGGGATGATCGGTGAAGGGCACGCCGTACATGTCGAAGGTCTCACGCTCGAACCAGCCGGCGGCGGGATAGACCGGGATGACCGAAGCGATGGCCTCGCCCTCGCCCAGCTGCGCCTTGACGCGGATACGGGCGTTCTTCGTCAGCGACAGCAGGTGATAGACCACGTCGAAGCGCTTGGCGCGCTGCGGCCAGTCGGTGCCGCAAATGTCCACCAGGATCTTGAACTCGCCCGGCCCCTGCAGATGCGCCATCACCGCCAGAATGTCGGCGGCGGCGACTTCGAGGGTCAGTTCGCCGCGCGCGATGGTGGCCGCGGTGACCGGCACCGCCGCCGTGATGCTTTCGCTGAGGGCTGCCAGGTCGCTCATCTATCGCTCGATCGTTCCGGTGCGGCGGATTTTCCGCTGCAGCAGCAGGATGCCATAGACCAGGGCCTCCGCGGTCGGCGGGCAGCCCGGCACATAAATGTCCACCGGCACGATGCGGTCGCAGCCACGCACCACGGCATAGGAATAATGATAATAGCCGCCACCATTGGCGCAGCTGCCCATGCTGATGACATAGCGCGGCTCGGGCATCTGGTCGTAGACCTTGCGCAGCGCCGGGGCCATCTTGTTGGTCAGGGTACCGGCGACGATCATCACGTCGCTCTGGCGCGGCGAGGCGCGCGGCGCGATGCCGAACCGCTCCAGGTCGTAGCGCGGCATCGAGGCCTGCATCATCTCGACGGCGCAACAAGCCAGGCCGAAGGTCATCCACATCAGGCTGCCGGTGCGCGCCCAGTTGACCAGCGCCTCGCTGGAGGTGACCAAGAATCCCTTGTCGGCCATTTCGGCCTGCAGCGCCTTGAAATAGGGATCGTTGTCGGTGACGGCGGCGCCGCCCTCCACGCCGGAACGCGCCGCGGTGCCGTTCGGGGTCAGGATCACTCCCATTCGAGCGCGCCCTTCTTCCATTCATAAATAAAGCCGACAGTCAGCACGCCCAGGAACACCATCATGGACCAGAAGGCGAAAACGCTGGCCGCGCCGCCGAACTTCATCAGGGTGACGGCCCAGGGGAACAGGAAGGCCACTTCCAGGTCGAAGATGATGAACAGGATGGCGACCAGGTAAAAACGCACATCGAACTTCATGCGGGCGTCGCCAAAGGCCGGGAAGCCGCATTCATAGGCCGACAGTTTCTCAGGATCGGGCTTGCTGGGCGCCACCAGAAGCGGGATCGCGATCAAGGCCCCACCCAGAACAGCCGCCAGCCCGATGAAAATCAGGATGGGCAAATATTCCAGCAGCAGCTTTTCCATACGCTTATCCCGTGGCCCTTGCCCCGGCGTCCAGGGACGCCCCCAACAGGTCGGACCGGTGTTATTTCGCTGGTGCAGTATAGGCAGGCACGGCCCCGGCGCAACGCGGGTTTAAAGGAAGATTCGCCGCAGAAAAACAGGAAAATTGTACCGCCTGCGTGACACCTTGCCCGCATGCGGCACATGCCTTGGAAATGCAGCGCAAACACATCCGCCAACTGCGAACGGTTCTCAAAAAGCGATGAAAAATCCGCGACGCGCGGGGATTAAAGACGATGCCATTTCCGGAAAGGAAATGGCGGGAGCGACGGGGCTCGAAACTGCTTTCGCCGGGCATCAGGGGGAACGTAGGGGCATAAGTCATTGATTTCCTGTGATCGCTCCACCCTTCAAATCCCCTAGTTTCCCCTGAATTGGCCCCGTTTTTGGCCCCACGGGACCCTTGTCTCCGATGAGTCTTGATTTCGCCGCTTCCGCAGGAGTGACGAGGCCAAATGCCACCGCGGCCGAGACCTTATATATGCGGGTGGATTAGGGCTGACCTCGGACCTGGAACAGCGTCCCATCATACACGCGCGTCCATTTAGGTTGTGCTTCCCCACTGACGAAGGACCAAGGCGCCAATAATGCGCTGTGACGTACCAGAGTGCTCCAAGTCGAGCCCAGGCAGAATAGCCCTTAATTACGCTAGGCTAAGGGCCATGAACTTTTGCAGTATCGAGGAAAGTGCAGCCCAGTTCGATGACCCCGATGGATAGTGGCGGTCGATTCCGCATCGTCCGGCGTGCCATACGCATGACTCATGCCCATGCAGCCAAGCCCGATAGCGGAAACTTCCAGGCCCTGCATGCCCAAAGTACGTTTTGCCAGCATGTCGAAATCTCTCTCTCAGGCCGCGTCGCGAAGCGACGCGATGTCGATGACGAAGCGATATTTGACGTCGTTTTTCAGAACCCGCTCATAGGCCTGGTTGACGGCCTGGATCGGGATCATCTCGATATCGCTGACGATGCCGTGTTCGGCACAGAAGTCGATCATCTCCTGGGTTTCCGCCATGCCGCCGATGCCCGAGCCGGTCAGGTTCTTGCGGCCGCCGATCAGGCTGACGCCGGTAACCGGCGGCTCGATCGCCGTCAGCACGCCCACCATCACCATGGTGCTGTCGCGCTTCAACAGCGCCAGATAGGGATTGACGTCATGGCCGACCGGAATGGTGTTGAGCAGGAAATCGAAGCTCAGCGCATGTGCCGCCATGGCGTCCGTATCGCGGGACAGCAGCACTTCGTCGGCGCCCAGCCGCTTGGCGTCCTTGCCCTTTTCCGGCGAGGTGGTGATCATCACCACATGGGCGCCCAGCGCCTTGGCGAATTTCACACCCATATGGCCCAGCCCACCCAGGCCGATCACGCCAACCTTCTGGCCGGACCCGACCTTCCAGTGACGCAGCGGCGACCAGGTGGTGATGCCCGCGCAGAGAAGCGGGGCGACGGCCTTGAGATCCATGCCCGCGGGCACCTTCACCACAAAGCGTTCCTCGACAACGATCTGCTCGGAATAGCCGCCGAAGGTCAGCTGGCCGCTGCCGGGCCGCTCCTTGTAGCTGCGCGCCTTGTCGTTATAGGTCAGGATTGCGCCCTGCTCGCAATATTGCTCCAGGTCTTCCTTGCAGGCCGAGCATTGGCGGCAGGAATCGACCATGCAGCCCACACCCGCGATATCGCCCGCCTTGAGTTTCTTAACCTCGGCGCCGACCTTGACGACCCGGCCCACGATCTCGTGCCCCGGCACCATCGGATAGAGCGAATTGCTCCAGTCATTATGGGCCTGATGCACGTCGGAATGGCAGATGCCCGCATAGAGAATCTCGATCTGAACATCATGCGGGCCGGGCTCGCGCCGCTGGAAGGTGAAGGGCACCAGCGGGGAATGGTCGTCATGGGCGGCGTAGCCACGAACCTCGATCATGGGAAATCCTTTTCTGAATCTGGCAGATTGATTAGTTATATGAGACAATAGAGATGCTGCTTGGCCTATTCAAAGACGAAATTTGGCATGACCTATTGAGCAATATTCATCAATGATGTCCCAGCCTACCCTCGTCCATCTGTCCGTATTCACAGCGGTCGCCCGTCACAGCAGCTTCCAGAAAGCCGGCGCGGAAATGGGCATGTCCACGTCGGCCGTCAGCCACGCGATCCGCGGGTTGGAAGAACTTCTCGGTGTCGGCCTGTTCAACCGCACCACCCGTAGTGTCGCCATGACCGATGCAGGCCAGCGCCTGCTGGAGCGGTCGCAGCCCGCCCTGCGCGATGTCGGCGACGCCCTGGAGGAGATGAACAATTTCCGCACGACGCCCACGGGAACCCTGCGCATCAACGCGTCACGCATAGCCGCCCACCTGTTGCTGGCACCGCTGATGGACCGCTTTCTGGCCGCCTATCCCGAGATCCATCTGGAAATCGTCGATGAAGACAGTCTGGTCGACATTGTGGCAAACGGCTTCGATGCCGGCGTGCGTTTTCAGGACCAGGTGCCCGAAGACATGATCGCCGTGCCAATCGGCCCTCCGCAGCGGCTGGTGGTGGTGGGCTCGCCCGCCTATTTAGTGCGCAGGGGGATACCACGCGCACCCGAAGACCTCATGCAACATGACTGTATCCGGCACCGATTTCCCAGCGGCCGGCTCTATCACTGGGAGTTCGAGAAAGACGCACACAAGCATGAGATGGACGTAAGGGGGCGCGTCACCCTGGGCGACGCCGGACTGGCCCTGCGCGCCGCGCGTGATGGCATCGGCCTCGCCTTCCTGTTCGAGGATTTCGTGAAGTACGCCGTTGCGGACGGCTACCTAGTGCGCGTGCTGGAGGACTGGTGCCCGGCATTTGCCGGGTTCACCCTCTATTATCCGCGGCAAAGACGAATGTCGTCCGCCTTGCGCGCGTTCATAGACATGGCCCGGAGCCATTCCTAAGACCGGAGATATCCATTAAGACCGGAGATATCCATGAAGCATTGCCGGGACAATCTCCGCCGCTGATGTGTCGCGAGGAAAGCCGAATATATGCCACATCAAAACACCTGTTCGGCTGAGGGTTTGATCCGATCACGTAAAAGTGGGTCTAAGCTATCACACGCCCACCGTCATTGTCCCTGGCCGCTCGATGTTATCAACCAGAATATGCCGATCTCCAACATGAATAAGTGGACCGCGTAGTCCGTCGGGGTGTACGCAAAGAGCACCCGAAGTGGCGCGACTCGGTCCGCGGTCCTTTCGTAAGGTCTTGCCGTACGTCCTAAGACAGACGCAATTTCTCAAGCACCTCGGTTGTGCTCGCTCTTTCACCGATCTTCGGGAAAACATTCTCAACCGCATGACGGTGCATATCCGGATCAAGATCGGTCATTGCATCGGTCACCAGCACCACGTTGTACCCCTGATCATACGCTTGGCGGGCCGTCGCCTCGACGCCCACGCCGGTTGCGACGCCCGCCAGAAATATCTGTGTCACGCCGCGGCGGCGCAAAATCTGCTCCAACGCGGTACCATAAAATGCACCTATGTTGAGCTTGGTGACGGTATAGTCGTCCGGCTTTTGATCCAGTTCGGGAATTAAATCAGCCCAGTCCGGCGGCGGGGTGAAATTAAACGTGGCTTCGACGCGGCCCGGTGCGCGCCCAGCGACGTTGACCAAGATCACCGGAAGCATCAGACCACGAAACGCATCCGTGAGTTTGGCGACGTTGCCAATGACCTCGGCGATAGGGTGCACCGTGGGCAGTGCAACGATGCCCTTTTGCATATCGACGACAATGAGGGCGGCATGTTGGTCGAGTTGCGTGATCGGCATAGGGGCGTCCTTGCTGTGTTATGAATTCTTACGATTCCGCCAGGCGCCTTATGACGTCGACGGCATCGAATAGTCGTTGTTGCTGCGCCTTCTCAAGCTTTGTAATGGCGGTCAGAAGCCATTCGCGCTTTGCAAGGCGAGATTTGTAGCGGCCCTCAATTCCAGCGGCCGTCAGCTCGTAAAGAATTTGCCGACCATCAGTCGGGTGCGCCTTACGTTTGACGATACCCTCTTCTTCCAGCTGGGCGAGGGATGCACCCATTGACTGGGGTTTCATGGATTCGGCGCGCGCCAGATCAGCGGTTGTCATCGGACCGCCATCGAGACGAGCCGTGACGGCAACCTGTGTCCAGCTGAGTTCGTCGGACTTCGCCTCTGCGCGCAACCGCCGAACCAGTTGCCCCATCGCGGCGAGCAACTCATTTACCGCGGCTTCGTTTGCCTTTGCGAGTTTTGCCATGAGCGCTTCTACCAATTAGAAGTTTATCTTGCAAGTCTACCTGATATTATTCTAAGCCCGGGCGGAAACTCCGGGATGCGTGAGATTTTGGCGCCGACCCAACTCGACCCGACCGCCACATCGGGAGCGGTAAACCCGCTTCCGGGGAAACTTCCGATCATGATTCCGATGATGGTCGCCATGGCTTTCCTGATGGAGCAGCTCGATTCCACGATCATCACGACAGCGGTCCCGGATATTGCACGCAGTCTGCATGTGACGCCTGTCCAGATGAGCCTGGCCATTGCCGCTTATGTACTGGCCGTGGCCGTTTTCATCCCGGTAAGCGGCTGGTTTGCCGATCGCTTCGGCGCCCGCCGGATCTTTATCTCAGCCTTGGCAATTTTCACATTGGGCTCGATGTTATGCGGCTTGGCGCAGAGCTTCGAAATGCTGGTCGCCATGCGCGTGGTCCAGGGCGTGGGCGGCGCCATGATGACGCCCGTGGGCCGCCTGATTCTTTTGAGAAGCTTTCCACGCTCACAATTGATGACGGCAATGACCTACACAACCCTCCCCGCAATCGTCGGGCCGGTGATCGGACCGCTGCTGGGTGGCGTCCTGACGTCCAGTCTATCCTGGCGCTGGATCTTCTACGTCAACCTGCCGTTTGGCCTTCTCGGCATGCTGTTGGCCATGCGCTTCCTCGCCAGCACACGCGAGAGCAACGTCGCCAGGTTCGACTTTCCCGGATTTCTGATGGTCGGCGGCGGCCTGGGCCTGTTTCAGTTTGGCATGGAGAATGTCAGTCGGCCCATAGTGTCGATTTGGACCATCGCCGGAACCATCATTGCAGCTTCCGTCCTCTTGCTGGGCTTCGGCTTGTATGCCCGCCGCGTCAAAGCCCCAGTCGTCGATTTGACGCTATTTGGTGTGCGCTCGTTCCGGGTGGGAACATTGGCGGGCGGGCTTTGCCGGATCGGCATGAATGGGGTTCCGTTCCTACTGCCGCTTATGTTGCAAGTCGGCTTCGGCCTGTCGCCCATCGGTTCGGGGTCCATCACGTTTGTCGGATCCATCGGCGCGGTTCTGATCCGCAGCCTGATTTCGCCCATGTTGCGGCGGCACGGCTTCAGGTTTGTCCTCGTCCTCAGCGCCCTGATCGGCTCTGCCTCCCTTGCCGGGTTCGCCCTCCTTGGACCACATACCTCTCATTGGCTCATTATGATCTATGTCTTTGTGTTCGGCCTGATGCGGGCCGCTCAGTTCATGACATCCAACACTTTGGCCTATTCCGATATGCCCGACAGTCATCTAAGCCGCGCCACGAGTCTGGGCGGCGTGCTGCAGCAATTATCAGTAAGCTTCGGTGTCTCGGTTGGCGCCATTTTGCTCAGCTTGGCGAGTATTCATTCCCATATATTGACGCCGGCCACCTTTCACATGGCCTTCTTGCTCATGGCGATCATTCCGTTGCTTTCGGTGCCGGGGTTTATGGTGTTGAGCCCGGACGACGGGGTGAAGATCACGGGGTTACAGAAGGCTGTTGCGGAGATGGAAGGACAAGACTAGGCGCTTGCCATTTCCCACTACAAAGCCTCAGCATTGGACCTGATATTTTGGGATATGCGCGCTGTCAGGCGGCGCGCCGAACTATCGTGCCCATGCCGATCACGTTCCTCTAATTGGACGCAACCTTGGTGGCCTTTTTGCGGCCCTTCAGGTCGATCACGATCGCGGCATAACCCGCATCCAGCAATTCACCCAGCTGCTGCACGCTCTGGACCATGGTCACGCGCGGCGTGCCGCCACCAGGCGACAGCAGCCCGATCACCATACCGGGCGGCAGGATTAACCGTCCGTTGGCGGCGACCTGGGTTCCGTCCGGCAGGGCAAAACCTTCTACAACCAGCTGCTGCCCATTGATCGTCGGGAAATTGTTCGTGGGATTGCCGGTACCGATATTGCCGTTGCCTCCAGTATTGCCACTCCCCCCCGTATTGCCACTACCTCCCGTATCGCCATTGCCTCCGGTATTGCCCGAGTCACCCGTAGCGCCGCCATTCCCGTCGTTATCGGTCGCAGTTTGGCCATTCAGGGACAGGTTTCCACCGCCGCTGACTATGCCCGGCTGAAAGGTGCCGGTGATTGCGCCGCCCTGCTGCGAAGCGACATTCAGGGTGCCAGCATTCACCTGGCCGTTCACCGACTGGCCCGACAGGCTGACCGTATTACCGGTGAAGGTGCCGCTGACGGTGTTGCCAGTGATGTTGGCGGCGTTGGCGGCGTTCACCGCGGCGTTGAAATCGCCCGTGACGGTCGCATTGACATTGGTGCCTGTCAGGGTGGCGTTACTGACCGAGCCGCTGTTCAGGGTCAGGTTGGTGCCGCTGATATTGCCTCTGACGCTATTGGCGGTGATGTGGGCATTGTTGGTGGCGTTCACCGCGGCATCGAACGCACCCGTGACATTGGCGCTGACGTCATTGCCGGTCAGGGTGGCGTTGCTGACCGAGCCGCTGTTCAGGGTCAGGGAGGCGCCGCTGATGTTGCCGCTGACGCTGTCGGCGGCGATGGCGGCCTTGTCTACCGCCTTTACCGTGGCGTCGAAACCGCCCGTGACGTTGGCGCTGACATCGTTGCCGGTCAGGGTTGCGTTGCTGACCGCGCCGCTGGCAAGCGACAGCGAATCGCCGCTGATATTGCCCGACACCGTACCCGGTGTGGTCAGCGCAACATCGCCGCCGGCAACGATATGACCGGAAACGTCGCCGCCTGCCGCGGTATTGACGTTGCCGGCTGCGTTCAGCGTGTCGGCAGCGAATACCTGGTTACCCGTCAGTTGCGAGGCGAAGTCGCCGGCCAAATCCACCGTTAGGGCGGTGAAATCGTTGCCGCTGACGCTGAGGCTGCCCAGCCGCGTGCCGGTGACGCCGGCATTGTGCATGCTGATCTCACCATTCGCAGACTTGACACCGGTGCCGAGACCGGCCGCCAGGGTCAGGCTCTGGCCGCCGTCGGTGGTGCCGAAAATGGTGCCACCGAAGGTAATGTCGCCCGCCGCGGTGGCCGACTGGGTGGTGTCGACCGTGGTGGTGGCCGCAGTAAGGGTGACATCGCTGGCGAAGTTCAAGCTGCCCGCTCTGTAGGTATCGCCGGTCAGGGTCGTGGCGGCGGTATCCGTGACTGCGCCCAGCGCCGTGGTGGCGCCGACATTGCCCAGAGAGACGCTGCCCGTGCCCGTCGTCAGGGCGAGGTCCTGCGCCCCGTCCACCGACGCCACCGTGATCGCGCCGTTGGCGGCGCTGGTGTCCAGGGTGGTTCCGGCGGTGAGTACGACCGCGCCAAAGTTCAGGCTGCCCGCTCTGTAGGTATCGCCGGTCAGGGTCGTGGCATTGGCATCATTGACCGCGCCCAGCGCCGTGGTGGCGCCGACATTGCCCAGAGAGACGCTGCCCGTGCCCGTCGTCAGGGTGAGGTCCTGCGCCCCGTCCACCGATGCCACCGTGATCGCGCCGTTGGCCGCGCTGGTGTCCAGGGTGGTTCCGGCGGTGAGTACGACCGCGCCAAAGTTCAGGCTGCCTGCCTTATAGGTATCGCCGGTCAGGGTCGTGGCATTGGCATCATTGACCGCGCCCAGCGCCGTGGTGGCGCCGACATTGCCCAGAGAGACGCTGCCCGTGCCCGTCGTCAGGGTGAGGTCCTGCGCTCCGTCCACCGATGCCACCGTGATCGCGCCGTTGGCCGCGCTGGTGTCCAGGGTAAGACCGCCGCCCAGGCTAGTCGCCCCGTTCAGCGCGATACTGCCCGCCTTGACGTTGCCCGACAGGATCGAACCTGCCGCAGCGGTGCTGGAGGATAGGCCCACCAGGGTTACGTCGCCAAAATTGACCGTACGCGGCGCGGTGAGCGCCACATTCTCGGCATAAACACCGTCCAGCACATTGATGATGCCGGCCGCGGCGGACTGGCTCAGCGCCATATTCACCGACATGGCGGCACCATCGGCGCCGGTGCCGACTGTGAAGACATTATTGCCATTGATGCTGTCGCCCGCATAGCCCTGCACCGTGGCGATGGGAATATTGACATTGCCGTTGCTGAGCGTGGCGTTGGTGGCAAAGTTGATCGCATCCTGCCGGGTCTTCTGGAACCAGGTGTAAACATCGGCCGGATTATTGGGCGACTTGACCACAAAGTCGAAACCGGCCAGCACGATGGTGCCGATGTCCCTGGTGGCAGACTGATCCTCGGCATAGACCGGGATTACCTCGTTGAACGCATTGCTGGCGTCAACCGAGATACCGGCCAATTGCTGGTTGTAGGTATTGTTGACCTGATAGAGCGCCAGGCCGCCCCAGCCATTGTCGCGGGTCACCGAATTGGTAATCGTGACATTGGCGCTGTCCGTCAGGGCGATGCCGTTGCCCGCCGCCGGCCGGCCAGTGGCGATGCTGGACCCATCGGCCGTAAAATGGTCGATGGTTGCGCCCAGCACGTCGTTCAGATCGAGTTCGGTCTTGCCCGCGCCATGGCTGGTGACGTTGCTGACGCTGAAATTGACGAGCCGCGCGTTGGGATCGATCGGAGAGGTGGTGGCCGGCGGCTCGACCTTGATGCCATAAGTGCCATTGGCGGTCGGCGCTTCCACCGTGAAGTTGGACAGGCTGACATTGTCGGCCCGCACACGGATGCCATAGCTCATGGCGTTGCGCGCATCGATGATGGTGCCTGCCTCGCTCGTGCCGGCCAAGGTCAGGCTCTTGTTGATCATGATATAATTGGAGCCGCCGGAGGCGATCGTATAGGTGCCGTCATTGACGTTGACGGTGCCTCCGGTGACCACGGCATTGATGCCGGCCTGGATGGTGGCGAGCGGCGTAAGCAGGTCCCCCTGATGGCCGTCAACGCCGGTGGTGGAAACCGTGACCGCCGTCCGGTTGGCCGCGGCATAACTCTGGTCCTGCACTGTCCAGCCGCCATTGGCGGCGCTCAGCGCAAGCAGGGCCTGCTGCACCGGGATCGGAGCCGTCCCGCCCGGGGTTCCGAAGGGTTGAACCGCCGTGCCATCCCAGTAGCCGTTCAGATGGAGATTGAGGCCCCATTCGTTGCCGAACGGACCCTCTTTGTTGCCGGAGATGTCGATGCCGGTTCCATCCGTGTAGGAAATCGAAATACCGCTCTTGGAATTGTCGATCGTGTTGCCGGTGATCGCGCCGGAATCGCCGCGGCCATCGAGCAGGATATTGTTGCGGGTGCCATGGATGTTGTTGCCGGAAATGGTGAAGCCGGTCACGTTGGCGCCTATCACGATGCCATGGGTGATGGGCGATCCCCAAGCATAGGTCAGATAGGACTCGCCGGCGGCCGGGCCGGCGATCTCCAGGCCGGTAACCGTGACGTTATTGGCCGCGATGGTGAGGCCATTGTCGCCGCCATTGAGTGCCTGGATCACCGTGCCTGCCTGGCCCGCCAGGCTGTCGCCATCCTTGTTGATGATGGCGCCGGAAGCGAAGATACCGGACGACAGGTTCAGCATACTGCCCGCGGCCTCGCTATCGATCGCGGTCTGGACGTCGCCATAGATGCTGTTGCCGCCAGCGGCATTAACCACGGTACGGTCGAAAGTGTTGTTCACCAGCAAGGTGCCCTGGGTATTGCTGCCGGTGAAATGAGTCTTGTTGCCGGAGAAACTGACGCCACTGACCGACAAGCCGCTGACAAAAGTGGCGTCGGTGACCAAGCCATACTGATTGCCGGCGAGGCTGCCGCCGCTGATGGCGATATTGCTGTCCGGCCCGAAGGTAATCGAGGACGTTCCGCCGGAGCCGTACAGATCGTCATAGAGGCTTATGCCCCGTTGAAGATTTGCGAAGCTGTTATCCGCAACGGTGATGTCGCTGCCCCCGAGAATGGCCAGGCCATAGGAGGCGCCGCTGCCCGTTCCCGTGACGCTGTTGCCCGATACGGTCACATTCGAACTGTTGAGCAGATAGATGGATGTCGCGTAATCCGCGGGCGCGATAAAACTGACGCCGCTTATGGTGTTGCCCGTGACGCTTCCCGAAATGGCTCCGGTGACATTGCCATAGAATTCGATGCCGTTCTGGGCTTCGTCCGCCGTGCTGCCCGCGCCGCCAATGACGTTATCGACGATGTTGGCGGTCAGATTGATTCCCCTGACCAGCACCGCGTCCTTCTGGAAATCCTCGATCGTGCTGTTTTTCAGCGTAACAGACTGGGGTGTGACGGCGTCGTTGAATACGGCCAGCCCCAGGCCGCCCTGGACATTGTCCAGGCTGCTGTTGCGGATGCCGGTGATATCGACATGGCCGACCGTGCCGCTGGCATCGTAGAAACCAATGCCGGCGAAATATTGGTTCGTGTTGCCTTTGTGCAGGCCATCGACCGTGAGATCGGAGATGGCGGCATTCGCACCATTATCGACCCAGATAACGGCTCTGTAATCGCGGCTCATCCGGAAATGCACCGGCATCGCGTCCGCAGCTGCGATAATCGTCTGGCCGACGCCCACGCCGGCCAGTGTCAAATTCTTGTTGATGATGACCTGACCCGTATAGGTGCCCGCGGCCAAGTTGACGGCGCCCCCGGCCAGAGCCGCGTCGACGCCATTCTGGACCAGGCCGGCGGCGCCGACATTGACCCGCGTGCCTTGACCGGACAAGACGCCCGCGCCCTTCAACGTGATGGGCGCGTTCAGGTTGATGGTCAGCCCACCGCCATCCTGGTCGGCGAGCGCGAGATTGTGGGCGGCCGTATTGACGGTGGCGTCGATGGCGGAATTTACGGTGATCGTGGTGCCGGCTTGCAGGATCACATTGTTGTCGTGCAGCGCCGCTGCCACTGTGCCGGCGGAGATGGTCTCATCTTCGCTGTTGGTGTGGTTGTCATTGCCGGCCGAGCCGGTGCCGGTGTCGCCCACGGTCAGCGTATCCGGATCCAGGGTCCAGTTGCCGGTCTTTCCCTTGGCCGCGCTGGTGTTGACCGCGATCCTGCTGTCGACATGGACCGTATGGCCCGAGGTTTCGATCTGGCCGCCGTCGCCGCCATTGACGCCGCCCTGGGCCGAATAGCTGCCGGCATAGTTGCCGCTCTTGTTAGCGACCGCGGTGATGCCGCCGCCATTTCCGGTGTCGCCACCATCCGCCTTCAGGCTGGCATTGGAGGCGACGTTGATGTCGTCGGCGCCCAGGATGATCTTGCCGCCCGCGGTCTTCACCGACGAGGCATCGGTCACGCCAGAAGTATTGATAACGGAATCCACCACCTGGCCGGCGGCCTTGGCGGAGATGTTGATGACGCCGCCATCGTTGACGATCTGGCCGGACTGATCGACCACCGCCTTGGTCGCGCCCAGGCCGATCTCCACCAGCCGGTCGCCCGCCAGATCCAGGGTATAGGTGTCGCCGGCCGCCAGCGTGACGCGGCCGACGCGGGCGCGGATGACGCCGGAATTGCGCACCGACGGCGCCACGAAGGCAGCAAGGCCGCCCTGCCCGACCGTAATATGGCCTTCATTGACCACCTGGCCACGGTCGCCGCCGGTCATCTGCAGCTTGTTGCTGCCGGCCATGAAGGCCTTGTCGTCGATATTGGCGGTGGTGGCGACCACGCCGGCCGCATCCACCCGTGCCGTCTTGCCGAAGAAGACACCGTTGGGATTGAGGATCCAGACCTGGCCGTTGGCGTGCAGGCCGCCGTCGATCTTGGATGGGTCGGTGGAGCCATTGACGCGGTTGACCGCGATGGAGCCGGTGCCCGGCTGGTTGAAATTGGCCTGGGCATTGGCACCGATGTTGAAACTGCGCCAGTCGATGACGGCGCGGTTGCTCGACTGGTTGACGGTCAGCGTGTTGCCCGACGTGGCGACAGTGGCCGAGCCGCCAGTGACATTGCCGCCGGTGGGCAGAGAATTGGCGTCGAAAGCCTGGGCCGGCACGGCGCCGAGCAGCGCGGACGCCGTGCCCAGCGCGAACAGAGACGACGAATTCAAAAGCGAGACGTCGCGCCTTGTCTTGTTGGCCATGACAAAAACCTCCGAGCGTTAGCTCTGTTGGACGCGAACGGGCTTTTCGCCCTCAAAGACTCATTCCGACGGAAAAGAAGAAACGGGAATTCTGGTTGGCCACGCCCAGCACATTGCGGTCGAGGGGCTTGGCCCATTCCAGGTCGGTATTCATCCGGTCGGAGACGAGAAATCGCAGCCCCGCACCGGCGGACGCCAGAGTCTGGGAGCCCGGCGCACCGGCGAGTGCCTGGGCCTGCCATATCTGCCCGCCCTCCACGAAGCCGTAAAGCTGCACGTTCGAGAAGATCGCGGCCCGCTCCAGCACGTCGAAACGCGGTTCGATGCGGCCTGCCAGGGCGCTATCGCCGGTGATTTCCGACGGATCGAAGGCGCGGTCGAAACTGTCGGCGCCCAGCGAGAACTGTTCCGAGGCCAGCAGCGGATCGCCGAAAGACGTCTGGCCCGCCACGCCCAGCATCAGCGACAGCCGGTCGGTCAGCGGCTGCTCATGCGTCGCCTCGAAATTGCCGCGGGTATATTCCCCACTGGCGCCCGCGCGCGACTTGGTGGGATCGCCCGGCCTTGTGGCGCCGAAGATCGGCAGGCCCTGGGTCAGGGTGACCGACAGGGTGGAATAGCCGCCCAGGCTGTCCAGCGCATTCAGGAACAAGGTAGCGTTCAGCGCGCGCGTGTGATCGGAAAACAACGGGTCGACCAGCGCACTGTTGGACTTTATGTCGTGGAAGGCAAAGCCCAGCGAACCCTGCAGGTTGAAATCGCGCGAGCGGATGAAGGGATAGGTCACCGCCGTGTTGGCGTTGACCGCACTGCCCTCGGTATTGAAGACCCGCAGGGTCGAGCCCGGTTTGGTCGAGGCATAGCTGAAGGCGGAGAACCATTTGAGGCCATCGGTGCCCAGCGGCTGGTCGAAGGAGGCGCCGCCATACAGCAGGTCGGGGCCCGTATTGGGCGTGATCACGCCGTTCAGGCCCAGCCGGCCGCCGGTGCCCAGGGCATCGTTGAAGAAGACGCCCGCCTGCAGCTCATACGGACCCAGATAGCGCGAGCCGCGATTGTCGGCGACAAGGAAGGCATCCACCTTTTTGGGTTCGACCACCAGGGTCAGGTCGGCGGCGCCCGGCATGCTCTGCGATGCGGTCAGGATCGAGCGGACATTCATGCCGCTGAGGTCGCTGGCCAGCAGCAATTCGCGCTCCAGCACCTTGGCGGTCAGCGGCTTGGTTTGGGCAATCTTCTCGCCATAGGCTTCCAGATAGGGCCGTGCGCCGCCGGCATCACCCTGGATGCCCACCTTGTCGATATAGCCCTGCAGGATCTGTATTCTGAGAGTGCCACGATCGATTTGCTGGGCGGGGACCAGCGCACGAACCAAAATGTAACCGGCGTCGCGGTAGGCAGCGGTGACCTTGGCGGCGAGATCGTTGGCATCGGCCAGGGTGATGGGATGGCCGATATAGGGTGTGGCAATGGCCTGAAGCTGCTGGTCGGGCAATACCGTATTGCCCTCGAAGGTCACGGCGCTGACGGTGAAGGTCACACCAGCGGCAGCCCCGGGCGTGGCGGGTTTGGGCGCATTCGGAATCTCCAGCGGCGCGCCGATCGACGGCGGTACTGGCCGCGGCTGAAAGCGCTCATCCAGATGGCCGGGCTGAGCCGATGTCTGCGCCCGTGCCGGCAGATCGCAGAAAGCGGTCGCGGCAGCAAGGCCCCACAACAGTAAAGACCTGGCGCGCATAAAACCCCCGGACGATCGCGCGCCGTCACCGGGCGGCGCACTTTTCCAGAATTTGATAACAAGGCATCAACCTCTTATGGCCGCGCCTTACAACCGTGAGGGGAAATACAACGGTATCGAATTGTCTCGTGAGAGATTCCAAATCGTGTTCGTTACAACTATTTTAGGGAACTTTTTGTATAATCGTTTGATATATCTCACGATTAATATTTACACAGTATAACTTGCACCAAATCGATACAACTTAGGCGCGCTGTTTTTCTTTCCGGATTCGCAGCCGAAATATCCCGGCGGGGATTTGGACAGCCCCATAGCGTCAAGTTCGCATTAACCAAAAAACCCTTTTGCAGACAAAAGCAGGGCAAAAAAGCTCTGGTTAAACCGGCACTTAAATCGAGTTCCCCACACTGAGGCGAACAAACATAAGCGCCGGAAAATGGGTTGGGGTTCAAAATTCAGGTCCATCCTGGTGATGGCGGCGCTGCTTGCGCCTGTGCAGGCCGAAGCGGCATCGCTGTTCAACAACAGTATCGCCGGGTCCAGCAATTTCTCCCTTTTTCCCTTTTGGCAGAGGGTCTTGGTCGATATGCCGGTGCAGGTCGACGCGGCCAACCAGGCGCACGGCCCACGCTCGACCTCTGCAGCGACACTCACTCCCGCAGTGGTGGCGGCCGGCAGCACGCCAAACTGCGGCGACGAACGACATTGCATACCGCCCGAATGGCTATCCTTCCTCGCCGCTCAGACCGCTCTGACGAGGCGGGCTCAACTTGAAGCCGTCAACAAGTGGGCGAATGCCAAGCCCTATGTCGAGGACTGGGTGAACTGGCATGTCGCCGATTACTGGGAGACACCAGGCGAGTTCATCGCCAGAGGTGGCGATTGCGAGGATTTCGCCATTGCCAAATATTTCAGTCTGATCCGGCTGGGCTTCCCAGCCGAGGATCTGCGCATCGTGGTGATGGCAGATTCCACCACCCATGGCTTTCATGCCGTGCTCGCGGCGCGGCTGGACGGCACGGTGTGGTTGCTGGACAATTCCCTGTCCGATGTGGTGGCGATGGATTCCCAGCCGCAATACAGCGCAGTCTATTCGCTGAACCAGCAAGACTGGTGGATGCACTCCAATCCCACCGTCCAATTGACGGACGTCACCATTGTGGCCGCCCCCATCGCCGTCGACAGGCTTAGAATGGCGCGGAACTAAGCTGGTAAATATGGCCGGTTCAAACTCTGTGGCCGGATGGTGGGGCAGATATTGGCACTGATAGAGTCCCATGTATCAATATTCAAATTGATAGCTCAGGCCGACGCTGCTGCCATTGTCCTGCAGCGCATTGCCCTGGGCAGTGACGGTGCTTGCGCCGGCACTGAGCGTCGCCTGGGCTTTCAGCCGCCGGGTGATGTCCGCCTGCACCTGGGTCTGCGTGCCGCCGGACAGATTCTGTTTCACCCCGACATAGACATTGCGGGTGACATAACGGCCTGCCTCCACGGTGGTCTGGCTTTGCGTGCCATCGGCACCGCCCTGGGCACTGCCCACCGACAGCCGGTCCAGTCCCAGCGTCCGCCGCACGACGCCCAGGGGATTGAAACCACCGCCGATACCACCCATCGCGGCGGCTGCCTGGGCAATGCTTGCCAGCTGCAACGGCGTCAGCTGCTTGACGCTCTGCTGGAAGAGGAGATGCGCCACCACTTCGTCCTGCGGCAGTTGCGGCGTACTTGATAGCGCGATCCTGGGCTGGGAGGCATAGCCGGTGACGGTCAGCGTCGCCGTCACACCGCCCGACACGGTCTGTGCCGTAAAGTCGAGTGCGGGGTCCAGGCGTCCGCGCAGGCCCGTGCCGTCGAAGCGGATGCGGCCGCTGGTGAAGTCGAGCGTTTGCCCCGCCAGGCTGTAGGTGCCGCGATTCATCTGAAATCCGCCCGCGATAACCGGCGCGCCGATGGCGCCCGTCACCTGAATGGCGCCGCCCATGTCCGCATCCATGCCATGGCCGCGCACGAAAACCGGACCGGTGGTGCGCACCGACAGATCGAGCTGCATGCGGCCCTGCCGCGGCGGCGCAGACGGCGGCGGCTGGCCGCGCCGCCGCACGTTCAGCACAGCCACATCCGCCGGGAGATTCTCAGGTAGATTGATCTCCGCGCCCGGAATCTGAATCTTGCCCGCCAGGGTCGTGCCGGTCTTCACATGGCCGGTCAGCGTCATCGTGCCCGTCAGGCTGGCGGTGAGCAAATCGCTGGTGATGGGCCGCGCATTCTTGGCCTCCATCCGCATGTCGATGGGCATGTCCGGCGCCAGCAGATCGATGCTGCCGCTGGCCGAAAGCATGCCGGGCCCCGCTTTTGCCGTGAGTTGCTTCAGATTGAGGCGCGCGCCATCCACCGTGACGGTCGCGGCAATCGCGTCCATTCGCACGCCCTGTGCGAAATCCTGGATTTCGCCGCCCGTAAGGTTGGCCTGGCCGGCGATACGCGGCGCGGCCAGTGTGCCGGTGGCCTCGCCGTCCAGCGTCAGGATGCCGCGCACCCGCCGCCCCGATGCCGCCGTCACGGCGTTAAGCAGCGCAAGATCGGCCTTGCCCACAACATGCAGCGCCATTGGGCCATCCGCTTTCAAGGGCGCGGTGCCTGTGAGGATCAGATGGACATTGGTGCATGCATCGGCGCGTGCCTCGATCGTGGCATGGTCGCCCATCAGACTCGCTTCGACACTGGCGGCGCCAGGCGGGCTTCCGGCGGGTGTAAAAGCTGCACGCAAACCCTGTCCGCGCAGCGTGATGCGACCCTGGGGCGCGTCGAGATTGCCGTGAAGTTCCGCCGCGCCCGACAGCGTGCCTTGTGCGCCGAGGTCCGGCAGAAAGGACCGGAAGTCCGCCAACGCGATACCGCTGGCCGAGGCGGTCAGCGCCAACACCGGCGTGATCCCTCCAGCCAGGCGGATCGCACCTTTGCCCAAGTGCGCCGATAGCCGGTCCACTGCCAGACCATCGGCAAAGCGCAACGTGGCGGGTGCGTCCAGTGTCAGTGCCAGCCCCCGCCAATCGCCGCGCAGCGCCGTGAGCGTCGCTTGCTTGCGGGACGTGTCCAGCAACGCGGCGGCGCGGGCCGTGAGCGGCGCGGCAGCGGCATTCCGGAATGCGGATTCCAGCGAGACGGCGAGCCGGTCCACCGGCCCCTGCACCCGGCCCTGCGCGTCGCCCATCCACCCCTGGACCGCGATCCGGTGCAAGATCAGCGCGAGATCGAATTGCGGCGCGCCCATCACATCGCCGACGCGGCCGCGCAGCGATGCCGTGTCCAGCGATGCCGCGCCGGCGCGAAGATCGTGAAGCGCGGCCGTGACGGCGGCATCGGTCTTTGCGCCGCGCGGACGCAGGGTAACAGTCGCATCGGCCGCGCCGGACAGCGCCACGCCGGTGAAGCTTGTGATGTCCGCCAGATGCGGCAGCGCCAGTTGCGCCTTGCCCGACCATGCCGAACCCGCGCCGATGGCGATATCGGCGCGTGCATCCAGCGAACGCCAGCGCGCCGTGAGCCTGGCCTGGCGGGCCCGGCCGCCATGCCATGCGGCACGCAGCGATAACGGCGCGTCGTCCAGCCGCCCGTCAAGCATCATCGTGGCGTTCTTGAATGCGGGCAGGCCTTCCGCCTTGAGGTCGATGTCCACCCGCCGCCGCGCGAAGCCTTGTGTCGCCAGTGTGGCGCTGCCGCCGGCGACGAGCCCCACATCATTCAGCGGCCCGCTGGCATTGCCGCGCAAGGTGAGCGAACCTTGGAGCGTTTTGGCCAGCCGCGACAGGTCGCCAAGGTCGAACGCCAGGCGATAATTGAGCCGTTGCCGGCGCAGGCTCCCTTCCGCGTCGGCGGTGACGGCCGCGCCCTTGAGCCGCAAATGGGACGCGACGAGATCGCCGTCCCGCACTGTCGCGGTCGCGGTCAGCACGGAGCGGCCCAGCAGACGGGCGGGCAGCGTGTTCCCGTTCGCGTTCAGCCGGCCATCCAGCGCGATCCGCATGCCTGCGTCTTCCGGGTTGAGAAGAAGGTGCAAAGCCGCATCGCCGTTCAGTACCGTGCCGGCCAGGGATGCAAGCGGCGCCAGCGCGGGCAGGACAAGATCGGCGCTCGCCGTCAAGGGGCCTCTGGTTTGCGCGACGCCGTGCAATTGGGCCAATGGGTGGGTAAGCGCGAAACGAACCGGACGTGCCGCCGCGCGAAGGTCCGCCTGGGCTTCCAGGCGCACGGGCGCCGCGGCGATCAAGCCGGGGTGGCTGCCCGGCAGAATCACCTTTTCGGCCAATCCCGTCAGCGCGACATGGCCCGCATCGCCCGTGACATCCAGACTGATATGCCCGGCCGTCACGCCTTGAACCGTTCCGCCGGCCAGCAACAGATGGGCATCGACACGCGGCGCGTCGAAACTGCCATGGACATGCGCCTGGCCCAAGAGTGCCTGCCAGCCGATGCCGGGACGGGGTGTCATCGCGGGTGCGGTCAGGACAACATCCAGATCGGCGCGGCGGGAAGCCAGGGCGATGGTACCATGGCCATCGGCACGCAACGGACCAGCCGAAAAGCCGAAGACCAGGCTGTTGGCGGCGGTACCCGTGGCGGTGGCCGACAGATTGACCGGCCCCAGCCCCGGCAGGCCGGCGAGCTTTCCCAGGATTCCGTCCACGCCTTCGCGAATGGTGGCGCTGCCATGCGCGACATCGGCTTCAACGCCGCCCGCGATGCGGTAGCGGTCGCCGCTGCCCGCGCGCGTCACCAGCAGATCGGCTTCCATCCGGTGCAGCGAGACATAATGCAGACTGCCCGCCGCGTTCAGGGTCGCGGCATGACCGATCACCGGCGGCGCGAGATCGATACGCGGCAGAGAGAGATGGCCGATATCGATGCGCGGGGTTTCGCCGCTGGACTCCTCCGCGGAAATAGGCCGCCGCATCACCACGACGCGCGCGGCCGACACATTTTCCACCGCCACATGATTGCCCATCAGCGCCAACGCCGACCAGTCGAGCGAGGCCTGCTCGACCCTGAGCCATACGCCCTGGCTGTCCGCCACTTCCAGCCGCACCACGCGCAGGTGGTTGGGAAAGAAGCCGCCCAGTCCTTCCACGCGCACCTGCCCGCCCGACAGGGGTTCCGCCAGCCGACCCACCAGCCGAAGCCCCGGCGGCGTATAGAGAAGCAGCAGCACCGCCAGCAGCAGCGCGCCACCGGCACCCAGGCTCCATAGAAGAATCGCGCGCCGCATCAGAAGGCTTGTCCCAGTCCGATATAGAGTTCGAAGGAATCCCCGCCCGGCAGGTGCACCAGCGGCGTTGCCACATCCACGCGCACCGCGCCGATCGGCGTGTAATAGCGCGCGCCCACGCCGGCGCCCACATAGAGCCTGCCGGTGAAGGGCGCTCCCGTGCCCGCCTGCCCCCCATCGACGAAAATCGCGGCGCCCCAGTCCTGGCCGATGCGTTGGCGGAACTCCAGCGCGCTCGCATCCACCGATTTCGCGCCCACCGGCTTGCGGTCGGGGAATTGCGGCCCCAGCGATTGATAGGCATAGCCGCGCACCGTGGTGCTGCCGCCCGCGTAAAGCCTTTGATCGGGCGGCAAGTCGAGATTAGAGGCGCCGAGGATGGTGGCGGCCAGCCCGCGCAGCGCCATCACCGAGCGTCCATCGCCCGCCAGATCGAAATAGGTCGAGCCCGTTACCTGGCCGAGCAGGAAGGTGGCGTCGCCGTCGCCGAACGCGTGAGTGGGGGTCAGTGTCAGCGCGGCACGCAGGCCCTTGACCGGATCCAGCAGCCCGTCGGCGATGCCGGTGCCGTCATAGGAAACGGCCAGCGGCGCCGACACCAATTCATAGAGCGCATCGGTGCCTTCCTGCTGGATCCGGTCATGGGTCAAGAAAAGTCCAGCGCTGCCCGACCACGGGCCGGAGAATTTGCGCCGCACGTAACCTGCGACAGTCTGGGCCGTCTGGTCATAGGCATCCAGCTGCTGTTTGACGGCGGTGATATCGAACTCCAGAATCTGGCTCGCTTCCAGGAAGCGCGGTTGGATATATTGGGCCGAAAAGTTATAGCCCAACCCGCTGCTGGCACTCCCAAGACCCATGCTGCCCGCGCTCAGATTGAGCTGTTCGGCATTGCCGAACAGGTTGCGGTGCGACCAGGTGGCGGTCCCCATGATGCCCAGATCGGTGGAATAGGTGCCCGACAATGTCACGGCATGGTGGGCGCGCTCCTGAACATCGAATATCAGGGGAATGCGGCCATCGGCCGACAGATGATCGGCGGCATGCACGCTGACACCGGAAAAGACGCCCAGTCCCGCCAGCGCCTGCCGCGCGGCCTCGATGCGGCTGGGTCGATAAGGGTCGCCGGGATGAATGGTGAGCGCGCCGCGGGCGAACGGCTCATTGACGTCCTTGATGCCCGTGAAGGTGATCGCGCCGATCTCGGTCCTGGGGCCGGTCCGCACTTTATATGTCACGTCGATGGTGTGGGCTTGGTCGTCTGCGGTGGCGTCGGGGTCGTCCACCGCCGCCAGGGCATAGCCATCTTCCTGCAATGCCGAGAGCATGCGTCCGCGCGCATCCAGGACGGCTCCCGCCACCGCGGCGTCGCCGCTCTTGATTCCCAGAGCCTCGCGGTCGCGCGCTGGCATATCGCCTTCCAGCCTGACCCGTCCGATATGATACAGCGTTCCCGGCACGGCCACGATCTTCACGGCGGCAGGCTTGTCCGCCGCGAGTGCATCCAAGCGCGCGGCAAGGCTCGGATCGTCCCCGGCAAGCCCTTCTACTGTGATGCTCACATTGTTCTGGTAATAGGCGGAACTGTCGAGGGCGGCCTGAAGCCGCGGAACATCCGCCCTCACCCGCGCCAGAAGGGCGATGGGCGGCAGCGCCCCCGCACCCTGAAGTGTGACGAGCTGTGAACTGGCGCGCAGCGCCGCGTCCATCTCAGGCGATCCCGCGCCGGAAATTTTCACAACATATGTCTGGTTTTCCGCGGCATATGTCGGAACCGCTTCAAGAGCGAAAACCAGCGCCGCGACCAATGCAAGAGTATTGCGTCTGTTTGCCATACCGACGAATTTTGCCAACTACCTTCCTTATAAGGAAGCAGCCGGTCCGACGCCATGACGAGATCAGGCTCACATAGGTGACGCCCAGCCTCATCGGAAAGCTTCCGAGTGTCGCAATGGCGGCTGCTGAGCAGATAGAAACGGGAACAATGACTCACTGGAGATACACGGGACAAAGAAGCCGGCCGACCGTCTTTGGTCCGCAACCGAACAACCGACCGGCGTCAAGTTCGATGTGTCTCCCGTTCGACATCCCTGACGGCGTGTGGCCCCAGACGCAATTCGTCCGACCCCGTTGGACTGTCCTCTCCAGGCCGCACCCTCAATTCCAACGGTTGGGGAGAGCGCCTTGGCAGCGCGGCTGATCTTTCCCACTTGCGCCACAACCGTCAGATATGTGAGGGCCTCAATATCGATTGCGCTATGCCGCATTGCCTCTCGCGATGGCGGAGCAAGGGTCAGGACGTTCCGAAAATGGAATAGTGCATTTTGATAAAAACACACCATTCAAGGTCTCCTGACAGATCAGGAAACCGATCGAAGCAGCGGATTCGTGCCTGGCGCGGACCAGGACACCGCCGGTGCCAGAGTTTCTTGAAGTAAAGATTGATGGTGTTGCCGGCCGCCCGAGATGCTTCTGGCGAATCTGTCCCGCCGCGCTAACTCTCTCGAAACCGTCATGCTTTGGCTTCATCAAAACTGTCTCATTTTGTCCAGCCCGATTGATACTTC